>NZ_FCOY01000006.1 GCF_900018785.1 Xanthomonas massiliensis | reverse complement strand
GCCCAATGCCGGTGGCCTGGCGGGCGAGGAGGCTGCCCACGACCATGCGCCGGGCGATGCCACGTCCGGCACCTGGGTGCCGGTGGCCGAGGCGGTGGCCGGCCCCAACTGGGGCAGCCATTTCCTGCCGCGCGTCGGTGCCGAGGTGCTGGTCGCGTTCCAGCAGGGCGACATCGACCAGCCGCGCGTGGTCGGCCAGCTCTACAACGGCGAGGTCGCCCCCCCGTTCGGCGGGGACGTGGACAGCGGCCAGCCGGGCGTGCTCAGTGGCCTGCACAGCACCGCCCACGACGGCAGCGGCCACCAGCAGTGGCTGCTGGACGACACGCCGGGGCAGCTGCGTACGCGCCTGCACACCTCGCTGGCCGACAGCCGGCTGGAACTGGGCTACCTGGTCGAGCACGCCGACACCCGTCGCGGCGCGCTGCGCGGGCAGGGCTTCGAACTGGCGACCCAGGGCTGGGGCCAGGTACACGCCGCCCAGGGCCTGCTGCTGTCCACCACCGCCCGGCAAGACGCCATCTCCACCGCGCAGGATGCCAGTGAGGCGGTCGCCCAGCTCAAGGGCGCCGAGCGCACCGTGCAGGCGCTGGCCGACACCCTGGTCCAGCAGCAGGTGCCGACGCTGCAGAGCGGGGAGAACCTCACCGCGCTGCGCGAGTCGATCGACCCGGAGGCCGACGGCAGGTACGGCGGCAGCGTCAACGGCCAGAGCGCGTTCAAGCCGGGTGCGGGCCGCGCACCGGGCGACGCCCCGGTGGAGGCGCTGGCGCAGCCACGGCTGCTGGCGGAGAGCCCGGACCGGATCGCCCTGGCCAGCGCCAACAGCGGCGTGGCCTACGCCGGCGGTGCGCTGCACTGGACGGTGCAGGACGACGCCCACCTGGCCGCGGGCCAGACCCTGTCGGCGGTGGCCGGCCGGCACGCCAGCCTGTTCGCCCAGGCCGGCCCGATCCAGGGGATCGCCGCCGCCGGCCCGGTGAGCCTGCAGGCGCATGCCGGCGAACTGGAACTGCTGGCCGACCAGGACGTGACGATCACTGCCACGGACGACCGGGTCGAGGTGCTGGCGCAGCAGAAGATCGTGCTGCAGGCCGGTCAGAGCGCGATCACGCTGGAGGGCGGGGACATCACCTTCGCCTGCCCGGGAGAGTTCACGGTCAAGGCCAGCCAGCATCCGTTCCTGGGTGGAGATAGTGGAGATCTGCGCATGTCGCTGCCAGATGGCCTGGTGCATCTGGAGCCGGATCGCATGCTCGACTTCTCGGGCTGACTTCTACAAGGAAGACATCAGTTTCTACAAGGAAGACATCAATATGGGCGACAATGGGAAAAAGACGCCGGCAAAAATCGGCACGCTGGTCTATCCGTTCAAGAAAAAGGCGGAGTCAGGCAAGGTAGGCGCCCAACCTGTCGGCGCTGATGACACCCGGTTCTATTTCCAAGCGCTGTCCAATGCTTCCGATGGTTTCTATCCCATTGGTGCCAATGGCCAATGGCACGGCGGCATCCATTTCGATGCGCAGACCGGTGCAACGCTACCGCAGGAGGAGGGCATCCGCTGCATCGGCGATGGGGAGGTCGTCGCCTATCAGGTCGAATCGCAATACTCCTCGGTCGAATACAGCACCGGCAAGGCACTCTACTCGCGTGGCTTCACCTTGGTGCGCCACAGGCTGGAGCTGCCGCCCGCACCTGCAACCAAGCAGCAGGGCCAGAAGGAACAAAACAAGACCGCGCCCGCTTCGGACCATACCCCACAGAGGCCTGATCAGAAGGCCGAAGAGCCGTCGTTGATCTTCTATAGCGTCTATCTGCACCTGCTGGATTGGGCCGGCTACCAGAAACTGGATGCGAAGAAGCCCAGGCCCGGCTATTGGGGCGACGAAATCTACCTGGTGGGCGACAAAGCTTTCGATCAGGATCGCACCAGGAACGCATTCATCCCCGAAGACAGTGGACCCGGCATCAACCTGCGCACGGCCGAGAACCAATACGCGGGCTTCGCACCGCGCGGGGTCAAGTTGAAGCTGGGCGAGGAAAACCCCAGGAAGAAGGGATATTTCAAGATCGTCGAGGTCGTCAGCGGGACCACGTATCCCGGTGACGTGACGGGGACCTATGTATTCAAGGGTTCGTCCAAGAGCAAGGAAGGGCTCACTCCGGTCGGAGCAGAGCCGACAAAGGACACGGTCCATGTCCTGCCTAAGCCGAAGCCAATCAAGGCCGGCGAGCTGATCGGCTATCTCGGGCAATACGAGCGCTACATCGACACCAATCCCATGGTCAGCGCCCGTCCGCGTTCACTGACCCACCCCGATGTCTTTACGCCAGATGACATCAAGGGTTTCATCGCCAAGAGCCGTGAACGCGCCAAGCAACTGGATGCCAAGCAGAAAGTGCTATTGAAAGTCGACAAGGGCGCCAAGCTCGCGCTACCCACCAAGGCCGACCAACGGATAGCCGCGCAGGATGCCGTCGTTGCCGTCGGCACATCCAAGGCGTCCAGCGGCTGGATACAGGTGCGCAGGGGCACGCTGGAGATCGCCGAGCGCAGCGCGCTGGGCACATTCGATTCCGCCACCAATAGCTACCCCGGTGGCAAGATTCCCTACCGCTTCGTTGGTGCGCAGGATTCCGACGCGATTACCCAGGCTGCCTACAATGCGCTCGGCAAAGACGCGAAGGCTGCCTACACCCGGCGCCAGGTGTGGGTGCCCACCGGCACACCGGTCTGGGTCGAAGCCGGCATGTTGGATAGCGAGGGCACCGCATCCGGACGCGAAATGCAGGCCTGGAGCCAGTTTCCGTTGAAGGTCGGACAAGGTGACGGACCGACCGCGAACTTCGTCCGTGTCGTGGCGATCAAGCAGTTGTCCAAGGTCGTCGCCGAGCCGGATGGTACCCGCTGGTGGGAAATCGATATCGGGACCGCGGATGGCAGTTCGCGGATCGGATGGGTGCGGGAGAAGGACCATCCCCTGGTCACGCTATGCTCGCCGTGGGACTGGCCGGGATTCGAGATCGTGGAGGGCGACACCAGTACGCCGGAGCAGTTGTATGCCCGCCATATCGATGCGACCAAGCAGGCCCGGCCGGACGAACAGGCCGCGCTGGCCGCCAAGGCGGCCGAAGCAAATGGCGGCCCCCTGTTCTCCCGACTGTGCGATGCCATCGATCTGGACGACGACAAGGTCCTGACGCCCGAGGAGTTACGCAAGGCGCTCAAGCAACCCTGGCTGGCGGATGCGCTCTCGCGCCTGATCATCCATCACACCAGCGAATGGGGGACGCCAGCGGAACAGTGGAACGCCATCGACAAGGACATTCCCGAACCGCGCAAGGCCGATTGGGGAAAAGAGAAGGAGCGCATCCAGTCATTGCAGTGGTGGGACAAGGTCAAGTCCGATTGCGCCTTGCCCGCCGACGCCAAGGTCTGTGCCTTCCATCCTGTTGGGATTATCGGGAATTTCTTCACAAACAGTGGCTGCACTTGCGAAGCCGATCTGACTGCCGAACAACTTGCAGAAATAGCCCCCAGCGCTAGCAAATCAAACATAGATACTTATCTGCCCCATCTGAATAATGCATTCAGGCGATTTGGAATTAATAGCTGCGTGAATCGTGCGCACTTCCTCGCGCAATTGCTGCATGAAAGTGGGGCTTTCAAGTATACAAGGGAGCTAGGCGCAAATCTTTCTTATGATCCCTGGCGTGGCCGAGGACTGATTCAGATTACTTTTGAAACAAATTATGAAGCCTACGGGAAATTTATTGGAGAGGATGTTACATCTTCAGCCGATAATTACTCGAAACTGGAGGGGGTCCCGCATAGCGTATTGTCTGCGGCTTGGTACTGGAGTGAATTTAAGAAAATTAACTCCGCTGCCGAAGAGGACGATTTTCTATGGTGCACAGCCGTCGTAAACGGGGCATACAATGGAGGTGACGACCGGCTTTCGTATCTAAATAGAGCCATAACTGCTTTATCAGCTCAAGAATGCGTAAAGAAAAACCACGATGGAAAATACTCGTTCTCCGAGAGCAAGATTTACGATAACAGGAAATTTTCTTTTGCTTGGGGGCTATGGAATGATCCCGTATCATCAAAGCATGGCCTTGTTAAGAGTCGAGACGAGGCTATTTCTGGGTATCAAAGGTATCTGGATTTGCGAAAGTCATCTGGGAATCCCCTCGACAAGGGCTGGTATGGGATTGGGAAGAACACTGTAGTCTCTGACTATGCAGAAGCAAGATTAACAGCCCTAAAGGCCCTTTGAAGACAATGAAAAATTTAATTTTTGCTGCATCACTCTTGCCATTAGCGACTATAGTTCACGCCAATGGACCAAGCAAGGAATCAATCGATCTGGACGGTGACGGAAATGCCGACAGAATCACACAATTTGAAGCCAAAAAAGATAGTGATTACCTAAAAACAACGCGCCACGTCATCATTCATTTGTCCAGCCTTGGTAGTCCAGTGGAATACGATATAAGCTCAGAAACAGAAAGCATAGAATTATATCCACTTAAAACTGGAGAGTTGGTTGTTGATCGATCCGATCGCAGTAGTCGCGATGCGGCAGAGTTTGACTACTCGGTATATGGTTGGGTGGCGGCGGAGAGAAGTTTTTGTTTAAAGGCTGATGTATCCGGTACTCCTGCCAATCAACTCCAAGGCGAAATTTTCTCAACTGATGCCAAGGTCAATCGTTACAATCCTTGCTTCAAACTTGGCGAAGATGAGCGCACGGCTAAACCCGTGGATATCGATCATCTACGGCAGTTGACGCTTCAGGATTTGAGGGCCATAAAAAAGGGAGAGGAGATTCCGGAATACCTTGCGTATGAAATAGCCACTATCGTGGATCCCAGTACGGTCGCTGAAATCAATGATGCTGGGTATTTTCAGGAGCAATCCAATCACCTGCGATCTGCACTCATTATCTTAAACGCAGTCCACGAAAAATTTCCGCGGCGCACCCCTGTAAAGATCAATCTGGCCGATGCATATTGGAAAATGGGACAGAAAAACATGGCTTGCTCTCTGTATGCCAGCTATAAGGCTGATAGGGAACAAGCAGGCAGTTCGATTCCCAAGAGAGCAGTTGAGCGATCGCATTGTCGAAAGCTGTGAATGCGCCAAAAAACTGAACCCCAAGCAGAAAGTGTTATTGACGGTTGTCAAGGGCGCTAAGAGCTCACGCTACTAACAAAGCCGACCAACAGATGACAGCACAGGATGCCATCGTTGCCGTCGGCACGCCCAAGGCATCCATTGGCTGGACGCAGGTGCGCAAAAGGCACGCTGGATATCGCCGAATGCAGCACGCTGAGCACGTTCGACTCCACCACCAACAGCTACCTGGGCGGCAAGATCCCCCTGCCGCTTCGTCGGTGCGCAGGATTCCGACGCGATTACCTAGGCCACCCATATTAAGTGCGTCTAGCAGCGCTGTAACGACCACAATCCCGGCGGACTGTTGGCTATGCCGTCGCCCAGCGTGCGAGCGATATCAGCCTTGGCATTCGGGCTAGTTGAAGGCAGTGGCTGGCCCCGACGGCCTTCCGCGTCCATTTCCCAAGCACGCCAAAGCCGCCGACAATGACGGCCGTTCCTTCTTGCCTGCGGCCTGTGCGGCCCCATCTGTCCCCCATGACCGACAACGCTCTCACTCTCGCCGAATCCCGCCTGCTGCTGCCTGCCGGGCTGGATGCCGGCCAACTCGATCGCGCCTTCGGCACCCTGCTGGGGCCGGGCATCGACTTCGGTGACCTGTACTTCCAGCACTCGCGGCGCGAAAGCTGGAGCGTGGAGGACGGCATCGTCAAGGACGGGGCCCATTCGATCGAGCAGGGCGTGGGCGTGCGCGCGATCTCGGGCGAGAAGACCGGCTTCGCCTATTCCGACGACATCCAGCGCGACGCGCTGCTGGGCGCGGCGCATTCGGCGCGGGCGATCTCGCGCGAGGGCGGGGCGCAGCCGGCGCGCAGCCTGGCCGCCAGCCGCGGGCGCGCGCTGTACCCGGCCACCGATCCGGTGGACGGCATGGACAATGCCGCCAAGATCGAAGTGCTGCGCCGCCTCGACCGTTTCCTGCGCGCGGCCGACCCGCGCGTGCAGCAGGTGATGGTGAGCCTGTCCGGCGGCGTGGACACGATGCTGGTGGCCCGCAGCGACGGCGTGCTCGGCGCCGACGTGCGCCCGCTGGTGCGGCTCAACGTGCAGGTGATCGTCGAGCACGACGGCCGCCGCGAATCCGG
The DNA here is from genome assembly GCF_900018785.1 of Xanthomonas massiliensis. Taxonomy (GTDB): domain Bacteria; phylum Pseudomonadota; class Gammaproteobacteria; order Xanthomonadales; family Xanthomonadaceae; genus Xanthomonas_B; species Xanthomonas_B massiliensis. Next base: position 1,612,280 of record NZ_FCOY01000006.1, on the reverse strand, counting down.
TTATGCCGGCGGCGGCGGGCGCTATTCCTATGCCGAGCTGTTCGCCGATGGCCGCCCCGAGGCATTCGCGCGCGAGGCCCTGCGTCAGGCGCTGGTCAACCTCGAGGCGATCCCGGCGCCGGCCGGGGTGATGCCGGTGGTGCTCGGTCCGGGCTGGCCGGGCGTGCTGCTGCACGAGGCGGTCGGCCATGGCCTGGAGGGCGACTTCAACCGCAAGGGCACCAGCGTCTATGCCGGCCGCATCGGCCAGCGCGTGGCGGCCAGGGGCGTGACCATCGTCGACGATGGCACCCTGGCCGGCCGTCGCGGCTCGCTCAACATCGACGACGAGGGCACGCCCAGCCACTGCACCCCGCTGATCGAGGACGGCATCCTGGTCGGCTACATGCAGGACACGCTCAACGCGCGGCTGATGGGCATGGCACCGACCGGCAACGGCCGCCGCGAATCGTTCGCGCACCTGCCGATGCCGCGCATGACCAACACCTATATGCTGGCCGGCCAGCACGATCCGCGGGAGATGATCCGCTCGGTGAAGAAGGGCCTGTACGCGGTGAACTTCGGCGGCGGCCAGGTCGACATCACCAGCGGCAAGTACGTGTTCTCGGCCACCGAGGCCTACCTGATCGAGGACGGCAAGGTCACCGCGCCGGTGAAGGGCGCCACCCTGATCGGCAACGGCCCGGAGACGATGCAGAAGGTGCGCATGGTCGGCAACGACCTGGCGCTGGACGAGGGCGTGGGCATCTGCGGCAAGGACGGGCAGAGCGTGCCGGTCGGCGTGGGCCAGCCGTCGCTGCTGATCGAGGGCCTGACCGTCGGCGGGACACGGGCTTGACCGAGCCGCCGACGGCATCTCGCGGGTGGAAGGCGGACGCGACGGGCGCCACGGTGCGTGCCCTGCCCGCCGCCGCTGGCCGGCGCGGGGACGGCGGTGCCGGCGCGGCGGCCTATTCCTCCGGCGCGGCGTGCCCGGTGTCCGCCTGCGGTGTCGCCTCCTGGGCCTGCACGACCAGCTCGCGCAGGAGCTGGAAGATCTCGCGGAACGCCCGCGGCGGCTTGTTCTTCGCCTGCTCTTCCTGGGCATTGCGCACCAGCTGGCGCAGGCGCTGGCGGTCGGCGCCGGGATGCTCGGCCAGCAGCGCGGCCAGGGCGACGTCGCCTTCCTCGAGCAGGCGCTCGCGCCAGCGTTCCACGCGGTGCATGAGCGCCACCTCGCGGCGCGCCGCCTCGCCGTCCACGTCCAGCGCCTGGCGGATGGCCTCCAGCACGTCCTCGTCCTCGCGGCGCATCTGCTTGGCCAGGAACGCCAGCTGGCGCTTGCGCGCGATGTGCGAGGTGATGCGCCGGACATCGTCGATGTGGGGCACCAGCGTCTCGGGAATCGGCAGCCTGTCCAGCTGCGCGGGGCTCAGCTCGGCGAGCTTTTCCGCCAGCTCGAGCACGCCCAGCGCTTCGCGCCGCTGCTGGCTGCGGCTGGGGCTGAGGAATTCCCCGGTGTCGTCGTCGCGTCCGCGCATGGCCCACCCGTCGTTTCGATAAGAAAATGAACAAAAAAGCCGGCCAGGCACGGCCGGACTCCGCGAACGGATTCGCCGCACAAGGATAAGACATTGAACCCGAATACCGACATCGCCCCCGTCACCGACGACAGCGCCGCGCGCCTGGAGCGCCTGGCCGGATTGTCCGCGCGCCTGCTCGAGCGCGCCCGCGCGCTCGGCGCCACCCAGGCCGAGGTCAGCTGCAGCGAGGAGCGCGGCCTGGACGTGAACGTGCGCATGGGCGAGGTGGAGACGGTGGAATCCACCCACGACCGCGGTGTGGCCGTGACCGTCTACTTCGGCCGGCGCAAGGGCAGCGCCAGCAGCGCCGACCTCAACGAGTCCAGCCTGGAGGCCACCGTCCAGCAGGCCTGCGACATCGCCCGCTACACCGAGGACGATCCGGCCGCCGGCCTGGCCGACGCGGCGCTGATGGCAAGGACGTTCCCCGACCTGGACACCTGGCACCCATGGGCGCTGGATGCGTCCACGGCCGTCGAGCTGGCGCTGGAATGCGAGGCGGCCGGGCGCCAGGCCGATGCGCGCATCGCCAACTCCGATGGCGCCTCGGTGGGGACCAGCCAGAGCCTGTCGGTCTACGCCAACTCGCATGGCTTTGTCGGCCGCGAGCGCGATACCCGGCATTCGCTGGGCGTGGCGCTGATCGCCGGGCAGGGCGACGGCATGCAGCGCGACGGCTGGTACAGCACCGGCCTGGCGCGCGCGGACCTGGAATCGGCGCAGGCGGTGGGACGCAAGGCGGCCGAGCGCACGCTGGCGCGCCTGCAGCCGCGTTCGCTGCCCACCGGGCAGTACCCGGTACTGTTCGCCGCCGACGTGGCGCGCTCGCTGATCGGCCACCTGCTCGGCGCGGTATCCGGCGGTGCGCTGTACCGCCGTGCCAGCTTCCTGCTCGATGCGGCGGGCCAGCGCCTCTTCCCGGACTGGTTCTCCATCGAGGAGAAGCCGTTGCTGCGCCATGGCCTGCGCTCGTCGGCCTTCGACGCCGAGGGCGTGGCCACGCACGAATCGGCGCTGGTCGAGGGCGGGGTGCTGCAACGCTACGTGCTGGGCAGCTACTCGGCGCGCAAGCTGGGCCTGCAGAGCACCGGCAACGCCGGCGGCGTGCACAACCTGGTCATTCCGCCCAACGCCGGCGACCTGGCCGCGCTGCTGGGCGGCATGGGCCGCGGGCTGCTGGTGACCGAGCTGATGGGCCAGGGCGTGAACGGGGTGACCGGCGACTATTCGCGCGGCGCGGCCGGCTTCTGGATCGAGGACGGGCAGATCGCCCACGCGGTGGACGGGGTCACCATCGCCGGCAACCTGCGCCGGATGTTCGCGGCGATCGAGGCGGTGGGCAGCGAGGTGGATCCGCGCTCGCACGTGCGCACCGGGCCGATCCTGGTCGGCGAGATGACCGTGGCCGGCGAGGCCTGAGGCGGGCCGGCTTGACACCTCGCGGTGCGGCCGCCGAGAGTGCGGTCGATGCCGCGCTATGCTGGCGCACCCTGGACAGAGGAGAAGGCCATGACCGATTTCGAGAGCGTGACCGTGCCACCGCCGCCGCCGGTGGGGACGCCGTCGGCCGACGAGCGGCAGTGGGCGCTGTTCGCCCACCTGTCGGCGCTGACCGGCATCGTCACCAGCGGCGTCGGCAACATCGTCGGGCCGCTGGTGATCTGGCTGATCAAGAAGGACACCATGCCCTTCGTCAGCGACCAGGCCAAGGAAGCGCTGAACTTCAACATCACCGTGCTGATCGCGGGCCTGGCCCTGGGCCTGCTGACCGCGATCACCTTCGGCATCGGCATCGTGGTGACCCTGCCGATCGGCATCATCCTGGCCGTCGCCTGGCTGGTGCTGACCATCATCGCCACGATCAAGGCCAACGAAGGCGTGGCCTACCGCTATCCGTTCACCCTGCGCCTGATCAAGTGACGGCGTGGCGCCGGCAGCCGGGGAACGCCCCCGGCATGCCGGATGCCGGCGTGGACCCATGGGATATCGTCGCCCCGTCGCGGTGGTCCGAGGTCCCGGCTGCCCGTGCCGCAGTGGGCGCCGGCAGGGCGCTTGCCAATGCGGTGGCACCGACAGGTTCCCGTGCCTGCGGGTAGCGGATGGTTCACCGGCAGGTGCGCGCCCGTGGGCAGGCCGCGACGTGACATGCCTGGTCGCGGCGCCAGTGCGGGGCAGCATCTCGCTGCTTGGCATCGGCTGCCCAACAACACCGCTTCATGCGCGGCCTAACAGGCAGGCTCCATGCAATCAGCGTCGCAAACTGCAGCATTTTATCGAGAGGTCCTAGAGCATGGGTTTGTCTGGACCATTCGCGACGAGGGTGGGTTTACCGCCCCTCTTGGCGCTGGCGGAGAGCGGGCGCAGCCGTTCTGGTCGTCCCGCGTCCGTGTCGAGCGAGTGAGCGCGGCCGTGGCAGCTTATCGAGGCCTCACTCTTGTCGAGATTACGCCTGACGTCCTTCTGGGGCGCCAGGGTTCCCGGGCTTGGCAAAAATGGCATTCTTGTGGGAATCAACTGGATCGGGGACCAGACAACCGGCTATGACATTGCATCTGCGCAGGCCGCGGAGTGCATCGTTGGCGCTAGTCCTGCAGGGCCCTAACACTTCATTCGAGCCGATGCCGCTCGCGGCACCGCCTAATCCAGGCGTTGGGTCTCATCTGAAGCCAACGGAGGACATGTGGGCGCTAAAACATGGATGCTTGTATATGCAGACCCCGAATTTCCTCTCTCCCACATTCGCGCTGCCACTGATCTTGATCGAGAGAAATCTTTCGCTTTAGCCAAGCGTCTTCCTGATTAGCACGATCTTTCAGCGCAGTCGCAAGTGGTGAGAGCGTTACGCAGCATGTTGGGGTCATCGCTCTCGGGAGATCAGAAGATGGCCATGAACCGTGTGCAGTTCCAGCCGGGCCTGTCGTTGCCGGCGTTCCTCAAGCGCTATGGCAGCGAGCGCCAGTGCGAGCAGGCGCTGGAGGCCTCGCGCTGGCCGCATGGCTTCGTCTGTCCTCGTTGCGCCGGTACGGCGCACAGCCGGTTCCAGCGTCACGGTGCCACGTACTGACAGTGCACGGCCTGCCACCGCCAGACCAGCCTGCGCTCGGGTACGGTGATGGACAACAGCAAGCTGCCGCTGCGGACCTGGCTGCTGGGCATGTACCTGCTGGGCCAGAGCAAGACCAACCTGTCGGCGCTGGAGCTGATGCGGCACCTGGGCGTGAGCTACCCGGCGGCGTGGCGGATGAAGCACAAGCTGATGCAGGCGATGGCCGAGCGCGAGGCGGGCCGCAAGCTGGGCGGGATCGTGCAACTGGACGATGCCTACCTGGGTGGGGAACGCAACGGCGGCAAGGCCGGCCGTGGCTCGGAGAACAAGCGCCCTTTCGTGATCGCCGTGGAGACCACTGACGACGGTCGCCCACGGCACGCAGCGATCGACCTGGTGCCGGGTTTCACCAAGGCGGCCCTGTCGGACTGGATCGGGCAGCGCTTGCATCCGGGATCGGATGTCTACAGCGACGGACTGGGCGCGTTTCGGGCGCTGGAAGCCGAGCATGCGCACACCGTCATCGAAGGCCATGGCCGCGGCCGCTGTGAGGAAGAGAACGCCCGTTGGGTCAATGTCGTGCTGTCCAACCTCAAGCGCTCGCTGGACGGGGCGTATCACGCCTTCAAGTTCGCCAAGTACGCCCAGCGCTACCTGGCCGAGACGATGTGGCGGTTCAACCGTCGCTTCGACCTGACTCGGCTGGTGCCGAGTCTTTTGGCCACGGCGGCTACTGCAAAGCCTTGGCCGGAGAGAACGTTGCGCGATGTGCCGCTGTTCTCGACTGAAAGTGCGTGCTAATCAGGAGCGTCTTTTCCCCAAGGAAACACTAAGGGTGTCCGGTCAGGGCGATTTGTCATCCACTTACCCAGACGACAATCAGATCATGGTCGGGTCTTTTCCAAATGTTGCAGTAGTCGCTGCATCAGAATTCGGAATTGACTATCCCTCACGTCTGCCAAAACACTTCCTGGAGAACGCCCCGTATCGGGACATCTACCTGCACGCAATGCATAGCGCAGTTGATTGGCTCGCCTTTGCACATTGGTCAGACGGCAAGCTCGTACGCGCGCTGAGCCTCTCGCCAGATTGTGGAGTGCTTGAAGATATAGGGCCCAGGCTGGAGTTCGAAGCGCCTTATTGGGCGGGCCAACATCCGGCACTCGATTCCTCGGAGGATCCAGGCAGCTATCCGTTCCCATTCCATCCATTGGAGCTAGGTGAAGCTGCATTGGCGGCATTCTTCGGCTATCGACTGGAAGGGTATGTCGGTGAATCGCTTCTTGAGCCGGAGAACATTCCGCTTCTGCAGCTGCAACGCAGCAAGCCAAGGTGGAGTTTCTGGAAATGAGGCTTAACAGTATGCTCGGGAGAAAACTAAAGTGACGGGTTCGGCATCGGGCGGGGTGCGGGTTTTGCTCCGCATCGAAGGGTTATGCATTCTAGTGGCCAGCCTCCTGGCCTATTCGAAGTTTGGTGACGGATGGGGGGTTTTTGCTTTGTTCTTCCTGGCGCCAGACCTATCTTTCCTCGGTTATTTGGCTGGGCCAAGGGCGGGCGCCGTGTCATATAACGTTGCGCATTCCGTCGTGGGCGCTTTGGTGCTACTGGTGGCCGGTGCTTTTCTGTCGGTTCCTGCGGCAGTCGCCGCCGGAATCATCTGGATGGCCCATATTGGCTTCGACCGTGCGCTGGGCTATGGCCTTAAGTATTCTGCCGGGTTCGGATTCACCCACTTGGGTCTCCTCGGACGTACGCGAACTGGCACCTGACGATTCATCCACGCCGACATCGCTTCGCGGCATGGCTTCGTTCAGGCGATTGCGCGGCGCGGAATGATCGTGCGTGCGGACCACTTGCATTGGCGGTCGTTGCCCATGTCGCCCGCAGGATCTGCCCCGCCGTGCCCAGGGCATCCCCGCCGGATTCGCCCGGAAATCCGGACGCAGAAATCCGGATTCAATAGCGGCGCTCGACCGTCAACTCGGCCAAGGCGCGGAGCAGGGCGCCGGCCTCGCCGGTGTCGGCCAGGTCCGCGTCCATGGTGCGGGCCAGTTCGTCGAGCTTGGCGCGTGCGCCGTCCAGCCCGAGCAGGGCGGGGTAGGTGGACTTGGCCTGGGCCGCGTCCTTGCCGGCGGTCTTGCCCAGTTCGGCCGAGCTGGCCTCCACGTCGAGGATGTCGTCGCGGACCTGGAAGGCCAGGCCCAGCGCGGCGGCGAAGCGGTCCAGGCGGGCCAGGCGCGCATCGTCGGCGTCGCCGGCCAGCGCCCCCATGCGCACGGCGGCGCGGATCAGTGCGCCGGTCTTGAGCGCATGCATGCGTTCCAGTGCCGGCAGCGGCAGGTGCTGGCCGGTGGCCTCCACGTCGATGGCCTGGCCGCCGCACATGCCTTCGCTGCCGGCGGCGCGGGCCAGGGTGTCGATCCAGCCCAGGCGCAGGCCGGCCTCGGCCGGGGCCCCGGCCAGCACCTGGAAGGCGCGGGCCTGCAGCGCGTCGCCCGCCAGGATCGCGGTGGCCTCGTCGAAGGCGACGTGCACGGTCGGTCGGCCGCGGCGCAGGGCGTCGTCGTCCATCGCCGGCAGGTCATCGTGGACCAGCGAGTAGGCGTGGATCAGTTCCACCGCCACCGCGGGCGCGTCCAGCACGGCCGGCTCGGCGCCGAGCAGGGTACCGGTGGCGTAGACCAGCAGGGCGCGGATCCGCTTGCCGCCGCCGAGCGTGGCGTGGTGCATGGCCGCATGCAGGCGGCGCGGCTCCTGCGTGGCCGGCGGCAGATGGGCGGCCAGCGCGGTCTCGATGCGGCCGCGCCAGGGCGCCAGATGCGGATCAGGGCTCATCGCCGGGCTCGAACGGCTCGCCGCTCTCCGGGTGCTGCGGATCGCTGAGCAGGCGCACGCGCAGTTCGGCCTGTTCCAGCGCGCCCTGGCACTGGCGGTACAGCGCCACGCCGCGCTCGTAGGCGGCCAGCGACTGTTCCAGGGTCAGCTCGCCGCCTTCCATCTTTTCCACCAGCTGTTCCAGCTCCTCGAGCGACTGCTCGAAGCGGGCGACCGGGGATTCCTCTGCGGGGGATTTCTTTGCCATCGCGAAAGTGTGGGCGTGGCGGCGACGGGGGTCAATTCGGCACCCAGCGCAGGCGTGCGCCGTGCTCGCGCAGCCATGCATCGAACCCGGCGGACAGCAGGCAATCACCGGCGGCGAGCACGCGGCCGTCCGGCGCACACAGCAGCGGCAGGCGCAGGCGTTGCCACGGTGGGATGGCGGCTTCCTGAAGCACGTGCTTGAGGGCGTGCGAATGCGCGCGCCCGGGCAGGAGGATGCGTTCGCCGCCGTGCCGCGCATGCACCAGCAGGCGCTGGCCGAAGCCGCCGCTCGCGCCTTCCAGCGCCAGCCGGCTGCCGTCGGGCAGGGCCAGGGGCACGATGCCATCCCAGGTCGCCTGCCAGTCGACCGGCAACCCGGGCAGCGGCTGCCGCAGCAGGTACAGCGCCCCGCGCCAGCGCCGCACCTCGTGGCCGCGCCAGGCGAAACCGGCCTCGGCCTGCTCTGCAGGGCGGTCCATCAGCGACAGCAGGCGGGCAGTGCCGCGCGCCGGCAGGGCAGGTGCGCCGTGCCGGGCCAGCCACAGCCGCAGCACGCGCGCACGGCGAGCGCCGGGCTGCCCGGCCAGGGCCGCCAGGACAAGCGCACCGCGGGCGTCCTGCGCCGCTGCCAGCAGGCATTCGTCCTCGTCGGCCAGCAGGTCGCCGGCCTGGGCGCACAGCGCGGCGCTGGCCGCCAGCGCCGCGTCGGCCTGCGGCCAGCGCTGGTGCAGCAGCGGCAGCACCCGATGACGCAGGAAGTTGCGGTCGAAGCGGTCTTCGTCGTTGCTGGGGTCGTCGATCCAGTCCAGGCCGCAGGCGCGTGCCCAGGCTTCCAGCCGGGTGCGCGGCAGGGACAGCAGCGGCCGCCACACCGTGCCGGCGGCGAACGGACCGCGTTCGCGCATGGCCGCCAGCCCGTCCGGGCCGGAGGCACGCAGGGCGCGCAGCAGGAAGGTCTCGGCCTGGTCGTCGCGGTGGTGGGCCAGGGCCAGCCACTCGCCCGGCGCGAGGGCCTCGGCGAAGGCCGCGCGCCGCGCCTGGCGCGCCGCACCCTCGATACCCAGGCCCGAGGTGGCATCGACGGCCACCGGGACTACCAGCAGCGGCACGTCCAGCGCCGCGCACGCCGCACGGCAGTGCGCGGCCCAGTCGGCGGAGGCCGGCTGCAGGCCATGATCGACGTGGATCGCGCGCAGCCCCGCCCGCCGCTGGCCCGGCGATCGCGCCAACGCATGCAGCAGCACGGTGGAATCCAGGCCGCCGCTGAATCCGACCAGCACGGGGCCGGGGGGCGGGGCGAGGCAGGACTGCACCGGATCGATCGGCGAGGAGGACATGTGGGTAGCGCGTGGAAGGGTATCCAGCTTGGCACAGCCAGGCGCGACGGCCGAGGGCATGCGCGCCGGACATGAGGTCATTGTCGGTCGTTATCTAGCCGGGCCCGGCTGCCGGCAAAGACGGCGTTGCGCGGTTTTTTCGCGCTAAACGGCCTGGACAATGCCGGTTTTTGCAGTTCGGCCTGGCAAGGCCGGGGACTAGGGTGGCCCCATGAACTCCGTCCCCTCATTGCCCCTCGGCCACGCGACATCCTTGCCGCGCACCATCACGTTCGAGGAAGCGCGGCACCTGCCGCGGCCGCCGCTGCCCTCGTTCGACACGCCCGCGGCGGCCCGCGAGGACCGCAAGCGCAAGCTGGCCGCGGCATTCCGCCTGTTCGCCGAACTCGGCTACGACGAAGGCGTGATGGGGCACATCTCGGCGCGCGACCCGGAATTCCCGGACCGGTTCTGGATGAACCCGTTCGCGGTCGCGTTCGACCGCATCCGGGTCAGCGACCTGATCCAGGTCGACTATCGCGGGCGACGCCTGCAGGGCGAGGGCTACGTGCATCCTGGCGGCGTGCCGCTGCACGCGGCGATCCTGGCCGGGCGCACGGACGTGGCGTCGGCGGTGCATACGCACGCGCCTTATTCGAAGATCTGGGCGGCCACCGCCGAGGTGATCTTGCCGATCAGCAACGAAGCGGCCGTCTTCCACGAGCGCCATGCCGTCTACGACAGCTTCGTGCATGGCGAGGGCCCGAACGTGCCGCGCGCGCTGGGTCCCTCGGGACGGGCGCTGGTGATGCGCAACCATGGGACGCTGACCGTGGGCGGCAGCGTGGATGAGGCGGTGTACCTGTTCGTCTCGCTGGAAAAGGTGTGTCGCGAGCAGGTCCTGGCGCGTGGCCTGGCGGGATTGCAGGTGCTGGACGAGGCGCGGGCGCGACAGAACGCGGCGCGTTTCGACGACGGCTATGCCGGCTGGCTGAATTTCCAGCCGCTCTACCAGGGCGTGGTTGCCCGCCACCCGGATCTCCTGCAATGAACGCCGCCGCGTCCCGGCTAGCGGGCCATGCGCGGGTTCCCCGGCGCGATGGATGCCTGCCGCCTGTCGGTGGCATGGATCGCTGTCGCAGCTGCTGATGGCGGGTTCCCGTCGTACCGCGCGCCTTCCCCCTTCGTTTCATCCCTTCTCCGGCCCGCGCGATGTGCAGGGCCCGGGATCGCCTTGGAAAGATCCGAATGAACACAGACCACATCCCCCGGTTCCGAGTCCGCGTCGATGTCGTCGGGCCGGGTTCCCGTCGCGGGAACCTGGCCCTGGCCTGCGGCATGGCGTTGCTGGCGATGGCACCGGCGGCCTTGGCGGAGGACGCGGCCAGGGCCCTGGACGATGCGGTCCGCCTGCCGGACGTGAAGGTCACCGCCGAGCGTCACGAAACCGTGTTGCAGAAGACGCCGGTCACCGTCAACGCAGTCGAGGCGGAGGAACTGCAGCGCCGCGGCGTGACCAAGCTCGCCGATCTGGCCGGGCTGGCGGCGGGTGTCAACATCCCCGCGCAATGGTCGAACACGCAGAGCGTGTTCATCCGCGGCATCGGCTCGTCCCGGCCGATCGGCAATCCCTCCGTGGGCTGGTACCTGGACGACGTGTACGTGCCGCGCTCGTTCGGCAGCAGCTACGTCGGCAGCCTGCCGGACATCGATCGCATCGAGGTGCTGCATGGCCCGCAGGGCACCCTCTACGGGCAGAACACCAGCTCCGGTGCCCTGCGCCTGATCTCGCGACAGCCCAGCCAGGATTTCGGCGCCTGGCTGAGCGTGGGGGCGGGCAACCAGGGCCAGGTCGAGACCCGCGGCTACGTCAACGGCAGCCTCTCGCCGGACCTGTTGTCGGGCAGCCTGGCCGTCTCCACCAGCCATCTCGGTGGCGACGTGGACAATGTCTACCTGGACCGCCACGTCAACGGCTACGAGAACCAGCAGCTGCGCGGCATCCTGCGCTTGACGCCGGAGAATGGCCTGGTGGCCACGCTGACGGTCGATGGCCTGCATGGTACGTCCACGACCGGTTCCACGCCGCTGAACTGGCCCGGCAGCGGCGTGCGCCGGAATTTCTCCGACTACGGCAAGCACCAGCAGTACAACAGCGGCGGCATCTCGCTGAAGCTGGAAGGCAGTCTGACCGACACGCTCTCGTGGAAGTCGATCACCGCCTCGCGCGGGTTCAACGTGCACCTGCCTTCCGACGACCCCTATCCGACCCCGGTATCCGGTTTCGACCAGGACCTGGACCAGCACCAGCTGTCCCAGGAATTCCAGCTGTTCGGCGACTACGAGCACTTCAACTTCATCGCCGGCCTGATGCTCTGGCACGAGGAGTTCGGGATGGACCGGCTGAGCTGGAGCAGTGGCCGCTTCAGCATCATCGACAGCAGCAGCCGCACCGACACCGCCGGCCTGTATGGCCAGGGGACCTACCATCTCAGCGATCGCCTCGGGCTGACCGCCGGCCTGCGCCTCAGCAAGGAATGGCGGGATCTGGACAGCGCGGCCTACGCCAGCGACGCCAGCGGCGCGCGGTTGGACACGACCTATTCGGTCCGTGGATTGGGCAAGACCTACCAGTCCGCCACGCCGAAGATCGGCGTGGATTTCCAGTGGACGCCGAACCTGCTGGTCTACGCGAATTGGGCCATCGGCGAGACTTCCGGTGGCTGGAACCCGGCCGCCGCCACGCGCGCGGTCGCCGAGGTTCCGGTCGATCCCGAGCGGGTCACCGCGTATGAGGTGGGCCTCAAGAGCACGGCCTGGGACGGGCGCTTCCGCGGCAATCTGGCGCTGTTCTACAACGACTACCGGGACTACCAGGCCTCGATCAACAACCCGGTGGTCGGCGGCCAGCTGGTTCCCGGCGCGGTGATCGTGAACGCGGGCAAGGCGCACACCTACGGCGCCGAATGGGAGTCCGTCGTGCAGGCCAGCCAGGCGCTGCAGTTCACCTTCAACCTGGCCTATCTGCGCACCCGCTTCGACGAATTCGTCAACCCCACCGGCGCGGCGAGCACGGATTTCACCGGCGACGCGTTGCCCTATTCGCCGCGCTGGAGCGGAAGCCTCGGTGCGGTCTACACGCGTGATCTCGCCGGCGGGGCCAGCCTGCGGCTGGGAGCGAACCTGCGTGCCGACGCCAGTTCCTATTCGGCGGTCAGTGCCACCAGCCAGTACACGATGTTCCCCGCCACGCACTACCTGGATGCCAGTGCGTCCTACACCACCGCCGGCGGCGACTGGACCTTCTCGCTCACCGCCAAGAACCTGCTGGACAGGACCTATGGGCTGCCCGGCTACTACATCCCGACGCTGGACTACTACTCGGCCACGTACAACCGCGCGCGGCAGTGGCTGTTGAGCGTGCGCCGGGACTTCCGCTGAACCCCCTCGCACAGGAGATCGAGACATGGCCGCTTCCCAGCGACGCGAGCTGCACCTGGCTGCCTTCCTTTCCGGCATCGGCGCGAACGTGCAGGCGTGGCGCCACCCGCAGGCGCGCAGCAACAGCGCCTCCGACATCGCTTCCTTCATCGAGGCGGCGCAGACGATCGAGGAGGGCAAGTTCGATTTCGGCTTCATCGCCGACTCCACCTTCATCACCCGCGATTCCACACCGTATTTCCTGAGCCGTCTGGAGCCGATCACGGCGCTGGCCGCGGTGTCCTCCGTCACCCGCCATGTCGGCCTGGCGGCGACCGTGACCACGTCCTACACCGAACCGTTCGACGTGGCCCGGCAGCTGGCCTCGCTGGACCTGATCAGCGGCGGGCGCGCCGCCTGGAACGCGGTGACCGGTGCACTGGAAGGCCATGCCCGCAACCATGGCGGGGAGAAGCTCCACGACCATGCGTTGCGCTACCGCATCGCCGGCGAGTACATCGAGGTGGTCAAGGGATTGTGGGATTCATGGGAGGACGACGCCTTCGTCCGCGACAAGCAGAGCGGCCGGTACGTCGATTTCGAGAAGATGCATGTGCTCGGCCACAAGGGCGAGTTCTTCGCGGTGCAGGGGCCGCTGAACATCGAGCGTTCTCCACAGGGACGGCCGGTGCTGTTCCAGGCCGGGGCTTCCGAACCGGGACGCGACCTGGCGGCGCGCGAGGCGGATGCGATCTTCTCCGGAAGCGTGGAGAACGTGGACGAGGCAAAGGCGTACTACGACGACATCAAGCGCCGTGCTGCCGCCTATGGCCGGCGCCCGGAGGAGCTGCTGGTGTTTCCGGCCATCACCCCGATCGTCGGCGCCACCGAGGCGGAGGCGCTGCGCAAGCACCGCGAGGTCTCCGAACTGCTGGACATCGGCGTGGCATTGAAATACCTGGGCCGCTACTTCAGCTTCTTCGACTTCTCGCGCTTTCCGCTCGATGAGCCGCTGCCGGAGCTGGGCGACATCGGCAAGGACAGCTTCAAGTCCACCGCCGAGGCCTATCTGCGCCTGGCGCGGGAGGAAAACCTCACCCTGCGCCAGCTGGCGCTGCGCGTGGCCAATCCCGGCCTGCAGTTCGTGGGTACGCCCGAGCAGGTCGCGGACCGCCTCCAGCGGCTCTACGAGGGGCGGGTGGTGGACGGCTTCATCCTGCACGCCTACCTGCAGCCGCAGGGCCTGCGCGAGTTCGTCGACCAGGTGGTGCCGATCCTGCAGGCGCGTGGCATCTTCCGCCGCGAATATCGTTCCGACACCTTGCGCGGGCACCTGGGGCTGGATTTCCCGGTGAATCGCCACGCACTCGGCGTGCACGAGGCGGCAGCTGCGCGTCGCGTCGCGGGGGCATCGTGATGCACGGGCGCATGGCCTCGCGCTGGATCCTCGCCCTGGTGCTGCTGCTGGGCTGCGGGCTGGCCGTGGCGCAGACCGCGCCGCTGCCGAAGGTGATCCGCATCGGCGCGCCTGCCATCCCGGGCAGCGCCCGCGTGGTCTGGGGTGCCACCGGCATCGCCCAGGCCCGGGGCCTGTTCGAGGCGGAATTCGCCAAGGACGGCATCCGGGTCGAGTTCCCTGGTTTCAAGGGCGGCGGTCCGATGGTCGGCCAGGCGCTGGCCAACGGGCAGATCGATTTCGCCGGCAACGGCGACATGATCTCGCTGGTCGGACGCAGTGCGGGGATCCGCAGCCGCCTCGTCCTGCCGGCCGGACGGCTGGAGAATGCCTACCTGCTGGTCCGCCCGGATTCGCCGATCCGCTCGCTCAAGGACCTCAAGGGCAAGAAGGTCGCCTACTTCAAGGGCAACTACATCCAGTTGCAGGTCATCCGCATCCTCGCCAGCCAGGGCATGGGCGAGAAGGACATCCGCAACGTCAGCCTGCTCGGCGCCCAGGCGGCCAACGCGCTGAAGAACGGGGACATCGACGCGATCTTCGGCGGGTCCGAGTCCCTGGTGGCGGTGGACAGGGGCCTGGCCCGCATCGTCTACAGCACCCAGAACGGCCCGGCGCGCTTCACCGCCCAGGCCGGGCTGCTGGTGAACGAGGATTTCGCCCGTCGCTACCCGCAACTGGTGGCCAGGGTGGTCAAGGTGGTGGTGCAGGCATCGCAATGGGCCTCGCAGGAAGCGAACCGCGAGGCGGTGTTCCAGATCCTGTCCACGGGTGGGCGGCCGGTGCCGGTCCTGCGCCGGGACTATGCCGGCCGCCCCCTGGCCGACCGCTTCAGCCCGTTGCTGGATCCGTTCTTCCTCGCCCAGTACAAGGACACCCAGGCCCTGGTCGCGAAACTCGGGATGCTCCGCGGTCCGCCGGTGGACATCGATACCTGGTTCGATCGGCGCTACCTGGATGCAGCACTCAGGCAATTGCACCTGGAGCATGCGTGGGTGCCGCTGGACGCGAACGGCGAGCGGCCACGCTGATGGCCGCGGTCACGCCATCGACGCGGCCGGCGGCGACAGCCCTGGCCCATGGCCTGCTCCATCGCCTGGCGGGGTGGGTGGTGCCCATGGTTTTGCTGTTGGCGTGGTCGCTGGCCAGCGACCGCGGCTGGATCGATGCGCGGACTTTGCCTTCGCCACTGCAGGTGCTGCAGACGCTCGCCGGCATGGCGCGCAACGGCGAAGCCTGGGACAGCCTGTCGATCAGCCTGCAGCGGGTATTGGCCGGCTGTGCGCTGGGGGCCGTGGCAGGCTTGCTGCTGGGCATGGCGATGGGGACGTGGCGTACCGTCCATGCCCTGGTCCATCCGGCATTCCGCGCGCTGGCCTGCGTTCCGGTGCTTGGCTGGTTGCCGTTGCTGATGTTGTTGCTGGGCATTGGCGAGGCGCTGAAGATCGTGCTGATCGCGAAGGCGGCCTTCATTCCCGTCGCCCTGAATACCAGCGCCGGCATCCGTGCGGTCCCTGTTTCCTGGCTGGAGGTCGCCGACGTGTACGGCCTCGGCGCCTGGCAACGCTGGACCCGGGTGGCGTTGCCCGCGGCGCTGCCGGCGGTATGGACGGGACTGCGTTACGGCTTGACCAGCTGCTGGCTGGTGCTGGTGCTGGTCGAGTTGCTGGCGTCCTCTGAGGGCCTGGGCTACCTGATGTCCAACGGCCAGCAGCTGATGCAGCTGGACGTGCTGCTGGCCTGCGTGGTGATGATCGGGGCCATGGGTTTTGGCCTGGATCGGCTGCTGCAGGCCGTGGAGCGCTGGCTGTTGCGCTGGCGTGGACCGGGAGGGCTGGCATGAGGCCTTCGCGCGAGTGGCTCGGCTGGGTGGTTCCGCTGTCCGCACTGGTGGCCTGGCAGTGCCTGATGCGGGCCGGCCCGGCCGAGGGCGGAACCCTGGTCCCGCCCTCGGCGGTGTTGGCCAGGGCCGGTGCGCTGTGGAGCGACGGCAGCCTGCGGGAGGCGTTGCTGGCCAGCGCCGGCCGTTACCTGGCGGGATTGTCGATCGGCGCGGCGGCAGGAGTGGGGTGCGGGATCGCGCTGGGCGTCTCGCGTCTGGCCCGGGCCTTGTTCGGCCCGACCCTGCGCACCTTGCAGCAGATCACCCTGTTCGCCTGGATCCCGCTGATCATGGCCTGGTTCGGCCTCGGAGAACCGAGCAAGGTCGTGTTCATCGCACTGGCCGCGTTCTTCCCGGCCATGGTCAACACGTTCGAAGGCGTCGGCAGCATCGCTCCGGCCCTGGTCGAGGTGGGGCGGGTGTTCCGCTTCGGGCGCGGGCAGATGCTGGCGCACGTGGTGCTGCCTTCGGCCTTGCCTTCGATCTTCACCGGGTTGCACCTTGCGGTGATCTACGCGTGGCTGGCCACGCTGGGGGCGGAGTACCTGCTCACCACCGGAAACGGCCTGGGCAATCTGCTGGTGGAAGGCCAGGAGCTGTTCCAGACCGACGAAGTGCTGGTCGGCATCGTCCTGGTGGCCGCCATCGGCTTCCTGGCGGGCTGGTTGGTGGAGCGGTTGCAGGCGCACTGGCTGCGTTGGAAGACGGCGCCGTGAGGACGGCGGTGCGCGTGCCGGTCGCCTGCGAGACCGTCGCGGTGACGGCGGACCCGTGCCAATGAAATGCAGCCATGGACGGACGTCGCGCCGTGGCCGGGGATCGCAAGCAAGCGTGCCCCAGGACGTGTCGGTGCGTGTGCCTTGCTGGGCACGCCGTTCGCACGAGGCAGGTACCGCGCCCGCGGCCGGCGCATCCGCCGCGATGCCCGCTCGAATGCGGTCGTCGTCCGCGCCCGGGGTCTTGCGAGCCTACCCAGGCGATGGCCACAAATACGCAGCATGCGCGTATGGCGCGAAGGGCGTCGTCCCTCCCGCCAGGCCGGGGCGTGGAGCATCGCGCATGGTGCCGCCAGGTCCGCAGTTCGTGCATGCGCGATGGCACGCGTCCGCGCCGGGCCGGCGTGGAATGGCCCGGGCGCTGGCCAAGACGTGCCTGCTGCGTGGGCCTGCCTGCCGATCCGGACATGGCACGCCGCTGTTTGGACATGCATCGCCGGCATGTGCAGGCTTCCCGGGAGCCGGCCGCCGTGGCCTATCCATCGTGCGTTCGAACCAAGCCCGGTTTCCTCATTTCCCCTGTGGCGCGGCGCTGCCTAGTGTCGGCTTCCTCGCCTCTGTCCCGATCCCCGCAATGTCGATCCCATCCTATTCCCCTGCGGCCGGTACCTGGCCCCATCCCGGCCGCCGTGGGCGCATCTACGACAGCATCCTGGACACGATAGGAGCCACGCCGCTGGTACGCCTGGACCGATTGGCGGCCGAGGCCGGGGTGGCCGCGCGGATCGTGGCCAAGCTGGAGTTCTTCAACCCTCTGGCCTCGGTCAAGGACCGGCTGGGCGCGGCGCTGGTCGCGGCGGCGGAGCGCGAAGGCCGACTGGTGCCGGGTGCGACGATCATCGAGCCGACCTCGGGCAATACCGGCATCGGCCTGGCCTTCGTGGCGGCGGCCAAGGGCTACCGGCTGGTCCTGGTCATGCCCGACAACGCATCCATCGAGCGGCGCAGGATGGTCGAGTTCCTGGGCGCACGCGTGGAGCTGACGCCGGATGCCGAACGCATGTCCGGCGCCATCCGCCGCGCCCACGAACTCAACGCCCGGATCCCCGGCTCGGTGGTGCTGCAGCAATTCGAGAACCCGGCCAATCCGGCCATCCACCGCGAAACCACGGCCGAGGAAATCTGGGGCGACACGCAGGGCGTGGTGGACGCGTTCGTGGCCGGGGTAGGGACCGGGGGCACGATCACCGGCGTGGCCGGCGTGCTCAAGCAGCGCAACCGGGCCGTGCACGTGGTCGCCGTGGAGCCCGCCCGCAGTGCGGTGCTGTCCGGTGGCAAGCCGGGGCCGCACAAGATCCAGGGCATCGGTTCCGGGCACCTGTCCACGTTCCTGGACCGGCAGCTGATCGACGAAGTCTCGGCCGTCGGCGACGAGGAGGCGCTGGCCACCGCGCGCCGCCTGGCGCGGGTGGAGGGCATCCCGGCCGGCATCAGCGCCGGTGCGGCGGTATGGTCGGCGCTGCAGCTGGGCGGGCGCAAGGCGTTCGCCGGGAAGACCATCGTCGTGCTGGTCCCGGATTTCGCCGAGCGCTACCTGTCCACCGAACTTTTCGACACGGCGCAGGTAAGCGGCGGCGCCCCCCAGGAGGAAGCGGCATGAGCAGCCAACCACGTGTATTGATCCTGCCCGGGCGTGGCAATTCCGGCGAGAAGCACTGGCAGAGCGTCTGGGAAAAGCGGGATCCGCAACTGCGCCGCGTGCAACAGCGCGAGTGGGACAACCCTGACCGGCGGGCCTGGGTCGCCGCGCTCGACGAGGCGATCAACGCCGCGGCTTCGCCGGTCCTCCTGGTCGCCCATTCGCTGGCGGTGGTGACCGTTGCCCACTGGGCCGCCACGCATCGTGGTCCGGTCGCCGGAGCCCTGCTGGTCTCGCCCACCGACGTGGAGCGGCCGGACTACCCGGCCGGCGCCACCGGCTTCGCGCCGATACCGAGGACGCAGCTGCCGTTTCCCTCGATCCTGGTCGCCAGCGACGACGACCCGCGGGTGACGCTGGAGCGGGCGGCGTTCTTTGCCCGGGCCTGGGGCGCGCGCTTGGAACGGGCGGGGGCATCGGGCCACCTGGGCACGGCAGCGGACCTGGGCGACTGGCCCTACGGCGCCTCGCTGCTGGATGAACTGCGTCGCGCACGCGCGGCCTGAGGAGCGGACATGGGCACGGAGCCGGACGTTTCCCCGATCGTCAACGGACATCGCGAAGCGGGCACGCCGCTGGCCTGGGCCTGGCCCAGGGTGGCCTCGTCCAAGCAGCTCGTGGTCGGCATCGGCGGCACGCCACGGGCCGGATCGTCGACGGAACGCGCGCTCGGCATCGCACTGCAGGCATGTGCCGAGCAGGGCATGGCGACGATCCACCTCGGAGGTGATTTCCTCTCGGCGTTGCCGCACTACGCACCGGGGCGGCCGCTGACCGGCGTGCAGTGTGGCCTGATCAGCCTGGTCCGTCGCGCCGACGCGGTGATCCTAGCCACGCCGGGGTACCACGGCGGGCCATCGGGCCTGCTGAAGAACGCGCTGGATACGCTGGAGGAGGCACGCGGCGACGAACGGCCCTATCTCGACGGGCGCGCGGTCGGCTGCATCGTGACGGCCTACGGGGGGCAGGCCGGCGGCACGGTCCTGGCTTCGCTGCGCTCAGTGGTCCATGCCCTGCGCGGCTGGCCGACGCCCTACGGCGCCGTGGTCAATACGCTGGAAACGCCTTTGGACGCGGCACGCCCGCCGCCGGAGAAGGTGGAGCAGGCACTGCGCCTGGTCGGGCGGCAGGCCGCAGAGTTCGTCGCCGCCTTCCAGGCCCTGCGGTCGCGAGGCGCGGCCGTGGCCGTGGCCGAAGCGGCACACGCATGAGCAGCGGCGGCGAGGCCATGGGAGTCCGGAGGCGACGGCTGGACCTGGTGCATCCCGACGAGGCAGGCCCCGACGATGCCGTCCCGGCAGTACCCACGCGGACGGCGCTGGAACTGTGCGGCGTGGGCAAGTGGTACCCGGGGACAGGCGGTACCACCGTGCAGGTGCTCGACGGGATCGACCTGGAGGTGGCCGAAGGCGAGTTCGTCAGCGTCGTCGGCGCCAGCGGTTGCGGGAAGTCCACGTTGCTGCGCCTGGTCGCCGGCCTGGACCGACGTCATGCCGGCGAGATCCGCCAGGATGGCCGGCCGGTCGTCGGCCCGCGCCTGGATTGCGGGATCGTGTTCCAGGAACACCGGCTGCTGCCCTGGCTGACAGTCGAGCGCAACGTCGAACTGGGGCTGCTCAACGCCGGGCTGTCACGCGCGCAACGGCGCGAACGGGTACGCCACTACCTGGAGCTGGTACGGCTGCAGGGATGCGAGCGGTACTGGCCGCGCCAGCTCTCCGGTGGCATGGCCCAGCGCGTGGCCATTGCCCGTGCGCTGGCCACGCGGCCGCGCCTGTTGCTTCTGGACGAGCCGTTCGGCGCGCTCGATGCCATCACCCGTGCCCACCTGCAGGACGAACTGCAACGCATCTGGAAGGAACAAGGCATTACCATGATCCTGGTGACCCACGACGTGGAAGAGGCCATCTACCTCGGCAACCGCGTGGTGGTGATGCGGCCGGACCCGGGCCGCATCCATGAGGTCTTGCCGGTGTCTGCAGGATTCCCGCGCGACCGGGTGGGCGCGGGGTTCGTCTCGGCCAAGCGTCGGGTGCTGGAGGCGTTCACCCGGCTCGGGGAGTGACTACCTGGAGCCGGTGCCACTCATGCGCGGCGGACCGAGGCGGCGGGAACGGGCGGGGACTCGACCGATTCGCGGACGTGGTCGGCCGACAGCGTCGGCACGAGATTGAGGATGAAGGCGATCGCGTGGTCCTGCAGCGGCGTGCCGCGCCGCACCGCTACGCTGGTGGTGACCGGCGAGATCAGTGCATCGGTGCCGATGACCGCCAGGTTGTGGTCGATCGCCGGGTCGAACGAGCGCTCGGCAATGATCCCGATGCCGAGCCCCAGGGCGACGTAGGTCTTGATCACGTCCGAATCGACCGCCGAGATGATGATGTCCGGGACCAGTCCCTGGCGCCGGAACGCTTCCTCGATGTTCTCGCGGCCGACCATGCCCTTCTCGAAGGTGATGATGGGATAGCGGGCGATATCGGCGAAGCTCGGCATGCGCATCGCCAGCAGGGGATGCCCGACCGGCGCGATGAACAAATGCCCCCACGAGTAGGCCCTGAACGTGACGATGTCGGCCGGGCGCGGCAATCCTTCGGTGATCAGGCCGATGTCGGCCTGGCCGCGCTCTATCATCTCGATCACCTGCACCGGCGTGGTCTGGTGCAGGGACAGGCGCACGGAAGGATGGCGGTCGCGGAAGGCCAGGATGATGCCCGGCAGGCGATAGCGCACCTGCGCGTGGGTGGCGGCCACCGACAGGTCGGCCGACGGTAGCCGCAGGCTCTCGGCGGCCTGCCGCAGCCGGATGCGCTCAGTCAGGATGCGCTCGATGATGTCCACCACCTTGCTGCCCGCCTCGGTCAGGCCGGTCAGGCGCTTGCCGTTGCGGTGGAAGATGCCGATGCCCAGTTCTTCCTCCAGTTCGCGTATCTGGCGCGACACCGCGGACTGGGAGGCATGGGTGGCTTCGGCGGTGGCCGTGAGATTGAAGTCCTGGCGGATGGCTTCTTGTACGGCCCTCAGCTGCTGGAAGTTCACGCAAAGGCCCATGGGCAGTGACGGGGAGTCGAGCGGGCATCCGTGCGAAACGGTCCTGGCCCGATCATGGCATGGGCATGCGCGCCGGGCCGTGCCCCGCACATGGCCATTGCTGATATCGGCGTCGCCGCGCGGCATGAGCAGCCTCGCCGCAGGGAGGGCGACGAAATGCGTCGTCCCCGCCTGGCTCCTCAGGGTCGGGCGAATGCCTGCAGGTCCGGCAATTCCACCGGCACCCCGTCGGCGTTGCAGGTGCCGGCCGCGCACAGGCGTTCGCGCAGCTTCGGGGTGGCCTGGACGATGACGTGGTAGAGCGTGTTCTGCTCCAGGGTGCCGCGGATGGCGGTGCTGCCCGGGCCGGTGGCCCAGATGCCCACGTCCTCGCCGCCATGCGATTCGGCCTTCATCGGGACCATCGATTCCTGCAGGTAGTCCGGGGCCTCGGTGTCCACCGCGTCCAGGTTGGGGCGGCCGTGGGCGGCGGCGATGTCGGACGGTTCGTGGAGGAACTTCTTCGGCCCTTCCGGCTGGGCGTTGCTGGCACCGGGGTAGCCGGGGCCGTTGGCGTAGCTGAGGGTGGTGTAGGTCTGCCCGGCCAGGTCGCGCGCGTACTGGCTGCGGTCGCCGTCCTCGCCGCCGGTGCCGCGCACCTTGCCCAGGATCGGGTTGCCGCGCACCGGGTAGCCGGCGAAGTTGAGCACGTGCGAGTGGTCGGCGGTGACGATGACCAGGGTGTCCGGGGGCGCGGTCTCCAGCGCGGCGCGCACCGCCTCGGACAGGGCGATGGTCTCGTCGAGCGCGCGATAGGCGTTGCCGTAGTGGTTGGCGTGGTCGATGCGCCCGCCCTCGACCATCAGCACGAAACCGGCGGGATCGCGGGCCAGCGTGCGCACGGCGGCGCGGGTCATCTGCGCCAGGCTGGGCTCGCCGTCGGGGCCGGTGTCGCGGTCGTGCTCGAAGCTCATGTGGTCGTAGTCGAACAGGCCGAGCAGGGCCGGCGCATCGGCGGCGGCGTCGAGCTGGGCGGCGGTGCGCACGTAGGCGCCCCGCGGATGGGCCTGGCGCCATTCGCCGACCAGGTCGCGGCCATCCAGGCGCAGGCCGACCTTGTCGTCGAACTGCGGGTCGCGCTGGCCGGCCGGGGTGAACTGGGCGCGTCCGCCGCCGAAGGCGACCACCGGGCCGCGGCCGAAGCGGGCAGTGGACAGCAGCTGCTGGGCGATGTCGCGGCAGCCGGCCTCGCGGGCGGCGGGCGGCAGGTCGGCATCGCCCTCCCAGTTGCGCTCGGGCGACTTGGCGTACATCGCCGCCGGGGTGGCGTGGGTCAGGCGCGTGGTGGTGACCACGCCGGTGGCCATGCCGGCGCTGTCGGCCAACTGCAGCCAGGTCAGCAGCGGCTTGTCCCGGCTCGGGGCGCATTCGGCGCGCGGGGTGTCGGACATGCCGATCACGCCCATGCGCGTCTTCACCCCGGTGGCGATCGCGGTCATGGTGCCGGCCGAGTCGGGCGTCTGCGAATCGGTGTTGTAGGTCTTGCTGAAGGCGGTGGCCGGGAACCGCTCCCAGCTCAGCAGGTTCTCCTCGCCCGGGTTGCCGTGGCGCTGGCCTTCGAGGATGCGCGCGGCGGCGACCGTGGTCAGGCTCATGCCATCGCCGAGGAACAGGATCACGTTCTTCGCCCGGCCGGCCATGGCGCCGTTGGCGGCGGCGCGGGCGGCGCCGCTGCGGTACCACCAGGCCGGCGTCTCGCCCTGCGGATGGGCCACCGGCGCCACGTCCACCGTGCTGGCGGCGCCCGGCCCGGCGGCGTGTGCGGCAGGTCCGGAGCTGCAGGCTCCGAACAGCAGGACCGGGACGAGGACGACGGCAAGCGGGGTGCGCGGGCAGGGCATGGCGGGACGGATCCTGGCGGCGGATGGAGGGACAGGAAAGTCTGTCAGCGCCAGAAGGCATATCCGTGACACGCTGATGTTCCGCTGGCGATGTCGTGGCGCGCGCGCGTCTGGGCTATGGTTGGGCGATTCCCCCGGATCCCCCCTCAGGTGAGCCCATGAATCTGGTCGCGGCCTGGTTCCGTATTCCCTTCTGGCAGCGCGTCGTCGGCGGCTTCGTGCTCGGCGCACTGGCCGGGTGGCTGCTCGGCCCCGCCGCCGACACCTGGTTCGGCCCGCTCGGCGACCTGTACGTCACCCTGATCAAGCTGATCGCGGTGCCGCTGGTGTTCTTCGCGGTCATCAATGCCATTTCCGCCCTGCACGGGCAGGAGTCGGTGGCCAAGCTCGGCGCGCGCACCTTCGCCTGGTTCGTGGCCACCGCCGCGCTGGCGGTGGTCGTGGGCCTGGGCGTGGGCACGATCATGCAGCCCGGCAGCGGCCACCTCGGCCTGGAGGTGGCCTCGGGCTGGAAGCCGCGCGACGTGCCCGGCCCGATCCAGGTGCTGCTGGACGTGGTGCCCTCCAACGCCTTCTATGCGCTGACCGGCATCGGCACCAGGACCAACGCTGCCGGGGAGACCGTGCTGGCGGCCGGGCGCGGCTCGATCCTGCCGGTGATCTTCTTCGCCGGCCTGCTCGGCTTCGCCATGGTCAAGCTCGGCGACAAGGTCGCCGAGGCGCGCAAGCTGACCGGCCAGATGAGCGCGATCATGATCCAGGTGACGCGCTTCGTGCTGGAGGTCACCCCGATCGGCACCTTCGGCCTGATCGCCTCGCTGGTCGGCTCCTACGGCTTCGGCAAGCTGCTGCCGCTGGGCAATTTCGTACTGGCGCTGTACATCGCCTGCGCGATCCAGATCGTGGTGGTGTACGGCAGCCTGCTGCTGGCGCACGGGCTGAACCCGTGGAAGTTCTTCCGCGGCGCCTCGCCGGGCATGCAGGTCGCGTTCGTGACCTCCTCGAGCTTCGCCGCCATGCCGGTGGCACTGCGCTCGGTCATCCACAACCTGGGGGTGAACAAGGACTACGCCGCGTTCGCCGTGCCGCTGGGCGCGAGCATCAAGATGGACGGCTGCGGGGCGATCTATCCGGCGCTGTGCGCGGTGTTCATCGCCCAGTACACCGGCGTGCCGCTGACCGCCAACCAGTACTTCGTGGTGCTGATCGCCTCGGTGCTGGGCAGCTTCGGCACCGCCGGCGTGCCCGGTACCGCGGTGGTGATGGCCACGGTGGTGCTGAGCGCGGCCAACCTGCCGCTGGAGGTGATCGGCTACCTGTACGCGATCGACCGCATCCTCGACATGATGCGCACCATGACCAACGTCACCGGGCAGATGCTGGTGCCGGTGCTGGTCGCGCGCGAGACCGGCCTGCTCGACAAGCCGGTCTACGACGCGGCGCCCACCGACGTCGGCCTGGACGAGGGCGCGAGCGGCAGCGGCAGCCCGGCCCGCTGAGGCGGCACCGGGCCGGCTGGCTCAGCGCCCGATCTGCTGCTGCCGGGCCAGTTCCCCGGCCAGGGCGCGCTCGGCCGCATCGGCGTAGGCGCGGCAGGTGGTCGGCCGCGGATGCGGGTTGCCGCGGTCGGCATAGTCCCAGCCGCTGGCCTCGGCATGCGGGGTCAGCAGCAGGTCGCAGGGCAGGCCGCGCACCACCTCGAAGGTGTGGCGGTATTCCTCCACGATGCGCGGCCGGCGCGGGTTGTAGGCCAGGCGGTAGCCCGGCGCGCTCAGGCTGTCCACGTAGGCCAGCGTGAACGGCCGGCCGTCGCGGGTGTCGCGGAAGGTCCAGGCCATGCTGCCCGGGGTGTGGCCCGCCACGAAGCGCACCTGGAAGGCGACCCCGCCCAGCGTGACCGTTTCCCCGTCCTGCACCAGCCGGTCGGCCGCCACCGGCGGGAACAGCATGGCATCGCCGAAGGCGAGGTCGTCGCTGCCGCCGCGGGCCAGCAGCGCGGCCGATTCGGCGTTGCTCACCAGGGTGGCGCCGCTGGCGCGGCGGATCGCCGCCAGCGGGCCGGCATGGTCGGCATGGGCGTGGCTGTGCAGGATCAGGCGCAGGTCGCCTGGCGCCACGCCCAGCTGCGCCATGTGGGCGAGCAGCATGTCCGCCGATTGCGGCATGCCGCCGTCGATCAGCACCGCGCCCGACGCGGTCTTCACCAGCAGCGCGCTCAGCCGCGCGGTGCCGATCTGCCAGACATGGTCGCTGATGCGCAGCGGTTCGATCGGTTGCAGCCAGGCCGGCTCGACGGTGTAGGCCTGCAGCTGCGGCAGTACCGGCTCGGCGGCCGGGGCCGGGGACGAGGCCGCGAGCAGGCCCAGGGCCAGGGCCAGGTGTCGGGGCATGGGGCAGGTCCGGAAGGCGGGCGGCCATTGTCGCCGTCCAGCCGGGCCGTCTTCCAGGCCGCCGCCCGAGGTGGCCGGAAGGCGAATGAATCCAGGTCCGTGCCGACACGGCACCTGCCAGCCGACGCGCCGCGCGGCAGACCTGCGCGCCTGCACTGCCTAATGCCGGCCGGGGAAACCTGGCCGCAGGGGAAATCCGGGCCCTGGAAAGACCAGGGGCCGCTGTCGCCAGCGGCCCCCATCGTCCTGCGGCGGGACGGCCAGGCTCAGAGCGTGACGCGGCGGGCCTGGATGAACTTCTGGCTCCAGTAGCCGCTGGTCAGGCTGTCGATCTGCACGTCCTTGCCGGTGCGCGGGGCGTGCAGAAAGCGGCCGTCGCCGACGTAGATGCCGACATGGTCCACGTGGCCCTTGCGGCCGAAGAACACCAGGTCGCCGGCGGCCAGGGCCGAGGGGTCCTTGATCAGCTCGGCGTCGTCCTTGCGTGCCATCTCGCGCGATACGCGCGGCAGCTCCACGCCCAGCGCGGTCTTGAATACGTAGTTGACCAGGCCGCTGCAGTCGAAGCCTTCCGGACCCTCGCCGCCCCAGCGGTAGGGCGTGCCCAGCAGCGCCATCGCGCCGCGCAGGATCGACTGCACCTTGCCCGTGTCGTTGCCCTGGGCCCCGACCAGCGAGCCCTGGCTGACGTCGTAGCTGGCCAGCAGGCGGCTGAGGTCGCCGGCGAACATGGCCGAACGGTCCATCAGCGGAATGGTGTCGTTGCCGGCCAGGCGCGGCAGCAGGGCGGCCAGGGCGGCGGTAGCGGCGGCATCGGCGCGGTTGCGGGGCGCCTGCGCGGAACTGGAAGGGGTGCCGGTGGCGGCGGCGTCGGCCGGTGCCGACTGGGCCAGGGCGGGGAGTGCCGAGAGGCAGAGGACCGCGGTGCAGAGAAGACGGAGGGACTTCCGGATCGGGGTGGTTCGGCTTCCCCGCTGTGCCATCGCTTCGATCGTCACGCCGGTCTCACAAAAACGAATGTGTCGCGATAGTGCCGTGAAGACCGGATGGATATGTTCAAAACTTGTTAAAAATTCATGAACTGGGGTGCGACGCATTGCCCGGTTTCAGTGCAGGACCCGCCGCGCGCCGCTGTAATGGTCGCGCCAGTAGGGCCCGTCGAGCGAATCCAGGCGCACCGTGCCGCCACTGCTGGGGGCGTGCACGAAGCGGCCCTCGCCGACGTAGATGCCGGCATGGCTGACCGTGCCGCGGCTGCCGAAGAACACCAGGTCGCCGGCCGCCAGCCGCGCGGGATCGATGCGCGGGCCTTCCAGGCCGGCCAGCTGCGCGGAGGTGCGCGGCAGGCTGATGTTGGCGGCGTCGCGGTAGACGTAGGCGATCAGCCCGGAGCAGTCGAAGCCCGATTCGGGCGTGTTGCCGCCGTAGCGGTAGGGCGTGCCGACCAGGCCGATGGCACGCATCAGCACGGCGTTGGCGGCCACCGGGTCGGCGGGGGCGACGGTGTTCCACACGCGCGGGGATGCCGGCGGATGGCGCGTGGGCGCATGGCCGCAGGCGGCCAGCAGCAGCGCGGCCAGCAGCGCCGCGAAGGCAGGCAGGGGGCGGGGTCGGGGAGCAACTGGCTTGTTGTGCATGGAGCCGGGATAATGCGCTGTCCTGAACCGCCGCCATGATGGCGGCGCCCCAGCCGGCCGACAAGCCGCCCATTCGCCCGCCCGCGGCGGGCCCTCAGCCAGAGTTGCGCAATGAAGATCGAGAAAGACCGCGTCGTCCGTTTCCACTACACCGTCTCCGAGGTCGGCCAGGCGCCGATCGAGAGCTCCAGGGAGCGCGAGCCGCTGGCGATCCTCATCGGCCACGGCAACATCATCCCCGGCCTGGAGACGGCGATGATGGACAGGGAAGCGGGCGAGAGCTTCGGCGTGGACGTGCCGGCCGCCGACGCCTACGGCGAGGTCCGCGAGGGGCTGGAACAGCGCATCCCGAAGAAGCATTTCGGCAACATGCGCCTGCAGCCGGGCCAGCAGGTCGTGCTGCAGACCAATTTCGGCCCGCGCGCGGTCACCGTCAAGAAGGTCGGCCTGAGCGTGGTCGATGTCGACCTGAACCACCCGATGGCGGGCAAGGACCTGCATTTCGACGTGGAGATCGTCGAGGTCCGCGAGGCCACCCCGGAAGAGCTCGAGCACGGCCACGTGCACGGCGACGGCGGCCACGAACACTGAGCCATCGCCCCGGCCGGGCACGGTGCCCGGCGAAACGATGGCCACGTGCCTGCGACGGCCCGCTCCGGCGGGCCGTCCGCGTTCCGGGCGTTGGCCGGCGGGCGTGGTCTAATCGCGGCTTTGCCGCTTCCCGTCCCCATGGCCGCTCCTTCCCTGCAGCCGGTCGCGCCCGCCGAGCGCCTCCTGGTCCTCGACGTCGCCCGCGGCTTCGCCCTGGCCGGCATCGGCCTGATGAACATCGAGGCCTTCGTCGGGCCGCTCGACCGCGCCCTGGATGGCGTCGACCCGGGCTGGCACGGCATCGACCGCATCGCCGACACCCTGGTCTACCTGCTGGTGCAGGGCAAGTTCTACACGCTGTTCGCGCTGCTGTTCGGCATGGGGTTCGCACTCATGGTCGAGCGCGCCGAGCGTGCCGGCCGGGCATTCGCACCGTTCTACCTGCGCCGCAGCGCGGCGCTGCTGGCCATCGGCCTGGCCCATGCGCTGCTGGTGTGGTCCGGCGACATCCTGGTCAGCTACGCGCTGCTGGCCGTGCTGCTGCCGGCCTTCCGCGAGGCGCCGGTGCGCTGGTTGCCGTGGCTGGCACTGGCGGTCTACCTGGCGGCTCCGTTGCTGGTGCTGGGCCTGGGCGCGCTCGGCCAGCTGGCCCAGGCCTCGCCGCAGGACGGAGCGCACTGGCAGGCGCAGCTGCAGGCCGCCGGCGAGGCCGCGCGGCAGACGATCGAGGCGCAGCGCCAGGCCTATGGCCACGGCAGCTGGTGGCAGGCCACGGTGCAGCGCGCCCACGACCTGGGGGCCACGCTGCGCGGCCTGCTGGTGAACGGCCCGCTGATCTTCGGCATGTTCCTGTTCGGGGCCTGGTTCGTGCGCGGCGGCGCGATCCGCGCGCCGCAGGACCATGCCCGGCTGTACCGGCGGCTGCGCTGGATCGCCTGGCCGGCAGGCCTGGTGCTGATGCTGGCCAGCTGGCGGTTGCAGCCCTGGCTGGACCCGGCGCGGATGGACCTGGGCAGCGCCGCCGCCTTCGCCCTGGCCTGCGTGGCCAACCTGCTGATGTGCCTGGGCTACCTGGCCTGGGTGCTGCGCGCGGTCGCGGCGCTGCGCTGGCTGGCACCGGCCGGGCGCATGGCGCTGAGCAACTACCTGCTGCAGTCGCTGGTGTGCACCGGCGTCTTCTATGGCTACGGGCTGGGCCTGTTCGAGCGCCTGCCGCGGGCCTGGCAGCTGCCGTTCGTGCTGGGCCTGTTCGGCCTGCAGGTACTGGCCAGCCGCGCCTGGCTGGGGTGGTTCCGCTTCGGCCCGTTGGAATGGCTGTGGCGGGCGGCCACCTACCTGCGCTGGCCGCCGCTGCGGCGCTGAGCGCGGCGCGCTCACGTGGCGCACGATGCTCGCCATGGCATGCTCGCCGGCCACGGTGCGGGAATACGCGATGGATGCCTCGAGCTTCGACTACGACCTGGCGGTGATCGGCGGCGGTTCCGGCGGCCTGGCCGCGGCCTTCGCCGCCGCGGGCCATGGCGCGCGCACGGTGCTGTTCGAGCCGGGCGAGCTGGGCGGCACCTGCGTCAATGCCGGCTGCGTGCCGAAGAAGGCGATGTGGCTGGCCGCCGGGCTGGCCGAGGGGTTCGGCCTGGCCGCGCGGATCGGTTTCCAGGACGTGCCGCCACGGCCGGACTGGGCACGGCTGGTGGAACACCGCCAGGCCTACATCGCGGGCATCCACGCCAGCTACCGCACGCGCCTGGACACGGCCGGCGTTTCCCTCGTGCCCTCGCGCGCGCGCCTGGTCGATGCGCATACCGTGGAGGACGCCGACGGCATCCGCAGGCGCGTGGCGCACGTGGTGGTGGCGACCGGCGCCCATGCCGTGCGCCCGTCCATCCCCGGGGCCGCGCTGGGCGCGCTGTCGGACGATTTCTTCCGCCTGACCGCGGCGCCGCGCCGGGTGGCCGTCGTCGGCGGCGGCTACGTGGCGGTGGAGCTGGCCGCCATCCTGCAACTGCTCGGCAGCCGGGTGGAGCTGGTGGTACGCGACGCGCGGCTGCTGCCGCAGGCCGATGCCGAGGTGGCCGCAGTGCTGGCCGACAACCTGCGCCAGCAGGGCGTGCGGGTGGCGTTCGACACGACGGTGACGGCGCTGGCGCCGGCCGGCGACGGCGTGCGCGTGGGCACGGACGGCGATTTCGACGGCACGACGGTGGACCAGGCGTTCTTCGCGGTGGGACGCCGCGCGAACCTGGCCGGGCTGGGCCTGGAGGCGCTGGGCATCACTCCCGGTCCCGACGGCGAGCTGCCGGTGGACGAATGGCAGGACACCGCGGTCGCCGGCGTGCACGCGATCGGCGACGTCACCGGCCGCGCCGCGCTGACGCCGGTGGCCATCGCCGCGGCGCGACGGCTGATGGCGCGGTTGTTCGGCGGCCAGGCCGGTGCCCGGCTGGACTACGCGGACATCCCCACGGTGGTGTTCGCCCATCCGCCGCTGGCGCAGGTCGGGCTGACCGAGGCCCAGGCCCGGGAACGCTTCGGCGCGGACGTGCGCGTGTACCGCAGCCGCTTCCGGCCGATGCTGCGTGCGCTGGCCGGCTCGCCGCTGTGCAGCCTGTTCAAGCTGGTCTGCACCGGGCCGGACGAGCGCGTGGTCGGCATCCACCTGCTGGGCGAGGGCAGCGAGGAGATCCTGCAGGGCTTCGCGGTCGCCCTGAAGATGGGCCTGACCCGGCACCAGCTGCAGGCCGCCGTGGCCCTGCAGCCGACCTCGGCCGAGGAACTGGTGCTGATCGGCCCATGATCCCGGTCACGCCTGCACCCGCAGCGGTGGATTCCCAGGAGGCGCGCCTGCGCATCCTGGCGGCGGTGCGGGCGATCCCGCGTGGCCAGGTGCTCGGCTACGGCGAAGTCGCGCACCGCGCCGGGCTGCCGGGCCGGGCGCGGCTGGTGGCGCGCGTGCTGGCCGGCAACGAGGACCCGGACCTGCCCTGGCACCGGGTGCTGCGTGCCGACGGGCGCATCGCCTTCCCGCCGGGCTCGGCCGGGGCGCGCAACAGGCGCAGCGGCTGCGCCTGGAGGGCGTGCGGGTCGAGGCGGGGCGGGTGCGCCGCACCGCCGTCGCGGCGGATGGCGAAACCCTGGATCGCGCCCTGTGGGGGCCGCGCTGACGCTGCCGCTATCATGGGCGGCCTGTTTCCTCCGGACACCCGCATGTTCCCGCGAATCCCCCCGGTCACCCGCGCCCTGCTGATCGCCAACGGCGCGGTGTTCCTGCTGCAGTGGCTGCTCGGCGATGCGCGCCTGGCCGAGTTCATGCTGTGGCCGCTGGGCTCGGCGGACACCTACGACGGGGCCGGTTTCCAGCTCTGGCAGCTGCTGACCTACGGGTTCATGCACGGCAACTTCTCGCACCTGTTCTTCAACATGCTGGCGCTGTTCATGTTCGGCGCGCCGCTGGAGCAGGTCTGGGGCGAGAAGCGCTACCTGGTCTATTACCTGGTGTGCGTGGTCGGCGCCGGCCTGTGCCAGCTGGCGGTGGGCTGGTGGATGACCACGGGCGGGACGCCGCCGTATCCGACCCTGGGCGCCTCGGGCGGCATCTTCGGCCTGCTGCTGGCCTACGGCCTGCTGTTCCCCTCCCAGCAGGTGATGCTGCTGTTCCCGCCGATCCCGATGAAGGCGCGTACCTTCGTCATCCTCTACGGCGTGGCCGAGCTGTTCATGGGCTTCACCGGGCTGGCGCCGAGCGTGGCCCATTTCGCGCACCTGGGCGGCATGCTGTTCGGCTGGCTGATGATCCGCTACTGGCGCGGCCAGCCGCCGTTCGGCCGGCGCGGGCCGCCGCGGCCGCGCATCGTGCGCTGAATCGCAGGGCGGCAGCGGCCTTCGCCGCAAGCAGACGGGCCGTACCGGCCCGGGAGCGCACGGGCGCTTGTCCCGTGACCGGGAACTTCGCGACCCGTGGCACCGCGCGCGGATAGCGATGGTGGCTGGCCGCCAGGGTCTTGATGCCCCGCGGCAACCTGGTATTCCCGTTCCCCGGCCCTCGCATGCCTGGCATCTGCTGGCCCACGATCGTGCTCCGGTGCGCGGCGTGGCGCTGTCGCGTGGCCGGCCGCCAGGCAAAAAAAACGGCGCGGTATCCCGCGCCGTTTCTCAGGATGCCGCAGGACCCGGGGTCAGGGCCACACGCCGATCTGCTCGGCGCCGCTGCGGACCATCGGCTGGCCCGCCTTGCAGCTGAAGCTGGCGGCGAACCCGGGCAGGTTGGACAGCGGCGCGTTGGTGCGCCACTTGCCCGGTGCCTGGATGTCGGCGGTGCTGCGCTGGATCGCCACGTTGGGGGCGAGCTGCTGCGCCCACAGTCCGGCCCAGGCATTGAAGAACGCCTGCTGGTCGGCCTGCGCCGGGTTGGCCACGGCGTGCGCATAGGCCGCCCAGGCCAGTTCCACGCCGCCCAGGTCGGCCAGGTTCTCGTCGGCGGTGAGCTTGCCGTTGACCTTGGCCCCCTTCACGCCGGGATAGTCGTAGGCGTCGTACTGGCCGGCGATGCGCGCCTGCAGCTGGGCCCAGGCGCTCTTATCGGCCGGGGTCCACCAGCTGCGCAGCTGGCCCTGGGCATCGACCATCGCGCCCTTGGCATCGACGGCCCGGGTCAGCTCGCGGCCGACCAGGGCACCGTAGGCGCCGTACAGGGCACCGGGCGTGGCCTGCGCCGCCTGCTGCGAGAACACCGGCGGCTGCAGCACCGCGGCGGTGACGATCAGGCGGTTCTGCGCCGGGTCGTAGGCCAGCGCCGGCTGCTGCGGCAGCACGTCCCAGCGACGGTCGGCATTGCCCTTGCCGATGCGCTTCATCTCCTGGGTGTGGCGCCAGGCCGAGGCGATCAGCATGTTGCCACCGAAGCTGCCGCGCCCCATCGGCTGCACGGTGTAGTCCAGGTCGCGGCGCGGCGCGCCGATCTCGATCTTGAGCGCATCGAGCTTGGCCTGGGCCTCGGCCTTGGCCTCCGCGCTCAGCCACGGGCTGCGCTTGACCGCCTCGATCTGCGCCTGGCGCAGCTGGTCGGCGACGATGCCGGCCAGGCGCCGGCTCTCCGGCGGCAGGTAGCGGGCCACGTACTCGTGGCCGAGCATGGGGCCGGCGGCGACGTTGATCGCCTCCAGCACCTGCTGCCAGCGCGGGTCGGGCGCGACCTGGCCGCGCAGCACGCGGCCGCGGAAGTCGAATTCCGCCTCGCGGAAGGCCTTGGACAGGTACGGCGCCATCGCATCGCCCACGCGCCAGCGCAGGTAGGCCTGCCATTGCTCGGGCTTGATGCTGGCCACCAGCGCGTTGAGCTGCTTGAAGAACTCCGGATTGGGCAGCGAGACCAGGTCGTCCTTCACGCCCTGGGCCTTGAGGAAATCCTCCAGCTGCAGGTTGCGGTACTGCTTGGCGGCGTCCTTCACCGCGACCGGGGCGTAGTTGTTGAACGGATTGGCCATCTCCGCCAGCGGCCGCGAGGCCCGCGCCAGCAGCGTTTCCACCTGCAGCACCGAGGCCGAGTCGGCATCCAGGCGGTCGGGGGCGGTGCCGGTCAGGGCCAGGATCTGCTTGACGTAGCTGCGGTAGCGGCCGAGCACGGCGACGGTGTCGGCGTCGGTGCGGGTGTAGTAGGCCGGGTCGGGCAGGCCGGTGCCGCCCTGCATGAAGTAGCCGATGTGGCGGTCGAGCGCCTTCAGGTCCACGTCGGGCGAGAAGTTGAAGGCCACCGGGATGCCGACCTGGTGCAGGGCGGCGAACGCGGCGGGCACGTCCTTGGTGCGCTTGATCGCGTCGATGCGCGCCAGCAGCGGGGCGATCGGGCGCGAGCCGTCGGCCTCCACTGCGGCCTCGTCCAGGCCGCTGGCCCAGAAGTCGCCTAGCAGCTTCTGCACGTTGCCCTGCGGGGCGGCCATGGCGGCGTCGAGCAGCTGGCGCTGCTGCGCGAGCGCGTTGTCGGCGAGCTGGCCCAGCGCGCTGGTCGCGCCGGCGGCCGGCACCGGGTTGGCCTTCAGCCACGCGGCATCGGCCTGGTCGTAGAAATCGGTACACACGGCCGGCGTCGCCGGGGCCTTGGCCGGGGCACGCTTCTTGGCGGCGGCATCGGCGGGGCTGGAGGCAAGGACGGTCAGGCCCAGGCCGACGGCGAGGGCAAGCGGGCGGATGTTGGACATTGGCGGGTGGGTCCCGGCTGGATCGAAAGTGCGCGGAGTTTAGCGCAAGGGCAGGGCGGCCCGAGCCCGGTCGCGGGCGCGGGCCGCGGCGGCGTCACTGCAGCGACTGGATGACCAGTTCCAGCGTGTTCTGGCCCTTTTCGCGCTGCAGCAGCCGCGCCGGCACCGGCAGATCCGGCACGATCCAAGCGACCAGTTCCTTGTCCCCGTCCGTGCGCGAGACCTTGGTGGCCTGCTCCTGCTTGCCGTTGACGGTCAGCGTCTCCTTGCCGACCACCTTGTAGGTCATCGGCCTGACCTTGCCGTCGTCGACCATGCGGTAGGTCAGCGGCTTGCCGGCATGCAGGTCGCGGGCGATGGCCAGGTTGATCAGCAGCCCGTCCATGTCGCCCGGCTGCAGGGCCACCGGGCCGCGGCGATCGGGCTTGATGTCGCCGCTCCAGGTCGCCTGGCGGGTCTTCCAGTCGTAGTTGGCCTGCACGCTGCGCTTCTTGAAGAACGCGGCGGAGGAATCGTTGCTGCTGAGCGGGCGCAGCTGGCCGCCGGCTTCCTCGAACACGGTGCTCTGCATCAGGTTGGCCAGCTGGTTGCGGATGACCAGGCTGTAGCGCCACTGGCCGCCGTCCTCCTGGGCCAGGGTCATCAGGCCCTCGGCCTGCAGGCCCATGTAGTTGGCCTGGTAGCTGGCCTTGAACGGCTGCATCGCCAGGGCCGGCAGGCTGGCCAGCGCCAGGGCCGCCAGCGCGAGCAGGGAAAGGGGGCGGGCGAGCTTGGTCATGGTCACACTCCTTGGTATTCGGTCAGGCGCAGGTCGATGCGGTCTTCGCCATCCTCGCGCTGCAGGATGCGCACCGGGGTCGGCACGCCGTTGGCGATCCACAGGATCGTCTCGTTCTTGCCGCCGTTGGTGCGGAACACGCGCAGGGCGTCGTAGCTCAGATCGCCCACCTGCACGGTCTCGGTGGCATCGGCGGCGCGGTATTCGTGCTCGCGCACGCGGCCGAAATCGACATAGCGGTAGTGCAGGCTGGCGCCGGGGCGCGCGTCGCGCATCAGCGACAGGTTCAGCAGCAGCGCGCTCTGGTCGCCGGCCTTGAGCGGGACGGCGGCCAGGTGCTTCTTGTCCACGTCGCCGCTCCACTGCGCGGTGTGGCTCTGCCAGTCGTAGACGCCGGAGGCGCGCTTGCCCAGGAACAGGCCCTTGCGCACGGTGCCCTGGCTGAGCGGGAAGTAGGTCGGCCCGTGCACCTCGAACACCGTGCTCTGTTCCAGGTTCATGCCGAGGATGCCGGCCACGCCGCGGTCGCCGTGCACGGCCATGTCCACGCGCCAGCGCGGGCCGTCGTCGTGGACCACGCGCATGGTCGCGCTGCCGGCCAGCTTGCCCTTGTAGTAGGCCTGGTAGGTGGCCACGAAGGGCTCCAGCGGCGGCGGGGTCCAGTCCGGGGCCGCACCGGCGATCGGAGCGGACGGCGCGGCCTGGGGCGGCGCGGCGGGGGCCGCTGCCGGCAGCAGGGCGCAGGCCAGTAGCAGGAACTTGGATGTGCTGTTCATGGGGAGGCGGGTGAGCGAAGGTGCGATCATGGCCCAACGCGTGTGGCCGGCATGTGGGCAGCGGTCACGGCACCAGGTGCGTATGCGCGCAATCTAGGCGCAGCGGTCTAAACCGGCACTGACCATCCAGCCATACCCGGCCGTCGCGCTCGGCCACGCGGCCGGCGGCGAGCAGGCCGACGGTGGCCACCAGCAGCGGGTGTTCCACCGCCAGCACCCGCCCGGCCAAGGTGTCGGGCGTGTCCTCATGCAGCACCGGCACCGGCGCCTGGGCGATCACCGCGCCGGCGTCCAGTTCCGGGGAGACGAAATGCACGCTGGCGCCGTGTTCGGCATCGCCGGCGGCCAGGGCCGCGGCATGGGTACGCAGGCCGCGGTGGCGCGGCAGCAGCGAGGGGTGGATGTTGACCAGCCGCCCGGCGTAGCGGCGTACGAAGGCTTCGCCGAGGATGCGCATGTAGCCGGCGCAGACGATCCAGTCCGGCGCGGCGGCGTCGATGGCCGTGGCCATGGCCTGCTCGAACGCGGCGCGGTCGGCGAACGTGGCCGGGGCCTGCGCCCAGCGCAGCGCCGGGGCCACCCGCGCCAGCGCGGGGGCGCCGGGGCGGTCGGAGAACACGCCGACGATCCGCGCCGGCAGGGTGCCGGCGGCGATGGCGTCCAGCAGCGCCTGCAGGTTGCTGCCGCGGCCGGAAGCCAGCACGGCGATGCGCGCGGGGGCGGACGGGATCGCGGTCACGCGCAGCGCATCCGGCGGCAAGGGGAGGGGCCGGCGACGGCTCGCCGGCCACTGGCATGGTGCCGGCGGGCGCTGCCGTTCCGGCACGGACGCCTCCGCGCCGCGACGGGGAGCACCGCCGTCCCGTGCGCCGCGACCTTGCTGGCGATCATGGCCCGGGCAGCGCTCAGCCGATCCTGACGCGCTCGCCGCCGGCCGCGGTCACCTGGCCGATCTGCCAGTGCCGCAGCTGCACGCTGTCCAGGTCCGCCTCGACCCCGGCCAGCTGCGCCGGCGGCACGATCAGCACGAAACCGATGCCGCAGTTGAAGGTGCGCCACATTTCCGCGTCGGCCAGGCCACCGGCCTGCTGCAGCCACTGGAACACCGGCGGCAGCGGCCAGGCGCCGGCATCGATGTCCAGACCCAGGCCCTCGGGCACCACGCGGACGATGTTCTCGGTCAGGCCGCCGCCGGTGATGTGCGCCATGCCGTGGATGCCCTGCGGCCCGTGCCGGCGCAGCAGCTCCAGCACCGGCTTGACGTAGATGGCGGTGGGCGCCATCAGTGCCTCGCCCAGCGGGCGTCCGTCCAGGTCCTGTTGCAGCGACGCACCGCTGCGCTCGAGGATCTTGCGGACCAGCGAATAGCCGTTGGAGTGCGGGCCGGAGGAGGCGATCCCGACCAGCACGTCGCCGCGCGCCACGCGGCTGCCGTCGAGCAGCTGCGACTTCTCCACCGCTGCCACGGTGAAGCCGGCCAGGTCGTACTCGCCCGGCGGGTACATGTCCGGCATCTCGGCGGTCTCCCCGCCGATCAGCGCGCAGCCGGCCAGCTCGCAGCCGCGGGCGATGCCGCCGACCACCGCCACGGTGGTGTCCACGTCCAGCTTGCCGGTGGCGAAGTAGTCCAGGAAGAACAGCGGCTCGGCGCCCTGCACCAGTACGTCGTTCACGCACATGGCCACCAGGTCGATGCCGATCGTGTCATGGCGGTTCAGCTGCTGGGCCAGCTTGAGCTTGGTGCCCACCCCGTCGGTGCCCGACACCAGCACCGGCTCCTTGTACTTGCCGGCCAGGTCGAACAGCGCGCCGAAGCCGCCCAGCCCGCCCATCACCTCGGGGCGGAAGGTGCGCCTGACCAGCGGCTTGATGCGCT
Source organism: Xanthomonas massiliensis (assembly GCF_900018785.1). Taxonomy (GTDB): domain Bacteria; phylum Pseudomonadota; class Gammaproteobacteria; order Xanthomonadales; family Xanthomonadaceae; genus Xanthomonas_B; species Xanthomonas_B massiliensis. Next base: position 1,574,932 of record NZ_FCOY01000006.1, on the reverse strand, counting down.
CGACCACGGTGTTGCCCGCGTCGATGTCGACGCCGGCGTCACGATAGGTCAACGGAGGATTCGCGGGAGACGTCGGGGTCACGGACAGGCACCGGGAGGGAAAGTGGCGGGATTTTAACAGCCCGCATTGGCGCCCACCGGCCATTCGGGCAACAATTCCCGGCCATGAGAACGAGGATGGAATCGCCGATGCGCCGCAGCCTTGTCCTGTTGCTGTCCCTGCTGCTGGCCTGGCCGGCGCTCGCTCCCGCCCAGTCCGCACTGCGTACCGAGGGCGACAGCGCCCGCGCGCAGGGCCTCTACGACGCCGAGGTGCCGGTGAACGGGCAGAGCGATGCCGAGCGCAAGGCGGCGCTGGGCCGCGCGCTGGGCGTGGTGCTGGGGCGCCTGGCCGGCGACCGCGGCGTGGTGTCGCGGCCCGGCGTCGCCCCGGCCCTGCGCAACGCCCAGGACTACGTGGACGGCTACGACTACCGCCAGGACCAGGGCACCGCCGCCAGCGGCGCGCCCTCGTTCCGCACCGTGCTGGTCGCGCACTTCCGCGCGTCCGACGTGGACGCGCTGGCCGCCGCGCTCGGCCTGCCGGTATGGCCGCAACCGCGGCCCAAGCCGGTGGTGTGGCTGGCCATCGACGACGGCAGCGGCCCGCGCCTGGTCGGCGTACCGCAGGCTAATGCCGCGCGCAGCCTGCTCGACCGCGCCGTCGAGCGCGGCTACCGCCTGGGCCTGCCGGCCGGCACCGCCGCCGAACAGGCCCTGGTGGGTGCGATCTGGCGCCAGGACACCGGGGCCATCGCCCGCGCCTCGGCGCGCTACAGCCCGCCCATGCAGCTGGTGGGCAAGCTCTACCGCAGCGCGAACGGCTGGAGCGCGGACTGGGTGTTCGTCGACGGCGGCCGCGAACTGGCGCGCTGGAGCACCCAGGACGCCGATGCCCGCCGCGCCATGGCCGGCGGTGCCGACGGTGCCGCCGACGCGCTGGTCAAGCGCTACGCCAAGGTGGCCGACACCGGTACCGCGGGCGTGTACCGGGTGACGATCCGCGGCATCCGCTCCGCCGACGACTACCTGCGGGTCTCCGCGGCGCTGCAGGGCGCCTCGGTGGTGCGCGCGATACGCCCGGTGCGCGCCAGCGGCGACCGCCTGGACCTGGACCTGGACCTGCTCACCGGCCCGGCCGGGCTCAACCGCATGCTCGGCAACGACGGCCCGCTCGAGCCGCTGCCGTTGCCCGAGCCCGCCGACGGCCAGCCGCTGCCGGCACAGATGCCGCAGGAGTACCGCGTCCGATGACGCCGCTTTCGCCCGAGGCGGAGATCGCCCAGTTCCTGCGCCGGCTCAAGTGGATCGCGCTGGCAGGGCTGGCGCTGTGGGTCGTGGGCCTGCTCGCGCCGATCCTGACCCCGTTCGTGCTGTCGTTGCTGCTGGGCTGGCTGGGCGACCCGCTGGTGGACCGGATGGAGGCCCGCGGGCGCTCGCGCAACACCGCGGTGATCCTGGTGTTCGTGCTGATGACGCTGCTGCTGGTACTGGCGCTGCTGATCCTGGTGCCGATGATCGAGCAGCAGGTGGTGACCCTGCTCAACGCCCTGCCGCAGGCGCACGACTGGTTGATCGGCACCGCGCTGCCCTGGATGGAGCAGCGCACCGGCCTGCAGCTGTCGATGTGGCTGGACCCGGAGCGCCTGTTCGACTGGCTGCGCAGCCACTGGCAGCAGGCCGGCGGGGTGGCGACCACCCTGTTCGGCTACGTGTCGCGCTCGGGCTTCACCATGCTGGCCTGGGTGGTGAACCTGGCGCTGGTGCCGATCCTCACCTTCTACTTCCTGCGCGACTGGGACACCCTGGTCGAGCGCGTCGCGTCGCTGATCCCGCGTGCCTACATCGGCACGGCCAGCCAGCTGGCACGCGAATCCAACGAGGTGCTCGGCGCGTTCATGCGCGGCCAGTTCCTGGTGATGATTGCGCTGGGCGCCATCTACGCGATCGGCCTGAGCGTGTCCGGGCTCAACCTGGGCCTGCTGATCGGGCTGGTGGCCGGGCTGATCAGCTTCATCCCCTACCTGGGCGCGACCACCGGCATCGTGCTGGCGGTACTGGCCGCGCTGGTGCAGGCGCGCGGTTTCGACCTGCAGCTGATGGCCGGCGTGGCCATCACCTTCGGTGCCGGCCAGCTGCTGGAAAGCTACGTGCTCACCCCGCGCATCGTCGGCGACAAGATCGGCCTGCATCCGGTGGCGGTGATCTTCGCGGTCATGGCCGGCGGCCAGCTGTTCGGTTTCCTCGGCATGCTGCTGGCGCTGCCGGTGGCGGCCGTGGCCAACGTGCTGCTGCGCTATGCGCACCAGCGCTACACCCGCAGCGAGCTCTACAGCGGCGGCGGGCCGGCCATCGTGCTCAGCCGGGACGAGCCGCGCATCGTCGAAACGTCGAAGGACACGGACCTGCCGTGAGCGTGCCGCAATTGCCGCTGGCCCTGCGCTATCCGCCGGACCAGCGCCTGGAAAGCTTCGTCGCCGCCCCCGCCGGTGCCATCGCCCAGCTGCGGGCGGTGGCCATCGGCGCGATCGGCGACTGGATCTACCTGGCCGGCGCGCCCGGCACCGGCAAGACCCACCTGGCGCTGGGCGCCTGTGCCGAGGCCGAACGCGCCGAGCGCAAGGCCGCGTTCGTGCCGCTGCATGCCGCCGCCGGTCGCACCGCGCAGGCGCTCGACGCGCTGGAAGGCATGGACCTGGTGGCGCTGGACGGGCTGGACGCGATCGCCGGCCGCCGGGGCGACGAGGTCGCGCTGTTCGACTTCCACAACCGTGCCCGCGCCGCCGGCGTCTCGCTGATCTACACCGCGCGGGCGATGCCCGAATCGCTCGGGCTGGTGCTGCCTGACCTGCGTTCGCGCCTGGCGCAGTGCACGCGCATCGCGCTGTCGCCGCTGGACGATGCGCAGCGCGCCGAAGTGCTGCGCGAGCGCGCCCACCGTCGTGGGCTGGCCCTGGACGAGGCCGCCATCGACTGGATGCTCACCCGCACCGGCCGCGACCTGGGGGCGCTGGTGGCCCTGCTGGACCGGCTCGACCGCGAGTCGATGGCCGCCCAGCGCCGCATCACCGTGCCGTTCCTGCGCAAGGTGCTGGACGAGGGCGGCGCGGGTTGAGGCGCGCCTGCGCGTCCCGGGCATGCCCGCACGGGGACCGGCGGGCATGGGCGTCACTGGCCGTGTCGTCGTCCCGGTTCGCATTCTCAGCATGCCCCGCAACGGCCGGATTCCAAGGGGCAGGGGCGGGCTGTGATCAGCCTGCGCGAGGCGCGCCGCGCAGTTCCGCGTCCAGCGTGGCCAGGCGCTGCGGCGTGCCGACGTCGGTCCAGCGTCCGCGGTGATGCTCGCCGCGCGCCGCGCCGCGGGCCATGGCCGCGCGCAGCAGCGGCGCCAGCGGGAAGCGCGGCGGCTGCAGCGCCGCGCCGGGCGTGGCCCCGATCGCCGCCGGCCAGTCGGCCAGCAGCCGTGGCCGGTACACGCCGATGCCGGCGAAGGTCAGTGCCGGCGCGCCGTCCACGCGATCGCGCACCTGGCCGTCGGCACGCAGCACGAAGTCGCCCTGCGGGTGATGGACCGGGTTGTCCACCAGCACCAGATGGGCATCGCCGGCGGGTTCGCGCGGCAGGCGCGCGAAGTCGTAGTCGGTCCAGATGTCGCCGTTGACCGCGAGGAACGGCGCGGTGCCCAGCAGGGCCAGGGCGTGCAGCATGCCGCCGCCGGTCTCCAGCGGCTCGCCGCCCTCGTGGGAATAGCGGATGGACAGGCCGAAAGCACGGCCGTCGCCGAGCAGGGGCGCGAAGCGCCCGGCCAGCCAGGCGGTGTTGACCACGACCTCCGTCACCCCGATCGCGGCCAGCTTCTCCAGGTGCCAGACGATCAGCGGCTTGCCGCCAGCGGCCAGCAGCGGCTTGGGCGTGTGCTCGGTCAGCGGGCGCATGCGCTCGCCCTTGCCCGCGGCGAAGACCAGCGCCTTCATCGCAGTTCCCCGCGTGAGCGCATGGCCGGCTTGATCCGCGTTTCCAGCAGTTCGCCCAGCGGCCGCAGCTCGGCATGGCGCGGCAGGACTTCGTCCAGGTAGGCGATGAAGCGCGGGGCATCGCCCAGGTAGCGCGGCTTGCCGTCGCGGTGGTGCAGGCGCGCGAAGACGCCCAGGATCTTCAGATGGCGCTGCACGCCCAGCCAGTCGGCATCGCGCAGGAAGCGCGGCAGGGCCGGCACCGGCAGGCCGGCCGCGGCGGCACGGGCGTGGTAGCGCGCCAGCCAGGCGTCCACGCGCGCCAGCGGCCAGCTCTGGAAGGCATCCTTGAACAGGCTGACCGCGTCGTAGGCGACCGGCCCGGCGACGCAGTCCTGGAAATCCAGCACGGCCAGGCCGCCGGCCACCGGCATCAGGTTGCGCGCCATGAAGTCGCGGTGCACCAGGACCCGGGCCTGGGCGAGGGCATTGTCCGCCAGCCGGCGCTGCACCTGCGCCAGGCCGTCGCCCGCCGCCCCGTCCAGGACGATGCCCAGGTGGCGACCGAGGAACCATTCCTCGAACAACCCGGCATCGCGCTGCAGCAGCGCCTCGCCGAACACCGCCATGTCCGCGGGCGGTGCGATCGCCTGCAGCTTCAGCAACTGGTCGACCGCCGCATCGAAGTCGGCGTCGGCGCTGTCGGCGGTGATGGCCTGTGCCAGCGTGCGCGGGCCCAGGTCCTCCAGCAGCAGGAACCCGGCCTCGACGTCGCGCGCCAGCACCTTGGGCACGCGCACGCCGCCGCCCTCGAGCAGGTCGCGCATGCGCAGCCATGGGCGCACGTCCTCGCGGCCGGGCGGGGAATCCATCAGGATCATGCTGCCGCCGTCCGCGCCGGCCACGCGCCAGTAGCTGCGGAAACCGGCATCGACCGAGGCGCGCTGCGGCAGCGCCTCGCGGCCGAGGGCCCGGCGTACCCAGTCGGTGCGCGCCTGCGCGCGCAGCGCATCGTCGCCCGGCGCGGGCGGAACCGCGGAAACGCCCATCGTCGCTGCGGTCAGCCGCCGCGGCCGCTGAACAGCCGCGACAGCGCCAGGATCGCCATCGCGCCGAGCACCGCGGCCAGGAAGCTGACCGGTTCGCCGCGCACGTACCAGCCCATGTACTGCCCGAACCAGCCCGCCAGCAGCGCGCCGGCGATGCCGAGCACGATCGTCAGCAGGCAGCCCATGCGGTTGTTGCCGGGCATGAAGAAACGCCCGAGCAGGCCGGCCAGGAAGCCGATCAGGAGGATGTACAGCCAGCTGTCACTGCCGAACAGACCTTTCATGGGCGTGTCTTGGGCGCGCGGAGGGAACGGGAGCCTAGCATCCGGCCACGGCGGCCGGCAGGGGCGGAGACGGCGCCGGCCGTCTCCGGGACGCGGGCGGCCTCAGCAGCAGCCGTGGCCGCCGTGGCGGGTACCGCTGTCGGCGGCCACCGTCGATCCGCTGGTCTCCCCGCGCAGGCTGGCGGCATGGTGTTCGAGGATCACCTGCGCCACCGAGGCGGTCAGGCGCTTGCCCATCGGGATGTGCAGGAACTCGTTGGGCCCGTGCGCGTTGGATTGCGGGCCGAGCACGCCGGTGATCATGAACTGCGCGCCGGGGAACTTCTCGCCGAGCATGCCCATGAACGGGATCGAGCCGCCTTCGCCCATGTACATGGCCGGCTTGCCGAAGAACGCCCGGCTGGCATCGTCGATGGCCTTCTCCAGCCACGGCGCCATTGCCGGCGCGTTCCAGCCGGTGGAGGCCTTCTCCAGCTCCAGCGTGACCTGCGCGCCGTTGGGCGGGTCGCGCAGCAGCGCCTGCTTGAGCAACTCGCCGGCACGCTTGCCGTCGGCGGTGGGCGGCAGGCGCAGCGACAGCTTGACCGCGGTGTAGGGGCGCAGCACGTTGCCGGCCGACTCCAGCGGCGGCATGCCGTCCACGCCGGTGATCGACAGCATCGGCTCCCAGGACCGGTTGAGCACCAGCTGGGTCAGGTCCTGGCTCATCGGCTGCAGGCCCTTGACCATCGGGAACTTCTCGAACAGCGAGTCGTTGAGCACCGCGGCCGACTTGCGCGCCTGCTCGACGCGTTCGGCCGGGATCTCCACGTGCAGCTCGTCCAGCAGGATGCGGCCGGTGGTCTCGTCCTCGATGCGCGAGAGCAGCTGGCGCAGCAGGCGGAAGCTGGAAGGCACCACGCCGGAGGCATCGCCGGAATGCACGCCCTCGGTCAGCACCCGCACGGTCAGGTTGCCGCCGGCCAGGCCACGCAGCGAGGTCGTGCACCACAGCTGGTCGTAGTTGCCACAGCCCGAGTCCAGGCACACCACCAGCGACGGCTTGCCGATGCGCCCGGCCAGGTGGTCCACGTAGGCCGGCAGGTCGTAGCTGCCCGATTCCTCGCAGGCCTCGATCAGGATCACGCAGCGTGCATGCGGCAGTCCCTGGTCCTGCAGCGCGGCGATGGAGGTCAGCGAACCGAAGATCGCGTAGCCGTCGTCGGCACCGCCGCGGCCGTACAGCTTGTCCCCGCGCAGCACCGGCTTCCACGGGCCCAGGTCCGGATCCCAGCCGGTCATCTCCGGCTGCTTGTCCAGGTGCCCGTACAGCAGCACCGTGTCCTCGCCGATGTCCTCGCCGCTGGCCGGGATTTCCAGGAAGATCAGCGGCGTGCGGCCTTCCAGGCGCACCACCTCGACCTGCAATCCCTTGATCGGCTGCGACCGGGCCCAGTTCTCCATCAGCGCGATGGCCTGGTCCATGTAGCCGTGCTCCACCCACTTGGGGTCGAACATGGGCGACTTGTTGGGGATGGCGATGTAGTCGATCAGCTTGGGGACGATCTCCTGGTCCCACTTGGCGCTGACGAAGTGGTCGAGCTTGGAGGTATCCATGGTGACTCCACGATGCGGCAAAGCCCACATTCTACGCGTTGCCTCGCGTAGGACTTTTCCTACAAGCACCAGCGCCGTTCACCGGCTGTCCATCCGGCAGGCGGGCGATAGGATGCGTGCCATGTGGAGCGGGACACTGGCCCGGCCGGCGGGGAAGCCGGCGGATCGGTTCCCAAACCACAAGGAGCGTTTCATGAAGTCTTTTGCCACGACGTTGAAGTCCCTGGCATTGGCCCTGCTGTTGACCGGTACCGCCCACGCGGTGGACAGGGTCGACATCAACAGCGCCAGCGCCGAGGAACTGGACCGGGTATTGGTGAACGTGGGGCCCGCCAAGGCCCAGGCGATCGTCGATTACCGCACGGAGCACGGTCCGTTCAAGAGCGCCGAGGAATTGGCGCTGGTCAAGGGAATCGGCTTGAAGACAGCGGAAAGGAACCGCGATCTGATCGAGGTCGGGAACGGGAAGTCCCGCGCCGCGACGCCCGCCAGGACGGCGGCGCCAAAGCCGGTGGAAAGACGCTGAGGGAACGGATTGCGGGTTAGGCTCGTCGCTGGATGCGAGGCCGTGGACCTTGTTGCGGGGAGAACGCACAGGGAGGGCTGGATGCCGACAAGGACGTATTGCGCCCGGCCGCACAGGATGTGCAGCCGGGCGTTCCTTTTTCTGGTCGGCTCGTTCTGGTCGACTCGCTTCTCGCCGGCCTGTCCTGGGCCGGACATCGTCAGGCCGATAGCATGGTTCTGTCTGTCTGGCTTGCTTGGCTTGGCTGGCTTGGCGATGGGGTAGCTGGCCGGCAGCGAACGGAAAGCAGCGGCCTACGAGCCAAAGGCTTGGCCGCCGCCTTCGTTCTGCTCTGTAGCTGACCGGCGGCGGACAGAATGCAGGGACCACGAGCCACCGGCGCGGCTGCTGCCTTCACCCTGGTTCGTAGCGAGCCGACGGCGGACAGGATCCAGGGGACCACAAGCCAACGACTTGGGCGCCGTCTTCACCCTGGCTTGTAGCGAGCCGATGACGAACAGAATGCGGGGATTCCAAGCCAACGACTTGGGCGCCGTCTTCACCTTGGCTTGTAGCGAGCCGATGACGAACAGAATGCGGGGATTCCAAGCCAACGACTTGGGCTCCATCTTCATCCTGGTTTGTAGCGAGTCGATGGCGAACAGAATGCGGGGATTCCAGGCCAACGACTTGGGCGCCGTCTTCACCCTGGTTTGTAGCGAGCCGATGGCGAACAGAATGCGGGGATTCCAAGCCAACGACTCGGGCGCTGCCTTCATTCTGGTTTGTAGCGTGCCGGCGGCGAACAGAATGCAAGAGACCACGAGCCAGCGGCTCCGCCGCTGCGTTCATCCTGGCCCGTAGCCGTCCGGCGGCGAATGAAAACAGAGACCCCACGGCCAATGGCTCGGTGGCTGCGTTCATCCTGGCCGGGAGCTGTCCGGCGGCGAGCAGAATGCAAGGGGGGCCACGGGCCAATGGTTCGAGCGCTGCCTTCATCCTGGCCTGCAGTTGTTCTGGCGACGAACGGGGTGCTGGAGATCGCAAGCCAACGACTCGGCTGCGGGCGTCCTCGTGGCCTGGCCAGCAGCGGCGGGGGCTGGTGCCGATGCGGTTCGATTTCGAAGGCATCCGCAGGCGCTCGCGCGGATGGATGGAACGCTGCGGCTGTTCGTGGAGGGCGAGCCTTACTTGCGCGCCCATGCCCGTGGCGCGCTTTCGTTCGCCGTGCACACTACCTGCGTCGAATGGGACGAGGGCGGCGCTGGCGGCCGCTGCCACCCTCGCCGTTACGGTCGGTGGGCTTCTGGCGGTGCAACGGGGAAAGGTGCCGGCGACGGGATGCGGCCGTGGCCGAAGACCGGCACACTGTGGCGATGGATTGGCTGCGATCGACTTCCCGCCTGCTTCCGGCCGCCGGTTATCGGCGCGAGCGCTGGCGCAACGGCCTTGGCTGGACCCACGAGATCCTGCGGTTGCCGGCGCAGGGCGACTGGGCGGTGCGCCTGTCGGTGGCGGAGGTGGAGCAGGCGGCCGCCTTCTCCGCCTTTCCCGGCATCGAGCGCGAGATCGTGTTGCTGCAGGGCGAGGGCATGCGCCTGGATTTCGACGACGGCGAGCAGGCGGTGCTGGTGCCGCCGTTCGGGCGCCTGCGTTTTGCCGGCGAACGCCCGCTGACCGGCGTGCCGTTGGGCGGGGCGACCCGCGACTTCAATGCGATGTGGCGACGGGAGACGGTGGACGCCACGCTGGTGCATCGGCCGCTGGTGGGCTCGATGCTGTTCGTGGCCGATGCGGGCGTGGCCTGGTCGCTGTACCTGTTGTCCGGCCAGGCGTGCTTCCCGGATGCGCCGGCCCTGGCCGGGATGCTCGAGGCCGGCGACAGCGCCTGGCTCGGCGCCGGGGAACGGACGCGGCACCGGCTGGAAGGCAATGGCGAACTGCTCGCCGTGCGCTGGACGCCCGTCGGCGCGGTCCCGGAGGCAGTTGACGGCGTTGCCGGCTGACGGGCCGGCCGGCCAACGTGGAAGTGGCGCAGCGCAGCAGCCGGTGTCGTGCCGGTCAGTACACGTCGCGCCGGTAGCGGCCCTGCATCAGCAGCGCTTCCTTGCCCTCGCGGCCCAGCGCGCGCTCGATCACGCCGTCCACGCCGGGGGCCATGCGGTGCAGGCTGCCGCAGACGTAGATCGCCGCGCCGGCCTGGATCCACTGCACCATCAGCCCGGATTGCGCCTCCAGTGCGTCCTGCACGTAGCGGTGGGCACCATCGTCGCGCGAGAACACCGCATCCAGCCGCTCCAGCCCGCCTTCGGCCTGCCAGCGGCGGAAATCGTCGCCGTAGTAGTCGTCGCTGGCCTGGTGACGCTCGCCGTACAGCAGCCAGTTGCGGGTCGCGCCGGCCTCGATGCGGGCGCGCAGCAGCGCGCGCAGCCCGGCCACGCCGGTGCCGTTGCCAATCAGGATCAGGGGCTGCTGCGGGGCAGGGGCGTGGAAATTGGGGTTGTCGCGCAGGCGCAGGTCGAGGGTGCCGCCCACCGGCGCGTGGTCGCACAGCCAGCCGCTGCCGAGGCCGGGGCGGCCGTCCGGCCCGAGCTGGCGCCGCAGCAGCAGGCGCAGCGTGCCTTCGGCGGGGATGGAGGCGATGGAGTACTCGCGTGGCGGCAGCGGTTGCAGCGCGGCGGCCAGGATCGCGGGATCGCGCGAGGCGGGGACGTCGGGCAGTTGCGAACGCTGCAGCAGGTCGCGCAGGGTATGTGCCTGGCCATGCCCGGGGACGGCGGCTCCGCCCTCCAGGCCGTGGCGCTCCAGCCACGCCTGGACACGCTGCGGGTCCTGGCGCGGCAGGATGGCGGCGATGTCGCCAGCCTGCCAGTGCGGCATGCCCGTGTCGGCCGGCACCAGGGCCAGGTCGAACACCACGCCGCCGATGCCCTGGGGATTGAGGGCGCGACGTGCGCGCAGCGTCCATGCGGCGTAGTGCGGCTGCTGCCAGGCCGGATCGGCGTCGGCCGCCGCTGCGCCCCCGCCGATGCCGGCGAGCAGGGCGCGCCAGCGCTGCAGGGCCTGGCCGTCGCCGTTGTCCACGTCGATGCACTCTTCCAGCCGCTGTGCGCCCTGCGCGGCCAGCCAGGCATCGAGCCGGTGGCCGAAGGCGCAGAAGTCGCCGTAGCTGCGGTCGCCCAGGGCCAGCACCGCGTAGTGCAGGCCGGGCAACGGCAAGGTCCGCTCCATGACCTGGCGGACGAAGGCAATGGCGTGGTCGGGCGGATCGCCTTCGCCGGTGGTGCTGGCGATGAACAGGACGCGGCGGGCCCGGCCCAGCGTGGCCACGTCCAGGCGTTCCAGCGGCAGCATGCGTGCCGGCTGTCCCTGCTCGCCGAGCAGGGCGACGCTGCGTTCGGCCAGTTCGCGGGCAAAGCCGGTCTGGCTGGCCCAGGCGACCAGGAGCGGATCGGCGCCGGTCCCTGTCCCCGTTGCCACGGCACCCGGCCGCTCCCGCCATAGCACCCGCGCGCACCAGGCGATCCACGCCAGAGTGATCCCGCCGGCGGCGAGCCAACGCCCCGTGGAAGGCGCCGCCTGCCACCATGGGCCCGCATGCAGCCGCGCCAGCCACAGGGCAAGGCCCGCGAGCAGCGCGCCGACCGCCAGGTTGCCGAACAGGGAAGGGGAGGCAGGTTTCATGCGGACGGTTCCAGGCGGTCGCGGAAGGCCGGGCTCAGCGTCTCGCGCAGTCCCGCGGGCGTGCGGGCGAGGAAGCGCACCGCCAGGCCCTGCCGCTCGGCCATCATCATGCCTTCGTCCGGGCCGAGGACAGTCATGGCCGTGGCCCAGGCATCGGCCGCCATGGCCTGCCCGGCCAGCACGGTGACCGCGGCGGCCGCGCGCGGCACCGGTTCGCCGCGGCGCGGATCGAAGGTGTGGGAATAGCGCCGGCCCGCGTGTTCGAAGCTGTGCCAGCGGTCGCCCGAAGTCGCCACCGCCAGGCCGTCGAGGGCCAGTACGCGCGGTTCCAGCCCGTTGTCGGCTTCCTCCTCGGGCGAGGACTCGACCAGTACCCGCCACGGCCGGCCATCGGGCTTGTGGCCGTAGCCGAGCAGTTCGCCGCCGACCTCGACCAGGGCCGATGCCACGTACTGCCCGCGCAGCCAGCCGGATACGGCATCGACCGCGTAGCCCTTGGCGATGCCGGACAGGTCCAGGGCCATCCCGCCCGGCTGCAGCAGGCGCTGGCCTTCCTCGGCCAGCTGCAGCCGCTGCCAGCCGGTGCGCGCACGCGCGGCCGCCACCGCATCGGCGTCGGGCACGCGCGGGGGATGCGGCGCCGGGCCGAACCCCCACAGTTCGACCAGCGGGCCGATGCTGGGGTCGAACGCGCCGCCGCTGGCGCGGGCAACCGCCACGCCGGCCTGCACGACATGGAAGAACGCCGGCGGCAGCGCGTGCCAGCTGCCGGCCGGCGCGCGGTTGTAGCGGCTGATGTCCGAACCGGCCTCCCAGGTGCTCATCTGCGCGACCACCCCGTCGAGCACGTGCTGGATGCCGTCGTGCAGGACGCGCAGGTCGCGCCGGCGCGGCACCACCACGCTGGCGCTCCAGGTGGTGCCCATGGTGTGGCCGCCGAGGCGGGCGAGGTCGAGGTCGGGGGAGTCGGACAATGGCGTCTGGGGAGATGAGGCCGGGACCGCCCGCGGCGGCCCCGGCGACGGGTGCGGGGCCGGGCGTTATTCCGGCAACACCTCGAGCGTGGCGATGTAGCTCAGCCGGCGCTGCGTGGCCTGGGCGACGCTGGTCCTGTCGTCGCTGGCGGAGGCCGAGAGCCAGTACATGCCCGCTTCCGGCCAGTTGACGGTGATCTCGCCGTTGGCGTCGGTGGTGAGCCGGATCTCGTCCTGGGCGTTGCGGTAGCGCGTGGCGCCGCGGACGATCTGGACCTCCAGGCCGGCCTTGGGCTGGCCGTCGACGAGCAGCCGGAACTTGGCCGGCTCGCCGGTGAACAGGTCGTTCGGATGGGTCACCGGCGCCAACTCCAGGCCCTTGCCGGTCGGGCGCACTTCGCTCGGATCGCCGTTGCTGACGAAGGTCTCGACGCGCGCCAGGGTTTCGCTGACCTGCACGTTCTTGGCATCCTTGGGGATCTTCGTGGCCAGTTCCGCCACGGTGACGTTGCGCAGGAAGCCGCCGTTGCCCGGACCGCCCTTGCCTTCGGGCGCCTTGCCCTTGGGCCCTTCCTGGCCCTTGGGGCCTTCTTGGCCCTTGGGCCCCTCCAGGCCTTCGCCGCCGGGGCCGCGGCCGGGGCGGTCGCCCCAGCGCGCGGACAGGCCGGTGTTGACGCTGGCCACGCGGTAGGTGCCCTGCTGGGTCAGCTCCAGGTCGAACACGCTGCGCATCTTCAGCGTGGAGGCGTTCTGCGGTTGCACCCGGGTGCCGTCCGGGGCGGTGACGACCAGGGTATCCAGGCGGATCGGCACGAAATCGGGGAAGTACAGGTCGTTGGACACGGCGGCGTCCACGGTGACCCACGGATCCTTGCCGGCCACGGTGGTCGAGGACGGCAGCAGCCATTGCTTGTGCGCCAGGGCGGAGAACGGCAGTGCGGCGAGGACCGCGGCCAGCAGCAGGGAACGTTTCATCGAGACTCCTTGGAGGAAGGGGATGTGCGAGGGGATCAGGGTTTGGCGAGCACGCTGACCGTGCCCAGCTCGGACGTGCCCTGGGCCTTGCCGGCCTGCGCCGACTTGGCCGGCCAGGAGAAGGGAACCTTGAGCAGCTCGCGGCCGCCGACCTCGCGCACCGCCTCCACCACCAGGGTGTACTGGCCCGGCGCCAGGCCCTTGAGCTGGGCGGCGTCGGTGAACGACAGCGCGTGGTGGCCGGCCGGGCGGGTCGGGCCGGTGACGCCGTCGACCGGCAGGCTCAGGGTGCGGCCGCTCTTGCGCCACCACTGGCGCAGGTCGGGCAGCCACTTGGTGCCGTGGCCCTCCTTGGATTCGCTTACCTGGTACCAGACCGCCAGGTTGGCCACGTCCTTCTGCGCCGCATCCTCGACCCAGATCGCCACGTACGGACGGTGGTATTCGGCGACGTTGAGCTTGGGCAGTTCCACGTCCACCTGCAGCGTGGCCGCGAAGGAAGGCGTGGCGACGAACAGTCCGCCCAGGGCGATGGTGAGGGTGGCGCGCATGGAAGGTCCTCGGGGTGGGAATCGGTCAATGGATGAGCAGCAGGATCAACAGCAGCGGCACCAGCACGCCCAGGCCGACCAGCGGCCAGGTCATGCGCCGCTGGCGTGCGTGCAGGTACAGCAGGAACAGGCCGGTGATGCAGAACACCAGGCAGGCCGCCGCGAACAGGTCGATGAACCAGCCCCAGCCGGGACCGGCGTTGCGGCCCTTGTGCAGGTCGTTGAAGTAGGACACCCAGCCGCGCCAGGTGCGCTCGTATTCCACCGCGCCGGTGCCGCGGTCGATGCTCAGCCAGGCGTCGCTGCCCGGCCCGGGCAGGGACAGGTAGACCTCGTCGGCCGACCACTCCGCGGCCTGGCCGCCGATCGGCAACGCCGTGCGCCGGGCCAGCCAGCCGGCCAGCGCCGACGGCAGCGGGGCGTGGCCTTCCTGCGGCCCTGCCAGGGCCTCCAGCTGGGTGGCGGGGAGCGTGAGCGTGGCGTGGTCGACCGTCGGCCGGGCCTCGATGCTGGCGGCGTGGTTGAGGGTCAGGCCGGTGGCCGCGAACACCAGCATCCCGGCCAGGCACAGCGCCGAACTGATCCAGTGCCACTGGTGCAGCGTGCGCAGCCAGAAGCCGCGGCGCTGCTGGGCCAGGGCGGGATCGGATTGGGCGGGGGAAGGCGGCACGGCGGCTCGGCGGTGGATCGAACGGAGAAGTATAAGGCATCAAGTGAGAATCGATCTCAGTTGGTGCCTGCCATCGGGAAACGCGCCGGGCCCCACGCGGTTGACATGCTCAGGTCTCGGACCAGGTGCGCAACAGGTTGTGGTAGACGTTGGTCAGGCGCAGCAGCGCCTCGCGCTCGGCCCCGGATGCGGTGAGCGCCTGGATCGCGGCATCCAGTTCGAACAGCATCTGCCGGCGCGCCGGTTCGCGCACCAGGCTCTGCACCCAGAAGAAGGAGGCCACGCGCGCGCCGCGGGTCACCGGTGCGACCCGGTGCAGGCTGCTGGACGGGTACACGATCAGGTCGCCGGCGGGCAGCTTCACCTCGTGCTCGCCGTAGGTGTCGCTGACGATCAGCTCGCCGCCCTCGTATTCCTCCGGCCCGGACAGGAACAACGTGCACGACACGTCGCTGCGCAGGGTCATCGCCGGCTGCGGGCCATGGGCGGCGCCGATGGTCATCACCGCACCGTCGACGTGGAAGCCGTACTGGCCGCCGCCCTCGTAGCGGTTGAAGCGCGGCGGCAGGGTGCGCAGCGGCAGCGCCGCGGCGAAGTAGACCGGGCTGCGCGCCAGGGCGTTGAGCACGGCCTGGCCGAGCTCCTGCTTGAGCGCGCAGGTGTCGGCCAGCTGCAGGTTGCGCTTGACCTGCGCGCCCTGGGCGCCGACGGTCTCGCGGCCGTCGACCCAGGGCGCGTTTTCCAGGGCGCGGCGGAACCGGGCCACTTCATCGGGAGTCAATATCTGCGGGATGTGCAACAACATGGCGATCTCCACGCGGGGACGCCTTCCCGTGGAAGGCGCCCCCGGCCTGCGTACCGGAGTTCAGAAGCGGATGTCCGCGCTGAGCAGGAAGGTCCTGGGCGTTCCCGGCGTGTAGCGGTAGCCGCTCTTGTTGATGGCAGCCACGTACTTCTTGTCGAACAGGTTGTATCCGTTCAAGCGCAAGGTGAAGTGGTCGTTGACGTCATAGGAGAGCACCGCGTCGTAGACGGTCCACGACTTGGTATAGGCGGGAGTGCTGCCGCCATTGGCGGTGTCGCCGCCGTCGCTGCCCTTGTGCAGTCCGCCGGAGTAGCGCACCCCGCCGCCGATGGTGAGGCCGAACGGCAGGCGATAGCTGGTCCAGCTGGTGAATGCCCGGTCCGGCGAGTAGGTCAGGTTGTCGCTGCCGTCGGCGGACACGGTCGGGCCGTTGCTGACCTTGGTGGTCATCCCGGTGAAACCGGCCGAAACCATCCAGTCGTCGGTGATGTTGCCCACCATCGATATTTCCACGCCCCTGACCCGCTTCTCGCCGGTCTGGGTCGGATTGCCCTGGTCGTCCAGTTCGTCGGTATTGATCTCGTTGGTGACATCGGTCTGGAACAGCGCCACGCTCAGGGCCAGACTGTCCGCCAGCGCCCACTTGGTGCCCGCCTCGAACGTCTTGGCCTTCTGCGGATCCGCGTCGATGCCGTTGGCGCTGGATGAGCCCGCGGCGAGCTGGAAGTTGGCGCCGCCCGGCGGTTGCTGCGAAAGCGCGTAGTTGGCGTACAGGCTGACGGTGTCGCCAACCTTGTAGACCGCGCCGAGCTTCCAATTGAACAAGGTGTCCTTGGCCTGGAAGTCGCCGTTGGATATCACGCTGCCCAGGGGCGCGGTGCCGCAATACACGGCGCCGCGGCTTCCGCCGGAGGTGCCCGCGGTATTGCAGACGCCGGTGCTGTTGTATTCGGTCTTGTAGTGGTCGGCGCGCACGCCGGCCGTGACCAGGAAGCGTTCTCCGAATTTCAGCGTGTCGAACAGGTAGAGCGAGGCGGTATCGGTCTTGCCGTAGGTGCCGGTGCCGTTGTGGTACCAGGCCAGGGTGCCGACGTCGTTCCAGTCCGGATCGTACAGATTGGCGGCGGGAAGCGAGCCCGTGCTGGTGATGCCGTAGGTGTACTGCTCCTCGCGGGTCAGTTCCAGGCCCGTGCTGAGATTGTGCTCGATGCTGCCCGTGGCGAAATCGGCGCGCAGGTTGAGCTGGTCGGTCAGGATCTTGTTGCGCTGGTCCTTGAACGTGGCATTGCTGCGGGCGAGGGTGTAGGTGGACAGGTCGTCGATGTCGGTCCATGCGATGTTGGCATTGGTGGACATGAACGAGGTGAGCAGGTAGTCCTGCGTGGTCTGGCCCCAGCGCGCGGTGTTCGTCAGCTTGACGGCGTCGGAGAAGTCGTGCTCGACGATGAACGTGGCCTGCTTGGCCTCCACGTTGTCGTGGTCCAGGCGGGTGCCGTAGAAATTCTCCGGATCCACCGGGTGGCCCACGAGCTGCTGGTTGCCGGTCTGCGGCACCCAGCCGGGCAGGCCGATGGTGGGCACGAAGCCGTCGGGGACGTTTTCCTGCTTGACGTAGTACAGGTTGAGGTAATAGCGCGTGTCCCCGTCCAGGTTGAAGCCCAGCGAGGGCGCCACGCCCCAGCGCTTGTTCTCGACATGGTCGCGTCCGGCGACGTCGCTGTCCTGCCACATCGCGTTCAGGCGCAGGGCCGCGCCGGGCAGGCCGTTGAAGGTCTGGTTCCAGTCGGCGGTGGCGCGCTTCTGGCCATCGTTGCCGCCGGTGACCGTGCCGGACACCGCATCGCGGAGGAAGGCCCGCTTGCTGACCATGTTGATCGCCCCGGTCGGCGCCGTGCGGCCGTTGTCGGTGCCGGCAGGGCCCTTTTCCACCTCGACCTGATCGATGTTGAACAGGTCGCGCGAGATCGACCCGAGATCGCGCACGCCATCGACGAAGATGCTGCTGGAAGTGTCGAAGCCTCGCATGTACACGGTATCGCCGGTGCTGGTGGAGCCGTTTTCTCCGGCATAGAACGTGCCGACGCCGGGGGTATTGCGCAGCGCTTCGGTCAGGGTCGTCGCGCCTTGCTGGTTGAACAGGTCCTTGGTGATGACCTGGATGGTCTGCGGCGTGTCTTGCAGCGACTGGGTGAACTTGGTCGAGGATGCCTTGTCGACGACGTAGCGCTGCCCGTGGACATCGATCTGGTCCAGGGTGGTCGGCTTGTCGGCATCGGCCTCCGCGTGCGCCAGCGGCGCCAGGCCGAGCGAGGTGAGCAGGGCGGCGGCGCCCAGGGCCTGGGCGGGAGTCGTGCGGGTGACGGCGTGTTTGCGGCTCTTGATGGTCATCTTTTTCGTTTCGGCGCTCGGGGTGATGCCCGTGGCGTGCGGCCGCGGCCGGACGCTCGGTCCGGCGCAGGTCTCGTTGCTGGCTGGGGCTCGCAGGGTGGCCGGCGCGTGTGCGCCGGCGTGCCGCTGGCCGGCGCGGGGCCGGTCATCGCGGCATATTCAGCCGCAAACAAGAATTATTTGCAATATTTACCGGTATCGTGACGCCGGCGACACGCATCGCCCGCCGCGGCGCCGGGGCCCGGCGCGCTCCGGGACGGAGAGCTCAGCCGCGGTCGTCGCGGGTCCAGATGCCGGTGTCGTCGATGCGGACCGGGAATTTGGCGACCGCGGTATACGCCGGCGGGCACAGGGGCTCGCCGGTGCGGACGTCGAAGCGCGCGCCGTGCAGGATGCATTCGATGCTGCCGGCGGCGGTGTCGAACGTGCCCGGGGAAAGCTCGAAGTCCTCGTGGCTGCAGCGGTCCTCCAGCGCATAGCAGTCGCCGTCGAGGTTGAACACCACGATCGGCGCGCCGGTCACCTCGTCCCAGACGCTGCGCGATTCGCCGGGCAGCAGTTCGCCCTGCGCGGCGACGAAGGTCCAGGTCTCGCTCACGCGGCCTCGGCCGTGCCGGCCAGCGGCTTCTCCAGGACCTCGAAGCGGATGTCCGCGCGCAGCGGAATGCCGAAGCGCGGGTCGCCGTACGGGAACGGCTTCTTGATGCCGGTGCGGCGGTAGCCGCGGCGTTCGTAGAACGCGATCAGGGCGTCGCGGATGTCGATGACGGTCATGCGCATGATCGTGCGGCCCCACTCCTCGCGGACGATGCGCTCGGCCTCGGCCATCACCGCCTTGCCGATGCCGCCACCCTGCAGGATGGGCGAGACCGCGAACATGCCGAAGTAGCCGGCCCCGTCCTCGTCGGCGACATGGCAGCAGGCGACCAGCTGCCCGGCCTGCTCGGCCAGCAGCACGCGGCTGCGCGGGCGGGCGATATCGGCCAGCAGGTCTTCGGCATCGATGCGGGCGCCGTCGAGGAAGTCGGCCTCGGTGGTCCAGCCGGCGCGGCTGGCCTCGCCGCGGTAGGCGGAGGTGACCAGGGCGACGATGGCGTCCACGTCGGCGGGCGTGGCGTGGCGGAAGGAAGGGCGCGTATCCATGCGCGCATTCTAGGTGCCGGCGGCGGCGGCCGGTAGCGGCCACCGCCGTGGCGGGCTCAACCGAGCAGCTTGCGCACCTTGTTCAGTGCGGCCACGAAGCCCTCGACTTCCTCGTGGGTGTTGTAGAAGGCCAGCGAGGCGCGGCAGGTGGCCCCCACGCCGTAGAACTGCAGCAGCGGATGCGCGCAATGCTGGCCCGAGCGGATGGCCACGCCTTCCAGGTCGAGCAGCGTGGCCAGGTCGTGCGCGTGGGCACCGGCGACCACGAAGGACACCACCGCGGCCTTGTCCGCGGCCTGGCCGAAGATGCGCAGGCCGTCGATCTTCTCCAGCTCCTCGGTGAGGTGGACGAGCAGGGCGTGCTCGCGCGCGGCGATGTGCTCGAAGCCCAGGCCCTGCAGGTAGTCGATGGCCGGGCTCAGCCCGGCGAAGCCGGCGATGTTGGGCGTGCCGGCCTCGAACTTGTGCGGCGGGTCGTTGAACACCGTGCCCTCGAAGCTGACCTCCTTGATCATCTCGCCGCCGCCGAGGAACGGCGGCATCGCCTCCAGGTGCTCGCGCCGTGCCCACAGCGCACCGGTGCCGGTGGGCCCGCACATCTTGTGGCCGGTCACCGCGTAGAAGTCGCAGCCGATGGCGGGCACGTCGATGGCCAGGTGCGGGGCCGCCTGGGAGCCGTCGACGACGGTCACGATGCCGCGGCGACGGGCCTCGTGGCAGATCTCGCGCACCGGGTTGACGGTGCCGAGCACGTTGGAGACGTGGGCCACCGCCAGCAGCTTCACGTCCGGCGTCATCGCCCGGCGCAGGGCGTCCAGGTCCAGGGTGCCCTCGGCGGTGATCTCGGCCACGCGGAGGCTCGCGCCGGTACGCTGGGCGACCAGCTGCCAGGGCACCAGGTTGGCGTGGTGCTCCATGCGCGAGACCAGGATCGTGTCGCCCGGGCGCAGCCGCGGCAACGCCCAGGAGTAGGCCACCAGGTTGATCGCGAAGGTGGTGCCCGAGCACAGCACCACCTCGTCGGCGCGCACGTTGAGCAGGCCGGCGAGCTTGCCGCGCGCGGCCTCGTAGGCCTCGGTCGCCTCGGTGCCCAGGGCGTGCACGGCGCGGCTGACGTTGGCGTTGTGGCGGCGGTAGAAGTCGTCGACCGTGTCGATGACCACGGCCGGCTTCTGCGCGGTGTTGGCGCTGTCGAAGTAGATCAGCGGCTTGCCGTTGACCTGGCGGCGCAGCACCGGGAAATCGTCGCGGACCTTTGCCCAGTCCGGCGCGGGGCGCGCGGCGGGCGCGTTCATGCCACCCCCGAGGCGCCCAGCGCCGCGTCCAGGTAGCCGGCCAGGAGGATGGCGGGCACGCCGTCGAGCAGGCCCAGCGGCTCGTGGCAGAAGGCGGCGCTGAGCAACTGCCGGGCCTGGGTCTGGGGCAGGCCGCGCGAGCGCAGGTAGAACAGCGCGTTGGCGTCGAGCTGGCCGACGGTGGCGCCGTGCGCGGCCTGGACCTCGTCGGCATCGATCACCAGCACCGGCTGGGTATCGATCTCGGCGTCGGGCGAGAGCAGCAGGTTCTTGTTGGACAGGGTGGCGTCGGTCCCGTCCGCGCCGGGGCGGATGTCGATGCCGCCGTGGAAGACCACGCGGCTGCGTCCGGCGGCCACACCGCGCCAGAGCAGCCCGGCGGTGGTGTCGCGGGCGATGTGCTCGATGCCCAGGCGGGTGTCGAGGTGGCGGCGGCCGTCGCCGAGCAGCACGCCGTTGGCATGCAGGCTCGCGCCGTCGCCTTCCAGGCGCACGTTGAGCTCGTGCCGCGACAGCGCCGCGCCCAGCTCCAGGTCCACGCGCCGGTAGTCGGCTCCGCGCGCCAGTACCGCATCGGTGCGCAGCAGCGAGGTCAGCCCGTCGGCCGCGTCCTGCACGCGGGCATGCACCAGCTGCGCGCCCTGGGCCAGGTGCACGTGCATCAAGGCGTTGGCCAGGTGCCGGGCGGGGCCGGCGTGGAGGTGGTGCTCGACCAGCTGCAGCCGCGCGCCGCGGCGCAGCTCGACCAGGTGGCGATGGTGCCAGGCCAGGTCCGCGGCGCCTTCGCCGGCGGCGCTGGTGATCGCCACCAGGTGCACCGGCACTTCCACCACGGTGTCCTCGTCCACGCGCAGCAGCGCGCCCTCGTCGGCCAGCGCGGCGTTGAGCCGGGCGAAGATCTCGTCGGGCCGGGCGAAGCGGCGGCCGAGGAAGCGCAGTGCCTCGTCGCCGCCGGCCAGGGCCTGCGACAGCGGCTGCAGCGACACGCCCGCGGGCAGGCCGGAAAGATCCGACAGCGCGGCCACGTGGCGGCCATCGACGAATACCAGGCGCGGGGCGGGGATGGCGGCCAGCCGCGCCGGGTCCAGCGCGGCCGGCTGCAGCGGCGCGGGGACGAAGCGGCGCCGTTCCAGCTGGCGCAGCGAGGTGTACTTCCAGGCCTCCGCGCGCGGGCCGGGCAGGCCGTCGCGCAGCGCATCCTCCAGTGCCTGGCGCCGGGCGGCATCGTCGTGCGAGTCCCGGCGCGCTTCCGCGCGCATCCCGGCGAAGGCGTCGCGCATCGAGTCGAGCAGCGCACTCATCAGGACAACGCCTCCGGGGAGACCCGGTCCTTCAGCCAGGCATAGCCGTGCTTCTCCAGTTCCAGCGCCAGTTCCGGCCCGCCGGTTTGCACGATGCGGCCATCGGCCAGCACGTGCACCACGTCCGGCTTGATGTAGTCGAGCAGGCGCTGGTAGTGGGTGATGAGCAGGAACGACCGCTGCGGCGTGCGCTGGGCGTTGACGCCCTCGGCGACGATCTTCAGCGCGTCGATGTCCAGGCCGGAATCGGTCTCGTCCAGGATCGCCAGCTTCGGTTCCAGCACGGCCAGCTGGAAGATCTCGTTGCGCTTCTTCTCGCCGCCGGAGAAGCCTTCGTTGACGCCGCGGTGCAGCAGCTCGTCCTTCATGTGCATCACCGCCAGCTTCTGCCGCACCAGCTTGAGGAACTGCATCGAGTCCAGCTCCGGCTCGCCGCGCACGCGGCGCTGGGCATTGAGCGCGGTGCGCAGGAAGTAGGTGTTGTTCACGCCCGGGATTTCCACCGGGTACTGGAACGCCAGGAACACGCCGGCGGCGGCGCGCTCCTCCGGTTCCAGCGCGAGCAGGTCGCGGCCGTCGAACTCGACGTGGCCGGCGGTGACCTCGTAGCCGTCGCGGCCGGACAGCACGTTGCCGAGGGTGGACTTGCCGGCGCCGTTGGGGCCCATGATGGCGTGCACTTCACCGGGCTTCACCTCGAGCGAGAGGCCCTTGAGGATTTCCTTGCCGGCGACGGAGGCGTGGAGGTTTTCGATCTTCAGCATGATGGTTCGCAGTCAATGGGTGGGTGCGGGGACGATCCGGGGGCTTGCGACGAGCTCGGTGCATGAGGCGCGTTCGACCTCGCCCTCCGCGAGGCCGCGCAGGTAGACGCACAGGCGCTCGGTGCGCTCCTGTTCCAGGCCCGCGCGATAGACGAGCTCGGCCAACGGCAGGATCGTGCCCCGGTGGCTGGCATCCAGGGTCTCGTACGCGAATCTGGATTCCACGTCCGCATCCCGATAGGCCAGCCAGGCGCGTTGCGATGCGCGCAGCTTGGCCACCACCGCCGGATAGTGCTGCCACTTCCTCAACACCGCCTGGTAGGTGGCGTTGAGCTCCCGGTCCACGGTCTCGGCCGCCTTGCCGGCGCACTGGTTCAAGTCGTACTGGGTGTCGGCCGCGTCGCAGTGGCCTTCCAGAAAGGCGTGATCCGGCGAGGCCGCCAGCGCGTGGGTCGCCACCAGCGACAGGGCCAGCGCGCCGGATCCCTTCAGGCATCGGCGCCAGGAGGACGGGGCGATCATCCGACCGAACCTTCCAGCGACACCTCCAGCAGCTTCTTGGCTTCCACCGCGAACTCCATCGGCAGTTCCTTGAACACCTGCTTGCAGAAGCCGTCCACGATCATCGACACGGCGTTCTCCTGGTCGATGCCGCGGGCGCGGCAGTAGAACAGCTGGTCGTCGCTGATCTTGGAGGTGGTGGCCTCGTGCTCGACGGTGGCGCTGGGGTTCTTCACCTCGATGTAGGGGAAGGTGTGGGCGCCGCACTGCTTGCCGATCAGCAGGCTGTCGCACTGGGTGTAGTTGCGCGCGCCGTCGGCGCCGCGGTCCACCTTGACCAGGCCGCGGTAGCTGTTCTGGCCGCGGCCGGCGCTGATGCCCTTGCTGACGATCTTGCTCTTGGTGCGCTTGCCGACGTGGATCATCTTGGTGCCGGTGTCGGCCTGCTGGCGGTGGTGGGTGAGCGCCACCGAGTGGAACTCGCCGACCGAGTCGTCGCCCAGCAGCACGCAGGACGGGTACTTCCAGGTGACCGCCGAGCCGGTCTCGACCTGGGTCCAGGTGACCTTGCTGCGCGCGCCGCGGCACAGCGCGCGCTTGGTGACGAAGTTGTAGATGCCGCCGCGGCCTTCCTCGTCTCCCGGGTACCAGTTCTGCACGGTGGAATACTTGATCTCCGCATCCTCCAGCGCCACCAGCTCGACCACCGCCGCGTGCAGCTGGTTCTCGTCGCGCATCGGCGCGGTGCAGCCTTCCAGGTAGGACACGTAGGCCTTGTCCTCGCACACGATCAGGGTGCGCTCGAACTGGCCGGTGTTGCCGGCGTTGATGCGGAAGTAGGTGGACAGCTCCATCGGGCAGCGCACCCCCTTGGGGATGAACACGAAGCTGCCGTCGGAGAACACGGCCGAGTTCAGCGCGGCGAAGAAGTTGTCCGCGGCCGGCACCACGCTGCCCAGGTACTGCCGGACCAGGTCGGGATGCTCGGCGATGGCCTCGGACATCGAGCAGAACACGACGCCTTTCTCGGCCAGTTCCTTGCGGAAGGTGGTGCCCACCGAGACCGAGTCGAACACCGCGTCCACCGCCACGCCGGCCAGCCGCGCGCGCTCGTGCAGCGGCACGCCCAGCTTCTCGTAGGTGTCCAGCAGCTCCTTTGGCACCTCGTCCAGCGACTTGTACTTGGGCCCCTTGGGCGCGGAGTAGTAGCTCAGCGCCTGGAAATCGATCGGCGCGATATTGAGCTTGGCCCAGTGCGGCATCGGCATCCGCAGCCAGTGGCGGTAGGCGTCCAGGCGCCAGTCGGTCATCCACTGCGGCTCGCCCTTGCGCGCGGACAGGGCACGGATGATGTCCTCGTCCAGGCCGGGCGGCAGGGAGTCGGACTCGATGTCGGTGACGAAGCCGGCGTCGTAGCGACGTCCCAGGCGTTCGAGGATTTCGGCGTTCTGCGGGGGAGCGAGTTCGGTGGCCATCGGGCTGCCTACGGTGTCAGGAACGGGCGATGCGCACGGCGATCGGTCGCCGGCGGCCTTGGCCCAGGGAAGCGGGGGAGAGCGGTTGCAGCATCTGCGCCAGGGTGACCCCGCGCAGCGCATCGAACAGCACGTCGTTGATCAGCCGCCAGTTCGAGCGCACGCCGCACTGGTGGGCGATGCCACACTGGCCGTGGTCCTGGCTGCACTCGGTGATCGCCAGCGGGCCTTCCATCGCCTCGACGATCTCGATCAGGGTGATCCGCTCGGCCGGGCGCGCCAGCCGGTAGCCGCCGCGCACGCCGCGCAGGCCCTCGACCAGGCCGGCTTGGGCCAGCGGCTTGAGCAACTTGGCCACGGTGGTCGGCTCAAGCCCGGACTGCTCGGCCAGCTCGTTGGCGCTGAGCACCTTGCCGGGCTGGCCGGCCAGGACGGTCAGCACCACGGTCGCGTAGTCGGTCAGTTTGGTGACGCGCAGCATGGCGGGAAGTGGCCGGATTCAATGCGGACCAAAATTGTACCCTTTCGCCGGCGCCAGGCCAATCGCTCGTGGCGATGGCGTTCATCGCCACCGCGCATCGCGCGCGGCTTGGGCGCGGCCGGCTTTTGCGCCAGAATCGCCGGGTTCTCCCCGCACGGAATCCCGATGGCCCGCAAGATCGTCGCCCACAAGTCCCGCATCCACGGCAACGGCGTGTTCGCCGTGGCACCCATCGGCAAGGGCGAGCGGATCATCGAGTACAAGGGGCGCCGGCGTACCCACGCCGAGGTCGATCGCAGCAACGCCGGCGACGCCGAGAGCGGGCACACCTTCCTGTTCACGCTCAACGAGCGCTACGTGATCGATGCCACGGCGGAGGGCAATACCGCGCGCTGGATCAACCACAGCTGCGAGCCCAACTGTCAGGCGGTGCTGGAGGAGCATCCGGGACGCGACCGGCGCCTGGACCGGGTGTTCATCGAGGCCATCGCCGACATCGCCCCGGGCGAGGAACTCACCTACAACTACGGCATCACCCTGGCCGAGCGTCACACCCCGCGGCTGAAGAAGATCTGGGCCTGCCGCTGCGGCTCGCCGCGTTGCACCGGCACGTTGCTGCAGCCCAAGCGCTGACGCGGCGGTAACACCCGGTTCACGGCCGCGGGACATCGCCGGCGCCAAGGTGGGGCCTCGTCCATTGCGAGGAGGTTCCCATGGCGCACGATCTCGACGGCAAACGCGTGGCGGTGCTGGCCACCGACGGTTTCGAGCAGTCCGAGCTGGAGGAGCCCAGGCGCCTGCTGCAGGCGCGCGGGACGAAGGTGGACGTGGTCTCGCCCAAGGACGGCGACGCCATCCGCGGCTGGCTGCACGGCGACTGGGGCCGCCCGGTGGCGGTGGATGTGCCGCTGGCCAAGGCCCGCGTGGCCGACTACGACGCGCTGGTGCTGCCGGGCGGAGTGATCAACCCGGACACGCTGCGCCGCGATCCGGAAGCGGTCGCCTTCGTCCGTGCCTTCGCCCAGGCCGGCAAGCCGGTGGCGGCGATCTGCCACGGTCCCTGGATGCTGGTGGAGAGCGGCCTGGCGAAGGGACGCAAGGTCACCTCGTGGCCGTCGCTGAAGACCGACCTGGCCAATGCCGGCGGCGAGTGGCAGGACAGCGCGGTGGTGGTGGACGGGCAGGTGATCACCAGCCGCAAGCCCGACGACATCCCCGCCTTCGCCGAGGCGGTCGCCACGGCGCTGCAGGCCGAGTGAGGCGCGCTCAGCGCGGCTGCAGCAGCTGCGGCGGCACCAGCGCCTGGATGTCGCGGTCGAACCGCACCACCAGGCGGCCGCCGTCCACGCCGGCGTCGCGCACCTGCAGCGTGCCCATCAGCGCGGCGGCACCGGCGGGCAGGCGGTAGACCGGCTCGCGGCGGGCGTAGTCGACCAGCCAGGCATTGACCAGCTTGCGCGTCTGCGCGTCCAGCTGGCCGTCGCCGTTGGCGGCGACGAAGCCGTCCACGCTCGGCGATTCCAGGAAGAAGGCCTGGCGCTGGCCGTCGTAGCGCAGCGCGCTGCTCATGCGGACCCGGCCCAGCGGGGTCGCGGTACCGCCGGCCGGCGCTAGGGCCAGGTCGAACTGCAGGTCGGCGCGATCGCCCGGGGGCAGCGCCACCGCGGGCCGGCTGACGGTCAGCGCCAGCAGGCCGCGGACGACGTCGCGGGTCTGCGGGAACTGCGCCTGCAGGTAGCCGTCCACGTCGCCGGCATCGACGCTGAGGCGATCGCCCTCCACCCGCGGCGTGGCCAGGGCGGTGCCCGGCAGGCACGCGAGTGCGGCCGACACGGCCAGCAGCCATGCGAGGATCGGGGGCGGGCGATGGAACAGGGCCATGGCAAGATTCCTGGTGGGCACGCCGCACAGGGTGCGCGCGAGCGGTGAACCCGGCATTAGCGCTCAGTCCAGGTGCGGCCGCAGCGAGGCGGAGGTGATCTCCCAGCCGCTGCCGTCCAGGCGCCGGTGCAGGCGGTACCAGCCGCCGGCGCGCAGCAGCCCCTGGGCGGTGTCGGCGCTCAGTTCCACCGGGATTTCCAGGGTGTCGGCGGGCAGTTGCCGGTCCAGCGGCCTGGCCTGGCCGGTGACCACGCGCATGCGCTGCACCTGCGGCCAGGCGCGCACGATCGCATCGTCCGGTTGCGGCGGCGGCCGGCCTCCGCTCCAGAACGCATTGCCGTCGCGACGCTGCTGCAGCAGTGCCTGGAAATAGGCATGCACGGTCCGCGCGGCTTCGCGCGCCTCCGGGGCGGGCACGACGGCCAGCACCGGCGTATCGGCAGGTGCGATGGTCGCACTGGTTTCGGCGGCGGCCCCGACGGCGGCCGCATCGCGGGGGCGGGCGGCGGTGGCGTCGCGGTCGTGCGGCTGGCAGGAGCAGCCGACGGCGAGCAGGGGCAACAGCAACGCGGCGGCTTTGCGCATGGGACTCTCCGGCGGCAGGCGCGCCAGTCTATGCGCTGGCCGTGTCCTGGCGGTGCCCGTCGGCCGGCGCGGGGGCATCCAGGCAGGCGGCCAGCGCCGCCAGCGGGGGCGGCAACCGCGATGCGTCGAGGCTGTCCAGCAGCAACAGGCCGATGGTAAGCGCGACGCGCTCGTCGCCGGCCATGCCGCGCAGGCGGTGGTCGGCCTCGAGCTGGCGCATCCAGTCGCGCGTGCTGGCGCGTTCGAATTCGATGCTGCAGCGGCCGCTGCAGGGCAGGCCGTCGCTGCGGACCGGCGTGACGGTGATGCGGTAACGATGGCGTGGCATGCAGGCACCACCCGGTGTGCTTCGGTGGCGACCACCTTAGCCGTGCCGGCCGGCGCGGGTGAGGGGGATGGTCGCGACGCTGCGTTCCAGCCGGGGCCGGATACGAAAACGGGACGGCGGTTGCCGTCCCGTTCCAGGTCCCGATCCGCTCGGGATCAGAGCGCGGCGTCCTTGAGCTTCTTGAGCGGGCGCACCTTGAGCTTGGTGGTGGCCGGCTTGGCGGCGAACACCTGCTCCTGCTTGGTGAACGGGTTGATGCCCTTGCGCTTCGGCTTGGCCGGCACGTGGACCGAGGTGATCTTCAGCAGGCCCGGCAGGGTGAAGGCGCCGGCGCCCTTCTTGTGGACGGACGCATGGATGGTGCTCTCCAGGGCGGCCAGCACGGCACGCACGTCCTTGGCGGCCACTTCGGTGGTCTCGACGATGTGCGCGACCAGACCGGACTTGGTCAGCGCTTCCTTGATCGGCTTGAGGGGGGCCGGCTTGGCGGCAGCCTTGCTGGCGGCTTTCTTCGCTGCTTTCGGGGCAGCCTTGGGAGCGGTCTTTGCCATGATTTCCTGTTCCGTGAACGGTTGTTGTTGGTCGTGCCGACCACCGTCGGCAAGGCGAAATGTAGGCCAAGCCACTCCCCCCGCCAATAGGAAAGCCGCAAAAAAACGCGGAAATCGCCGGATTCCGACCGGCGGCGCCGCCGCGACACGTCGGCGTAACGCGATCTGCCCTAGCGTGCGCCTTCCCACCGCAACCGCAGGAGTTCCGCACATGGGCATTTCCCGACACGCACTGGCCCACTGGGAAGGCGACCTCAAGCATGGCCAGGGCAGCCTGAGCACGCCCGAGAGCGGGCTGCTGGACAAGGCGCCCTACGGTTTCAACACGCGCTTCGGCGATGCCAAGGGCACCAACCCGGAGGAGCTGATCGCCGCCGCCCACGCCGGCTGTTTCACCATGGCCCTGTCGGCCAAGCTGAGCGGGGAAGGGTTCGCGCCGACGGCGCTGGACACGCGCGCGGAGGTGGACCTGTCGATGGACGGCGGCCCGCAGCTGTCGCAGATCCGGCTGAAGGTCACCGCCAAGGTGCCGGGCATCGATGCGGCCAAGTTCCGCGAGATCGCCGAGGACGCCAAGCAGAACTGCCCGGTGTCCAAGGCGCTGAGCGCGGTGCCGATCAGCCTGGAGGCCGAACTGGCCGGCTGAGCGCCATGCGGGACGGCGGCGCGGCGGGACGCTAGCATGGCCGCCGCCGTCCTTACGCGGAAAACCGCCATGCCCGCTCGCCTGTTGGCGCTCGCCTGCGCCTGCCTGATGCCCCTGGCCGCCGCGGCGGCCGATCTCCACCTGCTGACCGCCGCGCAGGTCCTGACCTCCGATCCACGGCAGCCCACGGCCACCGCGCTGGTATGGGACGAGGGCGGGCGCGTGGTCGCCGTCGGCGATGCCGCCGCGCTGCAGCAACGCTATCCGCAGGCCGCGCGCATCGACGCCGGGACGGCCACGGTGGTGCCGGGGCTGATCGATGCCCACGGGCACGTGATGTACCTGGGCTATGCGCTGATGCAGGCCGATCTGACCGGCGCGCGCGACACGGCCGAGGTGGTCGCGCGCCTGCAGGCCTATGCCAGGACGCTGCCGGCCAATGCCTGGATCCTGGGCAACGGCTGGGACCAGAACGACTGGCCGGGCCAGCGCTTCCCGACCGCGGCCGAGCTCGACGCCGCCTTCCCCGACCGGCCGGTGTGGCTGGACCGCGTCGACGGCCACGCCGGCTGGGCCAACTCGCGCGCCATCGCGCTGGCGCAGGCGCATGCCGGGCGTGCGCTGTCGGGCGACTGGCAGCCCGACGGCGGGCGCATCGAGCGCGATCGCGACGGCCGTCCCAGCGGGGTGTTCGTGGATGGCGCGATGGACCTGGTCGCCGCGGTCGTGCCGGCCCCCGACGAGGCCTATCGCGAGCAGGCGCTGGACAAGGCGCTGGCGGCGATGGCCCGCGACGGGCTGACCGGCGTGCACGACATGGGCACCTCGCGCGAGGACCTGGCGCTGATGCGCCGCTTCGCCGACCAGGGGCGGCTGACCGCGCGCATCGACACCTATGCCGACGGCGGCAACGCCGCGCTGGCGGACCTGTGCGCGCACGGCCCGTACACCCACCCGGGCGGGCGCCTGGAGATGCACGGGGTCAAGCTGTTCATGGACGGCGCGCTCGGTAGCCGCGGCGCGGCGCTGCTGGCCGACTACAGCGACGATCCCGGCAACCGCGGCCTGTTCGTCACCGACCCGAAGCGCTATGCCGAGCTGGTCGCCCAGGCGCGTTCGTGCCACCTGCAGGTGGCCACCCACGCCATCGGCGACCGCGCCAACCGCACGGTGCTGGATACCTACCAGCGCGTGCTCGGCACCGCGGCCGGCAGCGACCACCGCTGGCGCATCGAGCACGCCCAGGTGGTCACCCTGGAGGACATCCCGCGCTTCGCGCAGCTGGGCGTGATCGCCTCCATGCAGCCCACCCACGCGACCTCGGACATGCCGTGGGCGGAGCAGCGCCTGGGCCACGAGCGCCTGCTCGGCGCCTATGCCTGGCAGCGCTTCCTGCAGTCCGGGGCACGCCTGGCGCTGGGCTCGGACTTCCCGGTCGAATCGCCGGACCCGCGGCTGGGCCTGTACGCCGCGGTGACCCGCCAGGACGCGCAGGGCCAGCCGCCGGGCGGCTGGTTCCCCGACCAGCGCCTGAGCGCGGCCGAGGCGTTGCGCGGCTTCACCGCCGACGCGGCCTGGGCCGGTTTCGACGAGGACAAGGTCGGCATGCTCAAGCCGGGCCTGCGCGCCGACTTCGTGATCCTGGACCGCGATCCGCTGGCGGTGCCGGCTGCGCAACTGGACCAGATGCAGGTGCTGTCCACCTGGGTGGACGGCCAGGCGGTCTATCGCCGCGCGCCGTGACGCAGCCGCGCCGTCGCCCCGATCCGTGGCGGCGCACGGCGCCGGCGAGCGCTCAGGGCGTGGCGGCCGGCGGGTTGCGGCACCAGGCGGCGAAGGCCGCCGCGGTATTGTCGAATCCCTTCGCCCGCGCCAGCTCCCACGGCCGTTCGCACTGGCCGGTGCCCTCGCACCAGGCGTAGCCGGCCGAGCCGATGCAGCCGTGGGCGTCGCGGTCGGACCCGGGCGCGGGCAGGGCGGCGTGATCGTCGCGGTCCGGGGGCGGTGGCGTCGAGCATCCGGCCAGGGCGGCCAGCACGGCGAGGGCGGGCAAGGCGAGGGCACGGGCGGGCATGGTCGGTTCCTTCCTGCGGGACATGGGCCGCCAGTATGCCCGTCGCGGCGTGGGCTACCAGTCGATCGTGCCGCGCACCACGGTCCGCACGCGGCCGCCCGACCAGACCTGGCCGGCAGCGTCGAGGGCCAGGTCCAGGCGAGCGTCGAAACCGATCTCGCGGCCCTGGCTGACCGTGTAGCGGCGCGCGCCGGCGGGCAGCGCCCCGCGTTCGTCCAGCCACGCGGCCAGGACCGCGTTGGCGGCGCCGGAGGCGGCATCCTCGAAACGCCGGCCGTTGCCGACGAAGGCGCGCACGGCGAAGGCATAGGGCTGGCCGGCGCCGGCGCGGGCGTAGGCGAACACGCCCATGCTGGCGCTGGCCGCGGCCAGCGCGGCGATGGCCTCCCAGTCCGGGCGCAGGGCGCGCAGGGTGCTCTCGTCGGCGACTTCCACCAGCCACCAGCGCCGTCCACCGTCCATCAGCACCGGCGGCAGCGGGCCCCGGGCCCAGCCGGCGGTCGCCGTGGCGAGCCGGGCATCGTCGTGGCCGGCGATCTCGGCCACCGCCGCGCGCGGCGTGCGGATGGCGATGCTGCGCTGCTCGCCGCTGCCGTCGATGCGCAGCGGCAACAGGCCGGCGATGCCGTCCTGTACCAGGTGCCGGCCCAGGACGGCGTCGTCGCGCGGCGCGGCCAGGCCGGCTTCGAGCGCGGCATGCGCGGTACCGACGCTGGGATGGCCGGCGAAGGGCACTTCCTGCTGCGGACTGAACATGCGCACGCGATAGTCGCTGCCCGGCGTGGCCGCCGGGAACAGGAAGGTCGTCTCCGGCAGGCCGGTCCAGCGGGCGATGGCCTGCATCGCCGCCTCGTCCAGGCCGGCGGCGTCGAGCACCACCGCCAGCGGATTGCCGGCGCCGGCATGGGGCGAGAACACGTCGAGCTGCAGGAAGGGACGCTGGGCCATGGTCCGTAGCCGTGCGGAAAGGGGAGGCATTGTAGGAGTGCCCGCGAGGATGCGTCGCGGCGAGGGCCGGGGCGACCAGCACGATGGGCCGGCCGCCCCGGTCCGGCCGGCCACGCGCCGCGCCGCGCCGGTGCCGGTGCCGGCTGGCCCCGCGCGCGGGGCGATCACCAGTGCAGCCGGCCCTCGATCACCGGCTGCACCTGGCCGCCGATCCAGACCTCGTCGTCCTCGTCCACGCGGATCTCCACGTGGCCGTCGCGGCCGAGCTCGCGTCCCTGGCTGGCCACATAGCGGCCGCCGCGGCCGGGCAGGCGCCCGCGCGCCTGCAGCAGCGCGGCCACCAGCGCGTTGGCGCTGCCGGTGACCGGGTCCTCGGCGATGCCGGCGCCCGGGGCGAAGGCGCGCAGCACCAGCTGGTGGCCATCGCCCTCGGCCGGCGCGAAGACGGCGAGCTTGCCGCTGCGCGGCAGCGCGGCGATCGCCGCCAGGTCCGGCTGCAGGGCGCGCAACGCGGCCTCGCCGGCCACTTCCAGCAGCCACCACTCCGGGCCGTTGCTCCACAGCGACGGCTCGTCGACGGCGATGGCGGCCAGTTCCGGCGCGAGGACCGCCGGCGCCACCGCCAGCTGGCGGGCGGCGGGGCTGCGCACCGACACCACGCGCCGGCCGGGGTCCCCGCTGGCGCGGACCGGCAGCAGGCCGGCCGCGCACTGCTGCAGCAGTTGCCCGCCCGCGCCCGGCGCGGCGGCCAGGCCGGACTCGATCGCCAGCCAGGCCGCGCCGACGCTGGGATGGCCGGCGAAGGGCAGCTCCATGCGCGGGGTGAAGATGCGGATGCGGTAGTCCGCGCCGGCCTGGTCCGGCGGCAGGAAGAACACGGTCTCCGACAGGTTCAGCCAGGCCGCCAGGGCCTGCATCGCGGCGGTGTCCAGGTCCTGGGCCTGCGGCACCACGCCGAGCGGGTTGCCGGTGCCGGGACGGGCGGCGAACACGTCCAGTTGCAGATAGGGTCTCTCGGGCATGGTTGCAGGGGAAAACAAGGCCACGGAGACAGCGGAGCTTGGCATAGAATCGCAGGTTCCGCCCGGCACGCCGGGTTTTTCTTCGCTTCCCGTTTCCCGCTCTCCCCCCCCCAACGCAGACCCGTTTCCATGGCCTCTTCCCCCCTCGTCGATCGCTGGATCGTCCTCAAGTTCGGCGGCACCTCGGTGTCGCGTCGCCATCGCTGGGACACGATCGGACGGCTGGTGAAGAAACGCGCGGACGAGACCGGCGGGCGCGTGCTGGTGGTGGTCTCGGCGCTGTCGGGGGTGACCAACGAACTGACCGCGATCGCCGACGGCGCCACCGACAGCCGCCAGCGCGTGGCCGCCCTGGAAACGCGCCACCGCGAGTTCCTGGCCGAGCTGGAACTGGATGCCGAGGCGGTGCTGGGCGCGCGCTTGGCCGTGCTGCGCGCGCTGCTGGACGACCCGCGCGCCGCCACCCGGCCGCTGGACTGGCAGGCCGAGGTGCTCGGCCAGGGCGAGCTGCTGTCCTCCACCCTCGGCGCGGCCTACCTGCGCGCACAGGGCCTGGACATGGGCTGGATGGACGCGCGCGACTGGCTCTCGGCGCTGCCGCCGCAGGCCAGCCAGAGCGCCTGGTCGCAGCGCCTGTCGGTGAACTGCCAGTGGCAGTCGCAGGACGACTGGAAGGCCGGCTTCGCCGCCCAGCCCACGCGCCTGCTGATCACCCAGGGCTTCATCGCCCGCCATGCCGACGGCGGCACGGCGATCCTCGGCCGCGGCGGCTCGGACACCTCGGCCGCGTACTTCGGCGCGCTGCTCGGCGCGTCCAAGGTGGAGATCTGGACCGACGTGCCCGGCATGTTCAGCGCCAACCCGCGCGAAGTGCCCGATGCGCGCCTGCTGACCCGCCTGGGCTATGCCGAGGCGCAGGAGATCGCCACCACCGGCGCCAAGGTGCTGCACCCGCGCTCGATCAAGCCGTGCCGCGACGCCGGCGTGCCGATGGCGATCCTGGACACCGAGCGGCCGCAGCTGCCGGGCACCCTGATCGACCGCAGCGCCGCCACCGTGGCCGGGGTCAAGGCGATCAGCCGGCGCAACGGCGTGGTGCTGGTGTCGGTGGAGGACATCGGCATGTGGCAGCAGGTCGGCTACCTGGTGGACGTGTTCGCGCTGTTCAAGAAGCACGGGCTCTCGGTGGACCTGATCGGCACCTCGCAGACCAACGTCACCGTCTCGCTCGATCCCAGCGAGAACCTGCTCAGCGACGACGTGCTGGCGGCGCTGGCCGCCGACCTGGAGAAGATCGGCCGGGTCAAGGTGATCGCGCCGTGCGCGGCCATCACCCTGGTCGGGCGCGGCATGCGCTCGCTGCTGCACAAGCTCACCGGCGTCTGGGACACCTTCGGCCGCGAGCGCGTGCACATGATCAGCCAGTCGTCCAACGACCTGAACCTGACCTTCGTCATCGACGAGGCCGCCGGCGAGGGCCTGATCCCGGTGCTGCACGCGGCGATGATCGAGTCCGGCGCGATGCCGGTGCACGAGCCGGAGGTGTTCGGCCCGCGCTGGCGCGACATCCTCGGCCAGGTGCGCCCGCGCCCGGTGCCGTGGTGGCAGGGCGAGCGCGAGCGGCTGCTGGCGCTGGCCACGGCCGGCACGCCGCGCTACGTCTACCACCTGCCCACCGTCCGCGCGCGCGCGCGCCAGCTCGCCGCGGTGGCCGCGGTGGACCGGCGCTACTACGCGATCAAGGCCAACAGCCACCCGGCGGTGCTGCGCGCCCTGGTGGACGAGGGTTTCGGCCTGGAGTGCGTGTCGCTGGCCGAACTGCAGCTGGTGTTCGCCACCCTGCCGCAGCTGGATCCGGCGCGGGTGCTGTTCACCCCCAGCTTCTGCCCGCACGAGGAGTACGCGGCGGCGTTCGCGCTCGGCGTGCACGTCACCGTGGACAGCGTGGAGGCGCTGCAGGACTGGCCGGCGCTGTTCCGCGGCCGCGAGATCACCCTGCGCATCGACCTGGGCCACGGCGACGGCCACCACGTCAAGGTCAACACCGGCGGCAAGCAGTCCAAGTTCGGGCTGGCGGCCTCGCGCGTGGATGCCTTCGTCGAGGCCGCGCGCGCGCTGGAAGCGCGCATCACCGGCCTGCACGCGCACCTGGGCTCGGGCGTGGAGACGCGCCAGCACTGGAAGCGCATGTACGACGAGCTGGCCGGCTTCGCGCGCCGCATCGGCAGCGTGCGCACCCTGGACATCGGCGGCGGCCTGCCGATCCCGTACACCGAGGACGACGAGCCGTTCGACCTGCAGGACTGGGGCGAGGGCCTGGCCGAGATGAAGGCGCTGCACCCGGCCTTCGAGCTGGCCATCGAGCCGGGCCGCTTCCTGGTGGCCGAGGCCGGCGTGCTGCTGGTGCATGCCACCCAGGTGATCGAGAAGGACGGCATCGTCCGGGTCGGCCTGGATGCCGGCATGAACGCGCTGATCCGGCCGGCGCTGTACGACGCCTGGCACGACATCGCCAACCTGCAGCGCCTGGAGGAGCCGCGCGACGGGGTGTTCGACGTGGTCGGCCCGATCTGCGAATCCTCCGACGTATTCGGCCACCGCGTGCGCCTGCCGGCCGGTACCGCCCCGGGCGAGGCGATGCTGATCGCCGATGCCGGCGCCTACGGCTACACCATGGCGTCCACCTACAACCAGCGCCCGCTGCCGGCCCAGGACGTGCTCGATGCGCCCGGTGCCTGAATACGTGCTCGGCAGCGTGCTGGCCGCGGCGGCGTGCTGCGCCGGCCTGCTGCTGGCCACCGGCGGCGCCGGCGCCGACCTGCTGCGCTGGCTGCCGCCGGCGCTGCTGGCGGCCCTGCTGGGCGCAATGCTGGTTTCAGCGTGGCAGCGCCGCCGCGCCGCCCGGGCCAGCGCCGGCGGCCTGGCCTGGCGCGCGGTGCTGGCGGCGATGGCGGTGTACCCGGGCGTGCTGGCGCTCTACGCGGCGG
The DNA here is from genome assembly GCF_900018785.1 of Xanthomonas massiliensis. Lineage (GTDB taxonomy): Bacteria > Pseudomonadota > Gammaproteobacteria > Xanthomonadales > Xanthomonadaceae > Xanthomonas_B > Xanthomonas_B massiliensis. The sequence goes on along the minus strand of NZ_FCOY01000006.1, from coordinate 1,539,477 downwards.
CGATAATGGCGGGGACCGAGCACCTGCCGGCGGCCTCGTTCGCGCAGTTGCTGCTGCTGCTCGTCGTCCTCGGCTGCATGCGCATGCTGTGGGCGGTCATCCCGTATTCCGTGTTCCAGTACCTGCTGTGCCGGCGCTACCAGCGCCGCACGGCGCTTCCCGCGCAGGACCGTACATGAGCGTTTTCGACAAGCACCAGGTCACCCGTTTCCGCTTCGTCCGCTGCGGCTTCGACGCCGCCACCGGCGTGGCGCAGCTGGCCTATGCCTTCGACGACGGCGCCGAGATGGTGGAGACGGTGAGCTTCCCCGGGGCGCCGTTCGCGCTGGACGGCGCACGCGCGGCGGCGGTGGAGCGCGCCCTGCGCCTGCTGCACCTGATCGCCGGGGTGAGCTACTACAAGGCCGCGGTGCCGCCGGTCATCGAGATCGACGGCTACGCCATCGACGCGGCGACCGCCGCGCTGATGGAGCGCATCTACGTCAACGGCCTGGGCGAATTCGCCTACCGCAACGGGTTGGACCTGCACGGGCGCATCCGCTTCCCGGCCACCGCGCTGGAGGAAGCGGCCGACGCCGCGCCGGCCGCGGTGGCCGAGCCGCAGGCGCCGGTGCTCGGCCTGCGTGCGCATGCGCTGACCGCCATCGGCGGCGGCAAGGATTCGCTGGTGACCATCGAGGCGCTGCGCCGGCTCGGGGTGGCGCAGACGGTGACCTGGATCGGCGGTTCGCAGCTGATCCGCGCCTGCGCCGAGCGCACCGGCCTGCCGCTGCTCAACATCGGCCGCCAGCTGGCGCCGGAGCTGTTCGAGCTCAACCGCCAGGGCGCGTGGAACGGCCACATCCCGGTGACCGCGGTGAACTCGGCGATCCTGGTGCTGGCCGCGCTGCTGGTCGATGCCGACCAGGTGGTGTTCTCCAACGAGCGCTCGGCCAGCTACGGCAGCCAGATCCCCGGCACCGGCGAGGTCAACCACCAGTGGTCCAAGGGCTGGGACTTCGAGCGCGGCTTCGGCGAGTACGTCGAGCAGCGCATCGCCGCAGACCTGCACTACTACTCGCTGCTGCGGCCGCTGTCGGAGCTGGCCGTGGCGCGCCAGTTCGCGCGCAGCGACCGCTACGACGACTGCTTCTCCAGCTGCAACCGCAACTTCCACATCCTCGGCGAGCGCCCCGCGCACCGCTGGTGCGGGGTATGCCCGAAATGCCACTTCGTGTTCCTGGCGCTGGCCCCGTTCATGCCCAAGACCCGGCTGGTGGGCATCTTCGGACGCAACCTGCTCGACGAGGATAGCCAGGCCGCCGGCTACGACGCGCTGCTGGAATTCCACGACCACAAGCCGTTCGAGTGCGTGGGCGAGGGCCGCGAGTCGCGCGCGGCGATGGCCGCGCTGGCGGTGCGCCCGGAGTGGAAGCAGGACGTGCTGGTCTCGCGCTTCCGCCACCTGATCGAGCCGCAGCTGGAGGCCGGGGCGCTGGCGCTGGAACCGTTGCTGGTGCCCGAGCAGGAGCATCGCATCCCGGCCACGCTGTGGGAGCGCCTGCGTGCGGATTTCGCAGCTTGAGGGCAAGCGCGTCGCGCTGTGGGGCTGGGGCCACGAAGGCCATGCCGCCTGGCGCGCGATCCGCGCACGCCTGCCGGCGCTGCCGCTGACCCTGTTCTGCGGCGCCCACGAGGCCGAGGAGGCGCGCGCGCTGGGCGATGCCGCGCTGGACGTGCGCACCGGCGTGGACGGGCCGGCCCTGGCCGCGTTCGAGGTGGTGGTCAAGTCGCCGGGCATCAGCCCGTACAAGCCCGACGCGGTGTATGCCGCCGCCCACGGGGCGCGGCTGGTGGGCGGCACCTCGCTGTGGTTCGGCGAACACGCCGGCAGCGACGGCATCGTGGCGCATTGCGCCTGCGTCACCGGCACTAAGGGCAAGAGCACCACCACGGCGATGCTGGCGCACCTGCTGCGCGCCGCGGGGCATCGCACGGTGCTGGCCGGCAACATCGGCCTGCCGCTGCTGGAGGTGCTCGACCCGCACCCGGCCCCGCAGTACTGGGCGCTGGAGCTGTCCAGCTACCAGACCCCGGACGTGGCGCCCTCCGGCGCCCGGCCGGAAGTCGCGGTGGTGCTGAACCTCTACCCCGAACACCTGGACTGGCACGGCAGCGAGGAACGCTACATCGCCGACAAGCTGTCGCTGGTGACCCGGGCGCGGCCCGTGCATGCCGTGCTCAACGCCGCCGACCCGCGCCTGGCCGCGCTCGACCTGCCCGGCAGCCGCATCCACTGGTTCAACACCGACGCCGGCTGGCACCTGCGCGGCGAGGACCTGTACCGCGGCGATGCCTGCGTGCTCGACACGCGCGAGCTGCCGGTGCCGGGCCACCAGAACCGCAGCAACCTGTGCGCGGTGCTGACCGCGATCGAGGCGCTGGGCCTGGACGCGATGCCCCTGGCCGGCGCCGCGCGCAGCTTCCAGCCGCTGCCCAACCGCCTGCAGGCGCTGGGCGAGCGCGACGGCGTGCTGTACGTCAACGATTCGATCAGCACCACCCCGCACGCCAGCCTGGCCGCGCTCGACTGGTACCGCGGCCGCCGCGTCGTGCTGCTGGCCGGCGGCCACGACCGCGGCCTGGATTGGCACGACTTCGCCGGGCACATGGCCCACGGCGACGCGCCGCTGGGCATCGTCACGATGGGCGCCAACGGCCCGCGCATCCACGACCTGCTGGCGCCGCTGGCGCGGGAAGGGCGCTTCCGGCTGGAAGCGGCCGCCGACCTGGCCGACGCGGTCGCCCGCGCCCGCGCCCTGCTCGGTGCGGAGGGCGGCGTGGTGCTGCTCTCGCCCGGCGCGCCGAGCTTCGGCCCGTACCGCGACTATGTCGCGCGCGGCCGCCATTTCGCCGAACTGGCCGGCTTCGACCCGCAGGTGATCAGCGCCATCCCGGGCCTGGGCGCGGGCTGACGCCGGCAGCGACGCGGCCGGCGATCCCGCGGCGCGGTACCGTCGTCCCGGATCACGAGGAGACGCGGCCGGGATAGACCGGCTGGATTTACGCATTGGCGCCCGAGGCCGCGCAGCGCTCGATCCCGCTGCGCCGCGACGGCTATCTCCGCTTGCGTTTCCCGCAAGCCGGTCGCACGGGGGCCATCGTGGACTGGTCCTGGCGACCGGCTGGCTTTCCACCCGGCGCCGGAGGCGGTGCAGCGCCCGATCCCTTCGCGGCGCGTCGGGTCGTCTTCGCTCGCCTTTCCTGGAAGTCGGTCGCACGGGGGGCGTCGTGGGCCGGCTCTGGCGACCAGCTGGCTTTCCACCCGACGCCGGAGGCGGTGCAGCGCCCGATTCCTTCGCGGCGCGTCGGGTCGTCTTCGCTCGGCGTTCCCCGCAAGCCGGTCGCACGGGGCCATCGTGGGCCGGTCCTGGCGCCCGGCTGGATTACCACCCGGCGCCGGAGGCGGTGCAGCGCCCGATTCCTTCGCGTCGGGTCGTCTCTTTGTTCGGCGTTTCCCGGAAGCCGGCCGCACGGGGCGTCGTGGACCGGCCCCGGCGCCGCAGCGGCGGCGCGAGCGCCGGTCCCGCCACCCTGCCGGCGAGCGCGGTTGCCGTTCGGCTACAGCCGCCGCGCCAGCACCTGGCCGAGCCGGACCGGGCTCTCGGCGCCCAGGGCCGGCTCCAGCGCGGCCACCCCCGGCGGCAGCAGCACGATCACCGTGGAGCCATAGTTGAAGCGCGCCATCTCGGCGAAGCGGTCCAGGGTGATGCCGCGGCCGCGCCAGTCCTTGCGGATCACCCGGTCGGCGTACGGCGGGATCTCCACGCCGGACCACACCGTCTCCACGCCGGAGACGAGCATCGCGCCCACCATCACCTGCACCATCGGGCCGAAATCGGTATCGAAATGGCACACCAGCCGTTCGTTGCGGGCGAACAGGCGCGGCACGTCGCGCACCGCCGCCGGGCCGACGCTGAACAGCCGCCCGGGCACGTGCACGGTCTCGCGCAGGGTCGCGGTGCAGGTCATGTGCACGCGGTGGTAGTCGCGCGGGGACAGGTAGATCGTGGCGAACAGGCCGTCGGCGAAGGGGGCGGCATCGGCCTCGTCGGCGAGCAGCTCGGCGGCGGTGAAGCCCTGGCCCTTGGCCTGGAAGATGCGCCCGTCCTCGACCCGCCCGAGCTGGCTGATGCGCCCGTCGGCCGGCATCAGCAGGGTGGACGGATCCGGGTCGGGCACCCGTGCGCCCGCTGCCAGGGCCCGGGTGAAGAAGGCATTGAAGCTGGGATAGGCGCGCGGGTCCGGCTCGGCCGCCTCGCCCATGTCGACCCCGAACCGGGCGATCACCGCATCGATCAGGCGCTGCTTGAGCCAGGGCGTGCGCGCGTAGGCCAGGCGTCGCGCCAGGCCGGACAGGGCCCGGTGCGGCAGGACGTGGGTGAGGGTGGTGGCCAGGCTCATGGCGCGGTGCTCTCGGTCAGCAGTTGCAGGTCGTGGGCGATGCGGTCGGCCGACAGCGGCGGATGCACGTGCCCGGCCAGGCGTCCGTCGGGGTCGATCAGCGGCAGGGTGTCGGCCGGCTCGACCGGGCAGTCGCCGCGGGTGTCGCCGCCGGCATCGCTCAGGCGCAGCCCCAGTGCGGCGGCGAAACGCTCCAGCGCCGGGCGGTCCGCCCCGGCGGCCAGGGTGTCGCGGTGGAAGCGGTGCGCGTACTCGCCGGCGCGCGAGGGGCTGTCCAGGCCCTGGGCGACCGACACGAACAGCACCTGCGGGCGCAGCGAATCGGCGATCGGCATCCATTCGTCCTGGGCGCGCGCCAGCAGCGCCAGCGGCGGCTGGCAGCGCGCATCCGCGCCGGGCATGCCCATCACCACCAGGGTCCAGTGGCCGCGCAGCTCGCCGGGCACCAGCGCGGTGCCGTCGGACTGGCGCAGGCTGAAGTCGGGCAGCGGCTGCGCCGGCACCTGCCGGGTCACCGCGTGCAGCGGCGGCGTGGGGCGCGGCGGGCGCACGAGCAGCCAGCGGCCGGCGTAGCAGGCCACGGCCGCCAGCAGCGCCACCGCCAGCACGGTCCAGGTGGAGCGGTTGAACATGTCGATTTCCGGTGCAACGGCCGCTCATGATAACGGGCGACCTCCTATAATCGTGGGCCGCCCCACGCTCGCCCACGCCATGACTGCCGCCGCGGCCACCGAACTGTCCACGATCATCGACCTGATCCGCTACGGCGCCAGCCGCTTCAATGGCGCCGGCCTGACCTTCGGCCATTCCTACGACAACGCCCTGGACGAGGCCACCCAGCTGGTGCTGCACGCGCTGCACCTGCCGCACGACCTGGGGCCGGCCTACGGCCAGGCGCGCCTGCTGGCCGAGGAGAAGGCGCAGGTGCTGGCGCTGTTCCAGCGCCGCATCGACGAGCGCGTGCCCGCCGCCTACCTGACCGGCGAGGCGTGGTTCGCCGGGCTCAACTTCAAGAGCGACCGCCGCGCGCTGGTGCCGCGCTCGCCGATCGCCGAGCTGATCGAGGCCGGCTTCGAGCCGTGGCTGGCCGGGCGCCCGGTGCAGCGCGCACTGGACCTGTGCACCGGCTCGGGCTGCATCGCGATAGCCACCGCGCACTACAACCCGGAGTGGCAGGTCGATGCGGTGGACATCAGCGACGACGCGCTGGCGCTGGCGGCGGAGAACAAGCAGCGCCTGCTCGCCCACAACGTGGAGCTGGTCAAGTCCGACCTGTTCGACGGCCTGGCCGGGCGCGTGTACGAGCTGATCGTCAGCAACCCGCCCTACGTCACCGACGCGGAGACCGACGCGCTGCCGCGCGAGTACGGCTACGAGCCCGAACTGGGCCTGCGCGCCGGCCCCGACGGCCTGGACCTGGTGCTGAAGATCCTGCGCGACGCCCCCGACCACCTGAGCGAGGACGGCCTGCTGATCTGCGAGGTCGGCGAGGCCGAGCAGGCGCTGGTGGCGCTGCTGCCGCAGGTGGACTTCGCCTGGATCGAGTTCCGCGTCGGCCAGATGGGCGTGTTCGCGGTGGAGGCCCACGAACTGCGCGCCCACCACGACCGCATCGCCGCGCTGGCCGCGGCACGCTGACCGCCATGGGCGCCAACAGCTTCGGCCGCCTGCTCACGGTCACCACCTTCGGCGAGAGCCACGGTCCGGCGATCGGCTGCGTGGTCGACGGCTGCCCGCCCGGGCTGGAGATCGCGCCGGAGGAGTTCGCCCACGACCTGGGCCGCCGCGCCACCGGCAAGAGCCGCCACACCTCGGCCCGGCGCGAGGCCGACGACGTGGAGATCCTCTCCGGCGTCTACGAGGGCCGCACCACCGGCACCCCGATCGCGCTGCTGATCCGCAACACCGACCAGCGCAGCAAGGACTACGCCGCCATCGCCCGCCAGTTCCGCCCGGGCCATGCCGACTACAGCTACTGGCAGAAGTACGGCATCCGCGACCCGCGCGGCGGCGGCCGTTCCTCCGCGCGCGAGACGACGACGCGCGTGGCCGCCGGGGTGATCGCCAAGAAGTGGCTGGCGCAGCGCTACGGCGTGACCGTGCGCGGCTACCTGTCGCAGCTGGGCGAGATCCGCCCGGCCGGCTTCGACTGGGACACGGTGGAAACCAACCCGTTCTTCTGGCCGCATGCCGCGCAGGTGGCGGAGCTGGAGGCCTACATGGACGCGCTGCGCAAGTCCGGCGACTCGGTCGGCGCGCGCGTGGAGGTGGTCGCCGACAACGTGCCGCCGGGCTGGGGCGAGCCGATCTACGGCAAGCTCGACGGCGAACTGGCGGCCGCGCTGATGAGCATCAACGCCGTGCGCGGGGTGGAGATCGGCGACGGCTTCGCCGCCGCGGCGCAGAAGGGCACCGAGCACCGCGACCTGATGACGCCGCAAGGATTCCTGTCCAACCATGCCGGCGGTATCCTCGGCGGCATCTCCACCGGCCAGCCGGTCGTTGCCTCCATCGTGCTCAAGCCCACCTCCAGCCTGCGACTGCCCGGCGCCACCGTGGACGTGGACGGCAACGCCGTGGAGGTGGTCACCACCGGCCGCCACGATCCCTGTGTGGGCATCCGCGCCACCCCGATCGCCGAGGCGATGGTGGCGCTGGTGCTGATGGACCAGGCGCTGCGCCACCGTGCCCAGTGCGGCGACGTGGGCACGGTCTCCCCGCGCATCCCGGGCGCCGCCGATGGCTGAGCCGCGGCCGCGGGTGTGGGTGAGCCAGCCGACGTTCGACGACATCGTCGCGCGGCTGGGCGAGTACTTCGAGGTCGATGCCGCCACCGAGGTGAGCCAGCACGCGCCGGCGGAGATCGCCGCCAGGCTGGCCCGGGTGGACGGGGCGCTGGTCACCCTCAACGAGAAGATCGGGCCGGCGCAGCTGGCCGGTGCCTCGCGCCTGCGCGTGGTCTCCAACCTCGGCGTGGGCTACAACAACCTGGACATCGCGGCGCTGGACGCGCGCGGCGTGCTGGCGACCAATACCCCGGGCGTGCTCACCGAAACCACCGCCGAGCTGGGATTCGCCCTGCTGATGGCGGCGGCGCGGCGGGTGGCCGAGGGCGACCGCCTGGTGCGCGCCGGCGGCTGGAGCGGCTGGTCGTTCACCCAGCTGCTGGGCACCGACCTGTACGGCAAGACCCTGGGCATCCTCGGCATGGGCCGCATCGGCCAGGCCATCGCCCGCCGCGGCCACCACGGCTTCGGCATGCCGGTGGTCTACCACAACCGCTCGCGCCTGCCGCAGGACGAGGAGGCCGCGGTCGGCGCGCGCTACATCGATTTCGACACCCTGCTGGCGCAGGCCGACCACCTGGTGCTGGTGGTGCCCTACAGCGCGCAGACCCACCACGTGATAGATGCGGTGGCGTTGGCGAAGATGAAGCCCACCGCCACCCTGGTGAACATCGCCCGCGGCGGCATCGTCGACGAGCTGGCCCTGGCCGACGCGCTGGCGCACGGGCGCCTGGCCGCGGCCGGGCTGGACGTGTTCGAGGGCGAGCCGCACGTGCGCCCGGAGCTGCTGGCCCTGTCCAACGCGGTGCTGACCCCCCACATCGGCAGCGCCAGCCTGGCCACGCGCCGGGCGATGGCCGCGATGGCGGTGGACAACCTGGTCGCCGGGCTCGGCTTCGGCCCGCACGCCGGCCATCCGCCGGCGCCGATCAACGCGGACGCGCTGGCCACCGCCGCGGCCGGCAAAGACGGCGCCAAACGATAGGGAACCTCCACGGCGGCCCCGTCCGGAGGTTCCCCGAACATGGCCCGTCCGCGTCCCGCGTTTTCCCCCTTTGCACAAGAATCCCATTCCATGAATACCCAGACCCGTCGCTTCAACGTTGCCGTCGTCGGTGCCACCGGCGCGGTCGGCGAGACCATGCTGGCCATCCTGGCCGAGCGCCAGTTCCCCATCGCCCAGATCCATGCCCTGGCCTCCGAGCGCTCGGCCGGCAGCAAGGTGGATTTCGACGGCCGCAAGCTGGTGGTCGAGGACCTGGCCACGTTCGACCCGGCCGGCATCGACATCGCCCTGTTCTCGGCCGGCGGTTCGGTCAGCAAGGAATACGCGCCGAAGTTCGCCGCGGCCGGCGCGGTGGTGATCGACAACTCCTCCACCTTCCGCTACGACGACGACGTGCCGCTGGTGGTGTCCGAGGTCAACCCGGAGGCGGCGCGCGAGCGTCCGCGCGGGATCATCGCCAACCCCAACTGCTCGACCATGCAGCTGATGCCGGTGCTGGCGCCGATCCACCGCGAATACGGCATCGAGCGCATCAACGTGGCCACCTACCAGTCGGTGTCCGGCGGTGGCCGCTCGGCGATGGAGGAGCTGGGCCGGCAGACCGCCGAGATCCTGAACTTCCAGGAGATCGCGCCGAAGAAGTTCCCGGTGCAGATCGCCTTCAATCTGATCCCGCACATCGACGAGTTCCAGCCCAACGGCTACACCAAGGAAGAGATGAAGCTGGTGTGGGAGACGCAGAAGATCCTGGGCGATACGAGCATCCAGGTGAACCCGACCGCGGTGCGCGTGCCGGTGTTCTACGGCCATTCCGAGGCGGTCAACGTCGAGACCCGGAAGAAGATCACCCCCGAGCAGGCGCGCACGCTGCTGGCCGCCGCGCCGGGCGTGGTGGTGGTGGACGAACCCAGGGCCGGCGGCTACCCGACCCCGGTCACCCATGCCTCGGGTACCGACCCGGTGTACGTGGGCCGCATCCGCGAGGACTTCTCGCACCCGCGCGCGCTGAACCTGTGGGTGGTGGCCGACAACATCCGCAAGGGCGCCGCGCTCAACGCGGTGCAGCTGGCCGAGCTGGTCGCCGCCGAGCAGGCCTGACGGCAGGGCGGCGGTGCGCGGGCAGTCGCCTGCGCGCCGCCGGCCAGCGGCTCACCGGAAGCGCGTGACCGCCGGGCGCGCGAAGCAATCCGGTTGCGTGGGCGCCGGGCGGATGTCCGAGCGCGCATCCATCGGCGGATCGCAGGTGGTGCGCGGCACCAGCTCGTAGCGTTCCTGCACGCGGCCGCCGATTCGTCCGAAGCGGGTGATGGCGAAGCCATCCAGTCCATATCCCGGCGTGCCCGGCACCTGCAGCGCGGCGAGGCGGGCGACCACGTAGCGGTCGCCGAGCACGCCGCCGGGCATGCGTACCTGCGCACCCGGGTCGCGCAGCGTCCCCGCGGCGGCCACCGGCAAGGCGTAGAACACGAATCCGTCCTCCACCGGGCTCCAGCCGGTGCCGCGGCGGCGTGCGCGCAGGAAGGTCTGCACCGCGACCGGATGCGGCGCGATGCCGGGCGCGCGGGCCAGTTCCTGGGCCAGGGCCAGCGCACTGTCGCCGGTGAGATCGTGCACGCCCCACAGCAGCAGCGTGCATCCGCCCGCATCGGCGTTCCGCGCGCGCGCGGCCAGCAGGCGCGAAAGCGCCGGCTGCGGATGGCGCCCGCTCAGCTCGGCGGGCAGCCATGCCGAGATCGGCGTGCCCGCGGCGGCGTAGTGGCCGTAGAAGTCGCGGCTCGCCAGTTCCCGGTAGGCCGGCGTGGCCGGGCCGAACTTGTAGGGCAGCATGACCGGCACCGGCTGGTGCGCGCAGCCCGGCAGGGCGGCGACGAAGCGTGCCGAGTCGCGCCAGGCCTCGTTGCGCTCCAGGCCGCGCCCGCGCAGCATCGGCAGGTTGCTGGCGACCAGCACCAGCAACGCGCATACGGCCAGCGCGCGCCAGCGCGTGCCGGTGTCGGGCGGGCCGGCCACGTCGTAGAGCCAGGCCAGCAGCAGCCAGGCGAACGGCGCGGCGACCAGCAGGTTGCGGGACGAATAGGACGGCGCGATCGCATAGCTGATCGCGATGCCGGCACCGGCGATGCCGGCCAGCACCCAGACCGCCAGCAGGCCCGCGCGGCGGCGCGCATCCGGTCCGGCCGGCGCCCGGCCGCGGCGGACGGCGCGCCAGACCAGGGCCAGCAGCAGGGCCGCCACCGCGAACCGGCTGCCGTTGGAGAGCAGGCTGCGCAGCGCGATGGCGGTCTGCTGGCGGAAGAAGCGCGCGCCGAGCCCGAACCACAGGTCGTGCAGGTCCTGGGTGGTGGAGTGCAGCAGCAGGCGCACGTAGGCCAGGTTGACGGCGAGCACGACCAGCCCGGCCAGGACCACGCCCGCGCGCATGCGCCAGCCCGGCTGGGTCAGCAGCAGCCAGGCCAGCACCATGCCGGTGACCAGCAGCAGGTAGGCATGCACCAGGCTGGCGAACAGGCCCAGCACCGCCAGGGCCAGCAGCCACGGCCAGCGGCGGCTGCCGTCGCGGCGCCGGTCCAGCGCCAGGGTCAAGCCGAGCAGGCCGGCCGAGCACGACATCGCCAGCGCGTAGCTGCGCGCGTTCTGCGCGTTCTCGAACCAGAACAGCGACAGCGCGCCGACCGCCAGGGCGAAGGCGACCGCGGTCGGGGTGAAGCGCCGCCGCAGCGCCAGCGCGGTGGTGGCGATGGCCGCCACCGCGCACAGCGCGCTGGGCAGGCGCAGCCAGGCCTCGCCGAGGCCGCCGATCCGGCTCCAGCCGTACAGCAGGAAGTAGTACAGCGGCGGATGGGTATCGGTCAGCGCGCGCTGCAGGACCTCGCCCAGGCCGCCGTCGTGGTGGATGAGGTGGACGGTGAACAGCTCGTCCGTCCAGAAGTTGCTGCGTCCCAGGCCGACGAAGGCGAAGGCGACGGCGGCCAGGACCAGGATCCAGAAGGCCGCCGCCGGCCAGCGCGCGGTACGTGCGGGCTCAGTCGTTGCGGGGCGGGCGCGGCGGCACGGCGACGGTGCCGGCAGCGCCGGCCGGGGCCTGCCGGTCGCGCCAGGTGGTGCGCCTGGCCAGATGGTAATTCCATACCCCGGCCAGGATCGCGCCGCCGGCCCCGGCGGCCAGGGAACCGACCCCGGCGCCGGCCAGCGCCAGCGCCACGGCCTCGCTGATGATCGCCCCGCTCAGGCAGGCGGCATAGAACATCGCCAGGCCCTGCAGGGCGTCCAGGCCGTGCAGCCTGCGGTCGCGGAAGGTGAGCAGGTTGTTGAGCAGGAAGTTGCAGGTCATCGCCAGCCAGATCGCCAGCATCTGGCCCAGCCACAGCGGCCATCCCAGCCCCCGGGTCGCCAGCGCGAGCGTGGCCACGTGCGCGACCAGCCCGCTCATGCCCACCGCGAAGAACATCGCCATGCGCGCGGACACCAGGCCGCGGCTGGCCTTCTCCACCAGCTGCGCGCCCAGGTCGAGCACCACCTTCAGGTCGAGCTTGGAGCGCCCGCCGTGGCGTTCGCGCAGGCAGGCGGGGACCTGGGCCAGGCGCGGCGCCTGCGCGCCGCCGGCCAGCACGTCGATCAGGATCTTGAAGCCGGGCGTCTTCAGGCGCGGGCGCACCTGCTCGAACCAGGCCCGGGTCATCAGGAAGCAGCCGCTCATCGGGTCGGCGATGCGGATGCCGAGCAGCCAGCGCGTGGCCAGCACCGCGACGCGGCTGCCCAGGTGGCGGACGCGCCCCAGCCCGGATTCGGCCGACTGCAGGTAGCGGCTGGCGACGACCACGTCGCACCCGCCCTCGCGCTGGGCCTGGAGCATGCGCGCCAGCAACGCCGGGTCGTGCTGGCCGTCGCCGTCCATCAGCGCCAGCAGGCGTCCGCGCGCGGCCTCCCAGCCGCGGGTGGCGGCGGTGCCCAGCCCGCGCTCGTTCCAGCGCTTGACCAGGCGCACCCCGGGATGCGCCTGCGCGTAGGCCAGCACCCGGTCGCCGGTGCGCATGTCGGTGGAGTCGTCGACGACGATGATCTCGCGCGCGCAGCCGGGCAGCGCCGCGTCGATCTCGGCGAGAACGCCGGCGATGGCCTCGTGCTCGTTGAGGGTGCAGATGACGATGGAAATTTCCGGGTCGTCGTCCGGCCGGGGGGAGGACGCATCTCGCATCGTGGCTCCGCTGTCCGTGGGGAAAGGCGGGCATCCGGGCGGCGTCCGGGATCGGGCGCGGCCGGCTGCCAGGGCCTGCGCATGCTAGGAACGCGGTTCGACCTGGCTATGCGCGCACTGACACGGGGCTGACACAGGACGGGACACGGCGACGCGCGTTGGGCATCGATACAGGCTGGCGCGCCGCCGGCCGGCATGCGTGGCGAGCGCTGCGTGGAACGGCGGCGAACGGCTATATTGGCGGGATGAGAACAAGGGACAGGCGCGTCCGGCGCGCGATCCAGGGGTTGGGGGCATTGACGCTGGCGCTGTGCAGCGGGGCGTCGCTCGCGCTCGGCCTGGGCGACATCCGCGTGCTGTCACGGCCGGGCCAGCCGTTGCTGGCCGAGATCCCGGTCATTTCCAACGAGCCGGGCGAACTGGACGATGCCCGGGTGGCGCTGGCCAGTCCCGACACCTTCGCCCGGGTCGGCCTGGAGCGGCCGCAGGGCCTGGTCGAGAACCTGCACTTCGAGTTCGCCCAGGACCGGCAGGGGCACGCGGTCATCCGCGTGACCAGCGCCGCGCCGGTGGACGCGCCGGCGCTGAGCTTCCTGATCGAGGTCGACTGGGGCCAGGGGCGGCTGGTGCGCGAGTACTCGGCGCTGGTGGACGCGCCGCAGTCGGCGGTGACTTCCGCGGCCGCGATCCAGGCGCCGCAGGCCCTGCCTTCGGACCGTATCGCCGCACCGCCGGAAGACCTGCCCGGGCCGGCATCGGCATCGGCGCCATCGGCCGTGCCGGACGAGGACACCGCCGCGCCGCCGCCGCCGCCGGCACCGCGGCCGGCCCGCGTCGCCATCGGGGCCGGTGCGGACGGCGCCCTGCCGCCGGTGCGCGCGGGCCAGACCCTGTCGGAGATCGCGCTCGGGCTGGCGCGCGGCAGCGGCCACGGCCTGGACCAGACGATGATGGCGCTGCTGCAGGCCAATCCGCAGGCCTTCATCGGCGGCAACATCAACCGCCTGCGCCAGGGCGCGATCCTGCGCACCCCGCGCCAGGACGAACTGGCGCGCATCGGTGCGGCCGAGGCCCGGGCGATGGTGCGCGAGCAGGCGGCGCAGTGGCGCCAGGCCCGTGCCGCCATCCCGCAACCGGCGGTCGACGGCAACGCCGCCCCGGCCGCCGCCGCGGCGGGCACGACGGCGGCCGGTGCGCGGCTGGAAATCGCGCCGGCGGTGGCCGGCGGCGGCAAGGGCGAGGCGGGGGCCGCGAGCGGCACCACGCCCGGAGGAGAGGGAGACATGGCGGACAACGCCGAACTGCGCCAGACCCGCGAGGACCTGGCCACGCGCGATGCCGAGCTGCAGGAACTGCGCACGCGCGTCGGCGAGCTGGAAAAGCTGCAGAAGAAGCAGCAGGACCTGATCGCGCTCAAGGACACCGAGCTGGCCAGCGCCAACAAGCGCCTGGCCGAGAGCAACGCCGGGACCGGCGCGGCCGGGGGCTGGCTGTGGGGCGGGCTGGTGCTGGTGCTGGCCGCGGCCGGCGCCTGGGTGCTGTCGCGCCGGCGCAAGCCCTCGCCGTTGCCGCCGCTGCGCGAGATCGATCCGCAGGCCCTGGCCGCGGCAGTGCCGGCGCCGGTGCAGCCGGCGGCCGAGGCCGATGCCGATGTCGATGCCGAAGCCTGGGCGGCGGCGCATGCCGCCAGCGAGGTTCCCGGGCCCGAGGCCGGCCCGGCCGCGGAGGAGACCGCTGCCGACGATATCGCGGCCGCCACCGGACACGACCAGGCGCCGGTGCGCGAGGTCCCGCTGCTGCCGGTGCCGCCGCCCGGCGACGGCCCGGATGCGGCCGAACTGGCACCGCTCAATCCCGCCCCGGCCGGCCGCGAGCGGCTGGAACTGGCCGTGGCCTACATGGACCTGGGCGACACCGAGACCGCGCGCAGCCTGCTGTCCGAGGTGGCGCACGGCAACGATCCGCAGGCGCGGGCCGAGGCCATCGACCTGCTGGACCGGCTCGGCTGAGCGCGCCCGGCGCCGGGCGCGGTGCCGGACAAACGAACGGATGGCGACGATGCGCTACGCCCTGGGCGTGGAATACGACGGCAGCGAATTCCTCGGCTGGCAGCAGCTCGGCGAGGGCGGCCCGAGCGTGCAGGCGGCCCTGCAGGACGCACTGTCCTCGGTGGCCGACGCGCCGGTGACGGTGGTCTGTGCCGGGCGTACCGACGCCGGCGTGCACGGCCACTGCCAGGTGGTGCACTTCGACTCGGCGGCACCGCGGACCCTGCGCGGCTGGCTGCTGGGCACCACCGCGCGCCTGCCGCCAGCGGTGTCGCTGCGCTGGTGCGTGCCGGTCGCGCCGGACTTCAACGCGCGCTTCTCCGCGCGCGCGCGCCGCTACCGCTACCGCCTGCTCAACCGCGCCACCCGCCCGGGCCTGTACCGGCAGACGCTGAGCTGGGAGCGGCGCGCGCTGGACGCCGGGGCGATGCACCGCGCCGCGCAGGCGCTGCTGGGGGAGAACGACTTCTCCGCCTTCCGCAGCGTGCACTGCCAGGCCCGCCATGCGCGCCGCGAGCTGCAGGCGATCAGCGTCACCCGCGAGGGCGAGATCGTCGAGGTCGCGGTGCAGGCCAACGCCTTCCTTCACCACATGGTGCGCAACATCGTCGGCTCGCTGCTGATGGTCGGCGCCGGCGAGCGCGCGGAAGACTGGATCGGCGCGCTGCTGGCCGGGCGCGACCGCACCCTGGCCGGCCCGACCGCGCCGCCGCAGGGGCTGGTGTTCGTCGGCCCGCTGTACCCTTCGCACTGGAACCTGCCTGCCGAGGTCACGCTATGAACCGCACCCTCTACCGCACCCGGATCAAGTTCTGCGGCATGACCCGCAGCGGCGACGTGCGCCTGGCCGGCGAGCTGGGCGTGGACGCGGTCGGCTTCGTGTTCGCCGCCGGCAGCCCGCGCCGGGTGGCCCCGGCCGAGGCGCGCGCCATGCGCCAGGCGGTGGCGCCGATGGTGGACGTGGTGGCGCTGTTCCGCGACAACCCGCGCGAGGAAGTGCGCGAGGTGCTGCGCACGGTGCGGCCGACCCTGCTGCAGTTCCACGGCGAGGAGGACGATGCCTTCTGCCGCAGCTTCAACCTGCCGTACCTGAAGGCGGTGCCGATGGGCGGCAGCGAGGCGGTCAACGCACGCAGCCTGCAGCTGGCCTATCCCAACGCGGCCGGGTTCCTGTTCGACAGCCACGCCCCGGGCGCGGCCGGCGGCAGCGGCCAGACCTTCGACTGGTCGCGCCTGCCCACCGGCCTGCACCGGCCGTTCCTGCTGGCCGGCGGCATCACCCCGCAGAACGTGTTCGACGCGATCATCGCCACGCTGCCGTGGGGGGTGGACGTGTCCAGCGGCATCGAGAGCGAGCCGGGCATCAAGGACGGCCACCGCATGCGCCTGTTCGTCGAGGAAGCGCGGCGCGCGGACTGCTACGAACTGGCCTGAGCGGCCGGCGCCAGTTCGCGGCGCAGCCAGTCGGCCAGGGCGCGCAGACGCGGTTCGTCGCGGTGCGCGGCGGTGGCCAGGATCCAGCGCCCGTCGGTCGGGACGAAGCCCCACGGCGCCAGCAGGCGCCCGGCGGCGAGGTCCTCGCGCACCAGCGGTTCGGGGGCGATGGCCACGCCCAGGCCGGCACCGGCCGCTTCCAGCAGGTAGTACAGGTGGTCGAACCGGGCGGTGTAGCGCTCGGGCGGCGC
This sequence comes from Xanthomonas massiliensis, assembly GCF_900018785.1. GTDB lineage: Bacteria > Pseudomonadota > Gammaproteobacteria > Xanthomonadales > Xanthomonadaceae > Xanthomonas_B > Xanthomonas_B massiliensis. The sequence goes on along the minus strand of NZ_FCOY01000006.1, from coordinate 1,523,314 downwards.
GACGCCGGCGGCGCGGCTCCACTGCGCCCAGGCCTGCGGCCGCGAGGCGACCTGCAGCAGGGGCGCCGCGGCCAGCGCCGCGGGCGGCGCGCCGCGGAGCGTGTCCGCCAGCGGGTGGCGCGGGCTGAGGACCGGGCCGATCCGCTCCTCGGTCAGCACGGTGGCCTGCCAGGCCGGCGGCCAGGTGGGGCCGGCCAGCAGCAGGGCCGCGTCCAGGCCACCGAGGGCGGCATCTGGCATGTCGTCCTGCGCGGCCAGGTGCAGGCGCAGCGCCGGCAGGTCGGCCTGCAGCCGGGCCATGCGCGGGATCACCCAGCGCGCCAGCACGCTGCCGGAGCAACCGAGCACCAGCGGGCCCTGGCGGCCTTCGCGCTGCAGCGCCTGCCAGCTGGCGTGCAGCCCGGCGAAGGCTTCGCCGGCGACGGCGGCCAGGCGCTGGCCGGCCGCGGTCGGCACCACGCCGCGGCCGTGGCGTTCCAGCAGGGGCTGGCCGGCGGCCTGCTCCAGGGCGCGCAGGTGGCGGCTGACCGCGCCGTGGGTGACGTGCAGCTCGGCGGCGGCGCGGGTCAGGCTGCCGAGCCGCGCGGTGGCCTCGAAGGCGCGTAGGGCGGTGAGGGGCGGGAGATCGGCCATATGTTAGGAATACTCACAGGTCCGGGCGCGATTGTCGATTCTCCCGGGGCGTTGCCTGCGCTAGATTGTCGGCCATCAAGGCCCGTCGGGTGCGGGCCGGCTTCGGTGAGAGCGATGACGACTTCCTCCATTCGTGACTTTTACGCGTATCCGGACGCTTCCGGCCACTTCGGCCGCTACGGCGGCCGCTTCGTCGCCGAGACCCTGATCGGGCCGCTGGAGGAGCTGGCCGCCGCCTACGACGCCGCGCGCGTGGATCCGGCCTTCGTGGCCGCCTTCGACAAGGACCTCAAGCACTACGTCGGCCGGCCCAGCCCGATCTACCACTGCGAGCGGCTGAGCCGCGAGGTCGGCGGCGCGCAGATCCTGCTCAAGCGCGAGGACCTCAACCACACCGGCGCGCACAAGATCAACAACACCATCGGCCAGGCGCTGCTGGCCGCGCGCATGGGCAAGAAGCGCATCATCGCCGAGACCGGCGCCGGCCAGCACGGCGTGGCCAGCGCCACGGTGGCCGCGCGCCTGGGCCTGGAGTGCGTGGTGTACATGGGCGCCACCGACATCGAGCGGCAGAAGATCAACGTCTACCGGATGAAGCTGCTCGGCGCGCAGGTGGTGCCGGTGACTTCCGGCTCGGCCACCCTCAAGGACGCGCTCAACGAGGCCATGCGCGACTGGGTGACCAACGTGCGCGACACCTTCTACATCATCGGCACGGTCGCCGGCCCGGACCCGTACCCGCGCATGGTGCGCGACTTCAACGCCGTGGTCGGGCGCGAGGCGCGGGCGCAGATGCTGGAGGATTTCGGCCGCCTGCCGGACGTGATCACCGCCTGCGTCGGCGGCGGCAGCAACGCCATCGGCCTGTTCCATGCCTTCCTCAACGACCCGTCGGTGCGCATGGTCGGCGCCGAGGCCGCCGGCCACGGCCTGTCCAGCGGCGAGCATGCCGCCTCGCTGGCGGCGGGCCGGCCCGGCGTACTGCACGGCAACCGGACCTACGTGCTGTGCGACGACGACGGCCAGATCATCGAGACCCACTCCATCTCCGCCGGCCTGGACTACCCGGGCGTGGGACCGGAGCACGCCTTCCTCAAGGACACCGGCCGTGCCGAGTACGTCGGGGTGAGCGACGAGGAGGCGCTGGCCGCCTTCCACCGGCTGTGCCTGACCGAGGGCATCATGCCGGCGCTGGAGTCCAGCCACGCCGTGGCCGAGGCGATCAAGCTGGCGCGCGAGCTGCCGAAGGACGCGCTGGTGCTGTGCAACCTGTCCGGCCGCGGCGACAAGGACGTGCATACCATCGCCGCGCGCGAGGGGGTGACGGTATGAGTCGCGCCGTCGCCGCCCGGCCATGGATGGACGGCCAGGGCATCCGCAGCCGCTATGCCGCGCCAGGGATGGCCGCCATCGCTTTCCAGGGATTCCGTCAATGAGCCGTATCGCAGACACCTTCGCCCAGCTCCAGGCGCACTCGCGCAAGGCCCTGATCCCCTTCGTCACCGCCGGCGATCCCTCGCTGGAGGCGACCGTGCCGGTCATGCACGCGCTGGTGGCCGCCGGCGCCGACGTGATCGAGCTGGGCGTGCCGTTCTCCGACCCGATGGCCGACGGCCCGACCATCCAGCGCAGCTCCGAGCGCGCGCTGGCCCGCGGCGCCGGGCTGGGCCGGGTGCTGGCCGCGGTGTCCGAATTCCGCCGCGACAACCGAACCACCCCGGTGGTGCTGATGGGCTACCTCAACCCGGTGGAGATCCACGGCGCCGCGGCCTTCGCCCGCGAGGCGGTGGCCGCCGGCGTGGACGGCGTGCTGCTGGTGGACCTGCCGCCGGAGGAGGCCGCCGATACCCGCGCGCTGTTCGACGCGGCCGGCCTGGACCTGATCGTGCTGGCCTCGCCGACCACCACCGACGCGCGCCTGCCGCTGCTGTGCGACGACGCGCGCGGCTACCTGTACTACGTCAGCTTCGCCGGGGTGACCGGCGCCGACCGGCTCGACGTCGGCGCCGCCGGCGACCGCCTGCGCCACATCCGCGCCCGTGCCCGGGTGCCGGTGGTGGCCGGGTTCGGCATCAAGGACGCGGCCAGTGCGGCGGCGATGGCCGCCGATGCCGACGGCGTGGTGGTCGGCAGCGCGCTGGTCGCCGCCCTGGCCGAGTCCGCCGACGCCGAGCAGGCGGTGCGCCGCGCCGAGGCGTTCCTGCGCCCGCTGCGCCAGGCGCTGGACGCCGGCTGAGTCGCACCGCCTGGTGGCCCGGGCGCGGCGCGGGCCGCGCCATACGCCGGCGTGCTGCGGTGCGGGGCAGGGGGTCCGCTAGAATGCAGCCGTTGCGGCCCGGCGGCCGCGTACCGGAAACGCACCACGCATGAGCTGGCTCAGCAAACTGATGCCCTCGGGCATCCGCACCGACCACACCACCACCCGCAAGCGCAACATTCCCGAGGGGCTGTGGGAGAAGTGCGACCACTGCGGCGCGGCCCTGTACCGCCCGGAGCTGGAGGAGAACCTCAACGTCTGCCCCAAGTGCGGCCACCACATGGCGATCCGCGCCCGTGCGCGGCTGGCGGCGCTGTTCGATGCCGGCAGCACCCGCGAGATCGCCGCCGAGCTGGCGCCGGTGGACGTGCTCAAGTTCAGGGACTCCAAGCGCTACGCCGACCGCATCAAGTCCACCCAGAAGGCCACCGGCGAGTACGACGCGCTGGTGGCCATGCAGGGCACCCTGAAGGGGCGGGCGCTGGTCGCCTCGGCCTTCGACTTCGCCTTCATGGGCGGCTCGATGGGCTCGGTGGTCGGCGAACGCTTCACCCGCGCCGCCGAGACCGCGCTGGAGGTGGGCGCGCCGTTCGTCAACTTCTCCGCCTCCGGCGGCGCGCGCATGCAGGAAGGCCTGTTCTCGCTGTTGCAGATGGCCAAGACCTCCGCCGCGCTGGGCCGCCTGCGCGCGGCCGGGCTGCCGTACATCTCGGTGCTCACCCATCCGACCACCGGCGGCGTGTCGGCCAGCTTCGCCATGCTCGGCGACCTGAACATCGCCGAGCCGCACGCGCTGATCGGCTTCGCCGGCCCGCGAGTGATCGAGCAGACCGTGCGCGAGAAGCTGCCCGAGGGCTTCCAGCGTTCGGAGTTCCTGCTCGAGCACGGCGCCATCGACCAGATCTGCGACCGTCGCGAGCTGCGCGACCGCCTCGCCGACCTGCTGGCGATGATGATGGGCCAGCCCGCCCCCGGCGAGGCCGACGCGGCATGAGCGAGCGCAAGTACTTCGGCACCGACGGCATCCGCGGCCGCGTCGGCCAGGGCGTGATCTCGGCCGATTTCGTGCTGCGCCTGGGCAACGCGCTGGGGCGCACGCTGGCGCGCGGCGGCCACCGCCCGGTGGTGGTGATCGGCAAGGACACGCGGATCTCCGGCTACATGTTCGAGTCGGCGCTGGAGGCCGGCCTGGTCGCCGCCGGTGCCGACGTGCAGCTGCTCGGGCCGATGCCGACCCCGGCGGTGGCGTTCCTGACCCACACGCTCGGCGCCGATGCCGGCATCGTCATCAGTGCCTCGCACAACCCGCACTACGACAACGGCATCAAGTTCTTCTCGGCCGAGGGCGAGAAGCTGGACGACGCCACCGAGGAGGCCATCGAGGTCGCGGTGGACCAGCCCTTCGCCACGGTGGAATCGGAGAACCTGGGCAAGGCGGTGCGTGCGCGCGACGCGGTCGGCCGCTACATCGAATTCTGCAAGGCCAGCGTGCCGCGCGGCTTCGAGCTGCGCGGGCTGAAGGTGGTGCTCGACTGCGCGCATGGCGCCACCTACCACATCGCCCCGCTGCTGTTCCGCGAGCTGGGCGCGAAGGTCACCGCGATCGGCGCCGCGCCGGACGGGCTGAACATCAATGCCGGCGTCGGCTCGATGCACATCGACAACCTCGCCGCCCAGGTGCGCCAGGCCGGGGCCGACCTGGGCATCGCCTTCGACGGCGACGGCGACCGGGTGCTGATGGTCGACGATGCCGGCACCCCGGTGGACGGCGACGACCTGCTCTATATCCTGGCGCGCGACTGGCAGGCCAGCGGCCGCCTGGCCGGCCCGGTGGTCGGCACGCTGATGACCAACCACGGCCTGGAGAAGGCCCTGGCCGGGCTGGACATCCCGTTCGTGCGCGCCAAGGTCGGCGACCGCTACGTGCACCAGCAACTGGTCGAGCGCCACGGCGTGCTGGGCGGGGAAGCCTCCGGCCACATCCTGTGCCTGGATCGCGCCACCACCGGCGACGGCATCGTCAGCGCCCTGCAGGTGCTGGAAGTCCTGCGCCGCAACGGCCTGAGCCTGCGCCAGGCGCTGGCCGGCCTGGACAAGGTGCCGCAGCGCACGGTCAACGTGCGTCTCGCCGGCGATGCCAAGGCGGTGGTCGCCGCGCCGGCGGTGCAGCAGGCGCTGCAGGCGGCGCAGGCCGCGGTGCAGGGCAGGGGGCGTGCGTTCCTGCGTCCGTCCGGCACCGAGCCGGTAGTGCGGGTGACGGTCGAGCTGGCCGACGAGGCAGTGCTGCAGGCCACGCTCGACAGCCTGGCCGGAGCGGTGAAGGCCGCGGCCTGAGCGCGGGCGGGAAACCGCCGCCGCCCGCGCGCGGCCCGGCGGACCGCCCGGGAAGGCGGCGCCCTGTCCGAGGGTGGGGGCGCCGTCATCGCCAATGCGGGCACTCCCGGAAGGCGGGAGTGCCGCCCATCGTTTGCGGGCAAGGCACGGCGCGTGGCGCCGGGTTCCGGTTTCCCTGTGCCCGCGGCGAAGGATCGGGCCGCAAGTCCGGTGCCGGTGGATGCACGATCTCCGGCGTCCGCGGCGGTCCGCTCCCGCGTGACCGCTGCGCACCCGCGGCCTGGCGGGCCTGCAGGCGCGCCGCGGCGTACGCCGGTCCTGGATGGCCTGCCGACAACGCAATCCGCGTGCTCCCTGAATGCCGGGGCCATCGCGCCGGCGGCGGAGGCTGTGGGAAAATGAACGCTTTCCCAGACCGCTTCAGCAGGAGTTCCCGGTGAGCCGCATCCCCGTCCTCGACATCACCCGGTTCGACACCGATCGCGACGCCTTCGTCGCCGACCTCGGTGCGGCCTACCGCGAATGGGGCTTCGCCGGCATCCGCAACCACGGCATCCCGCAGGCCGACATCGATGCCGCCTACGATGCCTTCAAGGCCTTCTTCGCGCTGCCCGACGAGGTGAAGAGGCAGTACCACGTGGCCGGCGGCGGCGGTGCGCGCGGCTATACCCCGTTCGGCGTGGAGACGGCCAAGGATTCCAAGTACTTCGACCTCAAGGAGTTCTGGCACATCGGCCGCGAGATCCCGGACGACTCCCCGTACCGCGCGGTGATGCCGGCCAACCAGTGGCCGGCCGAGGTGCCCGCGTTCCGGACCGCCGGCTACGGCCTGTACCAGGCGCTGGACCAGCTCGGCGCCAAGGTGCTGGCGGCGCTGGCCCTGCACATCGGCCTGCCGGAGCACTGGTTCGCCGACAAGACCGACAGCGGCAACTCGATCCTGCGCCCGATCCACTACCCGCCGATCACCGCCGACGACATCCCCAACGTGCGCGCCGGCGCGCACGAGGACATCAACCTGATCACCCTGCTGGTCGGCGCCAGCGCCGCCGGCCTGGAGGTGCGCTCGCACGAGGGCGAGTGGGTGCCGTTCACCGCCGACGCCGACACCATCGTGGTCAACATCGGCGACATGCTGCAGCGCCTGACCAACCACGTGTATCCGTCCACCACCCACCGCGTGGTCAACCCGCCGGGCGAGCAGGCGCGCCAGCCGCGCTACTCGGTGCCGTTCTTCCTGCACCCGAACCCGGATTTCCTGATCGACGTGCTGCCCGGCTGCGTCGGCCCGGACAACCCGAGCCGCTACCCCGAGCCGATCACCGCCCAGGGTTACCTCGACCAGCGCCTGCGCGAGATCAAGCTCAAGTAAGGCGCCTGCACTCGTGCGCCCGGCAACCCGGGCCGCGAGGGGCGGGGCACATGAACGGCGGGGCGGCACCGGCCCGGGCACGGGTACCGGGCTGTCCGGTCCGGGGCTTTGTTTAGAATGTCCCGGTTTTTCCGACACACAAGGGAATGCCATGCGTCCACGCATCGTCGCCGGCAACTGGAAACTGCACGGCAGCCGCGAATTCGCCACCCAGCTCGTGGCCCGCATCGCCGCGGGCGTGCCCGACGGCGCGGAAGTGGTGATCCTGCCGCCGCTGCCGTACCTGGGCGACCTGGTCGAGGACTTCGAGGACACCCGCCTGGAGTTCGGCGCGCAGGACGTGAGCAGCAACCAGGAAGGCGCCTATACCGGCGAGGTGTCGGCGCGGATGCTGGTGGAGGTCGGGGCGCACTTCGGCCTGGTCGGCCACTCCGAGCGGCGCCAGTACCACGGCGAGACCAGCGAGCACGTGGCCCGCAAGTTCCTGGCCGCGGTCAACGCCAACCTGCGCCCGATCCTGTGCGTGGGCGAGTCGCTGCAGCAGCGCGAGGCCGGCACGACCTGGGATACCCTCGCCGCGCAACTGCGGCCGGTGCTGGACCTGGTCGGGCCGGCCGCCTTCGCCGACGCGGTGGTGGCCTACGAGCCGGTGTGGGCGATCGGGACCGGCCGGACCGCCACGCCGGAGCAGGCGCAGGAGGTCCATGCCTTCATCCGTGGCGAGGTCGCCGCGCGGGATGCTAAAATCGCCGACTCGCTGCCCATCCTCTACGGTGGCAGCGTCAAGCCCGACAATGCCGCCGCGCTGTTTGCCCAGCCCGACGTCGATGGCGGGCTGGTGGGCGGCGCCTCGCTGGTGGCCGCCGATTTCCTGGCCATCGCGCAGGCGGCGGCCGGCCACCGCTGAACGCAACGCGCGGGACGAACCGAAATGTTGATGACCATCCTTAACGTGATCTACGTGCTCGTCGCCATCGCGATGATCGCCCTGATCCTGATGCAGCGCGGCGCCGGTGCGGCGGCGGGCTCGGGCTTCGGCGCCGGCGCGTCCGGCACCGTGTTCGGTGCCCGCGGCGCTTCCAACTTCCTGTCCAAGAGCACCAAGTGGCTGGCGGTGGTGTTCTTCGCCATCAGCCTGTTCATGGCGTGGTATGCCACCCACAACGCGCGGCCGACCGCCCAGGTCGACCTGGGCGTGATGTCGCAGGCGGCAGCGCCGGCCCCGGCCGCCGCCAAGCCCCAGCCGGCCCCGGCCGAGGTGCCGGCGGCCACCGTGCCGCAGGCGCCGGTGGATGCGTCGGGCGAAGAAAAATCCGCGGGCGAGCCCTCGCAGAAGCACTGAACGCGGTTACAATACGCCGCGCACTGGAAGCCCGGTGCGCGACAAGCCCAGGTGGCGGAATTGGTAGACGCACTACCTTGAGGTGGTAGCGACTTAGGTCGTAGGGGTTCGAGTCCCCTCTTGGGCACCACAGTTTGGCTGCGGCCCCGCGTAAGCCCTAGCGGCCAGACGCGGGGCGCCTATCCCCCATGCCCCTGCGCCTTCCCGGCGCGTGGGGCAGAGGCAAGAGAGAATTGCTGTGCTGGCCGAATATCTACCTGCTCTGCTGTTCCTGGTCGTAGCCGCCGGCATCGGCATCTCGCTCATGGTGATCGGACGGCTGGTCGGCCCGCATCGGCCCGACGCCGAGAAGCTGTCCGCCTACGAGTGCGGCTTCGAGGCCTTCGAGGACGCGCGCATGAAGTTCGACGTGCGCTACTACCTCATCGCCATCCAGTTCATCGTCTTCGACCTGGAAATCATCTTCATCGTCCCCTGGACCCAGGTGTTCATGGAGATCGGCCCGCGTTCGCTGATCACCATGGGCCTGTTCGTGGGCATGCTGTTCCTCGGGTTCATCTACGTCTGGAAGAAGGGAGCGCTGGAATGGGAGTGATTCAGACCCTCGATCGTCTGATGACCAACCCGATCCCGGAAGGTCGGGTCGACGACATCCTGCGACCGGAAGGCGAGAACCCGCTGCTGGAGAAGGGCTACGTCACCACCAGCGTCGATGCGCTGCTGAACTGGGCCTCGACCGGTTCGATGTGGCCGATGACCTTCGGCCTGGCCTGCTGCGCGGTGGAGATGATGCACGCCGGCGCCGCGCGCCTGGACCTGGACCGCTACGGCGTGGTGTTCCGCCCGTCGCCGCGCCAGTCCGACGTGATGATCGTGGCCGGCACCCTGGTCAACAAGATGGCCCCGGCGCTGCGCAAGGTCTACGACCAGATGCCCGACCCCAAGTGGGTGATCTCGATGGGCAGCTGCGCCAACGGCGGCGGCTACTACCACTATTCCTATTCGGTCGTGCGCGGTTGCGACCGCGTGGTGCCGGTGGACGTCTACGTCCCGGGCTGCCCGCCGACCGCCGAGGCGCTGGTCTACGGCATCCTGCAGCTGCAGAAGAAGATCTGGCGTACCCGGACCCTCTCCCGCTGATCCTCCCCCTTTCCGGAGCACGCCAAGCCCCATGGCAGAGCAAGCATCCCTGAGTGATCGACTGAGCGCGCGTTTTGCCGGCGCGCAGGTCCATGTGGCGCAGCCGCGCGGCGAAGTCACCCTGGTCGTGCCGGCGCCGGAGTGGCATGCCACCTGCCAGGCGCTGCGCGACGAGTTCGGCTTCGACCAGCTGTCGGACCTGTGCGGCATCGACTACATGGGCTACGGCAGCGACGAGTGGGACACCTCGGACGTGTCCTCCAAGGGCTTCAGCCGCGGCGTGGAAGGCAAGGGCGTGGGCCGGTTCGCCTGGGGCGAGGCGCCGAGCGAGGAGGCCGCGCAGGGCATCGAGCCGATGCCGGTGCCCAAGGCCCGCTTCGGCGTGGTCGCGCAGCTGCGTTCCTATGCACACAACCTGATGCTGCGCGTGCGTTGCCATGCGCCGGACGACGACCTGCCGGTGGTGGCCTCGGTCACCGACCTGTGGCCGGGCGCCAACTGGTTCGAGCGCGAGGCGTTCGACCTGTACGGCGTGGTGTTCGCCGGCCATCCGGACCTGCGCCGCATCCTCACCGACTACGGCTTCGTCGGCCATCCGTTCCGCAAGGATTTCCCGTTGATCGGCAACGTGGAGGTCCGCTACGACGAAGAGAAGAAGCGCGTGGTGTACGAGCCGGTGACCTCGGTCGAGCCGCGTGTCGGCGTGCCGCGCGTGATGCGCCACGACGCGCGCTACCAGACCGCCGCCGGCGAAGCCGCGCACAGGGAGTCCGCCAAGTGAGCGAGCTGCAGGCCCACGAGTACGAACCGGCCCACCAGGCCTTCGCGAGCAATCCCGCCGAGGCCCGGCAGGAGATCCGCAACTACACGATGAACTTCGGTCCCCAGCATCCGGCCGCGCACGGCGTGCTGCGCCTGATCCTGGAGATGGACGGCGAGACCGTGGTGCGCGCCGACCCGCACGTCGGCCTGCTGCACCGGGGCACCGAGAAGCTGGCCGAGTCCAAGCCGTTCAACCAGTCGATCGGCTACATGGATCGCCTGGACTACGTGTCGATGATGTGCAACGAGCATGCCTACGTGCGCGCGATCGAGACCCTGATGGGGATCGAGGCGCCCGAGCGCGCTCAGTACATCCGCACCATGTTCGACGAGATCACCCGCATCCTGAACCACCTGATGTGGGTCGGCTCCAACGCGCTCGACCTGGGCGCGATGGCGGTGATGCTGTACGCGTTCCGCGAGCGCGAGGAGCTGATGGACTGCTACGAGGCGGTCAGCGGCGCGCGCATGCACGCGACGTACTACCGGCCCGGCGGCGTCTACCGCGACCTGCCCGACCACATGCCCAAGTACAAGGAGTCGCGCTGGCACAAGGGCAAGGCGCTCAAGCGCCTGAACGAGTCCCGCGAAGGCTCGATGCTCGACTTCCTCGAGGACTTCACCAACACCTTCCCGGGGCGGGTGGACGAGTACGAGACCCTGCTCACCGACAACCGCATCTGGAAGCAGCGCACCGTCGGCATCGGCGTGGTGACGCCGGAGCTGGCCAAGGCCTGGGGCATGACCGGGGTCATGCTGCGCGGCTCGGGCATCGAGTGGGACCTGCGCAAGAAGCGGCCCTACGCCAAGTACGACGCGGTGGATTTCGACATCCCGGTCGGCCGCGAGGGTGACTGCTACGACCGCTACCTGTGCCGCGTGGCCGAGATGCGCCAGTCCAACCGCATCATCAGGCAGTGCGTGGACTGGCTGAAGGCCAACCCCGGCCCGGTGATCGTGCGCAACTTCAAGGTCGCCCCTCCGCACCGCGCGGAGATGAAGGACGACATGGAAGCGCTGATCCACCACTTCAAGCTGTTCTCCGAGGGCTACTGCGTGCCGGCCGGCGAGACCTATGCCGCGGTGGAGGCGCCCAAGGGCGAATTCGGTTGCTACCTGGTGTCCGACGGTGCCAACAAGCCGTTCCGCGTGCACCTGCGCGCGCCGGGCTTCGCGCATCTGTCCTCCATCGACGCGATCGCGCGCGGACACCTGCTGGCCGACGTCGTGGCGATGATCGGCACTTACGATTTGGTATTCGGTGAGGTCGACCGATGAAGGCGACAGGCAATTTCGAGGCGGCGCGCAACGTCGACCCGATGGTGGTGCTGAGCGATGCGACGCGCGCCCACATCGACCATTGGCTGGGCAAGTTCCCGGCAGACCGCAAGCGTTCGGCGGTGCTGCAGGGCCTGCACGCGGCGCAGGAGCAGAACCGGGGCTGGCTGTCGGACGAGCTGATCGCCGCGGTGGCCAAGTACCTGGACATCCCGCCGGTGTGGGCCTACGAGGTCGCCAGCTTCTACTCGATGTTCGAGACCGAGCCGGTCGGCCGCCACAACGTGGCCTTCTGCACCAACATCAGCTGCTGGCTCAACGGCGGCGAGGAACTGGCGCAGTACGCCGAGCACAAGCTCGGCTGCAAGCGCGGCCAGTCCACCGCCGACGGCCGCGTCTACCTCAAGCGCGAGGAGGAGTGCCTGGCCGCCTGCGCCCATGCGCCGATGATGGTCATCGACGGTCACTACCACGAGCACCTGACCAAGGAAAAGGTCGACGAACTGCTGGACGGGCTGGAGTAACGGCATGGCAGACCATCACGAATCCCGCGGCCCGGTCGGGCCGGCGCCGCAGCCGCACCAGGTGGTCTACACCACCCTGCATTTCGACACGCCCTGGTCCTACGAGAGCTACCTGAAGACCGGCGGCTACCAGGCGCTGCGCAAGATCCTGGAAGAGAAGATCCCGCCCGAGCAGGTGGTGGAGATGGTCAAGCAGTCCGGCCTGCGCGGCCGCGGCGGCGCGGGCTTCCCCACCGGCCTGAAGTGGTCGTTCATGCCCAAGGGCGCGCCGGTCAAGTACATGCTGTGCAACTCGGACGAGTCCGAGCCGGGCACCTGCAAGGACCGCGACATCCTGCGCTACAACCCGCACTCGGTGATCGAGGGCATGGCCATCGGTTGCTATGCCACCGGCAGCCGCTACGGCTACAACTACATGCGCGGCGAGTTCCACCACGAGCCGTTCGAGCACTTCGAGCAGGCGCTCAGGGATGCCTATGCCAACGGCTGGCTGGGCGAGAACATCCTCGGCAGCGGCGTGGACATCGACATCTACGCCGCGCTCGGCGCCGGCGCCTACATCTGCGGCGAAGAGACCGCGCTGATGGAGTCGCTGGAAGGCAAGAAGGGCCAGCCGCGGTTCAAGCCGCCGTTCCCGGCCAACTTCGGCCTGTACGGCAAGCCGACCACCATCAACAACACCGAGACCTACGCCTCGGTGCCGGCGATCGTGCGCAACGGCGCGGAGTGGTTCAAGGGCCTGAGCAAGACCGCCAACGGCGGCCCGAAGATCTTCTCGGTGTCCGGCTGCGTGCAGAAGGGCGGCAACTTCGAGGTGCCGCTGGGCACCACCTTCGACGAGCTGCTGGAGATGGCCGGCGGCCTGCGTCCCGGCCGCAAGCTCAAGGCCGCGGTCCCGGGCGGCGTGTCGATGCCGGTGCTCAAGGCCGAGCAGCTCAAGGGGCTGCAGATGGACTACGACACCCTGCGCGCGCTCGGCACCGGCCTGGGCTCGGGCGCGATCGTGGTGCTGGACGACAGCGTCTGCTGCGTGCGCTTCGCCTGCCGCATCTCGCAGTTCTTCCACAAGGAATCGTGCGGCCAGTGCACGCCGTGCCGCGAGGGCACCGGCTGGATGCACCGCGTGCTCGAGCGCATCGTCGCCGGCAAGGCCACGATGGAGGACCTGCACCAGCTCAAGAACATCGCCGGGCAGATCGAGGGCCACACCATCTGTGCCTTCGGTGAGGCCGCGGCGTGGCCGATCCAGGGCTTCCTGCGCCAGTTCTGGGACGAATTCGAGTACTACATCGTCAACGGCCATTCGATCGTCGACGCGCAACTGGGAGTGGCCGCATGAGCGCGCAGCCCGTGAACCCCGACGTGCCACCGGACCACGTCGCCATCGAGATCGACGGCCAGCGCCTGGTCGTGCCGAAGAACTCGATGATCATCCAGGCCGCCGACAAGGCCGGCATCCCGATCCCGCGCTTCTGCTACCACGAGAAGCTGCCGATCGCCGCCAACTGCCGCATGTGCCTGGTGGACACCGAGGTCGGCGGGCGCTCGGCGCCCAAGCCGTCGCCGGCCTGCGCCACGCCGGTGATGGACGGCATGAAGGTGTTCACGCGCAACGAGAAGGCGCTGAACTACCAGCGCCACGTGATGGAATTCCTGCTCATCAACCACCCGCTGGACTGCCCGATCTGCGACCAGGGCGGCGAGTGCGAGCTGCAGGACGTCTCGCTCGGCTACGGCCGTTCGGTCAGCCGCTTCAACGAGCGCAAGCGCGTGGTGCCAGACGAGGACATTGGTCCGCTGGTCGCCACCGAGATGACCCGCTGCATCCAGTGCACCCGTTGCGTGCGCTTCACCGCGGAAGTGGCCGGCACTTACGAGCTGGGCGGCATGTACCGCGGCGAGAACCTGCAGATCGGTACCTACGACGGCAAGCCGTTGACCACCGAGCTGTCGGGCAACGTCATCGACGTGTGCCCGGTCGGCGCGCTGACCAACAAGGTGTTCCAGTTCCGCGCCCGTCCGTGGGAGCTGCAGGCGCGCGAGTCGCTGGGCTACCACGACGCGATGGGCTCCAACCTGTTCCTGCACGTGCGCCGGGGCGAGGTGCTGCGCACCGTGCCGCGCGACAACGAGGCGGTCAACGAGTGCTGGCTGTCCGACCGCGACCGCTATTCGCACCAGGGCCTGTACGCGGAGGACCGCGCCGTGCGTCCGCTGCAGAAGGTGGACGGGCAGTGGCGCGAGGTGTCCTGGGCCGAGGCCCTGGCCGCCGCCACCGAGCTCCTCGGCGCCGCCCGCGGCGACGACCTCGGCGTACTGGTGCACCCGGCCACCTCCAACGAGGAAGGCGAGCTGCTGGCGCGCCTGGCCGCGGGCCTGGGCAGCGGCAACATCGACCACCGCATCGGCAACCGCGACTTCTCCGATGGCGCCGTGGCCGAGCCGTTCGCGCTGCCGCTGGCCGAGATCGAGCAGGCCGACGTGATCGTGGTGGTGGGCAGCAACGTGCGCCACGAGCTGCCGCTGCTGCATGCCCGGCTGCGCAAGGCGCAGACCAAGCACGGGGCGAAGATCCATTCGATCAACCCGGTCGATTTCGACTTCGCCTTCGCCCAGGCCGGCAAGCAGATCGTGCCGCCGTCGGGCTACGCCCAGGCCCTGGCCGACGCCGCGCTGGGCGAGGCCGTCAAGGGAGCCACCCGCGCGGTGGTCATCGTCGGGGCGCTGGTGGAGAACCATCCGCAGGCGGCCACGCTGCGCAAGGCGGTGGCCGATTTCGCCGCCGCCACCGGCGCGGCGCTGTGCCGCATCCCGCAGGGCGCCAACGCGGTCGGCCTGGTGCGCCGCGGCGTGCTGCCGGCCGCGCGCGACGTCGCGGCGATGCTCGCCGAGCCGCGCAAGGCCTATGTGCTGTACGGCATCGAGCCGGGCCTGGACTTCGCCGATGCCGCCGGCGCGCGCAAGGCCCTGGCCGGGGCCAAGGTGGTGGCCTTCAGCCAGTTCGCCTGCGCTTCCACCCGCGATGTCGCCGACCTGATCTTGCCGATCGGCGCGCTGCCGGAGATCGAGGCCACGCTGACCAACCTGGACGGCCGCGACCAGGCGGCCCATGCCGGCGCCAAGCTGCCGGTGGAGGCCCGCGAGGGCTGGCGGGTGCTGCGCGCGCTGGGCGCCGAGCTGGCGCTGCCCGGGTTCGATTTCATCGACCTGGCCGGCCTGCGCGGCACGCTCGGGGAGCGCCGGGTGGCGCTTGCGCCTTCCGCCCAGCCGCAGGCCGAAGGGCAGGGGCTGGAGCTGGCGGTGACGCCGGCCATCTACCGCACCGACGCGGTGGTGCGCCGCGCGACCGCGCTGCAGGCCCATCCGCTCAACGTCGGCGCGCGCGTCGTGCTGGCGCCGGCCGATGCCGAGCGCGCCGGGCTCGCCGCCGGGCGCATGGCCAAGGTGGCGGCCGCGGCCGGCACCGCCACGCTGCCGGTGGAAGTGGACGATCGGGTGGCCGCGGGCGCGGCCTGGATCGAGACGGGACATGGTGCGACCGCCCCGCTGGGCGCCGGTCGGGTAACGGTGGTGGCGGCATGAACGAGTTGCTCCTGAACGCGGTCGACCCGCTGCATCAATGGTTTCTCTCGCTCGGTGCCCTCGGCATCGTGCTGTGGATCGTGCTCAAGATCCTGCTGATCGCCGTGCCGATCATCGTGGCGGTGGCCTTCTACGTGGTCTGGGAGCGCAAGCTGATCGGCTGGATGCACGTGCGCCACGGGCCGATGTACGTGGGCCTGGGCGGCCTGCTGCAGGCCTTCGCCGACGTGTTCAAGCTGCTCACCAAGGAGATCATCCGGCCGAGCGGCGCGCACAAGGCCATGTACGTGCTGGCGCCGCTGATCGTGCTCGCCCCGGCGTTCGCGGCGTGGGCGGTGGTGCCGTTCGACTACCGGCTGGTGCTCTCCAACGCCAACGCCGGCCTGCTGTACCTGCTGGCGATGACCTCGCTGGGCGTGTACGGCATCATCCTGGCCGGCTGGGCCTCCAACTCCAAGTACGCCTTCCTCGGCGCGATGCGCTCGGCCGCGCAGGTGGTCAGCTACGAGATCGCCATGGGCTTCGCCCTGGTCGGGGTGATGATCGCCGCCGGCAGCCTCAACCTGACCCAGATCGTGCTGGCCCAGCAGGGCAGCTCCGGCTTCTTCGACTGGTTCCTGCTGCCGCTGTTCCCGCTGTTCATCATCTACTGGGTGTCCGGCGTGGCCGAGACCAACCGCGCGCCGTTCGACGTGGTCGAGGGCGAGTCGGAGATCGTGGCCGGGCACATGGTCGAGTACTCCGGCGGCGCGTTCGCGCTGTTCTTCCTGGCCGAGTACGCCAACATGATCCTGGTCAGCTTCCTGATCTCGATCTTCTTCCTCGGCGGCTGGCTGAGCCCGATCCAGGGCTGGGTGGGCGGCGACGTCTCCCCGTGGATCGACTGGGTGTGGAAGGGCGGCTGGCCGTGGCTGCTGCTCAAGGCGGTGTTCTTCATGAGCGCCTACATCTGGTTCCGTGCCAGCTTCCCGCGCTACCGCTACGACCAGATCATGCGCCTGGGCTGGAAGGTGTTCATCCCGCTGAGCATCGGCTGGATCGCGGTGACGGCGCTGATGGTGTTCTACGGCGTGATCCAGAAGGGCGTCTGATCGATGAACAAGCTCATCCATTTCTTCAAGAGCCTGATGCTGCTGGAACTGCTCGGCGGCCTGTGGCTGACGCTGAAGTACACCTTCAAGCCGAAGTACACCGTGCTGTACCCGATGGAGAAGTTCCCGCAGTCGCCGCGCTTCCGCGGTCTGCATGCGCTGCGCCGCTATCCCAACGGCGAGGAGCGCTGCATCGCCTGCAAGCTGTGCGAGGCGGTGTGCCCGGCCCTGGCGATCACCATCGACTCGACCAAGCGCGAGGACGGCACGCGCCGCACCACCCGCTACGAGATCGACCTGTTCAAGTGCATCTTCTGCGGCTTCTGCGAGGAGAGCTGCCCGGTCGACTCGATCGTGGAGACCCATATCCACGAGTACCACTTCGAGAACCGCGGCGAGAACGTGGTCACCAAGCCGCAGCTGCTGGCGCTGGGCGACCGGCTCGAGGCCGAGATCGCCGAACGTCGCGCCGCCGACGCCGCCTACCGCTGAGGTCACGATGGACTGGGTCAAGATCGCCTTCTACTTCTTCTCCATCACCGCGGTGGCCTCCGCCGCCGCGGTGGTGAGCGTGCGCAACACGGTCTACGCCGTGCTGTGCCTGATCCTCACCTTCTTCTCCGTCGCCTGCGTGTGGCTGCTGGTGGGCGCCGAGTTCCTCGGCGTGGCGCTGGTGCTGGTCTACGTCGGCGCGGTGATGGTGCTGTTCCTGTTCGTGGTGATGATGCTGGACCTGGACATGGAGAAGCTGCGCGAAGGCTGGGTGCGCTACCTGCCGCTCGGCCTGGTCGTGGCCGTGGTGATGCTGGTGCAGATGCTGAGCCTGATCGGCGTCAAGGCGCGCGGCGCCACGCCGTTCCCGGCCGACAACGCCGCCGCGGTGGCCGCCGACAGTTCCAACATCCACTGGCTGGCGCAGAGCCTGTTCACCCGCTACCTGCTGCCGTTCGAGTTCGCCGCGGTGATCCTGACGGTGGCCGTGGTGGCGGCGGTGATGCTGACCCTGCGCCACCGCACCGGCGTCAAGCGCCAGGACGTGGGCGAGCAGGTGCGGGTGCGCGCCGGCGACCGCCTGCGCATGGTGAGCATGGACGTGGAGCGTCCGGCACCCGCCGTCGAACCCGCTGCCGATCCGGAGGCCAAGCCATGATCACCCTCGGCCACATGCTGGCCCTCGGCGCGGTGCTGTTCTGCATCAGCCTGGCGGGCATCTTCCTCAACCGCAAGAACGTGATCGTGCTGCTGATGTCGATCGAACTGCTGCTGCTGGCGGTCAACATCAACTTCGTCGCCTTCTCGCGCCAGCTCGGCGATCCGGCCGGCCAGCTGTTCGTGTTCTTCATCCTGACCGTCGCCGCGGCCGAGGCCGCCATCGGGCTGGCGATCCTGGTGACCCTGTTCCGTACCCGCCACACGATCAACGTGGGCGAAGTCGATTCGCTGAAGGGCTGATCCGAAGATGGAAACCACTCTCTCCAAGGGTCTGCTGATCGCGGTGGTGCTGGCGCCGCTGCTGGGCAGCCTCGTCGCCGGCCTGCTGGGCCGCCAGGTCGGGCGCAAGGGCGCGCAATACGTGACCATCGCCGGCGTGGCGCTCAGCTGCGCGCTGTCGTGCTGGGCGTTCTACCAGCTGGTCTGCCAGGGGGCGGTGCCGTTCAACGAGAACCTGTACACCTTCTTCGACGTCGGCAACTACTCGGCCCATGTCGGCTTCATGGTCGATCGCATGACCGCGATGATGATGGTGGTGGTGACCTTCGTCTCGCTGCTGGTGCACATCTACACGATCGGCTATATGGCCGACGATCCGAGCTACCAGCGTTTCTTCAGCTACATCTCGCTGTTCACCTTCTCCATGCTCACCCTGGTGATGAGCAACAACTTCCTGCAGTTGTTCTTCGGCTGGGAGGCGGTGGGTCTGGTGTCGTACCTGCTGATCGGTTTCTGGTTCAAGCGCCCGACCGCGGTGTTCGCCAACCTGAAGGCGTTCCTGATGAACCGCGTGGGCGACTTCGGCTTCCTGCTGGGCATCGCCGGCGTGCTGCTGTGGTTCGGCACGCTCGACTACGCCACGGTGTTCGCCAACGCGCCGCTGCTGGCCGGTGCGCAGATCCAGCTGTTCGAGGGCCATACCTGGAGCGTGATGACGCTGATCTGCATCTGCCTGTTCATCGGTGCGATGGGCAAGTCGGCGCAGGTGCCGCTGCACGTGTGGTTGCCGGACTCGATGGAAGGCCCGACCCCGATCTCGGCGCTGATCCACGCCGCGACCATGGTCACCGCCGGCATCTTCATGGTGGCGCGCATGTCGCCCCTGTTCGAGCTGTCGCAGACCGCGCTGCACTTCGTGTTGTTCATCGGCGCCACCACCGCGTTCTTCACCGGCCTGATCGGCATCGTGCAGAGCGACATCAAGCGCGTGGTCGCCTACTCGACCCTGTCGCAGCTGGGCTACATGACCGTGGCGCTGGGCGTGTCGGCCTACTCGGCGGCAGTGTTCCACCTGATGACCCACGCCTTCTTCAAGGCGCTGCTGTTCCTCGGCGCCGGCTCGGTGATCATCGCCATGCACCACGAGCAGGACATGCGCAAGATGGGCGGGCTGCGCAAGTACATGCCGGTCACCTTCGCGACCATGTGGATCGGCACGCTGGCGCTGGTCGGCACGCCGTTCTTCTCCGGCTTCTACTCCAAGGACACGATCATCGAGGCCGCGCAGCACCACGCCGAGGTCAGCGGCAGCTGGGTGGCCAGCTACGGCTACTGGGCCGTGCTCGGCGGCGTGCTGGTCACCAGCTTCTACAGCTTCCGCCTGCTGTTCCTGACCTTCCACGGCAAGGAGCGCTTCCGCGACGCGCACGACGGCCACGGCCATGCCGCGCATGCGCATGGCGACGTCGAGCACACCGACGCCGAGGCCCAGGTGCACGCCCATGCCGATGACCATGGCCACGGCGCGCACGAACCGCACGAGTCGCCGTGGGTGGTGACGATCCCGCTGATCCTGCTGGCGATCCCGTCCGTGGCGATCGGTTTCTTCACCATGGGGCCGCTGCTGTTCGGCACCGACTGGGCCGGCCACCACCCCGAGGGCGGGGTGCCGGGGCAGGTGCTGACCTTCTTCAGCGGCATCGTCGATTTCTACGATCCGGCGCGCGATACCGTGGCGTTCCTGGGCCATGAGTTCCACGGGCCGGTGGCCTTCGCCCTGCACGGGCTCACCGGTGCGCCGTTCCTGCTGACCCTGGCCGGCTTCCTGCTGGCGGCGCTGATGTACCTGTGGAAGCCGTCGCTGGCCCCGGCCGCGCGCAAGGCCTTCGCGCCGATCGTGTGGGTGCTGGAGAACAAGTACGGCTTCGACAAGCTGTGGATCAACGGTTTCGGCGGCGGCGGCATCGCGCTGGGCAAGGTGGCCAGCTCGGTCGACCGCGGCCTGATCGACGGCGTGGCGGTCAATGGCACCGCGCGCCTGGTCGACCTGGCGGCCCACGTGCTGCGCCGTACCCAGTCCGGCTACCTCTACCACTACGCCTTCGCGATGATCATCGGTCTGATCGCCCTGCTGGCGGTTCTGATGCACTTCTGGCGTTGACCTTACGGAATTGAAGACGTGTCCAACTGGCCCCTACTGAGTCTGCTGATCTGGCTGCCGATCCTCGGCGGCGCGCTGATCCTCGCCGTGCGCGACGCCCGGCTGGCCCGCTGGGCTGCGCTGGGGGTGGCGCTGGCGACCTTCCTGCTGAGCATCCCCCTGTTCACGCACTTCGACCGCGCCAGCGATGCCATGCAGTTCGTCGAGCAGCATCCGTGGATCCCCTCGTTCGGCATCGGCTACAACCTGGGCGTGGACGGCATCGCCGCGGTGCTGGTGCTGCTGACCACGCTGGTCACGGTGCTGGCGCTGATCGGCGCCTGGACCGCGATCCAGAAGCGGGTCAACCAGTACGTGGCGGCCTTCCTGATCCTGGAGGGCGTCACCGTCGGCATCTTCGCCGCCACCGACGCGATGCTGTTCTACGTGTTCTTCGAGGCGATGCTGGTGCCGATGTTCCTGATCATCGGCGTGTGGGGCGGTCCGCGGCGCATCTACGCGGCGCTGAAGTTCTTCCTGTACACCTTCCTCGGCTCGCTGTTCATGCTGGTCGGGCTGATCTACCTGTACCTGAAGAGCGGCAGCTTCCAGCTGGCCGACCTGTACCAGCTGCAGCTCACCTCCCGCGAGCAGACCTGGCTGTTCTTCGCCTTCCTGCTCGCGTTCGCGGTCAAGGTGCCGATGTTCCCGGTGCACACCTGGCTGCCCGACGCGCACGTGGAGGCGCCGACCGCCGGTTCGGTGATCCTGGCGGCGATCGCGCTGAAGATCGGCGGCTACGGCTTCCTGCGCTTCAACCTGCCGATCGTGCCCGATGCCAGCCACGACTTCGCCTGGCTGGTGATCGCGCTGTCGCTGATCGCGGTGATCTACGTCGGCCTGGTCGCGCTGGTCCAGGAGGACATGAAGAAGCTGGTCGCGTATTCCTCGATCGCGCACATGGGCTTCGTGACCCTGGGCTGCTTCATCGCCTTCACCCTGGTGCGCGACTACGGCAGCGTCGATGCCGCGCGCCTGGGCCTGCAGGGCGCGATGGTGCAGATGGTCTCGCACGGTTTCGTCTCCGGCGCGATGTTCTCGTGCATCGGCGTGCTGTACGACCGCATGCACACCCGCCGCATCGCCGACTACGGCGGCGTGGCCAACGTGATGCCCTGGTTCGCCGCCTTCGCCATGCTGTTCTACATGGCCAACTGCGGCCTGCCGGGCACCAGCGGCTTCGTCGGCGAGTTCATGGTGATCCTGGCCGCCTTCCAGGAGCATCCGCTGGTGGCGCTGGCCGCGGCGAGCACGCTGATCATCGGCGCGGCCTATACCCTGTGGCTGTACAAGCGCGTGTTCTTCGGCGAGGTGGCCAACGCGCACGTGGCGGCATTGAAGGACATCAACGGGCGCGAGGTGCTGGTGCTGGGCGTGTTCGCCATCGGCGTGCTGGTGCTGGGCTTCTATCCCAAGCCGTTGACCGACCTGATGGAACCGTCGATCGCCAAGCTCGCCGCGCAGATCGCCGTCACCAAGCTGTGACCGGGCAAGAACCGATTTTCCAGGACTAGATTGATGACCACGCCGACGTCCCTGCCGTTGTCCGCCGCCGATGTAGCACCGCTCGTTCCCGAGCTGGTGGTGATCGGGGGCGCCTTCGCCCTGCTGATCCTGGACCTGTTCATCAGCCAGAAGAACAAGCTCTGGACGCATGTCCTGTCGGTGGCGGTCCTGCTCGCGGCCCTGGTCCTGCTCGTCGCCGGAGCGGGTGGGCAGGGGACGGTGTTCAGCGGCATGTTCGTGCGCGACGCCGCCTCGGACGTGATGAGCACGGTGGTGGTGCTGCTCGGCCTGCTGACCCTGCTGTACGGCTGGAGCTACCTGCGCGAGCGCGGGCTCTACCAGGGCGAGGTGCCGGTGCTGCTGCTGTTCGCCACCGCCGGCATGATGATGCTGGTCTCGGCCGGCAGCCTGCTGACCGCCTACCTGGGCCTGGAACTGCTGGCGCTGTGCTCCTATGCGCTGGTCGCCTGCGACCGCGACAGCCGCCTGGCCACCGAAGCGGCGATGAAGTACATCGTGCTCGGCTCGCTGGCCTCGGGCCTGCTGCTGTACGGCATGTCGCTGGTGTACGGCGCCACCGGCACCCTGGAACTGTCGGCCATCCACGACGCCATCGCCGGCTCGCCGGACCGCACCCTGCTGCTGACCGGCACGGTGTTCATGATCGCCGGCGTGGCCTTCAAACTCGGTGCCGCTCCGTTCCACATGTGGCTGCCGGACGTCTACCAGGGCGCACCGGCGCCGGTCGCCCTGTTCATCAGCTCCGCGCCCAAGCTGGCCGCCTTCGGCATGGCCTACCGCCTGCTGGAAGTGGGCATGGGCCCGCTGTACCCGGAGTGGAAGTGGCTGGTCGCCGGCCTGGCGGCGCTGTCGCTGGTGGTCGGCAACCTGATGGCGGTGGCGCAGAGCAATCTCAAGCGCATGCTGGCCTATTCGACCGTCTCGCACATCGGCTTCCTGCTGCTCGGCGTGGCCGGCGGCGGTGCCGACGGGTTCGCGGCGGCGCTGTTCTACGCGATCAGCTATGCGCTGATGTCCACCGCGTCCTTCGGCGCGATCATCGCGCTCTCGCGTGGCGGTTTCGAGGCGCAGGCCATCGACGACTTCAAGGGCCTGAACGCGCGCAATCCGTGGATGGCCGGCCTGGTGCTGCTGATCATGACCTCGCTGGCCGGCGTGCCGCCGCTGCTGGGCTTCTGGGCCAAGCTGGACGTGCTGGCCGCGGCCGTGCACGGCGGGCTGCTGTGGCTGGCCATCGTCGGCGTGGTGTGCGCGGTGGTCGGCGCGTTCTACTACCTGCGCGTGGTCAAGGTGATGTACTTCGACGAGCCGGTGGGCGAGCCGTTGCCGGCCAACCACGACCGCCTGCTGGGCGTCTTGCTGGGCGTGAACGCGCTGCTGCTGCTGGTGGCGCCGCTGTTCCTGAACCGCATCGTGGCCTGGTGCCAGGCCGCGTTCGTGCAGATCCCCTGATAATCGTGAATAGGGGTTGCACTTTCCGCCGGCATACCCCATAATCTCATTCCTCTGCTGCGGGGTGGAGCAGTCTGGCAGCTCGTCGGGCTCATAACCCGAAGGTCGCAGGTTCAAATCCTGCCCCCGCTACCACATTCATCTGCAATTGCAGATGCAGCAGATAGAACGGCAGCCCTCGGGTTGCCGTTCTTGTTTTTGGCTTGCGGGCGCAAATCCCGCAAGCCTATAATCGCGGTGCTCATTGGCAAGCATGGTCCGGTTCGATGCATCCGGTCGATGGCTTGCCAGCGGATTTCGGCGACAGGCCAGCGGCTTCGCCGACGGCCAGGCGGAGGATTGTTCTTCCCTCCGCGCCGGAATCTGACCGGAGAACGACCGGACAAGGGCCCTCGGGGCCCTTTGTCGTTTTCGGCATGTGCAATGTTTCGCATCGGCGGTCGGCGCGTGCCGGCTGTCTTCCCTCTGGAATCGTGGACAACGTGACCGACAAGGCGACCGAAATCTCGACTTTGCTGGCCCCCACCGTGCAGGCGCTGGGGCTGGAACTGCTGGGCGTGGAATATCTTCCCGCGCCGGGTGGGGCCACCTTGCGCCTGTACATCGACGTGCCGCCGGCCGAGTGGGCCGAGCGCGCGGTCGATATCGACGACTGCGAGCGGGTGAGCCGCGAGGTGTCCGCGCAGCTGGACGTGGAGGACCCGATCAGCGGCAACTACACCCTGGAGGTGTCCTCGCCGGGCGTGGACCGGCCGCTGTTCACCGCCGCGCAGTTCGCCCGCCATGCCGGCGAGTCGGCCAAGGTCGTCCTGAAGCTGCCGCAGGACGGGCGCCGCCGCCTGCAGGGCGAGATCCTGCGGGTGGGGGAGGACGCCGTCATCGCCTTCCGCGTCGACGGTGCCGAGATCGCCGTCGCCTTCGACAACATCGACAAGGCCCGCCTGATCCCCGACTGGGAAGCGCTGGGCCTGGCCCCGAGCAAGCCCGGCAAGGGCACGGGCGGCCGTTCCGGCAAGCGCCCCGCGCCTGCCGGCGGCAAGAACACGCAACCTTCCAACGAGCCTGCGGCCGACAAGCCGCGCCCGGAGTAACTGAATGAGCAAGGAACTTCTGCTGGTAGTGGATGCGGTCGCCAACGAGAAGGGCGTCCCGCGCGAGGTGATCTTCGAGGCGATCGAGGCCGCGCTGGCTTCGGCGGCCAAGAAGCGCTACCCCGACCAGGACGTGCTGACCCGCGTATCGATCGACCACAAGGACGGCACCTACGAGACCTTCCGCCGCTGGGAAGTGGTGCCCGACGACGTGGTGATGGAATCGCCCGACCGCCAGATCCGGCTGATGGACGCGGTCGACGAGGCCGACGGCGTGGACGTCGGCGACTACATCGAGGAACAGATCGAGAACCCCGACTTCGGCCGCATCGCCGCGCAGGCCGCCAAGCAGGTGATCGTGCAGCGCGTGCGCGAGGCCGAGCGCCAGCAGGTCGTGGACGCCTGGAAGGACCGCGTCGGCGAGCTGGTCACCGGCGTGGTCAAGCGCGTGGAGCGCGGCAATGTCTACGTCGACCTGGGCGGCAACGCCGAGGCGCTGATCCCGAAGGACAAGGCCATCCCGCGCGACATCGTGCGCACCGGCGACCGCGTGCGCGGCTACCTGTACGACGTGCGCAACGAGCCGCGCGGCCCGCAGCTGTTCATCAGCCGCGCCGCCCCGGAATTCATGATCGAGCTGTTCAAGCTCGAGGTGCCGGAAGTGGGCCAGGGCCTGGTCGAGATCAAGGCCTGCGCCCGCGATCCGGGCGACCGCGCCAAGATCGCGGTGATCGCCCACGACACCCGCACCGATCCGATCGGCGCCTGCATCGGCATGCGCGGCTCGCGCGTGCAGGCGGTGTCCAACGAGCTCAACGGCGAGCGCGTGGACATCGTGCTGTGGAACGAGAACCCGGCCAACTTCGTCATCAACGCGATGGCGCCGGCCGAGGTGCAGTCGATCATCGTCGATGAAGAGAAGCATTCGATGGACCTGGCCGTGGCCGAGGACCGGCTGGCCCAGGCGATCGGCAAGGGCGGCCAGAACGTGCGCCTGGCCAGCCGCCTGACCGGCTGGCAGCTCAACGTGATGACCGCCGACCAGGTGCAGGCCAAGAGCGAGGCCGAGCAGGCCGCCGCCCGCCATCTGTTCATGGAGAAGCTGGAGGTGGACGAGGAAATCGCCGGCATCCTGGTGGCCGAGGGCTTCGGCACCGTCGAGGAGATCGCCTACGTGCCGGTCGGCGAGCTGCTGGCGGTGGAAGGCTTCGACGAGGACATCGTCGAGGAGCTGCGTGCCCGCGCCCGCGACGCGCTGCTCAACGAGGCGCTGGCGGAGGAAGAGGAACACGGCCCGACCGAGGACCTGCTGGCCCTGGACGGCATGGACGAGGCCACCGCGCACGCGCTCGCCGAGCATGGCGTGCGCACCGCCGAGGACCTGTCCGACCTGGCCGCCGACGAGGTCGCCGAATTCGGCATCGAAGGCCTGGATGACGAGCGCGCCGCCGCGCTGATCCTGGCCGCCCGTGCCGAGGAGATCGCCCGCCTGGAGCGCGGCGAATGATCCGGCGATGAACAGCGCCCTGAGCCGCTCAGGGCTTGGAACCCGCGCCACCTTCGCATGGGAGGGGGCGCCCAGAACACCATAGGATCCGAATGTCGCAGCAAACCACCATCCGCAAGCTTGCCGAGCTGGTCAACACGCCGGTCGAGAAACTGCTGGAACAGCTGGCCGAGGCCGGCATGAAGTTCAGCGGTCCCGACCAGGTCGTGACCAGCACCGAAAAGATGAAGCTGCTCGGCTTCCTGCGTCGCACCCACGGCAAGGCGGAAGCGCCGGTCGAGGCGGTGGCGGCCCCGAAGAAGATCACGCTCAACCGCCGCAAGTTGCAGGAAGTGACGGTGAACGCGGGGCGCAGCAAGACCACGGTGAACGTCGAGGTCCGGCAGAAGCGCACCTACGTCAAGGCCGAGCATGCCCCCGAGGCGGCGACATCCGGAAGCGCCCCCCGCCGCGCCTCGCCGCCCGCCGGCCCGGTGGACGACGAGCGCGCCGAGATCCTGCGCAAGCTCGAGGAGTCGCGCCAGCGCAACCTCGAGGAGCAGCAGCGCCTGGCCGAGCAGGACCGCCAGCGCGCCGAGGAGCTCGAGCGCAAGCGCAAGGAAGAGGAAGCCGAGAAGGCGCGCCTGGAGGCCGAGCGCAAGGCCGCCGAGGGCGTGGCCGCGGCGGTGGAGCAGGCCGAGGAGGCCGCCCCGCGCAGTGCCCGTCCCGCGGCGCCTGCCGCCCCGCGCCCGGCGGCGCCTGCGCGTACCGACACCCATGGCCGCCATCGCCGCGGCCAGGAAGAAGAGGACAACGGCAGCCGGTTCGGCGGCAAGCTGCACCTGTCGGCGGCCGACCGTGCCCGCCGCGGCAGCGGTGCCAACGCCCGCGGCAAGGGCCGCCCGGGTGCGCCGCGCCGCCAGTCCGACAACGGTCGCGCCGGCAGCCACGGCTTCGAGCGCCCGACCGCGCCGGTGGTGCGCGAAGTCGCCATCGGCGACTCGATCACCGTCGCCGATCTCGCCCAGAAGCTGGCGATGAAGGGCGGCGACGTGGTCAAGGCGCTGTTCAAGATGGGCGTCATGGCGACGATCACCCAGAGCATCGACTACGACACCGCGGTGCTGGTCACCGAGGAACTCGGGCACAAGGCCGTGCGCGCGGACAGCAACGACGTCGAGGACGTGCTGCTGGCCCAGATCGAGGAGTCGCAGGGCGAGCCCACGCCGCGTTCGCCGGTGGTCACCATCATGGGCCACGTCGACCACGGCAAGACCTCGCTGCTGGACTACATCCGCCGCACCAAGGTGGCCACCGGCGAGGCCGGCGGCATCACCCAGCACATCGGCGCCTACCGGGTGAAGACCTCGCGCGGGGAGATCAGCTTCCTCGATACCCCCGGCCATGCCGCCTTCACCTCGATGCGCGCGCGCGGCGCCAAGATCACCGACATCGTGGTCCTGGTGGTGGCCGCCGACGACGGCGTGATGCCGCAGACCAAGGAAGCCGTGCACCATGCACGCGCGGCCGGCGTGCCGCTGATCGTGGCGATCAACAAGGTCGACAAGTCCGACGCCGACCCGATGCGGGTCAAGAACGAGCTGCTCGGCGAGGACGTGGTGGCCGAGGAATTCGGCGGCGACACCCAGTTCGTCGAGGTCTCGGCCAAGACCGGCCAGGGCGTGGACGACCTGCTGGACGCGATCTCGCTGCAGGCCGAGGTGCTCGAGCTCAAGGCGATCCCGGACGGGCGCGCCAGCGGCACGGTCATCGAGTCCTCGCTGGACAAGGGCCGCGGCCCGGTGGCCACGGTGCTGGTGCAGCAGGGCCGCCTGAGCAAGGGCGACTTCCTGGTGTGCGGTACCCAGTACGGCCGCGTGCGCGCGCTGTTCGACGAGACCGGCGGGCAGCCGGAGTCGGCCGGCCCGTCCACGCCGGTGCAGGTGCTCGGCCTGTCGGGCGTGCCCGACGCCGGCGACGACTTCGTCGTGGTCGACGACGAGCGCCTGGCCAAGAGCGTGGCCCAGCAGCGCGATGTCAAGCGCCGCGAGTCGCGCCTGGTGCAGTCGGCCGGCAACCGCATGGAGGACATCCTGGCGCAGATGGGCAAGGGCGAGGGCCAGCAGGTGCTCAACCTGCTGATCAAGGCCGACGTGCAGGGTTCGGTGGAAGCGCTCAGGCAGGCGCTGGTGGCGCTGTCCAACGACGAGATCCGCATCAACGTGATCCACGCCGGCGTCGGCGGCATCACCGAGTCCGACGCGAACTCGGCGGTGGCGTCCAAGGCCACGGTGATCGGCTTCAACGTCCGTGCCGACGCCTCGGCGCGCAAGATCATCGAGTCCAGCGGCGTGGACCTGCGCTACTTCTCGATCATCTACGACGTGATCGACCAGGTGAAGCAGGTCGCTTCGGGCCTGCTCGGCGTGGAGATCCGCGAGGAGATCATCGGTATCGCCGAGGTGCGCGACGTGTTCCGCAGCTCCAAGTTCGGCGCGGTGGCCGGCTGCATGGTCACCGAGGGCGTGGTCAGGAAGAACAAGCCCATCCGCGTGCTGCGCGACAACACCGTGGTGTTCGAGGGCGAGCTGGAATCGCTGCGCCGCTTCAAGGACAACGTCGAGGAAGTGCGCAGCGGTACCGAGTGCGGCATCGGCGTTAAGGCCTACAACGACGTGCAGCCCGGCGACCAGATCGAGTGCTTCGAGCGCATCGAGGTCCAGCGCACGCTGTGACCGGTGGTTCACGGCCGGGTGGCCCATGATGTCCATGGACGCCCGGTCCGGTTGTAGGAGGAGATCAAGATGCCCGCCAAGTCATTCCAGCGTACCGACCGCGTTTCCGCCGAACTCCGCCGCGAGCTCGGCATCCTGGTGCACAACGCCGTGCGCGAGCACGGCCTGCCCTCGGTGAGCGTGTCCGACGTGGAGGTCACCCGCGACCTGGCCCATGCCAAGGTGTTCGTGACCGCGCTGCAGCCGGAGCGCTCGGTCGAGGCGATCCGCGGCCTCAAGGACCTGGGGCGCGAGCTGCGCATGCAGCTGGCCCATGCGGTCAAGATGCGCCACGTGCCCGAGCTGCATTTCCAGTACGACGATTCGGTCGACCGCGGCGAGCGCATCGAGGCGCTGCTGCGCGAATCGCCCGACGCCACCGCCAAGGACTGACACCCGCGGCCGGTCCCGCCGGCCCGGCCCGCGGAACCGGACCGGGCCCTGCTTTCGCTGCATGAACCCGAAGACTTCATCACGCCCGCGCATCGCGTTCCGGCGGCTCGACGGCCTGCTGCTGCTCGACAAGCCCGGTGGCATGAGTTCCAACCAGGCCCTGCAGGAGGCGCGCCGGCTGCTGCGTGCCGACAAGGGCGGCCATACCGGCAGCCTGGATCCGCTGGCCACCGGCATGCTGCCGCTGTGCTTCGGCGAGGCGACCAAGATCGCCGGCCAGTTGCTCGGCGCGGACAAGGCCTACCTGGCCGATGTCGTGCTGGGCGCGACCACCGATACCGACGATGCCGACGGCCAGGTGCTGCGCCAGCGGCCGGTGCTGGCGCTCGACGTGGCCACGGTGCAGGCGGCGCTGGTGCCGCTGACCGGCCACATCCGCCAGCGCGCGCCGGTCTACTCGGCCCTCAAGCAGGGCGGCGAGCCGCTGTACGCCAAGGCCCGGCGCGGGGAGGCGATCGAGGCCCCCGAGCGCGAGGTCCAGGTCCACGCCGTCGAGGTGCTCGAGCACGCCGGCGAACGCCTGCGCCTGCACGTCACCTGCGGCTCCGGTACCTACATCCGCAGCCTGGCGCGCGACCTGGGCGAGGCCCTGGGCTGCGGCGCGCACATCGCCGGCCTGCGGCGGCTGTGGGTGGATCCATTCCGGACGGCGCGCATGGTCACGCTGGACGAGCTGCGGGCCGCGGTCGCTGCGGGCGACGACGCACTGGCCGGCTGCCTGCTGCCGCTGGCCGCCGGCCTGGCCGGATTCCCGCGGCTGGTGCTGGACCCGGACCGCGCCGTGCGTTTCCGCCAGGGCCAGCGCCTGTGGGAGCCGGCGGTGGGCGCCGGCCTGTGGGCGGTGTTCGAGGCGTCCGGCGCGCCGCTGGGGCTGGCCCGCGGCGAGGCGAGCGGGCGCTTGTCGCCGCAGCGCCTGTTCAATCCTTCCCCGGCCACGCCGGCGGGGCATGACTGAACGTCCGGGGGCCGTCGGCGCCCGAACTTGTCCGGACCCGGCCGGATCGGTACAATTTGCCCGCCTTTGCAGGCATCCGGCGCGTTCGGCGCCACTTCCCAGAGCTAGCGGCGGGCCACGCGGTGCGTACACACGTTCCTGCGGGCCGCGCATCCATTGAGAGCATTCCCATGAGCATCGACACCCAGAAGATCATTGCCGACAACGCGCGCGGCACCAACGACACCGGTTCGCCGGAAGTGCAGGTCGCCCTGCTGACCGCGCGCATCGAGCAGCTGACCGAGCACTTCAAGATCCACAAGAAGGACCACCACAGCCGGCGCGGCCTGCTGCAGCTGGTCAACCAGCGCCGCAGCCTGCTCGACTACCTCAAGCGCAAGGACGTCGAGCGTTACAAGGCCCTGATCGAGAAGCTCGGTCTGCGCCGCTGACCGTTCTCCACCGCCGCGGCGCAGTAATGCGCCGCGGCGTCGTTTTGGCCGCTGCCCGCAGCGGTACCGCATTCCGGCCGGATCCTCCCGGCCAGCCGCTTCCGGCAAGGGCCGGGGACGGTTCCACGCAATGCAGGCATCATCCAAGGAAACCCCCGTGGCAAAAATCACCAAAACCTTCCAGTACGGCAAACATACCGTCACCCTGGAGACGGGCGAAGTCGCCCGTCAGGCCAGCGGTGCCGTCATCGTCAAGATGGACGACACCGTACTGCTGGTCACCGCCGTCGCCGCCAAGAGCGCGCGCGAGGGCCAGGACTTCTTCCCGCTGACCGTGGACTACCAGGAGAAGTTCTACGCCGGTGGTCGCATCCCGGGTGGCTTCTTCAAGCGCGAGGGCCGCGCGACCGAGCACGAGACGCTGATCTCGCGCCTGATCGACCGTCCGATCCGCCCGCTGTTCCCCGAGGACTACAAGAACGAGATCCAGATCATCGCCACGGTGATGTCGCTGAATCCGGAGATCCCGGGCGACATCCCGGCGCTGATCGGCGCCTCGGCCGCCCTGGCGCTGGCCGGCACCCCGTTCCAGGGCCCGATCGGCGCGGCCAAGGTCGGCTACAAGGACGGCCAGTACATCCTCAACCCGACCACCTCCGAGCTGAAGGAATCGCAGCTGGAGCTGGTCGTGGCCGGTACCGCCAACGCGGTGCTGATGGTGGAGTCGGAAGCCCAGCTGCTGAGCGAGGACGTGATGCTCGGCGCGGTGATGTTCGGCCACCGCGAGATGCAGGTGGTGATCAACGCCATCAACGAGCTGACCGTCGAAGCCGGCACCAAGCCGTCCGAGTGGTCCGCCCCGGCCAAGAACGAGGCGCTGATCGCGGCGCTGAAGGACGCCGTCGGCGGCAAGCTGGCCGAGGCCTTCCAGATCCGCGACAAGCTGCAGCGCCGCGACGCCATCGCCGCAATCAAGGCCGACGTGGTCGAGTCGCTGGCCGGCCGCATCGAGGCCGAGGGCTGGGACAAGGCCGAGCTGTCCAAGGAATTCGGCGAGCTCGAGTACCACACCATGCGCGACGCGGTGCTGGACACCAAGGTCCGCATCGACGGCCGCACCCTGGACCAGGTCCGCCCGATCACCGTGAAGGCCGGCGTGCTGCCGCGCACCCACGGCTCGGCCATGTTCACCCGCGGCGAGACCCAGGCCATCGTGGTCACCACGCTGGGCACCGCCCGCGACGGCCAGATCATCGACGCCGTCTCCGGCGAATACCGCGAGAACTTCCTGTTCCACTACAACTTCCCGCCCTACTCGGTCGGCGAGTGCGGCCGCTTCGGCGCGCCCAAGCGCCGCGAGATCGGCCACGGCCGCCTGGCCAAGCGCGGCGTGCTGGCGGTGATGCCGTCGCTGGAGGAGTTCCCGTACACGATCCGCGTGGTCTCGGAGATCACCGAGTCCAACGGTTCCTCGTCGATGGCCTCGGTGTGCGGCTCCTCGCTGTCGCTGATGGACGCCGGCGTGCCGGTGAAGGCGCCGGTGGCGGGCATCGCCATGGGCCTGGTGAAGGAAGGCGAGCGCTTCGTCGTGCTCAGCGACATCCTCGGCGACGAGGACCACCTGGGCGACATGGACTTCAAGGTCGCCGGTACCTCCGAGGGCGTGTCCGCCCTGCAGATGGACATCAAGATCGACGGCATCACCGAGGAGATCATGAAGGTCGCCCTGGCGCAGGCCAAGCAGGGCCGCCTGCACATCCTCGGCGAGATGAGCAAGGCGCTGACCGCGCCGCGTTCGGAGCTGAGCGACTACGCGCCGCGCCTGCTGACCGTGAAGATCCACCCGGACAAGATCCGCGAAGTGATCGGCAAGGGCGGTTCGACCATCCAGGCGATCACCAAGGAGACCGGCACCCAGATCGACATCCAGGACGACGGCACGATCGTCATCGCCTCGGTCAACAACGCCTCGGCGCAGGAAGCCAAGCGCCGCATCGAGCAGATCACCTCGGACGTCGAGCCGGGCCGGATCTACGAGGGCAAGGTCGCCAAGATCATGGACTTCGGTGCGTTCGTGACCATCCTGCCCGGCAAGGACGGCCTGGTGCACGTCTCGCAGATCTCCGCCGAGCGCGTGGAGCGGGTCGGCGACGTGCTCAAGGAAGGCGACCTGGTCAAGGTCAAGGTGCTGGAAGTGGACAAGCAGGGCCGTATCCGCCTGTCCATGAAGGCCGTGGAAGAAGGCGAGGGCGTATCGACCGCCGAGTGATCGGCCTTCGTCCCACGCTGCAAAGAAAGCGGGCTTCGGCCCGCTTTCTTTTTGCCTCCCTGTAAAGCGGCGAACCGGGCCAGCGGCCGCGTGGCGATGCGCGGAGCTCTGTGCACCCGAAACACGGGGCGAAGACCGCTGGGCGCGTGGACTGCGAGCCGACAGGGCGCGCCGAGGTCACGCGCGCCTCTCGCGCACGGCGTCGGGAAGCGATAGGCACTGCACGGGGGCTTCTCCGCCAGCCACCGGATGCGCAAGCGGGTGGACGCGATCCGGTGGGCTTGCCCTGGTCGACCTGCGGAAGCCTGTTCTTTGCAGGCGGTGCGTCCCGGCGGGGCGGTTTCGCCCAGATCGACTTCGCCCCGGACCTGGGCTTCACCAACGTGGTCGACACCACGCTCGGCGCGATCGGGAGTGATGCAGGACATTGGCAGGAAGGCCCTGGCGTCCATTCCCTCACGGCGCAAGCCAGGGAAATTGCCAGCCGTGGGGGCTGGCCACGGCGCATGCCGGGGCGGACGGGCGAGGCGCGGCACCGGGCGCATTCGCTTCACTGCCCGGCCGGATCCTGCCGCCGCGGCCCGGGCCGCTGTCAATGCGCGCGATCGTGCCGGGGGACGGCCGTAGAGCGCGCGCAGTTCGTCCTTGGCGCGCTCCAGGACCTGGCGCTGGCCGGCATCCAGGTGCTTGCCGGCGCGGTTGATGTAGAAGGTCAGCATCGACATCGCCGAGCGGTAGGGTTCGGCCTTGCGGCGCGAGCTGTGCTCGGCCGAGCGCTTGAGCGAGCGGGCGATCGAACGCGGGTCGTCGCGTTCGAATACGCCCGGCACCAGGTCCATGGCGTCGCTGGTCTCGGTGACATGCTGCGACCAGCGCTTGGCCGGCGGCGAGGAACGGGAACGGTTGCGGGTAGGGGTGGCCATGGCGATTTCCTGGAAGGGCGCCGGCAGGGCGGCAGCGGCCGCGCCGGTACGCGGACCCTGGGGATCAGGCGTGCGCATGCGCCCGGGTGTGGGCCGCCTTGCGCGCCGCCGCCGAGCGACCGGCCGCACCCTTGGTGTGCGCCGCCTTCCTGGCCGCGGCGGAGCGCTCGCTGGCGGTGCGCTTGCCGGCGGCCTGCTTCGATTGCCGGGACAGGGCCGACTTCGATGCGGCCGAGGTGCCGGCCTTCTTCAGTGCCTTCTTGGTCGCCGCCGAACGGCTGGCCGAAGGTTTGCCGGGCCTGGAGGCGCTGCTCTCGTCCTTGGCCGCCTTGCGCTTGGTCGCGGCGGAGTCGCCCTTGGACGCGGGCACCTTGACGCCCGCCCGGCGTGCCTTGGACAGGCCGATGGCGATGGCCTGCTTGGTCGACTTGGCACCATGCTTGCCCTCGCGGACGTGCTCGATCTCCTCGTGGACGAATTCGCCGGCCTGGGTACCGGGGGACTTGCCGGCGCGCTTGTCGCGCCGGGCGTGTTCGACGGTCTTCTTCTCGGGCATCGGGCTTCTCCCTGTGATTGGACCTGGAGCGGATTCCGGCCCCGGTGTGGCGGGGGCCACGACCGACGCTAGACGCAAGGACGTAAATGCACCGCCAACGAAGCGGCCGCGCTTCTTCACGCCGACGGGACAATGAACGGACGCCAGCGGTCCGTTCCGCGCCGCCGGTGCGACATTGCCCGGATGGCCGCCAAGCCCCATGTTGCAGGGGTGTCCACGCCCCCGCCAACGCCCGCATCCGTGCTCGAGCGCTTCCATCCGGCGGTCGCCGGCTGGTTCGCGCGCACGTTCGCCGCGCCCACGGCGGCGCAGGCGGCGGCGTGGCCGGCGATCGGCCGCGGCCGGCACGCGCTGGTGGCCGCGCCGACCGGTTCGGGCAAGACCCTCACCGCCTTCCTCAGCGCGATCGACGCGCTGGTGCGCCGCGGCGTGGCCGAGGGCGGGCTGCCCGACCGCACCGAGGTGGTCTACGTCTCGCCGCTGAAGGCGCTGTCCAACGACATCCGCCTCAACCTGGAGACGCCGCTGGCCGGCATCCGCGCCGAACTGGCGGCGCTGGGCCTGGCCGACGTCGAGATCCGCGCCGCGGTGCGCACCGGCGACACCCCGCAGCGCGAGCGCGCGCAGGCGCGCCGGCGGCCGCCGCACATCCTGGTGACCACGCCCGAATCGCTGTACGTGCTGCTGGGCTCGGAATCCGGGCGCGAGTCGCTGCGCCACGTGCGCACGCTGATCGTCGACGAGATCCATGCGGTGGCCGGCAACAAGCGCGGCAGCCACCTGGCGCTGTCGCTGGAGCGTCTGCAGCAGCTGGCGGAGCGGCCCATCGTCCGCATCGGCCTGTCGGCCACGCAGCAGCCGATCGAGGAGGTGGCGCGCTTCCTGGTCGGTGCGAACGCGGTGCGCGCGGACGGCACGCCCGACTGCGAGATCGTCGACATCCCGCTGCAGGGCCGGCGCGACCTGGCGCTGGTGCTGCCGCCCACGTCCCTGGCGCCGGTGATGTCCGGCGACCAGTGGCGGCAGGTCTACGAGCAGGTCGCCGCGCTGGTGCGCGAGCACCGCACCACGCTGGTGTTCGTCAACACCCGGCGCATGGCCGAGCGCGCGGCGCGGCACCTGGGCGAGCTGCTGGGCAAGGACGCGGTGGCCGCCCACCACGGCAGCCTGGCGCGCGATGCGCGGCTGCTGGCCGAGCAGCGGCTCAAGGCCGGCGAGCTGAAGGTGCTGGTGGCCACCGCCTCGCTGGAACTGGGCCTGGACATCGGCGAGGTCGACCTGGTGTGCCAGCTCGGCTCGCCGCGCTCGATCTCGGCATTCCTGCAGCGCGCCGGCCGCGCCGGCCATCATGTCGGCGGCGTGCCCAAGGCGCGGCTGTTCCCGCAGACCCGCGACGAACTGGTCGAATGCGCGGCGCTGCTCGACTGCGTGCGCCGCGGCGAACTGGACACGCTGCACGTCCCCGAGGCGCCGGCCGACGTGTTGGCGCAGCAGATCGTCGCCGAGGTCGCCTGCCAGGAGTGGGGCGAGGACGCCCTGTACGAACTGGTGCGCCGCGCCTGGCCGTATGCGCGGCTGCCGCGCGCCGAATTCGATGCGGTGGTGAAGATGCTGTCCGAGGGCTTCGCCACCCGCCATGGCCAGCGCGCCGGCTACCTGCACCGCGACGCCGTGCACCGCCGCCTGCGTGCGCGCCGCGGCGCGCGCATGGCCGCGCTCACCTCCGGCGGCACCATCCCCGAGACCGGCGACTACACCGTGGTGCTGGAGCCGCAGGCCGAGGTGATCGGCACGGTCAACGAGGACTTCGCGGTGGAAAGCCTCACCGGCGACGTGTTCCAGCTCGGCAACGCCAGCTACCGCATCCTGCGGGTCGAGGCCGGGCGCATGCGCGTGGAGGACGCCAAGGGGCTGCCGCCCAACATCCCGTTCTGGATGGGCGAGGCGCCGGGCCGCAGCGATGCGCTGTCGGCCGGCCTGTCGCGGCTGCGCGAGGAGATCGCCAAGCGGGCGCAGGCCGAGGGCCGCGACGGCGCGCAGGCTTGGCTGACCGGCGTGCTCGGCCTGGATGACGAATCCGCGCGCCAGCTGCTCGACCACCTGCTGCGCGGCGCCGCCGAACTCGGCGCCATGCCGACCCGGCAGTGCATCGTGCTGGAGCGCTTCTTCGACGCCAGCGGCGGCATGCAGCTGGTGATCCACAGTCCCTACGGCAGCCGCCTCAACCGCGCCTGGGGGCTGGCGCTGCGCAAGCGCTTCTGCCGCACCTTCAACTTCGAGCTGCAGGCGGCGGCCACCGAGGACGCCATCGTGCTGTCGCTGTCCACCAGCCACAGCTTCCCGCTGGCGGACGTGGCCCGCTACCTGCATTCGTCCTCGGCGCGCGAGGTGCTGGTGCAGGCGCTGCTGGATGCGCCGCTGTTCGGCGCGCGCTGGCGCTGGAACGCCACCAACGCGCTGGCGCTGGAACGCCACCAACGCGCTGGCGCTGCCGCGCTTTTCCGGCGGCCGCAAGGTCGCCCCGCAGCTGCAGCGGATGAAATCCGAGGACCTGCTGGCCAGTGTGTTCCCCGACCAGGTGGCGTGCCTGGAGAACATCGTCGGCGAGCGCGAGGTGCCCGACCACCCGCTGGTGGCGCAGACGCTGCGCGACTGCCTGGACGAAGCCATGGACACGCAGGGCTGGCTGCGCCTGCTGCGCGGCATCGAGTCCGGCGAGGTGCGGGTCGAGGCGCGCGACCTGGCCGCGCCGTCGGCGCTGGCGGCCGAGGCGCTGCAGGCGCGCCCCTACGCCTTCCTCGACGACGCTCCGCTGGAGGAGCGCCGTACCCAGGCGGTGCAGTCGCGCCGCGTCGATCCGCAGAGCGCCGACGATCTAGGCCGCCTGGACCCGGCCGCCATCGATGCGGTACGCGAGCAGGCCTGGCCGCAGGTGCGCGACGCCGACGAGATGCACGAAGCGCTGTCCGGGCTGGGCGTGATCACCGCCACCGAGGCCGCCGCCGGGCCGGACTGGCCGCAATGGCTGGCGCAGCTGGCGGCCGACCGGCGCGCCGCACGTCTGGTCGAGGCGGGTCCGACCGAGGCCGGCCTAGCCGAACCCGGCGGCGAGGACCTGTGGATCGCCGCCGAAC
Source organism: Xanthomonas massiliensis (assembly GCF_900018785.1). Lineage (GTDB taxonomy): Bacteria > Pseudomonadota > Gammaproteobacteria > Xanthomonadales > Xanthomonadaceae > Xanthomonas_B > Xanthomonas_B massiliensis. The sequence goes on along the minus strand of NZ_FCOY01000006.1, from coordinate 1,486,257 downwards.
GCCTGGATCAGTTCGCGCCGCTGTACCCGCAGCGTCGCCTGCAGCCACCGATCCAGGCACCCGCCGATTGCGCCGTGCCGGACTGGCAGCGCGAGCCGGCGGTGCGCGAGCTAGTGCGCGCGCGCCTGTCCGGCCTGGGGCCGACCACGCTGGCGGTGCTGGCCCACTCGCTGCAGCTGCCGCGCGGGGAGATCGCCGCCGCGCTGCTGGCGCTGCAGCAGGAAGGCTACGTGATGCAGGGCCGTTTCAGCGCCGATGCCGCCGAGGACGAGTGGTGCGAGCGCCACCTGCTGGCGCGCATCCACCGCTACACGCTGGGCCGGCTGCGGCGCGAGATCGAGCCGGTCAGCGCACGTGACTACGCGCGCTTCCTGTTCGCCTGGCAGCGCCTGGACGAGGACAGCCGCGCCAGCGGTGCCGAGGCGCTGGGTGGCGTGCTGGGCCAGCTGGAAGGCTACGAGGCACCGGCCGTCGCCTGGGAGTCGGAACTGCTGGCCGCCCGCGTACGCGACTACCAGCCGGGCTGGCTGGACGAGGAATGCAGTGCCGGCCGCACCCTGTGGACGCGCCTGCGGCCTTCGGCGACGGGCGCGGGCGGCCCGGCCTCGTTGCGTTCCACGCCCATCCTGCTGCTGCCGCGGCGCAGTGCCGGGCCATGGACGCGGCTGGCGGCGAGGGACGATGCCGACGCGGCCGACGACGCGCTGGGTTCGCGCGCGCGCAAGGTGCTCGACTACCTGGCCGGCAACGGTGCCAGCTTCTTCGACGAGATCGCCGACGGCACCCGGTTGCTGGCGACCGAGCTGGAGACTGCGCTGGCCGAGCTGGTCGGCCGCGGCCGCATCCATTGCGACAGCTACAGCGGCCTGCGCGCGTTGCTGGTGCCGGCCTCCAAGCGGCTGACGGCGCCATCGCGTCGACGCGGCCGCATGCCGCTGTACGGCATCCGCGATGCGGGCCGCTGGACGCTGTTGCGCCGGCCGGCCGAGGTGGCGCCGGAACAGGCGGCCGCCGCGCGCCGCGAGGCCGTCGAGCATGTCGCGCGCACGCTGCTGCGGCGCTACGGCGTGGTCGGCTGGCGCATCCTCGAGCGCGAGGCGGCCTGGCTGCCGCCGTGGCGCGAGCTGTCGCGCGTCTACCACCGGCTGGAGGCGCGCGGCGAGATCCGCGGCGGGCGCTTCGTCGACGGCCTGTCCGGCGAACAGTTCGCCCTTCCGGAAGCCATCGGCCTGCTGCGCGAGACCCGCCGCCGGCCGCACGACGGCCGCCTGCTCGTGATCGCTGCCAGCGACCCGGCCAACCTGCTCGGCACCGTGCTGGCGGGCGAACGCATCGCGCGCGTGCCGGGCAACCGCGTGCTGTACCGCGACGGCCTGCCGATCGCCTGCCGCGTGGCCGAGCGCTTCCAGCCGCTGCTGGAACTGGATGCCGGCGAACTGGCGCGGGCGGGGCAGCTGCTGGCCGAAGGCGCGCCACGGGGAACCGCTGCCCGCGCCGTGGTCACCGCCGCACCCGTTTAGGACGTGGCGCCAGCGCCCGGGCATGCGACGGCCTGCCGAGCGCGTGCGATCCCCGCCGCGTGTCTGCCGAGCGCTTCCAACCACTGCTGGAATTGGATGCCGGCGAACTGGCGCGGGAAGGGCAGCTGCTGGCCGATGGCGCGTCACGGCGAACCGGTGCGGGGCGGTCCGCCGCCGCGGATGGCCGGCGGCCTACCGCGCCTGCGCGTCGGCCGTCAGCGTCCTGGCCACCTTGCCGTCTTCGTCGAGGAACTCGATCGCGGCCCGGCCATCGTCGCCGACCCGCATCTTCAGGCGCGGCCGGCCCGCGGCGTCGGCGAGCAGGACGGCCGATTCACGGCTCTGGTCCGACTTGCCCAGGAACAGGCGCGTCGGTGCCGGCAGGGCACCCAGTTCTTCCGCCCGTTTCCGGAATTCGGCCCCCGAAAGCGCTTTCATTTCGTCCAGGTGGGCGACGAACGGTTCGATGGACTTGGTCGGGCGGTCGTTGATCGTCAGGCCCGCGAAGCGCGCCCCGTCGAATTCGCGCTGGTCCAGGCTGACCACCTGGTCGTTCTCGTAGGGATCGAAGCTGAGGTGGCCGTAGCTGGCGATCCTGCCGTCCTTGTCGCGGGAGCCGGCGAAGGTCAGCCCGCCGTTCTCGGTGCCTTCCTCGTTGTAGAAGATCATGCCGGCGGACCGGCGGTCGTGCGCATACTCGTGCCCCTTGAAGATGTACCCGGGGAACTGCTTCTGGTTGGAGATCACCATGCGCAAGGTGCCGTCGGGCTCGCGCAGGTTGATGCGTTGCACGTCGATCTGTTCGTAGCTGGCATGCCGGCCCGGCGATACGGCGGCCGTGGTGAAGAGCACGGCGACGGCGGCGGTGAGCACGCCGGAATAGAGCGTCAGCAGCCGGATGGCGGTTTCCTGCTTCATCGCATTTCCTCCCAGACGAATCGAGATTGGATGGCCGGCGCGGCCGCAGGGCTGCGCCATGCATCGGCACCGCAGGACACGGCGTTGCGGATGTGTCCCGCGATAGCCGTCGCGCGGGTGCTGCTCCGATCCCTCGCGACGGAGTCGCACGGGCGGCAGCGCCGGGCGTGGAGGAAACCCGGCACTGGCGGCGATTCTAGGAAATGGGATGTGCCGGATACCGCGTGCCAAAGGTCATGGGACGATGCCGGCGGGCAGCCGATCGCTCAAATCGCGATCCGGGTCACGGGGCGGGACCGACATGGCGCTCGATGCGCACGAACCGGATCCGGCGATGCCGTTCGGGCGTACCAGGCGGGACGGCCCGGGCCGCGACTGCCGTCGGGTTCGGTCCGCGTATCGCGCGGCATGGCAACGGATGCAGGATGGCTGCAAAGGCAAGCTTCCGGGCAAGTGTTCCTGCCGCGCCGCACCGGCGCGCCAGGCCGGTGCTTCCGGGGCATGGCGGTTCGGCGGGAGGACAGGACGTCTGCCGTCGGCCCAAAGAAAAACAGCGCGCCGCACCGCAGGTGCAACGCGCTGTCTCGAATAGTGGTGGAGCCAGGGAGGATCGAACTCCCGACCTCGTCATTGCGAACGACGCGCTCTCCCAGCTGAGCTATGGCCCCACATGCTGGATCCCGCGGTGCCGGCGGCACTGCCTCCCGCCCCGCGAGCGGCGCATTCTACGCGCATGCGCATCGCTCGCCAAGGGGGATGGCGCCGGGTCCGGAAGCGGGACGCGCTCGGCGGCCCCGCGCGGATGTCCGGCGCCCGCGGCGATCACTCGCGGTACAGCGGGAACTTCAGTTCCGGATGGCGGGCCTTCCATTCCTTGTAGGCGGCGGTGCCTTCCCAGGCGGCGAAGGACTTCGGCGTGCGGCCGCGGCCGGTCCAGGTCTCGCCGGTATGCGGCAGCTGGTACTTCGGCTTGACGGTGCCCTGGCTGGCCTTGCTGCCCTTGGACTTGGCCGGGACATGCGCGGCGGTACCGCCGACCAGCGCGGCGATGTCGGCGCGCTGCTTGGCGCTGAAGAACCCGCCGAACTGCTCGAGCAGGGAAATGATCGTGGAATGGGCGGAAGCGGCTTCGCTGGCGCGTTCGTTCTTTTCCTGTTCTTCCAGCTTCTGCAGTTCTTCCAGGAGCTTGGCCTTGGCCTGGGCGATGGAGTCGAGCTTGGTGTTTTCGGTCACGGCGTTTGCCTTTTTTATTGCGTCGTATTGCGGGGAGAAATAATCGAGGGGCATGAAAACCCGCGGGGATTATCGCATCGGCCGCGGACGAGGGCCACCCGCATGCCCGGGAAAGGGCGGGAATCCGCGGTTTTATCGCTCCGGAAAACCGGTGTTTTTATTTTCCATTCATTCGATGCCCGGCGCTTGGAATAACCGCTGGCCGGCGCCGGCGCCTTATCCGCCTTTTTGCGCGAGCAGGGGCGCCAGCACCGGTTCCAGCTCGCGACGTCGCCAGCCCGACAGCGCGGCCGGCCATTGCCCGCTTTCCAGCAGCGCCTCCAGGTGCTTGCGCGAGGCCAGCAGCCCGTCGGCCAGGCCCAGTGCCTGGCTGCGCCCGGCCACGGCCTGCTGCAGGCGCTTGAGCGCGGCCTTGCCGCTTTCGTCGGCGGCCACGGCCAGCGGTGCGTCGGCCTCGTCCGGCAGGGGCGCGTGCAGCACCTTCAGCACGCTGTCGGCCAGCTTGCGGGGCGCCTTGGGGAAGCGGTCGAACACGCGCTGCAGCGCGGCCAGGTCGACCGGCGGGGTGCGCGCGAGCACGGCGGCCAGTTCGTTGTCGAGGATCCAGCTGCGCGGGCGGTCGCTGTCGCGGGCCTGGCGCTCGCGCCAGCGCAGCAGGCGCAGCAGCCGGTGCTGGGCGGGGGGCTCCATGAACTGGGCCGCGCGCAGGCCCAGGTGCGGCCAGCGCTCGCCTTCGTCGTGGTCCGTCCCGTCGAGCAGGCGGGCGGCATCCTCGTCCAGCCAGGCGCGGCGGCCGAGTGCCTGCAGCCTGGCTTCCAGCGCATCGTGCAGCGCGAACAGGTGGCGCACGTCGTCGGCGGCGTACTGCAGTTGCGCGGGCGAGAGCGGGCGGCGCAGCCAGTCCGAGCGGGTCTCGCCCTTATCCACCTGGGCGCCGACCACGTCCATCACCAGCTTCTGGTAGCCCAGGCCGGCGCCCAGGCCGGCCATGGCCGCGGCGATCTGGGTGTCGAACAGCGGTCGCGGCACCACGCCGCAGGTATGGCGGAAGGCGACCAGGTCCTCGCTGGCGCTGTGCATGATCTTGAGGATGGACGGGTCGGTCAGCCAGGGCACCAGGGCCTCGGCCATGCCCGGCACCAGCGGGTCGATCAGCAGGATCTCCTCGCCGACCGCCATCTGCACCAGCGCCAGGCGCGGCCAGTAGGTGCGTTCGCGGATGAATTCGGTATCCAGTCCGATGCGGGCCGGATGGCGTTCGAGGCGGGAGGCCAGGTCTGCGGGGTGGTCGATCCAGAGGGGCACGGGCGATGGCCGGTTTGCGGGGGCGGGCGAGGATAGCCTAACGTCGTCGCCCCGATCGGTTGCGAGGACACGCGCGTGCGCAAGAGCGCCCGGCCTGGCTGGATGATGCTGGCGCTGCTGGTGGCGGCGTGCGCACGCACGCCCGGCCCGGACGCGGCGCCGGTGCCGGCGCCGGACGCAGCGGGGACGCCGGCGCCAGCGGCTGTGCCGCTGCGGCGGCCGCAGGTGAGCGTGCGCGAGGAAGGCGGGGATTCGGTGCAGCGCTGGGAACCGCCGGCGGTGGACCTGGCCGGACGCGCGCCGGCCACGGTGCGCCGCCAGGCCCGGCAGGCGCTGGCCCGGGATGCGTTGTTCGACGGCCCGGAGACGGCCATTCCCCTGTATCTGGCGCTGCTGCGGCGCGATCCCGGCGATGGCGTCGCCGCGCGCGGGCTCGAGCAGGCCGTGCGCCGGGTCGTGGAGCGCGGGAACGCGCACCTGGAACAGGCGCAGACCGCCGCCGATGGCGACGAGGCGGCGCTCGCCGACGCCGCGCGGGAGGCGCTGGTGGCGCTCAGCGTGGCGCCGGACGATCCGGCCACGCGGCGCCTGCAGCGGCAGGTCGAGCTGGCCCAGCGCGTGGACGGCCTGGTCCGCGACGGCGAGGCCGAGCTGGGTGCCGGCCATGTCGAGGGCGAGGGCGCGGCGGCCGCCTTCGCCGAGGCATTACAGCTGGCGCCGGACGATCCGCGCGCACGCCAGGGCCGCGCCGCGGTCGAGAGTGCCCTGATCGCCCGCGCCGAGGCGGCCGCGCAGGCCGAGGATTTCGAGCAGGCCGCGACCTGGCTGGCGCGTGCCGACGACGTGCGCCCGCCGTCGCCCGCGGTGGCCGATGCGCGCCTGCGCGTGCAGGCGGTGCGCCGGGCCCGGGTCGCCGCCCTGAACGAGGCCGCCGTGCACGCGCTGCTCGCGCCGACCGGGCTGCGCGCGGCGCAGGACGGGCTGGCCCATGCGCTGCGCATCGCCGAACCGGGCGATCCGGTGGCCGCGCGCCTGCAGGCGCGCGTGGACCGGGCGCTGCGCTACGGCGCGTTCCGCGCCGGGCAAGTGTTCACCGATGCGCTGGCCGACGGCAGCCGCGGGCCGCAGATGGTGGTGGTGCCCTACGGCGCCTTCGTCATGGGAGCGGGCGCGGACGAGGACGATGCCGCCGATGCCGAGCGGCCGGCGCACTACGTGCGTTTCGAGCGCGGTTTCGCCATGTCGATCACCGAGGTCACGGTGGCCGAGTTCGCGCGCTACGTCGCCGCCAGCGGCGCCCGCCCGCGCGCCACCCGGCGCGGCCATTCGGTGGTCTACGACGTGCGCAGCGGCAACTTCGTGCGCAGCAGCGGGGCGGACTGGCGCTCCGGCTACGACGGCCATCCGGCGGCGCCGGGCGATCCGGTGATGCACGTGAGCGTGCGCGATGCCGAAGCCTACGCGCGCTGGCTGAGCGAGCAGACCGGCCGCCACTACCGCCTGCCCAGCGAATCGGAATTCGAATACGCCCTGCGCGCCGGCCAGGCCGGCCGCTATGCCTGGGGCGACGCGGCCACGCCGCCGCCGGCGTCGGGCAACTACACCGGCGCGCTCGACGTCTCGCCCAGCGGGCGCCATTGGGACAACGCCTTCCCCGGCTATGGCGACGGCTACTGGGGGCCGTCGCCGGCCGGGCGGTTCGCCGCGAACGCCTGGGGCCTGCGCGACATGGCCGGCAACCTCAGCGAATGGGTTGCCGACTGCTGGCATGCCAGCTACCGGCGCGCGCCGGCCGACGGCGCGGCCTGGTACAACCCGGGTTGCCGCCAGCGGGTGGTGCGCGGCGGCGGCTGGTCCACCTCGCCGGAGCAGACCCGCGCGGCCTGGCGCATGTCCCAGGATTCGGACGTGACCAGCGCCCGCATCGGCTTCCGCCTGGTACGCGGCATTTGACGCGCGCCGCCGAGCCGGCAAACTGGCGCTCCGCCCGCGCCGGAACGCGGGACCGAGGACATTGCCCGATGAACGATCAGAGCCGGGTGCGCCGCACCGGCGGCATCCGCTGGGTGGTACTGCTGGCGTTCGCCGCCTACGCCGCCTACTACTGGTTCAGCAACCGCACCGAGGATCCGTACACCGGGCAGAAGGTGCTGATCGACCACCGCCTCGACGCCGGCCAGGAGCAGGCGCTGGGCCTGCAGGCCTACCAGCAGATCCTCTCGCAGGAACCGGCGCTGCCGGCCGATTCGCCGCAGACCCAGGAGGTGCGCGCGATCGCCAAGCGCCTGATCGCCCGCGTCGGCGACGTGGAGGACACGCTGGCCGCCGAGCATGGCGCCACGCCGCAGCACTTCGCCAGCGGCTTCCAGTGGGACGTCAACGTGCTGCAGTCCGACCAGGCCAATGCCTTCTGCCTGCCCGGCGGCAAGATGGCGGTGTACACCGGGCTGTTCCCGGTGGCGCAGAACGAGGACGCGATGGCGGTGGTGATGGGCCACGAGATCGCCCACGCGCTGCTGCGCCACGGCGCCCAGCGCATGGCCCAGCAGAAGCTGGTGCAGATCGGCCAGACCGCCACCGCGCTCGGCGGCATGGATCCGCAGCAACAGCAGATGGCGATGTCGGCGATGGGCTACGGCTACCTGTTGCCGTACGCGCGCGAGCACGAGACCCAGGCCGACGAGGTCGGCCTGCTGCTGGCGGCGGCGGCCTGCTTCGATCCGCGCCAGGCGATCCCGCTGTGGCAGCGCATGGAGCAGAACGGCGGCCAGCGCGCGCCGGAATTCACCTCCACCCACCCCGATCCGGGCCGCCGCATCCAGAACCTGCAGGCGCTGATGCCCAAGGCGCTGGAATACCGCCAGCGCTTCTGCGGGCAGGCGGCGCAATGAGCGAATCGATCGCCACCGGACGCACCGAGCCTGCGCTCGCGCCGGAGATGCCGCCCGCCGTGCCCGTGGCGGCGGCCGCCGGCCAGGGCGTGCTGGCCGCCGATGTCGGCGGCACCCACGCGCGCCTGGCCTGGGCCACGCGCGATGCCGACGGCGTGCTGCGCCTGCAGCGGGTGCAGCGCTACGCCTGTGCCGAGCACGCCGGGCTGGGGGCGATCCTGGCCGATTACGTGGCCGGCCTGGCCCATGCCGGCGTGGCCGGCGGCCCGCTGCCGGCGGTGGTCGCCATCGCCGGCGTCGCCGATGGCGATGCCTGGCTCAACGCCAACCTGCCGTGGCCGGTGTCGCGCGCGCGCACCCGCGCCGAGGCGGGACTGGCCTCGCTGGAGCTGCTCAACGATTTCGCCGCCCTGGCCTACGGCATCCCGCTGGCCGACCCGGCCGCGCTGCAGCCGCTGGTCGGGCAGGGGACGCACCGCTTCCGCTGGCCGGCGCTGGTGCTGGGGCCGGGCACCGGCCTGGGGGCGGCACTGCGCTTCGCCGATGGCGAACGGCCGGTGCTCGGTACCGAGGTCGGCCACGCCGCGCTCGCCGCCGGCAACGCCCTGGAGCTGGAGGTGCTCGCGCGCCTGCTGCGGCGCTGGCCGCACGTGGGCAACGAGCGGGTGCTGTCGGGAACCGGGCTGCTCAACCTCTATGGCTGCCTGTGCGAGATCGAGGGCGCGGCGCCGTGCTGGCACACGCCGGCCGAGGTGGTCGCCGCCGCCGACCGCGGCGACGCGCTGGCCGTGCGCACCGTGCGTGCCTTCTGCGAATGGCTGGGCAGCGCGGTCGGCGACCTGGTGGTCACGTTCGAGGCCCGCTCGGTGTACCTGGCCGGCGGCGTGTCCGGCCACCTGCGCCACTGGCTGGCCGAGGGCGGCTTCGCCCGCCGCTTCCTCAACAAGGGCGTGCTCGCGCCGACGCTGGAGCAGGTCCCGGTGTGGCGCATCGAGCATGGCGAACTGGCGGTGCTGGGCGCGGCCGCCTGGCATCTCGCCCATCCCGGCCACGCCGATGCCGGCCCGGCCATGCAGCCCCCTTTCCCAGGAGACCGCCCATGACCTCGCGTCGCCGCTTCCTGCAATCCTCCCTGCTCGCCGCCGGTGCGGCCGCGCTGCCGGCGATGGCCGACGTGCGCCCCCTGCCGGGAGGCGCGCGCGTGGCCTCCACCTGGGATTTCGGCGTGGGCGCCAACCAGGCCGCCTGGCAGGTGCTCGGCGCCGGCGGCAGCGCGCTGGACGCGGTCGAGGCCGGCGCGCGCTGGGCCGAGGCCGACCTGTGCAACAGCACCGTCGGCCACTGCGGCTACCCCGACCGCGACGGCGTGCTGACCCTGGACGCCAGCATCATGGACGGCGACGGCCGTTGCGGCGCGGTCGCCGCCATCGAGGACATCGAGCACCCGGTCTCGGTGGCGCGCGCGGTGATGGAGAAGAGCCCGCACGTGCTGCTGGTCGGGATGGGTGCGCAGGAATTCGCCGTGCAGCAGGGGTTCGCGCGCCGGCCGCTGCTCACGCCGGAAGCGAAGGCGGCGTGGGAGAAGTGGAAGCAGACCGCGCACTACGCCCCGCAGATCAACGCCGAGCGCCGGCAACTGCCCGGCAACGCCGAGAACCACGACACCCTGGGCATGATCGCCATCGACGCGCAGGGCCGCCTGGCCGGCGCCTGCACCACCAGCGGCATGGCCTGGAAACTGCACGGCCGCGTCGGCGACAGCCCGATCGTCGGCGCCGGCCTGTACGTAGACAACGAGGTCGGCGCGGCCACCGCCTCGGGCGTGGGCGAGGAGATGATCCGCAACGCCGCCAGCTTCCTGGTGGTGGAACTGATGCGCCAGGGGCGCAGCCCGACCGACGCCTGCCGCGAGGCGATCGCGCGGGTGGTGCACAAGCGCCCGGACGCCAGCAAGACGCTGCAGGTCTGCTTCCTGGCGATGAATCGGCACGGCGAGGTCGGCGCCTTCGCGCTGCACCGCGGCTTCGTCTACGCGGTGTGCGATGCGCAGCGCCGCGACGCGCTGCTGGATTCGCCCTCGGTCTACGCGACCACGCAGACATGAGCGCCGCGCGCACGCTGCTGGAGGTGGCCGCCGGTTCCCTGGCCTCGGCGCTGGCGGCGCAGGCCGGCGGCGCCGACCGGGTGGAGCTGTGCGACAACCTCGGCGAGGGCGGCACCACGCCCTCCTACGGCACCCTGGCGCTGACGCGCGACCGGCTGAAGATCCCGCTGTACGTGCTGATCCGGCCGCGTGCAGGCGATTTCCTGTATTCGGACGCCGAGACCGAGATCATGCTGCGCGATATCGAGACCTGCGTTCAGCTGGGCTGCGACGGCGTGGTGATCGGCGCGCTGCAGGCCGACGGCAGCATCGACGCGCGCCTGTGCCATGCACTGGTCAGCGCGGCCGGCCGCCTGGGCGTGGCCTTCCACCGCGCCTTCGACGCGACCGCCGACCTGGCGCAGGCGCTGGAGGAGGTGATCGCCCTGCGCTGCGTGCGCGTGCTGACCTCCGGCGGCCATGCCGACGCCTGGGCCGGGCGCGACGTGCTGGCCGGGCTGGTGGCGCAGGCCGGCGAGCGCATCGCGGTGATGCCCGGGGCCGGCATCACCGCGGTCAACGCCGTGGCGTTGGCCGCAGCCACGGGGGCGGCGCAGCTGCATGCCTCGTGCAAGCGCGCGCGCAGTTCGGCCATGCACCATCTCAATCCCACCCTGGCCGGCCTGGCGCCGGACTGGTACGAGACCGACGAGGACGAGGTGCGCGCGCTGGTCGCCGCGCTGGCCGGGGACCGGGCGTGAGCCGCGTGGCCGCCCTGCTGGCCTGGGCCGCGCTCGCGCTCGCCTGCACCGGCCAGGCGCGGGCGCGGCCGCCGGTGCCCGCGCCGCTGCCGCTGCACGAGAGCCCGGTGCCCGGCAGCGACCGGCTGGTGATCCTGCTGTCCGGCGACGGCGGCTGGCGTGCCCTGGTACGCGGCATCGACGCCGAACTCAACCGCCAGGGCGTGGCGGTGGTGGGCTGGAACAGCCTGGGCTATTTCTGGCAGCGTCGGACCCCGCAACAGGCCGGCGCCGACCTGGCCCGCGTGATCGAGGACTACACCCGGCGCTGGCACGTGCGCGAGGTGGCGCTGGTCGGCTATTCGTTCGGGGCGGACGTGCTGCCGTTCCTGTACAACGCGCTGCCAGCCGGGACGCGGGCCCGGGTGCGCTTCGTGGCACTGCTCGGCCTGGCGCCGCAGGCCGATTTCAAGGCCAGGGCCGGGGGCTGGCTCGGCTGGGGACCCCGCCGGCCGGTGGCGGTGCTGCCGCAGGTCGCGCGCATGCCGGCCGCACGCGTGCAGTGCATCCACGGCCGCGAGGAACGCGACAGCCTGTGCCCGCGCCTGGCCGCGCTGGGCGTGGCGGTGGCGTCGGCACCCGGCGGCCATCATTTCCAGGGCGACGCCGCCGGCCTGGCGCGGATCGTCGTGCAGGGCTGGCGCCGCACGCCGCCGCTGCCGGCGACTGGCTGAACCGCCGCGCGACGGCCCCTGCCGGGGTGCTGGCGCCGTTGCCGGCGGACGCGTTCAATGCGCGCTTTCCCGCCGGGCCGCGCGCCATGCATCGCACCACGAATCGACTCCGGGGCCTGGCCTTCGCCCTGGCCACGTTGCCCGCACTGCTGGTCAGCGGCTATGCCGCGAGCGTGCACCACGAGCACCGCCTGGGCGGCGCCTACGGCCGGGTGCAGACCGAATGGCCCATCGGTCCGGTGCGCGGCACGGCCATCGTGCTTGCCGCCGAGGACGGCGATTCCGCCCCCGAGCACCGGCTGGCCGCGCAGCTGGCGCGCCAGGGCATGCTGGTGGCGCTGGTGGACGGCGACCGCTACCTGCGCGCCCTGCGGGCGATGGGCGCGCGGGCCTGCCCGCGCCTGGGCGAGGATGCCCAGCACCTGGGACGGCGGTTGGCGCGGCAGGCCGGGGCCGGCGATTTCAGCGCGCCGGTGCTGGTCGCGCGCGGGCCGCTGTCTGCCCTGGCGCGGCAGGTCGCCGCGGCCAGCGCCCCCGACCAGGTGGCGGCCGCAGTGCTGGCCGGTCCGGGCACGCAGGCGGCGCCGCTCCCCTGTCCGGCCTCGGGCGTGGCGGCGTCGGGCGTGGCCGGCGGCCAAGCCGTGCCGGTGCGCCAGGTCGCGGACGGTGACGATACTGCCGGCTGGGCCGCGGCGGTACGCGCGGCGATTCCGGCTTCGGTGGCGTCCGGCTTTGCCGGGCTGCCGCTGGTGGAACTGCCGGCGTCGGGCCATGGCGACGGGCGCATGGCGGTGCTGCTCTCCGGCGACGGCGGCTGGCGCGAACTGGACCAGGGCATCGCCCAGGCCCTGCAGCGGCAGGGCGTGGCGGTGGTGGGCCTGAACAGCCTGCGTTATTTCTGGTCCGGCAAGGACCCCGCGCGCACCGCCGCCGACCTGGGCCGGGTGATCGCCGAATACCGCCTGCGCTGGCACGCATCGCGGGTGGCGCTGGTGGGGTACTCGTTCGGCGCGGACGTGCTGCCGTTCGTGTACCCGCGGCTGTCGCCCGAGCAGCGCGCCGCGGTGGACGAGGTGGCACTGCTCGGCTTGGCCCACGAGGCCGATTTCCGCATCCGCATGGGCGGCTGGCTCGGCCTGAGCGGCGGCGGGCTGCCGATCGCGCCGCAGCTGGCCGCGCTGCCGCCGCAACGGCTGCTGTGCGTGTACGGCACGCAGGAGCGCGACACCCTGTGCCCGACGCTGCGCGGCCGCGGCGTGGACGTGCAGGCCACGCCCGGTGGCCATCACTTCGACCACGATCCGGAAGCGATGGCGGCGCGCATCCTCAAGGCCTGGCCGGCCGCGGCGGCGCACGCCTGAGCCGCCGCCGGCGGGAAGCTCAGGGGCGCGGCAGCGGACCGGGCCGGATGTCCTCCACCCGCACCTGCAGGCGGCCGTCGGCCAGGCGCGCCTCCAGCACCTGGCCCGCGTGCGCCTGCTGCACCGAACGCACCAGGGCGCCGCTGCCGGCATCCTGCAGGATGGCGTAGCCGCGCGCGACCGTGGCCAGCGGGCTCACCGCCTCCAGCGAACGGGCCAGCGCCTTCAGGCGCAGCGCGTCGCGCTGCAGCCGGCGGGCGATGTCGATACGCGGGCCGAGCGCGGCCAGGCGCTGGTGCAGCAGTTCCAGCCGCCGCGAGGGCGCCCGCAGGCGCAGCGCGGCGGCCGCCTGGGCCAGGCGTTGCCGCTGCAGGGCCAGGTGGCGGTCCCATTGCGCCTGCAGGTGGCGCATCGCCTCGCGCTGACGCCGCTCCAGCAGCTGCAGGCGCGCGGCAGGGCTGCGCGCGCCCAGGCGCAGCCAGGCGCGGTCAGTGCGTTGCATGGCCTGGGCCAGCGCCTGGACCTGGCGTTGCTGCAGGCGGTGGTGCAGGTGGCGCAGGCGCGCGCCGAGGTCGCGCCGGTCCGGCACCAGCAGCTCGGCCGCGGCCGAAGGCGTGGGCGCGCGCAGGTCGGCGGCGAAGTCGGCCAGGGTGAAGTCGGTCTCGTGGCCGATCGCGGAGACCACCGGCACCGGCGCGGCGGCGATCGCCCGCGCCAGCGCCTCGTCGTTGAACGCCCACAGGTCCTCCAGCGAACCGCCGCCGCGGGCCAGCAGGACCACGTCGTAGCGGCCGCTGGCGAGGGCGGCGCGCAGCCGCGCGAGGATCTGCGCGGCGGCCGCCTCGCCCTGCACCAAGCTCGGCAGGATCTCCACGTCCACCAGCGGGAAGCGCCGCCCGAGCACGCTGAGCACGTCGCGTATCGCCGCGCCGGTGGGCGAGGTGATCACCGCCAGGCGCCGCACCAGCGCCGGCAGGGGACGCTTGCGCGCCGCATCGAACAGGCCCTCGGCGGCCAGGCGCTGGCGCAGCTCCTCGAAGGCGCGGCGCAGCGCGCCTTCGCCGGCTTCCTCCAGATGGTCGAGCACCATCTGGTAGTCGCCGCGCGCCTCGTACAGGGTGAGCCGGCCGCGCGCGAGCACGCGCAGGCCCTCGCGCGGGACGAACTTCAGCCATTGGCTCTTGGGCCGGAACAGCGCGCAGCGCACCTGGGCGCGCGCATCCTTCAGGGTGAAGTACAGGTGGCCCGAGGCGGGGCGGGTGACGTTGCCCAGTTCGCCTTCCACCCAGACCAGCGGGAAGGCGCCCTCGAGCAGGTCGCGGGCCAGGGTGTTGAGCTGGCTCGGGGTGAAGATGCGGTCGTCGCGGGAATCCATGTCCGGATTATCCCGCATCCGCGGCCGGCCGCGTCCCACGCGCCCTGGTGGCGCGCGGCCGGTACCTGGGCGCGCTGCGCATGCTGGGGCAGCGTCCACCGCGCGTGCTCGCGCACCCGCGCCGAGGGATGCTCACGGCGCGCCGCGAGCGCAGCCAGCACCACGGGCGTGGATGGGACACGCTCCCCGGCGTGCGCGCGGTCGGTGACTGGGCACGCTGCGCATGCCGGGCCAGTGCCCACTGCATGTATTCGCGCACCCGTGCCAGAGGGACGCTCGCGGCACGCACCGCGCGCGGCCAGCACCACGGGCGTGGATGGGCCGCGCTCCCCGGGGGGCACGGCCGGTGCCTAGGCGCGCTGCGCATGCCGGGCCAGTGCCCACTGCACGTGCTCGCGCACCAGCGCCGAGGGATGCTCGCGGCGCGCGGCGAGCGCGGCCAGGACCTCGGGCGTGGACGGGGCGTTGCCCAGCGCCACGGCGAGGTTGCGCAGCCAGCGTTCGTGGCCGCTGCGGCGGATCGCGCTGCCCTCGGTGCGGCGCAGGAATTCGTCTTCCTCCCAGGCGAACAGCTCGGCCAGGCTCGCCTCGTCCAGCCGGTTGCGGGCGACGAAGCCGGGTTCGTCGGTGCGCCGGGCGAACTTGTTCCACGGACACACCAGCTGGCAGTCGTCGCAGCCGAAGATGCGGTTGCCGATCGGGGCGCGCAGTTCCTCCGGGATCGGCCCGGCGTGCTCGATGGTCAGGTAGGCGATGCAGCGGCGCGCGTCGAGCACGTGCGGGGCGACGATGGCGCGGGTCGGGCACACCTCGATGCAGCGCGCGCAGGTGCCGCAGTGGGCGCTGGCCGGCGCGTCCACCGGCAGCGGCAGGTCCACGTAGAGCTCGCCGAGGAAGAACCACGAGCCGCCGTTCCTGTCGATCAGGCAGGTGTGCTTGCCGATCCAGCCCAGCCCGGCGTTGCGCGCCAGCGCACGCTCGAGCACCGGTGCCGAATCGACGAAGGCGCGGTGGCCGAACGGGCCGACTTCCGCCTGCACCCGCTCGGCCAGCGTCTGCAGGCGGTTGCGCATCAGCTTGTGGTAGTCGCGGCCGAGCGCGTAGCGGGCCACGTAGGCACGCTCGCCATCGGCCAGCGTGGCCCAGGCCTCGGCGTCGTCGCGGCGGCCGTAGTCGAGCCCGACCGAGACCACCCGCAGCGTGCCGGGCACCAGCTCGGCCGGGCGCTCGCGCAGGCCGGCGTGGCGCGCCATCCACGCCATGTCGCCATGCATGCCGGCGTCCAGCCAGGCGCGCAGCGCGGCGCGGTCCTGCGCGCCCGGCTCGATGCCGGAGATGCCGACGTGACCGAACCCGAGCGCATGCGCATGCTCGCGGATGCGCGCGGCGACGCGTTCGGGGTCGGGTTCGTGACGGGCCGCAGACATGGGGCGAAGTATAGAATCGCGCCATGTACACGCCGCTCGATCTCTACGACGTCGCCTCGGCCCGCAGCATCGACGTGCGCGCCACCGCGCAGCTCGGCGGCGATGCCTACGTGCTGATGCAGCGCGCCGGGCTGGCGGTATGGCAGCAACTGGCGCGGCACTGGCCGCAGGCGCGGCGCATCGTGGTGGCCTGCGGTACCGGCAACAACGGCGGCGACGGCTACGTGCTGGCACGCCTGGCCCACCAGGCCGGCCGCGACGTCACCGTGGTGCACCTGCCCGGCCATGGCCCGGCCTCGGCGCTGGCCCAGCGCGCCTGTACCGACTACCTGGGCGCCGGCGGGCGCGTGGCCCTGTTCCCGTCCGACCTGGCCGATGCCGACGTCCTCGTCGATGCGCTGTTCGGCATCGGCCTGAACCGCGCGCCGGACGCACCGACCGCCGCCTTCATCGAGGCGATCAACGCCGCCGCCGCGCCGGTGCTGGCCATCGACGTGCCCAGCGGCGTGGACGCCGGCCGTGGCTGCGTGCCCGGCACCGCGGTGCGCGCGCAGCTGACCGTGCAGTGCATCGTCGCCCACGTCGGCCTGTACACCGGCGATGCGCTCGAGCACGTGGGCCACGCCGAGGTCGTGGGCCTGGACGTGCCGCCCTCGGCGCTGGAAGGGCTGGTCCCGGCCGCCCAGCGCTGGACCGCCGAGGCGCTGGGCCACTACCTGCATCCGCGCCGGCTCAACACCCACAAGGGCGAGTCCGGCCATGTGCTGTGCGTGGGCGGCAACCTCGGCAGCGGCGGGGCGATCATCATGTCCACCGAGTCGGCGTTGCGCAGCGGCGCCGGGCTGGTCTCGGTGGCCACCCGCCAGGCGCATGTCGCGCCGCTGCTGACCCTGCGGCCGGAAGCGATGACCCGCGCGGTGGAGGATGCCGACACCCTGCGGCCCCTGCTGGAGAAGGCCAGCGTCATCGCCATCGGCCCCGGCCTGGGCCAGGACGCCTGGGCGCAGATGGCCTGGCCGCTGGCGCTGGAGGCGGGCAAGGCGCTGGTGCTCGATGCCGACGCGCTCAACCTGCTTGCCGCCCATCCGCGGCCGCTGCCGGCCGACACCGTGCTCACCCCGCATCCGGGCGAGGCCGGACGCCTGCTCGGGCTGTCCAGCGCGCAGGTGCAGGGCGACCGCCTCGCCGCCGCGCACGCGTTGGTCGAGCGCTACGGCGTCACCGCGATCCTCAAGGGCGCCGGCAGCGTGGTGGTCAGCCCGGGCCAGGTGCCGCGCATCATCGCCGCGGGCAATCCCGGCATGGCCGTGGGCGGCATGGGCGATTTGCTGACCGGCGTGGTCGCCGCACTGCGCGGGCAGAAGCTGGCACCGTTCGATGCCGCGGCGGTCGGCGCCCTGCTGCACGCGGCTGCCGGCGATGCCGCCGCCGCCGACGGCGAGCGCGGCCTGTTGCCGCTGGACCTGCTGCCGCACCTGCGGCGCCTGGCCAATCCCGAGCCACAGGCATGAGCGCGGCGATGTTGGCCGTGGCGCTGCCCGACGAGGCGGCCACCGTGGCGCTCGGCCGGGCGCTCGCCGCGGCCCGGCCCGAACGCGCGGTCGTCCACCTGCAGGGCGACCTGGGCGCGGGCAAGTCCACGCTGGCGCGCGCGCTGCTGCGTGCGCTGGGCGTGGCCGGCACGATCCGCAGCCCGACCTACACCCTGGTGGAGCGCTATCCGGTGCCCGGCGGCGAGGCCTGGCACCTGGACCTGTACCGGATCGGCGACCCGGGCGAGCTGGATTTCCTCGGCCTGGACGAGGGCGGGGCGGCGCTGTGGCTGGTGGAATGGCCCGAGCGCGGCCGCGGCGGCCTGCCGCCCGCCGACCTGACCGTGGCGCTGTCGATCGACGGCCCCGGCCGGCGCGCGCGGCTGCAGGCGCATACCGAGGCCGGTGCCGGCTGGCTGCACCGCATCGACCTGAACGGGAAGTTGCAGGCCAATGTTGCCGGAGGACGCTAGGAAAGACCGGCAGGTTACGGATTATTAAGGAAAACCCTATTGCGTTTATCAGGCAGCAATGCTTGAATCCGTTCCATGCGCCAGGGGAATCGCCCATTCATGTTGTTTGCCGTACTCGCCAGCCTGTCGCTGGCGGGCATGGCATCGGCCTGGGCGGGCGAAATCCGCGGCGTCTCGGTCGGCAACGGCCCGACCGGGACCCGCGCCGAAATCCGCATGGACGGGCAGGGCAGCTACAAGACCCTGGCCCTGTCCAATCCCGCCCGGCTGGTGGTGGATTTCCCCGCCTCCAGCGCCGCCAAGGGATTGGCGATGCCGGCCGGCGCCGGGTCCGTCGCCAGCGTGCGCACCGGCCAGCCGGTGCCCGGCACCTTCCGCGTCGTGTTCGACCTGGCCAACGCGGTGACCGCATTCAAGCCCACGCTGGAGACGCGTCCCGGCGGCAGCACGCTGGTCATCGAATGGCCGGGCGACGGTACGCCGGCGCGCGCTTCGGCGGCTGTCGCGGCCGCGCCGCCCCCGGCCTCCGTTGCGCCCGCCGGGGAGGGCCCCGCGCAGGCCGTCGTCGCACGCGAGGAAGCGGCGCGCGCCACCGCCGCGCTTGCCGCTTCCGTGGTCCACCAGAGCACCGCGGTTCCGCCTGCGCCTGCGTCCGCGTCGAACGTGCCGGCATCCGCTGCCGTGACGCCGGTGTCCGCTGCGATCCCGGCGGCCGGTCCCGGCGGGGCCGGTGCGGCTAGTGCAGGCGTTGCTGGCAGCGCTCCCGCCAACGCCGCCAACGCCGCCGCGATCCTCAACGGTGCCCAGACGGCGCATGCGGCGCCGGTGCCCCCGCAGTCGGCGCCAGCGGCCGCGGTCGTGGCCGACGCCACGCCGGAGCCGCCGCGCCCGGTGCTGCCCAGCGAGTCCTCGCGCATCCGCATGCAGAAGGGCATGCGGCCGCTGGTGGTGGCCATCGATCCCGGCCATGGCGGCCAGGATCCGGGCGCGACCGGGCCGACCGGCAAGCACGAGAAGGACGTGACCCTGGCCATCGGCCGCGAGCTGGCGCGCCAGATCAACGCCACGCCCGGGTTGAAGGCGTACATGACCCGCGACACCGACGTGTTCATCCCGCTACCGATGCGCGCGCGCCTGGCACGCCAGGCCAAGGCCGACATCTTCATCTCCATCCACGCCGACTCGGCGGAGAACCGCGGCGCCACCGGATCGTCGGTGTACGTGCTTTCCACCAAGGGCGCCTCGAGCCAGCGCGCGCGCTGGCTGGCCGACAAGGAAAACGCCGCCGACCTGGTCGGCGGGGTGCGCCTGCAGAAGACCGACAATACCCTGGCCAACGTGCTGATCGACCTGGCCCAGAGCGGTCACATGAAGGCGTCCGAGGATGCCGCCGGCCACGTGCTGGGCGGGCTCAAGCGCATCGGCAACATCCACAAGGACGAGCTGGAACGCGCCAACTTCGCGGTGCTGCGTACCTCGGACATGCCGGCGATGCTGGTGGAAACGGCGTTCATCTCCAACCCGGACGAGGAACGGCGCCTGACCGACCCGGCGTTCCAGAAGCGCCTGGCCGGGGCGGTGCTGGATGGCATCAATACCTTCTTCACCCGCCAGCCGCCGCCGGGCACGTTGTACGCCGCGCGCGCCCAGGCCGAGGCGGAGGCCGCGTCCAGCATGGTCGCCGGCGGCAGCCGCTGACACGCCGGGCGGTTCGGGCACGTCGCCCGACGAGGGTGGTCATCGCGGGTGCGGCGACCGGGCCGTGACCACGGCTCGCGTGGCAGGCTGCCGGCGAGTTGACCGTTCGCGAGCGCCTGCGTCCGCCGGAACGCCAATGCCTCGGCAGCGCCCACTGCGTCGGCCCGCGCCTGCGGGAAACACCGGGCGGCATCGTCGGGTGCGACGCGGGAACCGCTATCATCCCTGCCTGATCGCGTCCCGAGCCGTACCGATGCCCGTTGCTTGCCTTTGTCCGCCCTCGTTCCCGTCGCCGACGCGGTGGGGAGGCGTGCGATGACGATCCGCCCGCTGCCGGAGATCCTGATCAACCAGATCGCCGCCGGCGAGGTCGTCGAGCGTCCGGCCTCGGTGGTCAAGGAGCTGGTGGAGAACGCCATCGACGCCGGTGCCACGCGCGTGGACATCGACCTGGAAGAGGGCGGCGTGCGCCTGATCCGCATCCGCGACAACGGCGGCGGCATCCCGGCCGGGGAGCTCGCGCTGGCGGTCAGCCGCCACGCCACCAGCAAGATCGCCTCGCTCGACGACCTGGAGTCGGTGGCCACCCTCGGCTTCCGTGGCGAGGCGTTGCCGTCGATCGCCTCGGTCAGCCGCTTCACCCTGGCCTCGCGTCCGGCCGGGGCCGAGCATGGCGCGGCGCTGCAGGTCGACGGCGGCAAGGTCGGCCAGGTGGCGCCGCGCGCGCATGCCCCCGGCACCACGGTGGAAGTGCGCGAGCTGTTCTACAACGTGCCGGCACGGCGCAAGTTCCTGCGCGCCGAGCGCACCGAGCTGGGCCACATCGAGGAATGGCTGCGTTCGCTGGCGCTGGCGCGGCCGGATGTGGAACTGCGGGTGAGCCACAACGGCAAGCCGTCGCGCCGCTACAAGCCGGGCGACCTGTATTCCGACGTGCGCCTGGGCGAGACCCTGGGCGAGGACTTCGCGCGCCAGTCCCTGCGCGTGGACCACGAGGGCGCGGGCCTGCGCCTGCACGGCTGGATCTCGCAGCCGCATTATTCCCGCGCGAGCGCCGACCAGCAGTACCTGTACGTCAACGGCCGCTCGGTGCGCGACCGCAACGTCGCCCATGCGGTGAAGATGGCCTATGCCGACGTGCTCTACCACGGCCGCCAGCCGGCCTACGTGCTGTTCCTGGAGCTGGACCCGGCCCGGGTCGACGTCAACGTGCACCCGGCCAAGCACGAGGTGCGCTTCCGAGACGCGCGCCTGGTCCACGATTTCGTCTATCGCACCCTGCAGGAAGCGCTGGCCCATACCCGCGCCGGCCTGACGCCGGCGCAGATGGGGGAGGAGGCCGCGCCGGCCGCCGCGGTGCCGCTGCCGCCGGCGGGGATGCCGGCGATGCCCGCCAGCACGGCCGCGCCGACGCCGGCCAGCGCCTGGGCGCCGCGCCAGTCGCCGCTGGGCCTGCGCGTGGACGAGGCGCCGGCCGCCTATGCCGCGCTGTACGCCGCGCCGGCCGCTGCCGCGCCCGACGTGTTGCCCGGCGGCCAGGCGGGCCTGCCGCCGGCCGACGAGGCCGCCGGCGTGCCGCCGCTGGGCTATGCGGTCGCGCAGTTGCACGGCATCTACATCCTGGCCGAATGCGCCGACGGGCTGATCGTGGTGGACATGCACGCCGCGCACGAGCGCATAGGCTACGAGCGCCTGAAGAGCGCCCACGACGGCATCGGCCTGAAGGCGCAGCCGCTGCTGGTGCCGATCACCCTGGCGGTCGGCGAGCGCGAGGCCGACGTGGCCGAGCGCGAGGCCGCCACGCTGGCCGACCTCGGCTTCGAGGTCACCCGCAGCGGGCCGCAGTCCCTGCACATACGCGCCATTCCCGCGCTGCTCGCGCGCGCCGAACCCGCGGCGCTGCTGCGCGACGTGCTGGCCGACCTGCGCGAGCACGGCCAGAGCCGGCGCGTGGCCGGCGCGCGCGACGAACTGCTCTCGACCATGGCCTGCCACGGCGCGGTGCGTGCCCATCGGCGCCTGACGATCCCGGAAATGAACGCGCTGCTGCGCGACATGGAGGCGACCGAACGTTCCGGCCAGTGCAATCATGGCCGTCCGACCTGGGCGCATTTCAGCCTGGGCGAGATCGATCGCTGGTTCCTCAGGGGGCGTTGATGGGCAAGAACGGGGGAAGGGCCGCGATGGCGGCCTGGCTGCTGCTGGCGGTGCTGGGCGGTTGCGGGCGGCCGCCGGCCGCCGCACCGGCCGCGGCGGTGCCGGACAAGGCGTTCCTGGCCGACGAGCAGGCCTGGCGGACGCAGCGGCTGGAGGACCTGCGCCGGCCCGACGGCTGGACCAGCCTCGTCGGCCTGCACTGGCTCACGCTGAAGGCGCACTACATCGGCGCCAGCGCGGACAGCGGCATCCGCCTGGCGGTCGGCCCGGCCAAGATGGGCATGGTCTCGCGCGAGGGCGATGCGGTGTTCTTCACGCCCGAGCGCGGCGCCGCCCTGAGCGTGGACGGCCATCCGCTCACGGGACGCATCCGTTTCCACAGCGATCGCGACGCCCAGCCCACCACGATCGCCTTCGACGATGGCAAGGGCCTGCTGACCCTGATCCGCCGCGGCGACCGCTATGCGTTGCGGGTCAGGCATGCCGACGCGCCCGCGCGGCAGGCGTTCGCCGGGCTGGCGTACTGGCCGCTGGACCCGTCGTGGCGGATCACCGGCCGCTTCGTGCCCAACGCCGCCGGGGCCACCCTGCCGATCGTGGACATCGTCGGCATCACCACCGAGCAGCCCAACGCCGGCGCCGTCGAGTTCGAGCGCGACGGCAAGCTGTGGACGCTGCAGGCGATCGGCGAACCGGGGCGCGCGCTGTTCGTGGTGTTCGCCGACCGCACCAGCGGCCACGGCAGCTACCCGGCCGGCCGCTTCCTCGACGTGGACGCGCCCGACGCGAAGGGGCGCGTGGTACTGGACTTCAATCGCGCCTACAACCCGCCGTGCGCGTTCACGCCGTTCGCCACCTGTCCGTTGCCGCCGCCGGAGAACCGGCTCGACCTGCGCGTGGAAGCGGGCGAGAAGGCCTACCACCCGCCGCAATGAGCCGTCCTGCATACGTGCCAGCATGTGCCTGGCGCTGGCTGGCGGGCCTGGCGCTGTGCCTTGCGCTGCTGCCGGCGGCGCGCGCGGCAGCGCCGGAGCCGCTGCTGTGGAAGGTCGAATCCGGCCATGGCAGCGCGTTGTACCTGCTCGGGTCGTTCCACCTGCTGCAGGCGGACGACTACCCGCCGGCGCCGTCGGTCATGGCCGCCTTCGGCGACGCCGACCGCGTGGTGTTCGAACTGGCGCCGCAGGAACTGGGCGCGCCGGCCCTGGCCGCCGCCATGCGCCAGGCCGGCACGCGTGCGGGCGGCAGGCTGCAGGACGAGCTGGACCCGGCCACCTGGGCGCGGCTGCAGGCCCTGGCCGCCCGCGAGGGGCTGGCGCTGGACGCGCTGCAGGGCTGCAAGCCGTGGTTCGTCGGCCTGTCGCTGGGCGTGGCGACCATGACCCGGCAGGGATTGGATCCGGCCCTGGGCCTGGACCGCTGGTTCATGGAACGCGCCGCGCAGGCTGGCAAGCCGACCGCCGGCCTGGAACGGGCGCAGGACCAGATCGCCCTGCTCGACGGCATGGCGGCGGAGGAACAACGCCAGCTGCTCGACGAGGCACTGGACCAGTTCGACGACGACGGCGGACAGGCCCGCGACCTGCACGATGCCTGGCGTGCCGGCGACGCTGCGCGCCTGCAGGCGCTGGCCGGCGAGGCCATGCGCCGGCGCTATCCGCGCCTGTACCGGCGCATCAACGTCGATCGCAACCGGGCCTGGCTGCCGCAGCTGCAGGACTGGCTGCGGCCGGGGCAGGGCGACACCCTGGTGGTGGTCGGCGCCCTGCACCTGCTCGGCGAGGACGGCGTGGTCCAGGGCCTGGCCGCGCGCGGCTACCGGGTGCGGCGCATCTGCGGCAGCTGCCAGCCCTGAAGGCCGGGGGCCATGGTCAGCGCCGGGCCTTGCCCGGCGGCGGCGTGCCGGGCGCCGCGGCGGGTTTGCCGTCCTCGCGCGGGGCGACGAAGCCGTCGCTGAAGCTGCGCTGGAACTCGTTCCACAGCTTGAGGTTTTGCTCGGTGAGCTGGTTCATCATCGCCCACGGGGTCTGGCCCAGCAGGTTGCCCATCTGCTGGCGGAACTGCTGCTGCTGCTCCAGGAACACCTGCATGCTGCGTTCCAGGTAGTTGCCCATGAAGCCCTGCAGCGAGTCGCCGTAGAAGCGGATCAGCTGGCTGAGCATCTGCGTGGACAGCATCGGCTCGCCGGCGCGCTCCTGGTCGGCGATGATCTGCAGCAGCACCGCGCGGGTGAGGTCCTCCCCGCTCTTGGCGTCGCGCACCTCGAACTCCTCGCCGTCGATGATCAGCTGGCGCACGTCCTCGATGGTGATGTAGCTGGAGATCTCGGTGTCGTACAGGCGCCGATTGGGGTACTTCTTGATGATGCGGACCTCGGCCATGTCGTGTGCTCGTCTCAAGTCGTTTTCCGGCGGAGCATGGCGCGGCGCAACAGGGCCCGCAACAGGACCAAAGTCCAATCCGCACGGCGGGTTGGCGTTCATGGATGCTGCGCAGCAGGGATTGCGGTGCTGCAACGCCGGCCTGCAGCACGGGCTACCAGCCCATGTGGTGGCCGCCGTTGACGTCCAGGTTGGAGCCGGTGATCCAGGCCGCCTCCTCGGCCACCAGGAAGGCGACCGCATAGGCGATCTCCTCGGGCTTGCCGAGGCGGCCGGTGGGGATGTCGGCCACGATCTTGGCGCGGACCTCCTCGGGCACGGCCATCACCATGTCGGTGGCCACGTAGCCGGGCGACACCGTGTTGACGGTGATGCCGTAGGCCGCGTTCTCGCGCGCCAGGGAGATGGTGAAGCCGTGCATGCCGGCCTTGGCCGCGGCGTAGTTGGCCTGGCCGTACTGGCCCTTGAGCCCGTTGATCGAGCTGATCTGCACGATCCGGCCCCAACGCCTGCGGCGCATGCCCTCGATCACCGGCCGGGTCACGTTGAACACCGAGTTGAGGTTGGTGTTGATCACCTCGTGCCACTGCTCGGCGCCCATGCGGTGGAAGGTGGCATCGCGGGTGATGCCGGCGTTGTTGACCAGGATCTCCACCGGCCCCAGCGCCTGTTCGACCGCGGCCACCAGCGCGGCAGCCGACCCGGTGTCGGACACGTCGCCGGGGAACAGCGCCACGTCCACGCCCTGCTCGCGCATGCGTCGTTGCCACTCCTGGGCATGCTCGCCCTTGCGGAAACTGGTCGCCACGCGGTGCCCCTGGCGGGCCAGGCGCTGGCAGATGGCGGTGCCGATGCCACCGGTGCCGCCGGTGACCAGGGCGATGCGGGATGTCATCGGGGAGAGGAATCCAGGCCGGAACCGCTCCATCCTAGCGATCGGCGCCGGCCAGGGAAGCGATTTCGATGTTGCGCCGCGGCAACCGGGCCGGTTCGAAGCGGCGCAGCATCGCCTGCAGCATGGCCGGCGCGCTTCCCGCGCGCGGCGCCTGGTCCTGGCCCAGCGCGTGCCATGCCAGGGCCAGGGCGGGCAGCGGGTCGGACGCATCGACCGGCGCGGCCGCCAGCGACTTGGAGAGCTTGTGCCCCTGCGCGTCCAACAGCAGCGGCAGGTGCAGGTAGCGCGGCGTGGGCAGCCCCAGCCGGCGCTGCAGCAGGATCTGCCGCGGCGTGGAATCGAGCAGGTCGGCGCCGCGGACCACGTCGGTGATGCCCTGGTCGGCATCGTCGACCACTACCGCCAGCTGGTAGGCCCAGCAGCCGTCGGCGCGGGCGAGCACGAAGTCGCCCACCTGCGCGTACACGTCCTGGCGGACATGTCCGCGCAGCGCATCGTCGAAGCCGATGACGGTGCCCGCCGGCACGCGCAGGCGCACGGCCGGGCAGGGCCGTTGCCGCGCGGCCGCGCAGGCGTGGTGGAGGCTGCCGGCGGCGGCCAGGTCGGTACGGCTGCAATGGCAGGCGAAGGCATGGCCGGACGCGAGCAGGCGCTGCAGCATCTGGCGGTAGCGCGCATCGCGCTGGTGCTGGCGCAGCACCGGCGCATCCGATTCCAGGCCGAAGGCGTGCAGCGTGGCCAGTTGCGCCTCGGCCGCGCGCGGCACCTCGCGGATGCGGTCCACGTCCTCGATGCGCACGATCCACTCGCCGCCGGCGTGGCGTGCCAGCAGCCAGCTGCCGAGCGCGGCCAGCAGCGAGCCGAAGTGCAACGGGCCGGTGGGCGAGGGGGCGAAGCGGCCGCGGTAGGCTGGAACGGTCATGGACGGCTGAATCCTCGGTCAGGTTCCGGCTTGAATTCAAGCCGCCGGGCCGCCAGATTGACGGCCATCGCTTCCCCTTCCACGTCCGGGCCTTCCTCCCCCATGTTCACGCGCATCTTCCTCTTCCTGGCCACCAACCTGGCGGTGCTCATCCTGGCTGGCATCGTCATGTCGATCCTGGGCGTCAACCCGGCGCAGATGAGCGGCCTGCTGGTGATGGCCGCGATCTTCGGCTTTGGCGGTTCGCTGATCTCGCTGCTGATGTCCAAGTTCGTGGCCAAGCGCGCCACCGGCGCGCAGGTGATCGAGCAGCCGCGCAACGCCACCGAGCGCTGGCTGGTGGAAACCGTGCGCCGCCAGGCGCAAGCCGCCGGCATCGGCATGCCGGAGGTGGCCGTCTACGACGCGCCGGAGATCAACGCCTTCGCCACCGGCGCCAACCGCAACAACGCGCTGGTGGCGGTGTCCACCGGCCTGCTGCAGCACATGGACGAGAACGAGGCCGAGGCGGTGCTGGGCCACGAGATCAGCCACGTGGCCAACGGCGACATGGTCACCATGGCGCTGCTGCAGGGCGTGCTCAACACCTTCGTGATCGTGCTGGCGCGCGTGGTCGGCGGGGTGATCGACAGCTACCTGTCGGGCAACCGCAGCGACGGCCGCCGCGGCTTCGCCTACTACATCATCGTGATGGTGCTGGAGATGGTGTTCGGCCTGTTCGCGACGATGATCGCGATGTGGTTCTCGCGCCATCGCGAGTTCCGCGCCGATGCCGGCGGCGCGCGCCTGGCCGGCCGGCAGAAGATGATCGAGGCCCTGCAGCGGCTCAAGGCCAACCAGGGCCAGAGCACGCTGCCCGACCAGGTGGAAGCGTTCGGCATCGCCGGCGGCCTGGGCCACGGCCTGCGCCGTCTGTTCCTGAGCCACCCGCCGCTGGACGAGCGCATCGCCGCCCTGCAGCGCCTGGGCACGACCGTCGCCTGACGGCGATACCGACACCGGCAATACGCGAAGGCCCGCCATCGGCGGGCCTTTCGCTGTCCGGCGTGGAGCCTGGCCGAGGAGCCTGCGCGCGCCGGCGCATGCCGGCGGGCAACCGGCGAGGCGGCCGTGCGGATCAGAAGTCGTAGTCCATGCCCGCGCCGGCCAGCCCGACGAATTCGCCTTCCACGTAGTCCACGCCGATGCCGAACAGCTGGCTCATCGAGCCGGCGTCGCTGACGAATTCGGCCAGCACCTTGACGTGGTCGGCGTGGGCGCGCTCGACGATGTCGGCGATCTTGGCCTGATGTTCCTTGACCAGGGCCAGGTCGCGGGTGAAGCCGCGGTCCAGCTTGAGGAAGGCGGGCAGGAAGTGGTGGAGCAGCTGGAACGAGTCCAGGCCCGAGCCGAACTGTTCCAGGCCCATGCGGCAGCCCAGCGCGGACACGTCGGCGAGGAACTGCTGTGCGCTGCGCAGGTGGGTGAACACCTTCGACTCCGGCGCCTGCAGCCACAGCCGGTCGCTGGGCACGCCGGCGCGCGCCAGGCCCTGGCGGATCAGACCGAGCAGGCGCGGGTCGTCGAAGGATTCGGCGCTGACCTTCACCAGCAGCCGGGTGTCGCGGCCGGCCCGGTGGCGCTCGCCGAGCACGGCGATGGCGTGGGCGACCACCCAGCAATCGATGTCCGGCATCAGCCCGTGTTCCTCGGCGATGCCGAGGAAGTGCGCCGGGGCGATGATCTCGCCGTTGTTGTCCAGGCGCAGGAACGTCTCGTAGAGCTCGCCGGGCTCGCCCTGCAGGCTCAGCACCGGCTGGAAGTGCAGCAGGAAGTGGTCGTGGGCGATGGCCTCGCGCAGCCGTTCCAGCCAGCGCTGCACGCGCTCCTCCTCGGCGCGGTCGGCCGCGGCGGGGTCGAAGATCTGCACCGTGTTGCCGCCGAGCTCGTTGGCGGCCTGCACGCTGGCACTGGCCTTGGCCAGCACCTGGCCGAGGTTGGCGATCTTCTCGCCGATCTGCACGCCGCCCACGCTGACCGTCACCGTGGCCGAGCGCGCCCCGGCACTGAACACATGGGCGGCGAAGGCGGTGCGGATGCGTTCGGCCAGCGCCTGGGTATCGGCGTAGCGCCCCTCCGCCAGCACCGCGAAGGTGGTCTCGCCGAAGCGCGCCAGCTGCACCGGCTCACCGGCGCAGCCGCGCAGGTGCGCGGCCATCGCGGCGATCAGGGTATCGGCGGCGTCCAGGCCGATCTCCGGCAGCAGCCGCGCGTAGTGGTCGGGTTCCACCAGCAGCAGGCCGGCCTGGATTTCGCCGCGCCCGGCGCGCGCGATCACGCCCTCCAGCGCCAGCAGGAAGGCCGGGCGGTTGAGCAGGCCGGTGACCGAGTCGCGCTGGCGCAGGTCCTCGACCTCGCGCGCCAGCTCGGGATCGAATTCCTCGCGGCGGCGGAACACCACCTGGATGCACGGCTCGCCCTCGTAGGTGGCGGTGGCGAACTCCAGCATCGCCGGGAACGTGTCCCCGTCCATGCGCCGCGCATCCACTTCGTAGTGCGGCGGCGGCGGCTCGCCGCGCGAGAGCGACTTGAGCAGCTGGCGGAAGTCGTCCACGCAGCGCGGGGCGATCATGTCCAGCAGCGAGACGCCTTCCACGTCCTCGAACGAGTCGACGCCGAACATCTCCAGGTATGCCTCGTTGGCACGGATGTGCATGCCCTCGTGGACATAGGCGATGGGGTCGCGCGAGGAGGCGATCAGCGCGTCGCAGCGGCGCTCGGTCTCGCGCATCTGGGTCTCGATGCGGCGCAGCTTGCGGCGGGTCTCCAGGTCGTCCCACTCGGCACGCACCATGCCCAGCAGCTGCTCCGGCCGGGTGCGCAGGGCGACCGCGCGCGCGCCCTGGGCGAAGGCCCCGACCCAGTCGTTCTCCTCGAGGCCGTCGGCCACCAGCACCACCGGCACGTCCTTGCCGCTGGCGGCCACGGCGGTGAGCACCTGGGGCAGCGGCAATGCGTGCGCATGGCTGGCCAGGACCAGGTCGAACGGCTGCTCGGCCAGCAGGCGCGCCAGTTCCTGCGGGTCCTGCGGATGGGCCGGGCGTACCGCGATCCCGGCGTTGCGCAGGGTGCTGACGATGGCTTCGGCGTGGGTGCTGCTGTCGTCGATCAGGATCAGACGCAGCGCGTTTTCCTTGGTGCGGATGGACATGGGCAAGCTGTCAGGAAGTGCGCCGTCGCGCATGGCCGCGGGAAGTGCGGGGCAGTAGTACACGAAGCCCGGCACCGCGTCCATGCGCCGACGCAGGAGCCGGGAACGGATTCTCCTTCATGCGGCCAGGCCGGCGGCATGACCGGAGGCCCAGGCCCACTGGAAGTTGTAGCCGCCCAGCCAGCCGGTCACGTCCAGCACCTCGCCGACGAAGTACAGGCCCGCCACCAGGCGCGAGGCCATCGTCGCCGAGGAGACCTGGTCGGTGGACACGCCGCCCAGGGTCACCTCGGCGGTGCGGTAGCCCTCGGTGCCGCTGGCCACCACGGGAAACCGGCCCAGCTGTTGCGCCGCTTCGCGCAGCGCACGCTCGTCGAACTGCCGCAACGGGCGGTCGGGCAGCCAGGCCTCGCACAGGCGCTGGGCGAAGCGGCGCGGCATCGCCTCGCCCAGCACCGTGTGCAGGCTGGCGCCGGGCCGCGCGCCGCGCGCCTGGCGCAGCCAGTCCAGGGCATCGCGGCCGGGCAGCAGGTCCAGGCGCAGGTCGTCGCCCGGCTGCCAGTACGAGGAGATCTGCAGGATCGCCGGGCCGCTCAGGCCGCGATGGGTGAACAGCATGGCATCGTGGAAGGCGGCGCCGTTGCAGTGCGCCACCACCGGCAGCGACAGCCCGGCCAGGTCCTGCAGCCGCTCCAGCGGGCGGCCGCTCAGGGTCAGCGGCACCAGCCCGGCGCGCGTGGGCAGGACGGCATGGCCGAACTGCCGCGCCAGGGCGTAGCCGAAGCCGCTGGCGCCCATGGTCGGGATCGACAGGCCGCCGCTGGCCACCACCAGCGAGGCCGCGCGCCACTCGCCCTGCGAGGTGCGCACCCGGAACCCCTCGCTGCCGCGTTCGACGGCACCGATCTCGCACAGCGTGCGCAGCTCGACGCCGGCGGCCCGGCATTCGTCCACCAGCATGCGCACGATCAGCTTGGAGGAAATGTCGCAGAACAGCTGGCCGGCGGCCTTCTCGTGGAAGGCGATGCCGTGGCGCTCCACCATCGCGACGAAGTCGTGCGGGCGGTAGCGCGCCAGCGCCGACTTGCAGAAATGCGGGTTGGCGGAGAGGTAGTTGTCCGGCCCGGCGCCGGTGTTGGTGAAGTTGCAGCGCCCGCCGCCGGACATGAGGATCTTCTTGCCCACCTTGTTGGCATGGTCGATCACGACCACGCGGCGGCCGCGCCGGCCGGCGGTGAATGCGCACATCATGCCGGCCGCACCCGCGCCGACGACCAGCACGTCGCAGTCGTTCATACCCCCGGCGGGCGGGCGGGGGCGTTCCCTTTTGCCCGGCATGCGCGTATCGTGCTCGTCACTGTGTTTGCCGGGTTCACCGTGAATCGTGGCCTGGTGCGGCAGATCGCTCGATCCGCTTCATCGTTCCGCTTTGCCAACACCTGCAATCCAGTCTCGGCCGCCGCGTCCGGTGGCCGCGATAACTTCAAAAAAATTGTCTAGGAGTAGCAAAGATGTCTGATCGCCAGAGCGGAACCGTCAAGTGGTTCAACGATGCCAAGGGCTTCGGCTTCATCACCCCCGAGAGCGGCCCCGACCTGTTCGTGCACTTCCGCTCGATCCAGGGCACCGGCTTCAAGACCCTGCAGGAAGGCCAGAAGGTGACCTTCGTGGCCGTCCAGGGCCAGAAGGGCATGCAGGCCGACCAGGTGCAGCCGCTGTAAGGCGGACGGTACCGACCGACCCGAACGCCGGGGGCGCGAGCCTCCGGCGTTTTTCGTTTCCGGGGCCGGGCGGATGCTTCCGGCCACGCCGGTAGAATGGGCTGCCGCTTCCCGACGAACCCGCACAATGACCGATTCCCCGTGTCCGGCCTGTTCCCTGCCGCCACCGTCCTGCCGCTGGCAGGACCGCATTCGCGACGTGCCGGATTTCCCCAGGCCGGGCATCCTGTTCAAGGACATCACGCCGCTGCTGGCCGACGGGCCCGACTTCGCCTCGGCCATCGACGCCCTGGCCGAGCCGTGGCGGGGGACACCGCTGGATGCGGTGATGGGTATCGAGGCGCGCGGCTTCATCCTCGGCGCGGCCCTGGCCCACGAGCTGCGCAGCGGCTTCGTGCCGGTCCGCAAGCCCGGCAAGCTGCCGGGCCGTACCCTACGCCAGCAGTACGCGCTGGAATACGGCAACGGCACCCTGGAGGTGCAGGCCGATGCGTTGCCGACGGGGGCGAGGGTACTGATCGTCGACGACGTGCTGGCCACCGGCGGCACCCTGGACGCGGCCCTGTCGCTGGCCCGGCAACTGGGGGCCGACGTGGTCGGCGCGGCCGTGCTGGTCGAGCTGGACGGCCTGGGCGGACGCCAGCGCTGGGACGCCACGCTGCCGTTGCTAGCGACCCTGCGCTACTGAGGGACGGCCCTGCCGCTCCGACGCGGGCCGCCTGGCCCGCGCCGTGCGCTCCGGCGGCGATGCCGTTCGCGGCCAGCCGGCGCCTGGTTCGCCCTGCCTGCGTTCGCAGCAGGCGTGCCTTCGAGGCGCTGCGGCGCCGCCGGATACAACCTCCCGCGGCCGACGACGGGGAGGGCCCTGCCCGGGCAAGGCCACGCATCGCGCAGGCCCCGAACCGCTTCCCGGGCGCCGGCCCGGGCATGTCCGGCGCCGCAGGAAGCGCCGGGTCCGCAACGCGTGGCTACGCCGCGGACGAAGCCTGTGCCGCCTTGCGCTCGTATTCGGCACCGCCTTCGCGGTCGAGGGCGGCGAATTCCTCGTCCGACAGCGCGATATCGACCGCCGCCACGTTCTGCTCCAGGTGCGACACCTTGCCGGTGCCGGGGATCGGCAGCATCACCGGGCTGCGCCTGAGCACCCAGGCCAGCGCCACCTGGCTGGGCGAGGCGCCATGCGCCTGGGCGATGGCGTCCAGCAGCGAGCCCGGCCTGGCCAGCTCGCCGGCCGCCAGCGGGAACCAGGGGATGAAGCCGATGCCGTGGGCGCTGCAGTAGTCCAGCACGTCCTCGCTGGTGCGATCGACCAGGTTGTAGCGGTTCTGCACCGTGGCCACCGGGAACACCTTGGCCGCCGCCTCGATGTCCTCCACCGAGACCTCGCTGAGCCCGGCGTGGCGGATGATGCCCTTGTCCAGCAGCAGCCTGACCGCGTCGAACTGCTCGGCGCGCGGCACCTTGGGATCGATGCGGTGCAGCTGCCACAGGTCGATGCGCTCCACGCCCAGGTGGCGCAGGCTCTTGTAGGCCTGCTGGATCAGGTACTCGGGCCGGCCCACCGGCGGCCACACGTCCGGGCCGGTGCGGGTCAGGCCGCCCTTGGTGGCGACCACGATGTTCCGGTAGGGGTGCAGCGCCTCGCGGATCAGCGGCTCGGACACGTCCGGGCCGTACGAATCGGCGGTGTCGATGAAGTCGATGCCCAGCTCGGGCAGGCGCTTCAGCGTGCGCAGCGCCTCGTCGCGGTCGGGCGGATCGCCCCAGATGCCGGGGCCGGTGATGCGCATGGCGCCGAAGCCGAGGCGGTTGACCTTGAGGTCGCCGCCGATCAGGAACTGGCCCGAGCGCGCGGCCAGGGAAGAGGAAGTGGACATGGTGCCTCCTGTATGGGCGTGGACGCCGGCGTGCGACCGGCCGGGCGGATACGCGGCCGCCGGGACCGCAGGTGTCCGGGTCCGGGAGTGTGGACGCACTGGTGTTTGCGCGCGGTCTACGTCGGCGCGACGGTGCATTCCGTTTTCCGTTTTCGTGCGAGCGGCTAAGCCCAAGCCTGAGCCCGAGCCCGAGGCCAGAGCGGGGGGCGGGGAAGAGAAGCCACATCCACCCCTGCGTGCTGCCCTCCGGAGAAGCTTTCCCGTCCTGGTCGCTACGGCCTTGCTTCGGTGCCGTTCCTCGACGTGATTCCCGCGAAGGGCAGGTGGCCGGGGAGCGTTTCGTCGCCAGGATGGCGGATGCCTGGGGCGCAAGGCTTGCGGTGTGCCTGGGGACGTCCGGACTCGATCCAGGCTTGTGCGCCGGATCCTGGCTCTCTTCCTCCCCGCGCAGTCGGGAAGCGCCGATAGCGGCCCGAAGGCTCGATCACCCATGGGTATTCGGTCCGGCCATGTCCGCGTCCATGGGCTTCCGCCAGCGCGGGCGCGACGATCAGGATTTTCCCAGGACAGCGGTGCGCAACGACCCGAAGCAATACGCCGTAATGCGCGAAGGCGGGGATCCAGGGACGTTCGCCTCCAGGGCGGGCAACGGTCCGATGCGAGGCCTTCCGTCGCCGGGTATCGCCGCGGATCGCGCCCGATCGCCCTGCATCCACGGGAAAGCCGCAAGAGCCGGCGACTCGCCCGACCCGAGTCGTCAGGTCCTGCCGCAGCGCTCGCTTACAGCCTGCGCACGCGGAAGCGCCGGCCCTTGATCTTGCCCGCTTCCAGCCGCTGCAGCGCCTTGTCCGCCTGCGCCCGCGCCACCGCCACGTAGGAGCGGGTGGCGAAGATGTCGATCCGGCCGATGGCCTTGCCGGGCAGGCCGGCCTCGCCGGTGAGCGCGCCGAGGATGTCGCCGGCGCGCAGCTTGTCGGTCTTGCCGCCGTCGATGCGCAAGGTGGTCATCGCCGCCTGAGGCAATTGCGGCGGCTTGCCGGTGGCCAGCGGCGAGCGCGACCAGGCCAGCGGCCGTTCCAGTTCGGCCTCGATGACCTGCGCCCGTGGCATCTCGCGCGGCGTGGCCAGGCTCAGCGCCAGTCCGGGCTTGCCGGCGCGGCCGGTGCGGCCGATACGGTGGCGGTAGGTCTGCGCGTCGGTGGGCAGCTCGTAGTTCACCACCGCGGCCAGGTCGGCCACGTCCAGCCCGCGCGCGGCCACGTCGCTGGCCACCAGCACGTTGCAGCTGCGGTTGGCCAGGCGCAGCAGTACCTCGTCGCGGTCGCGCTGCTCCATATCGCCGTGCAGGGCGAGGGCGGAGAAGCCGAACTGCTGCAGCGAGTTGGCCACCTCGTCCACGTCCTTGCGGGTGTTGCAGAACACCACCGCCGATTCCGGCGCATGCCGCAGCAGCAGCCCGGCCACGGCCTTCTGCCGGTGCGCCGGTTCCACCTCGAAGAACAGCTGCTCGATCACCGGCGCGCTGTCGCCGCCTTCGACGGTGACTTCCACCGGCTCGTGCAGCAGCTGCCGCGCCAGCGCGCGGATCGGTTCGGGGAAGGTGGCCGAGAACAGCAGGCTCTGGCGATCCTTGGACGTGCGCCCGGCGATCTCGCGGATCGGTTCCTCGAAGCCCATGTCGAGCATGCGGTCGGCCTCGTCCAGCACCAGCGTCTTCACTCCGCCCAGGTGCAGCGCCCGCTTGCGCGCCAGTTCCTGGATTCGCCCGGGCGTGCCCACCACCACCTGCGGGTCGTGCGCCTCCAGCGAGGCCAGCTGCGGACCCAGCGGCATGCCGCCGGTCAGCACCAGCAGCTTGAGGTTGGGGATGCCGGTGGCCAGCTTGCGCAGCTGCTTGCCGACCTGGTCGGCCAGTTCGCGGGTCGGGCACAGCACCAGTGCCTGCGCGCGGATCAGCGCCGGGTCGAGCTTGTGCAGCAGGCCCAGGCCGAAGGCGGCGGTCTTGCCGCTGCCGGTCGGTGCCTGGGCAATGACGTCGCGGCCGTCGAGGATCGGCGGCAGGCTCTGCGCCTGGATCGGGGTGAGGGCGGTGTAGCCGAGGGCGTCGATGCCGGGCAGCAGCGACGGCGACAGGGGCAGGGAGGCGAAGTCGGTCATGCGGCATTTTCGCAGGAACCCGCGGCGCGTGCCGGTCGCCGGCCGCCTGCACGTACAATGCGCGCATGCCCCTGATCACCTTGCAGAACGTCGACTACAGCGTCGGCGGCCCGTTGTTGCTGGAAAAAGTCGAGCTGGCCATCGAGCCGGGCGAACGCATCGCCCTGATCGGCCGCAACGGCGCCGGCAAGTCCACGCTGATGAAGCTCATCGCCGGCGAGCTCAAGCCCGACGACGGCGAGGTGCGCGTGCAGCAGGGCGTGCGCATCGCCCGGCTCGAGCAGGAGGTGCCGCACGGCGCCGCCGGCAGCGTGTTCGACGTGGTCGCCGACGGCCTGGGCGAGCTGGGCCAGTGGCTGGCCGAGTTCCACCGCCTCAGCCATGCCGAGCCGTTCGACGGCGATGCGCTGGGCAAGGTGCAGGCCAAGATCGACGGCGCGCAGGGCTGGGCGCTTGAGCAGCGCGTGGACGAGACCCTGACCAAGCTGGAGCTGGACGGCGGCGCGCAGTTCGCGCGGCTGTCCGGCGGCATGAAGCGGCGGGTGCTGCTGGCGCGCGCGCTGGTGTCGGCGCCGGACGTGCTGCTGCTGGACGAGCCGACCAACCACCTGGACATCGAGGCGATCGACTGGCTCGAGGTCTTCCTCAAGGGCTGGAACGGCTCCGTGGTGTTCGTCACCCACGACCGCCGCTTCCTGCGCGCGCTGGCCACCCGCATCGTCGAGATCGACCGCGGCCAGGTGACCAGCTGGCCGGGCGACTGGGCCAACTACGAGCGCCGCCGCGAGGAGCGGCTCAACGCGCAGGCGCAGGAGAACGCCCGCTTCGACAAGCTGCTGGCGCAGGAGGAGGCGTGGATCCGCCAGGGCATCAAGGCCCGCCGCACCCGCGACGAGGGCCGCGTGCGCCGGCTCAAGGCGATGCGCAGCGAGCGCTCGCAGCGGCGCGAGCTGGGCGGCAACGTCAGGATGGCTGCCGCGCAGGGCGAGTCGTCCGGCAAGAAGGTGATCGAGGCCAAGGAGGTGACGTTCGCGTTCGGCGAGCGGGTGATGGTGCGCGATTTCTCCACCGTGATCCTGCGCGGCGACCGCATCGGCCTAATCGGCCCCAACGGCAGCGGCAAGACCACCCTGCTCAAGCTGCTGCTGGGCGAGCTGCAGCCGCAGTCGGGCGAGATCCGCCGCGGCACCAACCTGCAGATCGCCTATTTCGACCAGTACCGCGCCACCCTGCGCGAGGACTGGAACGCGATCGAGAACGTGGCCGAGGGCGCGGACTTCATCGAGGTCGGCGGCAAGCGCAAGCACGTGCTGTCCTACCTGCAGGATTTCCTGTTCACCCCCGAGCGCGCCCGCGCGCCGATCACCCGCCTGTCCGGCGGCGAGCGCAACCGGCTGCTGCTGGCGCGGCTGTTCGCGCAGCCGTCCAACCTGCTGGTGATGGACGAACCCACCAACGACCTCGACGTGGAGACGCTGGAGCTGCTGGAGGAATTGCTGGGCGACTACGCCGGGACGTTGCTGCTGGTCAGCCACGACCGCGATTTCATCGACAACGTGGTCACCTCGACCATGGTGATGGAGGGCGATGGCCATATCGGCGAGTACGTCGGCGGCTACAGCGACTGGCTGCGGCAGCGACCGGCGCCGGGCCATGCCGGCACGCCGGTGGCGGCCGACAAGGCCGGAGCCGCGGTGTCCGCATCCGCTACCGCCGCTCCCGCTGTCGCGGCACCGGCCAGGCGCAAGCTCGGCTACAAGGAACAGCGCGAGCTGGAGCAGTTGCCGGCGCGCATCGAGACGCTGGAAAAGGACGTGGCCGCCCTGACCGCGGCGATGAACGAGCCGGCCTACTACCAGCGCGAGGCCGCCGCCATCACCGCCGACAACGACCGGCTGGCGAAGGCGCAGGCCGAACTCGACGCCGCCTACGCGCGCTGGTCCGAACTGGACGGCTGAGCCGGCCCGACGCCGCTCAGGCCGGGTCGGCCTCGTCCGCCTCCGGCAGGGCCATCGCCACGAACGCGAAGAAGCCCAGGCCGTCCTCGCGCCAGAACGTGGCGGCGTCGTCGAGGATGTCCAGCAGGATGGCGAAATCGGCCGGGGCCTGGCTGCCGAGGGCATCGGCGCCGTCGAGCAGCAGCGCATAGCCGCGACGGGCCGCCGGCAGCCACGACAGGTCGCGCAGCGCGTCGGTCAGCGCATCCCAGTTGCGGCCGAAGCCCGGCGGGAAATCCAGCTGCGTGGCCAGGCGCAGCAACAGCGTGCGCTTGTCGGCGCAACCCTCCAGGTCGATGCGATGCGACTGCAGGCCGGCGTCGCGTGCCAGCGCGCCAAGCGTGTCCAGGTCCGCGACATCGACCTGGTAGACGCCCGAGCGCGCCGGCTCGGCCAGGCCCAGGCCGAAGGGATCGTGGCTCATGGTCGGTTCTCCGGGACATCGAAACGACGGAAGCTGTCGTAGTGATCGTCGCTGTAGTACCACTCCGCGGGCGGGGTGCCCCCGGTAATGATGCGGCGCGCACCGCGGTCGCGCGCCCCCGGCGTTTCCACCGTGTACTCGTGGTAGTAGCCGCGCGGGCGCTGCGGCAGGTGGCCCTCGCGGTTGCCGAACACCGCCCCGTCCTGGCGATGCGCGAAGGGGCCGCCGCGGCGGATCAGGGCGATGGTCCGCGCCGCTTCCGCGGGCAGGAACGACGGCAGCCGCGTGCCGGTCTCGCCGGCTGCGTCCGGCCCGGTCGCGGGCGGGGGCACGTAGGGCGTGGCCGCGGTGGGCGCGAACTGCTGCGCCGGCGGACGCTGCAGGGCATGCAGGGCCCACAGCCCGGCCAGCAGGACGACGATGGCGGCGATCAGCAGCCCGGGCTTGCGCATGTGAGGGAGTCCTGATGGTGTTCGGCCGGCGGGATCGCCAGAGGCCGCAGTATGCGGCCTGCCACCTTGTCGCCGCTTGAATGCCGCCGGGCGAGGCGATGCCGGCATGCACGGTTCACGCCCGAATAACCGGGGTGGGGGGCAAGGTAGGCGTCCGACGACGGCAGGATGCCATGGCGGGATGGTGATTTCCTGCCGTCCCGGTTGGTAATGGCGACGTCCATCCTTACCATTCACACTCGCAACGCCCGGCCCCCGCCGGACGAACGTACAAGGAGATCCCGATGGCCTACACCCTTCCCAAGCTGCCCTATGCCTACGACGCGCTGGAACCGTACATCGACGCGCGCACGATGGAGATCCACTACACCAAGCACCACCAGACCTACATCAACAACGTCAATGCGGCGCTGGAGGGCACCGAGTACGCCGACCTGCCGATCGAGGAGCTGGTCGCCAAGCTGAAGACCCTGCCGGAGAAGCTGCAGACGGCGGTGCGCAACAACGGGGGCGGCCACTACAACCACTCCCTGTTCTGGACGGTGATGGCCCCCAACGCGGGCGGCGAGCCGACCGGCGAGGTCGGCAAGGCGATCGAGTCCGACCTGGGCGGCTTCGAGAATTTCAAGGACGCCTTCACCAAGGCCGCGGTGAGCCGCTTCGGCTCCGGCTGGGCCTGGCTGGTGGTGACCCCGGACAAGAAGCTCAAGGTCGAGAGCAGCGCCAACCAGGACAGCCCGCTGTCCGATGGCCAGACCCCGGTCCTGGGCCTGGACGTGTGGGAGCACGCCTACTACCTGAAGTACCAGAACCGCCGTCCGGAATACATCAGCGCCTTCTACCACGTGGTCAACTGGCCGGAAGTGGAGCGCCGCTACAAGGCCGCGCTGGCCTGAGCCGGCGCCGTGCCATTCGCATGACCAGGAAAGGCCGGGTTCGCCCGGCCTTTCCCGTTGCAAGGACCCATCGCCGCCGGCGATGCGTTAGGCTTTCGCGCTTTGCACCGACGAGCCGCTGCCTCCCGCGATGACGACGCCCGCCGCGCGCATGCCGCGCCAGATCCCCTACATCATCGGCAACGAGGCCTGCGAGCGCTTCAGCTTCTACGGGATGCGCAACATCCTGGTGCAGTTCCTGATCACCTCGCTGCTGCTGCAGGAAGTGGCCGGCGCCGACCGCGAGGCCGAGGCCAAGCACGTCATGCACAGCTTCATGATCGGCGTGTACTTCTTCCCGCTGCTCGGCGGCTGGCTGGCCGATCGCTGCTTCGGCAAGTACCCCACCATCCTGTGGTTCTCGCTGGTCTACTGCGCCGGGCACGCGTGCCTGGCGCTGTTCGAGCACAGCCGTGGCGGTTTCTTCCTCGGCCTGGGCCTGATCGCGCTGGGCGCGGGCGGGATCAAGCCGCTGGTCGCCTCGTTCATGGGCGACCAGTTCGACCAGGGCAACAAGCACCTGGCCAGGATCGTGTTCGACGCGTTCTACTGGATCATCAACTTCGGCTCGCTGTTCGCCTCGCTGCTGATCCCGCTGGCGCTCGGGCGCCTCGGCGCGGCCTGGGCGTTCGGCATCCCCGGCGCGCTGATGTTCGTGGCCACCTTCGTGTTCTGGCTCGGCCGCCACCGCTACGTGCGGGTGGCGCCGCAGGCGCAGGACCCGCACGGCTTCGGCAAGGTGGTGCGCACCGCGCTGCTGGCGCGCGTCCCCGGTCAGGGGCGCCCCGGCCTGGCGCTGGCCGGGGCCGCCTCGGTGCTGGCGCTGGCCTGCCTGGGGCTGGTCGGCCAGCTCGGCATCGTGATCTGCCTGTGCCTGGCGCTGGTGCTGGTCCTGGCCGGGGTCGGCGGCGGCGCCTGGTGGCAGCTGGACCGGGCCCGCGGCGTCCACCCGGACGCGGCCGTGGACGGCGTGCGCGCGGTGCTGCGGGTGTTGGTGATCTTCGCCCTGGTGACCCCGTTCTATTCGCTGTTCGACCAGAAGGCCTCGACCTGGGTGCTGCAGGGCCGGCAGATGACCATGCCCGCCTGGTTCAGCGCCTCGCAGATGCAGGCGCTCAACCCGGCGCTGGTGATGCTGCTGATCCCGTTCAACAACCTGGTGCTGTATCCGGCCCTGCGGCGCCGCGGCTGGGAGCCGACCGCGCTGCGCCGGATGGGGGCGGGCATCGTCTTCAGCGGCCTGGCCTGGGTCGTGGCCGGCCTGCTGCAGCTGGCGATCGATGGCGGCGACCCGCTGTCCATCGCCTGGCAGGTCCTGCCGTACGCGCTGCTGACCTTCGGCGAGGTGCTGGTCTCGGCCACCGGCCTGGAATTCGCCTACAGCCAGGCCCCGGCATCGATGAAGGGCGTGGTGATGAGCTTCTGGAACCTGACCACCACCCTCGGCAACCTGTGGGTGCTGCTGTCCAATGTCGCCGTGCGCAACGAGGTGGTCACCGGCCGCATCGCCGCGCTGGGCATCGGCGAGACCGCCTTCCTGATGTTCTTCTTCGCTGCGTTCGCCTTCGCCGCAGCCCTGGGCTTCGGCCTGTACGCGAAGCGCTACCGCATGGTCGACAACTACCGGACCGCCTGATGAATCCCCTGCAATCGCCCGTCAACCTGCTGTTGATCGTCGCCACCGTGGTGGTGTCGTGGATCGCCTTCACCAACCGCAAGCTCATGGACCGGCTGATCCTGTGGCCGCCGGCGATCTCGCGCAACCGCCAGTACGACCGGCTGCTGACCTACGGCTTCGTGCATGCCGACATCGCCCACCTGGCCTTCAACATGATCACCCTGTACTTCTTCGGCGGACCGATCGAGCGGGTGATGACGCGCCTGACCGGCACGCCGCTGACCTACCTGGGCTTCTACCTGGGCGCGCTGGTGGTCTCGATCCTGCCCAGCTACCTGAAGAACCAGAAGAACCCCAACTACCTGAGCCTGGGCGCGTCCGGCGCGGTCACGGCGGTGCTGTTCGCCTTCATCCTGATGGCGCCGTGGACGATCATCCTGGTGTTCTTCATCCCGGCCCCGGCGATCGTCTATGCAGTGTTCTACGTCGGCTACAGCCTGTGGATGGACCGCCGCGGCGGCGATCGCATCAACCACAGCGCGCACCTGGCCGGGGCGGCCTTCGGGGTGCTGTTCATGCTGGCGATGGAGCCGCGCATCCTCGGGCTGTTCGTGCAGGAGCTGCTGAACCCGCGCTTCGGCTGACGCCGCAGCGACGGGGCAGCGCGGCCTCAGGCGGCGCGCTGCTGCTCGCCGTGCCCGGACTCGATGCCGTAGGTGGCTTCCAGGCGGGCATAGACCACGTTGTCGAGCTGCTGGAATTCCTGGCCGTCGGTGCGCCCGTGGATGGCGAGCTGGTACAGGCCTTCCAGCAGCACGGCGTCGTTGTCGTGAGGAGTGTTGGCAGAGTTCATGGCGTCGACTTCCGGTAGGTGTCGGGGGAGTACGAAGCACGAACCGTGCCAGCCGCGGCGGCGGGCAGTGAGCCGCGGCCGGCGGGGTCGATGGGCGAATGTGACGTTGTGCGGCAGGCTGTGCCACGGGCGGGTTTCACGCCGCCACGGCGAGGGCGCGCGCACAATGCGCCGCGTGCAGGAACAGGGACCGGATGCAGCAATGGCCGATGCAGGGATCCAGGTGGGGCATGACCCCGGCGCATGCCGCTTCTTCGCCGAGGTCGAAGGCCTCCAGGCCCGGGTAGATTACGCCCTGGCCGACGGGCAGCGCATGGTCGTGGAGTCCACCCAGGTGCCCGGGCCGATCGCCAACCGCGGCATCGCCGCGGCCCTGACCCGGGCCGCGCTCGATTTCGCCCGGCGTTCCGGGCTGACGGTGGTGCCGGCCTGCTCCTACACCGCCGCGTTCCTGCAGCGCCATCCCGAGTACCGGGACCTGCAGGGCTGAGGTGGCCAGGCCGCCCGTCCCGGCGCCGGCCGACCGTTTCCGTTCCAGTTTTCTCGTGGAGTCGAAGATGTACACGCTGTTGTTGTCGCAACACCGCCGGGCCCTGCTGGCCACGGGCCTGGCCTGCGTGGTGATGGCCGGCTGCCAGCGCCAGCCGGCCGCGCCGGCCACCGTGGAGCCCGCCGCCCAGGCCCCGGTCAGCGGCGAGGCCGCGGCACCCAGCCAGCCGGGCGAGTTGAAGGATGTGATCGAGAACACGCCGGCCTATGTCGTCGGCATCACCTATCCGCAGGGCATCGCCGGCAGGCCGGGACTGGCCCAGGCCCTGGCCGCCTATGCCGCCTCGGCCCGCGCCGACCTCAAGGAAGCGGTCGATGCGCTCGGCAACGACAAGACCTCGGCCCCCTACGAGCTGTCGCTGAGTTTCGAGAAGATCCTGGACACGCCGCGCCTGGTGGCCGTGGCC
This sequence comes from Xanthomonas massiliensis, assembly GCF_900018785.1. Lineage (GTDB taxonomy): Bacteria > Pseudomonadota > Gammaproteobacteria > Xanthomonadales > Xanthomonadaceae > Xanthomonas_B > Xanthomonas_B massiliensis. Next base: position 1,444,432 of record NZ_FCOY01000006.1, on the reverse strand, counting down.
GCCGATGGCAGCCTGTACACCGGCGGCGCGCACGGCATGCCGCTGATGGCGCGGTTCGTGTGGCTGCCGGAGCAGGAGCGGATGCTCACCGCCAAGGAGCTGGTGCCCTCCGGCGAGGGCTGGAAGGCCGTTTCCGACTACGCCGCCAAGCAGTTGCGCCATGCCGCCCAGGCCCGTGCCGAGGCCGATCACCTCGACCCGGACGAGCGCCAGGACCTGCTGGAGGGCGCATCGAAGATGATCGCCGAGGGCACCACGCCCGATCCGGACAACTTCGCCCAGTTCGAGCCGATCGTCGACGGCACCGGCCGCATCACGGCGGTACGATTCGTGTTCCCGCCCTACCAGGTGGGCCCGTATTCGGACGGGACCCAGAGCGTCGATGTGCCCGCCTCGGTCCTGCTGCCGCACGTGGCCCCCGCGTACCGGGACCTTTTCGCCCACTGACCTGCCGGAGGCCTGCATGTCCCATCGCCTGCAACGTCGCGTCCAGAGCCTGCTGGCCGAAGCCGGCGTCGAAGTGGGCGGCAGCGCGCCGCAGGACATCGCCATCCACGACCCGCGCTTCTACGCGCGGGTGATCTCGCAGGGCTCGCTGGGCCTGGGCGAGAGCTACATGGACGGCTGGTGGGACGCCAACCAGCTCGACGTGTTCCTGTGCCGGCTGATGCAGGCGCGGCTGGACGAGCGCGTGCACGGCTGGAGCGAGCTGTGGGACGGCGTGCGCGCGCACCTGCTCAACCTGCAGGCCGGCCGGCGCAGCTACGAGGTCGGCAAGCGCCACTACGACCTGGGCAACGACCTCTACCACGCCATGCTCGGCGAGCGCATGGTCTACAGCTGCGGCTACTGGCGCCAGGCCGGCACACTCGACGAGGCGCAGCAGGCCAAGCTCGACCTGGTCTGCCGCAAGCTCGAGCTCAAGCCCGGCCAGCGCGTGCTTGACATCGGCTGCGGCTGGGGCGAGGCGCTCAAGTTCGCCGCCGAGCGCTACGGCATCAAGGGCGTCGGCGTGACCATCTCGCGCGAGCAGGCCGAATACGCCCGCCAGCTCTGCCGCGGCCTGCCGGTGGAGATCCGCCTGCAGGACTACCGCGAGCTGGACGAGTCCTTCGACGCGATCATGTCCATCGGCATGTTCGAACACGTGGGGGTCAAGAACTACCGCACGTATTTCGAGGTCGCGCGCCGTTGCCTGGCGCCCGAGGGGCTGTTCCTGCTGCACACCATCGGCACCAACGTGAGCCGGCACAAGGTCGATCCGTGGATCGCCCGCTACATCTTCCCCAACTCGATGCTGCCCTCGCTGGTGCAGATCGGGCAGGGCAGCGAAGGCCTGTTCGTGATGGAGGACTGGCACAACTTCGGCACCGACTACGACCGCACGCTGCAGGCCTGGCGCAGCAATATCGAGGCGGCCTGGCCCGGCTTGGACGGGCAGCGCTACGACGAGCGCTTCCGCCGCATGTGGCGCTTCTACCTGGCCGGCTCGATGGCGACCTTCCGCTGCCGCCATGCGCAACTGTGGCAGGTGGTGCTGTCGCCGCAGGGCGTCCCGGGCGGCTACATCGCACCGCGCTGACCCGGGGACGGCCGGCGCGGCCGCGTGGTCCCGTCGTCGCAAGCGAGGAATCCTCTGTCCATGCCGCCCGCACGCGGCGGCCGTGTCCCCGGGCTGGACGGCTTCGGGGGCGGCGTCCAATGCCTGGGCGCGGCAACTGGCGCCGGGCAAGGCGCGAGGGCAAGGGCGATCGAAGGGGGATCCGCGGTGGCCCCCGGGCGCAGCGCCTGCAGGCGGAACGCGGATGGCGACGCCCCCGTCGATCATGGCGGGCGTCGCCGGTCCCGTCCTGAGGCGATGGCCGCGATGGCGCGGGTCGTCCCGCCGGCCGGCCAGGCGGCCTCCTCCGGCGGGACGGGCACGGCCTACTGCGCCGTCAGGCCGCGCTTTTCCAGCAGCGGACCGATCTGCGGATCGTGGCCGGCGAAGTCGCGGAACAGTTCCATCGCGTCGACGCTGCCGCCCTTGGACAGCAACGTGGCGCGGAAGCGGTCGCCGTTGGCGCGGCTCAGGCCGCCATGGTCGCGGAACCACTTCTGCGTGTTGGCGTCGAGCACTTCCGACCAGATGTAGGCGTAGTAGCCGGCCGCGTAGCCGCCCATGATGTGGCTGAAGTAGGGCGTGCGGTAGCGCGGCGGAACCGGCGGGTACCCGATGCCGTCGCGCTTGAGCGCCGCGGTCTCGAAGTCCATCACCCCGGTGCCGGCCGGGACCTGGGCCGCGGTGACCTGGTGCCAGTTCTGGTCGAGCATGGCCGCGCCCAGGTATTCGGTGGTGGCGAAGCCCTGGTTGAACCGCGATGCGGCGACGACCTTGTCCAGCAGCGCCTGCGGCATCGGCTCGCCGCTGCGGTAGTCCTTGGCGTAGTGCTTCAGGACCGTCGGCCAGTCGGCCCACATCTCGTTGACCTGCGAGGGGAACTCGACGAAGTCGCGCGGCACCGAGGTGCCCGAGAAGTAGGGATATTCCACGTCGGAGAACATGCCGTGCAGGGCATGGCCGAACTCGTGGAACATCGTGGTCACCTCGTCCCAGGTCAGCAGCGTCGGCTGGCCGGGCGCCGGCTTGGGAATGTTGAGGTGGTTGGCCACCACCGGCCGGTCGCCGGTCAGCCGCGACTGCGAGACGTAGGCGTTCATCCAGGCGCCGCCGCGCTTGGAGGCGCGCGCGTAGGGGTCGTGGATGAAGATCGCCAGCTGCTTGCCGTCGGCGTCGAACACGTCGTAGACGAGGATGTCGTCGCGGTACCTGGGCAGGTCGTGGCGCTCCTTGAAGCTCAGCCCGTATTCCTCGTGCGCCGCGTAGAAGACGCCGTTCTCCAGCACGTTCCGGTATTCGAAGTAGGGCTTGAGCTGGGCCTCGTCGAAGCTGTACTTGGCCTGGCGCACCTTTTCGCTGTAGAAGGCCCAGTCCCAGGGCGCGAGCTTGAACGTCGGCTGGCCGGCGGCCTTCTGCTCGGCGTCGATCATCGCCTGCAGGTCGGCGGCCTCGCGTTCGGCGTTGGCCACGGCCGGCGGCGCCAGCTGGCCGAGCATGGCGTTGACCGCCTCGGGCGTCTTGGCGGTCTGGTTGGCCAGCGAATAGGCGGCGTAGTTGGGATAGCCCAGCAGCACCGCCTTCTCGGCGCGCAGGGTCATGATCCGCGACACCAGCGCGGTGTTGTCGTACGGCCCGCCGTGGCTGCCGCGACCGATGGAGGCCTCGTGGATCTTCTCGCGCAGGGCGCGGTCCTTGAGGTAGGTCAGCGGCGGCTGGCCGGTGGTGTTGAGCAGGGTGACCAGGTACTTGCCGTCCTCGCCGCGGGCCTTGGCGGCCTCGGCGGCCGCGGAGACCTGTTCGGGCGCCAGGCCGTCGAGCGCGGCGGCGTCCTCGACCAGCACCGCCGAGGCATTCACCTCGTTGAGCACGTTCTGGCTGAACTGCGTGCCCAGGCGGGCGAGCTCGGCGTTGATCTCCTTGAGATGGGCCTTGTCGGCATCGGACAGACGGGCACCGGCGCGCACGAAGTTCTCGTAGTACTTCTCCACCAGGCGGCGGCTTTCCGGGTCGAGCCCGAGCGCCTCGCGCTGCTCGTATACGGCCTGGATGCGGGCGAACAGCCGGCCATCGAGCGAGATCGCGTCGTGGTGGGCGGCGAACCTGGGCGAGTACTCGGCCTGCAGCTGCTTGCGGGTGTCGTTGGTGTCGGTGCCGGCCAGGTTGAAGAACACGGTGGTGGCGCGATCGAGCAGCTGTCCGCTCTTCTCCATCGCCACCAGCGTGTTCTCGAAGGTCGGCGGTGCCGGGTTGGCGGCGATCGCATCGACCTCCGCCAGCTGCTGGGCCATGCCGGCATCGAAGGCCGGGGCGAAATCGCTGTCCCTGATCCGGTCGAACTGCGGGTAGTGCAGCGGCAGCGGGCTTTCCTGGAAGAAGGGGTTGGCCTGGGCGGCCGCGGGCGTGGCCGGTACGGCGGCGGGGGAATGCAGGGGCATGGCGAGTCCGAGGCTGGTGGCCAGCGCGAGCGCGAGGCGATGTTTCAAGGGGTCTTCCTTGCGTTGGGTGGTCCCGGAGCGTAGCCGATCCGCGAGTGCGTGGCCCGCCCCGGGATGCCGGCGCCATGCCCGCCGCGAGGACGGCGAAGCGTTATGCTGGCCGCCACGACTGCCGGAGCGCGCATGGCCGAGACCGCCTTCGATTTCGAACTACCGGGCATCGACGGCACGCCGTTGCCGCTGTCGCGCTGGCGCGGCCAGGTGTTGCTGGTGGTCAATACCGCCTCGCGCTGCGGCTTCACTCCGCAATACGAGGGGCTGGAACGGCTGTGGCGCCACTACCGCGACCGCGGCCTGGTGGTGATCGGCTGCCCGTGCAACCAGTTCGGCCGCCAGGAGCCGGCCGGCGATGCGCAGATCCAGGGATTCTGCGCGATGGAATACGGGGTGGACTTCCCGCTGTCGGCCAAGTTGCAGATCAACGGCCCGGGCGCGCACCCGCTGTGGAAATGGCTGTGCGCGAGCCGGGCCGGCGTGCTCGGCTCGGCGGCGATCAAGTGGAACTTCACCAAGTTCCTGATCGGACGCGACGGCCGGGTCATCGACCGCTACGCGCCGATCACCCCGCCCGGCGAGCTGGAAGGGCACATCGAGCACGCCCTGGCGGCGACGGCATAGTCCGGCGGCCGGCATGCGGCGGTCGCGGCCGGCCAGTGACGGCCGGCCCGGCATGCGATCGCCGGGAGTGCATGACGGGATGGCAACCGGGCATCAAGCGCCGGCCAGGGCAACGACCGCCACCGGCCTGGCGCGCGACGAACGGCCCGGCGCGGCCCGGACCTACTTCTCGACGAAGGCGCGCTCGAACACGTAGTGGCCGGGCGAGCCGATGCGCATGGAGGCCTGGAACTGGCGCGCATCGAACATGCGGCGCAGGTCGGCCAGCATCTGCGGGCTGCCGCAGATCATGGCGCGGTCGTTGGCCGGGTCCAGGGCGGGCAGGCCCAGCGTGCGCTGCATCTCCCCGCTCTCCATCAGCTCGGTCAGGCGGCCGTGGTTGCCGAACGGCTCGCGGGTGACCGCGGGGTAGTACAGGAGCTTGTCGCGCACCATCTCGCCGAGCAGCTCGTGGCGCGGCAGTTCGTTTTCGAAGTACTCGCGGTAGGCCAGGTCCTGCGCGTAGCGCACGCCATGGGCGAGGATCACCTTGTCGAAGCGCTCGTAGGTCTCCGGGTCCTTGATCACCGACAGCCACGGCGCCAGGCCGGTGCCGGTGCCGAGCAGGTACAGGTGGCGGCCGGGATGCAGGTCGCTGATCAGCAGCGTGCCGGTGGGCTTCTTGCCGACGAGGATCTTGTCGCCGGGGCGGATGTGCTGCAGGCGCGAGGTCAGCGGGCCGTCGGGCACCTTGATGCTGAAGAATTCCAGCTGCTCCTCCCAGTTGGCACTGGCGATGGAGTAGGCGCGCAGCAGTGGCCGCGTCTCGGTCTCCAGGCCGATCATCACGAACTGGCCGTTGTCGAAGCGGAAACCGCTGTCGCGGGTGGTGCGGAAGCTGAAGTAGGCGTCGGTCCAGTGGCGGACCTCGAGCACCGTTTCGGTGCCGTAGGCGGAGGACATGCGGGAGATCGTCGGATGGAATTGTCGGCCGCCATTTTAGCCCAGGCGGGCGATTCGAGAATGGATCTCAACTGTGGCGTTCAGCGATAGCCGGCCGCCTGCAGCTCGAACAGCTCGGCGTAGCGGCCGCCTTCGGCCATCAGCTGCTCGTGGGTGCCGCTGGCCTCGATGCGGCCGTCGGCCAGCACCAGGATGCGGTCGGCCATGCGCACGCTGGAGAAGCGGTGCGAGATCAGCACCGCGGTGCGGTTGTCCGACAGCTCCTTGAAGCGCTGGAACACCTCGTACTCGGCGCGCGCGTCCAGCGCCGCGGTTGGCTCGTCGAGGATCATCACCTGCGCGTCGCGCATGTAGGCGCGGGCGATCGCCAGCTTCTGCCACTGGCCGCCGGACAGGTCCACGCCGGTCTTGAAGCGGCGCCCGATCAGCTGCTCGTAGCCGTGCGGCAGCGACTCGATCACCTCGTCGGCCAGCGCGCGGTGCGCGGCGTCGCGGATGCGCGGGGCGTCGTCCATCGCCTCGATGCGGCCGACGCCGATGTTCTCCCCGGCGCTGAGGTGGTAGCGCACGAAGTCCTGGAAGATGACGCCGATGTTGGCGCGCAGGTCGTCCAGGTCGTAGTCGCGCAGGTCGCGGCCGTCGAGCAGGATGCGGCCCTCGTCCGGGTCGTAAAGCCGCGCCAGCAGCTTGACCAGGGTGGTCTTGCCGGCGCCGTTCTCGCCGACCAGCGCCAGCACCTCGCCGGCGCGCAGCTCGAAGTCCAGGTGGCGCACCGCCCAGTGCTCGCTGTCGGGGTAGCGGAAGCCGACGTCCTCGAACACGAAGCCGCGGGTGATCGGCCGCGGCACCGGCGCCGCATCCGGGCGCGAGGCGATCTCCGGCTCGATCTGGAAGAAGGAGAACAGGTCGTCCAGGTACAGCGCCTGCCCGGCCACCTGCGAGAAGCCGACCAGCAGGCCCTCGAGCAGCTGGCGCAGGCGCAGGAAGCTGGCGGCCAGGAAGGTGAGGTCGCCGATGCTGAAGTCGCCGTGGACGGTGCGCCAGGCGATGTAGCCGTAGGCGGCGTAGTAGCCCAGCGTGCCCAGCGCCGCCAGCAGCGTGCCCCACAGCGCGCGGCGGCGGGCCAGCGCGCGGTTGGCCGCGAACAGCCGCTCGGCCAGGGTGCGGTAGCGATCGACCAGGAAGCGGTGGAGGTTGAAGATCTTCACCTCCTTGGCCGTTTCCACGCTGGCGCCGACCTGGCGCAGGTACTCCAGCTCGCGCCGCTCCGGCGTCCACTGGAAGTTGAGCGAATAGCCCTGGGCGTTGAAGTGCGACTCGCCGACGAAGGCCGGCACCAGCGCCAGCGCCAGCAGCGCGATCAGCCACGGCGCGTAGACCAGCAGGCCCACCGCCAGGCTGGCCACGGTGACCGCGTCCTGCACCTGGCCGAACAGCTGGCTCATCAGGTTCATGCGGCCCATGGTCTGGCGCCGCGCCCGTTCCAGCTTGTCCTGCAGGTCCGGGTCCTCGAAGTCCTCCAGGTCCAGCGTCGCGGCGTGTTCCATCAGCCGCACGCTGGTGGCGTTGGTGAACAGCTCCGACAGCAGGGTGTCGGCGTAGCTGACCATGCGCCCGAACAGGTCCGAGCCGACCGCCAGCGCCAGTTCCAGCGCCAGCAGTTCCAGCAGCCGGTGCAGTTGGCCGCTGGCCAGCGCGGCGCCGAGCGATTCGAAGCCGGCCCCGGCCCCGGCCAGCCGCACCACCTCGTCGATGATCAGCTTGCCGATGTACAGCGTGGCCACCGGCATCAGCGCGCGCACCAGGCGCAGGCCGAGGCTGGCGACGGTCAACCACGGACTGGTCTGCCAGACCTGCCGCAGGAACGGCGGCAGGTTGCGCATGGCCTTGAAGCGTTCGCGCAGGCTCGGACGCGGCCCGGACGCGGCGGGGAAGGGGGGAGGCATGGCGCGATTGTGGCCCGGGTCGTGCGGCCGCGTCGATCAGTGGCGCCAACTAGTGGCACCGATCCCGCACGCGGGCCGGGAGCGGCGACCCGGCCGGGATCAGCCGTCCTCTTCCATGTCGGCCTCGGCGGTCGATCCCGGGCCGCCCTGGTAGTCGGCGCTCTTGACCGCCGCGCCGCGCGGCCCGAACGAGTGGCTGCCGTTGTCGGCGTCGATCAGGTCGCGCACCTCGCGCACGCCCTCCACGGCGGCCGCGCACTGCTCGGCGAGCTTCTTCATGCGCCGCTCGGGCACGTCGCCGGTCAGGGTGACCACGCCGTCCTTGACCTCGACCAGGATCTCCCCGGCCTCGATCGCCTCGTCCTGTTCCAGCGCCTTGAGGACCGCGTCGCCGACCAGTTCGTCGGACATCGGGGCTTCGTGTTGGGTTTCCTGGCTCATGGGCTATCTCCTTGTCGGCAACGATGCCGGCGATGGTGCGCGCGTGCGGGTGAGCGCGGCGCCAAGACACCGGCCTTCCGGGGCGGGTCGCTGCGCCGCCGCGCGGGGCGGCGGCGACCGGCATCCCGCCCCGGCACTTGCCGGCGCGGGCTACGGCAGCGGCGGCAGCAGGCCGGCGCCGAGCCGGTTCCAGGCATTGATGAGCGCAATGCCCATGCTCAGGTCACTGATGCCCTGGGCGTCGAAATGCGCGGCCAGCTCGTCGTAGGCGGCCTGCGGGGGCGCTGCGTCCGGCAGCCGGGTCAGGGCCTCGGCCCAGCGCAGCGCCGCGCGCTCGCGGGCGTCGAAGAAGCGGCTTTCGTGCCAGCCGGGCAGGGTATCGAGCTTGCGCGGCTCGATCCCGCCCTTGCGCAGCTCGGTGCCGTGCATGTCCATGCAGTAGGTGCAGCCGTTGATCTGCGATACCCGCATGAAGACCAGCGCCAGCAGCTCCTGGCCGATCGAACCGGCGTGGACATGGGTACTGGCGGCGAACAGGTTCTGGAAGGCCTTGGCGGCCAGGCGGGTGTAGGGAACTCGGGGAGAAGCGGACATGCGGTGCTCCATGGCGACCACGGTGGCCGCCTTCACTCCCAGGACGCGCCATGGCGCCCCGATGTGACAGGGGGCGGCAGCTTTTCCGGGTTGAGCACGCTGAGCACGCGCCGGATGCGGCCGTCCTCCACCACGAGGGTGGTGATCGAATGCACGCGCCCGCCGTCCATGCGCACGATCGCCGGCTCGCCGTTGACCCGGCCGATCCGCCCCCGGTGGCCGCCGCCGCGCCGCGCGACCGCCCAGAACAGCCGGGCGATGCGCTCGGCACCGCACAGCGGCCGGATCGCCGCGGTGACGTGGCCGCCGCCGTCGGACACCAGCTCGGCATCGTCGTGCAGCAGGGCCTGGATCGCCGCCATGTCGCCGCGCTCGCTGGCGTGCATGAAGCGCGCCAGCAGGTCGCGGTGCTGGCCGGCATCGACCTGGAAGCGCGGTTGCGCCTGGCGCAGGCGTTGCCGGGCGCGGTGCACCAGCTGCCGGCAGTTGGCCTGCGAATGCCCCAGCAGCTCGGCGATGTACGCATAGTCGTGGTCGAACACCTCCTTGAGCAGCCAGGCCGCGCGCTCGGCCGGGCCGAGCCGTTCGAGCACGGCCAGGAACGCCAGCGACACCTCGTCGGCCCGGGCATGACGCTGCGCCGGATCCTGCAGCGGGTCGGCCTCCAGGCTTATCTCCAGCGGCTCGGGCAGCCACGGGCCGACGTACTGGACGCGTGCGGTGCGCGCGCTGCGCAGGCGGTCCAGCCCGAGCCGGGTGGTGGCGGTGACCAGCCAGGCCTCCGGGTCGTGGATGGCAGCGGTATCGGTGCCGTGCCAGCGCAGCCAGGCGTCCTGGACCACGTCCTCGGCGTCGCTGCGGCTGCCGAGCAGGCGGTAGGCCAGGGCGAACAGGCGCGGGCGGTGGCGTTGGAAGGTTTCGGTGATGTCCATGCGGGAAGGACGCGACAAGGGGCGCCGGCGTGACAGTCGGCGCAAAGGCCGTTTGTCCTAGAATACGGGGTCGGATTCCCCGCCAGCCGCGAGCCAGCACGTGACCTCAACCGCGCCCGTTTCCACCGTTCCCGTTTCCATCAAGCAGGACGACCTGGTCCAGTCGGTCGCCGATGCGCTGCAGTACATCAGCTACTACCACCCGGTCGACTACATCAGGAACCTGGCCGCCGCCTACGAGCGCGAGGAGTCGCCCGCCGCCAAGGACGCGATGGCGCAGATCCTGATCAACTCGCGCATGGCCGCCGAGGGCCACCGCCCGATCTGCCAGGACACCGGCATCGTCACCGTGTTCCTGAAAGTGGGCATGGACGTGCGCTGGGAAGGCTTCACCGGCTCGCTGGAGGACGCCGTCAACGAGGGCGTGCGCCGCGCCTACAACGACCCGGACAACAAGCTGCGCGCCTCGGTGCTGGCCGATCCGGCCGGCAAGCGCCAGAACACCCGGGACAACACCCCGGCGGTGATCAACGTCTCGATCGTGCCGGGCAACACCGTGGAGGTGATCGTCGCGGCCAAGGGCGGCGGTTCGGAGGCCAAGAGCAAGTTCGTCATGCTCAACCCGTCCGACTCGATCGTGGACTGGGTGCTCAAGACCGTGCCGACCATGGGCGCCGGCTGGTGCCCGCCGGGCATGCTCGGCATCGGCATCGGCGGCACCGCCGAGAAGGCGATGCTGATGGCCAAGGAGGCGCTGATGGAGCCAATCGACATCGTCGACCTCAAGGCCCGCGGCCCGTCCAACCGCGCCGAGGAGCTGCGCCTGGAGCTGTACGAGAAGGTCAACGCGCTGGGCATCGGCGCGCAGGGCCTGGGCGGGCTGACCACCGTGCTCGACATCAAGGTCAAGGACTACCCGACCCACGCCGCCAACCTGCCGGTGGCGATGATCCCCAACTGCGCGGCCACCCGCCACGCCCACTTCGTGCTCGACGGCTCCGGCCCGGTGGCGCTGGACCCGCCGTCGCTGGAGGACTGGCCCAAGCTCACCTACAACCCGACCAACGCGCGCCGGGTGGACCTGGACAGCATCACCGCCGGGGACGTGGCCAGCTTCAGGCCCGGCGAGGTGCTGCTGCTCAACGGCAAGCTGCTCACCGGCCGCGACGCCGCGCACAAGCGCATCGTCGACATGCTCAACAAAGGCGAGCCGCTGCCGGTCGATTTCAGGGGCCGCTTCATCTACTACGTCGGCCCGGTCGATCCGGTGCGCGACGAAGTGGTCGGCCCGGCCGGCCCGACCACGGCCACGCGCATGGACAAGTTCACCGAGCAGGTGCTCGGCGCCACCGGCCTGCTGGGCATGGTCGGCAAGGCCGAGCGCGGCCCGGCCGCGATCGAGGCGATCAAGAAGCACAAGTCGGTGTACCTGATGGCGGTGGGCGGCGCGGCCTACCTGGTCTCCAAGGCGATCAAGTCCTCGAAGGTGCTGGCCTTCGCCGACCTGGGCATGGAGGCGATCTACGAGTTCGAGGTCAAGGACATGCCGGTGACCGTGGCGGTCGATTCGCAGGGCACCTCGGTGCACAAGACCGGCCCGCGCGAATGGCAGGCCCGCATCGGCAAGATCCCGGTGGTGGTGGAGTAGGCGCCGGGGCGACTCGTCGCACCGGAAGGCCGGGCCCTGCCGGGCCTTCCGTCCCTCGCGGCGGGGGCCGGCGAGACGGTCCGCATGCCGATGCGCCGGCGGTCGCGCAGGACCGCGGCATCGCCGCACGGGACAACGTGGCGCGCGTCGGTGCTCGCGCCCGGTGCGGCAATCCGGCCTTCTGTCGTGGCACCGGCTTCACCTGTTCCGGCCTAAGGTACAAAGACAACGTATTCATAGAGGATGCCAGGCATGCCCGCTTCCGACCGTTCCCCCGCCGAGCCGGCCGCGCTGTTGGCCGCCGGGACTCCGGCTCCGGACTTCACCCTCAACGCCACCCCGGATCAGACCCTGTCGTTGCACGAGCTGCGCGGCAAGCCGGTGATCCTGGCGTTCTATCCCGCCGACTGGAGTGCGGTGTGCGGCGACGAGCTGGTGCTGTTCAACCAGACCCTGCCGATGTTCCGGGAGTACGGCGCCACGCTGCTGGGCATCTCGGTGGACAGCGCCTGGTGCCACCAGGCCTTCGCCCAGGCGCGCAAGCTGCATTTCGACCTGCTGGCCGATTTCGAGCCCAAGGGCGCGGTGGCCCGTGACTATGGCGCCTACGACGCCGAGCACGGCTACTGCAAGCGCGCACTGTTCGTGATCGACAAGGAAGGCGTGATCGCCTGGAGCTACCTGTCGCCGACCGCGGTCAATCCCGGGGCCGACGGCATCCTCGACGCCCTGGAGAAACTGCCCAAATGAGCGGCCTGCGCATCCCGGTCGGCCCGGACGACCATGTACTCGGCGACCTGCACGCGCCGGTCGTGCTGCTGGAATACGGCGACTACCAGTGCCCGTACTGCGCCGCGGCGCAGCCGGTGATCGGCGACATCCTGCGCGATTTCGGCGACCGCATCGCCTTCGTGTTCCGCAACTTCCCGCTCAGCGACGACCATCCCGAGGCCATCCCCGCGGCGGTGACCGCCGAGTACGCCGGCAACCATGGCCGTTTCTGGGAAGCGCACGACGCGCTGTACGCCAACCAGGACGTGCTCGGCGATGCGCTCTACGAGCAGATCGCCAGCGACCTGGGGCTGTCGGTGGCGGGCCTGCAGGACGCGATGGCCGACGACACCTACCTCGAGCGCATCCAGCACGATTTCGCCGGCGGCGTGCGCAGCGGCGTCAACGGCACGCCCTGCTTCTTCATCAACGGCCGCCGCTACGACGCGGTGGACGGTGCCGAGGGGCTGTACGGGGACATCGAGGCGCTGCTCGGCGACTGACGGCCGCGGGCTGGCGCCGCCCGCCCGCGCACGGGATGATGGCGGCTCCTCCACGAACGGAGTCGCCGATGCCGGCCACGCTCTACTACGCCCCCAGTACCGCCGCACTGGTGGTGCACTGGTTGCTGATCGAACTGGACGTGCCGCACCGGCTGCACCTGCTGGACTTCGACCGGCGCGAGCAGAAATCGCCGGAATACCTGCGCCTGAACCCGGCCGGCGTGGTGCCGACGCTGGTGCTGGAGGATGGCCACGTGCTCACCGAGGCGGCCGCGATCGCCATGCACCTGGCCGATGCCTATCCGCAGGCGCAGCTGGCACCGGCACCGGGTTCGGAGGCGCGCGCGGACTACTACCGCTGGATGTGCTTCTGCGCCAACACGCTGCAGCCGGCCTATCGCGCCTGGTTCTATCCGGACGAACCGGCCGGCGCGGCCAACGCCGAGGCGTCCGCCGGGCAGGCGCGCCGGCGCCTGGAGACGGCCTGGCAGCAGGTCGCCGATCACCTGGAGGCGGCGGGCGGCCCGTACCTGCTCGGCGAGCGGATCTCGGTGGCCGACTTCATGTTGACCATGCTGATGCGCTGGTCGCGCAACATGCCGCGGCCAACCGACGACTGGCCGGCGCTGAACGCGCACGCCGCGCGCATGAAGGCGCGGCCGGCGTTCAAGGAGACCTATCGGCGCGAGGGCATCAGCGACTGGGCCTGAGCCTGTCCCGGCTCACAGCAGCGCGAGCACGCGCTCCGGCGGCCGGCACAGCGCAGTGCCCTTGGGCGTCTCCACGATCGGGCGGTTGATCAGGACCGGGTGGGCGACCATGGCCGCGACCAGGGCATCCTCGTCCAGCGCCGGATCGGCCAGCCCCAGTTCCGCGTAGGCCACCTCCTTGCTGCGCAGCAGCTGGCGCGCGTCCATGCCCATGCGCGCCAGCGCCGCCTTGAGCGTGGCCGCGTCCGGCGGCGTGTGCAGGTAGTCGTATACCTGCGGCTCGATGCCGGCCTCGCGGATCAGCGCCAGCGCCCCGCGCGAATTGCCGCAGCGCGGGTTGTGCCAGATGCGCACCGCCATCAGAACCACTCCAGCAGCGAGATGCCCACGCCGACGTAGGTGGCGCGATGGTTGTAGTCGATCATGCTCTCGCCGTAGCCGTCGAACACCTGGACATGGCCGCGCAGCAGGTTGCTGATCGGGAAGCCCCAGTCCAGCTGCAGCGCCCCGTGCGAGCGGTCGCCGCTGCGCAGCGAATGGCGGCCCATCAGCGACACCTCGTGGCCGTCCTTGTTCCAGATGAGGGTTGCGTCCATGCGCCCCATGTAGTCCTCGATGTCCGGATTGTTGTCGTCGCTGCGGCTCTCGGGGACGCGGTACCACGGGCGCACGACGAAGGCCCAGTTGTCGCGGTCGAAGCCGAAGTTGAGGATCACCCGGTTCCAGCTGCGCGAGAGCGGATCGCTGCGGCCGTTGGACTGGTGGTCAAGGCCGATCGCGGCCATGCGCCCGTGCCAGCCGGCGAAGCTGTAGTTGTTGCGGAACACCAGCATCAGTTCCGGCTCGTAGTTGGTCTCGCGGAACGGGCGCGAATCCTCGGCGTTGTAGGCCTGCCAGCGCGAGCTCTGGGTATAGCCGGCCCACAGGTCGCCGTTGTCGCCGAAGATGTTCTCCCACACCTTGGTCTTGAAGCTGAGCTGGAACTTCAGCTCGGTGCTGTCCAGCACCTGCGGCGTGGTGACGGTGTTGGCCGGGTTGGGCGAGGAGGGCAGGGTGTTCTTGCGGCTGGTCCAGAACGCCGGCAGCAGGTACACCGGCTTGAAGGCGCGCAGCTGGAACGTGCCCAGCTTGGAGTCCTTGGCCAGCTCCCAGCGGCTGTCCAGCAGCGAGCCGCGGCCGGCGTTGGCGATGCTGTTGTTCCAGTAGTCCCGGCGGAAGATCTGCTGCTCGTCGCTGCGTTCGGAATGGGCCTCGCGCTCGGCCGCCTGTTCGCGCGCCTTCAGCGCCTGCGAGGCCGAGGCGGCATCGGCATCGGCCTGCTGGGTGTCCACCGCGTGGTAGCCCAGCGCCTGGTCGTAGCAGGCCAGGCGCGCGGCATCGGACTGGACCGACACGCAGGCCTGGGGCGAGGCGGCGGCAGCGGGTGCCACCTCCTGGGCGGCGGCGGCCAGCGGGGCCAGCGAACAGGCGACCAGGAGCATCGGGGCAGGTCTGGGCATCGACGGATCTCGACGTGGGGGCAGGGCGCGCATGGTGCCAGAACCGGAGTGCAGCCGATGCCAAGGCCGCCGGGCGTCAGCGCCACCAGGCCAGAGCGAACAGCACCAGCATGGCCAGGGCGATGGCAAGCTTGGAGGCGGTGCCCAGGACGATCCCCAGCCAGGTGCCCAGGCCGACCGCGGTGGCGCGGCCGAGGTGGCGCCCATGCCAGTACTCGCCCAGCCACGCCCCGACGAAGGGGCCGGCCAGCAAACCGATGGGCATGAAGAACAGCCCGACCACCGTGCCCGCCAGCGCGCCGGCGATCGCCAGCCGGCTGGCGCCGACGCCCTTGGCCCCCAGCGCGGTGGCGGCCACGTCCACCAGCAGCGAAAGCAGCGTCAGCCCGGCGAGCACCAGCAGCATGGGCCAGCCGACGTGGTGGAAGCCGTCCGCCCAGGCCGACAGCAGCAGCCCGGCGAACACCAGCGGCACGCCGGGCAGGGCCGGCAGGACGATGCCGGCCAGGCCAGCCAGTACCAGCACGATGGCGATCAGGTGGAAGATGAATGCAGTATCCATGGGGGCGGCCGACAAGGACGTTTTGGGGTTGACAGGAGTGGCTCCGGGGTGATTGCAATTTCATTTTGGCCGGGTTAAGTTGCAGCCGCTGCGCTTGGCAAGGTCACCGCGTGACGTGGCCTGGATCCGTCGGTCCGCTGTATCGCTGCATCCGGCTCCTCCTTGTACCCAGACGCCGCACCCATCCCAAACGAAATCGTGTCACCAAGGAGTTTGTCGAGATGTCTGAGCGCGAGACCGGAACCGTCAAGTGGTTCAACGACGCCAAGGGCTTTGGCTTCATCAGCCGCGAGAACGGCGAGGACGTGTTCGTGCACTTCCGTGCGATCCAGGTCCAGGGCTTCAAGAGCCTGAAGGAAGGCCAGAAGGTCACCTTCACCGTCGTCCAGGGCCAGAAGGGGCTGCAGGCCGACGCCGTCCAGCCGCTGTAAGCGGCCCCGGAAGGCCAGGAAAGGAAGGACCGGCCATGCGTGCATGGCCGGTCCTTGTCATGTCCGTCGCCGGCAGGGCGCGCACCGGGGCGCCTACCAAGGCCGGCACCTGCTTGATACGGCATGGGGCCGGTCCACCTGCGGGTTCGACGTGCGCGTGCGCACGCATCCCCACCCGGGAGCGGATATACGGGAAAGCCCGCCTCGCGGCGGGCTCCCCGTTTCCGGCCGGGGACTTCGCCGGCCGCGAGCGGACGGCCGCGTGATCGCCCGCGCCGGCGTGCTCCCGGGGCGCCTCAGCGCAGCACCACCCGGCCGTTGGCCACGCGTACATAGGCGTTCTCGGCCACGCCGTCGAGGTTTTTCTGGTTGACGACGATCACCCGTCCGTCGTCCATCTTCACGTGGATGTCGTAGGAATCGCCGGTGACGTTGTTCTGGATGGCGTTGCCGGCCAGTGCGCCGCCGGCCGCACCGGCCACCGCGGCGACGTTCTTGTTGCCCTTGCTGCCGCCGGTCTCCTTGGAGATCTGGCGCCCGGCGACGGCGCCGACGATGCCGCCGAGGATCGCGCCGGTGGCGGTGGGCGCGGTGCGGTTGGACTGCACCGTATCGATGCGGGTGACGATGCCGCAGTCGGCGCAGCGTGCCTGCTGCCCGTAGGTGCCGCCGTTGCCGTAGCCGTAGCCGCCGCGGGGCGCGGTGGCACAGCCGGCCAGGGCCAGCGTGGCGAGGGCGGAAAGGGCGAGGAATCCGATCTTCATGGGCATTGCTCCTGGGACAGACGTGTCACGATGTTGCAGATCGTGTCGTTCCCGAGATGAATGCGGCGACAACCATGGCCGGGTCGGCCGGTGCCGCGGGAGATCAGCGGAAATCCTGATGGCACCCGCTGCAGCTCTGGCCGATCTGGGCGACGGTCCTGTCCAGGCCGCTGCAGTCGGTCGGCGGATGGGCCAGCGCCTCGTCGAGGGTGGCGCGCAGGCGCGAGGCGTGGCCGACGAAGCGATCGTCCGATGCCAGACCCGGGAATGCCGGCTCCAGGTCGTTGGCCAGGGCACGCAGCGATTGCAGCCGCGGCACCGCGTCGGTGGCCGTGCAGCGGCTGGCGGCGATGCTGGCGCGCAGCTGGTCGACCTGGTGGTCCATCACGTGCATCACCGCGTCGGGAAGCGGGTCCTGGCGCGCCTGCCAGGCACGCAGCGCCATCGTCGCCAGGGCCGCACCGACGACCAGGGTGCACAGCGCCAGGATCAGCGCGGCCTTGAGCGGGATGCGGCGTGCGGGACGGGCGGGGGCATTCATGGCGGGCTCCGGGAGACGGCGGGCTGGCACGTGGGTCCCGTAAAATATCGGCATGAACGAACAGTGGCGTGAACGGTTCTCGGGCATCGACCGGCTCTACGGCGCCGGCACGGTTGCGCGCCTGGCCGGGTGCCGGGTGGCGGTGGTCGGCCTGGGCGGCGTGGGCTCGTGGGTGGTGGAGGCCCTGGCCCGTTCGGGCGTGGGCCAGCTGCGGCTGATCGATGCCGACGACATCTGCGTGTCCAACACCAACCGGCAGCTGCCGGCGCTGGCGGGCATGTTCGGCCGCAACAAGGCCGCGGCGATGGCCGAACGCTGCCGGGCGATCAACCCGGAGATCGGGCTGGAGGTGGTGGAATCGTTCCTGACGCCGTCCAACCTGGAGGAGCTGCTCGGCCAGGGGCTGGACCTGGTGGTCGATGCCTGCGACAGCTTCCGGGTCAAGGTCGAGGCGATCGCCTGGTGCCGGCGGCGCAAGCTGCCGATCGTGACCGTGGGTGCGGCCGGCGGGCGCACCGATCCGACCCAGGTACGGGTGCGCGACCTGTCGCGTACCGAGCACGATGCGATGCTGGCGCTGATCCGCCGCAAGCTGCGCGGCGAGTTCAACTTCCCGCGCAACCACCAGCGCTATTTCGGCGTGCCGGCGGTGTATTCGCTGGAGAACGTGCAGTACCCGCAGGCCGACGGCAGCGTGTGCGGGCTGCGCCCGCAACTGGGTGCCGACGAGGCGCTGCGCCTGGACTGCGGCGCCGGCCTGGGCGCGGCCACGCACGTGACCGGCACCTTCGCCTTCGTGGCCGTGGGCAAGGTGCTGGAGATGCTGCTCAAGCCGCGTCCGGCCGCGGCGCCCGCCGCCTGAGCGCCGTCACTCCGGCAGGCGGAACAGGCGCTCGGCGTTGAGGGTAGTCTGCGCGGCGATGCGCTCGGCCGGCGCCGCGCGCAGCCCGGCCACGGCCTGCAGCACCGCGACCAGGCGCGCCGGCTCGTTGCGCTGGCCGCGGATGCCCGCATCCGGTTGGTCCGGGGCATCGGTCTCGAGCAACAGCTGTTCCAGCGGCATCTGCCGCACCAGCCGG
Source organism: Xanthomonas massiliensis (assembly GCF_900018785.1). Classification (GTDB taxonomy): domain Bacteria; phylum Pseudomonadota; class Gammaproteobacteria; order Xanthomonadales; family Xanthomonadaceae; genus Xanthomonas_B; species Xanthomonas_B massiliensis. The sequence goes on along the minus strand of NZ_FCOY01000006.1, from coordinate 1,426,356 downwards.
TGCAGGCGGTGCGCGCCCGGATAGGTGAGCGGGCCGCCCAGGCCGAGCAGGAAACCCCGTTGCCATAGCTGCGCGGCCTGCTCGGGACTGCCGCCGTAGCTGTGCACCACGCCGCGCACGCCCGGATGGCGGCGGATCGCCAGCAGCACCTGTTCCACCGCCTTGCGCGCGTGCACGATCACCGGCAGGTCGTATTCGACGGCAAGGGCCAGCTGGCCCTCGAAGAATGCCAATTGGCGTGCGGGGTCCAGGCCGGGGACGTGGAAGTCCAGTCCGCATTCGCCGATGGCCAGCGGACGTTCGGTCTCGATCCAGTGGCGCAGCGCCTCCAGGTCCTGCGGCCGGTGCCTGGACAGGTAGAGCGGGTGCAGGCCATAGGCCGGGAACAGCCCGGGCATGGCGGCACAGACCCCCCGCAACCGCGGCCAGCGCGCCGCGCTCACGGCCGGCACCACCTGGCGGTCGATGCCGGCCTGGCGCGCACGCGCGAGGACCTCGGCGCGATCGGGGTCGAACTCGGGGGCGTCCAGGTGGCAGTGGCTGTCGACCAGCCGCATGGATCAGCGGCGCACGCCCGGGGAGCGGCCGGTCGTGGCGGCGACGGGCGCCTTGCGGTTCTTCCAGTTGGCCAACGCCAGGGTGATCAGGCCCAGGGTGATCTCGTCCACGAACGGCACCGGGTCGGGAAGGAAGATATCCACCACGAACAGCACGGCGGTGATCTTGAACAAGGTGGGATAGCGCAGCCTGCGTGCCCAGGCCATCAGCGGGAACACCAGCGGGTTGGACATCGGGTTTCTCCGGGGGGAAGGGAAACGCTAGCACGGCAGGTGGGGATGGCCGGCGCCGGGCGGAAGTGCGCAGGCGTCCCGGTACCCCGGATGTTCACGTGGATCGTTCAGCTTCGTCGTGGTGGAATGGCGCCATCGACGACGCGGCCGGGGCCGCAGGGAGATGTCCGATGAAGAACAACACCACGATCGCCCTGGTGGCGGTGGGCGCCCTGCTCGTGGGCGGCATCGCCACGGCGGCATTCATGAACAACCGCAAGGACGAGCCGGCCTTCGTCGCGCCCCCGGCGGCACAGGCGGACACGCCGGCGGCAGCGGCCGACGACGCCCCGGCCGCCGATACCGCGGTGGCCACGCCCGCGGCGGCGCTGCAGTACGCCGACGTGACCAAGGTCGTGCCGGTGACCGAGAAGGAGCGGGTCTACGGCACGGTGGTGTCCGCCGATCCGATCAGCAAGACCACCACGACCACCACGCCGCACGAGGTCTGCAAGGACATGGTGGTGCAGGAACGCCTGCCCGAGCGCGACGGCAACGTCGGCGGCACGGTGGTCGGCGCCGTGGTCGGCGGGCTGCTCGGCAACCAGGTCGGCAAGGGCGGCGGGCGCAAGGCCGCAACCGTGGCCGGCGCGGTCGTTGGCGGGGTGATCGGCAACCGCGTGGACAACAACCATGTCGGCGGCAAGGTCGTGGACCGCACCGAGCGCCAGTGCCACACCGAGCAGGCCAGCAGCCAGTCCACCGCGGTGACCGGCTACAAGGTCACCTATCGCAAGCCCGACGGCAGCACCGCCACCACCACGCTGGCGGACAAGCCGGGCGAGCGCATCGACCTGGGCAACCAGGACAAGGTGGTCGGCTACGACGTGACTTATCGCCTGGACGGGCAGGACAAGCAGGTGCGCATGGCGCACAAGCCCGACGGCGAACGCCTGCCGGTCGTGGACGGCAAGCTGGTGACCCAGACCGCCTCGCTGGATCCGGCCACCCGCTGAGTGCAGGCGTGCCGTGCCGGGCGAGGATGGAAAGGCCGGCATTCGCCGGCCTTTTCCGTTGCTTCCAGGGCGCGCGCCTTCACTCGGCCTGTGCCCGGGCCGGTTTAGCGTGGTCCGGCATTTCCACACATGAAGGAGTCACAGATGAGCGGTTACAAGGTGGCGGTGCTGGTCGGCAGCCTGCGCAAGGCCTCGATCAACCGGCGGCTGGCCAGGGCCGTGGCGAAGCTGGCCGGCGACCGGGCCAGCTTCGAGTTCCTCGAGATCGGCGACATCCCGCTCTACGACCAGGACAACGACGGCGCCTATCCGGCCCAGGGCACGCGGCTCAAGCAGCAGATCCGGGCAGCCGATGCGGTGCTGTTCGTCACTCCCGAGTACAACCGCTCGATCCCGGGGGTGCTCAAGAACGCGATCGACACCGCCTCGCGTCCCTACGGCGACAGCGCGTTCGCCGGCAAGCCGGCGGCGGTGATCGGTGCCTCGATCGGCGCCATCGGTTCGGCGCTGGCGCAGCAGCACCTGCGCAACGTGGCCGCCTACCTGGACCTGGCGGTGCTGCCGCAGCCGGAGGTGTTCATCCACTACACCGAGGGCCTGCTGGACGAGGACGGCAACGTCGGCAACGACGGCACGCGCAAGTTCCTGCAGGGCTTCGTCGATCGCTTCATCGCCTGGATCGGCAAGCAGAAAGGCTGAACGCCGCCGGCTGCGGGCATCGGCCCGGCCTGCGATAATGACGAACCGGCGCCGCAAGGGCGCCGGTGCCGTCTTTCCCTGCCGCGAAGAGATCGCCGGCAAGGTTATCCACAGCTTGTTCCGTCGCCTGTGCACAGCGGCGGGCACTAGCATGTGGGCGAGGTCCCCGTCAGGTCAGCGGCCGCGCGCCGCAGGAGTCGTGTTTCCATGTCCGCCCGTCCCGGTTTCCGCAATTCCAGCAACCGCGGCAGCGATCGCAGCGACCAGCGCATCGAGCAGCTGCGGGTGCCGCCGCATTCGGTGGAGGCGGAGCAGGCGGTGCTGGGCGGCCTCATGCTGGCCCCGGACGCCTACGACAAGGTCAACGACCAGCTCACCGAGAACGACTTCTACCGGCGCGACCACCAGCTGATCTACCGCGCCATCCGCGAGCTGGCCGAGAAGAGCCGTCCCTTCGATGCGGTGACCCTGACCGAGTGGTTCGAGTCGCAGGGCAAGCTGGACCAGGTCGGCGACGGCGCCTACCTGATCGAGCTGGCCAGCACCACGCCGTCGGCGGCCAACATCGCCGCCTACGCGGAGATCGTGCGCGACAAGGCGGTGCTGCGGCAGCTGATCGAGGTCGGCACCGGCATCGTCAACGACGCCTTCCAGCCCGAGGGGCGCGACAGCGCCGAGCTGCTGGCCACCGCCGAGAAGCAGGTGTTCCACATCGCCGAGGCCGGCGCCCGCGGGCGCACCGATTTCGTCGGCATGAACACCGCGCTCAAGGATGCCTTCGAGGTCCTGCAGACCCGCTTCGAGAACGGCGGCAGCGTCACCGGCCTGCCGACCGGCTACACCGAGTTCGACAACATGACCGCCGGCCTGCAGGCCACCGACCTGGTGATCCTGGCCGCGCGCCCGGCCATGGGCAAGACCACCTTCGCGCTGAACATCGCCGAGTTCGCGGCGATCAAGTCGAAGAAGGCGGTGGCGGTGTTCTCGATGGAAATGTCGGCCGCGCAGCTGGCCATGCGCCTGATTTCCTCCAACGGCCGGATCAACGCCCAGCGCCTGCGCACCGGCCAGCTCGAGGACGAGGACTGGAGCCGGGTGACGAGCGCGATCTCCATGCTCAAGCAGACCAAGATCTTCATCGACGACACCCCGGGCCTGTCGCCGGAGGTGCTGCGCTCCAAGGCGCGCCGGCTCAAGCGCGAGCACGACCTGGGCCTGATCGTCATCGACTACCTGCAGCTGATGAGCGTGCCGGGCAACAGCGAGAACCGCGCCACCGAGATCTCCGAGATCAGCCGTTCGCTCAAGGGCCTGGCCAAGGAGCTGAGCGTGCCGGTGATCGCCCTGTCCCAGCTCAACCGCTCGCTGGAGTCGCGCACCGACAAGCGCCCGGTGATGGCCGACCTGCGCGAATCCGGCGCCATCGAGCAGGACGCGGACATGATCGTGTTCATCTACCGCGACGACTACTACAACCGCGAGAACTCCCCGGACAAGGGCCTGGCCGAGATCATCATCGGCAAGCAGCGTTCCGGCCCGACCGGCTCGCTCAAGCTCAAGTTTTTCGGCGAGTACACCCGCTTCGACAACCTGGCGCACGATTCGGTCGGCAGCTTCGAGTAGCGCCGTGCACGCGATCGTCCGCACCTGCTCCAGGCGCCGGCAGAGGGGTTCCGGCACGGGCACCGGCCGGCGCCCGGGCGGGAAGGGCGGTGGCGGCCTGTCGCCGGTACCGGCTGTCCCGGCCCGGTGGCCGGATCGCGTCCGCCACCCTGGCGCAGGCGACCGGCGCCCGATCGCGATGGACCAAGGACGCGAGCGCCCGATCGCGGCGGCACGTGGGCGCGGGGCGTTGTCCGGCCGGGACGCCGGGCGATGACCTTCGCCCTGGTCTGGTTCCGGCGCGACCTGCGCCTGGACGACAACCCCGCGCTGCAGGCGGCGCTGGCGGTCGGCCACGTGCCGGTTCCGGTATATGTCCGCGCGCCGGAGGAGGAGGGCGCCTGGCGCGCCGGGCCGGCCTCCGAGGCGTGGCTGCATCGCTCGCTGGCGGCGCTGGATGCATCGCTGCGCGCGCGCGGTTCGCGCCTGCTGCTGCGGCAGGGACCGGCATTGCCGACGCTGCAGGCGCTGGCGGCCGAGACCGGCGCGGCGGCGGTGTACTGGAATCGCGGCTACGAACCGGCCGGCATCGCCCGCGACGCGGCGATCAAGCGCGCGCTGCGCGGCCAGGGCCTGGACGTGGCGAGCTTCAATGCGACGCTGTTGTTCGAGCCCTGGACCCTGGCGACCGGCCGCGGGGCGCCGTACCGGGTGTTCACTCCGTTCTGGCGCAGCGCCCGCGCGCGCCTGGCGCTGCCGGCACCGTGGCAGGCGCCTGCGGTATTCCCGTCGCTGCCGGAAGACTTGCGCGGTGCGCCGTTGGCGGACCTCGGGTTGCGCCCGCGCCCGGCCTGGGATGCCGGGTTCTGGGCCCACTGGCAGCCGGGCGAGGCCGGTGCGCAGGCGCTGCTGGACGCCTTCCTCGAGGGTGCCCTGCGCGGCTACCGCGAACAGCGCGACCTGCCCGACCGCACCGGTACCTCGCGGCTGTCGCCGCACCTGCACTTCGGCGAGATCGCGCCCTGGCGCTGCGCGCAGGCGGTGCTGTCCTTGCGCGATGCCGGTGCCGAGGCCGACGCCGAGGCCTGGCTGCGCCAGCTGGGCTGGCGCGAGTTCGCCCACCACCTGCTGTACCACTTCCCGGATACCGCCGAGCGCAACCTGGATCCGCGGTTCGATGCCTTTCCCTGGGCCGCGGCCGATCCGGCCGTCCTGGCCGCATGGCGGCACGGCCGCACCGGGATCCCGATCGTCGATGCGGGCATGCGCGAGCTGTGGGCCACCGGCTGGATGCACAACCGGGTGCGGATGATCGTGGCCAGCTTCCTGTGCAAGCACCTGCGCGTCCACTGGCACGAGGGCGCGCGCTGGTTCTGGGAGACGCTGGTGGACGCGGACCTGGCCAACAACACCCTGGGCTGGCAATGGGTGGCGGGCACCGGTGCCGATGCCGCGCCGTATTTCCGCATCTTCAATCCCGTCACGCAGTCGCGCCGCTTCGATCCGCAGGCGCGCTACCTGGCGCGCTGGCTGCCGGAACTGGCGCAGCTGCCGCCGGCGCAGCGCCACGCGCCGTGGGAATCGGCCACGGCCGCGGCCATGGCCGCGCGCGCCGGCTATCCGCCTCCCCTGGTGGACCTGGCCGCCGGCCGCGACGCAGCGCTGGCGGCATGGCGCGGGCTTCCGACCGCCGTCCGCACAAGCTGAATCGGCACTGGCCGCGCGGTCCCGCGCATCACCGGCGTTTCGCGGCCGGCTGGCTATGCTTGCCGCCGCTCCCTGGAGCACTTCGGAAATATTTCGTGCCGCATCGCCGGCAAATTTGGGAGAGATCTGATGACTTCGAACATTCTCAAGGCCACCGCCCTGGCACTGGCCACCAGCGTGCTGCTGTCGGCCTGCGCCACCGGCGGGTCCTACGTGCAGCAGGACCAGAACGGCAACCCGACCCAGCAGCGCAACCGCACCGGCACCGGTGCGCTGATCGGTACCGCGATCGGCGTGGCCGCCGGCCTGCTCAGCGGCAACAGCGCCACCGAGCGCCGCCAGCACGCGATGGTCGGCGCCGGCATCGGCGCGCTGTCGGGCGCGGCGATCGGCAACTACCAGGACCGCCAGGAACGCGCGCTGCGCGAGCGCACCGCCAACACCGGCATCGACGTGCAGCGCCAGGGCGACAACATCACCCTGAACCTGCCCGACGGCATCACCTTCGACTTCGGCAAGGCCACGCTCAAGCCGCAGTTCTATTCCGCGCTCAACGGCGTGGCCGGCACCCTGGCCGAGTACAACCAGACCATGATCGAGGTGGTCGGCCATACCGACAGCGTGGGCAGCGACGCCTACAACCTGCAGCTGTCCAAGCAGCGCGCCGACTCGGTCGCCGCCTACCTGGAAGGCCAGGGCGTGCAGGCGGTGCGCATCCAGACCCTGGGCGCCGGCAAGGCCTACCCGATCGCTGACAACAGCACCGAGGCCGGGCGCGCGCAGAACCGCCGCGTGGAGATCCGCGTGGTGCCGCTGCGCTCCTGACGGCCGGCACGGCGTCCCGGGGCATCCCGAGCCCGGCTCCGGCCGGGCTTTTTGCGCCGGCCCCGGCGCGCGACGCTCGGCAACGGCCGGGCAGGACGGCGGGGCGTGTAGAATGGCGGTTTTTTAGCCAGTATCGATGATGCAGCATTCCTCCCCGGCGCCCGTGCAGGGCCCGGCGTTCGTCCGCCTGTTGGCGCGCCTGGCCGGGGAAGGCCGGGCATCGGCGGCGACACCGCTGGCCGACCGGCTGGGGCAATGGGTCGACTGGAACCGCGCGGTGGTGCTGGCCGGCGCGCTCGACGGCCGCCTGCCCGAGCCGGAGGCGGAACCGCTCGCCTTCGACGCGGAGGAGGTCGAACGGGAATGCACGCTGGCCCGGCAGGCGCTGGTGCAGGCCATCGGCCAGGCTCCTGAGCTGGCTCCCGGTCCGGATGCGACGGCAGCGGTTTCGCCGCCGGACTTCGCCGCGTTCCGCAAGCGCCACGCCACGCTGCAGCAGTCCATGCTGGCCGCCACGGGGCGCCTGCGCGGGCGCCTGCGCGACCTGCTGGCGGCCCGGCCGGCGCCGCTGCGGCGGCTGGCCGAGCTCGACGCGGCCATGGAGCGCGTGCTCGGCCCGCGCGAGTACGCGCTGCTGGCGATGGTGCCGGACCTGCTCGAACGGCGCTTCCTGCACCTGCGCGGCCACGCCCAGGCGCCTGCCGACGACATCTTCTCCGCATCCGCCGACGCCACGGCCGGCCGCACCTGGCTGGACCTGTTCCGCCACGACATGCGGGCCGTGCTGCTGTCGGAACTGGATGTCCGCTTCCACCCCATCGAAGGCCTGCTCGAGGCGCTTCGCACCCGCTGACCGGAACCCCATGCCCAGACACCTCGTTTCCTCCCTCGTCTTCCTGGCCGGCCTGCTCGCCGTGGGCTGGGTCGGCATCGGCTACCTCGGCAACCATCCGCTCGGTGCCGCCATCGCCGCGGTGATCGCGCTGTGCTACCTGGCCGGTGCCGCCGAGCTGTACCGCTACGACCAGGCCAGCGCCGGGCTGGCCCGCGCCGTCGATGGCCTGGACGCATCCCCGGCGAACCTGGACGACTGGCTCGCGCGGGTGCCGGCCGGCCTGCGCCACGCCGTGCGCCTGCGCGTGGAAGGCGAGCGCGTGGCGCTGCCGGCACCGGCGCTGACGCCCTACCTGGTCGGCCTGCTGGTGCTGCTGGGCATGCTCGGCACCCTGCTGGGCATGATGGTCACCCTGCGCGGCACCGGCCTGGCGCTGGAGGGCGCGGCCGACCTGCAGGCGGTGCAGGGCTCGCTGGCCGCCCCGGTGAAGGGGCTGGGGTTCGCTTTCGGCACCTCGATCGCCGGCGTGGCGACCTCGGCCATGCTCGGCCTGCTGGCGGCGCTGGCACGGCGCCAGCGGACGCTGGCGGTGCAGCACCTGGACGCGGCGATCGCCGGCGTGCTGCGGCCGTTCTCGCAGGCCTGGCGGCGCGAGGAGGCCTTCCGCCTGCTGCAGCAGCAGGCCGCGCTGATGCCGGCGCTGGTCGATCGCCTGCAGGCGAGCGCGGACGCGCTGCAGGTGCAGAATCTCGCCGCCGCCGAGCGCCAGCTGGCCGGGCAGCAGGAATTCCATGCGCGCACCGAGGCGGCCTACCGCGCCCTGGCCACGAACGTGGAGCAGGCGCTGAAGGACAGCGTCGGCGAGAGTGCACGCGGCGTGGGCGTCGCGCTGCAACCGGTGGTGCAGGCCACCCTGCAGGCCGTTGCCGACCAGGCCGGTGCCCTGCATGCGCAGGTGGGCGAGGCGGTGCGCCGCCAGCTCGATGGCGTGTCGGACGGGCTCGAGGCGGCCACCGCACGCGTGGCCGGGCAGTGGGACGCCGCCCTGGAACGCCAGCAGCACGCCGCGCAGGCACTGGCCCGCGACCTGCGCGCCACCCTGGGAGGTTTCGCCGCCGGCTTCGAGCAACGCTCGTCCGCGCTGGTCGAGGCGATCGCGACGCGGCTGGAGACCGGCGTGGCCGGCCACGCGCAGGCCTGGGAGCAGGCGCTGGCCCGGCAGGACGTGGCCAACGCGGCCCTGGCCGATCGCCATGGGCAGGCGCTGGCGACCGCTGCCGCGACCTTCGCGCAGCAGGCCGACGGGCTGGTGCAGGCCTTCGACCAGGCGCAGGCGCGCCAGCAACGCGCCCAGGAGGAAGGCGGACGGCAGCAAGTGCAGGCGTGGACGGCGGCCTTCGACGCGCTGGCCACGACGCTGGCCGAGCGCTGGCAGCAGGCCGGCGTGCAGGCCGCCGCGCAGCAGCAGGCAGTGTGCGAGGCGCTGGCACGGCACGAGGCGGCCCAGTCCGAGCGCCTGCAGCAGCAGCGGCAGTCGCTGGCGGCAGTCGCTTCGGGCCTGGAAACGCAGGCGCAGGCGTGGCTGGACGGCCTGCGGCAATCGCAGGATCAGCTGCAGCAGGCGCTGGAGGCGCGCGACGCGCAGCGCCTGGCGACCTGGGCGCAGGCCTTCGAGGAACTGGCGACCGGCCTGGGCGCACGGTGGGAACGGACCGGGCAGGCCGCGGCCGAGCGCCAGCAGGCGATCTGCGAGGCGCTGGCACGCACCGCCGCGGACATCGGCGAGCAGGGCCGCCGCCACGCCGGCGAAACCCTGGCCGAGATCGGGCGGCTGGTGCAGACCGCCTCGGAGGCGCCGAAGGCCGCCGCCGAGGTCGTCGCCGAGCTGCGCCAGAAGCTGTCCGACAGCATGGTGCGCGACACCGCGATGCTGGAGGAACGCAACCGCCTGCTGGAAACGCTGCAGACCCTGCTGGAGGCGGTCAACCATGCCTCCGGCGAGCAGCGTGGCGCGATCGATGCGCTGGTCACCACCTCGGCCGACCTGCTCGAGCGCGTCGGCACGCGCTTCACCGACCGCATCGAGCACGAGGCCGGCAAGCTGGAAAGCGCCGCCGCCCAGCTCACCGGCGGCGCCGCCGAGGTGGCCGGCCTGGGCGAGGCCTTCGGCGCGGCGGTGCAGGCCTACGGCCAGTCCAACGAGGCGCTGATGGAGCGTCTGCAGCAGGTCGCCGCCGCGCTGGAGCAGTCGCAGTCGCGCAGCGACGAGCAGCTGGCCTACTACGTCGCCCAGGCGCGCGAGGTGGTGGACCTGAGCGTGCTCTCGCAGAAGCAGATCATCGAGGAACTGCAGCAGCTGGCCAGCCGCGGAACCGCCGCGGCATGAGCACGGAAGTCGAGGTCGAATCCGCGTCGGAGGCGACGATCTGGGCCGCCTTCGGCGACCTGATGGCGGTGCTGCTGGGCGTGTTCGTGCTGATCCTGGTCGGGGTGATCGCCGTGCAGGCGCAGCTGTCCGGGCGCCTGGACGACGCCCTGCGCCGGCAGCAGGCCGAGGCCCAGCGCCGGCAGACGCTGGAGCAGGCGCTGGCCGGGCCGCTGGCCGCCGGCCGGGTGACCCTGGTGGACGGGCGCATCGGCATCAGCGGCAACGTGCTGTTCGCCTTCAATTCCGACCAGCTCCAGCCGCAGGGGCGCGAGCTGCTGGACAGCCTGGCCGCTCCGCTGGCCGGCTACCTGGCCTCGCGCGAGGAGGTGCTGATGGTCAGCGGCTTCACCGACGACCGCCAGGTGCGCGAGGGCAACCGCCGGTTCGCCGACAACTGGGAACTGTCGGCGCAGCGCGCGTTGACCGTGACGCGCACGCTGATCGCCGCCGGGGTGCCGGCCGACGCGGTGTTCGCCGCCGCGTTCGGTGCCCAGCACCCGGTCGCCTCCAACGACGCCGAGGCCGGGCGGGCGCGCAACCGGCGCGTGGAGATCGCTCCCATCCCGACCTCTTCGGCCGCGGCCGAACCCGGGCCCGATGGACGCTGACCGCGCCGCGTTGCAGGCCCGGCTGGCGGCGCTGGACGGGCGCGACGACCACGGTGCTGCGGGCATGCGGCTGCGCCTCGTCCGCGCCCTGGCCCGGCGCGCGCAGGACCTGCAGGGCGAGGCCAGGGCGCAGCTGGAACGGCGCCTGGCCGGCCTGCTCGATACGCTGCCGCCGGTTGCCGGGGACGCCGGACCGGACCACGCCGGATCCGGCGCCGCCGGCGATCCTCCGGCGCACGCGGGCCGCGCGGCCCTGCGCACGCTGCTGGACCGGATCGATTCGGAACGGCAGGCCGTCGGGGCGGGCGCGCCGGGCAACGGGTTTCCGGCATTGCCGTTGCTGGACGAGTTCCGCCGGCGCTGGGACGGCCTGCGCGCCGAGAGCCAGCTGCGGCAGAGCCTGGCCCCGGCGGACGAGGAGGCCGGCCCGCTCAATTCCGTCGTGCTGGTGCGCCGCGCCATCGCCCTGATGCGCGATAGCGCGCCCGGCTACCTGCGCCATTTCCTGGCCTACGCCGACGCCCTGACCGGCCTGGAGCAGCTGCGTGCGTCCGCACGCGCGCCGGCGGGCGAGGCGGCCGCACCTGCCGCGAACAAGCGCAAGTCCCCGCGCGGCACGCCGCGCCGCCGTGGCTGAGGCGGGGCGCTTCGCGCCCGCGCGCCCGGATTCGCCGGTCCGCATTGCGCGGCGCCGGCACGGTTGGAAGCGCCGCTTCGCGCCCGCACGGATTCACCGGGCCTTGCCAGGCGCCGCCGGACCATGGAATCCCGTATTCCATTGGACAGGCCCCATGGCCAACATCCTGATCCTCGGGGCGGCCGGACAGATCGCCCGCCTCGCCACGCGGCTGTTCTTCGCCCGCACGTCCGACCACCTGGTGCTGTACCTGCGCCATCCCGGCCGCCTGAAGGTGGGCGATCCGGCGCGCGAGACCGTGGTGGACGGCGATGCCAACGACGTGGCGGCACTGACGCGGGCCATGGCCGGGCAGGACCTCGTCTACGCCAACCTCGCCGGCGACGACATCGAATCCCAGGCCCGCGCCGTGGTGGCGGCCATGCGCGCGGCCGGGATCCGGCGCCTGGTCTGGATATCGACGCTGGGCATCTACGACGAGGTACCGGGGCCGTTCGGCAAGTGGAACCGCGACACGCTCGGCGACTACCTGACCACCTACGCCGCGGCCGCCCGGGTCATCGAAGGCTCGGGACTGGACTACACCCTGGTGCGGCCGGCCTGGCTGACCGACAAGGACGAGATCGACTACGAGACCACGGAGAAGGGCGAGCCGTTCAAGGGCACGGAGGTCTCGCGCCTGAGCGTGGCGGACCTGGTGGTGCGGCTGGCGACCCATCCGGAGAGGCACGTGCACGGCTCGCTGGGCGTGGACAAGCCCGGCAGCGAGGGCGACAGGCCGGCCTGGTACCGCTGAGCCGGCGACGTTCGGAAACGTGGCCGACGCCGGGATCCCTGGATTGCGGCACAGGAGCCACGGCCCCGCGGGACCGGCCGCCGTTGCCGCGACACGGCGACCGGCGTGGAACCACGCCGCTCCTGCCGTACCGTTCGTTGCGATCGGCCCGTCCGGTGCCGTACCGGCCGGGGGATGGCTCCCGGGATTACGGCCCCCGCGCCGTCGGGACCTGGGCGGTGCCCGAATGCGTATCGCCTGGCCCGCCGGAACCGGCGCGGCTGCTTCCGGCGCGATGCCTCGTCTTCCCGTGCCTCAGCGACGCTTCTTGCGCACGTACAGCACCAGCGAATGCTCTTCCAGTTCGTAGCCGTGCGCGGCCGCGATCTTGCGCTGCAGCTCCTCGATCTCGTGGCTCTCGAACTCGATGATCTTGCCGGTGTCCACGTCCACCATGTGGTCGTGGTGGCCGCCGCGGTCCAGCTCGTACACCGCCTGGCCGCTCTCGAAATTGTGCTTGAGTACCAGCCCCGCCGCCTCGAACTGGGTGAGCACCCGGTACACCGTGGCCAGGCCGATCTCCTCGCCCTGGTCGATCAGGTGCCGGTAGATGTCCTCCGCCGTCATGTGGTGCTGGGGCGTCTTGCTCTCCAGCAGCTCCAGGATGCGCATCCGCGGATGCGTCACCTTCAGGCCGACTTTGCGCAGGTCGTGGGTTTCCATGCCTTCTCCGTTCATTGGCGACTTAACGCCAGCTGCCAGGGGCGGGTTGCGATGGCGGCCGGGAGTGTATCATCGCCGGGTTATTTCCTATTCCGGATCCGTCCGACGCATGCGCAACTTCCTGCTGGTCGCCGCCCTGACCCTCTCCACCGCCGGCTGCGGCATCATCTACAAGCAGCCCATCTTCCAGGGCAACCTGATCAAGCAGGACGCCGTGGAGCAACTGCAGGTCGGCCAGAGCAAGCAGCAGGTGGCCGCGTTGCTGGGCACGCCGTCGATCCCCGACCCGTTCCATGCCCAGCGCTGGGACTACACCGCCAGCGAGCGCACCAACCGCCTGGCCACCACCCACATCAAGAACTTCACGGTGTTCTTCGAGGGTGACAAGGTGGCCCGTTGGGAAGGCGACTACTTCCCCAACCAGGACGAGGAGCTGGCCAAGAACTCGCGCAAGCTGTTCGGCCCCAACCTGGCCAAGGACAAGAAGAAGAGCGGCGGCGGGGAGTAATCCGCCGGCGCGGTTCTCAGGTGCGTGCGGCCCGGCGCCGGCGCGCCTCCTTGGGATCGACCCGCAGCGGCCGCAGCAGTTCCACGCGGTCGCCTTCGTGCAGCACCTGGTCCGGCGTGGCCAGCACCCCGAACACCGACCGCGCCACGGCCCGGTCCGCGTGGGGCAGGGCGGCGGCGGCCACCGCCTGGTCCACGCGCGCGCCCTCGGCAAGCTCCACCCAGGCCGATTCGCAGCCCCGGGGCCAGGCCATCACCACCTGCACGCGCATCAGCCGTCCTCGCGGTCGGCCACGCGGATGAAATCGTTGACCATGCGGTCGGCCAGGGCCTGGAAGCCGAGCATCAACGCCGGCACCAGCAGCCGCGACTTGGGCTCGAACTCCAGGGTGAGGGTGACCTTGCAGGCGTCCTCGCCCAGCGGCAGGAAATCCCACTGGCCCTGCAGGCGCTTGAACGGCCCGTCGCGCAGCTGCATGCGGATGCCGTGCGGCGGATCGAGCAGGTTCTCGGTCATGAACCAGGTGTGGAACGAGCCCAGCCCCAGATCCAGGCGCGCGACCATGCGGCGATTGTCCTGTTCCAGGACATCGGCATGTTCGCACCAGGCGAAGCGGCGCGGGTAGTCGGCGACATCGTTGACCAGGTCGAACATGCGCCCGGCATCGTGCTGGACCAGGGCGCTGCGGCGGATCGTTGGCATGGGCAGGAAGGATCGTCCGGAAGCCCCCGGATCGGAGACAATGGCGCAATGAGCAAGAAGACTGCAAAGGATAAGGCAAACGGCTCCAAGACGATCGCGCTGAACAAGCGCGCCCGCCACGAGTACGCGCTGGAGGACCGCTTCGAGGCCGGGCTGGCGCTGCAGGGCTGGGAGGTCAAGGCGATCCGCGCCGGGCGCGCCACCATCGGCGACGCCTATGCCTACGTGCGCGACGGCCAGATCTACCTGATCGGCTCGCAGATCACCCCGCTGATCCAGGCCTCCACCCACGTCATCGCCGAGGACCGGCGCACGCGCAAGCTGCTGCTGCATCGCCACGAGATCGACAAGCTGATCGGCCGCGTCGAGCGCGACGGCTACACGCTGGTGCCCACCGCCATGTACTGGTCCAAGAACCGGGTCAAGCTGGAGATCGCCCTGGCCAAGGGCAAGCAGGCCCACGACAAGCGCCAGGCCTCCAAGGACCGCGACTGGGAGCGCGACAAGCAGCGCGTCATGCGCCGCCACAACCGCGACGCCTGAGCGGCGATGAAGCGCGCCTGAGCCCGGCGCGCGCGCGGCTTGTGGGCGCCGGCGCGCGCCCCTACACTGCAACGGTCGGCAAACACCGATTTCCCCGGGGGTGTACTTGGTTTCGACGGGGGTCGCGAAGTTGCTTGGCGCATGCCGAGGGGGCAGCTTTCCTCGTAAATCCAGCGGCAAAACTCATAGTTGCCAACGACGACAACTACGCTCTGGCCGCTTAAGGCCTAGCCCCGAACCCACTTGTGCTCGTGCTCGTGGATGTAGGGTCATTATCACGGGATCGCCCGAAGCCGCCGCCTGTCGGCCAGGGTTAAATCAAGCAGGCTGGTTCCCCGGTGCGCTTCGCGCGTCGTGCTGCCGGGGAACGAGATCCAACGTCGCGCTAAGCATGTAGTGCCGGGGATGGAGTGCCTTCGGACGGCGGTTCGATTCCGCCCACCTCCACCAATCGAAAAGCCCAGCCGCTCGCGCGGCTGGGCTTTTTTCTTGTGCCGGATCGGCGCCAGCCCGGGCCGCGCAAGGTCGCGCGAGCGAAGTCCCCCTGCGCTTCACGGAGCTGCCTGTATACCCGCCGGCCAGACCGCCACCGCGGCTCCGGTCCGCCGTGCCGCCTGCCGGTCCGGGCAGCGCGGGGGAAGCGGCGAAAACCCGGCCTGCCATCCGGAGTAGCTGTCGCCGACCGCCGACCGCCGATTCCGTCGGCCCGTCAGCCCGTCGCCCTCCGTGCCTGCCGTCTGCCGTGCGTCTCGTCCGGGAATCCGTCCGCGCCTACGCGTCCCGCTGGCCCGTGCCTGGCTCGCGGCCTTCCTGCAGCAGCCGCCGCGCCGCCGCACGCGCCTCCTTGCTCACCTCCACGCCGCCGAGCATCCGCGCCAGCTCCTCCTGCCGCTGGCGCGCATCGAGCAGTTCCACCGCGCTCTGGGTCATGCCGTCCACCGGGGCCTTGCTCACCCGGTAGTGGGCATGGCCCTTGGCGGCCACCTGCGGCAGATGGGTCACGCACAGCACCTGGCAGCGCTCGCCGAGCGCGCGCAGCTTCTGGCCGACGATGTCGGCCACCGCGCCGCCGATGCCCGAGTCGACCTCGTCGAACACCATCGTCGGCACCGCGTCCACGCCGAGGGCGGCGACCTCGATGGCCAGCGAGATGCGCGAGAGCTCGCCGCCGGAGGCAACCTTGCGCAGCGGGCGCGGCGGCTGGCCGGCGTTGGCCGCGACCAGGAATTCCACGCGCTCGGCGCCTTGCGGGTCGGGACGCTCGCGCGGCTGCGGTTCCAGTTCGACCAGGAAGCGGCCGCCGCCCATGCCGAGCTCGCCGATGATGGCGGTGGTGTCGGCCGACAGCCGTTCGGCGGCACGGGCACGGCTGCGGCCGAGCACGTCGGCGGCCTGTTCCCAGGCCTGGCGCGCGCGCGCGATTTCCCCGTCCAGGACGTGCAGGCGCTCGCCGGCGCCGCGCAGCCGTTCCAGCTCCGTCGCCAGCGCCTGCCGCGCCTGGGCCAGCTCGGGCACCGTCACGCGATGCTTGCGCGCCAGGTCGTGCAGCCGCCCCAGGCGCAGTTCGACCTGTTCGAACTGCGCCGGATCGGCGTCCAGGTCGTCGCGCACGCGCTCGACCAGGCCCAGGGCCTCGTCGAGCTGGATGGCCGCGCTTTCGATCAGGCCGTCCACCTCGCCCAGGCGCGGCTCGTGCTCGATCACCCGGCCCAGCACGTGGCGGCAGCGTTGCAGCAGCGCCAGGGCCGCGCCGGCGCTCTCGCCGTTGAGGGCATCGGCGACCTGGCCGCAGGCCTCGGCCAGCGCGCTGGCGTGGGCCTGGCGGCGATGGCTGGCTTCCAGCGCCTCCAGGGAGGCCGGCTCCAGGTCCTCGCGCTCCAGCTCGTCGTACTGGTGGTGCAGGTAGTCGATGCGGTCGGACACGTCGCCCTGGCCCTGCAGGCGCTCGCGTTCCTCCAGCAGCGCCTGCCAGTGGCGCGCGGCCAGGCGCACCGCCTCGCGCTCGTCGGCGTTGTCGGCGTGGGCGTCGAGCAGGGCCAGCTGGCTGGCGCGCGACAACAGGGCCTGGTGCTCGTGCTGGCCGTGGATCTCCACCAGCCAGCCGGCCAGTTCCGCCAGCTGCGACAGCGTGGCCGTGCGGCCGTTGATCCAGGCGCGCGAACCGCCGTCGGCGCGGATGACGCGGCGCAGGTGGCAGGCGCCGTCCTCGTCCAGCGCGTTCTCGTGCAGCCAGACGGCGGCGGCCGGGGCGTCGGCCAGGTCGAACTCGGCCGCCAGCTCGGCGCGCTCGGCGCCGTGGCGGACCACGCCCGAATCGGCGCGCAGGCCGGACAGGAAGCCCAGCGCATCGACCATGAGCGACTTGCCGGCGCCGGTCTCGCCGGAGACCACGGTCATGCCCGGGCCGAAGTCCAGCTCGGTGGCGCGGGCGACGGCGAAATCCTTGATGGACAGGTGGGTCAGCATGGGCGGGAAGCTTAGAGGGCCGGCAACGGTTGCGAAATGGGGTAGGGCGCGGGACGCCGCCTGGCTTGCCAAGCGGCCGCGGAGACATTATCTAACAGGCATCTTCACGGAATGCTTACATGATCGCCCGCGCTTCGTCCCCGCTCGATTCCCGTGCCCGGCACCTGCTGCGGACGCTGATCTCGCGCTACATCCGCGACGGCGAGCCGGTCGGCTCCAAGACCCTGGCCGAGCAGGCCGGCCTGGACGTGAGCGCGGCGACCATCCGCAACATCCTGGCCGACCTGGAGGAATCCGGGCTGCTGCGCTCGCCGCACACCTCGGCCGGGCGCGTGCCGACCGCGCACGGCTACCGGGTGTTCGTGGACAGCCTGCTGCAGGTGCAGCCGCCCAGCGAGGACGAGGTGGCGCGCCTGCGCGGCGAGCTGGGCGCCGGTGCCGGCACCCAGGCCCTGCTCGGCAACGCCTCGCAGATGCTCTCGGCGATGAGCCACTTCGTCGGCGTGGTCAGCGCGCCGCGGCGCGAGCAGTTCGCCTTCCGCCACATCGATTTCGTGCCGCTCGACGCCGAGCGCGTGCTGGCCATCGTGGTGTTCTCCGACAACGAGGTGCAGAACCGGGTCATCCGCACCCGCCGCCCGTACGAGCCGGCGATGCTCGAGCGGGTGGCCAACCATCTCAACGAGCGCTTCGCCGGCCATCCGCTGACGGCGATCCGGGCGACCTTGCTGCACGAGCTGCGGCGCGCGCGCGACGAGATGCAGCTGCTGCTGACCGACAGCATCGAACTGGCCGGCCAGGCGCTGGCCCCGGCCGAGGAGGGCGGCGGCGTGGTGCTGGCCGGCCAGACCCGGTTGATGGGGGTGCAGGACCTGACCGACCTGGACCGCCTGCGCGAGCTGTTCGAGCTGTTCGCCAGCAAGCGCGAGATCCTGCAGCTGCTCGAGCGCACCGCGCGTGCGCCGGGCGTGCGCATCTTCATCGGCGAGGAGACCGGGCTGGTGCCGATGGAGGAGGTCTCGGTGGTCAGCGCGCCCTACGCCAACGGCGGCCGGGTACTGGGCGTGCTCGGCGTGATCGGGCCCAAGCGCATGGCCTACGACCGCATGATCCCGCTGGTGCAGGCCACCGCGCAGGCGCTCGGCGCGGCGATGGCGGATGCCGGCAGCGGCACCGGTGGCGAAGGCCGGACCCATCACGCTTGAAACACGGCGTTGCGCCCACATTGGGGATTGCAGAGGCGGGGCAGTGCCCGCCAGGGAACCGGAAATGACACAAGACCACCCCGAGTCCGCCACGGACAACGCGCAGGCCGGCGCCGAGCCGGCCGCCGAGCTGGAGGCGTTGCGCGGCGAGATCGCCCAGCTCAAGACCGAAGCGCTGCGCGAACGTGCCGACCTTGAGAACCAGCGCAAGCGCCTGCTGCGCGACGTGGAGAACGCGCGCAAGTTCGCCAACGAGAAGCTGCTCGGCGACCTGCTGCCGGTGTTCGACAGCCTCGATGCCGGCCTGGCCGCCGCGGCCGAATCCGGCCCGTTGCGCGACGGGCTGGAACTGACCCACCGGCAGCTGGCCAAGGTCGCCGCCGACAACGGCCTGACCGTCCTGGATCCGGCCGGCCAGCCGTTCAATCCCGAGCACCACCAGGCCATCAGCCAGGTCGAGGCCCCCGAGGGGCTGGCGCCCGGGAGCGTGGTTCAGGTGTTCCAGAAGGGCTATCTGCTCAACGACCGCCTGCTGCGCCCCGCGCTGGTGGTGGTCGCCCGGCACGACTGATCCGCAGGCCGCCCGGACCCGGCGGCTGGCAGCAAGTTTCGATAGATGGCTTGAATGGGTCCGGGCCATCCCCACATCGGGTACCGGAACCCGGCAGCGCCGGAACGGAATCCCCAAGAAAACCTTTCGCAGGAGTCAAACATGGGCAAGATCATCGGCATCGACCTCGGCACGACCAATTCGTGCGTGGCGATCATGGAAGGCGGCAAGGCCCGCGTCATCGAGAATTCCGAGGGCGATCGCACCACGCCCTCGATCGTCGCCTACACCAAGGACGGCGAAGTGCTGGTGGGCGCGTCGGCCAAGCGCCAGGCGGTGACCAACCCGAAGAACACCTTCTACGCGGTCAAGCGCCTGATCGGCCGCAAGTTCACCGACGCCGAGGTGCAGAAGGACCTCGACCACGTGTCCTACAAGATCGTCGCCCACGACAACGGCGATGCCTGGGTGGAGACCGGCGACGGCAAGAAGCTGGCGCCGCAGGAGATCTCCGCGCAGGTGCTGGAGAAGATGAAGAAGACCGCCGAGGACTTCCTGGGCGAGAAGGTCACCGAGGCGGTCATCACCGTGCCGGCCTACTTCAACGACAGCCAGCGCCAGGCCACCAAGGACGCCGGCCGCATCGCCGGGCTGGACGTCAAGCGCATCATCAACGAGCCCACCGCGGCGGCGCTGGCCTACGGCCTGGACAAGGGCGACAACAAGGACCGCAAGATCGTCGTCTACGACCTGGGCGGCGGCACCTTCGACGTGTCGGTGATCGAGATCGCCAACGTCGACGGCGAGAAGCAGTTCGAGGTGCTGGCCACCAACGGCGACACCTTCCTCGGCGGCGAGGACTTCGACAAGCGCATCATCGATTACCTCGTCGAGGAGTTCCAGAAGGACCAGGGCATCGACCTGCGCAAGGACCCGCTGGCGCTGCAGCGCCTGAAGGATGCGGCCGAGCGCGCCAAGATCGAGCTGTCCTCGGCGCAGCAGACCGACGTCAACCTGCCGTACATCACCGCCGACGCCACCGGTCCGAAGCACCTGAACATCAAGCTGACCCGGGCCAAGCTCGAGGCGCTGGTGGAGGACCTGATCAAGAAATCGATCGATCCGTGCCGCATCGCGCTCAAGGACGCCGGCCTGAGCGCCAGCAACATCGACGAGGTGATCCTGGTCGGCGGCCAGACCCGCATGCCCAAGGTGCAGCAGGCCGTGGCCGAGTTCTTCGGCAAGGAGCCGCGCAAGGACGTCAACCCGGACGAGGCCGTGGCCATCGGCGCGGCGATCCAGGGCGGCGTGCTCGCCGGCGACGTCAAGGACGTGCTGCTGCTGGACGTGACCCCGCTGAGCCTGGGCATCGAGACCCTGGGCGGGGTGATGACCAAGATCATCGACAAGAACACCACGATCCCGACCAAGGCCTCGCAGACCTTCTCCACCGCCGAGGACAACCAGTCCGCGGTCACGGTGCACGTGCTGCAGGGCGAGCGCGAGCAGGCCCGCTACAACAAGTCGCTGGCCAAGTTCGACCTGACCGGCATCGAGCCGGCGCCGCGCGGCCTGCCGCAGGTGGAGGTGTCCTTCGACATCGACGCCAACGGCATCCTGCACGTGTCGGCCAAGGACAAGAAGACCGGCAAGGAGCAGAAGGTCGAGATCAAGGCCGGTTCGGGCCTGTCCGAGGAAGAGGTGCAGCGCATGGTCGCCGATGCCGAGGCGCACCGCGACGAGGACAAGAAGTTCCAGGAGCTGGTCGCCGCGCGCAACCAGGCCGATGCGCTGATCCATTCCACCCGCACCGCGATCACCGAGCACGGCAGCAAGGTCGGCGGCGAGGTGATCGGCAAGGTGGAGGCGGCGCTGTCCGACCTGGAGGCCGCGCTCAAGGGCGAGGACAAGGCCCAGATCGAGGCCAAGTCCAAGGCGCTGGAGGAAGCCGGGCAGTCGCTGTACGCGGCCGCCGCCGCTGCCGCGCAGGGCGGCGCCTCGGCCGGCCCGTCGGCCGGTGCCGCCGGCGGCCAGGCCCCGGGCGGCGACGACGTGGTCGATGCCGAGTTCACCGAAGTCAAGGACGACGACAAGAAGTAAGCCCGTCGGGGCGTGGATCGGGAGCGGGGCCTGCGGGTCCCGCTCCTTTCGTGTCTGCCGCCGCGATTTCGCGCGGCGAGCGTTCTTTCGGCCCGGTGGCGCTTGAAGCGGCGCCATCGGCCCCCCATGTGACAGGCCATGAGCAAGCGCGACTACTACGAGGTGTTGGGCGTGACCCGCACCGCCAGTGCCGAGGAAATCAAGAAGGCGTACCGCCGCTGCGCGATGAAGTACCACCCGGACCGCAATCCGGGCGATGCGCAGGCGGAGGTCATGTTCAAGGAGTGCAAGGAGGCCTACGAGGTCCTGGCCGACGACGGCAAGCGCCAGATGTACGACGCGCACGGCCATGCCGCCTTCGAGGGCGGCTTCGGTGCCGGCGGCCCCGGCCCGGACATGGGCGACATCTTCGGGGACATCTTCGGCAACATCTTCGGCGGTGGCGGGGCACGCGCGGCCCGCCGCGGCGCCGACATCGGCTACGTGATGGAACTGGACCTGGAAGAGGCCGTGGCCGGGGTCGAGCGGCGCATCGAGGTGCCGACGCTGGCCGAGTGCGGGCACTGCCACGGCTCCGGTTCGGAGGACGGCAAGGTCGAGACCTGCACCACCTGCGGCGGGCGCGGCCAGGTGCGCATGCAGCGCGGCATCTTCGCCATGCAGCAGACCTGCCCGGCCTGCGGCGGGCGCGGCCAGGTGGTACGCAATCCGTGCGGCGAATGCCACGGTGCCGGCCGCGTGGAGGAAGAGAAGGTGCTGCAGGTCAAGGTGCCCGCCGGCGTGGATACCGGCGACCGCATCCGCCTGGCCGGCGAGGGCGAGGCCGGGCCGGCCGGCACCTCGCCGGGCGACCTGTACGTGGAGATCCGCGTGCGCGAGCACGCCATCTTCCAGCGCGACGGCGACGACCTGCACTGCGAGGTGCCGATCCGCATCTCCCAGGCCGCGCTGGGCGATACCGTGCGCGTGCCCACGCTGGGCGGCGACGCGGAGATCCGCATCCCCGCCGAGACCCAGACCGGCAAGCTGTTCCGCCTGCGCGGCAAGGGCGTGCGCTCGGTGCGCAGCCGCACGCCCGGCGACCTGTATTGCCGGGTGGTGGTGGAAACCCCGATCAACCTCACCGCCGAGCAGCGCAAGCTGCTGCAGCAGTTCGAGACCACCTTCAGCGGCGAGGAAGGGCGCAAGCATTCGCCGCGCTCGGCCACGTTCCTGGACGGGGTCAAGGGCTTCTGGGAGCGGATGACCTCCTGATGCCGGCAGCCGACGCGCGCGGCCGGAGGCCGTGCGTGTCCTTGGTGCTGGCTTGCGTGTTCCCGAGGCCGGCCGCACGGCCTGCCATGCGCATGAAGGTGCCGCCGCCATGCCACGACGTACGGCGATGGCTCGCGCACACGGCCGGGTGGCGCGCGACGGCGCGGTCCGTCGGCGCCGACGATGGGTGCACCGCGGCCGGGCGCGGCCGTAGAATGCGGCGATGAGCGAACAGGCAAGTCATCTGGTGCATGGTCGCCGGCAGCGCCCCGACGGGCCCTCGCCGGTGGATGTGATCTCGGTGCAGTCGCAGCTGGTGTACGGCTATGCCGGCAACAGCGCGGCGGTGCCGCCGTTGCGGCAACTGGGCATGCGGGTGGCGGAGATCCCGACCACGCTGCTGAGCAACGCGCCCTTCTACGACACCCTGCGCGGGCGCATCCTGCCGGTGGACTGGTTCGGCGACCTGCTGCTCGGCGCCAGCGAGCGCGGCCTGCCGGGACGGGCCAAGGTGCTGATCTCCGGCTATTTCGGCAGCCTGGACAACGGCGAGGCCTTCGCCGACTGGCTGGACGGGCTGGATGCACCGCAGCTGCGCTACTGCCTGGATCCGGTGATCGGCGACACCCACACCGGCCCCTACGTGGAGCCGGCGCTGGAGCGCGTGTTCGTCGAGCGCCTGGCGCCGCGCGCCTGGCTGGTCACGCCCAACGCCTACGAGCTGGGACGGCTGACCGGCCTGCCGGCGCTGGCCGAGGACGATGCCATCGCCGCCGCGCGGGTGCTGCTCGCGCGCGGCCCGCACTGGGTGCTCGCGCACAGCGTGGCCGGCGCCGACGGCGAGCTGGTGACGCTGGCGGTGAGCCGCGATGCGGTCTGGCGCTGGACCACGCCGTACCTGCCGGTGGACGTGGCCGGCACCGGCGACGTGCTGATGTCGCTGCTGGTGGCGTTCCTGTTGCGCGGAGAGTCCTTCGAGCAGGCCGCCAGCCGCGCGATCGCCGGCGTGCACACGGCACTGGAGGCCACCCTGGCCAACGACTACGAGGAGTTCGACGTGGTCGCCGCGGCCCCGGCCGCGCTGGAACGGGCCGAGCGCTTCCGCCCCGTCCGCCTGGCATGATCCCGCCGCGTCCGGTCGTCGGCATCGTCGGCAGCGCCGGTGCCTACGGACGCTGGCTGCGCGCTTTCTTCGAGCGGCGCATGGGGCTGAAGGTGATCGGCCACGACCCGGCCGACCCGGCCTCGGACAGCCCGCAGGCGCTGGTGGAACGCGCCGACGTGCTGGTGTTCTCCGCCCCGATCCGCCATACCCCGGCGCTGATCGCCGAGTACGTGCGGCTGTCGGCCGGGCGCGAGCGCGGCCGGCTGTGGCTGGACATCACCTCGGTCAAGGCCGCGCCGGTGGCGGCGATGCTGGCCTCGCAGGCCGAGGTCGCCGGCCTGCATCCGATGACCGCCCCGCCGAAGACGCCCACGCTCAAGGGCCGGGTGATGGTGGTGTGCCGGGCGCGCGTGGATGCCTGGGCCGGCTGGCTGCAGGCACTGTGCGAGGCGCTGCAGGCCGAGTGCGTGCCCGCCGATCCCGAGTACCACGACCGGGTCATGGCGCTGGTGCAGGCCATGGTCCACGCCAGCCACCTGGCCCAGGCCGGGGTGCTGCGCGAATACGCGCCCGCGCTGGGCGAATTGCCGGCGCTGCTGCCGTTCCGCTCGGTCGCCTTCGAGCTGGATACCGCGTCCGTCGCCCGGATCCTGTCGCTGAACCCGGCGATCTACGAGGACATCCAGTTCGGCAACCCCTACGTGGCCGAGATGCTCGGCCGCCTGCTGGCGCAGCTGCAGGCCCTGCACGCGCTGGTGGTGCGCGGCGACGACGCCGCCCGCGCGCAGTTCCGCGACCGCTTCCTGCAGCGCAACCACCAGGCGCTGGAGAGCGGCCTGGCCGCCGGCAACTACACCTTCGAGCGCGTCGGCTACCTGCTGGCGGACCTGGCCGGGACCCGCGCGCTCAGCGTGTACCTGCCCGAGGACCGGCCGGGCTCGCTGCGTGCGCTGCTGCATGTGTTCGAACGCCATGGCGTCAACCTGGCCTC
Source organism: Xanthomonas massiliensis (assembly GCF_900018785.1). GTDB lineage: Bacteria > Pseudomonadota > Gammaproteobacteria > Xanthomonadales > Xanthomonadaceae > Xanthomonas_B > Xanthomonas_B massiliensis. The sequence goes on along the minus strand of NZ_FCOY01000006.1, from coordinate 1,402,307 downwards.
GATCCATTCCTCGCGCACGCCGGCCGGCGAGCTGCATTTCCGCATCGGCCTGGAGAACGGCGTGGACGCGCCGGCGCTGGCCGCGGCGGCCGCTGAGATCGACGCCACCGGGATCGGCCGGGTGCTGGCGCCGGCCTGAGCGGCTACAGCGTCAGCTGCACGCTGCCGTCGGCGGTGCGGAAGCTGCGCCCGTCGCGCAGCAGCGGGCGGCCGTCCTCGAGCTGATAGCGCAGCGGTTCGGCCGGCCGGCGCTCGGTGGTAGGGATCGGCGGCGCGCCGGGGTCGCGGAATTCCAGGACCACGTGGGGCACGCCGTTGGCATCGGTGGCCGGGAACTGGCGGAAGGACATCGCGGCACCTCCTGCGGGACTGTGGGCTGGGCCAGGGCCGGTGCGGGACCGGCGCGGCCAGCTTCGGCAGCGGGCCGTTAGCGCGGCGTGGTCACTGGATGAACTGCAGCCGCGCCAGCTCGGCGTACAGCCCGCCCTGGGCGAGCAGCTCCTCGTGGCGTCCCTGGGCGACGATGCGGCCGTGGTCCATCACCACGATGCGATCGGCGCGCAGCACCGTGGCCAGGCGGTGGGCGATGACCACCGTGGTGCGCCCGGCCATTAGCCGCTCCAGGGCCTGCTGCACCGCCTGCTCGCTCTGTGCGTCCAGTGCGCTGGTGGCCTCGTCCAGGAGCAGGACCGGGGCGTCGCGCAGCACCGCGCGGGCGATGGCGATGCGCTGCTGCTGGCCGCCGGACAGGCGCGCGCCGCGCTCGCCCAGCTCGCTGTCGTAGCCCTGCGGCAGGGCGCGGATGAAGGCATCGGCCTCGGCCGCGCGCGCGGCCGCCTCGATTTCCCCGCGGCCGGCCTCCAGGCGGCCGTAGCGGATGTTCTCGGCGGCGCTGGCGGCGAACAGCGTCGGCTGCTGCGGCACCAGCGCCATGTGCCGGCGCAGGGTGTCCGGCGCCAGTGCGCGCACGTCCACGCCGTCCAGGGTGATCGCGCCTTCCTGCGGGTCGTAGAAGCGCAGCAGCAGCGCCAGCACGGTGCTCTTGCCGGCGCCGGATGGGCCGACCAGGGCGACCGACTCGCCCGGGGCGATGGCCAGGCTGAAATCCTCCAGCGCCGCCGCGTCGGGCCGCTGCGGGTAGCGGAAGGTGACGTGCTCGAAGGCCAGGGCGCCGCGGACCGGCTCGGGCAGGGCGAGCGGCCGCGCCGGCGCGGTGATCCGCGCGCGTTCGTGCAGCAGCTCGGCGATGCGGCCCATGCCGCCGCTGGCACGCTGCAGGTCGTTCCACACCTCGGCCAGCGAGGCGACCGAGCCGCCGCCGATCAGCGCGTACAGCACGAACTGGCCGAGCGTGCCGGCCGTCATGGTGCCGGCGATCACGTCGCGCGCGCCGGACCACAGCACCGCGGTGATCGCGCCGAACACCAGCACGATGGCGATCGCCGTGACCCAGGCCTGGGCCCCGATGCGCCGCTGCGCGGTGGCCACCGCGTCGGCCACGGCGCGGGCGAAGCGGCCGCGCTCGTAGGTCTCGCGGGCATTGGCCTGCACCGTGCGCACCGCACCGAGGGTCTCGGCGGCGAGCTGGTTGGCGTCGGCGACGCGGTCCTGGCTGGCGCGCGAGACCTTCTGCAGGCGGCGCGCGCCGAACACGATCGGCAGGACCGCCAGCGGGATGCCCAGCAGGGTGTAGGCGGCCAGGCGCGGGCTGGTGATGCACAGCATGGCCAGCGCGCCGACCATGGTCACCGTGCTGCGCAGGGCCACCGACATGGTCGAGCCGATCACCCCGCGCAGCAGCTCGCTGTCGGCCGACAGGCGCGAGACCAGCTCGCCGCTGCGGCTGCGGTCGTGGAACTGGGCGTCCAGCCCGATCAGGTGGCCGTACAGGCGCTCGCGCAGGTCGGCCACCACCTTCTCGCCCAGCAGCGAGACGAAGTAGAAGCGCGCGGCGGTGGCCAGGGCCAGCACCACGGCCACGCCGAACAACAGCAGGAACACCCGGTCGATCTGGGTGCCGCCGCCGGAGAAGCCCTGGTCGATCATGTGCTTGACCGCCGCCGGCAGGCTGAGCGTGGCGGAGGAGGAGAGCGCCAGCGCCACCAGCCAGGCCGCGAACAGCCCGCTGTGGCGGCGGACGAAGGGCCAGAGCGTGCGCAGGCTGCCCAGGCGGCGCAGCCCGCGGGTCTCGGTGTCGGTCATGCCGGATCTTCCAGGAAGCGGATGCGATTGCGGGTGGCATCGCGCAGGCGGGTTTTCAAGGCCCCGACCCGGTCGGCAGGCAGGCGCAGGTTCATCCTGACGCCCTCGGCAAGGTAGTCCTCGCCGAGCTTGTCCGCCGAATGGGCAGCCAGCGCGGCATGCACGGTGCCGATGTCCTCGAAGGCGCAGGCCAGCGCCAGGGCGGCCTGCACCACGATCGGCTGGCGCGGGGCCAGGCGCAGGCACTCGGCGGCCACGCCGCCGTAGGCGCGCACCAGGCCGCCGGCGCCGAGCTTGATGCCGCCGAACCAGCGCGTGACCACGACCACCACCCGGTCCAGGCCCTGGCCGTCGATCGCGGCCAGGATGGGACGGCCGGCGGTGCCGGCCGGCTCGCCGTCGTCGCTGGAGCGGTAGTCGCCGCCGATGCGCCATGCCCAGCAGTTGTGGGTGGCCTGCGCATCGCCGGCCTGGCGCACGAAGTCCAGCGCCGCCGCGCCGTCGGCCACCGGTGCGGCCTGGGCGAGGAAGCGGCTGTGCTTGACGTCCAGCGCGTGCCGGACCGGTGTGGCGAGGGTGTCGGCCATGCCCCGATCCTAACCGCGCCGGGCCGGGCGCAGGCCCGCGGGTGTCGCCGTCAACCCATCATCGCCTTGCGGCGCTTCTCGTCGATCCACTTGGAGGCCTGCGCCGGCACGTAGCCGCGCATCCATGCCAGCAGGGCATCGATGTCCTCGCCGTACCACAGGTCGGCGCGCTGGTCCGGGTGCAGGAAGCGCTGCGCGACCATGCGGTCGATCATCTGGATCAGCGGGGCGTAGAAGCCGTCCATGTCCAGGAACGCGCACGGCTTGGTGCCGATGCCGAGCTGGCGCCAGGTGAGCATCTCGAAGATCTCCTCCATGGTGCCGAAGCCGCCGGGCAGGGCGACGAAACCGTCGGAGAGCTCGAACATGCGCCGCTTGCGCTGGTGCATGGTCTCCACGATCTCCAGCTCGGTCAGGCCGCGGTGGGCCACTTCCCACTCGGCCAGCTGGCGCGGGATCACGCCGTGGACCTGGCCGCCGGCGGCCAGGGCGGCGTTGGCCACCGTCCCCATCAGGCCGACGTTGCCGCCGCCGTAGACCACGCGGATGCCCTCGCGGGCCAGCCGGGTGCCCAGCGCGGCGGCGCGCTCGGCGAAGACGGGATCGGCTCCGGCATTGGAGCCGCAATACACGCAGATGCTTTTCATTGGATCTCGGGGCAGGCGAAAACGGGGAACGGGAGCGGCGGGGCATGCGCCGGGCCGGGAAAGCAAGAACGCCGGCATCGCTGCCGGCGTTCCGCGGGAGGGGCAGGGGCGGGCTTACGCCCACGTCCTCCCCTGCAGGCTCAGTTGGCCTTGTGGATGGCGCGCTTGTGCACGGCCATCGCGGCGTCGTGGATGCTCTCGGACAGGGTCGGGTGGGCATGGCAGATGCGCGCCAGGTCGTCGGCCGAACCGCTGAATTCCATGGTCAGCACGCCCTCGTGCACCAGCTCGGACACCACCGGGCCGACCAGGTGCAGGCCGAGCACGCGGTCGGTCTCGGCATGCGCCAGCACCTTGACGAAGCCGACCGCCTCGTCCATCGCCACCGCGCGGCCGTTGGCCGCGAACGGGAAGGTGCCGGACTTGTACGGCACGCCCTCGGCCTTGAGCTGCTGCTCGGTCTTGCCGACCCAGGCCACCTCCGGCTCGGTGTAGATCACGTAGGGGATGGTGTCGTAGTTGACGTGGCCGGGCAGGCCGGCGATCAGCTCGGCCACCTCGATGCCTTCCTCGAAGCCCTTGTGCGCCAGCATCGGCCCGCGCACGCAGTCGCCGACCGCCCACACGCCGTCCACACCGGTGTGGCAGTGCTCGTCGACCACGATGCGGCCGCGCTCGTCGACCTGCACGCCGGTGCCCTCGGCCAACAGGCCCTTGGTCGCCGCGCGGCGGCCCACGGCCACCAGCAGCTTGTCCACCACCAGCGTCTGTTCGCCGGCCGCGTCGGTGTAGCTGATGACCACTTCCTTCTTCTTGCCCTTGCCGGCGACCTCGGTCTTGGAGACCTTGGCGCCGAGGCGGATGTCCAGTCCCTGCTTCTTGTATTCCTTGGCCGCGGTCTTGGCGATCTCGGCATCGGCGGCGGGCAGGAAGTCCGGCAGCGCCTCGAGGATGGTGACTTCCGCGCCGAGGCGGCGCCACACGCTGCCCAGCTCCAGGCCGATCACGCCGGCGCCGATCACCGCCAGGCGCGCCGGGGTCTCGGTGAAGTCCAGCGCGCCGACGTTGTCGACGATGGTCTCGCCGTCGAACTTGGCGAACGGCAGCTCGATGGAATCCGAGCCGGCGGCGATGATCACGTTGGTGCCCTTGAGCTCGACCTCGTCGCCCTCGTGCGGCTTGATCTTGACCACGTTGCCCGGCTGCAGCTGGGCGTAGCCGTAGTACGCGGTGACCTTGTTGGCCTTGAACAGCAGGCCGATGCCGCCGGTGAACTGCTTAACGATCTTGTCCTTGCGGGTGATCATCGCCGGCACGTCGATCGCGGCGTCCTTGAAGCTGATGCCGTGGTCGCCGAACTGGTGGTTCATGTTCCAGAACTGGTGGGACGAGTCCAGCAGCGCCTTGGACGGGATGCAGCCCACGCGCAGGCAGGTGCCGCCGAGTGCCGGCTTGCCGTCCTTGCCCAGCGCGGCGTCCACGCAGGCCACCTTCATGCCGAGCTGGGCGGCGCGGATGGCGGCGTGATAGCCGGCCGGGCCGGCTCCGATGACGACGACGTCGTATTGTTCGCTCATTTCATTCGCTCACGGGAATGGGGAATGGGAGACGGGAAGGCGCACGGGCGGCCGGTTCCCGTCCAGGTCCAGGCGGGAACGGAGGGGGGCGTTCCCGCCCCGGCGTCCGTTCCCGATTCCCGGCTTACAGCCCGAACAGCATGCGGTCCGGGTTCTCCAGCTGGTTCTTGATGTCCACCAGGAACTGCACCGAATCCTTGCCGTCGATGATGCGGTGGTCGTAGGACAGGGCCACGTACATCATCGGCGCGACCACCACCTGGCCGTTCTCGGCAATCGGGCGGTCCTTCATGGCGTGCATGCCGAGGATTGCGCTCTGCGGCGGGTTGACGATCGGGGTGGACAGCAGCGAGCCGAAGGTGCCGCCGTTGGTGATGGTGAAGGTACCGCCCTGCAGGTCCTCCAGGGTCAGCTTGCCGGCGCGGGCGCGGGTGGCGAAGTCGGCGATGCCCTTCTCGATGTCGGCGAAGGACATGCGCTCCACGTTGCGCAGCACCGGGGTCACCAGGCCCTTGTCGGTGGACACGGCGATGGAGATGTCGCTGTAGCCGTGGTAGATGACGTCGGTGCCGTCGATGGAGGCGTTGACCAGCGGGAAGCGCTGCAGCGCGTTGGCCGCGGCCTTCACGAAGAAGCTCATGAAGCCGAGCTTGATGCCGTGGGCCTTGACGAAGTCCTCCTGCAGCGCCTTGCGCGCGGCGACGACCTTGGCGAGGTTGATCTCGTTGAAGGTGGTCAGCATCGCGGTGCTGTTCTTGGACTGCAGCAGGCGCTCGGCGATGCGCTGGCGGATGCGCGTCATCGGCACGCGCTCCTCCGGGCGGGCGCCGGTGGCGGTGGCCGCCCCGCCGGAGCGGGCGTAGTTGACGATGTCCTCCTTGGTCACCGCGCCGTGGCGGCCGGTGCCGGACACCTCGGCGGGATTCACGCCCTCGGTGATGGCGGCGAAGCGCGCGCCCGGCGGCAGGGTATCGACGCCGCTGCTCTTGGCGGCAGGCGCCGGGGCGGCGGCCGCTGCCGCTGCCGGCTTGGCCGGGGCCGGTGCCGGGGCGGCAGGCGCGGGAGCCGCAGGCGCGGCCGGGGCCGGTGCGGCGGCTTCGGCCTTGGGCTCGGCCGGCGCGGCCGCGGCGACGGCGCCTTCCTCGATCACCGCCAGCACCTGGTTGCTGGTGACGGTGTCGCCCTCCTTGAACTTGACCTCCTTCAGCACGCCATCGACCGGCGAAGGCACTTCCAGCACGACCTTGTCGGTTTCCAGGTCGACGAGGTTCTCGTCGCGCTTGACCGCTTCGCCAGCCTTCTTGTGCCAGCTCGCGATGGTGGCGTCGGATACGGATTCGGGCAGTACCGGGACTTTGACTTCGGTGACCATGCGTTGGGCTTCCTGGTGTTCGTTATCGAAGGGGGTGATGGAAGTGAGGGGTTACTCGGCGACCTGGTCGTCGAAGGGGTTGACCAGCGCATCGGCCACCAGCTGCTTCTGCTGGGCGACGTGGTCGGCCATGTGGCCGGCCGCCGGCGACGGCGAACGGGCGCGGCCGGCGTAGTGCAGGTTCTGGCCCGGCTGCAGGCAGGCCTGCAGGTGGTGGCGGATCTGGTACCAGGCGCCCTGGTTCTGCGGCTCTTCCTGGCACCACACCACGTCGGCACCGGCGTAGCGCTTGAGCTGCTCGACCAGCAGTTCGCGCGGGAACGGGTACAGCTGCTCCACGCGCAGGATGGCCACGTCGTCCTGGCCGCGGGCGAGCTTGTCCTCCAGCAGGTCGTAGTAGACCTTGCCAGCGCACAGCACCACGCGCTTGACCTGGGCCGGATCGGCCGCGCCGTCGGGAATCAGGTGCTGGAAGTGGCCGTTGGCCAGATCGTCCAGGCTGGACACGGCCAGCTTGTGGCGCAGCAGCGACTTGGGCGTCATCACCACCAGCGGCTTGCGGGTGGTCATGCGCAGCTGGCGGCGGATCATGTGGAAGCACTGCGCCGGGGTGGTGGGCACGCACACCAGCATGTTCTGCAGCGCGCACAGCTGCAGGTAGCGCTCCAGGCGCGCGGAGCTGTGTTCCGGGCCCTGGCCCTCGTAGCCGTGCGGCAGGAACAGCGCCAGGCCGGAGATGCGGCCCCACTTGGCCTCGCCGGCGGCGATGAACTGGTCGATCACCACCTGCGCGCCGTTGGCGAAGTCGCCGAACTGGGCCTCCCAGATGCACAGGGTGTTGGGATCGGTGGTGGAATAGCCGTACTCGTAGGCCAGCACCGCCTCCTCGCTGAGCAGCGAGTTGACCACCGCGGCCGACTCCGGATCCTTCACCAGCTGGTGCAGCGGGGTGTAGGTGGCATCGCTCTTCTGGTCGTGCAGCACCGCGTGGCGGTGGAAGAAGGTGCCGCGCTCCACGTCCTCGCCGACCAGGCGCAGGCGGTGGCCCTCGTCGAGCAGGGTGGCGTAGGCCAGGTTCTCGGCGAAGCCCCAGTCCGCCGGCTGCTCGCCGGCCGCCATCTTGGCGCGGTCGCCGTAGATCTTGGCCACGCGCGGGTGCAGGGTGAAGCCGTCCGGGACGGTGTTGATGGCCTTGGCCATCGCGTCCAGTTCCTTGCGCGGCACGCGGGTGTCGATGTCGTCGTCCAGGCCGCCGACCAGGTAGCTGGACCAGTCGATGGCGGTCTTGTCCGGATTGCGCTTGGCCAGCTCGGTGGTGTACTCGCCGGAGTCCAGCTTGGCGCGGTAGCCGTCCACCAGGGCCTGGGCCTCGCCGGCGGCGATCACACCCTCCTTCTCCAGCTGCGCGGCGTACAGCTCGCGCGGGGTCTGGTGGCTGCGGATCACCTGGTACATGACCGGCTGGGTCACCGCCGGCTCGTCGGCCTCGTTGTGGCCCCAGCGGCGGTAGCACACCAAGTCGATGAACACGTCCTTCTGGAACTTCTGGCGGAACTCGTAGGCCAGCTTGGTCACGTAGACCACCGCGTCCGGGTCGTCGCCGTTGACGTGGAACACCGGCGCCTCGACCATCTTGGCCACGTCGGTGCAGTACAGCGTGGAGCGGTCGTCGGACTCGCTGGTGGTGAAGCCGATCTGGTTGTTGATGACGATGTGCAGGGTGCCGCCGACGCCGAAGCCGCGCAGCTGCGACATCTGCAGCAGTTCCATGATCACGCCCTGGCCGGCCAGGGCGGCGTCGCCGTGCACCAGCACCGGCAGCACGCGCTTGCGTTCGCTGTCGCCGTAGCGTTCCTGGCGCGAGCGCACCGAACCGGCGACCACCGGGTCGACGATCTCCAGGTGCGAGGGGTTGAAGGCCAGGGCCAGGTGGACCGGATTGCCGGCGGTGACCACGTCGGCGGAGAAGCCCATGTGGTACTTGACGTCGCCGGTGCTGGCGCGGTCGTCGTGGGCGTGCTCGAACTTGCCCTCGAACTCGTCGAACAGCTTGCGCGGGTTCTTGCCCAGGGTGTTGATCAGCAGGTTCAGGCGGCCGCGGTGGGCCATGCCGATGACCACGTCCTGCACGTCGGTGCGGCCGGCGTCCTGCACCAGCGTGTCCATCATCGGGATGAACGAATCGCCGCCTTCCAGCGAGAAGCGCTTCTGGCCGACGTACTTGGTGTGCAGGTAGCGCTCCAGGCCCTCGGCCGCGGTCAGGCGCTCGAGGGTGCGCTTGCGCGAGGCGGTGTCGCCGGCCCAGGCGCCGCCGTCGTTCTCCATGCGCTGGTAGATCCAGCGGCGCTGCTCGGCGTCGCTGATGTGCATGAACTCGGCGCCGATGTGGCCGGCGTAGGTCGCCTTCAGGCGCCCCAGCAGCTCGCGCAGCTTCATGCGCGGCTGGCCGGCCACGCCGCCGGTGCTGAACTCGCTGTCCAGGTCGGCGTCGGAGAGGTGGTGGAAGGCCAGGCCCAGGTCGGGCGGGTTGACCGGGGCGACCAGGCCGAGCGGATCGAGCTGGGCGCCGAGGTGGCCGCGCGCGCGGTAGGCGGTGATCAGGCGGCCGACGTTGCGCTCGCGCTCGTCGGAGATCGGGACGCCCGCGCCGGAGGCGGCCTGGCGGGCGGCCTCGGTGATGTGGGCGATGACGGCCGAGTGCGGCACGTCGCCGGCTTCGCGGCCCTTGAGGCCGTCGAAGTAGGACTTCCACTCCGGTTCGACGCTGTCGGGAGAGACGAGGTACTGCTCGTAGAGCTCCTCCACGTAGGAGGCGTTGCCGCCGGCGAGCTGCGAGGTCTGCGCAAACTGCTTGAGTAGATTGTCCACGATGTTGGCCGATCGCTTGGAAATGGTCTGATGGGGCCTGGCGGATCCCGGAGGGGCGGCCAGAAGGCATCACGGTCGGAAATTATAGACCCGGGATGTCAAGGAATTGATGCGTGGGCACCGGCCGCGACGGTGTGCGGCCGGTGCCGGTACAGGCTCATGGCGTGGTCTCGTCCTCCACCTCGTCCTGCCCGGCGAGGCGATAGTGGCCTGCCTGCAGCAGGTCCCACACCGCATCGCGCCCCCGCGCGGACAGGCGTGCGTACTGGTGCCCGTCCACGCTCTCGGCCGCGGCCAGCGCCCGCGCGTCGTTCACGCCGACGTGGAATTCCAGGCCGCTGCAGAACAGGGTCGCGCCGCGGCTGGCGCGGCGCCAGGCCAGGCGCGACCACGGGAAGCGCTGCAGCACCCGGCCGGCGGCCAGGGCGGCTTCCACGTCCGCGCGCGGCGGCAGGTCCGGCGGCGGCACGACCTCGCCGGAGGCGCGATAGGTGGTGACGAAGCGGCCGAACCAGTCGCCCAGCCGGTCCGGGTCGTTCATGCGCAGCGCATTGAGCGCGGCGATGGCGCGGTGCATGGCGGCCGGGTCGATCTCGTAGGGGTCGGCCGCCGCCTGCAGGTCCTCGTCGTGGTAACGCACCGCCTCGTCGGCACCGTCGACCAGGGTATCCAGGTAGTCGGCGATCAGTTCGGCCGAGGACGGCGCGCGCATGCCGACCGAGAAGGTCAGGCACGGATCCTCGGCCACGCCGTGGTGCGGCACCAGCGGCGGCAGGTAGAGCATGTCGCCCGGCGCCAGCACCCAGTCGTGGGTGGGCGCGAACCGGCGCAGCAGCTTGATGTCCACGTCGTCGCGGAAGGCCAGGTCGGGGGCCTTGCGGCCCATCGCCACGCTGGCGTCGATCTGCCAGCGGCGCAGCCCGTAGGCCTGCAGCAGGAACACGTCGTAGTGGTCGACGTGGGCGCCGACCGAGCCGCCGGTGGCGGCGAAGCTGATCATGATGTCGTCGATGCGCCAGCGCGGCAGGAAGCGGAAGTGCTCCAGCAGCGCGCGCACGTCCGGGTCCCACTTGTCCACGTCCTGCACCAGCAGGGTCCAGTCGTGGTCGGGCAGGCCGGGGAAGTCCTCCTCGGCGAACGGGCCGGTGCGCACGTTCCAGCGCCCGCTGGCCCGGTCCAGGCTGACCATGCGCGCCAGCACGCCGTCCTCGCAGGCCAGGCCGGCCAGGTCCTCCGGGGTCACCGGCGTCTGGAAGCCGGGGAAGGCGTTGCGGATCAGCAGCGGGCGCTTGTGCCAGTAGTCGCGCAGGAAACGCGCGACCGGCATGCCCAGCGGGTACTGGCCGCTGGCCTGGATCTCGAAGGGAAGGGCGGGGGACTTGGCGGTTTTCTTGGTCATCGGGATGCACGCCCCTGTGGCGTGGCGCGGACGGGAGAAGGGAGGATGCAGGCATCGTCGCCGGCGCCGGTTTCCGGAACATTGATGCGGATCAACATGGCCGGGGGCGGGCAGGGCGAAGGGCGGAGCCGTTCAGGTCGCGCACGCCGGGCGCGTGCCGGCGGAGCGTATGCGCCGACAGGCATGTGCCGGCCCTGGAATGCCGCATGGAGGGAGGGCGCGGTGGCGCCCACCGGACGCGTGCCTGACCGGCACGCGGCGGTCGTGGCTCCGGGATGGCCGGCTGCGAAGCGATGCCGCCGCTGCGAGGCGGCGAATTTCCGGCGGCGCCGGATGAGAACAGGGCCCGCCAGCCCCCGGCACGCCCGCGGCAGCGCCGGCCCGGGGCCGGTGCCTGCGGCGGCGCCGTGGGCACGGTCGGCCGACCCGTGGGCTGGCGCATCGCCGGGCATGGTTCAGATCGCCCGTGCCAGCCGCTCGGCCAGGCCGGTGTAGTGCCCCGGGGTCAGCGCCAGCAGGCGCTGCTTGTCGGCCTCGGGCAGCGCCAGCCCGGCGATGAACGCCTGCATGGCCTCGGCGCTGATGCCGTGGCCGCGGGTCAGCGCCTTGAGCTGCTCGTAGGGATTGGGCAGGCCGTGGCGGCGCATCACCGTCTGCACGGCCTCGGCCAGCACTTCCCAGGCCGCGTCCAGGTCGGCGTCCAGGCGCTCGGGATTGACGGTGAGCTTGCCCAGGCCCTTGGCCAGCGAGTCCAGCGCCACCTGGGTGTGGCCGAAGGCGGTGCCCAGCGCGCGCAGCACGGTGGAGTCGGTCAGGTCGCGCTGCCAGCGGCTGATCGGCAGCTTGGCGCTGAAATGCCCGAACAGGGCGTTGGCGATGCCGAAGTTGCCCTCGGCATTCTCGAAGTCGATCGGGTTGACCTTGTGCGGCATGGTCGAGGAGCCGACCTCGCCTTCCTTGAGCTTCTGCCGGAAGTAGCCCAGCGAGACGTAGCCCCAGACATCGCGGGCCAGGTCGATCAGCACGGTGTTGGCGCGGCGCACGGCATCGCCGATCTCGGCGACGTTGTCGTGCGGCTCGATCTGGGTGGTGTAGGGGTTGAACACCAGGCCCAGGCTTTCCACGAAGCGGCGCGCGAACGCCGGCCAGTCCACGTCCGGGTAGGCGATCACGTGGGCGTTGTAGTTGCCGACCGCGCCGTTGATCTTGGCGGTCAGCTCGACCGCGGCGACCTGGCGGATCTGCCGGTCCAGGCGCGCGACGACGTTGGCGATCTCCTTGCCCAGGGTGGTCGGCGAGGCGGTCTGGCCGTGGGTGCGCGAGAGCATCGGCTGGGCCGCCTGCACGTGCGCCATTTCGCGCAGGGCCTGGGCGATGCCGTCCAGGGTCGGCAGCAGCACCTCGGCGCGGGCGCGGGCCAACATCAGGCCGTAGGACAGGTTGTTGATGTCCTCGCTGGTGCAGGCGAAGTGCACGAATTCCAGCGCCGGGGCCAGCTCGGCGTCGTCGCGCAGGCGCTCCTTGATGAAGTACTCCACCGCCTTGACGTCGTGGTTGGTGGTGCGCTCGATCGCCTTGACCCGGGCGGCGTCCTCCACCGAGAAGTCGTCGGCCAGCCCGCGCAGGCGCGCGGCCGCGCCGGCGGAGAACGGGGCCAGTTCGGGAATGCCCGGCTCGTCCGCCAGCGCCAGCAGCCAGGCGATCTCCACCCGCACGCGGGCATGGATCAGGCCGTATTCGGAGAAGATCGGGCGCAGGACGTCGACCTTGGCGGCGTAGCGGCCATCGAGCGGGGACAGGGCGAGCAGGGCGGAATCCGGCATGGCGACGGCGGGAAGCGGGGAAGAGGTCGTCCATTCTAGCCGGCCGCGCGGCCGGCCGAGCCCGGCGGGCCTGCACGCGCCGCAAAGGGGCGCGGCGTATCCTTGCGCGGTGCCAGCCCGGGCCCGTTGCCCCGCCAGCCGCAGGCTTCCCTTCAACCTGAAACGTGGAGTAGTGCGATGAGCGAGCGTTACCGGATCGAACACGACAGCATGGGCGAGCTGCAGGTGCCCGCCGAGGCCCTGTGGGGAGCGCAGACGCAGCGGGCGGTGCAGAACTTCCCGGTGTCGGGCCAGCGCATGCCGCGTGGCTTCATCCGTGCGCTGGGCCTGATCAAGGGCGCGGCCGCGCAGGTCAATGCCGAGCTGGATCTGCTGCCCAAGGGCGTGTCGCGGGCCATCCAGAAGGCGGCCGCCGAGGTGGCCGAGGGCCGCCACGACGACCAGTTCCCGATCGACGTCTACCAGACCGGGTCGGGCACCTCGTCCAACATGAACGCCAACGAGGTGATCGCCACCCTGGCCACGCGCCACCTCAAGGGCGACGCGTCCGGCAAGCGCCCGGTGCACCCCAACGACCACGTCAACCTGGGGCAGAGCTCCAACGACGTGGTCCCCACCGCGATCCGGGTATCGGCCCTGCTGGCCGTGCACGAGCAGCTGCTGCCGGCGCTCAAGCACCTGCGCAAGACCATCCACAAGCGCGCCCGCGGCCTGGACAAGGTGGTCAAGACCGGCCGCACCCACCTGATGGACGCCATGCCGGTGACCTTCGGCCAGGAGTTCGATGCCTGGGCGGCGCAGCTGCACTCGGCGCACGGGCGCCTGGAGGACAGCCTCAAGCGCCTGCGCCGGCTGCCGCTGGGCGGCACCGCGGTGGGCACCGGCATCAATGCCGATCCGCGCTTCGGCGGCAAGGTGGCCAAGGCGCTGTCCTCTACCACCGGCTTCAGGTTCGAGAGCGCGGACAACAAGTTCGAGGGCCTGGCCTCGCAGGACGACGCGGTGGAGCTGTCCGGCCAGCTCAACGCGCTGGCGGTGGCGCTGATCAAGATCGCCAACGACCTGCGCTGGATGAATTCCGGGCCGCTGGCCGGCCTGGGCGAGATCGAGCTGCCGGCGCTGCAGCCCGGCAGCTCGATCATGCCGGGCAAGGTCAACCCGGTGATCCCGGAGGCCACGGTGATGGCCTGCGCCCAAGTCATCGGCCACCACACCGCGATCACCGTGGCCGGGCAGACCGGCAACTTCCAGCTCAACGTCACCCTGCCGCTGATCGCGCTGGACCTGCTCGACTCGGTCGGCCTGCTGGCCAACGTCTCGCGGCTGCTGGCCGACAAGGCCATCGCCGGGCTGGTGGCGCGCAAGGACCACGTCGGCGCGGCGCTGGCGCGCAACCCGATCCTGGTAACCGCGCTCAACCCGATCATCGGCTACGAGAAGGCGGCGGCGATCGCCAAGCGCGCCTACAAGGAACAGCGGCCGGTGCTGGACGTGGCGATCGAGGACAGCGGCCTGCCCGAGGCCGAGCTGCGCGGCCTGCTCGATCCGGCCGCGCTCACCGCCGGCGGCATCCACGGCGGCAGCGGCGGCTGAACCGGCCCGCGCCCGCGGACCGCACGCGGGCAGCAGACAGCAGAACGGCCGCGCGAGCGGCCGTTCTGCTGTCTGGAGTAGGGGTGTCCCGGCTCAGTGCCACTCGGCCTTGAGCGCGGCAAAGCTCGGCGCGTAGGGGCGCAGTTCCGGGATGTCCTGCATCAGCTGCTGCTGCAGCGCCTGCAACGCGGGCGGGGCCTGCACCGGGACGCCGCGCGCGTCGGCGGCCAGCCGGCCGTCGTTGATCGCCTGCTGGCGCAGCATCTGCCACTGCAGGAAGGCCTCGCGCGTTTCCTGCTTGCGCGCCTCCGGCAGCGGCAGGGCGATATCGTCGATCTTGACGGTGCCGTCGATCAGGAAATCCACGTTCGGTGCCGGCGGCCGGCGCAGCGTCACCAGGGTGCCGCCGATGGACACGCGCGGCTGGGAACGTTCGGCGCGCGATTCGTGCCGGGAGGGGGAGGAACCGCCGCAGGCGGCCACGAGCAGGCAGGCGGCCAGCAGGACGGACAGGGCGAGCAGCTTCTTCATCGACGCGAACCATGGGGGAAGGACCCGTCCATTGTAAGGGGCCGCCGCGGAGGCGGCCCCCACCGAGGCTCAGTCTTCCTGGGCGTCGCGGCGGCAATCGTCCGCGTCGCCGGCCTGCACGTCGGCATAGGGCCGGAATGCCGGCACCTGCGCGGCGAGCGCGTCCTGGGCCGTGCGCAGCCCTTCGATCGCATCGCAGATCTTCAATGCGGCCTGGCGCACCTGGCCGGTCTGGGCCTTGATGCGCTGCTCGAGCTGGTCGGTGTCGCCGGCCAGCACCGCCTTCACCGCCTCGCCGGCGGCGCTGGCACCGAGGGCGGCGCCCTGCTTGCCGACCTCGATGCCCTGGTCGGCGATGCCCAGCACGTGCTGGCGGTAGTCCAGCACCAGCTGCCGTTGGGCCGGCGTCAGCGCCACTGCCCTGGCGCCGATCCGCAGCTGGCCGTCGGGGGTGATCGCGGCGGGCGGCTGGCCCTCGGCATGGAGTTGCAGGTTGCCGTTGACCAGGCTGACGCCGTGGCCGTCGACGTGGATGTCCTTGCCGGCCGGGGTCGCGGAGACCGAGGTGGTGGCGGCGGACTGGCCCTGCTGGCGCCCGCAGGCGGCCAGCAGGAACGGGGCGGCCAGGGCGGCCAGCAGCAGGGGGCGGAAGGCACGTTGCATCGGGGGCAGGGTCATCGGGGTCATGGCGCTTTCCGTGTCAGCGGCGGGGCAGGTTGACCGGGCCGCGCACGTCGCGGTGGCGCACGTCGCCGCTGCCCTTGGCCTTGACGGTCAGGCTGCCGGCGACATTGCGCGCGTCCACGTCGCCCGAGCCGATCACGTCGATGACGATGCTGCCGCCGACGTCGGCCAGGCCGACATCGCCCGAGCCGACCGAGGCGATGCTGACGTTGCCGCGCACCCGGGACAGCTCGAGATCGCCCGAGCCGACGCTGCCGACCGTCACCGGCCCGGCCACGCCTTCGCCCTTGAGGTCGCCCGAGCCGATCGAGCCGATCCTCAGCGCGCCGACGTCCTGCAGCTTGAGGTCGCCCGAGCCGATGCGCGCGTCCACCAGGCCCTTGACCCGGCGCACGTCCAGGTCGCCCGAGCCGATATCGGCCGAGAGCGAGGCCACGCCGCTGACCGCGGCATCGCCGGAGCCGACCCGCACCTGCACCGGGATGCCGTCGGGCACGCTGCCGGCGATGTCCAGCCAGGCATAGCTGTTGCCGGAGAACAGGCCGCCCAGGCCGGTGTTGCCTTCGCGCTGCAGGCGCACCACCAGCGCGTCGCCCTCGCGCTGCTGGGTCAGGGTCAGCTGTCGGAGCAGGGCCGGATCGCTGGCGCAGGCGCGGCCCTTGAGCGCGCCGGCGTGGCCGGGCGCGCCGGCCAGGCGCAGGTCGTGGCTGTTGACCTCGAAGCGCAGCGACGTCACCCCGGTGGTATCGAAGGCGAGCTGGCGGGGTTCGGCGTGCTTGCATTCCTGCGCGGCCAGCGCCGCGCCCGGCAGGGCGGCCGCGGCGACGGCCAGCAGCAGGAGGGATCGGGTCCGGAGCGTGTTCATGGTGAGCCTCTCGTGGAAGGCCGGCGTCCGCGCCGGCGCGATGGTGTGGCCGGCATGGATGCCGGGGAATGCGGGGGAGGGCGCGGTCAACGTGTCGCCAGTTCCTCGCGCACGCTGCGGTCGCAGTCGGCGATGTCGTCCTGGCGCAGGTCCGCGTAGGGGGCGAAGGCCGGCAGGTCCGCGGCCAGTTGCTGCTGCGAGGCCAGCACCACCGGCAGGCGCGCGCAGATCCGCTCGATGGCCGGCTTGAGGGCGGCCTTCATCTGGCGTTCGACCCGGCGCTCGGTGCTGCCGGTGAGCGCGCCGACCATCAGCCCGAACAGGCCGCGATCGACGACGTCCACGGCCGCCAGCGCACTGCGCTCGCCGACGTCGAGGCCGTCCCTGGCGATGTCGATCACCAGGCCGCGATAGGCCAGCAGCCGTGCGCGTTGCCGCGCGTCGATGGCCACCGCCTTGCCGCCGACCAGGAAATCGCCTCGCGGGCTGATCTCGGCGCCGGGCAGGGCGGCGTGCTTGCCGCCGCCGTCGCGGTGCCTGCCGAAATGCAGGCCGTTGCCGACGTCCAGGTTCTGCGTCTCAAGCTCGGTACGGGCCTTGGCCAGCTCGGCCACGATCTCGGCGCGGGCCTCGGCCATGCCCTGGCCGATCTCGCCGTTCACGCCGGCCGGCGTGTCGCCGGTGGCGGGCGGGGCCGCCCGGGCGGCGGCCGGCAGGCACAGGCACAGCGCGAGCGCGATGGATGCATGCTTCATGGTCGGTCCTCGTATCCGTGGATGTATGCGTCGATGCCGGGTCAGTCGGCCAGCTCGCGCCAGCGGCGCAGCCAGACGGCGGCGGCGATCAGGGCGATGCCCACGACCACGCCGATCCACAGGTCCCAGGTGGCGAAGGCGTGCCAGCTGTCGAGGTAGTCCAGGCCGGCGATCACCTGGTCGGGATGGTCCAGCCCGGCCGGTGCGGCGCTGCCCGAGGTGGCGGTCAGCCAGGTGCCCGGTATCGCGCTGAGCAGGCCGCGGTAGGCGAGCACGTGCCAGATCGCGCGGTGCGGCACCTGCAGCCCGGGCAGGATGCCCATCATGCTCAGCACCACGCTGGCCAGGATCGGCAGCAGTACCGCCCACAGGAACGGCTTGGCGCGGGCCCAGGCCGAGCAGAACATCAGCCAGCCGATGGTCGGCAGCGCCCACAGCACGTAGACCGGCAGTGCGGCCAGCACGTGGCCGAGGACCTGCAGCGGGTGTGAATGGGTGAACACCGCGGTGCTGGCGGAGATGCCGTTGACGGTCAGGGTCAGCGCCGAGACCACCCACAGCACCAGGCCCAGGACGATGCCGACGCCGAGCGCGATCAGCGGCGCCAGCACCAGTGCCCACAGCGCCTTGGACAGCACGGTGTCGCGATCGGACAGCGGCAGCGACTTCCAGAACAGCACGCTGCGGTCGCGGCGGTCGTCGTACAGGCTGCCCAGCGCGTAGAAGAACACGACGAAGGCCAGGACCACGCTGGTCAGGCCGATGCCGACCAGCAGCACGCCGTCGCCGAAGCGACCGAGGGCCTCGCTGATCCGCTCGGCGCCGCCGTCGATGACCATGTGGTTGCCGCCGATCTGGTTGCGCCCGGCGATGCTGCCGATCACCGCCAGCAGCGTGTACAGCACGGCGACGATGGCGCCGGTGATCACCGGCGCCCACAGCAAGCCGCCGCGGTTCTCCCAGAATTCGCGGCGCAGCAGCCAGACGAACGGATGGGTCTTGTGGGTCGGTGCGGAGACGGAAACGTTCATGCGTAGGTTCCCTTCATGATGGCCACGAACAGGTCGGCCAGGCCGGGGTTGCGGGTCTCGCCGAGCGCGGCCAGGCGCTGGCGCGGCGCGCCGTCGAACAGCATCACGGTCTTGCCGAAGGGCAGGGCGCGCTGGTCGATCGGGCCGAGGGCGCGGGCCTGGTCGAGCCGGTCGGCCGGCACCAGCACCTCGGTGTAGCGCTCGGACAGGCTTTCCATGTCGGTGGACAGGACGATCCGGCCGTCGCGGATGAACAGCACGTCGGTGAGGATGTGCTCGATCTCCTCGACCTGGTGGGTGGTGACCAGGATGGTCTTGTCCTCGTCGAAGTAGTCCTCCAGCAGGCGCTGGTAGAACTCCTTGCGGTACAGGATGTCCAGGCCCAGGGTCGGCTCGTCGAGCACCAGCAGGCGCGCGTCGATGGCCATCACCAGGGCCAGGTGCAGCTGCACGATCATGCCCTTGGACATCTCGCGCACGCGCAGCTCCGGCTTGAGCTGGGTGCTGGCCAGGAAGCGCTCGCACTTGGCGCGGTCGAAGCGCGGGTGCACGCCGGCGACGAAGTCCACCGCCTCCTTGACCTTGATCCAGCGCGGCAGCACCGCCACGTCGGCGATGAAGCAGACCTCGCGCATCAGCGCGTCGCGCTGGCGCCGCGGATCCATGCCGAGCACCCTGAGCTCGCCCTGGAACGGGATCAGGCCGAGGATGGCCTTCAGCGCGGTGGTCTTGCCGGCGCCGTTGGGGCCGATCAGGCCGACGATGCGGCCGGCGCCGATGTCGAAGTCAAGGCCGGTCAGGGCGTGCTTGTGCTTGTAGTCCTTGCGCAGGCCGCGGGCGCTGACCACGGCCTCGGCGGAGACGGGGGTGGGGATGGTGTTCATGCGGTGGTGTCCGGAGGAAGCAGGTCGTGGAGGTCCAGGCCCAGGCGCTGGATGCGTTCGAGCACCTGCGGCCATTCCTCGGTGAGGAAGCGTTCGCGCTCGCGTCCGCGCAGCTGGCTGGCGGCCGCCTCGGTCATGAACATGCCGAGGCCGCGGCGCTTCTCCACCAGGTGCTCGTCGGCGAGCTCCTGGTAGGCACGCGAGACCGTGATCGGATTGAGCTGGTATTCGGCGGCCACCTGGCGTACCGAGGGCAGGGCATCGCCCGGCTTGATGATTCCGTCGAGCATCATCGCGACCACCTTGTCCTTGAGTTGTCGATAGATCGGAGCGCCGTCGCTCCACTGGATGTCGGTCATGGGGGATCAGCTCCGTGGACGCAGTCTGCGCGCGAAGGAGAAGTAGGGCATCGCCAGCGAGGCCCGCAGGATCCGTTCGGGTCCTGCCGAAGCCGCCGGCGTGGGGGAGTCCTGTGCCGCTTCGGAGACGCCGCGTACGGCGCCGGGGTCCATGTCCCGCGAGGAAGCGGATACCACCAGCCAGCCCGCGGCCAGGAGGGCGACGCCGATGCAGCCCAGGGCTGCCGGGTGGGCGATGCGTTCCCGTTTCATGCCGCCTCCTGTCTTGGGTGAGTGGTGTTGTACGTGACTATAACACTAGATTTGGCCGCGTCAACCGGTTTCGCATGCGTGTTCCTCCCTGTTCATGGTTTCTGTCCTTCCCAGGGGGAGGGAGAGGGCGGATTCCAGGCCGGGAGCCTTGTGGAAGCGGCGGATTCCGGGGAGCCGCGTCCTTGAACAGGAGCGGCCGGGTACGGCCCCCGGGGCAGCACGGCACCGTTCGCCCGGCCTTCTTGGGTTTCTCGGACCCCGGCGGGGCCAGCGAAGCGTCGCGCTCCTTCCCTGGGTTTCCGGGCCCGGATGGTCATGGCGCCGGCGTGCCTGCGTTGCCCCCGGACGTACCGAAGGCGGAGGCCGCCCCGGGCCCACCGACGCGGCGGGATCGGCCGCTGCCATGCCGTCGGCGTCTTCGGGCAAGGGCGGCGTTGCGTCGATGCCGGGCGTGGCGCTTCGCCGCCGGAACGCGTGCCTCGGCCGGCGGCCGCATCGGCAGGGCCGACGGGGGCGGCCACGCGCGGCCGCTGCACAGCCCTGGCCCAGTGCGCGGATCGAGGCAGGATGCCTTGGCCATCCTTCGGCGACGGGGCTGGGTGTCGGCCCCGGATGCGGTGCTTGGTCGCCGCTGGCCATGGCCGGGCCGCGGCGACCGTTCCCGCGGCTTGGGCGCAGTGGCGAAGGGCGGCTGCGGGCACGGCGCACGGATCGAGGTGCGGCGATTGCCGTCGGGGGCAGGGCAGAGTCGATGGGGGCACGTCGTGATGCCGGTGCCTGCGCTGCCCGCGAATGCCGTGACATCGCGAATGCCGTGACGGGGGATCGGTCGCGGTGCCGCGCGCCGCGGCAGTCGCGGGCCGCAGGGTGCCGGGTGTTCCGCCATCGACGGCCGCCGGGGCACGCCGCCGCCGGCGCCTGCCGTGTACCGGGCGCGCATCGACATCGCCGCCGTGCATGCGACAATGCGGGCCGGTCGCGCCGTGGTGGCGCCGGTTCCATCGAGGACAAGCAGCGAATGAAGACGGGTATGCGCGGCGCGATGGCGTCGCTGATGATCGCGACACTGGCCGCTTCCGGGGCCGCAATGGCACAGCAGCCGGCCGCCACGCCGGCCGCCCACGACGCACAGGACAAATCATTGAATACCGAGCGGCAGAAAGTCAGCTACGCACTGGGCCTGGACGTGGCCCGCGCCTTCCAGCCCATCGCCGGCGACATCGACATGGCGGCACTGCGCAAGGCGGTGGACAACGCGCTGGCCGGCGGCCAGCCGCTGATCTCCATGGAAGAGGCCCAGGCCACCGACGCGGCACTGCGTACCGCCATGGCCGCCCGCAGCGGCCAGCCGGTGCCGGGCCAGGCGCCGGGCAGCGCGCCGCCGCCGGTGGACAAGCACAAGGTCGGCCTGATGCTGGGCAGCTACGCGATCGGCCCCAGCCTGGCCGGGCTGAAGGACGAGATCGACCTGGACACGCTGTTCGGCGCGTTGACCACCGTGTTCTCCGGCGGCACCCCGAGCATGGATCCGCAGCAGGCCCAGGCCGTGCTGCAGGCGTTCGGCTCCAGCCGCCAGGCCCAGCAGGCCGAGCGCAACCGCGCCGCCGGCGCCGAGTTCCTGGCCCACAACAAGACCCAGAAGGGCGTGATCACCACCGCCTCGGGCCTGCAGTACCTGGTGCTGCGCCAGGGCAGCGGCGAGCGTCCCACCGCCACCAGCAAGGTGCGGGTGAACTACGAGGGCAAGCTGCTCGACGGCACCGTGTTCGACAGCTCCTACCAGCGCGGCGAGCCGGCCGAGTTCGGCCTGGGCCAGGTCATCCCGGGCTGGACCGAGGGCCTGCAGCTGATGCCGGTCGGTTCCAAGTACCGCTTCTGGATCCCCTCCAACCTGGCCTATGGCCCGCAGGGCACCCAGGGCGGCCCGATCGGCCCGGACGCGACGCTGACCTTCGACGTCGAACTGATGGGCGTGTTGCCGTAAGCGGGAAACAGACGATGCGCGTTTCGATCTTCGGCACGGGTTATGTCGGCCTGGTCACCGGAACCTGCCTGGCCGAGGTGGGCCACAGCGTGGTCTGCGTGGATATCGACCAGGCCAAGGTGGAAGGCCTCAATCGCGGCGTGGTGCCGATCTACGAGCCCGGCCTGGAGCCGATGGTGCAGGCCAACCATGCCGCCGGGCGGCTGTTGTTCACCGACGACGCCGGAGCGGCGATCGAGCACGGGGAGATCGTGTTCATCGCCGTGGGCACGCCGCCGGACGAGGACGGCAGCGCCGACCTGCAGTACGTGCTGGCGGTGGCCCGCACCATCGGCCGCCACATCGACGGGCCGGTGATCGTGGTCAACAAGTCCACGGTGCCGGTCGGCACCGCCGACCGCGTGCAAGCGGTCATCCGTGCCGAGCTGGATGCGCGCGGCCTGTCGTTCGGCTTCGATGTCGTCTCCAATCCCGAGTTCCTCAAGGAAGGCGATGCGGTGGCCGACTGCATGCGCCCGGACCGCATCGTCATCGGTGCGTCCAGTGCGCGCGCGGTGGCGCGCCTGCGCCGCCTGTACGCGCCGTTCAACCGCAACCACGAGCGCATCGTGGAGATGGACGTGCGTTCGGCCGAGCTCACCAAGTACGCGGCCAACGCGATGCTGGCGACCAAGATCAGCTTCATGAACGAGATCGCCAACATCGCCGAGAAGGTCGGCGCGGACATCGAGTGCGTGCGCCAGGGCATCGGTTCGGATCCGCGCATCGGCTGGCATTTCATCTATCCCGGCGCCGGCTACGGCGGCTCGTGCTTCCCCAAGGACGTGCAGGCCCTGGCCCGCACCGCCACGCAGGTCGGCCATCCGGCCGTGCTGCTGCAGGCGGTGGAGGCGGTCAACGCCGCCCAGAAGGCGCACCTGTTCGAGCTGGTATGCCGCCACTACGGCACCGCCGACCTGGCCGGCAAGACCTTCGCGGTGTGGGGACTGGCGTTCAAGCCCAACACCGACGACATGCGCGAGGCCTCCAGCCGGCGCCTGCTGGCGCTGCTGTGGGAGGCCGGCGCACGCGTGCGCGCCTTCGACCCGGAGGCCGCCGACGAGGCGCGGCGCATCTTCGGCGAACGCGACGACCTGGTGCTGTGCGGCAGCGCCGGCGAGGCGCTGGAAGGGGCCGACGCGCTGATCGTGGTGACCGAGTGGAAGCAGTTCCGCAGCCCGGATTTCGTCGCGCTGCGCAGCGCCCTGGGCGACGCGGCGGTGTTCGACGGCCGCAACCTGTACGAGCCGGCCGAGGTCGAGGCCGCCGGCCTGGCCTACTACGGCATCGGCCGCGGCCGTTCGGTGGAGGGACATGCCCATGGCTGAGCCGGGCGATCTTTCCGACGAGCGTGCCCGCGCCCTGGAGGCGCGCCTGGTCGAGCTGGAGATGCGCGTGTCCTTCCAGGAACAGGCCATCGCCGAGCTGAGCGAGGCCCTGGCCGATGCGCGCCTGCAGGGCTCGCGCAACGCCGAGGTGCTGCGCAACCTGATCGAGGACCTGGGCAAGGTTCGCTCGGCGCTGTATTCGGACCCGGCCGACGAGCCGCCTCCGCCGCATTACTGAACCGTTGTCGGCGGCCGGGGCATGCTCGGCCCTTTCCCCCGTTTCCCGTACGATCCGAACACGCATGAGCGATTCCCTCCGCGACCAGCTGATGGGCTTGGGGTTCAAGCCCGCTCCCCGGCCCGAGCGCAAGCCCGAAGGCCGCAGGCCCGACCGCCCGGGCAAGCCGGCGGCGCATGCCGGCAAGGGCGGGGACGGGCCGCACAAGCCCGGTCCCGGCAAGGGACCCGGCCGGAGCGCTGCCCGGGGCGCCGGCAAGGCGCCGCGTTCGCGCGAGGAGATCGACCTGGCCAAGGCCTACGCGATCCGCGCGCAGAAGGAGAAGCAGGAGCGCATCGAGGCCGAGCGGCTCAAGCAGGAGGAGGCCCGCCAGCGCCGCGAGGCACGGGCGAAGCTGGAGGCGCTGCTCAAGGACAAGGCGCTCAACCAGGCCGAGGCCGAGATCGCGCGGCATTTCCCCTACGGCGGCAAGATCAAGCGCATCTACGTCACCGCCGAGCAGCTCAAGGCGCTCAACGCCGGCGCGCTGGGCGTGGTCCAGCTCAACGGCCGCTACCTGCTGGTGGATGCCGCCGCGCTGGCCGAGGTCGAGGCCGTGTTCCCGCCGGCGGTGGCGCTGAAGGTGGATCCGGACGCGCCGGCCGCGGACGATCCCTACGCCGACCCCAAGTACCAGGTGCCCGACGACCTGGTCTGGTGACCCTGCCGTTCCCCGGCCTCGGCGGCCGGGGAACGGCGCACCCGCTCAGCCCAACGGGCGCAGGGTGAGGATCTGGGCGCTGCGCCCGAACGGGCCGCGCTCGTCGTGCAGCACCGAGGTGGTCAGGCCGATGCCGTCCGCGCCGTACTGCTGGGTGGTCTGCAGGCCCAGCCAGGCGCCCTCGGGCAGGCGCAGCAGGTCGATGTTCAGGTCGAGATTGGGAAATGCCCACTCGCGCGGCGGCACGCGCGGGACGATGCCGTTGGCGGTGTCCACCATGCCCATCAGGCGCACGAACGCCGAGGTCGGGCGGCCTTCGACCATGTCCAGCTCGTTGCTCATCCACACCGTGCCGCGGCCGGCGCGGCGCCCGGCGTCGGCCCTGAAGCGCAGCGACTGGATGTAGCCGCCGGCCCACTGCTGCATGCCCGACCAGTCGGCCACGGCCTGCGGCCCGTCGATGCCGGGATCTTCGATCGCGGCGATGGCCGAGGTGTCGCGGGTCTGCAGCCGCCACGCCCGCGCGACGATGCAGGCCCGGCCCTGCGCGCCCATCGTCGCCTCCACCAGTTCGATCGTCCGGCCCGGCCGCAGCAGGCGCGTGGTGATGGTGAACGGGGCCAGCGGGATCAGCCCGAGGATGTCCAGGCATACCCGGCCGATGCGCAGGTCCTCGCGCGGCTGGAAGCGTTCCAGCTCGGCGCAGATCACGCCGGTGGCCGGCGCCATGTGCTGCTCGTGGGCGTTCCAGGCGCCCTGCGCCGGCAGTTCGGGCTGGTAATGGGCGACGACGCTGCCGTCGGCCTGCAGGTGGCGTTCGCCGGGGCGGTAGTAGGCGGGCATGGAGGCTCCTTGCAAGGATTCGGGGAAGGGGCGGCTTGGCGCTCGGCGGCTCAGGACGGGATGGGCGTTTCGGGAGCGGCGACGGCCCGGGGCCACAGCCAGATCGCCCCGATCACGGTGGCGGCCAGGGCGAGCACGCCCGACGCCAGGAACGAGGCCTGCCCGCCGAAGCGCCACAGCTGGCCGGCCAGCAGCGCGCCGGCCACGCCGCCGGTGCCGGAGGCGGCGCCGTAGAACAGGCCCTGGCCGTGGCCGTTGAGCCGGCCGGGGAAGTATTCGGCCAGCAGCTGCATCGCCGCGGCGAAGAACACCGCGAAGCTGAAGGCGTGCGTGGTCTGGGCCAGCGCCAGCACCGCCGGCGAGTCGGGCCACAGGCCGGTGGCCCACCAGCGCAGCACGGTCACGGCCAGCGAGAACACGATCAGCCGGCGCGCGCCCCAGCGCCGGAACAGCGGCCGCGAGGCGAAGAACAGGCCGATCTCGACCAGCACGCCGATGCTCCACAGCACGCCCTGGGTGCTCGGTGGATAGCCGTGCTCGCCCAGGTAGATCGAGAAGAACGTGTAGTACGGGCCGAACGACACCTGCAGCAGGAACGCGGCGAGGAAGAAGGCGCGCACCTGCGGCCGGCGCAGCACCGGCCGCAGGCTGTCGGCGCGGCCGGCGGCGCCCGGCGCGGCCGGCGGGAGTCCGGGGTCGTCGGCGTAGCGGTTCAGCCAGGCCGCGGCGAGCAGGCCGGCGAACAGCGGCAGCATCAGCCATGGCAGGGCGCCGGCGCCGAACCGGTCGATCAGCACGCCGTACAGCGCGACCACGACGATGAAGCCGATCGAGCCCCATACCCGGATCAGCCCGTAGCGGGCGCTGTCGCCGCGCAGGTGCGAGAGCGTGATCGACTCGAACTGCGGCATCACCGCGTTGTAGAAGAAGCAGAACGCGGTCATCGCCGCGAACAGCCCGGCGGTGCCGAGCGGCAGCACGAACGCGGCGAAGCTGGCCAGGGTCAGGCCGCAGCCGAGCCACAGCCAGCGGATCGGCGTCGGCGAGCGCGCCGCCAGCGTGGTCCAGGTGCTCGGCGCCACCATGCGGGTGGCATACCACAGGCTCATCAGCACGCTGATGGTCGCCACCGGCAGGCCGCGCGCCTGCAGGAACAGGCTCCAGTACGGGGTGAACGCACCGAGCGCGGCGTAGTAGGCCAGGTAGAACGCGGACAGGCGCGCAGCAGGCACCGCGCGGACGGCCGCGCTCACCGCCGGGCCCGGATCGTCATTGCGCGACATACCAGTCGCGGCGGTGGTTCAGCGCGATGGCCAGGTTGAGCACGGCCGCGCCGAGCAGCGACAGCATCACCGTGCGCGGATCGAGCAGGCATGCAGCCACGGCGAACAGGCCCAGGTCGAAGGCCAGCTGCACCCAGCCGGCGCGGAAACCGGTGCGTTCCTGCACCTGCAGGGCGATGATGCCGATGCCGCCGCAGCTGGCGCCGTGGCGGAACAACGCGATCAGGCCCACGCCCTGGGCGAAGCCGCCGACGATGGCGGCCACGCGCGGATCGAGGTGGTCGTAGGCGATCCAGTGCGGGGCCCACTGCGCCAGCGCGGACACGCCGGCCACCGCGACCAGGGTCTTCAGGGTGAAGCGCCAGCCGCGGTAGCGCAGCGCGAACAGGTAGCTGGGCAGGTTCAGGACGAGGAACAGCGTGCCCACCGGCCAGCCGTTCACCTGCGACAGCAGCAGCGCCAGGCCGGCGAACTGGCCGGTGATCAGCCCGGCCGCCTTCAGCATCGACAGGCCGAAGGCGGTCATCACGATGCCGAACAGCATGCCCTGCGCGTTGTCCAGCCCGCTGTGGCGGCCGGCATGCGCGGGATCGGCCTGCGGCACGGCGGCGCGGGCCACGGAAGCGGACGGGCGGTTCACTCGGGGTCGTAGTCCAGGTTCGAGGCCAGCCAGCGCTCGGCCTGGGCCAGGGACACGCCCTTGCGCCTGGCGTAGTCGGCGACCTGCTCCCTGGACACCCGCCCGACCACGAAGTACTGGCTGCCCGGGTGGCTGAAGTAGTAGCCGCACACCGCCGCGGTGGGCAGCATGGCGTAGCTCTCGGTGAGCTGCATGCCGGCGTTGCGTTCGGCATCGAGCAGGCGGAACAGCGTGGCCTTCTCGCTGTGCTCCGGGCAGGCCGGGTAGCCGGGGGCGGGGCGGATGCCGCGGTACTTCTCTCCGATCAGGGCCTCGTTGTCGAGCCGCTCGTCGCCGGCGTAGCCCCAGAACTCGGTGCGCACGCGCTGGTGCAGGCGCTCGGCCAGCGCCTCGGCCAGGCGGTCGGCCAGCGACTTGAGCAGGATCGCGTTGTAGTCGTCCTGCGCGGCCTCGAAGCGGGCCACGTGCGCGTCGATGCCGATGCCGGCGGTGACCGCGAACGCGCCGATCCAGTCCTGCCGCCCGGAATCCTGCGGCGCGACGAAGTCGGCCAGGCAGAAGTCCGGTCGGTCGGCGGGCTTGTCCACCTGCTGGCGCAGGAAGTGCAGGGTGGCCGGGCCGTCCCCGCCCTGCAGCACCACGTCGTCGCCCGTGGCGTGGGCCGGCCACAGGCCGAACACGGCCCGGGCGGTCAGCCACTTCTGCGCGACGATCGTCTCCAGCATCGCGCGCGCGTCGCGGTACAGCTCGCGCGCCTGGGTACCGACCACCTCGTCGTCGAGGATCGCCGGGTACTTGCCGGCCAGCTCCCAGGCGTTGAAGAACGGCGACCAGTCGATGAGCGGCACCAGGTCGGCCAGCGGCCAGTCCTCGAACACGTGCAGGCCCGGCTGCTTCGGCACCGGCGGCACGTAGCCGGCCCAGCCGCCGTCGAAGGCCTGGGCGCGCGCCTTCTCCAGCGACACCAGCCGCTTGGCGTCGCCACGGTTGGCGTGGCGCTTGCGGATCTCGGCGTAGTCGGCCTCGTTGGCGGCCACGAACGTGCCGCGCAGGTCGGCCGAGATCAGCGACTGGGCCACGCCGACCGCGCGCGAGGCGTCCTTCACCCAGACCGTCGGGGCGTGGTAGTGCGGGTCGATCTTCAGCGCGGTGTGCGCGCGCGAGGTGGTGGCGCCGCCGATCATCAGCGGGATGTCGAACTTCTGCCGTTCCAGCTCGCGCGCGACATGGCTCATCTCCTCCAGCGACGGGGTGATCAGTCCGGACAGGCCGATGATGTCGGCGTCGACCTCGCGCGCCTTGTCGAGGATGACCTGGGCCGGCACCATCACCCCCAGGTCCACGACCTCGAAGTTGTTGCAGGCCAGCACCACGCCGACGATGTTCTTGCCGATGTCGTGCACGTCGCCCTTGACCGTGGCCATGACGATGGTGCCGTTGTTCCGGCCGGCGTCGCCGGTGCGCAGCTTCTCGGCCTCGATGTAGGGCAGCAGGTAGGCCACCGCCTTCTTCATCACCCGCGCCGACTTGACCACCTGCGGCAGGAACATCTTGCCGGCGCCGAACAGGTCGCCGACCACGTTCATGCCCGCCATCAGCGGGCCCTCGATCACGTCCAGCGGCCGCGTGCTCTGCTGCCGCGCGGCCTCGGTGTCTTCCTCGACGAAGGCGTCGATGCCGTGCACCAGCGCGTAGGCCAGGCGCTCGTCCACCGGCTTGTGGCGCCAGGCCAGGTCCTCGGTCTTCTTCTCGCCCTTGGCGCCCTTGTAGCGCTCGGCGATCTCCAGCAGGCGCTCGGTCGCGTCCTTGCGGCGGTTGAGGACCACGTCCTCCACCCGCTCGCGCAGCTCCGGGTCGAGCTGGTCGTAGATCGGCAGCGCGCCGGCGTTGACGATGCCCATGTCCATGCCCGCGGCGATGGCGTGGTACAGGAACACCGAGTGGATCGCCGCGCGTACCGGCTCGTTGCCGCGGAAGGAGAAGCTGACGTTGGACACGCCGCCGGAGACGTGGCAGTGCGGCAGCGTGGCCTTGATGGTGCGGGTGGCCTCGATGAAGTCCACCGCGTAGTTGTCGTGCTCCTCGATGCCGGTGGCCACGGCGAAGATGTTGGGGTCGAAGATGATGTCTTCCGGCGGGAAGCCGACCTGCTCGGTGAGGATGCGGTAGGCGCGGGTGCAGATCTCGACCTTGCGGTCGCGGGTATCGGCCTGGCCCTGCTCGTCGAAGGCCATCACCACCGCCGCGGCGCCGTAGCGCAGCACCTTGCGCGCGTGTTCGACGAATGCCGCCTCGCCTTCCTTGAGCGAGATCGAGTTGACCACGCCCTTGCCCTGCAGGCACTTCAGCCCGGCCTCGATCACGCTCCACTTGGACGAATCCACCATCACCGGGATGCGGGCGATGTCCGGCTCGGAGGCGATCAGGTTGAGGAACCGGACCATCGCCTTCTCCGAGTCGATCAGGCCCTCGTCCATGTTGACGTCGAGGATCTGCGCGCCGCTGTCCACCTGCTGGCGCGCGACCTCCACCGCCTCGTCGTAGCGTTCCTCCTTGATCAGCTTGCGGAACTTCGCGCTGCCGGTGACGTTGGTGCGCTCGCCGATGTTGACGAACAGCAGGTCCGGGGTGATGACCAGCGGTTCCAGGCCGGACAGGCGGGTGGGGCGGGGCGTGGCGCTCATGCGGCGAGTTTCCGTGAGCCGGCCGGCCGGCGCGGCGCGATGCCGGCCACTGCCGCGGCGATGGCGCGGATGTGGTCCGGGGTGGTGCCGCAGCAGCCGCCGACGATGTTGAGCAGGCCCGATTCGGCGAACTCGCGCAGCACCTCGGCCATGTCCTCCGGGGTCTCGTCGTAGCCGCCGAAGGCGTTGGGCAGGCCCGCGTTCGGATGGGCGCTGACGTAGGCGTCGGCCACCCGCGCCAGGGTCTCGATGTGCGGGCGCAGGTCCTTGGCGCCGAGCGCGCAGTTCAGGCCGATCGACAGCGGCCGCGCGTGCGCCAGCGAGGTCCAGAACGCCTCGGCGGTCTGCCCGGACAGGGTGCGGCCGGAGGCATCGGTGATCGTGCCGGAGATCATCACCGGCAGGCGCCCGCCGCGGCGCTCGAACACGTCCTCGATGGCGAACAGCGCCGCCTTGGCGTTGAGCGTGTCGAAGATGGTCTCGACCATCAGCGTGTCGGCGCCGCCGTCGATCAGGCCGTCCACGGCCTCGGCATAGGTGGCGCGCAGTTCGTCGAAGCTGGTGTTGCGGAACCCCGGGTCGTTGACATCCGGGCTGATCGAGGCGGTGCGGCTGGTCGGGCCGAGCACGCCGATGACGAAGCGCGGCTTGCCGGGCGTGGTCGCCTCGACCGCCTCGCACGCCTGCCGCGCCACCTGCGCGCCGGCCTTGTTGAGCTCGTACACCAGGTGCTGCAGGTGGTAGTCGGCCTGGCTGACCGCGGTGGCGTTGAAGGTGTTGGTCTCCACCAGGTCGGCGCCGGCCTCCAGGTAGGCGCGGTGGATGCCGGCGATGACGTCCGGCCGGGTCAGCAGCAGCAGGTCGTTGTTGCCCTTGAGATCGTGGCCCTGCGGGGCGGCGTGGTCGCAGCCGGCGCCGTGCACGTGGCCGGCCGGGGCCGGTGACGCCGGCGCCGCGACCGCCGGCGGGGCCGCCTGTGCCGCGTCGAAACCGCCGGCGAAGCGCTCGCCGCGGTAGTCGGCCTCCTCCAGCCCGTGGCGCTGGATCATCGTGCCCATCGCCCCGTCCAGTACCAGGATGCGTTCGGACAGGTCCTGCAGCAGCGCGCGTGCGCGCTGCGGGTGCAGCCAGGGCAGGGGCCGGGCGGTGCCCGCGGCGGGGCGGGCCTGCGGATCGTGCGCGTTCATGGCTTGTGGCCTATCAGCGAGATGACCTCGAAATGCGGCGGCCGCTTCTCGCGGGTGACGGTCTCCAGGCTCGAGACCTGCAGGCCGGCCTTCTCCACGAACCGGCACAGCTCCTTGCCGGAAAAGCCGAGGTTGACGTGGCCGTAGGCTTCCACCGCGCTCTTGTGCTCGTGCCGGGCCAGGCTGCACAGCAGCAGGCGGCCGCCGGGGCGCAGCACGCGCGCGGCCTCGGCCACCGCCTGTGCCGGCTTGCTGGCGTAGGTCAGCGCATGCATCAGCACCACCAGGTCGAAACTGGCGTCGGCGAAGGGCAGGGCATGCATGTCGCCCTCGCGCACCTCCACGTTCTTCAGCTTGCGCAGGCGCTCGCCGGCGGCGGCGACCACGCGCGCGCTGGTGTCGATGCAGATGTAGCGGTGCGCATGCGGGGCCAGCAACTCGGCCAGCACGCCGTCGCCGGAGGCGATGTCCAGTACGTCGCCGGTTTCCAGCAGCGGCAGCGCGGTGCGCGCCAGCGCTTCCCAGGTGCGCCCCGGCGAGTAGTGCCGTTCCATGTCGCCGGCGACGGTATCGGCCCAGTTCTGGTCGGCCGCACGCATCGCCAGCACGCCGGGCAGGCGCTCGGCGTCCTGGCGCAGCAGCGGGTCGTCGCTGCCGGTGCTCAACGCGTGCCAGAGCGCGCGCTGCGCCGGGTCGAGCGTGGCCTCGTCGAAGCGGTAGTAGGCCGACACGCCGGCGCGGCGGTCGCGGACCAGCCCGGCCTCCTTGAGCCGGGCCAGGTGGGTGGAGACGCGCGGCTGGGCCAGGCGGGTCACGGCCGACAGTTCGGCCACGGTGAGTTCCTCCTGCTCCAGCAGCGCCAGCAGGCGCACGCGGGTGGCGTCGGCGAACACCTTGAGCCGGCTCGACCAGTCTTCCAGGTCCATCGATATCTCCGTATCGCGATATAGAGATATTTTCCGCGCCGGCGCCGCCTGCGGTCAAGCCGCGATGGCGTCGCACGTCGCGGGAAGGGACTGGCGGATGGCGGCCGGAAGAGCCGAGGTCCGGCTATTCCGACCAGGGGCGAGGAAGGTCGCCCGGCTATCGCTTGCGCGGTCGCGGCCAGGGTTCCCCGGCCGGCGGCGCGCGGCCCTCGCTGTCCGTACCCGGAAGCGAGGCAGGATGGCGGTTCCGCGCATTCAAGAAGGGCTTTGCCGCGGCGCCTGCGAACGCGCCGTCGCGCCGCGAACCGCCGCAGTTCTGGCCTGCCGTCTCAGGTGGCCTCGAAGGCCTTGGCATAGCCGCTGTTGACGATCACCTTCTGCAGCGCGTCGCAGACCTTGATGTTGCCGGCCACCACCTGGCGCGAATCCGGGCCGCGGTCGTCCATGCGCGCCGGCGTGGCGCCGGTGTAGTCGCACACGCGGCCGCCGGCCTCGCGCACCAGCAGCACGCCGGCGGCGATGTCCCAGGCCTTCACCCCGGCCTCGAAATAGGCGTCGGCGCGGCCGCAGGCGACATAGGCCAGGTCGAGCGCGGCCGAGCCGGTGCGGCGGATGTCCTCGGCCTGGGTCAGCAGGGCGTCCACGCACTTGAGCTGGGCGCTGGCGCGGGCGCGCTCGCGCGGGGCGAAGCCGGTGTGCACCATCGCCCCGGCCAGGTCCTTGCGCTCGGCCACGCGGATGCGGCGCTCGTTGAGCGCGGCGCCGGAACCCTTGCTGGCGGTGAACAGCTCGTTGCGCAGCGGATCGAAGATCACCGCGTCGGTCGGCTCGCCGTTGTCGACCAGGGCGATGGACACGCAGTAGTGGGGAAAGCCGCGCAGGTAGTTGCTGGTGCCGTCGAGCGGGTCGATCACCCACATGTAGCGGCCGCCGCCCTGGGCGCCGCTCTCCTCGCCGAACACCCCGTAGCCGGGGTAGGCGCGCTTGAGTTCCTTGATCGCGGTCTTCTCCGCGTCCGCGTCCACCTCGCTGGCATAGTCCATGCGGCCCTTCTGCACCACGTTCAGCGAATCGAGCTTGTTGATGTTGCGCAACAGGACGTTGCCGGCGAGACGGGCGGCCTTGACCATGACGTTGACGGCGGGTTTCTGCATGGCGAACGGCTCCCGTGAAGGCGGAAATGGACTTGGAGTGGAAAAGAGCGGACCGGCGGCAATGGCCGGCCGCACAGTTTACCATCTGCCGCTTTCCGTTCCGAACCTTGCCATGTCCGCCGCCCCGCATATCCGTTTCGTCCTGGTCGGTACCCAGCATCCCGGCAACATCGGCGCGGCCGCGCGCGCGATGAAGACCATGGGGCTGTCGCGGATGGTGCTGGTGGCGCCGGAGAAGGCGCTGGACGAGGTGGCCTATCGCCGTTCGGCCGGCGCCGAGGACGTGCTGGAGCAGGCGCCCGTGGTGGCCGGCCTGGCCGAGGCGGTGGCCGATTGCCACCTGGTGCTGGGCTGCACGGCGCGGGCGCGGCGCGTGGCGCTGGAGGAGCTGCAGCCGCCGGCCGCGGCCGCGCGCGCGCTGCAGGCCGTGGCCGAAGGCAGCGAAGTGGCCTTCGTCTTCGGTCGCGAGCGTACCGGCCTGACCAACGAGGAACTGCAGCTGTGCCACCTAGCGGTGCACATCCCCTCCGACCCGGCGTTCAGTTCGCTCAACCTGGCCGCGGCGGTGCAGGTGCTGGCCTACGAAGTGCGCATGGCGTACCTGGCCGGCAACGAGGCGCCGGCGCCGGTGCCGGGCCTGCGCGAGGGCCCGGCCGACCACGGCCAGCTCGAGGGACTGTTCGAACAGCTCGGCCAGACCCTGGAGGACATCGACTTCCACAAGGGACGCGCGCCGGAGTCGGCGATGCGCAAGCTGCGCCGCCTGTTCCTGAAGGCGGCGCTGACCGAACAGGAGGTGCGGCTGCTGCGCGGCATACTCGCCGATGCGCAGCGCATGGCCGGGTTGGCGTCGCCGGCCCGGCGGTGAGCGCGGCCGCTGTCCACGCGGCGGCCTTTGGGCTAGTCTTCAACGGTTCCTGAACGGGGGTGCGGATTGTCCGGTTGGCGTGCTCGCCTGGTGGCGTTGGGTCTGGCGCTGCTGGCAGGCGGGATGCTCGTCCCGTGCGCCGTCGCCGCGCGCCCGCCCGCGGCGCCGGCCGAGGAGCTCGATGCCTCGGTGCTGGTGCTCGGCCGGATCAGCGACGATCCGCGCGCGCACTACGAGCAGCTGCGGCCGCTGCTGGACTACGTGGTCGCGCACATGCACGACGTCGGCATCACCCGCGGGCGCATCCTGATGGCGCGCGATGCCCAGCAGATGGCCAGCTACCTGCGCCGCGGCCGCGTGGACTGGCTCACCGAGACTTCCGGCACCGCCATGGACCTGGCCGGCCGCTGCCATGCGCGGGTGCTGCTGCTGACCGAGCGCGACGGGGTGCGCGACTACCGCTCGCTGATCTTCGTGCGCAAGGACAGCCCGGTGCGCGACCTGCAGGACCTGCGCGGGCGCACCATCGCGCTGCAGAACGCCCAGTCCACCAGTTCCTACCTGCTGCCGCTGATGGCGTTGCTGCAGTCGCGGCTGCATCCGGAGCTGCTGCTTTCCCCGCGCGATACCGCATCGCCCGACTCGGTGGGCTATGTGTTCGCGCGCACCGGCCCGTCGGTGGCCGCCTACGTGCACAAGGGCCTGGCCGACGCCGGTGCGCTCAACGACGTGGAGTTCACCCGCAACGACGTGGTGCCCGAGGCATTCGCGCACGACCTGCGGGTGATCCACCGCAGCGAGGCGTTCCCGCGCGCGGTCGAGCTGGTCCGCGGCGACTTGGACGAGCGCGTGCGCCGGCGCCTGCAGGAGGTGCTGCTGCAGGCCGCCGGCGACCCGGCCGCGCGCCCGGCGCTGCGCCAGTTCTTCCATACCTCCGGTTTCTACCGGGTCGATCCGCAGTCCGAGCGCCAGCTCGAACGCCTGCGCGCCGGTTTCGCCCAGGTGCGCAGGAGCGTGGAATGAGCGTGCCGCGCCTGGGCCTGCAGGCCCGCTTCCTGATCGCCATCGGCATCGCCGCGCTGCTGTTCATGGGCGTGGTGGCGTTGCTGCTGACCCGCCAGGCGGCGATGCAGCGCGAGATGGTGTCGATGGGCGACACCGTGCTGCGCGACCTGTACGAGCGCAGCGTGCGCAGCCGTGCCGAGACGCTCGCCCACAGCCTGGCCCAGGACCTGGCCAACCCGCTGTACTACATGGACATGGACGCCATCGGCACGTTGCTGGCCAATACCCGGCGGCAGTCGGTGGTCGGCTACGTGGAGGTGCTGGACCCGCAGGGCCGGCTGGTCCACGACGGCTCGCGCGAGATCGCCGGCTACGGCCAGCCGCCGCCGGACCCGCTGGCCGCGCGTGCGGCCGCGGCGATGGCGCCGGCGGTGCAGCAGACCCGCGACCTGCTGGAAGCGGACGAACCGATCATGATCGGGCGCGAACGCATCGGCGTGGTGCGCGTGGGCATGTCGCTGCAGCGCGTGCGCGCGCTGGAAGCCGACGCGAACCGCAGGCTGGGCTCGCGCCTGGCCGAGACCGGGCGCCGCCACCTGGACCTGGTGGCGGTGCTGCTGGCGCTGCTGGCATTCAGCGGCGTGGTCGCGGCGGTCTACCTGCAGCGCACGGTGGTGCGGCCGATCCGCTCGCTGTCCCGGGCCGCGCGCGACATCGAGACCGGCCGCTACGAGGTCGAGGTCCCGGAGGTGCGCAACCGCGACGAGGTCGGCGAGCTGGCGCAGGCGTTCGTGCGCATGAGCCGCTCGGTGGCCCGGCACGACCGCGAGGTGCGGCGCATGGCCTACACCGATGCGTTGACCGGGCTGGCCAACCGCCTGGCCTTCCACGAGGTGCTCGAACAGCGCCTGCACCACGGTCGCGTGGCGCAGGCGCTGCTGTTCGCCGACATCGACGATTTCAAGCGCATCAACGACAGCCTCGGCCACGAGGCCGGCGATGCGGCGCTGCTGCAATTCGTGGCGCGGGTGACCACGGTGCTGGGCGAGGTGGTGGGCCCGGATGCGGTGATGGCGCGCTTCGGCGGCGACGAATTCGTGGTACTGGTCCAGGGCGAGGACATCGCCGCGCGCGCCGCGCACGTGGCCAACCGCATCATCGCCGAGCTGCGCCGGCCGATGCTGGTGCTCTCGCGCGAGGTGTTCATCGGCATCTCGCTGGGCATCACCCTGTTCCCGGACGATGGCCGCGACGCCAGTACCCTGCTCAAGAACGGCGACATCGCCATGTACCAGGCCAAGCTGGCCGGCAAGAACTGCTACCGCTTCTACAGCCGGGCGATGGAGCAGGCGGTCGAGCGCCGGGCGCGGCTGGAGCGCGAGCTGCGCGGGGCCTGGGAGCGCGGCGAGATCCACCTGGTCTACCAGCCGATCGTGGCGCTGCCGTCGCGGCGGATCGTCGGCGCCGAGGCGCTGATGCGCTGGGACCATCCGGCGATGGGCACCATCGCCCCGGCGGTGTTCATCGAGATCGCCGAGCAGACCGGCCTGATCGAGGCGATCGGCCCGGCCGTGCTGGTGGCCGCCTGCGAGGAGGCCCAGCGCTGGCCGCAGCGCGACGGCCGGGCGCCGTTCCTGTCGGTGAACATCTCCCCGCGCCAGTTGCGCGACCTGGCGCTGGACAAGCGCGTCGAGGCGGCGCTGGCGCATTCCGGGCTGGCGCCGGCGCGGCTGCACCTGGAACTGACCGAGACCGCCATCGCCGGCGACGAGATCCAGGCCGCCAGCCTGATGGCGCGCCTGGGCCGGCTCGGCATCAAGGTCTGGCTGGACGACTTCGGCACCGGTTTCTCCGGCCTGAACCAGCTGCGCCAGGTGCCGGTGGACGGCGTCAAGATCGACAAGAGCTTCGTGGCCGACCTGCAGCGCGACCCGGACGACCTGGCGCTGACCAGCGCCATCATCTCGATGAGCCACGCGCTGGGGATCACGGTGGTGGCCGAGGGCATCGAACTGGAGTCGCAGCTGGCGCTGCTGGAGGCGCGCGGCTGCGACTACGGCCAGGGCTACCTGTTCAGCCGGCCGCTGAGCGGCCCCGGCCTGGTCCAGCTGCTGCAGGCCTGACCGGGACGGCCCGCCACGCCGGGACCGGGCGCGGTCCCGCCGGCCCGTCGCTACAGCGGGCGCTTGCCGGTATCGCCGGCGATCTCGCGCACCAGCCGCGGCACCAGGTAGCCGGACAGGCGCGCGGCCAGGGCGGCGTGCAGGGCGCGGGCGCGGGCATCGTCCACCTCGAAATGGGCCACGCCCTGCACCCGGTCGAGCTGGTGCAGGTAGTAGGGCAGCACCCCGGCGGCGAAGCCGCGCTCGCTCAGCGCCGCCAGCGCATCGACCGAATCGTTGACCCCGCGCAGCAGCACGGCCTGGTTGAGCAGGTGTGCGCCGGCCCCGCGCAACGCGGCCAGGGCGGCATCGACCGATGGGTCGAACTCGTTGGCGTGGTTGGCATGGATCACCACGGCCACCGGCCAGGGCAGGGCGGACAGCCAGTCCAGCAGCGGCCGGTCGACCCGCTCGGGCAGCACCACCGGCAGGCGGCTGTGGATGCGCAGGCGCCGGACGTGCGGGATGGCGCGCAGCGCGTCGGTCAGCTCGGCCAGCTTGGAGGTGGCCAGCGACAGCGGATCGCCGCCGGAGAGCAGCACTTCCTCGATGCCCGGGTCGTCGGCGATGGCCGCCACCGCCTCGCGCCAGCCGTCGCGCGCGGCGGTCTCCTCGGCGTAGGGGAAGTGGCGGCGGAAGCAGTAGCGGCAATGCACCGCGCAGCTGCCGGTGGCCACCAGCAGGGCGCGGCCGCGGTATTTCTGGATGACGCCGGTGGCCTTCTTCGCCGCGCCGTCGCCGACCGCGTCCAGGGCGAAGCCGGGCACGATGCGCATCTCCGCGTCGATCGGCAGCACCTGGCGCAGCAGCGGGTCGTGCAGGTCGCCGCGGCGCATGCGCGCGGCGAACCCGGCCGGCACCCGCAGCGCGAACTGCGCGGCGGCGGCCTCGCTCAGCCGCGCGGCGGCCGCCTCCAGGCCCAGCATGCGCAGCAGTTCGCGCGGATCGCGGATCGCCTCGCGCCACAGCTGCTGCCAGCGCGCCGCAGCGCCGCCGCCGGGGGCGGAAACGGGCGAGGGCGCGTGGAGGGAAGCGGGGGCTGCGGTTATCATAGGCGGTCAGAAAACGAGCGCCCGCCGGTATGGCGGGCTTCCCTATTGTATCCGTCCGGCCGCCGACCCGCGGCGGCCCGAGTCCCACCCGAGGAGCTGCACATGGCCACTTACGGCATGAACGACGTCAAGAACGGGATGAAGATCCTGGTCAACGGCGAACCCGCGATCATCACCGAGACCGACTACGTCAAGCCGGGCAAGGGCCAGGCCTTCACCCGCGTGCGCTACCGCCTGATCAAGTCCGGCCGCGTGCAGGAAGTCACCATGAAGTCCACCGACTCGGTGGAGGCCGCCGACGTGGTCGATACCGACATGCAGTACCTGTACAGCGACGGCGAGTACTGGCACTTCATGCAGCAGGAGACCTTCGAGCAGGTGCAGGCCGACAAGGCCGGCATGGCCGGTGCCGAGAAGTGGCTCAAGGGCGAGGAGGACTGCGTGGTGACCCTGTGGAACGGCACCCCGATCTCGGTGCAGCCGCCGAACTTC
The DNA here is from genome assembly GCF_900018785.1 of Xanthomonas massiliensis. Taxonomy (GTDB): domain Bacteria; phylum Pseudomonadota; class Gammaproteobacteria; order Xanthomonadales; family Xanthomonadaceae; genus Xanthomonas_B; species Xanthomonas_B massiliensis. Next base: position 1,364,293 of record NZ_FCOY01000006.1, on the reverse strand, counting down.
GTCGAGCTGAAGATCGTGGAGACCGACCCGGGCGTGCGCGGCGATACCTCCGGCGGCGGCGGCAAGCCGGCTACCCTGGAGACCGGTGCGGTGGTGCGCGTGCCGCTGTTCGTCGGCCAGGACGAGGTGATCAAGGTCGATACCCGCTCCGGCGAGTACGTCAGCCGGGTCAAGTGACCGGCCAGCCGGCCGGGAATGCGGGCCGTGCCAGCGGCGCGGCCTCGACCAATCGCCATCCCCGCCAGGGCGGGGATCCAGTTCCGGGGTTTGCGGTGCCGATCGAGGATCTGCAATGACAGGGCATGCCGACGAGGCGGGTGCGGGGCCGGAACTGTTTCCTCACGACCGCGTCGTGTTCTTCAGCGATGCGGTCTTCGCCATCGCCATGACCCTGCTCGCGGTCGAGCTGAAGACCCCGTCGGAGGAACTGATCGCCCGGGTCGGCGAGAACCTGGCATGGGGCGAGACCGTTTCGGTGTTCATCGCCTACCTGGTGAGTTTCCTGGTGTGCGCGCTGTTCTGGGTCGGGCACATGCTGACCTGGAAGCACATCGCCCGCGCCACGCCGAAGCTGGTCTGGTGCACCGTGTTCCAGCTGATGTTCGTCGCGCTGATGCCGTTTGCCACGCGCCTGTATTCGGAAGCGTTCAACGGGCACAGTCCCGGGCGCTTTGCCTTCTACAGTTTCGTGCTCGCCGGCATCGCCCTGTTCAACGTGCTGACCCGGTGGGTCGCGGTGCGGCAGGAGAACCTGCGCGCGAAGCTCGGGGCCACGCAGGTGCGCTGGCTGCTGCTGCGCGGCATGGTGCCGCTGCTGGTGTTCGCCGCGGGCATCCCGCTGGCGTTCGTGCTGCCCATGCAGATGGGCGGTTTCATGTTCGCCCTGATCCTTCCCCTGAATATCGTTGCGCGGCGGCTGTGTCTGCGTCGCACGCAACCGGAACCCGCTGCATGAACGACACGGTACGGAAAGAAGACTGCGACCTGCTGATCGAGGCCGGCCACGTCGTGCCGATCGAGCCGCACGGCGTGGTGCTGGAGGACCATGCCGTGGCCGTGCGCGACGGTGTGATCGTGGCGCTGCTGCCGGTGGCCGAGGCGCGCGCGCGCTTCGCCCCGCGCGAGACCGTGGCGCGGCCGGACGGGGTGCTGATCCCCGGCCTGGTCAACGCCCATACCCACAACCCGATGACCCTGCTGCGCGGCGTCGCCGACGACCTGCCGCTGATGACCTGGCTGCGCGAGCACATCTGGCCGGTGGAGGCCGCGGTGATCGGCCCGGAGTTCGTCGCCGACGGCACTACCCTGGCCATCGCCGAGATGCTGCGCGGCGGCACCACCTGCGCCAACGAGAACTACTTCTTCGCCGACGTGCAGGCCGCGGTCTACAAGAAGCACGGGTTCCGCGCGCTGGTGGGCGCGGCGATCATCGACTTCCCCACCGCCTGGGCCAGGAGCGACGACGAGTACTTCGCCCGCGCCGCCGAGCTGCACGACCAGTGGCGCGACGATCCGCTGATCGACACCGCGTTCGCGCCGCACGCGCCGTACACGGTCAGCGATGCCAACTTCGAGCGGGTGCGGATGCTGTCCGACCAGCTCGAGGTGCCGGTGCACCTGCATACCCACGAGACCGAACAGGAAGTTCACGACTCGCTGCGCGACCACGGCCAGCGCCCGCTGGCGCGCCTGCAGCGCCTGGGCCTGGTCAACGACCGCCTGATCGCGGTGCACATGACCCAGCTCACCGAGGGCGAGATCGCGCTGTGCGCCGAGCACGGGGTCAGCGTGGTCCATTGCCCGGAATCCAACCTCAAGCTGGCCTCCGGCTTCTGCCCGGCCTGCGCGCTGGCGCGGGCCGGGGTCAACCTGGCCATCGGCACCGACGGCTGCGCCAGCAACAACGACCTGGACATGTTCGGCGAACTGCGTACCGCCGCGCTGCTGGCCAAGGCGGTGGCGCGCGATGCCACCGCGCTGGACGCGGCCACCACGCTGCGCGCGGCCACCCTGGGCGGCGCGCGCGCGCTGGGCATGGGCGAGCGCATCGGCTCGATCGAGCCGGGCAAGCAGGCCGACCTGGTGGTGGTGGACCTGTCGGCGCTGGAAACCCAGCCGCTGCACCACGTGCTCTCGCAGCTGGCCTACGCCGTCGGCCGCCAGCACGTGAGCGACGTGTGGATCGCCGGGCGCCCGAAGCTGCGCCGGCGCGAGCTGGTGGACATGGACGTGGCGGCGATCGTCGCCAACGCCCGCCAGTGGCGCCACCGCATCCGTACCCTGCACGCCGACTGAGCGCGCCACCGTCCTTCCGGAGATTTGCCCCATGAACGCCCCTTCCGCCTCCCGCGGTACCAATTTCCGCCAGGACGAGCTGGACAAGTTCGCCGCACTGGCCAGCCGCTGGTGGGATCCGGAAGGCCCGCAGAAGCCGCTGCACGCGCTCAACCCGGTGCGCCTGCGCTATATCGCCGCGCGCGTCCCGCTGGCCGGCGCGCGGGTGCTGGACGTGGGCTGCGGCGGCGGCCTGCTCAGCGAGGCGCTGGCGCGCGAGGGCGCCCAGGTCACCGGCATCGACCTGGGCGAGGAACTGATCGAGGTCGCGCGCCTGCACCGGCTCGAATCCGGGCTGGAGATCGATTACCGGCTCGAATCGGTGGAGGCGCTGGCCGACGCCCGGCCGGCCGGATTCGACGTGGTCACCTGCATGGAGATGCTCGAGCACGTGCCCGACCCGGCGGCCATCGTGCAGGCCTGCGCGCGCCTGCTGCGGCCGGGCGGGCGCCTGTTCCTGTCCACGGTCAACCGCACCCCGGCCGCGTTCGCGCTGGCCATCGTCGGTGCCGAGTACGTGGCGCGGCTGCTGCCGCGCGGCACCCACCACTACCAGGACTTCATCAAGCCGGCCGAGCTGGCTGGCTGGCTGCGCCAGGCCGGCCTGCAGCTGGAGGACGTCAGCGGCATGGCCTACGAGCCGTGGCGCAACGCCGCGCGGCTGTCCACGCGCACCGACGTCAACTACCTGGCCTGCGCGGCGAAGCCGTGAACACCGCGCGCGATGCCGGACCGCAGGCGCCGGGGCCCGCCGCCGTGACCTCCGCCCCGGATGTCCCCGCCGCCCGGGCAGGCTTCCCGCCGGCCGTGCTGTTCGACCTGGACGGCACCCTGCTGGACAGCGCGCCGGACATGCTGGTCACCGCCAACGCCATGCTGGCTGCGCGCGGCCGGCCGCCGCTGACCCTCGCCCAGCTGCGACCGGTGGTGTCCAAGGGGGCGCGCGCGATGATCGGCGTGGCCCTGCCGGAGCTGGACGCGGCCGGGCGCGAGGCGCACGTGCCCGAGTTCCTGGACCGCTACGAAGGCATCGTCGGCACCCACGCCCGGCTGTTCCCGGGCGTGGCCGAGCTGCTGGCGGCGTTCGACGCGGCCGGCACGCGCTGGGGCATCGTCACCAACAAGCCCGAGTACCTGGCGCGCAAGGTGCTGCCGCAGCAGGGCTGGGAGGGACGCTGCGCGGTGCTGATCGGCGGCGACACGCTGGCCGAGCGCAAGCCGCATCCGTTGCCGCTGCTGGTGGCGGCGCAGCGCATGGGGTTCGCCGCGCCGGCCTGCACCTACGTGGGCGACGACGAACGCGACATCGTCGCCGGCCGCGCGGCCGGCATGGCGACCGTGGCCGCGTTGTGGGGCTACCGCCCGCCGGGCGACGATCCGCATGCCTGGCACGCCGATGCGCTGGCGGCCGACGCATACGCGTTGCGGGTGCCGGCGCACTGGCCGCGTCCGGTCCGGGGCGACGACGCACGGGACGGAACGACGCCGGCATGAGCGACGCGCTCGACAGTTTCCTGGACAAATGGCGCAGTCGCTGGCCGGAATGGCAGCTGGCCGAAGGCTTCGTGCCTTCGGGCCAGCGCGCCACGACGCTGGCCTGGTTCGCGCTGCTGCAGGAGCTGGAGGACATCATGAACGTCACCGGCGATCCGCTGCCGGCCGACGCCAAGCTGGCCTGGTGGCAGCAGGAATTGCGCGACTGGTCGGCGCGCCGCTCGCGCCATCCGCTGGGGCGCGGGCTGGAGCCGTTCGAGGCACCGTGGCGGCAGCTGGCCGAGACCCTGCCGGCGATCCAGGCCGCGCGCGAAGTGCCGGCATCGCTGGACGCGGCGCTGGCGGGCCTGGAGGATTTCGCCCGCGCCCAGGCCGCGGTCGAGGCGGTGCTGTTCCAGCGCACGGCACCGGCCGCGCCGCGGGTCCTGGCGGTGCAATGGCTGGCCGCACGCGCCGACGCCGGCAGCGAGGCCCCGCCGGCCGGCCTCGATGCGCAGCAGTGGCGCGCGCAGCTGCTGCGCCAGTGGCCGGCCAAGCCGGCACTAGCCCGGCCACACCGGATCTGGTCGCGCCTGGCGCGTTTGCGGCTCAAGCGCCAGCAGGCCGGCCAACCGCTGCCGGCGCCGGCGCTGCAACTGGTCTGGCACAGCTGGCGCGCGGCCAGCGGCGGCGACTGAATCGCGGGCCTTCGTCGGCAGGGCGAAGGGCGAAGGCCACGGCGGTGGCACCGGGCAGCAAGGCGGCCGAAGCCGGCCCGCTCCCGGCCCGCTCCCGGCCATGCCGGCCGCTTTTGAATGCAGGTCCATGGCTGCGGCACGGCCGCAGGGCGGGGCAGGAGCGGCCAGGGCAGGGGGCGCGCGCCCGCTCCGGGCTCGAGTGCGGCCGGCCGGGCGACGCACGGTCTTGCCCGGGGACCGTGGCGGCCTCTCCGGCAACGACCGCCGGTACCGTTTCCGTTCCGGTCGAAGCGGGTCGACGCGGAACGATCGGCCGTCCATTGCCGCCAGCCCCTGCGGTGTCGGGAGCCGACCTCGCCAGGGTATGTCCGCACACGCCCATGCCGGTGGCGGCAGGAACCGGGAAGCCCTGCCGCTGCCGGTCGCGCTGCGTCCGAACCCTCCGGCATGCCGGCGTCCTGCCATCGCTGCGGTGCGACGCAGCGCGCCGTGCGCAACCGGCTACTGCTGCCCGCGTTGCAGCACCAGCAGCGGATCGATGCGTACGTCGAACCAGTTCATGCCCCAGTGCAGGTGCGGGCCGGTCGCGCGCCCGGTGGCGCCGACCGCGCCGATCACCTGGCCCTGTTCGACCCGGTCCCCGGGCTTCACGTCCAGCCGCGACAGGTGCAGGAAGTTGGAGCTGATGCCGTAGCCGTGGTCGAGCAGGAGCGTGCCGCCGGTCAGGTACAGGTCCGGCGCGGCGAAGGTGACCACGCCGGCCGCCGGCGCCTTGACCGGGGTGCCGGTCGGCACGGCGATATCCATGCCCGAATGCCCGGCGCCGGCGGCCTGGCCGTTGTACACGCGGGCATTGCCGAAGCGGCCGCTGATCCGGCCGGTCACCGGCCAGACGAACGGTTGGGCGAAATCGGTGCGGGCATCGTCGCGGGCGCGCGCCGCGGTCACCTGCGCTTGCTCGCGCGCGATGCGAGCGGCGATCGCCGGCGGGGGATTGACGGTCCTGGGCGGCACGCCGTCGACGCGCTCGACCGGCCAGTCGCGCGGGGTGACGGCGATGGCTTCCGTCTCCCGCCGGCCGTCGGGCCGCACCACCTGGACCTGCAGCGGCCCGGCCTCGTCGCGGCCGACCCCGAACACCACGGTGCCGTAGTCGCTGACCCGCAGGGTCCGGCCGGCATAGTCCACCCGGCTGCCTGGCGGGACCTTGCCGATCACCATCGCGCCCTGCGAAACGTGGTCAGGGAAGACGACGACGCGGGCGCTTTCCGGCGCCTGCGCGGGCGCCAGGCACGGCAGCGCCAGCAGCAGTACCGCGAACGCGGCCACGCGCCAGGGGCCGGAACGGAGGTACCGCATCAACGGTCGAAGGCCAGGCGGCGCCCGGCCGGCGTGCCGACCAATTCGGTGCCGTTCCAGACCAGCTGGCCGTTGACCCAGGTCGAGGCCACGCGCGAACGGAAGGAGGTGCCTTCGAACGGCGACCAGCCGCACTTGGACAGGATGTCCTGCCTGCGCACGGTGAACGGCGTGTCCTCCACCAGCACCAGGTCGGCGGCATAGCCCTCGCGCAGGAATCCGCGGCCGTGCACGTCGAACAGCTGCGCCGGGGCATGGGCGAACTTGCGCACCACGTCGGCGCGCGCGAGCTTGCCCTCGTGCACCAGCTCCAGCGCCGCGACCAGCGCGTACTGGGTCAGCGGCAGGCCGGACGGGGCCTGCGCGTACGGCTTCTGCTTCTCTTCCCAGGTGTGCGGGGCGTGGTCGGTGGCCAGCACGTCGAGCACGTCCTCGACCAGGGCGCGGGTCAGCGCCTCGCGGTCGGCCGGGTCCTTGATCGCCGGATTGCACTTGATCAGGTTGCCCAGGCGCGCGTAATCGCGGCTGTCGAAGCGCAGGAAGTGGATGCAGGTCTCGGCGGTGATGCGCTTGCGCACCTTGCCGGCCGCGTCCACCAGCGGGCCGCGCTCGAACAGCGCCAGCTCGTCGGCGGTGGACACGTGCAGCACGTGCAGGCGGGTGCCGTGCTTGCGGGCCAGCCCCACCGCGAGGGTGGAGGACTTCAGGCAGGCCTCGCGCGAGCGGATCAGCGGGTGCATGGCCGGGGTCAGCCCGTCCTCGCCGTACCGGGCCTTGAACGCGGCCAGGTTGGCGTCGATCATCGGCGTGTCCTCGCAATGGGTGATGATCGGCGTGGGCGCTTCGCGGAAGATCGCGTCCAGCGTGTCCGGATCGTCCACCAGCATGTTGCCGGTGGAGGCGCCCATGAACACCTTCACCCCCGGCGTGGTCAGCGGGTCGATGCGGCGGATGTCCTCCAGGTTGTCGTTGCTGGCCCCCATGTAGAAGCCGTGGTTGGCCCAGGCGCGGCCGGCGGCGCTGTCGTACTTGGCCTGCAGCGCGGCCGCGTTCAGGGTCGGCGGGCGGGTGTTGGGCATATCCATGAAGGTGGTGGTGCCGCCGGCCACGGCCGCGGCCGACTCGGTGGCGATGTCGCCCTTGTAGGTCATGCCCGGTTCGCGGAAGTGCACCTGGTCGTCGACCATGCCCGGCAGCAGCCAGCGGCCGGCCGCGTCCACCACGGTTTCGCCGGGGCGGGCCGCCAGCTGCGCGCCGATGACGGTGATGAGCCCGTCCTCGAAGCGCAGGTCGGCGTCGAACTCGCGGCCTTCGTTGACCAGGCGGGCATTGGTGATCAGGGTGGAGGCCATTCAGTGGGTTCCTCGGCAACGGTGGGGAGTGGGCGCGTCCGGATCGGGCACCGGGTCGTATCCGCCCGGGTGCAGGGGGTGGCAGCGGCCCAGGCGGCGCACGGCCAGCCAGCCGCCGCGCAACACGCCGAAGCGGGCGATTGCGGTCATCGCATAGGTCGAGCAGCTGGGCTCGAAGCGGCAGCGCGGGCCCAGCAGCGGACTGACGAAGCGCTTGTACAGGCGCAGCAGGGCGATGAGGATGCGGGCGATCACGATTCCATGATATGACAGGCGCCCGTGACGCGGTTGCCGCTGGGGTGACGGTAGGCTATAAAGGCCCGCTTTCCCGGCCCCCGGGAGGAACCAAGGAAGAGCGATTCGTGGCTGCTAAAAAACCTGCAAACAAGGCCCATCCGGCCGCCAAGAAACCCGCCAAGCCTGTCTCCAAGAAGGTGGTCAAGAAACCCGTGGCCAAGGCGCCGGCCGTGCACAAGGCGGCCAAGGCGCCTGCCGCGAAGGCGGCGCCGGCCAAGAAGCCCGCCGCCAAGAAGACGGCGACGAAGGCGGCAGCCGCCCCGGCGGGCAAGGTGCCCGCACGCAAGAGCGCCGCCCCGGCCAAGAAGACCACGTCCCCGGCCAAGCCCACGGTCGCCAAGACCGCCCACGCCAAGCCGGTCCCGGCCAGGCCGCACGCGCCGGCCAAGGCCCCGGCGGCGGTCGCGCCGGCGAAGAAGTCCGCGACCGCGGCCCATGCTCCGGCCGTGCACAAGAAGCCGGCCGCCGCGGCATCGGTCGCGCCAACCAACACCCCGCAAGTCAGGAATACCGTGCCAGCAGTGAAATCAAGCGCTTCCACGCCCGCCAAGAGCAAGACCCCTTCCGTGGCCAGCCGGCCGACGGGCAAGGTGGCCGTTGCCGTGACCGCGCGCCAGTCGGCTCCCGCCCCGCGTACCAAGTACAAGGTGGTGGAGTACAAGACCGACGAGGTCACCGGACGTCCCATCCTCCCGCCCGGCTACAAGCCGTCCCCGGACGAGGAGTACATGAATCCGCTGCAGCAGGAGTACTTCCGCCAGCGCCTGCTCAAGTGGCGCGCCGACCTGGTCGAGGAGTCCAAGCAGACCATCGAGAACCTGCGCGAGGAGGTCCGGGACATCGGCGACGAGGCCGAGCGTGCCACCCGCGAGACCGAGAACTCGCTGGAACTGCGTACCCGCGATCGCTACCGCAAGCTGATCGGCAAGATCGACAGCACCCTCAAGCGCCTGGACGCCGGCGACTACGGCTACTGCGTGGATACCGGCGAGGACATCGGCCTGGAGCGCCTGGAGGCGCGCCTGACCGCCGAGCGCACCCTCGACGCCCAGGAGCGCTGGGAGCACCTGCAGAAGCAGCAGGGCGAGTAGGCACCGCCGGCGCCTTCCCGGCGTCGCCCGACGAAAAAAGCCCCGCCTCGGCGGGGCTTTTTCCTGTCCAGGCACCGGGCTCGCCGTGGGGAGGCGGCACGGGTCCTACTGCAGTTCGCGCAGGTCCAGCCGGCGCAGGCGCGGCGCCTTCATCGCGGTGATGGCGACCACCGCCAGGGTGATGCAGCCGCCCAGCACCACCGCCGGCACCAGGCCGAGGGCACGGGCCATGACGCCGTCGTAGAAGGCGCCCAGTTCGTTGGACGAGCCGATGAAGATGCCGTTGATCGAGGACACCCGGCCGCGCATCTCGTCCGGCGTGGCCAACTGCAGGATGGTCTGGCGCACCACTACCGAGACGCCGTCGCACATGCCGTAGGCCAGCAGGATCGCCGCCGACAGCCAGAAGTGCCGCGACAGGCCGAAGGCGACCGTGCACAGGCCGAAGCCGGCCACCGCCAGCATCAGGGTGCGCCCGGCGTTGCGCTGCAGCGGGCGCCGCGCCAGCCACAGGCCGACCAGGATCGAGCCCAGCGCCGGCGCGCTGCGCAGGATGCCCAGGCCCTCCGGGCCGTAGTTCAGGATCTCGCGGATGAAGGCCGGCAGCATCGACACCGCGCCGCCCAGCAGTACCGAGAACATGTCCAGCGCCATCGCCCCGAGCATGATCTGGTTGGAGAACACGAAGCGCGCGCCCTCGGCGATGCTGCGCAGTACCGGCGCGCGCGCACCGCTGCCGGCCGGATCGTGCACGCGCAGGGCCAGCAGCGAGGCGCCGGCCAGCACCGCCACGACCATCGCCACCGCGTAGGCCGTGGCGCTGCCGCCCCAGCCGACCAGCACGCCGCCCAGCGCCGGGCCGACCACCATGCCGGCCTGGAAGAACACGCTGCCGATGCTGGCGCCGCGGGCGAAGTCCTGGCGCGGCAGCACCTTGGCGAACAGGGTGTTGTAGATCGGGGTGAGGAACGAGCGGACCATGCCGGTCAGCGCGATGGCGGCGTAGATCGGCCAGGTGCCGTGCACCGGCAGCCAGCCGCGCGCCACCGCCAGCAGGACCACGGCGGTGGCCACCAGGCCCAGCGTGGACAGCGCGCCAAGCCGGCGCTTGGGGAGGTGGTCCACCAGGTAGCCGGCGAACGGGGCGATGCAGAAGTAGGGCAGGATCTCGGCCAGGCCGATCAGGCCCAGCGACAGCGGGTTGCGGGTGATCTGGTAGATGTGCCAGCCCACCGTGACCGAGACGATCTGGTAGGACAGCATGGCCAGAACGCGGTAGCCCAGCAGCAGCGAGAAGCCCGGGTGCGCCATCAGGGTGCGCAGGCCGCCCGCGCTCGGAGGGGGCGTGCTCACGGGGCCAGTTTCTCGCGGGCGGTATCGCGGATGAACGCGAGCATGGCCGCCACGCCGTTGCTGCGGGTCGGCGACAGGTGCTTGGACAGGCCGACGGTGGCCAGGTATTCCGGCTCGGTGGCCAGGATCTCCCTGGCGCTGCGTCCGGAATAGACGCGCAGGGCCAGGTAGATCAGCCCGGAGACGATGGTCGAGTCGCTGACCGCGTGGAACACGAGCCGGTCGGCATCGCCCTCGGGCACGATCCACACCATCGACTGGCAGCCGAGCAGGCGGTGCTCCTCGGTCTTCCACGCCTCGGGGAAGGGCGGCAGCTTGTGGCCCAGGTCGATCAGGTACTGGTAGCGCTCGGACCAGTCGCCGAAGAAGGCGAATTCCTCGGCGATGGCGGCCTGGGCCTGCGCGGCGGTGGGTTCGAGCGGGAAATCGGGAGTGTCGGTCATCGTGTCGTTCGGTCCTGTGGCTGCGCCTGCGGTGCCGCGGCGCCGCCCGGCGCATCGGGTGGCGCGGGCGGCCCGGGGCGGGGGCCCGGGTGCGCGGCCGCCACCGGCGCGATCGGGGCTATGCGCGCTTCCTCGCCCAGCGCACGCCCTGCGGCGTGTCCTCGAGCACGATGCCCTCGGCGGCGAGCTGGTCGCGGATGGCGTCGGCGCGGGCGAAGTCGCGCGCCTGCTTGGCCGCGCCGCGTTCGTCCACCAGCGCCTGGATGCGGGCGTCGTCGGCGCCGTCGGTGCCCTGGAACCAGGCCTGCGGATCCTGCTGCAGCAGGCCCAGGGCGAGGCCGGCGCCGAGCAGCGCGGCCTTGAGCCGGGCGCGTTCGTCCGCGGCGCCGGCCTTGCGCGCTTCCGCGGCGATGCGCGCCAGCTCGGCCAGCGCCAGCGGCGTGTTGAGATCGTCGTCCAGGGCGTTCTCGATGGCCTCGGGCACGATCGGCTCGGCGTCCACGTCGGCCAGGTCGCGCAGGGTGCCGTACAGCCGGTCCAGGGTGTTCCTGGACTGCCCGATCAGCGCGTCGGACCAGTCCAGCGGCTGGCGGTAGTGCGCGCTCAGCAGCGCGTAGCGCAGCGCCTCGGGCGGGTGCCGGGCGACCAGGTCGTGCACGGTCTCGATGTTGCCCAGCGACTTGCTCATCTTGGCGCCGCCGAAGTTGAGCATGCCGTTGTGCAGCCAGAACCGGGCGAAGGTGGCGCCGCCGTGGGCGCACTCGCTCTGCGCGATCTCGTTCTCGTGGTGCGGGAACTGCAGGTCCACGCCGCCGGCGTGGATGTCGATGGTCTGGCCCAGGTGCGCGGCCGCCATCGCCGAGCATTCGATGTGCCAGCCGGGGCGGCCGCGGCCCCACGGCGAATCCCAGCCGGGCAGGTCGTCGGTGGACGGCTTCCACAGCACGAAGTCGCCCGGATCGCGCTTGTACGGGGCCACGTCCACGCGCGCGCCGGCCAGCAGCTCTTCGGGGTTGCGCCGCGACAGCCTGCCGTAGTCCTTGAACGTGTCCACGGCGAACAGCACGTGGCCTTCGGCGGCATAGGCGTGGCCGGAATCGAGCAGGGCCTGGATCATCGCCACGATCTGGTCGATGTGGGCGGTGGCGGCCGGCTCGATGTCCGGGGCGAAGTCGCCGACGATGCCGAGCGCGGCCATGTCCTGGCGATAGGCGGCGGCGAAGCGGTCGGTGATGGCCGAGATCGGCACGCCCTGGGCCCTGGCCGCGGCGTTGATCTTGTCGTCCACGTCGGTGATGTTGCGCGCGTAGCGCAGCTTGCCGTAGCGCCGGCGCAGCAGCGCGGCCAGCACGCCGAACACCACCGGGCCGCGGGCGTTGCCGATGTGCACGTAGTTGTAGACGGTGGGGCCGCACACGTAGAGGGAGGGCCCGGCCGCGGGGTCCAGCGGGGAGAATGCCTCGACCCGGCGGGTCAGGTTGTTGTGCAGGCGCAGGCTCATCGGCGGCAGGGCAGCGGAAACCGGCAGATTCTACCGGCTAGCTGCCGTCCCTGCGGACGTTCAGCCGGTCGCAAGCCGTCCGGCCTACACTTGCCCACTTGAATTCGACCCTCCTCACGATGCGCTCTTTCCATCCCTGGATGCTGGCCAGCCTGCTGGCGTCGCCGCTTGCGGCGGCGCAGGACGCCGGCGATCCCGGCAAGAACCGGGTGATCGTGGTGGAGAACGTCAAGTTCGACTACGCCCAGGTGCTCAACGTGGAGCCGGTCTACCAGACCCTGCGCGCCAGCCGCACCGAGGAGCAGTGCGATCCCCCGCCGGCGCCGCCGCGCGGCGGCATGCCGCCGCCGGCGCCGCGCGAGGACGAGGGCCGCCTGTCGCGGGCGGTGGATACCGTCAAGGGCTGGTTCGGCGGGCGCCCGGCCGCGCCGGAGCCGGCGCCACCGCCGCCGCCGGCCAGCGGCACGCCACGCAATTGCCGGATCGTGGAGATCGGCCGCGAGTTCCGCCGGCCCATCGCCTACGACGTGGACTACGTCTACAAGGGCACCAAGTACCGCTCGCGCCTGCCCGAGGATCCCGGCAACCGCCTGCGCGTGCGCGTGACCGTCGCGCCGTACGTGCCCGACGCGGTGATCGTGCCGCCGCGCTGAGGCTTGCCTGCTTGCGCGCGCCGCGCCCGCGTGCGAGGATGCGCGTCCGATGAACGCCACCATCTTCCCGCACGCAGACAGCGCCGCCCGCCTCGCCTCGGGCATGACCTCGCGTGCGCGCCGACCGGAACCCCACAGCATCGCTGGGTGACCGGAGCGTCGTGCCGTCCGTTTCCGAAGACCCAGCCAGCGGCTGGGTTTTTTCGTTCTGGCGCCGGCGTTTGGTTGCAACCGTAAAGAAATGCGCATTCCGCGCCCCGCTGTCCGCAGCGGCCATGCAGCAAAGGATCGACCGATGTCATTGAAGCATTTCCTCAACACCCAGGACTGGAGCCGGGGCGAGATCGATGCACTGCTGACGCAGGCGGCGCTGTTCAAGCGCAACAGGCTGGGCGAGGAGCTCAAGGGCCGGTCGATCGCGCTGGTGTTCTTCAATCCGTCCATGCGCACCCGCACCAGCTTCGAGCTGGGCGCCTTCCAGCTCGGCGGCCACGCCATCGTGCTGCAGCCGGGCAAGGATGCCTGGCCGATCGAGTTCGAGCTGGGCACGGTGATGGACGGGGAGGCCGAGGAGCACATCGCCGAGGTCGCCCGGGTGCTGGGCCGCTACGTCGACCTGATCGGCGTGCGCGCCTTCCCCAAGTTCAAGGACTGGGCCTACGACCGCCAGGACCTCGTGCTCAAGTCCTTCGCCAAGTACTCGCCGGTGCCGGTGATCAACATGGAGACCATCACCCACCCGTGCCAGGAGCTGGCGCACGTGCTGGCGCTGCAGGAGCATTTCGGCACGTCCGACCTGCGCGGCAAGAAGTACGTGCTGACCTGGACCTACCACCCCAAGCCGCTGAACACCGCGGTCGCCAACTCGGCGCTGACCATCGCCACGCGCATGGGCATGGACGTGACCCTGCTGTGCCCCACGCCCGACTACATCCTCGACGAGCGCTACATCGGCTGGGCCGAGCAGAACGTGGCCGAGAACGGCGGCAGCTTCCAGATCAGCCACGACGTGCCCAGCGCCTACGCCGGCGCCGACGTGGTCTACGCCAAGAGCTGGGGCGCGCTGCCGTACTTCGGCAACTGGGAGCCGGAAAAACCGATCCGCGACCAGTACAAGCACTTCATCGTCGACGAGGCCAAGATGGCGCTGACCAACAACGGCGTGTTCAGCCATTGCCTGCCGCTGCGCCGCAACGTCAAGGCCACCGACGCGGTGATGGACTCGCCGGCCTGCATCGCCATCGACGAGGCCGAGAACCGCCTGCACGTGCAGAAGGCGGTGATGGCCGCGCTGGTCGGGCAGCAGCGCGAGGGTTGAGCGCAGCCATGGCCGCCGATCTCCACCGTTACCGCGCCTGCATCCGCTGGACCGGCGATCGCGGCCAGGGCACGCGCGACTACCGTGCCTACGGGCGCGAGCACACGGTCGCGGTCGAGGGCAAGGCGGAGATCGCCGGCTCGGCCGATCCGGCGTTCCTCGGCGACCCGGCGCGGCACAACCCCGAGGACCTGCTGCTGGCCTCGCTGTCCTCGTGCCACATGCTTTGGTACCTGCACCTGGCCGCCGAGGCCGGGCTCGTGGTGACCGGCTACGTGGACCGGGCCGAGGCCAGCCTGGATGCCGCCGGCCAGCGCAGGCACTTCACCGAGGCGGTGCTGCGGCCGCAGGTGACGATCGCCGGCGGCGATCCGCTGCTGGCCGAAGTGCTGCACGAGGCGGCGCACCAGGCCTGCTTCATTGCCCACTCGGTCAATTTCCCCGTCCGTTGCGAACCGGTCATCGTGGCCGCCGCATCGTCTTCCTCCCCCTGATTCCCTCCCCCCAATTTCCCTAGGACACACAGCCATGAGCAAAGACGTCGTGCTCGCCTTCTCCGGCGGCCTGGACACCAGCTTCTGCATCCCCTACCTGAAGGAGCAGGGCTACAACGTGCACTCCCTGTTCGCCGACACCGGCGGCGTGGACGCCGAGGAGCGCGAGTACATCGAGAAGCGCGCCGCCGAGCTGGGCGCGGCCAGCCACGTCACCGTGGACGCCGGCAACGCGATCTGGGACGGGTTCGTCAAGCCGTTCGTGTGGGCCGGCGAGGGCTACCAGGGCCAGTACCCGCTGCTGGTCTCGGACCGCTACCTGATCGTCGATGCCGCGCTCAAGCGCGCCGCCGAGCTGGGCACCAACGCCGTCGCCCACGGCAGCACCGGCATGGGCAACGACCAGGTGCGCTTCGACCTGGCGATCAAGGCCCAGGGCGACTACGTGATCCACGCGCCGATCCGCGAGATCCAGAAGGAGCACACCCAGACCCGGGCCTACGAGCAGAAGTACCTGGAGGAGCGCGGCTTCGGCGTGCGCACCAAGCAGAAGAGCTACACCATCAACGAGAACCTGCTGGGCGTGACCCTGTCCGGCGGCGAGATCGACCGCTGGGAAGCCCCGGGCGAGGGCGCCCGTGCGCTGTGCGCGCCGCGCAGCGCCTGGCCGGTCGAGCCGCTGACGGTGACCCTCAAGTTCGTCCAGGGCGAGGCGGTGGAGCTGGACGGCAAGCCGCTGGAGGGCGCCAAGCTGCTGGCCCGGCTGAACACCCTGTTCGGCCAGTACGGCGTCGGCCGCGGCGTGTACACCGGCGACACCGTGATCGGCCTGAAGGGCCGCATCGTCTACGAGGCGCCGGGCCTGGTCGCGCTGCTGGCCGCGCACCGCGCCCTGGAGGACGCGGTGCTGACCAAGCAGCAGAACCGCTTCAAGCCGGAGGTGGCGCGCAAGTGGGTGGAGCTGGTGTACGAAGGCTTCTTCCATGATCCGCTCAAGACCGACCTGGAGGCGTTCCTGAAGTCGTCCCAGGCCCAGGTCAGCGGCGAGGTCACGCTGGAGACCCGCGGCGGTCGCGTCGATGCGGTGGCGGTGAAGTCCCCGCACATCCTCAACGCCAAGGGCGCCACCTACGCGCAGTCGGCCGACTGGGGCGTGGAGGAGGCCGAGGGCTTCATCAAGCTGTTCGGCATGAGCTCCACCCTGTACGCCCAGGTCAACCGCTGACGCCGCCCGCCCCTTGCCCTTCCGTGAGGGGGGGCAAGGCGAGCGACAGCGGCACCGATGGACGCAGCGCGCATGTCCGGGAGAACCGCCCGGGCATGATCCCCGGGCGATGCACTGCACGAGGCCGCGTCCGGACCCCCCGTCCGCCCTCCGGGGCGCCTTCTCCCGGAAGGGGAGGGCTTTTGCCGATGGAACCCATGGATACATTGCGCATCAGCACCGACAAGCACGAGCTGGACGTGGACCTGGTCCACCGGTTCCTCTCGACCGAGGCCTACTGGAGCCGGGGCATCCCGCGCGACACGGTCGAGCGGGCGATCGCCGGCTCGCTGTGCTTCGGCGGCTACCTCGACGGGGTGGGCCAGGTGGCGTTCGCCCGGGTGATCACCGACGGCGCGACCTTCGGCTACCTGTCCGACGTGTTCGTGCTGCCGGCGCACCGCGGGCAGGGCTACGCCAAGCAGCTGGTGGCGGCGATCATGGCCCATCCGCAAGTGCAGGGGCTGCGCCGGTTCATGCTGGCCACCTTCGATGCGCACGGCCTGTATGCCCGGTACGGTTTCGCCGCCCCGGCCCAGCCGCAGTCGCTGATGGAAGTAATGCATCCCGACCTCTACCAGCAGGCCGCCAGCGCGGCCGCGTGACTTCCCCATGACCGATCTGCTCGAAAACACGCTCGCGCACCTGCGGCAACTGGTGTCCTTCGACACCCGCAACCCGCCGCGCGCCATCGCCGCCGAGGGCGGCATCTTCGACTACATTCGCGCGAACCTCCCGGGGTTCGCGGTGGAGGTGATCGACCACGGTGCCGGCGCGGTCAGCCTGTACGCGGTACGCGGCGCGCCGAAGGTGCTGTTCAACGTGCACCTGGACACGGTGCCCGATTCGCCGGCCTGGAGCGCCGACCCGCACGCGATGCGGCGCCTGGACGACCGCGTGGTCGGGCTGGGCGTGTGCGACATCAAGGGCGCGGCGGCGGCGCTGATCGCGGCGGCCAACGCCGGCACCGGCGATGCCGCGTTCCTGTTCTCCTCCGACGAGGAGGCCAACGATCCGCGCTGCATCGCCGCCTTCCTGGCGCGCGGCCCGCAGCCCTACGAGGCGGTGGTGGTCGCCGAGCCGACGATGGGCGAGGCGGTACTGGCGCATCGCGGCATCAGCTCGGTGCTGATGCGCTTCAAGGGCACCGCCGGCCATGCGTCGGCCGCGCTCGACCCGGCGGCCAGCGCGCTGCACCAGGCGATCCGCTGGGGCGGCAGGGCGCTGGACCACGTGCAATCGCTGGCGCATGCGCGCTTCGGCGGGCTGACCGGGCTGCGCTTCAACATCGGCCGCATCGAGGGCGGGATCAAGGCGAACGTCATCGCCCCGGCCGCCGAGCTGCGCTTCAACTTCCGGCCGCTGCCGTCGATGGACAACGACGCGCTGCTGGCCACCTTCGCCGGTTTCGCCGAGCCGGCCGCGGCCGAGTTCGTCGAGACCTTCCGCGGCCCGAGCCTGCCGTCCGGGGACATCGCCAGGGCCGAGGACCGGCGCCTGGCCGCGCGCGATGTCGCCGACGAGCTGGGCCTGCCGATCGGCAACGCGGTGGATTTCTGGACCGAGGCCTCGCTGTTCTCGGCCGGCGGCTACACCGCCTTCGTCTACGGCCCCGGCGACATCGCCCAGGCCCACACCGCCGACGAGTTCGTCACGCTGGAGCAGCTGCAGCGCTACGCCGAGTCGGTGAACCGCATCATCAACGCCGGCGCCTGAGCGCGCGGCCGCACACGACCATGAACATCAAGACCTCGCTTCCCGCCCCGCAACGCCACACCCGCCAGACCATCGTGCGCCTGCTTTCCAGCATGGCCAGCGCCAAGGAGATCAGCCAGTACCTCAAGCGCTTCTCGCAGCTGGACGCCAAGCGCTTCGCCGTGGTCAAGGTCGGCGGCGCGGTGCTGCGCGACGACCTGGAGTCGCTGACTTCCTCGCTGACCTTCCTGCAGGAGGTCGGCCTGACCCCGATCGTGCTGCACGGCGCCGGCCCGCAGCTGGATACCGAGCTGGCCGCCGCCGGCATCGACAAGCACACCGTCAACGGCCTGCGGGTGACCTCGCCGGAGGCGCTGGCGATCGTGCGCAAGGTGTTCCAGGCCTCCAACCTGCGCCTGGTCGAGGCGCTGCAGGCGGCCGGGGCGCGCGCCACCTCGATCACCGGCGGCGTGTTCGAGGCCCGGTACCTGGACCGCGACACCTACGGCCTGGTCGGCGAGGTGACCTCGGTCAACCTGGCGCCGATCGAGGCCAGCCTGCACGCCGGCTCGATCCCGGTCATCGCCAGCCTCGGCGAGACCGCCGGCGGCCAGATCCTCAACGTCAACGCCGACTTCTCCGCCGCCGAACTGGTGCGCGCGGTGCAGCCGTACAAGATCATCTTCCTCACCGGCACCGGCGGCCTGCTGGACGAGAAGGGCAAGGTGATCGACTCGATCAACCTGTCCACCGAGTACGACCACCTGATGGCGCAGCCGTGGATCAACGGCGGCATGCGGGTGAAGCTGGAGCAGATCAAGTCGCTGCTCGACGGGCTGCCGCTGGAGTCGTCGGTGTCGATCACCCGGCCGGCCGACCTGGCCAAGGAGCTGTTCACCCACAAGGGCTCGGGCACGCTGGTGCGCCTGGGCGAGCGGGTGTGCTGCTTCGATCGCTGGGAGCAGGTGGACCTGCCGCGGCTGCGGGCACTGATCGAGTCGAGCTTCGGCCGCCGGCTGGTGGACGACTACTTCGAGCGCACCCGCCTGCTGCGCGTGTACGTCAGCGAGAACTACCGCACCGCGATCATCCTGGCCGACGTGGACGGAGTGCCGTACATGGACAAGTTCGCCGTCTCCGACGAGGCGCAGGGCGAGGGCCTGGGCCGGGCGGTGTGGAACGTGATGCGCGCCGAGACGCCGCAGCTGTTCTGGCGCTCGCGCCACAACAACCAGGTCAACATCTTCTACTACTCGGTCTCCGACGGCTGCTACAAGCAGGCCAAGTGGAAGACGTTCTGGTGCGGCCTGGACGATTTCGAGCAGATCCGCCGCTGCGTGGAATACGCCGGCGGCCACGAAGCGACGCTGGTGGGCTGAGCCGTGGCGCGCGCCGTTCCCGTGCCCGATGCCTGGCGGCAGGTCCCGGACCTGGCCGGCGGCGGCGTGCGCCTGGTGCCGCTCGCCGCCGCGCATGCGCCGGGGCTGCGCCGGGCGCTGGGCGAGGGTGCGCTGTCGCGGCTGTGGTACGCCAACGTGCCGGCACCCGGGGAGGTGGAGGACTACGTCGACGCGGCGCTGGCCGCGCGCGATGCGGGCACGGCGCTGCCGTTCGCGGTGCTCGATCGCGACGGCGCCGTCGTCGGCAGCACCCGCTTCTACGACCTGCAGCCGGCGGTGCCCAACCTCAAGATCGGCTACACCTGGTATGCGCCGCGGGTGCAGCGCAGCGGCATCAACACCGAGGCCAAGCTGCTGCTGCTCGGCCATGCCTTCGAGGCGCTGGGCTGTGCCGCGGTATCCTTCGAGACCAGCTGGTTCAACCATGCCTCGCGCGCGGCCATCGCCCGGCTCGGGGCGAAGCAGGACGGCGTGCTGCGGGCCCACAAGCGCCACGCCGACGGCAGCCTGCGCGATACCGTGGTCTTTTCCATCCTCGATACGGAATGGCGGGCCGTGAAGGCGAACCTGCGCTTCCGCCTGGAGCAACACGCATGACTACCCCCTTCACCGTCGGCATCGTCGGCGCCCGCGGCCATACCGGTGCCGAGCTGATCCGCCTGGTCGCCGGCCATCCGGACCTGGCGCTGGCCTTCGTCTCCTCGCGCGAACTGGCCGGCCAGTGCGTGGCCGACCACAATCCCGCCTACGCCGGGCCGCTGCGCTACGAGAACCTCGACCCGGCCGCGGTCGCCGCCAAGGGCGCCGACGTGGTGATCCTGGCCCTGCCCAACGGCAAGGCCGGCCCCTACGTGGAGGCGCTGGACCAGGCCGCGCCGCAGACCCTGATCGTGGACCTGTCGGCGGACTACCGCTTCGATGCGGGCTGGTACTACGGCCTGCCCGAGCTGACCCGCGACAGCTACGCCGGCCAGCGGCGCATCAGCAACCCGGGCTGCTACGCCACCGCCATGCAGCTGGCGATCGCACCGCTGCTGGACGAGCTGGCCGGCCCGCCGCAGTGCTTCGGCGTGTCCGGCTATTCCGGCGCCGGCACCACGCCCTCGGACCGCAACAATCCCGAGCTGCTGCACGACAACCTGATGCCGTACGCGCTGGCCAACCACGTGCACGAGCGCGAGGTGTCCACCCACCTGCACACCCCGGTGGAATTCATGCCGCACGTGGCGCCGCATTTCCGCGGCATCACCATGACCGTGAACCTGTGGCTGCAGCGGCCGCTGACGCGCGAGCAGGTGGAGCAGCGCTACCGCGCGCGCTATGCCGGTGAGCCGCTGGTGGCGGTGGTGGACGAGGCGCCGTGGGTGAGCCGCATCGCCGGGCGCCCCGGCGCCGAGGTCGGCGGCTTCACCCTGGCCCCGGGCAACCGGCGCGTGGTGGTGGTGGCCACCCTGGACAACCTGCTCAAGGGCGCGGCGACGCAGGCGCTGCAGAACATCAACCGCGCGCTGGGCCTGGACGAGACCGTGGGCATCGCGCTGGACGCGGCCTGAGCCGCGCCCAGCGCGCCCCTTCCCAACGCAATACGACCGGCGGCGCTGGCCGCCCGAAGCGAGATAACGATGGCCGAACTTCTCTGGCAAAAACCCGGCGTGCAGGTGGACGCGAAGATCCAGTCCTTCCTGGCCGGCGACGACGTGATCCTGGACCGGGAGTTCCTCCTCTACGACATCGCCGCCAGCAAGGCGCACGCCGAGGGCCTGCAGCACATCGGCATCCTCTCGGCCGAGGAGCTGGCGGGCCTGCTGCGCGAGCTGGACGCGCTGGCCGCCGACTACCGCAGCGGCGCCTTCGTGCTCGACGAGCGCTACGAGGACTGCCACTCGGCGATCGAGTCGCGCCTGACCGAGCGCCTGGGCGATGCCGGCCGCAAGATCCACACCGGCCGCAGCCGCAACGACCAGATCCTGGTAGCCACCCGGTTGTGGCTGAAGGACAGGCTGGCGCGGGTCGCGGCGCTGTCGCGCGAGATCGCCAAGGTCGCGCTCGACCGTGCCCAGGCCGAGGCGACGCTGCCGATCCCCGGCTACACCCACATCCAGCGCGCCGTGGTGTCCTCGGCCGGCATGTGGTGGGCCGGCTGGGCCGAGGCCTTCATCGACGATGCGGTGCGCGCCACCGATACGCTGAAGCTGATCGACGCCAATCCGCTCGGCACCGCCGCCGGCTACGGCGTCAACCTCGGGCTGGACCGCGAGCACACCACCGCCGCGCTCGGCTTCGCGCGCATGCAGGTCAGCCCGATCTACGCCCAGCTCTCGCGCGGCAAGTTCGAGCTGGCCGCACTGGAGGCGCTCGGCAGCGCCACCCTGGACCTGCGCCGCATCGCCTGGGACCTGTCGCTGTACACCAGCGCCGAGTTCGGCTTCGTCGCGCTGCCGGCGCAGTACACCACCGGCAGCTCGATCATGCCCAACAAGCGCAACCCGGACGTGATCGAGCTGATGCGCGCCACCCACGCCAGCGTGGCGGCCGCGCGCACCGAGATCGAGCAGCTGCTGTCGCTGCCGTCGGGCTACCAGCGCGACCTGCAGAACAGCAAGGGCGCGCTGTTCCACGGCTTCCACCGCGGCCTGGCGGCGCTGGAGCTGCTGCCGGCGCTGCTGGCCAACCTGGAATGGCGCCAGGACTGGCTGCGCGCGGCGATCGACTCGGGCATGTACGCCACCGACGTGGCGGTGGAGGCGGCGGTGGCCGGCGTGCCGTTCCGCGAGGCCTACAGGGCCGCCGCCGCCGGCGCCGCCCATGCCGGCGACGGCAGGACGCCGGAAGGCAGCCTGGCCGCCCGGGTCTCGCCCGGCGCGGCCGCCGACCTGCGCCTGGACGCGCTGCGCGCGCGCTGGCAGGCCCTGGCGTGATTCGGCTCGCATGAAACATGATCCGGCTCGCCTGGAAATGGAATCGTCGTCTCCGTGGAAGGCCTGTCTCCGCTGAGCCCGTTCGCTTCCCCCGCTTGCGGGGCCATGGCCCCGAAACAGGAGAAGGGATTCGGGAATTCCGAATGTGACGAAGAGGCATCGCGGAGACAGGCTCCGCGCGGAAACGACGAGCGCAACGAACTGCAGCGGCGAATCATCCCCATGAAGGACACAGCACGATGACGCACTACCTGGTCCTGGCCATGCGCAAACCCGGTTTCGATACCGCCGTGGTCGCTCCGCACCTGGCCTTCCTCGACGACCTGCGCACGCGCGGATTGCTGGAACTGACCGGCGGTTTCAGCGATGGCAGCGGCGGGGCCTACCTGCTGAAGGACGTAGGCAGCCTGGAGCAAGCCAAGGCCATCGTGGCGGCCGACCCGCTGGCGATCCACGGCAGTTCCGACCTCACTGTCCACGAATGGAACACGCGCCGATGAAGCGCCCGCAGGTGCCGCCTGCGCCGGCACGCATTCCATTGCTGCGGCGGATGGCAAGCCGATGAACACTGACGCCCCCGCCGGCTTCGCCGAACAGCCGCTGCCGCCGTGGCGGCGCGCGGTGCTCAAGGTCGGCAGCAGCCTGCTGGCCGCCGACGGCGGCGGGCTGTCGCCGCGCTACGCGCTGGGGCTGGCGCAGTTCGTCTCCTCCAGCCTGCTGGCCGGGCGCGAGGTGGTGGTGGTGTCCTCCGGCGCAGTCGCCGCCGGGCGCGCGATCCTGCCCCACGCCGGCAGCGCCGAAGCCGCGATCGCCGCGCGCCAGGCCCTGGCCGCGCTCGGCCAGGCGCAGCTGATCGCGCTGTGGCAGCGCTTCTTCGAGCGCCCGGTGGCGCAGGTACTGCTCACCCACGACGACCTGCGCAACCGGCGCCGCTACCTCAACGCCCGCGCCACCCTGACCGAGCTGCTGCGGCTGGGCACGCTGCCGGTGGTCAACGAGAACGACACCGTCTCGGTGGACGAGCTCAAGCTCGGCGACAACGACAACCTGGCCGCGATCGTCGCCGCCCTGGTCGATGCCGATGCGCTGTTCATCGCCACCGACATCCCCGGCCTGTACACCGCCGATCCGCGCCACGACCCGCAGGCCCGGCCGGTGGACGAGGTGGCCGAGCTGACCCCGCAGGTGCTGGCCATGGCCGGCGGCAGCGGCAGCCGCGCCGGCACCGGTGGCATGCGCACCAAGCTGGAGGCGGCGATCAAGGCCGGCGAGGCCGGCATCGACACCTTCCTGTTCAACGGACGCGACGGCGATACGGTGCGCGCGCTGGCGCAGGGCCGCCTGCGCGGCACCCGCATCCGCGCCGCGCACAGCCGCATCGCCGCGCGCAAGTACTGGCTGCGCCACGCGCCGCTGGAGCCGGGCGCGGTCGTGGTCGATGCCGGCGCTGCGCGCGCGCTGGCGGAGAAGGGCGCCTCGCTGCTGCCCGGGGGCATCGTCGCCGTGGAAGGCGAGTTCCGCCGTGGCGACATGGTCGCGGTGGCGTGCCGGGACGATGCCGGCGAGCGCCGCCTGGCGCACGGCATCGTCCAGTATTCCGCCCGCGACATCGCCCGCATCGCCCACCACCACTCGCGCGACATCCAGGCGGTGCTGGGGTACAACTACGGCGAGAACGTGATCCATCGCGACGACTTGGTGCTGTTGTAGCGGACCGGCCAAGGCGGCCGGCGGTCGTACCGATTCCGGGGGGAGAGGCAGGTGCGGTCAGGGGGAGGCGACCACGGATACCGGCGGACACGCCGGGTGCGGAACCATGCCGGCCATGGGCGGCGACCGCGCGCGATGCGCGCCATGGCACGGCGGCGCCGGCATGGATGACGTGGATCCGGTGCAGGCCCGCTACCTGCGGGCAAAGGCTATCGCGACGGCCGCCGACGCGTTGCCGCCGGAGGACCGGCAGGCCCATGTCGTGCGCGAATGCGCCGGCGACGACGCCCTGAGGCGGGAGGTCGAATGGCTGCTGCAGGCGCTGGATTCGGAATCGACCCTGCCGCCGCCGACGTGGAACGCCTACGTGGCACCGGACCGCAGCGGCGCGCAGGTGGTCGCCGCGGCCGCCAGCGACTACCGCATCCTGCGCCGGCTCGGGCAGGGCGGCATGGGCGTGGTGTACCTGGCCGAACGCAACGTCGGCGGCGCGGTGCAGCAGGTGGCGCTGAAACTGGTGGGCAGCGCGGGCGAGCCGGGCCCCGAGGTGCTGCGCCACTTCGCCGACGAGCGCCGCATCCTGGCGGGACTGGACCATCCCCGTATCGCCCGCCTGCTGGATGCGGGCAGCACCGCCGACGGCCAGCCGTTCCTGGCGATGGAATACGTGCAGGGCCAGCGCATCGACGTCTATTGCCGCGAGCAGGGGCTGTCGCTGGCCCGGCGCGTGGGGTTGTTCGCCAAGGTCTGCGCGGCGGTGCAGTACGCGCACCAGCACCTGGTGGTGCACCGGGACATCAAGCCGGCCAACATCCTGGTGGACGCGCGCGGCGAGCCGAGGCTGCTGGATTTCGGCATCGCCCGGCTGCTGGCCGAGGAGGGCGGCGAGGCAGCATTGCGCACCGCCGCCGGCCAGCGCGCGCTGACCCTGGCCTATGCCAGCCCCGAACAGGTGCTCGGCGAGTCCCTGACGACCGCCAGCGACATCTGGTCCCTGGGCGCGGTGCTGTACGAGCTGGTCAGCGGCCTGCTCCCGTTCGCCGCGGAGGAATCGCCGCTGGCCCTGTCCAACGCCATCGTCACCGGCCGGGTGCAGCCGCCGAGCCGGCGTCGCGACGCGCGTGACCCGGCGGCGGCCGTCCCGGGCTATCGCATTCCCGCCGACATCGACGCCGTCGTGCTCAAGGCCATGCGCACCGCCCCGGGCGATCGCTACGCCACCGCCGCGGCGCTCGGCGAAGACCTGGAGCGGTTCCTGCAGTCGTTGCCGGTCCAGGCCCGGCGCGGGGCGGCCTGGTACCGGGCGCGGCTCTACCTGAAGCGGCATCGCGGCGCGGCCGCGGCGGTGCTGGCGCTGGGCATGCTGCTGGCCGGTTTCGGCATCGAGCGCGAGAGCCAGCTGCGCCTGGCCGAGCAGGAGCGCGACAAGGCCCAGGCGCTGGCCGGCTTCATGAGCGAGCTGTTCGAGAATGCCGACCCGTCGCGCAGCCGGGGCGAACGCATCACCGTGGCCGAGATGCTGGACAAGGGCGTCGCCGAACTGCAGGGCGATACCGCCATGCCGGCGGCGGTGCGGGTGCCGTTGTTGTTGTCGATCGGCCGGGCCTACAACGCCCTGGACCGCGGCGACAAGGCGTTGCCGGTGCTGCGACAGGCGCGCCGGCTCCAGGCGGGCTACCCGGCGGGCACGCTCGAACGCGCGCGCGTGCTCGCGGCGCTGGGCCGGGCCTATTCGATGCTGATCGACCTGCCCTCGGCCGCGCAGGTGGACAAGGAGGCGATCGCGCTGCTGCGGCAATCCCCCGGTGCCGAGCCCGACGAGATCCTGCGGGTCCGGATCAACCAGATGTATTCGGAGCTGGCGGTGCGGCAGATGCCGGTCGCGCAGATCCAGGAGCAGCTGCGCCAGATCCTGGCCGAACTGCATGCCCAGGCCGCGCCCGACCGCGAGCTGGAAGTGCAGGCGCTGGCCGCGCAGGCGATGGCGCTGGCGGTCGCCGGGGACGATGCGCAGGCGCGCGCGCGTGCCGGCGATGCGCTGGCGCGGGCGACGGCGTTCTACGGCGGCCACGACCCGGCCCTGATCTACTACCGCTTCGTGCAGGCGCTGGTGACGATCCGCGTCGATCCGGCCCGGGCCGTTGCCCTGTATCGCACCATCATCGCCGACTACGACCGGGTGCTGGACGGCAACGGCCCGGGGCTGGCGGGCCTGCTGGCCTATTTCGGCGATGCCCTGATGCAGCTGGGGCGCTACGGGGACGCGGCGCAGGCGATGCAGCGGGCGCTGGCGATCTCGAAGACCTTCGCCGCGCAGTCGCCCGACTTCCACGATGGCACCCAGGTGTCGCTGGCCGAGGCCATGATCGAGCTGGGCCGGCTGGACGAAGCCGGCACGATGCTGGCCGGGCTGGCGCCGCGCCTGCGCGAACGTGCCGCCAGCGGGCATGCCTGGGCGGTCGGCAATTTCCTGCAGGGGCTGGACCTGCAGGCGCGGCTGGCGGCGCGTCGTGGCCAGGTCGGCCAGGCGCTGCAGCTGTACCGGGAAGCCGACGAAGCGCTCGACGGGCATCCCGATCTGCCGTTGACGGGAGTGCGCGGGGACGTGCTGTCCGGACTGGGCCAGGCGCGCCTGGCAACCGGCGACCGGGCCGGCGCGCGCGACGTGCTTGCACGGCTGCAGGCATTGAACGCCCGGATCGACGCGCCGGCCTACGCGACCAGTGCGATCGATGCGGCCTGGCTGGAGGCGGCCCTGGCGCGCGCCGACGGCGACACCGCGGCGGCGATCAGCCGGGCCACGCCGGCCGCCGCGATCGCCGCCCAGCGCTGGGGCGACGACGATCGCAGGAGCCGTGCCCTGGCCACCCTGGCCCAGGTCGCGACGCGCGCGCCTGCCACGTCCGCACGCCCGGCGGCGAGCCGGTGAAGGCGACGGGGCGCTCGGGTTGCCTGCACGCCGGCGGACGCGGGCACGGCGATGCCCGCATTGCCCTTATCATGCGCACATGGCCCGCGACGACCGGGCAGCGCATGGGAAATCCCGGATGAGCGACATCAAGACCCTGGCCCTGCAGTGCCGCGACGCGGCCCAGGCCCTGGCGCAGCTTTCCTCCGAGGCGCGCAGCGCGCTGATCGAGGCGATGGCCGGCGCGCTGCTGGCCGATGCCGATGCGATCCTGGCGGCCAATGCGCGCGACCTGGAGGCGGCTGCCGCCAAGGGCACCGGCAGCGCCATGCTCGACCGGCTCCGGCTCGATCCCAAGCGCCTGGCCGGCGTCGCCGGTGCGCTGCGCGAGGTGGCCGCGCTGCCCGATCCGGTCGGGCAGGTCACCCGCGACTACGTGCGCCCCAACGGCATCCGCGTGCAGAAGGTGCGGGTGCCGCTGGGCGTGATCGCGATGATCTACGAGGCCCGGCCCAACGTCACTGCCGACGCGGCCGCGCTGTGCATCAAGGCCGGCAATGGCGTGATCCTGCGCGGCGGCTCGGAAGCCCTGCATTCCAACGTCGCCATCGCCGCCGCGCTGCGCCGCGCGATCGCCGCCGCCGGCGTGCCGGAAGCGGCGCTGACCCTGGTGCAGGACCTGCGCCGGGAGACCATGCTCGAACTGCTGCAGCTGAACGAGATCGTCGACCTGGCCATCCCGCGCGGCGGCGAGGGCCTGATCCGCTTCGTCGCCGAGCACGCGCGGGTGCCGGTGATCAAGCACTACAAGGGCGTGTGCCACCTGTTCGTCGATGCCAGCGCCGACCGCAAGGTCGCCCTCGACCTGCTGATCGACGGCAAGGTGTCGCGCCCGGCCGCGTGCAATTCGCTGGAGACGCTGCTGGTGCACCGCGATGCGGCGGCGGCGTTCCTGCCCGGCGCGGTCGCCGCGCTGCGCGCGCGCGGCGTCGAGGTGCGCGGCGATGCCGCCACCCGGGCGCTGGTGCCCGACGTGGCGCCGGCCGGCGAGGACGACTACGCCGCCGAGTTCCTCGACCTGGTGATCGCGGTCAAGGTGGTCGATTCGCTGGAGCAGGCCATCGCCCACATCCGCCGCTACGGCTCGGACCATACCGAGGTCATCGCCACCCAGGACCCGGCCAACGCCCGCGCGTTCGTGCACGCGCTGCGCTCGGCGGTGGTCATGGTCAATGCCTCCTCGCGCTTTTCCGACGGCGGCGAGCTGGGCCTGGGCGCGGAGATCGGCATCTCCACCACGCGCCTGCACGCCTACGGGCCGATGGGGCTGGAGGCACTGACCGTGGAGCGTTTCGTGGTGCACGGGGAAGGGCAGACGCGCCAGCCGGTGTGAAGCGGGTAGCGCCCGGCCAGCGCCCACCCGCGGCCGGCGCCGCACCGCGCCGCCACGCCGGCTAGACTGCAGCTCCTTCATCCACGGAGCCTTCCCATGCGCCTGCGCCGAGCCCGCCTCCTGCCGCTGTCCCTATCGTTGTGGGCCATCCTGGGGGCCGCCGGCCATGCGCAGGAGCAGACCCCGACGATGACGCCGGACATCACCGGCAAGGCCTTCGTGGCACCGGAGCAGGGCTTCGACTACGACAAGCGCGAGGTGATGATCCCGATGCGCGACGGCACCAAGCTCTACACGGTGATCGTCGTGCCTAAGGGCGCCCGCCATGCGCCGATCCTGCTGACCCGCACCCCGTACGACGCCGCAGGCAACGCCTCGCGCAATTATTCGAGCAGGCGCGAGGCGGTGCTGCCGGTCGGCGATGCGGTGTTCGTGGAGGACGGCTACATCCGCGTGTACCAGGACGTGCGCGGCAAGCACGGCTCGGAAGGCGAGTACGTGATGACCCGTCCGCTGCGCGGGCCGCTCAACGACAGCGACGTGGACCACGCCACCGATGCCTACGACACCATCGACTGGCTGGTGAAGAACGTGCCGGAGAGCAACGGCAAGGTCGGCATGATCGGTTCGTCCTATCCCGGTTTCACCGTGGTGATGGCGCTGGCCGATCCGCACCCGGCGCTGAAGGCGGCCGCGCCGCAGAGCCCGATGGTCGATGGCTGGATGGGCGACGACTGGTTCAGCTACGGCGCCTTCCGCCAGACCATGCTCGACTATTTCGTCGGCCAGACCGCGGCGCACCGCAAGGGCGGCCGCATCGCGCGCGCGGGCCTGGACGACTACAGCAACTACCTGCGCGCGGGCTCGGCCGGCGACTTCGCGCGCGCGGCCGGGCTGGAGCAGCTGCCGTTCTGGCACAAGATCTCCGAGCATCCGGCCTACGACGCCTTCTGGCAGGGCCAGGCGCTGGACCGGATCATGGCCAAGCGGCCGCTGAAGGTGCCGACCATGTGGATCCAGGGCCTGTGGGACCAGGAGGACATGTGGGGCGCGCAGCACACCTACCTGGCGATGGAGCCGCAGGACAAGGACAACCACCGCAACTTCCTGGTGATGGGGCCGTGGCGCCACAGCCAGGTCAACTACGACGGCAGCAGCCTCGGCGCGCTGAAGTGGGACGGCGACACCGCCTACAAGTTCCGCCGCGACGTGCTCAAGCCGTTCTTCGACCAGTACCTCAAGGATGCCCCGCCGGCGGACACGCCGCCGGTGCTGATCTACGACACCGGCCTGGACCGCTGGGACCGCTACGCGCGCTGGCCGCAGAGCTGTGCGCAGGGCTGCCCGGCGCAGTCGCGGCCGCTGTACCTGGGCACCGGCGAAACGCTGTCGTTCAAGGCGCCGGACGGGCAGGGCAGCGCCTACGAGGAATACGTCTCCGATCCGGCCAAGCCGGTGCCGTACCGGCCGCGGCCGATCGATGCGGCCGACCGCCCCGCCTGGCAGGCCTGGCTGGTGGAGGACCAGCGCTTCGTCGACGGGCGCACGGACGTGCTGACCTTCGTCAGCGAACCGCTGACCGAGCCGATGAAGGTGGCGGGCATCCCGCAGGCGCACCTGTTCGCCTCCACCAGCGGCAGCGATAGCGACTGGGTGGTCAAGCTGATCGACGTGTATCCCGACGAGTACCCGGCGCGCCCGGAGATGGGCGGCTACGAACTGGCGCTGTCGCTGTCGATGTTCCGCGGCCGCTACCGCGAGAGCTTCGAGCACCCGGCGCCGCTGGCCGCCGGCGAGGCACTGCCGTACCGGTTCGAGATGCCGGCGGTGAACCACACGTTCCAGCCCGGCCACCGGATCATGGTGCAGGTGCAGTCCTCGCTGTTCCCTCTGTACGACCGCAACCCGCAGACCTACGTGCCCAACATCTTCTTCGCCAAGCCCGGCGACTACCAAAAGGCCACGCAGCGGATCTGGCACACGCCGCAGGCGGCCAGCTACGTCGAATTGCCGGTGGTCGGGCGCTGAGGAACGTCGCGATCTCCCTGCCCGTACGGAAGGCCCGGTTCCCCGCGGGGGCGTGGCGCGCTCCCCGGCGGATGCCCCGGCGCGAGGACGAGCGCAGCCGGGGCAGGGGCAGGGGCAGCATCCACGAAAACGATGAGCGGGGACTTGCCCGGGATTTTCCCGGTCTGTACAATGCGCAGCTCACAACGGGGTGTAGCTCAGGCTGGTAGAGCGCTACGTTCGGGACGTAGAGGTCGCAGGTTCGAATCCTGTCTCCCCGACCAATAAAATCCGAAGATCGCGACGAAGCCGGCCTTGTGCCGGCTTTTTCGTACCTGCACCGCGAATGCAAGCCGCGCCACCGCCCGACAGCGACGGTCGGCACCGGGCAGGGAGTCACTCACGGCGGATCCGAAGGACCATCGGTCAGCCACTGCAAAGAAAACCGCGCCAGGCGGGTTGTGCTGTCAGGCGGTCAGTGCCGGGATCGCGTGCCCAGGATGGTTCTGGATCGCCCGCGGCAGGACTTTTGCAGGGCCGGTCGGATCACGGCGTCCCTGCTCCCAGTTGCGCAGCGTACCCACCGGCACGTCGATGACCTTGGCGAACTTGGCCTGCGACAGGCCCGTGGTCGCGCGGACCGCCTTCACCTCGATCGCATCGACATGGAACTCGCGCGAGGGCGCGTTCGCCGCGGACGATCCCGCCCATCTGCCGAACGCTTTCCCGCAGGTCCCCAAAAAACTTGCTCACGGGTCTACCTCCAGTTCCCGATGCTGCTTTTCAGCACCTTGCGCCCAGGGCCGTCGGATCGTCTTGCCCGTTCTTCGGACAGACCAGCAGCAACGCGATATTGGCCTTGGATGTGAAGGGGTAGCAGATGGCCCGTGCTCCATCTCGTTTCCCGCATCCCATCGCGGCAATGCGAATTGCGCGGTCCGCCGGTTCCCGCGATCACATCGCCCGCTTCCGGGTTCTCTCCAAGCACTGCCTGGAATTGGCCGTAATCATCATCGTCCAGCAGTTCCAGGACACGGCGGATGAACGCTGGGGCTTCAATGAAGATCATGCGCGGAGAATATGCGTCGATGGCGCATGTGCGTCGCTGGCGCACCCCCTCGTCGGCGCCGGATGCGCAGTTGCCGATACCCGTGGATATTCCTTGCCTGTCCGGGTGCGTGGCTTTCGCCCTGCGTCCTGGCGCGGGCTACGGCTGCGGCGTGTCGAGCAGATGCATGCCGCCCGGCGGGGAGGCGCGCGCCTCCGGGAATTCAGGCATCCGGCAAGGAACGCCCGCATCGCCCTAGCCCTGGACGAGGCGGGGGACCATCCCTGCATGGCATGCTTCCGCATCGTCATGGGGCCGGGAATGGCATGAGGATCTTGCCGGGAATGCGTTTGGTGGCGGTCGTGCTGGCGACCGGCGTGCTGGCCGGGATCGGCGGCACGCTGCTGGCGTTGCTGCTGCATGCGGTGCAGCACCTGGCCTACGGCTATGGATTCGACGGCGCGCCCACGCACGCGAGTTTCCTGTCCGGGGTGGAGCACGCGTCCGCGCCGCGGCGGGTGCTGGTCATGCTCGCGTGCGGCGTGGTCGCCGGTGCGGGCTGGTGGGCGGTGGCACGCTACGGCGCGCGCCGGGTGAGCGTGGAACAGGCGGTGTCCGATGCCGGTGCGACCATGCCGCCGGCGACCACGCTCGCCCACGTGCTGCTGCAGATCGTCACCGTGGGGTTGGGCTCGCCGCTGGGGCGCGAGGTGGCGCCGCGCGAACTGGGGGCGCTGCTGGGCAGCGCCCTGGCGCGGCGCTGCCGGCTGGCGCCGGAGCAGGCGACGCTGGTGGTGGCCTGTGGCGCCGGTGCCGGCCTGGCCGCCGTCTACAACGTGCCCATGGCCGGTGCGGTGTTCGTGCTGGAGGTGCTGCTGGCCGCGTTCTCCTGGCAGGCGGCGGTGCTGGCCATGGCCAGCTCCGCGCTGGGGGCCTCGATCGCCTGGATCGGCCTGGGGCATCAGGTGCAGTACCAGCTGCCGCCGATGGACTTCAGCCCGGCCCTGCTGGTGTGGTCGTTGCTGGCCGGGCCCGCGATAGGCGTGGCCGCGTGGGCGATGCGCCGCTGGACCGACGTCGCCTCCCGCGCCGCCGCCGACGAGGGGCCGCGGCCGCTGCTGGCGGTGCTGAACTTCGGCCTGATCGGGGTCGCCGCGATCGCGTTCCCGCAGCTGCTCGGCAACGGCCGTGGGCCGGCGCAACTCGGATTCGCCGGGGAACTGGGGGGGCAACTGGCGCTGTGCCTGCTGGCGCTGAAGGTGCTGGCCACGGCCGGCAGCCTGCGCGTGGGGGCGCATGGCGGCCTGCTGACGCCGAGCCTGGCCATCGGCGCGCTGTTGGCCGTGCCGATGGGGCTGGCGTGGTCGTTGCTGTGGCCGGGCGTGCCGCAGGGCGCCTTCGCGCTGGTGGGCGGGGCGGCGTTCCTGGGGGCGTTCATGCGCATGCCGCTGACGGCGGTGCTGCTGATGGTGGAGTTCACGCGCTTCGACCACGACCTTGCGGTGCCGGTGCTGCTGGCGGTGGCCGGTGCCAGCCTCGTGTTCCGGCGCCTTGGCACTGTCCGCGGCGGCGCCGGCGGTTGATCCCGCGGGCGCATGCCGGCGGCGGCCTGCGTCGCGATGTCGCGGCGACGCGCGAGGGACGGTGCTTCCCGCAATGCCGGTACCCGCTGCCGGTTCATCTGCGGGCGCGGTCGTGCTAGCGTGCCCGGCCACCGACGAGCGCGAGTGCGAGCGTGCCCGGGACATCCGTCGCCGGTGGCATCGCCTCGGCCGGCAGGATTCCTGCCCGCTCGTCCCTGCCGCCACGCCGTCCCTTGCGACGGCACCGACGATGCGACCGGACGTATTTCCCATGCCCCGATTCCCGATCCATGCACGCCGGCCGGACAGGCCCGGCCATGCTGTGTGCCATGCGTGCCCGCCGGCGGGGCCGCGGCCATGAGCCGTCCCGCGCATGCCGGCCGCCGGCCGCGCGTCGAGGCCGGCGGCGTGCTGCAGCTGCTGGCCGCCCTGTTGTGGATCGGGCAGGCCGGGTGCATCGCGGTGGCGGTCGGGGCGATGGCCGATGCGGCACCGGACCTGCCCTCGCTGGCGTTGCGTTGCGCGGCGGGCGTGCTGGTGCTGGGCATCGTGCGCGCCGTCCTGGCGACCTGGGGCGAGCGCCTGGCGTTCGCGCGGGCCCGGGTCGAGCTCACCCGCCTGCGCCATGCGGCGGTGGCCGCGCTGTCGCGGCGTTCGCCGCTCGATGCCCGCCGTGCCGCCTCCGGCGAGGCGGCCAGCATCCTCGCCGAGCAGGCCGAGGCGGTGGTGCCGTACCTGGCGCGCTACCAGCCGGTGCAGTTGCGCGTGCTCGCCGTGCCGCTGGTGCTGCTGGTGCTGGTGGCCTGGCAGAGCTGGCTGGCGGCACTGGCGCTGCTGCTGGCCGCGCCGCTGATCCCGTTCTTCATGGCGCTGGTCGGCTGGCGTGCACAGGCGGCCAGCGAGGAACAGATGCTGGAGCTGGGCCAGATGAACGGTTTCCTGCTCGATCGCCTGCGCGGCCTGGCCACGATCCGTGCCTTCGATGCGGTGGACCTGGTCGCGCGGCGCCTGCGCGATTCGGCCGAGGAACTGCGCCGGCGCACGATGGCGGTGCTGCGCATCGCCTTCATGTCCTCGGCGGTGCTCGAGCTGTTCTCCGCGCTCGGCGTGGCGATGGTGGCCGTATACGTCGGCTTCCACCTGCTGGGCGACATCCGCTTCGGCGCCTGGGGCGGCAAGCTCAGCCTCGCCCAGGGCATGTTCGTGCTGCTGCTGGCGCCGGCCTTCTTCGAGCCGCTGCGCGACCTGGCCGCGGTGTGGCATGACCGCGCCGCCGGCGTGTCGGCGCTGGACGCCCTGCAGCGCCTGGGACAGGACGGGCGCGACGTGGTCGGTGGCGGCGGCGACGGGGGGGCGGCCGTGGCCGTGGCGCCGGGCGCGCTGGCGGTGCGCCTGGCGCGGGTCGGCTTCGCCTATGGCGAGGGCACGGCCGTGCTGCACGATTTCTCGCTGGAGATCGCCGCCGGCGAACGGGTCGCGCTGGTGGCGCCCAGCGGCGCCGGCAAGTCCACGCTGCTGGCCCTGGTGGCCGGCCTGGTGCGTCCCACCGCGGGCACGGTCGCGATCGGCGGGGTGCCGCTGGACGATGCCAGCGCCGATGCGCTGCGTGCGCGCATGGCCTGGATCGGCCAGCAGCCGCACGTGTTCGCCGGCACCCTGCTGCACAACATCACCCTCGGCCGCGCGCAGGTCGACGAGGCAAGGGCGCAGGACGCGGCCGCCGCCGCGGCGCTGTCGCGCGACAAGCGCGACCACCTGCACCAGCGGCTGGGCGAGGGCGGCACCGGGCTGTCCGGCGGCGAGGTGCTGCGGCTGGCGGTGGCACGTGCCCTGGCCGACGCCGGCTGCGGGCTGGTGCTGGCCGACGAACCCACCGCGCACCTGGACGCGCAGACCGCCGAATCGGTCACCGCGGGCCTGCTGGCGCTGGCCGCGCGCGGCGCCACCCTGGTGGTGGCCACCCACGACGAGCGGCTGATCGCGCGGATGGACCGCGTGGTGCGGCTTGCCCCCCCGCCGGCGGGAGGCGAGGCATGACCGGCGACGCTTCCGCATCGCGCCGCCGCCACGCCGGGCTGCGCACGGTGCTGCGCTACTTCTTCGCCCAGCAGCGCCTGCGCCTGTGGCTGGGCATGCTGATGGCCGCGCTCACCCTGCTGGGCGGGCTGGCGCTGCTGGGCGTGGCCGGCTGGTTCATCACCGCCTCGGCCATCGCCGGCCTGTCGGCGGCCACCGCGGCGGCGTTCAACTACTTCGGCCCGTCCTCGTTCATCCGCTTCCTGGCGATCGAACGCACCGTGGCGCGCTACGGCGAACGCCTGGTCACCCACGACGCCACGCTGTCGGTGCTGGCGGCGCTGCGCGAACGCCTGTTCCGCGGCTGGGCGCAACCGCAGGCCGCGCGGCGCCTGCTGGCCCAGCCGGCACGGCTGCTGTTCCGCCTGACCTCGGACATCGACGCGCTCGATTCGCTGTACCTGCGCGTGCTGGTGCCGGCCGCCGCCGCCCTGTTCGCGGTGGTCGCCGCCGGCCTGGCCCTGTCCTGGCTCTCGCCGTGGCTGGGGCTCGCGCTGATGGCCTGGCTGCTGGTGGTCGGCCTGGGCGTGCCGTGGTGGGTGGGCTGGCGCGCACGCCAGGCCGCGCGCCTGGCGGCGTACGCGGTGGAGGCGTTGCGTGCGCGCACCATCGACCTGGTGGCCGGCCAGGTGGAACTGCTGATGGCCGGGCGCCTGCCGGCGCAGGCGGCGGCGCTGCTGCATGCCGATGCGGTGTCGGCCCGTGCCGATGCCGCCAAGCTGCGGCTGGAGACGCGGATCACCCTGGCCCATGGCGTGGCCACCGCGGTGGCCCTGGCCGGCACGCTGCTGGCCGGCGCCGCGCTGGTCCGCTCGGCCGCGATCGGCGCGCCCATGGCCGCCTTCGCGATGCTGGTGGTGCTGGCCGCCTTCGAGCCGTTCACCGCGCTGCGCCGCGGGGCGGTGGAGTTCGGCCGCACCCTGCTGGCGGTGGGCCGGGTCGCCCCGCGCATCGACGGCCGGACCGACGCCCCCGCCGCGGCCGCCGCGGCCGCACCGCCGGCGGGCGAGGTGGTGCACCTGGCGGGCGTGACCTACACCTATCCCGGTGCCGGCGCGGCGGCCCTGGCCGGCGTGGACCTGGACCTGCGCACCGGCGAGCGCGTGGCCCTGGTCGGCGCCAGCGGCGCGGGCAAGTCCACGCTGCTGGCGCTGGTGGCCGGCGAGATCGTGCCGCAGGGCGGGCGCATCGAGGTCGCGCGCCACTGCATGCTGACCCAGCGCACCGAGCTGTTCCAGGACAGCGTGCGCGGCAACCTGCTGCTGGCCGATCCGCAGGCCGGCGACGAAGCGCTGTGGCAGGCGCTGGACGACGCCGGCCTGGGCGACACCGTGCGCGCGATGGCCGGCGGGCTCGATGCGCGCCTGGGCGAGGGCGGCCTGGGCCTGTCCGGCGGCCAGGCGCGACGCCTGGCGCTGGCCCGCCTGCTGCTGCGCAAGGCGCCGCTGTGGCTGCTGGACGAGCCCACCGAGGGCCTGGACGGCGCGACCGCCGCCGACGTGCTCGCCCGCCTTGGCCGGCGCGGCCAGGGCCAGGCCATGCTGGTCGCCACCCATCTGCGGCGCGAGGCCGACCTGGCCGACATGCTCGTCGTCGTCGCAGACGGCCGCCTGCAGGCCCGCCATCGCCGCGGCGAGGCCGGGTTCGGGACTGTCCTGGCGTCGCTGCGGGCCGGCTAGGGTGCCACCAGGCGCTGGATGACCGGCCACGGGCGGGAGTCGTCTTGCCGCCGTCGGTCGTGCGAATGCGACCGCGATGTGGCGTGCCGAGTGCCGGGCGGCAACGGTCCGCCTCGGAGGCGAGGCCGGTCCTGCCTTCCGCACCCAGCACCGGGCGGGCACGGGGCCGGCGAACCGGTGGGCGGGCGCCGGCCAGCGGGTTGCGGGCAGGGTGCAGGCGGCTTCCACCTTCCGGAAGGAAGCGGGCTTGCCTGCCGTCCCGCGGGCCTGCCGCGGCTGCACACGGGCCGCTAACGCGGCCGGGCGTTTGCTGTCGGCGCCGCTCCCTGGAAATCCCCGAATGGGCATCAAGAAACGGTTCAACATCCTGGCCAAGAAGGCCGCCAATATCGCGGGAACGCCCTGGGCGTTCTGCGGCGCCACGCTCGCGGTGGTGGTCTGGGCCGCCAGCGGCCCGGTCTTCGGCTTCAACGACACCTGGCAGCTGGTGATCAACACCAGCACCACCATCATCACCTTCCTGATGGTGTTCCTCATCCAGCACACCCAGAACGCCGACAGCGCCGCCGTGCAGATCAAGCTCGACGAGCTGATCATCGTCACCAAGGCGGCCAACAACGCCCTGCTCGATCTGGAGGAACTGGACGAGGTGGAGCTGGAGGCGTTGCGGAAACGCTACGAGGAACTGGCCAGCGAGGCACGCGAACGGATGGACCAGAAGCGCGGGGATTCGATCGCCGTGTGCCGGAAGGAGACCGCCGAAGGCCGCTAGGACGGCGCCGGCGCAGCTCCACGGGCTGGCCCCGGCAGGAGTCACCCGCCGCCGGGCGTGCCGCGTCGCGCCGCCTCGATGGCCGCGATGTCGATCTTGCCCATCTCCATCATCGCTTCGAAGGCGCGCTTGGCCGCCGCGCGATCGGGATCGGCGAGGGCATCGGTCAGCGCACGTGGCGTGATCTGCCACGACAGCCCCCATCTGTCCTTGCACCAGCCGCATGCGCTTTCGCGGCCGCCATTTCCCACGATGGCGTTCCAGAGACGGTCGGTCTCGGCCTGGTCGTCGGTCGCGACCTGGAACGAGAAGGCCTCGCTGTGCGGGAATCCGGGGCCACCGTTGAGGCCGAGGCAGGGGATGCCGATGACGCTGAACTCGACGGTCAGGACATCGCCCTGCCGGCCCGCCGGATAATCGCCGGGCGCACGATGGACGGCGCCGACCGCGCTGTCGGGGAAGGTGGCCGCGTAGAACCGGGCGGCGTCCAAGGCGGTGCCGTCGTACCACAGGCAAATCGTGTTCCTGCTGACCATTTCCGTTTCTCCGTCGGGGCGGGCTGGGGCGATGCGGCGATGCGGGTCGCTCGCCCGGTTCGCCGGTATCGGCGCAGGCGAGGGAGCATCCGTTCGCCGAGTCTGCCACGGGGCGCATGCGGCGTCCGTGTGCGGAAGCCGGCGGGGCGTTCGCGGCGACGGGACGAAAAAAGCCCCGCGGCTTGCGCCGCGGGGCCTTCTTCGTTTCCGTCATCGCGCCGGCCGGGCCGGCGGACGGCCTCAGTCGATCTTCTTCTCCGCCTGGGCGCCGGCGACGGCGTCCTGGGCGTCGAGCATGATGCCGGCGCCGGCGGCGACCATCACCACCACCACCGTGCCCAGCAGCCAGGCGAAGTACCAGGCGCCGCGCTCGCCCAGGGCGATGCCCAGCAGGATGGCCAGGCCGGCGAGGATGACGAGGATCACGAAAGTCCAGAAAGTACGCATGTTCGTTTCCTCTCGATCAGTACGCGTGTTCGTCGTGCTTGATGTCGTCGGCGTCGACCTTGCCGCGCATCACGTAGTAGCACCAGCCGGTGTACCACAGGATGATCGGGACGAAGACCACGGCGAAGCCCACCATCCAGGTCAGCGTGAGCTGGCTGGAGCTGGAGTTCCACAGCGTGAGGCTCTGCGAGGGATCGCTGCTCGAGGGCATCATGAAGGGGAACATCGCCGCGCCGACCGAACCGATCACGCCGATCCAGGCCAGTGCGCCCAGCCACCAGGACAGGTGGCTCCTGCCGCCGCGCGCGGCGACGACGCCCGCGGCCAGCCCGACGATCGCCACCAGCGGCAGCAGCCACAGCACCGGATGGGCGAGGTAGTTGCCGTACAGCGCGCCGGCGTGGACGCTGACGGTCTGCTGCAGCGGGGTCTGCGGCAGGTTGCCGGCCGGCGCCGCGTCGAGCACGTAGAACTCGATGCCGCGCATCCAGATGCCGCCGACCACGTACAGCACGATGGCCGCCACGCCCGTGGCGGTGGACACCTTGCGGGCGCGCTCGGCGATCACGCCGTCGGCCCCGTTGGCCACCGTGGCCGCGCCCATGAAGCACGACAGCGCCACCGACATCAGCCCGCACAGGATCGCGAACGGGTTGAACAGCGCCAGGAAGCTGCCTGTGTAGTACGAGGTCAGGTTCCAGCTGAAGTGGAACGGCACGCCCTGCAGCACGTTGCCGATCGCCGCGCCGAACACCAGCATCGGCAGGAAGCCGGACACGAACAGCATCCAGTCCCAGCCGCCGCGCCACCTGAGGCTTTCCTTCTTGCTGCGGTACTCGAACGCCAGCGGGCGCACGATCATGCTCCACAGCAGCAGCAGCATGACCACGTAGAAGCCCGAGAACGCGGTGCCGTAGATCAGCGGGAAGGCGGCGAAGATCGCACCGCCGCCGAGGATGAACCACACCTGGTTGCCGTCCCAGTGCGGGCCGATGCCGTTGATGACCACGCGGCGCTCGACGTCGTTGCGGCCCACGTAGCGCAGGATGGTGCCCACGCCCATGTCCATGCCGACCATGATGCCCAGACCCATGAGCAGCACGCCCAGCAGGATCCACCAGGTAACTTTGAGGATCAGATAGATTTCCATGGATCAGGCCTCCCGCCTGCTAGCCTTGGCCAGGGCCGAATAGCCCGGCAGGAACTTGGTGAACAGCGAGTCGGACGGGATGTCGTCGCCCGGGCCCTGCTTGACGGCGCGGACCATCAGGTACATCTCGATGATGATGAAGATGGTGTACACCGCCACGAAGCCGACCAGCGAGAACACCATGTAGCCGACGGAGTGGGTGGAGGCGGACATCCAGGTCGGCAGCACTTCGTACAGCGTCCATGGCTGGCGGCCCAGCTCGGCGACCAGCCAGCCGGCCTCGTTGGCCAGGAACGGCACCGGGATCATCCACGGCGCGATCTTCAGCAGCCACTTCTGGTCCTGGATGTTGTTGCGGATGCTGTAGATCATCGCGAGCACGAAGTAGGCCAGCATCAGCAGGCCGAACAGCACCATCACCCGGAAGCTCCAGAAGATCGGCGCCACCGGCGGGATGGAATCCTTCACCGCCTGCTGGATCTGCGCCTCGGTCACGTCCTGCAGGTCGGGCGAGTAGCGCTGCACCAGGAAGCCGAAGCCGAGATCGGCCTTGTGCGCCTGGAAGTCGGCCTGCGCCTGCGCGTCCCCGGGATTGGACTGCAGCACCTTCAGCGCCCGGGCCGAGACGATGCCGCTGCGGATGCGGGTCTCGTTCTGGTCCTGGATCTCCTTGATCGAGGGCACGGTGCCGTCCAGCGAGTGGGTGACCAGCAGCGAGAGCACCGCCGGGACCTGCACCGCGCCGTGGTTGGCCTCGTCCTTCTGCGAGGGGAAGGCGATCATGTTGAACGGCATCGGCGCCTTCTCGGGCTCCCACAGGCCTTCCATCGCGGCCAGCTTGGTCGGCTGCGAATTGCCGCCGATGAAGCCCAGCGCATCGCCCAGGGTGATCACGCCCAGGGTGGAGAGCACGCCGAACACGGTGGCCATGCGGAACGAGCGGCGCGCCAGCTCGACGTGGCGCCCGCGCAGCATGTAGAAGGCGCTGATGCCGGTGACGAAGATCGCCGCGGTCACGTAGCCGGCGATGGAGGTGTGCACGAACTTGGCCTGCGCGTCGGCGTTAAAGAACAGGTCCAGGAAGCTGGTCATCTCCATGCGCATCGTGGCGTAGTTGAACGCCATGCCCGCCGGCACTTGCATGAAGCCGTTGGCCACCAGGATCCACAGCGCCGACAGGTTCGAGCCGAGCGCGACCAGGTAGGTCACCGCTAGGTGCGTGCCCGGGCGCAGCCGCTCCCAGCCGAACACCATGATGCCGATGAAGGTGGACTCCATGAAGAAGGCCATCAGGCCCTCGACTGCCAGCGGCGCACCGAAGGCATCGCCCACGAAGGTCGAGTAGTAGGACCAGTTGGTGCCGAACTCGAACTCCATGGTCAGGCCGGTGGCCACGCCCAGGGCGAAGTTGATCAGGAACAGCTTGCCCCAGAACTGGGCCATCTGCTTGTAGATGGGATTGCGGGTGATGACGTACGCGGTCTCCACGGCCGCCAGGAAGAACGTCATGCCCAGCGTGAGCGGCACGAACAGGTAGTGGTAGAGCGCCGTTGCCGCGAATTGCAGTCGCGACAGGTCTACGACGAGTGAGTCAACCATGGGTATGGATCCTCTTTTTCATTGCATCGAATCAGTGGCTGGATGGGAGGAGACGAGAATGGCGTTGTGCTGTTCCACGACTCCCGACCACCTGGCGGCCGCAATGACGGCGTCCAGCAGGTACCCCCTGAGCGTGAACATGACGGCGATTTTCCTCGGGCCTGTTGCGGGATCGCGCGCATCTTCGGGCACCGATGCTGCAACCGGCCTTGATTCAGATCAATGAGTGGCTTGTGAACGGAGCCGGCCCGGTGCCGATGGCATCATGGCCGGCCCGCCGCGGCGGCGGCCGTGCACGGGACCGGGCCGCGCCTTGCCCGCCGGGGCTCGCGCCGGTGGGCACGCCGGGCAGGGCACGCGCCCGGGGCACGGTGGCCGGGCGTGCCCGCCGCGACGACGGGTCGCAGCCCTCGCCTGTGCGACTGCAATGGCGAACGGGGGAGTGGCGAAGGAATTGCGCACCGGATTGCCCCCTGGTACGCGCCGGCGCGTCGCTCAGAGCGCGTCGAGGAAGTCGCGCACCGCCGGCCCGAAGCGGTCGATGTCGACCAGGAAGGCGTCGTGGCCCTGCGGGGATTCCATGCCGATGAAGCGTGCGTCGGCACCGCCGGCGGCCAGGCCCTCGGCGATCTGTTCCTGTTGCTGCACCGGGAACAGGATGTCGGTATCCGCGCCGATCGCCAGGGCCTTGTCCACGCGGATCATCGCCAGGCCGGCCATCACGTCGCCGTTGCCGTATTCGGCCAGGTCGAACCAGTCCATCGAGCGGCTCAGGTACAGGTAGCAGTTCGGGTCGAAGCGGCGCACGAAGCGGCGCGCGTGTCCCTCCAGGTAGCTCTCCACCTCGAACTCCAGGCCGAACGGGTCGTCGTCGCGGCACTCCGGGTCCAGCCGCACGCGGCCGAAGCGGCCGTGCCATTCCAGCGCGGAACGGTAGGTGATCACGCCCAGCTTGCGCGCCATGCGCATGCCGTTCTCGGGGTAGCGGTCCTGGTCGTAATCGCCGCCATTCCACTGCGGGTCCAGGCGGATGGCCTCGCGCTGCAGCGAGCGGATGGCGATGGAGAAGGGCAGGGCCTGGGCGCTGCCGGAGATGTTGACGTGGCCACGGGCGATGCCCGGGTGGCGCAGCAGCACCGCCAGCGCGGTCATGCCGCCCATGGAGTTGCCGATCACGCAGGCCAGGCGCCCGATGCCCAGGCCGCGCACCACGCTGGCCGCGGCGTCGGCCACGTCCTCGATGGACAGGTCGGGGAAGGCGAGGCGGTAGGGCCGGCCAGTGGCGGGATCGATCGAGGCCGGTCCGGTGGAGCCCTTGCAGCTGCCCAGCGAATTCACGCAGACCACGAACCAGCGGTCGGTGTCGATGGCCTTGCCCGGGCCGAGCATGCGTTCCCACCAGCCCGCCCCGGGATCGGCGTCATGGCGGGCGGCGTGGGCGTCCGGCGACAGGCCGGTGACGATGAGGATCGCGTTGTCGGCCGCGGGCGCGAGCGTGCCCCAGGTCTCGTAGGCGATGCGTGCGCCATGCAGTTCGCCGCCGCGC
This sequence comes from Xanthomonas massiliensis, assembly GCF_900018785.1. GTDB lineage: Bacteria > Pseudomonadota > Gammaproteobacteria > Xanthomonadales > Xanthomonadaceae > Xanthomonas_B > Xanthomonas_B massiliensis. The sequence continues at coordinate 1,322,196 of NZ_FCOY01000006.1, read as the reverse complement.
TTCATCGGGAACGGCGAGGGCAGGGCGTGGAAGCGGGTGCCGGGCGGGACAAATTCGGTCATCGTCGCGATTCTACCGGGCAGGCCCGGCAACGACGCTGCCGGGGGAACGGGGATGGTGCCCGCGGCGGCGAGCGCGCAGGCGGCCGATCGTCATCGTCCGCGTGCCGGGCGCGGTGCCATGCGCCGCCACACGCAGGGCGGACGGACCGGGGCGGGACCGTCCGCAGTCGATCAGCGTGCCGGCGCCAGGGTCAGCTGCACCGGGGTCGCGGCCGGCAGCGCCACGCGCACCGGTGCGCTTTCCAGGTCGCCGGGCTGGCGCTGCACGCCGCCGCCGGTGGACAGGCGCGCCAGCACTTCCACCTCGCCCAGGGAGGCGAGCTTGCGGGTGGGCATGGGGCTGTCGCCATCGTCCAGGGTCACCTGCAGCGGCAGTTCGCCGACGGCGTGCCTTTCCACCGCCACCGGCATAGGCGGGCCGCCGACCTGGCGCGCGATCACGAACACTTGCGCCTGCGGCGGCAGCGAGGCCGGATCGATCCCGGGGGCGAGCGACACCCGTACCTGCACGGCATGGCCCGTGGCCGGCGCGGCGGCGGGCAGCGGCGCCAGGCCGGCTTCGGCCCGGGCGGCGTCGATCTGCGGGCGCAGGGCCGCCGCGGTGGCCGTGTCCACGCGCGCCAGCAGCGGTTCCCAGGTACGTGCCGCGGCGGCGGCATCGCCTTGCTGGCGCTGGGCGATGCCGAGGAACCAGGTGGCGCGTTCGTTGTCCGGGGCCCGTTCCAGGGCGCGCTCCAGCCATGCCCGGCCTTGCGCGTCGATGCGGTGCTGCGGGTCGGCCTGGGCACGCACCTGGGCGGCCTCGACCAGCCAGTCCGGCGTGTCCGGCGCCAGGGCGAGCGCCCGCGCGTAGGCCTGGGCGGCGGCAGGGTACTGGCCCAGGGCGGCCTGGGAACGGCCGAGCAGCGCCCAGCCGTCGGCATGCGCGGGGTCGCGGGCCAGGGCCTGCTGCAGCTGGGCGACGCCCGCGGCCAGGGTGGCCGGGGCGCTCGCGGCGGCGGGCCGCAGCGCCTGCGGCGTGCCCACGGCCAGGTACAGCAGCGGCGCGGCCAGGGTCGCCGCGGCCACCAGGGCGGTCCAGGTACGGCGCCAGCCACCGCGCCACAGCGGCCACAGCAGCGCCGCGGCCACCGCCATGGCGGCGAGCGCGGCCAGCAGCGGCGCCAGGGTGGACAGGCTCACCATTCCTGCTCTTCCTCGTCGTCGTGGAGTGCCTGGCCGCGGTTGCGGCGCCGGATCCAGGCGGCCAGGAGCGCGGCCGCGCCGACCAGCAACAGGCCGGGGCCGAACCACAGCAGCCAGGTGGCCGGCTCCACCCGCGGGCGGTACAGCACGAACTCGCCGTAGCGCTCCACCAGGTAGTGCTGGATGTCGGCGTCGCTGCGGCCCTGCTGCATCAGCGCCAGCACCTGGCGACGCACGTCGTGGGCGATGGGCGCGTTGGAGTCGGCGACGGACTGGTTCTGGCACTGCACGCAGCGCAGCTCGGCGGTCAGTGCGTGGAAGCGCGCTTCCTCGGCGGCATTGCGGAACTGCAGCGGTGCGGTTTCGTCGAGCGGTGCGGCCACGACCAGGGCGGGTGCCAGCACCAGCAGGACCACCGTCAGCACACGCCAGGGTTTCATCGTGCCTGGCCGGCCCACGGGTCGATGCCGGCTTCCTGCTCGGTGCGGGCCAGCAGCGGGATCAGCTGCTGCGCGATGACCTGGTCGGTCAGCGCACCGCTGTACTTCCAGCGGACGATGCCGCGGGCATCGACCAGGAAGGTCTCCGGCGCGGCGGCGATGCCCCAGTCCAGGGCGGCGCGGCCGTCCTGGTCGGTCACCACCACGAAGTAGGGATTGCCGCGCTGCTCCAGCCACGCCAGCGCGTCGGCCGGATTGTCCTTCCAGTCGTAGCCGATCACCCGCACCCGCTTGGTCAGGGCGAAGCGGCTCAGCGCCGCGTGCTCCTCGGCGCAGGCCGGGCACCAGCTGCCCCAGACGTTGAGCACGTAGGGCGCGCCGTGCAGGTCGCGCGCGCGCAGCGTGGCCGAGGGATCGTGCAGCACCGGCAGGGCGAAGTCCGGCGCGGGCTTGCCGATCAGCGCCGAAGGCAGGGTGTCGCGGTCGGGGCGGCCCGAGCGCGACACGCCCCAGGCCAGCAGGGCCAGCAGGGCCACGAACAGGACGCCGCCGGCGATCCAGGCGGCCGTCGGCAGACGGCGGGGGGTATCGGCCATCAGCGTTTCTCCGGTAGACGACGGAAGCGCCGGTCGGCGGCGGTGACGAAACCGCCCAGCGCCATCAGCAACGCGCCGAACCATATCCAGCGCACGAAGGGCTTGACGTGAACGCGCACCGCCCAGGCACCGTCGCCCAGCGGCTCGCCCAGGGCGACGTAGACGTCGGCGAACACGCCGGGGCGGATGCCGGCCTCGGTCATCACCTGGCCGCCGCTGGCATAGGCGCGCTTCTCCGGCTGCAGCACCGTCAGCGGCCTGCCCCGTTCCAGCACCTGCACGTGGCCGCGGTCGGAGACGTAGTTGGGGCCGCGGGTCTCGTCCACGCCCTCGAAGCGGAACGTGTACTTGCCGGCCTGCAGCGACTGCCCGGGCGCCAGCGCGACCTCGCGCTGGATGCTCTGCGCCTCCACCAGCAGCGCGCCGACCAGGAACACCGCGATGCCGCCATGGGCCAGCAGCATGCCCAGCATTTCCGGGGTGTAGCGGCGGCCGCTGGCCCGTACCCGCGACCAGGCGAAGCGCAGCGTGCCCAGGCCGACCCACAAGGCGCCGGCCACGCCGAAGCCGGTCTTCCACGCGCCCTGCGGCGCGGCGAACCAGGCCGCCACGCCGCCGGCCAGCGCCAGCGCGGCCCATGGCGCCAGCATGGCCAGCGGCCGCGAGGGCTGGTCGCGCTGCCAGCGCGTCAGCGGACCGAACGGCAGCAGCAGCACCAGCGGCGCCATCAGCAGCACGAACAGCGTGCCGAAGTACGGCGGGCCGACCGAGATCTTGCCCAGGTCCAGCGCGTCGGCGAGCATCGGGTACAGCGTGCCCAGCAGCACCATGGCGCAGGCGCATGCCAGCAGCAGGTTGTTGCCCAGCAGCAGCGTCTCGCGCGAGAACAGGGCGAAGCCGCGCCGCGGCAGGCCACCGTCCAGGCCGGGCGCGCGCCAGGCGTAGAGCGCCAGCGAGGCGCCGATCACCAGCGCCAGGAACACCAGCACGAACACGCCGCGCGAGGGATCGGCGGCAAAGGAGTGCACGCTGGTCAGCACGCCCGAGCGCACCAGGAAGGTGCCCAGCAGCGACAGCGAGAACGCGGCGATGGCCAGCAGCAGGGTCCAGCCGGCGAAGCTGCCGCGCTTCTCGGTGACCGCCTGGGAATGGATCAGCGCGGCGCCGGCCAGCCACGGCATGAAGCTGGCGTTCTCCACCGGGTCCCAGAACCACCATCCGCCCCAGCCCAGCTCGTAGTACGCCCACCAGCTGCCCAGCGCGATGCCCAGCGTCAGCAGGCCCCAGGCGACGTTGGTCCACGGCCGCGTCCAGCGCAGCCAGCGCGCATCGACGCGCCCGTCCAGCAACGCGGCGATGGCGAAGGCGAAGGGCACCGAGAAGCCGACGTAACCCGAATAGAGCATCGGCGGATGGATCACCAGTCCGGGGTCCTGCAGCAGCGGGTTGAGGTCGCGGCCTTCCAGCGGCGCCGGCAGCAGCCGCGCGAACGGATCGGAGGTGAAGATCAGGAACGCCAGAAACCCCACGCTGACCAGGGCCAGCACGCCGAGCACGCGCGCCACCACCGGCTGCGGCAGACGCCGCGAGAACAGCGCGACCGCGCCCGACCACAGCGCCAGGATCAGCGTCCACAGCAGCAGCGAGCCCTCGTGCGCGCCCCATACCGCCGAATAGCGATAGACCAGCGGTAGCAGCGAGTTGGAGTTCTCGGCCACGTAGCGCACCGAGAAGTCCTGCACCAGGAAGGCGTGGGTGAGGATCGCGAAGGCGCCGGCCACCAGCGCCAGCTGGGTCCACGCGGCCGGGCGCGCCACGGCCATCCAGGCGGCATCGCCGCGCTGGGCGCCGGCCAGCGGCAGCACGGCCTGGGCCAGGGCCACCAGCAGCGCCAGGACCAGCAGCAACTGGCCGAGCTCAGGCAGCATGCGCATGCTCCGGTGCGGGCGGTCGTCCCGCGGCCCTCGTCCGGCGATGGATCATGGCACCGCCGCGGCGGTGGGCACCGGCACGTCGTGCTTGCGGTGCGCCGCGCCCATCTTGTCGGCCACTTCCTTGGGCATGTAGGTCTCGTCGTGCTTGGCGAGCACTTCGTCGGCGACGAAAGTGCCGCCTTCCAGGTGGCCGGTGGCGATCACCGCCTGGCCCTCGCGGAACAGGTCCGGCAGGATCTTGTCGTAGACCACCGGCAGCTGGGCGTCGCCGTCGGTGACGCGGAAATGCGCCTGCAGCGAGCCGCGCGCGCGCTGGAACGAGCCCTTCTCGACCATGCCGCCGAGGCGGAAGCGGGCGCTCGCGCCGGCCTGGCCGTGCAGCACTTCCGAAGGGGTGTACAGGTAGGCCACGTTGCGTTGCAGGGCCAGCGCCACCAGCGCGGTGGCCAGTCCGGCGGCGAGCACCAGCACGACGATGAGCACCAGCCGGCGCCGGCGTTGCGGGTTCATCGCACCAGCTCCGAATCGGCCGGCGCGGCAGGGCGGCCGCGGGGCCGCCGCGCACGCTGGCGCGCGGCCAGCAAGGCGCGGCGCACCTGGCGGCGGCCGGCGAGGAAATCCCAGCCGAGCACGAGCACGAACACGGCGTAGGCGCCGACCAGGTAGGGCAGGTAGCTCATGGCGCGTCTCCGCCGGCCAGGCGCGCCACCCAGTCCTTGCCGCCCTCGCGGCGCAGGTTGTCGGCGCGGGCGCGGGTGAGCAGCGAGCCGCCGAACCAGAACTTGGTCGCCAGCACCATCAGCCACAGCGGCGCGATCATGCTCGCGTCCATGCTCGAACGGCCGAACAGGCGGATGGTCTGGCCCTGGTGCAGGGAGTTCCACCACACCACCGACCAGTGGATCACCGGCAGCAGCGCCACGCCGACGATCGCCAGCAGGCCGGCCGCGCGCGCGGCGTTGCGGCGGTCGTCGATCACCTGGTACAGGCCGATCACGCCCAGGTACAGGAACAGCAGGATCAGCTCGGTGGTCAGGCGCGGGTCCCAGTCCCACCAGGTGCCCCACATCGGCCGGCCCCAGATGCTGCCGGTGAGCAGCGTGACCAGGGTGAAGGCCGCGCCGATCGGCGCGCAGGCCATGGCCAGGATCTCGCACAGCTTGATGCGCCAGACCAGGGCGATCGCCGACAGCAGCGCCATCGCGCCGAACACGAACATGCTCATCCAGGCGCTGGGCACGTGGATGTAGAGGATGCGGAAGGCATCGCCCTGCTGGTAGTCGGCCGGCACCACGAACAGCGCCTGCCACAGCCCCAGGCCGGCCAGCACCAGCGCCACCGCGTACAGCCACGGGGCCCAGCGCGCCGCGAAACGGTCGAAGTACGGCGGCGAGCCGAGCATGTGGAACCAGCGGACGAGGGGATTCATTCGGTAGGGCGTGGCGATGGCGAAGCCGGTGTGCAGGATGCCTCAACTGAGCGAGATGCGGATCGCCGCGGCGGTGGCCAGCGGTGCCAGCACCAGGGCGAGGACCAGGCCCGCCGCCAGCAGGAGCAGCGCGCCGGAGGCATCCAGCCCCTGCGCGGCCGCGGCCACGCTGCCCGCACCGAACACCAGCACCGGCACGTACAGCGGCAAGGCCAGCAGCGCGACGAGGATACCAGAGCGCCGCGTGCCGACTGTCAGCGCGGCGACCACCGCGCCGAGCAGATTCAGGATCGGCGTGCCCAGCGCCAGCGAGGCCAGCAGCACCGGCAACTGGTCGTGCGGCAGGTGCAGCAGCTCGCCGAGCAGCGGCGTGGCCACGATCAGCGGCACGCAGGTCAGGGCCCAGTGCAGCAGCACCCGGACCAGCACCAGCCAGGCCAGCGGCACCGGCGCCAGCAGCCATTGCTCCAGCGAGCCGTCCTCGGCATCGCCGCGGAACAGCGAGTCCAGGGCCATCAGCCCGGCCAGCAGCGCGGCCACCCACAGTACCGCCGGCGCCACCGCCGCCAGCTGGCGCGGCTCGCGGCCCAGGGCCAGGGCGAACAGGGTCACGACCAGCAGCGCGAACAGCAGCGGCTGCAGGGCGTCGCCGCGGCGCCGCCAGACCAGGCGCAGATCCTGGACGACGAGGGCGCGGGTGGCCTGCCACAGCGAGGGCGTGGTGGCGGGGATGCTCATGCCGCCGCCTCCAGGGTCAGCAGGCGGGTGCGCACCGGCGGGGCGGCATAGGCGCCATGGGTGGTGACCAGCGCGGCGCCGCCGCCGCGCAGGTGCGCCGAGATCATGCGGTTGACCAGAGTGATGCCCTCCAGGTCCAGGTTCGCGTAGGGCTCGTCGAGCAGCCACAGCGGCGCCGGCGAGAGCCACAGCCGGGCCAGGCCGAGGCGCTTCTTCTGACCGGCCGATAGCGCCCGCAGCTGGGTCTCCTCGTAGCCGGCCAGGCCGACGATCGCCAGCGCGCCGCCGGGCATCTGCCGCGGCCGGCGGCCGTGCAGCCCGCACATGAAATGCAGGTTCTCCAAGGTGGTCAGGTCGGCCTTGAGCGCCGGCAGGTGGCCCAGGTAGGCCAGGTAGCGCTGGCGCTCGCCGCGGGTGGCGGCCCTGCCGTCGATCTCCACCGCGCCGGCCTCGTGGTGAAGCAGGCCGGCCAGCACGCGCAGCAAGGTGGTCTTGCCGGCGCCGTTGCCGCCCTGCACCAGCAGGGCCTCGCCGGCATCGACGTGGAAGTCCAGCGGGCCGAACACGGCCTCGTCGTTGCGCGAATAGGCCAGCCCGCGTGCGCACAGCAGCGGCGGGGCGGAGGACAGGGGGTCGTTCATCGGGCGGCGCCGGCGGGCGCGTGGAGCGGGCTGGAAAGGCGGCCATTGTATCGGCCCGTCGTTCCGCGGGCACGGCGGGAACGCTGATTTGCGGGCGCGCGCCCGCCGCCGCCGGCCGCAATGCGTAAACTGGCGGATCGAACCCGAAGCCCCCGCGCCGATGCAACCCCAAACCAAGCTGCCCAAGGTGGGCACGACCATCTTCACCGTCATGTCGCAACTGGCCGCCGAGCACGGCGCGGTCAACCTGGGGCAGGGCTTCCCGGACTTCCCGGTACCGGCGCGGCTGGTCGAGGAACTGGACCGGGCCATGCGCGCCGGCCACAACCAGTACCCGCCGATGACCGGCGTGGCCGCCCTGCGCAAGGCGATCGCCGGCAAGTCGCTGCGCGTGTACGGCGCCGAGGTCGACCCGGACACCGAGATCACCGTGACCAGCGGCGCCACCGAGGCGCTGTTCGACGCCATCCACGCGGTGGTGCGCCCGGGCGAGGAGGTCATCGTGCTGGACCCGGCCTACGACAGCTACGAGCCGGCCATCGACCTGGCCGGGGCGGTCGCCGTGCACGTGCCGCTGGATCCGTCGAGCTTCGCCGTGGACTGGGGCAAGGTGCAGGCCGCCATCGGCCCGCGCACGCGCCTGCTGGTCATCAACAGCCCGCACAACCCGTCCGGGGCGACGCTCTCGGCCGACGACCTGACCGCGCTGGCCGACATCCTGCGCGGCACCGACATCTTCGTGCTGTCCGACGAGGTCTACGAGCACATCGTCTACGACGGGCACCGCCACGAATCGGTGCTGCGCCACCCGGAACTGCGCGAGCGCGCCTTCGTGGTCTCCAGCTTCGGCAAGACCTACCACTGCACCGGCTGGAAGATCGGCTACGTGATCGCGCCGCCGGCGCTGAGCGCGGAGTTCCGCAAGGTCCACCAGTACAACGTGTTCACCAGCTTCGGCCCGGCCCAGTACGCCTTCGCGGCGATGCTCGAGGCCGAGCCGGAGCACTACGAGCAGCTGGGCGTGTTCTACCAGGCCCGTCGCGACCGCTTCCGCGAGCAGTTGCTGGCGACACGGCTCGCGCCGCTGCCGGTGGCCGGCGGCTATTTCCAGCTGGTGGACTATTCCGCGGTCAGCGATCTGCCGGACACCGAGTTCGCCATGTGGCTCACGTGCGTGCATGGCGTGGCCTCGATCCCGCTGTCGCCGTTCTATGCGCAGCCGCCGCGGGACCAGCGCCTGGTGCGCCTGTGCTTCGCCAAGAGCGACGAGACCCTGGACGCGGCCATCGAACGGCTGGTCAGGCTCTGACCCCGCCCCGGGCAGGGCGCAGGCGGCGGTTGCGCCTGGCCCTGTCTTTCCTGCCTTCCTCCTTCCCGTTCCCGAGCCCGCCATGCAAGACCTGCGCGTTTCCCTCGTCCAGGGCGATACCCGCTGGCACGACCCGGCCGGCAACCGCGTGCACTACGGCGCGCTGCTGGCTCCGCTGGCCGGCGCGACCGACCTGGTGGTGCTGCCGGAGACCTTCACCAGCGGCTTCTCCAACGACGCCATCGACCGTGCCGAAGGCATGGACGGGCCGACCGTGGCCTGGATCCGCGAGCAGGCCGCGGGCCTGGGCGCGGCGGTGACCGGCAGCGTGCAGCTGCGCGTCGAGGGCGGGGTGTTCAACCGCCTGCTGTTCGCCACGCCGGACGGGCAGGTGCGCCACTACGACAAGCGCCACCTGTTCCGCTATGCCGGCGAGCACGAGCGCTACGCCGCCGGCGACGGGCGCCTGACGGTGGAATGGAAGGGCTGGCGGATCAATCCGCAGGTCTGCTACGACCTGCGCTTCCCGGTGTTCTGCCGCAACCGCTACGACGTGGAGCGCCGCGGCGGCCTGGATTTCGATCTGCAGGTCTTCGTCGCCAACTGGCCGTCGGCACGGGCCCATGCGTGGAGGACGCTGCTGCGCGCGCGCGCGATCGAGAACCTGTGCTTCGTCGCGGCGGTCAACCGCGCCGGCGTCGATGGCAACGGCCTGCACTATGCCGGCGACAGCGCGGTGATCGATTTCCTCGGCCAGCACCAGGTCGAGCTCCACGGGCGCGAGCAGGTGGCCACCACCACGATCAGCGCCGCGGCGCTGGCCGACCACCGCGCGCGCTTCCCGGCGATGCTCGACGCGGACGCGTTCGAGCTGCGCTGAGGCGTCTTGCGCACGAGCCGGCGCCCGGCCGGCGGCGCTCGCTCCCCCGGGCAGGGCCGCACATCCGCGGCGGCCCGGCTTGCGCGTGCCTGCCGTGCCTTCCCGCGTCGTCGCCCGCTGGCCTGCGGTACCCAGGCCAGCGCGGCCGCCGCGGACCCGCGCCCGGTGCGCCTGCGCTTCGCCGGGAGCGAGAGACCCCGGACGCGGCCATCGCGCGGCTGGCCCGGCTCTGACGCCGTGCCGGGCAGGGCGGAGGCGATTGCGCCTGGCCCTGTCTTCCCTGCCTTTTCCCCCGGCAAGGGCGAAGCGGTACATGCCCGCGCCGGGCCGGAATTTGAAGCGGACCAGGCCCGCCGTACCGCGGCCTGAACGAGGGCGCCGGCGGATGCTGGCCAGTTCACGGGGCACTTGCTAGCGTGCCGGCGGTCCACAAGGAGATTCCTGCCATGCGCGTTTTCCTCACCGCCGCCACCGTCCTGGCGCTGTCGCTGGCCGCCCCGGCCGCTTCCGCCGCCGCCGCGGGCAATGTCGGCTGCGACCTGCACTTCAACCTTTCCGGATGGTCGGTCTTCTACAAGAGCGCCAAGGGCGCCGGCACCATCGTCTGCGACAACGGCGCGCGCATCCCGGTGAACATCCGCGTGCGCGGCGGCGGCCTGACCGTGGGCAAGTCGAAGATCGTCGATGGCCACGGCCGCTTCAGCGGCTCGCGCGGCGGCAACGACCTGCTCGGCACCTATGCCGCGGCCGGTGCGCATGCCGGCGTGGTCAAGTCCAGCGCGGCGCAGGTGCTGACCAAGGGCGACATCTCGCTGGCGCTGGCCGGCACCGGTGCCGGCGTCGACCTGGGCGTGGACGTGAGCGCCTTCACCCTGACGCGGCGCTGAGTCCCGCCGGCGCTCCGTCGGCGCGCGGCCCGGGCCGGCCAGCCCAAACGGAAGCGGGAGCGCGGCATGGGCCGCGCTCCCGCTTCCTCATCCATCCGTGCCTCCGATCCGGTCAGCGGCCGCGGCGGTTGCCGCCCGGGCCGGCATTGCCACCGGGCCCCCGGCGGTTGCCGCCGCCGGCCGGGCGTCCGGCACCGCCCCCAGGCCCGCGCCGGTTGCCGCCGCCCGGCGCGGCGTTCTGGCCGCCCGGACCGCGGCGGTTGCCCGCCGGCCGCGGCGTGCCGTAGGGGCTGAAGCCGGGCGTGGCGTGATCCGACGGGAAGCTCGGCGCGTTGCCCGGGTGCCCGTACGGGTGCTTGCGCTGTCCTTGCCCCTGTCCCTGGCCCTGGCCGCCGCCGGCCCCCCGTGGCGCCTGCCCGGGCCGGCCGGTACCGGGGCCCTTGGGCTTGCGTGCCTGGCCGCCCGGGCCGGCATTGCGGTGCCCGCTCGGGCCGGTGCTCACGCCTTCGGGCACGTACCAGCTGCGGAATGCGGCGGGGTTGCCCTCGGGCAGGGAGCGGTCGCCCTTCTGCTTGCGCTGCTTGAACGGCTTCTGCGACTGCTTGGCCGCGGCCTCGCCGGTCACGGTCAGGCCGCCCTTGAAGCCGCCCTTGCCGCGGCCCCGGCCGCGGTCCTCGCGCACGTTGTCGAAGCGGCGCAACTCGCGGCCTTCGTCGGCGGTGTTGTGGCCGTTGACGTAGGCCGTGGCCTGGCCGCCGTCGCGGCCGACGCGCACGGTGGTGCGCGCGGCGCGGCGCTGGCCGATCACCGGCTGCAGGGTCAGCGCCGAGGGCGTGCCTTCCTCCAGGTTCAGCTCCTTGCGCAGGGCCTCGACCTGGGCGGGCGGCAGTTCGGCCGAATGCCCGCGCAGCAGCTCGCGCGGCAGCGCCACCGTGCCGTAGCGGGTGCGCTTGAGGCGGCTGACCTGGCAGCCCTGCGATTCCCACAGGCGGCGCACCTCGCGGTTGCGGCCTTCCTTGACGGTCACCTGGAACCAGTCGTGCGAGTCGGTGCCGCCGATCTTCTCGATCTCGTCGAACTTGGCCGGGCCGTCCTCCAGTGCCACGCCGCGGGCGAGGCGATCGACCACGGCGTCGGGAACGTGCTCCTGGCCTTCCGGGGCCCGCACCCGCACCACGTACTCGCGCTCGATCTCGAAGGAGGGATGCATCATCGCGTTGGCCAGCTCGCCGTCGGTGGTGAGCAGCAGCAGGCCGGTGGTGTTGATGTCCAGGCGGCCGATGGCGATCCAGCGCGCGCCCTTGAGCGCGGGCAGGGCGTCGAACACGGTCGGGCGGCCCTCCGGGTCCTCGCGGGTGGTCACCTCGCCCTCGGGCTTGTTGTAGACCAGCACGCGCGCCGGCTCGCTCAGCGCGCTGGCCACGAAGGTCTTGCCGTCCAGCTCGATGCGATCGCCGCTCTTGACGGACATGCCGGTCTGGGCGGTCTCGCCGTTGACCTTGACCAGGCCGTCGGCGATGCGCTGCTCCAGCGCGCGGCGCGAGCCCAGGCCGGCCTGCGCCAGGACCTTGTGCAGGCGCTCTTCCAGGCGCGGGTGCTCGGGGGCGTCGTGCTTGAGCGAGAGCTTGTTCAACGACAGCTTGCGGGGGGTGTCACTCATCTACATGTGCTCCGGCCGGTGCGTCGGCAGCGGCCTCTGGGTGGTCGGCGCCCTCGGGCGCCGGGGAAGGTTCGGTACCGGCCTGCGGGATATCCGCGGCGGCGGGAGAGTCGTCGGGGCCGGCCGCCGCTGGCGGCATGCCCGGATCGGGGAGGGGGACGGCGACCGGCGCGAGGGCGGCGGGGTCCGGAGCGTCGCGTTCCAGCGGCAGCTGCGGTTCCAGCTCGCCGAAGTCCTTCAGCTCGGACAGCGGCGGCAGGTCGTCCAGGCGCCGGAGGCCGAAGTAGTCCAGGAACGCCTTGGTGGTGCCGAACAGCGCCGGCCGGCCGGGCACGTCGCGGTGGCCGACCACGCGGATCCACTCGCGTTCTTCCAGTGCCTGGATGATGTTGCTGCTCACCGCCACGCCGCGCACCTGCTCGATCTCGCCGCGGGTGATCGGCTGGCGGTAGGCGATCAGCGCCAGCGTCTCCAGGGTGGCGCGGGTGTACTTGGTGCGGCGCTCGGTCCACAGCCGCGCCACCCACGGATGCACCGCGGCCTTGACCTGGAAACGGAAGCCGGAGGCGACCTCGACCAGCTCCACGCCGCGCTCGGCGCAGGCCTCGCGCAGCTGTTCCAGCGCCTGCTCGATGCTGCCCGGCGGCGCCGGGGCCTCCTCGGGGAACAGCTCGTACAGCTGCGCCACCGTCAGCGGCTGGCTGGAGGCGAGGAGGGCGGCTTCCACGATCGGGGCGATCAGGCTCGAATCCATGCGCAGGTCCGGGTCAGGCGGGCTCGGCGGCGGCATCGCCGCCGTCCTCGTCGAACTCGCTGGAGAACTGCAGCGGTTCGTTGGTGTTGTTCAGCGCCAGCGACTTGACGTAGATCGGCGCCAGCGGCGCTTCCTGCACCAGGTCCAGCAACTGTTCCTTGGCCAGCTCCAGCATGGCCAGGAAGGTGACCAGCACGCCGAGGCGGCCTTCCTCGGCGGTGAACAGGCTCTCGAAGCGGTGGAAGGCGCCATCGCCCAGCCGCCCCAGCACCTCGCCCATGCGCTGGCGCACGCTCAGCGCCTCGCGCTTGATCGCGTGGCCGCTGAACAGCTCGGCGCGCTTGAGCACGTCGTGCAGGGCCAGCAGCATCTCCTTGAGTTCCACCGGCGGCGGCAGGCGGATGGTGGAGCGGTCCGGCACGAAGGCGGTCGCCGCGACGGTGTCGCGATCCAGCCGGGGCAGGGCGTCCAGGTCCTCGGCGGCCTGCTTGAAGCGCTCGTATTCCTGCAGGCGCCGCACCAGGTCCGCGCGCGGGTCGTCCTCCACGCCTTCCTCGGCCGGCGGCCGCGGCAGCAGCATGCGCGACTTGATCTCGGCCAGGATCGCGGCCATCACCAGATACTCGGCCGCCAGCTCGAAGCGCAGTTCCTGCATCACGTTGATGTAGTCGACGTACTGCCGGGTGATCTCGGCCACGGGGATGTCGAGGATGTCCAGGTTCTGCCGCCGGATCAGGTACAGCAGCAGGTCCAGCGGGCCCTCGAAGGCGTCCAGGATCACTTCCAGCGCATCCGGCGGGATGTACAGGTCCTGCGGCACCTGCAGCAGCGGCTGGCCATGCACCACCGCCAGCGGCATCTCCTGCTGCTGTGGGGCGTGTTGGCTCCCGGTTGGCGGATTCGCGGCGTGCGCGAGCTCGGAGGTCATCGATTGGGGCGTCAGGTGGTGCGGTGGCCGGGCGGTCGCCTGCCGGCGGGGCCGCCGGCCCGGCTCGGTATCCGGGCATCCCGCGCGCGGGCGGGCATGCAAGTCAACTGCGATCGTGGCCTGCACGGCATGCGGGCACGGGGAACGGCGAAGAGGTCGTCTCGCGACGCGGGAGGCGGGGGCAGCGAATCGGGCGTCGGGCGGGGCTTCGCGCCGGGCCGACGGGCCGCTGCATTCCGGGTCGCGCGGGATTGCGGGCTAGAGTAATGCGCGGCTGTGGCCGGTGTCCAGCGGCGTTTAGAATCGCCTTCATCTTGTGGTGATGCCTTGCGGAGGCTTGCATGTGGTACGTGATCGAGGGGTTCGACGGACAGGACGTGCTGGCCGCGCGCCTGCAGGCGCGCGCGGCGCACCTGGCGCGGTTGCAGGCGCTGGTCGATGCGGGGCGGCTGCTGGTGGCCGGCCCGTGTCCGGCGATCGACGCCGAGGACCCGGGCCCGGCCGGATTCAGCGGCAGCGTGGTGATCGCCGAGTTCGATTCGCTCGAGCAGGCACGCGCGTGGGCCGCGCAGGACCCGTACGTGGCCGCCGGCGTCTACGCGCGCGTGGACGTGCGCCCGTTCCGCAAGACATTGCCGTGAGCCGCCCCGAGGCCGGGAGCCGCGTCGAGCGCATCCGCCAGGCATTGCAGGCGGCGTTCTCGCCATCGCGGCTGGAAGTGGTGGACGACAGCCACAAGCACGCCGGCCATGCCGGCGCGCGCGATGGCCGCGGCCATTTCAGCGTGACCGTCGTCAGTCCCGCCTTCGCCGGCATGGCGCCATTGGCGCGCCATCGTGCGGTCTATGCGGCGCTGGGCGAGATGATGCAGCGCGACATCCATGCCCTGGCGATCCGGGCGCAGGCCCCGGGCGAGTAAGGCGCCAGGTTGCATGCGTGTGACGAACACGCTTCAAGTGTTGGCAACGTGTTAAATTGCGCGCGTTTTGGTTCCGGCGGTCATGGGATGACGTCGAAGTGTCCTGCCAACGTGCGTGCAAAGGCCACCCCGTGACGCATATCGCCTTGCGCGTGGAATCGGTTACAGTCCGTCATCAGGTGGACTGGCGTCTCGACCGTGGAGGGCGGCTCGGTGGCGAAGGGTTCGATCACCATCCGTGACGTCGCGCGGCTGGCCGGGGTTTCCGTGGCCACCGTCTCGCGCGCGCTCAACGGCCGGCACAACGTGGCCGAGCCGGTCCGCGAACGCGTGGTCGAGGCCGCGCGCCAGCTGCACTACTCGCCCAACGCCGCCGCGCGCAGCCTGAGCAGCCGCCGCACCCAGACCCTGGGCGTGGTCCTGCCGGACCTGCACGGCGAGTTCTTCTCCGAGCTGATCCGCGGCATCGATGCCGTGGCGCGCCAGCAGGACCGCCACCTGCTGGTGTCCAGCTACCACGGTGATCCCCAGGCCCAGGTGCTGGCGCTGCAGTCCATGCGCGGCCGCGTGGACGGGTTGCTGGTGCTTTCGCCCTACGTGGAGAGCCCGGGGTGGCTGGCCGCCAACCTGCCCGCCGATGTGCCGGCGGTGCTGGTCAACACGCGCATGCCGGCCGACGACGCCCACGCGGTGCTCAACATCGACGACCACGCCGGGGCCGTGGCGATGACCGAGCACCTGCTCGGGCGCGGCTACCGCGACATCGCCTTCATTTCCGGCCCGGCCTCCAACTACGACGCGGGCGAGCGCCTGCGCGGCTTCCGCGATGCCATCGCCGCGCACGGCCCGGGCATCGCCACGCGCGTGCTCGAGGGCGACTTCGACGAGGCCGCCGGCCACCGCGCCGGGCAGGCGCTGCTGGCCTCCGGCGCGTTGCCGCAGGCGGTGTTCGCCGCCAACGACATGATGGCGCTGGGCTGCCTGTATGCCTTCACCCAGGCCGGCCTGCGCGTGCCCGAGCAGATCGCCCTGGCGGGATTCGACGACATCCCGCTGGCGCGCTTCGTCCATCCCGCGCTGACCACGATGCGGGTCAGCATTGCCGAACTCGGCCGCAAGGCCGCCTCGCGCCTGGTGGCGCAGATCGATTCGGGCGCGCCGGCGGATGGATTCCGCCAGGAGCTGGTGCCCGAGCTGGTCGTGCGCGAATCCACCGGCGTACCCACCCGAGGTGCCGCGCGCGGTACCGACCCCTTATGACGACACCATCACCCCTGGGAGGGGGATTGCACATGACTTCCAACGACAACCAGCATCCGCGCCGCCATCCGGCACGCAAACTGCTCACCTGCGCCCTGGCCAGCTGCCTGCTGATCGGTGCGGCCGGGGAGGTGATGGCCCAGTCGGCCAACGCCAACCTGCGCGGCCAGGTGGCCCAGGCCCAGGCCGGCACCGAGGTGGTGGCCACCAACGTGGCGACCGGTTCGGTGCGCCGCACCACCACCCGCGAGGACGGCAGCTATTCGCTGATCGGCCTGGATCCGGGCACCTATACGGTCGTGGCCAACGGCGTTTCGCAGACGGTGACCCTGACGGTGGCCTCCACCACCAACCTGGACCTGGGCGGCGGCACGTCCGCGCAAGCCCCGGCGGGGCCGGCCAAGACCCTGGACACGGTCACCGTGACCGCGCCGGTGCTGCAGGAGGTGCGCACCTCCGAGGTGGCCAAGACGATCTCGCTGCAGCAGATCCAGACCGTGCCGCAGGTCTCGCGCAACTTCCTGGAGTTCGCCGACGCGGTGCCGGGCATGATCTTCACCCGGGACGCCAAGGGCAACACCTCCCTGCGCGGCGGTGCGCAGAACACCAGCTCCACCAACGTCTACATCGACGGCGTCGGCCAGAAGAGCTACGTCAAGGAAGGCGGCGTGGCCGGCCAGTTCGGCAGCGCGGGCAACCCGTTCCCGCAGCTGGCGATCGGCGAATACAAGGTCATCACCTCCAACTACAAGGCCGAGTACGGCCAGATCTCCAGCGCGGCGGTGACCGCGGCGACCAAGTCCGGCACCAACGAGTTCCACGGCGAGGCGTTCTACCGCTACACCGACGAGGACATGCGCTCGCCGACGCCGGCCGAGAAGCAGCCGGGCGCGGACAAGGCCTCCTCGCAGGAGAAGGAATACGGCTTCGCGGTGGGCGGCCCGATCGTCCAGGACCGCATGCACTTCTTCCTGACCTACGAGGCCAAGCGCTTCGACCTGCCGACCACGGTCTCCCCCGACGGCAACGCCGCAGGCGCGGTGTCGGCGCTGCCGGCCGACGCCGCCGCGCAGCTGGGCGCGGGCAGCCAGTCGTTCAAGCAGGACCTGGCCTTCGGCAAGATCGACTGGGAGCCGACCGACGCCGACCGCTTCGAGCTGTCCTACCAGTACCGCAACGAGCACCAGGCGAATTTCGGCGATACCGATGCCGCCTCGCACGGCACCACCACCGACAACTACGACAAGCGCTACGCGCTGCGCTGGAACCACAGCGCCGACCGCTGGTACAATGAGACGATCCTCACCCACGAGGATTCGTTCAACAACCCGGTGCCGGTGACCTACGGCAACGGCTACGTCTACACCACGCCCACCGCGAGCGACGACGCCACCATCGTCGCGATCGAGGGCGGTTCGCCGCTGGCCGCGCAGACCAAGGGCCAGAAGGGCTGGTCGCTCGAGAACAACATCACCTTCGACTCGTTCCAGTGGAAGGGCGACCACACCATCAAGATGGGTGCCAAGTACAAGGACATCGACCTGTACGCGGCCGATGCGCTGGACATCAACCCGCAGTTCTACTATTCGCTGGACAACGACAGCTTCGGCAGCGATACCCCGTACAAGGCGTTCTTCACCAAGCCGGTCAACGGCATCGGCGGGCTGGCACCCAGCGTGAAGACCAGCGCCAAGCAGTGGGGCCTGTTCATCCAGGACGACTGGCAGGTCAACGACCACCTGATGCTCAACATCGGCCTGCGCTGGGACTACGAGAAGAACCCGGCGTACCTGAACTTCGTGACCCCGCAGAATGTGATCGACGCGCTCAACAGCCAGGATCCGAACGGACCGGCCGGGCAGACCTATGCGCAGTCGCTGGCGCTGGGCGGGGTGAACGTCAACGACTACATCAGCACCGGCCACAATCGCCATGCGTTCAAGGACGCCTGGCAGCCGCGCCTGGGCTTCTCCTACGACATCAACGCCGACGAGCAGCACGTGGTCCACGGCGGCGCGGGACGCGCCTACGACCGCGACCTGTTCGACTACCTGCAGCTGGAGACCACCAAGTCCGCGCTGCCGCAGGTGACGGTGAACTTCCGCGATCCGGATACCGGCTCGTGCTACCGCGGCGCCTCGCCGTGCTACGACTGGGATCCGGCCTACCTGACCGGCGGCCTGGCGGCCCTGCAGGCGCTGGTCGGCCCGGCCTCCAACGCCGGCACCGAGGTCGACATGCTCAACAACAACCTGAAGGTCCCGTATTCGGACCAGTTCAGCCTGGGCATGTCCAACCAGATGGGCGACTGGCTGACCGACGTGACCGTGAGCCGCGTGCTCAGCTACGACGGCTTCGCCTTCACCCTGGGCAACCGCTACCCGAACGGCAGCTTCTGGGACCAGGCCTCGCTGTGCGATTCCAGCCTGGCCGGTACCAGCGACGATTACTACGGCCAGCCCTGGGGCTGCGGCCTGCCGGGCTTCGGCAGCCTGATCCTGGGCAACAACGGCATCAAGACCCGCACCACCCAGGTACTGCTGTCGGCGCAGAAGCCGTTCACCAAGGAGTCCGGCTGGGGCGCCTCGGCGGCCTATACCTGGACCAACGCGCGCCAGAACCGCGACGTCAACGAGCATTACTCGTTCGACGCCGAGACCATCCAGGACTATCCCTTCATCAAGTCCAACGCCGCGCCGCGCCATCGCCTGGTGCTCACCGGCTCGTACGCCGGCCCGTGGGGCATCACCTTCGGCGGCAAGCTGACCCTGGCCACGCCGACGGCGGGCAACAGCGTGGTGTCGATCGACCCGACCGGCACCAACGCACCGGCGGCGATGCCCGCCGGCGCCTACCCGGGCGGCAGCGGCCGCTTCCTGGTGGGCGGCAAGGTGTGGGGCTACCGCTCGGTGGACCTGCAGGCCACCAAGGAATTCGCCCTGCCGGGCGAGACCACCCTGTATGCGCGCCTGGACATCCTCAACGTGTTCAATTTCGAGAACTACGCGGACATCAACTACGTGGACGACAACGGCAGGCTGCTGGCCAGCTACAACACCACCGGCGACATCGTCGGCGTGCCGCGCCAGGTCAAGGTCGAGGTAGGCTTCAGGTTCTGAGCGTACCCGGCATCGGCCGGCCACCCGCGAGGGTGGCCGGACCGCGCGGAAGGGGCCGGCACGGCCCTTCTTTCGATCGTTCCATGTAATCGATTCCAGGCAGGGATTCATGAGGCCGCTCACGCAACGGCAGACGAGATGGATAGGGGTATTGGGACTGGCCCTGGGGCTGGCCGCATGCCGCCAGCCGGAACAACCGGCCAGAACAGAGGCCCCCAAGGTGATCCTGATGGAAGCGCAGTTGCCGCCGCGGCCGGTCAAGCCGGAACTGCCGCCGTTGTTCGCCGACATCGAGCGCCGGACCTTCCAGTTCTTCTGGGACACCACCAACGAGGTCAATGGCCTGACCCCGGACCGCTACCCGTCGCGGCCGTTCGCCAGCGTCGCCTCGGTCGGCTTCGCGCTGACCGCCTATCCGATCGGCATCGAGAACGACTGGATCAGCCGCAGCCAGGCGATCGACCGCACCCTGACCACGCTGCGCTTCCTGCGCGACCTGCCGATGGGCCCGCAACGCACCGGCCGGGCCGGGTTCCACGGCTTCTACTACCATTTCCTGGACATGCAGGACGGGCGCCGCTACGACAGCTGGGTGGAGCTGTCCAGCGTGGACACCGCGCTGCTGATGATGGGCGTGCTGTTCGCCCAGTCCTACTACGACGGCGACACCGCGCAGGAGAAGGAGATCCGCAGCATCGCCGACGCCCTCTACCGGCGCGTGGAATGGCCCTGGCTGCAGCAGCGCAAGCCGCTGATCTCGATGGGCTGGTTCCCGGAGAGCGGCTTCATCGCCCACGACTGGATGGGCTACAACGAGGCGATGATGCTCTACGTGCTGGCGCTGGGCTCGCCGACCCACCCGGTCGATCCCGACGCCTGGACGGTGTGGACGCGCACCTACAACAACGACTGGGGCGTGTACGAGGGCCAGGAATACCTGTCCTTCGGGCCGATGTTCGGCCACCAGTACAGCCATGTCTGGATCGATTTCCGCGACATCCAGGACCAGTACATGCGCGAGCGCGGCATCGACTACTTCCTCAACAGCCGCCGCGCCACCCTGGCCCAGCGCGACTACGCCATCGACAACCCGCTGAAGTGGCGCGACTACGGCGAGAACGTGTGGGGCCTCACCGCCAGCGACGGGCCGCAGAACACCGAGCAGGAATACAAGGGCGAGCTGCGCCAGTTCCGCCACTATTCCTCGCGCGGGGCGGGCCTGCGCGAGAACTTCGACGACGGCACCCTGGCCCCGACCGCGGCGCTGGGCTCGCTGCCGTTCGCGCCGGAGGTGGTGATCCCGGCGGTGCAGGAGATGCACAAGCGCTACGGCGACTACCTGTATTCCAGCTACGGCTTCCTCGATTCGTTCAATCCCAGCTTCGACTACGACATCCCGCTCAAGACCGGGCGCACGGTGCCGGGCAAGGGCTGGGTGTCCAGCGACTACATCGCCATCGACCAGGGGCCGATCCTGACGATGATCGCCAACTACCGCGACGAGTTCGTCTGGAACGTGATGAAGAAGAACAAGTACATCCGCCGCGGGCTGGAGCGGGCCGGCTTCACCGGCGGCTGGCTGACGCCGGAGGGCGAGGAGCCGCCGCCGCCGAGCCGCGACGCCCAGGCCGCCGCCGCGCGCGCGATCGGCATCGCCGAATCGCGCGCGGCCGCCGCGCAGGGCCAGGAGGATCCCGCCGTGCGCCGCCAGCAGCGTCCCGAATGAAGATGCGGCGCTACCGGTGGCTGGGCCCGTGCCTGGCGCTGCTGGCCGTCGCCGGCCTGGCCGGCTGCGGCGACCGTCCGCAGGCCACCGTGCGCTTCTGGGCGATGGGCCGCGAGGCCGAGGTGGTCGGCCAGCTGCTGCCCGATTTCGAGCGCGAGAACCCGGACATCCGCGTGGAGGTGCAGAACATCCCGTGGACGGCCGCGCACGAGAAGCTGCTCACCGCCTTCGCCGCCGACGCGCTGCCGGACCTGTGCCAGCTCGGCAACACCTGGATCCCCGAGTTCGCCGCGCTGGACACGCTGGAGCCGCTGCAGCCCTACATCGACGGCTCCGCCGGCGCGGTGGATCCGTCGGACTACTTCCCGGGCATCTGGGATACCAGCGTGATCGACGGCGAGGTGGTCGGCATCCCCTGGTACGTGGATACCCGCCTGCTGTTCTACCGCAAGGACATCCTGCGCAAGGCCGGCTATCGCCACCCGCCGCGCACCTGGGCCGAGTGGGAACGGCAGATGGCGGCGATCAAGCGCGAGGTCGGTCCGAAGCGCTACGCGCTGCTGATGCCGCTCAACGAGTTCGAGCCGCAGCTGTCCTTCGCCCTGCAGCAGCCCGATCCGCTGCTGCGCGACCACGACACCCGCGGCAACTTCGAGAGCCCCGGCTTCCGCAAGGCGCTGGGCTTCTATGCCAACGCGTTCGAGCAGGGCTGGGCGCCGAAGATGTCCGAGACCCAGATCTCCAACGTCTGGGACGAGTTCTTCAACGGGTTCTATGCGTTCTACATTTCCGGGCCATGGAACATCCGCGAGTTCCGCAAGGTGCAGCCGGCCGCGCTGGAAGGGCAGTGGGCCACCGCGCCGCTGCCTGGGCCGGACGGGCCGGGGGCGGGCATCGCCGGGGGCACCAGCCTGGTGATGTTCCGCAAGTCCCGGCTCAAGCCGCAGGCCTGGAAGCTGATCGAATACCTCTCGCGGCCGGCGGTGCAGGCGCGCTTCCACGCGCTGATCGGCGACCTGCCGCCGCGGCGCAGCACCTGGCAGTCGCGCCAGCTGCAGGACGATGCACTGGCGGCGGCCTTCCGCGACCAGCTCGAGCGGGTCAAGCCCACGCCCAAGGTGCTGGAGTGGGAGCGCATCGCCCAGCAGATGCGCATCGTCACCGAGCAGGTGGTGCGGGGCGGGCTGCCGCAGGACGCGGCGGTGAAGCAGCTGGACGGGCAGGTCGACGAGATCCTGGCCAAGCGGCGCTGGATCTGGGAACACGAACACCGCGGCGGCAGCCTGGAAGGCGGCATGCCATGAAGACCTCCTCGCTCGCCGGCTGGGTGTTCGCCGCGCCGGCGCTGCTGGTGCTGGGCCTGTTCTTCGGCCTGCCGGTGCTGGCCGCGCTGCTGCTCAGCCTGACCGACTTCGACCTGTACGCGCTGGCCGACCTGCACCACCTGCGCTTCGTCGCCCTCGGCAACTACCTGGACCTGCTGCGCACCCCGCTGTTCTGGAAGTCGCTGGGCAACACGCTGTACTTCGTCGTGGTCGGCGTGCCGCTGTCCATCGCGGTGTCGCTGTGCGCGGCCATGTTGCTCAATGCGCCGGCCGCGCGCCTGCGCGCGCTGTTCCGTACTGCGCTGTTCGCCCCGGTGGTGACCACGCTGGTGGCCGTGGCGGTGATCTGGCGCTACCTGTTCCACACCAGCTACGGCCTGGTGAACTGGGCGCTGGGCCACCTCGGGCTGGGACCGGTGGACTGGCTCGGCGATCCGCACTGGGCGATGCCGACCATCATCCTGTTCGCGGTATGGAAGAACTTCGGCTACAACATGGTGATCCTGCTGGCCGGCCTGCAGGCCATCCCGCAGGACCTGTACGAGGCCGCGCGCATCGACGGCGCCAACAAGTGGCAGCAGTTCCTGCACATCACCCTGCCGATGCTCGGACCGGTGCTGCTGGTGGTCGGGGTGATCACCGTGTCCGGCTATTTCCAGCTGTTCGCCGAGCCCTACGTGATGACCCGCGGCGATCCGCTGCAGAGCACGGTCAGCGTGCTGTATTTCATGTTCGACGAGGGCTTCAAGTGGTGGAGCCTGGGCCGCGCCTCGGCGGTGGCGTTCCTGCTGTTCCTGATCATCCTCGCGGTGACCAGCGTGATGCTGCGCCTGGGGCGCAGGAAGGGGTTGGTATGAGTTCCTCGCAACGGTGCTGTCCCTCCCGGCGCGCGGGGCGTTCCTCATGAGCCGGGAAGTGGGGCAGTCGCGCTGGACCGCCTGGTGGATCAACGGCGCCCTGGCGGCGCTGGCGGCGTTGAGCGTGGCCCCGCTGCTGTGGATGGTGGCGGTCTCGTTCATGCATCCGGGCGAGGCCAGCCGCTTCCCGCCGCCGCTGCTGCCGGCCCACGCCACGCTGGAGAACTACCACGCGCTGCTGGCGCGCACCGGCATGGCCGGCAACTTCGCCAACAGCCTGCTGGTGTCGGTGGCCATCACCCTGGGCTCGCTGCTGGTCAACACGCTGGCCGGCTATGCCTTCGCCAAGCTGCCGTTCCGCGGCCGCGAGCGCCTGTTCCAGATCCTGCTCGGGGCGCTGGTGATCCCGGCGCAGGTGGCGATGCTGCCGCTGTTCCTGTTGATGAAGCAGCTGCACCTGGTCAACAGCTTCGGCGGGGTGATCCTGCCGGCGTTGGCGACGGTGTTCGGCATCTTCCTGGTGCGCCAGTACGCGCGCAGCATCCCCGACGAACTGCTGGAGGCCGCGCGCATCGACGGAGCGGGAGAGCTGCGCATCTTCTTCCAGATCGTGCTGCCGATGCTCAAGCCGGTACTGGTGACCCTGGCGATCTTCACTTTCATGGCCTCGTGGAACGATTTCATGTGGCCGCTGATCGTGCTCACCGACCAGGACCACTACACCCTGCCGGTCGCCCTGGCCACGCTCTCGCGCGAACACATCATGGACGTGGAGATGATGATGGCCGGCGCGGTGGTCACCGTGCTGCCGGTGCTGGCGCTGTTCCTGCTGCTGCAGCGCTACTACATCCAGGGCCTGCTGCTGGGCAGCGTGAAGGGGTGAGCAGGCACGCTTGCGTGGCACCGCTCCGCGCGATTGCAAACGTCCGGCCAGCGATGGCCGGGCCAGATGTGCCGAAGCGCGCGATGCCTCGACCGGGACGGCAGCAGGGTACCTGCGGCGAGGACGCCTGCGGGGCGCGGGCTCGCGTTGCTGGGAGCGTCCGGTCGTGGACGTCCGGGCCGGGATCGCCGGATCCCGTGACGTGGCGTCCTGGAGGGCAGTGCGATGCCGGTGGCACGGCGCTTGCGTGGTACCGGCACGCGTACGTCCTGGCGTCCGGCCAGGGTCATCGCCCGCCCGTGCCGCGGGGCGGTACTGCCACTCCTGCCGCGGTCGGCCCGACGCCCCATGCCGGGCCGGCAGCCCGGACAGTATCCGGAGCCTGCGACGCGAAGGCGACGGCGGCCCCCTCGGACGCCCGGGAGCCAGCGCATCATTGGCGCGCATCGCCGGCCCGTGCCGCGGGTGGTACTGCCACTCCTGCCGCGGTCGGCCCGACGCCCCATGCCGGGCCGGCAGCCCGGATGGTATCCGGAGCCTGCGACGCGAAGGCGAGG
Source organism: Xanthomonas massiliensis (assembly GCF_900018785.1). GTDB lineage: Bacteria > Pseudomonadota > Gammaproteobacteria > Xanthomonadales > Xanthomonadaceae > Xanthomonas_B > Xanthomonas_B massiliensis. The sequence continues at coordinate 1,298,107 of NZ_FCOY01000006.1, read as the reverse complement.
ACGGCGGCCCCCTCGGACGCCCGGGAGCCTGCGCATCGTTGGCGCGCATCGCCGCGATGGCCTGCTCGCCGGCGTGGAAGACCATCGCCGGCGCCAGGGACGGCGTGGCCATGGACCGCAAGGCCGCCGCGGCTGGCACAATCGGCGCTGGCCGCGATGCCTACCGGGCCCGGTGCGCGCCGGGCCCGGCCGGAAGCGTGGAACGGCGGCGGGAAGGGATGCCGCGGCCCGGCCGCGCCGGCGTGGCGGTAAGGAAGGAGAAGATCGTGCCGGGAGGCCGCCGTCGGCACGTTTCAGGGTAGTCGCCCGCATCCGGCGACCGGCCGGTCGTCCTGCAGGGGACGGCCACATCGTTTGCAGGCATCCGGGCGGAATGTCCGGTCCATGGGACTGAGGTTGGAAGAATGCGTTACGGTTTGGCGGTGTGGCTGCTTTCCGGCATGGTGCTGACGGGCGGGGTGGCGCCGGCGCGCGCCGCGCTGCTGGACGACTTCGACGACGCCTCGGCCTGGCAGGTCGTGGCCTCCACCCAGGTCAGCGGCAGCCTGCGCAGTGTCGCCGGCATCGGCGGCGGCCGCGCCCTGTGCCTGGACTACGACTTCAACGGCGTGTCCGGCTACGTCGGCATCCGCCGCAAGCTGCCGATCCACTACCCGGACAACTACGAATTCAGCTTCGCGGTCAGCGGCGCCTCGCCGGCCAACGACCTGCAGTTCAAGCTCATCGACGCCAGCGGCGACAACGTGTGGTGGGTGAACCGCCCGGCGTACGCCTTCTCGCGCAAGTGGTCACTGGTGCACTACCGCAAGCGCCAGATCAGCAAGGCCTGGGGGCCGGGTGCCGACCCGGTGCCGCGCGACAGCCAGGACGTGGAGTTCACGGTCTACAACCGGGTGGGCGGCAAGGGCTCGGTCTGCTTCGACAAGCTCGCCCTGCGTCCGCTCGCGGCCGAGGACCATTCGCCGTACGTGGCCACGGTCAGCACCGATACCGCGCCGGCGCTGGAGCAGCGCATCGCCGACGGCAACCCGGCCAGCTACTGGCTCAGCGCCGGGGTGCGCCAGCAGACGGTGACGCTGGACCTGGGCCGGGTGCGCGAGCTGGGCGGGGCGATCGTGCAGTGGGTGCCGGGGCTGGAGGCGTCGCACTACGCGGTGCGCGGCTCGCTCGACGGGCGCGGCTGGAAGGTCCTGCGCCAGGTCACCGCCGGTGCCGGCGGCACCGACTGGCTGGCGCTGCCTGGCACCGAGGCGCGCTACCTGCGCTTCGATCTGGCCGACGGGCCGAACTGGCGCTACGGCATCAAGGAAATCGCGATCCAGCCGCTGGAGTTCGCCGACACGCCCAACGACTTCATCGCCTCGGTCGCCCGACTCAATGCGCCGGGCACGTTCCCGCGCGGGTTCAGCGGCCAGCAGCCGTACTGGACCATCGTCGGCCTGGACGGCGGGCTCGACCAGGGCCTGCTCGGCGAAGATGGCGCGGTCGAGGTGGGCAAGGGCGGCTTCAGCATCGAGCCGTTCGTGGTGGTGGACGGCAAGCGCGTGGGCTGGAGCGACGTGAAGGCCGGCCAGCGCCTGCAGGACGGCTACCTGCCCATCCCCAGCGTGGACTGGAGCCACGACGCCTTCGGCCTGCAGGTCACCGCGTTCGTGCAGGGCCAGCCGGGCAACGCCCAGCTGGTCGCGCGCTACCGCCTGAGCAACCCCGGCAAGCAGGCGCGCGACTACGTGCTGGCGCTGGCGGTGCGGCCGTTCCAGGTCAACCCGCCGACCCAGTTCCTCAATACGGTCGGCGGCATCAGCCGCATCGACAAGCTGGCGGTGGAGGGCGGCCGGGTCAGCGTCAACGGCAAGCCGCGGGTGTTCGCGGTGCAGGCGCCGGACGCGGGCTTCGCCACCGCCTTCGACAGCGAGATGGACGCCATGCACCTGGCGCGCAAGGGCGACGTGCCCCCGACCACGGCGGTGGACGATGCCACCGGGCTGGCCTCCGGCGCGTTGCTTTACCGCTGGCACCTGGAGCCGGGGCAGAGCCGCGAGGTGGACCTGGTGGTGCCGCAGACCGGCGTGGCCGGGGTCCCGGCGGGGTTCGATGCCGCCCGCGCCCAGCAGGCGGTGGCCCAGTCCTGGCACGACAAGCTCGACCGGGTGCGCGTGCAGGTCCCGGCCGAGGGCCAGATGCTGGCCGACACGCTGCGCACCGCGCTGGCGCACATGCTGATCTCGCGGGTCGGCCCGCGCCTGCAGCCGGGCACGCGTTCCTATGCGCGCAGCTGGATCCGCGACGGCGCGATGATCTCCGAGGGCCTGCTGCGATTGGGGCGCGAGGACGCGGTGCGCGACTACCTGGCCTGGTATGCGCCGTTCCAGTTCGGCAACGGCATGGTGCCGTGCTGCGTGGACGAGCGCGGCAGCGATCCGGTGCCCGAGAACGACAGCCACGGCGAACTGATCCACGCGGTGGCCGAGTACTGGCGCTACACCGGCGACGAGGCGTTCCTGGCGTCGATGTGGCCGCACGTGCAGGGCGCCTGGAACTACATGGAACAGCTGCGCCAGAGCGAGCGCACCGAGGCCAACCGCGCCCGCGATCCGGCGTTCTACGGGCTGATGCCGGCCTCGATCAGCCACGAGGGCTATTCGGCCAAGCCGATGCATGCGTACTGGGACGATTTCTGGGCGCTGGCCGGCTATCGCGACGCGGTGGCCCTGGCCCAGGCGCAGCAGCCCGAACTGGTCGAACCCTACGCCATGGCGCTGGACGAGTTCCGCCAGGACCTGGAAGCATCGATCGCCACCGCGGTGGCCGGCCATGGCATCGACTACGTGCCCGGGTCGGCCGAGCTGGGCGATTTCGATCCGACCTCGACGACGGTGGCGCTGGTGCCGGGCGGCGAACAGGCGCGCCTGCCGCCGGCCTTGCTGGACGGCACGTTCGAACGCTATTGGAACGGGTTCGCCGCGCGCCGCGACGGTACCCGCCCCTGGAAGGACTACACGCCCTACGAATGGCGCAACGTCGGCGCCTTCGTGCGCCTGGGCTGGCGCGACCGGGCCTGGCAGGCGGCGCAGTTCTTCCTCGCCGACCGCCAGCCGCAGGCCTGGAACCAGTGGGCCGAGGTGGTCTCGGCCACGCCGCGCACGCCGTTCTTCCTGGGCGACCTGCCGCACGCCTGGGTGGCCTCGGACTTCGTGCGCTCGGCCCTGGACATGTTCGCCTACGAACGCGACGGCGATGCGCTGGTGCTGGCGGCCGGCCTGCCGGCACGCTGGTTCGACGACGACGGGGTGGCGATCGAAGGGCTGCGCACGCCGTGGGGCCCGCTCAACTACCGGCTGCAGCGCAAGGGCCGCAAGCTCGTGCTGGCCGTGGCCGAGGGCCTGACCTCGATGCCGGCGCAGGGCCTGGTGTTGCCGTGGCCATACGCCGGCTCGCCCGGCGATGCCCAGGTGGACGGCCAGGACGCGGCATGGCAGGGCAACGAGCTGCACATCGACCACGTCCCGGCCCGGGTGGAGATCACCGTGCCGGCGGCCGCGCTGAAGGCCGACGCCGGCCGTTGAGCGGGACCGGCCGCCGCCCAAGGAGCGGCGGTATCGGTGCCGGCCGCCGGCGTCGCGGATCAGCCCGCGCGCGCGTCGCGGATCAGCGCCGCGGCCGCGGCCGCGGCCTGCCTGACCTGGCCCCACTGGCCCTCGGCCAGCCAGTGCCGGGGCACCATCCACGAACCGCCGATGCAGACCACGTTCGGCTGGGCCAGGTAGTCGGCGGCATTGTGCTCGCCGATGCCGCCGGTCGGGCACAGCTTCAGGTCGGCCAACGGGCCGGCCAGGCCCTTGACCATGGCCAGGCCGCCCACCGCCGAGGCCGGGAACAGCTTGCACACGCGGAAGCCCAGCGCCTGCAGCGCCAGCAGTTCGGTCGGCGTGGCGCCGCCGGGCACCGCCGGGATCGGCGCGTCGGCCAGCAGTTGCGCCAGCGGCGCCGGGGTGCCGGGCGTGACCAGGAAGTCCGCGCCGGCGTCCACCGACTGCAGCAGCTGCAATTCGCTGAGCACGGTGCCGGCGCCGATCGCCACCTGCGGCAGGGCGTGCTTGAGCGCGGCCAGCGCCTCGATCGCCACCGGCGTGCGCAGGGTCAGCTCGATGGTCGACAGGCCGCCCTCGAGCAGGGCGTCGGCGACGTGGCGGGCCTGGTCGACGGTGTCCACGGTGACCACCGGCAGGATGCCGGCGGCGTGCAGCAGGGCTTCGGCCCTGTTCTGGTGTTCGGCGATGGTCATGGCGTTCTCGGTGGGTGGCGGAAGAGGCCGGGCAGGGGCCGCCGGGACGGCGTGGACGCCGGTGCCCGGGGTGGTCCGTTCAGGCGTCCTTGGTTTCGTGCGGCGCCTCGGCGGCCGCGGCGTCGCCGCCGAGCTCGTACTCGGCGTCGTATTCCCACAGGCTGCCGTCCGGGCGCGACGGCCCGCAGCTGATCGACAGCGCGCCCTGGTCGGCCGGGCCGACCACCTGGCGGTTGATGGCGAACAGCGAACGCCCCAGGTCGGTCCCGGCCGGCGCGCTGTTGGGGGCCGGCGCACGCGCCTCCCATTCGGCGGCATCGACGAGAACCTCGAGGGTGCCGGCCTCGCCGTCCAGGCGCACGATGTCGCCTTCGCGCACGCGCGCGATCGGACCGCCACGGGCGGCCTCGGGGGTGACGTGGAGGGCGGCGGGGATCTTGCCGGAGGCGCCGGACAGGCGCCCGTCGGTGACCAGCGCCACGCGCCGGCCCTGGTTCTGCAGCAGGCCCAGCAGCGGCGCCAGCGAATGCAGTTCGGGCATGCCGTCGGCGCGCGGGCCCTGGTAGCGCACCACGGCGACGAAATCCTGCGGCAGCGCGCCGGCGGCATGCAGCTTGTTGAGCACCTGCGGCGCATCGACCACCACCGCCGGGGCCTCGATGAAGCGGTACTGCGGCTTGACCGCCGACAGCTTGATCAGCGCGCGGCCGAGGTTGCCGTGCAGCAGGCGCAGGCCGCCCTGCGCCTCGAACGGCTTGGCCGCCGGGCGCACCACGTTGTCGTCGCCGCTTTCGGCCGGCAGCGTTTCCCAGCCCAGCACGCCCTCGCGCAGGCGCGGCTCGCGGGCGAAGGCGCGCATGCCGTCGGGGGCGATGGTCGCCAGGTCCTCGTGCATCAGCCCGGCATCGATCAGTTCGCGGAACACGAACGGGGTGCCGCCGGCGGCGGCGAAGCGGTTCACGTCGGCCTCGCCGTTGGGATACACGCGTGCCAGCAGCGGCACCACCTGCGAGAGGCGGTCCATGTCGCTCCAGGTCAGCACGATGCCGGCGGCGCGGGCGACCGCGATCCAGTGGATGGTGTGGTTGGTGGAACCGCCGGTGGCCATCAGCGCGACGATCGCGTTGACGATGGCGCGCTCGTCCACCAGCCAGCCGATGGGCCGGTAGTCCTGGCCCAGCGCGGTCATCTCCAGCGCGCGGTGGACCGCGGCCCGGGTCAGCGCCTCGCGCAGCGGCGTGCCCGGATGCACGAAGGACGATCCGGGCAACTGCAGGCCCATCGCCTCCAGCAGCACCTGGTTGGAGTTGGCGGTGCCGTAGAAGGTGCAGGTGCCGGGGGCATGGTAGGACGCCGATTCGGCGGCCAGCAGTTCGGCGCGGCTGGCCTCGCCGGCGGCGTAACGCTCGCGCACCTCGGCCTTCTGCTTGTTGGGGATGCCCGAGGGCATCGGCCCGGACGGCACGAACACCGCCGGCAGGTGGCCGAAGGACAGCGCGCCGATCAGCAGGCCGGGCACGATCTTGTCGCAGATGCCCAGGTACACGGCGGCATCGAACATGTCGTGGCTCAGGCCGATCGCGGTGGCCTGGGCGATCACGTCGCGCGAGAACAGCGACATCTCCATGCCGGGACGGCCCTGGGTGACGCCGTCGCACATCGCCGGCACGCCCGCCGCGACCTGGGCGGTGGCGCCGACCGCACGCGCCGTTTCGCGGATCAGCCCGGGATAGCCCTCGTACGGCTCGTGCGCCGAGAGCATGTCGTTGTAGGCGGTGACGATGCCCAGGTTGGGCGTGGCGTCGCCGCGCAGGCGTTCCTTGTCGGTGGGCCCGCAGGCGGCGAAGGCGTGGGCCAGGTTGCCGCAGCTCAGGCGCGTGCGCGAGGGGCCGCGGCGAATGGCCTCGTCGATGCCGGCCAGGTAGGCCGCGCGCGAGGGGGCACTGCGCTGGCGGATGCGTTCGGTGACGGAGGCGATGACGGGGTGCAGGCTCATTGGCAGTCGGCTATGAGTGGAACGGGGACATCCCGTTCTTCCTTAGATCCCCGTGCACGCAGGCACGGGGGCGGGTGGGAGCAGGCGCACTACGCGCACCAGTGCACGCGCAGCGGCGGGCCGGGCAGGTCCATGGCCAGCCGGATCGGATACTCGGCCGGGTCGTCGCCGGCCAGCGCCGCCTGCAGCACCTCCAGCTTGCGCGCGCCGCGCAGCAGCAGCATGCGCCGTTGCGCCCGGCCCAGCCCGGCCGGGGTCAGGGTGATGCGCAGCGGCCAGGCGTTGGCTCCCGGGCAGCCGGTGGCGTCGAGCGCGGCGTAGGGATACTGGCTGGCCAGCACGCGCGGCAGGTCGCGCGATCCGGGAAACATCGAGGCGGTGTGCCCGTCGTCGCCCATGCCGAGCACGGCCAGGCATGGGGCCCGGGCATGGCCGGCGTGGACGTTGGCGGCATGGACGCAATCGGCCAGCGCCAGCCCGGGCCGCACCAGCGGTTCGAAATGGGCGTCCTCCAGCACCTCGCCCAGGGTGTCGCGCAGCAGCCAGGCATTGCTGTCGCGGTCCGTGGGCGAAAGCCAGCGCTCGTCCACCAGGCCGAACTCGACCCGCGCCCAGTCCAGCTCCGCCTCGGCCAGCGCCTCGTAGACCGGGCGCGGGGTGCTGCCGCCGGACAGCAGCACGCGTCCCTGGCCGGCACCGTCGAGCGCCTGGGCCAAGGCCTGGGCGATCTCGGCAGCGACGGCCTCGGTCCAGTCCGCGGCATTGCGGTGGCGGACCAGCTCGATGCGGTTGGCGCGGACCGGAGGGAGCGGGGGAGCGTTCACGGCATCAGGTTCCTGTCGGGGGATGGCGTTCCAGGTCGGCCGCGTAGGCGGCCGCGCCCAGCAGCCCGGGATGCGGGTGCATCACCGCCACCGAGGGTACGCTGGCCATGTTCGGGGAGAAGCGCCCCTTGTTCTCGAAGCGCTGGCGGAATCCGGAATGGCGCAGCGAATCGAGCATGCGCGGCACCAGCCCGCCGGTCAGGAACACGCCGTCCCAGGCGCCCAGCACCAGGACCAGGTCGCCGGCGATCGCGCCGAACACCGCGCAGAACACGTCCACCGTGCGCATGGCCAGCGGGTCGCCCTGGGCGGCGCGGGCGGTGATGTCGGCCGGGCCGGGCAGGCCCGGGTCGGTGCCGGCCATCTCGCTCAGGGCGCGGTGGATGTTGACCAGGCCCGGGCCGCAGACCAGGCGTTCGTTGGACACCCGCCCGTACTGCTGGGAAAGCAGTTCCAGGATGCGGATCTCCTGCGGCGTGCCCGGCGGGAAGCTGACGTGGCCGCCCTCGGTCTCCAGCGGGAAGCAGCGCCCGTCGCGGATCAGCAGGCCGCCCACGCCCAGGCCGGTGCCCGGGCCGATCACCGCGTAGTTGCGCGGCCGGTCGAGCGGGGCCGGGGTCCAGTCGGCGCCGCCGACCGGCACGACGTCCTCGGCGCGCAGGGCGCTGATGGCCATGGCCTGGGCGGCGAAATCGTTGATCAGGGCGAGCTGCTCGAAGCCGAGCATCGCGCAGGTGCGGCTGCGCGAGATCACCCACGGGTGGTTGGTGATGCGGGCCTCGTCGCCGTCCACGCGGCCGGCCACCGCGAACACGCCGCGGCGCGCGTCCTGGCCGATCTCGTCCAGGTAATGCTGGGCGGCGTGGCCCAGCGAGGGGAAGTCGGTGACCGCGAAGCTGCGCACGCTGCCCAGGTCCAGCGGCGTGTCCGCGGCGACGTCGGCCAGGGCGAAGCGGGCGTTGGTGCCGCCGATGTCGGCGACCAGGTCGTAGCGGGCAGGGGTATCGGTCATGCGCTGTGTCCGTCGTTGCGCTTGCCGGCGGAGACCGCCGTGGGCATGAAGCGGGCCGCGTGCTGCGGGCCCCAGCTGCCCGCAGGATAGGACTCCAGCGGCAGCCCGGCATAGCGCCAGGCGTGGCGGACGCTGTCGATCCACTGCCAGGCCGCCTCGACCTCGTCGTCGCGCACGAACAGCGAGGAGTTGCCGTTGAGCGCATCCAGCAGCAGGCGCTCGTAGGCGATGCGCCGGTGCAGGCCGGTGGGTACCGACAGTTCCAGTTCGATGGGCTGCAGTTCCAGCGCGCCCCATTCCGGGCCGGCCAGGCTGCTCATCAGCCCCAGTTCGATGTTCTCCTGCGGCTGCAGCTGGAAAGTCAGGCGGTTGGGCGCGGCCTGGGCGCGGCCGGGCCGCTCGAACAGCCAGTGCGCTACCGGCTTGAGGGTGACCACGATGCGGGTGGAGCGCTCGGCCAGGCGCTTGCCGGTGACCAGGTGGAACGGCACGCCGGCCCAGCGCCAGTTGTCCACGTAGGCGGTGATCGCCACGAAGGTCTCCACGTCCGAGTCCTCCGGCGGCTGGTAGGCGGGCACGTCCTGCTCGCCGATGCGCCCGGCGCCGTAGCGGCCGCGCACGCTGTCGCGCGCGGCGGTACGCGGCTCCAGCGGGCGCAATGCACGCAGCACCTTGACCTTCTCGTCGCGGATGCGGTCGGCCTCCAGCGAGGCCGGCGGCTCCATCGCCACCAGGCACAGCAGCTGCAGGATGTGGCTCTGCACCATGTCGCGCAGCGCGCCGGAGCGCGCGTAGTAGGCGTTGCGCCCGTCCACGCCCTCGGTCTCGGCCACCAGGATCTCCACCGACTCGATGCAGTTGCGGTTCCACACCGCCTCCAGCAGCGTGTTGCCGAAGCGCAGCGCCGGCAGGTTCTGCACCGCCGCCTTGCCCAGGTAGTGGTCCAGGCGGAACACGCGGTCCTCGTCGATCAGCTCGCCGATCGCACCGATGATCTCGCGCGCGCTGTCCAGGTCGTGGCCGATCGGCTTTTCCAGCATCAGCCGGTGCGGCGGCGCCAGCAGGCCGCCCAGCGCCAGGCCGCGGCAGGTGCTGATGTACAGGCCCGGCGGGATCGCCAGGTAGCTCACGCAGCGGCGCCCGGCCAGGTCGCGCACCGCCTCGGCGATGGATTCGGGATCGCGCAGGTCCACCGAGCGGTAGTCGATGCGATCGAGCAGCGCGTCGATGCCGGTCCGCGTCGCCTCCGGGATGGTCTTCTCCAGGCGCGGGCGCAGCAGCTCGCGGAAGGCCTCGGTGGTGTGGCCGGACAGGGCCAGCGCGCGGATGCGGAAGTCCTCGGGCAGGAAGCCCTCGCCGAGCAGGCGCAGCAGCGAGGCGAACAGGTAGCGCTGGGCCAGGTCGCCGGTGGCTCCGAACAGCAGCACCGTGTCGTGCGAAGGAGGGGATTCGGTTTCTTGTGACATCGTTGTCATGCTGGTTGCAGGCCGGATACCGGAGTGTAAGCGAGGTCTGGCTGTCTTTAGGATTTTTCGCGGAAGGACGGCGGTTCCGGGGGACGGCGATCGCCACGATTGCCTGGAACCGCTTACACGCGTGGCAGAATACCCCGGCACCGTGCACCTGGGTGCCTGCCGTCGGGAGGGCCGGGGCAGTGGCGCTGCATTCCGGAACCGATCGATGGCCAAGGTACAACTGGAGAACCTCCGCAAGGTCTACCCCAACGGCTACGTGGGCGTGGACGATGCCAGCTTCGAGGTCGCCGACGGCGAGCTGATGGTGCTGGTGGGGCCGTCGGGCTGCGGCAAGTCCACCTTGCTGCGGATGATCGCCGGGCTCGAGGACATCACCGCCGGCACCCTGCGCATCGGCGAGCGCGTGGTCAACGACGTGCCCGCGCGCGACCGCGACATCGCCATGGTGTTCCAGAGCTATGCCCTGTACCCGCACATGACCGTGGCCGGCAACCTGGCCTTCGGGCTGAAGCTGCGCGGCACGCCGCGCGAGGAGATCCGGCGCCGGGTCGACGAGGCGGTGCAGGTGCTCGGGCTGGAAGGCATGCTCGACAAGCTGCCGCGGCAGATGTCCGGCGGCCAGCGCCAGCGCGTGGCGCTGGGACGGGCGATGGTGCGCCAGTCGGCCGTGTTCCTGCTCGACGAGCCGCTGTCGAACCTGGACGCCAAGCTGCGCCACAGCGTGCGCACCGACATCGCGCGCCTGCACCGGCAGCTGGGCACGACGATGATCTACGTCACCCACGACCAGGTGGAGGCGATGACGCTGGGGCAGCGGATCGTGGTGCTCGACCGCGGCCGCATCCAGCAGATCGACACGCCGATGAACCTCTACCGGCGCCCGGCCAACCTGTTCGTGGCCGGTTTCCTGGGCAGCCCGGCGATGAACGTGCTGCGCGGGCGGCTGCGCCAGGCCGATGGCCTGGTGCTGGAACTGGACGACGGGACGGCAGTCCCCCTCGGCGAGGCGGCGGTGCCGGCGCAGTGGCTCGGCCGCGACACGGTGGTCGGGGTGCGCCCGGAGCACCTGCAGCCGGCCAGTGCCGGCGAGCACGGCTTCCCGGCCCGCATCGACGTGGTCGAGCCGGTCGGCAACGAGACCTTCGTCAACCTGTCGCTGGGCGCGGTGCCGCTGGTCATCCGCGTGGCGCCGCAGGCGCTGCCCGACATCGGCCAGCCGCTGACGCTGGCGGTGCAGCCGCAGGCCCTGCATTTCTTCGATCCGGACACCGGCCTGCGCATCGAGGCCTGAACGCGCCGGGCCGGCGTATTCAGCGCGCCAGCCCGTCCGCGAACGGCAATTCGTGCGCGGCGACGCCGCCGACGTCCCAGTCCCGGGTCGCGTCCTCGTCCAGCGGCACCACTGCCAGCGCCAGCGCGCCGCTGGCGGCCACCACCGTGCCGCCCGGCCGGACCTCGTCGCCGGGTTGCGGATGGCCGCCCTCGGCCTGCAGCAGCTTGGTGGCGCGCTTGGCGCGGCCGAGGAAATGGGTGCGCGCGACGATCTCCTGGCCGGGATAGCAGCCCTTGTGCACGCTGTAGGCCGCGATCCGGTCCAGGCCGAGCTGCTGGGGCGTCCACTGCTCCACCTGGCTGTCGGCCAGGCGCGGCAGGCCCAGGCGCAGGTCGGCCTCGTCCCAGGCCAGCGCCCGGACCGGGTCCTCGGGCGCGGCATCGGCCAACAGGTACAGCGTGCGCGGCAGCCCGGGGCCGCCCATGTCCAGTTCCAGCGCGCCGCCGGCTGCGGCCAGTACCGCGCCGCGCGCCTGCGCCGGCGCATGGCACGCGGCGGCGGGGTGCAGCGCGCCATCCGCGTCGATGGCCACCTTGCGGCGGAAGACGTAGCGCCGCAACTGCGTGGCGATCGCCTCGGCACGGCCGTCCGGCAGCAGCATGAGCAGGCGCCCGGCCTCCGGCCGTGCCAGCGCGAACACGGCGATCACCCGGCCCTTGGCGGTGAGCCAGCAGCTCCACTGCCAGTGCCCGACGGGCAGGGCCTTGGCATCGCTGGCGAACTGGGCGTGGGCGAATTCCTGCGCATCCGGTCCGCGCAGCGAAACCACCTGCATGCCGGGCAGGGCGAATGCGTCGTCCGCGGGATTGGTCTGGTTGTCAGGCACGGAGATGCGGGATTAGACTTTCGTGGTTGCGAGACCGACATGATAGGCCAAACAACCCCCACTCCCGAGTCCGATCCAGAGCAGAGGCCGGCGACCGACCGCAAGGTCGACCCGAAGCCCGAGCCCAAGGAGATCGGTGGACGCGGCGGACTCGATCCGACGCGTTATGGCGACTGGGAGAAAAACGGACGCTGCATCGATTTCTGATCAGCATTTGAGCCAACGCGGCGCTTGCCGCCCAGCCGAGACAACGAGTCCAGCGAAATGGCGACCCGAGAACGTCCCCTCTCCCCGCACCTGCAGGTGTATCGCTGGCAGATACAGATGGCCACCTCGATCCTGCATCGAGCCACCGGCATCGTACTGTCCCTTGGCGCCCTGATCATCGCCGCCGGCCTGATGGCGCTGATGCTCGGCCCGGATCACTGGAACTGCTTCGCCTCGGTGATGGGCGCCTGGTACGGCCAGCTGTTCCTGTTCTTCTGGAGCTGGTGCTTCGCCTACCACCTGTGCAACGGCATCCGCCACATCGTCCAGGACTTCGCCCACGGCTACAGCAAGCCGGTGTTCGTGCGCAACAGCTGGCTGTCGGTGATCGGCAGCCTGGTGATCACCGCGCTGGTGTGGATCTACGTCCTCGTCGGAGGTGCCGCATGAGCCGTTTCCGGACTCCCCTCAAGGACGTGCGCGGCCTGGGCGCCGCCAAGAGCGGCACCGAGCACTTCGTGCTGCAGCGCCTGACCGCCACCGCGCTGGTGTTCCTGGCGGTGTGGTTCCTGGTGTTCGTGCTCGGCCTGATCGGCACCGACTACGTCGGCGCGGTCGAGGCGGTGGCGCGCCCGTGGAACGCGATCCTGCTGGTGGGCTTCCTGGTGGCCATGTTCTGGCACGCCCAGCTCGGCCTGCAGGTCATCCTCGAGGACTACATCCACAATTCGCTCCTGGCCCTGGCGCTGCAGGTGACGGTGAAGTTCGTCGCCATCCTCGGCGCGATCGTCAGCGTCTTCGCGGTCGCCCGCATCGCGCTCGGCGTCGTCTGAACGCAGCGCACCTCAGGAATCCCGATTCGATGTCCGCATACAAGATCACCGAACACAAGTACGACATGGTCGTGGTGGGCGCCGGCGGCGCCGGCCTGCGCGCGACCTTCGGCCTGGCCGAGAAGGGCCTGCAGACCGTGTGCATCACCAAGGTCTTCCCGACCCGTTCGCACACTGTCGCCGCGCAGGGCGGCATCTCCGCCGCGCTCGGCAACATGGGCGAGGACGACTGGCGCTACCACTTCTACGACACCATCAAGGGCTCGGACTGGCTGGGCGACCAGGACGCCATCGAGTACATGGTGCGCGAGGCCATCCCGGCGATCATCGAGCTGGAGCACTACGGCGTGCCGTTCTCGCGGACCGAGGAGGGCAAGATCTACCAGCGCCCGTTCGGCGGCATGACCACCAAGTTCGGCGAGGGCCCGGCCGCGCAGCGCACCTGCGCGGCGGCCGACCGTACCGGCCATGCGATGCTGCACACCCTGTACCAGCAGTCGCTGGCGCACAACGCGCGCTTCATGGTCGAGTACTTCGCGCTCGACCTGATCTTCGACGAGGAAGGCGTGTGCCGCGGCGTGCTGGCGCTGGACCTGGCCGAGGGCACGCTGCACCTGTTCCGCTCGCACGGCGTGGTGCTGGCCACCGGCGGCTATGGCCGCGCCTACTTCAGCGCGACTTCCGCCCACACCTGCACCGGCGACGGCGGCGGCCTGGTGATGCGCGCCGGCCTGCCGATGCAGGACATGGAGTTCGTGCAGTTCCACCCGACCGGCATCTACGGCGCCGGCTGCCTGATCACCGAGGGCGTGCGCGGCGAGGGCGGCATCCTGCGCAACTCCAACGGCGAGCGCTTCATGGAGCGCTACGCCCCGCACTACAAGGACCTGGCCTCGCGCGACGTGGTCAGCCGCTCGATGACCATCGAGATCCGCGAGGGCCGCGGCGTCGGCGAGCACAAGGACCATATCCTGCTCGACCTGACCCACCTCGGCCCGGAGGTGATCCAGGAGAAGTTGCCGGGCATCGCCGAGAGCGCGCGCATCTTCGCCGGCGTGGACGTGACCAAGCAGCCGATCCCGGTGATCCCGACCGTGCACTACAACATGGGCGGCATCCCGACCAACTACCACGGCGAGGTGGTGCGCAAGATCGGCGACGACCCGGACGCGGTGGTGCCCGGCCTGTACGCGGTGGGCGAGGCGGCCTGCGTGTCCGTCCACGGCGCCAACCGCCTGGGCTCGAACTCGCTGCTGGACCTGGTGGTGTTCGGCCGCGCGGTGGCCAACCGCTGCGCCGAGACCATCCGCCCGAACCAGCCGCACAAGGTGCTGCCGTCCGATGCCTGCGAGCAGGCGCTGTCGCGCCTGGACAAGCTGCGCAACGCCAACGGCTCCACGCCCACGGCGGTCATCCGCGACAAGATGCAGCGCACGATGCAGGCCGACGCGGCGGTGTTCCGTACCGCCGAGAGCCTGCAGGAAGGCTGCCGCAAGATGGCCGAGATCTACGACAGCTTCCAGGACGTGAAGGTCTCCGATCGCTCGCTGGTGTGGAACTCGGACCTGATCGAGACCTACGAGCTGAACAACCTGCTGCTCAACGCGGTGGCGACGATCAACTCCGCCGAGCAGCGCCACGAGAGCCGCGGCGCGCATGCGCGCGAGGACTTCCCCGACCGCGACGACGTCAACTGGCAGAAGCACACGCTGGTCAGCGTCGACGAGCAGGGCAAGTGCAGCTTCGACTACCGGCCGGTGCACATGTACACGCTCACCAAGGACGTGGACGTGGTGCCGCCCAAGCCGCGCGTCTATTGAGGCCATCGTGATGGAACCGACACATGCGGGCGAGCGGGCGGCGGGGATCTGCGGATCGCTGCCGGGCGCGCGTACGCAGGCCGGTTGCGTGACGGTCCTTCCCATGTCCCGCGCCGCACGCGCTTCCCGCGCGGCGCGCGCCGCCTGAGCCAACGAGAGCAGCTATGGCAGAGTTCACCCTCCCCAAGAATTCAAAGATCGGCAAGGGCAAGCATTACCCGGCCAAGGGTGCGAAGAACGTCCGTACCTTCAAGATCTACCGCTGGAGCCCGGACGACGGCCAGAACCCGCGTACCGACACCTACGAGGTCGATCTGGACAAGTGCGGCCCGATGGTCCTGGACGCACTGCTGAAGATCAAGAACGAGATCGACTCGACCCTGACCTTCCGCCGCTCCTGCCGCGAGGGCATCTGCGGTTCGTGCGCGATGAACATCGACGGCACCAACACGCTGGCCTGCACCCGCGCGATCAGCGACTGCAAGAAGGCCGAGGTGCCGATCTACCCGCTGCCGCACATGGACGTGGTCAAGGACCTGGTGCCGGACCTGACCCACTTCTACGCGCAGTACGCCTCGATCAAGCCGTGGATCCGCACCCAGACCCCGCCGCCGCCGGACCGCGAGCGGCTGCAGTCGCCGGAGGACCGCAAGAAGCTCGACGGCCTGTACGAGTGCATCCTTTGCGCGTGCTGCTCGACCAGCTGCCCGAGCTACTGGTGGAACGGCGAGCGCTACCTGGGCCCGGCGATCCTGCTGCAGGCCTACCGCTGGATCGTGGACTCGCGCGACGAGGACACCGGCGCGCGCCTGGACGACCTGGAAGACCCGTTCAAGCTGTACCGCTGCCACACCATCATGAACTGCGCGCGGACCTGCCCGAAGGGGCTGAACCCGGCGCTGGCGATCGCCGAGATCAAGAAGCTGATGATGGCGCGCCGCGCCTGACCGGCACGCCGCGGCACCGCCACCGAACGGCACCGCACCGCGCGGTGCCGTTCGCATATGCGCGAGCCGGCGGCCATGCCGACCCGAAAGAGGAGATCTTCGATGGACGCGAGCGAAAGCGAACTCAAGCGCCTGCGCTGGCGCAGCCGGCGCGGCATGCGCGAGCTCGACCAGTTGTTCGGGCGCTACCTGGACCGGGCCTGGCGCCAGGATTCCGAGGCGCAGCGCGAGGTTTTCCTACGCCTGCTCGATTGCGAGGACGATAAGCTCTGGCGCTGGTTCATGGGCTACGACCGCTGTCCCGATGCCGAACTGGAAACGCTCATCGCCCGCATCCGTGCCCTGCCGGCTTGAGTGGCGCCGGTCGCGCTGGCAGGCGCTAATTCTGCTCGCCCTTGCGGTGCTGGTGGTGCCCGCGGTGTGGCTGTCGGGCCTGCCGGTCGCGGCGCAGTGGGCGCTGGGCATCGCCGGGCTGGCGTGGACGGTAGGGGCGCTGCACGCCGAATGGCGCCGTGCGCCGTGCGTGCTGGTGATCCCGCCGAGTCCGTCCGCGCCCGCGTGCCTGGACGGGCAGGCCATCGCCGACCTGGCCCTGGCCTGGCGCGGGCCGCTGGCATTCGTCGGCTTCCGCCAGGGCCGCCGCCGCCGCACGCTGGTGTTCTGGCCCGACACCCTGTCGGCCGCGCAGCGACGTGAACTCCGTCTGGCCGTCTCCGCGCGCGAGGCTTCGTCCCGCGGCGGGGTGGTGGCACCATAGCGCATCCGTCATCGCGGTCCTTCCATGTTCAAACCCGTCCCGGTCGCCATCGGCCTGCGCTACCTGCGCGCGAAGCGACGCAATGGCTTCATCTCCTTCATCTCGATGGCCTCGATCCTCGGCATCGCCCTGGGCGTGACCGTGCTGATCACCACGCTGGCGGTGATGAGCGGCTTCCAGAAGGAGATCCGCGACCGCCTGCTGCAGATGACCGCCCACGCCACCGTCAGCGCCGACGGGGCGCCGATGCAGGACTGGCAGCGCGCGGTGGCCCTGGCCACGCAGGATCCGCGCGTGGCCGGCGCGGCCCCGTACATCGAGAAGGAAGGGCTGATTTCCGGCGCGCGCAACCAGCCGGCCATGGTGCAGGGCATCCTGCCGGCCGAAGAGCCCAAGGTGTCCGTCATCGCCGACAAGATGAAGAAGGGACGCATCGACCAGCTCGTGCCGGGCTCGTTCAACATCGTCCTGGGCCAGGAGCTGGCGCTGTGGCTGGGGGTGGACGTCGGCGACACCGTGCTGGTGACGCTGGCCGACGTGCAGGGCACGCCGATGGGGGCGTTGCCGCGGGTCAAGCGCTTCACCGTCAGCGGCATCTTCGAGGCCGGCTACAACGAGGTCGATCGCGGCCTGGCGGTGGTCAACATGGAGGACCTGCAGCGCGTGCTGAAGATGGACGGCGTCACCGGCGTGCGGCTGAAGCTGCACGACATGGACAAGGCCTTCGAGGTGGCGCGCGACCTGGCGCTCAAGCTGCAGGGCCCGTACCGGGTGACCGACTGGATGCAGGAGAACGCCAACCTCTACCAGTCGCTGAAGATGGAGAAGACGGTGATGGGCATCCTGCTCTCGCTGATCATCGCCATGGGCGCGTTCAACCTGGTGTCCTCGCAGGTGATGCTGGTGACCGACAAGCAGGCCGACATCGCCATCCTGCGCACGCTGGGGCTGACGCCGGGCGGGGTGATGCAGGTGTTCATGGTGCAGGGCTCGCTGATCGGCATCATCGGCACGGTGGCCGGGGTGATCGGCGGCATCGTGCTCACGCTCAACCTGGAGCGCATCCTCGACGCGATCGAGGCCGTGTTCCACGTGACCCTGCTGCCGGAGGACGTCTACTACATCACCGGCCTGCCTACCGACCTGCAGCCGCGCGACGTGGTCGTCATCGCCATCGTCGCGCTGGCGATGAGCTTCGTGGCCACGCTGTATCCGGCCTGGCGGGCCGCGCGTACCCAGCCGGCGGAGGCGCTGCGCTATGAATGAGGGCCGGGACATGGAGATCGGCAAGGGCGCCGCCGCGGCGGCGGGCGATCGCGCGACGGAGGCGGTGGTCCGCGCCGAGGGGCTGGCCAAGACCTATACCGAGGGCAAGCTGCACACGCCGGTGTTCGACGGGCTGGACCTGGCGGTGATGCCGGGCGAGACCGTGGCCATCGTCGGGGCCTCCGGCGCCGGCAAGAGCACGCTGCTGCACCTGCTGGGCGGGCTGGACGTGCCGTCGGGCGGCGAGGTCTACGTGGCCGGCCAGCGCATGTCGGCGCTGTCGGATGCCGAGCGCGGGCGCCTGCGCAACAGCGCCCTCGGCTTCGTCTACCAGTTCCACCACCTGCTGCCGGAATTCACCGCGCTGGAGAACGTGATGATGCCGGTGCTGCTGGCCGGTACCGACGTGGACCAGGCGCGCGCGCGCGCGCAGGCGTTGCTGGAATCCGTCGGCCTGGGCCATCGCATCGCCCACAAGCCGGGCGAGCTTTCCGGCGGCGAACGCCAGCGCGCCGCGGTGGCGCGGGCCCTGGTCAACAACCCGGCCTGCGTGCTCGGCGACGAGCCGACCGGCAACCTGGACGACCGCACCGCGGCCACGGTGTTCGGGCTGATGCTCGAGCTCAACCGTGCCCACCGCACCAGCCTCGTGCTGGTGACCCACGACCGCAGCCTGGCCTCCAGGCTGGACCGGGTGATGGAACTGCAGCAGGGCAAGCTGCGCCAGATCGCCTGAGCCGCATGCGCGGTTGATTCTGGTCAATGCGACCGGCCGCCGCGGCCGGCAGCATGCGCGGCATGGAACGTTCCATGTCTTCCCCGCAGCCACTGCCGCTGACCTGGCAGTTCGACCCGGACCTGCTCAGGCGCTACGACAGGCCGGGCCCGCGCTATACCTCCTATCCCACCGCGCCGCACTTCCACGACGGCTTCGGCGCGCACGAGCTGCGCCAGGCGGCGTTGCGCAGCCGGCTCGGCCACCCCGGGCGGCAGTTGTCGCTGTACGTGCACGTGCCGTACTGCCGCAACCCCTGCTTCTACTGCGGCTGCAACCGGGTGATCACGCGCGACGCGCGGCGCGGGCTGACCTACCTGGAACACCTGCTGCACGAAGCGGCGCTGGTCGCCCCGCTGTTCGGCGGGCGCGAGGTGATCCAGCTGCACCTGGGCGGCGGTACCCCCAACTTCCTGGCGCCGCAGCTGCTGGCCGACCTGGTCGAGGGGCTGGGGCGCCTGTTCCGCTTTTCCGGCGACGCCGGCCGCGATTTCTCCATCGAGCTGGACCCGCGCAGCGTGCAGCCCGAGGACGTCGCCCGCCTGGCGCAGATCGGTTTCAACCGCGCCAGCCTCGGCATCCAGGATTTCGACCCGCAGGTGCAGCGCGCGATCAACCGCGAACAGGGCGTGGCCGAGACCATGGCGGTGATCGAGGCCTGTCGCCGCCACGGCATGCACTCGGTCAACGTGGACCTGATCTACGGCCTGCCGCGGCAGACCCCGGCCGGCTTCGGCCGCACCCTGGATACGGTCATCGCCGCGCGGCCGGACCGATTGGCGGTATACGGCTACGCGCACCTGCCCAACCTGTTCAAGGCGCAGCGCCAGATCCACGAGGAGGACCTGCCGGACGCGGAAGGCAAGCTGGCGCTGCTCGGCCTGGCGGTGCGCAAGCTTTCCGATGCCGGCTACCAGTACATCGGCATGGACCACTTCGCCCTGCCGGGCGAGGACCTGGCCGTGGCCCAGCGCGAGGGCGGACTGCATCGCAACTTCATGGGCTACACCACGCATGCCGATACCGACCTGGTCGGCCTGGGGGTGAGCGCGATCAGCCACGTCGGCGACAGCTACAGCCAGAACCCGCGCGACCTGCCCGGCTGGGAGGCGGCGCTGGCCGAGGACCGCATCCCGGCGTGGCGGGGCGTGCAGCTGAGCGCCGACGATCTGCTGCGCGCCGAGCTGATCCAGCAGCTGATGTGCCAGGGACGGGTGGACCTGCGCGCCGTCGCGGCCGCACACGGCGTGGATGCCGAGCGTGCCTTCGCCGCCGAGCTCGAGGCGGTGGCACGGTTGCAGCGCGACGGCCTGGCCGATTACCGCGACGGCGTGGTCAGCACCACGGCGCAGGGACGCCCGCTGCTGCGGCTGCTGGCGATGTGCTTCGATGCCTACCTGCGCCAGCCCGACGAGGCAGCGCGCTATTCCAAGGCGATCTGAGCCCGCCGCGGGCGTTCCCATGCGCGTGCGGATGCGGCACCCTATGCGCATGCCCGGATGGCGAAACTGGTAGACGCATCGGACTTAAAATCCGCCGGCCGCAAGGCCATGCCGGTTCGATTCCGGCTCCGGGCACCAATACCGTCGGCGGCTTTCCGGGCCGCCGCTCGCTTTTTCGACAACCGGTGACGCAGATGGCGCCGCAACCGCAGGACAGGGCATGACCGCACCGCTGGGCATGGAGACCGACGCGCCGCGCATCGCGGTGGTCGGGCAGGGCTACGTGGGCTTGCCGCTGGCGGTGGCGTTCGGGCGCAGCCTGGACACGCTCGGCTTCGACATCGACGCGGCGCGCATCGCCGCGCTGCGGGACGGCCACGACCACACCCTGGAAACGCGCGACGACGAGCTCGCCGCCGCCGCGCGCTTGCGTTTCAGTGCCGAAGCCGCGGACCTGCGCGATCGCAACGTCTACATCGTCACCGTGCCCACGCCGATCGACGCGCACCAGCAACCGGACCTGGAGCCGCTGCGCAGCGCCTCGGCGCTGGTGGCCGCGGTGCTGGCGCCGGGCGACGTGGTGGTCTACGAGTCCACCGTGTACCCGGGCACCACCGAGGAAGTGTGCGTGCCGCTGCTGGAGCAGGGCTCGGGCCTGCACTTCAACGAGGACTTCTTCTGCGGCTACAGCCCGGAGCGGATCAACCCGGGCGACCAGCAGCGTCGCCTGGCCGACATCCGCAAGATCACTTCCGGTTCCACCGCCGCGGTGGCCGCGGCGGTGGACGCCCTGTACGCGCGGATCATCCATGCCGGCACCTGGCGCGCGCCGTCGATCCGCGTGGCCGAGGCCGCCAAGGTGGTGGAGAACATCCAGCGCGACGTCAACATCGCGCTGGTCAACGAGCTGGCGATGATCTTCGACCGCCTCGGCATCGATACGTCCGACGTGCTGGAGGCGGCCGGCACCAAGTGGAACTTCCTGCCGTTCCGGCCGGGCCTGGTCGGCGGCCACTGCATCGGCGTGGATCCGTACTACCTGCTGCACAAGTCCGAGAGCGTGGGTTACCACCCGGACCTGATCCATACCGCGCGCCAGGTCAACAACCGCATGGTCGATCATGTCGTGGACCGCGTCGGCGCGTTGCTGGGCGAGCGCGGCAAGGCGCTGGATGGCGCGCGCGTGCTGGTGCTGGGCGTGACCTTCAAGGAGAACTGCCCGGACCTGCGCAACAGCCGTGCGCTGGACCTGGTGCGCGGGTTATCCGCGGCCGGTGCGCGCGTGGACGCCTGCGATCCCTGGGCCGATGCGGACACGGTGCACCGCGAGACCGGGCTGCGGTTGCGCGCGGAACCGGCCAGCGGCGCCTACGACGCCGTGGTGCTGGCCGTGGCCCATCGCGAGTTCCGCGGCTGGGATACCGCGCGCATCCGCGCCCTGGGGGTGCCGGGCCTGGCGGTGTACGACGTCAAGTCGATCTGGCCGCGCGAGGCGATCGACGACCGTCTTTGACCCGCCCGCGGCTCAGCCCGGCCGCGTGGCGAGCCAGGCCAGCGCGCCATGCGCGGCACGCCGGCCGCTGGCGAAGCAGGCGGTGAGCAGGTAGCCGCCGGTCGGCGCCTCCCAGTCCAGCATCTCCCCGGCGCAGAACGTCCCGGGACGCGCGCGCAGCATCAGCGCGCCATCCAGCGATTCCAGGCGCACGCCGCCGGCGGTGCTGATCGCTTCGGCGACCGGGCGCGGCCGGCGCAGCAACAGGGGCAGGGCCTTGAGCGCGGCGGCCACGGCATCGAGGTCGCCACCGGCCTGGCGACCGAGCACCTCGAACAGCAGCGCCGCCTTGACCGGCGAGAGCCCGGCGTGGCGGCGCAGGTGCTCGCCGAAGCTGCGCCCGTCGCGCGGCCGTGCCAGGTCGCGGCGCAGGCGCTGGCGGTCGCGGCCGGGGACCAGGTCGAGTTCCAGCCGCGCCTGGCCGTCGCGGTCGATGGCGGCGCGCAGGTCCGCACCGGCGCCGTACACCAGGCTGCCCTCGATCCCGGTGGCGGTGGCCACGCATTCGCCCTGGCGTTCGTGCATTTCGCCGTCGGTGCCGCGCCAGCGCGCAACCACCGGCTTGAGCGGCGCGCCGGCGAAGCGATCGGCGAAATGCCCGCTCCAGTCGATGTCGAAACCGCAGTTGGCCGGCCGCAGCGGCGCGATGTCGGCCCCGGCCGCGGCCAGCGCCGGGGTCCAGCCGCCGTCCGAACCCAGCTGCGGCCAGCTGGCTCCGCCCAGGGCGAGCACCACGGCATCGGCCCGGGCCAGGATCTCGCCGCCTGGCGTCGCCAGGCGCAACGCACCGCTCGCGTCCCAGCCGAGCCAGCGGTGCTGGACATGGATCTCCACGCCGCTCTCGCGCAGGCACCGCACCCAGCCGCGCAGCAGCGGCGCGGCCTTGCGGTCGCGCGGGAACACGCGGCCGGAGGTGCCGACATAGGTGTCCACGCCCAGGCCGCGCGCCCAGTCGCGCAGCTCGCCGGCACCGAAGTCGCGCAGCCAGTCGCCGACGGCGCCGGCGCGTTCGCGGTAGCGCGCGGCGAAGCGTTCCGGCGCGTCGGAATGGGTGAGGTTCAGGCCGCCCTTGCCGGCGAGCAGGAACTTGCGCCCAACCGATCCCTTGGCCTCGTACAGGTCCACCGCCGCACCGCCGGCGCGCAGCGTCTCGGCGGCCATCAGCCCGGCCGGGCCGCCGCCGACCACCGCGACCCGGGCCAGGCCCATGGTCAACGTGCCTTGGCGTCGAGCAGCTCGACGTCGAACACCAGCGAGGCGTTGGGCGGGATCACCCCGCCGGCCCCGCGCGCGCCGTAGCCGTACTCCGGCGGCAGCATCAGCGTGCGCTTGCCGCCCACGCGCATGCCGGCCACGCCCTGGTCCCAGCCGCGGATGACCTGGCCGCCGCCGAGGATGAAGGTGAACGGCTCGTTCCTGTCCAGCGAGCTGTCGAACTTGCGCCCGTGCTTGTCCGGCGCCTTCTCGTCGTAGAGCCAGCCGGTGTAGTGCACGGTGACGTCCATGCCGTTGCGTGCCTCGGTCCCGCCGCCGACCTGGTGGTCGATGGTCTCGAACCGGGCGATGGTGCCCCCCGGCGGCGGCCCCGGCGGCTGGCAGGCACCGAGCAAGATCGTGCAGGCGAGGAGGGCGGGGGCAGCGAAACGGCGCATGGGAGGAAGGGGGTGAAAAACGGGCGCAAAGGGTAGCGCAGGCCGGCGCGCCTGTCCGGCCCGGCGTGGGCTCCCCTTACAATGCCGCGATGATCACCAATACCGCCGCCTACCATTTCGTCTCCATCGCCGAACCCCAGGCGCTGGCCGGGCAGGTGCACGCGCATGCCGCCGCCCACGACCTGCGCGGCACGGTGCTGGTGGCGGGCGAGGGCATCAACCTGTTCCTGGCCGGCACCCACGAGGCGATCGATGCGTTCTATGCCTGGCTCGGCCGCGATGACCGCTTCGCCGGGCTGCGCATCAAGTACAGCGAAAGCCGGTCGATGCCGTTCGCCCGGCTCAAGGTGAAGGTCAAGCCGGAGATCATCAGCTTCCGCCGCGCGCACGCCGATCCCTTGGCCGGGCGCGCGCCGGCGGTGGCAGCGCACGACCTGCGGCGCTGGCTGCGCCAGGGCCACGACGACACCGGCCGCCCGGTGGTGATGCTGGACACGCGCAACCGCCAGGAAGTGGAACACGGCACCTTCGCCGGTGCGTTGACCCTGCCGATCACCCGCTTCACGCAGTTGCCGCAGGCCCTGGCGCCGCACCGGCAGGCGCTCGCCGGCGCCACGGTGGTCAGCTTCTGCACCGGCGGCATCCGCTGCGAGAAGGCCGCGCTGTGGATGCGCGCGCAGGGCATGGACAACGTCGTGCAGCTCGACGGCGGCATCCTCGGCTATTTCGAGCAGGTCGGCGGCGAGGGCTACGACGGCAGCTGTTTCGTGTTCGACGGACGCCTCGCCCTGGATCCGGACCTGCGGCCGCGGGTGGACGGCGTGCCGGCCGCGGCGATGGAAGCCTGACGCGGCGGTTGGATATTCTCCTAGCCGGCAAGCACGCTTTTCCGATGCCGGCGCCATGGCGGCGATCCTAGGGTGCACAATTGCGCCACAGGGGAAAGGCGATGGCGCGGGGCGCGGACAGGCCGGGGTGCCGGTCCGGGCCGATCGGGTTTGCAGACCATCACCGTGCGTCACGCACCGCAGCCGGGGAGCAGGCACAGATGACCATTCGCGTATTCCTTGTAGACGACCATGCCCTGGTGCGCACCGGCATGAAGCTCATCCTCGGGGCCGAGACCGACATCGAGGTGGTCGGGGAAGCCGAGAGCGGCGAAGCCGCGATCCCGATGATCCGCACGCTCAAGCCGGACGTCGTGCTGTGCGACCTGCACCTGCCCGGCGTCAGCGGCCTGGAGGTGACCGAGCGCATCGCGCGCGGCACCGGCGGCCCGCGCGTGGTGATCGTCTCGGTGCTGGAGGACGGGCCATTGCCCAAGCGCCTGCTGGAGGCCGGTGCCTCCGGCTACGTCGGCAAGGGCGGCGACGCGCAGGAGCTGCTGCGCGCCGTGCGCGACGTGGCGATGGGCCGGCGCTACCTGGGCAGCAGCATCGCCCAGAACCTGGCGCTGTCGAACATCAAGGGCAGCGAATCGCCCTTCGACGGGCTGTCCCCGCGCGAGCTGGAAGTGGCGTTGCTGCTCACCCAGGGATTGCGCCAGGAAGACATCGCCCGGCGCCTGTGCCTGAGCCCGAAGACGGTGAATACCCACAAGGCGCGCCTGTTCGAGAAGATGGGCATCCACGACAACATCAGCCTGGCGCGGCTGGCCAGCCAGTACGGCCTGCTGGAACCGGCGCGGCCGGTCTGACGGAGGCGAGCAGCGGTATTGCTCCTCCGCAAGTTCGGCCGCGACCCGCGGCGCAGACAAACGAAAGGCGGCCGCAAGGCCGCCTTTCGTTCATCCGCCGGTGCCCGATCGTGTCGGGCTCCGGGCCGGCCAGCCTCAGTCGGCTGCCTTCTCCGGCTTGGCCGGCTGCGCCTCTTCCTGCTCGGGCTCGGAGGCGGTTTCGGGCTCCGGCTCCGGAACCGCCGGCGCCGCGTGGCCGGCCTCGATCGGCGCGGGAGCATTCCCGGCCGCCTCGGCGGACCCTGCAGTCTCGGCCGGCTCCGTGGCCTCGCCGTGTCCGGCGGCCTGCGGGGGCTCGGGCGCCGGTGCGGGCGCCGGGACCGGTTCCTGCGCGGGCGGAAGTTCCAGGCCGGGCTGCACGGGGGCGGCGGCCGGCGTCGCCGGGACACTGACTTCGACAGACGTGGCCGGAGCGGCCT
This sequence comes from Xanthomonas massiliensis, assembly GCF_900018785.1. GTDB lineage: Bacteria > Pseudomonadota > Gammaproteobacteria > Xanthomonadales > Xanthomonadaceae > Xanthomonas_B > Xanthomonas_B massiliensis. The sequence goes on along the minus strand of NZ_FCOY01000006.1, from coordinate 1,272,951 downwards.
GCGGTGCTTCCGGTTGCGGCGTCGCCGGGGCGGCTTCTTCGGTCGCGGCCGGAGCGATCTCCTCCGGTTCTGTGGCGGCGATGGGAGCCGCGGCAGCGCTCGCCGGCGCCGCTTCGCCGATGGAAGGCGTGACCGTCTGTTCCGGCGTGACGGCACCCTGTGCTTCCGCCGAGGGCTCGGCCGGCGCCGCAGGGGCTTGCTCCGCAGGCGCCGGCGAGGGGGCTGCGGGCGGTGGCGCGGCCTCGCTGCTGCCCGTAGCTGGCGACTGCTGCACCGGGTTGCGGCGCGACGGGGCCGGGGCCGCATCGGTATCGGCCGGTTCCTCGTCGAACTCGAACTCCGGCTGGCTGCGGTGCGGCGCGCCGGCGGCCTCGGCCGGGGACGCGGTGTCGGTGCCAGGCGCGCCCTCGTCGTTGCCCTCGTCGGCGTCGTTGTCCAGCTCCTCGCCGGCATTCTCGGCGCCGGCCTGGACGTTGTCGCCATTGCCGCGACGGCGACGACGGCCACCGCGGCGGCCGCGGCGGCGGCGGCTGCCGTTCTCGCCGGCAGACTCGCCTGCGCCGGCTTCCTCGTGCTCGCCTTGCTCGACCTGGGTCACCGCCTCGACCGAGGCCGCTTCTTCCTGGGCCTCGATCAGGTTCTCGACCACCGCGGCCGCGGCAGGAACGACGACCATCGCCGTGGCCGGCGCCTTGGCCGCAACCTCGCCGGCGGGTGCCGGTGCCGCCTTCTCCGGCGCGGCGGCATGAGCGGCATGCTCGTTCGCCGGCTCGGCCTGGCGCGTGCGCGGCACGGCATTGGGCTCGGCCGGCTGCGCCTGCGCGCCCCGCTGGCGACGGCGCGAGCGGTTCAGGCCGCTGCCGCCCTGGTTGCCGGCGGCGGCGGCGTCGCGGTTCTCCTGCGGCTCCTTGTCCCGGTTGTCCCGCGGCTCCTGGCGCGGCGCCTTGGGCGCCTGGGCCGGCGTGGCCTGGGAGGGGCCGCCGTTGTTGCCATTGCGCTCGTTGCGCGGCTCGCCGCGCCGCTCCTTGCGGCCGCCATTGCCATTGCCATTGCCGGGGCGCCGCTCGTCGCGGTCGCGACGATCCCGGCGCCGGCCATCATGGCCGTCCTGGGTACGCGCCTGCGGCTGGACGGGCTTGGCGGCAGCGGCCGGTGCCGGCGCGGACTCGGCCGCACCGAAGATCCGCTTGAGCCAGCCGACCACGCCCACCGGTGCTGCCGCCGGCACCGCGACGGGTGCCGCCGGCACTACCGGCGCGGGAGCCGGCTCCGGCTCCGGTTCGCGGATGGGAGCGGGCTGGGCATGCTTGACCTGGGTCACCGCCGGTGCCGGCGGGATGTTGAGCTGGGCCTTGGTCAGGGCATGGACCGGCAGCTTGCGCGGCGTGCCGCGCTGGTAGCTGGGCTTGCCGCTTTCCTCGCCCAGCTCGTTCTCGCGCAGGCGGGTGACGGTGTAGTGCGGGCTCTGCAGCTGCTCGTCGGCGACGATGACGATCGGCGCGTCGTGGCGCTTCTCGATCTCGCTGAGCGCGCGGCGCTTCTCGTTGAGCAGGTAGTTGGCGATCTCCACCGGCGCCTGGACAAGCACCTGCCCGGTGTTCTCCTTCATCGCGTGCTCCTCGGCGACGCGGATGATCGACAGCGACAGCGATTCCACGCTGCGCATGCGGCCCTGGCCCTCGCAGCGCGGGCACACGATCTGGCTGGATTCGCCCAGGCTGTTGCGCAGGCGCTGGCGGCTCATCTCCAGCAGGCCGAAGCGCGAGATCTTGCCGATCTGCACGCGCGCCCGGTCGTGCTTGAGCGCGGACTGCAGGCGGTTCTCGACCTCGCGCTGGTGCTTGGAGGAGGCCATGTCGATGAAGTCGATGACCACCAGTCCGCCCAGGTCGCGCAGGCGCAGCTGGCGGGCCACTTCCTCGGCGGCCTCCAGGTTGGTCTGGAACGCGGTCTCCTCGATGTCGCCGCCCTTGGTGGCGCGCGCCGAGTTGACGTCCACCGCGGTCAGCGCCTCGGTCTGGTCGACGACGATGGCGCCGCCGGAGGGCAGGCGCACCTCGCGCTCGTAGGCCGCCTCGATCTGCGATTCGATCTGGAAGCGGTTGAACAGCGGGATGTCGTCCTTGTAGAACTTCAGCTTGCGCAGGTTCTGCGGCATCACCTGCTGCATGAACTCCTTCGCGGTGGCGTACAGCTCCTCGGTGTCCACGAGGATCTCGCCCACGTCGGCGCGCAGGTAGTCGCGCAGGGCGCGCACGATCAGCCGCGACTCCTGGTAGATCAGGAACGGGGCCGGCTTGCTCAGCGCCGCCTCGGCGATGGCACGCCAGACCTGGAGCAGGTAGTCCAAGTCCCACTGCAGCTCCTCGGCGTCGCGGCCGACGCCGGCGGTGCGGATGATCACCCCCATGTCGTCGGGGATGTCGAGCTTGTCCATCGCCTCCTTGAGCGCGGCGCGGTCGTCGCCCTCGATCCGGCGCGAGACGCCGCCGGCGGTGGGCGAGTTGGGCATCAGCACCATGTAGCGCCCGGCCAGCGAGATGAACGTGGTCAGCGCCGCGCCCTTGTTGCCGCGCTCGTCCTTGTCGACCTGGACGACGACCTCCTGGCCCTCGCGCAGCAGCTCGCGGATGCCGGCCTTGTGCGGGTCGACGCCGGCCTGGAAGTAGTCGCGGGAAATTTCCTTGAGCGGCAGGAAGCCGTGGCGGTCGGCGCCGTAGTCGACGAAGGCGGCTTCGAGCGAGGGTTCGAGGCGGGTGATCCGGCCCTTGTAGATGTTGGACTTCTTCTGTTCCTTGGACGGCTGTTCGATGTCGATGTCGTACAGGTTCTGGCCGTCCACGATCGCCACGCGCAGTTCTTCTGCCTGCGTGGCGTTGATCAGCATTCGCTTCATTGTCAGTGCGTTTCCTTGCGCTGCTACCGCGCGGAACGCCTTGGCGTATCGCCTCTGGTCACATGCGCCCGGTCTTCCGCGCATGGCGCGTACGACCGGGCCGGTTTCCAGCGCTGCAACACCACGGCAGGCCGCGGGAGCGCTATTCAGTTTTGTCGGTACTGCGGGCCGCCGGCGCGCCAGCCCTCTGGCTGCGCCGCACGGGACGTGTTCAGCGCGACTGCCCCCAGGACAGCCGGCGATGGCCGGGCAAGCCGGTCAGCCGCTAACATGGCCGCCCCGGGGGCGGTGGTCGCGTGCTGTGCCGGAACCGCAGGAGGGCGGGGCTTCTGGCCCTGGGCAACCTCCAACGAAATCAAACCCTTATCTCGCCATCCGAGTGTACCAGAATTGAGGAGTCCGATGTCCGCCCCAGAATCCCCCCGTTCCACCGGTCCCGGGGGCGGTGTGCGCCTGGTCAGGGTTTCCGAGGACCGCGCCGGCCAGCGCCTGGACAACTTCCTGCTGGGCCAGCTCAAGGGAGCACCGCGCAGCCTGGTCTACAAGCTGGTGCGCAGCGGCCAGGTACGGGTGAACGGGGGCCGCGCCAAGGCCGAGCGCAAGCTCGAGGCCGGCGACGAGGTGCGGGTGCCGCCGGTGAGACTGGAGGAGGCGGGCGAGAAGGCCGGGCCACCGCCGGCCTTCATGGAACGCCTGCGTGCGGCCATCGTTTATGAGGATGAACGGTTGCTGGCGATCAACAAGCCCTCCGGCGTGGCCAGCCATGGCGGCAGCGGCATCAGCCACGGCGCCATCGAGACGCTGCGCGCGCTGCGCCCGGGCCAGACCCTGGAGCTGGTGCACCGCCTGGACCGGGATACCTCGGGCCTGCTGGTGGTGGCCAAGAAGCGCTCGGCGCTGACCGAGCTGCAGGCCCTGCTGCGCGAGGACCACGGCGCCGGGCTGACCAAGCGCTACCTGACCCTGCTGGTCGGGCGCATGCCGGACGGCACGATGACGGTGGACGCGCCCCTGCTGGTCGGCCTGCGCCAGGGCGGCGAGCGCCACGTCCAGGTCAACGCCGGCGGCAAGCGCTCGATCAGCCACTTCAAGGTGCTGGAACGGCGCGGCGGGCATTCCTATTGCGAAGTGCGCATCGAGACCGGGCGCACCCACCAGATCCGCGTGCACGCCCAGCACATCGGCCATCCCGTGGCTGGCGACGACAAGTACGGCGATGCCGCGGTCAACAAGCGCCTGCGCGAGCAGACCGGCCTGAAGCGGCTGTTCCTGCACGCGGCCTCGCTCGAGTTCGCGCTCGATGGCGGGCGCACGCCCTACCTGCTGAACGCGCCGCTGGCGCCGGAGCTGGCCGAGGCGCTGGACCGGCTGGGGTGATGCCGGGAGGTCCTGCGGCGGGCCTGCGATCCCGTCGCCTTGCCGCCTGCGGCCGCGCCCGCCGCCGGCATTCCTACCACTTGAACAGGACCAGGCTGGCGCCGAGCACGGCCATGCCGCTGACCAGGCCGTAGACGGTCTCGTGGCCGCGCGCGTGGCGCTTGGCGGCCGGCAGCAGCTCGTCCAGCGCCAGGAACACCATCACCCCGGCGACCAGGCCGAACACGCCGCCCATCACCGAGTCGGACAGGCGGCGCGCCAGCAGCGCGTAGCCGAGCACGGCGCCGGCCGGTTCGGCCAGGCCGGAGAGCAGGCTGGCGCCGACGGCGCGCACGCGGCTGCCGGTGGCGAAATACACCGGCACGGCGATGGCGATGCCTTCGGGAATGTTGTGGATGGCGATGGCGAAGGCCAGCGGCAGGCCCACCGCGGGGCTTTCCATCGTGGCGAAGAAGGTGGCCAGGCCCTCGGGGAAGTTGTGCGCGGTGACCGCGACCAGGGTGAGCATGCCGATCCGGCGCAGGGCATGGCGGTCGTCGCCGTCGCGGTGCCGCGCCGCGCCGGCGTCGAGGGTGTCGTGCGGATGCGGGATCAGCCGGTCGATCAGCAGCATGGCCAGCATGCCGGCCATGAACGACAGGGTGCCCCAGGTGAAGCCGAGCCTCGGGCCCGCGCTGCGCGAGAAGGCGGCGATCGACTCGCCCAGCAGCTCGGTCAGCGAGACGTAGACCATCGCGCCGCCGGCGAAGGCCAGGCCGAAGGCGAGCAGGCGCGGGTCCGGCCGGCGCGAGAACACCACCGGCAGGCTGCCGAGCACGGTGGCCAGGCCGGCGGCGGTGGTGGCGGCCAGCGCGACCAGGACGGCGTGGGACAGCCAGGGGTCGCTCATGCGAATGCGTTCCGCAGGCAAGACGGCGGCCCGTCGCCGGAGCGGCGGGCCGCCGGGAGGGATGCCGCCGGGATCAGCCCTGCGGGTGGGCGTGCTCGTCCAGCGCGAAGCACTGGTCCGGGCGCGGCTGCGGCGGGTTGAAGGTGACCGGCACCTGGATCGTGGTCGCCACCGGCTGGCCGGCGCGGGTGGCGGGATTGAAGGTCCAGTCCTGGGTGACGCGGGTCTGCGCGGCCTGGTCCAGCGCGGGCTGGCCGCTGCTTTGCTGGATCTGCACGTCGGTGGGCTTGCCTTCCGGGCCCACCACCACCTTCAGCACGGTGGTGCCGCCCTGGCCGGCGCAGGCCAGTTCGATCGGGTAGTCGGGCGGCGGGGTGTGGACGGCGGCGACCTCGGTGGAGGCGGGCGCGGGGTGTGGACGGCGGCGACCTCGGTGGAGGCGGGCGCGGCCGGGGCGGCGGGGGCGTCGGCCTTGCCGCAACTGGCCAGCGGCAGGATCAACAGCAGGGAAAGACAGGCAAAACCGGTTTTCATGGGTTCACTCCGTGAGGGCCGACGCCTTGGCGGCGCAGATGAAGTCGTTCTCGGTGAGGCCGCCGGCATCGTGGGTGGAATAGCGCACCACGACCCGGCCGTAGGTCACCTCGAGGTCGGGATGATGGTCCTCGCGGTGTGCAATCCATGCCAAGGCGTTCACGAAGGCGAGGGTGCGGTAGTAGTCCTCGAACCGGAACGTGCGGGCGATCGCCTCGCCGTCGGAGATCACTTCCCAGCCGGGCACCTGCGGCAGCAGTTCCGCCAGGCGCGCCGGCACGAGCCGGTGCTCGCGGCCGCGGTGGGGCAGGCAGCGGGCCTGGGCGAGCGGGATCAGGTCGGTCATCGGTCCATCCTCCTGGCACGGCTGAATGCCGCGGGGCCTGGGGCAGCGCCGTAACCGGCGTCGTCCGCACAGGCCGCTAGAATACCCCGCATGATCCAGATATCCGACCGTGCCCAGACGTATTTCCGCCGCCTGATCGAACGCGAGGACGCGCCCGGCATGGGCGTGCGCCTGAGCGCGGTCGATCCCGGCACGCCGCGCGCCGATGCGCGCCTGGAATTCGCCGAGCCGGCCGACCTGGCGGGCGACGAGTGGGCCGTGGACTGCGAGGGATTCACCCTGTACGTGCACGCGGCCAGCGTGCCGTGGCTGGACGGGGCGGAGATCGACTTCGTGACCCAGGCCACCGGCAGCCAGCAACTGACCATCAAGGCGCCGAAGATCAAGGGCGAGGCGCCCGGCGAGGCCGCCTCGCTGGTCGAGCGCGTGCACTGGGTGGTGGAGAACGAGATCAACCCGCAGCTGGCCTCGCACGGCGGCCGCGTGGCGGTGCAGGAAGTGCGCGCGGACGGCACCGTGCTGCTGCGTTTCGGTGGCGGCTGCCAGGGCTGCGGCATGGCCGACGTGACCCTCAAGCAGGGCATCGAGAAGACCCTGATGGGCCGCGTGCCGGGAGTGACCGCGGTGCGCGACGCCACCGACCACGACAACGGCGCGGCGCCCTACATCCCGCGCGAAACCCGGCGCGCCTGAGCGAAGCCGCACCGTGCTGCGTCTGGACGAGCTGCTGGACGTGATGCGGGCGCGCAGCCCGTCGCCGGTGCTCGACCGGCGTACCGGGATGCCCTACGGCTGGTCGTTGTGGTTGCGCTCGCAGCCGGTGCGGATCCTGCCGTTTTCGCCGGAACAGGTGGCCACGGCCGTGGCCGGGCACCTGCCACCGCGGCCGCCGCGCTGGCCGCGGCGGTTCACCGGCTTCTGGCCGTCGCTGCGCAGCCTGCTCTGGCAGCACTGGGATCCGCCGCCGGCCGACCAGCGGCGCCTGCGCCGGCTCGCGGCCCTGGGCAGCGTTGCCCTGCACCTGCTGCTGGCGGCGTTGTTGATGGTGTTGGCCTGGGTGCACCTGCCGCCGCCGCAGGCCTCGGACGAGGCCGGCATCCGGGTCGAGTTCCTGGGCCGCGGCAGCGAGCAGGAAGGCGGCGGTGGCCTGCCCGCGGCGGCCGCCGGGCAGGCGGCGCAGGCGGGTTCTTCGCGGCCGGCCAGTGGCGGGAGGAAGTCCCCCGCGGCGGCGGCCGCGCGCTCGCAAGCGGCGCCATCGTCATCGCCCGTGCCGCCGGCACCGCCGGCCGAGGCGTCGCCGGCCGTCGCGGACGCCGGCAGCGCGTCTGCCGCGCCGGTGTCGCCGCCCCCGCCCCCGCTGCAGGCCACCGAGGTGCCGCAGCCGACCCGGGACTTCGTCGTGCCGCCGCCCCCGCCGTTGCCCGTGCCGCCGCCCCCGATGGCGACGCCCTCCATGCAGGTGCGCGAGCGGGCGGTGCAGACGGTACAGAGCGGGGCCGTGCCGGCGCCGCAGGTGGCCGCGCGCACGCCGGCGATGGCATTGCCGGTGCCGCCGCCGGTCCAGGTGCGCGAACGCGAAGTGCAGGTCGTGCAGGCCGACAGCGTGCCGCTGCCCAGGATGCGCGAGCAGGTGCACGAAGCGACCCTGCCGGACGCGCCCACGGTGCAGGTACGCGAGCGCGCGGTGGCCGAGCCGCTGGTGGCCGTGCCCGCGCCGCAGGTGCAGGCCAGGGCGCCCGCCACGGCCGCCCCGGCGATACCGGAGGTGCAGGTGCGCCAGCGCGCCTTGCCCGCCGTATCCGGGGCGGGCGCAGCCCCGGCCGCAGCTCAGGCGCAGGGCGAACACCAGCCGGCGTCTTCCGATGCGGCCGTCGCCGGCGCCGGCCAGGCGCGTGCGCCGGAACCGGCCACCGGCACCGACGGTGCCGACGCGAGCCGGCCGGCCCCGGCAGCCGGTCGTGCTCCCGGGAGCGGGCCGCAGGCCGCCCCGCGTGCCGGGGGCTGGGATGCCGCGAACCAGGCCGACGACTGGGGACTGGGCCAGCGCGACCGTGCCGGCGCAGTGCGCGGGGGGGGCGACCGGGGCCAGGGACTGGTCGGCGGCGACGGCCGCGCCCGCGTGCCAGGTGGCGGCGATACCGCCACGCCGCCGCGCGGGGCGCCGGGCGGCGAATCGGACAGCTGGACACGCGAGCGCATCGCCCAGTCGGGCACCTGGCTCAAGCGCCCGCCCTATGACTACCAGCCGACCGAGTTCGACCAGTACTGGGTGCCCAACGAATCGCTGCTGGAAGAATGGGTACGCAAGGGCATCAAGAAGATCGAGATCCCGATCCCGGGCAGCAAGAACCGGATCAGCTGCGTGATCTCGCTGTTGCAGTTCGGCGGCGGCTGCGGCCTGGCCAATCCGGACATGAACGACCAGCCCGCCTCGGCGCGCCCGCCGCCGGACATCCCGTTCAAGAAGCGCCTGCAGGAAGACAACGGCAGCGTGCGCTAGACGCGTTCGCGGCGGGCACGGACGTACCCGGGCCTGCCGCGGAAAGCCGCGGTCGCTGTTTAGCAGGCGCGGACGCCACGCGCGGCTAGCCGCGCCGGCGGGCCCTGGCGATTCGCCCGCTCATTTCGCCTCGTGCAGGTCGCGCAGCGGCCCGCGGTGCGAACCGAACCAGGCCGCCAGGTCGGCGATGTCCTGGCCGCCCAGCGCGGCGGCCTGCGGCGCCATGTCGGCATCGTGGCGATCGCCGTCGCGATAGGCCAGCAGGGCGTGGGCGAGGTAGTCCTCGTACTGGCCGGCCAGCCGCGGATAGTCCGGCTGCAACGGATGGTTGCCGTCGGCGCCATGGCAATCGATGCAGCGCTGGCCGGTGACCGGATTCCTCAGCGCGGCGCGGGCCTGGCCGGCGGCGATGCGGCCGGGCGGGAGCTGCGGGAGCACCTGGACCGTGCCGGGCGGCAACGGCGGCGCCGGCGCGCAGGCACCCAGTGCCAGCACGGCAATCACGAGCAGAAACGGCAAGGGCGTCCGGGACATGGCCGTCCTCATTGCGCGGACAGGTATACCGCCAGGTCGGCGATGTCCTGGTCGGAGAAGTCGCGCGCCTGCGCCTGCATGGTGGCGTGGCGGCGCCGGCCCTGCCGGTAGTCCTCCAGCGCCCGGACCAGGTAGGCCGCCGGCTGTCCGGCGATGCGCGGCACCCGGAAGCGCGGGTAGGGATTCCGGTAGTCCGGCACGCCGTGGCACCCCTGGCAGGGCAGGGCGAGCTGGCGGCCGTGGTCGTAGTCGCCCTCGACCTTGAGCGCGGCCGCCGCGGCAGGGGCCGCCATGCCGCACAGCAGGAGACCGGCGGCCGCAAGCTTGGAGAACATGGACCGGCAGGACCAGGCAGGAAAAACGGGCGCCAGTATAGCCGCGGCGACGGCGATCGCCCGCCGGGCCGGCCGTGCCGAGGGCGATCCGTTCGCCCGGCTTGCGCCTGCGATCGCGGCGGCGCGACCGCCGCAACCAAGAGACGGCATCGGCCGCAGGGGGGATTGCCTTGGGCGAGAGTGCCTTGGCCCTGGTCCCTGCCGCCGGCCATCGCACCGGACCCCGGGCGCCAGCGGGCAGGGGCCGCCAGGCGCAGGGTGGCCCGGCGGCCGGGGGAGCGATCAGCCGTGCAGCTTGCCGAAGATGCGCGCGCTGGCCAGCCAGAAGCCCAGGCTGCTGCCGACGTTGGTGAGCAGGAAGGTCAGGGCCACGCGCGTCACCCGGTTGCGGTACCAGCCGCGCAGGGTCTGGGTGTCGTCGCGCAACGCCAGGAAATCGGCATAGGCCGGCTTGCGCAGGCGCACCTCGACCAGCGCGGCGAACATGCCGGTCGGAATGCTCAGGCGGAACGGCTTGAACGGCGCCACCACGATCGCGGTGAGGATGCTAAGCACGTGGCTGCCCGCCGCCAGGCAACCCAGTCCGGCCAGGCCGCCGGTGTACAGCGCCCACACCCCGACCAGTTCCAGGCCCACGCCGATGCCGCCGCGCGCGAATCCCCAGGCGATGCCGCCGATGGCGACCAGGCACAGCGCCAGGCTGACCCACGGGATGTTCTTCTTCGGCTTGACGTACTCCAGCTCGGCGCGTGCCTGCGCCGGGGAATCGTCGTCGTCCTGCAGGTGCCGGGCCAGCCCGGCCAGGTGGCCGGCGCCGACCACCGCCAGCACGTGGCGCGGAGGCGCGCCCTCGGCCGGGGCGGCCAGTTCGCGCAGGCGCGTGGCCATGTAGCGGTCGCGCTCGGCGATGATGGTCTCGTACAGGGCCGGGCTCTCGCGGGCGAAGTCGCCGAAGCTCGATTCGAGCATGTCGCCCTGCTTGAGCTTCTCGATCTCGTCCTCGCCGACCTCCTCGGAGGCGAACAGGCCGCCGAGCAGGGCCAGGCCGAGCTTGAACTTGCCGACCAGGCCCAGGCGCGCGGCGGCGCGGCGGAAGGTCAGCCCGACCTCGCGGTCGATCAGCGCCACCGGCAGGCCGCGCGCGCGCGCCGTGGTCACCGCGTGCTTGAGCTCGGCGCCCGGTTCGATGCCGAGCTGTTCGGCCAGCCGGCGCTGGTAGGCGGCCAGGGCCAGGTTGGCGGCGAACAGCGCGACCCGGCCGCTGCGGATGACCTGCACCAGGTCCAGCCGCGCCAGCGCGTCCGGATCGGTCAGCGCCTGCAGGCGCTGCGCGTCCAGTTCCACCGCCACCATGTCGTAGTCGCCCGAGACGACGGACTGGTCGACCGCCGCGACGCTGGCCTGGGATACGTGGGCGGTGCCGAGCAGCGTGTAGCGCACGCCGTCGCGTTCGACCACGCGCATGGGTTGGCCGGCGAGCGAATCGGCCGGGGTCTCGGGCAAAGCGGGCAAATCGGTCATGGAGGATCGTTCTATTCGGTAGGAGGCACGTCGGCACCGGGGCCGAGCGCGCGCTGCATCTGCACGGTGTCCAGCCAGCGCCCGTGCTTGAACGCCAGCGCCGGGAACACGCCGATCAGGCGGAAGCCGAGCTTCTCGTGCAGGCGGATGGAGGCGGTGTTGGAGGGCTCGCCGATCACCGCCACCATCTGGCGGAAGCCGCGCGCCTCGCATTCGGCGATCAGCGCTTGCATCAGCGCGGTGCCGATGCCGTGGCCGTGCGCGGCGTCGGCCACGTAGACCGAGTTCTCCACGGTCCACTGGTAGGCGATGCGGCTGCGGTAGCCGCCGGCGTAGGCATAGCCGACCACCGCGCCGCCGTCCTCGGCGGCCAGGTACGGGTAGCCGGCGGCGAGCGTGCGGCGCATGCGGGCCTGCATCTCGGCGACGTCCGGCACCTCGTACTCGTAGGTGTTGACCCGCTCGCGCACTTCCACCGCGTAGATCGCGGCGATGGCGGGAACGTCGGCCTCGGTGGCCGGTCGGATCAGGACGGACATGGCCGGCTCAGTCGAGGTAGCGCTCGAGCAGGCCACCGTAGGCGTCGATGCGGCGATCGCGCAGGAACGGCCAGATCCGGCGCACCTGCTCGCTGCGGCCCAGGTCCACCTCGGCCAGCAGCAGGCTCGGCTCGGTACCGGCTTCGGCGACGAACTCGCCCTGCGGGCCGAGGACGTGGCTGTTGCCCCAGAAAGCGATGCCGGAGGCGCCGGCGACCCGGTCGGCCGCGAGCGGCGAGGGCTCGTGGCCGACGCGGTTGCAGCTCAGCACCGGCAGGCCGTTGGCCACGGCGTGGCCGCGATGGCTCAACACCCAGGCATCGCGCTGGCGGGTCTTCTCCTCGTCCGCATCGGCCGGGTCCCAGCCGATCGCGGTGGGATACAGCAGCAGCTCGGCGCCGGCCAGCGCCATCAGCCGCGCCGCTTCCGGGTACCACTGGTCCCAGCACACCAGCACGCCCAGGCGACCGACCGAGGTGTCGATCGGCCTGAAGCCGATGTCGCCCGGGGTGAAGTAGAACTTCTCGTAGAAGCCGGGATCGTCCGGGATGTGCATCTTGCGGTACTTGCCGGCCAGGGTGCCGTCCTTTTCCAGCACCACCGCGGTGTTGTGGTACAGGCCGGTGGCGCGCTTCTCGAACAGCGAGCCGACGATCACCACGCCGTGCCGTTTCGCCAGCGCGCCCAGGCGCTGCGTGCTCGGGCCGGGGATCGGCTCGGCCAGGTCGAACTCGTCCACCGACTCGTGCTGGCAGAAGTAGGGGCCGTTGTGCAGTTCCTGCAGCAGCACGAGCCGCGCGCCCTGCGCGGCGGCTTCGGCCACGCGGGCCTCGATCACCGACAGGTTGGCCTCGGCGTCGCCGTGGTTGCGCTCCTGGATCAGGGCGACGGGAAGGGTATGGGTCTTCATGCGTGGATTGTAGGGATTGGCGGCGGCAAAGACGCGCGGTTGCCGGTCCGGGCGTTCATGCGGCGGCGCATTTGCGCCAGGTGTTCCGGTGCGGCTGGTGGTGGCATCGCCGAAGGTCCTGGCGCTCGGCGTCATGAACACCGGGTTTCCCGCGGCCGGCAGGGAGGCGGTGAAGATCTCGCGGTCGTGCATCGCCAGGATACGCGCCTCGTCCTTCTCCACCGGCAGCGCGGGCTCCACCGGCAGCGCGGGGACGAGGGGCCGGCGGCTCGCCGAGGAAGGTCACCATCCGCTTCGCCGCGGCCGGCAACGCGAAGGCGGCGAAGGGATCGGCCTCGAACAGAGCCTGCAGGTGCGCGAGCGGGCGCACGAAAGTGCGGAAACTGCGCCCCTGCGTGGCCTGCATCGCGGCCTCCGCCTGGCGGGCCAGCACGCGTTCGTCCCGCCGCGGCGCGCCGAAGACCGCGTTGCCGCTGCCCGGCACGGTCGCCACGTTGCCGGAACCGGCGTGTTCGAAGCTCGCGCGCGGCGCGGGCATCTTCGCGTTCATCGGGCTGACGCCACGGAGCAGGCCGACATGGCGCGGCATGGTCACTCCTCGCGGGCAGGGGCGGGCGTCAGCGCAGCAGCCCGGCAGGCAACTGCATGGTGATGCAATGCAGGCTGCCGTTCTGCCAGATCAGCGCGCGGCACGGGACCTGCACGATCTCGCGTCCCGGGAAGGCCGCGGCGAGCACGTCGCGGGCGGCATCGTCGGCGGGGTCGCCGTAGGCGGGCATGAGCACGGCGCCGTCGACGATCAGGAAGTTGGCGTAGGAAGCGGCCAGGCGGCGGCCCTGGTCGAGGATCGGCCGTGCCCACGGCAGCGGGAACAGCCGGTACGGCCGGCCGTCGCCGGTGCGCAGCGCGGCCAGCTCGGCGCCCATCGCGCCCAGTTCCGCGTAGTGCGTGTCGGTGGCGTCGTCGCAGGCCTGGTAGACGATGCTGTCGGTGGAGGCGAAGCGGGCCAGGGTATCGACGTGGGCGTCGGTGTCGTCGCCTTCCAGGTAGCCGTGGTCGAGCCACAGCACGCGCCGCTGCGCGAGCCAGCCGGCGAGCTTCTCGCCCAGGGCCTGGCGTGTCGCGTCCGGATGGCGCTCGTGCAGGCACTGCCAGGTGGTCAGCAGGGTGCCGTCGCCATCGGTGTCGATGGCACCGCCTTCCAGCGCGAAGTCGATGCGTTGCACCGACGCGTCGGCGAACAGGCCCGACGCCGCCAGCGCCGACGCCAGCCTGTCGTCGCGGCTCGCCTCGAACTTGCCGCCCCAGCCGGTGAAACGGAAATCCAGCAGGCGGAAGCCGCCGCCGGATTGGCGCAGGGTGATCGGGCCGGAATCGCGCAGCCAGGTGTCGTCGTACTCGGCGGCGACGAAACGCACCCGCTCCATGTCCACGCGCGCCGAACGCAGCCGGGCCTCGGCATAGATCTGCAGGTCGTCGTCGGCCACGCAGACAACCACCGGCTCGAACCGGGTGATGGCGGCGACGAGGGCGACGTAGGTCTCCTCGACCTCGCCCAGGCGCTCGGCCCAGTCGGTGTCGGCGTGCGGCCAGGCGATCAGGACGGCGGACTGGGGCTCCCACTCGGCGGGGAAGCGAAGCTGTTCGGTCATTCCGGGGAAATACTCGGCAGGTACCGGCCACGGGGCCGGCGGGAGGCGGCCGGCAGGTCGCGGCAATGGCGCCCTGCCGGCCGGGATGTGGATCGAACCCGCGGGGTCAGCGGATCGGCGGCTTGGGCCCGATCTCGTCGGGGCTGGCGCGGTGCGCCACCACGTCCACCACCCGGCTCTTCTCGAAGTACACGGTGTACTCGGGGTAGACCCAGCGGTTGATCGTCGGCCAGGCACGCTTCTGGCCGCCTCGCGGGGCCAGCTTCTCGGTCGGGGCGCCGTAGCGCGCCTCGACCTGGGCCATGGTCAGGCCGCGCACCGGGCTGGCGACGGGCTTGGCATGGACGCGGTCCACCAACAGGGTCTCGGGCGCCCGCTGGGCGGCGGCGTTGCCGGCGAGCAGCAGCAGGGCGAGGGAAACGGCACTAAGCAGGCATTTCATTGGCTTGGACTCCCCGGAGGTTTGAGGCGCGATTACAGCAAAAACGCCGACCGAAAACCGCTGTTTCCCGGGTGCCGCCGGTCGGTCCGGCCACCGCGAGCACCCGCGAAGCGCCGCCCATAACGAAAAAACCGCCAGAAGGCGGCTTTTTCGGACACGTCGCTTCTACCACTGCCGGCTCAGCGCTGGCGGGCCTTGAAGCGCGGGTTGGACTTGCAGATCACGAAGACCTTGCCGCGGCGGCGGACCACCTTGCAGTCGCGGTGACGGGTCTTCGCCGACTTCAGGGAGGACAGGACCTTCATGACACACCTCGGCGTAAACGTTGAATTCGGGAATTGGACGCACCGGATGCACCGGGCGCGACAAGCCGGCAATTCTAGCGGGCTTTCCCCTGCGGTTTCAAGTGGTTGCTCTGGCGCGGCGCCGGGGGCGGCTACAATCGCCGTTTTCGCACGCAAGGAACCCCATGGCCATGGCCGAGTCGCCCCCCGTCCTGACGATCGATGGCCCTTCCGGTGCCGGCAAGGGCACGGTCAGCCGGATCGTCGCCTCGCGCCTGGGCTGGAACTACCTGGACTCCGGCGCCCTGTACCGGGCGGTCGGCGTGGCCGCCAGCTGGGCCGACCTGGACCTGTCCGATGCCTCGGCCCTGGTGCGCTGCGCCTTCGACACGCGCATCGACTTCATCGATTCGCCCGAGCGTGGGTTGCGCGTGCGGGTCAACGAGGTCGATGCCACCGACGAGCTGCGCCTGGAGACGACCGGCGCGGTGGCCTCGGCGATCGCGGCCATCCCCGAGGTGCGCGCGGCGCTGAAGGAGCGCCAGCGTGCCTTCCGCAAGGCGCCGGGGCTGGTGGCCGACGGCCGCGACATGGGCACGGTGATCTTCCCGGACGCGCAGTACAAGGTGTTCCTGACCGCCAGCGCCGAGGAACGTGCGGTCAGGCGGCATAAGCAGTTGAAGGAAAAAGGGGTTTCGGTTATATTTTCCGACCTGCTGCGCGAGATCATGGCTCGCGACGCCCGCGACGCCCAGCGCGCGGTGGCGCCCCTCAGGCCGGCCGACGACGCCGTGCTGATCGATACCACCGGCCTGGACATCGAACAGGTGGTCGCGCGCGTGCTGGATTTGCTGCCCAAGGCGGCCTGATCCGGCGTCCCCGTGGCGGGCCTGCCCCGTGGCAACGACGGGGCGGGGCAGCCGGATCGGTTTTCCCGTTGCAAGCCAGGCTCCGCCGTTCCCCGAGGTGCGGCGGTTTTTCCCACTTCACACACGGCCTTTCGGGGTCGACTAACAGGGTGGACGGCGCGTCCCGGTCGGGGTGGTCGTCCGTGTGTTCAACCGAGTAACCATACAAATGACCGAATCTTTTGCCGAACTGTTCGAAGCCAGCCAGGCCAACCTGGCCAAGCTGAAGCCCGGCGCCATCGTCACCGGTACCGTCGTGGAAGTGCGCGGCGACGTGGTGGTGATCAATGCCGGCCTGAAGTCCGAGGGCATCGTCCCGATCGAGCAGTTCCGTAACGACGCCGGCGAGATCGACGTGGGCGTGGGCGACCAGGTCAAGGTCGCCCTCGATTCCATCGAGAACGGCTTCGGCGAAACCGTGCTGTCGCGCGAGAAGGCCAAGCGCGCGATGGTGTGGGACGAGCTGGAGGAAGCGCTGGAGAAGAACGAGACCGTGACCGGCCGCATCAGCGGCAAGGTCAAGGGCGGCTTCACCGTCGACATCAAGGACGTCCGCGCGTTCCTGCCGGGTTCGCTGGTCGATGTGCGCCCGGTGCGCGACCCGGCCTACCTGGAAGGCAAGGAGCTGGAGTTCAAGCTCATCAAGCTGGACCGCAAGCGCAACAACGTGGTCGTCTCCCGCCGCGCGGTGGTCGAGAGCGAGCACTCCGAGGAGCGCGAGCAGCTGATGGAGAAGCTGGTCGAGGGCGCCGTGCTCAAGGGCGTGGTCAAGAACCTGACCGACTACGGCGCGTTCGTGGACCTGGGCGGCATCGACGGCCTGCTGCACATCACCGACATGGCCTGGAAGCGCGTGCGCCATCCGTCCGAGGTGGTCAACGTCGGCGACGAGCTGGACGTGCGCGTGCTCAAGTTCGACCGCGAGCGCAACCGCGTCAGCCTGGGCCTGAAGCAGCTGGGCGAGGATCCGTGGGACAACATCGCCCGCCGCTACCCGGCCAACAGCCGCGTGTTCGGCAAGGTCTCCAACGTCACCGACTACGGCGCGTTCGTCGAGATCGAGCCGGGCGTGGAAGGCCTGGTGCACGTGTCCGAGATGGACTGGACCAACAAGAACGTCAACCCGTCCAAGGTCGTGCAGGTCGGCGACGAGGTCGAGGTCATGGTCCTGGACGTGGACGAGGAGCGTCGCCGCATCTCGCTGGGCATGAAGCAGGTCGCCGCCAACCCGTGGGAGACCTTCGCGGCCATCCACAAGAAGGGCGACAAGGTGTCCGGCCAGATCAAGTCGATCACCGACTTCGGCATCTTCATCGGCCTGGACGGCGGCATCGACGGCCTGGTGCACCTGTCCGACCTGAGCTGGAACACCACCGGCGAGGACGTGGTCCGCAACTTCAAGAAGGGCGACACCCTGGAAGCCGTCGTGCTGGCGGTCGATCCGGAGCGCGAGCGCATCTCGCTGGGCGTCAAGCAGCTCGAGCAGGATCCGTTCGGCCAGTACATGGCGGCCCATCCGAAGGGCTCCAAGGTCGAGGGCACGGTCAAGGAAGTGGATGCCAAGGGCGCCACGATCGAGCTGGCCGACGGCATCGAGGGCTACGTCTCGGCCCGCGACATCGCCAACGAGCGCGTCGACGACGCCTCGCAGCACCTGAAGGTCGGCGACAAGGTCGAGGCCAAGTTCGTGGGCATGGACCGCAAGGGCCGCACCCTGCAGCTGTCGATCAAGGCCAAGGACGACGCCGAGATGCGCGAGGTGCTCGAGGAGTACCAGAGCGCCGCCGGCGGCACCACCAAGCTGGGCGCGCTGCTGCGCGAGCAGCTGGGCGGCAAGTCCGAGTAAGCCAGCCTGCAACGGCATCGGATGGCCCGGGGTCTTCCCCCGGGCCATCCCTCGTTTTCCCCGTTTACCTTCTGGCCCCATGACCAAGTCGGAACTGATCGAGATCCTGGCGCGCCGCCAGGCGCACCTGAAGGCGGACGACGTGGACCTGGCGGTCAAGTCGCTGCTGGAGATGATGGGCGTGGCCCTGGCTTCGGGCGATCGCATCGAGATCCGCGGTTTCGGCAGCTTTTCCCTGCACTACCGTCCGCCGCGCCTGGGGCGCAACCCCAAGACCGGCGAATCGGTCGCGCTGGCCGGCAAGCACGTGCCGCACTTCAAGCCGGGCAAGGAGTTGCGCGACCGCGTCAGCGCCGTGGTGCCCGAGCAGGAAGATCCGGCCTGAGCCGTGGCGGACGCATCGGCGTCCCCGCGTCGGCTAAGCTTGCAGGCCTCTCCCTGGGGTCCGGATTTCCCATGAACATCTTCCGCGTGCTGGTGCTGCTGGCCTTCCTGTTGGTCGGTCTGGTCATCGGCGCCCTCAATTCCGAGCGCCTGGTCGTCGACCTGGGCGTGACCAGCATCGTCACTTCCTCCGGCATCGCCATCATCTTCGCGCTGCTGGCCGGGGTCGTGCTCGGTGCGGCGATCGTGCTGGCCGCGGTGGTCCTGCCCCTGTACGGGCGCCTGCGCCGGGCCAACAAGCAACTCAAGACGCAACCCGTGCCGCCGTCGCCATCCGACGTGCAGGCACCGGGCAATGGAGCCTGACCGATGGAATTCCTCAACGAGTGGTTCTGGTTCTTCCTGTTCCTGCCGCTGGCCGCGCTGAGCGGCTGGGTGGTGGGGCGGCGGGGAGGGCAGCGCCACGGCGACAGCCAGGTCAGCCGGTTGTCGAGCACCTATTTCCGTGGCCTGAACTACCTGCTCAACGAGCAGCCGGACAAGGCCATCGAGCTGTTCCTGCACATCGCCGAGCTGGACAAGGAAACCTTCGAGACCCAGGTGGCCCTGGGCCACCTGTTCCGTCGCCGCGGCGAGGTGGATCGCGCCATCCGCCTGCACCAGGGCCTGGTGCAGCGCCACGACCTGAGCGACCAGCAACGGGTGATCGCCTTGCTGGCGCTGGGCGAGGACTACATGAAGTCCGGCCTGCTCGACCGGGCCGAGACCGTGTTCACCGACCTGGCCAAGATCGACCAGCGCGCCCCGCAGGCGCTCAAGCACCTGATCACCATCTACCAGGCCGAGCGCGACTGGGAAAAGGCCATCGACAACGCCAGCCGCTACGAAGAGGTCACCGGCGAGCCGATGGGCAAGCTGATCGGCCAGTTCGAGTGCGAGCTCGCCGACCGCTACCGCGCGGCCGGCAAACCCGAGCTGGCACGGCAGGCGGTGGCCCGGGCCTACCAGGCCGACGCGGCCTCGGTGCGGGCCGGCATCCTGGAAGGGCGGATCGAGGTCGATGCCGGCAATTCCGAGGCCGCGGTGCGCGCCTTCGAGCGTGCCGCGCGCCACGATCCGGACTATCTGCCGGAGATCCTGCCGGCGCTGATGGACAGCTACCGCAAGACCGGCGACCTGACCGGTGCGCGCTCGTTCCTGGCGGAGATGACCGAGCACTACCGCGGCATCGCGCCGGTGCTGGCGCTCACCCAGCTGATCGAGCAGCAGGAAGGGCTGGCGGCGGCGCGCAGCTACCTGGCCAGCCAGCTCAAGGACCGCCCGTCGGTACGCGGCGAGTCCGCGCTGATCGGCCTGACCCTGGCCGAGGGGGCCGATCCCGTGGCGACCCTGCAGGATCTGCGCCACATCACCGACCAGTTGCTGGTGCGCAATCCCAGCTACCGCTGCACGCGCTGCGGCTTCGGTGCACGCACCCATCACTGGCAATGCCCCAGCTGCAAGGAGTGGGGCACGGTCAAGCCGTTGCTCAACTACGCCGTGGTCTGATGTCCTGCATGGGCGCATGGATCGCGCTGGCCGGCATCGCCAGCGCCGCCGGCACCTGGCTCGCGCGGCGCTACGCGCTGGCCCGCCAGCTGCTGGACGAGCCGGGCGAGCGGCGCAGCCACCAGGTCCCCACGCCACGTGGCGGCGGCGCGGCCATCGTCGCGGTGATGCTGGCTGTCGCCGCGGGGCTGCTGGTGCGGGCCTCCGGGGCGGAGGCGGCGCTGCTGGGCAGCTTCGTGCTGGCGCTGGCGCTGGTGGCCGGCATCGGTGCGTGGGACGACCATCGTCCGTTGTCCCCCTGGCTCCGGCTGGCCGTGCATGGCCTGGCCGGTGCATTGCTGGGCGGTGCGCTGTGGTGGGCCGGCGCGCCGGCCTGGCTGGCCGTGGCAGGCGCACTGCTGGTGCCGGGCCTGGTCAATGTCTGGAACTTCATGGACGGCATCAACGGCCTGGCCGCGAGCCAGGCGTTGCTGTGCGCCGGCCTGTTCGCCTCGGGGCTGGCCGGGGACTGGCGGCTGCTGGCCTGGGTGGCCGCGGCGGCCTGCCTGGGGTTCTTGCCCTTCAACTTTCCCCGCGCCCGGATATTCCTGGGCGACGTGGGCAGTGGCGCCCTGGGCCTGGTACTGGCCTGGCTGCTGGCGGTGCTGGTGCTGCAGCGTCCCGGTGCGTGGCCCTCGGCGCTGGCGCTGCTGCCGTTCCTGGCAGACGCCGGCTTCACCCTGGTGCGGCGCATGCTGCGTGGCGAGAAATGGTGGCAGCCTCATGCCACGCATCTCTACCAGCGTCTCGCGCGACGGCATGGCAGCCACGTGCCGGTGACGTTGGCCTATGCCGGCGTGACCGCCGTGCTGGCCACATTCGCCGCGCGTTTCCAGTAATACGACCGTGGTACCGTTAAGCCTGCAGTCGGTTGCGTCATCATTTCATGGCTGCGGTTGGCAGCAGACAGACGGGTTCAGGAGGAATCATCGAAATGAGCCGCAAGGCCTCCCGCTTGGCATGGGCGCCGAGCACGGTACGTACCCTGGTCGTGCTGCACGACCTGTTCATGGTGTGGCTGTGCTGGGAACTGCTGCACCTGGTGCGCTACTCGATGCTGGCCCATCCCGAAGCCTTGCCGCTGTGGAACGTGGATACGGCGATCGTGCTGGTGGCCCAGGGATTGGTGTTCTGGCGGCTGGGCCTGTACCGCGGCCTGTGGCGGTTCGCCAGCGTCCCGGACCTGTGGAACATCTTCCGCGCCAGCCTGATCGGCACGCTGGCGATCGTGGTGTTGCTGGCCTACAAGCGTTTCGACGGCATCCCGCTGTCGGTGCTGGCGGTCTATCCGTTCGCGCTGGTCGCTTTCGTCGGATTGCCGCGCCTGGTCTACCGCGCGTGGAAGGACCACCAGCTGGCGCAGCAGGGACGGGCGGCGCAGCGGGTGCTGATCCTGGGCGCGGGACGCGCGGGCGAGATGCTGGTGCGCGACCTGCGCCGCTCGGGCAGCTACTACCCGGTCGGCCTGCTCGACGACGCGCCGGCCCTGCGCGGCGCGAAGATGCAGGGCTTGCCGGTGCTGGGCACGCTGGACCAGGCGCCGATGGTGGCGCGCGAGGTCGGGGCCAACCTGCTGGTGATCGCCATTCCCTCGCTGGACGCGCAGGGCATGCAGCGCGTGGTGGCGCTGTGCGAATCCACCGGCCTGCCGTTCCGGCGCGTGCCGCACCTGACCGATGTGCTGGAAGGCCACGCCCTGCCCGGCGAGCTGCGGGAAGTGGCGATCGAGGACCTGCTCAACCGCAAGCCGGTCAAGCCGGACTGGAAGCTGGTGCACGCCTGGCTGTCGGGCCGTACCGTGCTGGTGACCGGCGCGGGCGGCTCGATCGGCTCGGAGGTCTGCCGCCAATGCGCGCGCCACGGCATCGAGCGCATCGTGCTCGTGGAAATCGACGAGCTTGCCCTGCTCACCATTCACGCTGACCTCAGGCGCGGTTTCCCCGATCTGGACGTGCGCTGCGTGCTTGGCGATTGCGGCGACCCGGCGCTGATGCGCCATGCCATGGCCGGGCTCGTGCCCGACGCGGTGTTCCATGCCGCGGCCTACAAGCAGGTGCCGCTGCTGGAGACGCACTTGCGCGAGGCGGTGCGCAACAACCTGCTGGCCACCGAGAACGTGGCCCGGGCGGCGCGCGAGGCCGGGGTGGACACCTTCGTGCTGATTTCCACCGACAAGGCGGTGCAGCCGGTCAACGTGCTCGGCGCGACCAAGCGCTACGCGGAGATGATCTGCCAGAGCCTGGCCCGGCAGGGCGGGGCGACCCGGTATGTGGTCGTGCGCTTCGGCAACGTGCTCGATTCCGCCGGCAGCGTGGTCCCGCTGTTCCGCCAGCAGATCCGCCAGGGCGGTCCGGTCACCGTCACCGACCCGGAGGTCAGCCGCTATTTCATGACCATCCCCGAGGCCTGCCAGCTCATCGTGCAGGCTGCCGCGATGTCCACGCCCGGGGCCATCTACACCCTGGACATGGGCGAGCCGGTGCTGATCCGGCAGCTGGCCGAGCAGATGATCCGGCTGGCCGGCAAGCGGCCGGGCAAGGACATCGCGATCGTGTACACCGGCCTGCGCCCCGGCGAGAAGCTGCACGAGACCCTGTTCTATCCGGACGAGGAGTATCGCCCGACCTCGCATCCGAAGGTGTTCGAGGCCTCGGCCAGGTCCTTTGCGCACGAAGCGGTCCTGCAGAGCGTGGCGCGGCTGCGCGCGGCGGTGGGCTGCTACGACGAGGCGGCCTTGTCGGCTATCCTCCAGGAAAACATGCCCGAGTTCGCGCCGTTGGTGTGTGCAGCGCGTACCGCGGTCGTCGTCCCGTTCCCCGCACGAGAGGCAAGAAGGCATTGATGAGCAAGCGCATTCGCAAGGCCGTTTTCCCGGTAGCCGGCCTGGGTACCCGCTTCCTGCCGGCAACCAAGACCGTGCCCAAGGAAATGATGCCCATCGTGGACCGGCCGCTGATCCAGTACGCGGTGGACGAGGCCATCGACGCCGGTTGCGATACGCTGATCTTCGTCACCAACCGCTACAAGCACGCGGTGGCGGACTATTTCGACAAGGCCTACGAGCTTGAACAGAAGCTCGAGCATGCCGGCAAGTTCGAGCAGCTCGAGATGGTCCGCCACGTATTGCCCGAGGGCGTGCGCGCGGTGTTCGTCACCCAGACCGAGGCCCGCGGCCTGGGCGATGCGGTGCTGTGCGCCAAGCCGATCGTGGGCGACGAGCCGTTCGCGGTGCTGCTGCCCGACGACATGATCTGGGCCACCACCGGGCAGAGTGCGCTTGGCCAAATGGCCGACGCGGCGGAGGCTTCCGGGGCCAGCATGATCGCCGTGGAGGACGTGCCGCGCGAGAGCACCAGCAGCTACGGCATCGTCGCCACCCAGGCGTTCGACGGCCGCAAGGGGCGGATCGAGGCGATCGTGGAAAAGCCCAAGCCGGAGGTCGCCCCGAGCACCCTGGCGGTGGTGGGGCGCTACGTCCTCAGCCCGACCATCTTCAGCCTGCTGGAGAGCACCCGCGCCGGTGCCGGCGGGGAGATCCAGCTGACCGATGCCATCGCGCGCCTGCTGGAGATCGAGCCGGTCTACGCGTACCGCTTCGAAGGGACTCGTTTCGATTGCGGCACCCATATCGGCCTGATCGAGGCGACCATCCGCTACGCGCTGGACCATCACAAGCTCAGCGAAGCGGCCCGCTCCATGCTGCGCCAGGCATTGGCGGAGACCGAGGCGCCCTGATGCGCGCGGGTGGCAGGTGACCGGGCCTGCGGCTTGGTTTACCATGCGCCCAGCCCCATCTAGACAGCCTATCCGGACAAGGTGGCCTGCGCGAGCCGGCCGAGCGTGCGACATGGACACTACCCGCATCCATTGCTGATCCTGCCCGAGGTTGCCGCGAAAGGCGCCCTCGTGGCGCCTTTTTCATGCGCTCGTCCCCGGACGGCACCCGCCTCCAAGGCCGCGCTCCCCACGCGCAAGCACTGGCTCCGGCCAGCCAACGACATCGTTCCCATCATGATCACCATCACTCTTCCCGACGGCAGCCGTCGCGAATTCGAATCCCCCGTCAGCGTCATGCAGGTGGCCGAGTCCATCGGTCCCGGCCTGGCCAAGGCGACCGTGGCCGGCGAGGTCGACGGCGGGCTCGTCGATGCCTGCGACCTCATCGACCATGACGCGCGGCTGCGCATCATCACGCCCAAGGACCCGGAGGGCGTGGACATCATCCGCCACTCCTGCGCGCACCTGGTCGGCCACGCGGTCAAGCAGCTCTACCCCGAGGCCAAGATGGTGATCGGCCCGGTCATCGCCGACGGCTTCTACTACGACATCTACAGCGAGCAGCCCTTCACCCCGGAGGACCTGCAGGCGATCGAGCAGCGCATGCGCGAGCTGATCGACCAGGACTACGACGTGGTCAAGAAGATGACCCCGCGTGCCGAGGCCATCCGCATCTTCGAGCAGCGCCACGAGGACTACAAGCTGCGCCTGATCGCGGACATGCCCGAGGACATCAAGCAGGTCGGGCTGTACTACCACCAGGAATACGTGGACATGTGCCGCGGCCCCCACGTGCCCAACACGCGTTTCCTGAAGGCATTCAAGCTGACCCGCATCTCCGGCGCCTACTGGCGCGGCGATGCCAACAACGAGCAGCTGCAGCGCATCTACGGCACCGCGTGGGCCGACAAGAAGCAGCTGGACGCCTACCTGCAGCGCATGGAGGAGGCCGAGAAGCGCGACCATCGGCGCATCGGCAAGGTGCAGGACCTGTTCCATCTCCAGGAGGAGGCGCCCGGCCTGGTGTTCTGGCATCCCAAGGGCTGGGCGATCTGGCAGGTCGTCGAGCAGTACATGCGCCGGGTCTACCGGGAATCAGGCTACGGCGAGGTGCGCTGCCCGCAGATCCTGGACGTGAGCTTGTGGAAGAAGTCCGGCCACTGGGACAATTACCAGGAGAACATGTTCTTCACCGAGTCGGAGAAGCGCACCTACGCGGTCAAGCCGATGAACTGTCCGGGGCATGTGCAGCTGTTCAACCAGGGCCTGCACAGCTACCGCGACCTGCCGATCCGCTACGGCGAGTTCGGTTCGTGCCACCGCAACGAACCTTCCGGCGCGCTGCACGGCATCCTGCGCGTGCGCGGCTTCACCCAGGACGACGGCCACATTTTCTGCACCGAGGACCAGATCGAGTCCGAGGTCACCGCCTTCCACCAGCAGGCGCTGAAGGTGTACTCCGATTTCGGCTTCAACGACATCCAGATCATGATCGCGTTGCGCCCGGAAAAGCGC
The DNA here is from genome assembly GCF_900018785.1 of Xanthomonas massiliensis. Lineage (GTDB taxonomy): Bacteria > Pseudomonadota > Gammaproteobacteria > Xanthomonadales > Xanthomonadaceae > Xanthomonas_B > Xanthomonas_B massiliensis. The sequence continues at coordinate 1,248,175 of NZ_FCOY01000006.1, read as the reverse complement.
CTGGGCGACGACGCGACCTGGGACAAGGCCGAGGAAGCGCTGCGCTCGGCGCTGCGCCATTGCGGCGTGGCCTGGAAGGAGCTGCCGGGCGAGGGCGCCTTCTACGGCCCGAAGATCGAGTACCACCTCAAGGATGCCATCGGCCGCACCTGGCAGCTCGGCACCGTGCAGGTGGACTTCATGATGCCCCAGCGCCTGGGCGCCGAATACGTGGACGAGAACAGCCAGAAGCGCCACCCGGTGATGCTGCACCGGGCCATCGTCGGCTCGATGGAGCGCTTCATCGGCATCCTGATCGAGCACCATGCCGGCTCGCTGCCGCTGTGGCTGGCGCCGGAGCAGGCCGTGGTGCTCAACATCACCGACGCCCAGGCCGGCTACGTCGAGTCGGTACAGAAAACCCTTGCGAATCAAGGCTTCCGGGTCAGTGCCGATTTGCGGAACGAGAAGATCGGCTATAAGATTCGCGAACATACGTTGCAGCGGGTGCCGTATCTGCTGGTTGTGGGAGACCGGGAGAAGGAAAATGGCGCCGTGGCGGTACGTACGCGATCGGGGGAGGACCTGGGCTCGATGTCCGTCCAGGCCTTCGTCGATCGCCTGAACGCCGAGCTGGGCGCCTGAACCACCGTCCCGGCCCGCCATGAGTGCGGGCCGGTCCGTTTCCCTATGGAGATCGCAATATCAGTACCCCCGACAACAAACAGAATCGCAGGAACCACGAGATCCGCGTGCCGCGCGTGCGCGTGATCGGCAGCGACGGCGAGATGATCGGCGTCCTGTCGCGCGACGAGGCCCTGGCGATGGCCGAGGAGGAAGGTCTGGACCTGGTCGAGATCCAGCCCCAGGCCGATCCGCCGGTCTGCAAGATCATGGACTTCGGCAAGTTCCGTTTCGAGCAGCAAAAGCGCGCCAACGAAGCCAAGAAGAAGTCCAAGCAGTCCGAGATCAAGGAAGTCAAGTTCCGTCCGGTCACCGACGAGGGCGACTACCAGATCAAGCTGCGCAACATGCGCCGGTTCCTGGAGGAAGGGGACAAGGTCAAGGTCAACATCCGTTTCCGCGGCCGCGAGATGAGCCACCAGGATCTGGGCCGGCAGATGGCCGCGCGCATCGAGGCCGACCTGGGCGAGGACATCGTGATCGAGTCGCGCCCGCGCCTGGAAGGGCGGCAGATGGTCATGATGATCGCGCCGAAGAAGAAGTAGGGGATACCGGGCGGCGATCGCCTCCGGCGTTCCGGCAGATCCCCGGTGGGGTTTGCAAGTCCGTATGCGCAAAGGCATAATGGGCGGCCCGGTTCGCCGGGTGCCGTTTTTTTTACGGCTCAGGACCGGTCCGCGGCGATGGCTGCGGGCCGCAAGCGGGCAGAGGGCATGGATGGAAAGCGTGGCGAAGGCCACCGCCCTGGCCAGTGACAAGAGACCATCAAGGACATAGCGATGCCCAAGATCAAGACCAACCGGGCGGCGGCGAAGCGTTTCTTCAAGACCGCTTCCGGCAAGTACAAGGCCGGCCACGCCAACCGTAGCCATATCCTCACCAAGAAGGCGACCAAGCGGAAGCGCAACCTGCGGCAGACGAACCATGTTCGTGCCGAGGACGCGGGCCGTCTGGACCGCATGCTGCCGTATCTCTGAGGAGGAATAAGTCATGGCACGAGTCAAGCGTGGCGTACAGGCGCGCCGCCGTCACAAGAAGATCCTGACCCTGGCGAAGGGCTACTACAATGCCCGCCGCAAGGTGTTCCGCGTCGCCAAGCAGGCGGTCATCAAGGCGCAGCAGTACGCCTACATCGGCCGCAAGCAGAAGAAGCGCAATTTCCGTTCGCTGTGGATCACCCGCATCAACGCGGCGGCCCGCATCAACGGCCTGAGCTACAGCCGCTTCATGAACGGCCTGCTGAAGGCCGGCATCACCCTGGACCGCAAGGTGCTGGCGGACATCGCCGTGAACGATGCGGCCGGTTTCGCGGCGCTGGCCGAGAAGGCCAAGGGCGCGCTGGCGGCGTGATGCACGCCCTTCCACTGTAGTCCGCACGTCCTTCGTGTGCGGACTGCCGGGGAGACAGGCAGTTGCATACAGGCAGGGGGAGGGCGCGAGCCCTTCCCCTTTGCTTTGGGTGATACCTTATCCCACCGAATTTCGTCGCCGGGCATCGCAAAGGGACCGGCGACCCGTCAGGACGTGGACGCAATGATCCAGATCGAATCCTTGACCGCGCAGGCACTGGCGGACGTGGCGGCTGCCGCCTCGCCCGACGCGCTCGAAGCACTGCGCGTGGCCCTGCTCGGCAAGAGCGGCAGCATCACCTCGCAGCTCAAGCAGCTGGGCACGTTGCCGGCCGCCGAGCGCAAGGCCGCTGGCGAGGCCATCAACAAGGCGCGCGACGCGGTTTCCGCCGCGCTGGCCGAACGCCGGAGCGTGCTCGATGCCGCCGCGCTCGGCGCCCGCCTGGAGCGCGAACGCATCGACGTGACCCTGCCGGGGCACCTGGCCGAGCGCGGCGGGCTGCATCCGGTCACCCGCGCGCTCGAGCGCATCGTCGAGATCTTCGCCCGGCTCGGCTACGAGCTCTCCGACGGCCCCGAGATCGAGGACGACTGGCACAACTTCGAGGCGCTGAACTTCCCGCCGCACCATCCGGCGCGCGCCATGCACGACACGTTCTATTTCGGCGACGGCCGCCTGCTGCGCACGCACACGTCCGGCGTGCAGGTGCGCTACATGGAGGACCACCGCCCGCCGTTGCGCATGATCGCCGCGGGCAAGGTCTACCGCAGCGATTCCGACCAGACCCATTCGCCGATGTTCCACCAGGTCGAGGGGCTGCTGGTCGACGAGCACGCCACCTTCGCCGACCTGAAGGGCACGCTGTCGGAGTTCGTGCGTGCCTTCTTCGAGCGCGATTTCCAGATGCGCTTCCGCCCCAGCTACTTCCCGTTCGTCGAGCCGGGCGCGGAGGTGGACATCGGCTGGCAGCAGCCCGACGGCAGCATGCGCTGGCTGGAGGTGCTCGGTTGCGGCATGGTCCACCCCAACGTGCTGCGCAGCTCGGGCATCGATCCGGAGCGCTATGGCGGCTTCGCCTTCGGCCTGGGCGTGGAGCGTTTCGCCATGCTGCGCTACGGCGTGAACGACCTGCGCGCCTTCTTCGAGAACGACGTGCGCTTCCTGCGCCAGTTCGCCTGAGGCCGCGCCCGCGCGTCCTCCCGTTTCCGTTCCCCATTCCACGGCGTTGAAATGAAATTCTCCGAGAACTGGCTGCGCAGCCACGTGTCCGTCGAAGCCGACCGCGACGCGCTGTTGGCGACGATGACGGCCATCGGCCTGGAGGTCGAAGAAGTCCAGCCCCTGGGGCAATCGCTGCAGGGCGTGGTGGTGGCGCGCATCCTCGAGGCCGAGCGCCACCCGCAGGCCGACCGGTTGCAGGTGTGCAAGGTCGATGCCGGCACCGGCGAGCCGCTGCAGATCGTGTGCGGCGCGCCCAACGCGCGCGCCGGCCTGGTCGCGCCGCTCGCCATGGTGGGGGCGCGCTTCGGCGATTTCGCGATCAAGGCGGCCAAGCTGCGCGGGGTGGAATCCCAGGGCATGCTGTGCTCGGCCAAGGAGCTGGGCCTGGACGAGGATGCCTCCGGCCTGCTGGAACTGCCCGACGATGCGCCGGTGGGCACGCCGCTGGCCGATTACCTCGGCCTGCCCGATGCCAGCATCGAGATCAAGCTCACGCCCAATCGCGCCGACTGCTTCAGCGTGCGCGGCATCGCCTTCGACGTGGCCGCCGCCTGCGGCAGCCACGTCGCGCCGTTCCCGATCGCGGCGGTGCCGGCCACGCACGATGCGGTGCTGCCGGTCGAGCTGAAGGCCGCCGCCGCCGCGCCGCGCTATTGCGGCCGGGTGATCGAGGCCGTGGACGCGCGTGCGTCCACGCCGGTGTGGATGGCCGAGCGCCTGCGCCGCTCCGGCGTGCGCCCGGTGTCGCTGCTGGTGGACATCACCCAGTACGTGATGCTGGAGCTGGGCCAGCCGATGCATGCCTACGACCGCGCCACCCTGGCCGGTCCGGTGGCGGTGCGCCATGCGGTGGCGGGGGAGACGCTCAAGCTGCTCGACGGCCGCGAGGCGCACCTGGACGAAAGCTTCCTGGTGATCGACGACGCCGGTCGCGCCGTGGCCCTGGCGGGCATCATGGGCGGCCTGGACACGCGGGTCACCGAGGCGACCACCTCGGTGTTCCTGGAGGCGGCCTATTTCGCCCCGGCCGCGATCATGGGACAGGGGCGCAAGCTCGGCTTGCACACCGACGCCAGCCATCGCTTCGAGCGCGGCGTGGACCCGGCGCTGCCGGCGCAGGCCATCGAGTACGCCACCCGGCTGGTGCTCGAGCTGGCCGGCGGCCGCGCGGGCCCGGTGCAGACCGTGGAACTGGCCGAGTTCGTGCCGCAGCCGCAGCCGATCGTGCTGCGGCGCGCGCGGATCCACCGCGTGCTCGGCATCGACATCGCCGATGCCGAGGTGGAGCGCATCCTGCGGGCGCTGGGCATGGATGTGCAGGCGCGACCGGACGGCTGGACCGTCACCGCGCCGAGCCGGCGTTTCGACGTGGCCATTGAGGAAGACTTGATCGAGGAGCTGGCGCGCATCCACGGCTACGACCGCATCCCGACGACGCTGCCGGGCGGGGCCACGCGCATCGCCCAGCCCAGCGAGACCCGGCTGGACGAGGCCACGGTGCGTCGCCAGCTGGTGGCGCGCGACCTGCTGGAAACCATCAACTACGCCTTCGTCGATGCCGCGTGGCTGCAGGCCTGGCAGATGGCGCAGGGCACCGTGCCGCTGGCCAACCCGCTCAGCGCCGAGCTGGCGGTGATGCGTCCTTCGCTGCTGCCCGGGCTGGTGGCGACGCTGGGGCGCAACGTGGCACGCCAGGCGGGACGGGTGCGGCTGTTCGAGATCGGTAAGGTGTTCGCCGCCGGCGACGAGGCCGGCGCCGCGCCGCGCGAGACGCTGCGCCTGGCTGCCGCCGTGTGTGGCGAGGTGTTCGCGCCGCAGTGGGGCGAGCCGGCGCGCAAGGTCGATTTCCACGACCTGAAGGGCGACCTGGCATCGCTGGCGGCCGCGTCCGGCGCCGGGCTGGAGTTGCGGCCGTCCGCGCCATCCCATGCCCATCCCGGCCGTTCCGCCGACGTCTTCCGCGATGGCGTGCGGATCGGCTGGATCGGCCAGCTGCATCCTTCGCTGCTGAAGGCGCTGGACATCGACGTGGACGTGATCGCGCTGGAGATCGACCTGCTGCCGCTGTCGCTGCGGGCGCTGCCCAAGGCCCACGAGTTGTCGCGCTTCCCGTCGGTACGCCGCGACCTGGCCTTCCTCGTTCCCGAGGCGGTGGACTGGGCGCAACTGGCCGGCTGCGTGCGCCGGGCGGGCGGCGAGGTGCTGCGGGACGTGCGCCTGTTCGACCGCTACGTCGGACCGGGCGTGGAAGCTGGGTTCAAAAGCCTGGCTATGGGCTTGATTTTGCAGGACAACTCGCGCACCCTGACCGACCGCGACGTGGACGCCGTGATCACCGAGGTGGTGGCGGCCGCGGAGCGGGAACTGGGGGCCCGGATCCGGGGCTAGGAAAGCGACGAGGCTGGCATGGCACTGACCAAGGCGGAAATGGCCGAGCAATTGTTCGACGAAGTCGGGCTGAACAAGCGCGAGGCCAAGGAGTTCGTCGACGCGTTCTTCGACGTGCTGCGCGATGCGTTGCAGCAGGGACAGCAGGTCAAGCTGTCGGGCTTCGGCAATTTCGACCTGCGCCGCAAGAACCAGCGGCCGGGCCGCAATCCCAAGACCGGCGAGGAAATCCCGATCACGGCGCGCACGGTGGTGACCTTCCGCCCGGGCCAGAAACTGAAGGAGCGGGTGGAGGCATATGCTGGATCCGGGCAGTAACCGCGAGCTTCCGCCGATCCCGGCCAAGCGCTATTTCACCATCGGCGAGGTCAGCGAGCTGTGCGACGTCAAGCCGCACGTGCTGCGCTACTGGGAAACCGAGTTCCCGAGCCTGGAGCCGGCCAAGCGCCGCGGCAACCGCCGCTACTACCAGCGCCACGACGTGCTGATGGTGCGCCAGATCCGCAGCCTGCTCTACGAACAGGGCTACACGATCGGTGGGGCCCGCCAGCGCCTGGAAGGCGAGGACGGCAAGCAGGAAGCGGCGCTGAGCAACCAGATCATCCGCCAGGTGCGGATGGAACTGGAGGAAGTGCTGCAACTGCTGCGGCGCTGATCCGGCCGCCAGGATGCGACGCGGCAAATCCGGTACACGCGCATGCGCCCGCCGGGGCGGGATCGCGTGACGCACTTGCCTGGGGGACAAGCGATCGTCGGTTCGAATCCGGCGCATCGCCGGTCCGGCGGCTAGGAAACGACGCGGCAAACCCGGTATAATCGTTCGTCCGCCGAGGCGGGACCTTTCGGGGTATAGCGCAGCCTGGTAGCGCACTTGTCTGGGGGACAAGTGGTCGTCGGTTCGAATCCGGCTACCCCGACCAAATCCTGGAAGCCCGCCGCAAGGCGGGCTTTTCCATGTCCGGCCGCCGGAGGAAGCATGCATCCACGCGTCGAGGAACTGGTCCGCACGCTGGCCTTGTCGCCGCATCCCGAGGGCGGGCACTACCGGCGCATCCATGCCTCCGCCGTGGAGGTGGTGCATGGCGGCCACGTCCGTCCGGCGATGACCGCGATCGAGTTCCTGCTGGAAGCCGGTCATGGCAGCCAGTGGCACAGGGTCGATGCCGACGAGAGCTGGCACTGGCAGGAAGGGGCGCCGCTGGAACTGCGCATCTTCGACGAGACGAGCGGCGAGTCCGAGACCATCCGCCTGGCGTCGGCACGCGATGGCCGGGCGACGGCGGTGGTGCCCGCCGGGGCGTGGCAGTCGGCACGTACGCTGGGCGACTACACGCGGGTGGTGTGCACGGTGGCGCCGGGCTTCGTCTGGGAAGGTTTCGAGCTGCTCGATGCCGATGACCCCGTGGCGACGCGCTTGCGTGCGTTGGACGTGCCGGACCGGACGTGAGCGCCAGCAGGCAGGCGAGCACCCGATCGCCGTAGAAAAGAAGGCTCGGGCTTGCCTGGTCGCGGCGCATGCGTCCGATGCCGTCGTGCTCGAAGCGTTGGGCCGTGCCATGCGTGACCTGGCGACGGGAAGATGCCGGCAGGATGAGCGGCGGTGAGCGGGCGCCCGATCCCGGCAGTCGCCACCGACCGTCCTGAGCCGGCATGGCGGTGCTTCCCGGCGTGTCCGGTGCCGTCAACCCGATGTGGCCATGCGGCCGGCATGGCCTTCCACTCGGAAGGATCACGACATCCACCGGTCGGCCGGTCCCGCCGTACCGCCGCGCCGGCAGTCGGCCTCGCCGGACCCGGGCAGGCAAGCCCGGTCCACGGCGTTTGCCTGGAGGGGCGAGAGTCTTGCGCGACAGTCGCCCCGGCCCGACCCGGCCGGTTCCTCAGCCGGCCGCGCTGCGCACCGGCGCGGCGGTGCCGAGATGCGGCCAGCGCCCGAGCACGGCGCGGCGGATGCCGGGCGCGTCGAGCCCGGCCTCGGCCAGCAGGTCCTCGCGGCTGGCGTGGTGCTGGAAAGCGTCGGGCAGGCCCAGGTGTAGGACCGGCAGGGTGATGCCCTCGGCGTCGAGCAGCTCGGACACGGCCGAGCCTGCACCGCCGGCGACCACGTTGTCCTCGAGCGTGACGAAGCCCTCGTGGGTCCCGGCCAGTTCCAGCACCAGGTCCCGGTCCAGCGGCTTGACGAAGCGCATGTTGACCACGGTCAGGCCGAGCTCGCGGCCGACCTGCTCGGCGGCCGCCAGCGGCGCGCCGAAGGCGAGCAGGGCGATGCGCTGGCCGGGCCGGCGCAGCTCGGCCTTGCCGACCGGCAACGCGTCCAGCGACGTGCCGGCGTCGATCCCGGGGCCGGTGCCGCGCGGATAGCGCACCGCCGCCGGGCCCTGCCAGCGCAAGCCGGTGGTCAGCAGCTGCCGGCATTCGGCCTCGTCGGCCGGGGCCATCACCACCATGCCGGGTACGCAGCGCAGGAAGCTCAGGTCCAGGTTGCCGGCATGGGTGGCGCCGTCCGGGCCGACCACGCCGCCGCGGTCGATCGCGAACAGCACGTCCAGGCCCTGGATCGCCACGTCGTGCACCAGCTGGTCGTAGGCGCGCTGCAGGAACGTGGAGTAGATCGCCACCACCGGCTTGGCGCCCTGGGTCGCCATGCCCGCCGCCAGCGTCACCGCGTGCTGTTCGGCGATGGCCACGTCGAAGTAGCGCTCCGGATATTCCTTGCTGAAGCGCACCAGGCCCGAGCCCTCGCGCATGGCCGGGGTGATGCCCATCAACCGCGGCTCGACCGCGGCCATGTCGCACAGCCAGTCGCCGAACACGTCGGTGTAGGTGGGTTTCTTCGCCCCGGGCTTGGGCATCAGGCCCTTGTCCGGATCGAACGGGCCGACCGCGTGGTAGCCGATCTGGTCGCCTTCGGCCAGCTCGTAGCCCTTGCCCTTGGTGGTGATCACGTGCAGCAGCTGCGGGCCCTTCAGGCCCTTGAGCGTCTTAAGCGCGCCGAGCAGCGCGGGCAGGTCGTGGCCGTCGATCGGGCCGGTGTAGTGGAAGCCCATCTGCTCGAACAGCGAGGACGGCACGAACATGCCCTTCCACTGTTCCTCCCAGCGCTTGACGAAGCGCGCGGTGGGATTGCGCTTCTTGTCGCCGAGGATCTTCTTGCCGCCCTCGCGCAGCGCATTGAGCGTGCGGCTGCCGGACATGCGCCCGAGCATCTTGGTCAGGCCGCCCACCGCCTCGGAGATGGACATGCGGTTGTCGTTGAGCACGACCAGCAGGTTCGGTTCCGGATGCATGCCGCCGGCATGGTTGAGCGCCTCGTAGGCCATCCCGGCGGTCATCGCGCCGTCGCCGATCACCGCCACCACCTTGCGGTCGTCGCCGGCGCGCTGCAGGGCGACGGCCATGCCCAGCGCGGCCGAGATCGAGGTAGAGGAGTGGCCGACGCCGAAGGCGTCGTACTCGCTTTCCTCGCGCTTGGGAAACGGCGCCACGCCGTCCTTCTGCTTGACGGTATGGATGGTGTCGCGGCGGCCGGTAAGGATCTTGTGCGGGTAGGTCTGGTGGCCCACGTCCCAGACCAACTGGTCGCGCGGGGTCTGGAACAGATAGTGCAGGGCGACGGTCAGCTCGATCACGCCCAGGCCGGCGGCGAAGTGGCCGCCGCTCTTGCCGACCGATTCGATCAGGTAGGCGCGCAATTCGGCCGCGATGGCTTCCAGGTCGGCCTCGCCGAACTTCCGCAGATCCTGCGGGGTCTGGATCTGCGACAGGAACGGATAGCGGGCGGGATCGATCATTCGGCGGGCCAAGGCGGGCAATGAAATGCAATTGTCGGTCCCGGCCGGGGGTGGGGCAAGCAAGCCGTTCAGGTTCCCGGCCGATCGCGCGGTGGCTGCGCAAGCCGGTCCGGCCTGGATCCGGGCCTTCCATCGGTGCATGCATGCATCGGCAGGGGCGCGGCGGTGGCATCGCAGGGCGGGGCACCTCCCGGGACGCCGACCGGGCAGGCGTCGGGGGCCGGTCTCGCCGCGGTGCGCTGGGAATCGGCCAGCCCCTCGAAGTTCAGGCCTGCCGGCCCGGCCATGCCGGGCAAGGCGCCCCGGGGCGGCGTCAGAGGGGCGAACGACGCGGCTTGCGCGGCAGCTGCGAGCGCAGGAATGCCATCTGGTCGGCGAGGATGTTGCGGTTGCACAGGATCAGGTGCTCGATCCAGCTCGGCCGGTAGGGCACCGCCAGCAACGGCATGTGGGCCTGCTGCGGGGTACGGTCGGCCTTGCGCGAATTGCAGGCCACGCAGGCGGTGACCACGTTCTCCCACACGTCCAGCCCGCCCTTGGACAGCGGCATGACGTGGTCGCGGGTCAGGTGCGGACGGCTGAACTGCTGCCCGCAGTACAGGCACAGCTGGGCATCGCGGGCGAACAGCGCGGTGTTGCTGAGGCAGGGCGTGGGATCGATCGCGCGGGAATGGGCCTGGCCGCGCGCGGCGATGATCGGATGCAGCTCCAGCACGCTCTGCGCGCCGCTGGCACGGCTGTGGCCGCCGTGCACGCGCAGGCAGGGATCGCCCAGCGTCCAGGCGACCGCATCGCGCGCATACAGGCAGGCGGCGTCCTGCCAGTTGATCCAGTCGAGTACCCGGCCGTGGGCGTCGAGCGACAACAGGCGGACCGGGAACGGGGAAGAAGAAGGCGACGCTGCAAGCGCCGGAGAAACCGTGGCTCCGGGAGCGATCAGACTACGGGTGCAAGTGTCTGTCTCCATCGGGAAAACAGCTTATACCCGATTGGTGACGGTTTGTGTATGTGCCTGGCCGGGGGGGGGGGCGGCGACTTGCAATTGCCGCGGGCGCCGGCGGGCAGCCGGATTCGTCGGCAGCGTCGGAGGTGTATAAGAGACAGGGTTGCAAGGTCCTGGCGACGGAAGGGCCGGGGGGCGGCGGCCAGGCGAAGGCAAAACCGCGAAGGCAGGCGGTGTCGTGCGTGTGCGGACATGCCGCCCGTCGGTCCGCAGGCCTGCGTGGCGAGAGCGCGGCCGGCCGGGCGGTGCCGATATCCTGCGCGCCACCCCGAGGACGGGGGCCAGGCGTCGTCGAAACGGGAAGCGCTCCGGGACCTTTCCGTTCCGCCTGGCCGGCTTGCCGCACCTGCGGCCGGATCGGAAGCCAGCCTCGGATCCCGCTCCCGTGACCGGCCAGGGACCCTGGGGCGTGGATCCGGGTACAACGACCCGGAGGCGCGATCGGCGGTCGTGCGCCGCAGTGGCACGTGAAAGGCGGGAAAAGGGGGCGGGTGGAAGGGGAGAGCGGAAACCGTCGTGGGAAAGCAGCGCAAAACGGAAAAGGGGAAATGGAAAAGGGGAAACGGAAAAGGGGAAACGGAAAAGGAACGGGCCGCTTGCGCGGCCCGTCCGGTGACTTCGGGAAAAGCGCGGGTCAGGCCCCGAAACGCGGATCCGCCATCGCCATCAGCGGCTCGGCACCGGCCTCGATGCAGGCGGCGTGGGCCAGGGTGCGCGGCAGGACGCGGGCGTAGTAGAAGCGGGCGGTTTCCAGCTTGGCCTGTTTGAAGTCCGCGTCCTGCGAGGATGCCTTCGCGGTCGCCACCGCACGTGCCCACCAGTAGGCCAGCGCGACATAGCCGGAATAGAACAGGTAGTCGTAGCTGGCCGCGCCGATTTCCTCGGGATTGGCGGCGGCGCGCTCGAGCACGGCCTGGGTCAGCCTGGCCCATTCGGCGGCCTTGGCCTGCAGCGGGCCGACGAACTCGGCCAGTTCGGCATCGCCGGCGTGTTCCTTGACGAAGGATTCGACCAGGCCCAGGAACAGCTTCAGGCCGGCGCCCTTGCTGGCGGCGGTCTTGCGGCCCATCAGGTCCAGCGCCTGGATGCCGGTGGTGCCTTCGTACAGCGTGGTGATGCGGGCATCGCGGGCCAGCTGTTCCATGCCGTGCTCGACGATGTAGCCGTGGCCGCCGAAGCACTGCTGGGCGTTGTAGGTGTTCTCGATGCTCCATTCGGTCAGGCACGCCTTGGTGATCGGCGTGAGGAAGCTGACCAGCGTGTCGGCCTCCGCCCGGGCCTGCTCGCCGTCGGCGTGCTGGGCCTTGTCCAGCTCGGTGTAGGCGTGCAGGGCCAGCATGCGGCCGCCCTCGGTCAGCGACTTGATGGTGAGCAGCATGCGGCGCACGTCGGGCTGGGCCAGGATCGGGTCGGCCGGCTTGTCCGGCAGCTGCGGGCCCTTCGGCGCGCGCGACTGCAGCCGCTCGCGGGCGTAGTGCAGGGCGTTCTGGTAGGCGCGCTCGGACTGCGCCAAGCCCTGCACGCCCACGCCCAGGCGCGCGGAGTTCATCATCACGAACATCGCCTGCAGGCCCTTGTGCGGCTGGCCGACGAGGTAGCCCTGGGCGCCGTCGAAGTTCATCACGCAGGTGGACGAGCCGTGGATGCCCATCTTGTGCTCCAGCGCGCCGCAGCGCAGCGCGTTGCGCTCGCCGATGCTGCCGTCGCGGGCGACCTTGTACTTGGGCGTGACGAACAGCGAGATGCCCTTCGGGCCGGCAGGCGCGTCGGGCAGCTTGGCCAGCACCAGGTGGACGATGTTCTCGGCCAGGTCGTGCTCGCCGGCGGTGATGAAGATCTTGGTGCCGGTGATCGAGTAGCTGCCGTCGGCGTCGGGCTCGGCGCGGGTCTTCAGCAAGCCAAGGTCGGTGCCGGCGTGCGGTTCGGTCAGGCACATGGTGCCGGTCCAGTTGCCGGCCACCAGCGGCTTGAGGAAGACCTCCTTCTGCCAGTCCTCGCCGTAGTGCTTGAGCGCCTCGACCGCGCCGTGGGAGAGCAGCGGGAACAGGCTCCAGGCCAGGTTGGAGGCGTTGGTCATCTCGGCCACCGCCATGCCCAGCGTCTCCGGCATGTCCTGGCCGCCGAACTCCGGCGCCGCGGTCAGGCCGGTCCAGCCGCCCTCCACGTACTGCGCATAGGCCTGCTTGAAGCCGGGCGCGGTGGTGACCTCGCCGGTCTCCTTGTCCAGCGTGCAGCCGACTTCGTCGCCGATCGCGTTCAGCGGCGACAGTACGCTGGCGGTGAAGCGGCCGGCTTCCTCCAGCACGGCGTCGATGATGTCGGCGGTCGCATCGGCGAAGCCGATGTCGGCGAACAGGCGATCGGCCTTCAGCACGTCGTGCAGGACGAAGCGGATGTCGTTCAACGGGGCGGAATAGCTGCTCATGCGAGGGGTTCCGTGGGTCGGTATGGAAGGTGGAGGCGGGGCGGCGGACGGGTCAGCGCAGGACGCCGGCCAGCCCGGGCGCCGGATTGAGGGTGTTGCGGCTGTCCAGGTCGAAGCCGCGCGCCTTCTTGTCCTCGGGCGTGGCCGTGATCCGGCCCTGCAGGCGGTAGTTCAGCGGCCGCCCGGCGGACAGCGCGTCGGCGACGACCAGGCGTGCATCGGGCGAGGGCACCAGCGCCACGGTGACCACGTCGGCCGACTCGGGGCCGATGGAGATGGCTGGACGGGCCTGCAGCGTACCGGCCGCCTGGTCGTCCACGGACACCTGCAGCGCCACGTCGTCGAAGCGCATCGGGATGCTGCTGTAGTTCTGCAGGCGCAGGTCCACCGACCAGCTGCCGTCGGCGAGCACGCTCAGCTGCTGGATGCCGGCGGCCGGCTCGGACACGCGCTTGATCCGTCCGGTGCTGCAGGCACCGAGCAGCGCGAGGGCCGCGAGCAGCACGAGCAGCGGGGCGATACGCTTGCACATAGAAGTAGACCTCTCGGCCGGAGCCATCCCCCGAATGATACGACCATACCTTTGCGAATGGTGAGGGGGTGGTCCTGCGTGCGCACCGGGGATGGCGGAAGTCGCGCGCTTGCGCATCGTGCCATTGAGAGGGATGTCATTTCGCGTTTGTTCACTTCGATCACGGGGATACACCATGCGTTCTATCAAGCCGTTGCCGTTGTCCCAGGCCATCCGGGGAGGCCTGCTGGCCGCCCTGCTGGGATCTTGCGTTCCTTCCGCCCTTGCCCAGCAGGCCACGCAGTTCGACCTGGCCGGCGGCCGCATCGAGGACGTGTTGCCGGCGTTCGCGCGCCAGGCCGGGCTGCAGGTGATCGCCCCGGCGCACGAGCGCGGCGAGGGGCCGGTGCGGGTGGCGGCGCTGAAGGGACGGATGGCACCGCGCGAGGCCCTGGGCCGGCTGCTGGAAGGCACCGGGCTTTCGGTGGCCAGCGACGACGGCCATACGGTCACGCTGCGCGCGGCGGCGCCGATGCTGGCCTCGCGCGGCGGCCTGGCCGGCCTGGGCCTGGCCGCCGCCGCGGCGGCCGCGCCGCAGGAGGAGCCGGCCGCACAGGCCGCGCCGGCGCCGGCCCAGCCGGTGAACACGCTCGACCAGGTCACCGTGGTCGGCACCCAGATCAAGGGCGGCAACAGCGCCAACGTGCTGCCGGTCACCACGCTCGACGCCCAGCAGATCGAGGCCACCGGCGCGGTGTCCGGCGATGACCTGTACCGTTCCATCCCGCAGATGGGCGACGTGTCCTTCAGCGGTACCAACGGCGGCAACAGCTCCAACTACGCGCGCGGCGACGTCGCCTCGGTGAACCTGCGCGGCCTGGGCGTGGGCAACACGCTGATGCTGATCAACGGCCGGCGCACGGTGGTCCACCCGACCAGCCAGGCCGACGACCAGCTGGTGCCGGTGCTTGCCTACAACGCCAATGCCATCCCGGTGGCCGACCTGGCGCGCGTGGAGGTGCTGCTGGACGGCGCGGCCGCGATCTACGGCACCGACGCGGTGGCCGGCGTGGTCAACAACGTGCTGCGCGACGATATCGACGGCGGCCGCATCAGCGTGCAGCGCGGCGTGGGCGAGGGCACCAACCTGCGCGATTTCCGCCTCGACGGCGTGGTCGGCAAGAACAGCAAGGACCTGCGCGGCAACGTCACCCTGGCCTTCAGCTACTACGGCACCACTGGCCTGAATTCGCTGGACCAGGACTGGACCGACACCGGCGACCGCCGCGACGACTTCGTCGGTACCCGCTTCGAGGGCTACAGCACCCTGGACGGGCGCAGCACCACCAGCCCGTGGGGCAACTTCACCGCCGGTACCCGCATCACCCGCAACGGCACCGCGATCACCAGCGCGGCCGGCGGGTTCTACGTGAAGCCGGACACCAATGCGCCGTGCACCGTGTCGCTCGGCGACGGGCTGTGCCTGGCCAGCGGCACCAAGGCGATCTCAGGCGCGGACCGCAACCTGCGTGCCGACTCGCAGGCGGTGTGGCCGTTGTCGATCACCCCGGACGTGCACCGCCTGAACCTGTTCCTGACTTCCAAGTACGACTTCGACAACGGCATCAGCTTCTTCAGCGAGCTGGGCCTGTACAAGGCCAAGGCCACCAGCCTGCAGGCACCGGTCAACAGCATCAGCTCGCTGCCGATGACGGTGCCGGCGAGCAACTACTGGAGCCCCCTGGGCGCCACCTACCTGGCCGACGGCACGCTCAACCCGAACCGGCTGTCCGGCCTCAGCGTGGGCGCCGACGGCATCCCGGTGACCATCTCCACCTACCGCTTCGAGCGGCCGACCCGCATCGAGGTGGACAACACCCAGGTCCGCGCCCTGGCCGGCCTGCGCGGCAACCACTTCGGCTTCGACTGGGAGAGCGCGCTGCTGTACTCCAAGGCGAAGGTGCGCGACCAGCAGGATGCGGTCAGCATGACCCAGCTGCAGCAGTCGCTGGCCAGGAACGATGCCAGTGCCTACAACCCGTTCTGCGGCGGCTGCAACAGCGACGCGGTGCTGAACGACATCTTCTACCAGGCCGTGCGCAAGGACGAGACCACGCTGGCGATGTGGGACTTCAAGGCCTCGCGCCCGGACCTGTTCAGCACCTGGGCCGGCCACGTCGGCGTGGCCACCGGCCTGGAAGTGCGCCACGAGACCCAGAAGGACGACCGCGACCCGCACGTGGACGGCACCATCACCTACACCGACGCGGTGAAGGGGACCGTCTACGACAGCGACATGTACGGCGTGAGCCCGACCCCGGACACCGAGGGCAGCCGCACCGTCGCCGGCCTGTTCGCCGAGTTCTCGGTGCCGCTGGTCTCCCCGGAAATGGGCGTGCCGCTGGTGCGGTCGCTGGACATGCAGGTGGCCGGCCGCGCCGAGCACTACAACGACTTCGGCAACGTGGCCAAGCCCAAGCTGGCGCTGGCCTGGGAGGTCTTCGATGGCTTCCGCCTGCGCGGTTCGTGGGCCAAGGGCTTCCGCGCGCCCAACCTGGAGCAGATGAACGCCCAGGTGATCACCCGCTCCAACACCCGCACCGACTACATCCAGTGCGAGGCCGACGTGCGCAGCGGGACGATCGCGCACTTCTCCGACTGCGCCCACAGCATCTCCACCAGCGCCCGCCGCTCGGGCAACCCGGACCTGCAGCCGGAGACCTCCACCAACTACGGCGGCGGCGTGGTGTGGCAGCCGCGCTTCATCCCCGAGGACTACGGCCGGTTCAACCTGTCGGTGGACTACTACGTCTACAACCAGAAGAACATCATCGGCCTGTTCGGCGAGGGCAACGCGCTGATCCTGGACTACCTGGACCGCGTGCAGGGCTCCAGCAACCCCAACGTGATCCGCGCCGATCCCACGGTCGACGACATCGCCCGCTACGAGGGCACCGGTCTGGCGCCGGCCGGCAAGGTGCTGTACGTGGTCGACAAGTACGTCAACCTGATGCCGCAGAAGGTGCGTGGCGTGGACTTCGGCTTCAACTGGGCGCTGCCGGAGACCCGCGTGGGCCGCTTCAACCTGGCCATCAACGCCACCCACCTGATCGAGTTCTACCGCGAGCCCTCGCCGGACATCGCCGCCCTCATCGCGGCGCGCGATGCCGGCCTGATCAACGCCTCCACCTACATCGCCGGCGGCGGCAACCTGATCGGCCAGGACGGCAATCCGGAATGGAAGGCCTCGGCCACGCTGACCTGGAACTACGCCAACTGGACCGTGGGCGGCACCGCCCGCTACGTCGGCACGTTCATCGACACCGGGCTGAGCGACGACGACGGCAACTACTGGAAGGTCAAGGCGCAGACGCTCGGCAACGCCTTCGTGAAGTACGACTTCGGCGACGAGGGCAGCCTGGGCGGCTTCTCGGTCAAGGTCGGCGTCAACAACCTGGCCGGCCGCCGCCCGCCGGTGTCCTCGGACACCTACGGCTACGTCTCGTCGGTGTACCAGCCGTACCCGCGCTACTGGTACCTCAACGTGAGCAAGGCGTTCTGAGCATGCGCACGGACCGGCGGACCGGGAGGACGGCATGAGCGCGGCGCTGCCCAGCGGCCGCGCCGCATGGCTGGCCGAGTCCGTGCTGCCGCACGAGCCGGAATTGCGGCAATGGCTCGGCCGGCGCGTGCCGGCCGGGCTGGACGTGGAGGACGTGGTGCAGGAGGCCTACGCGATCCTGGCCGGGATGGAGAGCGTGGACCACGTGCAGCAGCCGCGTGCCTACCTGTTCACCGTGGCCCAGTCGGTGGTGCTGCAACAGTTGCGTCGCGCGCAGGTGGTATCCATCGAGGCGGTGGGCGACATCGAGCGCCTGGAGATTCCCTCCGCGGCGCCGTCGCCCGAGCGCAACGCCGCCTCGCACCAGGAGTTGCGCAGGGTGCAGGACCTGATCGGGCACCTGCCGGAGAAGTGCCGGCAGGCGTTCTGGATGCGCCGGGTGGACGGCTACTCGCAGCGCGAGATCGCCGAACGCCTGCACATCAGCGAGAACACCGTGGAAAAGCACGTCGGCAAGGGCATCCGCGTGCTGATGGACGCGATGCGCCACGCGCCGGACGTGGACAGGAGCAGTCGGGACGCCTTGGCGCCCGGGGAAGGACGACATGCAAGAAAGCGATAAACGCGACATCGAGGATATCGCCGCCGCCTGGGTGGCGCGCGAGGACCGTGCCACGCTGGCAGCGGACGACGTGGCCGAGCGCGACGCCTGGCTGGCGCGCGACCCGCGCCATTTCGGCGCCTACGCGCGGGCCCACGCGGTGTTCGAGCGGACCCGCCGGGCACGGGCGCTGGCCGGTGGCCGGCGTGCCGGCAGCGCCCCGGTGCGCCGCCGCCGGCTGGCCTGGGGCCTGGGCATGGCCGCGGCGCTGGCGCTGGCCGCGTTCGGGCTGCATGCGCTGTGGTCGGTGGATGTGTACTCCACGCGCCGCGGCGAGGTGCTGCGCGTGACCCTGGCCGACGGCTCGGCGGTCACCCTGGATTCGGACAGCCAGGTCCGGGTGCGCTACAGCCGCCACCGCCGCGACATCGAGCTGGTCCGTGGCGAGGCGCTGTTCGACGTGGCCAAGAACCATGCGCGCCCCTTCGTGGTGCAGGCTGCCGGCACCACCACCACGGCGGTGGGCACCAGCTTCGCGGTGAGCCTGACCCCGCGCAGCCTGGCCGGGGTGGAGGTGCTGGTCCGCGAGGGCGTGGTGGACGTGGCCGACCTGGACGGCGGCATCGCCCCGGCGCGGCTGGAAGCCAACCACAAGGCCCTGTCGGAGAAGGGCCGCGGCATCCGCATCGAGCCGGTGCCGCGGCAGGAAGTGGGCCAGGCGCTGGCCTGGCGCGAAGGCATGCTGTCCTTCAGCGGCGATACGCTGTCCGTGGCCGCCGCGCAGTTCCTGCGCTACAGCGACGTGCGCATCGTCATCGACGACCCGCGCGTGGGTGGCCGGCGCATCGTCGGCCTGTACGCGGCCAACGATCCGGTCGGTTTCGCCCGCTCGGTGGCCCTGAGCCTGGGCCTGGTGGTGGAGCAGCGCGGCGGCGTGGTGCGCCTGCGCGACCCGGCGCAGGCGCCGGCGGACCGCCCGTTGCCGGCGCGGAGAACGGCGGCGCCCGACATCCGTTCGATGCATTGACCCGTCTTTCGACTCAGGAGATCCCATGAACCACATGTGCCGTCGCGTGACCGCATGCCTGCTGCTGGCGGTGCTGGTCCCGGCCTGGGCGATCGCATCGCCGTTGCTGATCAAGGGGGCCACCGTCTTCGACGGCAGCGGACGCGCGGCGTACGTGGCCGACGTCGAGATCGACGAGGGGCGCATCGTCAGCGTGGGCCCCCACCTGCCGGCCGGCAAGGGCACCCGCGTGGTGCGCGCGCACGGCATGGCGCTGCTGCCGGGCCTGTTCGACCTGCACACCCACTGGACGCCCAATTTCGAGCCCGGCACCCTGCCGCAGATCGCCAATGCCTACCTGGCCCAGGGCGTGACCACGGTCAACGACTTCCACCAGGCGCCGGAGGCCTATGCACCGCGCCGCGACTGGCTGGCGGCCATCGACGCACCGAGCGTGCGTTTCGCCGCGCGCATCAGCACGCCGCTCGGCCACGGTGCCGACTGGGCAGACGAGAACACCACGCGCTGGGTCAACTCGCCGGCCGCCGCGCGCGCCGCGGTGGATGCGGTGGCGCCCTACAAGCCCGACCTGATCAAGGCCTTCACCGATGGCTGGCGCTACAACAACGCGCCTGACAACAGCAGCATGGACGCGCCCACGCTCACCGCGCTGGTGGAGCAGGCCCATATCCACGGCCTGCGCGTGTACACCCACACCGTCACCCTGGCGCGCGGCAAGATCGCCGCGCGCGCCGGCGTGGACGTGATCGCCCACAGCCTGCTCGATGCGCCGGTGGACGACGAGCTGGTGCAGCTGATGCGCGCGCACGGCACCTTCTATGCCCCGACCCTGGCGGTCTACGAGCCGGTGAAGCCGGGCACGGCGCCGGCCAGGCCGGCCGACGATCCGGTACTGCGCCAGCGCCAGGCCAATTTCGCCAACGCCCTGGCCAATGTCGCCACGCTGCACCGCGCCGGCGTGCCGATCGCGGTCGGCACGGACGCGGGCATGCCCGGCACGCCGCACGGGATCGCCACCCAGCACGAGCTGGAACTGCTGGTGCGCGCCGGGCTGACCCCGGCCGAGGCCCTGCAGGCCGGCACGTCCGCCAGTGCCCGGGCCGCCGGCCTGGACGATCGCGGCGTCATCGCCCCGGGCAAGCGCGCCGACCTGATCCTGGTGGCCGGCCAGCCCTGGCAGGACATCGCCGACATCCATCGCATCCGCCGCGTGTACGTCGCCGGGCGGCAGGTCGTCGGTCCCGGCACGCCCGTGCCGGCCGGCAACCGGCAGCAGGCGTTGCCGCCAGTCGCGGTGGACGCGCACGTGGACGACTTCGAGCGGGCCGACGGGCGCACCGGGCTGGATACGCTGCCCACCGACGAGGCCGACGGCGGCACCGACCGCACCGTGCAGGTCAGCGAGGTGGTCGCACGCAGCGACGGCGGCCACGCGCTGTCCACGCAGGCGCGCCTGTCGTGGAACCCGGATGCGCACGCCGGCGTGCTGCTGCCGCTCACGCGCGGCGCGGTGGCGCCCGCGGACCTGCGCCGCTTCCATGGCCTGCGCTTCCAGGTGCGCGGCGATGCGCCGGCCCTGGCGGTGCAGCTGCGCGGCCTGGACAACCGTCGCTGGCAGGCGCCGGTGCCGGTGAACGCCGGCTGGAACACCGTCGAGGTGCCGTTCGGCCAGTTCCAGGGACAGCCGCCCTACGGCCGCACCGACGGGCCGGTGCCGGCCTGGCGCGGCGACGACGTGCAGCAGCTGTTCTTCGACGCCTCGGGCCGGCCGGGCCAGAAGCTGTGGTTCGAGCTGGACAACGTGGAGTTCTATTGATGCGCGCGGCCGGCATTGCCGCTGCGCGCGCACTCGCCCTGGCGTGCCTGCTGGCGCTGCCGTCCGCGCATAGCCTGGCCGGGGATGCGCCCGGACCGGATGCCGCGACCGATCCAGCGGTACTCGTGGCCGTGGACGCCTGGGCCGCGCAGCAGGCGCACCTGGCCCACGCGCTGTGGTCCAGGCCCGAGCTGGGCTACCTGGAGACCCAGTCCTCGGCGTTGCTGCAGCAGGCGCTGGCCCAGGCCGGGTTCGAGGTGCAGGCCGGCGTGGCCGGCATTCCGACCGCCTTCGTCGCCACCGCGGGGCATCGCGGCAAGGGGCCGGTGATCGCGCTGCTGGCCGAGATGGACGCCTTGCCCGGCATGGCCCAGGAGGCCGTGCCCGAACCCAGGCCGATCGCCGGCCAGCAGGCGGGCCAGGCCTGCGGGCACAACCTGTTCGGCGCGGCCACGGTCGGTGCCGCCCGCGCCATCGCCGCCTGGCTGCGCCAGAGCGGCACCGACGGGGAGATCCGCGTCTATGGCACGCCGGCCGAGGAGGGCGGCTCGGGCAAGGTCTACATGGCCCGCGCGGGCCTGTTCGACGACGTGGACCTGGTCCTGCACTGGCATCCGAGCGACGCCAATTCGGCGGCGCAGCAGCGCAGCCTGGCCAACATCAGCGGCAAGTTCCGCTTCCGCGGGCGCGCCGCGCACGCGGCCATCGCGCCGGATCGCGGCCGTTCCGCGCTCGACGGCGTGGAGGCGCTGGACTACATGGCCAACATGATGCGCGAGCACGTGCCCGACGGGACCCGCATCCACTACGTCATCACCGACGGCGGGCAGGCGCCCAACGTGGTCCCCGATCGCGCCGAAGCCTATTACTACGTGCGCAATGCCGACCCGGCCGTGGTTCGCGATGTTTTCGACCGCCTGGGCAAGGCCGCCGAAGGGGCGGCGCTGGGGACCGGCACCACGGTGGAGTTCGAGCAGACCGGCGGGGTGTTCTCGCTGCTGCCCAACGACACGCTCGGGCGCGTGGTCGATGCCGCGCTGCACCAGGTCGGCGGCGTGCGCTACGACGCCACCGACCTGGCGTTCGCCACGACGCTGCAGCAGAGCCTGGAACAGCGGCCGCCGCTGGAGCAGGCGATGCAGATCCAGCCCTACGCGGCGGACGGCCAGGGCTGGGCCTCCACCGACGTGGGCGACGTGAGCTGGAACGTGCCCACCGCCGGCTTCGGCGTGGCGACCTGGGTACCGGGCACCCCGGCGCACAGCTGGCAGGCCGTGGCCGCATCGGGCATGGCCATCGGCGAGCAGGGCGCGCTCAACGCGGCGCGCGTGCTCGCCCTGGCGGCGACCGCGCTATACCGCTCGCCGCAGACGGTCGCCGCGGCACGGCAGGAGTTCGAGCGCCGGCGTGGTCCGCAGTTCCGCTACACGCCGCTGCTGCAGCGCCAGTCGCCACCGCTGGACTACCGCCTCAAGGCCGGGGATTGAAGTCCTGCCAGGCGTTGCGACGTGCTGATGGTGCGGCACGCGGCGGCCGCAGGCGGATGCCAGGTGGCGGGCGCCTGCGAGGCCGGGCTGGGCCGCGTCCAGGATGCTGGCAGGACGCTGCCAGGAACGCGAACGCCTAGGAGGCGGACGCACGCCTGCCGGCAGACGCAGGTACGGACGAAGGCAAAAAGGAACCCCGCCGTGAAGCGGGGTTCCTTTTTTTGTCTTCCGGTTGGTTTTGTCTTCCGGCTGGGCTGTCGCCGGCTTCCGGCGCGAAGGTGAGTGGCCACCTTGTCGAAGAAGGCAGACTCATCCTATGGGACGCGCCCGGCTGAAAAACCAGCACTCCGGAGAAGACGGATGAACCAGGGCACGTCCGGACGGCGGAGGGATGTCAGCCGTGCTGGAACAGCAGGACGGAGTCGCGCGCGTCCATGTCCATCACCACGGCCACCGGGTTGCCGGTGCTGAAGTGCCGCCCAAGCGCCAGGCTGTCCGCCGCCTCGAGCGCCTGCTCGCGCACGTACGAGCAATAGCGCACCTGGCCGGCCTCGTCGACCTGCCAGCCCGATGCGGTGCGCTTGACGTGGATGAGCAACCTTTCCATGCGGGCCTGGCTTCTTGCTTGGCGTGTGCCCGGGCAGGGCGTCTCCTGGGAGCATGCGCACCGGCCGGTGCGTTTCCCATCGGGCCGAGTTCTGACCTCGTGTAGGAAAAATCCGAATAACCGATGCTTGCCCAAATTCAGGGTCGTCGGTATGATGCGCGTCCTCGCAACGAAGCAACGCTTCCAAGCGAAGTGGCCGGGTAGCTCAGTTGGTAGAGCAGGGGATTGAAAATCCCCGTGTCGGCGGTTCGATTCCGTCCCCGGCCACCATATCTTGCAAAGGGCTTGCAGCGATGCAGGCCCTTTTCCGTTTTCGGGCGGCAGGATTTCGGGGCGATCGGAAGTCGACGGGCCGTTCGCCGTCGATCGTCCTGGTCCCGTTCCGCTTGTTTCCCGCCGCTCCGGCATGCGAGGCGTTCCAGCACGGGATGACCTGGCAGTAGCGATTCGTCGCCGCGGGTAGCGGGGACGGTTGCGCAGGTATCCGGACGATCCCGAGCCACGCGCCGGCATGGCAGCGTGCGAAGGCCGTGCGCGGGGCCGGCTCGGTACCGGCATGTGCAGATCCCATGAACCGGCTGGGGCGAGGCCGGCGATCCGGCGACCGCCGGAGTTATGCTGGCTGCGAATCCCCAACCGAGGACACGCCATGAAGTTCAGGACAGTGCTTTTGGCAGCAGCGACCGCGATCGCGTTGACGGCGTGCCTGCCGCCACCGCGTGACGGCGGACGTGATCACCGGCATTCCGATCGCCATGGAGACCGTGACGGGCAAGGTCCCGGACAGGGACCGGGAGGACCGGGGCCCGGCGGCCAGGACGGCGGTCGCAGGGATTGACGATTGAAGGGGCCCCGAAAGGGGCCCTCGTCGTTTCCGGGGCGATCGGAAGGTGGGGGCGGGCCATGACGGGGCATTGCCTGCCGGAACTCGCCCCTCGCGGCAGGCCTGTTGCGGCCGGTCGTGGAGAACTCCGGCGTCGGGCCAGCCCGGTCGCCGTTCCCGGCAAGCGAATGCCGATGGCGTCCTCGGGGCGGATACGCAGATGCGCATGGCGTGCAGGGGTCGATCGCGGCGCGACAACGGTTCCCGGGGCGGAAGATCGCGCCCGGCAGCCGCATCGTCGCACCGGCCGGAAAACGGCCTGTAGCTGCATCGTCGCCGGCCGTTTTCCGGCCGGTGCGTTCCAACGCCTCCTATACATCCGGGCGCGCATGATGCCCGCGTTTTCTCCTGGAGAACGAAGCGATGACTACCCGAAACTGGCTGGCCGGCGCGGCCGTGGCGCTGGCATTGGCGGCCTGCGCGACCGGGCCACGGCTCAGCGATGCGCAGAAGCTGGATCTCTACCGCGCCCATGCCGGGGCGCCGGTCAAGGATTTCCACTACTTCAACGATCTCAACGGATGGACCGACCTGGGCGACAGCGCCCTGGCCGTGTGGACCAGGCCCTCGGAAGCCTATCTGCTGGAATTGTGGGGCCCTTGCCTGGACCTGCAGTTCACGCCGGCGATCGGCCTGACCAGCCAGGTCGGGACGGTGTCCGCCAATTTCGACGAGGTGCGGGTACTGCGCCAGCCGGGCACCGGGCCGGCCGTGCCGTGCCGGATCAAGGAGATCCGTCCGCTGGACGTGAAGGGGTTGCGGGCCTCCGAGCGCGAGCTACGCCAGGTCCAGCAGCAGGAGCGTACCCAGCAGGCGCCTGGGGCGCAGACGCCACCGTCCGGGTCCAACCCGGGCTGAGCCGCAGGTCAGCGGTCGGCCGGCGCGACGTAGCCGGCCGGCTGCTCGGCCTCGCCCTCGCCGAACAGGAACTTGCGCATCTGTTCCTCCAGGAAGGCACGGTGCGCGGGATCGCGTGGCGACAGGCGGTTCTCGTTGATCAGCATCGTCTGGTGCGCCAGCCAGGCGGCCCAGCCGGCCTTGCCGACGTGTTCGAACACGCGCCGGCCGAGCTCACCGGGATAGGGCACGAAATCCAGGCCTTCGGTTTCGCGTTTTTCGTACTGGCAGTAGACGGTGCGGGACATGGCGGTTCCGGTGGCGCGGCTCACAGGCCGTCGAGCAGTTTGCGGATCGGCGCGGGCAGCCCGAACCCGCCCAGGGCGATGCGCGGGACCCAGCGCAGGGCGTCATTGTCGCCCACGCCGTCGCGCAGGGCGACCCGGCGCAGGCGCAGCGGCTGCAGGTGCAGCCGGTAGTGGCTGAAGGTGTGCACGATCAGCGGCAACGCTTCGGCCGCCTCGTAGTCGCCGGCCACGTGCCGGGCGAACCAGGCGCGCAGGCCGGCGTCGGTCTCTTCCTGCGGCAGGGTCCACAGCGATGCCCAGATGCCCGAAGGCGGGCGGCGCAACAGCAGGATCTCGCCGGCATCGTTCTCCAGCAGCAGGGCGCTGGCCTCGCGCTCGGGCAGGATCCGGCTCGGTTTCGGCGTGGGCAGGGCCTCGACCAGGCCCTCGCGCAGGGCGACGCAATCGGCCTGCAGCGGGCACAGCACGCAGGCCGGGTTGGCGCGGGTGCACAGGGTGGCGCCGAAATCCATCTGCGCCTGGGTGTAGTCGGCCATGCGGCCTTCGGGCACGCCGTCGAGCAGGGCGTCGGCGCGTGCCCACAGCGTCTTCTCCACGGCCGGCAGGCCCGGCCAGCCGGCGATGCCATGCCAGCGCGCCAGCACGCGCTTGACGTTGCCGTCGAGGATGGCGAAGCGCTCGCCCCAGGCCTGCGACAGGATCGCCGCGGCGGTACTGCGGCCGATGCCGGGCAGGGCGAGCAGGGCATCCAGGTCGCGCGGCAGCGCGCCGCCGTGGCGATCCACGCAGGCGCGCGCGGCGGCCTGCAGGTTGCGTGCGCGGGCGTAGTACCCCAGCCCGGCCCAGTGCGCCATCACCTCGTCGGTGGCCGCGGCCGCCAGTGCCGCGATGTCCGGGAAGCGGGCGACGAAACGCTGGAAATACGGGATAACCGTGGCCACCTGGGTCTGCTGCAGCATGATCTCCGAGAGCCACACCCGGTACGGCGTGCGCGGATGCTGCCAGGGCAGGTCGTGGCGGCCGTGGCGCTCGAACCAGGCCAGCAGGCGCGGGGCGAAGGGATCGGATGGCTGGCTCATGCTGGCTGCGGAGGTCTGGCCTTCTTCCCTTCGGGACCGTGGGCCCCTGCCGGGGAAGCGGCCCGAAGGGAAGCAACGGAGGAGGCCGGCGAAATGCCGGTGCGGCCGGAACGGTGCGGGGCATCGCCTCGTCGTCCCGTCGCGGTGATCCTCTTCCGGGGAAAAAGAGGGACGGCGGAGGTCAGCTGCCCAGCGCTTCGGGCAACAGGGCGTCGACGAAGGCCTCCGGGTCGAACACGCGCAGGTCCTCCGGGCGTTCGCCGATGCCGGCGAAGCGGATCGGGATGCCGAACTCGCGCGCCAGCGCGAATACCACGCCGCCCTTGGCGGTGCCGTCGAGCTTGGTCACCACCAGGCCGGTGACCTGGACCACCGCATTGAACTGGCGCAGCTGCGAGAGCGCGTTCTGGCCGGTGGTGCCGTCGATCACCATCAGCACCTCGTGCGGGGCGGACGGATCGAGCTTGCCCAGCACCCGCTTGATCTTGCCCAGCTCGTTCATCAGGCCGGTCTGGGTGTGCAGGCGGCCGGCGGTGTCGGCGATCAGCACCTCGGTGCCGCGCGCCCGCGCCGCCTGCAGGGCGTCGAAGGCGACCGAGGCCGGATCGGCGTCCTGGCCCTGGGCGATGACGGCGACGCCGTTGCGCTGGCCCCAGGCCTGCAACTGGGCCACGGCGGCGGCGCGGAAGGTGTCGCCGGCGGCCAGCATCAGGCTGTGGCCTTCGTCCTTGAAGCGCTTGGCCAGCTTGCCGATGGTGGTGGTCTTGCCGACGCCGTTGACGCCGACGGTGAGGACCACGAAGGGCCTTGCGCCGGGATCGATCCGCAGCGGCACCGAGACCGGCCGCAGCATCGCGACCAGTTCCGCGCGCAGCGCAGCCAGCAACGCACCGGCGTCGGCGAACTCGCGTGCCTTCATGCGCTTGCGCAGCTCGTCCACCAGGGCGGTGGTGGCGGCGACGCCGACGTCTGCGGTGATCAGCGCGGTCTCGATCTCGTCGAGCAGCTCGTCGTCCAGGCGCGGGTTGCCCGAGAACAGGCCGCCGAAGGCGCGGGCGAAGGTGCTGTTGCGCAACCGCTCGCGCCAGCCGGGCTTGCCGGCCGGTGCGGCCGGTTTCTCGCGGCCGGCATCGACGGCGGGCTCGTCGGATGCGGCGGCCACGGCCGGTGCAGGCGCCGTCGCCGGCGGGATAGGTTCCGGCGGGAGAGGGGCATCCGGCGCAGCGGCCGCCGCGCCGGCGGCACTCGCGACGTCGTGCGCGCGGGGCGATGGTTCGCCCTGCCCGGGGGCGGCCTGGCCGGCTGCGCCCGCCGCGGCCGGGGCTTCGGCGGCCACGGCCTGGTCCGGTGGCGCGGGGAAGCCCTGCCCGGGGGCGGGATTGTCGGCCGTCGCCTCGCTGGGGGCCTTGGGGAAGGCGGCGGCCAGCTCCTCGATGCTCGCGCCCGGCTTGGCCGGGGCGTCGGGTTTCTTGCGGCGGAAGAAGCTGAAGCTCATGCGCGAGGCGTACCGGTCGGGGTGGAAGATGCTAACACCCGGGCCACGAGCCCCCGGGTGACGGGATGCCTGGCGCGGGCAGGCGCGGCCGGGCAGGGTCCCGGCCTGCCCGGCCGCGCGAGCGGTGGCCCGGACCTCAGGCCGCCAGCTCCAGCAGCAGCTTGTTGAGCCGCTTCACGTAGCCGGCCGGATCCTTGAGGCTGTCGCCGGCGGCGAGGGCGGCCTGGTCGAACAGCACCCGGGTCAGTTCCTCGAAGCGCGTGCCGTCCTGTTCGGCGTCGAGCTTGGCGATCAACGGGTGGTCGGGATTGAACTCGAACACCGGCTTGGCCTCCGGCAGCTTCTGGCCGCTGGCTTCCAGGATCTGGCGCATCTGCACGCCCAGGTCGCCCTGGCCGATGGCCAGG
Source organism: Xanthomonas massiliensis (assembly GCF_900018785.1). Lineage (GTDB taxonomy): Bacteria > Pseudomonadota > Gammaproteobacteria > Xanthomonadales > Xanthomonadaceae > Xanthomonas_B > Xanthomonas_B massiliensis. Next base: position 1,220,714 of record NZ_FCOY01000006.1, on the reverse strand, counting down.
ATCGCCGGCGAATCGGTCAGGCGGTGGGAGACGCGCACTTCGGCCACGTCGTCGCCGAGCACGGCCTTGATGCGGCTGGCCAGCCCTTCCTTGGCCTTGGCGGTCTCCTCCTGGGCCTTCTTCTCCTCCTCGCTGTCGAGCTTGCCCAGGTCCAGGTCGCCGCGCGCCACGTCGACGAAGCCCTTGCCGTCGAACTCGGTCAGGTAGCCCATCAGCCACTCGTCGATGCGGTCGGTCAGCAGCAGCACCTCGATGCCCTTCTTGCGGAACACCTCCAGGTGCGGGCTGTCCTTGATCTGGGCGTAGCCTTCGCCGGTCAGGTAGTAGATCTTGTCCTGGCCTTCCTTCATCCGCGCCACGTAGTCGGCCAGGGCCACGTCCTGGGCACCGTCGCTGCCATGGGTGGAGGCGAAGCGCAGCAGGCCGGCGACCTTCTCGCGGTTGGCGTAGTCCTCGGCCGGGCCTTCCTTGAGCACCTGGCCGAACTCGCGCCAGAACGTGGCGTACTTGTCGGCGTCGTCCTTGGCCAGCTTCTCCAGCATGTCCAGCGAGCGCCGGGTCAGCGCCGCCTTCATCGACTCGATCACCGGGCCGGACTGCAGGATCTCGCGCGAGACGTTGAGCGAGAGGTCGGCCGAATCCACCACGCCGCGCACGAAGCGCAGGTACAGCGGCAGGAACTGGTCGGCCTGGTCCATGATGAAGACGCGCTGCACGTACAGCTTCAGGCCCTTGGCCGCCTCGCGGTTGTACAGGTCGAACGGCGCGCGCGCCGGCACGTACAGCAGCGAGGTGTATTCCAGCTTGCCCTCGACCTTGTTGTGGCTCCACGCCAGCGGGTCGGTGAAGTCGTGGGCGATGTGCTTGTAGAACTCGCGGTATTCCTCGTCGCTGATCTCCGTGCGGGGCCGGGTCCACAGCGCGCTGGCGCGGTTGACGGTCTCCCACTGCGGCGCGGCGGCCTCGTCCTTCTTGTCCTCCTCGCCAGGATGCTCGGCCAGCATCTGGATCGGCACGGAGATGTGGTCGGAATAGGTCTTGATGATGTTGCGCAGCTTCCAGCCGTCGGCGTAGTCGTGCTCGCCGTCCTTCAGGTGCAGCACGATGCGGGTGCCGCGCGAGGGCTTGTCGACCGTCTCGACCTCGAAGTCGCCTTCGCCCTTGCTCGACCAGTGCACGCCCTCGGCGGCGGGCAGGCCGGCACGGCGGCTGTACACGTCCACCTGGTCGGCGACGATGAAGGCGCTGTAGAAACCCACGCCGAACTGGCCGATCAGGTGCGAGTCCTTCTTCTGGTCGCCGGACAGGTGGGACAGGAAATCGGCGGTGCCGGACTTGGCGATGGTGCCGAGGTGGGCGATGGCTTCCTCGCGGCTCATGCCGATGCCGTTGTCGTCGATGCTGACGGTGTGGGCGTCCTTGTCGAACTCCACGCGGATGCGCAGCTCGCCGTCGCCCTCGAGCAGATCGGGCTTGACCAGCGCCTCGAAGCGCAGCTTGTCGGTCGCATCGGCGGCGTTGGACACCAGCTCGCGCAGGAAGATGTCGCGGTTGGAGTACAGCGAGTGGATCATCAGCTGCAGCAGCTGCTTGACCTCGGTCTGGAAGCCGAGGGTTTCCTTGTGGGTTTCGACGGTCATCGTGGGCATGCTCCATGAACAGGGCCGCGGGGCGGCCAACCTGCCCCGGGTATGGGTGGAACCGCGGATTTCAAGGTGGCCGCGCCGGCGCGGCGGGTATCATCCGCTTCCGTTCCGCGCTTGTTGCCCGTGCATGGCCCGCTTCCGTCCTCCCGCTTCCGCATCGCGCAGCCCGCCCGCCCCGGCGGCCGGCCAGGTGCGCATCGTCGGCGGGCGCTGGCGCAATACCCGGCTGGCCATCGGCGATGTCGTCGGCCTGCGCCCGACCGGCGAAAGGGTGCGCGAGACCCTGTTCAACTGGCTGATGCCGGTGCTGCCGGGCGCGCGCGTGCTGGACCTGTTCGCCGGCTCCGGCGCACTGGGACTGGAGTCGGTCTCGCGCGGCGCGGCCTCGGCTGTGCTGGTCGAGCGCGAGCCGGGCCAGGCCGCCCGCCTGCGCGAAGCGGTGGCCAGGCTCGAGGCGGGCGGGCAGGTGGACGTGGTGCAGGACGATGCCCTGCGCTGGCTGGCCGGCGCCCCGCCGGCGGCCTTCGACATCGCCTTCCTCGACCCGCCGTTCGCCGCCGGCCTGCTGCCGCAGGGGGTGCCGGCGCTGGTGCCGCACCTGGCGCCGCGGGCCTGGGTCTACGTCGAGGCGCCCGAGGCCGTGGCGGACATCCCGCCAGGCTGGACCGAGCACCGGCGGATGCGCACCCGCGAGACCTGTTGCACGCTGTATCGGGTCGGGTAGCGCCGGGCCGCGGCCGGCCGGGCAGGCGGGGACAACGCCGGGATCGGACGTGCGCGCTTGCCGAGCGCGGGAGAACGGCCGCGCCAAGCCCGCGATGAGCCGTGCGCCGCCGGGGCCGCGCCCGCGTCCGGCGCGGATCAGACCCCGAGGTTCAGGTCCGGGCTGTTCTTCACTTCCTCCATCACCGCGTAGGTGCGGGTCTCGCGCACGCCGGGCAGGCGCCACAGCACGCGGCCGGCCACCCGGCGGTAGTCCTCCATGTCGGCCACGCGCAGCTTGAGCAGGTAGTCGAAGCCGCCGGCCACCAGGTGGCATTCCATGATCTCCGGCTGGTCGCGTACCGCGGCGCGGAACTGCTCCAGGATGTTCTCGGTGGTGCGGTCGAGGATGATCTCCACGAACACCAGCATCGCCCCGCCCAGCTTGTGCGGGTCGAGGCGGGCGCGGTAGCCGAGGATGTAGCCCTGCTCGGTCAGCCGGCGCACCCGCTCGAGCGTGGCGGTGGGCGAGAGGTGGACCGCCTCAGCCAGCCTGACGTTGCTGATCCGGCCGTCGCGCTGGAGCAGGGCGAGGATTCTTCGGTCGGTGCGGTCCAGGGCGGGATTGGCTGCGCTCATGCGCGGATGATACGGCCATCTACCGACGAATATCCGGTGTCTGCCGGATCAAGATGGCGCATCTTCCGTCATCGCCCCGAGTGGTGGTCAATCATGCGGCTTCCCGATCCCTATCGCCCCGAATCCCAGGTCCTCCAATCCCTGCTTGCCCGCCTGGAGGGGCTGGCGTGGGAAGCGGCCAGCGCCGACGGCGTGCGCTGGATCGAGCAGGTGCGGGCGGCCAAGCCGTCCGGCTTCGCGATGGAGGCGCTGCTGCGCGAGTTCCCGCTGTCCACCGCCGAGGGTCTGGCGCTGATGCGCCTGGCCGAGGCGCTGCTGCGCGTGCCCGATGCCGAGACCGCGATGGTGCTGACCGCCGACCAGCTCTCGCGCGCCGATTTCTCCGGTGCCTCGCAGTCGTGGCTGGCCACGCTGTCCACCCAGGCCATCGCCCTGTCCAAGAAGATGCTCGGCGAGGACGGCCAGAAGACCGGCTTCTTCGCCAAGGTCGGCGCCAAGGCGGTGGTCGCGGCCACCGTGCGTGCGGTGCAGCTGATGGGCAAGCAGTTCGTCATGGGCGAGACCCTGGAGGAGGCGCTGGGCGATGCGCGCAAGCAACGCAAGGCCCGTACCGGCCTGCGCTTCTCCTACGACATGCTGGGCGAGGGCGCGCGCACCGAGGCCGATGCGCTGGACTACATGCGCAAGTACCACGCCTCGATCGCCGCGCTGGCCGCCGCGCGCGACCCGCAGGTGCCGGTGGAGCAGGCCGACGGCATCTCGATCAAGCTCTCGGCCATCGATGCGCGCTACGAGGCCGCCCAGCACGCACACGTGATGGCGGTGCTGGTGCCGCGGGTGCTGGAGCTGGCCCGCGCGGCCGCCGCCGCCGATCTCAACCTGACCATCGACGCCGAGGAGAGCGAGCGCCTGGAGCTGTCGCTGGACGTGTTCGAGGCGGTGGCCCGGCGGGTGGTGGCCGAGCATCCGCGCTGGCAGGGCTTCGGCCTGGCGGTGCAGGCCTACCAGACCCGCACCCTGCAGACACTGGAGGAGGTCGCCCGCATCGCGCGGGCGCTGGGCACGCGCTTCATGGTGCGCCTGGTCAAGGGCGCCTACTGGGACTACGAGATCAAGCGCGCCCAGGAACTGGGCATGCCGGCGTTCCCGGTGTTCACCCACAAGCACCACACCGACGTGTCCTACCTGGCCTGCGCCAAGGCGATGCTGGCGGTGCCCGATGCGATCTATCCGCAATTCGCCGGCCACAACGCCGGCACGATCTCGGCGGTGCTGGCGATGGCGCGCGCGGCCGGGGTGCCGTTCGAACTGCAGCGCCTGCACGGCATGGGCGAGGGCATCCATGCCCAGGTGCATGCGCAGTACCCGGACGTCGGCCTGCGCGTGTACGCGCCGGTCGGCCCGCACAAGGACCTGCTGGCCTATCTGGTCCGCCGCCTGCTGGAGAACGGCGCCAATTCCTCGTTCGTGCACCAGCTGGCCGATACCGCGCTCGATCCGCGCGAGCTGGTGGCCTCGCCGCTGTGGCTGGCCGCCGAGCCGGGGGTGACGTTGCCGTGCGACATCCTCGGCGCGCGCCGCAACACCGCCGGCGTGGACCTGGCCTGCCAGGCGCAGGCCGAGCCGCTGCTGCAGGCCTATGCGCGCTCGCCGGTACCGCAGCCGCCGGCGACCGGCACCGACGCGATCGCCGGGATCGTGGCCGGCCTGGCCGCCGGCCAGCGGGCCTGGGACGCGCGTCCGGTGGCCGAGCGCGCGGCGATCCTGGAACGGGCCGCAGACCGGCTCGAGCAGGACATGGGCACCTGGTGCGCGCGCATCGTCCACGAAGGCCGCCGTACCTGGGGCGATGCCGTTTCCGAGGTGCGCGAGGCCGCCGACTTCTGCCGCTACTACGCCGGGCAGGCGCGCGCGGCGATGGCGCCGCAGCTGCTGCCCGGGGTCACCGGCGAGCGCAATACCTATGCCCTGGGCGGGCGCGGCGTGTGGGCCTGCATCTCGCCGTGGAACTTCCCGCTGGCGATCTTCACCGGTCAGGTGGTCGCGGCGCTGGTCACCGGCAACGCGGTGGCGGCCAAGCCGGCCGAGCAGACCCCGGGCATCGGCGCGGCGATGATCGCGCTGCTGCACGAATGCGGCGTGCCGCAGGACGCGCTGGCCGGCGTGTACGGCGACGGCGAGACCGGCGCGGCGCTGGTGGCGCATCCGGCCATCGCCGGCGTGGCCTTCACCGGTTCGACCGCGGTGGCCAAGGCCATCGCCCGCGCGCTGGCCGCCAAGGACGGCCCGATCGTGCCGCTGATCGCCGAGACCGGCGGTCTGAACGCGATGATCGTCGATTCCACCGCGCTGCCCGAGCAGGTGGTCGATGCGGTGGTGCAGAGCACCTTCCGCAGCGCCGGCCAGCGCTGCTCGGCGCTGCGCGTGCTGTGCCTGCAGGACGACATCGCCGACGGCGTGCTGAAGATGCTGGCCGGCGCCATCGGCCTGCTGCAGGTGGGCGATCCGTCGCGCCTGTCCAGCGACCTGGGGCCGGTGATCGATGCCGAGGCCGCCGCCCCCCTGCGCCGGCAGGTCGGCGACCTGGAACGGCGCGCCACCCTGATCGCCCGCGCGCCGCTGCCCGAAGGCGCGCACGCCGACGCCATCGCCCCGGCAGCCTACGAGATCCGCGCGCTGGAGGACGTGCGCGAGGAGATCTTCGGCCCGGTGCTGCAGGTGCTGCGCTGGTCCGGCGACGTACAGGCGCTGGTCGGGCGCATCAACGCGCTCGGCTACGGCCTGACCCTGGGCGTGCAGACCCGCATCGACAGCCGCGCCCAGGCCATCGCCGAGCGGGCGCGGGTCGGCAACGTCTACGTCAACCGCAACATGATCGGCGCGGTGGTCGGGGTGCAGCCGTTCGGCGGCGAGGGCCTGTCCGGCACCGGCCCCAAGGCCGGCGGGCCGAACTACCTGCCGCGTTTCTGCGTGGAGCGCAGCGTCAGCGTCAACACCACCGCCGCCGGCGGCGACGTGGAGCTGCTGATGCAGGCCGGCTGACCCGGGCAGGGCGGTCCGGTCGCACCCGGACCGCCCTGCAGCGCCGGCCGCCGCTGCTACAATCCGCCGCATTCCAGCCCCAGCCGCCGACAACGCCCCGTGGCCAACAAACGCATCGCCGTCTATCCGGGCACCTTCGACCCGATCACCAACGGGCACATCGACCTGGTCAACCGTGCCGCGCCGCTGTTCGAGAAGATCTACATCGGCGTGGCGCACAGCCCGTCCAAGGGGCCCACGCTGCCGCTGGAGCTGCGCGTGGACCTGGCGCGCAAGGCGCTTTCGCGCCATTCCAACGTGGACGTGCACGGCTTCGACACGCTGCTGGCCGATTTCGTCCGTGCCCACGATGCCGGCGTGCTGCTGCGCGGCCTGCGCGCGGTCTCCGATTTCGAGTACGAGTTCCAGATGGCGAGCATGAACCGCCACCTGATCCCGGAGGTCGAGACGCTGTTCCTGACCCCGGCCGAGCCGTACAGCTTCATTTCGTCCTCGCTGGTGCGCGAGATCGCCCGGCTGGGCGGCGACGTGTCCGGCTTCGTGCCGTCGCTGGTCGTGGAAGCCCTGCGCCAGGCACGTGAATCCAAGACCCGGGCCTGACCCGGTCCATCGACAGTTCCCAAGGGGAGGAGTCCCAGCATGAACAAGAGCACCCGTTTGATCCTGGCCGCGGTGATGGCGGCAATGGCCCTGGCGGCCTGCAAGAAGCAGGAGGCCGCGGTCCCGGCCGCCGAGCAGGCCCAGGCCGCGCCGGCACTGCCGGCCAAGGACGACAACAACGGCTGGAAGCAGTACCTGCAGACCGTGGTCGGCCAGAACCTGGGCAGCGTGACCAACAACCCGTACCTGTACTACCTGCCGCCGGAATCGGACCCGGACTTCCAGGCCAGCTACGACCGCCAGGTCGAGAGCGTGACCACCTCCATCAGCCGCGGCGTGCAGCCGGGCAACATGCTGGCGTTCGGCTCGTCGGCCTCGGCGAAGATGGCCGACCTGATCCAGGCCGCGTTCAAGGGCGTGGCGCCGAACTCGATGAAGGGCGTGCGCGTGCTCTACATCGGCGAGGCGGCCGACAACGACCGGGTGAAGGCGGTGATCGAGCCGACCGGCGCCGACTACGTGTTCGTCGAAGCCAAGTGATCGACCCGGTGGCGCCGCGGCGCCACCGGCGGCAGGGGGCCGTCCGTTCGCGGGCGGCCCCTTTGCGTTGCCGCGGGCGCTGCCTGCGTTCCATGCCTGCAACGACAGCCGTGCGGGCCTGTAGCACAATGGAGGCCAACGTTTTCCCCGGTCCACCATGTCGCTGAAGATCAACGAGCTCTGCGTCAACTGCGACGTCTGCGAGCCGGCGTGCCCCAACCATGCGATCTCCATGGGCGAGACGATCTACGTGATCGACCCGGCCCGCTGCACGGAATGCGTGGGGCACTTCGACGAGGCGCAGTGCGTGGTGGTGTGCCCGGTGGAATGCATCGACCCCGACCCGGATCATCCGGAGAGCGAGCCCGAGCTGCTGGCCAAGCTGCGCCGGCTGCAGCACGACCACCCCGAACTGTACGAACAGGAGTCCCCTGCCGAATGAAAGTCCTGACCCGGAAACTGTGGCGCCCGTTGCTGGCGCTGGCCTTCGTGGTGGTGGCGCCCGTCTGGGCCGACGATGGCGTCCAGGCGCCGGCGCATCCGCCCGGCGCGGCCATCGCCAGCGGCCACAAGCTGGCCACCGAGGCCGGCCTGGAGATCCTGCGCGAGGGCGGCAACGCCTTCGACGCGGCCGTGGCGGTGTCCTCCACGCTGGGCGTGGTCGAGCCGATCAGCTCGGGCCTGGGCGGCGGCGGCTTCTTCCTGCTGCACGATGCCGGCAGTGGTAAGGACCTGTTCCTGGACGCGCGCGAGTACGCGCCCGAATCGGCCTCGCCGGACAAGTTCCTGGACAAGGCCGGCAACCTCGACCCGGAGAAGTCGCAGAACGGTCCGTGGTCGGCCGGTATCCCCGGGCTGCCGGCGGTGCTGGTCGAACTGGCCGGCAAGCACGGCCGGCTGCCGCTGAAGCAGTCGCTGGCCCCGGCCATCCGCATCGCGCGCGAGGGCTTCCCCGTGTACGCGCGCATGGCCAAGGGCTACGCGCAGCGCCACGAGGTGATGGAGCGCTATCCCGGCACGCGCGATGTCTACCTGCGCGGCGGCAAGCCGATCGCCGAGGGCGACATCTTCAGGCAGCCCGAGCTGGCGCACACGCTGGAGCTGCTGGCGGACAAGGGCTTCGACGGCTTCTACAAGGGCGAGACCGCGAAGAAGCTGATCGCCGGCGTGAAGCAGGCCGGCGGGCACTGGACGCCGGAGGAACTGGCGGCCTACCGGGTCAAGGAACGCGAGCCGATCATCTTCAACTACAAGCAGTGGAAGATCACCACCGCGCCGCCGGCGTCCTCCGGCGGCATCGCCCTGGCCGAGATCCTGCAGATCCTGGAAGGCTACGACCTCAAGGACATGGATCCGGTGCACCGCACCCACATGGTGGTGGAGGCCATGCGCCGCGCCTACCGCGACCGCACCTTCTTTCTGGGCGATCCGGACTTCACCCGGATCCCGATGCGGGTGCTGCTGAGCAAGGACTACGCGCTGGGCCTGCGCTCGACCATCAACCCGGACAAGGCCACCCCGAGCGACCTGCTGTCGGGCAACCCGACGCCGCTGGAGGACGACGAGACCACGCATTTCTCGATCATCGACCAGGACGGCAACCGCGTGGCCGCCACCCAGACCGTCAACCTGCTGTACGGCTCGGGCCTGATCCCCAAGGGCACCGGCGTGCTGCTCAACGACGAGATGGACGACTTCGCGCTCAAGCCGGGCACGCCGAACGCCTTCGGCGTGATGGGCTACGAGGCCAATGCGCCCAAGCCGGGCAAGCGCCCGCTCAGCTCGATGACGCCCACCTTCATGGAATCGCCCGAGCGGCTGGCGGTGCTGGGCACGCCGGGCGGCAGCCGCATCATCACCATGGTGCTGCTGGGCATCCTCGGCTACGACGACGGCCTGGACGCGCAGCAGGTCGCCGCGCTGCCGCGCTACCACCACCAGTGGCTGCCGGACGTGATCGACGCGGAGACCGATGCCTTCACCGCGGACACGGTGAAGGGACTGGAAGCGATGGGCCACAAGGTGGTCATGCCCGGCAACACCGCCGCTGGCGGGCGCGGTTCCAGCCATGTGTGGGGCAACCTGCAGACGGTGGAATGGGACAAGACGCGCGGCGTGCTGCTCGGTGGCAGCGACCCGCGCAACCCGGTCGGCGCGGCCGAGGTGATCGCGCCGGTGCCGGCCAACTGAACAGCCGATATTGGGCATTGGTTGCCGACATCGGGTAGAAGGGCGGCGCTTCGGCGCCGCCCTTCTCATTTGCGCGGACCCGGAGCCGCTCCGGGGGACTGCCGGCCTGGGCGCGCGCCGTGGCGGCGGGACGTGTCCCGGGCATACGGCACCGGCGGGCGGTGCCCAGGCGAATCGACGGCTGTTGATGCAAGCGCAGCGCCCGGGCGCGACGACCCGGTCGATCACCCGGGGTCTTCCGGTTCCCCATCGCCGGTCGCGGTCCGGGCCAGGGCGAGGGCCGCCGGACCCGGCCCGGCACGCTGCAGCGGCATGGCCGGTCGGCCGGCGGTGGTCGATTGCCGAGCGCGACGCGCCGGGTCCGCCCGCATTCCCGATGGCGTCCTTACCAGCATCCCTACCAAGTGTCCTTACCACGCCTCCCCACCAGGCGGATTGGGTGTCCGCGCCGGCAGCCGGGTCATTTCGATCCGCAACCCTGCGGACCAGGCGCCGGTGCCGTGCCGGTCCGGGCATGCCGCCGGCCCAGCCACAGCAGCGGCGCCTGCGCCGCGAATGCCAGCACCACCCCGGCCCAGGGCGTCAGCACCAGCCGCTCGTGGGCGACCAGGGCGCTGCCCAGCGTCTCGCCCAGGGTGATGCCCAGGTTGAAGGCCGAGATGTTCAGCGCGGAGGCGAAGTCCACCGCGCGCGGCGTCCAGCGCTGCGCGGTCTCCAGCATGCCGGCCTGCAGGCCCGGCGAGATGCCGAAGGCCAGCACGCCCCAGGCGAACAGCAGCGGCACCATCGCCGGCCGGCTGGCCATTGCCAGGGCCAGCGCCGCGAGCACGAGCAGCAGCGCCGCCAGCATGCGCCGCAGCGCCACCGCCCAGCCCAGGTGCGCGGCCCAGCGGCCGCCGGCCAGGTTGCCGACCAGCGTGGCCGCGCCGAACACCACCAGCAGCAGGCTCGCCGTACGGATCGAGAAGCCGGTGATCCCGGTGAGGATGGGGGTGACGAAGGTGAAGGCGGCGAAGCTGGCGCCGAAGCCGAACACGGTGACGGCCATCATCGCCAGCACCGGCGGGCTGGCCAGCGCCGCCAGCTGCGCGCGCGCCGGCCCGGCCGCCGGTGCCGGCATCGACGGCACCCAGCGCGCGGTGGCCGCCAGCGCCAGCGCGGCCAGCACCGCCACCGCGAAGAACGGCAGCCGCCAGCCCAGGGCGTTGCCGACCAGGCTGCCCAGCGGCACGCCGATGACCATCGCCAGGGTCAGGCCGGCGAACATCAGCGCGATGGCGCGGCTGGCCTGCCCGGGCGGCGCCAGCCGCGCCGCGACCGTGGCGCCGATGGCGAAGAAACTGCCGTGCGCCACCGCGGTGACGATGCGCCCGGCCAGCAGCATGGCGTAGCCGGTGGACAGCGCCGAGAGCAGGTTGCCGGCCAGGAACACGGCCACCAGCGCCAGCAGCAGCGGCTTGCGCGGCAACCGCGCCAGCGCCAGCACCACCAGCGGCGTGCCGATCGCCAGCGCCAGCGCATACGGCCCGACGAGGCCGCCGGCACGCGCCAGCGGCACGTGCAGGTCGGCGGCGATGGCCGGCAGCACGCCGACCACGATGAACTCGGCCACGCCGATGGCGAAGGCGGTGACCGCCAGCGCCCAGATGCCGGGCGCGGTGCCGCGCGCTGCACTCATGCGGCGCCCCCGGCCGGGGCGGGCGGGTAGTCGGTATAGCCGGCCGCGTCGCCGCCGAAGAAGCGGCTGGCGTCGGGCACGTTCAGCGCCCAGCCGTTGCGCAGGCGCTCGGGCAGGTCCGGGTTGGCGATGAACGGGCGGCCGAAGCCGATCAGGTCGGCCCAGTTCTTGCGCAGCGCCTCCTCGGCACGTTCGAGCGTGTACTTGCCGGCGTAGATCAGCGTGCCGCCGTAGATCAGCCGCAGCGCTTCCTTGAACGCGGCCGGCATCTCCGGGGCGTCCTCCCAGTCGGCCTCGGCAATGTGGATGTAGGCCGCGCCGATGTCGTCGAGCACCTTGGCCGCCGCCAGGTAGGTGGCCTGCGGGGTGTCGTCGACGGCGCCGTTGAGCGTGGTCAGCGGCGCCAGCCGCACGCCCAGGCGCCCGGGCCCGGTGACGGCGGCCACCGCCTCGCTCACCTCGCGCAGGAAGCGCAGGCGGTTGGGCAGCGAGCCGCCGTACGCGTCGGTGCGCGCGTTGGCGCGGGAATCGATGAACTGGTTGATCAGGTAGCCGTTGGCGCCGTGCAGCTCGACGCCGTCGAAGCCGGCCTCCAGCGCGTTGGCGGCGGCGGTGGCGTAGTCGCGCACGATGCTGGGGATCTCCTCCAGCGCCAGCGCGCGCGGCATCGAGTGCTGGACCATCTCGCCGGCGCCGGCCTGCGGGCCGCGGCCGTCGGGATCGATGAACACCTTGACGCCCTCGGCCAGCAGTGCCGACGAGGACACCGGCGCGGCGCCGCCCGGCTGCAGCGACACGTGCGACAGGCGGCCCACGTGCCACAGCTGGGCGAAGATGCGCCCGCCGGCGGCATGCACCGCGTCGGTCACGCCGCGCCAGCCGGCGACCTGCGCGCGGCTGTGGATGCCGGGCGTCCACGCGTAGCCCTGGCCCTGCGGGCTGATCTGCGTGCCCTCGCTGACGATCAGGCCGGCCGCGGCGCGCTGGGCGTAGTACGCGGCCATCAGCGGCGTGGCGACGTTGCCGGCAGCGGCGCGCGAGCGCGTCATCGGCGGCATGACGATGCGGTTGGGCAGGTGCAGCGAGCCCAGGCGATAGGGGGTGAACAGCGGGTTGTCGGTACTCATGGCGGACGGTTCTCGTGGGGATTGCAGATCAGTTTGCGGAGGAAGCGGGGCGCGCGGCGACCGCGGGGCCGGGCAGGAGCGCATCGAGGTCGAGGGCCTCGGCCATGGCGCGGTTGCCGGCATCGCCCGGATGCAGGTGGTCGCCGGAATCGAAGCGCGGGTCGAGCCGGGCCGGATCGGCCGGATCGCGCAGCAGCGCGTCGAAATCGACCACCGCGTCGAACGCGCCGCTGTCGCGTATCCAGGCGTTCACCTGCTGGCGCAGCGTATCCTTGGCCGGCTGGTAGTAGTCGGCCAGCGGCGTGCCGGGCAGCGCGCCGGCGAACGGCGTGAGCGTGGCGCCGATCACGCGCACGCCATGGACGTGGGCCTGCTCGATCAATTGCCGGTAGCCGGCGACCAGCGTGGCCAGGGGCGGCGGCGCGGCATCGCGCGCGTAGGCGGTGCCGGGCCAGGCGATGTCGTTGATGCCCAGCATCACCACCACGCTCGCCACGCCTGGTTGCGCCAGCACGTCGCGGTCCAGCCGCGCCAGCGCGTTGGCCCCCATGCCGTCGGTAAGCAGGCGCGCGCCGGAGATGCCGGCGTTGACGACCGCCACGCTGCGCGGAGCCAGGCGCGCGGCCAGGAAGTCCGGCCAGCGGCTGTTCCGGTCCAGGCTGGCGCCGGCGCCATCGGTGATGGAGTCGCCTATCACGGCGACCGCGCGCGGGTCGGCCGCGGTCTCGACCTGGATGCCGGCCAGCAAGGGCCGCGCCGTCGTGGTGGATACGACGCCGGTAGTCGCCGGCAACGCCGCCGCGCCGGTCTGGTCGCCGGCAACGATCCAACCGGTCTGGCGTCCGTCCCAGTGGAAGGTTTCCAGCGGCGTCGCCTCCGGCAGGTAGAGGCTCACGGCCACCTGCGCCAATGCCGGCAGCGGCAGCGCCACCGGATCGCTGACCAGCGATGCGCCGGGCAGGAGTGTCGCCGCCGCTTGCCCGCCGAACGTCACCGCATGCAGGCTCGCCGCGTCCACGGCACCGCCCGCGCGCGGCAGCGCGACCGTGGCCCGGCCGATGGCGAGCGGCTGGCGACCGTAGGCGTTGGAGAGCACGATGCGCAGCCGCGGGCCCCCCAGGCTGATGCGCGCCAGCTGCCGCACGGTCTGGTCGTGCAGCTCGGCCGGGACGTTGGCGGGAAGCAGGAAATCCGATCCCCAGACCGGCTGCGGGCTGGCCGTCCAGCTCGCGACCCAGGTGGTCGAAGTGGGGCGCGCGGGTGCGGCCGCCGCCGTGCCCATGGCCAGTGCCAGAGCGAGCGCCGCGGCGGCGGCGCGGGAAACGGATTCGTGGGGGGCGTTCATGTCGTTGAATGGGTGTCCATCGAGGCCCGCATCATGAATCCAACGACCGGGATGAAATAGACTGCCTTAAGAACATCATTTGTGAATCCAATTCACCAAGGAGACGGCCATGGCCCGCTTGGAAGTGAACCGTTCCGGCGAACTGGACGTGTTCGTGCGGGTGATCGAGCTCGGCGGCTTCTCCGCGGCGGCGCGGGCCTGCGGCATGACGCCCTCGGCGGTGAGCAAGCTGGTGGCGCGGCTGGAGCAGCGCCTGGGCACGCGCCTGGTGAACCGCTCCACCCGCCGGATCCAGCTCACGCCCGAGGGCTGCGCGTTCTACGAGCGCGGCGTGCGCATCCTCGCCGACCTGGACGAGGCCGAGCGCCTGGCCAGCGAGCATTCGCAGCCGCGCGGGCGCCTGCGGGTGAACGCCAACGTGCCGTTCGGCCATCATTTCCTGCTGCCGCTGGTGCCGGAGTTCCTGGCCCGTCATCCCGGGGTGAGCCTGGACATCGTGCTGACCGACGAGGTCGTGGACGTGCTCGAGCAGCGCACCGACGTGGCTGTGCGCGCCGGCCCGCTCAAGAGCTCCAGCCTGGTCGCGCGCCGGCTCGGCGCCACCCGCATGGTGATCGTCGGCGCCCCGGCGTACCTGGCGCGCGCCGGCACGCCGGCCACCACGGACGACCTGCGCCGTCACAACCTGCTGGGCCTGAACTACATGCGCGCGGCCAGCGGCTGGCCGCTGCGCCACGGCGGCGAGGATTGCCTCGTGGTGCCGGCCGGCAACGCCCAGGCCAGCGACGGCGAGGCGGTGCGCCGGCTGGCCCTGGCCGGGCTGGGGCTGGCACGGCTGGCCGCATTCCAGGCGCGCGAGGACATCGCCGCCGGTCGCCTGGTGCCGGTGCTCGAGGACTGCAACCCCGGCGACACCGAGGAGGTGCACGCGGTGTTCATGGGCCAGGGCGGCTACCTGCCGCTGCGGGTGCGCGCCTTCCTCGACTTCCTGGCCGAACGCGTGCGGCTCTGAGACCCCCGCGATCACGCGCGCGCCACGGCCTCCAGCGCGATCGCCTGGTCGGCCTCGACCGTGGCGCCGGCCACGCCCACCGCGCCCACGGCGCGGCCCTGCGCGTCGCGCAGCACGATGCCGCCGCCGAAGCTGATCAGGCCGCCGTTGCTGGATTCCAGCGTGTAGATCGCCCCGCCCGGCTGCGCCGCCGCACCGAGTTCCAGGCTGTCGGTGCGGAACAGCGCCGCGGTGCGGGCCTTCTTGATCGACACGTCGATGGCGCCGGGCACCGCATCGTCCATGCGCAGGAAGCCGCGCAGCAGGCCGGACTCGTCCACGACGGCGATGTTGACGGCGAAGCGCCGTGCGCATGCCGATGCCCTGGCGCGTTCGATGACCTGGCCGACGGTGGTTTCGCTGAGCGCGGGGGACATGCGGGGACTCCTGGACGTGGAAGGGGGGGCCGATGATTCCCGCGGCACCGGACCGCGGGAAGGGGGCATGGCCGATCCGGCGCTAAAGTTTGAGCATGGCGAACATGTCGCGCATGCAGGTCGCCGCCAGCCCGCGCAGCAGTGGCGCGCGCAGGCGCTGGGCCGGGCCGGCGACGCCGAGCGCCGCGACCACGCGGCCCTGCCGGCGCAGCGGCAGCGCCAGGCAGTTCAGGCCGGGCTCGGCCTCCTCCAGGTCCAGCGCGTAGCCCTGGCCGTCGATCGCCCCGAGCTCGTAGTCGAGCGCGGGCGGTACCTGCCCGGCCCGGCGCAGGCTGCGCAGCAGGGCCGGATCGTGCGCCAGGAAGACCTTGCCGATGGCCGAGGTGGTGAGGCCCTCGCGGCGGCCGCGCGGGCTGGCCACGCGCAGGCTGCCGTGGCCTTCCACGGCATCGATGTAGAGGTACTCGCGCGTACCGCAGGGCACGGCGAGGTAGCAGGTCTCGCCGCTGCGCCGGGCCAGTTCCTGCAGCGCCGGCATGAACGCCGCGCGCAGCGTCGCGTCGGCATCCGCCAACGGCTGGGCAATCTCGCGCAGGCGCAGTCCCAGCGCGTAGCGCGTGCCGTGGCGCGCGACATAGCCCAGCGCCGCCAGGGTGTTGAGCAGGCCGTGCAGGGTGCTCTTGCCCAGGCCGAGGCGCGCCGACAGGTCCACCAGGCGCGCCTCGCCGCCGGCGGCGGCCAGGGCCTCGAGCAGGGCCATCGCCCGGGCCACGGACTGGATGCCGCGGGTTTCGTCGATCATGGGCATGGCGGCTTCGGCATGGGAGTGTGGATATGGTGCGGCTTGCCAGGACGGCAGGCTGGGCGGCCTCGGGATATGGCCTGGAACTCGGGAGTGGGCCGCGGGAGTTCGCGCGAAGTTCGGGAGAACGGCCGCCATCGGGATGGTGCCTTCCTGCGACCGTCGCCCGGCGAGATGCTTGCCGGCCCGCTCGGGAAGTTCGGCATCGTGGAACTGTCCGGACGGCGCGGCAAGCCCATCCGGCGTCATGGCAGGGCAAGCCCATCCAGCGTCGGCGGGCGGTCGCGATGGCGATTCGGCTTCCCGGCCGGCGGCCCGCGCCGCGACGCGCTGCCGTGGCCACGGCAGCGGTCGATGCAGGGCGGGACATGGCGGCTCCGAGACCAGGCCGGCGCATCCCCTATGGCCGGGCGTCGCGGTGAAGGCGGGAGGGGCGCAGCCGGCTGCAGACATGCCGGGCATCGGCCGGCAGGCCCTTCCGTGGCGGGCGAGTCCCCGGTCCTCGCATTGCACCGGGCCATAGGGGATGCGCCGGGGAGGGACGCGATGGGGCAGTGTCCGGGGTGGTCCGCCCGGGCCGGCCGCATGGCATCGCCGCCGCCGCCGATGGCTTGGCGATGGCGTCCCCGGGAGCGACCGAGGCCCGAAACAAGAAGGGCCCGCGATGCGGGCCCTTCCGGCATGCCGGGCATGCGCCGGGCGATCAGGACTTCTTGAGGCAACTGCTCATGAAGGTCTTGCGTGCATCGCCGGCGAGCTTCTTGGTGCCGGCCTCGGCATTGCAGGCCTTCATCCGCGCCTGCGGCGTGGTGGCCGCGGCGGCCGGCGCGCTCTTGCCGGACAGGCAGGCCTGCTGGGCGTCCTTGTAGGCCTGGCCGGTCTTGCCCTTGTTCTGGTGCGAACAGTCGGCCATGCGCTGCTGCTGCGCCGTGGGGGCGGCGAAGGCGGACGGGGCGGCGGCCAGGGCGACGGCGAGGAGCGCGCTCGCCACGAGGGTCTTGTACATGGAGTTCTCCTTTGGGGCCGATATGGCAACGGGCGAGATTAGGCGAGACGGGGGGAACGAATATGGCATCGCTGCGACAAACCGCGGCGGGGGAGAGGCACCCGCCGCTTCCGCCGGTCACTCCAGGCGGGTACCGAAGATGCGGTCGCCGGCATCGCCCAGGCCGGGCAGGATGTAGCCCTTCTCGTTGAGGCGCTGGTCGATGGCGGCGGTGTAGATCTCCACGTCCGGATGCCCCGCTTCGACCGCGCGCAGGCCCTCCGGGGCGGCGACCAGGAAGATGCCCTTGATACGCCGCGCCCCGGCGCGCTTGAGCATGGCGATGGTGGCGATCAGGGTGCCGCCGGTGGCCAGCATCGGGTCGAGGATCAGCGCGTCGCGTTCTTCCAGGCGCCCGGTCAGGCGCTCGAAGTAGGGCACGGGCTGCAGCGTCTCCTCGTCGCGCTGCAGGCCGACCACGCTGACCCGCGCGGCTGGGATCAGCGCCAGGACGCCGGGCAGCATGCCCAGGCCGGCGCGCAGGATCGGCACCACGGTGATCTTGGCGCCGGCGATGCGCTCCACCCGTACCGGACCGGCCCAGCCCTGCTGGGTATAGGTCTCCGTCTCCAGGTCGGCGGTGGCCTCGTAGGCGAGCAGGGTGCCGAGCTCGGTCACCAGTTCGCGGAAGCCCTTGGTGCTGAGCGACGCGTCACGCAGCAGGCCGATCTTGTGGCGGACGAGGGGATGGGTGACTTCGACGATCTTCATGGCCGGGAGGGAAGCTGGGGGCGGTCCGCACAGTGTGACCCAGGCGCCGCGCGCGCCGCCAGCGGCCGGCACGCCGCGGGCGCGTGGATCGGCGCGGTGGCGGCCGGGGCCGGGTTCGTCCCCGGCGTGCGTTGGGCTACAGTCCGGACCGTCCCCGACGTGGGCAGGGGGCGGTGCTTCGCGTCGATTCGACTGCCAGGGAGAAGGGAGATGGACATGCTCGGCAAGGCGGTGGTGCTCGCGTTCGTCCTGATGGCCGCGGTCCCGGCCGGTGCGCGGCCGGCCGCGACGGCGTGGGTCGAGGAGGAAGTGAATCCGGCCGAGGTGGTGCTCCGCGACGGCCAGGCCTGGTACTACGGCCGCGACGGCTACGAGCGCCTGGGGGTGCGCAGCCGCGACGGCGGGACGATCTATTTCCGCAAGGCGCCCGCCTACGATCCGGAATACGGCTACGCGCAGGCCGAAGCCGGCGATGCGGCGGTGGCGCCGGCCGACGGCGCGTGGCCGGCATCGCCGGCCGTAGTACCGGGCTTCGCGGGAGGCGGAGCGGCGAAGTACTACGGCAACGGCCGCTACGGGCCGGACTATTTGCGCAGCCCGTACAACCGCGACGCGCGGCAGGTGCGCTACGGGCCGGGCTACTACCAGAGCTGCAGCCGCTACGACGGCTGCCATGGCCTGTGGGCGGTGCCGTCCGTGGCGCGCGGGCCGCAGGTCGTGCTCGTCCCCGTGCCGGAGTGAGTGGCAGCCGCCTGGCCGAATGGGGCGGGGCGGCGGACCAGGGAATCGCCAGTGCTCAGGCGTGCCGGTTCAGGCAGTGGCCTGCCGGCGCGGCCCTTCGCGCAGCGCCCGGCCGACCAGGCCGACCAGCAGGTCCAACTCGGCCTCGTCGATGGCGAAGTGCGGGGTGAAGCGCAGCGAGTTGGCGCCGCCGTGGATCACGTTCAGGCCGTGCCGGCGCAGCCATTCCTCGGTCGAGCCGGCGCCGTAGCACTTGAACTGCGGCGCCAGCTCGCAGGAGAACAGCAGGCCGGTGCCCTGCACGCCGGTGATCAGCCCGCCCAGCTCCTTCTTCAGCGCTTCCAGCTTGCGCACCGCCTGCTCGCCGCGGGCACGGATGTTCTCGCGCAGCTGCGGCGTCAGCAGGGACAGGGCCGCGCAGGCGACGTCGAGCGCGCGCGGGTTGGAGGTCATGGTGTTGCCGTACACGCCCTTGCGGTACAGCCCGGCGGCGCGCGCGTCCAGCGCCAGCACCGACAGCGGGAACTGGGCGGCGTTGAGCGCCTTGGAGTAGGTCTCCATGTCCGGTGCCTCCTGTCCCTCGAAACCGGGGTAGTCGACGATCGACAGCACGCCCTGCGCGCGCAGGCCGGCCTGGATCGAATCGACCAGGAACAGGCTGCCGTGTTCGCGGGTCAGGCGCCGCGCGGCGGCGTAGAAGTCCACCGGCACCGAGCGGCCGGGGTCGCCTTCGCCCATCACCGGCTCCAGGAACAGCGCCTCGATGTGCCAGCCGTGGGTCTCGGCATCGGCGAACGCCTGCTCCAGCGCGGCCACGTCGTAGGGCGGGATCGCGATCAGCGAGTCCTCGTCGCGGTAGCTGGCCAGGTGGCGGACGTAGTCGCCGCGCGAGGAATCGGAATAGCGCGCCGGCGGCTCGGTGCGGCCGTGGAAGCTGCCCTTGACCACGATCCGCTTGATCGCGCGGCCGGCATGTGCGGCGCCCGGGTCGGTGGCCAGCTTGCTGTTGATGTCGGCGATGCGCCCGGCCAGGCCCACGGCCTCCGAGCCGGAGTTGAGGCACATGAACTTGGCGTACGGGCAACCGCGGCCGCCCGGGGAACGGGTATGGCCGATCTCCGCGCGCAGGGCGCGGTCGAAGCGCAGCTGCGCCAGGCTGGGCGTCATGATGTTGGCCATCATCTGCGGCCGTGCCAGCGCGGCCAGCACCGCTTCCGGCGAGTGGCCGGCGCCGAGCATGCCGTAGCCGCCGGCGTCGTACAGCACCGCGCCCTTGAGGGTGACGATCCAGGGCCCGCGCGCGGCCAGCGCCACGTATGGCTGCACCGCATCGTCGGCGTAGAAGTTGACGAAGCCGGCCTGCACCCGGCGGACCTGCTCGGCCTCGTCCTGGTCCAGCAGGTCGGCGACGTCCGTGCCCAGGCCGGCGTACTCGGTGCCGGCGGCGGCGATGGCCGCGGCCAGGGCCGGGTGCGAGCCGGCCAGGCGCAGCACCGTGGCGTCGTCCAGGCCTTCGGTGAGGCGGGCGCCGGCGTGGGCGCGCAGCGGGGCGAGGGGGGCAAGCAGGGACATGCACTCTCTCCGGAATGAGGACCGTGCCTTTCATTATCTGGATGGGTTCGTCGGATGGCAGCTATGATCCGACCGGAACGCCGCCATATTTCGGCGATACGACGAGCCGGTTCGACCGAATGAAGATTTCGCCCGCCGACGAGCGCCTGTTGTCCCTGTTGCGCGAGGACGCGCGTACCTCCACCGCGCAGATCGCGCGCCGGCTGGGGCTCTCGCGCACCACGGTGCAGAGCCGCATCGACCGGCTCGAGCGCCAGGGCGTGATCGCCGGCTACACGGTGCGCGTGCACGAGGCCTACGAGGCCGGCTGCATCCGTGCCCACATCATGGTCACCGTGGCGCCGCGGCACATGACCGGCGTGGTCAAGGCGCTGCAGGCGATCCCGGAGGTGCGCGAACTGCATTCGGTGAGCGGCCCGTTCGACCTGATGGCCCTCGGCGTGGTCGCCTCGGTGGGGGAGATGGACGTGCTCACCGACCGCATCGGCAGCCTGGACGGCGTGGAGCGCACCACCTCGGCGATCATCCTGTCCACCAAGTTCGACCGTTGACGCCGGGATCTTCCGGGCGTCGCGGGCCGGGGACGCGGGCCGGCCGCGGCCGTGCGACCGCAGGAAATGCGGGCATGCACGGACATGGCGGGAACATGCCGCGGATGCCGCGGCGGCAAGAGGCGGGGCGGATGGAACGCCGCGGTGCCTGGATTTTTCCCCAGGTGGCGGCAGGGCGGCCCTCTCGTCGGCCGGCGGCAGGCCCGGCCGGGAGCTGCGTCGGGGCAGCGGGCTTGGCGGGCGCCTCCGCCGGTCCGCCGCTTGCGCCCGGCCCGCCGCTACAATGACCGGCTTCGTTTTTGCCGATGTCCTGCGTTGAAGAAGTCCGATTTCCACTACGACCTGCCCGAGGAACTGATCGCGCAGGCGCCGCTGCCGGAGCGCTCGGCCAGCCGCCTGCTGGTGGTACCGCCGGCGCCGGCCGCGTTCGCCGACCGCCACGTGCGCGACCTGCCCGGCTACCTGCAGCCCGGCGACCTGCTGGTGTTCAACGATACCCGGGTGATTCCGGCACGGCTGTTCGGCCACAAGGCCAGCGGCGGCCGGGTCGAGATCCTGATCGAGCGGCTGCTGCCCGGCAACGGCGCCCGCGCGCAGCTGGGCGTGAGCAAGTCGCCCAAGCCGGGCAGCCGCATCGTGCTCGATGCCGGCGGCGAGGCCGAGGTGCTGGGCCGCGACGGCGAGTTCTACCGGCTGCGCTTCGACGTGGACGGCCCCCTGGAAACCTGGCTGACCCACGCCGGGCGGCTGCCGCTGCCGCCGTACATCCACCGCGACCCCGGCGCCGGCGACATCGAGCGCTACCAGACCGTGTTCGCCCGCGAACCGGGCGCGGTGGCCGCGCCGACCGCCGGCCTGCATTTCGACCAGGCGCTGCTGGCGGCGTTGGCGGACCGGGGCATCGAGACCGGCCATGTCACCCTGCACGTCGGTGCCGGCACGTTCCAGCCGATGCGCGTGGAGGACGTCAGCCAGCACCACATGCACAGCGAATGGTGCCGGGTCGAGGCCGGGCTGGTGGAGCACATCGCCGCCACGCGCGCGCGCGGCAACCGCGTCGTGGCGGTGGGCACCACGGTGGCGCGCTCGCTGGAGACCGCCGCGCGCGGCGGCACGCTCGCCGCCTTCGCCGGCGAGACCGACATCTTCATCTATCCCGGCTACCGCTTCGCCGCGATCGATGCGCTGTTCACCAACTTCCACCTGCCCGAGAGCACGCTGATGATGCTGGTGTCCGCCTTCGCCGGGAAGGAGCGCATCTTCGCCGCCTATCGCCATGCGGTGCGCGAGCGCTACCGGTTCTTCTCCTATGGCGATGCCATGCTGCTTTTCCCCCAGGACGCCGCCGCGGGGGAAGGATCGGACCATGCGCCTTGATTTTCGCCAGCTGGACGGAGCCGAAGCCTATCGCTGGCTCGCCGCCACGGTCACCCCACGGCCGATCGCCTGGATTTCCACGCGCTCGGCCGCCGGCGTGGACAACCTGGCGCCGTTCAGTTTCTTCCAGGTGATCTGCGACGCACCGCCGACGCTGATCGTGTCGATCAGCCCGCGCCCGGACGGCAGCGAGAAGGACACCCTGCGCAATGCGCGCGACAGCGGCGAGCTGGTGGTGCAACTGGTCAGCCAGGCACAGGCCGAGGCGATGAACGCCAGCTCGGCGACCCTGGGGCCGGAGGTCAGCGAGTTCGAGCGCTGCGGCATCGCCTCGGTCGCCAGCGACACGGTCGCGCCGCGGCGCGTGGCCGGCGCGCCGGTCGCCTTCGAGTGCCGGCTGGTGCAGGCCATGCCGTATCCCGCCGGGCACCCCAGCCGCCACCTGCTGTTCGCGGAGGTGCTGGTGGCCCACATCGACGATGCGGTGCTGGCCGATGCGCGCCATGTCGACCCGCGCCAACTCGACCTGGTCGGCCGCCTGGGCGGCAACCAGTACACCGGCACCCGCGACGTGTTCGCGATGACGCGCCCGGCCTGAACGACCACGAGTAGCCCATGTCACGACTGAGCTTCAACCTGACCCACCGCGACGGCCGCGCCCGCCGCGGCCAGCTGGCCTTCCCGCGCGGCACCGTGCAGACGCCGACCTTCATGCCGGTGGGCACCTACGGGTCGGTCAAGGGGATGCTGCCGGAGCAGCTGCGCGCGCTGGGTGCGGAGATGATCCTCGGCAACACCTTCCACCTGTTCCTGCGCCCGGGGCTGGAGGTCATCGCCGCCCACGGCGGCCTGCACGGATTCTGCCGGTGGGACGGGCCGATCCTGACCGACTCGGGCGGCTTCCAGGTGTTTTCGCTGGCGCATCGCCGCAAGATCACCGAGGAAGGCGTCACCTTCGCCGCGCCGACCGACGGTTCGCGGGTGTTCCTGAGTCCCGAGGTCAGCATGCACATCCAGCACGTGCTGGACTCGGACGTGGTGATGATCTTCGACGAGTGCACGCCGTACCCGGCCACCGATGAGGTGGCGCGCCGCTCGATGGAGCTGAGCCTGCGCTGGGCCGCG
Source organism: Xanthomonas massiliensis (assembly GCF_900018785.1). GTDB lineage: Bacteria > Pseudomonadota > Gammaproteobacteria > Xanthomonadales > Xanthomonadaceae > Xanthomonas_B > Xanthomonas_B massiliensis. The sequence continues at coordinate 1,197,853 of NZ_FCOY01000006.1, read as the reverse complement.
CGCTCGCGCGAGGCGCACGACGCGCTGGGCAACGACGCCGCGCTGTTCGGCATCGTCCAGGGCGGGGTGCACCCGGGCCTGCGCGACCGCTCGGCCGAGGGGCTGCAGGCGATCGGCTTCGACGGCTACGCCATCGGCGGGCTGGCGGTGGGCGAGCCCGAGCACGAGCGCAACGCCATGCTCGACCACATGCACCCGCTGCTGCCGGCCGAGCGGCCGCGCTACCTGATGGGCGTGGGCCGGCCCGAGGACCTGGTCGAGGGCGTCTACCGCGGCGTGGACATGTTCGACTGCGTCATGCCCACCCGCAACGCCCGCAACGGCCACTATTTCACCTCGTTCGGCACGGTGCGCATCCGCAACGCCAGGTACGAGCGCGACCTGGACCCGATCGAGCCCGGCTGCGGCTGCCACGCCTGCCGCGGCGGCTACAGCCGCGCCTACCTGCGCCACCTGGACCGCTGCAACGAGATGCTGGGACCGATCCTGGGCACCCTGCACAACCTGTACTACTACGAGAAGCTGATGGCCGACATGCGCGCGGCGATCGAGGCGGGAACCTTCGCCGCGTTCCGGCAGTCCTTCTATGCGGCCCGTGGCGCGCTGCCGCCGCCGTCGCGCGGCGACTGAGCCCCGTCCGGGCAGGCAGCGGCGCGCTCGTGGCATAATCGCGAGCTTGTTCGCCGCCGTGACGGCGGCCTCCACTCCACGGCCCGCGCCAGGCGCAGGCCGTACAAACCATGGGACGTGACCGATGAACCTGCTCGACTTCCTGATTCCCGTTGCCCACGCCCAGGCGGCCGGCGGCGGCCAGCCTGCCGGCGGCATGGGGATCACCACGCTGCTGTTCCCCATCATCCTGATCGCGGTCATGTACTTCCTGATGATCCGCCCGCAGGTCAAGCGCCAGAAGGAACACCGCGCCATGCTCGAGAAGCTCAACCGCGGCGACGAGGTGATCACCAACGGCGGCCTGGCCGGCGTGGTCACCGACGTGGGCGAGAGCTTCATCACCGTGGAAGTCGCCGACAACGTGCGCCTGCGCGTGCAGAAGGGCGCCATCGCCAACGTGCTGCCCAAGGGCACGCTCAAGTCCGCCGCCTGATCCGTTTCTGACCCCACTGGACGCGGTGCCGACCGGCGCCGCGCGGGATTGCGCAATGCTCGAATTTCCCCGCTGGAAATACTTCCTCATCCTGGCCGTGCTGGTCGCCAGCGTGATCTACGCGCTGCCGAACGTGTACCAGAAGGACCCCTCGGTCCAGATCACCGCCAACCGCGGTTCCCAGCTCGACGACGCCCTGCGCCAGGGCGTGCTGGACGACCTGGCCACCGCCGGCATCAAGCCCAAGTCGGTGGCGCGCGAAGGCGACAGCATGATCGTGCGCCTGGATTCGCTGACCACCCAGTCGCGCGCCAACGACGTGCTGCGCGACAAGCTGGGCGAGAACTACGTGGTGGCGCTGAACCTGGCCTCCACCGTGCCGGACTGGCTGACCCGGCTCGGCGGGCGCCCGATGGTGCTCGGCCTGGACCTGCAGGGCGGCGTGCACTTCGTGCTGCAGGTGGACCAGAAGGCGGCGCTGGAAAAGCGCGTGGACGCCTATGCCGAGGACATGCGGGTGACCCTGCGCGATGCGCGCATCGCCTACCAGTCGGTGGACCGCCGCCCGGACAACAGCATCGTGGTGGCGCTGGGCAGCGGCAGCAATCCCGACCAGGCCCGCGACGCGCTGGCCAAGTCGCAGCCGACGCTGGGCTATGCGGTCTCCGGCAGCCGCATCACCGTGACCATTCCCGACAGCGAGCTGGCGCAGATCGCCTCCGGCGCGATCGAGCAGAACATCACCACGCTGCGCAACCGCGTCAACGAGCTGGGCGTGGCCGAGCCGATCATCCAGCGCCAGGGCAGCGACCGCATCGTGGTCGAGCTGCCGGGCGTGCAGGACACTGCCGAGGCCAAGCGCATGATCGGCGCCACCGCCACCCTGGAGTTCCGCTCCGTGGTCGACGGCGATGCGGTCGATGCCGCGCGTACCGGCCGGGTGCCGCCCGAGGCGCGCCTGTACCACGTGCGCGACACCGGCATGCCGGTGCTGCTGAGCAAGCGCGTGCTGGTGACCGGCGACCAGATGGTCAATGCCACCACCGGCGTGGACGAGAACGGCCTGCCGGCGGTGAACATCACCCTCAACAACGTGGGTGGCCAGCGCATGTTCGACTTCACCAGCGCCAACGTCGGCAAGCTGATGTCGGTGGTCTACGTCGAGCGCATCCCCACCGTGACGGTGGTGGACGGCAAGGAAGTGCGCGGCACCCGGGTGCGCGAGGAGGCCCTGTCGCCGACCCGCATCGCCGGCGTGTTCGGCAAGAACTTCCGCACCACCGGCCTGGAGAAGAAGGAGGCCGACAACCTCGCCAAGCTGCTGCGCGCCGGTTCGCTGGCCGCGCCGATGGATTTCGTCGAGGAGCGCATCATCGGGCCCAGCCTGGGCGCGGAGAACGTCCAGCGCGGCGTCACCGCGGTGGTCTATGCCTTCGTGTTCACCCTGGTGTTCTTCAGCATCTACTACCGCGTGTTCGGCCTGATCACCTCGGTGGCGCTGCTGTTCAACCTGCTGATCGTGGTGGCGGTGATGTCGGTGTTCGGCGCGACCATGACCCTGCCGGGCTTCGCCGGCCTGGCGCTGTCGGTGGGCCTGTCGGTGGACGCCAACGTGCTGATCAACGAACGCATCCGCGAGGAGCTGCGCCTGGGCCTGCCGGCCAAGGCGGCGATCGCGGCCGGCTACGACCGCGCCGGGGGCACCATCCTGGACGCCAACCTCACCGGCCTGATCGTCGGCGTGGCGCTGTATGCCTTCGGCACCGGCCCGCTCAAGGGCTTCGCGCTGACCATGATCATCGGCATCTTCGCCTCGATGTTCACTGCGATCACGGTCTCGCGCGCCCTGGCCACGCTGATCTACGGCCGGCGCAAGAAGCTCGCCACCGTGGCCATCTGAGCAGCACGCGAATCCTTCGCAAGAGCCCGCGCCGGTGCGCGGGCTTCCAAGAGAAGAGCACGTCATGAAACTCTTTCCGCTCCACATCATCCCGAACAACACCTCGTTCGACTTCATGCGCCACCGCAAGCCGGTGCTGGCGTTCATGGGGCTGCTGCTGGTGCTGTCGATCGGCGTCATCGCCTTCAAGGGCTTCAACTACGCGCTGGAGTTCACCGGCGGCACCGTGGTCGAGCTGCGTTTCGACAAGCCGGTGGACACCGACCAGATCCGCGCGAAGCTGGCCACCGCCGGCTTCGAGAACGCCCAGGTGCAGAGCTTCAGCGGCGGTGGCAACGACCTGCAGGTGCGCCTGCAGCCGCGCGGCGAGAGCGACAACAACACCGGCAACAACGGCATCGGCCAGCAGGTGGCCCGCGCCGTCGGCACGGCGGACAACACCGCCACGGTGCTGCGCACCGAGTTCATCGGCCCGCAGGTGGGCAAGGACCTGGCCCTGAACGGGCTGTACGCCACGATCTTCATGCTCGCCGGATTCCTGATCTACATCGGCTTCCGGTTCGAGTGGAAGTTCGCCATCGTCGCCTCGCTGACCGCGTTCTTCGACCTGGTCCTGACCATCGCCTACGTGTCGCTGCTGGGGCGCGAGTTCGACCTGACCGTGCTGGCCGGCCTGCTGTCGGTGATGGGCTTCGCGATCAACGACATCATCGTGGTGTTCGACCGCGTGCGCGAGAACTTCCGCAGCATGCGCGCCGACCACCTGGAGGTGCTGAACCGCTCGATCAACCAGACCCTGTCGCGCACGATCATCACCGCGGTGATGTTCTTCCTGTCGGCGCTGGCGCTGTACCTGTATGGCGGCACCTCCATGGAGGGCTTGGCCGAGACCCACATGATCGGCGCGGTGATCGTGGTGGTGTCCTCGGTCATCGTCGCCGTGCCGATGCTCTCGATCGGCTGGTTCAACGTGACCAAGCAGGACCTGATGCCCAAGACCAAGGACGTGGAGGCGCTGGCGCGCCGTCCCTGAGCGTCCGCCGCGGCGGCATGCAGGAAAGGAGAGGGGCCGCGCTTGCGCGGCCCTTTTCCTTGGGCGACTGGAACCGCCATGCGGGCCCGGGAGCGGCCGGCCTTCCGGGGAGGGGGGGGCTGCGGGCGCCGGCGATGGGCCATCGCCGCCCGGGCCCTAGATTCGCAGGCCCCCGGCAGTCGCGGGCAAAGCGACCGCAGCCCTGGCAGATGACCGGCGGCGTACCCGCCGATTTCCGCACGTCGGGTGGGACTGGGACCCCGCGGCTGCCTGCTCCACGCGGGGTCCAGCCGGACCTGGCCGTGCATTTGTCGAATGATCTCCACGGGCGGGAGGGCATTGCCGTGCCTCGAACTGCTTCCCGGTGCGTGCGCCGCAGCGGCCTGTCGCCCATCGGCTGCGTCGGACCGGCCCCGGCAGGCAGAAGGGATGCCTGCGGGGCATCGACAGGCAAGAGATACGACGGCCGGACGGCGCCGCTGTCCCCAAGCCCCCAAGTCGCGGAATCCTGGAGTCCCTGAGTCCTTCAAGCCTTCCTTTCCCCCGATTTCCCGGGATGCTAACGATCGCGCGTCACCTCGCGGCTTGCCGTCCGGCCGTTCTCCGGGGCACTCGCATGCGGAATCCCTCGAGCCTTCCTTTCCCCAGGTTTCCCGGGATGCGAACGATCGCGCGCCACGTCGCGGCTTGCCGTCCAACCATTCCCCGGGTCACTCGCATGCGGAATCCCGGAATCCCTCGACCCGGTCCCCAGGTTTCCCGGGACGCGAACGATCGCGCGTCACCTCGTGGCTTGCCATCCAACCGTTGCCCGGGCCCCTCGTATGTGGAATCCCGGAATCCCTCAAGCCTTCCGGTACCCGGTTTCCCGGGACGGGAGTGATCGCGCGCCACGTTGCGGCTTGCCATCCAACCGTGCTCTGGGCGCTCGTATGCGAAATCCCGGAATTCCTCGAGCCTCCCTGTCCTCAGGTTTCCCAGGATGCGAACGATTGCGCGCCACGTCGCGGCTTGCCGTCCGGCCGTTCCGCGGGGCACTCGTATGTCGTCGTGAGCCGGGAGGGCAGGGAGCGCGTGGCCCAGGCAGGCGTCGCCGGACCCGGGGTGCGGAAACGAAAAGGCCCCGGCACGAAGCCGGGGCCCGATGAAGCGACGCGCGGTCCGGATCAGCGATCCGGACGGTGCACGTCCTCGCCCTGCTGGGCGGCCAGGTACTCGCTGGACTGCTCGTCGAGCTTTTCGCCCAGCACGCGGCGCACCAGCACGAAGAACAGCGGAATGAACAGCACGCCCAGGGTGGTGGCGAACAGCATGCCGCCGATCACGCCGGTACCGATGGAGTGGCGCGAGTTGGCGCCGGCACCGCTGGACAGGGCCAGCGGCAGCACGCCCAGGATGAACGCGAAGGAGGTCATCAGGATCGGGCGGAAGCGCAGGTGCGCGGCCTCGATCGCCGCCTCGCGCAGGGTCTTGCCGGCGGCGCGCTGCTCCACCGCGAACTCCACGATCAGGATCGCGTTCTTGGCCGCCAGGCCGATCACCGTGATCAGGCCGATCTTGAAGTACAGGTCGTTGGGCAGGCCGCGCAGCATCGAGAACAGGGTCGTGCCCAGCAGGCCGATCGGCACCACCAGCAGCACCGCCACCGGGATCGACCAGCTCTCGTACAGCGCCGCCAGGCACAGGAACACCACCACGATCGACAGCACCAGCAGCAGCGTGGCGGCGTTGCCGGCCAGGATCTCCTGGTAGGACATGCCGCTCCAGTCGTAGCCGAAGGTGCTGGGCAGGTCGTCGTGGACGATCTGCGACATCAGGTCCATCGCCTGGCCCGAACTCACACCCGGCATCGGGCTGCCGACGATGTTGACCGCCGAGTAGCCGTTGTAGCGCTGCAGCGAGGGCGCGGCGGTGTCCCACCTGGCCTTGACCACGTTGCTCAGCGGGATCATCGCGGCCTGGCCGCTGCTGTCGGTTGCGCTGGTGCTGGGCACGTAGAAGTCGCCCAGCGATTCCAGGCCGGTACGGTACGGGGCGTCGGCGCGCACGTTCACGCGCTTGATGCGGCCTTCGTAGAAGAAGTCGTTGACGTACACCGGGGCCAGCATCAGCTGGATCGTGGTGTAGATCTCGCTGACCGACAGGCCCATCGTCTGGGCCTGCAGGCGATCCACGTTCAGCTGCAGCTGCGGGGCGTCCTCCAGGCCGTTGGGACGCACCGCGGTGACAGTCTCCGGGTGTGCTGCCGCCTTGCCCAGCACGATGTTGCGTGCCTGGGTGAGGGCGTCGCTGCCGGCGCCGGCGCGGTCCTGCAGCCACATGTCGAAGCCGCCGAACTGGCCCAGGCCCTGCACGGTCGGCATGTTGACCACGAAGATCTGCGCGTCCTTGATCCCGTAGAACATGCCGTTCACCTTCTGGATGAACTCGGTCGCCGTTTCCTTGCGATCGCTCCAGTCCTTGAGCCGGATGAAGCCCATGCCGACGTTCTCGCCCAGGCCGACGAAGCTGAAGCCGGTGACCTGCATCAGGCCCTCGAAGGCCGGATCCTGCTGCAGGATGCCGCGCATCTGCCCGAACACCTCGTTGGTGCGCTCCTTGGTGGCACCCGGCGGCAGCTGGACGATGGCCAGGGCGAACCCCTGGTCCTCGTCAGGCAGGAAACTGGATGGCAGGCGCATGAACAGGAAGCCGCACAGCGCCACCAGCACCACGAACAGCACGATCCAGCGCGGCGCTCGGTTGAGCGTGCGCCCGACCGCGCCGACGTAGCCCTTGGCCAGGCGCTCGTAGTAGCGGTTGAAGGTGCGGAAGATCCAGTTCGGGTTGGCGTTGTGGGTGGGCTTGAGGAAGGCCGCGCACAGGGCCGGGGTGAAGCTCAGCGCCAGGAACGCGGAGAAGCCCATCGCCATGGCGATGGTGATGGCGAACTGCTTGTAGATCGCGCCGGCCGCGCCGGGCTGCAGCGCCGAGGGGATGAACACCGCCGCCAGCACCACGGTGATGGCCACCACCGCGCCGGTGATCTGGGTCATCGCCTTGTGGGTGGCCGGCTTGGGCGGCAGGTGCTCCTCGCTCATGATGCGCTCGACGTTCTCGATCACCACGATCGCGTCGTCGACCACGATGCCGATCGCCAGCACCATCGCGAACAGGGTCAGCTGGTTGATGGTGAAGCCCACCAGCCACATGCCCAGGAACGTGCCGAGCAGGGCGACCGGGATCACCAGGGTCGGGATCAAGGTGGCGCGGAAGTTCTGCAGGAAGATCCACATCACCAGGAACACCAGCACGATCGCCTCGATCAGCGTGTGCACCACCTCGTCGATGGAGATGGTCACGAACGTGGTGCTGTCGTAGGGCGCGAACCAGGTCACCCCCTGCGGGAAGCTCGGCGCCAGCTCGTCCATCTTGGCGCGCACCGCCTCGGCCACGTTCAGCGCGTTGGCGCCCGGCAGCAGCTGGATGGCGAAGGCGCCGACCGGCTTGCCGTTGTACTGGGTGTCGAAGCCGTAGTTGGCCGGGCCGAAGCCGACCCGCGCCACGTCCTTCAGGCGTACCACCGCGCCGTTGGCGTCGGTGCGCAGCAGGATGTTCTCGAACTCCTCGGGCGAGGAGAAGCGGCCCTCGGCCGAGACCGTGGCGGTGAACTTCTGCCCGGCCGGGGCCGGGTCGGCGCCGATCGCACCGGCGGCGAACTGCACGTTCTGCGCGGCGATGGCGCTGTACACGTCGCTGGCCGCCATGTGGTAGCCCTGCAGCTTTTCCGGGTTCAGCCAGATGTTCATGGCGTACTCGGAGCCGAACTGCTGGGTGCTGCCCACGCCGGGCACGCGCGAGATCTGCTCGAGCACGCGCGCACCGACGATGTCGTTCAGCGCGTCGCGGTCGATGGCCGGGTTCTCCGAGCGCAGCGCCACCGCCATCAGGAAGCCGGCGTTGGCCTTGGCCACCACCACGCCTTGCTGGGTCACCTCGGTGGGCAGGCGCGGCGTGGCCAGCGACACCTTGTTCTGCACCTGCACCTGGGCGATGTCCGGGTTGGTGCCGGTCTCGAAGGTGAGGGTGATCGTGACCCGGCCGTTGGCGGAGGAGGACGAGTTGAAGTACATCAGGTGGTCGATGCCGGTGAGCTGCTGCTCGATCACCTGGGTGACGGACTTCTCCGCGGTGTCGGCGCTGGCGCCGGGATAGCTGGCGGTGACCGTGACCTGCGGCGGGGCGATGCTCGGGTAGGACTCGACGCCCAGGTTGAGCATGGCGATGATGCCGGTGAGGCTGATCAGGATCGCCACCACCCAGGCGAACACGGGGTGTTCGATGAAGAATTTAGGCATGGTCGGTTCCCGTCAGTTCTGCTCGGTCTGGTCGGCCGCCGGCTGCGCGGCCTGGCCCGGTTGCGCCTGCGGCTGCCACGGGGTCGCCTTGGCCGGCTCGCCTTCCTTGACCTTCTGCAGGCCCGAGACGATCACCTCGTCGCCCGGCTGCAGGCCGGCGCCGACCAGCCACTTGTCCTGCTGCTGGCCATCGAGCTCCACGTTGCGGCGCACGACCTTGCCGTCCTTGCCGACCACCAGCAGGTAGGCGCCCACGGTGTCGCGCTGCAGGGCCTCCTGCGGCACCAGGTAGGCGCTCTTGCGCTCGCCCAGGGTCGCCTTGAAGGAGACGAACGAGCCCGGCAGCAGCACGTGGTCGGGGTTGGGCAGCAGCGCGCGCAGCGACACCGCGCCGGTGCTGGGATCGACCGTGGCGTCGGCGAAGTCGAGCACGCCCGGCTGCGGATAGGCGCTGCCGTCGGGCAGCGAGACCTGGATGGACGCCTTGCCGTCGCCTTCCAGGGTGATCTGGCCCTGGCTCTGGGCGCGGCGCAGCGCGGCCAGCTCGTCCGAGCTCATCGAGAAGTTCACGTACAGCGGGTCGAGCTGGTCCACCGTGGTCAGCAAGGTGGCCTCGCTGCTGCCCACCAGCGCACCCTCGGTGACCTGCTGCTTGCCGGCGCGGCCGGCGATCGGCGAGGTGACCCGGGCATAGCCCAGGTTGATCTGGGCGGTGTCCACGGCGGCACGGGCCTGCTTGACCGACGCCGCCGAGGAACGTTCGGTGGCCTCGGCGGTGTCCAGGTCGGCGCGGGACACGTAGGCCTGCGGCGCCAGGCTGCGGGCGCGGTCGGCGGCGACCTTGGCGTTGGTGTACTCGGCCTGGGCGGCGGCGAGCTGGCCCTGGGCCGAGGCCAGCGCGGCCTGCAGCGGCGCCGGGTCGATCTGGAACAGCACCTGGCCCTCCTTCACGTCGCTGCCTTCCTCGTACAGGCGCTTGAGCAGCACGCCGGCCACGCGCGCGCGCACGTCGGCCGAACGGTACGGCGAGAGCCGGCCGACCAGCTCGCGCTGCAGCGGCAGCGCCTGCGGGGTGGCGGTGACCACCCCGACCTCGGGCGTCGGCGGGGCGGGTTGTTCCTGCTTCTTGCAGGCAGCCACGGCGAGGGCGACGGCGCAGGCCAGGGCCAGGGTGCGGAAGGGGGAGGTCATCGGGGAGTGCTCCGTTTCTTGTTGTCTTGGAGAGGGCCGGCCGCCGGCGGCGCAAAGGCCCGCAGGAACGCGTCGACCGCGAATTCTGCCCACCGGCCGATGTCGCCGGCGTGCACGCGATGGGGGGTGTTGAAGCGTTGGCGCTCGAAGTCCAGGCCGACAATCATGCCGAGCAGCAGCTCGGCCATATAGTGCGGATCGTCACGACGCAGGCGCCCGTCCGCGACCGCCCGCTCCAGCCACAGGGCGAGCTGGTCCAGCAGCGGGGCCACGCCCTCGCTCCACAATTCCGGCCCGGTGGCCGGGAAGTTGCGCGCGGCGGCGCTGGCCAGCAGGCAGCTCTGCATCACCTCGGGGCGGTTGAGGTTGCGCAGATGCTGCAGTGCGAAGGCGACCAGGCCCTCGCGCAGGTCGTCCCCGGCCGGCACCAGCAGGGCCGATACCGGCTCCAGGTGTTCGTGCATCACCCGCTTGATCAGCTCGTGCTTGTTGCCGTAGCGGCTGTACAGGGTCTGCTTGGAGCAGCCGGCGCGCAGGGCCAGCGCGTCCATGCTCATGTTGACTCCCTGCTCGGCCAGCAGCTCGCGCACCGCATCGAACACGCGCCTGTCGCGCATGCCGGCGCAGGTGTCGCTGGCTTGGAGGGCATCGGGGGACGTCATGGGACGTGGACTATACCGTCCAGTTCAGAATTTTGACAGGCCGGGCGGCGGCGGGGAGGGCGCCCGCGGGCATGTGCTCATGTCGCCCTGCAGCAAGGCCGAAAACGGGGCCGGACTACAATTCGCGTTTCCCAACGCGCTTGTGAATGCTCTTCATGGCCTCCGCAAAGAAACAGTCCTCTTCCCGTTCCAGCACGTCCAAATCCGGGGAGGCGGCCGCCGTCGCGGCCGGATTCTCGCTGGCGCCGGTGTTCGCGGCGCTGGGCAAGCGCTTTGCCGCCGATGCCCAGCCGCTGGCGCGCGCCTTCACCGCCGATTTCTACCGGCGCATGCAGGAGGACGAATTCCCGCACCACAGCGCCGAGGAGTGGGCGGCGATGGCCGCGGACATGCTCGAATTCGTGCGCAACCGCAAGGCCGGCACCGCCAAGGTGCGGGTGTTCAACCCGACCCGGCGCGGCAACGGCTGGGAGTCGGCGCACACGGTGCTGGAGATCGTCAACGACGACATGCCGTTCCTGGTCGATTCGGTGGGCATGACCCTGGCCGGGCTGGGCATCGGCGTGCACGTGCTGGGCCACCCGGTCCTGCGCGTGGCCCGCGACCGCGGCGGCCGCCTGACCGGGGTGGAGGAGGGCAAGCCCGAGTCGCTGATGCTGCTGGAGATCGACCGCCTGCCGCCGGAGGAGATGGACCGGGTCGAGAAGGCGGTGCAGGCCACCCTGGCCGACGTGCGGGCGATCGTCGGCGACTGGAGCGCCATGCGCGAGCAGATGCTGCTGGTGGCCGAGGACCTGGCCACCCGGCGCATGCCGGTGGACGATGCCAGCCGCCGCGAGGCGCAGGAATTCCTGCGCTGGGCCGCGGCCGAGCACTTCGCCTTCTTCGGCTACCGCGAATACCGCGTGGAGAAGCAGGGCAAGGTGGACGTGCTGGTGCCGGACAACGACAGCGGCCTGGGCCTGCTGCGCAAGCCCTCCGGCACCGTGCATCCGGTGGCGTCCCTGGCCGCCCACAACCTGGGCGCCGGCCAGGCCGAGGTGCTGATCCTGACCAAGACCGCCGCCCGCTCCCACGTGCATCGCAGCGGCTACATGGACTACATCGGCGTGCTGGCGTTCGATGCCAAGGGCCGCATCGTCGGCGAGCAGCGCTTCCTGGGCATGTTCACCTCCGGGGCCTACAACCGCCGTCCGTGGGAGATCCCGCTGGTGCGCCGGCGCTACGACTACGTGATGGACCGTTCCGGCCTGGCGCCCAACAGCCACAGCGGCAAGGCGCTGCGCCACATCCTGGAGACGCTGCCGCGCGAGGAGCTGTTCCAGTCCAACGGCGAGGAGCTGTACCGCACCGCGATGGGCGTGCTCGGCCTGCAGGAGCGGGTGCGCAGCCGCCTGTTCGTGCGCCGCGACAAGTACGGCCGCTTCATCTCGGTGATCGTCTACATCCCGCGCGATCGCTTCAACACCGACGTGCGCCTGCGCATCGAGTCGCTGCTCAAGGACGCCCTGCACGGCGAACAGGTCGATTCCTCGGTGGTGCTGGGCGAGTCGCCGCTGGCGCAGCTGCACCTGATCGTGCGCCCGTACCCGGGCCAGGCCCTGGGGGTGGACGCGGCCGCGCTGGAGGCGCGCCTGGACCACCTGCTGCGCAACTGGCAGGACGACCTGCGCGAGCTGCTGGTCGCCCGCCACGGCGAGACCGTCGGGCTGCGCATGGCGGCCAGCGTCGGCCGCGCCCTGCCGGCCGGCTACATCGAGGATTCCTCGATCGAGGCCGCCGCCAGCGACGTGGAGAACCTGGCGGCGCTGACCGGACCCGACGACCTGCGCCTGAACCTGCAGGCGGTGAACCGCGACGGCCGCGCCGGCCTGCGCCTGAAGCTGTACCGCCAGCTCGACGACATCCCGTTGTCGGACGTGCTGCCGATGATGGAGAACATGGGCCTGCGGGTGATCGCCGAGCGCCCGTACCGGCTGCAGGTGGGCGAGATCCCGGTCTACGTGCAGGACTTCGAGGTCGAGTCGGCGGTCGGCGGCATCGACGCCGACGGCCTGGATGGCCTGTTCGACGAGGCCTTCGCCCGGGTCTGGCACGGCGATGCCGAGAACGACGGCTTCAACCGCCTGGTGCTGGCCGCGGCCCTGCACTGGCGCCAGGTCGCGGTGCTGCGCGGCTATTGCAAGTACCTGCTGCAGACCGGCGTGCCGTTCTCGCAGGCCTATGTCGAGGCGACCTTCGCGCGCTATCCGTTGCTGGCCCGGCTGCTGGTGGAGCTGTTCGAGGCGCGCTTCGACCCGGCCACCGGCGCCGAATCGCGCAAGCAGATCGCCGAGGGCCAGCAGCGCCTGCGCCTGCAGCTGGGCGCCCTGGCGGCCGGCGACGAGGCCACGCTGAAGACGCTGGAGCCGGTGATCGCCGCGCGCGGTGCCGGCCGCGCCGAGCAGGAGGCCACCACCCGCGCGGCGCTGCTGGAACTGCTCGACCGCGTCTCCAGCCTGGACGAGGACCGCATCCTGCGCAGCTTCATCGGGGTGATCGGGGCGACCTTGCGCACCAGCTACTACCAGGGCGGGCGGCAGGGCCTGCCGGCGCCGGTGATCGCCTTCAAGTTCGATTCGGCCAAGGTGCCGGACCTGCCGCGGCCGCATCCGTACCGCGAGATCTTCGTCTACGGCCCGCGCGTGGAGGGCGTGCACCTGCGCTTCGGCCCGGTGGCGCGCGGCGGCCTGCGCTGGTCCGATAGGCGCGAGGACTTCCGCACCGAGGTGCTGGGCCTGGTCAAGGCGCAGATGGTCAAGAACACGGTGATCGTGCCGGTCGGCGCCAAGGGCGGCTTCTTCGTCAAGCGCCCGCCCGCCGGCGGCGACCGCGACGCGGTGCTGGCCGAGGGCATCGCCTGCTACAAGGTGTTCATCCAGGGCCTGCTGGACATCACCGACAACATCGTCGCCGGCAGGATCGTGCCGCCGGCGGAGGTGGTGCGCCACGACGGCGACGATCCGTACCTGGTGGTGGCCGCCGACAAGGGAACGGCCAGCTTCTCCGACATCGCCAACGGCCTGGCCATCGATCACGGCTTCTGGCTGGGCGATGCGTTCGCCTCCGGCGGTTCGGTCGGCTACGACCACAAGGGCATGGGCATCACCGCGCGCGGCGCCTGGGAGTCGGTCAAGCGCCACTTCCGCGCGCTCGGCCGCGATTGCCAGGCCGAGGACTTCACCTGCATCGGCATCGGCGACATGTCCGGCGACGTGTTCGGCAACGGCATGCTGCTGTCGCGCCACACCCGCCTGCTGGCCGCGTTCGACCACCGCCACGTGTTCCTGGACCCGGATCCGGACCCGGCCGCGTCCTTCGCCGAGCGCGAGCGCCTGTTCAAGCTGCCGCGCTCGAGCTGGGCGGACTACGACGCCCGGCTGATCAGCGCCGGCGGCGGCGTCTACCCGCGCACGCTCAAGAGCATCCCGGTCGGCGCGCAGGTGCGCCGTGCGCTGGGCCTGGAGGACGGCGTGGACCACCTGCCGCCCGAGGCGCTTATCAGCGCCATCCTGCGCGCGCCGGTGGACCTGTTCTGGAACGGCGGCATCGGCACCTACGTCAAGGCCGCCACCGAGAGCAACGCCGAGGTCGGCGACCGCGCCAACAACGGCCTGCGCGTGGATGGCGGCCAGCTGCGCTGCCGGATCGTGGGCGAGGGCGGCAACCTCGGCCTGACCCAGCGCGGGCGCATCGAGGCCGCGCTCAACGGCGTGCTGCTCAACACCGACTTCATCGACAACTCCGCCGGCGTGGACACCTCCGACCACGAGGTGAACATCAAGATCCTGCTCGACAGCGTGGTCCACGCGGGCAAGCTCAAGATGGACGCGCGCAACCGCCTGCTGGCGTCGATGACCGACGAGGTGGCCGGGCTGGTGCTGTGGGACAACTACCGGCAGAACCAGGCGCTGAGCCTGATGGAACGCATGAGCGTGCGCCGGCTGGGCTCCAAGCAGCACTTCATCCAGACCCTGGAGCAGCAGGGCCTGCTGGACCGGCAGATCGAGTTCCTGCCCTCGGACGCGGAGATCGCCGAGCGCAAGGCCAAGGGCCTGGGCCTGACCCGGCCGGAGCTGGCGGTGCTGCTGTCCTACGCCAAGCTGGTGGCGTTCCAGCAGCTGGTGGAATCGGACGTGCCCGAGGACCCGTACCTGTCCAAGGAACTGCTGCGCTACTTCCCCACGCCGCTGCGCAAGAAGTACGCCCAGGCCATGGAGCGGCACCGCCTCAAGCGCGAGATCATCGCCACCGCGGTGACCAACGCCACCATCAACCGCATGGGCTCGACCTTCCTGCTGCGCATGCAGGAGGACACCGGGCGCAGCATCGGCGAGGTCGCCAAGGCCTACACCATCAGCCGCGAGACGCTGGACGCGCGTGCGCTGTGGACGCAGATCGACGCCCTCGACGGGCAGGTGCCCGAGCCGGTGCAGATCGATGCGCTGGAGGTGATCTGGCGCCTGCAGCGCTCGTTCGTGCGCTGGCTGCTGTTCCGCCCGGGGGCGATCCCGGCGATCACCGACGCGGTGCAGCGCTACCATGGGCCGTTCAACGAGATCCGCGTCGCCGCCGGCGTGCTGCCGGACGCGCGCCGGCCGGAATACGAGGCGCGCGTGGCCGGCTGGAAGGACAAGGGCGTGCCGGCGCCGCTGGCGACCCAGCTTGCCGAGCTGCGCTACCTGGAGCCGGCGTTCGACATCATCGAGCTGGCCGGCGCGCGCAAGCTGCGCCCGGTGGACGTGGCGCGGGTGTACTTCCGCCTGGGCACGGCGCTGCGCCTGCCCTGGCTGTCCGAGCAGATCGATGCGTTGCAGGTGGAAGGCCGCTGGCATGCCATCGCCCGCGGCGTGCTGCGCGACCAGCTCGCCGCCCACCAGCGCGACCTGGCCGCGCAGGTGCTGGCGATGCCGGGCGAGGCGGGCGATGCCGATGCCAAGGTCGCCGCGTGGATGGGGCGCGACGACTCCGGCCTGCGTTTCACCCTGGCGATGCTGCAGGAGCTGGAGACCCAGAAGAACCTGGACTATCCGACCGTCTCGGTGGCGGTGCAGCGCCTGGGCCAGCTGGCCGCGCACGGCCGCTGAGCCGCGCGCGGCCGTCCGTGCCGGTGCCCGCCGGGTGCCGGCACGGATGGGCCGCGGTATCCTCGGCGCACCCGCACCGGAGTCGCCGAATTGATGGACCAGCCGCGCCGCATCGCTTTCCTGGCCAGCACGGTCGAGGCCGCCCAGCTGGCGCTGGAGCGGATGACCGACGAATACGGGCAGTACCGGCCCGACGAGGCCGACGTCATCTGCCCGCTGGGCGGCGACGGCTTCATGCTGCAGACGCTGCACCGCTACGGCACGCTCGGCAAGCCGGTGTTCGGCATGAAGCTGGGCACGGTCGGGTTCCTGATGAACCAGTACCGCGCCGAGGGCCTGCCCGAGCGCATCGCCCGCGCCGAGCCGGCGCGGCTGCGGCCGCTGGAGATGCTGGCGCACACCGAATCCGGCGCCAGCGTCGGCTCGCTGGCCTACAACGAGGTGTCGCTGCTGCGCCAGACCCGCCAGGCCGCGCACATCCGCATCGACCTCAACGGCCAGACCCGCATCGACGAGCTGATGTGCGACGGCGTGCTGGTGTCCAGCCCGGCCGGCAGCACCGCCTACAACTTCTCCGCCTACGGCCCGATCCTGCCGCTGGGCTCGCACGTGCTCGCGCTCACCCCGATCGCGCCGTACCGGCCGCGGCGCTGGCGCGGGGCGATCCTCAAGGCCGATACCGAGTTCCGCATGCGCGTGCTGGAGGCGCACAAGCGCCCGGTCAGCGTCACCGCCGACTCGCACGAGGTGCGCAACGTGCTGGAGGTGGTCATCCGCGAATCGCGCGACCGCCAGGTGACGCTGCTGTTCGACCCGGAGCACAACCTGGAAGAACGCATCATCAGCGAGCAGTTCATGGTCTGAGCGCACGGGATGGCGGGCGGGCATGCTGTAGGCTGATGCGCGCCCCTGGTTGCGTTCCCCGTTTTCCCTTTCCGGTTGCCCCGACCCCATGTCCGACAACACGCCCCGCCTGCTGACCGTCGCGGTGACCTCGCGCGCGCTGTTCGACCTGGAAGAGGGCCATGCGCTGTTCGAGCGCGCCGGCGTGCAGGCCTACGCCGACTACCAGCGCGTCCACGAGGACGACATCCTCGAGCCGGGCATCGCCTTCCCGGTGGTGCGCAAGCTGCTGGCGCTCAACGAGGGCGCGCCGGCCGAGGCGCCGCGCGTGGAGGTGATCCTGCTGTCGCGCAACTCGGCCGACACCGGCCTGCGCATCTTCAATTCCATCGAGCACTACGGCCTGGGCATCGTCCGCGCCACGTTCACCTCCGGCGAGGCCACCTGGCCCTACGTCAAGCCGTTCGGCACCGACCTGTTCCTGTCGGCGAACCCGGACTCGGTGCGCCAGGCACTGGCCAACGGCGTGGCCGCCGCCACCCTGCTGCCGCCCCCGCCGGGCGAGCGCGCGGCCCAGGCCGCCGCCGCCCGCGGCCGCGCCGACGAGGCCGTGCGCCCGGCGTCGTCGCAGCTGCGCATCGCCTTCGACGGCGACGCGGTGCTGTTCGGCGACGAGAGCGAGCGGGTCTCGCGCGAACAGGGGGTGGAAGCCTTCGGCCGGCACGAGCGCGAGCGCGCGCGCGAACCGCTCAGCGTCGGGCCGTTCCACAACTTCCTGGCCGCGCTGCACCAGCTGCAGGAGGCGTTCCCGGCCGGGGTGCAGGCGCCGATCCGCACCGCCCTGGTGACCGCGCGCTCGGCGCCGGCGCACGAGCGGGTGATCCGTACCCTGCGCGAGTGGGGCGTGCGCATCGACGAGGCATTGTTCCTGGGCGGCCGGCACAAGGGGCCGTTCCTGGAGGCGTTCGGCGCGGACATCTTCTTCGACGACTCCCAGCACAACATCGACAGCGCCCGCCTGCACGTGGCCGCCGGCCACGTCCCGCACGGCGTGGCCAACGACCCGCCGGCGCGATGAGCCCGCCGCGGCCGGCCCGCGCGGGCGGTGCGCCCTACGTGCACCGCGGCTGGCGCTACGTGGAACTGCGCTTCCGCGAGGACGTCACCCAGACGCGCATGCTGCGCTGGGCGCCGGACTGGCTGCAGGTGGGCTACACCCGCACCATGCTGGCCGCGCTGCTGCTGCAGCCGCGGCCGGCGCGGATCGGCATCATCGGCCTGGGCGGCGGGGCGCAGGCGAAGTTCTGCCACCGCTACCTGGCGCCGGCGCGGATCGACGTGGTGGAGAACGAGGCCGGGGTGCTGGCCCTGCGCGAGGCGTTCCGGATCCCGGCCGACGATGCGCGCCTGCAGGTGGTGCTCGGCGACGGGGCTGCCTGGTTGCGCGCGCACCGGGCCTGCTTCGACCTGCTGCTGGTGGATGCCTACGACCTGCAGGGGATCCCGCCGGCGCTGTCCACCCAGGCGTTCTACCGCGACTGCCGCGCCGCGCTGCGGCCCGGCGGCGCGATGGCCACCAACCTGTACGCCACCGACCTGCGCACCCATGTGCTGCGCCTGCGCCGGGCCTTCGATGGCCGCGCGAGGGTGCTGGAGGAGCCGGGCATGGACAACCGCGTCGCCTTCGCCTGGTGCGAGCCACGCCCGGCGACCACGCCGGCGCAGGTGCTGGCCGGGTTGCCGTGGCTGGCCCGCCGCCAGCTGGCGCGGCCGATGCGACGGCTGGCGGCGGCACTGTCGCGCTAGCGTCGCCGATCGCCGGCGCGGCGATTGCCCGGCGGCAGTCCGCGTGCCGGAGCCGCCGCGCTGGGTGGCGTCGGCAGGCGCAACAACGGTGCCGGTAGCGGGGACCCGTACCCGGAGGTGGACGGCCCGCGGGCCTCAGGCGATCGCGGGATCGCCCTGGCGGTGTCCGTGGACGGCGGCTTCCCAGGTCTCGCCGGCCTGCAGCGCGGCGAAGCGGGCCGGGTCCAGGCCGCGCTCGCGCAGGGTGCGCACCAGCAGGCCCGGCGGTTCCAGGCGCGGCTCGTCGGTCAGGCGGAAAGTGCCCCAGTGCACGCCGACCGCATGGCCGGCACCGCAGTCGAGCATCGCCTGCACCGCCTCGTCCGCACCCATGTGCTGGGCGCGCATGAACCAGCGCGGCGCGTAGGCGCCGATCGGCAGCACCGCCAGGTCCGGCGCGCCCAGGCGCGCGCGCAGCTGGCGGAACGGCCAGCCGTTGCCGTAGGCGGTATCGCCGGCGACGTAGCAGCTGGCATCGCCCTGCAGGTGGAAGCCGCCCCACAGTGCCATGCGCCGGTCGCCCCAGCCGCGCGCTGACCAGTGCAGCGCCGGCACCAGCGTCACCCGCAGCGGACCGACGGCGGTCGCCTGCCACCAGTCCAGCGTATCGACCTGCAGGCCGGGCAGGTGGCGCCGGATCACCGCGTCGTTGCCCAGTGGCGCCAGCACGCGCGGCGCATGGGCCTGTTGCAGGCGCGCCAGCGTGGCCAGGTCCAGGTGGTCGTAGTGGTTGTGGGTGACCAGCACCGCATGGACCGGCGGCAGCGCCTCCAGGGCGACGGCCGGGGCGTTCCAGCGCCGGGGGCCGAGCCAGCGCAGCGGACTGGCACGCTGCGACCAGACCGGGTCGACGAGCAGGTTCATGCCGTCCATCTGCACCAGCACGCTGGCGTGGCCGACCAGGGTGACGGCCAGCGCCCGGCGCCGGGCCGGTGGCCGGATCGACGGGCTCGGCGGCGGCACGTCCCAGCGCGCATGGCGGTCGAACAGGCGCCAGCGCAACAGCTGGCCCAGGCTGCGGTCGGTGGCGGGATGGTCGGGATTGAAGAAGCGCAGGCCGTCGAAATGGTCGCTGGGCGGGCCGCTGTAGTAGGGATTGCGTTTCATCGGGAGGCGGGCAGGTGGATGTCGGTCAGGCGCCAGCGCAGGCCCTGGCGGGTGAAGACGAAGGCCGCCTCGCCATCGCCGGCAGGCACGCGGGCGAGGAAGCGGGAAGGGGATTCGAAGCGGCCATGGGCCTGCCGCAGCGGCCGGTCGGGCGTGGTCGGGGACCAGCTGTCGCCGCCCACGGTGTCGCCGCCGGCGCGTTTCCACAGGGTGCGCCCCTGTATCGCCGCGGCGAGCCCGGCCGGGGTGACCAGCGTGTCCACGCCGGCAGCGGCGACCCCGCCCAGTGCCTGCTGCGCCAGCGCGGCGAATGGGCCGGCGCGCAGCGCCGGGTCCAGGCGGCGGGCCAGCCAGCCGTCCAGATGCGCCTTCAGGTTGGCCCGCAACGCGGGGAAATCGACGTAACGCTCCAGCGCGGCCGCGTCCTGGCGGGCGATCGCGCGGTCGATGCCGTTCATCGCCAGCCAGGGACCGGCGACGCCATAGCCGGCCAGCGCCAGCACGGCGAGTACCGGCAATGTCCACCACCATTTGCGCATCGAGCGGCTCCGCAGGCGACCGCGGCAGGATACGCGCGGCGCCCGGCTGGCGCTCCCGCGTCCGGTCGCGCATTCAGGCAAGGGCCACCCGGGTCGGCGCGGGTCCGGGCCGGTACCGCATCCGGCGGATGCACACCGTCGGATCGGCGATCCGACGGCTCCTATCCGGTGCAGGGTTGTGGGAACCGGACCCATCGTGCGACGGCCGGCTGGTGCGATGGCCGATCCCCCGGCACGCCCGCCGCGTCGCCCCGGCCACGTGGCCCGGGATGCGCGACGGCGGCAGCCATGGCCGTGGTGGCTGCCTCGCTCGACCGGCGCAACTTCCATGTGCGCCCCATGCCTGCGCCGCGGCAGCGGGATCCGGCCGCGGGCGGTTTCGCCGGAAGGAACCTCAGAACTCCAGGTCCAGCGCCGCGCACAGGTAGTCCACGAACGGGCCGAGCCGGCCCAGGTCGCGGGCGAGCACGCCGCGCAGGCGCGGCCCGGTCATCGTGGCGTCGTCGAGCGGGCGCCACATCACCCAGTTGCGCTGCTTGAGATCCTCGATGAACGCGAAATCGGCGGGGAAGCCGCGCGGGGTACGCACCATCTTCTCGCTCTGGTCGAGGTCGAAGGCGCGGCGGAAGGCCGGGTCGTGCGCGGCCGCCTTCCAGCTGCCCGGGTTGTCGAAGACGAACTGGCGGATGCGGCGCTGCACGTCCGGTTCCGGATGCCAGATGCCGGCACCGACGAAGCTCTCGCCCGGCTGCAGGTGCAGGTAGAACGAGGGCGCCGGCACCTCGCGGCGGCGCGCGTGGAACAGCCGTGCGCCCTGCCAGGACTTGTACGGCGACTTGTCGTGGGAAAAGCGCGCATCGCGGTAGATGCGGAACAGCGAGCCGCCGTTGCCGCGCGGATCGGCGCGGAAATGCGGGCTGACCTCGGCCAGCGCCGGCTGCAGGTCGGCGATCAGCTGCAGGAACGGCAGCCGCACGTGCTGCTCGTAGTCCTCGCGGTGGGCGTTGAACCAGGGTTTCTCGTTGTGCAGCGCCAGCCCGCGCAGGAAGCGCAGGCTGGCATCGGTGAAGTAGGCGCTCATAGGGTGCGTTGCAGGTCCAGGTTCCAGGCGGCCAGTTGGTCGAGCAGGTGCAGGGCCCCGGGATCGCCGGCACGGGCCTGGCGCAGTTCGGCGATCTGGGCGGAGGACTGTTCGAAGGTCAGCTCGGACAGGCCGTGGTCCTCGGTCAGGCGGCGACGGCGGTAGGCGTCCCAGCGCCCGCGCTCGGCCGGGTCCAGGGTCTGCGGCCAGTTGCGCGCGCGGTAGCGGAACAGCAGCTCGGGCAGGCGCGGGTCGCGGAAGCGGCCCTCCAGCGCGGCCAGGTCGGCCGGGGCGGTGGCGCGCACCAGCGGCATCAGCCGGCGGTCGGCCTCGTCCAGGAAGCCGTCGTACAGGGCGCCGTCGACATCGCCGGCGGCCAGGCCCGCGCGCGGCTGCGCGTAGACGCGGCGGACCTTCTCGGCCAGTGCCGGGCCCACCTCGCGCAGGCGCGCGGCACGCGCCTCGATCTGCGCCGGATCCAGCCCCAGGCGCTGGAAATCCGGGGCGCGCAGGTGCTGCCAGGCGGCCAGGCCGGGCACCTTGTTCAGGTGCACCTCCTTGAGCGGGATGCGCTGCTCGCCCTCGGGCAGGTCGGCGGCGCGCACGTACAGGCGCTCGGCGATCTCCTCGGCGGACAGGCGCAGCAGCGCGTCGACGTCGCCGAGCAGGTCGAACACGATCACCCGGCTGTCGATCAGCGGATGGCGCGCCAGCGGCAGTACCGGCGCCGCGCACAGCCGCTCCACCGGGTAGCGCTGGGAAACATGCAGCACCGGCTGCATCGCCACCGTGTCCAGCAGCGAGGCGGCGAAGCGCTTGTCGCGCAGGCGCAGGGCGTAGTCCCACATGCGCGGCTGCGCGCGGCGGAACAGGCGCGCCAGGCCGACGGTGGCGTACACGTCCGACAGCGCCTCGTGGGCATCGCCCTCGCGCACGCCGTTGGCCGCGGCCAGGTGCTCGAGCTTGAAGGAAATGCCGCGGCCGTCCTCGCGCTGCGGCCAGACGATGCCGTCCGGGCGCAGCGCGTGCAGCAGGCGCAGCATGTCCAGCAGGTCCCAGCGCGAGTTGCCGCCGCGCCATTCGCGCTCGTAGGGATCGTGGAAGTTGCGGAACAGGCCGTGGCGCACGAACTCGTCGTCGAAGCGCAGCGTGTTGTAGCCCAGCGTGCAGGTGCGCGGGCGCCCCATCAGCTCGGCGATGCGGGCGAAGGCCTCGGCCTCGTCCACGCCCTCGGCCAGCGCGCGCTGCGGGGTGATGCCGGTGACCAGGGTGGCGTAGGGCGAGGGCAGCAGGTCGTCGGCGGGCTTGACGAAGAAGCTGGTCGGCTCCTCGATCACCTCCAGCGCCGCATCGGTGCGCACCGCGGCGAACTGGGCGATGCGGGTCCTGCGCGGATCCTGGCCGAAGGTCTCCAGGTCGTAGAACAGGAAGCTGTCGCTGTCGGGCATCGGGGGAGGCACCGCGGTCATCGGAAAGTGTCGGAATACATATGGTGGCGCCGGGGCGCCGCGTCAATGCGCCCCGGCCAGCACCGGCAGGCGTTCGTGCACCTGGCGCGCCAGCGCTTCCCAGTCCAGTCCGTCCAGGTCGTGGCGGCCGGCGGTGGCCTGCTCCAGCAGCTCGCGCTGGATCTCGCTGCGGCGCAGGGCCTCGGCGTAGGGCAGGGTCATGAACGTGACCATGGTGTAGTGCGGCACGAAGCGATCGGGGTGGCGCGCCTGCAGTTCGCGCTCCAGGGCGCGCTGCAGCAGGAACGCCGGGTCGTCCACCCGGTCGCGCATCTCGATGTAGTTCTCCAGCGCCATCTGCTGGATCGCGCGCGCGTCGGGCAGGCGCTGCGCCTGGAAGGCGGCGAAGGCCTCGGCCGGGTCGGCATGGGCGCGCAGCTGCGCGGCCAGCGCCACGCAATCCTCGAAGGCGCAGTTCATGCCCTGGCCGTGGAAGGGCACCATGGCATGGGCGGCGTCGCCGAGCAGCACCGCGCGCCGGTCCAGGTGCCAGCGGTCCAGGTACAGCGTGCCGAGCAGGCCGGGCGGGTGTTCCTCCCAGTCGCGGCACAGCTCCGGGATCAGCGGCAGGGCGTCGGTGAACTGGCCGGCGAACAGGGTGTGGGCATCCTCGCCGCTGCGCACCCGGGCGAAGCTGGGGGTGCCGTCGTCGGCGTTGTCCGGCAGGAACAGGGTCACGGTGAAGGTGCCGCCGGCGTTGGGCAGGGCGATGCACATGTAGCGCCCGCGCGGCCAGATGTGCAGTGCGTGCGGCTCGATGCGGAAGCCGCCGCCGGGCGCGGGCGGGATCTCCAGCTCCTTGTACGAGTGGTCCAGGAACGCGGTCAGCTCCTCGGCCGGGGCGCGCCGCTGCATCGCCGCGCGCAGGGCCGAACCGGCGCCGTCGGCACCGACCAGGGTGTCGAAGCGGATGTCGTGGGCCTGGTCGTCGCGGTCGTCGATGAAGCGGGCGTGGCCGGCGTCGAAATCCACCGTGTGCAGGCGCCGGTGGAAATGGATGCGGGCGCCGGCGCGTTCGGCCAGGTCGAGCAGCACCACGTTCAGGTCGGCGCGGTGCACCGACCAGATCACCTCGCTGTCGTCGCGGCCGTAGCGCAGCAGCTGCGGCGCGCCGTCGAGGGGGTGGACCATGCGCCCGCGCATCATCACCGCGTGGGCCATCACCGCGTCCTCCGCCCCCGCGGCGCGCAACGCCATGCGCCCGCGCTCGGCCAGGGCGAGGTTGATCGAGCGGCCGCGCTCGTAGCCGGTGACGCGCGGATCGCCGCGACGCTCGTAGATCTCCACCCGGCGCCCGTCGCGGGCGAGCAGCACGGCCAGCAGGCAGCCGGCCAGGCCGCCGCCGACGATGGTCAGCGGCCGGCTCATGCGCCGCCGCGCCCGGCCCAGGCCTCGACCGTCTCGACGAAGGCGTGCAGGTCCTCGAAGCGGTTGTACATCGGCACCGGGGCGATGCGGATCACGTCCGGCTCGCGCCAGTCGCCGAGCACGCCGTGCGCGTGCAGGTACTCGAACAGCGCGCGGCCGCGCTCGCGCCCGCCGGCCACGCGCAGCGACAGCTGGCAGCCGTGGCGCGCCGGGTCGGCCGGGGTGACGACGTGCAGGACATCGGCCAGGCGCGCCTGGATCAGCGCGCGCAGGTGCGCGTCCAGCGCCAGCGACTTGCCGCGCAGCGCCGCCATGCCGGCCTGCTCGAACAGCGCCAGCGAGGCGCGCAGCGGGGCCAGCGCCAGGATCGGCGGATTGCTCAGCTGCCAGCCCTCCGCCCCGGGAGCCGGGTCGAACCCCGGGCCCATGTGGAAGCGGGTGTGCTTGTCGTGCCCCCACCAGCCGGCCAGCCGCGGCAACGCGGGATCGCGGGCGTGGCGCTCGTGGACGAAGCAGCCGGCCACCGCGCCCGGGCCGGCGTTGAGGTACTTGTAGTGGCACCAGGCGGCGAAATCGGCGCCGCTGTCGTGCAGGGCCAGCGCCAGGTTGCCGGCGGCGTGGGCCAGGTCGAAGCCGACGCGGGCGCCGGCGGCCCGGGCCAGCCGGGCGACCTGGGCCAGGTCGAAGGCCTCGCCGGTGCGGTACTGCACGCCCGGCCACAGCACCAGCGCCAGGCGCGGGCCATGCACGCCGATGGCGCGCTCGATGGCGCCCATGGAGATCGTGCCGTCCGCTTCGTCCGGCTCGACTTCGACCAGGCAGTCGGCCGGGTCCAGGCCGTGCCAGCGGATCTGCGATTCCACCGCGTGGCGGTCGGAGGGAAACGCGCCGGCCTCGATCAGGATCGCCGGGCGCTCGGCTGTGGGCCGGTAGAAGCTGGCCATCATCAGGTGCAGGTTGGTGGTGAGCGAGTTCATCGCCACCACCTCGACCGGCTTGGCGCCGACCACGCGCGCCAGCGGCTCGGTGACCAGCTCCTGGTAGGTCATCCACTGCGCCTGGCCGGTGAAATGGCCTTCCACCGCCAGCCCGGCCCAGTGGTCGAGCACCTCCTGCACCATCGCCGCCGCCGCCCGCGGCTGCAGGCCCAGCGAATTGCCGACGAAGTAGTGCTGCTCGCCCTCGCCGTGGCGCGGGAACAGGAACTGCGCGCGCAGGGCGCGCAGCGGGTCGGCGGCGTCGAGCGCCAGCGCGTGCTGGCGGGAAAGCGGTTCGGCGGGGGACATGGCGGGCCGTGCGGCGGGAAACCCGCGCAGTCTACCCGGCGCTCCGGCCCTCAGGCCGGGTCGAGCGCGGCGTAGCGCCCGGGCGCCGGGTGCAGCTCGCCGCAGGCCTGGCAGGTGCGCAGGGCCCGCGAGCGGTAGAAGCGGTCGAACACCGGCGGGAAATCGGTCTCGATGTCGCGCAGCGGGAAGTACGCCTCGTACAGCAGGTGGTTGCAGGCCTCGCAGAACCACAGCAGGCCGTCGTGCTCGTGCGGCAGGCGCCGGCGCTCGACCACCAGCCCGACCGAGTCGGGCATGCGCTGCGGCGAGTGCGGCACCTTCGGCGGCAGCAGGAATACCTCGCCGGCCCGGATCGGGATGTCGCGCGGCGCGCCGTCCTCCTGCACCCGCAGCACCATCTCGCCCTCGATCTGGAAGAACCACTCCGGGCCTTCGTCGTAGTGGTAGTCGGTGCGGGTGTTGGGGCCGCCGACGATCATGATGATGAAGTCGTCCTGCTGGATGCACTTGTTGCCCACCGGCGGCTTGAGCAGGTGGCGGTGTTCGTCGATCCAGGCCAGCAGGTTGATGGGCGGGGGCAGCATCGCAGGCTCCGTCGGCGGGGTGCCGGTCAGTCGCGCTTGTGGTCCACGGGGATGTTCGCCAGGGCATTGGCGTAGGCGGCAGGCAGCGCCTGCAACGAGTCCACGTCCATGCCCAGCTGGCGCACCAGGCCGTCGAACAGGCTGTAGCACCAGGCGTGCAGCTTCAGCGTCTGGCCGCGCGCCCAGGCATCCTGCACCACCGTGCTGTGGCACAGGTTGACGGTCTGCTCGATGGCGTTGAGCTCGCACAGGCGGGCATGGCGCAGCTCCTCGCCGGGCACCTTCGCCAGCAGCGCGGCGTGCTTCTCGCGCACGTCGCCGACATGGCGCAGCCAGTTGTCGGCCAGGCCCACGCGCTGGCCCACCAGCGCGGCGTGCACGCCGGAGCAGCCGTAGTGGCCGACCACCAGGATGTGGCGCACCTTGAGCACGTCGATGGCGAACTGCACCGTGGACAGGCAGTTGAGGTCCGAGTGCACCACCACGTTGGCGACGTTGCGGTGGACGAAGACCTCGCCCGGATCCAGGTTGAGGATCTGGTTGGCCGGCACGCGCGAGTCGGAGCAACCGATCCACAGGTACATCGGCGACTGCTGCTTGGACAGGCGCTCGAAGAAGCCGGGATCCTCGCGCTGGATGCGCTCGGCCCATTCGGCGTTGTTCTTGAGCAGTTGCTTGAGTTCTGGCATCGGGGATACCCCGCGGGGGAAAGGGGGAGCGCAAGGGTAGCGCCGTTGCCGCGGCCGCGCGATGCAGCGGCGCTCAGCGCCGGGTGTCGTCCGGCGCGGGCAGCAGCTGCGCCATCGCCGCGGCGACCTCGGCCTCGCGCCCGCCGCGTGCCTGCAGCCGGTCGATCACCGCCGCCATGTTGGCGCGCGGATGGTTCTGGCCGAGCTTGCGCTTGATCTGCACCTGCGCCACGCGCAGGCGGAAGCCGACGATGCCGGCCAGCATGCGCGTCTGGCGGATGTCGTCGCGGTCGAACCCCCAGTCGCCGCCGGCGCGGGCCTCATGCACGCGGCTGAGCGCATCGACCACCGCTGCCAGAGCGTCGGCGTCGTCGAACGTTTCCAGCGTGCCGCGCAGGTGGGCGGCCTCGTAGTTCCAGGTGGGCACGCGCCCGGCGCTGGCCTTGTCGGGATACCAGCCGGCCGACACGTAGGCATGCGGCCCGTGGACGATGGCCAGCGCGGTGCCGGCATGGCGCCCTTGCGGGTTGGGCCGCGCCCAGTGGCCTTCCAGCACGATGCCGGCGTCGTCGCGGCGATAGAGCACGGGCAGGTGGCTGGCGAACGGCATGCCTTCGCCGTCGACGGTGACCAGGGTGACGAACGGATCGCGACCGACCAGGGCGTCGAGCCGGGCCAGGTCGTCGGAGGCGAACCCCGCGGGGACGTACACCGGCCGGTCTCAGGCGCGGCCGCCGAGCGGCTGCACCATGCGCGCGACCAGCGCCTCGTCGTCGTCGGCCTGGGGCGGCAGGAGCTCCTCCAGCGCCACGCCGCGGGCGAGCGCGTCCTCCTCGTCGAGCCCGTCCCAGGCGACGAAGCCGGCGTCGAACAGGGCATTGCGCGCCGAATCGGCGCTGTCGTAGGCCAGGGTGGTGCCGGCGCTGTCCAGGACCTCGGCGGTCCCGGCGTCCTTCACCCGCAGGCGTGCCCACACCAGCATCCGCCCCAGGCTGGCCAGCCACCACTGCTCGTAGGGGCGATCGTGGTCGTTCATCGAAGTCTCTCCGTGTCGGGGTGGGCACGCCGCGGCGTGCGATCGGGTCAGGCCTGCATCCAGGCCAGCACGCGCGGCGCGGCGGCGCCGGCCAGGACCAGCACCGCCGCCAGCCACAGCGGGCGCACCGCGCGCGACAGCGCCTCGGCGCCGGCGAGCGTGTCCCAGCCGGGCGGGGCGCCATCGGCCCGCGATGGGCGCAGCAACCGCAGCAGCCGCGCCAGCCCGGCCACGGCGGCCAGCAGCGCCAGCGCCCACAGCACCAGCTGCACGGTCAGCGCCATCTCAGAACTCGGCGCTGCCCGGCGCCCGCGGGTAGGGGATGGCGTCGCGGATGTTGGACAGGCCGCACACGTACACCACCAGGCGCTCGAAGCCCAGGCCGAAGCCGGCGTGCGGCACGCTGCCGTAGCGGCGCAGGTCGCGGTACCAGCCGTAGTGCGAGGCGTCCAGGCCGAACTTGGCCATGCGCGCGTCGAGCACGTCCAGGCGCTCCTCGCGCTGGCTGCCGCCGATGATCTCGCCGATGCCCGGCGCCAGCACGTCCATCGCCGCGACGGTCTTGCCGTCGTCGTTCAGGCGCATGTAGAAGGCCTTGATGTGCTCGGGGTAGTTGGTCACTACCACCGGGCGGCCGACGTGTTCCTCGGTCAGCCAGCGCTCGTGCTCGGTCTGCAGGTCCAGGCCCCATTCGACCGGGAAGTCGAACTTGCGGCCCGAGGCCTGCAGCAGGCGGATCGCCTCGCCGTAGTCGATCTGCTCGAACGGCGCGTCGATGAACGCCTGCAGCTTGGCGATCGCGTTCCTGTCCACGCGCTCGGCGATGAACGCCAGGTCGTCGCCGCGTTCCTCCAGCACCGCCTTGAACAGGTACTTGAGGAACGCCTCGGCCACGCGCGCGTCCTCGGCCAGGTCGGCGAAGGCAATCTCCGGCTCGATCATCCAGAACTCGGCCAGGTGGCGGCTGGTGTTGCTCTTCTCGGCGCGGAAGGTCGGGCCGAAGGTGTAGACCTTGCTCAGCGCCAGCGCGTAGGCCTCCACGTTGAGCTGGCCGGACACGGTCAGGAAGGTCTCCTTGCCGAAGAAGTCGCGCGAGAAGTCGATCTCGCCCTCGTCGGTGCGCGGCAGGTTGGCCAGGTCCAGCGTGGAGACGCGGAACATCTCGCCGGCGCCCTCGGCGTCGGAGGTGGTGATGATCGGCGTGGAGATCCAGGCGAAGCCGTTGTCGTGGAAGAACCGGTGCACCGCCTGGGCCAGGCAGTTGCGGATGCGCGCCACCGAGCCGAACAGGTTGGTGCGCGGGCGCAGGTGGGCGACCTCGCGCAGGAATTCCGGCGACATCGGCTTGGGCTGGATCGGGTAGGTCAGCGGGTCCTCGACCCAGCCGACCACCTCGATCGCGCTGGCCTGGATCTCGTAGCTCTGGCCCTGGCCCTGGGAGGCGACCAGGGTGCCGGTGGCGATCACCGAGCAGCCGCTGGTGAGCCGGCGCACCTCGCTCTCGTAGTTGGGCAGCGCCGCCGGGGCCACCACCTGGATCGGGGCGAAGCACGAGCCGTCGCTGATGTTGACGAAGCTCAGGCCCGCCTTGGAGTCGCGCCGGGTACGTACCCAGCCGCGGACCGTCACTTCCTGCCCGGCGGGGACCTTGCCCGCCAGCGCCTGTTCAACGCTTGCCAACGCCATGTCTTGAATACCGCCGCAGCGGCCCGGATCTTGAGGGAGAAGCCGAAGTTTAACTGCGTGCACCGCCGCGCGTCCTATAATCGACCACGCATCGTCCCGGAGTCCCGCCCATGGCCGTCACCCTCAGTCCCGCCGCCTGGCAACGCGTGCAGCAGTTCGTCGAGCACACGCCCGGCGCGCTGGGCCTGCGCTTCGGCGTGGAGCGCACCGGCTGCTCGGGCTGGGGCCACGTTACCGAGCTGGCCACCGAGCAACGCCCGGACGATGCCGTGTTCGAGCAGGACGGCGTGCGCGTCTACGTGGCCGCCGCCAGCCTGCCGCTGGTGGACGGCACCCGTATCGACTTCGCGCGCAAGGGCCTGAGCCAGACCTTCGTGTTCGACAATCCCAACGCCACCGCCGAGTGCGGCTGCGGGGAGAGCTTCACCGTCGAGGCCGACAAGGCCTGACCGCCCGCGCTTGCGGCCGCCCCGGGCGGCTGCCATAATCAGCGGCTGCCCGCGCCATGCGGGTTTCCTTGCTCCACCGCCATCGTCGCGGGGGGCTGTCCGGCCCCTAGGGGCCACATCCGAAAGGTAGAACCACATGAGTCGTCATTACGAAATCGTGTTCCTGGTCCACCCGGACCAGAGCGAACAGGTGCCGGCGATGATCGAGCGCTACAAGACGCTGGTCGAGAACGGCAACGGCACGATCCACCGCCTGGAAGACTGGGGCCGCCGCCAGCTGGCCTATCCGATCCAGGACCTGGTCAAGGCCCACTACGTGCTGTTCAACGTCGAGGCCGACCAGGCCGTGCTGAACGAGCTGGTGGAGCTGTTCCGCTTCAACGACGCGATCCTGCGCCACCTGGTGATCAAGCGCGACGAGGCCGACACCGAGCCGTCGTTCATCATGAAGAGCAAGGACGAGAAGGGCGACAAGCCCGAGCGCGCCGAGCGTCGTCGCCGTGACGACGAGGAAGGCGAGTCCTCCAACGACAACGAGGCCGACGGCGACAACGCCGCCGCGGCCTGAGGAGCACACCCATGTCCAAGTTCTTCCGTCGCCGCAAGTTCTGCAAGTTCACCGCCGAGGGCGTGAAGGAGATCGACTACAAGGATCTCAACACCCTGCGCCAGTACATCACCGAGAACGGCAAGATCGTGCCGAGCCGCGTGACCGGCACCAAGTCCAAGTACCAGCGCCAGCTGGCCACGGCGATCAAGCGCGCCCGCTTCCTGGCGCTGATCCCGTACACGGACAACCACGACGTCTGATCCGAGCCCCTCGGAGGAGCCCGTGCATCCGCGCGCGGGTTCCGGCGGGAAGGCGTCCTCCCCGAGGGCCTTCCCGGCATCTTTCCCGTCCTATTCGGACAGCAATGCGTTGCGGCGGCCGCCAGGCCGTCGCTAACGAATAACGGAGCACCACCATGGATCTGATTCTGCTGCAGAAGGTGACCAACCTGGGCAACCTGGGCGACAAGGTCACCGTCAAGCCGGGCTACGGCCGCAACTACCTGGTTCCGCAGGGCAAGGCCGTGCCGGCCACCGCCAGCAACGTCGCTGAGTTCGAGACCAAGCGCGCCGAGTACGAGGCCAAGGCCCAGTCCATCCACGACGAGGCCCAGGCCCGCGCCGACAAGTTCGAGGGCCAGAGCGTGACCATCGCCGCGCATGCCTCGACCGAAGGCAAGCTGTACGGCTCGGTCGGCCCGCGCGACATCGCCGAGGCGTTCACCGCCGCCGGCCTGCCGCTGCACAAGAGCGAGGTCATCCTGGGCGAAGGCGCCTTCCGCAACGTGGGCGAGTACGACGTGCTCGTGCACCTGCACGCCGACGTCGAGGCCACCGTGAAGGTGATCATCGAGGCCGAGGCCCACTGATCCGCGGCCCCCGGGCCTGGATCGACGCGGAACGGGCGCCTTCGGGCGCCCGTTTCCGTATGGGCCCCGGCCGCGCGGCGGCGGCGACCGGCTCGGCTATACTCGCCCGGCCCCGCCTGCGGCGCGTGGCCGATCCCGTGCCGGATCAAGCGCTTGCCGCCGGCCACCTCCGTATTACCGCCGCTGCGGCGCCGCCCGCGCCCCGCCCGGAAACCACTGCCCGATGCGCCTTTCCACGATCAAGCTGTCCGGTTTCAAGTCGTTCGTCGATCCGACCACGATGCACCTGCCGACCAACATGACCGGCGTGGTCGGGCCCAACGGCTGCGGCAAGTCCAACATCATCGACGCGGTGCGCTGGGTGATGGGCGAAAGCTCGGCCAGCCGCCTGCGCGGTGACTCGCTCACCGACGTGATCTTTTCCGGCTCGTCCTCGCGCAAGCCGGTGTCGCAGGCGACGGTGGAGCTGATCTTCGACAACGCCGACCACGCCATCGCCGGCGAGTACGCCGCCTATAACGAGATCTCGGTCAAGCGCACGGTCAGCCGCGACGGCTCCAGCGCCTACTACCTCAACGGCGCCAAGTGCCGCCGCCGCGACATCACCGACCTGTTCCTCGGCACCGGCCTGGGCCCGCGCAGCTACTCGATCATCGAGCAGGGCATGATCAGCAAGGTCATCGAGGCGCGCCCGGAGGACCTGCGCATCTACCTGGAGGAGGCCGCCGGCATCTCCAAGTACAAGGAGCGGCGCAAGGAGACCGAGACCCGCATCCGCCACACCCGCGAGAACCTGGACCGCCTCAACGACCTGCGCGAGGAGATCACCAAGCAGCTGGCGCACCTGCAGCGCCAGGCCAGGCAGGCCGAGCAGTACCAGCAGCTGCAGGAGGAGCGCCGGGTCAAGGACGCGGAATGGAAGGCGCTGGGCTACCGCGGCCTGGACGGGCGCCTGCAGTCCCTGCGCCAGGCCATGTCGCAGGAAGAGACCCGCCTGCAGCAGCTGATCGCCGAGCAGCGCGAGGCCGAGAGCCGCATCGAGACCGGGCGCGTGCACCGCGACGAGGCCGCCGAGGCGCTGGCCCGTGCCCAGGCCGAGGTGTACCAGGTCGGCAGCACCCTGGCGCGGGTGGAACAGCAGATCCAGCACCAGCGCGAGATGGCCCAGCGCGTGCACAAGGCCCACCAGGAGGCGCTGACCCAGCTCGGCGAGCTGGCCCGCGACATCGGCGGCGACGAGGCGCGGCTGACGGCCCTGCGCGCGGCGGTGGCCGAGGCCGAACCGCGCCTGGAGCAGCTGCAGGAGGAGGCCGAGGCCAGGCAGGAGGCGCTGCGCGAGGCCGAGGCGCGCCTGGCCGACTGGCAGCAGCGCTGGGAGACGCTGGCGCGGGAAAGCGCCGAGGCATCCCGTGCCGGCGAGGTGGAACGCACCCGCGTGGACTACCTGGACCGGCAGTCGCTGGAGGCCGGCCGCCGGCGCGAGGCGCTGGAAGCCGAGCGTGCCGGCCTGGACCTGGATGCGCTGGCCGAGGGCTTCGAGCAGATCCAGCTCGAGCACGAGACCCGCCAGGCCGCGCTGGACGGGCTGAACGAACAGGTCGAGCAGCGCAAGCAGGCAGTGTCCGAACTGGGCGAACGCCAGCGCGGCATGCAGGCGGAGCTGGCCCAGGTGCGCCAGCAGGCCCAGGCCGCACGCGGCCGCCTGTCCTCGCTGGAGACCTTGCAGCAGGCCGCGCTCGGCCAGGAGCAGGGCGCCGCGGTGGCCTGGCTCAAGGCGCACGGGCTGGATTCGGCCGCGCGCGTCGGCGAGCGCCTGCAGGTCGAGCCGGGCTGGGAGACCGCCGTAGAGAGTGCGCTGGGCCCGCTGATCGAGGGCGTGCTGGTGCAGTCGCCGGCGGCCCTGGTCGAGGCCCTGGCCGACCTGGACGAGGGCCGGCTGGCACTGGTGGCCGACGATGCCGGCGCCGATCCCGGTTTCGCCCCGACCTCGCTGGCCAGCCGGGTACGCGGGCCGATCGCCATCCGCCGGCTGCTGGCGCGGCTGCACGGGGCCGACGACCTGGCGCAGGGGAGCGAATTGCTGGCCACCCTGGGCGAGGGCGACTCGGTCATCACCCGCAGCGGCGAGCGCCTGGGCGAGGGCTGGGTGCGGGTGTCGCGGCAGGGCGCGGCCAAGCAGGGCGCGCTGCTGCGCGAGCGCGAGATCCAGGCGCTGCGCGGGGAAATCGACGAGCTGCACGCGCGCGAGATGGCGCTGGACGAGCAGCTCACCGCCCTGCGCGCGCAGCTGCTGTCGGCCGAGCAGGCGCGCGAGGAAGCGCAGCGCCAGCTGTACATGGCCCACCGCGGCGTGTCCGAGCTGGCCGGCCAGCTGCAGGGCCAGCAGGGCAAGCTGGAGGCCGCGCGGACGCGGATCGCCCGCATCGAGGCCGAGCTGGGCCAGCTCGGCCAGGCCCTGGAGGGCACCGGCGAGCAGGCGCGCGAGGCGCGCGCGCACCTGGAGGACGCGGTGGTGCGCATGGCCGAGCT
Organism: Xanthomonas massiliensis; assembly: GCF_900018785.1. Lineage (GTDB taxonomy): Bacteria > Pseudomonadota > Gammaproteobacteria > Xanthomonadales > Xanthomonadaceae > Xanthomonas_B > Xanthomonas_B massiliensis. The sequence continues at coordinate 1,164,531 of NZ_FCOY01000006.1, read as the reverse complement.
GGAGGAGCAGCGCCAGGCCCTGGAAAGCGAGCGCCGGCGCTTCACCGAGACGCGCGACCTGGCCCGCGATGCCGCCCGCGGCGTACGCGAGGCCGCCCATGCCACGGCGCTGTCGCTGGAATCCCAGCGCGCCCAGATCGCCTCGCTGGCGCAGTCGCTGGAACGCATGGGCCACCAGCGCGGCCAGCTGGAGAACCGGGTCGGCGACCTGTCGGCGCAGCTGGACGAAGGCGACTCGCCGGTCGAATCGCTGGAGCAGGAACGCCAGGCGGCGCTGTCCGAGCGCGTGCGCACCGAGCGCGTACTCGGCGAGGCGCGCAGCGTCCTCGACGGCATCGACCAGGAGCTGCGTGCGCTGGAACAGACCCGCCAGCAGCGCGACGAGCAGGCCATCGCCCAGCGCGAGCGCATCGCCCAGCGCCGCCTGGACCAGCAGGCGCTGGCGCTCAGCGCCGAGCAGCTGTCGGCGGCGGTGGCCAAGGCCGGCTTCGTGCTCGAGGACGTGATCAACGCCCTGCCCGAGGACGCCGACCCGGGCGAATGGGAACAGGCGGTGGCGCAGATCGACGCGCGCATGCGCCGGCTGGAGCCGGTCAACCTCGCCGCCATCCACGAGTATGGCGAGGCCGCCCAGCGCGCCGAGTACCTGGAATCCCAGCATGCCGACCTGACCACCGCGCTGGAGACCCTGGAGGAGGCGATCCGCAAGATCGACCGCGAGACCCGAGGGCGCTTCAAGGACACCTTCGACCGCGTCAACGCCGGCATCCAGGCGCTGTACCCGCGCCTGTTCGGCGGCGGCCACGCCTACCTGGAGCTGACCGGCGAGGACCTGCTCGACACCGGCGTGGCGATCATGGCGCGGCCGCCGGGCAAGCGCGTGTCCAGCATCTCGCTGCTGTCCGGCGGCGAGAAGGCGATGACCGCGGTGGCGCTGGTGTTCTCCATCTTCCAGCTCAACCCGGCCCCGTTCTGCCTGCTCGACGAGGTCGATGCGCCGCTGGACGAGGCCAACGTCGGCCGCCTGGCCAACATGGTCGGGGAGATGAGCGAGAAGGTGCAGTTCCTGTTCGTCACCCACAACAAGTCGATGATGGAGGCCGCGCGGCAGCTGTCCGGCGTGACCATGCGCGAGCCGGGCGTGAGCCGCCTGGTGAGCGTGGACCTGGCCGAGGCCAGCCGCCTGGCCGGTGCGGCGTGAGCCCGACATTTGCTTCGTCCGGGCCGCGTTGGAGATAATCGACGGGCAGCTTTCCCCGGGGTTCCGCGCATGTCCTCGTTTCCATCTTGGAGCGTTCTGCTATCGGGCATCCTGCTGTTTTCCCCGCCGGCCGTGGCCGGTTCGCCGCCGGCATTGGTCGATTGCGCATCCAGCTCCGCGGTGGACCGATTCGTGTGCGCCACGCCTGCGCTCGACCGGTCGCTGGTACGTATCGGCCAAGTCTACGAGCAGGCCGGGCGCAGCGCTGACTCCGATGTCCGCTTCCTTGCAGCCAAGGACAGGGCCTTTTTCGCCAAGCGCCTGAGGAACTGCAACAATGCGCAGGCCCCTCAGGCGCGGGCACCGCGTGATTCGCCGCGGGCCTGCGCGGCCTGGGTGATCCAGGAAAAGGAGCACGCGCTCGCGAAGCCCCCGACCGCCGGCATGCTGAAGGCGCAGATTGTCAATTCTGGCTTTCTGGACGTGGAGACGGTGGAGCGCTTTCCACAGGAATTCGTCGGTGTCGATGCCAGCTTCGCCGTGCAGGTCGACTTGGAGAAGACCGGTCCGTCCAGCCTGGGCGGCACATTCACTCAAATCGGGTCGAAGCGGCGCCATCCTGTCGTGGTGCCCGACGCCAAGCCCGCCACGCTCAACTTCTTTTCGGTCCACCCGTCCGTCTTTTCGTGGTTCTTCGGGCACATGGAGCGGCAGCAAGGCGTCCTGACCCTGGTCATGGCCGACGACGGTGTCTACTGACATTGCAGTGCCGCGAGCGGCGCCGCGTGCAGGGATCGCCAAGGCGAGTCCGGCATGACATGCTTGTCACAATGATTTGCCCCGAATCCAAGCGCCGGAGTGCCTGCTGATGTCCGAAATGGCCCTGTTGCGCATCGGCATCCTGGCCGCCGGCCTGCTGCTGATCGTTGCCATCTTCCTGTTCAGTCGTCCCAAGAAGCCTGCCCAGGGACGGCGCATCGAGACGCCCGAGCCGGCCGCGCGCGAGCGCCGCGAGCCGGTGCTCGGCGAGGACGGCGGCAGTGTCGATGAAGCCGGCGCCGGCGAGGGCGACGATGCGGTGCAGCAGGAACTGGGCCTGGACGAGGCCTCGGGCCCGGTCTCGTCCAGCGAGGTCGGCAAGCGCCCCAACCAGGACTTCGACCGGATCGTCTCGCTATTCGTGGCGGCCAAGGCCGACCAGGTGCTGCGCGGCGAGGACATCGTGGTGGCGGCCGAGAAGACCGGCATGGTGTTCGGCCACATGAACGTGTTCCACCGGCTGGTCGAGGGCCATCCCGAGCGCGGGCCGATCTTCTCGATGGCCAGCATCCTCAAGCCCGGCAGCTTCGACATGGCCAACATCCGCGACATGGAGACGCCGGCCATCGCCTTCTTCCTGACCCTGCCGGCGCCGATGACCGCGCTCGACGCCTGGGAGACCATGCTGCCCACCGTGCAGCGCATGGGCGAGCTGCTCGACGGCGTGGTGCTGGACGATGGCCGCAACGCCCTGGGCCGCCAGCGCATCGCCCACATCCGCGACGAGCTGCGCGCCTACGACCGCCAGCACGAGGCCCCGCCGCTGACGCGCCCGCCGCGCTGGTGAGCCGCGCCGGGCGCCGCGGCCAACGCACGCGGTGCCCACGTCCGCCGCCGTATCTTCGGTGACGGCGCATCCCGGGCTGCCGCCGTGCGGCGCGCCGGGTCATCCCCGCATCGCGGGCGCCGCGTTCCGTCCATGAACGACCCCGAACCACCAATGCCGGCTTCCAGCGCATGACCGCCAAGACCGATCCCGCCGCGCGCGCGGCCGAGCTGCGCCGCCGCATCGACGACGCCAGCCACCGCTATTACGTGCTCGACGAGCCGGACATCCCGGACATCGAGTACGACCGCATGATGCGCGAGCTGGAGGCGCTGGAGGCCGCGCACCCGGACCTGGTCAGCGCCGATTCGCCGACGCGCCGGGTCGGTGCGGCGCCGTCGTCGAAGTTCGCCCCGGTGGTGCACAAGGTGCCGATGCTGTCGCTGGCCAATGCCTTCAGCGAGGCGGAGGTGCGCGAGTTCGTGGCCCGCATCCGCGAGCGCACCGGCCGCGACGACCTGGTGTTCTCGGCCGAGCCGAAGATGGACGGCCTGGCGATCGGCCTGCGCTACGAGGACGGGGTGCTGGTGCAGGCCGCGACCCGCGGCGACGGCACCACCGGCGAGGACGTCACCGCCAACGTGCGCACCGTGCGGGTGATCCCGCTGCGCCTGCGTGCGCCGGACGACGCGGCCGGCGCCGCGTTCCCGGTGCCGCCGGTCCTGGAGGTGCGCGGCGAGGTGTACATGCCGCGCGCCGGCTTCGAGACCTACAACGCGCAGGCGCGGCTGCACGGCGGAAAGGTGCTGGCCAACCCGCGCAACGGCGCGGCCGGTTCGCTGCGCCAGCTCGATCCGCGCGTCACCGCGCGCCGGCCGCTGGCGTTCTACGCCTACGGCCTGGGCGAGGTCGAGGGCGGGGCCATGCCCGATACCCACTCGGGCATCCTGGCGTTGCTGAAGAGCTGGGGCCTGCCGGTCAGCGACCTGGTCGAGCGCGTCCACGGCGCCGACGGCCTGCTCGACTACTACCGCCGCATCGGTGCGGCGCGCGACGGCCTGCCGTTCGACATCGACGGGGTGGTCTACAAGCTCGACGACCTTGCCGGCCAGCGCGAGATGGGCTTCGTCGCGCGCGCGCCGCGCTGGGCCATCGCCCACAAGTTCCCGGCGCAGGAACAGACCACGGTGGTGGAGGGCATCGACGTGCAGATCGGCCGCACCGGCGCGGCCACGCCGGTGGCCCGGCTGCGGCCGGTGCACGTGGCCGGGGTGGTGGTCAGCAGCGCCACGCTGCACAACGCCGACCAGGTGGCGCGGCTGGACGTGCGCGTGGGCGATACGGTGATCGTGCGCCGCGCCGGCGACGTGATCCCCGAGGTGGTCAGCGTCGAGCTGGACAAGCGCCCGCCCGGTGCCGAGCCCTGGCACATGCCCGAGCGCTGCCCGGTGTGCGGCGCGCAGATCGTGCGCGAGGAGGGCGAGGCGGTGTGGCGCTGCTCGGGCGAGCTCAGCTGCCCGGCGCAGCGCAAGGAGGCGATCTTCCATTTCGCCTCGCGCCGGGCCATGGATATCGACGGGCTGGGCGGCCGCTTCATCGACGCGCTGGTCGATGGCGGCATGGTCGAGCGCGTGGCCGACCTGTACCGGCTGGACCTGGACCAGTTGCTGTGGCTCAAGCTGGTGCTCGGTGCCGGCACGCGCGCGGACCTGCTGGCCGAGGTGCACCCGCACCTGGCGCCGGCGGATTACGCCGGGCTGCTCAAGCGGGTGGACGCGCTGCAGGTGGAGGCCGGCGACGACATGGGCTGGCGCACCGAGCTGCTGCGCCAGGGCGTGCCGGCATTCGAGTGGAACCGCAAGAAGATCGCCACGCGCTGGGCCGAGAACCTGCTGCAGGCCATCGACCGCAGTCGCGACACCACCCTGGAGCGGTTCCTGTTCGCGCTGGGCATCGAGCATGTCGGCGAGGCCACCGCCAAGTCGCTGGCGGCCTGGCTGGGCGAGCTGGAGCTGATCCGCCACCTGCCGTGGCCGCTGTTCCGCCGCCTGCCCGACATCGGCGGCGAGGTGGCGCGCGCGATCGGCCACTTCTTCGACCAGCCGGGCAACCAGCGCGCCATCGACGAGCTGCTCGCTGGCGGGGTGCGCATCGGCGACAGCCACCCGCCGTCGCCGAAGCTGCGCGGGGACCTGGCACTGGCCAAGCTGCTGGAGGACTTCGAGATCCCCAAGGTGACCGCGGTGCGTGCGGCCCAGGCCGCCGCCGCGTTCGATTCGGTCGACGCCTTGCGCGCGGCCGGGCCGGCCGGGCTGGCCGAGGCCGGCCTGCCGGAGGCCGCCGCCCGGGCGCTGGCGGACTGGCTGGCCGGCAATGGCGAGCTGGCCGGGCGTGCGCAGCAGGCCATGGAGGCGCTGCGGGCGCGCCTGCCTGCCGGGGAGGAGGCGCCGGCCGGGCCGCTGGAGGGCGCCACGGTGGTGCTGACCGGCACGCTGGACGCGCTGACCCGCGACGAGGCCAAGGCGCGGCTGGAGGCGCTGGGCGCCAAGGTCGCCGGCAGCGTGTCGAAGAAGACCGATTTCGTCGTCGCCGGCGCCGAGGCCGGCTCCAAGCTGGCCAAGGCCGAGCAGTTGGGCGTGCCGGTCTGGGACGAGGCGCGGTTGCTTGCACTGCTGGAGCAGCACCGGTGAGCACGGCCCCGGACTGGCGCCGTGCCGGCACGGACGACCGCGCGTGCCTGCTGGCGATGATGCGCGACTTCTACGCCGAGGACCGGATCGGGTTCGACCCGGTGCGGGTGGAGCGCGCACTGGCGGCGCTGCTGGCGGAGCCGGCCTGCGGGGAGGCGCTGCTGTGGCTGGACGCGCAGGCGGCGGTGGTCGGCTATGCTGTGTGGACGCGCTGCTTCAGCCTGGAGCAGGGCGGCTGGCACGCGCTGCTCGACGAGCTGTACCTGGCCCCGGCCGGGCGCGGCCGGGGACGCGGCGCGCGGGCGCTGGAGATCGTCGCCGCGCGCGTGCGCATGGCCGGCCTGGCGCGCCTGCGGCTGGAGGTGAACCGCCACAACGCCGCGGCCCGGCGCCTGTACCTGCGCCGGGGCTTCCGCGACGAGGCCCGCGACCTGCTCACCCTGGACCTGGCCGGAGGCCCGGCATGAACCCGGAGCGATTGCGGCTGCGCGCGGCGCTGTACGCGATGCTGCGCGGCTACTTCGCCGAGCGCGGCGTGCTCGAGGTGGAGACGCCGGTGTTGTCCGCGGCGGGCAACACCGAGCCCAACATCGACAGCTTCCAGACCCGCTTCACCGGCCACGTGGACGCCGGCTCGCCGGTGCGCTGGCTGCGCACCTCGCCGGAGTATCCGCTCAAGCGTCTGCTCGCCGCCGGCGTGGGCGACTGCTACGAACTCGGGCGGGTGTTTCGCAACGGCGAGGCCGGCGGCCGCCACAACCCCGAATTCACCATGCTGGAGTGGTACCGGGTCGGCTGGGACCACCTGCGCCTGATCGAGGAGACCATCGACCTGGTGCGCCGTGCCCTGGCATTGGTCGGGCGCGACGCCACGCCGGTCGTGGTCGCCTACCGCGACCTGTTCCGCCAGGCCGTGGGCGTGGACCCGTTCGCCGACGAGCTGGATGCCCTGCGCGCGCCGCTGGCCGGCATCGCCATCGACCCGGCCGGGCTGGGCCGCGACGACTGGCTGGACCTGCTGTTCACCCACCGCATCCAGCCGGACTTCGCGCCCGGGCGTATCACCGTGGTCGTGGACTGGCCGGCCAGCCAGGCGGCGCTGGCCCGCATCCGCCCGGGCCAGCCGCCGGTGGCCGAGCGCTTCGAGCTGTACCTGGGCCGGTACGAACTCGCCAACGGCTACCACGAGCTGAACGATGCGGCCGAGCAGCGCCGGCGCTTCGCGCACGACCTGCAGGTGCGCCGCGCGCGCGGTGCGGTGCTGCCGCCGCTGGACGAGCGCCTGCTCGCCGCGTTGCCGGCGCTGCCCGACTGCGCCGGCGTGGCGGTGGGCGTGGACCGGCTGTTGATGGCCCTGTGCGGCAGCGATCGCATCGGCGACGTGCTGGCCTTCGATTTCGCGCAGGCGTGACATTCGCCGTCGCCGGCTTCCAGTATGCTGCCGGCGATCCGGGCCATCGCCCGGCGCTGCGGAACCGCACGGAGTGGGGCATGAGGTTGCGTTGGCTGTACCTGTTGCTGGGCATGCATGCCTGCGGCGCCTGGGCCGAGGCGTCGGCGGCCGCACCCACGGTGAAGTGCGAATCGCGCGACGGCGGCATGGTGCGCTGCCCGCTGCCGGCCGACGGCCCGGTGCAGATGGTGCGCCAGCTCTCGGACACGGCCTGCATCCGCGGCAGCCGCTGGGGCACCTACGACGGCGGCGTATGGGTGACCCAGGGCTGCCGTGCCGAGTTCATGGCGGCGGCCCCGGAGGCCGATCCCGGGCTGGTGCGGCGCGTGCTGCGCTGCGAATCCAACGGCGGCGTGCAGTCCTGCCCGGTGCGCCTGCGCGGCGCGCCGGTACGCCTGCTGCGCCAGCGCTCGGCACTGCCGTGCCGCGAGGGCCGCACCTGGGGCGTGCGCCGCAACGAGGTCTGGGTCTCGCGCGGGTGCGACGGCGATTTCGAGATCGGCAACGAGCAGGGCGGCTTCGTCGACGTGCCGTGGCTGGTCAGCTGCGAATCCAAGGGCAGCCTGCGCCGCACCTGCGGCGCCAGCATCGCCCACGGCGCCACCCTGTACCGGCAGCTGTCGCGCTCGCCCTGCGTGGAGGGCCGCAGCTGGGGCTGGGACCAGGACGGCGTATGGGTCGACGAGGGCTGCCGCGCCGAGTTCAGCGTGCGCTGAGCCCGCGCCGGGGACGGCCGCTACAATGCGGCCGATGAACACGACCGCTTCCGTGTCCGCGCCGGACATCGACTACGCCCGCTACGACCACGTCCGCCCGATCCGCTGGACCGGCGACGCCCTCGACCTGCTCGACCAGCGCAAGCTGCCGTTCGCCGTGGAATACGTGCGCTGCACCGACGGCGACGCGGTGGCCGAGGCGATCCGCAGCCTGACCGTGCGCGGCGCGCCGGCCATCGGCATCGCCGCCGGCTGGGGCACGGTGCTGGCCGCGCGCGACGTGCAGGCCGAGGACGGCGCGGCGGCACTGGCCGCGCTGGAGCCGGCCCTGCAGGCGCTCAACGCCGCCCGTCCCACCGCGGTCAACCTGGCCTGGGCGCTGGCAAGGATGCGCCGGGTGCTGGCCGCTGCCGGCGGGGACTGGCGGCAGCGGCTGGAACGCGAGGCGCAGGCCATCGCCGAGGAGGATCTGGCCGCCAACCGCCACATGGGCGAACTCGGTGCGGCGCTGATCGCCCCGGGCAGCGGCGTGCTGACCCACTGCAACACCGGCTCGCTGGCCACCGCCGGCTTCGGCACCGCGCTGGGCGTGATCCGCGCCGGGGTGGCGCAGGGCCGCATCGCGCGCGTGTTCGCCGACGAGACCCGGCCCTGGCTGCAGGGCGCGCGCCTGACCGTGTGGGAACTGCAGCAGGACGGCATCGACGCCACCCTGATCGCCGATTCGGCCGCCGCGCACCTGATGAAGACCGGCGCGGTGCAGTGGGTGGTCGTCGGCGCCGACCGGATCTGCGCCAACGGCGACACCGCCAACAAGATCGGCACCTACCAGCTGGCCATCGCCGCCCGCCACCACGGCGTGAAGTTCATGGTGGTGGCGCCGTCCTCCACGGTGGACATGGCCACCGCCAGCGGCGAGGCGATCGAGATCGAGCAGCGCGACCCCGGCGAGCTGTTCGGCGTCGGCGGCGTGCGCACCGTGGCCGAGGGCGTGCGCGCCTGGAACCCGGTGTTCGACGTGACCCCGGGGACGTTGATCGACGCCATCGTCACCGAGCACGGCGTGGTCGAGCGGCCGGACGCGGCGAAGATGCGCCGCGCCTTCGCGGCCGGCTGATCCCTGACCTGGCCGGCCGCGTTGCGGGCCGGGATTGCCGCGCCCCCGCCGCGGGGGCAAGCACGCAATGGACGCACGGCATCGCGCCGGCCGGCGCGGCGCAACGCCGCGTTCTTGCGCTGCGGCCGCTGCCGGGGTGCCGCGCGGACGGGCCCACTATGGCCCGCGCCGGGAAGCGGCCGGCCAGGTCGCGGACGCGGTGAAGATGCGCCGCGCCGTCTCTGCCCGCTGAGCCAGCTCCCGGCCGGCCGGGCGCGGACCGGGGGTGCCGCGCCTCCGCGGCATTCAGCGGCACGCGATGGACGCACGGCCGCGCTCCGGCCGGCAGTTGCGCTCCCGCGGTCTTGCGGATGCGGCCGGTGCATGGCGCCGGCAGTTGCGCGGTCCGGCTGCCGGCGAGCGGTGCTCGGCATGCGTCCGTGCAGGTTCCCTGCCGCGCCCGCGTCGCCGGCCGGGCCGTGGCGCTCGAGTGCTTCGCGCGGCCACGCCTAACCGGTTGATTTTCATGGTGGCGACCAGGCGGGAAAGGGGCGCGCGTGGTACAATTTCGCGCTTCGGGCAAAGCCTTGCCGACACCGTCCGCCGCGTTCGGATTCGTCGCCCGGCGGCGGGGCGATGTCGGCGCAAAACGGATATCGAATGAGCGATCACGCCAAGGAAATCATCCAGGTCAACCTGGAAGACGAGATGCGCAAGAGCTACCTCGATTACGCCATGAGCGTGATCGTGGGGCGCGCCCTCCCGGATGCCCGCGACGGCCTCAAGCCGGTCCATCGCCGCGTGCTGTTCGCGATGAACGAGCTCGGCGCGCACAGCAACAAGCCGTACTACAAGTCCGCGCGCATCGTCGGTGACGTGATCGGTAAGTACCACCCGCACGGCGATTCGGCGGTGTACGACACGCTGGTGCGCATGGCCCAGCCGTTCTCGCTGCGCTACCTGCAGATCGACGGCCAGGGCAACTTCGGCTCGGTCGATGGCGACTCGGCGGCGGCGATGCGCTACACCGAGGCGCGGCTGTCGCGGCTGAGCCACGAGATGCTGGCCGACATCGACAAGGAAACCGTCGATTTCCAGCCCAACTACGACGAGAAGGAACTGGAACCGACGGTCATGCCGACCCGGTTCCCGAACCTGCTGGTGAACGGTTCGGCCGGCATCGCGGTGGGCATGGCCACCAACATCCCGCCGCACAACCTGACCGAGTCGATCAACGCCTGCATCGCCCTGATCGACGACCCGGAGATCGACGTGGACGGGCTGATGGAATACATCCCCGGCCCGGATTTCCCCACCGGCGGCATCATCAACGGCACCGCCGGCATCGTCGCCGGCTACCGCAGCGGCCGCGGCCGCGTGCGCATCCGCGCGCGGGCCGAGGTGGAGGTCCACGACAACGGCCGCGAGGCCATCATCGTCACCGAGATCCCCTACCAGGTGAACAAGGCGCGGCTGATCGAGAAGATCGCCGAGCTGGTCAAGGAACGGAAGATCGAGGGCATCTCCGAGCTGCGCGACGAGTCCGACAAGGACGGCATGCGCATCTACATCGAGGTCAAGCGCGGCGAGTCGGCGGAGGTGGTGCTCAACAACCTCTACCAGCAGACCCAGATGGAGTCGGTGTTCGGCATCAACATGGTCGCGCTGGTGGACGGGCGCCCGCAGCTGCTCAACCTCAAGCAGGTGCTGGATGCGTTCATCCGCCACCGCCGCGAGGTGGTCACCCGGCGCACCATCTTCGACCTGCGCAAGGCGCGTGCCCGCGCCCACATCCTGGAAGGCCTGACCGTCGCGCTCGCCAACATCGACGAGATGATCGAGCTGATCAAGACCTCGGCCAACCCGGCCGAGGCCAAGGAGCGGATGCTGGCGCGGCGCTGGGAGGCGGGCCTGGTGGGCGCGCTGCTGGCCGCCACCGGCGCCGAGGCATCGCGGCCGGAGGACCTGCCGGCCGGCGTCGGCCTGATCCAGGGCCACTACCAGCTCACCGACGTGCAGGCCCAGCAGATCCTGGAGATGCGCCTGAACCGGCTGACCGGCCTGGAGCAGGACAAGCTCACCGAGGAATACAAGCTGCTGCTGGATACCATCGCCGGGCTGATCGAGATCCTGGAGAACCCGGACGTGCTGCTGCGCGTGATCCGCGAGGAGCTGATCAACGTGCGCGAGGAGTACGGCGACGAGCGCCGCAGCGAGATCCGCCAGAGCGAGGAGGGCCTGGACATCCTCGACCTGATCGCGCCCGAGGACGTGGTGGTCACCCTCAGCCATGCCGGCTACGCCAAGCGCCAGCCGGTGTCGGCCTACCGCGCGCAGAAGCGCGGCGGCCGCGGCCGCAGCGCCGCGGCGACCAAGGAAGAGGATTTCATCGAGCAGCTGTGGCTGGTCAACACCCACGACACGCTGCTGACCTTCACCAGCAGCGGCAAGGTGTTCTGGCTGCCGGTGCATCAGCTGCCGGAGGCCGGCTCCAACGCGCGCGGGCGCCCGATCATCAACTGGATCCCGCTGGAAGAGGGCGAGAAGGTGCAGGCGGTGCTGCCGGTGCGCGAGTACGCCGAGGGCCGCTACGTGTTCTTCGCCACCCGCAACGGCACGGTGAAGAAGACCCCGCTGAGCGAGTTCGCCTTCCGCCTGGCGCGCGGCAAGATCGCCATCAACCTCGACGAGGGCGATGCGCTGGTCGGCGTCGGCCTGACCGACGGCGGCCGCGACATCCTGCTGTTCGCCTCCAACGGCAAGACCGTGCGCTTCGGCGAGGAGACGGTGCGCTCGATGGGCCGTACCGCCACCGGCGTGCGCGGCATCCGTCTGGGCGCGGGCGAGAGCGTGGTCAGCCTGATCGTGGCCGACAGCACCGCCAACCCGCTGCTGGAGGAGGAGGCGCCCGACGAGGAGGAGGCCGGGGCCGCGACGGACGTGGCCGAGCCAGCGCAGGGCAGCGAGGACAACGAGCCCGACGCCTACGTGCTCACCGCCACCGAGAACGGCTACGGCAAGCGCACCCCGTTGGGCGAGTACCCGCGCAAGGGCCGCGGCACCCAGGGCGTGATCGGCATCCAGTGCTCCGAGCGCAACGGCCGGCTCGTCGCCGCGGTGCTGCTGAGCCGCGAGGACGAGGTGCTGCTGATCTCCGACGGCGGCACGCTGGTGCGGACCCGCGCCTCGGAAGTCTCGCGGGTGAGCCGCAATACCCAGGGCGTCACCCTGATCAAGCTCGGCAAGGGCGAGAAGCTGCAGGCGGTCGAACGCCTGGACGGTACGCTCGAGCAGGAGGGCGAGGACGGGGTCGATGCGGCCGCGGAAGCGGGCGAGGGCCAACCCGGTACCGAGGTACCGCCGGCGGGCCCGCAGCCCGAGGCCTGAGCCCCATGCAGCAAGCACACGACGCCGGCCGATGCCGGCGTCGTCGTTTCCGGGGCTGCGGTGCTGCGCAGTTGGCGGCCGCCAGGGCCGTCGCCGGTGCCTTGCCGCCGCCCCGTCTTCGTCTCGTTTCGCCCCTTGTTTGCACCTTCCGCGTGCGCTCGAAAAACATGCAAGTGAAATCGAATCCGCGGCCGTGTGCGCAGGACCGCGTGTTTTCCGGGCTGCGCCCGGAGGCGCCGGGCGGGGCGGTGGCCACGTGCCCGGTTTGCACCGCGCTGGGGCCCCGGCATGGTGCGTCGGACTCACTTGTATATACGTAATTGGCTGTGTATGGATTTGTCGCAGGGGCTGCGCCCCGCCGCGTGGCAGGTACCGCATGGAGCGGGGTGTATCGGCCACATCTCCCCCCACTTTCCTCCCCCAGGAAACAGCATGAACGTCATTGGCTCCCTCGCACGTACCCCCGTTCGCTCGCCCCGGCCGAGTCCCCTGTACCGCTGCCTGCTGGCGGCCGGCATGCTGGGCGCTTCGAGCGCCCCGGCCCTCGCCCAGGACGCGCAGGCGCCTACCGCGTCCGGGTCCAAGGCGGTCACCCTGGACGGCGTCAAGGTCACCGCGGCCAAGCGCACCACGCTGATCGAGAAGACGCCGATGGCGATCAGCGCCATCACCGCCGAGCAGCTCGACGAGCTGGGCGCGGTCGACGTCAAGGACTACGCCGCCCAGGTGCCGGGCATGCGCATCCAGTACAACGGCCCCGGCGCCAACCGCATCAGCCTGCGCGGCATCAATTCCTCCGGCGAGGCGACCGTGGGCGTGTACTACGACGAGACCCCGGTGGCCGGTTCGACCGGCGTCAGCAGCGATGCCGGCGGGCGCTCGCCGGACCTGGAACTGTTCGACGTGGACCGCATCGAGGTGCTGCGCGGCCCGCAGGGCACCCTGTACGGCGCCAGCTCGATGGGCGGCGCCATCCGCATCCTCTACAACAAGCCCGACAGCCAGGCCTTCGCCGGCCGAGTCGAGGCCGGCTACGAGGCCACCGACGGCGGCGATCCGTCCAATTCCCAGAACCTGATGCTGAACCTGCCGCTGGTCAAGGACGTGCTCGCCGCGCGCGTGACCGCCTACAACCGCAACACCGGCGGCTACGTGGACAACACGTTCCTGGGGATCAAGAACGTCAACAGCGCCCACGCCAAGGGCGAGCGCCTGCAGCTGCGCTACACGCCCAACGAGGACGTGACCATCGACCTGAGCCACATGAAGGGCAGCACCTCGGCCTGGTCCTCGAGCTGGAATCCCACCGCGGGCGACTACAAGCAGCTGTCCCAGGTCAAGCTGCCCTACGACGACGACACCCGGCTGGACAGCTTCGCCCTCACCTGGGACCTGGGCTGGGCATCGCTGAGCGCCAACGCCGCCTACCAGAAGCGCGCCTCGACCTACGTCAGCGACGACAGCTACTACATCCAGACCTACCTGACGCCGTCCTCGTGCGCCTCCGGTCTGGGCGTGGGCAGCTGCAGCGATACGCAGCTGCAGTCGTGGTACGACCAGGTCAACGCGCTGTCCCCGGCGGCGCTGATCCACGACGGCATGACCCGCGACCGCACCGCCGAGCTGCGCCTGACCTCGGCCGACAGCGACTTCATCGACTGGACGGTCGGCCTGTTCAGCGAGAACCGCGACAACTACGTGGCCAGCGAGGACACCCGTGCCGATCCGTCCACCGGCGTGATCATCACGCCCTGGAACCTGTTCTACCGGCGCCAGATCTGGGACAAGCTCAAGCAGAAGGCCGCCTACGGCGAGGCCACCTGGCACGCGACCGCGCGCATCAACGTGACCGCCGGGCTGCGCTGGTACGACTACGACAAGACCGTCACCGGCATCACCGACATCCCGTGGGACATGATCGGCGCCGGCTACAAGCCGCTGACCAGCGTGGACGCCAGCGAAAGCGGCTGGCTGCGCAAGTTCACCGTGGACTACACCCTCAGCGACAACGCGATGCTGTACGCGACCGTGGCCGACGGCTTCCGCCCGGGCGGCGCCAACCAGGTCATCGGCCTGCCCGACGCATTGACCGCCTACCACTCCGACAAGCTCTGGAACTACGAGATCGGCGCCAAGACCGCGTGGCTGGACCGCAGCCTGTTCCTCAACGCCGCCCTGTACCAGATCGACTGGGACGACATGCAGGTCAGCGGGCGCACGCTCAACGGCGCCTTCTCGTTCCTGTCCAACGCCGGTGCGGCGCGCATGCGCGGCGCCGAGCTGGAGGCCACCTGGCGGCCGCTGGCCGGCCTGGACGTGTCGGCCAACTTCAACTACAACGACGCCAAGCTGACCGCCGACCAGATCAGCGACGTGGTCAGCGGCGCCGGCCGCAAGGGCGACCGCGTGCCCAACATCCCGCGCACCAGCGCCATGCTGGCGGCCGCCTACCGCTTCCCGATCACCCCCGGCCTGGACGGCATGGTGCGCCTGGACGGCAGCTACGTCGGCGGCAGCTGGTCGCTGTTCCGCGGCACCTACAACGTCTACAAGGCCTCGTACACCACCGTCGGCCTGCGCGCCGGCGTGGAGAGCACCGACGACAAGTGGGCGGCCTACCTGTATGTGCGCAACCTCACCAACGAGGTGGGGCTGAACCAGTACACCAGTTCCTCCACGCCGCCGTACACCTCGGCCACCAGCCTGACGCCGCGCACCGTCGGCGTCAGCGTCTCCTACAACTTCTGATGTCCGCCACGCCCGGGCGCCCCGCCGCGCCCGGGCCCTTGCCCCCGGGGAAAACCATGCCTTCCACCCTCTCCAAGTCGCGCCGGCCGTTGCGGCGCCGCAGGCTGTCCGCGCTGGTGCTGTCGCTGGCGCTGGCCGGCATCGCCACCGCCCAGGCGGCCGTGCCGTCGCCGCGCGACGTGCTCGGCCACATGCCGGGCGACGACTACTACCTCGCCAACTACGAGGATTCGCTCAAGTACTTCCATGCGCTGGCCGCCGCGGCGCCGGACCGGATGAAGATGTTCACCGCCGGCAAGAGCACCCAGGGACGCACCTACGAGTACGCGGTGATCTCCTCGCCGCAGAACGTGGCCCGGTTCGACCACTGGAAGCAGGTGTCGCGGCAGCTGGCGGACTCGCGCTCGCTCACCCCCGAGCAGGCCAGGGCGCTGGCCGCCGAGGCGAAGATCATCGTCCACATCGATGGCGGCATGCATGCCAGCGAGGTGTCCGACCACCAGCTGCCGATCGCGCTGGCCTACTACCTGCTCTCGCATCCGGACGATCCGGAGGTGAAGGCGATCCTCGACGACGTGGTGCTGGTGCTGTGGCCCACGCTCAATCCCGACGGCCAGGACATGATCGTCAAGTGGTACCGCGAGCACGCCGATCCGAAGGCGGGCCCGGCGCGGGCGCAGAAGATCGGCGGGCGCTGGAAGGTGCCCAACCGCGACCCGGCGATGCCGTGGCTGTACCAGGAGTACGTGGGCCACGACAACAACCGCGACGGCTACATGCTCAACATGGTCGAGAGCCGCACCGTGGCCGAGGCCGAGCAGGAGATCTCGCCGGCGATCTGGTATTCGCAGCACCAGACCGCGCCGTTCCCGGCCCGCATCTGGGTGCCGCCGTTCGCCGACCCGATCTCCAGCAACATCAACGCGCGCATCCGCCAGGGCACCACCCAGATCGGCGTCAACATGATCTCGCGCTTCGCCGTGGAGGGTAAGCCGGGTGCCATCGCCGAGGCGCGCTTCGACAACTGGTACCCGGGTTTCATGGACTACACCCAGGTGTTCCGCCACACCATTTCCTACTTCACCGAGACCGCGCACGATTCGGCCACCCCGCGGGTGTATTCGGTCGAGGAGTTCCCCAAGGGCTTCCAGGACCTGAAGGCGCTGGTGATGTACCCCGATCCGTGGAAGGGCGGGCTGTGGCGGCTGAAGGATTCGGTGGACTACATGATGACCGCCTCGCTCTCCACCCTGGAGACGGCGGTGAAGTACCGCTCCGACATCCTGCTGAACCGCTACATGGCCGGACGCGAGACCATCGCCCGCTTCAGCGGCGGCGACGGCCCGCGCGCCTGGGTGATCCCGGGCGGCCAGGCCGATGCCGCCAGTGCCGCGCTGCTGGCGCAGAAGATGGTCCAGCAGCAGATCGAGGTCTACCAGGCGCAGGCGCCGCTGACGCTCGGCGGCAAGGCCTATCCGGCCGGCTCGTGGGTGATCCCGATGGACCAGCCCTTCGCCGGCCTGGTGCAGGAGCTGTTCGAGCGGCAGAAGTACCCGGATGCCGTGCTCGAGGATGTCGGCGGCAACGCCGCGCCGCTGCCCTACGACACCACCGGCTGGACGCTGCCGCTGCAGTTCGGCGTGGACGCCGAGCCGGTCGCCGCGCCGCTGCCGGCGGAGCTGAAGGCCTCGCTGGTGCGCGTGGACAAGGCCGTGCACCCGGGCGGGGTGAGCGGGCAGGGCGAGGCCTTCGCGCTCAGCCGCCAGGTCAACGCCAGCTTCGCCGCGGTCAACCTGGCGCTGCAGCAGGGCGCCCGGCTCGGCATCGCGCAGGCGCCGGTGGACACGGTCAACGGCCCGGAGGCCGGTGCCTTCGTGCTGACCGGCCTGTCCCGGGCGGCGATGGAGAAGATCGCCGCCGGGCTGGGCGTGGACGTGGTCGCGCAGGCGGCGCCGCGGGCCGATGCGGTGCGGCTGGCGCGCGTGGGCCTGTACCGGCAGTGGGGATCCAACATCGACGAGGGCTGGACCCGCTGGCTGCTGGAGCAGTACCACTACGCGCCGACCAGCGTGTACAACAAGGACATGCAGGCCGGCGGCCTGAAGTCCAAGTTCGACGTGCTGATCCTGCCGGACATGGGTGGGCGCGGCACCAGCGCCGAGAAATCCCTGCTCGAGGGCTTCTCCGCCGACGACGAGCCGGCGCCGTATGCCGGCGGCATCGGCGCCAAGGGGACCGAGGCGCTCAAGCGCTTCGTCGCCGACGGCGGCACCCTGGTGGCCTTCAGCAAGACCGCCGATGCGGTGATCGGCCTGCTCGACCTGCCGGTGGAGAACGTGCTGGCCGGGCTGAAGCCCGAGCAGTTCTTCTGCTCCGGCGCCCTGCTCAAGCTCGACGTGCAGCCCGGTCCGGCCACCGCCGGCCTGCCGGCGCACCCGACCGGCATGTTCGAGAGCGGCCCGGCGTTCGCGCCCAGGGACGGCTTCCAGGGCACGGTGCTGGCGCGCTACCCGGCCGAGGAGAACCCGCTGCTGTCGGGCATGCTCAAGGGGCCGCAGGCGATCCAGGGCAAGGCCGCGGCGGTGCAGGTCGCATACGGCAAGGGCACGGTCTACCTGTACGGCTTCCGCCCGCAGTGGCGCGGCCAGTCGCAGGGCACCTACAAGTTCCTGTTCAACACGCTGTACGCGCCCGCGGCGCACTGAACGGCCGATCCGCGCGCGACGGGGCCCGGCGGGCGACCGCCGGGCCCCGTCGCGTTCGGGTGAAACGCGTCACCGGCATTTCTCCTGCGTTACCGTACGATCCGGTACGTTCGCCCGTGGCCCCGGCAAGGGGGCGGGCTTGACGGGCAATCGGAAGGAGAACGGATGAAGCGGAGCACCCTGATCTGGACGGCGCTGGCCGGGGCCACGGTGGCGGGCCTGGGCGTGGCGGCCTATCGCCGCCTGCCGAAGCTGGAGCCGTTCGTGGAGACCGCGCACGAACGCCGCCTGCGCCGGTTCTACAGCCGCCCGGAGCACCAGTTCGCCCGGCACCTGCGCGATTCGCGGATCGTCGTCGACGGCCAGACGCTGGACGCCAAGTTCCAGCACCTGCTGGAGCTGGGCGGCGAGCGCGAGGCGGCGCGGCGCATGTTCCGCCTGCTGTTCGCCACCTCGGCCGGCCGCCACTACCTGCGCCTTGCCGGCGACCGGCGCTGGCTGGTGTTCTCCAAGGAAAGCGCGCCGATGCGGCGCACCACCGACCTGCGCGTGCAGGGCCGGGGCGGCGCGGTGCCGGTGCGCATCTACTGGCCGCAGGTGGACGACGACGCGCCGCTGCCGATCCTGGTCTATGCCCACGGCGGCGGGTTCATCGCCGGCAGCATCGCGGCGATCGACCGGGTGGCGCGGCTGATGGCCAACGAGACCCGCGCGATCGTGGTCTCGGTCGGCTACCGGCTGGCGCCTGAGCATCCGTTCCCGGCCGCGGCCGACGACATGGAGGACGTGTTCCTGTGGGTGCGCCGCCACGCCGGCGCGCTGGGCGGCGATCCGGCCCGGGTCGCGGTGGGCGGCGACAGCGCCGGTGGCCATGCCGCGATCAACGTCGCCCAGCGCCAGGTGTTCGCGCACCGCGCGCCGCCGGCGATGCTGCTGCTGTTCTACCCGGCCGCGGGCCTGCCGCTGGCCGACCGCTCGTTCCGCCTGTTCGCCTCCGGCTTCGGCCTGGACGCGGCGTTCATCGACTACCTGTTCCCGCGCGTGTGGCCGACGCTGGTGCCGGGCAAGGACAAGCTCGACGCGCTGGTCGATCCGCGCGGGGCACCGAGCCTGGCCGGCCTGCCGCCGGCCGTCGTGGCCACCGCCGGCTTCGACGTGCTGCGCGATGCCGGTGCCGGCTTCGCGCGGCGCCTGCGCGAGGCGGGGGTGCCGGTGCGCTACCGCAACTACGGCGCGCTGGTGCACGGCTTCCTGCAGTTCGGCGGGGTGGTGGAGGCGGCGGACGAGGCGGCGACCGAGACGCTGCAGGCGTTCGGCCGGGCGCTGCAGCTGGGGTACCTGCCCGAGGATATGGATGCGGCACCGGCGCAGCACACGCCGGCGGCCGCCACCCGCGCGGCCGGCAGTGCCGAGGACAGTCCCGGCCTGGCCGCGATGCACTGAACCCGGTGCGGGTACTCAGCGCGGGACCCGCACCATCCTGTCGAGCAGGTGCTCGACGATGCGCTCCGGGTGCGCGGTGCGCCCCACGTGCGTCGGCGAGACCTGCACCACCGCGCTGCGCCGGGCGGTGAGGAAGTGGAAGCGCGCCCGCGGCGGCAGCGCGGCGATGGGGCCGGCGGCCGGATCGCCGGCGCAGATGGCCACGATCGCCTGCAGCGCCGGGCGCAGGCCGTCCAGGTCCAGCGCCGGGGCGAAGGCGTGCAGGCGTGCCTCGTCCAGCTCGATGGCGGCCTGCAGGTGGCGCGCGCCGGGACAGGACACGATCACCCCGACGTTGACGAATTCCTCGCGCTCCACCCGCGGCACCACGCGGATCACGGCGTAGTCATACGTATGCAGCGTGGGCACGGACGGCCTCCTGCACGAAGGCGGCGCGGTGCTCGCGCCGCGCCCGCAGATAGTCGGCATAGGCGCGCCGGTGCGCGGCGGCATCGGCATGGGCGGGCTCGCCGGCGAGCCAGTCGTCCGGCAGCAGCGCGACGATGCGCTCGATCGCGGCATCGTCCATGCGCGCGGCCAGTTCGGCGTCCACCTCGGCGATGCGGCTGGCGAAGGGCAACAGCACGTGCTCGCGGATCTGCACGAACGGGCGCCTGCAGGCCTCGGCCGCGTGCTCCCAGTCATGGTGGAAGTACAGTGCCGCGCCATGGTCGATCAGCCACAGCCGGCGATGCCAGACCATCAGGTTCGGGTTGCGCGCGGTCCGGTCCACGTTGCTCACGCAGGCGTCGAACCAGACGATGCGCGAGGCCAGATCGGCGTCCACCGCCATTGCCGCCGGATCGTAGTTGAGCGCGCCGGGCAGGTAGTCCAGGCCCAGGTTCAGGCCCTCGCTGGCGCGGATCAGGTCCTGGATCTCCGGGTCCGGCTCGGTGCGCGCGAACTCCGCGTCCAGGTCCACCTTGACGATCTCCGGCACCGGCAGGCCCAGGGTGCGCGCCAGCTCGCCGGCGACCAGTTCGGCCACCAGCGCCTTCGGCCCCTGGCCGGCGCCACGGAACTTGAGCACATACATGCCGTCGTCGTCGGCCTCGACCACGGCGGGCAGCGAGCCGCCTTCGCGCAGCGGCGAGACGTAGCGGGTGGCGTGGACGGTACGCAAGAGAGGATCGGCCGGGCGTCGGGAACGAGGGCGCCAAGCCTAGCGCAATGTCCGCGGCCGGCGCTGCGCGGGGCGCCCGTATACTCCGGCCATTCGCCAGGGAAGCAGGGAGCGGGACATGGGACAGGCGGGCGCGAACAGGGCCGCACGAGCGCCGCGCGGCGGCGGATTCCCCGCCTGGCTGGTGCTGGCGCTGCTGGTGGCATGCGCGCTGGCCGCCTGCGGCCGTGGCAGCCAGGTACCCGCGCTCTCCGGCGAGGTGGTCAAGGCCGAGCGCCAGGCGCCGGTCAAGGGCTTCGGCCTGGTGGCGGCCTACCCGGACGAGGCCGACGGCGGCACCTCCCTGGCCCTGGAGTTCAGCCGCCCGCTGGTGCAGGAACAGGATTTCGACGCGGTCCTGCACCTGGCCGACGACAAGGGCGTGGCGGTGAACACCAGCTGGGTGCTCGACGACCAGGACCCGCGGATCGTGCGAAGCCCGTCGGTGGAGCCGGCGCGCGAGTACGAGGTCAGGATCGACACCGGGCTGCAGGCGGCCGACGGCAGCACCCTGGCGCAGGCGATCGCGCGCACGGTGCAGACCGGGCCGCTCAAGCCGGTGGTCGGCTTCGCCTCGCAGGGCAGCGTACTGCCGGCGCGCGACAGCGGCGGGCGCACGCCGCTGGGCAAGCTGGCCGAGCCGGTCTACCTCAACCGCTTCGCCCTGGACGGCAAGCCCAACGAGCGCGTGCTCAGCTACCTGCCGCTGGCGGGGATCAAGGAGCTGCAGGCGCCGGGCCTGTACGTGGCGGTGATGCGGCGGCCGACCGAGTTCGCCGGCGGGGTGCAGGCCAGCTACTTCGTGGTCAGCGACCTGGGCCTGCACGTGCGCGCCTACAAGGACACGCTGTTCGTGCACGCCGCCACCCTGGCCGGCGGCGATGCGGCCGGCAACGTCGACCTGCGCATCCTCGACGGCAAGGGCCAGGTGGTGCTCAAGGGCCGCACCGACGGCGACGGCAATGCGCTGCTGCGCTACACCCTCGACCCCACGCACGTGATGCTGGCCAGCCGCGGCAAGGACGTGGAGTTCCTGCCGTTCAACCGGCCGGCGCTGGACCTGTCCGAATTCGACGTGGCCGGCCGCCGCGATGCGTGGTTCGACGTGTTCGCCTGGTCCGGCCGCGACCTGTACCGCCCGGGCGAGACGGTGCGGGTGTCGGCGCTGCTGCGCGATCGCGACGGCCGGCCGGTCAAGGCCGACCAGCCGCTGTACCTGCGCCTGAAGCAGCCCGACGGCAAGGTCTTCCGCGAGACCCGCCTGGCCGCCGGGGCACAGGGCTATTTCCAGTTCGAGCAGATCGTCCCGGCCGATGCGCCCACCGGGCGCTGGCAGGTGGAGTTCCGTACCGACCCGGCCAGCCAGGAACGGATCGAGGGCCTGGCACTGCGCATCGAGGAGTTCCTGCCCGAGCGCATGAAGCTGGACCTGTCCGCGCCGGCGACGCTCGCGCCCGGCAAGCCGCTGGCGCTGTCGGCCGATGCGGCCTACCTGTACGGCGCGCCGGCGGCCGGCAACCGCTTCACCGCCAAGCTGGCGGTGGCGGTGGCGCGGCACCCGCTGGAGAAACTGCCCGGCTGGTTCTTCGGCGACCCGACGGTGCCCCTGCCGGCCACCGCCAGCGACGTGGCCGACGGCAGCTTCGACGCCCGCGGCCACTTCGCCCAGGACATCGCGCTGCCGGCCGAGGTCAAGGGCAACACGCCGGTGGACGCGATCGTCGCCGGCAGCGTGTACGAGAGCGGCGGGCGCACCGTCAACCGCGTGCTCATCCGCACGCTGTGGCCGGCCGCCGCGCTGGTCGGCGTGCGGCCGCTGTTCGAGGACAAGGACGGGCCGGGCGCCAATACCGCGGCCGGCTTCGAGATCGCCCGCTTCGACGCGGCCGGCAACCGCGTGGCCGGCAAGGGCCTGCAGGTGGCGCTGATGCGCGAGATCCGCGAGTACCACTGGAGCCACGACGAGGGCACCGGCTGGAAGTTCGACTACGTCCAGCGCTTCGAGAAGGCCGGCGGGCAGACCGTGGACGCCGGCGCCGGCGCGGCCCGGGTGAGCTTCCCGGTGGAGTGGGGCGGCTACCGGCTGGAAGTGACCGATCCGCAGACCGGCCTGGTCACGCGCTACCCGTTCCAGGCCGGCTGGGGCTGGGACGACGAGAACCGCGGCGTGGACGCGCGCCCGGACAAGGTCAAGCTGGCGCTGGACAAGACCGCCTACCGCGCCGGCGACACGCTGCGCGTCACCGTGACCCCGCCGCACGAAGGCAAGGGCGTGCTGATCGTGGAGTCCGACCACCTGCTGTACGCCCGGGACGTGGACGTCAGGAACGGCAGCACGTTCTCCATCCCGGTCACCGCCGACTGGGAACGCCACGACGTCTACCTGACCGCGCTGGTGCTGCGCGGTGGCAGCGCCACCTCCAAGGTCACGCCCGCGCGCGCCGTCGGCGAAGCCTTCGTGGCAATGGACCGCAGCGCACGCAAGGTCGCCGTGGGCCTGAGCGTGCCGGAGAAGATGCAGCCGGGGCAGGCGTTGCCGGTGACGGT
Organism: Xanthomonas massiliensis; assembly: GCF_900018785.1. Classification (GTDB taxonomy): domain Bacteria; phylum Pseudomonadota; class Gammaproteobacteria; order Xanthomonadales; family Xanthomonadaceae; genus Xanthomonas_B; species Xanthomonas_B massiliensis. The sequence goes on along the minus strand of NZ_FCOY01000006.1, from coordinate 1,141,759 downwards.
GAGCGCGCCGCAGCTGGCGGGCAAGCCGGCGCACGTGACGGTCTCGGCGGTGGACGTGGGCATCCTCAACATCACCCGCTACCCGGTCCCGGACCCGGGCGCCTGGTTCTTCGCCCAGCGCCGCCTGGCGGTGGACGCCTACGACATCTACGGCCGCGTGGTCGAGAGCTTCGACGGCGTCAACGCCCGGCTGCGCTTCGGCGGCGACATGGGCCTGGGCGCGTTGCCGCAGGCGCGCCGGCCGACCGCGCACGTGCAGACCGTGGACCTGTTCTCCGGACCGGTGCAGCTCGATGCCCGGGGCAACGCCCGTGTCCGCCTGCAGGTGCCGGACTTCAACGGCACCCTGCGGGTGTCCGCGGTGGCCTATGCCGACGATCGCTACGGCGGCGCGGCGCGGGAAACCGTGGTGCGCGCGCCGATCGTGGCCGAGGCCAGCGCGCCGCGCGTGCTGGCGCCGGGCGACAGCAGCACGGTGACCCTGGACGTGCAGAACTTCACCGGCCGCGCAGGCCGCTTCGCGGTGCGCGTGGACGGCATCGGCCCGCTGGCGGTGGGCGAGGGCAGCCGCAGCGTGGAGCTGGCCGACGGCGCCAAGCGGACCCTGAGCTTCCCGCTGGAGGCGCGCGAAGGCTACGGCACCGCGCAGGTACGGGTGCGCGTGGACGGCGACGCCGGCGGCTACAAGGTGGACCGCCGCCTGGACGTGCCGGTGCGCGCCGGCTGGCCGGCGGTGGTGCGTACCCGCGCCGTGCGCGTTGAGGCCCCGGCCGCCATCGCCATGGATGCCGGCCTGGCCGACGGCCTGATGGACGGCTCGGTCGGCGCACGCATGGTGGTCAGCGCGTTGCCGCCGCTGCCGTTCGCCGCGGCCCTGCAGGATGCGCTGTTGTACCCGTACGGCTGCATCGAGCAGACCACCAGCAAGGGCTACGCCGCGCTGATCCTGGACGCGCCCACCGCCGCGCTGCTCGGCGTGCCGGGCCTGGACGCGGCCAAGCGCCGCGAGCGCATGGAGGGCGCCTTCGCCCGCATCGCGGCGATGCAGGTGGCCAACGGCAATTTCTCGATGTGGGGCGGCGAGGGCGGCAGCGTCACCCCGTACCTGACCGCCTACGTGGCCGACTTCCTGCTCGACGCGCGCGAGGCCGGCTTCGCCATCCCCGAGGCGGTGCTGCAGAAGGCGCTGGACGGGCTCAACGAGGGCCTGCTCTCCGGCGGCTTCCCCTACTACGGCTATGCGAACCGCGAGCACATGCGCTTCGCCACCCAGGCCTACGCCGGCTACGTGCTGGCGCGCGTGGGCCGTGCGCCGCTGGGCACGCTGCGCGCGCTGTACGACAACGACCGCGGCAAGGCGCGCAGCGGCCTGCCGCTGGTGCAACTGGGCATCGCGCTGTCGCTGCAGGGCGACCGCAAGCGCGGCCAGCAGGCCGTCGCGGCCGGGTTCGCCTGGTCCGGCGACCGCCCCGGCTGGCTCGGCGACTACGGTTCGCCGCTGCGCGACGACGCGCTGATGCTGGCCCTGGTGCAGGAGCGCAAGCTCGATGCGCCGGGCCTGGCCGACCGCACCGAGGCGCTGGGCCGCGAGCTGGAGGAACGGCGCAAGGCGCGCTGGTTCTACCTGAGCACCCAGGAACAGGTGGCCATCGGCCGGCTCGGCAAGGCGTTGCTGGTCCAGGGCCAGGGGCGCACGGTCTCCGGCACCTGGCACCTGGGCGGCGACCAGCAGGCGGTCGCCGGCGAACGGGTGAGCGCACGCGGCTTCGATGCGAAGGCGCTGGCCGGCGGCGTGCGCTTCGAGGCGGCCGGCAGCGGGCCGGTGTACGCCAGCCTGGAGGTGGCCGGGGTGCCGCGCACCGCGCCGGCCTTCGACGACAGCCAGGTCGGGGTGGAACGGCGCTACTACACCACCGACGGCAAGCCCTGGCAGGGCGGTGCGCTCAAGGAAGGCGAGGCGCTGGTGGTCGGCCTGCGCATCACCGCCGATCGCGACATGCCCGATGCGCTGCTGACCGACCTGCTGCCGGCCGGCCTGGAGATCGAGAACTTCAACCTCGGCGATGCCCGGCAATGGGCCGACGTGGTGGTCGACGGCATCGCCCTGGACGCGCGCGGCGAGGCCGCCAGCCTGGTCCACGAGGAGTTCCGCGACGACCGCTACGTGGCCGCGCTCAAGCTGCAGTGCGGCCGCACCGCCAAGGTGTTCTACCTGGTGCGCGCGGTGACCCCGGGCAGCTACCGGGTGCCGCCGCCGCTGGTGGAGGACATGTACCGGCCGCAGCTGCGCGGCGTGGGCAAGGCCGCCGTCGAGCGGATCCAGGTGGTGCAGCCGTGAGCGGGGGCGTCGCGCGCGACCGATGAGCACCGCCGTCGCCCCGCGGGCCGGGCGTTGGATCCGACGCGCTTCGCCCTGGCTGCGCTGGGGCACGGCGGCGGTGCTGCTCGCGCTGCTGGTGCTGGACCGGCAGTTCCCGCCGCCGCTGCCGCGCGCGCGCGACACCTCCACCCTGGTGGTCGCGCGCGACGGCACGCCGTTGCGCGCCTTCGCCGACGCCGACGGGGTGTGGCGCTACCCGGCCACGCCGGAGACCGTCTCGCCGCTGTACCTGCAGGCGCTGCTGGGCTACGAGGACCGCTGGTTCTGGCGCCATCCCGGGGTCAATCCCGTGGCGATGGCGCGCGCGGCCGGGCAGTGGCTGGGCCAGCGCCGGATCGTCTCCGGCGGCTCCACGCTGACCATGCAGGTGGCGCGCATCCTCGACGGGCAGGGCGACGGGCCGTCCACGCGCACGGCCCGGGGCAAGGGCCTGCAGATGCTGCGGGCGGTGCAGCTGGAGGCGCACCTGTCCAAGCGGCAGATCCTGCAGCTGTACCTGGAGCGGGCACCGTTCGGCGGCACCGTGGAAGGCGTGGAGGCGGCCAGCTGGGCCTACCTCGGCAAGCCCAGCGCGCACCTGTCCCTTGCCGAGGCGGCGCTGCTGGCGGTGCTGCCGCAGTCGCCGAGCCGGCTGCGCCCGGACCGCCATCCCGGCGCGGCGCGGGTGGCGCGCGACAAGGTGCTGCGGCGGATGGCGACGCTGGGGCGGTGGGACCGGGCCACGGTGGACGATGCCGCCATCGAACCGGTGGTCTCGCGTTCGCTGCGCCCGCCGTTGCTGGCCGGGCTGCTGGCCCAGCGCCTGCACGAGGACGACCCGCGCGCCGCGCGCATCCGCTCCACGCTCGACGCGGACCTGCAGCGCACGCTGGAGGAGCGCGTGGCCGGCTACTTCTCCGGCCTGCCCGAGCGCACCTCCGCGGCCCTGCTGGTGGTGGACAACGCGACCATGGAGGCACGCGCCTATGTCGGCTCGGTGCGCTTCGGCGATGCCGCGCGCCTGGGCCATGTCGACATGGTGCGGGCCTGGCGCTCGCCCGGCTCCACGCTCAAGCCGTTCCTGTACGGGCTGGCGCTGGAGGACGGGCTGATCCATTCCGAGAGCCTGCTGGTGGACGCGCCGCAGGATTTCGGCGGCTACCGGCCCGGCAACTTCGGCCTGGCCTACAACGGCCCGGTCGGCGCGGCGGAGGCGCTGCGCCTGTCGCTCAACGTGCCGGCGGTGGACCTGCTCGACCGCGTCGGTCCGCCGCGCTTCGCCGCGCGCCTGGCCAACGCCGGGGTGGAACTGCGCCTGCCGGACGGGGCAGCGCCGAACCTGGCGCTGATCCTGGGCGGTGCCGGCGCGCGCCTGCAGGACCTGGTCGGCGCCTTCGCCGCGTTCAACCGCGGCGGCCTGGCCGGGCGCGTGCGCCTGCGCCCGCAGGACCCGCATATCGACCGCCGCCTGCTCGCCCCCGGCGCGGCCTGGATCGTGCGCGAGATGCTGCAGGCCGCGCCGCGTCCCGGCTATGCCGTGGACACCTTCGATCCCCGCGGGCGCCCGCCGGTGGCCTGGAAGACCGGCACCAGCTACGGCTTCCGCGACGCCTGGGCGCTGGGCGGCACGCGCCGCTACACCGTCGGAGTGTGGGTCGGGCGTCCGGACGGCACGCCGCTGCCGGGCCAGTACGGCGCGGTCACCGCGCTGCCGCTGATGTTCGAGGTGATCGACAGCCTGCCGCGCCAGGCCGGTGACGGCGCGCCGCCGCCGGCGCCGGCCGAGGTGGCCGCAGCCGAGATCTGCTGGCCATTGGGCCTGCCGCCGGACCCGGCGCGGCCGCAGCTGTGCCAGCGGCGGATGCGTGCCTGGACCCTGGCCGGCAACCTGCCGCCCACCTTCGCCGAGCGCGATGCGCGACTGTGGCGGGCCGGCGTGGAGACCTTCGCGCAGGACGCCCGTACCGGCCAGCGCCTGTCGGCCAGCTGCGCGCGCCCGCATTCGCTGCGCACCGGCGCGGTCGCACGCTGGCCGGCGCTGGCCGCGCCCTGGCTGAGCGCGGCCGAGCGCGCGGCCTCGGCGTTGCCGCCCCTGGCCCCGGACTGCGCCGCCGACGGGCGCGAGGCCGCCGAATCGCTGCGCATCGACGGGCTGGCCGACCGCGCGACGCTGGCGCGTCCGCCGGGCAGCCCGCACGGGGTGCGCGTGCGGTTGCGGGCGCTGGGCAGTGCGCGCCCGGTGCGCTGGCTGCTGGACGGCCGGCTGGTCGCCGTCACCGAGGGAGCGGCCAGCTTCGAGCACGAGCTCGACCAGCGCGGCCCGCACACGCTCACCGCGCTGGCCGACAGCGGCGCCTGGGCCTCGATCGGCTTCACCGTGATGCGGTGACCGGCGTCGCGCCGGACCACCGCGGCGCTACCGCCGCGCGTGGCAGGAAAGCAGGTACACCGGCACCGGATTCAGGCCGCCGCGCCGGCCAGGTAGTCCAGCAGCTCGCGTGCCGGCGGCGGCAGCGCGGCCCGGTCGCGGAAGCACAGCGACAGCCGGCGCGTGGCCCAGGCATCGTCCAGGGCCACGCGGCGCACGCCGGCGATGCGGATCCGGCGCAGCGCCGTGGCCGGCACGATGGCGATGCCGACCCCGGCGCCGACCATCCGCAGCATGCCCTCGAAGGTGCGCAGGCGGATGCGCACGTCGAGCCGGAACCCGGCCTGCGCGGCATGCTCGTCGATGTGGTCCTGCAGGGCGCTGCCGTCGCCGAGGCCGACGAAGGCCTCGCCGGCCAGCCCGGCGAACGCGGCCCGGCGCTGGGCCGCCAGGCGATGGCCGGCGGGCACCGCCAGGACCAGCCGGTCCAGCGCGAACGGGCGCAGGTGCAGCCCGCCGGCGTCGAGGGCGTCGGTGACGATGCCCAGGTCGGCCAGGCCGGCGGCGATCATCTTCACGGTCACGCTGGTGGTGCGCTCCTTCATCTCCACTTCCACGTCCGGGTGGGCGGCCAGCCAGGCCGCCAGCGGGACCGGCAGGTGCTCGGCGATGGCCACCGTGTTGGCGAGCAGGCGCACGCGCCCGCGCAGGCCGCGCACGAATTCGTCCAGTTCGCCGCGCAGCAGTTCGTCCTGGCGCAGCATCAGCCGGGCATGGTGGGCCAGGGCCTCGCCGGCGGCGGTGGCATGCACGCCGCGGGCGTGGCGCTCCAACAGGGCCAGGCCGGCGGCGTCCTCCATGCCGCGCAGGCGCTCGCTGGCGGCGGCCAGCGACAGGTGCGCGCGGGCCGCGCCGCCGGTGATGCTGCCGGCCTCGATCACGTGGACGAACAGGCGCAGGTCGGTCAGGTCGAGGTGCATGAGGTTTCGGCCGTGCCGAAGGGTAGGGGGCGATTGCCGCATTGTGCCGCCTCGGGCGCCGGAGTCGAATGCCGGCATGTCGATCGATCTGACTTCCCTGTGGCTGCCGTGCGTGGCGGTGTTCGTGCTGGCCGGCTTCGTCAAGGGCGCCACCGGCATGGGCCTGCCGACGGTGGTGATGGCGCTGCTGTCCGGGCTCATGCCACTGCCGCTGGCGGCGACCCTGCTGGTGCTGCCCTCGCTGGTCACCAACGCGCAGCAGATGCTCGACGGCCCGGCCATGCGCGTGCTGGTGCGCCGGCTGTGGCCGATGTTCGCGGCGATGGTGGCGGGCACGGTGGTCGCGGCGCCGTGGCTGGCCGGCTCCGGCCATGCGATCTCGCCCGGCTGGCTCGGCATCGTGCTGATCGCCTACGCCCTGCAGGCGCTGCGCCCGGATCCGTGGCAGGTAGCGCCCGGGGCCGAGCGCTGGCTGTCGCCGCTGATGGGGGTCCTGGCCGGCGTGGCGGGGAGCGCCACCGGCGTGTTCCTGGTGCCTTCGGTGCCTTACCTGCAGGCCCTGGACCTGCAGCGCGAGGCGCTGGTGCAGGCCCTGGCGCTGACCTTCACCGTATCCACGCTGGCGCTGGCCGCGGTACTGGCCCGCCACCAGCTGCTGGATTTGCGGACCGGGGCATGGTCGCTGGCCATGGTCCTGCCGTCGCTGGCCGGGCTGGTCGCGGGCAACTGGCTGCGCGCGCGCATCGGGGCGAAGGCATTCCGGCGCGGGTTCCTGCTGTGCCTGGTGGCGCTGGGCGCGGAACTGGTGTGGCGGGCCTGGCACTGACGCGCCGGGCCCGCCCGGTCACTGCCTACTTGCGCTCGCAGCGGCGCTCGACCACGCGGTCGCCGTGGGTGTCCTGGTAGCGGCCCTGTGCGTAGCGGCCGGTGGCGCCGCCGGCGACCGCACCGCCGACCGTGGCCAGCTTGCGGCCATTGCCCTTGCCGATCTGGTTGCCGAGCAGACCCCCGACCACGGCACCGGCGGCGGTGCCGGCGATGCGGTTGGAATCCTTGCTGTTCTTGCGCACTTCGACGTTGTGGCAGACCACGCGGGTGCCATCGTTGAAGCGCCGGCCCTCGTCCTTGGGACCGTAGGTCTGGGCGGCCAGGGCCGGCACCGCGGCCAGCGCCAGCAGCAGCCCGCCGAGGGAGACGACGTTCGCTTTCATGGTTCACCTCGCTTGCGATGGAATGGCGCCATTGGGCGCGCGGGCATGGCAACCGGGGGTGAAACCGCGCCGCTGCCGTTCAGGATCGGTCAGCGGCGCTTCCAGGTGACGCCGGCATAGAGGCCGAAGCCTTCGCCGGGCGTGGACCGGGCCAGGTCCGCGCCGGCGTCGTCGTAGCCCGGCGTCACCGTCGCCACGTAGCGGCGCCCGCCGAGGTTGCGCAGCTGCAGCCAGCCCTGCCAGCGGCCATCGGGGGCGTCGTAGCCCAGGCTGGCGCCGAAGATCAGGTGGCCGGGGGCATGGACGCTGTTGGCGTAGTCCACTTCCATGCGCGAGGCGTACTCGGTATCCACGCCGGCATGGAAGCCGGAGGGATGGGCATAGCGCAGTTCGGCCTGGTAGTAGTGGCGCGGCAAGCCGGGCAGGCGGTTGCGGCCGAAGCGGGCGTCGCCGCGGTAGCGGTAGTCGCCGTAGGTGTAGGCCTGGCGCAGCGACAGGCTGCCGGCCTGACCCTGCCACAGGGGACTGTCCAGCCCGGCCTCGATGCCGCGGTGGAGGGTGGGGCTGGCATTGGATTCGGCGACGTAGGCATCCGCGCCGCTGCCCACCAGCACGCTCAGCAGCTCGTGCCGCACGTCGGCGCGGTAGGCGCTGAGCTGCCAACGGCCGAACGCGCCCTCGCCGCGCCCGCCGAGTTCCAGGGTAGTGGCGGTCTGGTTGTCCAGGCGCACCGCGGCGCTCTGGCGCCCGGCGGCGGGCCCGGCGTCGGCGCCGAAGTACTGGTCCGAGCCCCACAGCATCGACCACGGGTGCGGCGGTTCCACCGAGCGGCTCAGGTTGCCGAACAGCTGCGTGCGCGCCGTAGCCTGCCAGTCCAGGCCCAGCCGCGGTGCGTAGTCCCACTGGTACTGCGCGGTGCGCGCGGCGGTGGCCGGCCAGTACACCCAGGCCTTGCGCGTGCTGTAGACCAGCGCCAGCCCGGTCTGCAGGTGCAGGCCGGGGGCCAGGGCGAGGTCGTTGGCCAGGCGCAGCTGGCTGTTGGTGCCGCGGTGCACGTAGTCGCGGGTGCGGGTACCGGCCGGATAGCCGCCGAGATCGAAGCGCAGCGTCTCGCGCGCGTGGTTGCCGGGCAGGTCGTGGGTCACCTGCGCGGCGAGCGTGGTCAGGCTGTCGCGGCCCCACAGCACGTGGCGGTGGCGGTAGTCGAGCGTGGCGTTGACGTCGGCGTAGGCCAGGCGCTGCCGGTAGCTGCTTTCCTGCAGGTCCATAGGGTAGTCGTGGTAGGCCAGGCCGGCGACGAGGGTGGAGTCCTCGTCCAGGTGCAGCGTGGTCCTGTTGGCCAGCCAGGTGCTGCCCGGCTGCGGGCGGCGGGCGTCGATGGCCAGGAAGGCGGCGTTGGCCGCGCGCGGGTCGTCGCGGACCTGCGCCTGGGTGAGCCGGCCCGGCGTGAGGTGGAAGGTCTCGCGGTAGCGCAGGTAGAAGCGCGTCTCCAGCACCGGGGAGATTTGCCAGCCGACGGTGCCGGCCACGCCCTTGCCGTCGCCGGAGGCGTGGTGCTGGTAGCCGTCGTAGCGGGTGCCGGTCCAGGCCAGGTAGTAATCCAGGCCGCCGCGCGCGCCGCCGCTGGACGCGCCGTACTTGCGGTAGCCGCGGCTGCCGGCCTCGTAGTGCAGTTCCAGCGGCGCCGCGTCGCGGCCGTCGCGGGTGACGTAGTCGATGGCACCGCCCAGGGCGAGCGCGCCGCGGTCGAAACCGTTGGCGCCGCGCAGGATCTCCACCCGCTGTGCCCACAGCGGTTCGAGCAGTTCGTAGGGCGTGCCGCCCGGCTCGGTCAGCGGCAGCCCGTCGAGCAGCACGGTCACCCCGGACGCGTGCGCGCCGGGGGCGCGGTTGACGCCCGAGCCGCGCATCGACACCTTCACCCCCTCGTTGCCGGGGGATTGCGCGTACACGCCGGGCTGGATCGCCAGCGCGTCCTGGGTGCCGGCCAGGCGGCCCCCGGCCGGCGCGCGCAGGTCGACGAGGCCGGTGCCGCCCGGTACCCGTTCCAGGACGGCGCGGGCGCGCTCGGTCGCATCGGCGTGCGCGACCACGGTCACCCTGTCCAGCTGCACGGCGGCGGGGTCGTCCTGGGCGGCCAGTGCGGGCAGGGGCAGGGCAAGCAGTGCGGTGGCCAGCCCGGTGGACAGGCGGGCTGGAGCGGGAAACGGGACGGGCGAGGGCAACGGGGTCATCCGGGCAGGTGAGGGCAAGGACCGTCATGCCGCCGGGGCCGGCGATGCGAACGGGAGCGAGGGCAGGGGCGGCGTCGGCGTGCGGCCCGTCGTCGGGGCGACGGGCAATGCCACGCGTCTCGTGTAAACCTTGTTGTTGAAATAAATGTTAACGGATGCCGCCGGGCCCGTGAAGCCCGGGCCGGGTCCACCGCTCCCGCCGGCGCCGACCGCGCCCCTGACCAATGGCGCAGGCGCAGGCCCCGCCTCCGGTGGTAGCGTTCCGGCCACTCAACCGTCCAAGGGGACTCCGATGCTTCTGCACCGCCCTCCGGCGTTCGCGGCCGTGGCCGTGGCTGCCGCCCTGCTGGCCAGCACCGCGGCCCATGCCGAATACGCCACGCCGCCGCCGGCCCTGCTCAAGGTGCTCAAGGCACCGCCGCCGCCGACGCCCAGCGTCGACCCGACCGGCCAGCGCCTGCTGCTGGTCACCGCGCAGACCTACCCGTCGATCGAGCGCGTCGCCCGGCCGTACTACAAGCTCGCCGGCGTGCGCCTGGAGCCGGCCAACCGCAGCCGCCACGACACCCGCGCCGGCTACGGCATCCCCGCGTGCGTGGCCGACTTCACCGTGGTCGACATCGCCAGCGGCAAGGAAACCCGCGTGCCGCTGCCCGAGGATGCCTGCCCGGGTATGGCCTCGTGGTCGCCGGACGGCCGCCAGTTCGCCTTCCAGAACGTCACCGCCAGCTCGGTGGAGCTGTGGCTGGGCGATGCCGCCACCGGCCAGGCGCACAAGGTGCCCGGCGTGGCGCTCAACCCGATCTTCGACAGCGCCGTGCAATGGCTGGACGGCAGCCGGACCCTGCTGGTCAAGCGCGTGCCCGACGGCCTGGGCGCGCCCCCGGCCGAGGATGCGGCGGCGATCGGCCCGGACATCCAGCAGTCGCTGGGCGGCAAGGGCGAGAGCAGTACCTACGAGGCGCGCGACCTGCTACGCGGGCCGCTGGACGAGGCGCGCTTCGTCTACTACGGCACCTCGCAGCTGGCGGTGGTCGATGCCGCCAGCGGCAAGGTGCGCGACGTCGGCGCGCCGGCCATCTACGACGACGTGGACGGCGCCCCGGACGGCGTCCACGTGCTGGCCGAGGCGATCAAGCCGCCGTATTCGCACACCGTGACCTACCAGCGCTTTCCCCGCGACGTGGCGGTGCTGGACGTGTCCAGCGGCCGCTCGGTCACCGTCGCCAGCCTGCCGCTGGCCGACCGCGTGCCGGTGCACGGCGTGCCCGAAGGCCCGCGCGAGTTCGGCTGGCGCGCCACCGACCCGGCCACGCTGGTCTATGCCGAGGCGCTGGACAAGGGCGACTGGAACGTCGAGGTCCCGGCGCGCGACCGCGTGCTGATGCTCAAGGCGCCGTTCACCGGCAAGCCGACCGAGGTCACCCGCACCCGCCAGCGCTTCGTCGGCTACGTGTGGACCGAGCGGCCGGACGTCGCCTTCCTCTACGAGGAAGACGAGAACCGCCACTGGCAGACCACGCGCATCGTCGACGTGGACAAGCCCGGCGACGCCGGCCGCGTGCTGTGGGACATGTCCAGCGACGAGCTGTACAAGGATCCCGGCAGCTTCGTCTACAAGCGCCTGCCCAACGGCGCGGTGGTGGCCCGCCAGGAAGGCGGCCACCTGTTCCTGCGCGGGCAGGGCGCATCGAAGCAGGGCGACCGCCCGTTCCTGGACCGCCTGGACCTGGCCACGCTCAAGACCGAACGCCTGTTCCGCAGCGGCACCGACGACTACGACGTGTTCCTGGGCTTCACCGCCGAGCCGGGCAGATTCCTGACCTGGCACCAGTCGCTGGTCGATCCGCCCAACGCCTTCGTGCGCACCCTGGGCGCGCCGGCCGCCGATGCCGCCGAGGGCGAGGCCCGGTTCGCCAGCAGCGGCACCCAGCTCACCCGCGTGGCCGACCCGACGCCGGAGGTGCGCCAGATCAAGAAGCGCCTGGTGACCTACAAGCGCGCCGACGGCCTGGACCTGTCCTTCACCCTGTACACGCCGCCCGGCTACACCGAAGGCCAGCGCCTGCCGGCGATCCTGTACGCGTATCCGGCCGACTTCGCCAGCAGCGAGCAGGCCGGGCAGGTGTCCGGCAGCCAGAACACCTTCACCCGGCTGCCGTACTACCGGCTGATGCTGCTGGCCGGCTACGCCATCATCGACAACGCCAGCTTCCCGATCGTCGGCGATCCCAAGACCGCCTACGACACCTACCTGGAGCAGCTGGAGGCCGACGCCCAGGCCGCCGTGGACAAGGCGGTGGAACTGGGCGTGGTGGACCGCGACCGCATCGGCGTCACTGGCCACAGCCACGGCGCGCTGATGACCGCCAACCTGATCGCCCACACCGGCCTGTTCCGCGCCGGCGTGGCCACCAGCGGCTCGTACAACAAGACGCTGACCCCGTTCGGCTTCCAGAACGAGCGCCGCTCGGTATGGCAGGCCCGCGACGTGTACATCAAGGCCTCGCCGTTCTTCTACGCCGACAAGATCAAGCTGCCGCTGCTGCTGATCCATGGCGACGACGACGCCAACCCGGGCACCGAGCCGATCCAGTCGCTCAAGCTGTTCCAGGCCATCCGCGGCAACGGCGGCACCACCCGCCTGGTGATGCTGCCGCACGAGCCGCACTGGTACACCGCGCTGGAATCCAACGAGCAGGTGGTCAGCGAGATGCTGGCCTGGTTCGATACCTACGTGAAGAACGCGCCGGCGAAGTAGGCCATGTAGCATGCAGGGGAGAAGGCGTGGCCTGGAAGGCCACGCCTTCCATCCTTGAATTGCTTCCAGTCGTTGACAGCATCATCTAGTTGCGACGCAGGGTGTTCTCGTGAATGGGAAATGGCTGAATCCAAAGATATATCAAGGTCCCAGATCAATTTGCGCGAAATCCTGACTTGAAACGGAGTTTTCAGATGAGGCGCTATTGGGTGCCGATCACGATTTCTATCGTATTATTGGGGGCGTTGGCTGCATATTTTATTTCTCTCTTTTCGGGAGGCGGCGCGGGCTTGAGTCGGCACGTTCTCAGCAAGGACATGTCAGCTGTCAATGACTATTCTGGGGGCGATCGAGCTGGGCATGAGGCCAGGGAAAGCAGCAGAGCGAAATACTCAGTGGAGTCCAGCCATTCGGCCGCAATTTCCAATTCATTCGAGCCGCGGGAGTATGGCTATGCCTGGGATTCAAATAATCCAGGCATTGCGCGGAACGAGGAAGATGCAAAATGGCTGGAGGCGCATGGTTATCCTGGGCCGGATGTCGAAACATATCTAAAGGAAATGGCCCTGGGGCCTTTGAAGGACTTGGCCGACAGGGGGAATCCTGCCGCACAGGCAATCTATGCGTACAGGTTGGCGAAGCAGGATGCGCCCAAGTCCGAGGTCCAGGGGATCCTGCTGGAGAGTGCCGTTTCCGGCTCGGTATATGCGCTTAAGATGGCTGGCGACATATACTTCACCGTCGATGGATATCGCGACCTTGCCGTCGCAAAATCCTATTACGGGATGCAGGCAAGGGCCGGTGATCAGGCTGGTTTTGTTCAGGGCTATCTTGTGGGGGCGCAATTGACGAATGAGCAACGGTTGAGGGCGGAAATAATCGAGGAAGCGACGTGGAGGAATATTGATTCGACAGAAGACGCTTCATCCAGCATCAGGAGGGATGCCAGGCCTGGCTACATGCAATTCATGGAGGCTGCGCTTGGACGGCGAATTCAACTTTGATTCGCAACACAATTGCTGAATTCCTTGACGAAGACGTCGAGGGGCGTCTTGAATCCTAGTGTCTTGCGTGGTCGCGTGTTGAGCCGTTGCTCGACCCAGCGCAATTGTTCATCGGTGATGGCCGCGAAGTCCATGCCTCGTGGAAGGTACTGTCGGGTCAGTCCGTTGGCGTTCTCGTTGCTGCCACGCTGCCAGGCCGAGTACGGATCGGCGAAGTAGACATCTGCCTGCAGGGAGGCAGCGATGGTCTGGTGTTCGGCGAACTCCTTGCCGTTGTCGGCGGTCAGCGTATGCACGCCATCGCGTACGCGGCCCAACCTGCCGACGATGGCGCGCATCACGTTCTCGGCCGTGCGATCGACCGACTTGGCCAGCAGGTGGAGCCGGGAGCGTCGTTCGGTCATGGTCACCACAACCGTCTTGCCGCTCGAGGCGTGCATCGAGTCGATCTCCCAGTCGCCCAGGCGGGAGCGCTGTTCGACCACTGCAGGGCGTTCACGCCAACTGCGGCGGTGCCGAAGCTGGCCCCGGCCATCGCGCATCCCGCGCCTGCGGCGCTGGCGCCGACGGCGGCGCAAGGTCTTGAACAGGGTGCCCCCGCGCCGCTGTTCTGCGTAGATGTGCTGATAGATCCACTCGTGGCTCGCCAGTCCGGTGGCGCCTGCCACCTGCTCCGGGCTCCAGTCTTCGCGAAGGCACGCTTCGATCCGCGCGATGTGCTCCGGGCCGATGCGTTTGCGACGGCTGGCCTGTGAACGGCGATGGTCACTGATCCGCTGTGCCTGGGCAGGGTCGTAACACCGACCAGGGCTGTTGCGCCGCAACTCGCGGCTGATCGTGCTGGGCGCACGATCCAGAGCAAACGCGATCCCGCGAAGGGAACAGCCGGCTTCATGCAAGGCGTGGATGCGATATCGTTCGTGCTGGTTCAGGCGGCCATTGGCCATGGGCAACTCCACTTGGCGGTGAAGCTGCTCAGGTCAGGTCGCCTGGGCCTCTTCACAACCTCGGGTGTTGCGATCGAGAGTTGAATCCGCCGACCGAAAACCAACAAGGAAGGATGAAGGAATCCGGCTCATGTCGGGAGCGAGGCAGGTGGCATCGCCGAAACCGCCCGTCAGGACGCCGGGCCGATAGCGGCAGCTATCGGCCCTGACAGTCGTTTCCACTCGCAGGGCAGCCGCCGGCCTGTATTCGGGCATGAGACGGAGTGAGGCTGTCACTGACAACGACATGACCAACGAGCCATGCGTGGCGGCGGGCGTGCTGCGATGCTGGCAGGGTTTCCCCACTGGCTGTCGTCCGCATGTCCCGTCTGCCCGTTTCGCTGTTGCTTGCCGCCTCGCTGCTGGTGCCCGCCGTGGCCGGTGCCCGCCAACCCGATCTCACGCCGCTCACCCGCGACAGCGGCCGGCCGATGGCGCCGGAGCAGGCCGGCGTGGCGTTCGAGCATGCCGACCTGGCGTTCAAGGTGATCCCGCGCAAGCGCCGGATCGAGGGCGATGCCACGCTGACCTTCCGTGCCAAGGCGCCGCTGCAGGCGCTGGTGGTGGACCTGGACCGCAACTACGCGGTGAGCCGGGTCGAGGTGGACGGCCACGCGCTCGAACGCCAGGCCTGGAGCAACCCGGAGGGCCGCATGCGCGTGGCGTTGCCGGCGCCGCTGGCGGCCGGGCAGTCCGTGGCGCTGCGCATCGTCTATGCCGGCCAGCCGCACGTGGCGAAGAAGGCGCCTTGGGACGGCGGCTTCGTCTGGGCCACCGCGCCGAACGGCGAGCCCTGGGTGGCCTCGGCCGTGGAAGGCGAGGGCTGCGACCTGCTGTGGCCGTGCATCGACCACCCGATGGGCGAGCCGGCGCGGGTGGACGAGCGCATCACCGTGCCGGCACCGCTGGTGGCGCCGGGCAACGGCGTGCTGGTGGACATGCGCGAGCAGGACGGCTGGCGCACCTACCACTGGCGCGCGCGCCAGCCCGACACCTATGCGGTCACCCTCAACGTCGGCCCGTTCGAGGAATTGACCGGCGAATACCGCAGCCGCTACGGCAACACCGTCCCGCTGGCGTTCTGGTACCTCGAGGGCAACCGCGAGAAGGCGCAGAAGCTGTTCGCCGAATTCCCGAAGATGCTGGACTTCTTCGAGGGCGTGATCGGCCCGTACCCGTTCGGCGACGAGAAGATGGGCGTGGTCGAGACCCCGCACCTGGGCATGGAGCATCAGACCGTCAACGCCTACGGCAACGGCTACAGGCGCGACAAGTACGGCTACGACTGGCTGCTGCAGCACGAGTTCTCGCACGAATGGTTCGGCAACCAGGTCACCAATGCCGACTGGGACGACATGTGGCTGCACGAGGGCTTCGGCAGCTACATGCAGCCGCTCTACCTGCAGTATCTGCGCGGGGAGATGGACTACCGCGCCGCGCTGCTGGACCAGCGCGCCGGCGTGGTGAACAAGGTGCCGATCGTCAGCGGCCACACCATGACCGAGGAGGCCGTGTACAGCCACGACGCCGGCCCGGGCAACGACATCTACTACAAGGGCTCGTACATGCTGCACATGCTGCGCGGGCTGGTCGGCGATGCCGCCTTCTTCCGCAGCATCCGCGAGCTGGTCTACGGCACCGACACGCCGCGGCCGGGCCACTTCGCGCCGCGCTATGCCACCACGCAGGACTACATCGACATCGTCAACCGCGTCACCGGCCAGGACTACGGCTGGTTCTTCGACGTGTACCTGCGCCACGCCGCCTTGCCGCAGCTGCTGGCCGAACGCGACGCCACCGGCCTGGCGCTGCGCTGGCAGGTACCCGGCGACGGCCCGTTCCCGGTGCCGGTGGAGGTGCGCGTGGGCGGCAACGACGGCCGCGTGGTGACGGTGCCGATGACCGGTGGCCGCGGCCACGTGGAGCTGGCGGCGGATGCCCTGTACACGCTCGACCCGGACTCGAAGCTGCTGCGCGAGGAACCGCGCTTCGCCGAGGCGCGCGAGGATGCCGCGGCGCGGGCGAAGCAGCGCAAGGGCGGGCACTGAGGCCGGCCGTCGCTCTCGTCCGCGGCAAACCGCAGGTTCGAAGCCCGGAGCCGGGAACAACGAGGCCTGGCCGCGCGTCGCTGCGGATCGCCCCGCTCGGCAGGAACGCTCGTGGCGGCGAGGCCGGCACGCGCCTCGCCGCCATGTTCCGGAGCCGTCGCTACACGCCAGACGAAGCGCGGGCCGGGCTCGCTTCCCGCGGGCGCCCCCGCAGGCGGGGAACGCGCCGCCACTCCATCCCGGCCATCGACGCCAGGGCGGTCGGCGCTTCCCTGGATCCGGCCCGGGCATCTCCCGGCACCTGCCCGGTTGCCCGGCGGCCGGGCGAGCCGATGCGCACGGCCCGCCTGCGGATCACTTCAGGTTCGGATGCAGCGCGAAGCACTGCCGGCCGTTGCGGAAGTCCAGCACGAAGTCCATGTCGCGCAAGGCGCCGGCGCCGAGCAGTACCTGCCACGAGCCACTGGCATCGACGCGACGTAGACCGGGAAGTTCACGTCGAACGGCTGGCCGGAGATCACCAGGTTGACCTTGGCGGCACGGACGTTGGCGAAGGCATGGCCGCCGCCGATGTCGCGGGTGGCCAGATGGCCGCGACTGCGCAGTTGCACGTCGTCCACGATCGCCTGGCTGCCGGCCAGGTACATGCTCAGGCCGGTGTCCAGCAGCACGCTGCGGGGGCGGCCGTCGATCGGCAGTTCCGGCACCAGTCGCAGGTTGTTGCCGAACAGGTCGCTGGCCACGCGCATCGGCGAGTCGCAGGTCGGGGCCGTGTCGGAAGCGGCCGCGACGTAGAGCGCATCCCGGGTGAAGCGCAACGACCCCAGCGGGGTCATCAGGCTCAGCCCCAGGATCGCCATGTCCGGGGTCGCAATGACATTGACCGGCAGGTCGTGCAACACCAGCGGGCCGATGGCCAGCGTGTCCAGCACGCCCTCGCGGACCGGCACGTCGTTCGAGAGCACGCCGCCGGTGTGGTGTTGCCGGTCCTGCAGGCGAACGCCCAGGCGCTTGGCGAGTTCCTCGCTCAGGGTGAGGGAGCTGGCGCCGGTATCCAGCAGCAGGTCGAACGACCTGCCCGCGGCCTTGGCCTGCACCACGGGGCGCAGGATCTGGCCGTGGTCGGGCACGTAGGCGAGTTTCACCGGCTCGGCGGGCGGGACGATCCGGGGCCGGGGTACCTGCTCGCGCCCGCGCTGGTATGCGGACATGGCCTGCGCGCCCTTGCCGGCGCCGCCGCCGCGACCGGCGTAGCGCTGGGCCAGGGTCTTTTCCAGTTGCCAGGCCCGCTCGAACTGGCCGGCCAGGCGCAGGTTGCCGCTCTGGAACTGGCCGCAGCGCAGGGCCACGGCCGGTTGCAGCTCGGACAGCGTGTCCTGGCAGGCCTGCGCGGCGCGGTTGGCGGCGTCGAGGTTGAAGCGCACCCGCTCCAGCGCCATGACGGCCCAGATGTGGGTGATCGAGTCGTGGTTCTCGTCGTGGATGCGCTGCAGGGTCGCCTCGTCGGCTTCGCCCATCGCCTTCTCGATCGTCGCCAGGCTGCGGACCGTGGTGGCATCGGCCAACCGCGCAGGCGCGGCCGGCGTGGCTCCCGACGCTAGAGGCGAGCCGAGGCCGAGCATGCCGGCACCGGCCAGGGCCATCGCCATCGCCCACAATCCCTGCACCGGCCGCCGTCGCACACGCTGCATCGCGCTTTCTCCCGGGGAGTCGAGGCGGCAGCTTAATCACCGGGCCGCGCCGATGTATGTCGGCCGCCAGGGGCGCTCACCCGGCCGATGGCGCGCGCCGGTGCGGTTCCCGGGGAACGGCAAAGGCATGCCGACGGTGGTCGCTGGCCGTCGCAGGCGTGCGCCCGGTGTTTGCTGGGTCAGCGGGACCGGCCCGGCGGCGACCGGAGCGACGAGCGGCAGCAGGCGCCCGGTGTGTCGGCGAGGGCCCCGCAGCCAGGTTTCCCGCAGCGCCTGGAGCGCCGGGCGTGGAGGTGCTGTCGATCCTGCGGCACGCCCTGTCCGCACGGTACGCCTTGTCCGGGGCGGGAGAACGCGCAAGGCCGTGTCATCCGGGCCCGACGCTGCGCTCGTCGGCTGCCACCAGGCAACGTGCAGATGTCCGTCCACGGCGGTGTAGCGCCGCCGCGGACGGCGTGCGCGTACCGACCGGGGCGATCCATGCCGCGGTACCGCCTCCCGAGGCCGGCCGGCGTTTCGCCTGCGACGTGTGGTGCAGGACGCGCCCGGCAACCGCTCGGCCACCGTCGCCCGCTGCGGCCGGCCGAGCGCGGGCCGGTGCACGGTGCGCCCGAAGGCCGCGCAGGCCCGGCTGGCGCGCCATCGTGGCTTCCTGCAACGTGTGGTGCAGGATGCGCCCGGCAACCGCTCGGCCACCGTCGCCCACTGCGGCGGGCCGAGCGCGTGCCGGTGCACGATGCGCCCGAAGGCCGCGCAGGCCCGGCTGGCGCGCCATCGTGGCTTCCGGGACGCGTGCCCGCAGCGTGTTCCCCCGCCGGGAGGGAATGCCGGAAAACCGGGATCCGCTCAGCCGAGGATCCCGGGCAGGTCCAGCCCTTTCTCCCTGGCGCACTCGAGGGCGAGGGGATAGCCGGCATCGGCATGGCGCATCACCCCGGTGGCCGGGTCGTTCCACAGCACGCGTGCGATGCGCCTGTCGGCAGCCTCGCTGCCATCGCAGCAGATGACCAGGCCGGCGTGCTGGGAGAAGCCCATGCCGACGCCGCCGCCGTGGTGCAGCGACACCCAGGTGGCGCCGCCGGCGGTGCTGAGCAGGGCGTTGAGCAGCGGCCAGTCCGATACCGCGTCCGAGCCGTCGCGCATGGCCTCGGTCTCGCGGTTGGGCGAGGCCACGCTGCCCGAGTCCAGGTGGTCGCGGCCGATCACCACCGGCGCCTTCAGCTCGCCGTTGCGCACCATCTCGTTGAAGGCCAGGCCGAGGCGGTCGCGATCGCCCAGGCCGACCCAGCAGATGCGCGCCGGCAGGCCCTGGAAATGGATCTTCTCGCGCGCCATGTCCAGCCAGCGGTGCAGGTGCTTGTCCCCGGGCAGCAGTTCCTTGACCTTGGCATCGGTCCTGTAGATGTCCTCCGGGTCGCCGGACAGCGCCACCCAGCGGAACGGGCCGACGCCGCGGCAGAACAGCGGGCGGATGTAGGCCGGCACGAAGCCGGGGAAGTCGAAGGCGTTGTCCACCCCTTCCTCCAGCGCCATCTGCCGCAGGTTGTTGCCGTAGTCCACGGTCGGTACGCCGAGCGCGTGGAAGCCGAGCATGGCGCGCACGTGCACCGCCATCGACGCGCGGGCGGCGCGCTCGACCGCCTTGGGCTCGCCGGCGCGCTTTTGTTCCCACTGCTCCACGCTCCAGCCGATCGGCAGGTAGCCGTTGACCGGGTCGTGGGCGGAGGTCTGGTCGGTGAGCACGTCCGGGCGGATGCCGCGCGCCAGCAGCTCCGGCAGCACTTCGGCCACGTTGCCGAGCAGGCCCACCGACAGCGGCTTTCTGGCGGCGCAGGATTCGTCGATCAGGCGCAGCGCCTCGTCGAGGTCGTCGGTCCAGGTGTCCAGGTAGCCGGTGCGCAGGCGCATGTCGATGGACGACTTGCGGCATTCCACCGCCAGGCACGAGGCACCGGCCATCACCGCGGCCAGCGGCTGCGCGCCGCCCATGCCGCCCAGCCCCGCGGTGAACACCCACTTGCCGGACAGGTCGCCGCCGAAGTGCTGGCGGCCCATCTCCACGAAGGTCTCGTAGGTGCCCTGGACGATGCCCTGCGCGCCGATGTAGATCCAGCTGCCGGCGGTCATCTGCCCGTACATCGCCAGGCCCTTTCGGTCCAGCTCGTTGAAGTGGTCCCAGTTGGCCCAGCGCGGCACCAGGTTGGAGTTGGCGATCAGCACGCGCGGGGCGTCGGCGTGGGTACGGAACACGCCGACCGGCTTGCCGGACTGCACCAGCAGGGTCTGGTCGTCCTCCAGCCGCTTGAGCGTCTCCACGATGGTGTCGAAGGATTCCCAGTCGCGCGTGGCGCGGCCGATGCCGCCGTACACCACCAGTTCCTGCGGGCGCTCGGCCACGTCCGGGTCGAGGTTGTTCATCAGCATGCGCAGCGGCGCCTCGGTCAGCCAGCTCCGGGCATTGAGCGTGGTGCCGGTGGGGGCGTGGATGACGCGGTTCGGGTCCAGGCGGGTCATGCGGGGGTCCTCTCGGGATGGTCCGCACGCGCGGGTGCGGGGCGTTGCGAAGGCAAGGGCGTATCGGTGCCTCGGCGATCTGCGGGCCGGGCCCGGGTCATGCGGTTCGGCGCGGCGGCGGCGATGCGGCCGCCGCGTCGCGGGCGAAGTCGAGGCAGGCGCCGAGCACCTGCTGCAGCGTGGCGCGCAGCGCGGCGGCGCGCTCGGGGCGCCAGGGCGAGGGCCAGTTGCCCTCGTCCACCTGCGCGGGCTCGTCCATGTAGCCGCGGCACCCCAGCTCCATCTGGATCGCATGCACGCCCTGGGCAGGGTCGCCGTGGTGGCGGGTGATCCAGCCGCCCTTGAAGCGGCCGTCGCGCACGGTGGAACGGCCACTGTCGCGGCAGGTGCGTTCCACCGCCTCGGCCAGTGCCATGGCGCAGCTGGCGCCGGCGTTGGTGCCGATGTTGAACTGCGGCAGCTCGCCGTCGAACAGGTGCGGGATGCGCGAGCGGATCGAATGCGCGTCGTAGACCACGACGGCCGGGTGGCATGCGCGCAGGCGCGCGATCTCGCCGGCCAGCACGTCGTGGTACGGGGCGAACCAGGTGGCGCGGCGGTGCGCGATCTCGGCCGCGTCCGGTTCTTCGCCGGGCAGGTACAGCGGCTCGTCGTCGAAGGTGGCCAGCGGGCACAGGCCGGTGGTGTTCTGCCCCGGATAGAGCGAGGCCCCGCTGGGGTCGCGGTTGACGTCGATCACCGAGCGCGAGATCGCGGTGCGCAAGGTGGTCGCGCCCAGCTCGCGGGCGAAGTCGTAGAGCAGGTGCACCCACCAGTCGGCGTCGCGGCGCGCCAGCCAGGTGGAGGCGAAGCGGTGCTCCAGTCCCTCCGGCAGGTCGGTGCCGGTGTGCGGGAAGCTGACGATCAGCGGCGCGTCGCCGCGGTGGATTTCCAGCCAGTCGGGAAGGGGATTCATGCCGGTCTCCGCGATGTTTCCACCGTCGTCCCCGCGCCGGCGGGGACCCGGCGGGTTGCACGCGATCTGGACGCAAGGCACGGGGTTCCCGCCTGCGCGGGAGCGACGAAGTGCAGCATCCGGTACCTGAGGGAAGGCCTCATGCCCCGTCCTCCACGCCCGGCAAGCCGATCCCCGCGCCGTGCACCAGCGCGCCCGAGCGCACCAGCGCGGCGGCGGCCTGGATGTCCGGATGGAAGTAGCGGTCCTCGGCCAGCGCCGGCACCTGTGCGCGCAGCGTGGCGCGGGCGGCCTCCAGGGCCGTGCTGGAGCGCAGCGGCGCATGGAAGTCGCAGCCCTGCACCGCGGCCAGCAACTCGATGGCGACGACCTGCGCGGCATTCTCGGCCATCGCCGCCAGGCGGCGCGCACCGTGCGCGGCCATCGACACGTGGTCCTCCTGGTTGGCCGAGGTCGGGATCGAATCGACGCTGGCCGGGTAGGCGCGCTGCTTGTTCTCCGACACCAGCGCGGCGGCGGTGACCTGCGGGATCATGAAGCCGGAATTCAGCCCCGGCTTCGGGGTGAGGAAGGCCGGCAGCCCGGAAAGCGCCGGGTCTACCAGCATGGCGATGCGGCGTTCGCTGATCGAGCCGATCTCGCACACCGCCATGGCCAGCATGTCGGCGGCGAAGGCCACCGGCTCGGCGTGGAAGTTGCCGCCGCTCAGCGCCTCCTGCGTGTCGGCGAACACCAGCGGATTGTCGGACACGCCGTTGGCCTCGGTGGCCAGCGTGCGCGCGGCGGCGCGGATCACGTCCAGCGCCGCGCCCATCACCTGCGGCTGGCAACGCAGGCAGTACGGGTCCTGCACGCGCACGTCGCCCTCGCGGTGCGATTCGCGGATCGCCGAACCGGCCATCAGCATGCGCAGCGCATCGGCCACGACGATCTGCCCGGGCTGGCCGCGCAGTGCGTGGATGCGCGCGTCGAACGGCGTGTCCGAGCCCTTGGCCGCCTCGGTGGACAGCGCGCCGGCGACCAGCGCGGCGCGGAACACGTCCTCGATGGCGAACAGGCCGGCCAATGCATTGGCGGTGGAGAACTGGGTGCCGTTGAGCAGCGCCAGCCCTTCCTTGGCGCCCAGCTCGACCGGTGCCAGCCCGGCGCGCGCCAGCGCCGCGGCCGCCGGCAGGCGCTGGCCGCGATGGAACGCCTCGCCGATGCCGATCATCACGGTGGACAGGTGCGCCAGCGGGGCCAGGTCGCCGGAGGCGCCGACCGAGCCCTGCGCCGGCACCACCGGCACCACGTCGCGGGCGAGCATGGCCTCGAGCAGGTCCAGCGTGGCCGGGCGGATGCCCGAGGCGCCCTGGGCCAGGCTGGCGAGCTTGAGCGCCATCATCAGCCGCGTGGTCGCCGCCGGCAGCGGCTCGCCGACGCCGGCGGCGTGCGAGAGCACGATGTTGCGCTGGAGCGTGGCCAGGTCGTCGCGCTCGATGCGCACGCTGGCCAGCTTGCCGAAGCCGGTGTTGATGCCGTAGACCGGCGCGCCGCGGGCGACGATCGCCTCCACCGCGCGGGCGCTGCGTTCGACGTCGCCACGGGCGGCCGGATCGAGCGCGACCGGCGCGCCCTCGTGCACGGCGCGCCATTGCGCCAGGGTGACCGCGCCGGGGCGCAGCAGGACCGGGCCCGCGGACGCGGGCCTCGCGTGCGGGGAACGTGCGGACGGGCTTTCGTTCATGGGGTCTCCGCGGCGATGCCGCGATGGATGCGGGAATGCAGGGGGTTGAAGCCGATGCGGTAGACCAGGTCGGCGGGCGCGTCGATGTCCCAGATCGCCAGGTCGGCATCGAGACCGGCACGCAGCCGGCCGGTGCGGTCGCCGCGGCCGAGCGCGCGCGCGGCCTCGCGGGTGAAGCCGGCCAGGCATTCGGCCACGGTCAGGCGGAACAGGGTGGCGCCCATGTTCATCGCCAGCAGCGGGCTGGTCAGCGGCGAGGTGCCGGGGTTGCAGTCGGTGGCCAGGGCGATCGGCACGCCGGCGTCGCGCAGCGCCTGCACCGGCGGCACGCGGGTATCGCGGGTGAAGTAGAACGCGCCCGGCAGCAGCACGGCGACGGTGCCGGCGGCGGCCATTGCCGCGACGCCGGCGGCGTCCAGGTGCTCGATGTGGTCGGCCGACAGCGCGCCGAAGCCGGCGGCCAGCGCGGCGCCGTGCTGGTTGCTGAGCTGCTCGGCGTGGATCTTGACCTTCAGCCCGTGGCGCGTGGCCGCCTCGAACACCTGCCGTGCCTGCGCCGGCGAGAAGGCGATGTCCTCGCAGAACACGTCCACCGCCTCGGCCAGGCCCTCGGCGGCGATGGCCGGGATCATCCGCGTGCAGACCTCGTCGATGTAGTCCTGCGCCTGGCGCCCGTCGGGCACCGCGTGCGCGCCGAGGAAGGTCGGCACCACCGCCACCGCGCGCAGTTGGCCCAGCCGGCGCGCCACGCGCAGCTGCTTGAGCTCGCTGTCCAGGTCCAGGCCGTAGCCGGACTTGATCTCCACGGTGGTCACGCCCTCGGCCAGCAGCGCGTCGAGGCGGGGCAGGGACTGGGCAAGCAGCTCGTCCTCGGAAGCGGCGCGGGTGGCACGGACGGTGGCGACGATGCCGCCGCCGGCACGGGCGATGTCGGCGTAGCTGGCGCCGTCCAGGCGTTGCTCGAACTCGTTGGCGCGGTTGCCGGCATGGACCAGGTGGGTGTGGCAGTCGATCAGGCCGGGGGTGATCCAGCGGCCGCCGCAATCGATCTCGCGCCCGGCCTGCAGGTCGGGCGGCAGCCGCGTTGCCGGCCCGGCCCAGGCGATGCGGCCGTCGCGGCAGGCGAGGGCGCCGTCGCGCACGATGCCCATGCCGGCGTCGTCGAGCGTGGCCAGGTGGGCGTTGTGCCACAGGATGTCGCAGCGCATTGCGGGCGGTCCGGCGTGATTTGTATATACAATAATCACGAAATTCCTCCAGCGTCCAGCAGGTGTCGCGCCATGTCCCACGTCCATGCCCCGCAGCACCATTTCTGGCTCGAACGGGCGCTGCTGCCTGCCGGCTGGGCCGGCGGCGTGCGCCTGGGGGTGGCGGCCGGGCACATCGTCTCGCTTGCGGCCGGCGTCGCGCCCGAGCCGGGCGACGAGCGCCTGGGCACGGTGCTGCCCGGGCTGGGCAACCTGCACAGCCACGCCTTCCAGCGCGGCATGGCCGGGCTGGCCGAGGCCGGCAGCGCCGGCGGCGACAGCTTCTGGAGCTGGCGCGAGGTGATGTACCGGTTCCTGGACCGGCTCGGCCCGGAGCAGGTGGAGGCCATCGCCGCGATGGCGTACGTGGAGATGGTCGAGTCCGGCTTCACCCGGGTGGGCGAGTTCCATTACCTGCACCATGCCCCGGACGGCCGTCCCTACGACGACCCGGCCGAGCTGGCGGCCGCGATCGCCGCCGCCGCCCATGCCAGCGGCATCGGCCTGACCCTGCTGCCGGTGTTCTATGCCCACGCCGGTTTCGGCGGGCAGGCACCGGAGCCGGCGCAGCGGCGCTTCCTCCACGGCCTGGACGATTTCGCCGCGCTGCTCGGCCGGTGCGCGCGCCTGCTGCGGCCATTGCCGGGCGCGGTGCTGGGCGTGGCGCCGCACAGCCTGCGCGCGGTCGCCCCGGAGGAGCTGGCGGTGCTGCCGGGCCTGGTCGATGGCCCGGTGCACATCCACATCGCCGAGCAGATGCGCGAGGTCGAGGCCTGCCTGGCCTGGAGCGGCCAGCGACCGGTGCAGTGGCTGCTGGCGCACGCGCCGGTGGACGAGCGCTGGTGCCTGGTGCATGCCACCCACGTCGCCACCGGCGAGCTGGACGGCATCCGCGCGCGCGGCGCGGTCGTCGGCCTGTGCCCGATCACCGAGGCCAACCTCGGCGATGGCCTGTTCCCGATGCCGACCTTCGTCCACGGCGGCGGGCGCTTCGGCGTCGGCTCGGACTCCAACGTGCGCATCGACGCCAGCGGCGAGCTGCGCCTGCTCGAGTACGGCCAGCGCCTGCACCTGCACGGCCGCAACGTGCTGGCCCCGGCCGGCACCAGCACCGGAACCTTCCTCCACCGCGGCGCGGTGGCCGGGGCGGCGCAGGCGCTCGGCGTGCTGGCCGGCCTGCAGCCCGGCGCGCCGGCCGACCTGGTGGAACTGGCCGGCGACCATCCGGCCCTGGTGCAGCGCCGCGACGATGCCCTGCTGGACAGCTGGGTGTTCTGCGGCGGCACCGCGGCGATCCGCAACGTGTGGTGCGGCGGCCGCCGCCAGGTGGCCGACGGCCGCCACCTCGAGCGCGGGCGGGTCGCGGCGCGCTATGCGCGCGCCCTGGCGCATGTGCTGCAATGAGCCGATCGAACGCGCCGCGCCCGGCGCCAGGGATGGATCCGTGAACGACAGGACCGGCGTCACGCTGCACCAGCGCATCCGCGGCGACATCGAGGGGCGCATCCTCAGCGGCGAGTGGCCGCCGGGCCACCGCATCCCGTTCGAGCACGAGCTGATGGCGCAATACGGCTGCTCGCGCATGACCGTCAACAAGGTGCTCAGCCTGCTCGCCGACGCCGGCATGATCGAGCGTCGGCGCCGCGCCGGCTCGTTCGTCTCGCGCCCGCATCCGCACATCGAGCAGGTGGCGCTGGACATCCCCGACATCCCGCTCGAGGTGGCCGCGCGCGGCCATGCCTACGGCTTCCGCCTGGTCTCGCGCCGCCACCGCCGTCCGCATGCCGGCGATGCGGCCGAGCGAGAGTTCGCCGGCGACGGCACCCGGGTGCTGGCCCTGCGCAGCCTGCACCTGGCCGATGGCCGGCCGCTGGCGCTGGAGGACCGGGTGATCAATCCGCAGGCGGTGCCGGAGGCGCTGGCGATGGACTTCTCCGCGACCGCGCCCGGCAGCTGGCTGCTCGAGCACGTGCCGTGGACGCGGGCGGTGCACCGGATCAGCGCCATCGGCGTCGATGCCGGCCAGGCGGCCCTGCTCGAAGTGGCCGCCGGCACCCCGTGCCTGGTGATCGACCGCCAGACCTGGCGCGGCGAGCAGCCGGTCACGCGGGTGCGGCAGATCTTCCTCGGCGATGCCTACGACCTGGTGGCGCGGTTCACGCCCGGCAACCGCTGAGCCCGGCCGCGGCCCGGGGGGCGCTCACGACGGACCGCTCAGAACGTGCGGCACTGCCGCCAGCGCACCGGCTCGTCGTGGCCGGGACGCGGGTTGAGCTGCACCCGCGAGGTCCGCAGCGCCGGATAGCGTTCCAGCCGCGCGCACACCGTCTTCCAGGCGCTTTCGTCGTCGGCCTCGTCGCGGTCCACCGCCAGGGTCGAGCGCGTGGTCCAGACCCCGCGCACGATGCCGGGGGCGCCGAGCAGTGCCTTGGACACGGCGTGTTGCTGGGCGAGCAACGTGGCCGCGTCCGGTTCGGCGTCGCTGTCGCCGGCCTCGGCTCCTGCCTGTGCCGGTGTCGCCGCCGGGGCCGGGTGCGCGGCTGCCGGCGGCCGCGACGCGATCTGCACCGCGGCCGCCGGGCCGGTCGCGAAAGGCGTCAGTTGGGCCAGCAGCACGCCCAGCGCGATCGCGCCGAGCGCGGCCATGCCGATCTGGCGCACGGCGCGCAGGCGCGCGCGGGCGATGACCGCGGCACCGGACTGGTTGCGCAGCAGCGGGCGCACCATCGGCCACAGCCGCGGCCCATCGAGGATCTCGATGCCTTGGCGCAGCGCGCTCTCGCTGCCCTCGCGCTCGACCCGGCCCTCGGTCGCCAGGATGCCGCCTTGCACCCCGGCCAGGCGTACCGCCGAGGCCAGTTCGTCCACCGCGACCGCGCCGATGCGGTAGGCGCGGCCATGCTTGCAAAGCACCATGCGGCGCTGGCCGCTGCTGTCGTGCACGGTGAATTCGCTGCGCGGGGCACCCTCGGCGAGATCGTCGCGGACCAGTCCGCGCGAGGTCTGCAGGGCACGCGCGACCAGCGCGGCGAACTCGCGCCAGTGCATGGCCACCAGCAGGTCCAGGCCGGCCGCGGTCTCGTCGACGCGACGCCGTACCAGCCACAGGTAACACGACAACCCCGCCCACAGCAGCAGGGGAACCAGGACGACGATGAGCCAGTGCAGCATGGATGCGGGAGACGTCGGGAATCGGGTAAGGCACCGCGGCCGGGCAGTCTAGCCGGAGGCGGCGTTCCCGGACGCAACGCAGTGCGCAGAAAAAGGAGGACCCGCCAACCGGTGAGCCGAACGGGGAGGGGAGCGACGGCAAGAGCGGGCTGGCGGGTCCGTTCCCGATTGTGTGGCGGTCCATGCTGCTTTGCAACATGGATGCCGGGCGGTCAGCCCTCCGGCGGTGCCGCGGCCGGGGGCTCGTGCCGCTCGCCGTGCAGCGGTTCCACCGGATGCGGGCGCGGTGCGCGCGTACGCGGCTTCGGCGCGGGACGCGCGGCCAGGCCGTCGATGCGCCGCTCCAGCGCCTCCAGCTCCTCGCGGGTGGGGATGTCCAGGCGGCGCAGCAGCGCCTGCAGGCGCTCGTCGACCGCGCGCTCGACCCATTGCACGGTGGCCGAGGTGCGCTCGCGCGCCGCCGCGGTGCGGCTCTCGATCGTCTCCAGCAGGGCATCGGCGCGCTCGCCGGCGCGGTTCAGCGCCCGGTCCTGCACCTCGCGTCCCTCGCTGGCGAGCGATTCGAACAGGCGCGTGCCCTCGGACTGGGCCCGGCCCAGCGCGCCCAGCCCGGCCAGCCAGACCTGCTGCACCGAATCGGCCACCCCGCCGAGGGTGGACGAGACGGGGCCGGGGGCGCGCTTGCGCCGCTGCGAAGCCGCGCCGGACGCGGCGGTACGTCGGGTCGATTTCTTGGTCGTGGCCATGTCGATCCTCGTTGATGGACGGTCGGGCCGGCCGCAACCGGCCCGGATGCAGCATACGCCGGCCCCCGGCGCGGATCGCGTGAGCGCCGCGCCGGGTTCAGCCGAGCTTGTCGGCCAGCACGCGGCGGATCTCGTCCTCGACCAGGCCCTGGAAGGCGGCGAACAGGAAGCCGAGCTGCGCCTGCACCTTCACCTGCCCGGGCAGCACCGCGATGCGCCCTTCGACGCCGGGGCGCGCGAACTGCAGTTCATCGCCCTGCCAGTGCGATTCCACCCCGAAGCGCTCGCGCAGCTTGGCGGCGGCCTGGTCGATGGCCTGGCGGGCCTCGGCCTGGGTACGGGCATGGGGGTGGACGATCTCGATGCTGGACATGGCGGCCATCTGGCGGAAACCGCGCATTGTCCCCGCTGCGCGCGCCGGTACCAAGTCCGCCACGTCCATGGACGCGCGTGTTTTCCCTATGATGGCGCCACGTTCCCCGATCGCCCGCGCAAAGGATCCATGCACATCCATTTCAGCCAACGCCAGCAGCCGGACCTGGAACTGCAGCCGGGTGTCCACCGCGTCGTGCGCCATGCGTCCGGCACCGTGCGCGTGGAAGGCGAGGGCCAGGCGATGGCGCTGCTGCTGGCGCAGTACTGCCTGGACCGGCGTGGGCTGTGGCTGCAGGTGGCCACCGGCCAGCGCGGCGTCCACGTCAACGGCCGCCCGGTGCGCCGCATGGCGTTGCTGCGCCCGGGCGACGCGGTGCACGTGGACGGCGTGGAGATGGTGGTGCGCGAGGCGGTCGCCGTGCCCGACGCGGTGCCGCCGGCGGAGGCGGCGGGCAGCGATCCGCAGTGCCTGGCGCTGCTGCGCGGCATCGGCGGGCCGCACCACGGGCGCAGCTGGCGCCTGGACCGGCCGCTGATCGTCGGCAGCCTGCGCGAGGCCGACATCGTGGTGGAGGATCCGTCCTTCGCCGGGCGCCATGCGCGCGTGGAGATGCACGAGGGCCGGGCACTGCTGCGCGACCTGGGCTCGGCCGAGGGCAGCCTGGTCAACGGCAACCCGGTGCGCGACTGCTGGCTGGCGCCGGGCGACCAGGTCGTGTTCGACGGCGTGCAGCGCTTCGTCCTGGAGGTGCCGCTGGTGGCCGCGCGCCGCGACGCGCCCAGCGTGGCCGAGGCCGAACAGGCCCTGGCCGAGGCCGCGCCGGTGCCCGCGGCCCGGCCCGCCCCGACGGTGCGACGCTGGCCCTGGCTGCTGCTGGCCGCGCTGCTGCTGGCCGCCGGGATCAGCGCGCTGCTGTGGTTCGGCGCCCGCTGAGCCGGGGCACGTGCTGGTTGCAGGAAAAACCATCCCCGCCTCCCCGCGTTGCGCTGCGGCATACTAGAGGCCTTGTCCCGGATGGTGTGACATGACACGCGTGTACAACTTCAGCGCCGGCCCGGCCGCGCTGCCGGAGCCGGTCCTGCGCCAGGCGCAGGCGGAAATGCTGGATTGGAAGGGCCTGGGGGCCTCGGTGGCCGAGATCAGCCACCGCAGCGCCGAGTTCATGGCCATGGCCGCGGAGACCGAAGCGGACCTCAGGCGCCTGCTGGGCGTGCCCGACGACTACGCGGTGCTGTTCCTCGGCGGTGGCGCGACCTCGCAGATGGCGCTGCAACCGCTGAACTTCGCCGCCCCGGGCCAGGCCGTGGATTTCGTGGTCACCGGCCACTGGAGCAAGACCGCGATCAAGCAGGCGCGCCCGTACGCCGACATCCACGTGGTCGCCGACGGCGAGCCCGGCGGGTTCCGCGACATCCCCGCGCGCCAGACGTGGTCGTTCGCGCCGGGCGCGGCCTACGTGCACATCACCGCCAACGAGACCATCCACGGCGTGGAGTATCCGGACGCGCCGGAGGTGGGCGCGGCGCCGCTGTTCGCCGATTTCAGCTCCTCCATCGCCTCGCGGCCGATCGACGTGTCCAGGTACGGGCTGATCTACGCCGGCGCGCAGAAGAACCTGGGGCCGGTCGGCATCGCGGTGGTGATCGTGCGCCGCGAGCTGCTCGAGCGCGCCGGCCAGCCGCGCGCGGACATCTTCACCTACGCCTCCCACCTGGCGCGCGACTCCATGCTCAACACGCCGCCGACCTGGAACTGGTACATGCTCGGCCTGACGGTCAAGTGGATGCTGGCCGAGGGCGGGGTGGAAGCGTTCGGCCGCCGCAACGCCGCCAAGGCGCGGCTGGTGTACGAGGCCATCGACGGCTCCGGCGGCTTCTACCGCAACGAGGTCGTCCCCGCGGTGCGCTCGCGGATGAACATCCCGTTCTTCCTGCCGACCCCGGAACTGGACGCGCTGTTCGTGGCCGAATCGCGCAAGGCCGGCATGATGGGCCTGAAGGGCCACAAGGCCCTGGGCGGCATCCGCGCCTCGCTCTACAACGCCGTGCCGCACGAGGCCGTGCAGGCGCTGGTCTCGTTCATGGGGGGGTTCCGGCAGCGCTACGGCTGAGGCGCCCGGCCCTTCCCGAACCATCGCCGCGCCCGCCGGGCGGCGGCACCGCACCGACAGGATTTCCATGCCCGCCACGCCCAAGAAACCCGCATCCGCCGCCCGGCCGAAGGCTCCGGCCACGGCGACCAAGGCCGCGTCCGCCGCTCCCGTCCTGGCCGACGTGCGCGCCAAGATCGACGAGCTCGACCGCACCATCCAGGCGCTGATCGCCGAGCGCGCCGGGTTCGCGCGCCAGGTCGGCAAGGCCAAGGGCAAGCTCGCCGCGGCGGTGGACTACTACCGCCCCGAGCGCGAGGCGCAGGTGCTGCGCATGGTGGTGGACCGCAACGAGGGCCCGCTGTCCGACGAAGTGCTGGTGCACGTGTTCCGCGAGATCATGTCCGCCTGCCTGGCCCAGCAGGAGCCGCTGAAGATCGGCTACCTCGGCCCGGAGGGCACCTTCAGCCAGCAGGCCGTGCTCAAGCACTTCGGGCGCTCGGCGGTGGGCCTGCCGATGGGCAGCATCGAGGAAGTGTTCCAGGAGGTGGAAGCGGGCAACGCCGATTTCGGCGTGGTGCCCGTGGAAAACTCCGGGCAGGGCACGATCCAGGTCACGCTGGACATGTTCCTGACCTCCAACCTGAAGATCTGCGGCGAAGTCGAGCTGCGCGTGCACCAGTACCTGCTCTCGCGCAGCGGCCGTATCGAGGACATCGAGCGCATCTACGCCCACCCGCAGTCCTTCGCCCAGACCGCAGGCTGGCTGCGCGCCAACCTGCCCCGGGTGGAGAAGGTGCCGGTGTCCAGCAACGCCGAGGGCGCGCGCCGCGCGCGCAACGCCGACGACGCGGCCGCCATCGGCGGCGAGAGCGCCGCGCACGTGTACGGCCTGAAGAAGGTCATCATGAAGTCGATCGAGGACGACGACGACAACACCACGCGCTTCCTGGTCATCGGCCGCAAGATCTTCCCGCCCTCCGGCCACGACCGCACCTCGATCCTGGTGTTCATCCACGACAAGCCCGGCGCGCTGTTCGACGTGCTCAGCCCGTTCGCCCGCCACGGCATCAGCATGAACCGCATCGAGTCGCGGCCCTCGCACCAGGCGCGCTGGGAATACGGCTTCTTCATCGACCTGTCCGGCCACGTCGAGGACGAGGCCATGCAGCAGGCGCTGGCCGAGCTGGAGGCGCATTCGGCGCAGATCAAGGTGCTCGGTTCCTACCCGGTCGCCATTCCCTGAGGACGGCCGGGGCACCGGTGCCACCGCAACGTCCCGCCGGCGGCGGGGCTTCGCACGAGAACATCCATGACGAGCACGCAGCAGTACTGGATCGCCGCCAGGGGCACGGCCCTGCAGGGCAGCCTGACGGTTCCGGGTGACAAATCGGTTTCCCACCGCGCGGTGATGTTCGCCGCGCTGGCCGA
Source organism: Xanthomonas massiliensis (assembly GCF_900018785.1). Taxonomy (GTDB): domain Bacteria; phylum Pseudomonadota; class Gammaproteobacteria; order Xanthomonadales; family Xanthomonadaceae; genus Xanthomonas_B; species Xanthomonas_B massiliensis. The sequence continues at coordinate 1,109,862 of NZ_FCOY01000006.1, read as the reverse complement.
CGGCACCTCGCACATCACCGGCTTCCTGGAGGGCGAGGATACCCGCGCCACCGCCGCGATCATGCAGCAGCTGGGCGTGCGCATCGAGGCCCCGGCGCCGGGCGAGCGCATCGTCCACGGCGTGGGCGTGGACGGGCTGCGCGCCCCGGCCGGCGACCTGGACTGCGGCAATGCCGGCACCGGCATGCGCCTGATGGCCGGCATCCTCGCCGGGCAGGCGTTCGATACCGTGCTGGTGGGCGACGCCTCGCTCACGCGCCGGCCGATGAAGCGCGTGACCGAGCCGCTGGCGCAGATGGGTGCACGCATCGACACCGCCGAACGCGGGACGCCGCCCCTGCACGTGCACGGCGGCCAGGCGCTGCACGGGATCCGCTACGACTCGCCGGTGGCCAGCGCCCAGGTCAAGTCGGCGGTGCTGCTGGCCGGCCTGTACGCCGACGGCGAGACCGTGGTGGACGAGCCGCACCCGACCCGCGACTACACCGAGCGCATGCTCTCCGCCTTCGGCGTGGGCGTGGAGTTCTACCCGGGCCATGCGCGCCTGCGCGGCGGCCAGCGCCTGCGGCCCACCGACGTGGCGGTGCCGGCGGACTTTTCCTCGGCGGCGTTCATGCTCGTGGCCGCCTGCATCGTGCCCGGCTCGGAACTGGTGCTGCGCCAGATCGGCCTGAACCCGCGCCGCACCGGCCTGCTGGCCGCGCTGCGGTTGATGGGCGCGGACATCAGCGAGTGCAACCACGGCGAGCACGGCGGCGAGCCGGTGGCCGACCTGATCGTGCGCCATGCGCGGCTGCGCGGGGCGCATATCCCCGAGGCGCTGGTACCGGACATGATCGACGAGTTCCCGGCGCTGTTCGTGGCCGCCGCCGCGGCCGAGGGCGAGACCGTGGTCCGCGGCGCGGCCGAGTTGCGGGTCAAGGAGTCCGACCGCCTGGCGGCCATGTCCGCCGGGCTGCGTACCCTGGGCGTGTGCGTGGACGAAGCCCCGGACGGCGCGACGATCCACGGCGGCCCGATCGGCAGCGGCACCATCGACAGCCATGGCGACCACCGCATCGCCATGGCCTTCGCCGTGGCCGGCCAGCTTTCCGGCGGGCAGGTGCGCATCGACGACGTGGCCAACGTCGCCACCTCGTTCCCGGATTTCGACGGCCTGGCGCGCGGCGCCGGCTTCGGGCTGCAGGCGCACCGCGGCTGAGTCCGGCGGGCAGCGGCCGGGCGCGCTCCCTGCGCACGAATCCGGAGCAGGTTGGCCGGGCGTTCGACCGGCCCGCCTGGCCGCCCGTGCGGCGCCGGAGACCGGCGCGGCCGGCGACATGAGCGGCGGCCGCGGCGAGTGCCGCTGCGCCGGCCGGTCCTGGATCTAGCGCGTCTTGAAGTCGAAGGGCACGTCCACGGTGCCGACGATGGCCTGGCCATCGCGTTGCGCCGGCCGGAAGTGCCAGCGCCGCACCGCGTCCATCGCCGCCTGGTCGAGCTCGCGCGAGCCGCTGTGCTGGAGCACGCTCACGCCCGAGGGCACGCCGGTGGCGTCCACGTCCACGCGCACCACGACCGTGCCCTGGTCGCCGCGGCGCAGCGCCTCGGGCGGGTACTGCGGGGCCGGCTGGTCGGGCAGCGGCACCGGCTGGCCGCCGGGTGCCAGCTCGCCGGCCTGCGGTGCCGCCACGGGCGGGGCAGGGGGCGTCGCGGACGGCGGCACCGGTTCGGCCTGCGCCGGGGCGGCGGCCACGGGTGCGTCGGCGGGAGCCGCGGCATCGGCCTGCTCCGGCGTGGCTTGCGCCTGGTCGCCGCCGCCATCGCCGCGCGCGGCGGGCATGTCGCTGGCGCCGTCGCCTGCCGCCAGCGGCGCGGGCAGCGGCGCATCGTCGCTGGCCGCCTCGGTCTTGTCCTCGGCCTGCGGGCGGTAGAAGTCCTCGCGGCGGCCGGTCAGCCAGACCAGGCAGAACAGGACGATGCCGGCGCAGAAGGCGATGCCGGCGATCTTCAGGGCACTGCGCGGCAGGCGGAACACGAAATCGGAACTGGAGCGCGAATCGGGCATGGCGGCATCCATGGAGACCGGCCGATTCTGGCACAGCGCCGCGGCGATGCGCGGCAGGGGAGCGCATAACAGGCGATAATCGCGGTTTCCGTTCAAGCTGCGTGTCCCTTCCATGCTCGATCCTGTCCTGCTTCGCCAACAACCGGCCGAACTGGCCGAACGGCTGCGTGCCACGCGCGGCTACGCACTCGACGTGCCCGCCGTCGAAGCCCTCGAGGCCGAGCGCAAGCACATCCAGGTACGCACCCAGGAGCTGCAGGCCCTGCGCAATGCGCGCTCCAAGGCGATCGGCCAGGCCAAGGCGAAGGGCGGGGACGTCGCCGCGCTGATGGCCGAGGTCGCCGGCTTCGGCGAGGAACTCAAAGCCTCGGAGGTCGCGCTGGACCGCATCCGCGGCGAGCTGGAGGCGCTGGCGCTGGGCATTCCCAACCTGCCGGCCGATGACGTGCCTGCCGGCAAGGACGAGCACGACAACGTCGAGGTGGCGCGCTGGGGCACGCCCAAGGCGTACGACTTCCCGGTCAAGGACCACGCGGAGCTGGGCGCACCGCACGGCTGGCTCGACGGCGAGACCGCCGCCAAGCTCTCCGGCGCGCGGTTCACCGTGTTGCGCGGCCCGGTCGCGCGCCTGCACCGCGCCCTGGCGCAGTTCATGCTCGACCTGCACACCGGCGAGCACGGCTACGAGGAGACCAACGTGCCGGTGCTGGTCAACGCCGAGACCATGCGCGGCACCGGCCAGCTGCCCAAGTTCGAGGACGATCTGTTCAAGACCGTGGTGAGCGATTCGGTGCGCTACCTGATCCCCACCGCCGAAGTGCCGCTGACCAACATGGTGCGCGGCGACATCGTCGAGGCCGAGCGCCTGCCGCTGCGCGTGACCGCCCATTCCATGTGCTTCCGCGCCGAGGCCGGCAGCGGAGGCCGCGATACCCGCGGCATGATCCGCCAGCACCAGTTCGAGAAGATCGAGCTGGTCAGCATCGTGCGCCCGCAGGACAGCGTGGCCGAGCACGAGCGCATGACCGCCTGTGCCGAGACCGTGCTGCAGCGCCTGGGCCTGCCGTACCGCAAGGTCCTGCTGTGCACCGGCGACATGGGCTTCTCGGCGACCAAGACCTACGACCTGGAAGTGTGGCTGCCCTCGCAGGACACCTACCGCGAGATCTCCTCGTGCTCCAACTGCGGCGATTTCCAGGCCCGGCGCATGCAGGCGCGCTGGCGCAACCCGGAGACCGGCAAGCCCGAGCTGGTGCACACCCTCAACGGCTCCGGCGTCGCCGTGGGCCGGGCGATGATCGCGGTGCTGGAGAACTACCAGAACGCCGACGGCTCGATCACCGTGCCCGAGGTGCTGCGCCCATACATGGACGGCCAGGAGCGCATCGGCTGAGGCGCGCCGGGATCGGCCGTGGGCGTTGCGGCCGTGGGACGACCGTGCTTGAATCGCGGCATTCGTTCCACGGCTGAAGCAACCACGTGCAGGATCTCAACGATCTCTACTATTTCGCCATGGTCGTGGACCATGGCGGTTTCGCGGCCGCCGAGCGGGCGCTGGGCATTCCCAAGTCGCGCCTGAGCCGGCGCATCAGCCAGCTCGAGACCGACCTGGGCGTGCGCCTGCTGCAGCGCTCCACGCGGCGCTTCGCGGTCACCGACGTGGGCATGAGCGTGTACCGCCACGCGCAGAGCATGCTCGCCGAGGCCCAGGCGGCACGCGAGGTGGTCGATCGCCTCAGCGCCGAACCGCGCGGCGTGGTACGGGTGAGCGTGCCGGTCTCGCTGGCCCAGATGCAGATGCCCAAGCTGCTGCCCGGCTTCATGGACGCCTACCCGCTGGTGCGCCTGCAGCTGCACATCAGCAACCGGCGCGTGGACCTGATCAACGAGGGCTTCGACGTCGCCCTGCGCGTGCGCTCGCGCCTGGACGACGACGGCAGCCTGGTGATGCGCAGCTTCGGCCAGGTGCAGGAACTGCTGGTGGCCAGCCCGAAATACCTGGACCGGGCAGGGCGGCCGCGCGACCCGGACGACCTGGCCGCGCACGTCACCCTCAGCAGCAGCGAGGACGAGGCGCGCCAGCGCTGGGAGCTGCACGGCCCCGAGGGCGAGGTGCGGCGGGTGGACCTGCAGCCGCGCATCGCCGGCTTCGATTTCCCGCTGCTGCAGTCGATGGCGCGCGAGGGCTTCGGGATCACCATGCTGCCGGAGACCATCTGCGCCGACGCGGTGCGCAACGGCGAGCTGGAAGTGGTGCTGCCGGAATGGTCGCTGCCGCAGGGCATCTGCCACGCCGTGTTCGCCTCGCGCCGCGGCCTGCTGCCGGCGGTGCGGGTATTCATCGACTACCTGGCCGAGCACCTGCCCGAGGAACTGCGCGCCTCGCGGCTGGAATGCGACGGCGGCTGCCAGCGCGCCCGCGAACGCATCAAGGCCACCCGCACCAGCGCGCTCACCGTGGACGCGGGCTGATTTGCCCGTCGCCGCATGCGACAATGCGGCCGCCGCCGACGCCGCCAGGCGCCCGCAACGGAGAGATGGCCGAGCGGTTTAAGGCACCGGTCTTGAAAACCGGCGAAGGGTCAAACCTTCCGTGGGTTCGAATCCCACTCTCTCCGCCAAACCCCAATGATCGTCGCGCAGAGTTCGTCGGAAGTGTCCCGTGGCGGCATGGGACTCGAGCGCAAGATGGGCGCAAGATCGGCGCGGTCACGCCATCGGCGAAAGGGACGCGCCCCCGGCGGGCGCGTCGCTTCATCATCAACACCCGAGCTTCGCTCTTGGCAGGCCGCCGCAATCGCGCTGCGATGCCGGCCGCATGCCGGACCCGGCGTAGAATTTCCGCTTCGAATGCCGCATCGAGACGGAACATTTCCATGCACCAGCAGCCCTTCTATCCCATCGGTACGCCCGGCCAGCGCTGGGGGGCGGAGGAACGGGCGCAGTGGCGCGCGCGCCAGCGGCGCCAGCGCAGCCATGCCGAGGACGTGGTGAAGGCGATCGATGCCCTGCGCGGGGACTTCGACGTCGTCCAGTACGGCGCGCTGGACTACGCTCCGGACACGTATCCGCTGCTGGCCGTGCGCAGCCGCGACTGGCGTGCCGACCGGCCGCTGGCCCTGGTCACCGGCGGCGTGCACGGCTACGAGACCAGCGGCGTGCACGGTGCGCTGCAGTTCCTGCGCGAGCGGGCCGGCGCCTACGCCGGCAGGGTCGACTTGCTGGTGGTGCCGTGCGTGAGCCCGTGGGGCTACGAGCGCTTCGATCGCTGGAATCCGGACGCGATCGACCCGAACCGCTCCTTCTACCCGGACAGTCCCGCGCAAGAGTCGGCGGCGCTGATGGCCCTGGTCGCGCCGCTGCGCGGACGCGTGCTGATGCACATCGACCTGCACGAGACCACCGATACCGACGAGAGCGAGTTCCGGCCGGCCCTGGCGGCGCGCGACGGCAAGGCGTTCGTGCCCGGCGAAATCCCCGATGGCTTCTACCTGGTCGACGACGCCGACAACCCGCAGCCGGCGTTCCAGGACGCGGTGATCGAAGCCGTCGCCCGGGTCACGCACATCGCACCGGCCGATGCGCGCGGGGAGATCATCGGCTCGCCCGTGGCGGCGCCGGGGGTAATCCGCTATGCGCTGCGCGAGCTCGGCCTGTGTGCCGGCATCAGCGGCGCGCGCTACACCACCACGACCGAGGTATATCCGGACAGCCCGCGCGCGAGCCCGGCACAGTGCAACCAGGCGCAGGTGGCGGCGGTATGCGCCGCCCTGGACTACGCCCTGGCCCATCCCTGAGACAGCGGCCCGCCGCCGGAGGCAAGGCGCACGCGCCGGTCAGGACTCGCCCGGCCGGTAGGTACGCCGGGCATGCGCGGCCACGTCCTCGGCGGTGAAGTGCACCGGGCGCAGGTCGCCGTCCGCATAGCGCTGCGCCTGGTCGGCGAAATGGGGCGAGGACGGATCGCCGCTTTCGCCGCCGGTGCTGACCGCGCGGGCCACTGGTCCCTGCGGCCCGAATTCCACGACCGCCACGAAGCTGTTGCCCGAGGTGCCGTACAGGCGCCGGGTACCGGGGTAGGCACGCGCGCCGAACGAGGCCAACGATCCCCATTTGGCCGAGGAGAACGGTACCGGCAGGCTCGGCCTGGCATCGTCGAACGTCTGCACGATGGCACCGTCGTTGCGCTGGTAGCGGTTGACCTGCGCCCACGCCACCTGCCAGCTGCCGAATTCCTGCTGCAGCTTGTCCACGGCGGCCTGCAGGGCATCGAGCCGTTGCTGCGAGGTGGCCGTTCCGGCGGCGTAGCGCCACACCGGCACGTCCGCCGCCTGGGCGGCCGCGGCGATCTGCGGCCACAACGCATCGCCCCAGAACTGCGCCAGGGTCATCGCCGTGGAGTCCAGGCCCCAGCGGTAGTCCCAGCCACGCAGCAACGCCACCGGTGCGGCCAGCCGCGCGCGGCGTACGTCGGTGGCGGGCAGGGCTTCGTAGTCGGCGAGCAGGGCCGGCACCATGTCGGCGAAGGCGGGCTGCCAGCTGTCGTAGGCGGCGGCCATCAACCCGGGCAGGGTGAAATCGCGGTGGCCCTGCAACAGCCGGACGGCGTGCGGGCCGCGCGGGTTCTCGCCGGCCTGGTCCATGTACGGCGGGAAATCCTCGCGGCGCGGGCTGTCCGCGCCGGCCGCGGTCCACGGCCAGTTGTTGGTGTTGAACACCCAGCCGCTGGCCGGGGCGATCGCCTGCGGCAGCTGGTCCAGCGTGTGGATCCCGTGCCAGTCCGCGGCCGGATCGCTGCCGTCCACCGGCCGGCGATAATCGAGCTTCGGGTTGCGCACCGGCACGAACTGCGGATGCAGGTAGGCGATGGTGCCGTCGGCATCGGCATAGATCGTATCGTTGGACGAGTTGGCCTGCAGCCGGGCCACGTCGAGGAAGCCGGCGAAATCGGTGGCCTTGGTGCGCAGGAACGACTGCTGCAGGGCCTGCACCGGCCGGTCCATCATCGCGAAGGCGATCCAGCGGCCATCGTCCTGCGCGCGGATGATGGGGCCGTGATGGGTGGCATAGGTGTCGAAGCTGCGCCGGCCCATGCTGCCGTCGGGCTGCCGGTAGGCGAGGGTGACCTGGCGCACCCGCACCGGCCGCAACTCGTCGCCGTAGCGGTAGGCGAGGGTGCCGTCCTTGCCGCGCACGATGGTCTCGGCGAACTCGTCGACGCGATCGACTCCGCTGGTGGTATGCATCCAGCCGGCGCGGCGGTTGAACCCCTGGTAGACGAAGAACTGGCCCCAGGTCACCGCGCCGTAGGCATCCAGTCCCTCGTCGCTTTGCATCTGCAGCTCGGAGCGGAAGAAGAAGCTGGTGTGCGGGTTGATCAGCAGCAATGCGTGGCCGTCGCGGGTCAGCTGCGGTGCGATGGCGATGCCGTTGGAGCCGCTCGGCTCGCGCAGCGACGCATCGCGCTCGAGCGCGGCCAGCGCGATCGGGCGATTCTCGTAGAAGGCCTGCAGCTGCGTCAGCGGGATGTACTCGATGTCGCCACCGATGCTGCCTTCGGTGAAGCACATCGTCATCCACGGCTCGAAGCGGGTGATCAGCCGCGGCTTCACCTGCGGATGGGTGGCCAGGAAATAGTTCAGGCCGGCCGCCCAGGCATCCATCAGCTGCTTCAGCCAGTCCGGGCTGGCGGCGTAGTCGGCCTTGAGCGAGGCCTCGTCGAAGTACAGGCGCTGGCGCAGGTCCTGCCAGATCGCCTTTTCGCCCTCGACCTCGGCCAGGCGCCCGAGGTTGGTGATGTAGTTGGTCTCGACGCGGTTGAAGTCGTCCTCGGCCTGCGCGTAGACCATGCCGAACACCGCGTCGGCATCGCTCTTGCCGTGCACGTGCGCGATGCCCCACTCGTCGCGGGTGATGGTCACCCGCCGCGCCTGGGCCTGCCATGCGGCATCGACGGACGCGCCGGTCGTCTTCGCGTACGCCGCATGGCCCACCGAAAGAAGAAGCAGCGCGACGGCGGCCAGCAGGCGAGGGCGGCGCGCCCGGGATGCGGAAGCGTTCGGCATGGTCGTGGCGGTTCCGAGGGGAGGGGGATCGGCCGATTCTAGCGCCGCTCCGGGCCCGGTCCGTCAGGAGGTACGCCGGGGAGAAAACCGACACGCCGTGCAGCCGGATGCAGCTGCCCACTGGGCAGGCACCACCACTATCGTGCACGCAGGACAGGAGGTGGCGATGGACGTGCGATGGTGTGTGGCCGCGGCGATGCTGGCCTCGATGCCGGCCTGGTCGCAGCAGGTCTACAAGTGCGCACAGGTCGCACAGGGCGCAGGGCCGGTCTATCAATCCGAGCCGTGTTCCGGAAAGATCCTCCGCGCGTGGGATGCGACGCCGGACCCTGTGGATCCGGCCGTGCAGCAAAGCCTGCGGCAGATCGACGAGCAGCTGTGGCAACGCAATCGCCCGTCATCGCAGCGCCAGGCCCGGTCCAGAGTGTCGACCCGCAAATCGGCATCCGTGGTCTCGCCATGCGAACGGGAAAAGCTGGCCAGGACCGCCGCATTCGAGGCTGCGGGCATGAAGCGCACGTTCGCCCTGACCCGGCGCTGGGACGACCGGGTGGCCGCGGCGTGCCGTTAGCCGTGAGCGTGGGTCCGAGTCGTCCCATGGACTTCGGGAAAGGGACGAGGCGAAGGAGTCCCGCGTAGGCGCTTTGGTGCCTCGTCGCTGAACCTGCCCGTCGCTACCCGGCAAAGCGGCGTTCTACGAGGATCGCCGCCGAGCGGGCCGGTCTGTCCAGGTCCTGGTTGTCCACGAGATCCTTTCGCGTAAGCGGTTGAAGCCCTGGTTCAGCAGGGTTCGCGGGGGAGTTGCACCCAACCGTTCTCGACACGCTGGAACCGCTGGCCCTGGATGCATCGCTGGCCGGGCTTGAGTGCCTTCGCCCTTATTTCCTCTCGGCTCTGCTGCTCCGCTCGCTTTTGCCAACCGAATGGATCAGGGTCATTTGCGTCTTTGATGAACTTTTCGACGGCGGTGCGCTGGGCTTTTTCCTGCTCTTCGGCCACGGCCGATGCGCCGATTCCGAGGAGGGTGCAGGTGGCCAACAGGCATAGCGACATGCCAATGAAGACGCCGATCGCTACCTTCCAGACCAGCCCGTCATTGGTGCTACTGGCTTGGTACTGCGCACCGCGGCAGGTGCCGTTTCTGAACTCGATCCCGCTCATGTCCGGGCTTTTGCCGAACTTGGGTTCTTGGCGTTCCATGGCTCCCCCTGTGGATCCGGGAGGCATTGTAGGGGGCAGGAGATCTCCAGTGGACGATGTGTCCCCGCAGCGGTAGCGCCTCGGCCTGCACGTGGAACGGACAACGGTTACTCGGTCAGCGACTTCGCGCGTTCCCCTTGACCATGCTCGCGTCTTTGCCGGAGCACGTCTCGCAAATTGATCACGTGCGGATCCTTACGCCACGAGGGTTCCGGGGCATCCGCCGATCAAGCGGCCGCATCGCGGGCTTCGGCCATCATCAACCGCCATTCCCTGGCGATGTTGCAGGTCAGGGACCACCAGGCCATGTCCTCGGGGAACAGGCTGTGGCTCTTGGGTGTCCACATGTGGCCACCCTGGAAACCAAAACCGGCCCAAGGGCGGTCAGTTCGGTGCGTTCGGTGGGGTCGATCTCGCTCATGCCTGGAGTTCCGTTTCCTTGGGTGGACGCTGAGGCAAGCAAGAGACGAGCCACATCCAGATCCATCGGAGTCGCCTCGCAGAATTTCTCATTTCGCATAATGCATATTATGTCACGCGTGAGGGAGCGAATCCGCGCGCGCTTCACCGCGATCCGACGAAGCTGGGCCGCCGGATGGATCCCGGCACATGCGTAACCAAAAAATGACCGGCCGCTGGGCCGGTTTTTCATTCGACAACGATGCCCTCGTGACACCCGAAGGCCGCAGGCTGTTGCCAGAAGATCTGGCGTGGATCTCACTCACTGCAGCACTGGCACAAGAATGGCGCCGGATGATGGAGGAAAAGCGGGCTTGCAACAGGGTGACGAGGCGGGACGCGGGAACGGCATCGGTGATCCTACTGCGGCAGGCGCTGAACGATCGTGCGCGCGGGTGAGGCGCTTGCGTAGGGGGCGAGCCCCCTACACCCCCGGTCAGCGACCAGAACGACCGGAGCGATAACGAAACTCACACCAGGCCAGGCGTGCGCCCAAGACGAGGACGACGACGCCGGCGATGATCTTCTGAATTTCGTAGAGCATCACTTTTTCCTCAGTCGATAAATATCTTCATGGCCAGAATGGTGACGCTTCACCAATTCCTCGATGTACATATCAAGACCCGATTGACGATCCGGGTCCGAACCAGGACGACGCAAGTACCACCTCAGTGAATCAAATAGTGACGCATCACTCATCGTGTCGACAGGATCAACGCAGAACTTTCGACGGAAGCGATATTCCCGCGCACGCGCAGCCGGATCCATCGGACCCGAAGCATGTTTAGGCGGACGCCCACGCTTGCGAGGAAGTGACATTTCAAGAGTGCCGGGGTCCTTTTCATCACGCATCACTAAATCCTCGCCAGTTAACATCATCATATTATCGTGGCGCATCACGATTGTATAATGATGATTGGATATAAGTGACGCGATACAATAATATAATGACATCAATCGAGATCACCGCGAACTACAGCGAGGCAGACGGCAAGGAAGATTCATAGGGCTTGGACTCCGGAAACGTGCCCTGCCCCCGCTCAGCCGCGGAAATAGCTGCAGTAGCCGGAGCCGCAGAAGGCGCCTGAGCAGCGTCAGACGAGGCGACAGCGACGCCGGGCTGCAGAGGATCACGGTACGGGTTGTAAACACCCTCCCGCGCGACAGACCGGCAAATCTCAATCGGCACAGATAGCTTCGTGGCCTGCTCGCTATAGCAGTGGCACCCGTCCTGGCCATCCTGGCCAACCGACATGCAATAAATCTCAGGCTTTGCGACCACATCCCTACCCTGATACACGGGCGCCGACCACGGCATATAGGGCACAACAGGCTGAAACTGAGCGAGATACTTCCCAGGGTCAGTAGTGGCCTGAATACGCGTACCCTGCTCCGAACTAGCACCCGCAGTGCTACTACTACCCGACAAGGAAACCTGATCGACCTTTGGAGGCGCAGCGAGATGCGTACTACCAGCAACCATCGAGGACATAGTACGAGCCCCACGAAATCCAAACCACAAGATGGCCGGAACAATAATCAAAAGCGCCCAAATACGCAGCGGCAACCGAACACGAAAACGATGCGCTGAAGCCGATTCATACCAATCATAATACTTCTTAGGATGCCACCAATTAGAAACAATAGCTTCCTTGCGAGCTTCCTTATTCTCCGCAGGATTACCGACAAAACGCTCAGACCATTCAAAAATAGTCGAACGCGCCATGAAACCCTTACGCGAAAGATGAAAGTGCTTGTTAAGCCGCGTCCCCTTTAAGAAATGATCGAACTCACCAGACTGAGTTAACAGAATCCAACGAACATCACGGCGGCGAGATTCCGCCATCTCCTCAATCCACTTCGGCGGACGACCAGGACCGCGCTGCGGCATCCATTTATGAAACTCATCGACAATAATAACCGTGTTTTTCAACTCACCTCGATCAGCACGAATAGCCCATTCTTCAATAGGAAAAGGCAAAACAGGCAGCTTGCGAGTATCAGCGCCATTAATTCCGATCTGATAAACGCGATCCGCAAGCTTATTTTTAAGAAGCAAATCGGCCTGCTCAATTGCAAAAAGAGTTTTACCAGCTCCCAAAGTGCCGGTAATAACATTCAAAGGCGCAATGATTAGGGGCTTCTTCATAGCGGCTGATTCAAAGCATCCGAACGCTTAGCGGCAGCAACATTAGATGCCGCGGCAATAGCAATAGCCGAAAGAACAACAGTAATAGCCGAATCAAGCTTGACCATCTTGATATAAACAATCCACGTAGCATCCAAGCCGGCAAACTTACCAGCAAACCAATTAGTAAGAGTAGGCGTCACCCACTTATTAACAACGAACGAAAGGCCGAGAAACTTAATGATCTTGGCGACAATACCGCCACCATAAACCATTAAATAGAAGATGATCCACTTGCCCATCCGTGAACCACGGACAGCCCGAAAAATACGAAGTACCAGCGGTCCAATCCGACGAATCCAACTGAAAATACCGAGCAACCAAGCCATAAACACCTCAGAAGGTTAACGCGGCTGGGCGCAGACGCCTTTGGCTTTCTCTGCACCGCAGCCGCGATTACTTGGATTTAGCGAGAATCCGAATCGCCAGCCAATAAGCCAGCGCCATCACCATAATTCCCACATTCCGCAAGATCGAACAAATCGGGTCCATGCTAATCGTGAAACTCGCAGCCCCCACCTTGAACGACGGCAGCTGAGGGCACTGATCCGAACCAGAAAGAAAGCCCGACGCATCAAGCTTACTCAGCTCATCGGAAATATCCTTTTCCTGCCACATGGAAATCCCCTGATCGGCCGTATCGCCCGTACCAATATTCGAAACATCCGGCTCATCAGATCCATCACCCTCCGCCCCCATTTCGTTATCGAATCCAGTATTAGGCGAACCCGCCTCAGCATCCGATTTACCCTCACAGCGCATATTCCAGAGCATTTGACCGACATAGCAATCGGACGCGTTACCAGTGCACGTCGGCGGCGCATCACAATTAGCGCCACCATTTAACTCAACTCCCTTGCAACGCAAATACCACGTTTGAATCAATTGATTGCATTCGACACTAGACATATCCGAGCACTGAAACGAAGAAACATCGCAACCCGCGCCCGTTGCCGCAGTAGGAGATTGACCATCCTTATTTTCGTCTCCCTCAGCTTTGCCATCACCCTCAGAGCCAAAAGAGGAAATCCACGTCAAAATATTAGTAACAGTAGATGATCCGCCAGAAGTAGTAGTTACCGTCCCGCTAGGGCCCGAGGTCCATTCACCACCATTAGCCGGCCTAGTAGTAGGTGCGTTAATAGACGCACTGCCCTGAACCGCCGCCGCCGCATCATTCTCGCTATACTTGACGCCCTGCTCAGTTTGCTTCCAGCAAAATTGCTTACCGCTCGACGCGGTAACGCACTGCCGCCCATCCTTCTTCATACACTGCGTAAGCGAGCCTTGCTGCGTGCAATCCTGATCGGCGCTGACTTCTTCACCAGAGCCATCACCAGCAGAACAAGTGCCCCCATCAGCCCTCCAGCCAGACGTAGCGGACGTGTATACGGGACCTGATCCAAGCTGCACCGACGCGATGTTTCCCACCGGAACGAACTTGCATCCGTCCGAACATGCAATACCGCCAACACCGCTAGCGCCCTTCGTCATTGAAGCCGGCAAGTTGCTACGAGCCGAACAGGCATTGGAGAAGTTGAAATAATTGCCCACGGGCACGGTCAAATTGGTGTTATTTGCGTCGCTATAAGTCCACCAAGCGCGATAGTTTCCTAAGGTGGCAGAACCACTCAAAGTGCACCCGCGCGCGCTCACCGTGACGCCTGAGGCAGGAACCAAAGAATTGACATAGCTCATGCACGCCTGATAAGCACTGCCCTGATCAGCAGCTGAAACTGACGCGCTAACCAGCAACGCCAACGAAAGAAACGACAGCAGCGCAGCAAGCCTCACCCGAATCGAAGTGCGCACGTCAATCCCCCGAAATGATCCGCATGGCCATGTAGGTGCTCAGCAGCACCAGCCAACCCGCGTAGTCGTTCCACATAAAAGCCTCCGAAAAGACAAGGGGGCCGAATGACCCCCCTGCCCCACTACAGAACAGCGCCAGGACAGGTCAGATCAGGAAGGCGATGACCCACTTGAAGACGATGCCCGCGGCCACGGCGCTGACCATGAGCGGACCCACCTCGCCCACGGCGGTGGCGACCTGCTGGAGACCCGACGTCGCCGCCGACACGTCCACGCTGCCCGCAGACTGGGCGCACGCCAGACCGGCGGCCATGGCCATGCCAGACCCGACCAGGATCTTCTTGCCCAGCGAGACACGCGGGGCCGAGGACGGATGCTGCTTTTCCATAAAACGCTCCTTGAGAAATGCCCTCAGGACCGAGGGCTGAGATACCGCCGAACGAACTTGAAGCCCCACGCCGTCATGGCAATCGACACCATCAACCCGGACAACTGGAGCCCCTGAGCAACCGAAAGCGGCGGCAATAGCCCCGGCTGCTCCACCCACGCCTGCGACGTGCACGTATCACTGGTGTCGTCGTACGCAACACAGGCCAGGACCTTCATCGACGAGCGACCTCCCGACGCGCCTCAGCAACCAGGGCATAAGCCCGAAACTCCGCATCACGGCGACGGTACTCAGCAAGGCGCAGCCACCGCACCCACCGAACAAGACCGAAAGACACGAAGAAACAAGCTCCGATCAACGCACCCCAACAGAGCGCGTGAGATCCGGCGACCAAGACAGCAACCAGGAAAGCACCCATCGCGCTACCTCAAATCCAACGGAATCTGATTACGTGACGCATCACGCTTAAACGACTTGAACGAAGCCAACAGCGCGCAGCACACCGCCACGAACGTCAGCACCAGGAACAGAAGGGACGTGTTGCCCGATGCCGTCAGCCGCATCACCGCCGACCAGATCGCGAGCAACCAGAACTCGACCGGGCGCACGGATTAAGCCGCCCTTGCCGAGGACTTGCCGGTATCCAGGGCGATGAGCTTGATGCGACGACCGAAGCCCGGAGCGCCGAACTCATCGACCTGCAACGACTCCGGATCCACCTCATACACGCCGGGCGGATACGGCACCTGCTCGTCATCGAGCGTGAGCTTGAAAGGCAAAACGAAATTGCCCGGACGCTCGAAAGCCGCACCCTGGGTGCGAAATGTCAACTCACCCCGCTTGTCGTTCGCGGGGATGACACGGGTTTCCACGTTCGTATTGAGGATCTGAACCTTCATAGGGTCACCAATTTCCATGCAATAGTCCGGCCAAAGACAAATGTGACTTTCCACGGGGACGGCCAGAACTCCCCGGTAAGCCTGTCGAACCACCCGCCGTTGCACTTGCGAACATCGGCCGCCTCGCCGAGGAACTCACGGGCTTCTTTTGAGGCCTTCCACCAACGCAGCTCGCGGCGCGACTCTTGACTGAGCCCACCAACGCCATGCGTGCGAAACCCCTTAGGAAATGCACCAGCGGTGACGCTGGTGAACTTGCTTGCGTACTTTGCCAAGTAGCCGACGCAGTTACGTGCACGCTCGATTTGGCTTAGGCCGTGAGGCCACCAGCCCCGCTGATCGACCTTGCCGAAGTACATGCCACGAGGCACCCACAGCATCACGTGATAGTGCGGGCGCAGGCGCTGAGTAAGCTCGCCGACCCATACGTAACGGAAGCTTTCACGCGCCCACCGTTGGGTCCGAGATCGAGCGCGATTGAAGTGGCCCCGCATGCGCTTAAGTAGCTCGCTAACGTGACGAGGGCTGCTATCGCATCCGTCTCGGTAGGTGAGGGTGAGGAAGTACCAAGCGCCTCGAAAGCCACCGACTTTTGCTTCTTGATCATGTAGGCGTGCCGAAGTGATGACCGACTTGCGAAGCCGGTTCGCGCGGGTGAGGAGCGGGTCGATCTCTAACGAGAGGACCGCTGGAACTTGTTGCGTGTCACTTGTTTTGTAATTGACAAGCCCAAGGGCCGCCGCTTCGCGGCGGCCCTCAGGGGTCAGCTTCACGGGCTTGGCACGGACGTACTCAGCCAACGACGTGCCCGCAAGCCGCTTCTGACGATGCAGGGCAGCGGTAGCTTCATCAGTGCGGCGCTGAGACGCGACCATGAGCCCGACCTGACGATCGAACTCAGCAAAGCGCTCCTGAGGCCTGGGCGGGTCCACGAGGACAAGGGAAGCATTGCGGTCAGTAGTGCACGCAATGCACATCCGGCCCTCAAATAGCTGGACCGAAGGTTCGCCGCAGAAGGCGCACTCACCGATCACAGGGACCACCCGAGATGAAAATGGCGACGACGTAGATCGCCGACATCAAGACCAGGGCGATCAACAAAGCTCGATTGGCGTCATCGACAAAGTGCAAGGCCAGGACGTAAGCACCCAAGGCACCGGCAAGCGCGACAGGAAACAGCGGCTCCGACACGATCCACACCCTTATCGTGACGGGTCACAATTAAGCAGCGACCCTCCCCTCCCCTAAGGCCACGGCCCGGCCAGGGGAAAACCGGGGCCGTGGCGTCAGGAAGCGTCCTGACGAAGGGGATGTAAGCTGATGTCCTGACCCAATGTCAACTGGAATCCTGACATGAATGCCATAGCTGAACTAATCGATCAGGTGCGAGAGGCCGGAAAATTCAATTCAGACATGGGCTTAGCAGAGAGGATCGGAGTAAAACGACAGACCTTGCACGCCTGGAGGCACGGAGCAGCGCCAATGCCAGACGAACGAATTGCGCAGCTGTGCGCTCTAGGAAAGCTGGACGGCCCGACATGGATGGCCAAGATCCACGCCGAACGCGCGGAATCCCCTGCCGAGCGGCAACTATGGAGATCGACGCTGGAAAGGCTCGGGGCGGTGGCAGCAGTGCTGGCAGTCGTGGCAATCACGATTCCTGCAGCACATGCCGGAAATCACATGGAGATCAATCACTTGCACGGCGCAAGTGCGGAGATCATGCATATTATGTAATTTAAGGGATCTCGAAGATGCACTACCGGTTCGGCCCTCTGCGCCCAATGACTTCTGTTGCGATCTGCTCCAGCAACCATGACTGTCGCCATGGATTGTCTGCGTCGGTGGCCTGTTTTGCAGTTCTAGACGTCCCGAGGCACACAGTGTCTGGTGTGAGTCGGATGGTCGTCTTGTTGCCGCGATTCGCACGTGCCTCCCGGGCTGCTCCATCTGCTGTCATTGGCAGCCAATAGTTCGATCTCGTTGGACCAGAGGAAGTCGATATCCAGGCGGACGGCGGGCCTGGGGTGAGGTGCGCTGTACCCGGACCTCGTCCATCTTCGCCTGTCGGAGCCGTCTCCCAGGCTTCCAGGAACTTGTCCATCTACTACTTCGCGATGCCATGACTCCTCGCCTGCGAAACAGGGGGCGATGCGGCTGGCATCGATGGAACGCTTCCGCCATCGCGTGCGGCCGCGGCACGTGTCACGCCGGTGGTTGTGCCCCTCGCCCATGGCCGCGCATCGGATGCACGAAAAAGCTTGCGCAGGGTGAAGGGCATGGCTATGATTTCGCTCCTCCCGCCGCGTGGGGCCATAGCTCAGCTGGGAGAGCGCTTGCATGGCATGCAAGAGGTCGCCGGTTCGATCCCGGCTGGCTCCACC
The DNA here is from genome assembly GCF_900018785.1 of Xanthomonas massiliensis. Lineage (GTDB taxonomy): Bacteria > Pseudomonadota > Gammaproteobacteria > Xanthomonadales > Xanthomonadaceae > Xanthomonas_B > Xanthomonas_B massiliensis. Next base: position 1,092,420 of record NZ_FCOY01000006.1, on the reverse strand, counting down.
AACTTTTCCAGGCACTAGGCCTGTCTGGATGGGTAAGGATTTAAAGCGTCCCCATCGTCTAGAGGCCTAGGACACCACCCTTTCACGGTGGCGACCGGGGTTCGAATCCCCGTGGGGACGCCACTGATCAAGCTTCGCCCCAACGAAGTTTGTCGACAACTCGAAGTTCTCGTCACGATGCATTTCGTGGGGCCATAGCTCAGCTGGGAGAGCGCTTGCATGGCATGCAAGAGGTCGCCGGTTCGATCCCGGCTGGCTCCACCATTTCTTCGCCGCCGGCCGCTCGGGCCCGCGGCCGATCTGCCAAACGTCCCCATCGTCTAGAGGCCTAGGACACCACCCTTTCACGGTGGCGACCGGGGTTCGAATCCCCGTGGGGACGCCATTCCCGTTTTTCCGGTCATGTCGCGCTGCTTCCGCGCCCCAGCATGCGGGCCAGCACGCCGTCGTCGAGCACGAAGCGGTGTGCCAGCGCCGCAACCACGTGGCCGACGATCAGCACCAGCAGCATCCAGCCCAAGGGGCCGTGCAGCATCTCCGCCGGTGGCCTCATCCAGGCGATGTCGCGCCCGGGCGCCGCCTCCCAGATCGGGATTCCGAACGGCTTCAAGGCGCGCCCGCTGCCGTAGTGGCGCATCAGCGCCAGGGCCGGAATGACGAGCATCAGCAGGTAGAGCAGGCCGTGCCCGAGGCGCACCGCGAGGCCTGCAAGACCGGTGCCGTGCGACGGGCGGCGGCGCAGGTTGACCAGGGCCCAGGCCACCCGCGCCAGTACCAGCGCCATCAGCACGGCGCCCAACGGGACGTGGGTGCCGACCAGGAACGCGGTCAACGGCGTGCGGCCGATCGCCAGCTTCACGAGCATGCCGCCCAGCTGCCAGGCCAGGATCGCCGCCATGCTCCAGTGCAGCAGCCGGGTGATGCGCCCGTAACGGTATTCGTCGTCGAGCCAGACCGAGGTCGTGCCGCGGGAAGGGGCGCTGGCCATGTTCCGTATCCTGGGCGTCGGGGAGATGATCCATCCTAAGCGGTGAGGCGCGCTTGGCGCGAGCGGCGCGGCGGGTAGGACGGCGCCGCTCTGTTAACATCCCTGCCCCGACGCGATCCGCCTCCGCGGGGGCGCCGGCGCGTCTTCCGCCTCGCTTCCCAGGAGACATGATGTCCGCAGATCTGCTCAAGGCGCTCGACCTCGCCGCGTCCAATTCCGGCACCTACCTCGGCCAGGGCCGCTGGTCCGATGCCGCCGGCGCCGGCACGCTCAGGCCGTTGAACCCGGCCACCAACGAGGTCATCGCCGAGGTGCAGGCCACCCCGGTGGAGGACTACGAGCGCGTGGTCGCGCACGCGCAGGAAGCCTTCAAGGTCTGGCGCACCACCCCTGCCCCGCGCCGTGGCGAGGCCGTGCGCCTGTGCGGCGAGGCGCTGCGCCGGAACAAGGACGCGCTCGGTTCGCTGGTGGCGCTGGAGATGGGCAAGAGCAAGCCCGAGGGCGACGGTGAAGTGCAGGAGATGATCGACATCGCCGACTTCGCGCTCGGCCAGAGCCGCATGCTGTACGGCTACACCATGCATTCCGAGCGTCCGGGCCACCGCATGTACGAGCAGTACCAGCCGCTCGGCCTGGTCGGCATCATCAGCGCGTTCAACTTCCCGGTCGCGGTGTGGAGCTGGAACGCGTTCCTGGCGGCGATCTGCGGCGACATCTGCATCTGGAAGCCGTCCAACAAGACGCCGCTGACCGCGATCGCGACGATGAAGATCTGCAACGCGGCGCTGGCCGAGGCCGGCTTCCCGGACATCTTCTTCCTGATCAACGACGCCGGCACCGAGCTGTCGGAGAAGCTTGTGGACGACACGCGCGTGCCGCTGATCAGCTTCACCGGTTCGACCCAGGTCGGCCGCATCGTCGCCGAGAAGGTGGCGCGCCGCCTGGGCCGCAGCCTGCTGGAGCTCGGCGGCAACAACGCGATCATCCTCGACGAGACCGCCGACCTGAAGCTGGCCATCCCCGGCATCGTGTTCGGCGCGGTCGGCACCGCCGGCCAGCGCTGTACCACCACGCGCCGGCTGATCGTGCACGAATCCATCTACGATACCGTGCTGGCCACGCTGGTGAGGGCCTACAAGCAGGTCGAGGGCAAGATCGGCGACCCGACCGATCCGGCCAACCTGATGGGCCCGCTCAACAGCCGTGGCGCGGTCGAGCAGTTCCTGGCCTCGATCGAGAAGGCCAAGGCCGCCGGCGGCACGATCGAGACCGGCGGCACCGCGCTCGATCGCCCCGGCAACTTCGTGCTGCCGGCGATCGTCACCGGCCTGAAGAACAGCGACGAGGTGGTGCAGCACGAGACCTTCGCCCCGATCCTGTACGTGATGAAGTATTCGACGCTGGACGAGGCGATCGACATGCAGAACGGCGTGCCGCAGGGCCTGTCCTCGGCGATCTTCACCCAGAACCTGAAGGCGGCCGAGACGTTCCTGTCGGCGGCCGGCAGCGACTGCGGCATCGCCAACGTCAACATCGGCACCTCCGGCGCCGAGATCGGCGGCGCCTTCGGCGGCGAGAAGGACACCGGCGGTGGCCGCGAGTCCGGCTCCGATGCCTGGAAGGTCTACATGCGCCGCCAGACCAACACCATCAACTATTCCGACTCGCTGCCGCTGGCGCAGGGCATCAAGTTCGACCTGTGATCGCGACCCTCGCAAGGACAATCCGATGAACAGCACCGTGCCACGCCGCACCAGTACCCTCGCCGTTCTCAGCCTGGTGTTCGGCATCCTCGGCTGGAGCGTGATCCCCTTCCTCGGCAGCCTGGTGGCCATCGTCACCGGCCACATGGCGCGCGCGGAGATCCGGCGCGACCCGCAGATGGACGGCGATGGCCTGGCGGTCGCCGGGCTGGTGCTGGGCTGGCTGATGGTGGCCCTGGCCGTGCTGGCCCTGTTCGTCCTGGTGGTCTTCTTCGGCGGGCTGGCCTGGCTGGCGCACCTGCACAGCTGATGGCCACCCCTCCCGCCACCGCTGCGCGTTTCGACGGGCGCGTACAGGACTACGCGCGCTTCCGCCCCGGCTATCCGCCCGGCCTGCTGGACTGGGTGCACGGCGAGCTCGGCGTTCCCCCCGCCGCACGCGTGGCCGACATCGGCGCGGGCACCGGGTTGTCCTCGCGCCCGTTCCTGGAGGCCGGCCATCCCGTGGTGGCGGTGGAACCGAACGCCGCCATGCGCGCGGTGGCCGAGCGCGACCTGGCCGGTTTCCCGGGGTTCTCGGCGGTGGACGGACGTGCCGAGGCGACGACCTTGCCTGCCGCGAGCGTCGACCTGGTCGCCTGCGGCCAGGCCTTCCACTGGTTCGACCCGGCAGCGGTACGCCGGGAATGGGCGCGGATACTCCGGCCGGACGGACTGGCCCTCGTGTTCTGGAATACCCCCTTGTTCGATTCGCCGTTCATGGGCGGCTACGAGCGCCTGCTGCTCACCTACGGCACCGACTACACCGCCGTGGCCGAGCGCCATCCGGACGATGCGACGATGCGTGCGTGGTATGGCGCCGGCTGGCGCGGCGCCTGCCGCCTGCGCAACGACCAGCCGATGGACTTCGAGGCCCTGCGTGGCCGCCTGCTGTCGTCCTCGTTCGCGCCCCGCGCGGGCCATCCCGCGCACGCGCCCATGCTGGCCGCGCTGCGCGAGCTGTTCGACGCACACGCCGGCGGCGACGGGCGCATCATGTTCGAACACGTGACCCGCGCCTTCGCCGGTACCTTGCCCCCGCCCCGTTCGCCGTGACCATGTATTCCCTCGCCCGTCCGTTCCTGTTCGGTCTCGACGCCGAACGCGCCCACGATCTCGGCCTGGGCGCACTGGATCGCCTGCAGCGCCTGGGCCTGGGCCGCCTGGCCGCGGCGCGGATCGCGCCGATGCCGACCCGTGCGTTCGGGCTGCAGTTCCCCAACCCGGTCGGCCTGGCCGCCGGCCTGGACAAGAACGGCGAGTACATCGACGCGTTGTTCGGGCTCGGGTTCGGCCACGTGGAGGTCGGCACGGTCACGCCGCGGCCGCAGCCGGGCAACCCGCGGCCGCGGCTGTTCCGGCTGCCGCGTCACCGCGCGATCGTCAATCGCATGGGCTTCAACAACCTCGGCGTGGACGCCCTGGTGCGCAACGTCGCCCAGGTGCGGCGGCGCGACCGCGGCGTGCTCGGCATCAACATCGGCAAGAACAAGGACACTCCCAACGAACGCGCGGCCGAGGACTACCTGGCCTGCCTGGAGAAGGTGTACCCGCTGGCCGACTACGTGACCGTCAACATCTCCTCGCCCAACACCGCCGGCCTGCGCGAACTGCAGGAGGAACAGGCCCTGCGGAATCTGGTGAGCCAGCTGCGCGAGCGCCAGGCGGCATTGGCGGCGCGCCACGGCCGCCATGTGCCGCTGCTGGTCAAGGTGGCGCCGGACCTGAACGACCGCGATATCGACGCGGCCGCGCGCGTGCTCGGCGACCTGGCGGTGGACGGGGTGATCGCCACCAACACCACCATCGCCCGCGTCGGCGTGGAGGACGAACCGCTGGCGCGCGAGGCCGGCGGCCTGTCCGGCGCGCCGCTGATGGGCCAGGCCACGCTGGTGCTGCGCCGCTTGCGCGCGCGCCTGCCCGAATCCGTCCCTCTCATCGGGGTCGGCGGGATCATGTCCGGTGCCGACGCCGCCGCCAAGATGGCCGCCGGCGCCGCGCTCGTGCAGCTCTACAGCGGCCTGGTCTACCGCGGTCCGGCGCTGGTCGCCGAATCGGTGGAGGCCATGCGCCGCCGCCGCGACCCCATTCCCCGTTGATCCTGCCGGTTGCCCTGCCTCGATGACTCCCGCCTGGACGCTGCTCCGGAACGCCCCGCTGCGCGCACTGAATACCTTCCATGTCGACGCGACCGCGCCGCTGCTGCTGCGCGTGGATCGGGCGGAGGCACTGCCCCAGGCGCTGGCGCTGCCCGAACTGGCCGCGCGCCCGTTGTTGCCGCTCGGCCGCGGCAGCAACGTGCTGCTGGCCGGCGATCCGGAGGCGACGGTGCTGGTGTTCGGCGACGGCAGCATGGAGGTGCTCGAGCACCGCGCCGACCACGCCATCGTGCGCGTCGGCGCCGGCAAGCCCTGGCACGCGCTGGTGATGGAGTCGCTCGCCGCCGGCCTGTCCGGGTTGGAGAACATGGCATTGATCCCCGGCAGCGTCGGCGCCGCACCGGTGCAGAACATCGGCGCCTATGGCGCGCAGATGGGCGAGTTCGTGCACGTGGTCGAGGCCTGGGACCGCGACCAGGCCCGGTTCGTGCGGCTGGACCGCGAGCAGTGCCGGTTCGGCTACCGCGACAGCCTGTTCAAGCACGAGCCCGGGCGTTACCTGGTGGTGGCCGTGGAATTCAACCTGCCGCTGCTGGCACCGCTGCGCCTGGACTACGCCGGCATCCGCGAGGAGCTGGCGGCGATGGGCATCGCCCAGCCGGTGGCGGCCGACGTGGCCGAGGCAGTGATCCGCATCCGCCGGCGCAAGCTGCCCGACCCGGACCGGCTCGGCAACGCCGGCAGTTTCTTCAAGAACCCGATGGTGACCGTGGAACAGGCCGAAGTGCTGCGGCAGGACTGGCCCACCCTGCCCGTCTACCCGGGCGACGACGCGCAACGGCGCAAGCTTTCCGCCGCCTGGCTGATCGAGCAGGCCGGCTGGAAGGGCTTCCGCGACGGCGACGCCGGCGTCTCCCCCGACCATGCCCTGGTGCTGGTCAATCACGGCCACGCCACCGGCGCGCAGCTGCTGACCCTGGCGCGGCGCATCGCCGCCTCGGTGCGCGAGCGCTTCGGCATCGAGCTGGAACCGGAACCGCTGCTGGTGGGAGCGCGCTGGTGATGCCCACCGCCATTCGTGCCGCGCTACTGATGCTGGCCAGCACGCTGGCCTTCGGCATGATGGCGGTGACCATCCGCCTGTCGGCCGGTACCGGCGTGCCGACCACCGAGATCGCCTTCTTCCGCAATTTCTTCGGCCTGCTGGCCCTGCTGCCGCTGGTGCTGCGCCCCGGCCATGCGCTGCCGCGCACGCGCCATCTGCCGCGCTACTTCATCCGTACGCTGATCGGCCTGGCCTCGATGCTGTGCGGCTTCTGGGCCATCGCCCACCTGCCGCTGTCGCAGGCGATCTCGCTGTCCTATTCCACGCCGTTGTTCGTCACCATCGCCGCGGCGTTGTGGTTGAACGAGAACGTGCGCCTGCGCCGCTGGCTGGCGGTGCTGGCTGGCTTCGTCGGCGTCCTGGTGATCCTGCATCCCGGCCGGGGCCACTTCAGCCCGGGGCTGCTGGTGGCGTTGTCGGCGGCGATGCTCTCGGCGCTGGTGGCCATCCAGATCAAGCAGCTGGCGCGGATGGATCCGCCGGACACGGTGGTCTTCTACACCTACCTGTTCTGGGTGCCGATGTCGCTGGTCCCGGCACTGTTCCAGTGGACCTGGCCCCACGCCACCGGCTGGCTGTGGCTGGCCGCCACCGGCGTGCTGGGCACCCTGGGCCAGCTGTTGTGGACCCGGGCGCTGAAGATCGGCGAGATCTCCGCGCTGCAGCCGATCAGCTTCATGCAGCTGCCGCTGGTGGTGGTGTTCGGCTGGCTGCTGTTCGACGAGCCGCTCGACTGGGGCACCGGCATCGGCGCGGCGATCATCCTCGGCGCCAACGCCTACATCGCCCAGCGCGAGGCCCGCCTCGCCCGCCACGCCGCCACCATCACCCCCACCGCAGGGACCAAGCCGGCGGAGTGAAATCCGCGGCCGTGGCGCGGATCACGAACCACGGTTCCGGGGATTGCCTCGCGCCTGGATTTATTTATGATTCGTTAATTTTTCGAATCAGGGGGAGCGGCAATGAACGGATTGGCTCGAATGGTCCTGCTGGGGCTTTGCGGATGGGGCCTGCTGCAAGGCGGCGCGGTGGCGGCCGAGCCGGGCGGAGGCGCCTTGCCGATCGAGGCATTCACGCAATCGCCCCCCATCTCCTCTCCCCGCCTGTCGCCCGACGGCCAGTACGTGGCGGCCAACGCCGCCTACGACGACGGCAACTACGCGGTGCTGGTGTACCGGACCGCGGACATGAAGCCGGTGTCGATGCTGCGCCTGCCGCGCTACGAACTCGCCGTGCAGATCGCCTGGGTCAGCGGGCGGCGCCTGGTCATCGGCAAGGGCCGCAAGGTGGGCTCGCTGGAGAAACCCTGGCCGACGGGGGAAATCATCGCCACCGACCTGGACGGTACCCGCCAGACCTACATCTACGGCTACCAGCAGACGGGGCGCGTGGTCGGGCTGAGCAGGGGATTCGGCTACATCGCGGGGCTGCCGCCCATGCCCAATGGCCGCTTCTACATGCGCCAGTACTCGCCCGACAGCCATCATTCGATGCTCTACGACATCGATGCGGAGTCCGGCTCCAGCCGCCTGGTGGCCGACGTGCCGGTTCCGGACCTGGATTTCGTGCTCGACGCGCAGGGCACGCCGCGCTACGCCTATGGCACGGACGAAAACGACGACAACCAGCTGTTCTCCGTCGATGATCGCGGTGTCTGGAAGCCGATGCCCCAGGTGCAGGCGTCGTGGATCCCGGTCGCCCTGTCCCGCGACGGGAAGAGGGCCTTCGGCTATTACGGCCAGGGCGGGCCGGTGGCCCTGGTCTCCAGTGGCCTGGACGGCCAGGACAGGACGGTGATCGCCTCCGACCCGTTCTACAGCATGGACGACCTGCAATGGAGCAATCGCCCGGCCGTGCCGTTCGCGGTCGGTGCCAGCAGCGGCGGATCGCAGGCCCTGTATCTGGCCGATGGCGAGGAGACGCAGCTGCACCAGGCATTGCGTGCGGGCCTGCCGGGCCGGCAGATCGAATTCGTCGACTACAGCACCGACGGCAGCCACGTGCTGATGCGCATATCCAGCGACCACGACGCGGGGGGCTGGTACCTGTACGAACGCGCGGCCAACAAGCTGCACCGCCTGCTCCTGGTCCGGCCGGAATTGCCGCCGGAGCGCCTGGGCGAGCGCCGGCTGGTGCGCTTCCAGGCACGCGACGGCATGACCCTCGATGCGGTGCTCACCTTCCCGCCCGGACGCCAGCCCGGCGGCGCGCCGCTGCCGATGGTGCTGTTGCCCCACGGCGGTCCGCACGCACCCGGCGACCGCTGGGCTTTCGACAGCGATGCCCAGTTCCTGGCAAGCCGCGGCTACCTGGTCCTGCAGGTGAACTACCGCGGCAGCCAGGGGCGCGGCAACGATTTCGAGAAGGCCGGCTATCGCCAGTGGGGGGATGCGGTCCAGAACGACCTGCTCGACGGGGTCCACTGGACGATCGACCAGGGAATGGCCGAGCGCGGGCGCATCTGCGCCTACGGCGCCAGCTTCGGTGCCTATGCCGCGATGATGGTCACCGTGCGCGAACCGGGACTGTTCCGCTGCGCCGCGGGGCTGGCCGGCATCTACGACCTGAAGATGATGTACGCCAAGGGCGACATCCGCCAGAGCGAATACGGGCGCAACTATCTGGTCCGTGCCATCGGCAGCGACGACGCGGTCCTGGCGCGGAATTCGCCGGTCAATCTCGCCGGCCAGATCCACGTCCCGGTCCTGCTCGCACATGGGGAGCAGGACCAGCGCGCCCCGTTCGCGCAGGCCAGGGCCATGCGCGCCGCCCTGGAAAAGGCCGGCAACGCGCCGGAATGGATGGCCGTCCCGCGCGAGGGACACGGCTTCTACAAGGACCAGAACAACGTCGAGTTCTATCGTCGCCTGGAAGCGTTCCTGGCGCGCAACCTCACTGCGACGTCGCAGGCCGCCCTCCCGCCGGTCACGGCGGAAGCGGCGAAGATGCCCTGAACCCCGGCATGCACCCTGCCAGGCCGGTGCCGGCACGGCAAGCCGGCACCGGCGAGCGCGCCCTAGCCCGCTGCGCCGCGGCGATGCAGTAGCAGCCACGCGGCTGCCACCCAGGCCAGCGCCAGGCACCAGCCCGCGAGGATGTCCGAGGGGTAGTGCACGCCCAGGTAGGGTCGCGACAGGCCCACCAGCGGCACGAAGGCCAGTGCGGCCAGAAGCACCGGCCAGCGGGCGCGGGTGGGCCAGGCGAGCAGCACCAGCACCGCCGCCAGGGCCATCGAGGCGGTGGCATGGCCACTGGGGAAGCTCCAGGTGGTCTCCTGCGGGATCGTCTCCCACAACGCCGGGCGTTCGCGCCGCAGCAGGCGCTTGGCCGCCATCACCAGCAAGGCCGAGCCGCCGAGGGAGACGGCCGCGAAACGCCAGGCCCGCCAACGCCCCACCGCCGCCAGGCCTGCCAGCAGCAGGATGTCGGCCGGGATCACCCCGCCCTCGTAGCCGGCACGGGCCACCTGTGCGAAGAAGCGATCCAGGCCAGGCGAGGCATGGTCGTACAGCCACGCCATCGGCGAAACGTCGAATCCCCGGGGCCCCGCGCGGCCGGTGGCGATGGCCAGTCCGGCGAAGACGGCCGCCGGCAGGACGACGGCGAACCACCATGCGGCAGGCCGTCCCCGCCCGGCCCGTGCCGGCCGGCGCCCCTGCCTGCCCGGCTCAGCCGGCCGCGGCGGCCCCACGCGCGTACTTGTCCTCGACGTAGCGGTCGATCAGTTCCACGAATTCCTGGGCGATGTGCTCGCCGCGCAGGGTCACGGTCTTCTCGCCGTCGACGAACACCGGTGCCGATGGCGCCTCGCCGGTACCCGGCAGGGAAATGCCGATGTTGGCGTGGCGCGACTCGCCCGGGCCGTTGACCACGCAGCCCATCACCGCCAGGGTCATGTTCTCCGCGCCCGGGTGGGTGACGCGCCATACCGGCATCTTCTCGCGCACGTGGTTCTGCACCACCTTGGCCAGCTCCTGGAAGAACTCGGAGGTGGTGCGGCCGCAGCCCGGGCAGGCGGTGACCATCGGGGTGAAGGCACGCTGGCCGGTGGTCTGCAGCAGCTCCTGGGCGACGACGACCTCCTGGGTGCGCGGCTGCCCCGGCTCGGGCGTGAGCGAAATGCGGATGGTGTCGCCGATGCCTTCCTGGAGCAGCACCGCCAGCGCCGCCGACGAGGCGACGATGCCCTTGGAGCCGATGCCGGCCTCGGTCAGGCCCAGGTGCAGGGCGAAGTCGCAACGGGCGGACATGTCGCGGTACACCGCGATCAATTCCTGCACGCCGGAGACCTTGGCCGACAGGATGATCCGGTCGCGCGCCAGGCCCAGTTCCACCGCGCGCTCGGCCGAATCCACCGCCGAACGGATCAGCGCCTCGCGCAGCACCCGCCCGGCGTCCCACGGCACCTCGCGCCGGCTGTTCTCGTCCATCAGCTGCGCGGCCAGGGACTGGTCCAGCGAGCCCCAGTTGGCGCCGATGCGCACCGGCTTGTCGTAGCGGATCGCGAACTCGATCAGCTGGGCGAACTGCAGGTCCTTCTTCTTGCCGAAGCCGACGTTGCCGGGATTGATGCGGTACTTGGCCAGCGCCTCGGCGGCGGCCGGTTCGCCGGCCAGCAGCTGGTGGCCGTTGTAGTGGAAATCGCCGATCAACGGCACCTGGATACCCATCATCGCCAGCTTCTCGGCGATGCGCGGCACCGCGGCGGCGGCGGCCGGCGTGTTCACCGTCATGCGCACCATTTCCGAGCCGGCGCGCCACAGCTCGGCCACCTGGCGGGTGGTGGCGTCCACGTCGGAGGTATCGGTGTTGGTCATGGACTGCACCACCACCGGATGACCGCCGCCCACGGTCACGTTGCCCACCTTCACCGCCTGGGTGACGCGGCGGGGCCAGGCACTGGCGCTGGCGGGCGGGGTCGGTCGGGTCACGGCATCGTGTTGCATGCGCGCATTCTATCGTGCCGGCCGGTGCCGGCGCGGCAGCGGCGTGAACGCGGTGTGTCCCGTCGCCGCCCGCGTTGCGACGCTTTGTCGCAAGCGCTCCGGCGTCACGGCAGGAACGGCGGCCAGCGCATAGCATGTAGCGCGATGAATGCGATCGACGCCTCCTTCCTGCGCACCCTGTGCAGCCTGCGCTGGCTGGCCACCGCCGGCCAGGCGGCGACGATCGTGGTGGCCACCGAGGTCTTCGGCCTGCCGCTGCCGCTGGGGCCGCTGTGGGCGGGCGTGGCGGCGCTGGCGCTGTTCAACCTCTATGCCGGGCTGAGTTCGCACTGGCTGCGCGGCGAGGTGGGCCCGGCCACGGCCTTCGGCCACCTGCTGGTGGACATCACCATCCTGACCTGGATGGTGGGCTGGAGCGGCGGACTGGCCAATCCGTTCGGTTCGTTGTTCGTGGTGCTGGTGGCGCTGGCGGCGATGGCCCTGCCGCCGCGCTGGACCATCGCCGTGGCCGCCGCCAGCGTGGTCGGCTACGCCGTCAGCGCGGTCTTCGGCCTGCCCCTGCCGGGCGGGCGCCTGGATCCGCGCAGCCTGCACCTGGGCGGCATGGCCGCCAGCTTCCTGATCACCACGGTGGTGGTGCTGGTGTTCTCCACCCGCCTGTCGGGCGCGCTGCGCGAACGCGAGCGCGAGCTTTCCGTGCTGCGCGACCGCTTCACCCGCAACGAGGGCATCGTCGCCCTGGCGACCCATGCCGCGTCGGTGGCGCACGAACTGAACACGCCGCTGGCGACCATGACCCTGCTGGTCGGCGACATGGCCGAGCAGGCGGACGATCCGGTCACGCGCGAGGACCTGGAGACGCTCGACGACCTGCTGGCGCAGTGCCGGGAAAAGGTCCAGGCCCTGGCGGCCCCGGCCGACAGCCGCCGCCGCCAGCCGGTTTCGCTGGCCTACGTGCTGCAGCAATGGCAGCTGGTGCGGCCCACCGTCCAGCTGGACTGCAATGCCGATGCGCCGCTCCAGCGCCGGGTCGAACCCGCCATCGGCCACCTGCTGCAGGTGCTGCTCAACAACGCGGCCGATGCCGGCGAGGCCGCGCAGCGGCCCGGCATCGACCTGACGTTGCACATCGAGGACGGCACCCTGTACGGCGAAGTCCGCGACCACGGGGCCGGGTTCGACACCTCGCGCCCGCTGCTGCCCGGCACCACCCTGTTCGGCAGCGGCAAGCCGCACGGCATGGGCGTGGGGCTGGCGCTTTCCCATGCCACGGTCGAACGCCTGCGCGGCGACCTGTGGATGCGTCCGGCCGGCGACGGACCGGGCACCCGGGTGGGCTTCCGCCTGCCCTTGCAGGATCAGGAGGATTCCGATGATTGAACTGCCCCTGCGCGGCATCGCCGTGGACGACGACGCGCTGTACCTGCGCACCCTGCAGCGCGCCCTCGCCCGCCGCGAGGTCGAGGTCACCGCCTGCGAGAGCGCGGCGCAGGCGCTGGACGTGGCCCGCGCGCAACCGCCGGACTTCGCACTGGTGGATCTCAAGCTGGGCAGCGAGTCCGGGCTGGCCCTGATCCGGCCGCTGCGCGAGCTGCGCGCGGACATGCGCATCCTGCTGGTGACCGGCTACGCCAGCATCGCCACCGCGGTGGAGGCGATCAAGCTCGGCGCGGACGACTACCTGCCCAAGCCGGCGACAGTGCAGATGATCCTGCGCGCGCTCGGGCTGGAGGGCGAACCGGTCGCCCGGCCGGTGCAGGCCGAGGAAGCCCCGGAAGAGGAGCTGCCCGGCAAGATGACCCCGCTCAACCGCCTGCAATGGGAGCACATCCAGCAGGCCCTGCACGAGACCGGGGGCAACATCTCCGCCGCCGCACGCTTGCTCGGCATGCACCGCCGCTCGCTGCAGCGCAAGCTGGCCAAGCGCCCCAGCCCGCAACGCCCGTAGCCCGCAAACGCGACGAGCCGGCATGGGCCGGCTCGTCGTCGCACGGATACCCGGGCGTGGGTCAGCGCGTACGGATCTGCGCCAGCGCCTCGCGCGTGACCGGATCGGCCGGCGCCTCGCCCTGCCCCTGCACGGCCGGCAGCAATTGCCCGGCCAGCTGCTTGCCCAGCTCCACGCCGAACTGGTCGAAGGCATTGATGCCCCAGATCACCGACTGCACGTATACGCTGTGCTCGTACAGCGCGATCAAGGCGCCCAGTGCCTGCGGGGTCAGCGCGTCGAGCAGGATCAGCGTGCTCGGGCGACCGCCCGGATAGACGCGGTGCGGGTCGTCGCTGCCCTGGCCGTTCGCCAGCGCCTCGGTCTGGGCGAGCAGGTTGGCCAGCAGGGCCTGGTGGTTCTCCAGGTACGGATCGTCGTTGTGCACGGTGCCGATGAAATCGGCCGGCACCACGCTGGTGCCCTGGTGCAGCGCCTGGAAGAAGCTGTGCTGCACGTCGGTGCCGGCCCCGCCCCACCACACCGAGGCGGTATCGCCTTGCACCGGCGTACCGTCCAGCTCCACCCGCTTGCCCAGGCTCTCCATCACCAGCTGCTGCAGGTAGGCGGGCAGCAGCGCCAGGCGCTGGTCGTAGGTGAGCACGGCATGGGTGGCGCGGCCGAGCACGTTGCGGTTCCACACCTCGGTCAGCCCGTGCAGCACCGCGGCATTGCGGGCCGGCGCGCTGTCCAGCACGTGCCGGTCCATCAGCTCCGCGCCCGCCAGCAACTGGTCGAAGCGCTCGCTGCCGATGGCAATCGCGATCGGGAAGCCCACCGCGGACCACAACGAGTAGCGGCCGCCGACCCAGTCCCACATCGGCAGCACCCGTGCCGGGTCGATGCCGAAGGCCTGCGCGGCGCGCTCGGGATTGGCGCTGACCGCGAACAGGCGGCCCGCGCCGCCGAGCCAGTCGTGCAGGATGCGCCCGTTGAGCAGCGTCTCCTGGGTGCCGAAGGTCTTGGAAATCAGCACCCCGGCGCTGCGCGCCGGATCCAGCCCCGCCAGCGTGCGCTGCATGGCCGCGCCGTCGACGTTGGAGACGAAGTGCACGCGCAGGTCCGAGCGCAACGGGCGCAACGCATCGACTACCAGCCGTGGCCCCAGGTCCGAGCCGCCGATGCCGACGCTGACCACGTCGGTGATGTCGCTGTCCTCGATCGCATCGACCAGGGCGCGCATGCGTGCGCGCACCTCGGTCGCCTCGGCGGCGGCGGCCGCCGCCACCGGCGCGCCGGTCAGGTCGCCGCGCAGCGCGGTGTGCAGCGCGGCGCGGTGCTCGGTGACGTTGACCTGGTCGCCCCGGAACAGGCGCGCGAAGGCGCCTGGGACGTCGCGTTCGCCGGCCAGGGCCAGCAAGGCTTCCAGCGCGGCAGCGTCGTAGCCCTGGCGGGCGAAGTTGAGGTACACCGGACCGACGCGCAGCGCCAGGTCGCGTTCGCGGCCGGGCGCGTCGGCCAGCAGTTGGCGGATGGACACGCCGGCCAGGCGGCGGGCGTGGTCGTGAAGCGCGTCGAATCCGGTGTCGTGGCTCATGCGGCCTGTACGGGAATGGTGTCGTTGGTTCGGGCGATGCGATTGTTGGCGTCGACGTAGACCAGCTTCGGCTTGAAGTTGGCGGCCTCGGCCTCGCTCATGACCGCGAAGGCCGCGACGATGATCACGTCGCCCACCTGCACGTGGCGGGCGGCGCCGCCGTTGAGCGAGATGACGCCGCTGCCGGCCTCGGCGCGGATCGCATAGGTGGTGAAGCGCGCACCGTTGGTCACGTCCCAGATGTGCACCTGCTCGAACTCGCGGATGCCGGTGGCACGCAGCAGGTTGTCGTCGATCGCGATCGAGCCCTCGTAGTTGAGCTCGGAATGGGTCACGACGGCGCGGTGGATCTTGGTTTTCAGCAGGGTGAGTTGCATGGATGCGGCACTGCGGTAAACAAAGCGGCAGTCTAGCACCTGCCGGGTGCGGGGCCGGGGCCGGCCCTCCCTGCCCACATGCGGGCGCGGCACCGCAGCGGAAGGGGCGGTGCCGGTGCCCGTCGTGGCAGGTTCAGAATTCCAGGTTGTCGATCAGGCGGGTGGTGCCCAGGCGCGCGGCCACCAGCGCCACGAGCGGGCCGGACTCGCCGGCGGCCGGCTCGGCCAGGTCCGGTTGCCGCACCACGCAGTAGTCCACGTCGAAACCGGCGGCCTGCAGCTGCCGGGCGGCGTCGGTCTCGGCCTGCGCGTACGGGACGCCGGCGCGGACCTGCCGGCCCAGTTCCAGCAGGGTACGGTGCAGCGCAGGCGCCTGCAGGCGCTCGGCCGGAGACAGGTACTGGTTGCGCGAGCTCAGCGCCAGGCCGTCGTCGGCGCGCACGATCTCGGCCGGCACGATCTCCAGCGGGATCGCCAGGTCCGCCACCACCTGCCGGATCACCGCCACCTGCTGGTAGTCCTTGCGGCCGAAGACGGCCACGTCCGGCTGCACCTGGTTGAACAGGCGGGTGACGACCGTGCACACGCCATCGAAGTGGCCCGGGCGGCGCGCACCCTCGAGCACCTCGCTCACGCCCGGGGCATGCATCCGCGTGGCACGCTCGGTGCCCAGCGGGTACATGGCCGCCACCGACGGCAGCCACACCAGGTCGCACCCGGCGCGCTCGAGCCCGTCGCGGTCGGCCTCGGGCGTGCGCGGGTAGCGGTCGAAGTCCTCGTTCGGGCCGAACTGGGTCGGGTTGACGAAGACGCTGGCCACCACGCGGTCGGCATGGCGGCGCGCCAGCTGGACCAGGGAAAAATGGCCGGCGTGCAGGTTGCCCATGGTGGGCACCAGCGCCACGCGCAGGCCGGCGCGCTTCCACTTGCCGACCGCCTCGCGCAGGCGGGCAAGTTCGTTGACGGTTTCGATCATGATGCGTAGCTGTGTTCGGCGTCGGGAAAGGTGCCGGCGCGCACCGCGTCGGCGTAGGCCCGGACCGCGCCGGCGACGGAGCCGCCTTCGGCGAGGAAGTCCTTGACGAACTTGGGACGGCGATGGCCGCTGTCCAGGCCCAGGAAATCGTGCAGCACCAGCACCTGCCCGTCGCAGCCGGGACCGGCGCCGATGCCGATGGTGGGAATGTCCGACTCGGCCGTGATCTGCGCGGCCAGCGGCGTGGGCACGCACTCGAGCACCAGCAGCGCGGCACCGGCCGCGGCCACGGCGCGGGCCTCGGCGCGCAGGCGTTCGCCGGCCTCGCCGCGGCCCTGCACGCGGTAGCCGCCGAAGCGCAGCACCGACTGCGGCGTCAGGCCCAGGTGCGAGCACACCGGCACCTCGCGCTCGACCAGGTAGCGGATGGTGTCCAGCTTGTGGCCGGCGCCTTCGATCTTGACCATCTCCGCGCCGGCCTTGAGCAGCGCGGTGGCCGCGTCGAGCGCCCGCTCGGGCGTGGCGTCGGCCTGGAACGGCAGGTCGGCCACCAGCAGCGCCCGCTCGATCCCGCGCGCCACGCAGGCGGTGTGGTAGGCCATGTCGGCCACGCTCACCGGCAGGGTCGAGTCGTGGCCCTGCACCACCATGCCCAGCGAATCGCCGACCAGGATCAGGTCGATGCCGTTGGCGTCGGCGACCCGGGCGAAACCGGCGTCGTAGGCGGTCAGCATGGCCAAGCGGCGCTTGTCGCGCTTGGCCTCGGCCAGCGCGGGAACGGTCCAGGGTTTGCTTTCGGCGTGGGTGCTCATGAGGGGGCGGCGGCGCTGAACGAGGCGCGCATTATCTACCCGATCGGTGCAATTGCACCGGTTTCGTGCAGTTCCTGCAAAAGCGTGCGCGCGTCGCCGCGGCCGGGTATCCGCGCCGACGGCAACACGTCCAGCAGCGGCACCAGGGCGAACGCGCGCTCGTGCAGGTAGGGATGCGGCACGGTCAGGCGCGGGTGCGCGATGACCCGGGTGCCGTACAGCAGCACGTCCAGGTCCAGGGTGCGCGGCCCCCAGTGGTTGCCGGCGGTGCGCACCCGGCCGAAGCGGCGCTCGATTTCCAGCAGGCCGTCGAGCAGGTCCAGCGGCGCCAGCGCCGTTTCCAGGCGCACGGCGGCATTGACGAAGTCCGCCTGCGCCACCCCGCCCCAGGCCGGCGTGCGATACAGGCGCGAGACGGCCGCCACCTGGCTGTGCGGCAGGGTGGCCAGGGCCTCGACCGCGCCGAGCACGTTGGCCGCGGCATCGCCGATGTTGCTGCCGAGGCCGACGACGGCGGTGTCCATGTCAGTCGTGGCCGGCACCCGACGGGCGACGCCGGCGACGCCGGCGCCGGCGCGGCTGGCCGCTCTCGTCCTCCTCCTCGCCGGCTTCCGCGGCGGCGGCATGGGACTGGATCAGCTCGGCCAGTTCCGCGCCGGACTGGCGTTGAGCTTCCTTCCAGAACGCCAGGTCGGCTTCGTGTTCCGGCGCGGCGGCCTGGCGCAGGGCCAGGAAGTCATAGGCGGCACGGAAGCGCGGATGGGCCAGGGTGCGCAGCACGCGCCGGCGCTGGCGCAGCGGGAAGCGCGACTGCAGCAGCCAGATCTCCTGCATTGGCAGCGAGAACCGGCGCGGCAGCGCCACGGCGGCCAGTTCGCGGATCGTCACCCGGTCGGCGGCGCGGCGCTGGGCCTCGTCGCCCTGCATGCCCTGCGCCTGCAGGCGCGTGAGCTCGCGGCAGAACGCCGGCCACAGCAGCAGCGCGAACAGGAATGCCGGCGAGACCGGGTCGCCGGCGGCCACCCGGGCATCGGTATTGGCCAGTCCCTCGGCGATCACCCGGCGCAGCGCGCCGCTGCGGTTGGCGCGCAGCGCGGCGGCGGTATCGGGGAACAGCGAAGCGAGCAGGCCGAAACGCTCCAGCTCCTCGAAGCTGGCCACGCCGTGGCCGGAGAGGAACAGCTTGAGCACCTCCTCGAACAGCCGCGCCGGCGGCGTGTCGGCCAGCAGCCCGGCCAGGCGCGGGATCGGCTCGGCCGTGGCCGCCTCAATGGTGAAGCCCAGCTTGGCCGACAGCCGTACCGCGCGCAGCATGCGCACCGGGTCCTCGCGGTAGCGCCGCTCCGGATCGCCGATCAGGCGCAGCACGCGGTCCTGCACGTCGCGGAACCCGCCCACGTAGTCGCGCACCGAGAAATCCTCGATCGCGTAGTACAGGGCGTTGCAGGTGAAGTCGCGGCGGATCGCATCGTCCTCGATCGAACCGTAGACGTTGTCGCGCACCAGGCGCCCGTTCTCCAGCTCGCGGTCGCCGCTGCCGTCGTCGCTGTTGGCGCGGAACGTGGCCACCTCGATGATTTCGCGGCCGAACACCACATGCGCCAGGCGGAAGCGGCGGCCGATCAGGCGGCAGTTGCGGAACAGCGCCTTGACCTCCTCCGGCGTGGCATCGGTGGCCACGTCGAAGTCCTTGGGCAGCTGGCCGACGAGCAGGTCGCGTACCGCACCTCCCACCAGGTAGGCACCGAAGCCGGATTCGCGCAGGCGGTAGAGCACGCGCAGGGCGTTGGGGCTGATGTCCTTGCGGGAAATGGAATGCTGTTCGCGCGGGATGACCTGCAGCGGATACGTCGGAGAGTCTTGCGTTTCGATGGTGGCGCTTCCGTTTCTGGACAGATGCACGTCGGGCTTGCCGACCGGATTGAAGCTCCATATACTAGCGCGCCTCGCAGCGATGCAGCGACTCAAAACGCTCCCTTCGTCTAGTGGTTAGGACGTGGCCCTCTCAAGGCTAAAACAGGGGTTCGAGTCCCCTAGGGAGCGCCAGCTGCCCGATGCGATGGAAGGAAAAGCCCCGCGAATGCGGGGTTTTTCGTTTGTGCCGCCCGCGGCACGGGCCCGCCCGTGCCGGCGCCGCGGCGGGCCGTATCGGCCTCTTCCTCCGGCGGGCTCTAGAATGCCGCCGGCCCACTGCCGGATTCCGTCATGCCCTTCGTCGTCACCGAAAACTGCATCAAGTGCAAATACACCGACTGCGTGGAAGTCTGCCCCGTGGACTGCTTCCACGAAGGCCCCAACTTCCTGGTCATCGACCCGGACGAATGCATCGACTGCACGCTGTGCGAGCCGGAGTGCCCGGCCAACGCGATCTATCCCGAGGACGACGTGCCCGCCGGCCAGGAGGGCTTCGTCGCGCTGAATGCCGAACTGGCCAAGGCCTGGCCGGTATTGACCACGCGCCGCGACCCGCTGCCGGGCGCCGCCGAATGGGACGGCAAGACCGACAAGCTGCCGTTGCTGGAACGTTGATCGCCGCAGCGGTCGGCCGATAAGAAAAGGGCGCCCGGAAGGCGCCCTTTTTTGCGGATCCCTGGAGCCGGCTCAGTTGCCGAGCGCGGCCTTCAGCGCCGCGATCAGCTTGATCGGCGCCTCGGCGGTGGCCGGCAACCCGCGCGGATCGACCGCGGACACGGAGCTGCCCGCCTCGACCTCGCTCACGCGCACCAGGAAATTGGCGCCCTCGTAGCTGACGTCGAACGACCCCAGCAGCTGCGCGCGGCTGGCGATGGTGACGCCGGGGATGTTGGCCAGCGCGTCGCCGACGCGGCCGAAGACCTCGTCGCGCGCGCCGGCGACGGTGAAGCCGTTGCCCGCCGGCGCACCGGCCTGCGCCGGCCGGCCCGGCTGCCGCGCCGAGGCCAGCGCCGGCACCTGCATGGCGCTGCTGGTGTCGGGCACGTTCAGGTCCGGCGGCACTTCCAGCGGGCGTTCCTGCGCCGGCAGCGCGTAGTCGCCGCGCGGCCCCTTGTGGAACCAGCTGCAGCCACCGGCACCGACGACGGCCACCGCCAGCAGGGCGGTGGGCAGCACGCGGAACGTGGAACGGGAAAGACGCATGGGGATCTCCTGGGTTCAGGCCGCCTGGAGCAGGCGGCTGGATTGTTCTTCCAACGCGGCGGCGTCGGCGGCGAGGCGTTCGGCCTGCGCATGATGGACCGATGCCAGCGTCTGCAGCGGCAGGCGCAGCGCCTGGCCGATGCCGCCGAGCGCCAGCAGCGCTTTGATCGGGATGGGATTGGATTCGATGCCGCAGAATACGTGGAAGGCGCGAAGCGCGCCGTCGAGCGACTGCGTCGCCGCGGCATCGCCGCCGCGCGCCGCGTCGCACAGGCGGCGGAACGTGGCCGGCAATACGTTCGAGCCGACCGAGATCAGGCCGTCGGCACCGGCGAGCATCGCCCGCGCGGCACTGCCGTCGTCGCCGCTGAACACGGCGAAGCCCTCCCCACACAGCTGCAGCAGCGCCTGCATGCGGGCCGGGTCGGTATTGGCTTCCTTGATCGCGACGATGTTGGGATGCTCGCTCAGGGCGGCGACCGTGTCCGGCGACATGTCGCAGCCGGTGCGCCCGGGCACGTTGTAGAGCACCACCGGCAGGCCGCCATGCTCGGCCACTTCCAGGTAATGGGCGCGCAGGCCCGCCTGGGTGGGACGCACGTACGGCGGCGTCACCACCAGCGCATAGTCCGCGCCCAGGTCGGCCGCGCGCCGGGTCTGGCGCACGGTGTTGGCGGTCCCCGATTCGCCGGTGCCGGCAAGCACCGGCACGTGCCGCTCGATCCGTTCGAGTGCCGCCACCAGCAGGGCGTCGTACTCGTCTTCCTCCAGCGTGGCGGCCTCGCCGGTCGAGCCGGCCACGACCACGCCCTGCACGCCGCCGGCCAGCTGGCGTTCCAGCAGCCATTTCCACCCCGCCCGGTCCAGCGAACCATCGGCGAGGAACGGGGTGGCGAGCGCGGTGACGATCCCGGAAAGGGCCATCTTGGGAAGTGACTCCATGAACGTGGAACGGCGCCGAACGGGACGGCGGACAGGGCTGCGATGTTACTTGCGGCGCGAAAGCACCGGCAAGTATGCTGGCCGCCAGCACCGGGCCCGTCCCGGCCGCCATTCAGAATGCAATGCCGGAAACCCCTTTGACCGATTCCACTCCCCGGCCCGCGCCGACCGAAAACCACCTCCTGATCAACGCCTACGCGACCCATCCGGAGTCTCCCCTGCTTCCCGTCACCCGCCGCATCGCCGACAGCGGCTGCAACCTCGTCGATGCGCGCCTGTCCACCGTCGGCCGCGACGTCTCGGTCACCGCGCTGGCCACCGGTTCGTGGGACGCCGTGGCCAAGCTCGAGTCCATGCTCGGCCGCCTGGAGCGCGAGGAGGAGATGAAGCTGGTGTGGTACCGCACCGGTCCCAAGCCGGAGCAGTCCAACCTGCTGCCCTACATCGTCGAGGTCATCGCCGCCGACAAGCCGGGCATCCTGTTCCAGCTGGCCGATTTCTTCGACCGCCAGGGCATCACCATCGAGAACCTGCAGAGCACGCGCTACCGCGCCATGCAGACCGGCGCGGAGATGTTCTCGGCCCAGGTCACCATCGGCGTGCCGGCCAACATGCACATCGCCACGCTGCGCGACGATTTCCTCGAATTCTGCGACCACCTCAACCTGGACGCGATCATGGACCCGATGAAGTTCTGATCGACCGGCCGGACCGCGGTCCGGCCTGCGACGTGCACCATCCGCCAAGGAGACGCGAGCATGAATCCCGGCGACACGCTTTCCAAGGACGTCCTGGCCCTGCCCCTGGCGCTGTCCGGGGGCGATGCGGCAACGCTCGGCGACTACGCCGGCCACTGGCTGGTGCTGTATTTCTATCCCAAGGACAGCACGCCCGGCTGCACCACCGAAGGCCTGCAGTTCAATGCACTGCTGCCGCAGTTCGAACGCGCCGGCGCGGCAGTGCTGGGCGTGTCGCGCGATTCGCTGCGCTCGCACGACAATTTCCGCGCCAAGCAGGGTTTCGGCTTTGCCCTGGCCAGCGATCCGGACGAAGCGCTGTGCCGCGCCTTCGACGTGATCCACGAGAAGAACATGTATGGCCGCAAGGTGCTCGGCATCGAGCGCAGCACCTTCCTGATCGACCCGGCCGGCACCGTGGTGCAGGCCTGGCGCAAGGTCAAGGTGGCCGGCCACGCCGAGGCCGTGCTCGACGCCCTGAAGGCCGCACGCGCCAAGTGAGTGCCCTCGCCTTCCCCTCCCGCCATCACCCTGCCGCGCAGGCCGTGATGGCGCGACCCTGTCCGACCACCAGGAAGCAACGATGACCCGAGGCAAGCGCATCTACGTGCTGGATACCAACGTGCTGATGCACGATCCCACCGCGCTGTTCAAGTTCGAGGAGCACGATGTCTACCTGCCCATGCAGGTGATCGAGGAGCTGGACAACGCCAAGAAGGGCACCTCCGAGGCGGCCCGCAACGCCCGCCAGGTCAGCCGCTTCATGAACGAGCTGATCGAGGAACAGGGGACCGACAAGATCGCCTCCGGCCTGCGCCTGGCACCGCCGGGCGGGCTGCAGCTGCGCGGCGGCGCCTCCAGCGGCCACCTGCGCTTCCAGACCTCGATGCCGGCCGAGGACCCGACCTCGTTCGGCGCGGTGGCGCCGGACAACCGCATCCTCGGCGCGATCCTCGCCCTGCGCCGCGCCGAGCCGGACACGCCGGTGGTGTTCGTCTCCAAGGACATCAACCTGCGGATCAAGGCGGCCATCGCCGGCATCCCCAGCGAGGACTACGAGAACGACCGCGCCCTGGACGACTTCAGCCTGCTCTATACCGGGGCCACCGAGCTGTCCGAGGACTTCTGGCAGAAGCACAACAAGGACCTGCGCAGCTGGAGCGACCGCGGCCGCACCAGCTACGAGGTCGTGCTGGCCGAGGACGAGGACTGGCATCCCAACCAGTACCTCTACCTGCCCGGCGCGGACGAGATCGAGTTGCGCGTGGTCTCGGTCGGTCCCGACCGGCGTGCGCTCCTGACCCTGGTGGAGGACTACCGCAGCGGCCAGCACGCGGTCTGGGGCATCGCCGCGCGCAACCGCGAGCAGAACTTCGCGCTCAACGCGCTGATGGACCCGGAGATCGACTTCGTCAGCCTGCTCGGCACCGCCGGCACCGGCAAGACCCTGCTGGCGCTGGCCGCGGGCCTGGCGCAGACCATGGACCAGCAGCGCTACCGCGAGATCATCATGACCCGCGCCACGGTCAGCGTCGGCGAGGACATCGGCTTCCTGCCCGGCACCGAGGAGGAGAAGATGACGCCGTGGATGGGCGCGCTGACCGACAACCTGGAGGTGCTCACCCACAACCAGGAAGGCGGTGCCTGGGGCCGGGCGGCGACCAACGACCTGCTCGCCGCGCGCATCAAGATCCGCTCGCTGAACTTCATGCGCGGGCGCACCTTCCTGTCGCGCTACCTGATCCTGGACGAGGCGCAGAACCTGACGCCGAAACAGATGAAGACGCTGATCACCCGCGCCGGCCCGGGCACCAAGATCGTCTGCCTGGGCAACGTCGAGCAGATCGACACGCCCTACCTCACCGAGACCACCTCGGGCCTGACCTACGCGGTGGACCGCTTCAAGCACTGGCCGCACAGCGCGCATGTCACGCTGCGCCGTGGCGAACGCTCGCGCCTGGCCGACTATGCCTCGGAGGTCCTGTGAAAACTCTCCCGGGCATCGTCTCCCTATTGCTGCCGCTGGCGCTGGCCGCGTGCGCCGGGATGTCCGGTCGCCCGGCCAGCGTGCCGACCAGCCTGAAGACCGGCCAGTCGTGGGTGGTCACGCGCCAGCCCGTGGCCGAGCGCGTGCTCGACACCTGCTCGCGCGCCAGCCCGGCGCGCCAGCCTGGCCGCGTAAGCGGCTACTGGGCACCCGGGCCGCAGCAGGTGGACGAACTGGAGGCCCGCCAGCAGGCCCTGGCCCCGACGATCGCCTCCCCGCAGGACTACGACCGCCAGTACGTGGGCGTGGTGGTCGATGGCCGGCGCCTCATCTACATCAATGCGTTCAAGTTGCCGGACCAGTCCGACATCGACCCGTCCCGCGAGGCCGTCGTGATCTGCGATGCCGGCCCGCGCGCCTGGGGGGCGCTGTACGATCCGCAGACCGGCGCCTTCTCGGAAATCGAGATCGACGGCACGCGCTGACCGCGATGGGCGCCCCGCCCTTCCCGGCGCGATAATCGCCCCGTTTTGGCCGCCGCACCGGAGAAGGATGGGAATCACGCTGCCGCGCTGGGTCTGGATCGGCGCCGTCTCGCTGTCGTGCGTGGCGGGCATGGTCAACGCCGTCGGCTTTCTCGGCTTCGAGCACCAGGCCGTCAGCCACATGAGCGGGAGCACGACCCAGCTCGGCATCGCCCTGGTCGAGGGCGACGTGCCGTCGGTGATCCACCTGTGGGGGCTGCTGATCGCCTTCAGCCTGGGCGCGACCATCAGCGGCGTCATCATCCAGGACAGCACCCTGCGCCTGGGCCGGCGCTACGGCGTCGCCCTCGCGCTGGAATCGCTGCTGCTGTTCCTGGCCGTACCGCTGTTCAAGCACCAGCAGGTCTGGGGTGCCCTCGCCGCCGCGATGGCCTGCGGCCTGCAGAACGCGCTGGCGACCACGTTCAGCGGTGCCGTGGTGCGCACCACGCACCTGACCGGCATGTTCACCGACCTGGGCATCGGCCTGGGCCACCTGCTGCGCGGCATGCCGCTGCCGGTACGGCGGCTGACGCTCAGCGGCCTGATCATTTCCGGTTTCCTGGGAGGCGGCATCGCCGGTGCCTGGCTGTACGCACGGCTGCACTACGATGCCCTGATCGTGCCCGCCGTCCTCACCGGCATGGTTGGCGTGCTCTACATGCTTTATCGCCAGTGGCGCCTGTTCCGCGACGCGGGGCTGGACCAGGACTGACCTCATGCCCGATGGACTTCGCCAACCACGCCGTACGCGAAAATCCTTGCAGGCAAGGATTGACGCAACGACGCGGGTTCAGCATAATTTCGCTTCTGACGAATGCGCCCGTAGCTCAGTTGGATAGAGTACCTGGCTACGAACCAGGCGGTCGGGAGTTCGAATCTCTCCGGGCGCACCACTCGTCAGTACCCGCGGTCCACCCACCGCAAAAGCGCGCCCGTAGCTCAGTTGGATAGAGTACCTGGCTACGAACCAGGCGGTCGGGAGTTCGAATCTCTCCGGGCGCACCATTCCAGGAAACGCCGGGCCTTCGGGTCCGGCGTTTTCTTTTGCGCCTCGCACTCGTGCCGACGTTCCTGCCGTTGCTGGCCGCCGCGTGGCCTGCAATGGCCCGCAACGCAGACCGGCTGGATGAAGGACACCGCACTGCCGGGCCTCCGCCCACGGGCGCCATGCCGTGGGCGGCGCGTCTCACCTCGTCCGCAGTCCCTCCTCGTCCCATGCTGGACCGGCGCGTCGAGACACGCCTGTCACCTTCCGTCGTGCCACTTTCGCCATGCAGGTGTCCCCGCAGCGCTTCGTCCAGATTCTGCGGCACCACCACAGGCGGGCTGTGCGCGGGACCCCACCTGGCCGTATTGCACGTCTACGACAACAGCGATCCCGCCGATGCCGAGGGACAGGCCAGTCCGCTGCTCGTGCTGGAAATGGATCGGCAAGGCATCCGCTACCCGCGCGGGCCCAAAGACCTGGAGCAGGTGCCCGGATGGGCCAAGCCGATCGTAATGGGAGCGTTGCAAGCGCAAGCGCCGCGCTGGCTCGACGTTCCTTCTCGATTGGTTCTATCCCGAGTGCTGGATTTCCGGCTTGCGGCTGTGAATGAGTGCCTGTGAAAGCAGATTCCCCTCCGCGCCAGAAAGAAAGGCATGCCCGACGACACCGGTCTTCGTATCGTCAGCCCAATTCCTGGTCGCTTGACCGAGACCTCATCGAGGTCGGCCCGAACGGTTCGGTGACATCCGTTACCTGCCCGATCCAGGGCCAAGCGAATGCGTCAGTCGCCGCGGGAGCGGCGCGTTGCCGCACGCGACTACGCGTCACTCCAACCATCCAGGACGGCGCCATGGATTCGAACCCAGAAGGCCGCGATCGCGCGCGAGAAGCGGCCACGAATCGCGCATGAGCTGCCAAGGCAGAGGATGTCCCTGGAGGCCTCACGATAACCGGGACATCCCAAGGCGAGGACAATCCACTACGGAGATATCCGGTGCAGAAGCGTCAGCGATTCACGGCTGAATTCGATCGGAAAGCGGTACTGCAGCACGAGAACGAACGACTGCGCGAAGGAGTCTGGATCCAGCAGCGTAGTTTCGCGTGGATGATGCGGCGGAATCGCCTGGATCCGGGGTCGCCGGGGTACCCCGGCTCTGCCATGCGCCGGCGTGTCGCCCAGCGGCCACTGCGCATGGCGAACTCGTCGCCCGGGCCGTCCGCGGGCAAAGACAAGACCGGGCTGGTGCAGGCAGATCGAGCCACCGCAACGACAGACCCGCAATCCATACGGCAACGTGCGTCTGCGCGACCAGGCGGCATAGGCCGGCAGGACGCCCCGGACGCGGGTCATCGGCAGTGGAGTCGGAAGGCCAACCACTCTGCCACGCGGATTTCCATGCGGGCGATTCACCACGCACGCATATCGATCGTCGCCCCGGATAAGCCTCACCCGGGCTGAAGTCGGCGCGCGGACGAGACGGACAAACAAAAAGCCCCCGGCGAACACCGGGGGCTTTTCTTGTCTGGCGGAGTGAGAGAAGGACACCGGCACACCCGCCAAGCCGCTGATTTGAAACGAATTTTACCGCATTTTTTGAAGCGGAGTGTGTCCCCGCAAGTGTCCCCACTATCCACAGCCCAAAGGCCGTAGGCGGCGGGGCACTGTCCCCGCCCTCTCCCCTCCTCCCCATCAAAACCGCTTTTGCTCGTCCCACTTTCTGCAACCCCAGTTGCAGAAAGTGGGAGTGGAGTTGCAATAAGTGGGACGAAATTCCCACTTACTGCAACTCACCCGCCCGGAAACCCTTGCGGCGCAAGGCTTTCCAAAAATCAGCTCTCTCTCTTATTCTTATTCTGTTTTTATTTACTCTTGACAGTGGGAAATATTCTCATATAACAAAAACAAGTCCCACCAAAAAAAAGAGTCTACTGTATGCAAAAACAAGTCCCGCAAGCATCAATATCAAAAATCAAATCCGAGATTCTCGACGCCGACAATCAGGATGCAGTTGGCGACATACACATCCACATCGCCAAAAAACGGGAAAAAATTGTTCCAATCAATGCGTTTGCGCTGTGCTTTACTGCGTCGCTGGCGGAAATTATGGACAAGCACAACCTATCCCGCCCTGCCATCCGCCTGCTGTTGGAAATTTTGAATACAAGCAAGGCGGGCAACCTCATTTCCATAAACCAAAACGGCTTGGCCGGGCGCCTAGGAGTATCGAAATCAAGCATAAGCCGGAGCATGCAAGAACTGCAAAAAACTGGGGTAATGCTAAACACGGATGTGGGTTTGTTTCTAAACCCGCAGGTAATCAGCAAGCAAGGCTTGGACACTATCGCAAAAAACTACCCCGCAGAAGTTTTGGCGGGAATCGAAGCCTTGCAAACGCTGGGTATTGAAGCCAACTGGCTGCCGCCCAAAGTCAAAAGCAACTGAATGGTGTGGTCACATCTCAAAGCCGCTATCGCGCTGACGCTCGCGCGCTCGCTGTGCTTCCTTCTGCTCAATCGAAGCATCGAAGTTTTTGCTTAATGCTTGATTTCGCGCGGCTATGTTGCCCCATATGTCTTTTTTGCGCGCAGCGGCTTCGAGCCGCTGCTTCTGCCATAAAGCGGGGTTGTCTTGCTTTAGCCGCTCGTCGTCCACGCCAGACCACCGCGACAAAACAACTTGCTCGCGCCGTTCTTCCTCCGCCCGCCATTTTTTTGCTTGGTCATCGAAGTGGGCGAAGTCTTTGCTCAACGCTCCGACCTCCGCCGCCGCCTCATTGCGGCGATGGGTTGAAGCCTTGAAATCCCCATGCAATTTAATCAATTCGCGCTCGTACTCGGCAGCGCGCTTTTCCGAGCGTTGCACGCGCGGCGGGGAATAAAATTTGCCTAAAACGGGATGGCTTTTTTTCCACGCCGCCGTAACGGCTTTATGCTCTGCCAACCGGCGCGATAGTTGGTTCATCTCGGCGGCTTGCATCTTCCTCAACGCCTCCGCCGCATCGGCCTGCGCCCGCGCGATTTCCAGAGCGTGACCCGCTTGCTCCGCCTGATGCCGGAAAGCATCCGCGCTTTCGCGCGCCTGTATAAAATCGTCCATACTGCTGCGCAAGTGCTTATTCCACTCCTGCTCACGCTTCTTCTTTTGCTCCAACTCCGCAATCGCGGGCTCAGCCACGGGTGCGGGCTGCTTCGTTCGTCCGACCTGCAAGCCTCGCTTTTCCATCGCCGCGGCGTGCGGCCCCTGGTGCTGACTTGCCTCACGGTCAAACACGCGCTGCTCAAGAAGCGTGCGGTGGTCAATGCGCGCTTCCACCCCCGCACGCTCCAAGGCAAGGTTTGCGTGCTGCGCCCACTGCTCGCGCCACGTCTGCAGCAATGTCCTATCGTTCCATTCGCGATTTTTCTTGCCAAAGCCATCGGCGCTGACCTCGCGCAGCGTGGTCATAATGTGGATGTGCGGGTTTGCGCTGTCCACGTCGTGAAATGCAACCATTGCCACCATCCCGCGATTTGTAAACTGGTCCTGAACATAGCCAAGCGCAAGGTCGCGGCGATGCTTTGGCGACAACTCGCGCGGCAGTGCAATGTCGAAATCGCGTGCCAACTGCGCGTCCTTTCGCTTTTCCAGTATTTCGATTTTATTCCACAACTGCGCGGGGTCGTGGACAAAAGCGGGTGCATTGTCCGGCGCCAAAGTCACCACCTCGTCCAGGCCGGCTTTGTGGCTGTAATCGTGCAACACGCCCGTGCGCTCGTCGCGGAATTTATCACCGCATCGATAGGCCGCGCTCGCTACGCTGCTCTTGCCTGCGGAGCGTCCGATGATTGCAGCGTGATAATGATAAATTGCCATAGGTCAGCCGTTTGCTCTGCTTTTGATTTTGTCCCGAAGGGACCGCACACATTGGCCGAAGGCCAATGTATAAGTGCGCCCTTGCTTTAATCCGACCGGTCGCTAATCGCTCCCGGTCGGGCAAGGGATGCCCTCTGCTGCGCAACGGGCCTAATCTAAAAATAGCAGAGAATCTTACTTGCGCAATATCAAAATCGCCGTATAACTAAATAACCACCACGAACTGGAAAAAATAAAATATGGGCACGCGAAAAACCCCGGAACAACTCATCGCTGACTACTCCGCAAAAATCGCACGCGCGAAGGAACAGGCACGCAAAGCCCGCACCCGCCGACTTATACAAGCGGGCGCGTATTTCGAAAATTTCTTAACGGAATGGGAGCAATTGCCGGAAGCGGACAAGCGTCAACTTGCGAACGGCGTCGCTAACGCCGTCCGCAATCGCCTGAATAAGCCGCCGGCTTGACCAGCCAGCGCTTATTTCAAAATGCGCTTGAATGCTTCGATATCCACCACGCCCTTGTTCGACCAGTTCAGCGGCGGATGGCAATGCGCGGCCAAGGCCGCGATGATTTCGGCTTCCTTGCTGTACCGCTCGACGCTCACGCTTTGCAGCGTGTTCGGCTCGTCGTCCTTGTGCCCTGCATAACGCTGCCGCCAGCCAAGCGCCACGCCGGCTTCGTCAAGCGTGCTTATTACGGTGCTACGCAGGCTGTGCACCCCCACCAGCCCATCGCCCCGCGCCTTCACCCCGCTTATTACGGTGCTACGCAGGCTGTGCACCCCCACCAGCCCATCGCCCCGCGCCTTCACCCCTACCCGCCCCAGCAACCGGCTAAACGCCCGCTGGGGCGCGTTGGCCGGCCCGTTCTGCGCGGCGAAATTAAGGCCCGGAAAAAGTTTTTTGTGGCCGGCCTGCCGCAAGGCGGCCACCTTGTCCAAAAAGCCGAGGGCGATAAGGTCGGGATGGATGGGGATTTTTCGCAAACTTTCCGCCGTTTTTACCGACTTGTCTTCGCCCAACACCGTGATTTCCAGCGCCCAGTGCTCGCCCTTCTGGGCAATGTCCTCCAACTCCAAGCGCGCGATTTCGTTGCTGCGCGCGCCGGTATAAAGCAGCAGGATGGGAAGCCATCGGCTTTCATCCTCGCGGATGCTGGTATAGGTCGCGGGGTCAAAAATGGCGTGCAGTTGTTCGGTCTTGAACATCTGCCAGCCCCGTGCCACCTGCAACACCTTTTCGCGCTTGGAAAACTTGATGTGCCCGGAAGTGGGGTCTTGCCCCTTGGGGTAGTGCCCGTTATTTGCAGCCCACGCAAAAAACCCGCGCAAAACGCTGACTTTGTTGTTTACGTAGGTTTTCGCGTGACCCTTGTTCAACTGGGTTTGCGTGTAGTTCCCCAAGTCGTTCGGCGTGAGGGTGTGGACTGGGGTTTTGTCCTTTCCGACCCAGCCGCTGAACTCGGCCAGCACCATCTTGGCTTTGCCGTGCTCCTTTGGCGTCAACTGTGATTGCTTCCAGGCCAAGTAGCCGGTGATGGCCGCACCCAAGGGCTTGGGCGTGATGCCTGCCGGCACGCCGGTCATCTGCGCCACGGATGGCATTGCCGGCGCGGGCGCGGACTGTGCCAGTGGCGCGGCGTGTTTCAGGGCTTGCAGAACGCGCTCGTGTTCGGCCTGAGAACCATCGGTGGAAATTTCCAACCCGCCGATGCGCAGGGTGTACTCGCGCCCCGTGCCGCGCTCTGCCAGCGCTTGGGCAGCGCTGGCATAGAGTTCTTCAAAGGTTTTGTTGGACACCTGTGCCCCGCGTGCCACCTGCTCGAAAAGTCGAGTGTACGCATTGGACAGCACCAGCGCCCACGCAAGCGCCTCGCGCTTGCTGTGCGTGGGAAGGGTGCGTTTGAAGGATGCGCGGCCAACAGCGGCCCGCAGGGACGCCGGTACGACGATGCGAAAGGCCAGCGCGTGGCGATGGCGAACCAAGTAGCACGGAAGACGCACGGGAGTGTCCCCAAATGTGTCCCCCAAGCCAAGGCCCTGAAAGCAAAAAACCCCTGAAAAATCAGGGGTTTAGAGCATTTGGCGGAGTGAGAGGGATTCGAACCCTCGATAGAGCTTTTGACCCTATACTCCCTTAGCAGGGGAGCCCCTTCGGCCTCTCGGGCATCACTCCGGGTTTCGTTGCCGGAGCATCTCTCCAGCAGGCCGCGCAGAATACCTGTTCAGGCCGAACGAGGCAATCCTTGCGAGCAGGCGTGGGTCACGCCTCCGTATCGTCGGTACCCGCGCCCGGCTCGTCGCCGCGCTGGATACGCTGGTAGATCTCTTCGCGATGCACGGCAACATCCTTCGGCGCGGTGATGCCGATGCGCACCTGGTTGCCCTTGACGCCGAGCACGGTGACAGTGACCGTGTCTCCGATCATCAAGGTTTCGCCTACACGGCGAGTCAGGATCAGCATGTGTTCCAGTCTCCACAAAACAGGTGGGACCACGACATGCGAAAGAGCAAGGGCATGCGTGGGGAAAGGCGTCGATATTAAGGTCCAGGCCCCTGCGCAGCAAGGGCCTTGAGGCCTCTTCGGATCAAGTCAGGCGTGTGCGCACCCAGTCGGCGACGCCCTGGACGGCAGGGGCAAGGGCGGGCCCGTCCTCGCCACCACCCTGAGCGAGGTCCGGGCGACCGCCGCCCTTGCCTCCAATCTGACTGGCGACATGGGACAACAGTTCCCCGGCCTTGATCCGGCCCGTTGCGGCGCCGTTCACGCCGGCCACCAGCGCGACCTTGCCCGCGTGGGGCGCGGCCAGCACGATCACCGCGTCGCCGAGCTGCTGCTTGAGACGGTCCACCGCTTCGCGCAGGCCCTTGGCATCGAAATCGGGCAGCACGCTGGCCAGCACCTTGACGCCCGCCACGTCCACCGCCGTAGCGGCCAGCTCGGAGGTGGCACTGGACGCCGCCTTGGCCTTGAGCGACTCCAGTTCGCGTTCCAGTTTCTTCTGCCGCTCCAGCAGGTGCTGCACCTTGTCGATGACCTCGCCGGCGTTGCCGCCCAGCAGCATCGCCGCATCGTGCAGGCGGCGCTCCTCGTCATCGACGTGGTCCAGCGCGCCCTGCCCGGTCATTGCCTCGATGCGGCGCACTCCGGCCGATACGCCGCTCTCGGCGACGATCTTGAACAGGCCGATATCGCCGGTGCGGTGCACGTGGGTGCCGCCGCACAGTTCCGTCGAGTAGTCGCCCATCTTCAGCACGCGCACGTGCTCGCCGTACTTCTCCCCGAACAGGGCCATGGCACCGAAATCCAGGGCTTCCTGCATGCCCATGTGCAGCACGTCCACCGGCAGGTTGGCACGCACTTCCTCGTTGACGCGGCGTTCCACGTGGGCGAGCTGGTCGGCGGTCATCGGCTGCAGGTGCGAGAAATCGAAGCGCAGGCGATCGGGCGCGACCAGCGAGCCCTTCTGGTGCACGTGGGTACCCAGGATCTCGCGCAGCGCGGCGTGCAGCAGGTGGGTGGCGGAGTGGTTGAGCACGGTGGCCTGGCGCCGGGCCGCGTCGATGTGGCCGGACACCACATCGCCAAGTTTCAGGCTGCCGCTGTCCAGGCGCCCGACATGGCCGTAGAACTGCCCGGCGAACTTGCGCGTGTCGGTCACGCCGAAGCGCACGCCCTGCCCGTCCAGCTCGCCGGTATCGCCCACCTGGCCACCGGATTCGGCGTAGAACGGCGTGCGGTCGGTGAACACGATGGCATCGTCGCCGACGCCGATCGACGGGACCGGGTGGCCGTCCTTGAGGATGGCCACCACCTTGAGATCGCCCGCGGCGGTCTCGTCGTAGCCCAGGAACACCGTCGGCTGCAGCTGCGCCACCAGTTCGGCCGGCAACGTGGTGCCGGTCCCGAACTTGCCGGCCGCGCGCGCGGTTTCGCGCTGGTGTTCCATCGCCGTCTCGAAGCCGTCCATGTCCACGCGCATGCCGCGCTCGCGGGCGATGTCGGCGGTCAGGTCGACCGGGAAGCCGTAGGTGTCGTACAGCCGGAACGCCTCGGTTCCGGGGATGACGCTGCCGTCGGCGCGGGCGGCGATCTCGTCGAAGATCTTCATGCCCGCATCCAGGGTCTCGGCGAAACGCTCCTCCTCGGCCTTTAGCGTGGCCTCGACCGTCGCCTGGGCAGCCGGCAGCTCCGGATAGGCCTGGCCCATCAGTGCGGACAGCGTGCCCACCATCTTGTAGAAGAACGGCTGGCGCACGCCCAGCATCCAGCCATGGCGCAGGGCGCGGCGGATGATCCGGCGCAGCACGTAGCCGCGGCCTTCGTTGGACGGCAGCACGCCATCGACGATCAGGAACGAACAGGCGCGGATGTGGTCGGCGATCACGCGCAGCGACTTGTTCTCCAAGTCGGCGGTGCCGGTCAGCGCCGCCGCCTCGCGGATCAGGGCCTGGAACAGGTCGATCTCGTAGTTGCTGTGCACGTGCTGGAGCACGGCCGCGATGCGCTCCAGGCCCATGCCGGTATCTACGCAGGGGGCCGGCAGCGGTACCAGCGTGCCGTCGGGCTGGCGGTCGAACTGCATGAACACCAGGTTCCAGATCTCGATGAAACGATCGCCGTCCTCGTCCGGCGAGCCCGGCGGGCCACCGGCGACGTCCGGGCCATGGTCGTAGAAGATCTCCGAGCACGGGCCACACGGACCGGTATCGGCCATCTGCCAGAAATTGTCCGAGGCGTAGGGCGCGCCCTTGTTGTCGCCGATGCGGATGATGCGCTCTTCCGGCAGGCCGACCATGTCGCGCCACAGCGCGTGGGCCTCCTCGTCGTTGTGGTAGACGGTGACCAGCAGGCGTTCGGGCGGCAACTTCCAGACCTGGGTCAGCAACTCCCACGCCCAGGCGATGGCTTCCTTCTTGAAATAGTCGCCGAAGGACCAGTTGCCCAGCATCTCGAAGAAGGTGTGGTGGCGGGCGGTGTAGCCGACCGCGTCCAGGTCGTTGTGCTTGCCGCCGGCGCGCAGGCAGCGCTGGACGTCGGCGCAGCGCACGTAGCTGCGCTTCTCGGCCCCGAGGAAGACGTCCTTGAACTGCACCATGCCGGAATTGGTGAACAGCAGGGTCGGGTCGTTGCCGGGCACCAGCGGCGCCGACGGCACGATGGTATGGCCCTTGTTCCGGAAGAAATCGAGGAAATCGCTGCGGATCTGGGCGGTGGTGATCTTGGTGGGTGCGTTCATGTGACTGGCATCGGGCGGGCTGTACCGGCGCCGGGTCTTCCCATCTGGGGACGGCCACGCTGCGGCGCAACGGAGCCGCCAAGATTAACAGGCCCGGGCGGTTCAGTCGTCAGGACCGCCGCGTATCACCCGCCACAGGATATCGGCCGGGAAACCGCGCCGGGCCAGCAGGTCGATCGCCTTGCGCCGCCGGGCGGGATCTTCGGGCACTCCCCCGAAGCGCCGTTGCACCAGCTCGCGCGCATTCGCTTCCCAGTCGCCCTCGTACCCGGCCATCGCCTGTTCGATCAGCTCGCCGGGCAGGCCGTGGGTCCCCAGTTCCGCACGCACGTGCAGAGGGCCGTAACCGCCCCCGGCACGGCTGCGCACCAGCGACTCGGCGAAACGGGTGTCATCCTGCCAGCCCTCGCCGGCCAGGCGCTCGACCGCTGCCTGCGCCTGCTCCGGCTCGATGTCGCGGGCCTCGAGCTTGTTCACCAGCTCGCGCCGGGAGTGCTCGCGCCGTACCAGCAGCCCCAGGGCCCGTTGCAGGGGCGTCTGCTCGCGCGGACGCCTGCGTCGGGAAGATGGCGTGTCCTCGTTCATGACCGGATGCCGGAAGTCGCCGTCCCTGGCGCTGTCCCTTCCTGGACCACATGAGCCTGCCGGGCAGCGGCGTCACTGACTCCGCCGCCGCCCGGGCGGACTCAATCCTCGTCGGCGCCGTCCTCCTCGTGGGGAGCCTCGGCGGGCTGGAACTTCTCGCGCAGCTCGGCCTCGATCTTGGCCGCGACCTGCGGGTTTTCGCGCAGGTAGTTGCGGGCGTTGTCCTTGCCCTGGCCGATGCGCTCGTCGCCGTAGCTGTACCAGGCACCGGCCTTCTCCACCAGCTTGGCATCCACGCCCATGTCGATCAGTTCGCCCTCGCGGCTGATGCCCTCGCCGTACAGGATCTCGGTGATGACCTGCTTGAACGGGGGCGCCAGCTTGTTCTTGACGACCTTGATCTTGGTCTGGTTGCCGATGATCTCGTCGCCCTTCTTGATCGAGCCGATGCGGCGGATGTCCAGGCGCACCGAGGCGTAGAACTTGAGCGCATTGCCGCCGGTGGTCACCTCCGGGCTCTGGCCGGGCATCATCACGCCGATCTTCATGCGCAGCTGGTTGATGAACACCACCAGCGTGTTGGAGCGCTTGATGTTGCCGGTGAGCTTGCGCAGCGCCTGGCTCATCAGGCGGGCCTGCAGGCCGGGCAGCTGGTCGCCCATCTCGCCCTCGATCTCGGCCTTGGGCGTCAGCGCCGCGACCGAGTCGACGACCACGATGTCCACCGAGCCCGAGCGCACCAGCATGTCGGCGATCTCCAGCGCCTGCTCGCCGGTGTCCGGCTGGGACAGCAGCAAGTCGTCCACGTTCACGCCCAGCTTGGCGGCGTAGATCGGGTCCAGGGCGTGCTCGGCATCGATGAAGGCGGCGGTGCCGCCCTTCTTCTGGCACTGGGCGATCGCCTGCAGGGTCAGCGTGGTCTTGCCCGAGGACTCCGGCCCGTAGATCTCGACCACGCGGCCCTTGGGCAGGCCACCGATGCCCAGGGCGATGTCCAGCATCAGCGAGCCGGTGGGAATGGCTTCCACCGGCTCGACCACGCGGTCGCCCATGCGCATCACCGAGCCCTTGCCAAACTGCTTCTCGATCTGGCTCAGGGCCGCGGCCAGGGCGCGCTTCTTGTTTTCGTCCATCGTGGTGGTCCTCGTCAGTGAACTCGGTTGGGAGGCACTCTACGCGTGCCGTATCGCACAGGCTGAGACAGGCTCGCCGGGCAGTGGAAATGTCGCCCCAGGCACCTGCCCCGGCCAGCGGCGGAAACGTGGCCGGGACGTCGGGGAACACCGCGGCCGTGCACGGGAAAAGGCATCAGCGATTGGGGCGGACCAGGCCGCAGTACAGGCCCTCGATGGCGAAGTCCTGGTCCGGGCGCACCTCGATCGGGGCGTAGTCGGGATTGCGCGGCAGCAGGCGGATGCGGTCCTTGCCGATCCGCAGCAGCTTGACGGTGATCTCCTCGTCGATGCGGGCGACCACGATCTGCCCGGAACGGGCGTCGCGGGTGCGGTGCACGCCGATGAGGTCGCCATCGAAGATGCCCTCGTCGCGCATCGAATCGCCCTGCACCTTGAGCAGGTAGTCCGGCGAAGGCGAGAAGAACACCCGATCCAGCACCACGTAGTCGTCCGAGCCGATGTCGGCACCGATCGGCGGACCGGCCGCCACGCGTCCGAGTACCGGCAATCGCAGTGCCTGGCCGTCGTCGTTCGCCGCATCCGCTGCGGTGCGTTCCTGGGTGGCCGGCGTGGCCAGCACCTGCAGGCCACGGGCACGGCCCGGGATGCGCCGGATCGCCCCGGCCTGCTCCAGCGCCTCCAGGTGGTATTGCGCCGCCCGTACCCCGCTGAAGCCGAACGCGCGGGCGATCTCGGCCTGGGAAGGCGGCAGGCCCTCGTGCTCGATACGCTCGGCGATCATGGCGAGGATCGCCTGCTGGGTCGGGGTAAGCTCCATGGTTAGTAGTAATACTACTAACGCCGCCCGCGGCGCAAGTGCCCTGCCCGTTCAGCGGTTGCTGCGCCAGATCGAGAACAGGATCCAGACCCCGCACAGCGCCGCGCCGACGAAGCCGGCCACGCCGATGGCCAGCAGCCAGCGGCTGGCGATGCCGCCCACGCTGTTCATCACGATCGAGGAGCCGATGATCAGCGCGGCGGTGACGATACCCATGGTCAGGCGGTTGATGGCCCGGTTGATCTGCTCGCCGAAGCCCTGCAGCGAACTGGTTTCCACATGGATCTGCAGGCGCCCGCCGCGGGCCATCTGCAGCAGCCGGCGCAGGTCGCGCGGCAGCACCCCGAGCAGGTCCAGGGTGGCCGACAGGCTGCGCCGTGCGCGCTTGAGCAACTCGCGCGGGGAGTATTGGTGCAGGATGGCGCGCTGCAGGTAGGGCTTGGCGGCGCTGGCCATGTCGAAATCCGGGTCCAGCTGCCGGCCCATGCCTTCCAGGCTCAGGAAGGCCTTGATCATCAGCGCCAGGTCCGCCGGCAGGGTCAGCGCGTAGGCGCGCAGGATCCCGGCCACGTCGCCGAGCACGGCGCCCATGCGCAGGTCCTTCAGCGGCAATCCGCGGTACTGGTCCACGAAGACGCCGATCTCCTGCTGCAACTGGACCTCGTCCACCTCGGTGGCGCCCTGGGTCCACTCCAGCAGCACGTCGGTGACCGACTCGGCGTCCTGCACCACCACGCCGTTGAGCAGCTGGGCGATCTGGAAGCGGCGGCGCTCGGCGATGCGCCCGACCATGCCGAAATCGATCAGGCCGATGCGCCCGTCGCGCATGTAGAAGATGTTGCCGGGATGCGGATCGGCGTGGAAGAAGCCGTCCTCCAGCACCATCTTGAGCACGATGCCGGCGCCGCGCCGGGCCAGTTCGGCGCGGTCGAGCCCGGCCGCATCGACCGCGGCCAGGTCCATGCCCGGGATGCCGTCGACGAAGTCCTGCACGTTGAGCGTCTCGCAAGTCCACTGCCAGTGCACCTGCGGGATCAGCAGCTCCGGATGGCCGGCGAAGTTGGCGGCGATGCGCTCGGCGTTGCGGCATTCGGCGACGAAATCCAGCTCGCGGCGCAGCGATTGAGTGAACTGCTGGACCACCTCGGTGGGGTGGTAGCGCTTGAGGTCCGGCGCCTGGCTCTCGACGATCTCGGCCAGCC
Organism: Xanthomonas massiliensis; assembly: GCF_900018785.1. GTDB lineage: Bacteria > Pseudomonadota > Gammaproteobacteria > Xanthomonadales > Xanthomonadaceae > Xanthomonas_B > Xanthomonas_B massiliensis. Next base: position 1,054,719 of record NZ_FCOY01000006.1, on the reverse strand, counting down.
GCGCGAGCAGGCGCAGGTCGGCCTCGATGACCTCGCGGATGCCGGGCCGGCGCACCTTGAGCACCACGGCGCGGCCGTCCTGCAGCCAGGCGCGGTGCGTCTGCGCCAGCGACGCGGCGGCCAGCGGTTTTTCGTCCAGGTACTTGAACACCTGGTCCGGCGGGCCGCCCAGGTCACGCTCCAGCTGCGGGCGGATGGCCTCGAACGGCAGCGCCGGCACCGCGTTCTGCAGCTTGCTCAGCTCGTTGATCCATTCCGGCGGCAGCAGGTCCACGCGCGTGGCCATGACCTGGCCGAGCTTGACGAAGGTCGGCCCGAGATCCTCCAGCGCCCGCCGTACCCGCGTGGGCGCGGACATGCGCAGCAGCTCCTCGGTATCGTTCCAGTGCAGCAGGCGGCCGGCCTTCTCGAGCACGTCGGCCATGCCGATGCGCCGCACCACGTCGCCGAAGCCGTAGCGGATCAGGACCGAGGCGATCTCCTGCAGGCGCCCCAGGTCGCGTACCGTGCCCAGCGTTTCCCACATCGACGGCATCAGCACGGCTCCGGGCGGGTCATGCCTGCAGCTGCCGCAGCAGGCCGGACAGGGCGGTGGCGACGGTCTGACGGCGCACTGCCTCGCGGTCGCCGTCGAAGCGGAACACCTGGGCGTCGGTGTAGCCGCCGCGGCGTTTCCAGGCGATCCACACGGTACCGACCGGCTTGTCCTCGCTGCCGCCACCGGGGCCGGCGATGCCGGTCACCGCGACGGCCACGGTCGCGCCGGAATGGGCCAGCGCGCCGGCCACCATCTCCGTGGCCGTCTCGCGGCTGACCGCGCCGGTGGTTTCCAGCGTATGGGCACGCACGCCAAGCAGCGCCTGCTTGGCCTCGTAGCTGTACACCACCAGGCCGCAGTCGAACCATCCGGAGGAACCGGGCACGTCGGTGATGGCCTTGGCGATCCAGCCGCCGGTGCAGCTTTCGGCGGTGGCCACCTGCGCCCGCAGGGTCTGCAGGCGCTGCCCCAGGGCGTGCGACAGGTTCAGGAGCTCGCGATCGTCGGGAATGGGCATGCGCGTTCCGGAGGTGGGCCGCGCCTATTTAGCCCGAACCGGCGCGCATTGTCTTGCCCTGCCCGCCGCCGGAAGGCGCAGGGCCTTCCGGCGGCGGCACCCTCAATGGTCGTCGTGCAGGTAGGACGCCTTGCGCGGCAGGCGCATGCTGACCAGGAACGCCAGCACCATCATCACCGTCACGTACCAGAAGAACGTCGATTCGTGGCCGACCGACTTCAACTTCAGCGCGACGAACTCGGCACTGCCGCCGAACAGGGCGTTGCCGATCGCATAGGCCAGCCCGACGCCGAGCGCACGCACTTCCGGCGGGAACATCTCCGCCTTCACGATGCCGCTGACCGAGGTGTACAGGCTGACGATGGCGAGCGCCACCACGATCAGCAGCAACGCCATCCAGGGACTGGACACGTACTGCAGCGTGGTCAGGATCGGCACGGTGAACAATGCACCCAGCGCGCCGAACAGCAGCATGTTGTTGCGCCGGCCGATGCGGTCGGAAAGCATGCCGAACAGCGGCTGCATGCACATGTACAGGAACAGCGCGGCGGTCATGACGTTGGTGCTGGTCTTGATCGGCAGGTGCACCGTGTTCACCAGGAACTTCTGCATGTAGGTGGTGAACGTGTAGAAGATCAGCGAGCCGCCGGCGGTATAGCCGAGCACCGTCAGGAACGCGGGCATGTGGTTGCGGAACAGGTTGGACAGGCTGCCTGCCCCCTTGGCCGAGCGCTTCTCCTCGGTCTGGGTCTCGGTCAGCGTGCGCCGCAGCAGCAGCGCGATCAGCGCCGCGATCGCGCCCACGACGAACGGGATGCGCCAGCCCCAGGCGCGGATCTCGTCCTCGGTGAGCAGCACCTCGATGATGCCGATCGCCAGCACCGCCAGCAGCTGTCCGCCGATCAGGGTGACGTACTGGAACGAGGAGAAGAAGCCGCGCTGGCCGCGCAGGGCGACCTCGCTCATGTAGGTGGCGGTGGTGCCGTACTCGCCGCCCACCGACAGGCCCTGCAGCAGCCGTGCCAGCAGCAGCAGCGCCGGTGCCGCGACGCCGATGCTGGCGTAGGTCGGCAGGCACGCCACCATCAGCGAGCCGAAGCACATCATCACCACCGAGATCAGCAGCGAGGTCTTGCGCCCGTAGCGGTCGGCGATGCGCCCGAACAGCCAGCCGCCGATGGGCCGCATCAGGAAGCCGGCGGCGAACACGCCCGCCGAGTTCAGCAGCTGGACGGTGGGATCGGCCTTGGGGAAGAACGCCGCGGAGAAATACAACGCGGTGAAGGCGTAGACGTAGAAGTCGAACCATTCCACCAGGTTGCCGGAAGAGGCCGCCATGATGGCGAAGATGCGATGGCGCTTTTCCTTCGCCGTGTAGTGCGGCACCGTGTTGCCGGTATCGGACATGGACAAACTCGCGATGATGGGGTGAGGGCTCCGTCCGGAGCCAGCGTGCAGGCTACCCCTTGCAACGCGAAAAGTCCGCAGCCGGAACCGGCTGTGGCGGCCGGCCGGGCTAACCCATTGGTCTTACTCCCGCCTTCGCCATCCGGATGCCGGCGCGGCCGGGCATCAGTAGTCCGGCTCCGGTGGCGGCAGCAGGGGCTGCAGGAGCTCGCCCCCGGCATCGGCCGCGAGCCGGTTGGCCTCGGCCAGCGGCATGTCCACGCGCAGCTGCCAGCCACCCTGGTCGTCGGCGTGCTCGGCCTGGACCACGTCCAGCGCATGCAGCCTGGCGCGCAGGCGGCCGGCCGTCGGCGGCAACCGCAGTTCGCCGCTCACGCGCTGCACGCCGAGGCGGTGCCCCAGGGCCTGTTCGAGCAGGTCCAGCCCGCGGCCATCGCGCGCGGAGATCCACACCCGCTCGCGCGGGGCGTGCTCGGGCGAGCCGTCCTGCGCATCGTGGCGCGGCTCGGCACCCTCGATGCGGTCGATCTTGTTGAATACCAGCAGCTGCGGAAGGTCGCCGGCTCCCACCACCTGCAGCACCTCGTCCACCTGGGCGATGCGCTCGTCGTGCTGCGGATCGGACGCGTCGACCACGTGCAGCAGCAGGTCGGCCTCGCGTGCCTCCGACAGCGTGGAACGGAAGGCCGCGACCAGCTCGTGCGGCAGGTCGCGCACGAAGCCGACCGTATCGGCCAGCACCACCTGCCCGCCCGGGATCGGCGCGCGCCGTACCGTCGGGTCCAGGGTGGCGAACAACTGGTCGGCCGCGTATGCCTCGGCGCCGGCCAGCACGTTGAACAGGGTCGACTTGCCGGCATTGGTGTAGCCGACCAGCGCCACCCGGGGCAGTTCGCTGCGCACGCGGGCACGACGCATCTGGGTGCGCTGCACCTCGACCTTGTCCAGGCGCTTCTGCAGCTGCTCCACGCGCTTCTGCAGCAGGCGGCGGTCGGTTTCCAGCTGGGTCTCGCCGGGACCGCGCAGGCCGATGGAACCGCCGCGCTGGCGTTCCAGGTGGGTCCAGCCACGCACCAGGCGCGTGGCCAGGTGGCGCAGCTGGGCCAGCTCGACCTGCAGCTTGCCCTCGTGGCTGTGCGCACGCTGGGCGAAGATGTCCAGGATCAGCCCGGTGCGGTCGATCACGCGCCGCTCCAGCGCCCGCTCCAGGTTGCGTTCCTGCACCGGCGAGAGCGTGTGGTTGACCAGCACCAGGTCCGCGCCGGTGGCATCGGCGGCGGCCTTGACCTCCTCCACCTTGCCGCTGCCGATCAGCGTGGACGGGCTGGGCCGTTCGATGCGCGCGGTGATGGTGGCGGCGATGCTCGCGCCGGCCGAACGCGCCAGGTCGGTGAATTCCTCGAGCACGTCTTCCTGCAGAGGCCCGCCGGCGAATGGCTGGATCAGCAGGGCATGCTCGCCCTTGCGGGTGCGCTCGCCCGCAAGGGTGTCGCCATGGTCAATCGGCGGCATCGTCGTCCGCTGCCGGGGACTCGTTGGTCTGCACGTAGCCACCGCCAGGGCCCACGCGCACGTTGCGCGCCGGCACCACGGTGGAGATGGCGTGCTTGTAGACCATCTGGCTGACGGTGTTGCGCAGCAGGACCACGAACTGGTCGAAGGACTCGACCGTACCCTGCAGCTTGATGCCGTTCACCAGGTAGATCGAGACCGGAACGCGCTCGCGGCGCAAGGCGTTGAGGAAGGGATCCTGAAGGGACTGTCCCTTGGACATGAATGGACTCCGTTTATTGTTATTGTCGGTCTTGCTTCTGCCCGGGCTCCCCGCCCGGACATTGGCGCGATGTTACACGTCCGCGCCCGTACGTCCGGTGACCGGATCGCCAAGAAACAGGTCGATGGCCTCGTCGAGTGCGCCGCGCTGGCCGAGTGGGTCGAACCAGCGCAGCTCCGGGCGCCCGCGCAGCCAGGTGAGCTGGCGCTTGGCCAGCTGCCGGGTGGCGTGGATGGCGCGATCGCGGAAACCGGCCAGGTCGCCCTGCCCGTCCAGGTACTCCCAGGCCTGGCGGTAGCCCACGGCGCGGATTGCCGGCAGGTCCAGCGGCCGCGCCACTTCGCGCATCTGCGGCAGGGCGCGCAGGCGCTCGACCTCGGCCAGGAAACCGGCCTCGATCATCGCCTCCAGGCGCCGGGCGATGCGTTCGTGCAGGACCGCGCGCTCCGGGGGCGCCAGCACCAGGCGCAACACCCGCACCGGCAGTCGCCCACCCTGCGGCGGCATCGCCTGCCATTGGCTGATCGGGCGGCCGCTCAGGCGGTACACCTCCAGTGCCCGCTGGATGCGCTGCGGATCGCCGGGGCGGATGCGCGCGGCGGCGAGCGGATCGACCTGGGCCAGTTGCGCATGCAGGGCCGGCCAGCCGACCCGTACGGCCTCGGCCGCGATCCCCGCGCGCACGCCGGCATCGGCAGCCGGCATCGGCGAGAGCCCCTGCAGCAAGGCCTGGAAATAGAGCCCGGTGCCACCGGCCAGGATCGGGAGGCGCCCGCGCGCCAGGATGGCGTCGATGGCGGCACGGGCATCGACGGCGAACTCGGCGGCCGAATACGTCTGCCACGGGTCGCGCAGGTCCAGCAGATGATGCGGCACGCGCGCCTGCATCGCCGCATCCGGCTTGGCCGCGCCGATGTCCAGGCCGCGGTACACCAGCGCCGAATCGACGCTGACGATCTCCCCGCCCAGGCGTTCGGCCAGGGCGATCGCCACCGCGGTCTTGCCCGAGGCGGTGGGACCCATCAGGGCGATCGCCGGGGGCCGCGTATCGACCGGCATCAGTCCTCGTCCGGCCAGCGCGGGGCGACTACCGGCTCGCGGCGCGGAGCCGGAACGTCGGCCACGGCCTGCCACACCTTCAGCGCGTCCACGGTCGCCGCCACGTCGTGCACGCGCAGGAGGCGGGCACCTCGCTGGGCCGCGAGCAGGTGCGCGGCCACGGATCCGGCCACGCGCTCTTCCGGGACCTGGCGGCCGGTGATCTCGCCGATGCTGCGCTTGCGCGACAGCCCGGCCAGTACCGGCAGCCCCAGTTCCGCCAGTCCCTCCAGCCCGGCCAGCAGCGCCAGGTTGTGCGCGGTGGACTTGCCGAAGCCGAAGCCGGGATCCAGCACCAGGCGCCGGCGCTCGATACCGGCCATCTCCGCGGCGAACACGCGCTCGGCCAGGAAGCGCCGCACTTCGCCGACGACGTCGTCGTAGGCCGGTGCCTGCTGCATGGTGCCCGGCTCGCCCAGCATGTGCATCAGCACCACCGGCACGCCGAGCTCGGCCGCCGCTTCCAGCGCGCCCGGCTGGCGCAGGGCATAGATGTCGTTGACCATGCCCGCCCCGGCCGCGACCGCCGCCCGCATCACCTCCGACTTGAAGGTGTCCACGCTGATCGGCAGCCCGGTCTGGCGGACCAGGCCCTCGACCACCGGCACCACCCGGGCCAGTTCCACCTCCAGCGGCACCGGCGCCGCGCCGGGCCGGGTGGATTCCCCGCCCACGTCGAGGATGTCCGCTCCCTCGGCGGCCAGGCGCAGGCCATGGGCGATGGCGGCCTCCGCGGTGGCATGGCGGCCGCCGTCGGAGAACGAATCGGGAGTGACGTTGACGATGCCCATCACCCGCGGCCGGTCCAGCCGCAAGGGGCGCCCGAGGCAGTCCAGGGTCGGTGAGGTGTCGAACATGGCGTGGTTCCAATGCCGCCAGCGGCGTGGCGAAGGCGTCATTGTCGCCCGGCGGCGGGCGCAAACGGCAAGGGCCGGGAAATCCCGGCCCTTGCATGGCATGGCGTGGACTGCAGGGCGGAGGGCTCAGGTCTGCTCGGCAGGCCCGGCGATCGGCGGCACCGGGCGCGCGCTGCCGCCCTTGTCGTTGTTGCCGCCGTCCTTGCCGGACTTGGTCCAGCCCTGCGGCGGCGGCGGCTCGCGGCCTTCCATGATCGCGTCGATCTGCGGCGCATCGATGGTCTCGTACTGCAGCAGCGCCCTGGACATCGCGTGCAGCTTGTCGATGTTGTCGGTGAGGATCTGGCGGGTGCGGCCATAGGCCTTGTCCAGGATGGTGCGCACCACCTCGTCGATCTTGCGCGCGGTGTCGTCGGAGACGCTCTTGTGCTGGGTCACCGAGCGGCCCAGGAACACCTCGTCGTCCTCCTCGCCGTAGGCGATCGGCCCCAGCTCGTCGGACAGGCCCCACTTGGTGACCATGTTGCGCGCCATCTTGGTGGCGCGCTCGATGTCGTTGGAGGCGCCGGTGGTGACCTTGTCCTCGCCGAAGATCAGCTCCTCGGCCACGCGCCCGCCGTACAGCGAGCACAGCTGCGACTCGATGGCGACCTTGTTCATCGAGTACTTGTCGCCCTCGGGCAGGTACATGGTCACGCCCAGGGCACGGCCGCGCGGGATGATCGTCACCTTGTAGACGGGGTCGTGCTCGGGCACCAGGCGGCCGACGATGGCGTGGCCGGCCTCGTGGTAGGCGGTGAGCGTCTTCTCCTCCTCGCTCATCGCCATCGACCGGCGCTCGGCACCCATCAGGATCTTGTCACGCGCCCGGTCGAAGTGGTCCATGCGCACGTCCTTGGCGTTCTCGCGCGCGGCGAACAGCGCGGCCTCGTTGCACAGGTTGGCCAGGTCGGCACCGGAGAAGCCGGGGGTGCCGCGGGCGATGACCATCGCGTTCACGTCCGCATCCAGCGGCAGCTTGCGCATGTGCACCTTGAGGATCTGCTCGCGGCCGCGCACGTCGGGCAGGCCGACCACCACCTGGCGGTCGAAGCGGCCCGGGCGCAGCAGCGCCGGGTCGAGCACGTCGGGGCGGTTGGTCGCGGCGATCACGATCACGCCCTCCCCGCCCTCGAAGCCGTCCATCTCCACCAGCAGCTGGTTCAGGGTCTGCTCGCGCTCGTCGTGGCCGCCGCCCAGGCCGGCGCCGCGATGGCGGCCGACCGCGTCGATCTCGTCGATGAAGATGATGCACGGGGCATGCTTCTTGGCCTGCTCGAACATGTCGCGCACGCGCGAGGCGCCGACGCCGACGAACATCTCGACGAAATCCGAGCCGGAGATCGAGAAGAACGGCACCTTGGCCTCGCCGGCAATGGCCTTGGCCAGCAGCGTCTTGCCGGTGCCGGGCGGGCCGACCATCAGCACGCCGCGCGGGATCTTGCCGCCGAGCTTGGTGAACTTGGACGGGTCGCGCAGGAAGTCGACCAGCTCGGACACCTCCTCCTTGGCCTCGTCGCAGCCGGCCACGTCGGCGAAGGTGACCTTGATCTGGTCCTCGCCCTGCAGCTTGGCGCGCGACTTACCGAAGGCCATGGCGCCCTTGGCGCCACCGCCGCCGCCCTGCATCTGGCGCATGATGAACAGCCAGAAGCCGATGATCAGGATGACCGGCAGGAAGTTGAGCACGATCGACCAGAAGCTCGGCCCGCTGGCGGGCTTGGCCCGGGTCATGTCCACGTTCTTGCTGTAGAGCACGTCCACCAGCTTGTCGTCGCGCGGACCGTAGACCAGCCCCTCGCTGCCGTCGCTGCGCTTGAAGCGGATCGCGTTGACCGCAAAGCCGCTCTCGTCGGTGAAGTCCACCGAGCGGACGCGGCCGTTGTCCACGTCGTGCAGGAACTGGCTGTAGCTGATCGTGTCGCCGCCGTTGCCGGCCAGGCGCGGCGAAAAGCTCTGGAACACCACCATCAGCACGACGGCGACGACCACCCACAGCAACAGATTCTTGGTCAAGTCGTTCATCCTCATCGGCTCCGCGGGTTCCTTCGGGTGCTTGCGTTCTTCAAGGGCGTCTGCAGCTTACTTCATCTGGGTGCGCTTGCCCCGGCCGAGGGCGTAGACCTCCGGCGAGCGCTTGCGCGAGGCCGCCGGCTTGCGGATCACCACCTTGTCGTAGCGACGCCGCAGCTGGCGGATGTAGTCGTCGAACCCGACGCCCTGGAACAGCTTGATCAGGAACGCCCCGCCCGGCTTGAGGTGGTTGTCGGCGAAATCCATCGCGAGCTCTGCCAAGTGCATCGCCCGCGGCTGGTCCACCGCATCCACGCCACTCTTATTGGGGGCCATGTCCGACAACACAAGGTCCACGGGCTGCTCGCCCAGCATGGCCTCGAACTGCGATAGGACGGTTTCTTCCCTGAAGTCGCCGTGAAGGAACTCCACGCCCGCCAGGGCCGGCATCTCCAGGATGTCCAGCGCCAGCACGCGGCCGCGCTCGCCCAGCTGGCGCCGCACCTGCTGCGACCAGCCGCCCGGGGCCGCGCCCAGGTCCACCACCACCATGTCCGGCTTGAGCAGCTGGTCGCGCTCGAGCAGCTCCTCCAGCTTGTAGGCCGCACGCGAGCGCATGCCCTCGCTCTGCGCCTTCTTCACGAAGGGATCGGCGAAATGCTCCTTGAGCCAACGCTGGCTGCTCTTGCTGCGGGACATCGGGGCTGCGGCGGGGGCGGTCGTCCATGATACCCTGACACCCCCTGATTGCCCGTGTTTTCTCGAATGTCGACTGTCCTGACCCCGGCCCAGACCCGTTTCCTCCGCGGCCAGGCGCACGGACTCAAGGCCCTGCTGCAGATCGGCGGCAAGGGCCTGACTCCGGCCTTCGTCGCCGAGCTGGACGTGGCCCTGGAGCACCACGAGCTGCTCAAGGTCAAGGTCGCCGCGGAGGACCGCGAGGCCCGCGACGCGCTGATCGACGAGCTGGCCGAGCGCAGCGGCAGCGCGCTGGTGCAGCGGATCGGCCACATCGCCGTGCTGTACCGTCCGGCCCGGGAGAAGCGGCAGATCATCCTGCCACGGGCGTGACTGCGGAGGCGCCATGCAGCTGAGCCGCGAATTGCCCGACTACACCTACGCCCTGCGTTCGGCCGGCGGCCACCAGGCACGGGTCAACGAGCGGGTACTGGACCGCAGCTTCATCCTGGCCCCGGACACGCTGGTCGAGGACTGGCCGGTTCCCACGGATGCCGCGGCCCTGCAGCCCGCCGACCTGGAGCCGGTGCTGGCGCTGCAGCCCGCCCTGGTGTTGCTGGGCACCGGCGAGCACCAGGTGTTCCCGCCGGCGGCGGTGCTGGCGCATTGCCTGGCCCGGGGCATCGGCCTGGAAGCGATGAGCAACGATGCCGCGGCCCGGACCTATTCGGTGCTGGCCGGCGAAGGCCGGCGGGTCGTGGCGGCGCTGATCCTGGCGGGCTGAGGCCGCGCCGGGCCCGGCCGGCCATTCGCCTTCCATTGGGCAATCGCCCGCTCTGCGCAAGGTCGGTCCAGCTGCAGCCTGGATACCACTTCGCAGTCGCGATACTGCAGCGCTGGTCCGGACAGCCGCGAAGTCAGGCGCTGCACCGGGGAATCGTGTTGCCGAATCTCGTCGCGGCCATGGTGTGCCCGGAAGCCGGGCGAGCGCGACCCGGCACACCTGGCCGGTCGGCGGCGCGAGGCCGAGGTTTCGTCGCGGAGGGGGAATCTCGAGATGGCATCGCGATAGGCCGGCGCGCTCTCCTACGGGGAAGCCGGATCTCCGGCGTGCAGGCATGGCGGCAGCGGCCTGCCAGCGAGCACCGCGTCGAGCGACAGTTGCCGATGCATCGTCGTCCCGCCCTATCGCTTCATCCGGTACCGCAGGACGACCACCGGCTTGCCGTGGTAGCGGGCGGTCCTTTGGACCGTGCGCCCTGGAGCGCCCGGCACGCCGGGGCCGGGGATCCAACCGATCCGACCGCGGCGCCCTCTTACCTTCTGGAAAGGTATAGCAACGGGCAGGTCGACTTGCCGTTGTAGCGGGCGAGAGGACGCCACTTGCGGTCCTCCGCGCCGTGTGTCCTGGAGCGCCCGGCACGCCAGTGCCGGGCCGGGGATCCGCCCGATCCGGCGCTGGCGCCCCTTACTTCCTGGGAAGGTACAGCAGCGGATCGACCGGCTTGCCGTTGTAGCGGGCGAGAGGACGCCGCTTGCGGTCCGCCGGGCCGCCGTGCGTCCTGGAGCGCCGGCACGCCAGTGCCGGGCCGGGGATTCGCCCGATCCGGCTGCGCCCATTACTTCCTGGGAAGGTACAGCAGCGGATCGACCGGCTTGCCGTTGTAGCGGATCTCGAAATGCAGCAGGTCGCGTGCGGCGCCGCTGCGTCCCATCTCGGCGATCTGCTGCCCTGCCTTCACGCTCTGTCCCTCGGACACGAGACGCTTGCGGTTGTGGCCGTAGGCCGAGAGCCACTGCTCGTTGTGCTTGATGATGATCAGCTCGCCGTAGCCGACCAGGCCGTTGCCCGAGTACACCACCACGCCGTCGGCGGCGGCGCGCACCGGCTGGCCGCTGGAACCGGCGATGTCGATGCCCTGCTTGGTCGTCTCGCCGGCCACGAAGTTGCCGACCACCGCGCCGTCGGCCGGCCAGCGCCAGCTGAAGCCGCTGCTCGGCGGCGTCGCCACCGGCGGAGCCGGCGTCGCGGCGGGCGCGCTCGACGGGCCGGACGGCCGCACCGTCGTGGCCGCGGCGCTGCCGGCCGGATACAGGCGCAGCGTCTGCCCGGGATAGATCGTGTTCGGCGAGGACAGGTTGTTCCAGGCCACCAGGTCGTTCGGGTTGATGTCGTAGCGCCTGGCGATGGCGTACAGCGTGTCGCCGCGCTGCACCTTCACCGTCGCCCCCGGCCGTGCCACGGAGCGCACCGGGGTCGCCGATGCGGCCGAGGACGGGCCGGAACCGCCGCCGGAAGCGGGCCGCTTGACCACGGTGGCGGTGCCGCAGCCCGCCAGCAGCGCCGCCAGGGCCATGCCGGCCAGCAGCGGGCGGCCGTGGCGCAGGAAAAACCTGTTCTTGTTCATCATCCGAATTTCGCTCTCCAGATCAGCCACAGCACCCCGGCGCCCAGCAGGCCCGAGGCGATCCAGCCCAGCGGCTCGATCCACCGGTGCAATGCAGCCTCGGCGCGTTCGCCGCCCAGGCGGATGGCGCCGGCCACCAGGTACACCCGCTTGCCACGGCCGACCAGCATGCTCGCCAGGAACGGCAGCACCGGTACGCCGACGATGCCCGAGGCCCAGGTGAATATTTTCAACGGAATGGGCGTGAAGCCCGCGAGTACCAGCAGCCAGAATGCCTTCCACGGCGACTGCGCCACCACCTGGCGCAGGTGCTCGACCTGGCCGTCGATGGCCTGGCGCCAGCCCAGCCATTCGATCAGCGGCTGTACCGCGGCATAGGCGAAATGCCCCAGGGTGTAGCCGACCAGCGCGCCGGCCAGCGAACCGGCCAGGCTGATCGTGGCGAACCACAGGGCGCGCCGCGGCTGCGACAGCGACATCGGCGCGAGCATGATCTCCGGCGGCACCGGGAAGACCACCGCCTCGGCGAAGCTCAGCCCGCCCAGGAACCACGGCGCGCGCGGATGGCGCGCCCAGCGGATCGCGTGTTCGTACAGGGGGCCGAAGATCTTCATGGGTACGCGTCCGTTCAGTCCAGCAGGCCGGGCAGCAACGGCACGAAGCTCACCGGGTCCATCTCCAGCGACCGGATCGTCCCGTCCGTGTCGCGCTCCATCAGTACCAGCGCCTGGCCGCCGGCGCCACCGACCGGCGCCAGCAGGCGCCCGCCCGCGCGCAGTTGCCCGAGCAGCGCGTCGGTCAGTGCCGGCGCGGCGGCGGTGACCACGATGGCGTCGTACGGGCCGTACTCGATCCAGCCGGCGCGGCCGTCGTCGTGCTTGCTGCGCACGTTCAGGCCGAGCTGGCGGAAGCGCTTGCGCGCCTGGCGCAGCAGTTCGCCGATGCGCTCGACGGTGTACACCTCCACCCCGAGCGCGGCCAGGATTGCGGCCTGGTAGCCCGAGCCGGTGCCGACCTCCAGCACCTTCTTCGGCGCGATCGCCATGGCCAGCTCGGTCATGCGTGCCACCACCCAGGGCTGGGAGATGGTCTGCCCCAGGCCGATCGGCAGCGCGGTGTCCTCGTAGGCGCGCGATGCCAGCGCCTCGTCGATGAACAGGTGGCGCGGCACCACGCCGAAGGCGGTGAGCACGGCCTCGTCGACGATTCCGGCTTCGCGCAGGCGCGCCACCAGTCGGTCGCGCACGCGCTGCGAGGTCATGCCGATGCCGATGGCCTCGGGCTGCAGCCGCAGGCGCGCGGTCATGCCGCCGCCCCGCCGGCGGCCAGCGCCGCGCCGAGCCCGTCCACCCAGCTGGCCACCTTCTCCAGCGCCTGGTAGCGGGTCAGGTCCACCTGGATCGGGGTGATGGAGATGTGGCCGGTGTGCACCGCGTGGAAATCGGTGCCCGGCCCGGCGTCCTGCTCGGGGCCGGCCGCGCCGATCCAGAACACGGTGTGCCCGCGCGGGTCGGTCTGCGGCAGGCACGGTTCGGAACGGTGGCGGTTGCCCAGGCGCGTGACCTCGAAGCCGCGCACGTCCTGCCAGGCGAGATCCGGCACGTTGACGTTGAGGATGGTGTCGGCCGGCAGCGGGTCGGCCTTGAGCCGGGCCACGATCTCCACCGCGGCCCGCGCGGCGGTCTCGAAGTGGCGCGGCTGGTGGTTGCGGCTGGCCAGCGACATCGCCACCGCCGGCAGGCCCAGGAAACGCCCCTCCATCGCCGCCGATACGGTGCCGGAATAGATGACGTCGTCCCCCAGGTTGGAGGCGTTGTTGATGCCGGAGACCACGATGTCCGGCTCGTAGTCGAGCATCCCGGTCAGGGCGAGGTGGACGCAGTCGGTCGGCGTGCCGGCGACCGAGACGGTCCGGGCATCCAGCCACTTGATCCGCACCGGCAGGTCCAGGGTCAGCGAATTGCTGGCGCCGGAACGATCGCGATCGGGAGCGACCACCATCACCTCGTGACCGGCGCGGCGCAGTCCATCGGCGAGTATCCCGATGCCGGGGGCATCGACGCCATCGTCGTTGGAAACCAGTACGCGCATGTCGCTCCTCGTGAAACCCGGGCATCATACCGGAAAGCGCGAAACCGCTTCCCCGTTTTTGCCCGCCGCGGCCCGTCCCGCTAGGCTGTGCGCATGCAAGACGATCCCGAGGACGACGACGATGCGGCCCTGTTCCGCGCCGCGATCGGCGAGGTGAAGCCGCTGCGCCATGCCCCGCGCGTCGCCGCTGGCGGCAAGCGGCTGCCGCCGCGCGCGCGCATGGCCGAGCGCGACGAGGCCGAGGCGCAGGGCGAGTTCGCGCGCCTGCTGGCCGGCAGTGCGCCGCTCGAGGCCGCCGACACCGCCAGCTATCGCCGCGACCACGTTCCCGGTCGGCTGCTGCAGCGGCTGCGGCGCGGCCAGTTCTCGGTACAGGACGAACTCGACCTGCACGGTGCCACCGCCGCCCAGGCCGAGGCGATGCTGCGCCAGTTCCTGGCCGAGGCCCATGCACGCGAATACGGCTGCGTGCGCATCATCCACGGCAAGGGGCTGCAGTCCGACGGCGGCCTGCCGGTGCTGAAGAACCTGGTGGACCGCCTGCTGCGCCAGCGTGCCGACGTCCTGGCCTTCCACTCCGCCCCGCCCGGCCAGGGCGGGACCGGCGCGGTGCTGGTGCTGCTGGCGCGGGACTGATCCCGTCCTGTCGGCACCGGGCACCCGCCCATCCCTTCCTACACCGATGCCCGCCGGTTTCCTCCACGATGGGCGCAACCTAGGCCGGCGGGTACTCGCGTTGCGGCTCGCCGGCCTCGCCCAGCTCGTGCAGCACGGCCGTGGCATAGCAGCCGGGCGGCAGCGCAAAGGCCAGCTCCAGCGACTGCGGATCGCGCCATTGCCACTGCAGGGCCTGCACCGGCAGGCGCAGGGCGCGGCGCTCCTGCTTGAGGCCGGCCTGCTCGAGGCCTTCGCGCAGCGCGAGTGCGTCCGGATCGGCCAGCGCCGCCTGCTCGAGCGCGGCGACCTCGCCGTCGCTGCGCGGTGCGCCGCGTCCCCACAGCGGCCCGGTCGGATGGATGTCGCCGCGTGCCAGCCGCTCGGCCAGCGCCTCGCTCCACGGCTCGGGGCCGAACACGCTGTGGCTGCCGTCGAGCATCCACACCTCGCCGGGAAGCCCGGCATTCCAGTCGCCACGTGCCACGCGCGCGGCCAGCACCCGGTTGAACAATTCCGAGCGCGCCGCCGACAGCAGCAGTGAGCGCTGGTCGCGGCGCATCCGGGGCGCCCCGCGCGCGCCGTCCTGGCCCGCACGCGCCTGCCCGAACATCGCCAGCGCGGCCGCGACGTTGCCGCCATCGCGGCCGAAACGCTGCTCGCCGAACCAGTTCGGCACGCCCTGCGCGGCCACTTGCCGCAGGCGCGCGTCGATGGCGGCCGGATCTCCCGCCACCTCGCGCAGCACCAGGGTGAAGCGGTTGCCGGCCAGCGCGCCGCGCTGCAGCTTGCGGTTGTGCCAGGTCGACTCCACCACCTGCAGCGCGTCGGAGGCCAGCGTGGCCGGATCGGGCGCGACCCGCCTGGGCAGGTGCACGCTGAAGCGCTGGGTGGTCACCGCGTGGCGGTCCTTCAGCCCGGCGTAGCTCACCGCCATTTCCGGTACCCCGGCCCACTGCGCCAGCTGGCGGGCGATGAACCCGGTGTTCTGGCCGCGCTTGCGCAGGGTCAGCAGCAGGTGCTCGCCCTCGCCGCTGGGCTCGAAGGCCGGCAGTTCGTCGACCTGGAAATCCTCCGGCGTGCAGCGGATGCGGGCCTGCAGCACGGCCTCGCCGAAGGCGCGCGGCAAGGCGTTCATGCGCGCACCAGCAGGGCCACCGCCTGCGCGGCGATGCCTTCGCCGCGGCCGGTGAAGCCGAGCTTCTCGCTGGTGGTGGCCTTCACGCTGATCCGGTCCTCCGGCACCTGCAGCAGCGCCGCCAGCCGCGCGCGCATGGCCGCCGCATGCGGGCCGATCTTCGGCCGCTCGCAGATCACAGTGATGTCGGCATTGCCCAGCTCCCAGCCGCGTTCGCCGGCCAGGGTGCGGCAATGGACCAGGAAGGCGGCGCTGTCGGCATCCTTCCAGCGCGCATCCGAGGGCGGGAAATGCTGGCCGATGTCGCCCAGCGCCAGCGCCCCCAGCAGCGCATCGCACAGCGCATGGATGACCACGTCGCCGTCGCTGTGGGCCAGCACGCCGCGCGCATGCGCCACGCGCACGCCGCCGATCATCAGGTGGTCGCCCTCGCCGAAGGCATGCACGTCGAAGCCCTGGCCGATGCGGAATTGCGGTTCGTTCATGGTGGGATCCTGCGTCCGCCGCTCAGGCGCGGCGGGCTAGTTCGTATTCGAAGCGGGCCAGGTCGTCCGGCGTGGTGACCTTGAAGTTGCCCTCGGCACAGGCGACCAGGCGCGCATGCAGCCCCATCCGCTCCATGGCCATGGCCTCGTCGGTGACCTCCACGCCCGCGGCGGCCGCCTGCCGCAACGCCGCCAGCAACGGGCCGCGGCGGAACATCTGCGGGGTGAAGGCGCGCCACAGGGCCTCGCGCGGTTCGGTCGCGGCGATGGTGCCGTCGCCGGCCGCGCGCTTGAGGGTGTCGCGCACCGGCGCGGCCAGGATCGCCCCGACCGGGTCGGCCCGGCCGGCCTCGACCAGCCGCGCCAGGTCATCCGGCGCCAGGTTGGGCCGGGCGGCATCGTGGACCAGGACGAAATCCGCCTCGCCCACCTCGGCCGGCAGCGCCGCCAGCGCGGCGGCCACCGAGGCGGCGCGCGTGTCCCCGCCGGTGCAGGTCAGCACCGGCTTGCCCGCCACCCGGGTCCAGCCCGGCCAGTCGGCGTCGCCGGCAGCGAGGGCGACCATCGCCCCGGACACCGCCGGATGGGCCAGCAGCGCCTCCAGCGCATGGGCGATCAGCGGGCGGCCGCCGGCCTGCAGGTATTGCTTGGGAAGGGCTGCGCCGAAGCGCGTGCCGCGGCCCGCGGCAGGCACCACGGCCCACAGTGCGCCCATCAGGGATGGTCCTGCGTGTCGCCATCGCCGGCCGCGTTGCCGGCGTCCGCGGGCGCGGCCGAGGGCTGCGCCACCGGGGCATCCTCGACCACGCGGTAGAACTTCTCGCCGGGCTTGATCATGCCCAGCTCGCTGCGCGCGCGCTCCTCCACCGCTGCCTCGCCTTCCTTCAGGTCGCGCACTTCCGCGGCCAACGCCGCGTTGCGCTGGCGCAGGCCGTCGTTGTCGCGCTGCTGGTGCTGCACCTGGCCCTCGAGCATCATCACCTCGCCGGAGTTGCCCGGGCCGAACCAGAACTTGTACTGCAGCCAGGCCAGCAGCACCGCCAGCAGCAACAGGGTCCAGCGCCAGTTGAGCAGCTTCACGGGACGGCTTACTTGTTCAGGGACACGAACGCGGCACGGCCGGCGTAGCGGGCGTCCTCGCCCAGGGCCTCCTCGATGCGCAGCAGCTGGTTGTACTTGGCCACGCGGTCGGAACGGCACAGCGAGCCGGTCTTGATCTGGGTGGCGGTGGTGGCCACGGCGATGTCGGCGATGGTGGTGTCCTCGGTTTCGCCGGAGCGGTGGGAGACGATCGCCGCGTAGTTGGCGTGGTGGGCCATGGCGATGGCTTCCAGGGTCTCGCTGAGCGTGCCGATCTGGTTGACCTTGATCAGGATCGCGTTGGCCACGCCGGACTCGATGCCTTCCTTGAGGATCTTCGGGTTGGTGACGAACAGGTCGTCGCCGACCAGCTGGACCTTGCCGCCGAGCCGCTCGGTCAGCACCTTCCAGCCGTCCCAGTCGTCCTCGGCCAGGCCGTCCTCGATGGTGACGATGGGGTACTGGCGCGCCCAGTCGGCCAGGAAATCGACGAACTGCTCGCTGGTCAGGCGCTTGTTCTCGCCGACCAGGTTGTACTTGCCGTTGTCGTGGAACTCGGACGAAGCCACGTCCAGGCCCAGCAGGATGTCGTCGCCGGCGGTGTAGCCGGCCTTGCCGATGGCCTCCAGGATGGTATCCAGCGCCTCGACGTTGGAGCGGAAGTCCGGGGCGAAGCCACCCTCGTCGCCGACCGCGGTGCTCAGGCCGTGGCCCTTGAGCACCGACTTGAGCGCATGGAAGATCTCCGCGCCGGCGCGCAGCGCCTCGGAAAAGCGGGTGAAGCCGACCGGCAGGATCATGAATTCCTGGAAGTCGACGTTGTTGTCGGCATGCGCGCCGCCGTTGATGATGTTCATCATCGGCACCGGCAGCGACACGTCGGCCTCGGCGATGTCGGCCAGGTGCTGCCACAGCGGCTTGCGCTTGGCGGCGGCCACCGCATGGGCGTTGGCCAGCGACACGCCGAGCAGCGCGTTGGCGCCCAGCCGGCCCTTGTTCTCGGTGCCGTCCAGCTCGATCAGGCGCCGGTCCAGCGCTTCCTGGTCGCCGGCATCGAAGCCGCGCAGGGCCTCGGCGATCGGGCCGTTGACGTTGGCCACCGCCTTGAGCACGCCCTTGCCGCCGTAGCGGGTCTTGTCGCCATCGCGCAGCTCCACCGCTTCCTTGGTGCCGGTGGAGGCGCCCGACGGCACCGCCGCGCGGCCGAACGAGCCGTCTTCCAGGGTGACTTCCGCTTCCAGGGTGGGATTGCCGCGGCTGTCGAGGATCTCGCGGGCGTGGATTTTGGCGATCTGGGTCATCGTGGTCGTGAAGGATCGTTCGGTTGGGAAAGGGAATGGTGGCGATGGCCGAGCGAGGCCATGAACTCCAGCTCGCGGGCCGCGGCCGAGCCCCGCCGGTACCGCTCGCCGCGGACCAGGACGATGAAGCGGCCGGCCAGCCAGGCCACGCCGAACGTGGCCAGCGCCAGGCCCACACATCCGTAGAGCACGGCATCGAGCGCCTGCTCCGGACGGGCCTGCCCGGCCTGCACCCGCGCCGCCCAATGCGGCACGAGCAGGTGCCGCGCCAGTAGGAAGGCCGCGGCGCAGGCGCCCAGCCTCCACGGCCAGCCGCGCCGCGCCCGGGCCGGAGCCCCGGGCGGCCAGCGGCCGGCAGCGGCGCGGGCGGCGCTCATGCGTGGAAGTCCGCCTCCGGGAAGCCGTGCTTCTTGGTCACCGCGTCCAGCTCCATCAGCGTCTCCAGCAGCTGCTCCATGCGGTCCAGCGGCCAGGCGTTGGGGCCGTCGGACAGGGCACGGGCCGGATCGGGATGGGTCTCGGCGAACAGGCCGGACACCCCGGCGGCCACCGCCGCGCGCGCCAGCACCGGCACGAACTCGCGCTGGCCGCCGGAGCTGTTGCCCTGCCCGCCCGGCAGCTGCACCGAGTGGGTGGCATCGAACACCACCGGGCAGCCGGTGTCGCGCATCACGCTCAGCGAGCGCATGTCGCTGACCAGGTTGTTGTAGCCGAAGCTGGCGCCGCGCTCGCAGACCATGATCTGCGCGTTGCCGGTGGACTTGGCCTTCTCCACCACCGGCTTCATGTCCCACGGCGCGAGGAACTGGCCCTTCTTGATGTTGACCGGCTTGCCGGCCGAACAGGCCTTGAGGATGAAGTCGGTCTGGCGCACCAGGAAGGCCGGGGTCTGCAGCACGTCCACCACCGAGGCGACCTCGTCCATCGGCGTGTACTCGTGCACGTCGGTGAGCACCGGCACGCCGATCTGCTTCTTGACCTCGGCCAGCACCTTGAGCCCTTCCTCCAGCCCCGGGCCGCGGAAGCTGTTGACCGAGGTGCGGTTGGCCTTGTCGAAGCTCGACTTGAAGATGAAGTTGACCCCGAGCCTGCCGGTGATCTCCTTGAGCCTGCCGGCCACGTCCAGCTGCAGCTGCATCGACTCGATCACGCACGGACCGGCGATCAGGAACAGCGGCCGGTCCAGGCCGACCTCGAACCCGCACAGTTTCATGCCACGGCCTCCTCGGGCAGCGCAGCGCCGGCCTTGCGCTCGCGCGCGGCGCGGATGAACCCGACGAACAGCGGATGGCCGTCGCGCGGGGTGGACAGGAATTCCGGGTGCGCCTGGCAGGCCAGGAACCACGGGTGCCGCGCCTGCGGCAGCTCGACCATCTCCACCAGCGTGTCGTCCAGCGACTTGGCCGAGATCACCAGGCCGGCGTCCTCCAGCGCGCTGCGGTAGCGGTTGTTGAACTCGTAGCGGTGGCGATGGCGCTCGGCCACGATGTCCTTGCCGTAGAGGCGGTGGGCCAGCGTGCCCGGCTTCAGGCGCTGCTCCTGCAGGCCCAGGCGCATGGTGCCGCCCAGGTCGGACTTCTCGTCGCGGCGCTCGATCTCGCCGCTGGCGGTGCGCCATTCGGTGATCAGGGCGATCACCGGGTGCGGCGACTGGCGGTCGTTCTCGGTGGAATTGGCGCCTTCCAGGCCGGCCACGTGGCGCGCGTAGTCCACCACCGCCGCCTGCATGCCGTAGCAGATGCCGAAGTACGGCACCTTGTGCTCGCGCGCGTACTGCGCGGTCAGCACCTTGCCCTCGAAGCCGCGGTCGCCGAAGCCGCCGGGAACCAGGATGCCGTCGATGCCGGCCAGCGCCGACAGGTCGGTACCTTCCAGCTCCTGCGCCTCGATCCACTTCAGCTTGACCCGGGTGTGCTGGCGCAGGCCGCCGTGCTTGAGCGCCTCGCCGACGGACTTGTAGGCATCCTGGTGGTCCACGTACTTGCCGACCACGGCGATGGTGACCTCGTCCACCGGATGGGTAACGGCATCGACCACCGCCTCCCACTCGGACAGGTCGGCCGGGCCGACCTTGTCGCGCAGCTGCAGCTGGTCGATGACGATCTCGTCCAGGCCCTGGCGGTGCAGTTCCAGCGGCATCTTGTAGAGCACGTCCACGTCGGCGGCGCTGATGACGGCACGCTCGGGCACGTTGGTGAACAGCGCGATCTTGCGCTTCTCGCCCTCGGGGATCTCGTGCTCGGAGCGGCACACCAGCACGTCCGGCTGGATGCCGATCGAGCGCAGCTCCTTGACCGAGTGCTGGGTGGGCTTGGTCTTGAGCTCGCCGGCGGCGGCGATGAACGGGACCAGGGTCAGGTGCATGAACAGCGCCCTCTCGGCGCCGCGCTCGGTGCGTACCTGGCGGATCGCCTCCAGGAACGGCAGCGACTCGATGTCGCCCACGGTGCCGCCGATCTCCACCAGCGCCACGTCGTAGCCCTCGGTGGCCTCGTCGATGCAGCGGCGGATCTCGTCGGTGATGTGCGGGATCACCTGCACGGTCGCGCCGAGGTAGTCGCCGCGGCGCTCCTTGCGGATCACGTTCTCGTAGATACGGCCGGTGGTGACCGAGTTCTTGCGGCTCAGGCGCGTGCGCAGGAAGCGCTCGTAGTGGCCCAGGTCCAGGTCGGTCTCGGCGCCGTCGTCGGTGACGTAGACCTCGCCGTGCTGGAACGGGCTCATCGTGCCCGGGTCCACGTTGATGTACGGGTCCAGCTTCATCATCGTGACCTTCAGGCCACGCGCTTCGAGGATGGACGCCAGCGATGCGGCCGCGATGCCCTTGCCGAGCGAGGACACTACGCCGCCGGTTACGAAGATCAGGGGGGTCATGGCTCCTCCTGGAAAGCCATAGTCTAACGGGTGGCGGCCGGCAGCCCAAGCGCCGGCCCCCGCAAAAAGCAGGACGCCCCGGCCTGCGCCGGGGCGTCCCTGGATGAGCGCCGATTGTATCGCTCAGCGCACCGGTTTTTCTTCCTCTTCCTCGTGGCGTGCGAGCTTGCCGCTCTTGATGGCCTGGCTCTTCTGCGCCTCGGCCTGGGCGCGGCGCTTGGCCTTGGCGTCTTCCTGGGCCTTCTGTTGCGCTTCCGGCGACGGCGCGGCGGCCGCCCCCTGTGCCTGGACCTTGTCGGCCTGCGCCTGCTGGGCCAGCGCGGGCAGCGCGACGAGCGCGGCCAGGGCGGCGGACAGGGCGATCACGGTACGGGTCTTCATGGCGTTTCCTCCTCGGTGGCGCATCGCCCGGCAGGCGGATGCCGCCGGGCTCTGCAAGCGGGCGACAGACTAGCCGGACGCGCCTGCCCTCGCCCTGAACGGGCCGCATGGGTGCAAAAAACACCCCCAGGCCGCACACTTGCGGGTCGCAACAGACCCGCACACGCCCTGCCCCCACGCATGAACGCACGCTACAACGCCGCCGACATCGAAGTCCTCTCCGGCCTGGATCCGGTCAAGCGCCGCCCCGGCATGTATACCGACACCTCGCGCCCGAACCACCTGGCGCAGGAAGTGGTCGACAACTCGGTGGACGAGGCCCTGGCCGGCCATGCGCGGCGGATCGACGTGATCCTGTACAAGGACGGCAGCTGCGAGGTGGCCGACGATGGCCGCGGCATGCCGGTGGACATCCATCCGGAGGAGAAGATCCCCGGCGTGGAACTGATCCTCACCCGCCTGCATGCCGGCGGCAAGTTCAGCAACCGCAACTACACCTTCTCCGGCGGCCTGCACGGCGTGGGCGTGAGCGTGGTCAATGCGCTGTCCCACCGGGTGGACGTGTTCATCAAGCGCGACGGCAACGAATACCGGATGACGTTCCACGACGGCGACGCCGCCTCGCCGCTGGAGGTGGTCGGCACCGTCGGCAAGCGCAATACCGGCACGCGCCTGCGTTTCTGGGTGGACCCGAAGTACTTCGACACGCCCAAGTACAACGTGCGCGCCCTGCGCCACCTGCTGCGCGCCAAGGCGGTGCTGTGCCCGGGCCTGACCGTCACCCTGTTCGACGAGGCCAGCGGCGAACGCGACGAATGGCACTACGAGGACGGCCTGCGCGACTACCTGCTCGGCGAGCTGGCCGGGCGCGAACTGCTGCCGCCGGCGCTGTTCTGCGGCAACCTCGGCAAGGACACCGAGGTGGTGGACTGGGCCCTGGCCTGGGTCCCGGAGGGCGAGCTGGTGCAGGAGAGCTACGTCAACCTGATCCCCACCGCCCAGCACGGCACCCACGCCAACGGCCTGCGCACCGGCCTGACCGAGGCGCTGCGCGAGTTCTGCGACTTCCGCAACCTGCTGCCGCGCGGGGTCAAGCTGGCGCCGGAGGACGTGTGGGACCGCGTGGCCTTCGTGCTGAGCCTGAAGATGACCGACCCGCAGTTCTCCGGCCAGACCAAGGAGCGCCTGTCCTCGCGCCAGGCCGCCGGCTTCGTCGAGAACGCCGTGCACGATGCCTTCAGCCTGTGGCTCAACCAGAACGTGGAGGTCGGCGAGCGGATCGCCCAGATCGCCATCGACCGCGCCAGCGCCCGGCTGAAGACCGAGAAGCAGGTCACCCGCAAGAAGGTCACCTCCGGCCCGGCCCTGCCCGGCAAGCTGGCCGACTGCATCAGCCAGGACCTGGCGCGCACCGAGCTGTTCCTGGTCGAGGGCGACTCGGCCGGCGGCTCGGCCAAGCAGGCGCGCGACAAGGATTTCCAGGCGATCCTGCCGCTGCGCGGCAAGATCCTGAACACCTGGGAGGTGGCCTCCGGTTCGGTGCTGGCCTCCGAGGAAGTGCACAACCTGGCCATCGCCATCGGCTGCGACCCGGGCAAGGACGATATCGCCGGCCTGCGCTACGGCAAGATCATCGTGCTGGCCGACGCCGACTCCGATGGCCTGCACATCGCCACCCTGCTGTCGGCGCTGTTCCTGCGCCACTTCCCGTCGCTGGTGCGGGCCGGCCACGTATTCGTGGCGATGCCGCCGCTGTTCCGCGTGGACGTGGGCAAGCAGGTGTTCTACGCGCTGGACGAGGACGAGAAGCGCGCGATCCTGGAGAAGATCGAGCGCGAGAAGCTCAAGGGCCAGGTCCATGTCACCCGCTTCAAGGGCCTGGGCGAGATGAACCCGCAGCAGCTGCGCGAATCGACCATCCATCCCGACACCCGCCGCCTGGTCCAGCTCACCGTCGACGACGACTCGCAGACCAATGCGCTGATGGACATGCTGCTGGCCAAGAAGCGCGCTAGCGAGCGCAAGACCTGGCTGGAGACCAAGGGCGACCTGGCCTCGCTGGAGGTCTGATCGCGGCCGTTCGCCTGCACCGCCGTGGCGACGGCTCCGGCATGGCCTCACGCCGGAACGAATGGCTCGGCGCAGCAGGAGACCGAGGGGCCCCTTGCCTCACTGGAAGCCTGATCCCCGCTTCGCCTGCATCGGCCGTGGCGATGGTTCCGGCATGGTCACGCCGGAACGAATCGCCGGCACGGCTGGAGACCAAGGGCGACGTGGCTTTGCTGGAAGTCGGATCACTGCCGTTCGCCCGCATCGGCCATGGCGATGGCCCGGGCATGGCCACGCCGGAACGGATGCCCTGGCGCGGCTGGAGACCAAGGGCGATCAGGCCCCGCTGGCGGCCTGATCGCCACCACTGGCCGGCAATGGCTGGCCAGTCCCCCGTCATCGCCGTGCAGGAACGAACCGCCGGGCCGATCGGAAAGCCCAAACGCTCCTGCATCGCTGGAGCCCGATGCAGGACTCGAGGACCTGCTGCAACTGCACAACGCTTGAGCCACGGCCGACCTTGTGGCCGGAATGAAGGGCCCGGACCAGCGCTCCGTGCCGCGGCCGTCAAGCGGGAAAGCGGCGACGGGCCGTCCGCCCCGCCCAAGGGAATTCACAGCGCCCCGGCCCGGGTCGCCTCCACGTTCCAGCCCAGCGCCTGGTAGAGGTGGTAGCGGGCGATGCCCAGGTACTCGTGCAGGGCCACGTCAGCGAGCATGAAGTTCGCACCTGAAGGCAACCCGCCGGGGGCGGTGTCCAGCCAGTCCGCGCGCACCGGCACCGCGGCGATCCCGAAATGGGCGAAATACAGCTGCGCACGGCGCAGGTGGGTGGCGGAGGACACCAGCAGCACCCGGTCCGCGCCTTCGCGGCGCAGCAGCGGCGCGCTGAATTGCGCGTTCTGCCAGGTGTTCATGCTGGCGGGCTCGACCAGCAGGTCGGCCGGTGCCACGCCCAGCCCGAGCAATGCGTCGCGATAGACCGCGGCCTCCGAGGTGCCGTTGCCCCGGGCATCGCCGCCGCTGATCTCGATCCTGCACACGCGCGCCGGCGCTTGCCGGCAGGCGTGCCACAGGCGCGCGGCGGCACCGAGGCGCCCCTGCGCGAACAGGCTCGGCTCCACGCCGGCGGGCGTGCGCACGGTACCGGCACCGAGCAGCACGATGACGTTGCGCCGGCCCCAGCCGGCGAACCCGGCCCCCGGGCCCGCCTGCAGCCCGGACAGCATCCAGGCCGGCACCGGGCCGCAGCCCACCGCCAGGCCCAACGCCATCGCCGCCCCCCCGGCCGCCAGCGCACTCCGGCGCCAGCGGCGCCAGGCCAATACGCCAGCCAGCAGCGCGAGCAGGAAGACGAGCGACAGGGTCACTGCGTGTCTCCCGCGGGCGGCGGAAGGGATCCCGGCCGCCGCATCGGCGAATGGGCGCTGCGGCCACGTACCGGCATGGCGCCCGGGCCTGCCGGTCGATGGCGATCAGCGCACGCCATCGAGCGCCTTCGCCCCGGTGAGCGCCCCGCAAGCATGGTCCTGCAGCTCTTCGCCGCTGGCGAAGTTGCCGGACAGCGGATCGAAGCGGGTCGCCAGCACGACGAAGCCGGGGCCGGCCGCATCCTCGGTGCCGGCCACCACCAGCGAGTAGCGGTCGATCCGTTCGTCCCCGGCCAGCGACTGTTCCAGCAGGTGCAGCGGATCGGCGGTCAGCTCGGCGCCGTCCAGTCGCCGCGCCAGGTAGCGGTGGCCGCGCAGCGGCTCGGGCAACACGGCGAAGTCCGGACCGATCGCCGCAGACTGCCGCGCCAGCGCGGCGGCGACGTCCTCGCGCAGGCAGTCCAGGTGGATATGGAACTGGTTCTGCGAGCGTCCGTACGGCGAGTTCAGCGCCAGGCTCATGTAGCGTCGCGGCACCGGCCGGCCGAGCGCCTGGGCGACGAAGCCGCGCGCCTGCCAGGCCAGGGCGAAGTAATTGGGCAACGCCGCCCGCCGCAGCTGGTCGTCCTCGATGCCGGTCAGCCGCGGCAGCGGCAACAGCAGGTACTGGTAGCGCCCGTGCGAGTCCTTGAGCACCACCGCGCGACGCGCCGGATCGGCCCAGACCGCCACGCAGTCGGCCGGCCGGTCGGCATCGGCGCTGCTGCTGCAGCGGTTGACCAGGCGCCACAAGGCATCCGGGTCGTGCGCCTTGCGCGCCGCGCCCGCGCCGGCGCAGGCCGTGATCGTCAGCAGGCACAGCGCCGCCAGCAACCGCTTGTTCACCATGCCGCGTCCTCGGGATCAGCCGCCATCATACGGGCCGGCACCGGCCCGCACATGGCTTTGGGCACATCCGCCGCCGGCCGGGACCACCTAGCATCGGGCATTCTTCCGGTCCGTCGTCCCTGCCCATGAAAGTCCTGCCGTACACGCTGCTCGCCACCCTGCTGGCCGTCCTGCCCGCCTTCGCCGACGACAAGCCCGCGACCGACGACCGCCCGGCCACGCCCGCCGCCGCCCCTGCAGCGCTGCCGGCTGATGCCTCGGTACGCCAGTCCATGCGGATCGACGGCCGCACGCTCGACTACACGGCCACGGTCGCCACCCTGCCGGTGCACGATGACAAGGGCAAGACGATCGGCGAGGTGGTGGTCACCGCCTACACCACCGGCGGCAAGGATCGGCCGGTGACCTTCGCCCTCAACGGCGGCCCCGGCGCGTCGTCGGTCTACCTCAACCTGGGCGCGATCGGCCCCAAGGTGGTCGCCTTCGGCAGCGAAGGCGACAGCGCCTCGGCGCCGGCGACGCTGCGCGACAACCCCGGCACCTGGCTGGACTTCACCGACCTGGTGTTCATCGACCCGGTCGGCACCGGCTTCAGCCGCTCGCTGGTCGGCGAGGAGGAAGCCAAGAAGCAGTTCTACAACCCCAAGGCCGACGTCGAGTACCTCTCGCGCACGATCTACGACTGGCTGGTCAAGAGCGGGCGCCTGCAGTCGCGCAAGTACCTGGTCGGCGAGAGCTACGGCGGTTTCCGCGGCCCGCGCATCACCCACTACCTGCAGACCCGGCTGGGCGTGGCGATGAACGGGGTGGTGCTGGTCTCGCCCTACCTCAACCCGACCCTGGACGACAACGGCGACGTCTCGCCGCTGGCGTGGATGCTGACCCTGCCCTCGATCACCGCCGCGCACCTGGAGCGCGAGAACCGGCTGACGCCCGAGGCGATGCGGCAGGTGATCGACTACACCCGCGGCGACTACGCCACCGCCCTGATGAAGGGGCGCAGCGATCCTCAGGCGACCGAGCGCATGCTCGCCCAGGTCGCGGCGATGACCGGCCTCGATCCGGCCTACGTGCGCCGCGCCGGCGGCCGCCTGGAGACCCAGTCCTACCTGCGCGAGGTGTTCCGCGACAAGGGCGAGCTCGGCAGCCGCTACGACTCCAACGTCACCGCCTTCGACCCGTTCCCGAACGATCCGGAGCAGCGCGCCAACGATCCGCTGCTGGACAGCATCATCGCCCCGACCACCACCGCGATGGTGGACTTCGTCACCCGCGTGGTCGGCTGGAAGGTCGATGCCCGCTATCAGGCGCTGAACTACGACGTGAACCGGCTGTGGGACTGGAACGACGAGCTGCGCAAGGGCGCCGTGACCCAGCTGCGCCAGGCGGTGGCGATCGACCCGCAGCTGCGGGTGCTGATCGCCCACGGCTGGAACGACCTGTCGTGCCCGTTCATGGGCTCGGTGCTGACCGTGGACCAGATGCCGGCGATGGGCCAGGATCCGACCCGCGTCCAGGTCCGCGAATACCCCGGCGGGCACATGTTCTACAGCCGTACCGACAGCCAGGCCGCGTTCCGCCGCGACGTGATGGCGATGTACGCCGCGCACTGAGCCTGTCGCGCATCGGGCCGGCCCCGCTGTCATCGGATCCCGGACCGCCGGCGCGCCACGCCTTCAAGGCGATGAACCGCGCACTCGCGCGGCACCGCATCGTCCCGGTGGTCGATGCCCGCTACGGTTTCGACGCCGTGCCGGAGGCGTTCGCGCACCTGCGCCGCGGCGCGTTCGGCAAGGTCGTGGTCACGCTGGATTGAATCGAGCGGTCCCCCGCGCGGCGCCGGCGGCGCCGGCACCACGCGGGCTTCAGGTCCAGCCGGCCAGGCGGAACAGCTCCAGGATCAGGTAGCCGATCAGGCCGGAGGCGGGAATGGTCAGGATCCAGGCCCACACGATCCGCTCGATCACCCCCAGCTTCAGCGAGTGCGGGTTCTTGGCGAAGCCCACGCCCATGATCGCGGTGGAGATGCTGTGGGTGGTGGACACCGGCATGCCGAAGTGCGCGGCCAGGGTCAGGATCGAGGCCGAGCTGACCTCGGCGGCGAAGCCGTGGATCGGGTGCAGGCGCACCATCTTGTGGCCCAGCGTGCGGATGATCTTCCAGCCGCCGGACGCGGTGCCCGCGGCCATCACCAGCGCGCACGAGAGCACGATCCACAGCGGGATGCCGTCGCCGCCGTGGGCCGCCGGATGCAGGAACGCCAGCCAGCCCGGCAGATCGTCCAGCGCACCCACCGACTGCGCCCCGACCAGGGTCATGGCGATGATGCCCATGGTCTTCTGCGCGTCGTTGTGGCCGTGCGCGTAGCCCATGTAGGCGGCCGAGGCGATCTGCGCCTTGCCGAAGAAGGCGTTGACCCAGCGCGGCCGCGCCAGCCGCCCGACCGGGCCGCCGATCCGGGCCATGCCGGCGATGATCGCCCACAGCGCCATCATCACCACGATGCCGAGGAAGAAGCCGGCGACCGGCGAGGTCACCATCGGCACGAACACCTTCCACAGCAGGCCCTTGTTGTGGGCCCAGTCGCCCACGTTCTGCGACCAGATCAGCGCGTTCCAGTCGTTGCCGGCCGCGGCCAGGCCGGCACCGCACAGGCCGCCGATCAGCGCGTGCGAGGACGAGGACGGCAGTCCCCGCCACCAGGTGATCAGGTTCCAGATGATCCCGCCGAGCAGCGCGCACAGCACCACCTGCGGGGTGACCTCGACCACGTCGGTGTCGAGCAGGCCCGAGGCGATGGTCAGCGCCACCGCGGTGCCGGTCAGCGCGCCGACCAGGTTCATGCCCGCGGCCAGGATCACCGCCCAACCCGGGGTGAGCACCTTGGTGGAGACCACCGTGGCGATCGAGTTGGCGGTGTCGTGGAAGCCGTTGATGAACTCGAACACCAGCGCGGCCAGCACCACCACTATCACCAGCGTCAGCATGGCAGCGGCCTCCCGGGCGCGGACGCGCGGATGCGGCGGGCGGCGGCATGGGCGGACCGGAGCGACACGCGGCCCGCGGCGCGGACGCCATTGCTCTTCCCGGCACCGGGATGCGGCAAGGTCGGCATCGCCATCAGGAATTCTTGAGCACGATCTGGTAGACCACCACGCCGGCCTCGCGGCAGCGGTCGATGGCCTTCTCCAGGATCTCGAAGAACTCCTTGAGCAGGAACATCTGCTGGTAGTCCAGCCGGCCGGAGTAGATGTCCCGGTACAGCTCGAGCATCAGCCGGTCGGCCTCGTTCTCGATCGTGCGCAGCTTCTCGTTGAGCGCGGTGGTGCGGTCCAGGTCCATGTTGCGCAGGTCGTGGACCATCTCGCACACCACGCTGGCGGCCTGCTCGAGCATCGCCGCGCGCGGGGCGAAGTCGATGTGCTCCAGGTGCTTGGTG
Organism: Xanthomonas massiliensis; assembly: GCF_900018785.1. Taxonomy (GTDB): domain Bacteria; phylum Pseudomonadota; class Gammaproteobacteria; order Xanthomonadales; family Xanthomonadaceae; genus Xanthomonas_B; species Xanthomonas_B massiliensis. Next base: position 1,025,641 of record NZ_FCOY01000006.1, on the reverse strand, counting down.
GCCAGCGCGTAGCGGTCGGCGAACTTCTCGATCTGCTTGGGGATCTTGTACAGCGCCGACCCCAGCGCCTCGATGTCCTCGCGCTCGATCGGGGTCATGAAGCTGTCCACCAGCGCCTGGCCGATCTTGTCCGAGGCGGTGCGCTCGCGCAGGCGCGCCAGCTTAAAGGCATCCAGCGCCGGCTGGCGGTCGGCGTCGCGCATCATGGCGTGCAAGGCCTTGGCGCTGTCGTAGGCGGCGTCGGCGGCTTCGTCGAGCAGCGTGTAGAACTGCTTGCCGGAGCCGAAGATGGTCTGCAGGGAAAACATGGAGAAGGCATCGTCCTGCCGTCTGGGAGGACGGCGCAGGGCGGAATTATGACTGTTCCGTGACAGCCCGGGTATCCACCGGGCGCGCAACCGGCCGCGGACTTGCGCCGCCACCGCCCGCATTTGCTACGATTGGCCGGCGCTTGACCGCGCATCCTATGGAAAATTCCTCGAAACCTCCCCCCCGCCCGCCTCCCCCCCTTCCCTGGCTACAGGGAGGCCCGGCGATGATCGAACTTCTGATCGTCCTGGCCCTGGTCATCCTCAACGGCTTCTTCTCCATGTCGGAGATGTCCGTGATGACCTCGCGCAAGAGCCGCCTGAAGCAGATGGCCGCTTCCAGCAAGCGCGCCGCCGCCGCACTGAAGCTGGCCGAGAAGCCGGACAACTTCCTGTCCGCGGTGCAGATCGGCATCACCCTGATCGGCGTGCTCACCGGCCTGTTCGGCGGCGAGGCGATCGGCCTGGTGATGGCCGAGTGGATCAAGGCCGGCGTGCCCGCCCTGGCGCCGTGGGCCGACGGCATCGGCAAGACCGCCGCGGTCGCGCTGATCACCTTCCTGACGCTGATCTTCGGCGAGCTGGTGCCCAAGCGCCTGGCCATCACCCGGCCGGAGACCATCGCCGGCATCGTCGCCACGCCGATGGGCTGGCTGGCGCGCATCGCCGCGCCCGGCGTCTGGGTGCTCGCGCGCACCACCCGCCTGGTGCTGCGGCTGCTGGGCCTGGGCAACGAGCAGTCGGCCAAGGTCTCCGAAGAGGAGATCCGCATGCTGGTGGCCGAAAGCCACGAGCAGGGCGTGATCGACGACGACGAGCGCAACATGATGAACCGGGTGCTGCGGCTGGGCGACCGCACCGCCGACAGCCTGATGACGCCGCGCAACCGCATCGCCTGGCTGGACACCGAGGCGGCGCCGGAGAAGAACCTGCGGACCATGCGCGAGCACCAGTTCTCGCGCTACCCGGTGTACCGCGGCAACGACCAGGACGTGGTCGGCATCCTCGAGGTGAAGTCGCTGATCGTGCGCATGGACGGCGATCCGCAGCACCTGTTCGAGAACCTGCGCGAGCCGCTGTACGTCTCCGATTCCACCCAGGCCATGAAGCTGCTGGAGATCTTCCGCGAGGAGCAGCAGTCGATGGCGCTGGTGGTGGACGAATACGGCGAGATCCAGGGCCTGGTCACGGTCAGCGACCTGATGGGCGCGGTGGTCGGCCGCATCCAGGCCTTCGAGAACGGCAACGACGACGCCCTGGTGGTGCAGCGCGAGGACGGCTCGCTGCTGGTGGACGGCTCGCTGCCGATCGACGAGCTGCGCGAGGTGCTCGGCGGGGCCGAGCTGCCGCCGGCGCAGGAGGGCGATTACCACACCCTGGCCGGCCTGTGCATCTACTACTTCGGCCGCATCCCGCACGCCGGGGAGTACTTCGACTGGGCCGGCTGGCGCATCGAGGTGGTGGACCTGGACGGGGCGCGCATCGACAAGCTGCTGCTGCGCAAGCTGCCCGAAGACGGGACCGATGACCTCACCGGATGAGGGCAACGCGCCCGGCCCGGGCGAGGCGTTCGGCAGCGCGGGCATCCGCACGCTGTTGTCGGTGTTCCTGCAGGGCGATCCGGACCAGGTCCTGAGCCTGCGCGAGATCCTGGCGGACATGCAGGAAAGCGCGTTCGGCATGTTCCTGTTCGTGGCGATCCTGCCGGCCTTCATTCCCCTGCCCGGCGTGTCCGGGGCGGTCAGCGGCCCGCTGGTGGCCCTGGTCGGGCTGCAGCTGCTGCTCGGGCTGCGCCGGCCCTGGCTGCCCGGCCCGATCGGCCGCCGCGGGCCACGCCGGCGCACGGTCGGGCGCTTCGTGGCGCGCATCTCGCCGCTGCTGCGGCGCCTGGACCGCCTGCTGGCGCCGCGCTGGCGCGTACTGGTCGCGCCGCTGCCGGCACGCCTGGCCTGCGGCGCCCAGCTAGTGGTGCTGGGGATCCTGCTGTCGCTGCCGATCCCGATGACCAACTACCTGTTCGGGGTGATCCTGCTGCTGTATGCCCTGGCGCTGCTCGAGCGCGACGGCCGCCTGATGGCGGTGGCGTGGACCGCCGGGCTCGCCAGCATCGCCGCCACCGCCCTGGCCTCTGGCGGCCTGATCGGCCTCGGCCGCGACCTGCTGCACCGTCTGCACTGACACTTCAGCGCCGGCGATGGGGCTCCAGGTCGAGCACGTCGCTGCCGCTCATGGCCGGCGGTTCGTCGCCGACCGCACTCATCACGAAGTGCAGCACCCGCCCCAGCAGCGGCCCCGGACCGTTCCAGCACTCGGCCGAATCGGCCACCACATGAACCAGGCACAGGTCCCCGTCCTCGCGCCCCTCGGGGAAGAACATCGCCAGCGCCCGGCTCTGGTAGGCCGCGGCGCGGGCCGGGTCGTGGACGATGCGCGCCTGGCCGGCGATGGAAACGTAGGCGTTGCGCGCCGGCACCGCATAGGCCACGTTGACCTGGGGATTGGCATGGATCTCGGCCACCTTGGGGCTGTCGCTGCGGGTGACGAACCACAGCTCGCCGTCGAACTCCGCATCCTCCGTGCACAAGGGCCGGCTGACCAGGCGGCCGTCGGCGTCGACGGTGGTGAGCATCGCCACCTCGACGTCGCGGATCAGCCCGGCGACCTCGTCCACGTGCCTTCTGCGCTGCTGCATGGGTACCACTCCCTCGCGAAAACCGGTCTCCATCTTGGGCGTGCCGGCGGGCAAGGAGGCGTGAAGCGGCCGGTCAGGCCGCCCCGCCCTGCACCTCGCGCCAGGCCTCGGCCACGATGCGGAACGATTCCAGCCGCGCGGCATGGTCGAAGATGTTGGCGGTGACCATCACCTCGTCGGGCCGGTGGCGCGCGACGAATGCCGCCAGGCCCTGCGCCACCGCCGCCCGGTCGCCCAGCACGGTGCACGCCAGGGCCTGCTGCACGCCGAGCTTCTCGTGCGGCTGCCAGAACGTCTCGATGTCCTCCACCGGTGCCGGGATGCGCCCGGGGCGGCCGCGGCGCAGGTTGACGAAGGCCTGTTGCTGGCTGGTGAACAGGCGCCGCGCCTGCTCCGCCGAGCCCGCGCCGACCGCATTGAGCGCCAGCATCGCGTAGGGCTGTGCCAGCCGTTGCGAGGGACGGAATTCCTGGCGGTACAGGGCGAGCGCCTGGTCCATCAGGTCCGGCGCGAAATGCGAGGCGAAGGCGAACGGCAGGCCCAGCGCCGCAGCCAGGCGCGCACTGAACAGGCTCGAGCCCAGCAGCCACACCGGTACCGGGATGCCGGCGCCCGGCACGGCCTGCACCGGCTGCCCCGGCCGCGCCGGCTCGAAGTAGCGCAGCAGCTCGGCCACGTCCTGCGGGAACTGGTCGGCCGCATCGAAATAGCGCCGCAACGCCCGCGCGGTGGCCTGGTCGGTGCCCGGCGCCCGCCCCAGCCCGAGATCGATGCGGTCCGGGTACAGCGCGGCCAGGGTGCCGAACTGCTCGGCCACCTGCAGCGGCGAATGGTTGGGCAGCATGATGCCGCCGGCACCGACGCGGATGGTGCGCGTGCCGCCGGCGACGTGGCCGATCAGCACCGCGGTGGCGGCGCTGGCGATGCCGGGCATGTTGTGGTGCTCGGCCAGCCAGTAGCGGTGGTAGCCCCAGGCTTCGGCATGGCGGGCCAGGTCGAGCATGTTGGCGAAGGCGGCGGCCGGGGCGCTGCCTTCGCAGACCGGGGCGAGATCGAGCACTGACAACGGGATCATGCGCGGGTTCCAGTGGGTGGATGTCCCTCTACATGGGGGAGGTCCGCGGCGATTGCCAGCCGCCTCGCGCCGAATACCGGCAGTGCAGGCCAGCCGGGGGCCGCACCGGGGCCGCTGCGCCTACTCCTTGCCCTTGCGCGCCTGCTCGCGCGCGGCGCGCAGGCGGTCCAGCTTCTCCTTGAGCTTGATCTCCATGCCGCGCTCGACCGGGCGGTAGTAGACCCGCTCGCCCATCGCGTCCGGGAAGCCGGTCTGGTCCAGCGCGATGCCGCCCTCGACGTCGTGGTCGTACTGGTAATCCTTGCCGTAGCCGAGGTTCTTCATCAGCTTGGTCGGCGCGTTGCGCAGGTGCAGCGGCACCTCCTGGGTGCCGGTCTCGCGCACTTCGGCCTTGGCCTGGTTGAAGGCGGCATAGCCGGCATTGGACTTGGCAGTGCTGGCCAGGTACAGCACCAGCTGCGCGAACGCCAGCTCGCCCTCGGGGCTGCCCAGGCGCTCGTAGATGTCCCAGGCCTCCAGCGCCATGGTCTGCGCGCGCGGGTCGGCCAGGCCGATGTCCTCGATCGCCATGCGGGTGAGCCGCCGCGCCAGGTAGGCCGGGTCGCAGCCGCCGTCGAGCATGCGAGTGAGCCAGTACAGCGCCGCGTCCGGGTTGGAGCTGCGCACCGACTTGTGCAGCGCCGAGATCTGGTCGTAGAACTGCTCGCCACCCTTGTCGAAGCGGCGGGTGCGGTCGGCCAGCACCTGCTGCAGGGTCCGTGCGGTGATCTCCCCGCCCTCGCCCAGCGCCAGTTCGGCGGCGATCTCCAGCAGGGTCAGGGCGCGGCGCACGTCGCCGTCTGCGGCGCCGGCGATCTCGTGCAGCGATTCGTCGGTGATGCGGATGCCCTGCCCGCCCAGGCCGCGCTCGCCGTCGTCCAGCGCCCGCCGCAGCGCCTCGGCGATGTCCGCGGCCGACACCGCCTCCAGCACGTGAACGCGGCAGCGCGACAGCAGCGCCGAGTTCAGCTCGAACGAGGGGTTCTCGGTGGTGGCGCCGACGAAGATGATTGTGCCGCGCTCGATGTGCGGCAGGAACGCGTCCTGCTGGGCCTTGTTGAAGCGGTGCACCTCGTCGACGAACAGCACCGTGCGCCGGCCCTCGGCGAAGCGCTGCGCGGCCTCGGCCAGCACCTGGCGCACCTCCGGCAACCCGGACAGCACCGCCGAGATCGCCCGGAACTCGGCATCGGCATAGCGCGCCAGCAGCAGCGCCAGGGTGGTCTTGCCGCAGCCGGGCGGCCCCCACAGGATCATCGAGTGCACGCGCCCGGATTCGACCGCGCGCCGCAGCGCGCTGCCCGGGGCGAGCAGGCGCTTCTGCCCGACCATCTCGTCGAGCGTGCGCGGGCGCATGCGCTCGGCGAGCGGCTTGAGGTGTTCGGGTTCGGCACCGAGCAGGTCGCCGGTGCCGGGAGCGGGAATGCGGGTTCTTGCCACCGGCCGATTCTACCGCGCCGGCGCCAGCGCCCCGCGCGCGGCGTTCAGCGTTCGCCGACCACGTCCACGCCCTTGCCCGGCACGTAGCGGAAGGTGCCGGCGGCAAAGGCCGGGTTGCGCTGCCAGCCGCTGAAGTTGATCACGGTGCGCTGGCCGGCGGCATCGGTGATCTCCATCCGGCTCAGGCCCTGCGCGCCGAAGCCGAGGTTGGCGTACTGGAACACCGCATCGGCACCGGCCTTGGGCGAGAGCGCCAGCCACTGCAGGCCGTCGCGGCTGCCGGCCTCCTCGCTGACGTCGAACTGCCGGTCGAGCCGGCCGGGTTCGACCAGCGCGGCCAGCGGGCTGCTCGCTTCCTCGCTGCCCTGGTCGCGCACGGTGACCTGCTGCAGGTCCGGGTCGTAGACCCAGACCTTCTTGCCATCGGCCACGATCAGCTGCTCGAACGGCTTGGTGTACTCCCAGCGGAACAGGCGCGGTGCCGAAAGCGCCAGGCGCCCGCTGGACTTCTCCTTGAGCCGGCCCTTGCCGTCGTAGACCTGCTGGCTGAACTGCCCGTCCAGGCCCTTCAGGCCGTTGGTGAAGGTCTTGAGCTCCTCGCGCGCACCGGCGAAGGCGGAGGCGCTGGCCCCCATCAGGGCAAGGGCCAGCAGGGAGGTTCGCAACAGATGGCGCATCGCGGCGATTCCAGGAAATGGGGTGGATGGAGGAATTCTGAACGCACCTGGATGAACCGGCGCGGCGCGCGAGGCGCCGCGCACATGCCCATTCAGGTTCGAGCCGGACGTCGCCGGCTCACTTCGGCGGCGGCGGCGCCAGCACCGAGCGGTCGCCGTTGTGCTCCGGGGCGCTGACCACGCCGGCCGCCTCCATCGCCTCGATCAGCCGGGCGGCGCGGTTGTAGCCGATCTTGAGCCGGCGCTGCACGCCCGAGATCGAGGCGCGGCGGGTCTCGGTAACGATGCGCAGGGCCTCGTCGTACAGCGGGTCGGACTCGTCGCCGCTGCTGGCCACCTCGGGCAGGCCGGTGGCGCCGACCACGGTGCCGTCGCCCATGGTCTGCACCTCGTCCAGCACGCCCTCGATGTACTCGACCGGGCCGCTGGCCTTGAGGTGCTCGACCACCCGGTGCACCTCGTCGTCGGACACGAAGGCGCCGTGCACGCGCTCGGGCATGGCCGTGCCCGGCGGCAGGTACAGCATGTCGCCGTTGCCCAGCAGCGCCTCGGCGCCGGACTGATCGAGGATGGTGCGCGAGTCGATCTTGGAGCTGACCTGGAAGGCGATGCGGGTGGGGATGTTGGCCTTGATCAGGCCGGTGATCACGTCCACCGACGGCCGCTGGGTGGCCAGGATCAGGTGGATGCCGGCGGCGCGCGCCTTCTGTGCCAGGCGCGCGATCAGTTCCTCGACCTTCTTGCCGACGATCATCATCATGTCGGCGAATTCGTCGATGAAGATGACGATGAACGGCATCGGCTCCAGCGGCCGCGGCGCCTCGCCCAGCTCGGGGTTGGGCTTGAACAGCGGGTCCATCAGCGGCTGGCCGGCGTCCTGGGCCTCCTTGACCTTCTTGTTGAAGCCGGCCAGGTTGCGCACGCCCACCGCGCTCATCAGCTTGTAGCGGCGCTCCATCTCCGCCACGCACCAGCGCAGGCCATTGGCGGCCTCCTTCATGTCGGTGACCACCGGCGCCAGCAGGTGCGGGATGCCCTCGTAGACGCTCAGCTCGAGCATCTTCGGGTCGATCATCAGCATCCGCAGATCCTTGGGCCCGGCCTTGTACAGCAGGCTCAGCACCATCGCGTTGACCGCCACCGACTTGCCCGAGCCGGTGGTGCCGGCCACCAGCAGGTGCGGCATGCGCGCCAGGTCGGCCACCGTCGGGCGGCCGCCGATGTCCTTGCCCAGCGCCAGGGTCAGCGGGCTGGCGGACTTGTCGTACTCCTTCGAGCGCAGCAGCTCGGACAGGAAGATCATCTCGCGGGTGACGTTGGGGATCTCCAGGCCGATCACGGTCTTGCCCGGGATCACGTCGACCACGCGCACCGACTTGACCGACAGCCCGCGCGCCAGGTCCTTGTCCAGCGAGCTGATCTGGCTGACCTTCACGCCCGGCGCCGGCTCGATCTCGAAGCGGGTGATCACCGGGCCGGGATAGGCGCCGACCACCTGCGCATCGATGCGGAAGTCCTTGAGCTTGAACTCGATCTGGCGCGAGAGCGTCTCCAGGGTCTCCTCGTCGTAGCCCTTGGGCTGCGGCTTGGGGTCGTCCAGCAGCGCCAGCGGCGGCAGGTCCGAGCCGTCCTTGTTGACGCCCTGGAACATCGGGATCTGGGTGTCGCGCTTGGCGCGCTCGCTCTTCTCCACCACCGGCGCGGCCGGCGGCTCGATCTTCACCGGCTCGCGCTTGGCGCGCTGCACCGCCTCGGTCTTGCGCACCTCCTCGCGCTGTTCGCGCAGCTCGCGGGTCTGCTGCCACTCGCTGGCCTGGCGCTGCGAGCGCTGCAGCCACGGGCCCAGCGCGAGCACGCCCTGCCCGATCCGCTCCATGAGCTGGATCCAGGACAGCCCGGTGGCCAGGGTGATCGAGGCCAGCAGCAGCACCAGCACGAACAGGTTGGCCCCGAGCGCGCCGAAGCCGACCGTCAGCGACTTGCCCACCGCCTGGCCGAGCACGCCGCCGGCATGGGCCACGTCGCCGTGGAACAGGCGCAGGTGCAGCAGGCCGGTGGAGGCGATGAGGAAGCCGACGATGCCCACCAGCTTCAGCGCCGGGCCCAGGTCGCCCTCGCGCTGGCCCTCGCGCTCCATGCCGAACAGGGCGATCCAGGCCACCATGCCCAGCACCAGCGGCAGCAGGAAGGCCACATAGCCGCACAGCTGCAGCAGCACGTCGGCGATCCAGGCGCCGAACTTGCCGCCCATGTTGTGCACCGGCGCGACCACGCTGCCGGTCTGCGACCAGCCCGGATCGGCCGGGGAATAGGTGAACAGGCTGGCCAGCAGGTACAGCAGCGCCGGCGCGATGGCGATCAAGGCCAGGTCGCGCCACAACCGCTGCCGGGCCGGGTTGGCCGGCGTGGCTGCGCGTGCGGATTTGCCGTCCTGCTTCTTGCCGCGCTCCGGAAGCTGCTTCGCCACCCTTGATCCAACCTCAGAAATATTGCGTTAGCGATTGATAATAAACGAAATGGACCTGGCTTTCAGCCGCGACCGGCCAATCCGGGCACGAGCCGCGGCCGGCGCGGCGGCACCGTGCCAGGGCCACCGGTGGGCCACGCCGTTGCAGCCGTCGATGCTTGATAACCCCTGCCGGCGCGACCACTCTATGCCCACGTCGCGCCCGGTCCAAGCCACCGCGCGCCCATGCAATCCGATGCGAAGCGAGTCCACATGAGCCTGACAGAAGCCAACCTGCCCAAGCACTCCCGCCTGCTGATCCTGGGCTCCGGCCCGGCCGGCTGGACCGCCGCGGTGTACGCCGCGCGGGCCAATCTCAAGCCGGTGCTGATCACCGGCCTGGAACAGGGCGGGCAGCTGATGACCACCACCGAGGTGGACAACTGGCCGGGCGACAGCGAAGGCGTGATGGGCCCGGAGCTGATGGCGCGCATGCAGGCCCACGCCGAGCGCTTCCATACCGAGGTGATCTTCGACCATATCCATACCGCGGACCTGTCGCAGCGCCCGTTCCGCCTGGAGGGCGACAGCGGCGTGTACACCTGCGACGCGCTGATCATCGCCACCGGCGCCACCGCCCGCTACCTGGGACTGGAGTCGGAGGAGAAGTTCAAGGGCCGCGGCGTGTCGGCCTGCGCCACCTGCGACGGCTTCTTCTACAAGGATCGCGAGGTGGCGGTGATCGGCGGCGGCAACACCGCCGTGGAGGAGGCGCTGTACCTGTCCAACATCGCCCGCAAGGTCTACCTGGTGCACCGCCGCGACACCCTGCGCGCCGAGAAGATCATGCAGGACAAGCTGTTCGCGCGCGTGGCCGAGGGCAAGATCGAGCCGGTGTGGTTCCACACCGTGGAGGAAGTGCTGGGCGACGAGGCCGGCGTCACCGGGGTGCGGCTGCGCTCGGTCGAGGACGGCTCGCTGCACGACATCCCGGTGCACGGCTTCTTCGTGGCCATCGGCCACCATCCCAACACCGGCCTGTTCGAGGGCCAGCTGGCGATGAACAACGGCTACCTGGACATCCGCTCCGGCCTGGGCGGCAACGCCACCCAGACCTCGGTGGAGGGCGTGTTCGCCGCCGGCGACGTGGCCGACCAGCACTACCGCCAGGCGATCACCTCGGCCGGCTTCGGCTGCATGGCCGCGCTCGACGCCGAGCGCTACCTCGACAGTCTGGGCTGAGCGGCCCCGGCGCCGGGACCAGGCAGGCCGGAGCGCGCATGTCCGCCACGGTGCGCTGGATCGAGCGGCTCGACGAGATCCCGGCGCAGGCCTGGGACGGCCTGCACGACGGTACCCACCCGTTCGTGCGCCACGCGTTCCTGTCCGGGCTCGAGCAGACCGGCTGCCTGCGCCCGGACTGGGGCTGGCAGCCGCACCATGCCACGCTCTGGGACGGCGGGCGCCTGCGCGCCGCCGCGCCCGGCTACGTCAAGACCAATTCGCACGGCGAGTTCGTGTTCGACCACGCCTGGGCCCATGCCTGGGCGCGGTACGGCCAGGACTACTTCCCGAAATGGCTGTGCGCGGTGCCGTACACGCCGGTCACCGGCCCGCGCCTGCTGGCCCCGGACCCGGCCGACCGCGCCGCGCTGCTGCAGGCCATGGCCGCGCACGTGGACGCGCGCGGCTGGTCCTCGGCGCACGTCAATTTCCCCGATGCCGGCGAGGACGCCGCCTTTCCCCCGGACTGGCTGGCGCGCATCGACGTGCAGTTCCACTGGCGCAATCCCGGCGCGTGGCGCACGTTCGACGACTGCCTGGCCGCGATGGACCACAAGCACCGCAAGAACATCCGCCAGGAACGCGCCCGGGTCGCGCGCGCGGGCATCGTCGTGCGCCAGTTCCATGGCGACCAGGCCGACGCGGCGGTGCTGGACGCGATGTACGGCTTCTACCTGGACACCTTCCGCGAATACGGCAACGCCCCGGCGCTGACCCGTGCCTTCCTCGACCACCTGGCGCGGCGGATGCCCGAAGCGCTGGTGATCTTCATGGCCTTCGCCGGCGCGACCCCGGTCGCCGGCGCCCTGTGCCTGCGCGGCGGCGACACCCTGTACGGCCGCTACTGGGGCGGCGCGCCCCTGCCCGGCCTGCACTTCGAGACCTGCTACTACCAGGGCATCGAGTACTGCCTGCGCCACGGCCTGTCCCGGTTCGAGCCCGGCGCGCAGGGCGAGCACAAGATCGCGCGCGGCTTCCTGCCGGCGATCGTGCACAGCCGCCACTGGATCGCCGACCAGGAATTCCGCCCGGCCCTGGAACGCTGGTGCGCCGAGGAAGCGGACGAGGTGCGCGCCCGCGCCGGGCGGCTGGCGCGGCATTCGCCGTTCCGGGCCGAGGCGGCACCGGCCGACTGAGCCGCGAACGGCCCCGGCGCCTACAATCGCCGCGATGGCCCGCTCGCTTCCCTACCTGCTCGACGCCGATCCGCGCGCGCCGTTCCCGCCCGCCGGATGCGCCCTGCGCGAGCCCGACGGGCTGCTCGCCGTCGGCGGCGACCTGTCGGTGCCGCGCCTGCTCAACGCCTATGCCGGCGGCATCTTCCCGTGGTTCTCCGCCGGCCAGCCGATCCTGTGGTGGTCGCCGGATCCGCGCACCGTGTTCGACACCGGCGCGGTGCACCTGTCCTCGCGCTTCCGCCGCGGCCTGCGCCACAGCCGCTGGCAGGTCGTCGCCGACACCGACTTCGCCGCGGTGATCGACGCCTGCGCCGGCACGCCGCGCCCGGGCCAGGACGGCACCTGGATCACCGCCGGCATGCGCGATGCCTACCTGGCCCTGCACGAACACGGCCACGCCCATTCGATCGAGGTCCGCGACGGCCAGGCGCTGGTCGGCGGCCTGTACGGCGTGGCGATCGGCCGGATGTTCTTCGGCGAGAGCATGTTCAGCGCGCGCAGCGGCGGCTCCAAGGTCGCCCTGGCCGCGCTGGCGCTGCGCCTGCATGGCTGGGGCTGGCCGTTGATCGATGCCCAGGTGAAGAACCCGCACCTGGTGCGACTGGGCGCGCGGCGCATGCCGCGTGCCGGGTTCCTGGCCGCGATCGCCCCGCTGGTGCGATCGACCGACGCGCCCGGCCCCTGGCGCACCCGCTTCGGCACCCTGGCGGCAGGCCTGCTGGCCCGGGATCCCGCGACCGCCGCGGCAGGCACCTGAACCCCGCGCCGCGGGCTTTTTGCGTCCGAACCGGCAGGCGCGTAAAATTTCCGTTCTTCTGGGCCTTCCCGGCCCGTCCGCGACCAATCGCACAGGATTACATGTCGAAAGACGATTCCATCGAATTCGAGGGCACCGTCAGCGAAACGCTGCCCAACACCACCTTCCGGGTCAGGCTCGAGAACGGGCACGAGATCATCGCCCACATCTCCGGCCGCATGCGCAAGAACTACATCCGCATCCTGACCGGCGACCGGGTCAAGGTCGAAATGACGCCCTACGACCTGACCAAGGGCCGCATCACCTACCGCATGAAGTAAGCGCCGCAGGCGCTTGCGCAGCGGCGGCCCCGCGGCCGCCCTCGCCTGGAACGGAACACGACCCGCGGCGGGCCAGGCCCGCCGCGGGTTTTTCCGTGCCCGTCACTCCACCGTGGCGGGTACCCGCGCCGGCTCGGCCTCGGTATCGACGACCAGCTCGCCGTCGCGCACGTCGATGCTGGCCCGGCCGCCCTCGATCAGCTTGCCGAACAGCAGCTCGTCGGCCAGCGGGCGCTTGACCTTGTCCTGGATCACCCGCGCCATCGGGCGTGCGCCCATCAACGGGTCGAAGCCGTGCTGGGCCAGCCACTCGCGCGCGGCCGGGGTGGTCGACAGGCTGACGTGCTTCTCCTGCAGCAGCGCCTCCAGCTCGATCAGGAACTTGTCCACCACGCGCAGGATGTGGTCCACGCCCAGCGGCTGGAACTGCACCACCGCATCCAGGCGGTTGCGGAACTCCGGGGTGAACGCGCGGCGGATGGTCTCCATCGCGTCGGTGCTGTGGTCCTGGCGGGTGAAGCCGATCGAGCGCCGCGCCGCCTGGGTGGCACCGGCGTTGGTGGTCATCACCAGGACCACGTTCTTGAAGTTCGCCTCGCGCCCGTTGGTGTCGGTGAGCACGCCGCGGTCCATCACCTGCAACAGGATGTTGAAGATGTCCGGGTGCGCCTTCTCGATCTCGTCCAGCAGCAGCACGCAGTGCGGGGTCTTGACGATCTTCTCGGTCAGCAGGCCACCCTGGTCGAAGCCGACGTAGCCCGGGGGCGCGCCAATCAGGCGGCTGACCGAATGCGGCTCCATGTACTCGCTCATGTCGAAGCGCACCAGCTCGATGCCCAGCTGCAGCGCCAGCTGCCGGGTGACCTCGGTCTTGCCCACGCCGGTGGGACCGGCGAACAGGAAGTTGCCGATCGGCTTGTCCGGGTTGCCCAGCCCCGAGCGTGCCAGCTTGATCGAGGAGGCGAGCGTGTCGATGGCTTCGTCCTGGCCGAAGATCACCATCTTCAGGTTGCGCTCCAGGTGCTGCAGCACGTCCTTGTCGGTGGCGCTGACCTGCTTGGCCGGGATCCGCGCCATCTTGGCGACGATGGTCTCGATCTCCTCCACGTCGATGCGCTCCTTGCGCTCGCCCTCCGGCAGCAGCCGCTGGCGCGCGCCGGCCTCGTCGATGACGTCGATGGCCTTGTCCGGCAGCAGGCGGTCGCCAATGTGCTTGACCGACAGGTCCACCGCCGCCTGCAGCGCCTCGTCGGCGTAGGTCACGCCGTGGTGCGCCTCGTAGCGGGGCTTGAGGCCCTGCAGGATCTGGTAGGTCTCCCCGGTGGTCGGCTCGACGATGTCGATCTTCTGGAAGCGCCGCGCCAGCGCCCGGTCCTTCTCGAAGATGCCGCGGTATTCCTGGAACGTGGTCGAGCCGATGCAGCGCAGCTCGCCGGAGGCCAGTGCCGGCTTGATCAGGTTGGAGGCGTCCATGGTGCCGCCCGAGGCCGAGCCGGCCCCGATGATGGTGTGGATCTCGTCGATGAACAGCACCGCGTTGGGCACCTTCTTCAACGCCGAGAGCACGCCCTTCAGGCGCTTCTCGAAGTCGCCGCGGTACTTGGTGCCGGCCACCAGCGCGCCCAGGTCGAGCGAGTAGATCACCGCGTCGGCCAGCACCTCGGGCACGGCGCCCTCGACGATGCGCTTGGCCAGGCCCTCGGCGATCGCGGTCTTGCCCACGCCGGCCTCGCCCACGTACAGCGGGTTGTTCTTGCGCCGCCGGCACAGGACCTGGATGGTGCGCTCGATCTCGTCGCCGCGACCGACCAGCGGGTCGATGCGGCCCTCGCGCGCGCGCTCGTTGAGGTTGGTGGCGTACTCGGTCAGGGCATCGCCCTTGCCTTCGCCCTCACCGGCCTCGGCCTTGCCCTCGCCTTCCGGCGGGGACGCGCCCTCGCCCTCCTCGCCCGACAGCTTGGAGATGCCGTGCGAGAGGTAGTTGACCACGTCCAGGCGGGTGATGTCCTGCTGGTTGAGGAAATACACCGCATGCGAGTCCTTCTCGCCGAAGATCGCCACCAGCACGTTGGCGCCGGTGACCTCCTTCTTGCCGGAGGATTGCACGTGGTAGACCGCGCGCTGCAGCACGCGCTGGAAGCCCAGCGTGGGCTGGGTGTCGCGGCCGTCGTCCTCGGCCAGGCGCGAGACCGAGGCTTCGATGGCCTGGTCCAGTTCCTCGCGCAGGCGGCCGATATCGGCGCTGCAGGCCTTGAGCACGGCCTGGGCGGACGGGTTGTCTAGCAGGGCCAGCAGCAGGTGCTCGACCGTCATGAACTCGTGGCGGGACTCGCGGGCACGCTTGTAGCACTGGCCGATGGTTTGTTCGAGGTCTTTGCTGAACATGGATCACTCCGACGGCGATTGCGGACAATATGCGGCCTGTTTCCGCGTTTTCCACAACCCTACCGGAATCCGGCGTTCAGATGGCGTTAGCGCGATCCCGAACGTCGCGCCGCCGCTACAGGCGCTCCATCGTGCACAGCAGCGGATGCTGGTTCATCCGCGCAAACTCGTTGACCTGGGCGACCTTGGACTCGGCCACCTCGCGGGTGAACACCCCGCACACCCCGCGCCCGCGGGTATGCACGTGCAGCATCACCTGGGTGGCCTTCTCCAGGTCCAGGGCGAAGAACTGCTGCAGCACGGCCACGACGAAGTCCATCGGCGTGTAGTCGTCGTTGAGCAGCAGCACCTGGTACATCGGCGGCGGGGCGACTTCCGGCTTGCCGGTTTCCACGGCCAGGCCGTGGTCCATGTCGGGGGAGGTTTCGCGGGGCATGCGTGGATTATAAGTCCGGCGATTGGACGTTCCGTCGCCGGGACCGCACAATTTCCCGTCCTGCGGCCGCTTGCCGGCACGCGCTTCAGTCCCCATTAGTCCGACATGGAACCCCTCACGACCGCCCCCACCGAGCGCTGGCGCCCGGAAGCCACCGTGGCCACCGTCGTGGCCCGCGACGGCAGGCTGTTGCTGGTGGAGGAGTCCAAGGGCGGGCGCCTGGTGCTCAACCAGCCGGCCGGCCACCTGGAACCGGACGAAAGCCTCATCGAGGCGGCAGTGCGCGAGACCCTGGAGGAAACCGCCTGGACCGTGCGCCCCACCGCGCTGGTCGGCGTGTACCAGTGGCGTGCGCCGGACGGGCACGATTTCCTGCGCTTCGTCATGGCCGCCGAGGCACTCTCGCACGATCCGGCGCGCGCCCTGGACGCCGGCATCGTCCGCGCGCTGTGGATGACGCCGCAGGCGCTGCGCGAGGCCGGCACGCGCCTGCGCAGTCCCCTGGTGTGGCAGGCCGTGGCCGACTGGATGGCCGGCAGCCGCCAGCCGCTTTCGCTGCTGAGGCGGTTGCCGTGAGCACGCCGCGGATCGTGGTCGGCGTCTCCGGCGGCGTGGATTCCTCCGTCGCTGCCTGGACCCTGGCGCGCGCGGGGGAATCCGTCGCCGGACTGTTCATGCAGAACTGGTCCGACGACGGCGATGCGCAGGCGCAGGCACGCGCCGGGGACGCGACGGCGGCGGCCAGGAGCGGATGCCGCGCCGAGGACGACCGCCGCGACGCGGTGGCGGTGTGCGGGCTGCTCGGCATCCCCTTCCATTTCCGCGACTTCTCGCGCGAATACTGGAGCGGCGTGTTCGAGCACTTCCTGGCCGAATATGCCGCCGGGCGCACGCCCAACCCGGACGTGCTGTGCAACCGCGAGGTCAAGTTCAAGCACTTCCTCGATGCGGCGCGCGAGCTGGGGGCCGAGCACATCGCCACCGGCCACTATGCCCGGGTGAATCGCCACGGCGGGCGCTGGCGGCTGTTGCGCGGCGCCGACCGCGGCAAGGACCAGAGCTATTTCCTGCACCAGCTGGGCCAGGCCCAGCTGGCCGCCACGCTGTTCCCGATCGGCGGGCTGGAAAAGCCGCAGTTGCGGCGCATCGCCGCCGATGCCGGCCTGCCGACCTGGGCCAAGAAGGATTCCACCGGCATCTGCTTCATCGGCGAGCGCGATTTCCGCAGCTTCCTCGGCCAGTACCTGCCGGCGCGCACCGGCGAGCTGCGCGATCCGGACGGGACCCGCATCGGCGAGCATCCCGGCGTGTTCTATTTCACCCTCGGCCAGCGCGAGGGGCTCAACATCGGCGGCGTGCGCGGCCGCCCGGCGGCGCCGTGGTACGTGGTCGGCAAGGACGTGGCCGGCAACGTGCTGTACGTGGACCAGGACCGCGACAGCCCCTACCTGATGTCGCAGCAGTGCCGCACCGAGGCCGCGCACTGGGTGGCCGGCGCCCCGCCGGCCCGCCGCTTCGACTGCACCGCGCAGAGCCGCTACCGCCAGGCCGACGAGCCCTGCCAGGTGAGCGTGCTCGACGACGGCAGCCTGGCCGTGCGCTTCGCCCGCCGCCAGCGCGCGGTGACGCCCGGGCAGTCGCTGGTGCTGTACGCCGGCCAGGAGTGCCTGGGCGGGGCGGTGATCGCCGCCACCGATGCCCCGATCGAGCGCCGCCTGGCCGGCCATGACCTTTCCCTTGCGACTACACAGGTGGCCTGATGAGTTTTCCCATGGACGAACGGGTGCTGGCGCTGGCCGGCGTGGCCCAGTGCCTGCGCGAGGTCCGGCGCGTCGCCGAGACCGGCCAGTCCGACGCCGCCGTGGTGCGCACCGCGATGGAGAGCGTGTTCCGCATCGACGCCGACTCCCCGGCCGCGGTCTACGGCCGCGCCAGCGACGTGGCGCCCGGACTGAAACTGCTGTCCGACTATCTCGGTAATCGCGGCCAGGACGTCGCCCTGCCGCGCCTGGCGCTGGCGGTGCTGCAGCTGGAACGGCGCTTCACCCGCACCGCCGGCACCGCCCATGCCGTGGGCCAGGGCGTCTCGCGCATCGCCGAGCAGGCCCGCACGCTGGGCGACCCGGCCCATCCGGACGTACTGTCGGCGCTGGGCCGGCTGTACACCGACACCGTCAGCCAGCTGCGCCCGCGGATCATGGTGCAGGGCAACCCGCACTACCTCGGCCAGGCCGGGGTCGTCTCGGAAATCCGCGCCCTGCTCATGGCCGCGCTGCGCTCGGCGGTGCTGTGGCGCCAGCTCGGCGGCAACCTCTGGGACTTCCTGTTCTTGCGCCGGGCCATGGGCGAGGCGATCGCACGCCAGCTGCGCTGAACGGCGGGCCATCGCCTCCCTCCCGGTCACGATCGCCTGACGGAAGTTTCACCGAATCGTCAACCAAGGGCGCCGATCATGGCTGGGTGCTCCGGCACCCCCCTCGCGCCTTGGCGTGAAGACTGGCTGTCGGAGCGGACCAGGCTTGATCGTGATCAAGGCCGGCGTCGTCCGGGCCCGCACATCATCCCTCCACACACCCCGGTTGGCCCCACGTACGTCGGTGGACAACCCAGGCAACCATCAACCGCAGGAGTGACGGAGAACACCATGGCATACGCAACCACCAATCCTTTCACCGGCGAGGTCGTCAAGACCTTCCCGGATGCGACCGACCAGGAAGTGCAGCAGGCCCTGGACAAGGCGCAGGCCGCATTCGACACGTGGAAGGACGTCAGCTTCGCAGACCGCTGCGCCGTCCTGCAGAAGGCCGCCGATCTGCTGCGCAAGGACCACACCACCTACGCCAAGATCCTGACCCTGGAAATGGGCAAGCTGCTCGCCGAGGCCGAGGCCGAGGTGGAGCTGTCGGCCTCGATCCTGGAGTACTACGCGCAGAACGCCGGCAAGCTGCTGGCCCCGGAGAAGCTGCCCAGCAAGCATCCGTCCTATACCGACTGCTGGGTCGAGCACGTGCCGCAGGGCATCCTGCTGGCCATCGAGCCGTGGAACTTCCCGTACTACCAGGTGGTGCGCATCGCCGCCCCGCAGCTGGCGGCCGGCAACGTGATCGTGCTCAAGCACGCTTCCAACGTGCCGCAGAGCGCGGCGATGTTCGACAAGCTGTTCCGCGACGCCGGCCTGCCGGAAGGCGGCTTCAAGAACCTCTACCTCACCCGCTCGCAGATCTCCACGGTCATCAACGACCCGCGCGTGCAGGGCGTGGCCCTGACCGGCTCGGAAGGCGCCGGTGCCGTGGTCGCCGCCGAGGCGGGCAAGGCGCTGAAGAAGTCCACCATGGAGCTCGGCGGTGCCGACGCCTTCGTGGTGCTCAAGGACGCCGACCTGGAGAAGACCGTCAAGTGGGCCGTGCTCGGCCGCCACTGGAACGCCGGCCAGGTCTGCTGCTCGTCCAAGCGCATCATCGTGGTCGACGAGATCTACGACAAGTTCCTGGAGATGTACAAGGCCGGCGTGGCCAAGCTGAAGGCCGGCGATCCGCTCGACCCGTCCACCGACCTCGCCCCGCTGTCCTCGCAGGGGGCCAAGGACACGCTGGAGGAGCAGGTCAAGCAGGCCGTCGCCCATGGCGCCAAGGTCGAGGTGATCGGCGCCGAGGTCCCGTCCAAGGGTGCGTTCTTCCGCCCGGTGCTGCTGAGCAACGTGGCCGACGAGAATCCGGCGCACTACTGGGAGTTCTTCGGCCCGGTCTCGCAGGTCATCCGCGCCAAGGACGAGGCCGATGCGATCCGCATCGCCAACGATTCGCCGTTCGGCCTGGGTGGCTCGGTGTTCACCACCGACCTCAAGCACGGCGTCGAAGTGGCGCAGAAGATCTCCACCGGCATGGTCTACGTCAACCACCCGACCGGCGTGGCCGCGGACCTGCCCTTCGGCGGCGTGCGCCGCTCCGGCTACGGCCGCGAACTGGTCGGCCTGGGCATCAAGGAATTCGTCAACCACAAGCTGATCGCGGTGACGGACATCGACGGCGCGTTCTGATCGCCGCCCCTGCCCGAAACGATCCCCCGGCCCGACACCCCGGGGGATTTTTTTTTGGCGCGCGTCCCTGCGGCGCCCGCCTTCCTTCCCTCCCGAGGAGCCGCAGATGAGCACGAGCGATCGCCCCGTCCCCGCCTTCGACCATTCCCCCGATGCCTCCACCGGCTACTGGCGCAACCGGCCGGACAACAGCCTGCCGCCGCCGGACATGCTCGGCCCGTACACCCGCAACCGGCCGCTGCCGCCGCCGGGCATCGCCGGGCGCAAGGCCTACATCGTCGGCACCGGCATCGCCGGGCTGGCCGCGGCGTTCTACCTGATCCGCGACGGCCACATGCCCGGCCGGAACATCACCCTGTTCGACAGCCTGGAGGTCGCCGGCGGCTCGCTGGACGGGGCCGGCAATGCCGAGGAGGGCTACATCGTCCGCGGCGGCCGCGAGATGAACTGGAACTACGACAACTTCTGGGACATGTTCCAGGACGTGCCGGCGCTGGAACTGCCCGAAGGCTTCAGCGTGCTCGATGAGTACCGGCTGGTGAACGACGCCGACCCGAACTGGTCCAAGGCCCGGCTCATGCACCAGCGCGGCAGGATCCGCGATTTCTCCACCTTCGGCCTGAGCCGCGCCCAGCAGTGGGAACTGCTGCGCCTGCTGCTCAAGCGCAAGGAGGACCTGGACGACCTCACCATCCAGGACTACTTCAGCGAAGGCTTCCTGCAGAGCAACTTCTGGTTCTTCTGGCGTTCCATGTTCGCCTTCGAGAACTGGCAGAGCCTGCTGGAGATGAAGCTGTACATGCACCGCTTCCTGGACGCCATCGACGGCCTGAACGACATGTCCGCGCTGGTGTTCCCCAAGTACAACCAGCACGACAGCTTCGTGAAGCCGCTGCTGGGCCTGCTGCAAAGCAAGGGCGTCAACGTGCGCTTCGGCGTGCACGTGCACGACCTCGACCTGGCGCTGGCCGGCGACGGGCAGGCGCGCACGGTGACCGCCCTGCACTGCCGCACCCGCGATGGCGAGGAGACCATCGCGGTGGGCGAAGGCGACCTGGTCCTCGCCCTGACCGGCTCGATGACCGAAGGCACCGCCTACGGCGACCTGGACACCGTGCCGGTGCTGGAGCGTGGACGCGGCGAGCCCGGGCCCGGCAGCGACTGGACGCTGTGGCGCAACCTGGCGGCCAAGTCGCCGGTGTTCGGCCGGCCGGAGAAGTTCTACGGCGACGTCGACCGTTCGATGTGGGAATCGGCGACCCTGACCTGCCGCCCGTCGCCGCTGACCGAGAAGATCCGCGAGCTGGCCGTCAACGATCCGTACTCGGGCCGGACCGTCACCGGCGGGGTCATCACCTTCACCGATTCGAACTGGGTGCTGAGCTTCACGGTCAACCGCCAGCCGCATTTCCCCGACCAGCCCGGCGACGTGCTGGTGGTGTGGGTCTACGCGCTGCTGATGGACCGCGAAGGCAACTACGTGAAGAAGGCCATGCCCGCCTGCACCGGGCGCGAGATCCTCGCCGAGCTGTGCTACCACCTGGGCATCGAGGCGCAGCTGGACGCGATCGCGGCCGCCACCCGGGTGCGCACCGCGCTGATGCCCTACATCACCGCCCAGTTCATGCCGCGCGCCGCCGGCGACCGGCCGCAGGTGGTGCCCGCCGGCTGCACCAACCTGGGCCTGCTCGGCCAGTTCGTGGAGACGCCCAACGACGTGGTGTTCACCATGGAAAGCTCGGTCAGGACCGCGCGCATCGCGGTCTACACGCTGCTCGGCCTGGCCAAGCAGGTCCCCGACATCAGCCCGAGCCAGTACGACGTGCGCGCGCTGATCCGCGCCGCGCGCACGCTCAACAACGGCACGCCGTTCGCCGGCGAACGACTGCTGCACCGGTTGCTGGACAAGACCTACTTCGCCCACGTCCTGCCGCCGCTGCCGGAGCCGGCAGGCAACACCCGCGAACGCGTGGAGGAGGAGCTGGCCGGGCTGCTCGGCAAGGGCAGCGACCTGCTGCGCAGCGCCTCGGCATGGCTGGAACGCTACGGCGAGAACCTGCGCAACAAGCGCGGCTGAGCGCGGCCGGCCGGCAGCGTCGGCGAATCGGGACACGGCCCGGGTCCCGGCCCCATGGCGCACGGACGCCCGGTCACCGGCCTGGCCCCCGCGCGCCGGACAAAAAAAGGACGCCCGGCATCCGCCGGGCGTCCTTCATCGCCTCACCGCCGGTCGATCAGGCCGCGACCTGGTCGGCCACGTCCTTGTAGTCGGCGATCCGGTCGAAGTTCATGTAGCGGTAGATCTTGTCGCCGTTGGCGTTGACCACGCCGATGTCGGCCATGTACTCCTCGCGGGTCGGGATGCGGCCCAGCCGCGAGCAGATCGCCGCCAGCTCCGCCGAGCCCAGGTAGACGTTGGTGTTGCGGCCCAGGCGGTTGGGGAAGTTGCGGGTGGAGGTCGACATCGCCGTGGCGCCCTCGCGGATCTGGGCCTGGTTGCCCATGCACAGCGAGCAGCCGGGCATCTCCATGCGCGCGCCGGAGGCACCGAAGGTGCCGTAGATGCCCTCGTTGGTCAGCTCGGCGGCATCCATCTTGGTCGGTGGCGCGATCCACAGGCGCGTGGGGATGTCGCGCTTGCCCTCCAGCAGCTTGGCGGCGGCGCGGAAGTGGCCGATGTTGGTCATGCACGAGCCGATGAACACCTCGTCGATCTTGGCACCGGCCACGTCGGACAGGGTCTTGGCATCGTCCGGGTCGTTCGGGCAGCACACGATCGGCTCGTGGATGTCGGCCAGGTCGATCTCGATGACCGCCGCGTACTCGGCGTCGGCATCCGGCTCGAGCAGCTGCGGGTCGGCCAGCCACTCCTCCATCTTCCTGATGCGGCGGGCCAGGGTGCGCGCGTCGGCATAGCCTTCGGCGATCATCCACTTCAGCAGGGTGATGTTGCTGTTGAGGTATTCGATGATCGGCGCCTTGTCCAGGCGCACGGTGCAGCCGGCGGCCGAGCGCTCGGCCGAGGCATCGGCCAGCTCGAAGGCCTGCTCCACTTTCAGCTCCGGCAGGCCCTCGATCTCCAGGATGCGGCCGGAGAAGATGTTCTTCTTGCCCTTCTTCTCCACCGTCAGCAGGCCCGCCTTGATCGCGTACAGCGGGATCGCATGGACCAGGTCGCGCAGGGTCACGCCCGGCTGCATCTGGCCCTTGAAGCGCACCAGCACGCTCTCGGGCATGTCCAGCGGCATCACCCCGGTGGCCGCGGCGAAGGCGACCAGGCCCGAGCCGGCCGGGAACGAGATGCCGATCGGGAAGCGGGTGTGCGAGTCGCCGCCGGTGCCGACGGTATCGGGCAGCAACATGCGGTTGAGCCAGCTGTGGATGATGCCGTCGCCGGGACGCAGCGAGACGCCGCCGCGGGTGGAGATGAACTCCGGCAGGGTGTGGTGGGTCTTCACGTCCACCGGCTTGGGGTAGGCCGCGGTGTGGCAGAACGACTGCATCACCAGGTCGGCCGAGAAGCCCAGGCAGGCCAGGTCCTTGAGCTCGTCGCGGGTCATCGGGCCGGTGGTGTCCTGCGAACCCACCGAGGTCATCCTCGGCTCGCAGTAGGTGCCCGGGCGCATGCCCTTGCCTTCCGGCAGGCCGCAGGCACGGCCGACCAGCTTCTGCGCCAGGGTGAAGCCCTTGCCGGTATCCGGCGGGTTGACCGGCAGGCGGAACAGGTCGGTGGCCGGGAGCTTGAGCGCCTCGCGCGCCTTGGCGGTCAGGCCGCGGCCGATGATCAGCGGGATGCGGCCGCCGGCGCGTACCTCGTCCAGCAGCACTTCGCTCTTGAGCGCGAACTCGGCGATGACCTTGCCGTCCTTGAGCGCCTTGCCCTCGTACGGGCGCAGCTCGATGACGTCGCCGTAGTCCATCTGCGAGACGTCCAGCTCGATCGGCAGGGCGCCGGCGTCTTCCATGGTGTTGTAGAAGATCGGGGCGATCTTGCTGCCCAGGCAGACGCCGCCGAAGCGCTTGTTGGGGATGTAGGGGATGTCCTGCCCGGTCCACCACAGCACCGAATTGGTGGCGGACTTGCGCGAGGAACCGGTGCCGACCACGTCGCCGACATAGGCGACCAGGTGGCCCTTGTCCTTCAGGCCGAGGATGGCCTGGATCGGGCCGCGCTTGCCGTCCTCCTCCGGCACGAACGGCGCGCCGTCGCGCTTGTTCTTCAGCATCGCCAGCGCGTGCATCGGGATGTCCGGGCGGGTGGTGGCGTCGGGCGCCGGCGACAGGTCGTCGGTGTTGGTCTCGCCCGGCACCTTGAACACGGTGACGGTCAGGCTGTGCGGCACTTCCGGCTTGCTGGTGAACCACTCGGCCTCGGCCCAGCTCTTTAGCACGGCCTGGGCGTTGGCGTTGCCGGCCTCGGCCTTCTCCTGCACGTCGTGGAAGGCATCGAACACCAGCAGGGTGTGCTTGAGCGCGTCGGCGGCAAGGGTGCCGACCTGCGGGTCGTCGAGCAGCTCGACCAGCGGCGCGACGTTGTAGCCGCCGAGCATGGTGCCCAGCAGCTCGGTGGCGCGCTCGCGCGAGATCAGCGCGTTCTTCTCGCTGCCGAAGGCCAGCGCGGCCAGGTAGCTGGCCTTGACCTTGGCGGCGTCGTCCACGCCGGCCGGCACACGGTGGGTGAACAGGTCGAGCAGGAACTCGGATTCGCCGGCCGGCGGGTTCTTCAGCAGCTCGATCAGGTCGGCGGTCTGCTGGGCGTTCAGCGGCAGCGGCGGGATGCCGAGCGCGGCGCGTTCGGCGGCGTGGTGGCGATAGGCTTCCAACATGGATGGCAACTCCGGACTTGCGGACAGGATTCGGTGGGATGGGCTCAGGCTTGCGGCACGATCAGCTTCAGGCCCTTGAAGTAGTCGCGGTAGAAGGTGGCGTTCCAGGTGACCAGCCCGTCGCACTGCAACAGGGCATGGGCGCCGACCAGGAAGTCGTCGATGCTGCGGCCGCCGCCACCGCGCTGGCGATGGCGGCGCAGCATCTCGCCGGCGCGCAGGGCCGACTTGGCCTCCAGCGCGTCGAAGTGGACGCCCATCTCCTCCAGCGCGCCCAGCACCTCGGCCCCGCCGCGCAGGGCAGCGCTGATCTCGGCCAGGACGGTGTCGCAGACCACCACGCGACCGTCCACCAGGCACTGGCGCAGGCAGGCCTCGACCGCGTCGGCCTGCGGGCGGTCGGCGAGCAGTTCGATCAGGACCGGGGAATCGACGGCGATCATGCGCGGATCAGGCGTCTTCCGGCCCGTTGCCGGCGTCGCGGCTGGCGCGCACGGCCTGCTCGGCCGATTCGAAGCCGTCCAGCGCGAACTTGCCGCGCACCCGGGAAATGGCATCGTCCACGCTCTTGCGCAGGATGATGCGGCTGCCGTCGAGCTCGACCTTGAGCAGCGTGCCCTTGGTCAGGCCGAGCGCATCGCGCACCGCCTTGGGCAGGGTGATCTGGCCGCGCTCGGCCACGGTGGCTTCCATATCGGTACGCCCCATGAAGTATGCATGGATTATACATACCGGGCGGCGCATACTCAACGCGTCGCCACGACGAGGACGCCGCGCCCACGCGCGCCGGGCCACAATCGCGGCCATCCCTAGAGCCCATCGCCATAGGAGTTGTGCCATGTACGATTCGTTCTCCACCCGCAGCCAGCTCGCGGTCAACGGCAAGACCTACGCGTACTTCAGCCTGCCCCGGCTGGGCGAGCGCTTCGACATCGCCCGCCTGCCCTATTCGATGAAGATCCTGCTGGAGAACCTGCTCCGGCACGAGGACGGCGGCATCACCGTCGGCAAGGACCACATCGAAGCGGTCGCGCAGTGGGATCCCAGAGCCGAACCGGACACCGAGATCGCCTTCATGCCGGCGCGCGTGGTGCTGCAGGACTTCACCGGCGTGCCCTGCGTGGTGGACCTGGCGGCGATGCGCGACGCGGTGGTCAAGCTCGGCGGCAACGCCGACCAGATCAATCCGCTGATCCCCTCCGAACTGGTGATCGACCATTCCATCCAGGTGGACGTGTTCGGCAAGCCCGACGCGCTCGACCTCAACGGCCAGATCGAGTTCAAGCGCAACAAGGAGCGCTACAGCTTCCTGCGCTGGGGCCAGAAGGCCTTCGACAACTTCAAGGTGGTGCCGCCCAACACCGGCATCGTCCACCAGGTGAACCTGGAACGGCTGGCGCGCGTGGTGATGACGACCGAGCACGACGGCACCGCCCTGGCCTATCCGGACACGGTGTTCGGCACCGACTCGCATACCACGATGATCAACGGCATCGGCGTGCTCGGCTGGGGCGTGGGCGGCATCGAGGCCGAGGCGGCCATGCTCGGCCAGCCGTCCTCGATGCTGATCCCGCAGGTGGTCGGCTTCAAGCTCACCGGCAAGCTGCCCGAGGGCGCCACCGCCACCGACCTGGTGCTCACCGTCACCCAGATGCTGCGCAAGCTCGGCGTGGTCGGCAAGTTCGTCGAGTTCTACGGCGACGGCCTGCAGCACCTGCCGCTGGCCGACCGCGCCACCATCGGCAACATGGCGCCCGAGTACGGCGCCACCTGCGGCATCTTCCCGGTCGATGCCGAGGCGATCCGCTACCTGCGCCTGTCCGGGCGCAGCGAGGAGCAGATCGCGCTGGTGGAGGCCTATGCCAGGGCACAGGGCCTGTGGCACGAGCCGGACAGCCCGCATGCCGAGTACAGCACCTCGCTGGAACTGGACATGGCCACGGTCAAGCCCTCGCTGGCCGGGCCCAAGCGCCCGCAGGACCGGGTGCTGCTGGAGGACGTGAAGGAGAACTACCGCCAGAGCCTGGCGCCGATGATCGCCAACCGCGACAAGCGCAGCCAGGCGGTGGCCGATTTCGTCGCCGAGGGCGGCGGTGCCGCCGTGGGCAACGAATCGCTGCAGAAGGGCGTGGCCGACATCGAGATCGACGGACAGTCGCTGCGGCTGAAGGACGGCGCGGTGGTGATCGCGGCGATCACCTCGTGCACCAATACCTCCAACCCGGCGGTGATGGTCGGCGCCGGCCTGCTGGCACGCAACGCCGCGGCCAGGGGCCTGAACCGCAAGCCGTGGGTCAAGACCTCCATCGGCCCCGGCTCGCGCGTGGTCACCGACTACCTGGAAAAGGCCGGCCTGCTCGACGAGCTGGAGAAGCTGGGCTTCTACATCGTCGGCTACGGCTGCACCACCTGCATCGGCAATTCCGGCCCGCTGCCGGAGGAAGTCTCCGCCGGCATCGCCGAGGGCGACCTGGTGGTGTGTTCGGTGCTGTCGGGTAACCGCAACTTCGAGGGCCGCGTGCACCCCGAGGTGAAGATGAACTACCTGGCCAGCCCGCCGCTGGTGGTGGCCTACGCGCTGGCCGGCACCACCGACATCGACCTGACCTCCGAGCCGCTGGGCACCGGCAGCGACGGCCAGCCGGTCTACCTGCGCGACATCTGGCCGAGCAACAAGGAGATCGGCGACACCATCGCCGCGACCGTCGGCCCGGAAATGTTCAAGCAGAACTACGCCGACGTGTTCAAGGGCGACACCCGCTGGAACACCATCGATTCGCCGGAGGGCGAGCTGTACGCCTGGAATCCCGCCTCCACCTACATCAAGGACCCGCCCTACTTCGAGGGCATGACCATGCAGGTCGGCCATGTCGAGGACGTGCACGGTGCGCGCGTGCTCGGCCTGTTCGGCGACTCCATCACCACCGACCACATCTCGCCGGCCGGCAGCATCAAGAAGGACTCGCCGGCCGGGCGCTTCCTGCAGGCGCGCGGCGTGCAGCCGGCCGACTTCAACAGCTACGGCAGCCGCCGCGGCAACGACGACGTGATGGTGCGCGGCACCTTCGCCAACATCCGCATCAAGAACCTGATGTTCGGCGGCGAGGAAGGCGGCAACACCCTGTACTACCCGCCCGGCGGCGGCGCGCCGGAGAAGCTGGCGATCTTTGACGCGGCAGTGAAGTACAAGGCCGACCGCGTGCCGCTGGTGGTCGTGGCCGGCAAGGAATACGGCACCGGCTCCTCGCGCGACTGGGCCGCCAAGGGCACCAACCTGCTCGGGGTCAAGGCGGTGATCGCCGAGAGCTTCGAGCGCATCCACCGCTCCAACCTGGTCGGCATGGGCGTGCTGCCGCTGCAGTTCATGCCCGGCCAGAACGCCCAGTCCCTGGGCCTGGACGGCTCGGAGGTGTTCGACATCACCGGCCTGGACGACGGCGCCAGCAAGCGGGCCCGGGTCACGGCCAGGAAGGCCGACGGCACCCGGGTGGAGTTCGAGGCCAAGGTCTTGCTGCTCACCCCGAAGGAGGTCGAGTACTTCAAGCACGGCGGCCTGCTGCAGTACGTGCTGCGCCAGCTGGCGGCGAGGAAGGCCGCCTGAGGCCCGCGACGGCGTCGCGGCATCCCGGCGAGCGCGGGGCCCACGCGCCCCTGCGCGCGGCGTCTACCAGGGCTCCCAGCGGGCGTAGTAGACCTGCCAGTCGCCATCCACCTCGCGCCAGCCGGTGGTCAAGCGGTAGGCGCCGGCACTGTCGGGCAGCCCGCGTTCGCCGCCGCCGGTCAGCAGTACCCGCGACTCCACGGTCGCCGTGGTCCCGTCGATCCGGACCTGCAGCGGCCCGAGGGTCGCGCCCAAGCGCGCATGCGCCAGCAGCTGCGCCCGCAGCAGGTTGTGCAGCGCAGCACGGTCCATGCCGCCATTGCCGGCAAAATCCGGGGCGACGGCGGCCATGAAGTCACGCGGCCGTCCCTGCTCGAGCGCGTGCTGCATCCCCTCGATCGTGCCGCGCAACCGCGCTTCGGGCGCGGCGGGTTGGCAGGCCGCCAGCAGGGCCAGGCAGGCGAGCAGCAGCCACGGGAGGAAGCGGAATTTCGTCGTCATGGGTGGCTTCGCGTTTACCATTCGCAGCGGTATGCTGCTGCAGTTTAGGCGCCGCCGGCCGGTGGCGCCTCCACATCTTTCCCTGGAGGGGGGCCAACCATGCAAGAAGACAAACCCTGGCTCGCGAGCTACCCGGCCGGCGTCCCCGCCGAGGTGGACGTCGATGCGTACCGCTCGATCCCGGACGTGTTCGCCCATTCGGTCTCCCGCTTCGGCGACCGCCCCGCCTACAGCAACTTCGGCAAGACCCTGACCTACGCCGAGCTGGACGCGCTGGTGGATCGGTTCGCGGCCTACCTGCTGGGCGAACTGCAGCTCAAGAAGGGCGACCGCGTGGCGGTGATGATGCCCAACTGCCTGCAGTACCCGATCGCCGTGTTCGGCACCCTGCGCGCCGGCCTGACCGTGGTCAACGTCAACCCGCTGTATACCGCGCGCGAGCTGCAGCACCAGCTCGAGGACGCCGGCGCCTCGGTGCTGGTGGCCATCGACAATTTCGGCGACAACGTCGAGAAGGTGATCGGCCAGACCCCGGTCAGGCAGGTGATCACCACCGGCCTGGGCGACCTGCTCGGTTTCCCCAAGGGAGCGCTGATCAACTTCGCGCTCAAGTACGTCAAGAAGATGGTGCCGGACTACCACGTCCCCGGCGCGATCCGCTTCCGCGAGGCGCTGGCGCTGGGTGCCCGCCACGCCGTGCCGCAGGTGGACATCGAACCGGGCGACATCGCCTTCCTGCAGTACACCGGCGGCACCACCGGCGTGGCCAAGGGGGCGATGCTCACCCATCGCAACCTGGTGGCCAACATGCAGCAGGCCTCGGCCTGGATCTCGGCCAGCGGCGAACTGAAGGAAGGCCACGAGGTCGTCATCACCGCGCTGCCGCTGTACCACATCTTCGCGTTGACCGCGAACTGCCTGGTGTTCATGAAGCTCGGCGGGCTGAACCACCTGATCACCAATCCGCGCGATATGCCCGGCTTCGTCAAGGAGCTGTCCAAGATCCGCTTCACCTCGATCACGGGCGTGAACACGCTGTTCAACGGCCTGCTCAACACCCCCGGCTTCGACAAGCTGGATTTCTCCTCGCTCAAGGTCACCCTGGGTGGCGGCATGGCGGTGCAACGCACCGTGGCCGAGCGCTGGAAGCAGGTCACCGGGGTCACGCTGGTGGAGGCCTACGGCCTGACCGAGACCTCGCCGGCGGCCTGCATCAACCCGCTGGACCTGAAGGAGTACAACGGCTCGATCGGCCTGCCGATCCCCTCCACCGACGCCTGCATCAAGGACGACGAGGGCCATGTCCTGCCCGTCGGCCAGGCCGGCGAGCTGTGCATCCGCGGCCCGCAGGTGATGAAGGGCTACTGGCGCCGGCCGGAGGAGACCGCCAAGGCGATCGACGCCGACGGCTGGCTGCATACCGGCGACATCGCGCGGATGGACGAGAAGGGCTTCTTCTACATCGTCGACCGCAAGAAGGACATGATCCTGGTATCCGGCTTCAACGTGTACCCCAACGAGGTCGAGGACGTCATCGCGGCCATGCCGGGCGTGCTCGAGGTGGGCGCGGTGGGCGTGCCCAGCGAACGCTCCGGCGAGGTGGTCAAGGTGGTGATCGTGCGCAAGGACCCGAACCTCACCGAGGAACAGGTCAAGGAGTACGCCCGCGCCAACCTGACCGGCTACAAGCACCCGCGCATCGTCGAATTCCGCAGCGAGCTGCCCAAGACCAACGTCGGCAAGATCCTGCGCCGCGAGCTGCGCGATGCGCCGCCCGGGCAATCGCCTGCGCCGCACTGAAGCACGTGGCCGGACGGACCGGCCGGGTCCACCTCGACGGGGAGCTTCCGCAGGGAGCTCCCCGTTGCTTTTCCTGCGACCGGCGCGGGGTAGCATCGGCGCGTGGAGCACGCCACGCCCGCCGCCCACGCACTTCCCCCTCTTCGCGGGCATTCTTCGAGGACGACCCACCATGAGCATGATCGAAACCCTGCGCCCTGTCCGTTCCACCGTCCGCTTCGAGTCCAGCCAGTCCGGCGATGCCCACTGGCTCCACATGCATGCCGACGCCGACAATGGCGTGCGTCCCTGCTTCCGCCCGGCGTTGATGCGCGAAATGCACGCTTGCCTGGACACGCTGTGCCGCACCCAGCCTGCGCAGCCACGCCAGATCCGCAGCCTGGTACTGGCCTCCGATGCCGATGCCTTCAATCTCGGCGGCGACCTGGAAGTCTTCGCCGCCCTGATCCGCCGCGGTGACCACCAGGCCCTGTTCGATTACGCCCGCAGCTGCGTGGATGGCGTGCATCGTTTCCATGAAGGCCTGGATGGCAGCTTCCGTACGATTGCCCTGTTGCAGGGCGACGCCCTGGGAGGCGGCCTGGAGATGGCCCTGGCCTGCCACACCATCGTCGCCGAGGAAGACGTGAACATGGGTCTGCCGGAAGTGTTGTTCGGCCTGTTCCCGGGCATGGGCGCCTATTCCTACCTCACCCGCCGGGTCTCGCCGCAGCTGGCGGAGAAGCTGATCCTGGAAGGCCGCGTGTACAGCAGCCAGGAAATGCATGCGATGGGCATCGTCGATGTCCTGGTGCCACGCGGCGAGGGCGAGGATGCCGTGCGCGAACTGGTGCGCCAGCAGCAGCGTGCCCCGACCGCCTACCGGGCGATGAACGCGGTGCGGCGCCTGTCCTCGCCGGTGAGCTACGAGGAGCTGATCGACATCACGCGCGTGTGGGTGGACACCGCCCTGCTGCTGGAAGAAAAGCAGCTGCGCGTGATGGACCGGCTGGTCAAGGCCCAGGCGCGTCGCGCCACCCGCCAATCGGCATGAACGTCATGGGCGGCAGCCGCTGCCCACGGCTGCCGCCGGCATTCACGGAACACTGCTGCCCTGCGAATCGCTTTGCCCACGACGCCGCGCGAGCGCCCGTTGCCCTTCTTCCTGTGCCGAACCGAGGTCCTTGAGCCGGCGAGTCCATTCCGAGCGCAACTGCCAGTCCTGCAACCGCATCAGTTCCCCGGCATGCCGTGCCAGTCGCGGCATGCCGAGGTTGCCGGCAATGCCCTTGAGCGCGTGGGCCTGTTCGCGCATCGTCTCCCACGCCTGCTGCTGGCCGGCCACTTCGAGCGCGGCCATGCAGCGCGCCGCATCGCCCAGGCACTGGCCGATGAATTCGCGTTCGAATTCCGCACCCAGACCCAGCTCGGCCAACTCGTCGAGCACGCTCGGATCCAGCGCCATGTCGGTGCCACCGCCCGTCTCCGCCGGTGGGGGTGCCGCCACCAGCCCACGGGCACTGGACTGCGTGGCGGCGACTTCGGCCAGCGTGTCCAGCAACCGCGACGCCACTACCGGCTTGGGCAGGAACGCACGGGCACCGGCCTGCTCGCAACGGCGGATCGACTCGGGCGTCACGTCCGCGCTGAGCACGATCACCGGAACCTGCGGGGCCCCCGAAACCTGCAGCATCTTCAATTGGCGCAGCATGTCGAGGCCGCTCATGCCCGGCATGTGCAAGTCGATGATGGCCGCGTCGTAATCGCCTTCGACCAGCGCATCGAGTACCGGCTCGCCTCCCGGCATGCTGCCTACGCGGTGGCCGGCCTTCTGCAACAGGCGTTCCAAGACCATGCGGTTGGCCTCGTTGTCGTCGGCGACCAGGATGTGCATGCTGCGCACGCGTGCACGATGGCGCAGGAATGGGTCCGAGAAGGCGATGACGTTCGCCCCGTGCTTGTCCGCCTCGGCCTGGCGTGCCGCCAGCATCGATACCGGCGTTCCCGGCTCGAACGGCAACTCGACCCAGAAACGACTGCCCTGCGGCACATTGGCCTCCAGCCCGATGTTGCCACCGAGCGCCTCCACCAACCCCTTCGCGATGGTGGTGCCCAGGCCGCTGCCCTGATAGCGCCGCGACAACCCGGCATCGCCCTGTTCGAAGGCATCGAAGATCCTGTCCCGCATCGCCGCCGGGATACCGATACCGGTGTCGGCGATCTCCACCCGCAACCAGATGGCGCTGCCTTCCTTCGAATGCAGCGTGCGCACCTGCACCGTTACACCGCCGCGGTCGGTGAACTTGATGCCGTTGCCGGCCAGGTTCAACAGGATCTGGCGCAGGTGATCCGCATCCCCGAACAGACGATCGGGCACGTCCGCGTCCACGTTCGCCACGTAGGCCAGGCCATGGGCACGCGCCTGCGGCTCCAGGATCAAGCCCACCGCGTCGAGCACTTCGCGCAGCGAGAAGTCCTGGCGATTCAGTCGTGCCTTGCCGGCCTCGATGGCGGATATGTCCAGCACCTCCTCCACCAGCGCCAGCAGGCTGCGCGTGGATGCCTGGATGGTATTCAGGCACTCGCGCTGTTCATCGTCCAGGCGCGTGGTGGCCAGGACCTCGGCCATGCCGGACAGGCCATTGAGCGGCGTGCGGAACTCGTGGCTCATGTTGGCCAGGAAGCGGCTCTTGGCTTCGCTGGCACGGCGGGCCTCCTCCGTGGCCCGGGTCAGCGCGAGCAGCAAGCGCGACAGGTACAACGGGATCGCCGCCAGGCCGGCCAACAGGCCAAGGCCGAGCGAGAGGTTCTCGTGCCAATAGGTATTGGTGGCCAGCGTGAAACCGAAGCTGGCCAGCGACAGGCCCACCGCCAGCATGAGGTAGCGGTTGCCATAGCGCAGTCCGTTGCCGATGGTGACCCACATCACAACGACGTAGATCCAGGCCATGGGCTTGCCTACCGCGCTCATGGCCATGGCCATCAGGCCGTAGTCGGCCAACATGCCCACCACGCGCCGGAAGTCCGAGCGCTGCGGCCGCCACAGCAGCCAGCCCAGCAGCGCCAACGCCAGGCACAGGGAGATCACCGTCAAGGCAACGACGTAGTCGAAATTTCTTTGTGCGGCGCCCCAGTGGTCGCGGGACAGCAGTTCATAGGCCAGGATCGTGGTGACCATGGCAACACGGGTGAACGCCTGGCCATGTTCGCTGTCGGCGCGGCGCCGCAGTCGATCACGCAACCCGTACCAGACGCCGGGATTCATGATGCCGCCGGCCGGCTGCTGGCGATGGAGCACTGCTGGCATATCTCCAGCAGGCGATCCTTGGCCTTGAGCAAGGCCTCCACGCAATGCGGGTCGAACAGGCGGCCGCGCTGGGCGTACAGGTAGGCCAGCGCGGCGTCCACCGTCCAGGCCGGCTTGTACGGGCGCGGCGAGAGCAGCGCGTCGAACACGTCCGCCACGGCCACGATGCGGGCTTCCAGCGGGATGGCTTCCCCGACCAGGCCGTCCGGATAGCCGCTGCCGTCGTAGCGCTCGTGGTGGCGCAGCGCGATCAGCGCCCCGATCTGGATGAAGCGGTTGCGGCTGCCGCTGAGCAGTTCGTAGCCGATGCGCGGATGCCGGCGCATGACCATGCGTTCCTCGTCGGTGAGCGGCCCGGCCTTGAGCAGGATCGCGTCGGGAATGGCGATCTTGCCCATGTCGTGCAGCGGCGCGGCCATCTCGATCAGCCGCGCCTCGTCCTCCGACAACCCCAACTGCTCGGCGATCAACCCGGCCACGCGCGACATCCGCTCCAGGAACGCGCTGGTGCCGATGTCGCGGTACTCGATGGCCCGCGCCAGGCGCGAGAGCGTCTCGCGCTCGCGCTCCTCCAGTTCGTTCATGCTGGCCAGCAGCCGCTGCTCCAGCGACAGGGCACGCTGCTTGGCGTTCTCGCTGTGCTGGCGCAGCTGCAGCAGGTTGTGGCAGCGCGCCCGCAGCTCGCGCGGGCGGATCGGCTTGACCAGGAAATCGATCACGCCCGCCTCGAGCGCGGCCTGGCGCACCGGTTCGTCCCCGACCACGGTGATCAGGATGATCGGAATGTCGCGGTGGCGCGGCAGGCGCCGGAAGCGCCGCGCGAATTCCAGCCCGTCCATGCCGGGCATGCGGTAGTCCAGCAGCACCAGGTCCACCGGCGCCTGCTCGCTCCAGGCCAGCGCCTGCAGCGGATCGCCGAAGTCGTGGACATGCAGCTCCGGGGTGATGTTCTCGATGACGCGCCGCAGCATGGTGCGTGCGGAGGTCTGGTCATCGACGATGACGATGTTCAGGCCGCCGCTGCCTTCCGGCTGCACGCCGGCATCGTCGTCGGGGGAGGAACTGACCGGCAAAGTATGGATGGCATGCTGGATATGCATCGACCCCTCCGTAGCCTGCGACCGCCCGGCCGCGGCAGCCGAACCGTCAGGCGTTACAGAATACGCACAAAACGGCCGGGACAGGACGATCCCGTCCCCACCGTTTTCGCGACGTGGTTCAGCTTTCCGGACGCATGTACGGAAACAGCAGTACGTCGCGGATGGAGCTGCTGCCGGTCAGCAGCATCACCAGCCGGTCGATGCCGATGCCCAGGCCGCCGGTCGGCGGCATGCCGTACTCCAGCGCACGGATGTAGTCGGCGTCGTAGTGCATCGCCTCGTCGTCGCCGCCTTCCAGCGCGGCCACCTGCGCCTTGAAGCGCGCGGACTGGTCTTCCGGGTCGTTGAGCTCGGAGAAGCCGTTGGCGATCTCCTTGCCGTTGATGAACAGCTCGAAGCGGTCGGTATAGCCCGGATCGGTGTCGCTGGCACGCGCCAGCGGCGAGACCTCCACCGGGTGCGAGGTGATGAAGGTCGGCTGCACCAGCTTGTCCTCCACCGTGGCCTCGAAGATCTCCTGCAGCAGCTTGCCCCAGCCCCAGGCGGGCTTGGTCTTGATCTTCAGCCGCTCGCAGTGGCGCGCCAGCGCGTCGCGGTCGGTGGTCTCGGCGGCGGCGATCTCCTGGTTGTAGTGGCAGACCGCCTCGTCCATGCGCCAGCGGCGGAACGCCGGGCCGACGTCGATGTCGGTGCCGTCCCAGGGGAACACGGTGGTGCCCAGCACCTGGGAGGCGACGTCGCGGATCACCGCCTCGGTCAGGTCCATGATCCCGGTATAGGTGGCGTAGGCCTGGTACAGCTCGAGCATGGTGAACTCGGGGTTGTGCCGGGTGGACACGCCCTCGTTGCGGAAGTTGCGGTTGATCTCGTAGACGCGCTCGAAGCCGCCCACCACCAGCCGCTTGAGGTACAGCTCCGGGGCGATGCGCAGGTACAGGTCGATGTCCAGCGCGTTGTGGTGGGTGACGAAGGGCTTGGCGGTGGCGCCGCCGGGGATGACCTGCATCATCGGCGTCTCCACTTCCAGGAAGTGGCGCGCATCCAGCCAGGCGCGGATGGCGCGGATGATCTTGGAGCGCTTGACGAACACCTCGCGCGATTCGGGATTGACGATCAGGTCGACATAGCGCTGGCGGTAGCGCTGCTCGACGTCGCTCAGGCCGTGCCACTTGTCCGGCAGCGGCCGCAGCGACTTGGTCAGCAGGCGCAGCGAGGCGGCCTTGACCGACAGTTCGCCGGTCTTGGTGCGGGTCAGCCCGCCCTCCACGCCGACGATGTCGCCCACGTCCCAGCCCTTGAAGGCGTCGTAGGCCGGGCCGAGCACGTTGGCCTGCAGGAACACCTGGATGCGCCCGGACTCGTCCTGGATCTGGGCGAAGCTGGCCTTGCCCATCACCCGCTTGGCCATCAGCCGGCCGGCGAGCTTCACCTGCCGCGGCAAGGCTTCCAGCGTGTCGTGCGTCCACTGTCCGGCGTCGGCGTACTCGTCCTGCAGCTCGCCGGCGAACTCGACGCGGCGGAAGTCGTTGGGATAGGCGATGCCCTGCCCGCGCAGCGCCTTGAGCTTGGCGCGGCGCTCGGCGATCAGGCTGTTCTCGTCGACGGCGGGCTGGGAGGTGGGGGTCTGGTCGGTCATGGCGGCTCGGTGGTTCGATGGGACGGAAAAGGAGCGGCGCGCGGTGCCGCTCGCCGGACTCAGGCGTCGACGCGTTTGGCGCCGGCCTCCAGGCCCGCCTTCAGGCTGGCCTCGACGAACTCGTCCAGGTCGCCGTCCAGCACCTTCTGGGTGTCGCTGCGCTCGATGCCGGTGCGCAGGTCCTTGATGCGGCTCTGGTCGAGCACGTAGTTGCGGATCTGGCTGCCCCAGCCGATGTCGGACTTGGTCGCCTCCACCGCGTCGCGCTCGGCGTTGCGCTTCTGCACTTCCAGCTCGTACAGCTTGGCCTTCAGCATCTTCATCGCGCGGTCGCGGTTGGCATGCTGGCTGCGCTCGGTCTGGCAGGCCACCACCACGCCGGTGGGCATGTGGTGGATGCGCACCGCCGACTCGGTCTTGTTGACGTGCTGGCCGCCGGCACCGGAGGAGCGGTACACGTCGGTCTTCAGGTCGGCCGGGTTGATCTCGATGTCGATGTCATCGTCCACTTCCGGCGAGACGAACACCGAGGTGAAGCTGGTATGGCGGCGGTTGTCCGAGTCGAACGGGCTCTTGCGCACCAGCCGGTGCACGCCGATCTCGGTCTTGAGCCAGCCGTAGGCGAAGTCGCCTTCCACGCGGAAGGTGGCCGACTTGATGCCCGCCACTTCGCCGGCGGACACTTCCATCATCTCGGTCTTCCAGCCGCGCGATTCGCACCAGCGCAGGTACATGCGCAGCAGCATCTCGGCCCAGTCCTGCGCCTCGGTGCCGCCGGCACCGGCCTGGATGTCCACGAACGCATTGGAGCTGTCCATCTTGCCGGAGAACATGCGGTGGAACTCCAGGCGCTCCACGTCGTGCTGGTAGCGGTCCACGTCGGCCACCACGGCCTGCGCGGTCTCCTCATCCTGCTCGCTCTCGGCCAGGTCCAGCAGCTCGTTGGCCTCGGCCAGGCCTTCCTGGACATCGGAGATGCCGCCGACGAACTTCTCCAGGGTGGCGCGCTCGCGGCCCAGCGCCTGGGCGCGCTCCGGGTCGTTCCAGATGTCCGGGATTTCCAGCTCCCGGGTGACTTCCTCTAGACGCTCCTTCTTGGCGTCGTAGTCAAAGATACCCCCTCAGCGAGACCATCCGATCGTTCAGATCGGTGATTCGCTGGCGGATCGGATTCAGTTCGATCATCGCGTCGGATTCGGCTAACCAAAGAACGCCAATTCTACCAGTTGCGCCCGCATCCGGCCGCCCGCAGCGACCCGGGCGCCGCCACGAACCTGACACGATTGTCAGCCGGCCGTCAGCCGTCCACCACGCCGCCCCCCTAGGATCGTAGCCTTGCCCAATACGGAGAACCGAGCCATGACCACGAGCCGTCGCCAGTTCCTGGGGGGTGCCCTGTCGGTGGCCGCGCTGGCCGGCCTGCCCGTGGCGCCGCCGCTCCGCGCCCAGCCGGCCGCGGGCGCATTGATCACCCGGCCGATCCCGGCCAGCGGCGAGCAGCTGCCGGTCATCGGCGCGGGCACCTCGGGCAGCTTCGAGGCCACGCCCGGCACCGAGAAATGGAACCAGCTAAGGCAGGTGCTCGAGGTCTTCTTCGATGCCGGCGCACGCCTGATCGATACCTCGCCCAACTACAGCGGCGCCGATAACGCGCTGGGCGCGCTGCTGGCCGAGGGCGGCTGGCGCGAGCGCTGCTTCCTGGCCACCAAGATCGCCGCCGACAGCCGCCCGGCCGCCGAGGCGCAGTGGCAGGAATCGCTGCGGCGCCTGCGTACCGACCGGGTCGAGCTGCTGCAGGTGCACAACCTGCGCGACTGGCAGCACCAGTTGCCCTATGCCCGCGAACTGAAGGCCCAGGGCAAGACCCGCTATGTCGGCGTGACCCACTACACCGCGGCGGGACTGGCCGAGATGGAACGGATCATGCGCGCGCACAAGCCGGACTTCATCCAGATCAACTACTCGCCCAACGCCACCGAGGCGGCCAGGACGGTGCTGCCGCTGGCCCGCGACAGCGGTATCGCGGTGATCATCAACCGCGCCTACGACGACGGCCGCCTGTTCGCGCGGGTGGAAGGCCGGCCGCTGCCCGCCTGGGCAGGCGAGGTGGGCGCCGCCTCGTGGGCGCAGATCTTCCTCAAGTTCGCCCTGAGCGGGCCCGGGGTGACCGCGGTGATCCCGGCCACCAGCCGCCCGGATCGCCAGCGCGACCAGCTGGCCGCCGGCCATGGGCGCCTGCTGACGGCGGCGCAGCAGCAGGACGTGATCCGTGCCCTCGCCTGACCTTCCCGCCCGCACCTGGCCGGCGCGCCTGCTCGGCGTGCGCGACGGCGAGCTGGCCCCTACGCTGGCCGCGCTGGCGATGTTCTTCCTGCTGTTCGCCGGCTATTTCATGCTGCGCCCGGTGCGCGAGACCATGGGCGTGGCCGGCGGCGTGCGCAACCTGCAATGGCTGTTCACCGGCACCTTCGTCGCCACCCTGGCGGCCCTGCCGCTGTTCGGCTGGCTGGCGTCCCGGGTGCGCCGCCGCCGCATCCTGCCGTGGACCTACGCCTTCTTCGTGCTCAACCTGCTGGCCTTCGCCGTATCCATGGCGGTGGACCCGGGCAATGTCGTCATCGCCCGCACGTTCTACATCTGGCTGTCGGTGTTCAACCTGCTGACGATCTCGCTGGCCTGGAGCGTGCTGGCCGACATCTTCCCCGCCGACCAGGCCAAGCGCCTGTTCGCGCTGATGGCCAGCGGCTCCAGCCTGGGCGGCCTGACCGGCCCGATCCTGGGCACGCTACTGGTCGAGCCGCTGGGCCACGCCGGGCTGCTGGTGCTGTCGGCGGTCCTGCTGGCCGGCAGCGCCGGCGCCGCCGCCTGGCTGCAGGGCTGGCGCGACCGCCATCCCCTCGCCGGGGGCGAGGCCCACCTGCGCTCGCGCCCGCTCGGCGGCAACCCGTTCGCCGGGGCGACCGCGGTGCTGCACTCGCCCTACCTGCTCGGCATCGCCAGCTTCGTCCTGCTGCTGGCCACGGCCAGCACCTTCCTCTATTTCGAGCAGGCCCGGCTGGTGGCCTCCACGTTCCCCGACCAGACCCGCCAGACCCAGGTGTTCGGCATCATCGACATCGTCGTCCAGGCCCTGGCCCTGCTGACCCAGTTCTTCTTCACCGGCCGCCTCGCCCAGCGCCTGGGCGTGGGCGTGCTGCTCGTGGCGGTACCGCTGGTGGTCGCCGCGGGCTTCCTGTGGCTGGCCCTGGCGCCGGTGTTCGCGGTGCTGGCCGTGGTGATGGTGGTGCGCCGCGCCGGCGAGTACGCACTGGTCCGGCCGGGGCGGGAGATGCTCTATACCGTGGTCGGCGCGGAGCAGAAGTACAAGGCCAAGAACTTCGTCGATACCGTCGTCTACCGCGGCGGCGATGCGATCAGCGGCTGGGCCAAGCACCTGATCGACCTGCTCGGCAGCCATGCCGGCGCGGCGATGCTGATCGGTGCCGGACTGGCGCTGGCCTGGGCCGGCAACGGGCTGCTGCTCGGCCGTGCCCAGCGCCGGCGCGAGGACGCGATGCAGGCGGGATCCTCGAACGCGCCGTGACGCGGCCGCCCTGCCCGCCGGCGGCACCGCGACGCCCGGCCGGCGTGCCTGTCGCGCCGGCCGGGCCGTCGTACCATCGGGACGCATGAGGATCCTGATCGTCGAGGACGAGGAGAAGACCGCCCGCTACCTGGCCCGCGGCCTGCGCGAGCAGGGTTTCGCCATCGACGTGGCCCACCGCGGCGAGGAAGGCCTGGAGCTGGCCCTGGCCGGCGACCATGACGCGGTGGTGCTGGACATCATGCTGCCCGGGCTGGATGGCCTGCAGGTCCTGCGCGAGCTGCGCGCCCGGCGCGATACGCCGGTGATCATGCTGACCGCGCGCGACCGCATCGAGGATCGCGTCGATGGCCTGGGCGCGGGTGCGGACGACTACCTGGTCAAGCCGTTCTCCTTCCTGGAACTGCTCGCGAGGCTGCAGGCCATCACCCGGCGCGGGCGCGGCCACGAGGCCACGCGGTTCCAGATCGGCGACCTGCACGTGGACCTGATCGCGCGCCGCGCCAGCCGCGGCCGGCGCCGACTCAACCTCAGTGCGCGCGAGTTCGCCCTGCTGGCCCTGCTCGCCCGCCACCGTGGCCAGGTCCTGTCCAAGACCGCGATCACCGAGGCGGTGTGGGACATCCACTTCGACACCGGCACCAATGTCGTGGAGGTGGCCGTCGCCCGGCTGCGCGCCAAGCTGGAGGAGCCCGGCCGGCCGGACCTGCTGCACACCGTGCGCGGCATGGGCTACCTGCTGGAGCTGCGCGAGGAGGCGCCGTGATCGGCCGCTCGCTGGCCACCCGGCTCGGCGGCATGTTCGGGCTGGCCGTGGTCGGCGTGCTCAGCATCGCCGCGGTCGCCCTGTTCGTGTTCATGGCCCACGAGCTGCAGCGCCACAAGCGCGAGGAGCTGCATGCCCGGTTCGTCATCGTCGAGCGCCTGGCCCGCCATGCCGATACCCCCGCCGCGTGGCAGCACCTTGCCGGCAAGGTGGCCGATTTCAGCCCCGACGACGGCAGCCTCTACTTCCTCGCCGACAGCGCCGATCCGCGCTTCGCCTTCGGCGGCGCCACGCTGCACCGCATGGCGCTGCGTGATACCGGCGACCAGGCCGGCCGCGACGGCGAGGTCTATCGCCAGGGGCGCCTGGACGGACAACGCTACCTGGTGCTCGAGCACTTGCTGCCGGCCAGCGGGGCCCGGCCGCCGACCCGGCTGATGATCGCCAGCGCGATGCACGACCTGGACAGGACCGTGGTCGCGGTCGCGGTGGCCATCGGCCTGATCCTGCTGCTGTCGACGCTGGCGGTGTTCGCGCTGGGCTGGCGCATCGCCCGGCTTGGCCTGGCACCGGCGGATCGCCTGTCCGCGCATGCCCGCCAGCTGGGCGGCAGCGACCTGGGCCGGCGCCTGCCCGAGCAGGACCTGCCCGCGGAACTGGAAGGCCTGGTGGTGTCGTTCAACGGCGCGCTGGAGCGGCTCGAGCACACCTGCCTGCAGCTGTCCGCGTTCAACGCCGATGTCGCCCACGAGCTGCGCACGCCGCTGGCCAACCTGATCGGCGAGACCCAGGTGGCGCTGTCGCGGTCACGGACGGCGCGTGCCCTGGAGGACGTGCTGCAATCCAACCTCGAGGAGCTCGAGCGCCTGCGCCGCATCGTCAACGCGATGCTGTTCCTGGCGCGGGCCGACCGCGGCGAGACGGCGCGCGACCGGCAGGAGGTCTCGCTGCGTGCCGAGACGCTTCGCGCGGTCGAGTTCATGGACGTGCTGCTGGAGGACGCCGGCATCGCCGTGGTCGTGGACGGCGATGCCGGCTTGCCCGTGGAGGATTCGCTGTACGCCATGGCGATCACCAACCTGCTGGACAACGCCCTGCGCCACGGCGACGGCGGCCCGGTGCACATCCGCATCGACGCCGGCGCCGCGACGGTGAACGTCACCGTGGCCAATCCGGCCGCCGCACTCGCGCCGGAGCAGCTGGACCATCTCTTCGACCGCTTCTACCGGCCCGATCCCGCGCGCACCGGCAGCCGCCAGGGCCACGGCCTGGGGCTGGCCATCGTCCGGGCGATCGTGCAGCTGCATGGCGGGCGGGTGGACGCGCACTGGCGCGACGGAATGCTGAGCATCGCGATGGCGCTGCCGCGCCCGGTTCCGGCCGCGGCACGCTGAGCCCGTCGCCGCGCCCCGCCGCAGCGGGACGCGACGCGCAGGCCGATGCGTCACTGCGCGGCGGCGTCTTCCGCCCGGGACGTGCCTTCCTGGTTGCGCTGGGTCTGCGGCTGGTTCTGGCGCGGGTCGTAGAGCGAATACGGGTTTTCCGGTGTCTTCAGCGCCGCCCGCACCGATTTCACCTTGGCCGGATCCACCGCCGCGGCCTGGTTGCCCCAGCTCCTGCGCACGAAGGTCAGCACCGCCGCCACGTCGGCATCGCTCAGGCGCTCGCCGAAGGCCGGCATCGCGAACTGCGCCGGCGCGGCCCGGGTGGTGGGCATGATGCCGCCGCTGATCACCAGGTTGATCAGGCCGGTCGGGTCGGCGCTGTTGACCGCCGCGTTGCCCGCCAGCGCCGGATACACGCCCTGCCAGCCCTGGCCCTTGCTGCGGTGGCAGGTGTTGCAGGTGTCCAGGTACACCCGTGCGCCGAGGTCGTCGCCGGGCGTGGCGGCCAGCAGGGTCGCGGCGGCCTTGCCGTCGTCCTGCGCCGCCGTCTCCTGGCGGTGGGGCGCGAGCGTCTTGAGGTAGGCCGCGATCGCCTTGAGGTCCTCCGCGTCCATGTAGCCGGTGCTGTGCTGGACCACGTCGGCCATGCCGCCGAAAGCGGCGCTGTCGTCGGTGCGGCCGGTCTGGAGGAAGGTCGCGATCTTCTCCGGGCTCCACTGCCCCAGCCCGCTCACCGGCTC
Source organism: Xanthomonas massiliensis (assembly GCF_900018785.1). Lineage (GTDB taxonomy): Bacteria > Pseudomonadota > Gammaproteobacteria > Xanthomonadales > Xanthomonadaceae > Xanthomonas_B > Xanthomonas_B massiliensis. Next base: position 983,344 of record NZ_FCOY01000006.1, on the reverse strand, counting down.
GCCGCGCAGGCTCGGCGCGATCCAGTTGTCGGCCGACCCGCCGCTCAGGTACAGCGAGCCGTCGGCATCGCTCAATGCCTTCTCCTGCAGGGTGAGCGCGCGCGGCGTATGGCAGGAGCCGCAATGCCCCAGGCCCCCGACCAGGTAGGCGCCCCGCGCCACCGCCGGATCGGCCGGTGCGGCCGCCGCCAGCGCCTTCTCCGGCGTGGGCGCGAACAGGGTGCGCCACCAGGCCAGCGGCCAGCGCAGCGACAGCGGCCAGGGGATGTCGGTGGGCTTGTCCTTCTGGCTCACCGGCCGCACGCCCTGCATGAAATAGGCGTACAGCGCGGCCACGTCCTCGTCGGTGACGCGGGCATAGGACGGGAACGGCATGGCCGGGTACAGCGGCGTGCCGTCGTGGCCGATGCCGCGGCGCACCGCCCGCTCGAACTGGCCGTAGCTCCAGCCGCCGATGCCGCTGTCGCGGTCCGGGGTGATGTTGCTGGAATAGATCTTGCCGATCGGCGAGGCGATCGGCAGGCCGCCGGCGAACGGCGCGCCGCCCGGCGCGGTGTGGCAGGCCACGCAATCGCCGGCGCGGGCCAGGTAGGCGCCCCTGGCGACGAGCGCCGGGGTGACGGCGACGGGCGGGCCGGCCTTGGGATCGCCCCCGCCGCGCAACGCATAGCTGCCCAGCCAGGCCGCCAGGCCCAGTACCACGAGGATGGCCAGCACGATCCACGGCCAGCGGCGGCGCTTGTTCGATGTCGAGGTCGTGTTCGTGCGTGCACCATCGCCCCCGGGTTCTTGAGGTACTGCTCGCGGATCGCCTTGGCGGACCAGTAGGCCAGCGCGCCGACCAGGCCGGTCGGGTTGTAGCCGATGTTCTGCGGGAAGGCCGAGGCCCCCATGACGAACACGTTGGGCACGTCCCAGCTCTGCAGGTAGCGGTTGAGCACGCTGGTGGACGGATCGGTGCCGACGATCGCACCGCCGGTGGTGTGCGTGGTCTGGTACACGCGCACGTCGTAGTGGTCGCCCGGCTTCTTGACGCTGACGGTGTACTGCCGGGGGTTCATCGCCTTGGCGATCTGCTCGGCCTTGTCGGTGACGAACCGCGACATCTTGTATTCGTTGTCGTGCCAGTCGAAGGTCATGCGCAGCAGCGGCAGGCCGAAGGCATCCTTGTAGGTCGGGTCCAGGTCCAGGTAGCGGTCGCGGTAGGCCATCACCGAGCCGTGAATGCCGATGCTGGCCGCGTGCAGGTAGTTGTCCTTGGCCGCCTTCTTCCAGCCCGCGCCCCAGCCGGGCGTGCCCGGGGGCAGCATCAGCTGCTGCAGCGGCCGCCCGCCGGTCTGCCCGCCGTAGATGTAGGCGCCGCCGACGAAGCCATGCGCGGCGTGGTCGAAGTGGTCGGAGTTGAAGTCGTCCACGATCTGGAAGCCGCCCGCGCCGGCGCCGATGAACGGGTTGATCGCGGTGTCCTTGTCGTAGAACAGCTGGATGCTGCTCATCATCTGGTAGGCGTAGTTCTTGCCGACCGTGCCCTTGCCGCTGACCGGATCGTAGGGGGTGCCGATGCCGGACAGCAGCAGCAGGCGCACGTTGTGCATCTGGTAGGCCGACAGCACCACGATGTCGGCCGGCTGGAACACCTCCCGGCCCTGGCCGTCCAGGTAGACCACGCCGGTGGCGCGCTTGCCGGTGGAATCGAGCACGACCCGGGTGACGTGGCTGCCGGTGCGCAGCTCGAAGTTGGGCCGTTGCATCAGCACCGGCAGGATGGTGGTCTGCGGCGAGGCCTTGGAATACATGAAGCAGCCGAAGCGCTCGCAGTAGCCGCAGTAGTTGCAGGGCCCCAGGCGCACGCCCAGCGGATTGGTGTACGGCTGCGAGGCGTTGGAGGACGGCTGCGGGAACGGATGGAAGCCCAGCCCCTTGGCCGCCTCGGCGAACAGCGTGGCCGAGTAGATGTCGGCCATCGGCGGGTTGGGATACTCGCGCGAACGCGCGCCCTCGAACGGATTGCCGCCCTCGACGATCTTCCCGCCCAGGTTGCCGGCCTTGCCCGAGGTACCGCAGATGTATTCGAAGCGGTCGAAGAACGGCTCCAGCTCCTCGTAGTCGATGCCGTAGTCCTGGATGGTCATGTCCTGGGGCATGAAGCCGCGGCCGTAGCGCTGCTCGACGTGGCTGCGCAGGTTCATGTCCTCCGGCGAGGGCCGGTAGGTCTGCCCGTTCCAGTGCGCGCCGGCGCCACCGACGTTGTTGCCGAGCAGGAACGAGCCGTACTGCCGGTATGGGACCGCCGTGTCGCCGACGGCGTGGCGCACGGTCACCGTCTCCTTGGCCAGCGGCTGGAACAGGCGGCCGCGGATGCCGTAGGCCAGTTCGTCGATGATGCGGTTGTAGGCGAAGTCGGGCGAGGTGTCGCGGTATTCGCCGCGCTCCAGCGCCAGCACCTTCAGGCCGGCGTCGGTGAGCTGCTCGCCCATGATCGCGCCAGTCCAGCCGAAGCCGACCAGCACCGCATCGACGGGTTTCATGGTGATCATGCGCGCTCTCCCCGCAGCGAGACCGGGCCCAGCGGATAGGTCGTGTTGGGCTTTTCCGACCAGTCGATGAAGTCGGCCCGCGCGCCGGGGAAGCCGATCATCTTCCAGCTGCCCATGTGCTTGTTGCCGCCGTACATCGGGTCGGACAGGTAGCCCTCCTTGGTGTTGGTCAGCAACAGCGCGAAGAAGCTGGCCGCCGGCACGGTGTCCAGCTCGATGCCGCCGTGTTCGAGCTTGCCGAGGATGTCGTCGCGGCTGGCCTCGTCCAGGTCGGCGAAGGCCTTGCCGTGCTGCTTGCTGCACCAGCGCTCCACCGCGGCGATGCCGTTGCGGTACAGCTCGCGCGGGGTGAAACGCAGCTGGTAGCCCAGCGTCGGCGGGGTGTCCGGCAGGAACGGGCCCTGCATGTACCACAGCCCGCCGTGGCCGTAGTCCGATTCCATCTCCCGGTCCAGGAATTCGGGTACGCCGGCCTCCAGCGCGCCCGGGCCGTCCTCGTTGGCGGGGATCAGCCGGTCGACCGCGGCGGCCAGGAAGCTCCACTCGGCCGGGGTGAAATAGCGCGGCTCGTACTTGGCGTCCTCCGAACGGGCGGCCATGCGTCCGTCGGGCAAGGTGCCGACGGCACCGCCGGCGGCGGCGGGCCGGTCGCTGCAACCGCCCAGGGCGGTGCCCAGCACGCCGACCGCCGGCGCGACGGTCAAGGCCTGGATGAAATGACGGCGGGAGGTGGACGGGGATTTCGGGGTGGTCATCGCTGGCTCTCGGCTGGCGTGGGGTGGCGGACCCGGTGATATGGCCCGGCCTGGCGAGGACGCCCCTGCCGGGCGCATCGCGCGTGTATTCAAATGCCCACCGGCGTCGTGTCCACGTGAACGGGCCAGCGATCCGGCGCCCGGACGAACGCTTGTCAATGCGGCCAATTGCCGCACGGGGCGGATGCGAAGACCGCCGCCAAGACAGATTAAAAGCCGCGATATACGGCCATTACGCGGCCATCGGCGCCCAACGTCGCCAAATCAGCGAATCATTTGCCGGACTTCAGGCCGAGGAGCGCAGCGCCCCGCGATGGTTGCGGCTGCACGGCAGGGTCTGGCCGTCGCGCAGGTGGATCCGGGCGTCGCCGCTCTCGAGCGGCTCGATGGACTCGACCCGCTCCAGGTTGACCAGGTAGCTGCGATGGATGCGCGCGAACCGCTCCGGATCCAGCTGGGCCTGCAGCGTGGCCATGGTGCTGCGCAGCGGGTAGTCGTGCCCGCGCACGCGCAGGTTGACGTAGTTGCCCGCCGCCTGGGCCCACTCGATCTCCTCGGCGGCGATCAGGAACTCGCGCCCCGGCTTGCGGACCAGGAAGCGGGACGGCCGCTCCACCGGCTCCACCGGCGGCCCGTCGTCCGGGCGCCCGAGCACCATCGCCTCGCCCTGCATGCGCCGCAACAGCAGCCGGTAGAACTCGATCACCAGCACCATCAAGGCATAGGTGCGCACGTCCTTGAGGTATTCGTAGCCCCATTCGACCGGCCAGTACCCGAAGTCGTAGTGCCCGCCCTGCCAGCGGTACGCCAGCGTGCGCATGCCGACCATGGCCAGCACGTGCACGCCGGAGACCACCACACTGGCCAGCAGGTGCCAGGGCCACTGGCGGGTCCAGGTGTCCCAGTGGAAGGGAAAGCGGCGGCTGAACCAGGCCACCGGCCAGACCAGGGCCAGCCAAGCCAGGGCACTGCTCCATTCCCAGACCGCCGGTTCCCAATCGGCCAGGTTCAACCCGTCCCGGTGGGCGTCCATGACCATGGTGATGCTGTTGAAGCTGGCCCCGACGACGGCATTGGCCACGCAGACGCCGATCTCGAAGGGGCGCCGCCAGGGCAGGAAGCGTTCGTAGGCGGTGCGGGTGTCACGGGTCATCGCGCGATTCTACGGGCAGTCGCGGCGGCGGCCCCACGGCTCGTCCCTGCCAGCCCGCGTTTCGTCACGGATCCCGTGCAATCAAGCACTTGCCGGTGGCGTGCCCGGCGGCGCGCGGCCCACGCTGGCCGCACTTGCCAAACCGGGATCCGGCCATGCCACGCCGCCACGACATCGACGCCCTGCGGGTGATCGCCTTCGCCCTGCTCATCCTCTACCACTGCGCCATGGTCTACGTGGCCGGCTGGGACTTCCACATCAAGAGCCCGCTGCAGGCCGACTGGCTGCAATGGCCGATGATCGTGCTCAACCGCTGGCGCATGCCGCTGCTGTTCATGATCTCAGGCGTCGCCCTGGGCCTGGCCCGGGTGGAAGGCCGGCGCCTGCGCTTCGCCGCGCTGCGCAGCTGGCGCCTGCTGCTGCCACTGGCATTCGGCATGTTCGTCGTGGTGGCGCCACAGGCCTTCATCGAGGCCCGCGGCAACGGCCACTGGACGGCCGGCTGGTGGCCGTTCCTGTGGCGCTACTGGCAGGCCCGCCCGTGGCCGGAAGGCAGTTTCACCGGATCGCAGCTGGGCGTCACCTGGAACCACCTGTGGTACCTGGCCTACCTGTGGCCGTACACGTTGCTACTGCTGGTGCTGATGCCGGCGCTGCGCCGGGCCGGGGCCTGGCTGGCGGCGCCGGCGCGGGGGCGCCTGGTCGGCGCGGCGCTGCTGCTCGCCCCGGCGCTGTGGCTGGCGGCGGTGCGGCTGTGGGTGGCACCACGCTATCCGGAAACGCATGCGCTGCTCGGCGACTGGACGGTCCATGCCGAATCGCTGCCGCTGTTCCTGCTCGGCTACCTGCTCGCGTCCAGCACCCGCTTCTGGCAATGGACCGAGCGCCTGCGCCACTGGACGCTCGCCGCGGCCGTGCTGGCGATCTCGGTCGAACTGTCGCTGTACTGGCTCGGGCTGCACCCGCCGGCCGGGCCGCTGCCGCCATGGACCCGGCACGTGCCGTGGGACACGGTCGAGCGCATCGCCAGGGGCATGTACACCTGGGCCGCCCTGCTGGCCATCTTCGGCTGGGGCCGCGCCCTGCTGGACCGGCCGTTCCGCTGGCTGCCGTACAGCAGCGAGGCGGTGTTCTCCTGGTACATCCTGCACCAGACCCTGATCATCGTGCTGGCGTACTGGCTGATCCCGCTGCACCTGGGGCCGCTCGCCGAGCCGGCACTGGTGGTGGGGGGCACCGTGGCCGGTTGCCTGCTGCTGCACGAAGCGGTGATCCGGCGCGTGCCGGTGCTGCGGCCGCTGTTCGGGCTGAAGGGCCTGCCGCGCCGCGCGGCATCGATCCCGGCCCCTGCCCGTGCCCCTGCCCCGGTACAGCCGTGACCGCCTCAGCCGGCCGGCGCGCAATGCTCCACGATCAGCTGGATCGCCTCGCCGCCGCGGTAGTCGTCGGCCACCAGGCGATAGGCCAGGTGCAGGCGCGGCGCCGGCGCCTGGCCGGTCCAGCCGTTGAAGTGGATGGCGTTGAGCGGCTCGCCGCGCCCGGCGCAGTGCAGCACCAGCTTCAGGTGGCGCTCCTTGAGCACGCGCCACTGCACCACCTCGAACACGTCGTCGAACAGCGGCTCCGGGAAGCCCTGTCCCCAGGGCCCGGCCAGGCGCAGCAGCTCGGCGTGGACATGGTCCAGTTCCTGCGGCCGCAGGGCGCCGTCGCTGGCCAGTTCGGCCTGCAGCAGCGCGTCGTCGAGGCCGGCATCCACCACCTCGTGCAGGGCCTGGCGGAAGCTGGCCAGCGCGTCCCGCGGCAGGCTCAGGCCGGCGGCCATGGCATGGCCGCCGAACCTGGCGATCAGGCCGGGATGGCGTGCATCCACCGCCGCCAGCGCGTCGCGGATGTGGAATCCCGGCACCGAGCGCGCCGAGCCGCGCAGCTGGTCGCTGCCCGGTTCGGCCGGGGCGAACGCCACCACCGGCCGGTGCAGGCGGTCCTTCATCTTCGAGGCGACCAGGCCGACCACGCCCGGGTGCCACTCCGGATCGAAGAAGCAGGCCGCCTTCGGCAGCGTCCCGGCATCGTCCAGCAGCGCCCGCGCCACCGCCGCCTCGGCCTCGTCGGTCATGACCTGCTGCACCGCGCGGCGCTCGGCGTTGATCTGCTCGAGCAGCGCGGCGATCTCGCGGGCCTGGCGCGGCTCCTCGCACAGCAGCAGCTGGATGCCCAGGGCCATGTCCTCCAGCCGCCCGGCCGCGTTCAGCCGCGGCGCCAGCGCATAGCCGATGTCGGCCGCGGTCAACCGCGCCGGGTCGCGGCCGCTGGCCTCGATCAGTGCGCGCAGGCCGGCGCAGCCGCGTCCCTGGCGCAGGCGCTGCAGCCCGGCGGACACCAGGGCACGGTTGTTCGTGTCCAGCGGCACCAGGTCGGCGACGGTGCCGACCGCGACCAGGTCCAGCAGCGTGCCCAGGTCCGGGCGCGTTTGCCCGGACGGTCGGCCCGGGCGCGTCGCTTCCCGGTCTTCGCCCCCGGAGCGGTCGCCCGGGTACAGACGCGCGCGCAGCGCCAGCAGCACGTAGAAGATCACGCCGACGCCGGCCAGCGCCTTGCTCGGGAAGGGATCGCCCGGCAGGTTGGGATCGACGATGGCGTCGGCCGGCGGCAAGGTGGTGCCGGGCAGGTGGTGGTCGGTGACCAGCACCTGCCAGCCGTGCGCCTTGGCGGCGGTGACGCCGGCCACGCAGGCGATGCCCGCGTCCACGGTCACCAGCAGTTCCGGCGCCAGGCCCGCCAGCTCCTCCACCAGCGCCGGCGACAGGCCGTAGCCGTGGATCATGCGGTTGGGCACCGCCGGGATCACCTCGCCGGCGCCGAGCATGCGCAGGCCGCGCACCGCGACCGCGCAGGCGGTGGCGCCGTCGCAGTCGAAGTCGCCGACCACGACGATGCGACGCCCGTCGGCGATCGCCGCGGCGAGCAGGTCCACGGCCCGTTCGATGTTGCCCAGCCCGGGGGGCAGCAGCGATGCCAGGCGCGGGCGGGCCCGGGCGATGCCGCAGGCACCGCGGGCCTCGTACAGGCGGCGCAGCAGCGGCGGCACGTCCTCGGGCCAGGCGCCCGCCGGTCCCGCCGGGCGCCGCACGATCCGCACGGGGTCGCTCATGCGTCCAGCGCGGCCAGCGGGCGACGCCAGAACCGCCAGCGCTGGCGAGGCTGCAGGTCGAACCAGGCCCCGTCCTCGAAGTCCAGTTCCAGGCGCTGGAGTTCGCCGCGCGCCATGGCCGCCAGCAACGGTGCGATCGCCTCCGCGTCCAGCTGCGCCAGCGAACGCAGGTGGCGCAGGTCCATCAGGGCGTCCACGCCGCCATCGCCGTCGGTCTCCACGCCGGCCGCGCGCGCCAGCGCACGCAGCAGCGGGTCGCGGCTGCGCACCTGGGCATGGCCGCTGCGGACCGCGTCCGGCAGGCTGCCCGCCCCCCAGAACCACAGCGTATTGATCGCCGGCAACCCGCGCGCGGCGCGGTCGCGATTCCACGGATGCTGGTGCAGCAGCACCTGGACCTCGGTCAGCAGCGCGCGCCAGCGCCTGCCGTCATCGCCCTGCGGCAGGTGATCGAACAGGTCGTCGCCGAGCACCTGCTCGGGCGCGGCGAACGTGGGCAGCGGCTGGCCGGGCGCCACCTGCAGGTACCAGCGCGACGGAACCGGCGCATCCAGCAGCAGCCCGGCATCGCCGAACAGCGGCTTCAGCGCCGGCAGCAGCGCGTCGGCATCGGCCTGCTCCAGCTGCACGGCCTCGCCCAGCGCCAGCAGGCGCGCGCCCTGCATGTCCGGCGCGACATGGCCGGGGTCGGCGCGCAGCCAGGCCGATCCGGCGGCATCGCCGGCATCGAGCTGGCGGGTCAGCGCCGCCACCGGCCAGCCGGCCGGGACCAGGTCGAAATGGCGCTGCACCTGTTCGCGCTCGCCGGCCGCGCGCATGCCGCGCTCGGCCCGCCCCAGCGCCGCGGCCACCGCGGCGGAAAGCGGCCCGCCGCCGAGGCGGTGGCGGGCCGGCAACAGCAGCGTGGCCGTGGCCATCGGTCAGGCGAGGTACTCGACGCTGACCACCTCGTACTCGCGGTGGCCGCCGGGCGCCTCGATGGCGATGGTGTCGCCCTCCATCTTGCCGATCAGCGCACGTGCCACCGGCGAGGACACCGCGATCAGGCCCTGCTTGATGTCCGCTTCCAGGTCGCCGACGATCTGGTACTTGCGTTCCTCGTCGGTTTCCACGTCGGCCAGGGTCACGGTCGCGCCGAAGACGATCTTGTGGCCGGCATTGAGCTTGGCCACGTCGATGATCTCGGCGTGCGAGAGCTCGCCTTCGAGCTGCTTGATGCGGCCCTCGATGAAGCCCTGTTCCTCGCGCGCGGCGTGGTATTCGGCGTTTTCCTTCAGGTCGCCGTGCTCGCGCGCCTCGGCGATGGCGGCGATGATGCGCGGACGCTCGACGGACTTCAGGCGGTCCAGTTCCTCGCGCAGGCGCTGGGCGCCCTTGGCGGTCATGGGAGCTCTCATGCTTGCAACTCCTTGTGCAGTTCCTGCAGCGACCACACCGGGCCGCTGCCGCGGAATTCGAGTGAATGTACCAGCGCGCGGGCGCCGGCGATCGTCGTGGAATAGGTGATGCGCGACTGCAGCGCCTCGCGGCGGATCGAGAACGAGTCGGTGATCGCCGCACGGCCCTCGGTGGTGTTGACGATATAGACGATCTCGCCGTTCTTGATCAGGTCGACGATGTGCGGGCGGCCCTCGGTCACCTTGTTGACCACCTCGCACGCCAGGCCGTGCTGCTGCAGCCAGGCCGCGGTACCGCGGGTGGCCACCAGCGTATAGCCCTTGGCCACCATCGCCTCGGCCACCGGCAGCAGCCGCGGCTTGTCCGGGTCGCGCACCGACAGGAACACCTTGCCCACCGGCGGCGCCTTGATGCCGGCCGCCTCCTGCGCGCGCGCGAAGGCGGCGTTGAAGCTGCGGCCCACGCCCATCACCTCGCCGGTGGAGCGCATCTCCGGCCCCAGGATCGGATCCACGCCCTGGAACTTGGCGAACGGGAAGATCGCCTCCTTCACCGAGTAGTAGTCCGGCACCACTTCCTTCGTGGCGCCCTGCTCGGCCAGGGTCTTGCCGGCCATGCAGCGCGCGGCGATCTTGGCCAGCGCCACGCCGGTGGCCTTTGACACGAACGGCACCGTGCGCGAGGCACGCGGGTTCACTTCCAGCAGGTAGACCACGCCGTGGCCCTCGTCCTCGTGCTGGATCGCGAACTGGGTGTTCATCAGCCCGACCACCTTCAGCGCCTTGGCCAGCTCCACCACCTGGCGGCGCAGCTCGGCCTGGGTGGCCGGCGAGAGCGAGTACGGCGGCAGCGAGCAGGACGAGTCGCCCGAATGCACGCCGGCCTCCTCGATGTGCTCCATCACCCCGCCGATCAGCACGTTGCCGTCCTTGTCGGCGATGACGTCCACGTCGCACTCGACCGCGTTGTCGAGGAAGCGGTCCAGCAGCACCGGCGAGTCGTTGGACACCTTGACCGCGTCGCGCACGTAGCGGGCCAGGTCGGACTCGCCGTAGACGATCTCCATCGCGCGGCCGCCGAGCACGTAGCTCGGCCGTACCACCAGCGGGTAGCCGATCTCGCGCGCCAGCGCCAGCGCCTGCTCGGCGGTGCGCGCGGTGCGGTTGGGCGGCTGCTTCAGGCCCAGCTGCTCGACCAGGTGCTGGAAGCGCTCGCGGTCCTCGGCCAGGTCGATCGAATCCGGCGAGGTGCCGATCACCGGCACGCCGTTGGCCTCCAGCGCGCGCGCCAGCTTGAGCGGGGTCTGGCCGCCGTACTGCACGATCACGCCCTTGGGCTTCTCCAGCTCGACGATCTCCAGCACGTCCTCGAGCGTGAGCGGCTCGAAATACAACCGGTCGGAAGTGTCGTAGTCGGTGGACACGGTCTCCGGGTTGCAGTTGACCATGATGGTTTCGTAGCCGTCCTCGCGCAGGGCGAGCGCGGCGTGCACGCAGCAGTAGTCGAACTCGATGCCCTGGCCGATGCGGTTGGGGCCGCCGCCGAGGATCATGATCTTGTCGCGGTCGGTCGGCGCGGCCTCGCACTCCTGCTCGTAGGTCGAGTACAGGTAGGCGGTGCCGGTGGCGAACTCGGCCGCGCACGAGTCCACGCGCTTGTACACCGGGCGCACCTTGTGGGCGCGGCGCAGGGCGCGCACCGCGGCCTCGTTGGTGCCGGTGAGCTGGGCCAGGCGGGCATCGGAGAAGCCGGCGCGCTTGAGCGTGCGCAGGCGCGCGCCGTCGAGCGCATCGATGCCGTCGGCGGCCGTCTCGCGCTCCAGCGCGATGATCTCCTCGATCTGGTCCAGGAACCACGGGTCGATGTGCGAGAGCGCGTGCACCTGTTCCACGCTCATGCCGGCGCGGAACGCGTCGGCCACGTAGAACAGCCGCTCCGCGCCCGGGGTCTTGACCTCGTGGCGCAGCGTGGCCAGGTCCTCCTCGCTGCCCAGGTCCAGCCCGGTCGGGTCGAAGCCGACCTTGCCGGTCTCCAGCCCGCGCAGCGCCTTCTGCACCGACTCCTGGAAGGTGCGGCCCATTGCCATCACCTCGCCCACCGACTTCATCTGCGTGGTCAGGCGGGCGTCGGCCTGCGGGAACTTCTCGAAGGCGAAGCGCGGGATCTTGGTGACCACGTAGTCGATCGCCGGCTCGAACGAGGCCGGGGTCTTGCCGCCGGTGATCTCGTTGCGCAGCTCGTCCAGGGTGTAGCCCACCGCCAGCTTGGCGGCGACCTTGGCGATCGGGAAGCCGGTGGCCTTGGAGGCCAGCGCCGAGGAGCGCGACACCCGCGGGTTCATCTCGATCACCACCACGCGGCCGTTGGCCGGGTTGATGCCGAACTGCACGTTGGAGCCGCCGGTGTCCACGCCGATCTTGCGCAGCACCGCGATCGAGGCATCGCGCAGGCGCTGGTATTCCTTGTCGGTCAGGGTCTGCGCCGGGGCGACGGTGATGCTGTCGCCGGTGTGCACGCCCATCGGGTCCAGGTTCTCGATCGAGCAGACGATGATGCAGTTGTCCGCGGTGTCGCGGACCACCTCCATCTCGAACTCCTTCCAGCCCAGCACGGATTCTTCCACCAGCACTTCGTGCACCGGCGACAGCTCCAGGCCACGCTTGATGATCTCCTCGAACTCCTCGCGGTTGTAGGCGATGCCGCCGCCGGAGCCGCCGAGGGTGAAGCTCGGGCGGATGATGGTCGGGTAGCCGACCGTGGCCTGGATCGCCACCGCCTCGTCGAAGCTGCGCGCCACGTGCGCCTTCGGGCATTCCAGTCCGATCTCGCCCATCGCCACGCGGAACAGCTCGCGGTCCTCGGCCATGCGGATGGCCTCGCGCTTGGCGCCGATCAGCTCCACGCCGTACTTCTCCAGCACGCCGTGGTCGGCCAGGTCGAGCGCGCAGTTCAGCGCGGTCTGCCCGCCCATGGTCGGCAGCAGCGCGTCGGGCCGCTCCTTGGCGATGATCTTCTCCACCGTCTGCCAGTTGATCGGCTCGATGTACACGGCGTCGGCCGTGTCCGGGTCGGTCATGATCGTGGCCGGGTTGGAGTTGACCAGCACCACGCGGTAGCCCTCCTCGCGCAGCGCCTTGCACGCCTGCGCGCCGGAGTAGTCGAACTCGCAGGCCTGGCCGATGACGATCGGGCCGGCGCCGATGATCAGGACGGTCTTGATGTCGGTGCGCTTTGGCATTTCAGTTGTTCTCCATCAGCGCAACGAAGCGGTCGAAGAGCGGGGAAACGTCGTGGGGTCCCGGCGAGGCTTCCGGGTGGCCCTGGAAGCTGAAGGCGGGGGCATCGGTCAGCGCGATGCCCTGGTTGGTGCCGTCGAACAGCGAGCGGTGGGTGACCCGCACGTTGGCCGGCAGGCTGGCCTCGTCGATGCAGAAACCGTGGTTCTGCGAGGTGATCATCACCTTGCCGCTGTCCAGGTCCTGCACCGGATGGTTGGCGCCGTGGTGGCCGTTGACCATCTTGGTGGTGGTGGCGCCGGCGGCCAGGCCGAGCAGCTGGTGACCCAGGCAGATGCCGAAGGTCGGGATCTTGCGGGCGATGAATTCCCGGATCGCGGCGATGGCGTAGTCGCACGGTTCCGGGTCGCCGGGACCGTTGGACAGGAACACGCCGTCCGGGTTCAGCGCCAGCACCTCGGCGGCAGGCGTCCGCGCCGGCACCACCTGCACGTCGCAGCCGCGTTCGGCCAGCATGCGCAGGATGTTCAGCTTCACCCCGAAGTCGTAGGCCACGACCTTGAAGCGCGGTTGCACGCGCACGAACTCGCCCCGGTCCAGGTCCAGCTCGCCCTCGTGCCACGCATAGGCGCGGTCGGTGCTGACCACCTTGGCCAGGTCCATGCCCTTCAGGCCGGGGAACTTGCGCGCCGCCTCCAGCGCCTTCTCCACGTCCAGCGCCTCGCCCGGGGCGCCGGCCAGCAGCGCGCCGTTCTGGGCGCCGCGCTCGCGCAGCAGGCGCGTCAGCCGGCGCGTGTCGATGCCGGCGATGGCGACCACGCCGCGCGCGGCCAGCCACTCCGGCAGCGGCGCCTGGCTGCGCCAGTTGCTGGGACGGCGCGGCACGTCGCGCACGATCAGGCCGGCCGACCAGACCTTGGCCGCCTCGTCGTCGGCGTCGTTGCAGCCGGTATTGCCGACGTGCGGATAGGTCAGCGTGACGATCTGCCGGGCATAGGACGGATCGGTCACGATCTCCTGGTAACCGGTCATGGCGGTGTTGAACACCACTTCGCCGACCGACAGGCCGGCCGCGCCGACGGATTCGCCCTCGAACACGGTGCCGTCTTCGAGGACAAGGATTGCGGGATGGGTCACGAAAGCTTCGCCTTGGGGTGGACGGGAACCCTGCTCCACCGGCTTGCGGCTGCAAGAAACCGCGGACGCGGCGCTTCTCCGGTCCGTGGCGATGGGTAACAGGCGAGTTGGAATTGTACCGGCGGGGGGGCGCTCACGCCAGCCTTGGCCGCCCCCTGTTCAGGCGATCAGGTCGCGCACCCGGTAGCTGCCGGCGGGCTTGCCCACCAGGTGGCGCGCGGCATGCAGCGCACCGCGGGCGAAGATGTCGCGGTTGGTGGCGCGATGGATCAGTTCCAGGCGCTCGCCCAGCCCGGTGAACTGCACCAGGTGCTCGCCGACGATGTCGCCGGCGCGCAGGCTGGCGTAGCGCGGCTGCGCCCCCGAGCCGGTGGCCGCCTCGCCGAGGCTGAGCGCGGTGCCGGACGGGGCGTCCTGCTTGTGCACGTGGTGGGCCTCGACGATGTCGCAGTCCCAGCCGGGCAGGCTGCCGGCGGCGCGCTCGACCAGGTCGGTCAGCACCGCGATGCCGAGGCTGAAGTTGGAGGCCCACACCAGCGGGATGGTGGCCGCGGCGGCGTTCAGCGCCTCGCGCTGGCCATCGCTCAGGCCGGTGGTGCCGGATACGAACGGCCGGCCCCGTTCCACGCACAGCGCCAGGACCGGATCGAACCCCTGCGGCAGGCTGAAGTCGATGGCCACGTCGAACGCCGGCACCCCGGCCAGTTCGCTGGCGGCGAAGTACGGCACGCCGTCCACCACCCGCTGCGCCGGCGAACGCCGTACCACGGCAGCGGCCACCGCGGTCGCCGGATCCTCCGCGGCCAGCCTCAGCAAGGCCCGGCCCATGCGGCCGGAAGCACCATGGATCAGCAGCTTCAGCGGGGAGGTGGTCATCTGCGGCGGTCCAGCGATCTACGGGAGGGCCGACACGTTACCCGATCCGCCGCGAAAGCGGAGTACAGGCACCCCGGCCCCGGCCCCGGCCCCGGGCGATCAGCCCGCCACGCCCGCGGTCCCGGCGATCGCCGCCTCGATCGGCTCGCCGAGGAGGGCGATGCCGGCATCGATCCTGTCCGGCGGCACCGTCACGAACGCCAGCTGCAGCCTGTTCGCCCGCGGCCCGGTGGCGAAGAACGGGCGCCGGGCCGGCTGCCGCTCCCCCGCTCCGCCGGATGCTCAGTGCTTGCGCGGCGCGTCCGGCCCGCAGGTGTCGCAGCCGGAACAGCCGCACCCGTCCGCGGCGGCGGGCGACGGTGCCAGCCGCCGCCCCAGCGCCTGCAGCCAGGCCGGCCGCGAGGGCCGCACCAGCGCCAGCGCCAGGGTCCCGCGCAGGCGCCGCAAGGTGCCGGGGAACTGCTTCTTGAACACCACCCAGGCGCTGGCCAGCACGGCCAGCGCGATCAATCCGTATTGCAGTGCCAGCGACATGGCCTCACCCCGCTCCCAGCAGCACCGCGACCTGGTAGGTCACCAGCGAGGCCAGGTAGGCCATCACGAACAGATAGAACGCGGTGTATCCCATCTGCTTCCAGGAATTGGTCTCGCGCTTGATCGTGGCCAGGGTCGAGGCACACATCGGCGCGTAGATGTACCAGACCAGCAGCGACAAGGCGGTGGCCAGGCTCCAGTCGTGGGCGATCAGCGGCGACAGCGCCTGCGCGGCGGCATCGTCGTCGGCGGCCGACAGCGCGTACACCGTGGCCAGCGAGGACACCGCCACCTCGCGCGCGGCCAGGCCGGGGATCAGCGCGATGCAGATCTGCCAGTTGAAGCCCAGCGGCGCGAACACCACCGCCAGCAGGTGGCCGATGCGCCCGGCGAAGCTGTAGTCGATCGCCGGCAGGGTAGCGCCGGCCGGCGCCGCCGGGAACGACAGCAGGAACCACAGCAGCACGGTCAGCGCCAGGATGATCCCGCCCACGCGCTTGAGGAAGATCAGCGCCCGCTCCCACAGGCCCAGCGCCAGGTCGCGCACGGTCGGCAGGCGGTAGGACGGCAGCTCCAGCAGCAGCGCGTGCTCGCCGCGGTCGCGGCGCCACTTCTTCATCGTCCAGGCCACCAGCAGCGCGCTGAGGATGCCGGCCACGTAGAGCCCGAACAGCACCAGTCCCTGCTGGTTGAACAGGCCCCACACCGTCTTCTGCGGGATGAACGCGCCGATCAGCAGGGCATACACCGGCAGCCGCGCCGAGCAGGTCATCAGCGGCGCCACCAGGATGGTGGCCAGGCGGTCGCGCGGGTCCTGGATGCTGCGGGTGGACATGATGCCCGGCACGGCGCAGGCGAAGCTGGACAGCAGCGGGATGAACGAGCGCCCGGACAGGCCCGCCGCGGACATCAGCCGGTCGAGCAGGAACGCCGCGCGCGGCAGGTAGCCCGATTCCTCCAGCGCCAGGATGAAGGCGAACAGGATCAGGATCTGCGGCAGGAACACGATCACGCTGCCGGCGCCGGCGATCACGCCGTCCACCAGCAGGCTGTTGAGGGGCCCCTGCGGCAAGGTGGCGCCCACCCACTCGCCCAGCCACTTGGTGCCGGCGTCGATGGCGTCCATCACCGGCGCGGCCCAGGCGTAGACCGCCTGGAAGATCAGGAACATCACCAGGGCCAGCGCCAGCAGGCCGAACACCGGGTGCAGCAGCCAGCGGTCCAGTGCGTCGTCCAGGCGCGAGGTGCGCTCGGGCATGATCACCGCCTCGGCCATGAGGTCGCGCACGCGGGCGTGGACCACCGCGGCCGGCAGTTCCGGCTCGGCCGCCGCCGGCGCGGCCAGGCTGGCGCCGTGCCGGTCCAGGTACTCGACCAGGTCGGCCGAGCCGTTGCGGCGGATGGCCACGGTCTCCACCACCGGCACGCCCAGGCCGCGCTCCAGCGCGGCGCGGTCGATGCGGATGCCGCGCCGCTGCGCGGCATCGACCATGTTCAGCACCACCAGCATCGGCCTGCCCAGCGCCCGCAGCTCCAGCGCGAAGCGCAGGTGCAGGCGCAGGTTGGTGGCGTCGATCACGCACACCAGCACGTCCGGGGCCGGCTCGCCGGGGTAGAAACCGCGGCACAGGTCGCGGGTGATCGCCTCGTCCAGGCTGGCCGGCTGCAGGCTGTAGGCGCCCGGCAGGTCCAGCACCACGAACTCGCGCCCGGACGGCGCCCGGAACCGGCCTTCCTTGCGCTCCACGGTCACGCCGCTGTAGTTGGCCACCTTCTGGCGGCTGCCGGTGAGCTGGTTGAACAGGGCCGTCTTGCCGCAGTTGGGATTGCCGACCAGCGCCAGGCGCATCGCCCCTGCGCTCATGCCGCCGCCTCCGCCGGTGCGCGCAGGTGCACGCGCGCGGCCTCGCTGCGCCGCAGGGCGAAGCGGGTGGAACCGACCTGGACCAGGATGGGCTCGCGGCCGACCGGCCCGATCGCCACCACCTTGATCGTCTCGCCCTCGATGAATCCCAGTTCGCGCAGGCGGCGGGCGATGGTGTCGTCCGGCTGCCGGTCCTGCACGGATTCGACGATGGCGGCATGGCGCAGCGGCAATTCGGACAACGTCACGGAACGACCTATCCATCAATAATGGTTCTCAATTTTACCATCACGGCAGCGGGCCCGATCCGGCCATGCCGCGGCGGCCGATTCCGGCGATTCAGCCAACTGCCGCGGTCCTGGCCGCCTGGCGACGGCCTTCCCGTATGTCACGGGATCCGGCAGCCTCTACCAGGCCGGATCACGACAGCCAGGCAGGAGCCCCCACCCATGACAGGCAGGGAACGCGAACGTCGCGAACGCGCCCGCGGCGACGGCCCGGCCGGCGCCGCAGGGACAGGCCGCGCCACCGGCGTCGCGCCGGCGGGCGAGGACGGCGACGGGCTCGACCTGCAGGCGCTGCGCCAGGCCCTGCCGGCCGCGCTGGCCCCGGCACTGGAACGGCTCGCCGCCCGCCTGGCCGCGGCCGAGGCCCGGGCGGCCGGCGCCCTGGCCGAACGCGACGCCCTGTTCGATGCCCTGCCCGACCCCGCCAGCATCATCGCCCCCGACGGCACCGTGCTCGACCTCAACGCCGCCGGCGTGCGCGCCTACGGCCGGCCGCGCGAGGCGATCGTCGGCCAGCCCATCGAGGTGCTCAACCCCGACCTGCCGCCGGACCACATGGATCCGGTGATCGAGGCGCTGGAGCACGGCGGCTCGTACGTGGTGGAGGTGACCAACATGCGCGGCGACGGCAGCCGGTTCCCGGTGGAGGTGCACTCCGGCGGCATCGACTACCAGGGCCGGCGCTGCGTGCTGGCGGTGGCGCGCGACCTGGGCCGGCGCTGGCAGGCCCAGACCCGCTACCGCCTGCTGCTGGAATCCATCGACAAGGGCGTGGTGCTGTTCGACCGCCAGCTGCGCGTGGTCGCCGCCAACCCGGCCGCGCACCGCATCCTGGGCGTGGGCGCCGGTCCCTCCGGGCCGGCCATGCACCACCGCGACTGGGCGATCGTGGACGCGCACGGCGCGCTGATGCCGGAGGAACGCTGGCCGCTGGTGCGCGCGCTGTCCAGCGGCCGCATCGTCGCCAGCACGGTGATGGGCATGTACCACCGCGGCAGCGGCCGCATGATCTGGGTCTCGACCACCCACGTGCCGGTGTTCTCGTGCGATTGCCGCGAGCCGGACCACGTGTTCGCGCTGTTCACCGACATCACCGAGCTCAAGCGCGACAACGCCCTGTTCGACCGTGCCCAGGCGCTGGCCCACATCGGCGGCTGGGAATGGGACCGCGCCCGCGCCCGCCTGTACCTGACCCGCGAGGCGCGCCGCATCCTCGGCCACGTGCCGCCGCCGCGCGACATGGACGGCCTGCTCGCCTGCCTGCAGGCCGACCACCGCCAGCGCCTGCAGCAGGCCCTGGACCAGGCCCTGCGCACCCGCCGCGGCTTCGAGCTGGAGCTGCTCGGCCAGCGCGGCGACGGCCATTCGTTCTGGATCCGCATGATCGGCGAGGTGGAAAGCAGCGCGATGGCGGCCTCGCGCATCGCCGGCACGCTGCAGGACATCACCGAGTCGCGGCAGGCCGAGGAGACCCTGCGCATCCGCGCCTGCACCGACCCGTTGACCGGAGCCATGAACCGCGACGCCATCCTCGACACCCTGGAGGTGCGCCTGGGCCATCCCGCGCACGCGCGCCTGGCGGTGCTGTACATCGACCTGGACCGCTTCAAGCTGGTCAACGACACCCTCGGCCACGACGCCGGCGACCAGTTGCTGGTCGAGGCCACGCGCCGCATCGCGCAGGCGATCGGCACCGACGGATTGCTGGCCCGCTTCGGCGGCGACGAGTTCCTGGTGCTGTGCGACGCCAGCGGCCAGGCCGAGCGCCCGGAACGGCTGGCGCAGGCCATCGCCGACGCCTTCGCCGCCCCGTTCCGCCTGGCCGGCGAGGAGTTCCGCGTCTCGGCCAGCATCGGCATCGCCTGCGCGCCCGAGCACGGCCACCGCCCACAGCAGCTGATCCGCAACGCCGACGCGGCCATGTACGAGGTCAAGCGCCGCACCCGCGACGGCTGGCGCCTGTTCGCCCCGGAGCTGGAACGCCGCCAGCAGGACCGCCTGTCGATCGAACAGCACCTGCGCCAGGCGCTGGAGCGCGGCGAGTTCCACCTCGCCTACCAGCCGCAGGTGGACCTGCGCAGCGGCCGCACCGTGGGCGCCGAGGCGCTGGTGCGCTGGCACAGCGGGCAGCTGGGCGAGCTGCGCCCGGAGGTGTTCATCCGCCACGCCGAGAGCACCGGCGACATCGTCCACATCGGCACCTGGGTGCTGCACGAGGCCTGCCGCCAGGCGCGGGCCTGGCGCGACGCGGGCCTGGCCACGCCGCGCGTGGCCGTCAACGTGTCCTACCGCCAGTTCGCCGCCGACCTGGTCGGCGTCGTGCGCCAGGCGCTGGATGCCCACGGCCTGGCCGGCACGGCGCTGGAACTGGAGTTCACCGAGCGCGTGCTGATCGAGGACGCCCCGGCCACGCTGCGCACCTTCGCCGCGCTGCGCGAGATGGGCCTGGCGCTGACCATCGACGATTTCGGCGAGGGCTACAACGCACTGAACTACCTGCGCCGCCTGCCGATCCACGGGCTCAAGCTGAGCGCGCTGTTCGTCGGCGGGGTGCCGTCCAACCGCTCGGATACCGCGGTCTGCGAGGCGGTGTGCGGCATCGCCCGCAGCCTGGGCCTGGCGGTGGTCGCCGAAGGCGTGGAATCCCACGCCCAGCACCGCTACCTGCTGGAGCTGGGCGTGCCGTTGGGCCAGGGCTTCCTGTTCGCGCCGGCGCTGGCGCCGGAGGAATTCGCCCGCCGCCTGCGCGACGCCATGCCGCAGGCCTGACCGCAGGCGCCGGCCACGGGCGCGGCCATCGGCTAGAATCGCCGCTCTTTCACGGGAGGGTGAAACCATGCAACTGGCACAAGTCCGCGCGGTGGTGACCGGCGGCGTCTCCGGGCTCGGCCTGGCCGTGGCGCGGCGGCTGGTGGCCGCCGGCGGCCGCGCCGTGCTGCTCGACCTCAACGACGCCAAGGGCGCGGCGGCCATGGAGGAACTCGGCCGCGACAACGCCTTCTACCTGCGCACCGACGTCACCGACGAGGAGGCCGTGGCCGCCGACCTGGCCGCCGCGCGCGAGTTCCTCGGCGGCCTGGACGTGGCCGTCAACTGCGCCGGCATCCTCGGCGCCGGCCGCGTGCTCGGCAAGGAAGGCGCGATGCCGCTGGCCACCTTCCGCGGCACGGTGATGGTCAACCTGGTCGGCAGCTTCAACGTCGCCAAGGCCGCGGCCAACCTGATGCAGCACAACGCCCCCGGCGAGGACGGCGAGCGCGGCGTCATCGTCAATACCGCCTCGGTGGCCGCCTACGAGGGCCAGATCGGCCAGGCCGCCTACGCGGCCAGCAAGGGCGGCGTGGTCGGCATGACCCTGCCGATGGCGCGCGAGCTGGCGCGCTTCGGCATCCGGGTGATGACCGTCGCCCCCGGCGTGTTCTGGACGCCGATGGTGGACGGCATGCCCGAGTCGGTGCAGCAGGCGCTGGGCGCCTCCATCCCCTTCCCCTCGCGGCTGGGCCAGCCGGAGGAGTTCGCCGACGCGGTCGCCTTCATCCTGGCCAACCGCTACCTCAACGGCAGCGTGATCCGCCTGGACGGCGCCGTGCGCCTGGCGCCCCGGTAGCCATCGCGGCCGGCCCGCTGCCGGTCCGCTCCCACTTCCATCCCCTGTCCCGAACCGATCCCATGAGAGCTTCCGAAATCAAGAAGGGCAACGTCGTCGAGTACAACAACGGCGTCTACCAGATCCGCGACATCGAGCGCAGCTCGCCGCAGGGCCGCGGCGGCAACGTCCGCTTCCGCTTCATCATGTATTCCGTGCCGGGCGGCAACAAGCTCGACGCCAGCTTCGACGCCGACGACAACCTGCCCGAGGTCGAGCTGCTGCGCCGCCAGGCCACGTTCTCCTACAAGGACGGCGAGGCCTTCGTGTTCCTCGACGACGAGGACTACACCCCGTACACGCTCGACGCCGACGTGCTGGGCGAGGACGCCGGCTACATCACCGACGGCCTGGGCGGCTGCTACGTGCAGGTGATCGACGAACAGCCGGTGGCGCTGCAGCTGCCGCAGTACGTCACCCTGGACGTGGTGGAGACGCCGCCGGAGCTGAAGGGCGGCACCGCCACCAAGCGCCCCAAGCCGGCCAAGCTGTCCACCGGCATCGAGATCATGGTGCCCGAGTACATCGCCAGCGGCGAGCGCATCCTGGTCAACACCGACACCGGCGAATTCGGCGGCCGCGCCAGCGACTGACCCGGCGGCTCGGCGCGGGCCGCCACGGGCGGTCCGCGTCCGCGCGCCCCGGCCACACGCTCAGGCGTCGAACAGCTTGCCCGGGTTCATCAGCCCGTTCGGGTCGAACACCTGCCTGATGCCGCGCATCAGCGCGATTTCCTGGGCGCTGCGGGTGCAGCCCAGGTAGGGCTTCTTCACCAGGCCGATGCCGTGCTCGGCCGAGATGCTGCCCCGGTACTGCGCCAGCACCTGCGCCAGCAGCTTGGTCACGTGCTCGCACTGGGCCACGAACCGGGCATCGGTGGTGTCGTCGGGCTTGAGCACGTTGATGTGCAGGTTGCCGTCGCCGATGTGGCCGAACCAGACCACCTCGAAGTGCGGGTATTCCCGGGCGAGCAGCGCCTGGCTGGCGGCCAGGAACGCCGGCATCGCCGAGATGCGCACGGAGATGTCGTTCTTGTAGGGCGTGTAGCGGGCGATGGATTCGGTGATGCCCTCGCGCAGACGCCACAGCTGGCGGGCCTGGGCATCGGACTGGCTGATCACCCCGTCGCTGACCCAGCCCTGCTCCAGGCAATGCTCGAAGGCGGCCAGGGCGGCGGCCTCGCCGGCCGCGTCGTTGGCGAACTCGGTGACCACGTAGTAGGGATGGGCGACGTCGAACGGCGCCTGCGCGCCGTGCGCCAGCACGTGGCGCAGCGCCGCCTCGGTGAAGAACTCGAAGGCTTCCAGCCGCAACCGCGAACGGAACGCGGCGAACACCTGCATCAGCACCTCGAAGGACGGCACCGCCAGCAGCATCACGTTGGTCGGCGGCGGCGGGTCGGTCAGCCGGAGGGTGGCTTCCACCACCACGCCCAGCGTGCCTTCCGAGCCGACGAACAGGTGGCGCAGGTCGTAGCCGCTGGAATTCTTGACCAGCGCATGGTTGAGCTCGAGCAGCTCGCCGGCACCGGTGACCACCTTGAGCCCGGCGATCCAGTCGCGGGTGGTGCCGTAGCGGATCACCCGGATGCCGCCGGCATTGGTGGCGATGTTGCCGCCGATCGAGCACGAGCCGCGTGCGGCGAAGTCCACCGGATAGACCAGTCCGTGTTCGGCCGCCGCCTCGTGCACGGCCTGCAATGCCATGCCCGCCTGCACGGTCAGGGTGCGGTCCACGGCGTCGAAGTCCAGTGCCCGGTTCATCCGCTCCAGGCTCAGCACCAGCTCGCCGGCGGCCGCCACCGCGCCGCCGGACAGGCCGGTGCGCCCGCCGGAAGGCACCACCGCCACGTGCTCGGCGTTGGCCCAGCGCACGACCGCCTGCACCTCCTCCACCGTCGCCGGCAGGGCGATGGCCAGCGGCGCCGGCGTCCAGCGCCTTGTCCAGTCGCGGCCGTAGTGCTCCAGGTCGGCGGGATCGGTCTTCAGCCGCAGCGACGGGGCAGCGGCCAGCAGCGAGGACAGGCGCGGATCGGTCATGGCAGGGGCCACAGGCGGCAGGGGCCGGCAAGCGTGCCAGCCGCGCCGGGCCCCGTCCAGCCGCCGCGGCGATCGATACACCTGCAACGGCTATCGCCATGCCGCGGCGCGGGCGCGATACTTCGGCCCCCTGGCCGCGCGGCGGCCACTCCGTCTTTCCTCCCCCCAGGCGACGTCATGACCGAAAAGAAGACCTCCTTCCCCAAGCAGGACATCCGCGTGCTGCTGCTCGAGGGCGTGAGCCCCACCGCCGTGGAGACGTTCCGCGCCGCCGGCTACTCCAACATCGAGCTGCATGCCAAGTCGCTGCCGGAGGACGAACTGCTGGCGCGCATCGCCGAGGCCCACATCGTCGGCATCCGCTCGCGCACCCAGCTCAACGCCGATGTCCTGGCCCATGCCAAGCGCCTGATCGCGGTCGGCTGCTTCTGCATCGGCACCAACCAGGTGGACCTGGACGCGGCCGAGCTGGCCGGCATCCCGGTGTTCAACGCGCCCTATTCCAACACCCGCAGCGTGGCCGAGCTGGTGATGGCCGAGCTGGTGATGCTGCTGCGCGGCATCCCGCAGAAGAACGCCGAGTGCCACCGCGGCGGCTGGTCCAAGTCGGCCGCCGGCAGCCACGAGGCGCGCGGCAAGACCCTGGGCATCGTCGGCTACGGCCATATCGGCACCCAGGTCGGCGTGCTGGCCGAGTCGCTGGGCCTGCACGTGATCTACCACGACATCGAGACCAAGCTGGCGCTGGGCAACGCCCAGCCGGCCGCCAGCCTGGAGGACCTGCTGGCGCGCGCCGACGTGATCACCCTGCACGTGCCCGAGACCCCGGCCACGCGGCTGATGATCGGACCGGCCGAACTGGAACTGGCCAAGCCGGGCGTGCACCTGATCAACGCCTCGCGCGGCACGGTGATCGACATCGACGCGCTGGACGCGGCACTGGCCAGCGGCAAGGTGGCCGGCGCCGCCATCGACGTGTTCCCGGTCGAGCCCAAGGGCAACGGCGATGCCTTCGTCTCGCCGCTGACGCGCTACGACAACGTCATCCTGACTCCGCACGTGGGCGGCTCCACCCTGGAGGCCCAGGCCAACATCGGCGTGGAGGTGGCCGCCAAGCTGGTGCGCTACAGCGACAACGGCAGCACGCTCTCGGCGGTCAACTTCCCGGAGGTGACCCTGCCCGAGCACGAGGGCAGCCGCCGCATCCTGCACATCCACCGCAACGTGCCCGGCGTGCTCTCGCGCATCAACGAGATCTTTTCGCGCCAGGACGTCAACATCAACGGCCAGTTCCTGCGCACCGACCCCAAGCTGGGCTACGTGGTGATCGACGTGACCGCCACCGAGGAACAGGTCGCCGAGCTGCGCGCGGCCATGGCCGCGGTGCCGGGCACCCTGCGCACCCGCGTGCTGTACTGACGTCCCGCAGGACACGGGGGATCGCCCGCGCGATGCGGGCGATCCCGGCCTCCAACCTTCGCCGGCCAGGCAAGGTCCCCGCCCGGCGCATCCCCCGGCCCCGGCTCAGCCGGGCCAGCCGGCCAGCCAGCGCCCGGCCATGCGTCGCATCGAGTCGTCCGCCGCCGGGTCCTGCGCCAGCGTGGCGATCTCGCGCCAGGCTAGGGCCAGCGATTCGTCGCTCACCACGAACGCCTCCGAGGCGCCCGCGCGCACCACGTAGCGCACGTCGTAGTGCCAATGCCCCGGCACCTCGCCGCGTGCCGGGATCCAGTGGCGGTCCAGGTCGAAGATGCCGCCCTGCACCACCAGTCCGGCCAGGCCGGACTCCTCCCCGGCCTCGCGCAATGCCACGCGCGCCAGGTCGGCATCGCCGTCGGCGTGGCCGCCCAGCTGCAGCCAGCGCCCGAGCTTGCGGTGGTGGGTGAGCAGCACGCGCCGGCCATCGCCGCTGACCAGCCATGCGCTGCCGGTGAAATGCCCGGCCAGGCGGCTACGCTCGAACGGATTGGCCGGATCGTCCAGCAAGGCCAGGAAGGCATCGGCCACCGCCACCTCGGCGGAGTGGCGGTCGCGGTAGTCGGCCAGCGCCAGGCGCAGGCTTGCATCGTCTTCGTGCAGGTTTTGCACCATGCAGGGGATCCCCGTGTCGTCAGGCGCCCATTGTCGCCTGAGCGCGGAACCCGTGCGCTTGTACGCCGCGGAGGCCGCGGGGTAAGGTGCGGTCATTCGTGACCTGGCCTTCACACTTCAGGCACGGTTTACCCGCCACCTGCCTCAAGGGGACACCTGCATGCTTTTCTGGCGCGTCAAGCCGCTCGACAAAATCCTGGAAACCGCCGAGAAGAAGGCGCTCACCCGACAACTGGGCGCATTGCAGCTGACCCTGCTGGGCGTGGGCGCGGTGATCGGCACCGGCATCTTCGTGCTGACCGCCGAGGCCGGACAGAAGGCCGGTCCTGGACTGATGGTCGCCTTCGTCATCGCCGCCGTGGTCTGCGCGCTGGCGGCGCTGGCCTATGCCGAGCTGGCCTCGATGGTGCCGGTGTCCGGTTCGGCCTACACCTATACCTACGGCGTGCTCGGCGAGCTGCTGGCCTGGGTCGTCGGCTGGGCGCTGGTGCTGGAATACGCGGTCGCCGCCGGTGCGGTGGCGGTGGGCTGGTCGGGCTACATGAACGGCCTGCTCGACAGCGCCGGGTGGGGATTGCCCCTGGCGCTGAAGGTCGGCCCGCAGGCCGGCGGCACCTTCAACCTGCTGGCCTGCCTGATCTCGCTGGCCATCACCGGGCTGCTGGTGCTGGGCACCAGCAAGAGCGCCTGGGTCAACGCGGTGCTGGTCTCGCTGAAGATCATCGCCCTGACCGTGTTCATCGTCGTCGCCGTGCCGGCCGCCAAGGACGCCAACTTCCAGCCGTTCCTGCCGACCGGCTGGGGCAGCCCGATGGGCGGCATCGGCGTGCTCGGCGCGGCGGCCTCGATCTTCTTCGCCTACGTCGGCTTCGACGCGGTGTCCACCGCGGCCGAGGAGACCCGCAACCCCAACCGCAACATCCCCATCGGCCTGATCGGTTCGCTGACCATCTGCACGGTGTTCTACCTGCTGGTCGGCTACGGCGCGGTCGGCGCCATGGGCGCGCAGCCGCTGATGGACGCGGCCGGCAACGCGATCCCGCCGGGCAGCAAGGAATTCGCCGCCGCCTGTGCCGCCGTCGGCGGCGCGCACGAGCCGCTGGTGTGCAGCCACGAGCCGCTGGCCCACGTGATGCGCGTGCTGGGCTTCGCCGGCCTGGGCAATGCCATCGGCATCATCGCCGCGCTGGCGCTGCCGACGGTGGTGCTGATGATGCTCTACGGCCAGACCCGCATCTTCTTCACCATGTCGCGCGACGGCCTGCTGCCGCCGGCGCTGTCCAAGGTGCACCCGAAGTTCCACACGCCGCACATCATCACCCTGATCACCGGCGTGTGCGTGTCGCTGTTCTCGGCCATGTTCCCGGTCGGCGTACTGGCCGACATCTCCAACTCGGGCACGCTGTTCGCCTTCATCATGGTCGCCGTCGGCGTGCTGGTGCTGCGCGTGCAGCAGCCCGACCGCCCGCGCCCGTTCCGCACGCCGTTCGTGTGGCCGGTGTGCATCCTGGCCATCGCCGGCTGCCTGCTGCTGTTCGTCAACCTGTCCGGCTACACCATCAGCCTGTTCTTCGGCTGGGCGCTGGTCGGGCTGGTGGTCTACTACTTCTACGGCTACCGCCGCAGCTACATGGTCCCCGGCAACGAGCCGGCCGAGCTGCCGCCCGGCGAGCTGCCGCCCGAGCCCGAGTTCCACGAAGGCCCGCAGGCCTGATCCATCGCCATGCACGCAGGCGGGCGGTGCACTCCGGTGCGCCGCCCGCCTGCGTTTTGCCTCGCACGTTTCGCGGGCACGGACGCGGCCCGGCACGCTAGAATCGCCTCCGTCGTGACCGGGCAACGCGCCGACCGGCCGCCCGACGCGCTTTCTTCCCGGTCCGGATCCCGCCCATGCTCCAACGCCTGCTGGCCACCCGCCACCCGCTCGCGGTCAACCGCGACGCCGGGCAGCTCGAACTCGTCCGCACCCTGGGCCCGTGGGGCCTGACCGCGCTGGGCATCGGCGCGGTGATCGGCGGCGGCATCTTCGTCATCACCGGCCAGGCCGCGGCCGCGCATGCCGGCCCGGCGATCGTGCTGTCCTTCGTGATGGCCGCCGTCTGCTGCACGTTCTGCGCGCTGGCCTACGCCGAGTTCGCCTCGCTGGTGCCGGTGTCCGGCAGTGCCTACACCTATGCCTACGCCACCTTCGGCGAACTGGCGGCCTGGTTCATCGGCTGGATGCTGGTGCTCGAGTACGGGGTGTCCGGTTCGGCGGTCGCGGTGAGCTGGACCGGCTATTTCCTCAGCCTGCTCGACCAGTTCGGCCTGCACCTGCCGGCGGCGCTGGTGAACGCGCCGCTGGACGGCCAGCTGCGCCCCACCGGCGCCATCGCCAACGTGCCGGCCGCGATCCTGGTGCTGGCGCTCACCTGGCTGTGCTACGTGGGCATCCGCAAGTCCTCGGCGATGAACCTGGCCATGGTCGTGCTCAAGATCGCGCTGATCGTGCTGGTCATCGTCGTCGGCTGGCGCTACGTGGACCCGGCCAACTGGCACCCGTTCATCCCCGCCAACGAGGGCCCGGGCAAGTACGGCTGGGAGGGCGTGCTGCGCGGCGCGGCGATGGTGTTCTTCGCCTACATCGGCTTCGAGGCGGTATCGGTGGCGGCGCAGGAATCGCGGCGGCCGCAGCGCGACCTGCCGCTGGGCATGATCGCCTCGCTGGCCATCTGCACGGTGCTGTACGTGGCCATGGCGCTGGTGCTGACCGGCCTGCTGCCGTACCGCCTGCTCGGCACCGACGAGCCGGTGGTCACCGCGGTGGCCGCGCACCCGCAGCTGGGTTGGCTGCGCACGGTCGTGGAGATCGGTGCGCTGATCGGCCTGGCCTCGGTGGTGCTGGTGATGATCATCGGCCAGCCGCGGATCTTCATGATCATGGCCAACGACGGCCTGCTGCCGGCGGTGTTCCGCCGCATCCACCCGGTCTACCGCACTCCGCACGTCAACACCGTCATCACCGGCATCGGCATCGCGCTGCTGGCGGCGGTGTTCCCGCTGGACGTACTCGGCGAACTGACCTCGATGGGCACGCTGATCGCCTTCGCCACGGTCTGCGCCGGCGTGCTGGTGCTGCGCCGCACCCAGCCGCAGCTGCCGCGCCCGTTCCGCATCCGCGGCGTGTGGTTCGTGTGCCTGGCCGGCATCGCCAGCTGCCTGGCCCTGCTCTCGGCGATGACCCGCTACAACTGGATGCTGATGGCCGCCTGGACCGTCGTCGGCCTGCTGGTCTACGCCGGCTACGGCTACCGCCACAGCCGCCTGGCTCGGTAAGCCGCGCCGATTCTTCCTAGAATGTGCCCATGAACACCGATTCCCTGCCCTACAGCGCCGAACGCCTGCACTTGGCGGCCGAGGAACTGATCGCCAACGTGCGCGAGCTGGCCCAGGCCGGCTGGACGCCCGCCACCAGCAGCAACTTCTCCGAGCGCCTGGACCAGGACCACGTGGCCATCACCGTCTCCGGCCGCGACAAGGGCCGGCTGGTCGAGGCCGACATCATGGTCGTGGACATGGACGCGCGCCCGGTCGCCACCGACCTGCGCCCGTCGGCCGAGACCCTGCTGCACACCCGCCTGTACCGCCGCTTCCCGGAGGTCGGCTGCGTCCTGCACACCCATTCGCCGGTGCAGACCGTGGCCTCGCGCCTGTACGGGCCGGCCGGCCAGGTGCACCTGGCCGGCTACGAGCTGCTCAAGGCCCTGCGCGGCAACACCACCCACGACACCGCGATCGACCTGCCGGTGCTGCCCAACAGCCAGGACATGACGGTGCTGGCCGACCAGGTCGATGCCCTGCTCGACCGGGCCCCGATGTGGGGCTACCTGATCGACGGCCATGGCCTGTACGCCTGGGGCCGCGACATGGCCGAGGCGCGCCGCCACCTGGAAGCCTTCGACTTCCTGCTGGGCTGCGAGCTGGAGTTGCGGCGCCTGCGCGATCGCCCCTGAGGGCCGCCGCGCCGCGGTTTTGCCCGCACCGGCGGAACATCAGCGTTCCGGCGCCGTCATGTGGCCGCCGCCGGCACGCTGCTACCCTTTCCGGTCCCTCCACCTTCCACGTCAGGGAAACGCCATGAGCCGTCTGCGCATCTTCGCCGACACCACCCCCGACACGCCGCTGCTGGACACCCGCGACGGCGCCACCATCGCCGCCGAGCTGGCCAGGATCGGCGTCACCTTCGAGCGCTGGCAGGCCTCCCAGCCGATCGAGCCGGGCGCCCCGCAGGACGAGGTCATCGCTGCCTACAAGGCCGACATCGACCGCCTGGTGGCGGAGCGCGGCTTCACCAACGTCGACGTGGTGAGCATCGCCCCGGACAACCCCAAGCGCGAGGAAATGCGCAGGAAGTTCCTCGACGAGCACTTCCACGTCGAGGACGAGGTGCGCTTCTTCGTCGCCGGGTCCGGCCAGTTCACCCTGCACGTGGACGGCAAGGTGTACGAGATCGAGTGCGTCAAGAACGACCTGATCGCCGTGCCCGACCGCGCCCTGCACTGGTTCGACATGGGGGCCGAGCCGTACTTCGTTGCGATCCGCTTCTTCACCGACCCGGCCGGCTGGGTGGGCCACTTCACCGGCGACGACATCGCCCAGAAATTCTCCCGCTACGAACCCGAACAGGCCGCCTGACCCGATGACCCGCGCCATCCTCACCGACATCGAGGGCACCACCAGCAGCATCTCCTTCGTCAAGGACGTGCTGTTCCCCTACGCGCGCAGCGCCCTGCCCGGCTTCGTGGCCGCGCACGGCCGGGAACCGCAGGTGCGACACTGGCTCGACGCGGTCGCGGCCGAGACCGGCGCCGGCGACGACGCCGCGATCGTCGCCGTCCTGCAGTCGTGGATCGACGAGGACCGCAAGCACACCGCGCTCAAGGCGCTGCAGGGCATGATCTGGGCCGAGGGCTACCGCCAGGCCGCGTTCACCACCCACATCTACCCGGACGTGCCGCCAGTGCTGCGCCGCTGGCACGACGATGGGCTCGGCCTGTACGTGTACTCCTCCGGCTCGGTGCCGGCGCAGAAGCTGTTCTTCGGCCACAGCGACGCCGGCGACCTGACCGGCCTGTTCTCCGGCTGGTTCGACACCGAGATCGGCGGCAAGCGCGAAAGCGCCAGCTACGCACGGATCGCCGCGCGGATCGGCGTCGCGCCGGCCGAGATCCTGTTCCTGTCCGACGTGGTGGCCGAGCTGGACGCCGCACGCGAGGCCGGGCTGGAGACGGTGCTGCTCGATCGCCGCCAGGACTATGCGCAGGCGCGCACCGGCGAGGCCACCCACGGCCATGCCCGCGTCGAGGACTTCGCCTCGATCGCCGTCTGAGCGTACCCGCAGGAACGGACAGGCAGGGCCGGCACGGCGAGTGCCGGCCCTGCTTCGTTGCAGCCCGGGCAACGGCCTGCCGCCCGCTCCGCTGCGACTCGATGAGAAGGATTCTTGTTCCTTCATCGAATCCGGCCACTGGCTAGACTGCGCGCGCCAGCCAGCCTCCGGCCAGCCAGCCCTGCGATCCCCGCCCGCCAGCCTCGCGCCCGCCAGCCCGGATCCCCACGACGCCTCCCTGCCGGGAGGCGTTCGCGTTTTGGGGACTCTCGGTGGCAGCCGCGGCACTGCGTGCCGCCGTGTCGTTCCTGCCGAGGATGGCCTGGCGGGACACGCCAGGCCATGGATCGCGCAAGCAGGCTCGCCGGGGTCGGGTGCGGAGGACCCCATGGCCTGCGGCGCCGCCACAGGCAAACGGCATGCAGGTTGGGCTTCCGTCCTGTCACGTACGCCGGG
Source organism: Xanthomonas massiliensis (assembly GCF_900018785.1). GTDB lineage: Bacteria > Pseudomonadota > Gammaproteobacteria > Xanthomonadales > Xanthomonadaceae > Xanthomonas_B > Xanthomonas_B massiliensis. The sequence continues at coordinate 952,816 of NZ_FCOY01000006.1, read as the reverse complement.
GGCACGAGGCGATTCAAGCCCCTCCCCTCGAACCACGACATGCGACCCAGCCGCGGAACCGCCGGCGTACGCCCCCTTCCGTCGGCCGGACGCGGCCGCTTCCATGTCCGGCCGACCGGGAAGAAGGATTCCCGCGGGGCGTGTACACGCCGTTGCGGCAATCCACGTGCGCGCAGCAACGCGAGGGGCAATGCCGCAGGGAAACAGCTCTCGCGTGGGGCATCGCGACCGCGAATCGCGGGAATGGCCGCGACATCGGGTCCGCTGGCATGGCGCTGCACCGCCACGCCCGGCACGCAAGCCGCCGGCCGCAGGAGGGCAACGCATCGTGCCGGCCGGCGCCCGTGCAACATCTTCGTTCCGTGCCCGTGCCCGCGCCCGCGAGAACGCGGGGCATGGTCCTCACGGCCATGGATCGTCCGGGGCCGCCGCGGCGCCCGCCACGAAGGACGGGCGTCAGGCCGCGTTGGCGTGGCGCTGCGCCAGCACGTCCAGCACGTCGGCCACGGACAGTTCGCGCGCGTGCATCAGCACGGTGAGGTGGTAGAGCAGGTCGGCGGCCTCGCCGAGCAGCTCCGGGTCCTCCTGGGCCACCGCCGCCAGCGCGGTCTCCACGCCTTCCTCGCCGACCTTCTGCGCGATGCGGCGCACGCCCTGCTCGAACAGCTGCGTGGTGTAGCTGCCGAAGGGCCGGGTGCGCTCGCGCTCGGCCACCAGGGCATCCAGCTCGCCGAGGAAATCGCCCGGTGCGCCGGGGAAGCAGCTGACCGCGCCGGTGTGGCAGGTCGGCCCCTGCGGATGGGCGGTGACCAGCAGCGTGTCCTGGTCGCAGTCCACGCGCACCGCCACCACCTGCAGGTAGTGGCCGGAACTCTCGCCCTTGGTCCACAGGCGCTGCTTGCTGCGGCTGTAGAAGGTCACCTTGCCGCTGTCGCGGGTGGCCTGCAGGGCCTCGGCATTCATGTAGCCGAGCATCAGCACCCGCAGGGTGGCCGCATCCTGCACCACCACCGGCAGCAGTCCGTCGCCCTTGGCCCAGTCCAGGCGGGAAACGTCGGGCCAGGCTACGGCTCCGTCACGGTCGAACATCGCGTACCTCGATCTGTCGTTCGCGCAGATAGCGCTTGAGTTGCGGAATGGCGATGGCGCCGCTGTGGAACACGCTGGCGGCCAGCGCGCCGTCCACGTCGGCCTGGTCGAACACGTCGGCGAAGTCCTGCATCATGCCGGCGCCGCCGGAGGCGACCAGCGGCACCCGGCACGCCGCGCGCACCTCGCGCAGCTGGGCGATGTCGTAGCCGCGGCGCACGCCGTCGCTGTCCATGCAGTTGAGCACGATCTCGCCGGCGCCCAGCGCCTGCGCCTCGACCACCCAGTCCAGGGTGCGGCGGGCGACGGCCTGGGTCCGCGACGGGTCGCCGGTGAGCCGGCGCACGCGCCACTGACCGTCGGGCTCGCGGATCGAATCCACGCCGACCACCACGCACTGCACGCCGAAGGCCTGGGCGAGCTCGCCGACCAGCTGCGGGCGCGCCAGCGCCGGGGAATTGACGGAGATCTTGTCGGCGCCGGCATTGAGCACGGTGCGCGCGGTGGCCACGTCGGCGATGCCGCCGGCCACGCAGAAGGGAATGTCGATCACCCGCGCCACGCGTTCGACCCAGGCCGGATCGACGGTGCGATCCTCCGGGCTGGCACCGATGTCGTAGAACACCAGTTCGTCGGCGCCCTGGTCGCGGTAGCGCATGGCCAGCTCGACGATGTCGCCCATGTCCACGTGGTCGCGGAAGCGCACGCCCTTGACCACGCGGCCGCCGCGCACGTCCAGGCACGGGATGATGCGCCGGGTCAGCATGCCAGTGCGTCCTCGAGCGCCAGCCGCCCTTCCAGCAGTGCCCGGCCGAGCACCACGCCGCCGCAGCCGGCCGCGCGCGCGGCGCGCACGTCGGCCAGGTCGCGGATGCCGCCGGAGGCCTGCACCTCCACCCCCGGCAGCAGCTTGCGCAGGTGCACGTACAGGTCGATGTTGGGACCGGAAAGCATGCCGTCGCGCTCGATGTCGGTGCACAGCAGGTGCTTCATGCCGGCCTCGGCGTAGCGCCCGGCCAGCGTGTCCAGGTCGGCGGCGGCGTCCTCGGTCCAGCCGTGCACCGGCAGGCGCCAGTGGCCGTTCACCGGATCCAGGCGGGTGTCCAGGGCGATGGTGAGGCGGCCGCTGCCGAACTCGGCCAGCCAGGCCAGCACGGTGGCCGGCTCGCGCACCGCCAGCGAGCCGACCACCACGCGCTCGGCGCCGGCGGCCAGGATCCGCGCCACGTCCTCGCGCGAGCGCACGCCGCCGCCGGTCTGCACCGACAGGTGGGTCTCGCGCGCGATCCGGCCCAGCAGCGGCGCCAGGGTGTAGCCGCCGGCGCGCGCCGCGTCCAGGTCGACCAGGTGCATCCAGCGTGCACCGGCGGCGGCGAAGGCGCGCGCGCGTTCCAGCGGGTCGCTGCCGTAGTGGGTCTCGCGCGCGTAGTCGCCCTGCGCCAGGCGCACCACCCGGCCGTCGCGGATGTCCAGGGCGGGATAGACGGTGAAGCTCATGGCGGGTCCATCTCGATGAAGTTGCGCAGGATGCGCGCGCCGGTCTCGCCGGAGCGCTCCGGGTGGAACTGCGCGCCGCAGTACGGGCCGCGCTGCACCACCGCGGCGAACAGGCCGCCGTGATCGCAGGCGGCCACCGTGTCGGCCGACAGCGGCGCGGCGTAGCCGTGCACGAAATAGGCATAGGGCTTGGCGCCCAGGCCGGCGGTGAGCGGCGATTCGCGCAGCGGCAGCAATTCGTTCCAGCCCATGTGCGGCACGCGGATGCCGAGGCCGGCGTGCAGGTGGCGCACCGTGCCCGGGACCAGGCCCAGGCATTGCACGTTGCCTTCCTCGGAGGCATCGAACAGCAGCTGCATGCCCAGGCAGATGCCGATCACCGGCACCTGCAGCTGGCGCAGCGGTTCCACCAGGCCCTGCGCGTGCAGCCGCGCCATCGCTTCCGGGGCCGCGCCGACGCCGGGCAGGATCACCCGGCCGGCGCCCTGCAGGCCCTGCGCGTCGCGCACCAGCCGCGGCTCGATCCCCAGCCGTTCCAGCGCATAGCGGACCGAGCCCAGGTTGGCCCCGCCGGCATCGATCAGCGCAACATCGGTCATAACGCTCCCTTGGTCGAGGGCAGCGCATTGCCCTGGCGACGGACGGCCTGTCCGAGTGCGCGCGCCAGCGCCTTGAAGCAGGCTTCCACCTGGTGGTGGTCGTTCTCGCCGCGCACGCGCAGGTGCAGGTTGAGCCCGGAAGCATCGCACAACGAGCGGAAGAAATGCGGCACCAGCTCGGTGGGCATGTCGCCGACGCGCTCGCGCCGGAACTGGCCATCGAAGACGAAGTACGGGCGCCCGCTGAAATCCAGCGCGGCGCTGGCCAGGGTCTCGTCCATCGGCAGGGTGAAGCCGACGCAGGGCCCGGCACCGGTCTCGCGCCAGGGTTCGCCGGCCGGGTCGAAGCCGTAGCGGCCGATGCCGCGCTTGTCGCCCAGCGCCTGGCGCAGGGCCTGGCCCAGGGCCAGGCCGGTGTCCTCGATGGTGTGGTGCTCGTCGATGTGCAGGTCGCCGCGGGCCTCGATCGCCAGGGCGATGCCGCCGTGCTTGCCGATCTGCTCGAGCATGTGGTCGAAGAACGGCAGGCCGGTGCGGATGTGCGGCTCGGCGGCGCGGTCCAGGTCCACCTCGACGCGGATCCTGGTTTCCTTGGTGTCGCGCTGGACCACCGCGCGGCGCGGTGCGTCGGCCAGTTCGTGGGCGATGCCGGCCCAGTCCCAGTCGCCGCCGAACTGCGCGGTCCGCAGCTGGAAGCCGCGGATCTTCAGGTTGTCGGCGAACTGGAGATCGGTCGGGCGGTCGCCGACCATGGCCGAGCGTGCCCAGTCGATCGAGCGGTCCTGCAGGTACGGCAGCGCCAGGCCGATGCCGGGCTTGCGGTTGGGGCTGTTGTCGGCCGGGAAGCTGGTGTCGATCAGCACGTCGCGGAACGCGATGCCCTGGCTCTCGAACACCTGCATCATCAAGGCATGCGGGCCGTCGAAACGGGCCTGCGGATAGGCCTCGGTGCCGAGCCCGTCCTGGTTGCTGACGATGACGAACTGCCAGCCGGCATCGCGTAGTTTGAGCAGCGCCGGGATCACCCCGCGCACGAAGCGCAGCTTCTCGTAGGCGTCGATCTGGAAGTCGTCCGGCTCCTCGATCAGGGTGCCGTCGCGATCGACGAACAGGATCGGGGTCATGCCGCCGCCCTCGCCGCCGCCGCCAGCGCCTGCAGCACGCGGTCGTTCTGCCCAGGCGTGCCCAGGCTGATGCGCAGCGCATCGTCCAGCTGCGGCGCGGCGCGCTGGTCGCGCACCACCACGCCCGCGGCCAGCAACGCCTCGAATGCGGCCTGGGCGTCGTCGAAGCGCACCAGCAGGTAGTTGCCCTGCGAGGGATAGACCCGGCGCACGCCCGGCAGGCCGGCCAGGGCCGCCTGCATGCGCCGGCGCTCGGCGACCAGGGCGACCACCCGCGCGCTGGTCTCGACCAGCGCGTCAGCGGACAGGGCCGCCAGTGCCAGTTCCGCGCACGGCGTCGGCACCGGGTACGGCGCCTGGCATGCCCGCAGCACGCGCACCAGTGCCGGCGCGGCGATCAGGCAGCCGATGCGCGCGGCGGCCAGCGCGTGCGCCTTGGACAGGGTACGCAGCACGGCGATGTTGGGATGGGCGGCCATCAGGGTGGATGCCGAAGGCTGGTCGCAGAATTCGCCGTAGGCCTCGTCCACCACCACCAGCGCCTGGCCGCGCAGGGCGTCGGCCACCGCGGCGATCTGCGCCGGGGCCAGCGCGCCGCCGGTCGGGTTGGCCGGCGAGCACAGGAACACCAGCCGCGCGTGGCGCGCGCGTGCGGCGGCCACCACCGCGTCCAGGTCGGGCGCGAAGCCGGCCGGCCCGTCCACCAGCGGCACTTCCACCAGCGGCGCGCCCTGCAGGCGGGCACTGACCGCGTACATGCCGAATACCGGCGGCGTGGTCAGCACCGCGTCGCGCCCCGGCACGCACAGGGCACGCACCAGCAGGTCGATGGCCTCGTCGCTGCCGCGGCCGATCAGCACTTGCTCGGGGCGGCAGCCGTACACCTCGGCCAGCGCCTGGCGCAGGGCCGGCGGCTGCGGGTCCGGATACCGGCGGCTGGCGGCGGCGCCGGCATCGGCCGGGTTGGGCCACGGCGACTCGTTGGCGTTGAGCCAGACCTCGCCCTGAAGCCGGCTGCTGCGCGCGGACACGTAGCCGCCGAAGTCGCGCAGGTCCGGGCGCACCAGCGCCAGCAGCTCCTCGCCCTGCCCGTCCGGACCGCTCATGCCTCTTCCTCCAGGCGCAGCGCCACCGCGTTGGCGTGCGCGTCCAGGCCCTCGGCACGGGCCAGCACCAACGCGCACGGGCCGATGCCGGCGATCCCGGCGCGGCTGGCCGACTGCACGCTGACGTAGTTCTGGAAGCTGCCCACGCTCACCCCGCTGTAGGCGTGGGCGGCGCCGTTGGTCGGCAGCACGTGGTTGGTGCCGCTGCAGTAGTCGCCCAGGGCCTCGGGCGTGTAGTCGCCCAGGAACACCGAGCCGGCGGCCTCGACCCGGTCCAGCCAGGCCCGCGGATCGCGCAGTGCCAGGATCAGGTGCTCCGGGGCATAGCGGTTGCTCAGCGCGAACGCCTCGTCCAGCGCGCCGACCCGGATCAGCCGCGACTGCGCCAGCGCCTGGCGGGCGATGGCCGCGCGCGGCAGGGCCTGCAGCTGCACCTCGATCTGCGCGGCGACCGCATCGATCAGGCCGTCGCTGTCGGAGACCAGCAGCACCTGCGAATCCGGGCCGTGCTCGGCCTGCGACAGCAGGTCGGCGGCGACGAAGGCCGGATGGGCGCCGGCATCGGCGATGACCAGCACCTCCGAGGGCCCCGCCGGCATGTCGATCGCCGCCGCACCGGCCTGCGCGACCTGCTGCTTGGCCTCGGTCACGAAGCTGTTGCCCGGCCCGAACAGCTTGTCGCAGGCAGGCACGCTCGCGCTGCCGTAGGCCATCGCCGCGATCGCCTGGGCGCCGCCGAGCTTGAACACCCGGTGCACGCCGGTCAGGCGCGCGGCCACCAGCACCGCCGGATCGGCCGTGCCGTCCTTGCGCGGCGGCGTGCACAGCACCACCTGCCGGCAGCCGGCCAGGCGCGCCGGCACGCCCAGCATCAGCGCGGTGGACGGCAACGGCGCGCTGCCGGCCGGCACGTACAGGCCGACCCGGGCGATCGGGCGCACCACGCGCTCGCAGACCACGCCGGGCGCGGTCTCCACCGCGTAGCCGCTGGCCATGCCGGCGCGGTGGAAGGCCTCGATGCGGCCGATCGCCTGCTCCATCGCGGCGCGCAACTCGGCCGGCACCGCCGCCTCGGCGGCGGCGAACTCGGCCGCGCCGACTTCCAGATCCTCCGGCTCGACCCCGTCGAAGCGGCGGGTGATCTCGCGCAACGCGGCATCGCCGCCGTCGCGCACCTGGGCGATCAGCCCGGCCACCGCCTGCCGGGTCTGCTCGGCCACCGTCTGCACCGGGCGGGTCAGCGCCCGCGCGCGCCCGGCCTCGTCGAGCCGGTCCCAATCCAATCTGTTCATGCCAGCGAACGCTCCACCGTCAATACCATCAAGCCCTGGGCGCCGGCGCGCTCCAGTTCCTCCAGCCGCTGCCAGGTGATCGTGCCGTGGCACATGGTCTGCAGTTGCAGCGGGCCCTCCTCGGGCGAGGGCAGGCGCACCAGCGGCTCGGCGTCGGGCAGCAACCGCGCCAGCGCGTCCACCGAGTCGTGGGCGGCGCGGAACATCAGCAGCTTGCTGTCGCTCTGCCGCACCACCCCGTCCAGCCGGCGCAGCAGCATCGCCTGCAGGCCCGCGCGCACGTCGTCGGGCTCGCGCATCGGCCCGGCCAGCACCGCCTCGCTCTCCATCACCAGTTCCACCGGCTTGAGCTGGTTGGCCGCCAGGGTCGCGCCGCTGGAGACCAGGTCGCAGATCAGGTCGGCGGTGCCCAGGCGCGGGGCGATCTCCACCGAGCCGGACAGCTCGACCACCTGCGCGTCGATGCCGCGCTCGGCCAGCCAGCCGCCGAGGATGGCCGGGTAGCTGGTGGCGATGCGCAGGCCCTGCAGCTGCTGCGCGCCTTGCCAGTCCCATTCCTCCGGTACCGCCAGCATCAGCCGGCACTGGCCGAAGTTGAGCCCGCGCAGCGCCTGGAACGCCTCGGGCAGGCCATTGCGGATACGCTCGGCGGCCTGCTCCTCCAGCTCGTTGCGGCCGACCACGCCCAGGTCGGCCACGCCGTCGGCGATCAGGCCGGGGATGTCGTCGTCGCGGACCAGCAGCAGGTCCACCGGCAGCGATTCGCCGTAGCAGAACAGCTTGTCGCGGCTCTGCCGCCAGCTCAGGCCACAAGCGGCCAGCAGGCTGCGCGCGGGCTCGGCCAGGCGGCCGGATTTCTGGATGGCGATGCGCAACCGGTCGCGTGCCGGTGCTGCCAGGGAAGCGCTCATTTCGTTCTCTTCAGTGGGATTCGGCGGACGCCGACTGGCGTTGCAGGGCCGCGGCATAGCCGCCGGCGCCGTGCTCCAGGGTGCGGGCGACGCGCCCGATGGTGGTGACGCTGACCGCGGTCAGCTCGTGGATCTCGCGATACGGCACGCCCTTGACCAGCAGCGGCACCACGCGCCAGCGGTCGGCCATGGCCTCCAGCTCGGCCGGGGTGCACAGGTCGCGCAGGAACGCGGCCACGTCCTGGGCCGAATCCAGGCCGGCCAGAGCGTGCACCAGCGCCTGGAACGGCGCGCTGGCACGGGCAAGTTCGGCGGGATCGGGACGGGATTTCATGCGTACCAACGTAATAGCGTGTTATCACGTTAGTACAAAAGACGATCAGGATCAACCGCGACGCATACGTCCGCCGCACTGGTGGGTGCATGGGGAGACGGCCCGGAGAACAAGACGCGGCGGGAAGAAACGGCACGGAACCGCGCCGGAAGGGAAACTGCCTGGATGGCGGGCGCCGGGGGCGGCCATCGCGTCGCCGGGGAAATCCGCCTGGCCATCCCCCGGAACCGGCCCGCGATTCGCAGTGGCGCGCGACCCAACCCACTCGCGCGCCGCGCGCATATCCCGGCGCGTTCTTCCCGCGATTCGCAGGTGCGTTGCGGGATGGAAGCCGCGGGCGACGGGACACCAAATGGCGGCGATGCGGCCCCACGGTTCGCGATCCGCGGCGGCAGGCCTCGCGGCCCGGAGCCGGCACGGGATGGGTCGCGATACGGGTATCGCGGAAGACGCCGGGTTCGCGTATGCCCCCCTGCCGACCGCGGGAACGCCGATCCGGCGAGGCGGGGCCTGGCCGGACGGACCGGCGCCGGCCGCTCCCGGACCGGCGGAAGACGGCGCTACGGCGGGAAGACCGCCGGGTCGCCCGCCACGACCGGCGCGGCGGCCTCGTGGGCACGGGCGGCCAGGGCGACCGCCCGGCCGGCTCACATGACCTTGGCCTGCTCCAGCTCCACGCGCAGGGTCTCGGCCAGCTCGGCGCGGGCGACCTCGAACTGCTGCTCGCGCACCAGGTCCTTGACCGCGACCACGCCGCGCGCCAGCTCGTCCTCGCCGGCCAGCACCACGAAGCGGATGCCCGCCTTGGCCGCGTACTGGAACTGCTTGCCGATCTTCTTCGGCTCCATCTGCACTTCGGTGTTGATGCCGCCGGCACGCAGGCGGCGAGCGATGTCCAGCGCCTCGGGCAGGTTGGCCTCGTCCATCAGCGCCACCATCGCCTGCACGCTGCTCTCGGCGATGCCGGCGATCAGCCCGGCCTCGCGCAGCTGCCAGAACAGCCGGGTCAGGCCGATGGAGATGCCCACGCCCGGCAGGCTGGACTTGGTGTAGTGGCTGGCCAGGTTCTCGTAGCGCCCGCCCGAGCAGATCGAGCCGATCTCCGGGTGCCCGGTCAGCAGCGTCTCGTAGACCGTGCCGGTGTAGTAGTCCAGGCCGCGGGCGATGGAGAAGTTCAGGCAATAGGCGTTCTCCGGCACGCCCAGGGCGCGCACCAGTTCCAGCACCTCGCGCAGTTCCAGCGCGCCCTCGCGCAGGGCCTGGCCGGCGCCGGGCAGGCCGGCCAGCGCGTCCAGCCGCGCCAGCGCGTCGGCATGGCCTTCCGAGCGGGTGGCGACGAATTCCAGGATCCGGTCCACCTGCTCGGCGGCGATGCCGAACTCCGGCCCGGTCAGGACCTCGCGCACGTACGCCGCACCGCGCTTGTCGAGCTTGTCGACCTCGCGCAGCACCGCCATCTGGCGCTCGCCGTCGGCCACGCCCAGGCTCTCGAACACGCCGCGCATGAGCTTGCGGTTGTTGAGCTGCACCGCGAAATCGCCGATGCCCAGCTCGGAGAACACGGCGTGGATCACCGCCAGCACCTCGGCGTCGTAGCGGATGGACAGCGCGTCCTTGCCGATCACGTCGATGTCGCACTGGTAGAACTCGCGGAAGCGCCCGCGCTGGGCGCGCTCGCCGCGGTACACGCGCTGCAGCTGGTAGCGGCGGAACGGGAAACTCAGCTCGTGCTCGTGCTCGGCCACGTAGCGCGCCAGCGGCACGGTCAGGTCGAAGTGCAGCGCCAGCTCGGGCAGCCCCTCCTGGTGCTTTTCCAGCGCGCCGGTGGACTGGACGAAGTACACCTGGCGCTCGGTCTCGCCGCCGGACTTGGTCAACAGCACCTCCGACAGCTCGAACACCGGGGTTTCCACCGGCAGGAACCCGAACCGCTCGTAGTTGCGGCGGATGACGTCCAGCATGCGCTGGAACGCGATCTGCTCGCGCGGCAGCAGTTCCATGATGCCGGGCGGCGTACGGGGCTTGATCACGAGCGGGACTCCTGGGGGAATTGCGGGGGCGGAAACGGACCGCCAATTCTAGCCGCTGGGCGGGCCCGGGGCCGCATGGCTTATCATGGCCGCACCCCGCAGCGGCATATCCCATGAATCGGCCCGCCTACGCTCTGCCCTACAAGGACCCGGCGTCAGCATGTGCACCCGCCGCGACTGGGCTGGACTGCCTGCATTGCGGCATCCGCCACCTGTCCATCTGCGCGGCCCTGGCGCCCGAGGAATCGCAGGCGCTGGAGGCGGTGACCGTGTCGCTGCCGCTGGCCGAGGGCACGGTACTGGCCCGCACCGGCGACACCCGCCGTCACGTCTACACGCTCACCGGCGGCGCCCTGCGCCTGGTGCGCACCCTGGCCGACGGTCGCCGCCAGGTGGCCGGCTTCGTCCTGCCCGGCGACTACGTCGGCCTGACCGAGGCCACCCGCTTCCGCTACGACGTGGAGGCCATCACCGACAGCCGCGTGTGCCGGGTGCAGATCGCCGACATGCAGAAGCTGCGCGCCGAATTCCCGCACCTGGAACGCAAGCTGCTGCAGCGCGCCTGCCTGGAGCTGGACGCCGCCCAGGACGCCGCGCTGGCCCTGGCGCGCATGCAGCCGATCGAGAAGCTGGCCGACTTCCTGCTGACCCTGGCCTCGCGCCTGGGGCGCGAGCAGGGCGGGCACATGCTGGTGGACCTGCCGATGGGCCGTGCCGACATCGCCGACCACCTGGGCCTGACCATGGAAACGGTGAGCCGCACCTTCACCAAGCTGCGCACCCTGGGCCTGATCGCCCTGCCCCACCAGCACGTGGTGGAAATCACCGATTCGGCCGGCCTGCACCGGCTCGCCGCCAACGACGCGGTCTGAGCGACGGCGTCCCGGCATTCGCCGGCGCCCATCGAAGCGGCGCCATCCGTCGCCCGGCCGGCAGGTTCCCGGCCCCTGCGTGCCCGCTTCACCCTCTCGCCCCGCCTCTTGCGGGTGCCGGGCCATTCCGCCCGGACTGCCATGCCGGACGAAGCGGGGCAGCTCCCTTCCGGGACACGCGACCGTGCCCCGGTCCGGGGAGGAACCCCGCCGGCAGGCCGCGCCCGCACCCGGCCTGTCGCGGAGTAGGCTTGCCGCCTTCGCCACGTCCAGGACCGCCCCATGACCCGACCCGTCCCGCAACCGCGCAGCATCCTCGTCACCGGCGCCGGCAGCGGCATCGGCGCCGGCATCGCCCGTGCCCTGGCCGCCGACGGCCACCACCTGATCGTCAGCGACATGGCGCTCGAGGGCGCGCGCGAGGTGGCGGCGGCGATCGCTGCCGCCGGCGGCTCGGCCGAGGCGGTCGCGCTCGACGTCACCTCCGATGCCGGCGTGGCCGCGGCGCTGGCGCGCGTGTCGCGCCCGGTGGAGGCGCTGGTCAACAACGCCGGCCTGCAGCACGTGGCGCCGCTGGAGGAATTCCCGATGGAGAAATGGGACTTGCTCGTGCAGGTGATGCTCACCGGCGTGGCGCGCCTGACCCGCGCGGTGCTGCCGGGCATGCGCGAACGCGGCTACGGGCGCATCGTCAACATCGGCAGCATCCACTCGCTGGTGGCCAGCCCGTACAAGAGCGCCTACGTGGCGGCCAAGCACGGGCTGGTCGGGTTCTCCAAGGCGGTGGCGCTGGAAACCGCCGGCACGGACATCACCATCAACACCCTGTGCCCGAGCTACGTGAAGACGCCGCTGGTGGAGAAGCAGATCGCCGACCAGGCGCATGCGCGCGGCATCCCCGCCGACGCGGTGGTCGCCCAGGTCATGCTCAAGCCGATGCCCAAGGGCGTGTTCATCGAGTACGACGAACTGGCCGGGCTGGCCGGCTACCTGCTCGGCCACGCCGCGCGCAACATCACCGGCCAGGCCATCGCCATCGACGGCGGCTGGACCGCCCAGTAGCCGGACCGGCCGCGCCGTCGCGGCATGGATGGCTAGATTTTGGCCAATCCGGAGGGAGTGCCCGCCACGCAAGGCGCCGCGCGACTTATCCACACGATGGTCAACCGCCCGTCCACATCGTCTGTGGATCAATGCCGCCGCACGAACGGCCAGGCAGCCGGGCCCGCGGCGAACGCCTGCCGCGGGAGCCACGGGCAGGCACTGCACAGGCGCCCGCCCGCGTTGCCGGCGCGGGCAGCCGCCTCAGCCGGCCAGGTAGTCGCGCAGCGCGCCGTACTCGGCCGCCAGCGGCTCGGCATGGGCCGGGCGCGCCAGCAGTTCGGCCAGCGCCGGCGGTACCGCCACCGGACCGCCGACCAGCGGCTCGACGACGCTCTCGAACTTGGCCGGGTGCGCGGTGGCCGCCACCGCCCAGTCGCCGGCCGCGCCTTCGGCGCGCAGCAGCTCGAGCACGTGCACGGCGGTGGCGGTGTGCGGGCAGAAGGTCTCGCCGTAGCGGGCGTGGCGTTCGGCGATGGTGGCGCGGATCGTCGCATCGTCCACTGCGCGCGCGACGAACGCCGCGCGCAGCGCCGCGTCGTCGCCGCGGTACAGCCAGCGCAGCCGCTCGAAATTGCTCGGCGCGCCCACGTCCATCGCATTGGCGATGGTCGCCACGCTGGCCGCGGGCGCGTAGTCGCCGCCGTCGAAATAGTCCGGCAGCACGTGGTTGGCGTTGGTGGCCAGCACGATGCGGCCGATCGGCACGCCGAGCGCGCGGGCGATGATCGCCGCCAGCGCGTTGCCGAGGTTGCCGGTGGGAATGACGAAATCCAGCACCCGCCCGGTGGCGGCGCGATGCGCCAGCGCCGCGTGCGCGTAGTAGCTGGTCTGCGGCAGCAGCCGGCCCAGGCTGATGCTGTTGGCCGAGCTCATCGGCACCCGCGCCTGCAGGTCGGCATCGTTCAGGGCCTGCTTGACCATCGCCTGGCAGTCGTCGAACGAGCCGGCCACGCGCAGCGCGGCGACGTTGCCGCCGAAGCAGCCGAGCTGGTGCGCCTGGCGCGGCGACACCCGCCCGTCCGGGTACAGCACCACCACGCGCAGGCCGGGCTGGCCGTGGAAGGCTGCCGCCACCGCCGCGCCGGTGTCGCCCGAGGTCGCCACCAGGATGGTCAGCGGGGTGTCGTGGCCGCGGCGGATGCGCGCCAGCGCGTTGGCGAGGAAGCGCGCACCGAAGTCCTTGAACGCGGCGGTGGGGCCGTGGAACAGCTCCAGCACGTGGTCGCCGGGCGTGGCCAGCGGCACCAGCGGCGCCGGGAAATCGAACGCGGCGCGGCAGATGCCGGCCAGTTCCGGGGCCAGCGCATCGCCGTCGAAGAACGGCGCCAGCAGGTCGGCGGCGGTATCGGCCAGGGTGGCGCCGGGCACGAGTTCGCGCGCGCCGGGCATCGCCTCGGGCACGTACAGGCCGCCGTCGGGGGCCAGGCCGGCGGCGATGGCCTGGCTCAGGGTCGCGGCCGGCGCATGGTTGCGGGTGGAGATGAAGTTCATGGCGATCGATGCATCCAGGTATGAAGTGGGAGGGGCTCCGCGCGCCACCGGTCCGTCCCGGTGGCGCCGCGGGCCGGGCGGCCGCGCCGCGCTACAGCAGTCGCGCCCCCGGGCTGGCCACCGCCGAGACCCATGCCTGGCTGGCGAAGCCGGCCGCGGCGAACGCCGCGCGCACCGGCGCGGCCGCGGCCTCGGCGGCCTGGCGCGTCTCGAACCAGCCGAACACGCTCGGTCCGGCGCCGGAGATGCTGGCCCCCATCGCGCCGGCCTCGAGCGCGGCCTGCTTGGCCGCGGCGAAACCGCCGATCAGCCCGGCGCGGCGCGGTTCGACCAGCACGTCGCGCAGGCCGGCGCGCACCAGCCCGGCATCGCCGGCGTGGCAGCCGGCCAGCACCAGGGCGAGGTTGGCGCTCTGCGCGACGAACTCGCCCAGCGCGTAGTCGCCGGCCAGCGCCTGGCGTGCCCGGCGCGTTTCCAGCACCGCGTCCGGGTGCACCACCAGGCTGTGCCAGGCGGCGGGCACCGGCACCGGCACCAGCCGTTCCAGCGTGCACAGCACCAGGCCGCCGACCAGCATCGGGCCGAGGTTGTCGCCGTGGCGGCTGCCGCTGGCCACCGCCTCGCCGTCCAGGGCGAAGGCGTACAGCGCCTCGCGCGACAGCGGCTGCTCCAGCAGGCCGTTGGCCGCCACCAGCGCCGCCACCGAGGAGGCCGCCGAGCCGCCCATGCCGGAACTGAGCGGGATGCCCTTGTCGATCTCGATCTCCAGCCCGAACGGCAGCGCCAGGGTCCGGCGCAGGGACATCAGCGCCGCGCCGGCGGTATTGCGCGCCGCGTCCAGCGGCAGCTCGACGGTGGTGCCGCGGATGGCGGCGATGCGCACTTCCGGGGCCTCGATGCGGCGCACCGTGACCGTGTCGCCGACGCCGGCCAGCGGATAGCCCAGCAGGTCGAAGCCGACCGCGACGTTGGCCACCGAGGCCGGGGCGAAGGCCCGCGCCTGGCCGGGCAGGCCCGGCGCCCGCGCCGGCTGGGCGGCGGCTTCCGGTATCGCGCTCACAGGCGTGCCCCCTCGCCGGCGGCGACCCGCAGCAGGTCGGCGAACACGCCGGCGGCGGTGACCTCCGGGCCGGCGCCCGGGCCCTGCACCACCAGCGGGTTCTCGCTGTAGCGACGGGTGGTGAACTGCACCACGTTGTCGGTCAGGCGCAGGTTGGCGAAGGCGTGGTCGGCCGGCAGCTCCACCAGGCCGACGCTGGCGGCGTCGCCGGGACGCAGCTGGGCCACGTAGCGCAGCACGCAGCCGCGCGCGCGCGCGCTGGCCAGGCGCGCGGCGAAGGCGGCATCGACCTCGGGCAGGCGCGCTATGAACGCCTCCACCCCGACCTCGCGCAGCGCGTCCGGCACCAGGCTTTCCACCTGCACGTCCTCCAGGCTGATCTCGCGCCCGGCCTCGCGCGCCAGGATCACCAGCTTGCGCGCCACGTCCATGCCGGACAGGTCGTCGCGCGGATCGGGCTCGGTGTAGCCCATCGCGCGGGCCTGGGCGACCAGCGCCGAGAACGCCAAGCTGCCGTCGTACTTGTTGAACAGCCAGGCCAGGGTGCCGGAGAAGATGCCCTCGATCGAGGTCACCTTGTCGCCGGTGTCCACCAGGTCGCGCAGCGTGGTGATCACCGGCAGGCCGGCGCCGACCGTGGCCTCGTAGCGGAAGCGCGCGCCGCTGGCCGCGGCGGCCTCGCGGATCGCGCGGAAGCGCGGCAGCGGGCCGGAACCGGCCTGCTTGTTCGGCGTGACCACGTGGATGCCGGCGGCCAGCCAGCCGGCGTAGCGGTCGGCCACCTCGGCGCTGCCGCTGCAGTCGATGACCACGGTGTGCGGCAGGTGCGCCGACAGCAGGTGCTCGGTGAAGCGGTCCAGGTCGGCCGGCTCGTGCGCGTCGGCGAAGGCGCCGCGCCAGTCGCCGTGCAGGCCGCGCTCGCTGAGCAGCATGCGCCGCGAGGAGGAGACCGCGCGCAGGCGCAGGTCGACGTTGGCCTTGGTCAGCAGCTTGGCCTGGGCGTCGCGCAGCTGGTCCAGGAAGGCCGCGCCGACGTTGCCCGGGCCGATCACGCCGACCGAGAAGGTCTGCGGCGAGAGCCAGAACCCGGCGTGGGCGGCGCGCAGCGCGCGGGTGGCGTGGTCGCTGTCGATGGCCACCGAGATGTTGCGCTCGGACGAGCCCTGGGCGATGGCCAGGATGTTGACCTGGGCGCGGCCGAGCGCGCCGAACAGGCGCGCGGCCACGCCCGGCTGGCCGGCCATGCCGTCGCCGACCGCGGCCAGCACGCTGATGCCCGGGGTGAGCTGCACGCGCTGCACCTGGCCCAGCGCCAGTTCCGGGGCGAAGGCCTGCAGCAGCGCCTCGCGCGCGCGCGCCGCCTCGGCCTCCTTGACCACGCAGCAGATCGAGTGCTCGGACGAGCCCTGCGAGATCATCACCACCGACACGTGCGCGTTGCGCAGCGCCGAGAACACGCGCTCGGCGGTGCCCGGCACGCCGATCAGGCCGGTGCCCTCCAGGTTCAGCACCGCCAGGCCCGGGCTGAGGGTCAGGCCCTTGATCGGCCCGTGCACGGCGCTGTCGGCGGTGATGCGCGTGCCCGGGTGCTCGGGCTGGAAGGTGTTGCGGATGATGATCGGCAGGCCGCGCGCGATCGCCGGCGACATGGTCTTGGGATGCACCACCTTGGCGCCGAAGTAGGCCAGCTCGCAGGCCTCGTCGTAGCTGAGCGATTCCAGCTGCACGGCCTCGGGCACCACCCGCGGGTCGGCCGAGAGCACGCCGTCCACGTCGGTCCAGATCTGCAGCTCGTCGGCGTCGAACAGCGCGGCGAAGATCGCGCCGGAATAGTCGCTGCCGTTGCGGCCGAGCGTGGTGATGTGGCCGGAACGGTCGCGGGCGACGAAGCCGGTGACCACCACGCGCCGCTGCGGATGCCCGGCACGCCACTGCGCCAGGCGGGCGGCGCTGGCATCCCAGTCCACGTCCACGCCCAGCTCGCCGCGGTCCACCACCAGCACGTCGCGCGCGTCGAGCACCGCGCAATCCTCGCCCAGGGCGAGCAGGTACCGGCCGAGCAGGTAGGCCGAGTACACCTCGCCCAGGCCCTGCACGCGGTCGAGCACCTCGCGCGGCAGCTCGCCGATGACCGACAGCGCGCCGAGGATCTCGGCCAGGTGGTCGAAGCGGCCGTCCAGCCATTCCAGGGTCGCGCCGGCATCCTCGCCCAGCAGCGACACCGCCGCGGCGCGGTGGCGCGCGCGCAGGTCGTGCCACAGCTCGCGCCATTCCGGCCGCGCCTGCGCGGCGACCTCGGCCAGGTGGATCAGCGCGTCGGTCACGCCCTTCATCGCCGAGACCACGGTGACCTGCATCGTCTCCGCGCGCGCCAGCAGCAGGTCGGCGACATGGCGGTAGCGCTCGGCATCGGCCACCGAGGTGCCGCCGAACTTGTGCACGACGGTCGCGGGCGCGGCCTGTGCGGCGGGCTGGGAAAGGGCTTCCGGGGATTGCAACGGTGCTGCTGACGACATGGGGGCAAGACCTCTGGTCGGGAGGCCCCGCTCGTCTCAGGCTGGGGTGTGCCACCGCAACCTGTTCCGGGTGCGGGGCCGTGGTTTTCGGAAAACTACGCGAAGACGACGGGCCGCACCGGGCGAGTGGTGACGGTAATGGTGGTGGTGATGGTGGTCGTGGCGCCGGACATGGCCGCCGTGCGCGTCCCGCGGTGCGGGGCGTCGGTCGGATGGGCGGTGGCGGTCAGGCGCGACATGGCCGCCAACAAGACACCAGCACCCGGGACGCTGTCAAGATGCTGCGCCGCAAAACCCGCGCAGCCCGCACCGCGCAAGGATCGTTGCAGGCAAAACCGTCGCAGGCGGGCACGCGGCCGGGCGTTTTCCCGCACGTCCACGGTGCCTGCCGGTCGCCTCCTGCCCTCGCCTTGCGGGCAGGACGGTGACCCGGCGGCCGGCAAGGCGCGCCGCTGGAAACGCATCGGAACGCGCATCCGATCCGCGGCATGGGCGATGTCCGCGCCGGCCACGACCTCCCCGTGGCCGGCGGTTTCGTGGCCCGGCCGCTCCTGCGGCCTCCCTGCCCTGCGTTTCCGGCAAGGCGCGCCGGGGGCATCCGTACCGGCAGGCGGGAAACGGCCGGCCATGGCAATCGCGCCCTCGGCCGCTGCCGGCCGCGCTAGTGGAAATCCCGCGACTCCACCTGCAGCTCGCCCAGCAATTCGCTCAGGTCGTACAGGTCGCCGGCGATCAGGTGCTCCACCCCGTCCACGCGCTCCCAGCGGCCGCGCACCGCCAGCAGCCGCGACTCCAGCAGCGCGCGCCGGCACCGCAGGGTCAGCTGCGGCCAGACGATCACGTTGATCATGCCGTGCTCGTCCTCCAGGGTGACGAAGACCGTGCCCTTGGCGGTGCCCGGGCGCTGGCGCTGGGTGACCAGCCCGGCGACGTGCACGCCGCAGCCGTGGTGGCGCGTGCGCAGTTCGCGCAGGCCGAGGATGCGACGTTTGCGCATCTGCGGGCGCAGCAGCGCCATCGGGTGCCGCTGCAGGGTCAGCCCGGTGCTGCGGTAGTCGGCGAGGATCTCCTGGCCGACGCGCGGCGCCGGCAGCATCGCCTCGGCCTCGCGCGGGCTGCCCGGCAGCAGCGGCCGGCGCGGCTCGACGCCGGCCACCGCCCAGCGCGCGGCGTTGCGGTTGCCGGCCAGTGCCTGCAGCGCGCCCGCCTCGGCCAGCGCGCTGCGCGCCTTGCCGTCCAGCCCGGCGCGCAGGCACAGGTCGGCCACGCTGGCGAACGGCGCCTGCGCGCGCGCCTGCACCACCGCCGCGGCCGCCGCCTCGGACAGGCCCGCGACCTGGCGCAGGCCCAGGCGGATGGCCGGTTGTTCGCCCGGGTCAGCATCGCTGCGCCACGGCCGCCCGCCGACCAGGGCGTTGTCCCAGTGGCTGTGCATCGCGTCCACCGGCAGCACCTCGACCGCCGCCCGCGCGCCGTTGCCGCGGCGCGCGTCCTGCACGATCTGGCTGGGCGAGTAGAACCCCATCGGCTGCGCGTTGAGCAGGCCGCAGTAGAACGCCGCCGGCTCGTGGCGCTTGAGCCAGCAGCTGGCGTAGACCAGCTTGGCGAAGGAGGCGGCATGGCTCTGCGGGAAACCGTAGGAACCGAAGCCCTTGATCTGCTCGAAGATCTGGTCGATGAAGGCCGAGGCATAGCCCTTGCCCTCCATCAGTTCGCGGATCCGCTTGCGGTGCGGCTCCATGTCGCCGCCGCGTCGCCAGGCCGCCATCGAGCGGCGCATCTCATCGGCCTCGTGGGCCAGGTAACCGGCATGGATCACCAGCTCCATCACCTGCTCCTGGAACAGCGGGATGCCCAGGGTCTTGCCGAGGATCTCCTTCACTCCGTCGGAGGGATAGCTCACCGGCTCCTGGCCCTGCCGCCGGCGCAGGTAGGGATGCACCATGTCGCCCTGGATCGGCCCGGGGCGCACGATCGCCACCTCGATCACCAGGTCGTAGAAGGTCGCCGGCTTGAGCCGCGGCAGCATCGCCATCTGCGCGCGCGATTCGATCTGGAACACGCCCACGGTGTCGGCGCGCTGGATCATCGCGTAGGTCGCCGGGTCCTCGGCCGGGATGCCGGCCAGGTCGAAGTCGCGGCCGCGGTGCGTGCGCACCAGGTCCAGCGCCTTGCGGATGCAGGTCAGCATGCCCAGCGCCAGGCAATCGACCTTGAGCAGGCCCATCGTCTCCAGGTCGTCCTTGTCCCACTGGATGATGGTGCGCTCGGCCATGGCCGCGTTCTCCACCGGCACCACGGTGGACAGCGGCGCGTCGGAGATGACGAAGCCGCCCACGTGCTGGGACAGGTGGCGCGGGTGGTCGACCAGCCGCGCGGTGATCGCCAGCACCCGCGCGATCAGCGGGTTGTCCAGGTCGAAGCCGGCCTCGGCGATGCGCTGCTGCATCGGCGTGTCGCCGTTGCCCCAGCCGTAGCAGTTGGCCAGCAGCGCGATCTGGTCCGGCGGCAGGCCGAAGGCCTTGGCCACGTCGCGCACCGCGCTCTTGCCGCGGTAGCGGATGACCGTGGCCGCCAGCGCGGCGCGGCCGCGGCCGTACTTGGCGTAGACGTACTGCAGCACTTCCTCGCGCCGCTCGTGCTCGAAATCGACGTCGATGTCCGGCGGCTCGTCGCGCGCCTTGGACAGGAAGCGCGCGATCAGCAGCCGGTTCTCGCCTGGGTCCACCGCGGTGATGCCCAGCGCGTAGCACACCGCCGAGTTGGCCGAGGAGCCGCGCCCCTGGCAGAGGATGCCGCGCGAGCGGGCGAACGCCACCACGTCGTGCACGGTGAGGAAGAAGGTCTCGTACTTCAGCTCGGCGATCAGCGCCAGCTCGTGCTCGATGTCGGCGCGCACCTTCGGCGGCGGCGCGCCGGGCCAGCGGCGGGCGATGCCCGCCTCGACCAGCGCGCGCAGCCAGCTGGTCGGGGTGTGGCCGTCGGGCACCAGCTCCACCGGGTAGGCGTAGTGCAGGTCGCGCTTGAGGTCGAAGTGGCAGCGCCGCGCCAGCTCCACCGCGGCCTGCAGCAGCGGCGCCGGGTAGATGTTGCCCAGCGCGCGACGCATGCGCAGGTGGCGCTCGCCGTTGCGGAACAGCTGCGCGCCGGCCTCGGCCAGCGGCACGCCGTGGCGGATGGCGGCGAGCGTGTCCTGCACGATGCGCTCGCGGCGCGTGGCCATGTGCACGTCGCCGCTGGCCAGCGGCGCCAGTTGCAGCCGGCCGGCCAGCGCCAGCAGCGCCGACA
Organism: Xanthomonas massiliensis; assembly: GCF_900018785.1. Taxonomy (GTDB): domain Bacteria; phylum Pseudomonadota; class Gammaproteobacteria; order Xanthomonadales; family Xanthomonadaceae; genus Xanthomonas_B; species Xanthomonas_B massiliensis. The sequence goes on along the minus strand of NZ_FCOY01000006.1, from coordinate 932,503 downwards.
GGCGCGCGGCATCGTCGCATTCGCGGTGCAGCTCCACCGCCAGGAAGGCGCGCTCGCCGAACAGGTCCTTCAGCCAGCGGCCCTCGCCTTCGTCCGGCTCGACCGCCGGCAGCCACAGCGCGAACAGGCCGGCGGCCTGCCCGCGCAACTGCGCCTCCAGGTCGGCGCGGCGCAGCCGGTAGCGGCCCTTGGCCGCGGCGCGGCGGGCGGTGGTGATCAGCGCGCACAGCCGGCCGTAGCCGGCGGCGTCCTCGACCAGCAGCACCAGCCGCGGGCCGTCGGCCAGGGCGAACTCGCTGCCGACGACCAGCTTCAGCCCGGTCGCCTGCGCCGCCTCCCAGGCGCGCACGATGCCGGCCAGCGAGCATTCGTCGGTGATCGCCAGCGCCTCGTAGCCGCAATCGCGGGCGCGCGCGAACAGCGCCTCGGCGCTGGAGGCGCCACGCAGGAACGAGAAGTCGGACAGGCAGTGCAGCTCGGCGTAGGCCGGCCATCCGTCGCCGGCGGCGGCCTCGTGGACGACCGCGTCGTTGGCGGCGGCCTGCAGCCGCGCCCTGACACCCCAGGAGCGCGGCGCACGGCCGCCGGGGGCATCGTGGTCCACGCCGTCGGGCGCATCGTCCCAGCTCATGCGAACCACCCGTGCAGCATCCAGCCCTCGCGCTCGCCCGGCGGCACGAACGCCCAGGCGCGCTGGCCGTGCGCGGTCTCCACCACGTAGTAGTCGCGGCGCGCCTCCTCGCCGTCCCACCAGCCGCTCTCCAGCCGCTCCGGGCCGGAGACGATGCGCAGCCGGCGATCGCGCAGCGGCACCGGCTGCGGCAGCAGCCAGGCCGGGCGCGGCGGCCGCGGCGGGGACTGCGCCGGGTCCAGCGCGTCGCCGACGCTGCGGCGCCAGGCGCGTTCCGGGCGCGGGTCGGCGGCCGGCTGCACCCGGTACACCGCCTCGTCGCCCAGCCGCGCGCGCAGCCGCTCGCGCAGCTGCGGCCAGTCCAGCGCCTGCTGCGGGCGCGCATCGAACAGGTCGCGGCTGGCCGGCACGAACGGCGGCAGTTGCCGCGCCAGCAGCCGCAGCCCGGTCACCGCGCGCGGGATCTGCGCCCGCTCCAGGCGGTTGCGCGCCAGTTCGAACAGCATCGCCGGCGAACGCTCGGCCGCCAGCAGCCCGACCTCGATGTCGGTATGGCCCTGCTCGTGCTCCAGCCGCAGCAGGAAGCGCTGCACGCCGCCGTCGCGGATCGACAGGCAGGTGCACAGGTCGCCGATCAGCCGCCGCAGCGGGAACAGCAGCGCGGTGTGCGTCTCCACCTCGTAGTCCATCTCCAGCCGCGCATCGAAGCGGTCCGGCGGCGCATAGCACGGCAGCGGGTCGTCGGCCTCGCCGTAGAGCCGGCGCAGGTGCTCGGCCAGGCCGGCGCCGAAGCGGCGGCGCACGCCGTCGCCAGGCAGCGCGCGCAATGCGCCCAGGGTGGCGATGCCCATCCGCTGCAGGCGCTCGCCGGCATCGTCGGGCAGCGCGGCGCGGCGCACCGGCACCGCGTCCAGCAGCGCGCGCAGCGCCGCCGGCTGGGTCACCGCCAGCCCGTCCTTCAGCCCGGCGAGCACGCGCGCGGCGCGCGGCGTCGGCGCCAACGCGAGGCGATGGCCGAACCCCAGCAGTGCCAGTTCCTCGCGCAGGCGCCGCTCGAAGCGCGGCCACGGCCCGAACAGGCGGAAGCTGGCCTGCACCTCCAGCACGATGGCGCGCGGCCACTGCGCGCTGACCAGCGAACTGTGGCGGTAGGCCCAGGCCGCCAGGAAGCGCTGCCAGTGCGCCTCGGCCTGCGGCTGGTGCTCGACGGTGCGCAGGCCGGCCAGCAGCGCGTGCGCGGCCGACAGCCGCATGCCCGGCCGCAGTCCCGCCTGCGCCGCCGCGTCATTGACCGCATGCAGGCGGCGCAGCTGCGCCGGCCCTTCCACCAGCGCCAGCGGCGCGGACGGATCGGGCAGGCGGCGCAGGACCGCGTCCAGCGCCAGCTGCGGCAGCACGATGCAGGCCCAGAGCATCGCCGCGCCTCACCGCGCCAGCCGCAGCGGCCGCGACGGCAGCTGCCCGCCGCGGCACTTGTGCACCCGCCACGCCTCCTGCTCGGCCAGGTATTCCAGCCGCAGCGCGGCCGGCGAGGCGTTGACCGCGTGGCGGCGGTCGCGCAGGGCGAAGCCGCAGCAGTCGCCGCTGTCGGCCGCCACCTGCAGCCGGCGCAGCACGCGCGCATCGGCAGTCTGCGGCCAGCCGAGCACGGCGGCGCAGCAACCGCTGCGCAGGCACTGCTCGAACGCCCACAGCGCATCGCGCGGCTCGGCCTGGATCACCTCCATCGACGCCAGCTCCACCCCACCGGCCTGCCAGGCCGGCGCATACGGGATGTACGGCGGCGCCACCAGCACCACGCGGCCGCCGCCGGCGGTCATCCGCGCCAGCGCGGGCAGCAGCAGGGCGATCTCGCCGACGCCGTCGGCCGGCAACAGCAGCTCGGTCAGCGCCTTGCGCGGCCAGCCGCCGTCCGGCAGCACCGCATCGAGCGCGGCATGGCCGGTCGGTTCGCCGCTGTCGGCATGCACGCCGCCGCGGCCGGCGCGCCAGACCGTGCGCGCCGCCAGCAGCTCATCCAGGGCCGGTATCGCGCCCATGCTCACGGCCGATCCCGCGCGCCGCCATCGACCTGCGGCGCAAGGCGCCGGCCGCCGCCGCGACCGGCCGTCCTGGCACGGCCGGCAACGCGGCGATGCGGGTCGGGGGCAAGTGCAGTGCCGACACGCGGGCGCGATGGCGGGACTCCGGCCATCGTCAGCCCTGGCGGATCAGGCCGCAGTAGAGCCCTTCGATGGCGAAGTCGGCATCGGCCGGCACCACGATCGGCGCATGCGCCGGGTTGCGCGGCAGCAGGCGGATGCCGTCGCGGCCGCGCTCGAGCCGCTTGATGGTGATCTCCTCGTCCAGCCGCGCCACCACGATCTGGCCGTCGCGGGCATCGGCGCTGCGGTGCACGCCGACCAGGTCGCCATCGAGGATGCCGTCGTCGACCATCGAATCGCCCTGCACCTGCAGCAGGTAGTCCGGGCGCAGCGAGAACAGGCCGCGGTCCAGCCACAGCTGGCGGTCCAGGCCGATGTCGGCGCCGACCGGGCGGCCGGCGGCCACCCGCCCCAGCACCGGCAGCATCACCGCCCTGCCCCGGCCGCGCGCCCGCTCCGGCAGGCGGATGCCGCGCTTGCGCCCGGCCTGCAGCTCGACCAGCCCGGCCTCGGCCAGCGCCTGCAGGTGCTTCTGCGCGGCGTTGCGCGAGGCGAAGCCGAACTCGGCGGCGATCTCGGCCAGGCTGGGGGCGGCACCGTCGGCGATGCGTTCGCGCAGGAAGGCGAGGATGGCGGCGCGGCGGGGAGAGAGCGGATTCATGGTGTACATTTGTACACCAGAACCAGCCCCGCGTTACAGAGCCGGTGCGCGCCGGATCCGGCCGCACGGACAGGTTGGCCGGGGAGCCACCCCCGAAACCACGGCCGGTCGTGAAGGGGTGGACAACTTCAAATCTTGCCTGGCAATCCTGCGCCGCATCCTCGGATTGCGGAACCGCTCGATGTATTCGAACACATCGGGCCTTGCCGTATCGAGTGTCGGGTATTTCGTGCGGTAGACGCGTTCGCGCCTGAGCCGTCCGGAGAAGCACGCGCAGGCTGCGTTGCCGACGCAATGATCGACTGCATTCATTGAACAGACCAACCCTTGAGATGGTTCTGGTAGTCACGACTCCGCAACTGGCTGCCGGATCGGAGTGCAGGATGCTGCCTGCCGGCCGCCACCGGATGCGCCGGCTGCACCTCATTCTCGCCTATCGATTCCCAAACGATTATGGGAAAGCCACTGCCTGAAATCTCCTATCCCGGTATCCACTAAAACTTGGCCACGACAGACCTGCTCGAGGAGACCCATGTCGGCCTGAACGTACTGGAGCGCGCCTCGGCCCGCCGCCTGTCAACGCCAAGGCGATCGACCGGGTGCTGCCGCGGATGGCCGCGTACTGGCGCGCGCAGGCGCAGCGCACCAGCCACCTGCCGGCGCCCGATGCGCTGCGCCAGGGTCTGGATGCCTCGCCTTCGCGGGTGCGCTCGCGACCGCCCGGCCAGGGCCGCGACGCAGGTCTGGTGGCGCTGCGCCAGGCATTCGCATTGCAGACACAGGGAGAGGCCGGCCTGTCCACCTCCGACTGAGCGGCGATACCCGTCCGCTTCCCGTTAAGGACCAAGTCCGATGGCCGGGGCCGGACAACAGTCGGCCGATGCGGCAAAATGGCGCACCGGATCCCGCCAGCGCAATCGACGGCATTTCGCACGCCAGGGTCCGCAATCAACACTGGGCCACGTCCAGTCCCCGATCTATGCGCGACACGTTCGCGGCCACGCGCAGCGCTGGCATGACCGTGACCGTCGCCCACGACCTCCCCCCCCCGGAGAATTATTTATGATCGAATCCCTTCCTCCACGCCGCGCAGGCGCCTGGCGCGCCATCCCCCGGCTGTTGCTCGCCCTCATCGTCCTCGCCACCGGCGTGGCGCTGGGCTACGGCGGCATCGCGCTGCTCAAGCTCGGCGGCTCCGCCTATTACCTGATCGCCGGCCTGGCCTACCTGGCACTGGGCGTGCTGGTGCTGCTGCGCCACCGCTGCACCGCCGCCTTCTCGCTGCTGGTGTTCCTCGCCACCGCCGTGTGGGCGCTGCTGGACACGCCGCGCTTCGGCTACTGGGAGCTGCTGCCGCGGCTGGTGTTCCCGGCGCTGGTGCTGATGATGACCTTGTGGTCCGGTGCCGCCTATCCGGGCGTGTCGGCCATCACGCGCCGGCTGGGCAACACCGGCGCACTGGCCACCTTCGTCGCGCTGCTGGCCACGCTGGTGGCCGCGTTCTTCCCGCACGGCACGATCTCCAACCCGGTGGCCATCACCGCCGATCCGGCCGCCGCCAAGGCCTCTGCGGCCAACCCGGGTGACTGGGAGTTCTTCGGCCGCAATGCCGCCGGCACGCGCTTTGCGCCGTTCGAGCAGATCACCCCGGCCAACGTCGACCAGCTGCAGGTGGCGTGGACCTACCGCACCGGCCGCCGCACCACCGGTTCGGGCACGGGCGTGGACGAAAACACGCCGCTGCAGATCGGCACCTCGCTGTATTCGTGCACGCCGGAAAACCGGGTAGCCGCGATCGACGCCGATACCGGCAAGGCGATCTGGACGTTCGATCCCAAGGCACACACCGCCGAGCACGTGACCTGCCGCGGCGTGGGCTATTACGACATCGACAAGGACGCCAGCCTCGACGCCGCGCAGAAGGCCGCGTACACCGGGCAGGCCTGCCGCCGCCGCATCCTGGTGTCCACCGTCGATGCGCGCCTGTTCGCGCTGGATGCCGCCACCGGCGCGCAGTGCCCCGGCTTCGGCCAGAACGGCGTCGTGGACCTGAAGCCCCACATGGGCCCGGTGGAGGGCAGCAAGCGCTACCATCCGACCTCGATCCCGGTGGTGATGGGCCACCTGGCCGTGATCGGCGGCTGGGTGCGCGACATCATGGAAGGCGAGCCTTCCGGCGTGGTGCGCGCCTACGACGTGCGCGACGGCTCGGAAGCCTGGGCCTGGGACGTGGGCAAGCCCAACGAACTGGCCAAGCCGGGCGAGGACTACACCCTGGCCACGCCGAACGTATGGACCATCCCGACCTACGACCACGCGCTGAACCTGGTCTACCTGCCCACCGGCAACGGCCCGCCCGACTACTGGGGCGGCAGCCGCAACCCGGCCAAGGAGAAGAACGGCTCGGCGGTGATCGCGCTGGATGCCGCCACCGGCAAGGTGCGCTGGGTGCGCCAGCTGATCCACCACGACGTGTGGGATTACGACCTGCCCTCGCAGCCGGTGCTGCACGACGTGACCGATGCGCAGGGCCGCAAGGTGCCGGCGCTGATCCAGACCACCAAGACCGGCCAGATCTTCGTGATGGACCGACGCACCGGCGAGTTCGTCACGCCGGTTGAAGAACGCCCGGTGCCGACCACCCCGCACGCGCAGGGCGACACCCTGTCGCCGACCCAGCCGTTCTCGGTGGGCATGCCGATCATCGGCGCCGACACTCTCACCGAGCGCTCGATGTGGGGCATCAGTCCGTTCGACCAGCTGTATTGCCGCATCAAGTTCAAGGACTCCAACTACCAGGGCGCCTTCACGCCGCCCAGCGAGAAGCCCTACATCGAGTGGCCCAGCCTGCTGGGCGGCATGAACTGGGGCGGCGTGTCGATCGACGAATCGCGCAACCTGATGTTCGTCAACGACATGCGCATGGCGCTGCGGATGCAGCTGATCACCCGCGAGGATGCCAGGAAGTTCAAGGTGTCCACCGACGAAGTGCCCGGCTTCATGGGCACCATCCGTCCGCAGCTGGCCGGCCCCTATGGCGGCGTGAAGATCGACATCCTGCAGTCGCCGCTGGGCGTGCCCTGCGTGGACCCGCCGTTCGGCACGATGAGCGCCATCGACCTGACCACCAGGAAACTGGTGTGGCAGGTACCGCTGGGCACCGTGAAGGACACCGGCCCGCTGGGCATCAAGACCCGCCTGCCGATGCCGATCGGCATGCCGACCCTGGGCGGCCCCACCTCGACCGCCTCGGGCCTGGTGTTCTTCGCCGGTACGCAGGACTACTACCTGCGTGCGCTGGACGCGGCCACCGGCAAGGAAGTGTGGAAGGCGCGTCTGCCCGTCGGTGCCGTGGCTGCGCCGCTGGTGTACGTTTCGCCGAAGACCGGCAGGCAGTACGTGGTGATCTCCGCCGGCGGCACCAGCCATTCGCCGGACGTGGGCGACTACGTGATCGCCTACGCGCTGCCGGATTCTGCCGGAAAGCAGTAGATTCCCAGCATCACGAATGGCCCGATCGGCATTCGTCGCGCAACAGCTGTCACGGCCAGCCCCAAGGCTGGCCGTGACACGGGGGATTGGTTCATCCATGTCCGCCAGAGCCCAGCTCGCGTCGCGCGATCGCCGGTATGGCGGTGGTGCTACCCCTGCAACGGCAGGCGACATGGAGATCCGCACCCGGGCATTGGGCAGGCCCGCCCCCCGGCGGCAGCGGGACGGTCCGGCCTAATCCCCCGGTTTTATTGGTGGCCCCGACACGATTCGAACGTGCGACCTGTCCCTTAGGAGGGGACCGCTCTATCCAGCTGAGCTACAGGGCCGAGGCCGCGCAGTTTAGCAGCGCGCGCACCGGTGCCGGAACCGCGACCGGTCCCTGGTCGGGCAGGCGGCCGCCGCCGGCACGCGCGCATCGCCGGCCCGGGCACGTTTCCCCGGGCTCTTCCTTCCTAGGGATCCGCCTTGTCCTCGTCCAGTGCCTTGAGCCGGCGCAGCAGGGCGCGATCGCGCCGGGCGATGGCGTGCTCGAAGCTGGCCGCGTCCGGCGTGCCGAAGGCATCGATGAGCATGGCGCGGGTCGGCGCGTCCAGGTGGGCGGTGCCCAGGTCCGCCCACCAGGTCTCCACCGCCGGGCCGAGATGGTCGAGAAAATGGGCCATGCCGCCGGGACCGCCGCCCAGGTTGAACACCGCGCTCTGGCCCATGATCGCCCAGCGTTGGCCGGGCCCGGCCGACACCGCCAGGTCGATGTCGGCAACCGAAGCCACGCCCTCGCGCGCCAGGTGGATCGCCTCGCGCCAGATCGCCGCCTGCAGGCGGTTGGCGATGTGCCCGGTCACCTCCTTGTGCAGGCGGATCGGGGTCTTGCCGAGGGCCGCGTAGAAGGCCATGGCCGCCGCGACGGTGGCCTCGTCGGTAGCCCGTCCCGGCACCACTTCCACCAGCGGCACCAGGTGCGGCGGGTTGAACGGATGGCCGACCACCAGCCGCTGCGGGTGCGCCATGCCCTGCTGCAGTTCGCTGGGCATGATCCCGGAGGTGGACGAGGCGATGATCGTCTCCGGGGCCAGCGCCGATTCCAGGCGCGCATAGGTGTCGCGCTTGACCTCGATGCGCTCGGGTGCGTTCTCCTGCACCCAGCCGGCGCCGCGGGCCGCCTCCTCCGGGCTGGCGCAGAACGTCAGCGCAGCCAGTGCCTGCGCCGCGTCGCGGCCGCCGCTGCGCCCCAGCGCGGCCAGCGCCGGCCAGGCCTCGACGACCGCATCGCGCAGGCGCTGGCCGGCCCCCGGCGCCGGATCGCTGGCGCGCACCGCCAGCCCGTTGGCCAGGAACAGCGCGACCCAGCTCGCGCCGATGGTGCCCGTGCCGATCACCGCCACCGTCTGCGGAAGCCCTGCCTCGCCCATCGTCGATCTCCTCGGTTGTTGCGTTGAATGAAGGCAGCCCCGGAGGGCCCCGCCGGCCACGATGGTCCGCGACCGGGAACTCTGGCGTGAATGCCGGGCTATCCCTGGCCGGCCGCAGGCACGGCCCGGGCACCCTCGCGGACTGCGGCTTCATCCGCCGCTCCGGCCAGGCGCAGGCAGGTGGCGCGGATCGCGCCCACCAGGATCTCGGGGTCGCCGCGGCGTTGCCACTGCGGGGCGGTCGGGCCGACCAGGGCCTCGGTGAAGGCGCCGACCAGGCAGGCGGCGGCGACCTCGGTGTCCTGCGCCGGGAAGGCGCCGGCGGCCACGCCTTCGTCCAGCAACGCCTTGAACACCGCGCCGAAGCGGCGCCGGCCGCGGATGCGCGCGGCATCCACCTCGGCATCCACCGGCTCGGCGATGAAGGCCCAGGCCAGCGCCGGGCCGGCCAGGGCGCGGCGCACGAAGCTGGCCACCGCCAGGCCCAGGCGTTCGGCCACCGGCTGCGGCCCGGCGGCGATGTCCTGCAGGATGGCGATCTCGGCGGCGATCGCCGCGTCCAGCACCTCCACGAACAGCTCGGCCTTGGACGGGAAGTGCCGGTAGATCAAGCCGGTGGACACCCCCGCCGCGGCCGCCACCGCCGCCACCGGCGCGCCCCGGAAGCCCTCGCTGCCGACCAGCCGGCGGGCGGCCTTGAGGATGCGCTGGCGGTTGTCGGCCAGGCGCCGCTCCATCAGGCCCGAGCGCTTGTAGACCATGGTCGTGATTCCGGTTTCATTCCATGAATCATGATTCACTTTTTCTCCGGGCTGCGCTAGCCTGCCCGGCATCAGGCATGACTCCCCCACACATGCCGGTCGCCGCCCGATCCGGGCGGTGCCCGTTCCCGTGTGGCCAAGGAGACCCGACCATGCCCGTCCCGACGCTGGATTTCGCCCTGGGCGAGGAGATCGACGCCCTGCGCGAGGCCGTCCGCGCCTTCGCCGCCGGCGCGGTCGCCCCGCTGGCCGAGGCCGCCGACCGCGACAATGCCTTCCCCGCCGCGTTGTGGCCGCAACTGGGCGAGATGGGCCTGCTCGGCCTGACCGTGGAGGAGCGCTACGGCGGCGCCGGCCTGGGCTACCTGGCCCACGTGGTGGCGATGGAGGAGATCTCGCGCGCCAGCGCCGCCATCGGCCTGTCCTACGGCGCCCATTCCAACCTGTGCCTGAACCAGCTGCGCCGCCACGGCAGCGAGGAGCAGAAGCGCCGCTACCTGCCGCGGCTGTGCCGCGGCGAGCACGTCGGCGCGCTGGCGATGAGCGAGCCCGGCGCCGGCTCGGACGTGGTGTCGATGAAACTGCGTGCCGAGCGCCGCGGCGACCGCTACCTGCTCAACGGCAGCAAGATGTGGATCACCAACGGTCCCGACGCCGACGTGCTGGTGGTCTACGCCAAGACCGATCCGGCCGCCGGTGCGCGCGGCATCACCGCCTTCATCGTCGAGAAGGGCTGCGCCGGCTTTTCCGCCGCGCAGAAGCTGAACAAGCTCGGCATGCGCGGCTCCAACACCTGCGAGCTGGTGTTCGCCGACTGCGAGGTGCCGGCCGAGAACGTGCTCGGCCGCGAGGGCCAGGGCGTGCGCGTGCTGATGTCCGGCCTGGACTACGAGCGCACCGTGCTCGCCGGCGGCCCGCTGGGGATCATGGCCGCGTGCCTGGACGTGGTGCTGCCCTATGTGCGCCAGCGCCGCCAGTTCGGCCGGGCGATCGGCGAGTTCCAGCTGATGCAGGCCAAGATCGCCGACATGTACGTCGCCCTCAATGCCGCGCGTGCCTACGTATACGCGGTGGCGCGCGCCTGCGATGGCGGACGCACCACCCGCCGCGATGCCGCCGGCGCCATCCTCCTCGCCGCCGAGAAGGCGACCTGGTGCGCCGGCCAGGCGATCCAGGCGCTGGGCGGCAACGGCTACGTCAACGATTCGCCCACCGGGCGGCTGTGGCGCGACGCCAAGCTCTACGAGATCGGTGCGGGCACCTCGGAGATCCGGCGCATGCTGATCGGCCGCGAGCTGTTCGAGGATGCGGCATGAGCGTGATCGCCTCCCGGATCCAGACCGGCTCGGATGCGTTCCGCGCCAACCGGCAGGCGCTGCTGGCGCAGGTGGAGCAGCTGCGCGCCGCCACCGACCGCGCCGCGCTGGGCGGCAGCGAGGCGGCGCGGGCCCGCCATGCCGCGCGCGGCAAGCTGCTGGCGCGCGAGCGCGTCGATGCCCTGCTCGATGCCGGCGCGCCGTTCCTGGAACTGTCGCCGCTGGCCGCGCACGGCATGTACGAGGACCAGGTGCCCGGCGCCGGGGTGGTCGCCGGCATCGGCCGCGTGCAGGGGCGCGAATGCGTGATCGTGGCCAACGACGCCACCGTCAAGGGCGGCACCTACTACCCGATGACGGTCAAGAAGCACCTGCGCGCGCAGGAGATCGCGCTGCAGAACCGCCTGCCCTGCCTCTACCTGGTCGATTCCGGCGGCGCGTTCCTGCCGCTGCAGGACGAGGTGTTCCCGGACCGCGACCACTTCGGCCGCATCTTCTACAACCAGGCCCACCTGTCGGCGCAGGGCATCGCCCAGGTCGCCTGCGTGATGGGCAGCTGCACCGCCGGCGGCGCCTACGTGCCGGCGATGAGCGACGAGACCGTGATCGTCAAGGACCAGGGCACGATCTTCCTCGGCGGCCCGCCGCTGGTGAAGGCCGCCACCGGCGAGGTGGTCAGCGCCGAGGACCTGGGCGGGGCGGACGTGCACACGCGCATCTCCGGCGTGGCCGACCACCTGGCCGAGGACGACCACCACGCGCTGGACATCGTGCGCCGCATCGTCGCCAACCTCGGCGCGCGCACGCTGGCGCCGCTGCCGATGCAGGCGCCGGAGGAACCGCGCTACGACCCGGAGGAGCTGTACGGGATCATCCCCGCCGATGCGCGCAAGCCGTACGACGTGCGCGAGGTGATCGCGCGCATCGTCGACGGCTCGCGCCTGGACGAGTTCAAGGCCCGCTACGGCACCACCCTGGTCGCCGGCTTCGCCCACGTCCACGGCATGCCGGTGGGCATCCTCGCCAACAACGGCATCCTGTTCTCCGAGAGCGCGCTCAAGGGCGCGCACTTCGTCGAACTGTGCAGCCAGCGCGGCATCCCGCTGCTGTTCCTGCAGAACATCGCCGGCTTCATGGTCGGCCGCCAGTACGAGAACGGCGGCATCGCCAAGGACGGCGCCAAGCTGGTCACCGCGGTGGCGACCACCTCGGTACCGAAGTTCACCGTGCTGATCGGCGGCTCGTACGGGGCCGGCAACTACGGCATGTGCGGGCGCGCGTACTCCCCGCGCCTGCTGTGGAGCTGGCCGAACGCGCGCATCGCGGTGATGGGCGGCGAGCAGGCCGCCAGCGTGCTGGCCACGGTGCGCCGCGACGCGCTCCAGGCGCAAGGCCAGGCCTGGAGCGCGCAGGAGGAGGAAGCCTTCAAGGCCCCCACGCGCGCGCGCTTCGAGGCCCAGTCCAGCCCGTACTACGCCACCGCGCGGCTGTGGGACGACGGCATCGTCGACCCGGCCCGGACCCGGCGCCTGCTCGCCCTGGGCCTGGCCGCCGCGCGCAATGCGCCGATCGAACCGACGCGCTTCGGCGTGTTCCGCATGTAGGGGCCCGCGATGACCGGACAGGACATCCTGCAGATCGAGCGCACCGGCGCGGTGGCCACCGTGTGGCTGAACCGGCCGCAGGTGCACAACGCCTTCGACGAACGCCTGGTCGCCGCGCTCACCGTCGCCGTCGAGGAAATGGCGACCGATGCCGGCGTGCGCGTGCTGGTGCTGGGCGGCCGCGGCAAGAGCTTCTGCGCCGGTGCCGACCTGGACTGGATGCGGCGCATGGCCGGCTTTTCCCGCGCCGACAACCTGCGCGACGCCACCGCGCTGGCGCGGCTGCTGCAGGCGCTGGCCACCTGCCCCAAGCCGACCGTCGCGCGCGTGCACGGGGCAGCGCTCGCCGGCGGCAGCGGGCTGGTGGCCGCCTGCGACATCGCCATCGCCACCCCGCAGGCCAGCTTCGGCACCACCGAGGTGCGGCTGGGACTGGTGCCGGCCACCATCGGCCCGTACCTGGTACGCGCCATCGGTACGCGCGCGGCGCAGCGCTATTTCCTCACCGGCGAGCGCTTCGGCGCCGACGAGGCCCAAAGGCTCGGGCTGGTGCACGAAGTGGTCGCCGCCGAGGCCCTGGATGCGCGCATCGGGCAGCTGGCCATGGCGTTGCTGGCCGCCGCGCCCGGCGCGCTGGCGCAATGCAAGCGGCTGATGGTCGACGTGGCCGGCCGGCCCATCGACGCGGCGCTGGCCGCCGACACCGCCGCGCGCATCGCCGAAGCCCGGGCCGGCGACGAGGCGCGCGAAGGCATCGCCGCCTTCTTCGCCAAGCGTTCGCCGCACTGGGAGGTGCCGTGATGTTTACCAGGCTCCTGGTCGCCAACCGCGGCGAGATCGCCTGCCGGATCATCGCCACCTGCCGCCGGCTCGGCATCGCCACCGTCGCCGTGTATTCGGATGCCGATGCCGGCGCGCGCCACGTGCGCCTGGCCGACGCGGCCGTGCGCATCGGCCCGGCACCGGCGCGCGAGAGCTATCTCGACGCGGCGGCGGTGATCGCCGCTGCGCGCGCCACCGGGGCGCAGGCGATCCACCCCGGCTACGGCTTCCTGTCGGAGAACGCCGGCTTCGCCCGTGCCTGCGCGGCGGCCGGAATCGCCTTCGTCGGCCCGTCGCCACAGGCGATCGAGGCGATGGGATCCAAGGCCGCGGCCAAGACCCTGATGCAGGCCGCCGGCGTGCCGCTGGTGCCCGGCTACCACGGCCAGGACCAGGCGCCGCAGCGCCTGCGCGAGGAGGCCGTGCGCATCGGCTGGCCGGTGCTGGTCAAGGCCAGCGCCGGCGGCGGCGGCAAGGGCATGCGCGTGGTCGAGCGCGAGGTCGATTTCGACGCCGCGCTGGCGGCATGCCGGCGCGAGGCCGCCGCCAGCTTCGGCGACGACCGCGTGCTGCTGGAGAAGTACCTGCTGCGTCCGCGCCATGTCGAGGTGCAGGTGTTCGGCGATGCGCACGGCAACGTGGTGCACCTGCACGAGCGCGACTGCTCGGCCCAGCGCCGCCACCAGAAGGTCGCCGAGGAGGCGCCTGCGCCGGGCCTGGATGCCGCCTTCCGCGACGCCATCGGCCGGGCCGCGGTGGCGGCCGCGCGCGCGGTGGACTACGTCGGCGCCGGCACCGTGGAATTCATCGTCGATGGCGACGGCACGTTCTGCTTCATGGAAATGAACACCCGCCTGCAGGTCGAACACCCGGTGACGGAAATGATCACCGGCCTGGACCTGGTGGAATGGCAACTGCGCGTGGCGGCCGGCGAGCCGCTGCCGCTGGCGCAGGACGCGATCCCGCTGCACGGCCATGCCATCGAGGTACGCGTCTACGCCGAGCGGCCGGCACAGGATTTCCTGCCCGCGACCGGGACCCTGGAGGACCTGCGCATGCCGGCCGCACCGCCGCACGTGCGCGTGGACAGCGGCGTGGACCGGGGCGATGCGATCGCTCCGTACTACGACCCGATGATCGCCAAACTGGTCACCTGGGACACCACCCGCGAGGCCGCGATCGCGCGGATGCTGGGCGCGCTGCGCGGCCTGCGCATCGTCGGCGTCGACCACAACCTGGGCTTCCTGGCCGCGCTGGTGGACCATCCGGCATTCCGCGCCGGCGGCTTCGACACCGGCCTGATCGAGCGCGAGCTGCCGGCACTGCTGGCGGCCGCGGACACGTTCGACCCGCTGGCACCGCGGCTGGCCGCGCTGTGGCGCCTCGATCTCGAGGCCCGCCAGGCGCAGGCGGGCGACCCGCACGATCCCTGGGCGCGGGCCGATGGCTGGCGCATCGCCGGTGCGGCGCATCGCACGCTGTGCTTCGAGGATGCGCATGGCGCCGCGCATGCCGTGGCAGTGGATTACCCGGCACGCGGGCACGGCCTGCGCCTGGACGGCGAGGCGGCAACGCTCGCCAGCCGCGACGACGACGGCTTCGGCTGGCGCCTGGGCACGCGCGGCGGCCACGCGGCGGTGGTCGAAGGCCGCGACGGCGGCGTGCACGTGTTCACCGCGGCGGGCGAGACGGTGCTGCACCGGCACGATCCGCTGGCCCGGCCGGGCGCCGGCCACGACGCCCAGGACGGCCTGCTCGCGCCCATGCCGGGGCGCATCGTCGCCGTGCACGTGGAGGCCGGCCAGGGGGTCGAACCCGGCACCCCGCTGCTGGTCATGGAAGCGATGAAGATGGAATACACGATCAACGCCCCGGCACGCGGCCGCGTGGCGTGCTGGCGCTGCGCGGTCGGCGACCAGGTGGCCGCGCAGGCCCCGCTGCTCGACTTCGAGGCCGCGCCATGAACGCCCTGCCCGACCGCGTCAGCCTGGTCGAGGTCGGCCCGCGCGACGGCCTGCAGAACGAGCCGGGCCAGGTGCCCACGGCCACCAAGCTCGCCCTGGCCGAGCGCCTGGCCGACGCCGGGATGCGCCGCATCGAGGCCACCGCCTTCGTCTCGCCACGCTGGGTGCCGCAGATGGCCGACCACGATGCGGTCATGCGCGGGGTGACACGGCGCACCGGCGTGGCCTGGTCGGCCCTGGTGCCCAACCTGCGCGGCCTGGAAGCCGCCCTCGCCGCCGGCGCGCAGGAAGTGGCGGTGTTCGGCGCCGCGTCCGAAACCTTCTCGCAGCGGAACATCAACTGCTCCATCGCCGAGAGCCTGGCCCGCTTCGCACCGGTGGTGGAGCGTGCACGGCAGGCCGGCGTGCCGGTGCGCGGCTACGTCTCCTGCGCCATCGCCTGCCCTTACGATGGCGCGGTCGCGCCCGCCGCCGTGGCCACGGTCGCCGCGGCCCTGCACGAGATGGGCTGCTACGAGATCTCCCTCGGCGACACCATCGGCGTGGGCACGCCGGGCGAGGTGATGCGCATGCTGGAAGCCGTCATGGCCCGGGTGCCGGTGCGCCGGCTGGCGGGCCACTACCACGACACCCGCGGCCAGGCGCTGGCCAACATCCTGGCCTCGCTGCAACTGGGCGTGACCGTGTTCGACAGCGCGGTGGCCGGGCTGGGCGGCTGTCCCTACGCCCCGGGCGCATCCGGCAATGTCGCCAGCGAGGACGTGGTCTACATGCTCGACGGGCTCGGCATCGCCACCGGCGTGGACCTGCCGCGCCTGGTCGAGGCCGGCACGTTCATCTGCTCGGCCCTGGGCCGGCCGACCCGCTCGAAGGTGGCCAGCGCCCTGGCGGCGCGGCCCCGGGCCGGCGATATTCCCGCGGCGGACACGGGCGAACCCGGTCCCCCTGCGCCGTAGCCCGTCGTGCACCTGGTCCACGCCATCGTGCCGGGGACCGCTTCGCGGCCGGGTACCGCGTCACCCGCCTGTGGCTTTCGACAGTGCGACTCCGGCCCCGCGGGCCGCACGGGAAGCGCCCCCGCGCCATGTCCTTGCGGCGTGTGCACAGGCGGACTGCCCTCTGGATCGCTCTCGCAAACGGGGGCGCTCCGGTCCTCGTCCAGCCTTGTACCCGGGGCTCCCGCCATGCCGCCGCCGGACCTGGCGCCGCGCGCGGCCGTGGAAACCGCTACGCCGGCGACAATCGCCGATGGTGCCGCTGCAGGTGGACGGCACCGTGGTGGCCGAGATTCGCGGTCACTACGTCGCCGCCGCCGATGGGGCAGTAGGACACTCCCTTCATGCGCCCGGGGAATGCCGGCCTGAAGCCGACAGGAACCGATGGCACCGGCCACGCATCCTCAAGCGACGGCCGCTTCCACGCGGATGACCTCGATGGTGAGGTGCACCAGTTCCTCGTGGACGGCCAGTTCCCGGCGGAAGTCGTCGGCGCTCCAGCCGGCCGTGGTGAGCAGCGCGACCGCCGCGGCATACTTGCCGCGTCCCACCTTCCACACATGCAGGTCGGTCAGCCGCGCCGGCACGCGGCCGGCCTCGATGACCTCGCGGATTTCCTCCACCACCGGATCGTCCATCTCGGCATCGAGCAGCACGCGCCCGGACGCGCGCAGCAGTCCCCATGCCCAGACCGTGACCAGCACCGCGCCCAGCACCCCCATCAGCGGGTCGAGCCAGGCCGCGCCGAAGAACAGTCCCCCCAGCAGGGCGACGATCGCCAGCACCGAGGTGGCGGCATCGGCGACGACGTGCAGGAAGGCCGAATGCTGGTTGATGTCGTGCTGCTGCCCATGGGCATGCGCGTGGCCGTGGCCGTGGCCGTGGCCGTGTGCATGGTCGTGCGTGTGGTCGTGGTCGTCGCGCAGCCACCAGGCGCAGACCAGGTTGACCACCAGTCCCGCCACCGCGATCGCGATGGCCTCCCGGTAGTGGATCTGCGCGGGCTGGAACATGCGCTCCACCGACTGGAAGGCCATCAGCGCGGCGACCACCAGCAGCAGCACCGCGCTGGTGTAGCCGGCCAGCACCTCGATCTTCCAGGTACCGAAGGCGAATCGCCGGTCGCCGGCATAGCGGCGCGCGCAGGCATAGGCGAAGGCGGACAGCCCCAATGCCAGCGCGTGGGAACTCATGTGCCAGCCATCGGCCAGCACCGCCATCGAGTTGAACCACCAGCCGCCGCCGATCTCGACGACCATCATGGCCAGGGTGAGCCACATCGCGCGCCGCGCGCCACGCTCGGCCAGCGCATTGCCGCCGTCGAAGACGTGGGAATGCCGCCGATCGGCGGCCAGGACATCGAGTTGCATGCCGGCAAGGACCCCATTCGATTGATACCCCCCCAGGGTATATCATCCGGATCATGTCGCACACTTCCCACGCCAAGCAGGCATTGCTGAAACGCGTCCGGCGCATCGCCGGCCAGGTCGCCGCACTGGAGAAGGCGCTGCAGGCTGACGAGGACTGCGGCAAGGTGCTGGTTCAGATGGCCGCCGCCAAGGGTGCGATGCAGGGCCTGATGATGGAGGTGCTGGCCGGGCAGATCAGCGGGCACCTGGCCGATGAGGCCGATGCCGAGCGGCGGCGCCAGGAGGCGCAGGCGCTGGTCAAACTGCTGCAGACCCACCTGAAATAGCCGGGCGCGATGGCGCCTGCACGCGGGAACGGCGAGCCGGGCCGGTCCTGCCGCATGGCTTCCGTCGCGGCCATCGGCCCACATCGGCGCGCTGGCTGCCTCGCCGGCGAAGCCCGCGACGAGCCCCGCCGTCCGGAGCAGATGTTGCGTGCGGATTCCGCGCCGGTATTCCTCATGCAAGGCGACGGCATCGCGGTTGCGCGTCACGCCATGCGCCCTGGCCTTTTCGACGCAGCTCCGTCGCCGGCCGCGCATGCGACCTGCCGGCAACATGCCGTCTGCCGCCGCGGCCAGGCCGAGCGGGATCATTGAAGGTTGAAGGAAAGGCAGGAAACCACGGCGAACGAGCGCAGGAATTCCGCGGCATCGCCCCCCGATGCCCCGTAGCGTCTGGCGGCGAGGACGCCAGCCTGAAGGAACAGGCGATCATGCCGTGCGGCGACCGCATCCCATTGCCTGCCGGCAACGCCCCACGGCCGTGCCACGACGGCAGCAAACGGGCGATGCGGGGACCTGGTGCCGGAGGTGGGACTCGAACCCACACGCTTTTAAGGGCGGCGGATTTTGAGTCCGCTGCGTCTACCGATTCCGCCACTCCGGCGCGGCCGCGCAGTATAGCCCAGGCGCCTGCGCCGACAACATGCTGAATCGTTCAACGAGCCGTTGCCGAAAGTGCTTCCGGTGGGGGCCCATGGCGCTTTTATACTCAGACGTCGCAAGCATGAATGGGCAGGAAGGTCCGGATGGCGCTGCAAGGGTTGCGGGTGCTGGTGGTGGAAAACGACGAGATGAACGCCACGCTGCTGGAGCTGCAACTGGCCCAGTTCGGTGCCCAGGTCCTGGGCCCGGCGGGTACGGTCGCTGCGGCCCTGCAGCTGGCCGGCAGCGGCAATCCCGATCTGGCCGTCCTCGATTTTCGCCTCGGCGGCGGCGAGACCAGCGAGGCGGTGGCCACGCACCTGGTCACCGCCGGCATCCCGTTCGTGCTGGCCACCGGGCTGGCTGCCGATGCCCTGCCCCGCACCTTCGGTGCCGGCGTCGTGCTCGCCAAGCCCTACGACAGTGCCGAGCTGCGCCAGGCCCTTGTCGACGCCCTCGCCTGGCGCACGCCTTCGGCGAACTGACGGTCGGCATCCGCTTGCCGAGGCGAGGCCGCGACGCACGGCGATTTCCGTGCGGTCGCGGGTCGTGGGCGGCGGCATGCTGGCGGGCCGGCTTCCGGATACGGCCGTGCCGCTGAACGCGACAATCTCTTCCAACGTTCCGGACCGTCCCCGGTCTTGCCTGCAACCTTTGCTCCGGCCACCCCGGCACGTTCACGCACCCCGGCGCGGGAATGCGCCTGTCCGGACTCTGCGCTGCAAGGCTTCGCCCCCTCCAATACCGGCTCGACGATGGCGTTGCCCCGGCTTTCGCACCGGCGCACCAAGGCCCGGTAGTCCGCGCCCATGCCGGCGTCTGCCACCCGGCACGTCCCGACCCACGTACGGTCCTCGAGGCTGGCCGCATCCCGCCGCGCCCCTTTCCTCCAGGGCGGCGCGGCACGCCGCCGCCCTGGAGGAAGCTCAGCCCTTGCGCGCCCGCGCGAAGGCCTGGGCCAGGGCGTTGTCCGGAGGCGGTGCGGCGGTACGCGGCTTGCCGCCACCGTCACCGCCCGCGCCGCGGCCGGAAGTGCGCCCATCGGGGCGCGCACGGTCGGCCATGGGGCGCTCGCCCGCACGCGAGGTCGGCGCACCTGGCTCGTCGCTCATGCGCCGGGTCAGGGCGATGCGCTTGCGCGCCACGTCCACCTCCAGCACCTTCACCTTGACGATGTCGCCGGCCTTGACCACGTCGCGCGGATCCTTGACGTAGCTGTCCGACAACGCGGAGATGTGCACCAGCCCGTCCTGGTGCACGCCGATGTCCACGAACGCGCCGAACGCGGCGACGTTGCTGACCACGCCCTCCAGCACCATGCCGGGGCGCAGGTCCTTGATGTCCTCCACGCCCTCGGCGAACTGCGCGGCCTTGAACTCCGGGCGCGGGTCGCGGCCGGGCTTCTCCAGCTCCTTGAGGATGTCGCGCACGGTCGGCACGCCGAAGCGCGCGTCGGTGAACTGCTCCGGCTTGAGCGCGCGCACGAAGCCGCCGTCGCCGATCAGCGCCTTGATCGGCTTGCCGGTCGCCGCGACGATGCGCTCGACCACCGGATAGGCCTCCGGGTGCACCGCCGAGGCGTCCAGCGGCTCGTCGCCGTCGGCGATGCGCAGGAAGCCGGCGCACTGCTCGAAGGTCTTCTCGCCCAGCCGCGGCACCTTCAGCAGGTCCTTGCGGCGCTTGAACGGCCCGTTCTCGTCGCGATGGCGCACGATGTTCTCGGCCACTCCGGAGGAAAGCCCGGACACGCGCGCCAGCAATGCGGCCGAGGCGGTGTTGACGTAGACGCCGACGGCGTTGACGCAGTCCTCGACCCGCGCCTCCAGGGCGCGCGCCAGGCGGAACTGGTCCACGTCGTGCTGGTACTGGCCCACGCCGATGGCCTTGGGCTCGATCTTGACCAGCTCGGCCAGCGGATCCTGCAGGCGCCTGGCGATGGATACCGCGCCGCGCAGCGACACGTCCAGGCCGGGGAATTCCCGGGCCGCGAACTCGGAGGCCGAGTACACCGAGGCGCCGGCCTCGCTGACCACCACCTTCTGCAGCTTCAGTTCCGGCGCCGCCTTCATCAGGTCGGCCACCAGCCGGTCGCTCTCGCGGCTGGCGGTGCCGTTGCCGATGGCGACCAGCGCCACCGCGTGCCTGGCGCACAGCGCCTTGAGCACGGCCAGCGAACGGTCCCACTCGCGGCGCGGCTCGTGCGGATAGATGGTGGCGGTATCGACCAGCTTGCCGGTGGCATCGACCACGGCGATCTTGCAGCCGGTGCGGATGCCCGGGTCCAGCCCCAGGACCACGCGCGGGCCGGCCGGCGCGGCCAGCAGCAGGTCCTTGAGGTTGTCGCCGAACACGGCGATGGCCTCGGCCTCGGCCTTCTCGCGGGCCTGGTTGAACAGGTCCAGCAGCAGGTGCATGTGCAGCTTGGCGCGCCAGGTCAGGCGCGCGGCCTGCAGCAGCCAGGCATCGGCCGGGCGCCCGCGGTCGGCGACGCCGGCGCGTGCGGCCACCCGTCCCTCGGCCTGGCGGTGGCCGGCCTCGGGGTCGCCGCCCGGCTCCAGGTCCAGGTACAGCACCTCCTCGCGGCGGCCGCGGAACAGCGCCAGCAGGCGGTGCGAGGGGATCTTCGCCAACGGTTCGGCATGGTCGAAGTAGTCGCGGTACTTGGCGCCGGCCTCTTCCTTGCCCTCGGCCACGCGGGCCCGGATCATGCCGCACTCGCCCAGCCACTGGCGCAATTGGCCGACCAGCTCGGCATCCTCGCCCCAGCGCTCCATCAGGATCGCGCGCGCGCCCTCCAGCGCCGCCTTGGCGTCGGCCACGCCCTTGCCGGCATCGACGAAACCGGCGGCGAACGCCTCCGGCACCCGGGTCGGGTCCTGCAGCAGGCCGTCGGCCAGCGGCTCCAGCCCGGCCTCGCGGGCGATCTGCGCCTTGGTGCGGCGCTTGGGCTTGTACGGCAGGTACAGGTCTTCCAGCCGCGACTTGCTGTCGGCGGCGGCGATCTCGGCCGCCAGTTCGTCGCTGAGCTTGCCCTGCTCGGCGATGCTGGCCAGGATCGCGGCGCGGCGCTCCTCCAGCTCGCGCAGGTAGGTCAGGCGCACTTCCAGGTTGCGCAGCTGGGTATCGTCTAGGCCGCCGGTGACCTCCTTGCGGTAGCGGGCGATGAACGGCACCGTCGCGCCTTCGTCCAGCAACGCGACGGCGGCGTTGACCTGGGCGGGCTGGGCGCCGATCTCGGCGGCGATGGTCTGGGCGATCTGCTGGGCGAGCTTCCTGTCTTCTTGCATTGCGACAACCGGTACCACGGGAGGAAAGCCGCCATTCTGGCAGCCCCCTCCCCGGCACGCACCGGTTGACAGGCGCGTGCGGGCCGGTCCGGCCTCAGGCCGGGCGCTGGCGGTGACGGCGCAGGTGCTCGCGCACGCCGTCCTCGTCCAGGGTTTCCAGCGCCATCACCCGCAGTCGCGGGCCGCCATGCACCTGCAATCGCCGCTCCACGTAGATCTCCCGGCCGGCCTCGCCCTCGGTCATCGACTTGGTGAAGCCGTAGGGCATCACCCCCTTCTCGCCGTCCCGGCTGCCGCCCACGTAGAGCACGATCGACATGAATACACTCCCGTTCCAACTACGGAGGACAGGGTAGGCGAGCGATCGTTACAGCTGCATGCAAATTGCCTCAGCAGCCCGTAAAGCTCACGGCCGTTTCACCCTGGAGTGGGCCTGATGGGTTCATGGACCTGAAGAGCGGCTATCCCTTCTGGGCGGTCAGGAACGGCCTGATGCTGGCCTTCCCGCCCCTGGAACACGACCTCGCCTGCGACGTGGCGGTGATCGGCGCAGGCATCACCGGCGCCCTGGTGGCGGACGAGCTGGTCCGGCACGGCCACGATGTGGCGGTACTGGAACAGCGCGACGTCGGCTGGGGCAGCACGTGTGCCAGCACGGCGCTGCTGCAGTACGAGATCGACGTGCCGATGACCGGGCTGGCCGAGCGCCACGGCGAGGCGGCCGCGGCCCAGGCCTACCTGGCCTGCCTGCACGCCCTGGACGAGCTGGCCGAACGGGTCCGCCCGTTCCGCGACGTGGATTTCGCCCGTTGCCACAGCCTGTACTTCGCCAGCCGCGGGCGCGATGTCCCCGGCCTGGCCGACGAGCTCGCCCTGCGCCGGCGCCACGGCATCGCCGTGGCCGGGTGCGACCGCGGCGAGCTGCACGAGCGCTTCGGGGTGGCAGCGCCCGCCGGCCTGCTCAGCCGCGACGCGGCCCGGGTCGATCCGTACCGGTTGACCTACCGGCTGCTGGCGCGCTGCCGGCGCGCCGGTGCCCACGTCCACGACCGCACCGAGGTGGTGGAGGTGCGTCCCGGGCGCGGCTGCATGCACCTGCGCACCGCAGAGGGCGTGAACCTGCGCGCCGGCCACGTCGTGGTGGCGGCCGGCTACGCCGCCCAGCACTGGCTGCCGCGGCCGGTCGCGCGCAACCGCAGCAGCTATGCCTATGTCACCGATCCCCTGCCCGCCGCGCGGCTGGGCGCGCTGTCGCGGACCATGATGTGGGAGACCGCCCGGCCCTACCTGTACCTGCGCAGCACCGGCGACGGCCGCCTGGTGGTGGGCGGGGAGGACGATGCGGTGGACATCCCCGCGCGCCGCGACCGGCGCGTCGCGCGCAAGGCGGCACGGCTGGAACGCAAGCTCGCGCGGCGGTTGCCGGGACTGGAGGCGGAACCGGCCTTCGCCTGGGCCGGCACCTTCGCCGAGACCGATGACGGCCTGCCGTTCTTCGGCGCCCACCCCGCGCTGCCGCGACGGATCCTGTTCGCCATGGCCTACGGCGGCAACGGCATCACCTACAGCACGATCGGCGCCGGCATGCTGCGCGCGGCGATCGAGCGCCGCCGCCATCCGCTGGAACGCCTATTCGGCTTCGCCCGTCTCGGCTGAGCCGGCCCCGGGCCACCAGCCGCGCCCGATGAGTGCGTAGCGGTCGGCCGCGCGCTCGAACGGATTGCGCACGTGGGCCCCGCCGCACGCCAGGTACACCGGCACGAACAGCGGGCCGAGCACCAGGTACTGGAAGACATGGGCACGCTCGTGGTCGCCCAGCCGCACCCGCGGGTGGCGGCAGCGCCCCGCGCGGTGCTCGTAGGTCGCGCAGGCCATATCCAGGCTGGCGCCCTTGAGCAGGATCACGTTGCCCAGGGTCATCGCCCCGCCCGGCCCCCACGGCCAGTGCCGGAATACCAGCGCGCACTCGCGCGGCTGCCAGCCCACGCGCGCACCGGCGGCCATGCCAGCCACGCCCAGCAGCAGGCCGGCCAGCGTGTTCGGCAGGGTCCACAGCGCGCCCAGCACCTGCGCCGTGCGCAGGACGCTCAGGCGCATCGCCGCCGCTCCCGGCGCCGCCTCCGGTGCCGGATCGGCCCATGCCGGCACGCCGTCGCCAGGGAAAACGGAGGGGTGCCTGTCATCGTCGATACCCGTGGCGGCAAGCGCCGGCCTCAACCGTCGTGGCGGCGCAGCCAGGCGTGGATGGCCGGCGGCACCTCGCGCTGGGCGCGCCCGGAGACATAGATGCCGATGTGGCCGCCGCGAAAGCCCAGCTCGGCATAGTCGTCGCTGCCCACCAGTCCGCCCAGGGCACGCGAGGCGTCCGGCGGCACCAGGTGGTCCTGCTCGGCGTAGATGTTCAGGATCGGCATGTCCAGCGCCTGCAGATCGACCGCCTGCCCGGCGATGCGCACGTCGCCGGCGACGAAGCCGTTGTGCTGGTAGAAGGTCTGGATGAACTCGCGGAAGGCCTCGCCGGCCAGGTCGGGCGAATCGAAGATCCATTTCTCCATGCGCAGGAAATCCTCCAGCGCCTCGCGGTCGTCGAGGATGTCCAGCATGCCCACGTACTTCTGCAGGTTGAGCCGGAACGGCTTGAGCATCAGGTAGCTGGCATTCATCAGGTCGGCCGGGATGTTGCCCAGCGTGTCGACCATCAGGTCCGCGTCCAGCGCCCGTGCCCAGTGCCCGAGCATGTTGTCGGGGGTGTGGAAGTCCACCGGCGTGACCATGGTGACGAGGTTGCGCACGCGCGGGCGGCGCAGGGCCGCATAGCACAGCGCGAACACGCCGCCCTGGCAGATGCCCATCAGGTCGATCGCCGGCAACCCGGCATGGCGGCACAGCCAGCGTACCGCCCCGTCCAGGTAGCCCAGCAGGTAGTCCTCCAGGGTCAGGTAGCGCTCGGACCGGTCGGGATAGCCCCAGTCCAGCACGTACACGTCCTCGCCCTGCTCCAGCAGGCGCCGCACCAGCGAGCGGTCGGCCTGCAGGTCCACCATGTACGGGCGGTTGACCAGGGCATAGACGATCAGCAACGGCACCCGCGCGCTCGGCGGGCGCTCGCCGACGAAACGGTAGAGGACGACCTTGCCGTCGCGCCAGACTTCCTGGCGCGCGGTGGCGCCGTAGTCCACCTCGCCCACCTGCGCCAGCAGGCGCAACCCTTCGCCCAGTCGCCGCTGGGCCCGCAATGCCTCCGCCAGCAGGCGCTCGGGGTCCAGGTCCAGGGGGCCGTTCATGGCGCCGGCTTGCGCCGGGCCGGCCGGCGCGGCGCAGCCCCCTTGGGCGCCGCGGGCGGAACCGTCCGGCGCGTACGCCGCCGCGGCCTGGGCTCGGGCGGCGGCGGTGGCGGTTCGTTCCGTTCGAGCTGGTCGCGCAGGCGCCGCAGTTCGCGTTCCAGTTCGGTGATGCGCCGGTGCGCGCTGTCCATCTCGGTGCGGGTCGGCACGCCCAGCGGCTCGGCGATGCGTTCGACCTCGGCCTGGATGGCCGCGCGCAGGCGCATCTGCGCGTGGGCGAAATCGGCATGGGCCTGCTGGAAGCGTGGCGACAGCGCGACCTGGGCGTAGGCTTCCTCGGCCGCGTCGATCCACAGGTCGAACAGGGCGCGCACGCTGTCCAGCCGCGTGCCCGGTGCCTCGTGCTCGGCCAGGCGCCGCTCGAACAGGGCGAAGCCGGCCTCCAGCGCCTGCCGCAGCTGTTCCAGGTAGGCATCGGCCGCGGACTGGTAGGCCTTCTGCGCGTCGGCCAGGCGTTGCCAGCGCGCATGGTCGTTGCGTCCCAGCCCCAGTCCCGGCAGGTCCAGCCAGGGCGCGCCGGCGGCGCGCCATTGCGCCAGCCAGCGCGACATGCGTTCCAGCCAGGGGTCCCAGCTGGCCTGGCCGGCCTGGCCCAGCCAGCGCAGCCAGTCGGCCTCCTGGCCGCGCACCGCCTGGCGCCAGGCCGCGGCGATCTCGGCACCGGAAGCCTCGCGGCCGGCGAAGCGCGAGGCCACCTGCTGCATCAGCGCGAACCAGTGCGCGGCGGGCCCGCCCAGGCCCTCGGCGGCGGCCTCCGCCCCGGGCGTGCCGAGCTGCTGCAACAGCTCGCGCCAGGTCCGGAACATCGCCTCCCAGTCCGGCGCGCCTTCGCCCGCCGGTGCGGCGGCCGAAGGCGGCTCGCGCAACGCACTGGTCCACGCGCCCCAGTACTGGCGCGCGAGCGCTTCCCAATCGACAGGACCGTCGGATTCGTGGCTGGCCATCGTCACCCTCCCAGGCAGGCCTGCCCGATCATAGCAACCGTGGCCGCCATCACCACGTTCAGGGCTTGGGAATGTGCAGGGTCTTGCTGACCATCAGCGACCCGGACAGCGCGAACAGCAGGACCAGCGGGTGCAGCTGCCATGGCCCCAGCTGCCATTGTCCCCACCACAGCGCCTGGCCGACGTGGCCCCCCGCGGCGGCGGCGGCCAGCACCAGCACCAGCACCAGGCTGGTCGGGATCGGCGTGCCCTCGAAGTAGTGCACCTTGCCGTCCTCGCCGGCCAGGTCCTCGGCGGTGACGTTGTAGCGTGCCAGGCGGCTGACCCCGCAGCAGACGAAGTAGCTCAGCACCAGCCAGTCCCAGCCGCCGTCCATGCCGCAGGCATAGGCCAGCGCCGCCGGCGCCACCCCGAAGGAGATCACGTCGGCCAGCGAATCGAGCTCGCGGCCCAGCGTGGAGGAGGACTTGCGCCAGCGCGCCACGCGCCCGTCCAGGGCGTCGAACACGAACGCCAGCGGGATCAGCGCCATGCCCAGCAGCAGGTCGTGGCGCTGGCCTTCGTGGAGGAAGCGCAGCGCGGCGAACACCGCGCCGGTGCCGCAGAACGCGTTGCCCAGCGTGAACCAGTCGGCGAGCTGGAACTCGCGGAGCATCGAGAAGTGCCGTTTCATCGCAGGCCTGCATCCTTGGGGTGGCACAGGTTAGCGCGACACCGGCATGCGGGGGCGCAGCGCCCTGGCCATTTTTTCGCCAACCCGCGGGAGAGGACGCCGCCGCGCGGGTCGCGCGGATCTGTCCACAGGCTTGTCCCGCAATCATCCACACCGGCTGTGGAGAACCTCGCACGCCGCTGGCGAAAAAATCGCCACCGCAAAAGTCGTCCCTTGCCCATCAAGCGGTTGCGGTGCTTGTCCACAGCTTTGCCGGCGACGCATCCACACCGGCGGTGGACAACCTCACAGGCGCGAATACGACCAGGACACCATGTGCCCGTCGCGGTACGGCATGACCCCGTGGAACGGGCGCGGGTCCTCGTCGAACACCAGCGGCAGGAACTGGCGGTCGCCGTCCCACAGCGGCAGCTCGAGGATGCGCCCGCGCTCGACCCACTGCAGCGTGCCCTCGGGATTGGCGTGCAGCGGGGTGCCGGTGTAGCCGTCGATCAGGAACACGAAACCGAGCCAGTCCTCGCCATGCTTGCCGAAACCCGGCCAGCTGATCGTGCCGCGCAGGCGCATCGGCCCGCACTCGATGCCGGCCTCCTCGCGGATCTCGCGGCGCATCCCGGCCAGCACGTCCTCGTCGCGTTCGACCTTGCCGCCCAGGCCGTTGTACTTGCCCAGGTGCAGGTCGCCCGGGCGGGTGTTGCGGTGGATCATCAGGACCTGGCGGCGGTCTTCGGACAGCACGTAGCCGAGCGTGGCCACGATCGGGGTATAGGGCATCTTCTTCGGGTTTCCGGGAAAGCAGGGGCTGGCGCGGATCAGCGGCCCGGCAGGCCGCTCGCCAGCGGCATCGGGCTGGCATGCAGCGTGGCCACGCCGTGGCCGCGCTCGGCCAGGTATTCCAGCCACTTGCCCAGGAAGGTGTTCATGCGCATGCGGTGGCTGATCAGCTCGGCCGGCGGCGGGTACAGGCCGACCACGTCCTGCCAGCGGCGGCCGACGTAGCAGTGCGTGGTCTCGGCCTGGCGCGCGTCCCGGTACACGCGCACGTGCGCGGAGGGATCGGGCTCGCCGGTGACCGGATCGACCAGCTCGTAGGTCAGGCGCAGCTCCACCGTGTAGGCATGCTGCTCGATCACGTCCAGGCGCACGTCCAGGCCATCGCCGATCGAGGAGACATAGCGGCCCGCGGGCAGGCACGCCGGCGCGAACAGCCGGTTGATGTGCAGGAAGTTCTCCGCGTACAGCCCCATGAGCCAGCCGAAGCGGCTCAGGCGGGGAACGCGGCGGACCGGGGAGGTGGCGGATTCCATGCCCCCGATCCTACACGCTGCCCACCCCGTTGCTGCAAGCGCCGCTCAGAACATCTCCCGGCGCAGGCCGAGCGTGCCCAGCACCTTGCTGGAGATTTCCTCGATCGAGGTATGGGTGGTGCTCAGCGTGGGGATGCGTTCCATGCGGAACATCGTCTCGGCCGCGCCGACCTCGCGCCGGCAGGTCTCCAGGTCGGCATAGCGCGAGCCGGGGCGGCGCTCCTCGCGGATCTGGTGCAGGCGCTCGGGGTCGATGGTCAGCCCGAACAGCTTGTGCCGGTAGGCGCGCAGGCGCGGCGGCAGGCGGTCGGACTCCAGGTCCTCGTCGGTGAGCGGGTAGTTGGCCGCCTTCACCCCGTAGTGCAGCGCCAGGTAGATGCAGGTCGGCGTCTTGCCCGCCCGCGACACCGCCACCAGCACCACGTCGGCCTCGTCGTAGGTCAACGCGATGCCGTCGTCGTGGGTGAGCGCGAAGTTCATCGCGTTGATGCGGCGGTGGTAGGTGTCGAAATCGACGATGCCGTGCGCGCGGCCCACCTGCGACAGCCGCGGCGCGTTGAGCTCGCGCTCCAGCGGCTCGATGAACGGCGCGAACACGTCGAGCATCATCGCGCCGCTCTCGGCGATGATCAGGCTCAGTTCGGTATCAACGCAGGAATTGACCACGATCGGCCGCACCTGGTAGCGCTCGCCGGCGGCACGGATGCGCTCGGCCGCCGCGCGCGCCTTGGCCGGATCGTCGATGAACGGCATGCGGTCGGTGACGAAGTTGAACCCGTTGAACTGGGTGAGCAGGCTGTGGCCAATGGTTTCGGCGGTGATACCGGTTCCATCGGAAACGTAGAACACCGGCCGGATGGTGGTCATGGCCGAAGACTCCCTGTTTACGGGCTGAAAGCTTGATGCATCAAGCTTGTGCGGGTGGGATGCGCGCTGCATCATAACGGCTTCTTCCCATGGACGTGGCCTGCAGCCCGCCTCGGGCGATGGCCCAAACGGAGCATCGCGCTTGAACGAGAACATCCTCTGGCTGCACGAGCTTGGCCTGGGCGATCTCGCCCGCGTCGGCGGCAAGAATTCGTCCCTCGGCGAAATGATCGGCCACCTGGCCGAGCTGGGCGTGTCGGTTCCGGGCGGCTTCGCCACCACCGCCGAGGCGTTCAAGGCGTTCATCGCCTACAACGACCTGTCCAAGCGCATCTTCGACCGCCTGGCCACGCTGGACGTGGAGGACGTCGGCGCGCTGACCGCCGCCGGCAAGGACATCCGCGGCTGGGTCATCGACGCGCCGCTGCAGCCGGACCTGGACAAGGACATCCGCAGCGCCTACGCCCAGCTGTCGGCCGACAACGGTGGCGCCGACGTGGCCGTGGCGGTACGTTCCTCGGCCACCGCCGAGGACCTGCCCGACGCGTCCTTCGCCGGCCAGCAGGAGACCTTCCTCAACGTGACCGGTGCCGACGACGTCGTGCACAAGGTCAAGGAAGTGTTCGCCAGCCTCTACAACGACCGCGCCATCGCCTACCGCGTCCACCACGGCTTCAAGCACGAGGACGTGTTCCTCTCGGCCGGCGTGCAGCTGATGGTGCGCTCGGACGTGGGCGCCTCCGGCGTGCTGTTCACCCTGGACACCGAATCCGGCTTCCGCGACGTGGTGTTCATCACAGCCAGCTACGGCCTGGGCGAGATGGTCGTGCAGGGCGCGGTGAACCCCGACGAGTTCTACGTCTACAAGCCCACGCTCGAGGCCGGCAAGCCGGCGATCCTGCGCCGTTCGCTCGGCAGCAAGGCGGTGCGCATGGTCTATTCGGACACCCCCGGCGAGCGCGTGCGCATCGAGGACACGCCGGCCGAGCTGCGCAACCGCTTCTCCATCTCCGATGCCGATGTGCAGGAGCTGGCCAAGCAGGCGCTGGTCATCGAGAAGCACTACGGCCGGCCGATGGACATCGAGTGGGCCAAGGACGGCAAGAGCGGCAAGCTGTTCATCGTCCAGGCGCGGCCGGAGACGGTGAAATCGCGCGGCCATGCCACCCAGATCGAACGCTACACGCTGGACAAGCGCGGCCCGGTGCTGGCCGAGGGCCGTGCCATCGGCCAGAAGATCGGCGCCGGCGTGGCGCGCGTGGTGCGTTCGCTGGAGGACATGAACCGGGTCCAGCCCGGCGACGTCCTGGTCGCCGACATGACCGATCCGGACTGGGAGCCGGTGATGAAGCGTGCCGCGGCGATCGTGACCAACCGTGGCGGGCGCACCTGCCACGCGGCGATCATCGCCCGCGAGCTGGGCGTGCCGGCCGTGGTCGGCACCGGCAACGCGATGCAGGAGATCAAGGACGGCCAGGAAGTGACCGTCAGCTGCGCCGAGGGCGACACCGGCTACATTTACGAGGGCAAGCTGCCGTTCGAGCGCACCACCACCGACCTGTCGCACATGCCGCCGGCGCCGCTGAAGATCATGATGAACGTGGCCAACCCCGAGCGCGCGTTCGATTTCGGCCAGCTGCCCAACAACGGCATCGGCCTGGCACGCCTGGAGATGATCATCGCCAGCCACATCGGCGTGCATCCCAATGCCCTGCTGGAATACGACAAGCAGGACGCCGAGACGAAGAAGAAGATCGACGCCAAGATCGCCGGCTACAGCGATCCGGTGGGTTTCTACGTGGACCGCCTGGCCGAGGGCATCGCCACGCTGACCGCCTCGGTGCGGCCGAACCCGGTGATCGTGCGCCTGTCGGACTTCAAGTCCAACGAGTACGCCAACCTGATCGGCGGCGCGAACTACGAGCCGCACGAAGAGAACCCGATGATCGGCTTCCGCGGTGCCAGCCGCTACGTCGATCCGTCCTTCGCCGCGGCCTTCGGCCTGGAGTGCAAGGCCGTGCTGCGCGTGCGCAACGAGATGGGCCTGGACAACCTGTGGGTGATGATCCCGTTCGTGCGCACCCTGGAGGAAGGCCGCAAGGTCGTCGAGGTGCTCGAGCAGAACGGGCTCAAGCAGGGCGAGAACGGCCTGAAGATCATCATGATGTGCGAGGTGCCGTCCAACGCGCTGCTGGCCGACGAGTTCCTCGACATCTTCGACGGCTTCTCGATCGGCTCCAACGACCTGACCCAGCTGACCCTGGGCCTGGACCGCGACTCGTCCATCGTCGCCCACCTGTTCGACGAGCGGAACCCGGCGGTCAAGAAGCTGCTGTCGATGGCGATCAAGTCCGCGCGCGCCAAGGGCAAGTACGTGGGCATCTGCGGCCAGGGCCCGTCGGACCATCCCGACCTGGCGCAGTGGCTGATGGACGAGGGCATCGAGTCGGTCTCGCTCAACCCCGACACCGTGGTCGATACCTGGCTGCGGCTGGCCAAGAGCAAGGCCGGGGCTTGACGTCGCCTCGACCGCGCCGCGGTCAGCATGACGACCCACGCGGGGCCCCGTTTCGGCGGGGCCCCGCTTTTTCATCCCGCTCGTTCATCCCTCTCGTCCCCGCCCCCAAGGAGGCTGCCGTGAACCCGATCGCCATCGATTCCCTGCACTGGAAGCAACTGCTGCTGCTGTGGGGCCCCACCCTGCTCAAGGCCGCGCTGGTCCTGCTGATCGGCCTGTGGCTGGCACGCCGGCTCACCAACCTGCTGCCGCGGGCGCTGCTGCGCTTCCACATCGACACGATGCTGGGCGACTTCCTGCGCAACGTGGCCTACATCGCCGCCGTGGTGCTGGTGGTCGTCGCCACGCTGCAGCAGCTCGGCGTGGCCACCGCGCCGTTGCTGGCGGTGATCGGCACGGCCGGCCTGGCCATCGGCCTGGCGCTGAAGGATTCCCTGTCCAACATCGCCGCCGGCGTGATGCTGGTGACCCTGCGCCCGTTCCGCGAGGGCGATGCGGTCACCGTGGCCGGGCTGAGCGGCACGGTGACCCAGGTGGGCATCTTCCAGACCGTGCTGGAAGGGGCGGACAAGGAGATCCTGACCATCCCCAACAACCTGATCACCTCCGGCCCGATCACCAACCTGAGCACCCTGCCGCTGCGCCGCATCGCGCTGGTGGTGGGCGTCGGCTACGGCGACGACCTCGCCCGCGCGCGCCAGGTGGCGCTGGACGTGGTGCGCGCCGACGCACGCGTGCAGGCGAGCCCGGCACCCGGGGCCGCGGTCGACACCCTGGCCGACAGCAGCGTCAACCTGGCCATCACCTGCTACGTGGCGAACGCGGACTGGGCGGCGACGCGCGCGGAGCTGCTGGAGCGGATCAAGACCGGCTTCGACGCGGCCGGCATCAGCATCCCGTTCCCCCAGCGTGACGCGCACGTGTACCTCTACGGCGGCTCCGGCAAGCCGCTGGACGACGGGACGCTGGTGGCCGGCGGCCAGGCCGCCCTGCCCGATCCGCGCCAGGACGCCTGAGCAGGCCGGGGCCGGGACGGCCGTGCGGGCGGTTCAGTCCGCCGGCGCGGCCAGCCCGGCCAGCTCGCCCATGAAGTTGCGGTAGTAGCGCAGCTCCTCGATCGAATCGTGCACGTCGCTCAGCGCGGTATGCGAGGAGGTCTTGGCCACGCCCGCGGCGATCCCTGGCGCCCAGCGCCGCGCCAGCTCCTTGAGCGTGCTCACGTCCAGGTTGCGGTAGTGGAAATAGCGCTCCAGGCGCGGCATCAGGCGGTGCATGAAGCGCCGGTCCTGGCAGATGGAGTTGCCGCACATCGGCGAGGTGCCGGGCTTGACCCAGCGATCGAGGAAGGCCACGGTCATCGCCTCGGCCTGGGCGATGCCGACCTGGCTGTCGAGCACGCGCTGCCACAGGCCCGAGTGGCGGTGCTGGTGGCGGTTCCACTCGTCCATGGCCTGCAGCGTGTCCAGCGGA
The DNA here is from genome assembly GCF_900018785.1 of Xanthomonas massiliensis. Lineage (GTDB taxonomy): Bacteria > Pseudomonadota > Gammaproteobacteria > Xanthomonadales > Xanthomonadaceae > Xanthomonas_B > Xanthomonas_B massiliensis. The sequence goes on along the minus strand of NZ_FCOY01000006.1, from coordinate 899,956 downwards.
TGGGCGATGGCCAGTTCCGGGCCCTCGGCGAGCACGTTGAGCTGCGCGTCGGTGACCACGGTCGCGATCTCGATGATCGAATCCCGGTCGGTGTCCAGCCCGGTCATCTCCAGGTCGATCCAGATCAGCCGATCATTGCCCATTGCCTTTCCCACCTCTGTCTCGCGCCGGCCAGCCGGCAAGCCCGACATGATAGCGCGGCGCCCACCTCAGGCCGGCGGCTCGGGCAGTGGCGCGCGCCCGCGCTTGCGCCGGAAATAGTTGCTCAGCCGGGTCCCGGCCGCCTCGGCGAGCACTCCGCCATGCACCTGCACGCGATGGTTGTGGCGCGGATCGGCGAGCAGGTCGAAGACGCTGCCGCAGGCGCCGGTCTTGGGATCGGCCGCGGCGTACACCACCCGCTGCAGCCGGGCGTGCACGATCGCCATCGCGCACATCGCGCACGGCTCCAGGGTCACGTACAGGGTGCAACCGACCAGGCGATGGTTGCGCAGCGCCTGGCCAGCCGCGCGCAGGGCCACGATCTCCGCGTGCGCGGACGGGTCGTGGCCGGCGATATTGTGGTTCCAGCCCTCGCCCAGCAGCTGCCCGTCCGGGCCCACCACGACCGCTCCGACCGGGATCTCGTCGAACTCGCGCTCGGCACGCTCGGCCAGCGCCAGCGCATGGCGCATCCAGCGCGCGTCGTCGGCCGCCTGCCGTTGCGGCGCCTGCTCGCTCAATGCGCCTCCGTGCGGGCGGCGAAGGCCTCGAACGCGGCCAGCGTGGCTTCGCTGACGTGGTGCTCGATGCCCTCCGCATCGCGGCGCGCGGTGTCCTCGTCCACGCCGAGCGCGCGCAGGAAGCGGTACACCGTCTGGTGGCGCTCGCGGCTGGCCTCGGCCAGCGCCTTGCCCTCCGGGGTGAGGAACACGCCGCGATACGGGCGCTGGATCACCCAGCCGCCCTGCACCAGCCGCTTGAGCATCTTGGCCACGGTCGGCTGGGCCACGCCCAGGCGCGCGGCGATGTCCACCTGGCGCGCTTCGCCGCCGTCGGCGAGCAGGTCGGAAATCAGCTCGACGTAGTCCTCGACCAGTTCCTGCCGGCGCGCCTGGCGTACCTGGCGGAAGCCCTCCGAATGCAGCCGGGCCTCGGGCAGGCCGGAAGCGGATGCATCGTCGGACTTTTCGTCTTTGCCCACGGACAACTCCTCGTAAATCGCGCGCGCATGATCGCCCAAGGCGATGGCGCCGGTCCAATCTGGGATCAATGGTTCGCCCCTGCTCAATGAGATAGCAATTGCTATATAGTGGCCGGGTCAACCCTCACCCGTTGCCATGAAGACCCCCGATTCCTCTCCTCCTTCCGCCACCCCGGCCTCGGCCCCAAGTACGGACTTCCGCAGCCTCGGCGAAATGAACGCCAGCGTCCCGGTGCCGGCCGCCGGCGGGGCGTGGTGGCGCAAGCTTCTGGCCTTCGTGGGGCCGGGCTACATGATCTCGGTCGGCTACATGGACCCGGGCAACTGGGCCACCGACCTGGCCGGCGGCTCGCAGTTCGGCTACCTGCTGCTGTCGGTGATCCTGCTGTCAAACCTGATGGCGATCCTGCTGCAGGGCCTGGCGGCGCGGCTGGGCATCGCCACCGGCCTAGACCTGGCGCAGGCCTGCCGCGAACGCTACGGCAAGGCCGCCAACGTGGTGCTGTGGCTGTTGTGCGAGGCGGCGATCGTGGCCTGCGACCTGGCCGAGGTGATCGGCACCGCGATCGCGCTGAAGCTTCTATTCGGCATCCCGCTGCTGGCCGGCGCGATCATCACCGTGGTCGACGTGCTGCTGGTACTGGTGCTCATGCATCGCGGCTTCCGCCGCCTGGAAGCGTTCGTCATCGCCCTGCTGACGGTGATCTTCGTGTGTTTCGCGGTGCAGATGGCGATGGCCGCCCCGCCGCTGCGCGACGTACTGGCCGGCTTCATCCCCAGCGCGCGCATCGTCACCTCGCCCGAGGCGCTGTACTTGGCCATCGGCATCGTCGGCGCCACGGTGATGCCGCACAACCTGTACCTGCACTCGTCCATCGTGCAGACCCGCGCCTACCCGCGCACCGACGCCGGGCGACGCTCGGCGCTGCGCTGGGCGACGCTGGACAGCACGGTCGCCCTGTCGCTGGCGCTGTTCGTCAACGCGGCCATCCTGATCCTGGCCGCGGCGGTGTTCCATACCCAGGGACGCACCGACGTGGCCGAGATCGAGCAGGCCTACGAGCTGCTGGCGCCGATGCTGGGCGTGAGCGTGGCGGCGACGCTGTTCGCGGTGGCCCTGCTCGCCTCGGGCATCAACTCCACGGTCACCGCCACGCTGGCCGGACAGATCGTGATGGAAGGCTTCCTGCACCTGCGCATCCCGGTGTGGGTGCGGCGCCTGCTGACCCGCGGTCTGGCGATCGTGCCGGTGGTGGTGGTCACCGCGCTCTACGGCGAGGGCGGCACCGCGCGGCTGCTGGTATTCAGCCAGGTGCTGCTGTCGATGCAGCTGCCGTTCGCGGTGATCCCGCTGGTGCACTTCGTCGGCGATCGCCGCCGCATGGGCGCGCTGGTGGCGCCGCGCTGGTTGCTGGCCCTGGCCTGGACGGTGGCCGGGATCATCGTGGTGCTCAACGTCAAGCTGTTGGTCGACACCCTGCGGATGTGAACCTCAGGCGGGCGGCACGGTGCGCTCGCCGGCCAGCTGCAGCCAGGCACGCGCGGCATGCGAGAGGAAGGCGCCGCGGCGCCAGATCAACGCCATGTGCCAGACCAGGTCGTTCTCGTCGAGCAGCACCCGCGGCAGGTGCTGCACGTGGCGCTCGGCGATCATCCGCGGCAGCACCGCCACGCCCATGCCGGCCGCCACCAGCGCGGCGATGAAGTAGATCTGGCTGCTGCGCGCCACCTCGCGCGGGGCGAACCCGTACTTGGCGCAGGCCGCGATGACACGCCGGTTCAGGGCGAAGCCGCGCTCGAACATGACGAAGGGCGCCTCGCGCAGGCTGTCCAGGCGCAACGAGGAGCTTCCGGCCAGCCGGTGCCCGGGCGGCAGCACCACCACCATCGGCTCGCGTCGCACCGGTTGCCACTCGAACTCGTCGCCCACCGGCAGCAGACTGCCGACCAGCTCGACGTCGCCGGCGCGCAGGCTGTCCTCGAGCGCCTGGCTGCCCAGTTCCAGCAGCCGCAGCTGCACGCCCGGGTAGCGCTCGCGGTAGGCGGCGAACAGCGGCGCGAACAGGATGTCGCTGCCCAGCAACGGCAGGCCCAGGTTGAGCTCGCCGCTGCGCAGGCCGCGCAGGTCGTCCAGCTCGGCCTCCAGGCTGTCGCGCTCGGCCAGCAGGGTCAGCGCGCGCCGGTAGATGATCTCGCCGGCCGGGGTCAGCCGTACCCCCTGACGGGAGCGATCCAGCAGCGGCAGGCCGGCCTGCTCCTCCAGCTGCTTCACCGTCTTGCTGATGTTGGGCTGGGTGGTGTGCAAGGTCTCGGCCGCCGCGGAAAAGCCGCCGCGCCTGACCACCTCCACCAGGGCCTTGAGCTGCTTCAGTTCCATTCCTAAATAGAATCCACCGAGTCACCAGGATTCATTTTACTTATGAAATGGCAGGCGCAATATACTGCTCCATGAACATACCTGATCGTTCTTTCCTGCGCCCGGTGATGCCGCTTGCGCGCCGCCACCTGCGCGGCAGCCGCGTGGCCCAGATCGCGCTGATCGTGCTGGTCTGGGGCGGCGCCGAGTGGGCGGTGCGCCGCTTCGACCTGCCGATCCCCTCGGGCATCCTCGGCATGGTCCTGCTGCTGGTGCTGCTGCTGCGGCACTGGCTCTCGCCCCATACCCTGACCCGCGGCGCCAACTGGCTGCTGGCCGAGATGCTGCTGTTCTTCGTGCCGGCCGCGATGATCCTGCTGGACAACCGGCAGATGCTCGGCTGGCTGGGCATCAAGCTGCTGGCCGTGGTGCTGGGCGGTACCGTGCTGGTGATGGCCAGCACCGCGCTGACCGTGGACCTGCTTTATCGCTGGAGTCGCCGTCGTGAACAGTGAACCGTTGATCCCGCTCATCCAGGGCATGGGCTGGCCGGTGTTCTGGGCGCTGGCCACCATCGCCGCCTACTACGCGGGCAAGGCCCTTTACGCGCGCTTCCACGCCACCCTGGTCTCGCCGCTGATCTTCGCGCCGCTGGTGCTGCTGTTGCTGGCCGTGCTACTGCATGCCAACTACCACGACTACACGCGTGGCACCCACTGGCTGATGGCCATGCTCGGGCCGGTCACCGTGGCCTTCGCCATCCCGATCTACCAGCAGCGCGAACTGATCCGCCGCCACTGGAAGATCCTCGGCGCCGGCGTGTTGGTCGGCAGCACCGTGGCCATCGTCAGCGCCTGGTACCTGTCCACGCTGCTGAACCTGTCCTCGGAACTGCGCCTGAGCCTGACTCCGCGCTCGATCACCACCCCGCTGGCGATGGAGGTGTCCGACGAGGTCGGCGGCGTCGCCGAGCTGACCGCCGTGTTCGTCATCCTCACCGGCATCTGCGGTTCGCTGGTGGGCCAGGTCATCCTCAAGGTGCTGCCGGTGAAAAGCTCCATGGCGCGCGGCGCGCTGCTGGGCATGGGCGCCCACGGCATGGGCGTGGCCAAGGCGCGCGAGATCGGCGACGAGGAAGGCGCGATCGCCGGCCTGGTCATGGTCATGGCCGGCCTGATCAACGTGATGGTGGCGCCGCTGCTGATCCGCCTGCTGTGAAGGCGTACGCCGCCGACGCGCAAAAAGGTGTTGGCAGATTCCGGGACCGCCTGTAGAATGCAGCCCATCCCAAGCGGGAATAGCTCAGTTGGTAGAGCACGACCTTGCCAAGGTCGGGGTCGCGAGTTCGAGTCTCGTTTCCCGCTCCAGATACATCACAAAGCCCCGCATGCGGGGCTTTGTTCTAGAGGCCGCCGCCGGCGGATCAGCTAGAGTCGCTCACCGGCCTGGTGGCAGAGTGGTTATGCAGCGGACTGCAAATCCGCGTACGCCGGTTCAATTCCGACCCAGGCCTCCAGACAGACCCCCGACGCGTCGGGGGTTTTTTGTTGCCGGCCCGGCGACGGAAGGCGGGTGCCCTCTTCCTCCGATGTCCGACGATCGCGGATCGGAGGCGAGTGCCAAGAGCGCGAATACCGAATGCATGGAGCCGGCGCACGCCGGAGCCAATCCTGCCCCGGCCCGCCTCCGAGGCCACCCAATCGGAGCCATCGACCTCCAGGCCGCCCGCAGCCGGATTGCGGTAGCGGTAGCCGCAGTCTCCCTGCCAGAGCGTCATCGCCACGCGCGCGGAGACCACTGCGTCCGATCCAGCCACGCACGTCTGATTGGCCATCGTCCAGCCCAGGACGTCCGTTTTTGCGGGAAGGGCACGAACGATTCGCCAGGCTCGGGAGTGGGCGCCAAGGCACGCCGGAACCGCTCCCGCCCCCGCTTCCGGAGGGCCGGTTCGCGGCATGGTGTAGCATGGACCCACAGGCCACCGCCTGTTCCGTGCGCTCCGCGCAGCCGCCCCGGCAGTTGCCCGATCCGCTCCCCCTTCATGCGTCACCCGCCCCACGCCGTACCGGGGAGGACGCCCCAACGGGAGCGCATCATGCCCGGCTACTCCGTACGCCACGAACAGGTCACCGTCGGCGGCCACCTCTACCGCCTGCGCGTGCTCAGCGACAGGCAGCAGTTCTCCGACCCGGACGGGCATGGCGCCCGCCTGGGCATTTCCTCGGCGCAATGGAGCCTGTTCGGCCAGCTGTGGCCGGCCGAGCGCCTGCTGGCGCAGGCGATGACGCAGTTCGACGTGCAGGGCAAGCGCATCCTGGAGCTGGGCTGCGGCATCGGCCTGGCGAGCCTGGTGCTGCAGCATCGCGAGGCCGACGTGGTCGCCTCCGATGTGCATCCGCTCGCCGAGCCGTTCCTGGCCTACAACGCCGCCCTCAACGCGCTGCCGGCCGTGCACTACCGCCAGCTGCGCTGGGACATGCCCTTGCCGACGCTGGGACAGTTCGACGTGATCATCGCCAGCGACGTGCTCTACGAGATCGACCACGCGCTGCTGCTCGCCGGCGTGGTGGAACGCCATGCGCTGCCCACGGCCGAGGTGGTGCTGACCGATCCCGGCCGCGGCAACAGCACGCGGTTCAGCCGGCTGATGGCCGACCAGGGATTCCACGCGCTCGAGGAACGCTGCCCGATGAACGACAAGGACCTCCCGCCCTTCCGCGGGCGCCTGCTGCGCTATGCGCGCGGTGCCAGCGCGTGAGCCGTGCCGGAGGGCCGGTCCAGTGCTCGTCCTGCGATGCGGTGTGCTGCCGGTTGACGGTGGTCCTGGACGAGGACGACCACGTACCGGCGCACCTGACCACCTACCTGCCCGGCGGCCTGCACGTGATGGCACGCGACGAGGAAGGCTGGTGCGTGGCCATCGACGGCGCGCACATGAATTGCGGCATCTACGGAAGCCGCCCCTCGGCCTGCCGGCGCTTCGTCATGGCCGGCCCCTACTGCAGAGCGGTACGCGAGGAATACGCCACATCGCGCGACCGCGACATTCGACTGAGTACCCCTTGAGGAGATGTCGTTGATGACCGGAAAAACCACGCCCAAGCCTGCGCAGAAGCAGGCGGCCCCCGCTCCCCGGCAGACCACCGGTCATTTCGGCGCTCCCGGCCAGCAGCGCGGCCTCACCCGCGAGCGCATCGCCGCCGATCTTGCCGCCTTCAGCAAGGCCGGCGGGGAAATCGAAGTCCTGGGCAACTCGCCGCTGCGCCAGACGCCGGCGAAGGCCGCGTCGCCGCGCAAGCGGCGCGGCGAAGGCCCGGCCACCGCCGACGCCGAGCCGGCAACGGCAGCGAAGGAATAACCGCGTCAACCATTCACGTTTCCCTCCCGTCCCAACGAGGTCCATCCTTGGCAAAGATCAATTATTCGTTCGAGAAGCGTCAGCGCGAGCTGGCCAAGAAAAAGCAGAAGGAAGAAAAGCTGGCCAAGAAGAAGGCCGCACGGGGCGACGACAAGCCCGCCGACGAGGGGAAGGCCCCGTCCGCGTGACTTGCGCGCAAGCGCGGTCGATGCCTGCCGGTTTCGGCATGCGTAGCCGATCGACCCGGGCACGTGCTGCCTGCCCGGTCGCATGGTTGCGCATGTCCAGGACGTGTCCACGAGAGTCAGAGTCCTGGGCGGGCCCGGGCCGCGATCGGCCCGGCCGGGGGTCCCGTACGCCGTGGATGCATGCCACATCCCTGATCGATGCTGTTCGTCGACGACGCACGGACGAGTGGCCCGGTGATCCCTCCGCCAGGAGGAAGCCCGGGTCCATGCGACTGCCTCGGTGGGGAAAGCCCCGGTCACGGCCTTTGGCGAACGCGGCCATGGACCGGCGCCGGCGCGGCCCCTGCTCGCGCTGCCCTCGGAGCGTGTCATGCACACCCGCAGTGCAGGGAAAGCGGCCGTGTCGCGCCCCCGTCGCGGGGCCCTGCGCGTCCTGCCGCCCGGTCGGATCCCCGGCCGCAGCGCCTGATGCGGGCAATGACCGCGGGCAACAAAAAAGCCCGGCATCAAGCCGGGCTTTTGTTCAGAAGACGGCGGCCCTCAGAGGACCTGCACGTTCTCCGCCTGCGGGCCCTTCTGGCCCTGGGTGACGGAGAAGGAAACCTTCTGGCCTTCCTGCAGGCTCTTGAAGCCCGAGGACTGGATGGCGCGGAAATGCACGAAGGCATCCGGCGCACCGTTGTCACGGGTGACGAAGCCGAAGCCCTTTGCATCGTTGAACCACTTCACGGTACCCGTTTCATTGTCGGACATGGAATTGCTCCTTGGTAATGGATGAAGCCGGCCGCACGGCGACCGGAGATGCTGGCTGCAAGGAGAAATTTAGGAAGCGGGTACAACGATGTAGTGAATGCTTGTCTACAGCATCAGGCCACGATTCAAGGTGACCCTTGTAACTCAGCCCGGCCACGGTATGCCCTGCACCGGGCGAAAGCAAATCCCGGGAATCCTGCGGTTCAGGAAACGTCGCGGCGGCGCATGGTCGCCCTCTCGACAATACCCGAACGATTCCTCCAGGCGACCGATATTCCGGCAGCCCATCAGCGGGTATCCCATGCGCGCGCGACCGGCGCCAGTGCGGCCGCGGTCGCCGGTACGGGCAGGCCGGCGCACGTGGCCACCGCATGCCAATGCTGACATACGCACGCATCGGACATCGCGGGGAACACGGGACAATGCCCGCCGGTCGAAGTCGACGACCGTTCTGCCTGCCGGATTCCCCGTTGCTGTCCGATGAAAACCGTCCGCGCCTGTTCGCAGGCCTGGGCACCCTCCTGATCATGGGCCTGCTGGCATCGCTGCTGCTGCGCCTGCCAGCGGCCTCCGGCCCGGCAGCCCGCGCCGGCGATACCGGCATGCGCCTGGTGCTGTTGCCGCCGCCACAGGTCGCGCCGCCGCCATCGTCGCCCCGCCCCGCCCTGCCGGTGCCGCCTGCCCCCACGCGATCCCGCCCGGACACCCTGCCTCCCCCCGCCCTCCCGAAACGGCATCGCCGGCCTCGCGGCTCTACACGTCGGACGGACGGATCCGCATCGCCGCGGATGCCAATGTCACCGGGTTGCCGCCAGGCACCGCACCCGGCCTGGAAAGCGCGCGCGACCAGGAGAAGGCGCGCCGCATCCTCGAACGTCCCGATCCGATCGACTACCACCCCACGCGCTTCGACAAGGACTGGAAGTCCGACGGCAACCTGTTCCAGCTCGCCGACCAGGCCCTGGGCGGGGCGATGAAGAAGCTCAAGGGCAAGCATGGCGGCGACCAGCCCGCCATTGCCCGGCCGCCGCCGCAGGTGCGCTTCAATCCGGCCCTGCACGAGCGCCAGGAGGACCTCGGCAGCGAAGCCACCGGCGATGCCTACAACGCCGCGCCGATCGCGTTCGAAAAAGCGCCCGACCTCAAGGGCGGCGCCAGCGCCGCCATCGTCGCGGCGATGGCCGAGCTGGAACGGGATTTCCCCGGCTGCGCCGCGCAGCGCAAGGCCTTGCTGGGCCCGGTACGAGAGCGCCTGCAGGCCCTGCAGCACATCGAGCACGCCTTGGCGCACGGCGCCGATCCGGTGATGGCCGAGCACCTGCTGCCGCAGCAGGCCGACCAGGCCTACGACATGGCCCGCCGGGCGCTGTGGTACGCCCGCGACCGGCTCGCGCGGGCGGCCACGTGCCGTGGCGGCGCCGGTGCCTAGCACGCCTCCTGCCACGGCACGCACGGGGAAAGCGAAGCCGCCCGGTCCCGCGGGGCGCGCGGCGCAACAGCGTGCGCATGGCGGTCGCGACGCGGCTGGCCGGGGTCTTTCGCCCATCGAGGGCGGCCGCGCCTCGGCCGCGTCGGCACGCCCCCAGAAACGACAAGGCCCCGCGGTGCGGGGCCTTGTCTTGAATACTGGAGCGGGAAACGAGACTCGAACTCGCGACCCCGACCTTGGCAAGGTCGTGCTCTACCAACTGAGCTATTCCCGCTCGGGAGCGCGAAATTCTACATGCGGCCGGCGAAGTGTCAACCGTTGCCGTCGGCCTTCTTGCGTGCCTGCACCAGCGCCTGCTCGTCGGCGCGCAGGCTCGGCCAGGCCGCGTGCAGGTACTGGAACCCGGACCACAGGGTGAGCAGCGCGGCCACCGCCAGCATCCAGTCGCCGACGTGGAACAGGTAGATGCCCATCCAGATCTGCCCGGTGGGTACCTGGCCAGGCGTCACCGAGTACAGCAGGCACAACAGGGCGACCATCTGCGCGGTGGTCTTGATCTTGCCGATCATGGCGACCTTCACCTTGGCGCGCTGGCCGATCTCGGCCATCCACTCGCGCAGGGCGGAAACGGCGATCTCGCGGCCGACGATCACCGCGGCCCAGAACGCCATCCACGGCGTGGGATGGCCCTGCACGATCAGGAACAGCGCCACGGCCACCATCAGCTTGTCGGCCACCGGGTCCAGGAACGCACCGAAGGCAGAACTCTGGTGGTAGCGCCGCGCGATCCAGCCGTCGAGCCAGTCGGTGATCGAGGCCAGCGCGAAGATCGCCGCGGAAGCGAAGTTGGTCCACCTGTAGGGCAGATAGAACACGACCACCAGCACCGGGATCATCACGATCCGCAGCAGGGTCAGCCAGGTGGGAATCGTCAGCTTCATCGCACGTCCTTACTCGCCCGCGGCGTCGGGCATGGGCAACCCATGCAGGTTAGCGTAGATGCGCGCGGCCAGGGCCGCGTTGATGCCTTCCACGCGCGCGATTTCGGTCTCGCCGGCGGCCTTGAGGCCGATCATGCCGCCGAAGTGCTTGAGCAGCGCGGCGCGCCGGCGCGGACCGATGCCGGGGATGTCCTCGAGCCGGCTGGTCATGCGTGCCTTCTGGCGTCGCGCGCGATGGCCGGTGATGGCGAAGCGGTGGGCCTCGTCGCGCACCTGCTGGATGAACTGCAGCGCCGGCGAGGCCGGGCCCGGGCGCAGCTCGCGTCCGTCCGGCAGCACCAGGGCCTCCGCGCCGGGCCGGCGCTCCTCGCCCTTGGCCACGCCGACCAGGGTGACGCCGTTGACGCCGAGGTCGGCGAGCACGTCCTCGGCCTGCCTGAGCTGGCCGGCGCCGCCGTCGATCAGCAGCACGTCCGGCAGCGGGCCGTCCTCCTCCACCGCGCGGCGGAAGCGGCGCTCCAGCGCCTGGTGCATGGCCGCGTAGTCGTCGCCGGGCTCGATGCCGGTGATGTTGAAGCGCCGGTACTGGCTGCTCACCGGCCCCTTGCTGTCGAACACCACGCACGAGGCCACGGTCAGCTCGCCGAGGGTGTGGCTGATGTCGAAGCATTCCACGCGCTTGACCGGCTCTTCCAGGCCGAGCATCTGCCGCATGGCCTCGCTGCGTGCCTGCTGGGCGTTGCGGCTGTCCAGTTCGCCGGCCAGGGTCATCTGCGCGTTGCGGCTGGCCAGGGCGACATAGCCGGCCCGTTCGCCGCGCACGTTCCATTTCAGCGCCACGCGGTGGCCCACCGAGGCGGCCAGCGCCGCCTCGATCAGCTCGGCCTCGGCGATCTCCCGGTCGAGCACGATCTCCGAGGGCGGCACGTGCTCGGCGTAGTACTGGGAGACGAACGCCCCGAGCACTTCCTCGGCGCTGTCCTCGCCGTTGGTCCTGGGGTAGAAGGCACGCGTGCCCAGGTTGCGGCCATCGCGGAAGGCCAGCAGCAGCACGCAGGCCTGGCTGCCCTGCATCGCACACGCCAGCACGTCCAGGTCGGCCGCACGGCCATCGACGAACTGGCGCGCCTGGATGCTGCGCAGCGAGGACAGCAGGTCGCGCAGGCGCGCGGCGCGTTCGAACTCCAGTTGCTCGCTGGCCGCCTGCATCGCCCCGGTCAGCTCGTCGGCAAGCTGGTCGCTGCGCCCCTCCAGGAACAGCGAGGCCCGGCGGACCGACTCGGCGTAGTCGGCCGGTTCCACCAGGCCCACGCACGGGGCGCTGCAGCGGCCGATCTGGTACTGCAGGCACGGCCGCGAGCGGTTGCGGAACACGCTGTCCTCGCAGCTGCGCAGGCGGAACAGCTTGTGCATGGCGTTGAGCGTCTCGCGTACCGCCATCGCGCTGGGATAGGGCCCGAAATAGCGCCCGGGCACCGCGCGCGGGCCGCGGTGGAAGGCGATGCGCGGCCACTGCTCGCGCGTCAGCAGCACGTAGGGGTAGCTCTTGTCGTCGCGCAGGGCCACGTTGTAGCGCGGAGTGAGCGACTTGATCAGCTGGTTTTCCAGCAGCAGCGCTTCGGCCTCGGTGCGGGTGACGGTGACTTCCATGCGCACCACCTGCGAGAGCATGGACATGATCCGCGCGCTCTTGGGGGTGCCGTTGAAGTAGCTGGAGACCCGGTTGCGCAGCGCCCGCGCCTTGCCCACGTACAGCAGGACGTCCTCGGCCGCGTACATGCGGTACACGCCCGGGGCGGTGCTCAGGTTGGCGGCGAACGCCTTTCCGTCGAATCCGTCTGCAGTGGCCGGGGTCATGCTTCGATCGTCACTTCGCTCAGCAGCCCGCTCGCGGGCTCGTAGCGAAGCAACATGTGGGCGTCGGTCTCGCTTATCCAGACCGCGTCCTCGCCGGCGGCCAGCCCGGTGGGCCCGTGCAGCGGCCGCGGCAGGGCCACCGTGGACAGCTCGCCGCCGCCCAGGCGCAGCACCCGCAGGCTGCCGTTGCCGGCATCGGCGATCCACAGCAGCGGGGCGGACGGGCTCAATGCCAGCGCCTGCGGGAACTGCAGGCTGGCCTGGTTGCGCGGGCCGTCGTCGTGGCCGAACTCCCAGTTGCTGCGCTGGCCCAGGGTCGTCTGCACCAGGTCGCCGGCCAGCTGCATGGTGCGCACCGAGGAGGACAGCGCATCGCCCACGTACAGGGCGTGCTGCACGGCCGCCAGCGCCCAGGGCTGGGCGAAGGCGGCCAGGTGGCCGCTGCCGTCGCGCGATTCCAGGGCGCCGCTGCCGGCGCGCCAGCCGAGCGCATGCCGGCCCAGGTCGTAGCCCCAGATCCGGTTGTCGCCGGCCATCGCCACCAGCAGCACGTTGCCGGCCAGCGCCAGGCCGGCCGGATGGTGCAGCGGCACCTGCGCCGGATCCTCGACCACGCCCTCGCGCGGCTCGCCCGGGCGGCCGTTGCCGACCAGCGTGGAGACCTGGCCGCTGCCCAGGTGCACGCGCCGCAGCGCATGGTTGCCGGTGTCGGCCACGTACAGCTCGCCGCGCGCCAGGGCCAGGCCCTGCGGCCGGTTGAAGGCGCTCTCCTCCGGCATGCCGTCGTTGAAACCGGCCACGCCGGTGCCGAACGTGCGCAGCACGCGTCCGCCCAGGGTGCACTCGAGCACGCGGTGGTGGCCGCTGTCGGCCACGTACAGGCGATCGCCAGCCACCGCCAGGCCGGCGGGAAAGCGCAGCGGGCGGCGCGCCTCGGCATCGAGCCCGCCCAGCGAGGCCAGTTCCTCGTCCAGGATCGGCGGCGCGCCGGCCACCAGGGCGTCCAGGGCGCGATCGAGCGGCTCGCCGTCGCCCACCAGCCGGCCGCGCTCGCGGCCGTCGGCGCCCAGCAGCAGCAGCGTCGGCCAGGCGTCGATGCCGAAACCGCGCCAGGCCTGCCAGTCCCGGTCCAGCACCGCCGGCAACGGGATGCCCTGCCGGCGCAGCAGGGCGAGCGACTGCACCGGCTCGCGCTCGAAGTCGAAGCGCGGGACCTGCACGACGATCGCCTGGACCGCACCGGGGTGCCGCTGGCACCAGCCGGCCAGTTCCGCGGCGCGCTGCATGCACCAGGCCGAGGCGGCGTTGACGAAGGCCAGCACCACCGGCCGCCCGCGCAGGTCGGCCAGGCGCAGGGGCCGGGCGTTGAGCCAGGTGCAGGTGGCCGGTAGTTCCGGTGCGTCGTCGCGTGGGGTATCCATGGCCGGGGATTATGCCGGATGCCCGGTGGCGGCGAGCCGGCGCACCGTGCCCGCGGCGGCGGCGTGCACGTCGCGCCAGGTGGTCTCGAAGGCCTCGTGGCCGCCGGCATAGGGATCGGCGATCTCGTCCGCGTCCGCCACGCCGGCCCAGGGCAGCCACAGCGATACCCCGGCGCGGGCGGTTGCAGGCCGCAGGCGCTGCAGGTCGTGCAGGTTCATGCGGTCGGCGCACAGGATCCAGTCGAAATCGAGGAAATCGCCGCGCCGCAGCTGGCGTGCGCGCAGCCCGGCGATGTCCACGCCATGGGCACGGGCACAGGCGATCGCGCGCCGGTCCGGCGCCTGGCCGACATGCCAGTCGCCGGTGCCGGCCGAATCCACTTCCACCCGCCCGGCCAGGCCAGCCGCCTGCAGGGCGTCCCGCAGCGCGCCCTCGCCCATCGGCGAGCGGCAGATGTTGCCCAGGCAGACGATCAACAGCCTCATGCGCGCCCGGCGAGGAAGGCCTTGGCCCGCGCCAGGTCCTCGGCGGTGTCGATGCCGGGCGGGAACGCGGCCGGTGTCAGTCCCACCGCGATGCGGTGGCCGGCCTCCAGCGCGCGCAGTTGTTCCAGCGACTCGACCTGCTCGAGCGCCCCAGGCGCCATCGCCGCGAACCGGCGCAGGAAGTCGGCGCGGTAGGCGTAGATGCCGATATGGCGCAGCCACGGCACCGGCGCCGGTGGCAGCACCGTGCGGTCGGCGGCGAAGGCGTCGCGGTGCCAGGGCACCGGCGCGCGGCTGAAGTACAGCGCATCGCCGTCGTGGCGGCGCACCACTTTCACCACGTTGGGATCGAACAGCTCCGCGCCGGTCTCCATCGGCGTGGCCAGGGTGGCCATGGCCGCGCCCCCTTCCTCCAGCAGGCGCGCCACCGCGCGGATGCCTTCCACCGGGGCGAAGGGCTCGTCGCCCTGCAGGTTCACCACCACGGTGGACGGGGCCCAGCCGGCCACCTCGGCACAGGCTGCCAGGCGGTCGGTCCCGGAGGCCAGGCCGGAATCGGTCATCGCCACGGCGACGCCTTCCATCCCGGCCACGGCCTCGGCGATGCGGGCATCGTCGGTGGCCACCCAGACCTGGGCGGCGCCGGCGGCGAGCGCGCGCTCGGCCACCCGCCTCACCAGCGGCAGGCCGCCGAGCAGCCGCAGCGGCTTGCCCGGCAGGCGCGTGGAGGCATGGCGCGCCGGGATGGCCACGACGAAGCCGGCCGGCCCGCTCATCGGCGGCCTCCGCCGGCGATCGGGCACGGGACGGGGAACGGTCGGATCTGCATGCCCACCTCTTCGGTCAGGAGTTCTCTTCCCGGAAAGCCGGTCGCCCGTGGCCACCGTTCCGGCGCATTGCCGGCATTTTACGGCGCCCCTCCCTCGACCGAGGTCCCGGCGCGGCGCGGGCGAAGGGGGACGCAAGCGCAGCAACGCCCCGTTCGCCGCCCGGCTCCCGGCAATGGCGCCGGATTCGCCGACAGCAACCGCCGCCATTGCCTGCTCCCCGGCATCGGCGCGGCGATCACGCCTTGGAGAGCTTGCCCAGCCGGTCCAGCACCGCGACCCAGAACGCGGCCGGCAGTTCGGCCTGCAGCGGCACCGCATAGCACCAGGCATTGGCGAACGCGGCGCACTTGACCGCGTCCTTCTCGGTCATCAGCACCGGCAACGCGCTGCCCAGGTCCAGGTCGGAGGGCTGGTAGCGGTGATGGTCGGGGAACGCGTGCGGCACCACCGCGATGCCCTTGTCGCGCAGCATCTGGAAGAAGCGCTGCGGATGGGCGATGCCGGCCAGCGCATGCACGCGCTGGCCGGCGAAGGCCGACAGCGGGCATGGCCGGCGCCCGTCCAGCGGCACCGCCGTGTCGATGTCCAGCGCCATCGGCCACTGGCCGAATTCGGGCTCCGCCAGGGCGGTGCCGGCACCGAGGTTGAGCACGTGGAAGTCGCAGTCCCGGGCGCGTGCGGCGGGTTCGCGCAGCGGTCCGGCCGGCAGCAGCCGGCCGTTGCCGTAGCGGCGCCGCGCATCCACCACCTCGATCTCCAGGTCGCGCGCCAGCCGGTAGTGCTGCAGGCCGTCGTCGCACACGACCACGTCGCAGCCGGCGTCCACCAGCGCGCGCGCGGCGGCGACGCGGTCGCGGTCCACCCGCACCGGCGCACCGGTCTTGGCGGCGATCAACACCGGCTCGTCCCCGCCCAGCGATGTCGGCGTGTCGGCCTGCACCCAGCGCGCCGCGTCGGCCTGCTCGCGGCCGTAGCCGCGGCTGGCCACGCCCGGCTTCCAACCGGCCTGCTGCAGGTGCTGCACCAGCGCGATGACCAGCGGGGTCTTGCCGGTGCCGCCCGCGGTGATGTTGCCGACCACCACGACCGGCACCGGCACCGCGATGCTGCGCCGCCAGCCGCGCCGGTACAGGCGCCGGCGCAGGCCGATCACGGCGCCGTACAGGCCCGCCAGCAGGCGCATGGCCAGCGGCACCGGGCCCTGGCCATACCAGTAGTCGGGCGCCTGCCGCCCCGTGGCCCGGCTCATGGGGCCGGCGCTTCCCGGAACTGCATGCCGTACAGGTGGGCGTACAGGCCGCCGCGCGCCAGCAATTGGGCATGGGTGCCCTGCTCCACCAGGCGGCCATGGTCGAGCACCAGCACCTGGTCGGCGTGCTCGATCGTGGACAGGCGGTGGGCGATGACCAGCGTGGTGCGGTCGGGCATCAGCCGCTCCAGTGCGTCCTGCACCAGCCGCTCGGACTCGTTGTCCAGCGCGGCAGTGGCCTCGTCGAGGATCAGGATCGGGGCGTCCTTGAGCATCGCCCGGGCGATCGCCAGGCGCTGGCGCTGGCCGCCGGACAGGCGCCCGCCCTTGCTGCCGATCGCGGCCTGCATGCCCTCGGGCAGGGTCTGCACGAACTCCATCGCGTTGGCACCGTGCACGGCGCGTTCCATGGCCTCGGCCGGGGCCTCGCGCAGCTCGCCATAGGCGACGTTGTCGGCCACCGTGCCGTCGAACAGCATCACCTGCTGGCCGACCAGGGCGATCTGCCGGCGCAGGTCGGCCAGCGGGTATTCCTCCACCGGGTGGCCGTCGAGCAGGATCTGCCCGGCTTCGTGCGCGTAGAAGCGCGGGATCAGCTTGACCAGGGTGGACTTGCCGCTGCCGGAACGACCGACGATCGCGGTCACCGTGCCCGGCCGGGCGACGAAGCTCACGTCGGACAGCGCCGGCTGCGTCGCCCCGGGATAGCGCGCGGTGACATGGCGGAACTCGACCAGGCCGTGCGCCCGCGCCAGCGGCCGGGTGCCGGCATCGCACTCGTCGTCCACGTCCAGCACCGCGAACAGCCGCTCGGCCGAGGCCACGCCACGCTGCAGCATGTTCTGCACGTTGGTCAGGTTCTTCAGTGCCGGGATCATGCCGATCATCGCGGTCATCAGCGCCACGAAACCGCCGGCGCTGAGGTGGCCGGACAGCGCCTGCCCGCCGGCCAGGTACAGCAGCAGCGCCAGGCCGACGGCGCCCATGATCTGCACCAGCGAGGAGGAGATGCCGCGGGTGGCCTCCACCTTCATGGCCAGCTCCAGGTTGCGGTCGGCCAGGGCCCGGTAGCGCTCCTGCTCCAGCGCCTGGGCACCGTAGATCTTCACTTCCTGCTGGTTGTTGAGCACCTCGTCGGCGGCCTGGAACAGCGCCGCGCTGCTCTCCTGGATGCGGTGGCTGACGCGGCGGTAGCGTCGCGCGACCTTGTTCATCACCCAGGCCAGCGGCGGGCCGAGCACCAGGATGGCCAGGGTCACCTGCCAGCTGGTGATCAGCATCACCACCAGCGCGGCGACAATCTGCAGGAAGTTCTGCAGCATCACCTTCATCGAGTCCACCGCGGCCTGGGCGACCTGGTCGCTGTCCGAGCCCAGCCGCACCAGCATCGCCGGCACCGGCTCGCTGTCGAAGCGCAGGCCCGGCTGGCGCAGGTACTTGCCCAGCACCGAGACGCGGAAGTCGCGGGCCACGCTGCGCGCGGCGCGGCCGATGCTGATGTCGGTCAGGTAGCCGGCCAGGCCGCGCAGCACGAACAGGCCGATGATCGCCAGCGGCAGCAGGAAGCTCACTTCGCGGTTCTTCTCCACGAAGGTGATGTTGATCACCGGCTCCATCAGCTTGCTGAAGGCGCCGCCCGCGGCGGCCTCCAGCACCATGCCGACCGCGGCCAGCACCAGCAGGGTGCGGTACGGCCGCGCGTAGGCCAGCAGGCGCCGGTACACCTGCAGTACCGGGGTCTTACCGATGCCGCGGCCGGGCTTGGCGCCGATGGCCTGCGCGTTCACGGCCGGGCCCCCGCGGCCGGCGCCTGCTCGGGCGCGGTGGCGATGGCGATGCGGCGGAAACCGAGCTGGCCCAGCGCGTCCTGGGCGGTCACCACCGCCTGGTAGGGCGTGCGCGCGTCGGCGCGCAGCAGCACGGTCTGGTCGCGGTCGCTGCCGGCCACCTCGGCCAGGGTGCGCTTGACCGATTCCACGTCGCCGCGCAATACCTCGCGGTCGTTGATGAAGTACTGCCCGTCCGCGTTGATCAGCACGCTCAGGGTACGCGGCGGTGCCGGCGTGTTGCGTTCGCTGGCGGTGGGCAGCTGCAGCTGCAGGGTCGAGCGCGCATCGAAGGTGGTGGTCACCACGAAGAAGATGATCAATACCAGGATCACGTCGATCAGCGGCACCAGCTCGATGCCCGGCTCATCGCCGGCGCCGTCGTTGCCGATGCGCATCAGGCGCGTCCCTTGGCCAGGCGCGCGTCGGCGGCAGCGGACGGCGGACGGGCCGCGGCACCGGCCTTGCCGCTTTCCATCGCGTCCAGCAGCGCCGTGGCCTCCTGCTCCATCTCCACCACGTAGCCGGCGATGCGGCCGCGGAAGTAGCGGTACATGATCAGCGAAGGCACGGCGATCACCATGCCGGCGGCGGTGCACACCAGGGCCTTGCCGATGCCGCCGGCCAGCTGGTTCACGTCGCCCACGCCGTGGTCGAGGATGCCCAGGAACATCTGGATCATGCCCACCACCGTGCCGAACAGGCCCAGCAGCGGGCCGGCCGAGGCGATCGTCCCCAGGGCGTTGAGATGGCGGTCCATGCGGTGGACCAGGTGCCGGCCGGTGTCCTCGATGCGCTCGCGCACCAGGTCGCGCGGCTTGCCGCGCACGTCCAGCGCCGCGGCCAGCAGGGCGCCCAGCGGCGAGCTGGCGCGCAGGGATTGGATATGCGAGGCATCCAGCCGGCCACGTACCGCCCAGTTGCGCACTTCCTGCCCCAGTCCCGGTGGCAGCACCTCGTTACGGCGCAGGGTCCACAGGCGTTCCAGGATGATTGCCAGCGCCAGCACGCCCAGCAGCACCAACGGCACCATCGGCCAGCCGCCGGCCTTGACCAGTTCCCACACGTCGCAAATCCTCCGGCCATGACGCCGAACCGATACCGGCCGATAGGATAGCAGCGCCACGCGCGGCTTCCGCATGCGCGACGGCGTCCCAGAGATGCGGGCGCCAGCGCCGGCGCTCGCGTACCTGCAGGCCCCGCGGCCCCAGCCAGACCCGCACCGCGCCGGAGGCGGCCGTGTCCAGCGTCTCGGCCCCGGCCCGCTGCCAGCGCTGCACCACCGCCGGGCGCGGATGGCCGAAGCGGTTGCCGTGGCCGGTGGAAAGCAGGGCCAGCCGTGTCCCGGTGGCCGCCACGAGGCCCGGCGTGGAGGCGCCGCCGCTGCCGTGGTGGGGCACCACCACGACCTCGGCACGCAGGTCCGCGGCCGCCGAGCGCAGCAGGCGCGCCTCGATCACCTCGCCGATGTCGCCGGTGAACAGCAGCGCACCGCCGGCCGTCTCCACCCGCAGCACGCAGCTGGATTCGTTGCCCAGGTAGGGAAAGCCGTCGCCCGGATGCAGGAACCGGAACCGCACCCCGTCCCAGGTCCAGCCCTGGCCGGCAAGACAGGCCTCGGCGCCCGCCACCGGCGAGCCGGCCGGTGCCAGCAGGCGGGCGGGCACGAATGCGCGCCGTACCGCTTCGAGGCCGCCGGCATGATCGGAATCGCCATGGCTGACGACCACCGCATCGAGCCGTGGCCGCGCCAATGCATGCAGCGCCGGCACCACCACCCGCTCGCCGGCGTCGAAGCCTTCCGGCAGCGCGGGGCCGGTGTCGTACAGCAGCGTGTGGCCGGCGGTGCGGACCACTACCGCCAGCCCCTGCCCCACGTCCAGCACGTGCAGGTCCACGCCACCAGGAGGCGGGGCCTCCGTGCGCGGCCACAGCATCGGCAGCCACAGCAGCACGGCCACGGGACGTGCGGGAATGCCGCGCGGCAGCATCAACCAGAACGCGCCGGCCATGGCCAGCAGCAGCGCCACGGTGCCGGACTCGGGCAGCCACCACAGCGCCGCCGGCGAATCGGCCAGGCGAGCGAACAGCGCCCAGCTCGGGGCAAAGCAGCGATCGGCCAACTGCCAGGCCCATGCCCCCGTACCGGGCACCACCGCCTCGAGCACCAGGCCCAGCAGCGACAGCGGCACCACCACCAACGACCACCAGGGGATGGCCAGCAGGTTGGCCAGCGGCCCGGCCACGGAGGCCTGCCCGAACAGGGCCACGGTCAGCGGCAGCAGTCCTACCGTGGCCACGCCCTGGGCGGAGAGGAAACCGCGCAGCCATCCACGCCATCCGGGCGTGCCGCCGCCGCCCGGCAGGCACCACACCAGCCAGGCCACCCCGGCGAAGCTGAGCCAGAAGCCCGCGGTGAGCAGGCCGAGGGGATCCACCAGCAGCAGGACGATCAACGCCAGCGCCAGTGCGTCGGCCACGCTGCAACGTCTTCGCGACACGCGCGCCAGGGCGGCCACGGCGATCATCAACACGGTGCGCACCGTGGGCAAGGCGAAGCCGGCGACCCCCGCATAGACGGCCGCGCCGGCCAGGGCCACGATCGCCATCGCCTGCGGGCGCGGCATGCGCCGCCCGCCCCGCCGCGCTGCCGACCATGCCCACGTGGGAGCCGGAGATCGCGATCAGATGGGTCAGGCCGACCGCTCGCAGGCGTTCCCAGTCGCGATCGTCGAGCTGGCGGGTATCGCCCAGCGCCAGGGCCTGCACGAAGCGCGCGCCGCCATCCGGGACCACCTGCGCGATCCGCGCGGCCATGCCCTCGCGCCAGGCGGTGAGGCCGGACGCCGGCGCCAGCCGCGATGCCGTGTCCGGCGCACGTACCGTGCCGCTTCCGGCCAGGTGCAGCGCCAGGGCCTGCCGTTCGGCGTCGTAGCCGCCGGGATTGGCAAGTCCGCGCGGGGCCCGCACGCGCAGGCGCAGACGCCAGCGCTCGCCCCCCTTCACCTGCATTCTCGGACCGGGCGACTGCGCGCCGTAATCGTCGTACCACGCCACCTGCAGGCGTCGCCCCCGCAGCGCAGGCGGCGTGGCCGGCTCGGACGCAACCGCCAGCAGGAAGCGCGTGCGCCGGGCCTGGTGGTCCGGCAGGTCCACGATGCGCCCGGCGACCTGGACTTCCCGTCCTTCCAATGCCGGCGGCACGTTCCGTTCCAGCGTCCACCCCGCGTACAGGCTGGCCCAGGCGCCCCCGCACAGGAACAGTGCGGCCGCGCACAGCCAGGATGTCCGGCCGCGTGCCATCCACCAACCCCACACGCCGGCCACGAACGCGGCCACGGCGGCCGGCCACGGCACCGCCCACGGCGCCCACAGCGCCGCGGTAGCTCCGGCCAGCAATGCTCCCGCCATGCCGATGCCCGGCTGTGCGAAGGCGCCGCCACCTTGGTGCAGCGGACCCACAGGCAGGAGACTCGGGAAAACAGGCAGGCGTGGCATCGATGCAGCCTGCATCACCGGTTGCATTCCCGTGCGCGCAATGCCCTCGCCGGGATGTGGGGAAACGCCGGCTGCCGCTATCGGCAAACGCCAAAGGGATCCGCTTCCTCATGCCCGGAGGTGGTGGTACCCCCACTGCGGGCCTACGGATATTGGCGGGGGGCGGCGATGCCTTCGGCACCCGGGATCATGGGTGAAGGCTGTGGTCCCGACGGCTTTCCATCTTCGGAAAGGGAGAGCGGCGACACGATCCAGCGCCCCTGAAAATCCTTGCGCTCTCCGAAAGCAGCTGCGCCGACGAACCAGAACCTCAGGCCAGTTCACGGGAATTACTCCCTCTGCCTAGCATTCATGAAGACAGCCATGTCGCCACCAGTAAAGGGGAAGGATGCGCACGCCCCTGGTCACTGACGACAAGACCACCTGACCGGGACGCCGGATAAAACATGCAACCCAATCGGGCAGGCAAACGCCACGATCGGAACGCGAGCTTTCCCCTGCTCCTTCCCAGTCGGCACGGATCCATCGCGGCGATCCCACGGGGTCCAACGCCCGGCATCGTCGCGGCATGTCCGGCGCACGGCACGAACGGCGATGGTCCTGCCCCTCTCCTCTATCCAATCTCTTCCGACCTCATGCCGGCGAAGCGAACCACTGCCGGAAACCGGCGATCGCCGCGGGCATCACGCCACGCGCGCGGGCAACCAGCCGGGCCTCGGCATCGCCCATCGCGCGCGGCCAATCGGCGCCCGAACACAGTGCGGTCGCCACGTCCGCGGCATCGAGCATGGCGAGATTGACGCCCAGGCCCACGGGGGGCATGAGGTGCGCCGCATCCCCGATGAGCGTGATGCCCTCCTTCGGCGTCCACCCGAAATCCGGGGGCAAGGCATGGATCGGTCGCGCCACGAAATCGCCGCATGCCTCCAGGAGCTGGCGCAGGTTGGCCGCCCAGTCCCGGTAGCGGGCCAGGACCAGTTCGCCCGCTCCCACGCGCTGGGTCCCACGCCCACGCGCTCCTCCGGGATTTTTGAGCGCGGCATAGACACAGATGCGCCCGCGTCCGTTGCGCTGGGCGAAGACCGCCTCCGGTCCGCCGAAGGCGAACAGCGCACCCCGGCCGACCAGATCATCCACCTGCCGCGACGGCGTCTCGATCCAGCCCTCGAAGAACGTGATGCCCGTATAGCGCAGCTGGATGCCGGTCAGGCACGCCCTGACCCGCGACCAGGCCCCGTCCGCCCCGACGACCGCGTCGGCCTCGACCTGCGAGCCGTCCGCGAAGTGCAATCCATGCTTGCGCGTAACGCCGACGTCGATACGGATCAGGCGGTGACCCCACTGCACCACCTTGGCGGGCAAGGCATCCAGCAACAGACTGCGCAGCACGCCGCGGTCGATTTCCGGCCGGTCCAAGTGCTCGTCGGGCCTGGGAGTACCGGCAATGGCTTGTCCGGAGAAGGGATCGACATTGCGCTCGCCCTGGTCCTCGTGGCGGGCTATCGCCCGGAACGCCTCGAGCAGGCCCGCACGCTCGAGCGCGACCTGCCCCTTGTCCTCGTGCAGGTCCAGGGTCCCGCCCTGCGTGCGGTGGGCGGCCGATGGATCGCGCTCGTACACCCGCACCCGGCAGCCACCGCGATGCAGAACGACCGCAGCAGTCAGCCCGGCAGGGCCACCCCCGACGACGACGACATCCGGACGGAAAGACATTGCGGGGACCTCCTGCGCGATTTACATTGGGTGCAATGTAATTTCCATCGGAGACAATGTAAATGCCCGAGAACACCGCCGGCCGCGCCCCGGCCGGAAACCCCGGCTTCCGCCTCAACGTGGTATCGCGCCAGCTCACCCGGTACTTCGACCGCCGCCTCGGCGAGCTCGGCGTCAACGTGTCCTACCTGCCGGTCCTGGGCGCGCTGCGCGAGTCCAAGCGCCTTTCGCAGAAGGAACTGGTCCAGGCCGGCCGTATCGGCCAGCCCGCTATGGCGCAGATGCTGGAACGGATGGTCAAGGAGGGCCTGCTGGTCCGCACGCCGGACGCCACCGATGGCCGCAAGGTCCTGTTCGGCCTGTCGAAAAAGGCTGAAACCAAAATGACGGACATCCGCTCGACGCTGGCCGACGGCAACGACCGGATCTTCTCCACGCTCGCGGACGCTGAATTCGAAGCGTTCATCGCGAGCCTGGAGAAGATCGAAGCCCGACTGGAAGCGCTTCTGGAAGCCGGGGAATAAGCGCGCTATCGCCGGGGGATTCCCAGGCACTCGCTCACTTGGACAATCGTGGACTCAAGGGCAACAAACACGTGAGTTTTCCAATAGCTGGCCATAGCCCCTCCTCCGAAAGACGCTCCGTCATTCCCACTCTGTCATCAACGGGCCTCGTAAGCCCATGTGATTAAATGGATTTTTCTGATCGACACAAACCATACCGTCGCCATCTACCGTCAAAATCAGGCGCTTAATGCTGGTGCGGGTGATGGAGCTCTTTTGCGAGGCGTCGATTCTTTCGGGCTCATAGTCAATCAATTTGCATCTTAGCGCAGCGTAGATTGCCTGAGACAACTGGATTCAACCATCAAACGGCTACACCGCGATTTCTCGACGCATGCCTCGATGCAATTTGGCTGCCGTAGACTCCGGGACACCGGCTTGATCCGCATAGCGCATCCAGTCTTCGACACGCTGATGGATGTCGGCCACGATGTCTCGCGCCTTCTTCGGCTTCATGCCGCAGAAGGCACCGAACGCAACCAGATCATCTATTTCGAAGTGATCGCGTTTGCCGTTGAGGCTCATCTGATGCTGGTGCGTCCAACTGCCTCCCGGGTTGTAGGCATAGCTCACATCGAATGCTGGCGAGAGTCGCCACTCGCCGCGGCGGTTCATCAGGAACGCAATGTTCTTGACGTGGTCGTCCTGGTTGCGGATCAGTGCGTTCAACACCGCCCGCCGGAACTGCTGTTCGATGTCCAAGGCAGGTAGAGCGAGGCGGCGGATCGTCTCCACCGCTTGCTCATAGGAATAGGCACCCGCCGCGTTGAAGTCGAAATGACGCATGGCTGCCAAGGATTGCATATGCAGCTTACGGCCTGCCGCATCACGGTCGAACCTGCGCGTCATGAAATGCGCGCGTCCACCTTCGCGATGGATCCGGCTCTGGCTCATGTCGATGCCGGCATCGACCGCCAACAGATAGAAGGCGTATTCGATCAGCCCGAAGCCTTGTGGGTCAGCCAGTTCCTTGTCGCGATTGTCGGCGATGCCGTCGAACTTCATCAGCCAGTAGGTGAAGCCCTCACCTGCCTTGACCTGGCCCGAGCGAAATTCCCCGGTCTTTTCGTTCCAGGCCAGCACCGCCTTGGCGCGTGCCCCGCCCGCAGAAGTCCCCACCCGCAGGATGTCTTCCAGCGCCTCCCGGTCGTCCTCGCCATGCAACGCGCCGGCAAGCCGTTCGCGATGGCTGAGCACGTCATTGGCCAGCCGGGTGAGCGCATCGATCTCGACCTTGCGTGACCGTCGCCCCCCCGCCCCAAGAGACGGATGGAACTCCAACGCCCCCATGCCCCGCGTGCCGATGTAGCACAACCGTTCCACCGGGTTGAAGCTGCTGGCTGCCCTGCCCTGCGTCACCAGCCACGCATCTATCAGGGCATTGCCGAACTTGTCCGGCAATGAGTCGGCCAGCAAACCAGGCAAGCCCTTGAATGCCTCTCGCGGCAAGCCGGGGAATTCGTAAGGATCGGACCCGAGCGGCATCGTCAACGGCGCCAGCTCGATCCGGCTTTGCGCAAAGTCGGGCATGTACTGGAACACCGCCAGTTGGCGATCTTCCAGCCAGCTCACCGCGCCGATCTCCTTGCCCCACAGACGGACGGTGGCATTGGTCACGCGTCGTCCTCCTCACCCCAGGCCCAGTCCGTGGCCTTGGCCGTCGTTGTGCTCTGCTCACGTGCACGGCGCCGTTCGCGGTCGCCATGGCGAATACGTTCGACCGGCCGGATATCCGGGTCTGGCAGGCATTCAAGCAGTCGCCCTTCCAGCCCCAGTACGCTCAACACTCGCAGCAACGTCTCCAGCGAGGTGTTCTCACCCGCTTCCAGACGTTTGACGCTGCTGATGGAAGCCCCCGACTCGCGCGCCACATGCGCCTGGGTCAGGTTCCTGCTCAGGCGCAACTTGGCAACCCGCATCCCCAAGGAATGCAGACTGGCTGCCAATGTAGAAGGCGAATTCTCATAATATTTCATATATGGAACCATATCACGCACATGCGCCAACAGTAGCTCTAATAAGAGCCTTTTACGAAGAATTAATTTAGTATCATATAAGAGCTATAAAATGCCATAATCCAGCGTTATAGCCCATATATGAACTTCAATTCCACTCCAGTAAGCGTACCTCTCGCGGCGTCGGACAACAGCCATACCGGCTGATCGCGTCGATTAGCGCCAGCGCCCGCGGGACCCAGGATCCACCGGACAGTGATGCCCGGACTTCATGCCCACAGCGTCCGACGATGCACGGACAACGATCCAGCCAACTTCGCCACGTTGCGCCAGACCTGCCTTGGCGGCAGGTGCGCACGCGAGGCCGCCTCTTCCACGGCCATCACGACGATGGGCACAGGCGCCTCGTCGAGTAGATGTGCCAGGTGCGGGGCAAATGGAGCAGGCACTTCGCCACTCGCCAGAACCTGCTCCAGCACCTCGGGCGCCAGTTCACGTGCATAGCTGACGCTCACCGTTTTGGCCGCCATCCACAGGCCGCGCTTCTTGTGCCTCGCCTGCGTATCGAGCTTGGGACTGTCCAAGCCCAGTACCGCCGTCACCTGCCCCACACGGTTGACACCAAGATCGCTCAGCGTGCCATTTTCCAGGCCGACCAGGGTCTGGCGAGACAGTCCGCTCAGGTGTGCCAACTGCGCCTGGGACAGGCCCAGCTCAGTGCGCCGGATCCGCACGGCATGGCCGATATCGATGAGGTTCATGGCAGACGCGATAGTTGGATGAAATGTCCAAAATTTTAGACATCATTCACCCACCTATCACCACCTGCAAGAAGGCAGATTTTTCAGTCCGTCCTCCCTATTTCGCTGCGATGGCTCTTATCTTGCCGAAATCTCTGGCAACTGGCGCTAATATCCTGGTAGGGCGTAACAGGGCGTAATGCACGTTACGACAGGGCACTACAGGGGATTCCATGGACGAGACACAACCGGACGGTTCGGCCACCGCTGCCGAGCTGAAAATCGACCTTACCCTGGCCGCCAAATTGAACTTGGCGGACTTCCAGAATGCGATCCCGCTGCTCCGGGATCTCTGGCTGATCAACGAGACCGACCAGACGCATGAGCAGGTCGAGTTGATCCTGACGTCCGATCCGCCCTTCTTGAAGTCGCGTCGTTGGCGGATCGACGCGCTGGCCGCGGGCTCCCGCTATCAGATCCGCGACCTGGATCTAAATCTGGACGGCGGATTGCTGGCGCGGCTAACCGAGGCCGAGACGGCCACGGTCTCGCTGGCCTTGCGCTCCGTGGGCGCGGATGCATCCACCCCGGCCCTTGCGCAGCGCGACAGCCATCTGGAGCTGCTGCCACGCAATCAATGGGGTGGCATCTCGCATCTGCCGGACTTGGTCGCCGCCTTCGTCCAACCCAACGATCCGGCCGTGGATCGGCTGCTCAAGCGAACCGCCGAGGTGTTGCGGCAGAATGATCGCAACCCCGCACTGGATGGCTACACCGGCGGTGCCAAACGCGCCTGGGAACTGGCCTCGGCCCTCTGGGGGGCCACTGCTGGTATGCAGTTGGACTATGCTCTGCCCCCGGCCAGCTTCGAGCAGTCAGGCCAGAAGGTACGCAGTCCCAGCCAGATCGAAAGCTCGGGCCTGGGGACGTGTTTCGACCTCACGTTGCTGTTCTGCGCCGCACTCGAGCAGGCAGGGTTGAACCCCCTGTTGGTCTTCACAGAGGGCCATGCCTTTGCAGGTGTCTGGCTGCAACCGGAGGAGTTTTCCAACACGGTCGTCGACGACGTGACCGCCTTGCGCAAGCGCCTCAGGCTCAAGGAACTGGTGCTGTTCGAGACCACCCTGATCACCCAGCGCCCCACCGTCCCTTTCAGCTATGCCACCGAACGCGGTGCTCAGCAGGTTGATGAATCTCAGGATGCGGGATTTCGCCTGGCCGTGGACATCCGCAGGGCGCGGCTGCAGCGCATCAAGCCATTGGCCAGTGCGGAGGCGGGAGTTGCTACGGCGTCGGACACCGAAGGGTCACCGTCCGCACCCGCCGTGCCAAAGATCGAAGACGCGCCTGACCTGCCCGACAACGCGCCGGCCAATGCGGAAGATGCCAGCCAGCTTGATCCCAAGGACCGGCTGCTGCGCTGGCAGCGCAAGCTGCTGGATCTGTCGCTGCGCAACAACCTGCTCAACTTCAAGGCCGGCAAGAAAGCACTCAAGCTGGAAGCGCCGGACCCTGGCGCGCTGGAAGACCTGCTGGCCAGCGGCCAGTCCCTGAAGCTGCGCCCGCGTCCGGACCTGATGGACGGTGCCGATCCGCGCGATCAGGCCATCTACGAGGCCCGCGAGCGCGAAAACGTGCGCTGGGCGCACGCGCTGGAAGCCCTGCAGAAACGCGAGGTTTTCGTTGGCGTTCCTGAAACCGAGCTCGATACACGTCTGACCGATCTGTTCCGCAGTGCCCGCACGACCTTGCAGGAAGGTGGTGCCAACACGCTGTATCTCGCCCTGGGCTTTCTGTCCTGGACCCGCGAAGACCGTGGCGGCCAACGCTATCGCGCCCCCTTGATCCTGGTGCCGGTCAGCCTGCAGCGTAAGAGTGCCCGTTCGGGCTTCACGCTCAGCCTGCATGACGACGAGCCCCGCTTCAATCCGACCCTGATCGAGATGCTGCGCCAGGACTTCGAACTGAACCTGAGCACGCTCGAGGGCGAACTGCCGCGCGACGATGCCGGCCTGGATATCGCCGCGGTCTGGAAGGCTGTCGGCCACGCCATCAAGGACATCAAGGGCTGGGAAGTGACCGAGGACGTGGTGTTGTCCATGTTCTCGTTCGCCAAGTACCTGATGTGGAAAGACCTGGCCGAGCACAGCGAACAGTTGCGCGAGAACCCGGTCGTGCGCCACCTGCTGGACACCCCGCGCGATGCCTATCCTCCGGGTGCTCCGTTCCCGCAAGTGCCCGAACTGGACCAACACTTCGACCCCAAGCAGGTGTTCTGCCCCTTGCCGGCGGATTCCTCGCAGTTGTCGGCCGTGCTGGCCGCCTCGCAGGGCAAGGACTTCGTCCTGATCGGTCCACCGGGGACGGGCAAGAGCCAGACCATCGCTAACCTGATCGCCCAATCCCTGGCACAGGGCCGGCGCGTCCTCTTCGTATCCGAGAAAATCGCGGCACTGGACGTCGTCTACCGGCGCCTGCGCGAAATCGGCCTCGGCGAGTTCTGCCTGGAGCTGCACTCGAGCAAGGCCCGCAAACTTGACGTACTGGCCCAATTGCAGTCCGCCTGGTCCAGCAGCGGCCAAGCCGACGCCGAGCAGTGGCGGGCAGAAGCCGACAAACTCAAACGTCTGCGCGATGCGCTGAACATCTATGTGGAACGCCTTCACCAGCGTCGCCGCAACGGCTTGAGCCTGTTCGATGCCATCGGCACCGTCAGCGCGGGACACGACGTCCCGATACTCGCCCTGGGCTGGCCCTCGGCCGATCAGCACGATCATGCGGGCATCGAACAGTTGCGCAACGCCGTGGACCGGCTGGAAGTCAATGCGCAAGCCATTGGCCATGCCGCGCTGGCGCAGCACCCCTTGGCGCTGGTTGGCCAGGGAGACTGGTCGCCCACTTGGCAGCAACAACTGATCGCCACTGCGCGTGATGTGCTTCCCGCCGCCCAGGCGACGATCGAATCCGCCCAGGCGTTCGTCCAGGCCATCGACCTGCCCTCGCCCACGTTGACGCCCGAAACCTGCGAAGCGCTGCTGCTGCTCGCTCAACGCCTGCCTTTGGCGGCGGGACATGATTGGCGCTTTGTCCTGCGGCCCGACGCACGCAGCCTGAGCCAACGCTTGCTGGAAGGTGCGGCACTGGTGCGCCGCCATGCGGAACTGAACATGCAGTTGTCCACGCCGTGGCCAACCTCTGTCATGACCGCCTGCATCGACGGGCTGGCCCTGCTCACCGAACATCGGCAGACTCATGGCGAGCTTAGCGAGCCCTGGCCGGTACGCATCACCGTCCAGCTCAACCAGGCAATAGGCCTGCTGACCCAGCTCAGCGAGCATCATGCTGCCCTGTCGGCTCCCTACGGCGAGACGATCGAACAGCTCGACGTCGCCCAGTTGCAGCAAATGTGGGAACAGGCCGAGCAGGCGTTCTGGCCAAAGTCGTGGCTGGGTAAACGCAAGGTCACAGCTCAACTGTCCAGCGCCACTACAGGCGGCTCGCAGCCAGACGTCGCCAACGATCTGCAGCATTGGAATGCCATCCGCGTCTTGCGCCAGCAGATCCAGGCCATCGCTCCAAGCGCGGAATGTGCGGACGTTTGGACGGGACTGGACACAGAACAGGACAAGGTGCGCACGGCCCTGCGCTGGCAAACCGCCCTGGCTGCCGTACGCGAAGGCCAGGCCTGGGAGGACGACGGCTTCGACGCCATCGCCAGCGGCCAATGCGGAGCCGCCCTGCAGGCCGATCTGCAGCGGGCACGGCGACTGCGGCAGCTCGATCAGGACATTGCGGCACAGGCATCGCTGGAAACGGCGACCGACGGCCTATGGGCAGGCCATGCCACGCAAGTCGACCGCCTGCGTGCGGCCCTCGACTTCCTTAGCGACTGGCGCAGCCATGCCCAGCAAGGTGCATTGGACGCCCATACCTTGGTTGAGGAAGGCGCTTGCGGCCCCACGCTGGCACGCGACCACCAGACGCTTCGCCAGCGAGCCGATACGGAACAGGCGCTGGCTGCCCTGGACGACTTGCGCGAGTCCACCGCAGGCTTGTGGAAAGGTCTCGCCACCAATCTGGATGACCTCGAACAGGCCTGCCAGCTCCGAGAGGATCTGGCAGCCGTGCTGGCCCGCCTGGCCACTACGCCCGAACAGATTTCTGCCTGCAAGGCACCGCTGCATACGTTATTGGGCGATGCCAATGCACTGCTGGAGCCAGGTGGTCGAATCGCGCTGGCCGGCGCCCGATATGTGGAGAAATGGGAACAGCTGCTACCCCGGCGCGAGGCACTCGCGACAACTGGACATTTTGCCGAGGCCGCCCAGACGCAGTGGCAGTCCATGTCACTCGACGGGCTGATCGAGCAAAGCCAGTCCATCGTGCGCGCCGAACACAGACTGCGCAGCTGGTGCGCATGGCGCCAGGCGCGCGACGAGGCGCTGGCACTCGGGCTGGCCACGCTGGTCCAGGGCATCGAGCAAGGCCAGGTCGGCCCGGACCAGGCACGCCGAACTTTCGAGACCAACTACGCACGCTGGTGGCTCAACGCCGTGGTCGATCACGAGCCGGTCATCCGCAGCTTCGTCAGCGCCGAGCACGAACAGCGCATCCGCGATTTCCGCGAGCTCGACGAGCGCTTCACCGCCCTGACCCGGGACTGGCTGCGCGCCCGCCTGTGCGCCGACCTGCCCTCGCAGGACAACGTCAGCCGCAACTCCGAATGGGGGCTGCTACGGCACGAGATGGGCAAGAAGCGTGCGCACCTGCCCTTGCGCGAACTGATGGCCCAGATTCCCGAGGCGCTGACCAAACTCACGCCCTGCCTGCTGATGAGCCCCCTGTCCATCGCGCAGTACCTGCAGGCCGGAGCCAACGCGTTCGACCTGGTGATCTTCGACGAAGCCTCGCAGATCCCAGTCTGGGATGCGATCGGCGCCATCGCCCGCGGCCGCCAAGTCGTCATGGTCGGCGACCCCAAGCAGTTGCCTCCGACTTCCTTCTTCGACCGCGCCGAATCCGGGCTGGACGACGAAGACGTCGAGGCCGACCTGGAGAGCATCCTCGACGAGTGCATCGGCGCGAATCTGCCGACACGAAATCTGAACTGGCACTACCGCTCCCGTCATGAAAGCCTGATCGCGTTCTCCAACCATGCCTACTACGACGGCGGACTGGTCACCTTTCCTTCCCCCGTCACCAACGATCGCGCGGTCAGCCTGCAGCCGATCTCAGGCACCTACCAGAAAGGCGGTACACGGACCAACCCGGCCGAAGCGAAGGCGCTGGTCGCCGACGTGGTGGCGCGCCTGACGGCGCCTGGCTTCCGCGAAAGCGGGCTCACGATTGGGGTAGTCACCTTCAATGCCGAACAGCAGAAGCTGATCGAGGACCTGCTCGACGAGGCGCGCCGCCAGGATCCAAGGCTAGAGCCCTATTTCGCCGAGAGCGAACTGGAGCCGCTGTTCGTCAAGAACCTGGAGAGCGTGCAGGGCGACGAGCGCGATCTCATCTATTTCTCCATCACCTACGGCCCGGACCCCGCAGGCCAACTGGCCATGAACTTCGGCCCGCTCAACCGTCAGGGTGGCGAGCGCCGGCTCAACGTGGCCATCACCCGCGCGCGTCATGAGTTGCGCGTGTTCGCCAGCTTCCGCGCGGAGCAGATGGATTTGGCGCGAACGCAAGCCATCGGCGTGCGCGACCTCAAGCACTTCCTGGAATTCGCCGAACGCGGTGCACGTGCGCTGGCAGAAGCCAACCGCGGCAGCCTGGGCGGCTTCGACAGTCCGTTTGAACAGGCCGTGGCCACCGCCCTGGCCCAGCGCGGCTGGCACGTCCAGCCGCAGATCGGCGCCTCTTCGTTCCGTGTCGACCTCGGCATCGTCGATCCCGACGCCCCCGGATGCTACCTGGCCGGTGTGGAATGCGATGGCGCCACCTACCACCGCAGCGCCACTGCACGCGACCGCGACAAACTGCGCGAGCAGGTTCTGCGCGGCCTGGGATGGGACATCGTGCGGGTCTGGTCCACCGACTGGTGGATCGATCCGGCCGGCACGCTCGACAGGCTGGATGCCCGGCTGCAAGCCGTGCTCACGGCCCAGCGCGAGCGGCGCGCCGAACAGGCCGAGCGCGAAGCCGAGGCCGAGCGCCTGGCGCAAGCGGCCATCGCGCAGGCCGTGGCATCGGTGACGAAGCCAGACGAGGAAACGGCGACCCCAGTCCAGGACGCGGCCCCGATCGCACCGGAAGTCCCGGCGACAGCTCCATCACAGCAAGTTGAGGAAGTCTTTGCTCGCCAGATCTCTGCGGGAGTAGCCCATGCCGATCCCGAAGAAACAACGCCACCGGAAGCCTCGCTCTATCGGATCACCGATCCCACCGAATTTGTCACCGGCGCCAATCCCGATCGCTTTTTCGACGGTGAGTACAACGACATCCTGTCGGCCATGATCGCTCACGTCGTCGATCAAGAAGGCCCCGTGCTCGACACGCTGCTGGCCCGTCGCATCGCCCGTGCCCACGGCTGGCTGCGCACGGGCGGACGGATCCGCGAGCGCGTGTTCCAACTTGCTCGGGCCCGCTATCGGACGACCGATGAAGAGGTCGGCACGTTCTACTGGCCCGAACATCTTGACCCTGCAACGGAACCGCCTTTCCGGGCGCCTGCCGACGAGGACAGCGTGCGGGCCGCAGACGAGATCAGCCTGCAGGAACTGACTTCGCTGGCCCGCACCGTGCTCATCCAGAGCGCGCAAGGCGAGCAGGTGTATTACGCGATGGCGCGCGCACTCGGACTGCAGAAGTTGGGCGCTGCGAGCCGGGCGCGTTTGGCGCTGGCCTTGCAATCCGTATCGCCCAGCCCGTGAGATGACGCTCCCGGCAGCCACCCAAGCCGATCTGTTTCGCCACGTCAGTGCGGAGAAGGCCGCTCTGTATCGCTGCGTCATGGATTGCTTCGCTGCAGCCAAGCGGCAGTTCCGGCTGCATCTTCGCCCCGACGAGGTACTGGAAGACGGCGACTGGTCGACATTGGCCAGCCCGGCCACGCCGCGGTTGGAAGAGATCCAAGCGGCTCTGGCGCAGTTGGCCGAATGGGGCAACCTCGAATCCCAGCCAGACACGGCCCGCGTCGCCAGCATCAGCGACTTCTACCGCGCGCGCTTCGTCTACCGGCTCTCGCTGGGCGGCGAGGCGGTGGAAGCCGCGCTGGCGACCTTCAGCCGCACGCTGCGTCGGCGTGCCGAACTGCAGAGCGTCGCGCTAGAGGACATCGCCCTGCGCCTGAAGGCTTTGCTGGCCCTGGCCGACAGCGCCGAACCCGATGCCGTCAAGGTGCACGAAACCCTGCGCGACCTGGTGCGCGTATTCGAGAGCCTGGCCGACAACGCGCAGGCCTTCATGGCCGGCGTCGCCCGCGGCATCGAATTGCAACAGGCCGACGCCGCGGCCGTGCTCGCCTACAAGAAGCGGCTGATCGACTACCTGGAGCGCTTCATCGGCGACCTGGTCGCGCGTTCCGGCGGCATCGCCCAGCACATTCTCACGCTGCAGCCGCGCATCGACACGCTGCTGTGGCTGGCCGCCCAGCGCCAGGCCCGCGACAGCGCGCCGGGCGACGAAACCGAACAACTCGATGCAATCACGCGCGGCTGGCAGGCCTGGCGCGAACGCTGGACGGGGCTGCGCCGCTGGTTCCTGGCCACCGGACACGCACCCGCGCAGTCCGAATTGCTGCGCGCCAAGGCACGCGCGGCGATCCCGCAGTTGCTGTCAGCCGTGGCCACGATCAATGAGCGCCGCAGCGGACGCAGCGACCGCTCTGCGGACTTCCGCATGCTTGCCGGCTGGTTCGCCGCCTGCGAGGACGATGCCCAGGCCCATCGCCTGGCGCGCGCAGCATTCGCGCTCAACCCGGCCCGCCACTTCTCGTTGAACCCCGAACTGGCGTCCGGGGCGCAGGACTTGCCCGCCAGCACGCCTTGGGCCGACGCGCCGCCGCTGCGCATCCATCCGCGCCTGCGCGAATACGGCCAGGCATCGCCACGCGGCGCACTGCCACGGGTGCAGGCGCGCGATGCCGAGCGCCAATTGCTCGCCGCCCGGTTGCACGAGGAACATGCGCAAATCGAAGCCGCTCGCCAGCGCCTGGCCAACGGCCGCAGCACGCGCCTGTCCGAGTTCGGCACACTCGACCCGCATGCCTTCACCCTGTTCCTCGGGCTGCTGGGCGAGGCGCTGACCGCGCAATCCTCGCCCGACGCCGAGGTGGACGTGCCCAGCGGCGACGGCCTGCTGCGCATCCGCATGCAGCCGCTGGCCGCGGACAGCCGGGCCACCATCCACACCGCCACCGGCGCGTTCAGCGGCCGCGACCACCTGATCACCATCACCCGCACGGACGCAACACCATGAGCCCCAGCGACAACCGCGCGAACAGCCACAGCATCGGCCGCCAGCAGGCCCGCCACCGCGACGACGAACGCCGCCAGGCGCTGCGCGCCCTGCTGATGTCGCCGCTGATGACCCCGGCGCACGAGGGCTTCGCCGCTGTGCGCCGCCACGCCGACGAGCTGCGCGCCTGGTTCGCGCGCGAGACCGGCTGGACGCTGCACATCGAGCGCGACTGCGCGCGCCTGTACAAGCGGCCGGCCGACCTGCGCGACGCCAGCCGCGGCCTGCCCGGTTACGACTACAGGCGCTACGTGCTGCTGTGCCTGGCCTGCGCAGTTCTCGAACGCGCCGACCCGCAGATCACCCTGCGTGTCCTCGGCGAGCGGCTGCTGACGCTGGCCACCGACCCCGCGCTGGAATCGCGCGGCTTTCGTTTCACCCTCGGCGCCGCGCACGAGCGCCGCGAACTGGTCGCCGTCTGCCGCAGCCTGCTGGAACTCGGCGTGCTGCAGCGCGTCGCCGGCGACGAAGAAGGCTACGTGCGCAGCAGCGGCGAGGCGGCCGAGGGCGCGGACGCCTTGTATGACGTGCGCCGCCGGGTACTGGCCGGGGTGCTCGCCGCGGTCCGTGGCCCGTCCACCTGGCCCGCCGAGCAGGCCCCGGTGGACCTGGACGCACGCCTGGCCTCGCTGGTCACCGAGCACCAGCCGGACAGCGAGGAAGGCCGGCGCACGGCTCTGCGCCACCACCTCGCGCGCCGCCTGCTGGACGACCCCGTGGTCTATCTGGATACCCTCGACGCCGAATTGCGCGCCTATTTCGTCAACCAGCGTGGCGCGATGGCCAGCCGCCTGTGCGAGGCCGCCGGTCTGATCGCCGAGCAGCGTGCCGAAGGCCTGGCCCTGGCCGACGAGGACGGCGAGCTGACCGACATCGCCATGCCCGCCGAAGGCACCGAAGCCCATGCCACCCTGCTGGTCGCCGAGTTCCTGTCCCGTCCGCGCGACGCCGCCGATGCGATCGGCCGCGAGGAAGTGGTGGCCTTCCTTGGCACCGCCCGTGAAGAACATGGCAGCTACTGGCGCAAATCGGCGCGCGAACCCGGTGCCGAACGCGAACTGGCCGACCTGGCACTTGAGCGCCTGCAGAAACTGCAGCTCGCGGCATGCGACGAGACCCACGTCCAGCCCCTGCCCGCACTGACGCGCTTCGCCCTGGGCGAGGCCGATATCCGCCAGCCGGCCGCGCCCGCGGCCGCCCATCCGTCCCTGTTCGAATGACCGACACCGCTCTCCCCACCCTGCCCATCCCCACCCTCGCACGCTGGCAGCCACTGCGGCTGGGGTTGGTCGAGCTGTTCCACTACGACAGCGAGGAGTTCTGGTTCCGCGACGGCCACCTGCTGCTGCGCGGCAACAATGGCACCGGCAAGTCCAAGGTGCTCTCGCTGACCCTGCCGTTCCTGTTCGACGCCCAGATCAAGCCCTCGCGCATCGAACCCGACGGCGACGCCAGCAAGAAGATGGCCTGGAACCTGCTGCTGGGCCGCCACGACCGCCGCATGGGCTACGCCTGGCTGGAGCTGGGCCGGCTCGGCGCCGACGGCCAGCCGCACTACCTCACGCTGGGCTGCGGGCTGCTCGCCGTGGCCGCGCGCCCCCAGGTCGACAGCTGGTTCTTCGTGCTGGAACAGCAGCGCATCGGCCAGGACCTCTGGCTGATGAGTCCTTCGCGTGTGGTGCTCACGCGCGAGCGCCTGCGCGACGCGCTGCAGGACCATGGGCAGGTGTTCGATACCGCAACCGCCTACCGACGCGCGGTCGACGAGCGTCTGTTCCACCTGGGGCCGCAGCGCTACACAGCGCTGATGGATACGCTGATTCAGCTGCGCCAGCCGCAGCTCTCCAAGAAACCGGACGAGACCAACCTCTCCAACGCGCTGACTGAAGCACTGCCGCCGATCTCCACCGACCTGCTGGCCGACGTCGCCGACGCCCTGAACCAGCTCGAGGAATACCGCCGCGAGCTGGAAGAATACGAGGCGCTGGAGCGCGCCGTCGGCCAGTTCAACCAGCGTTACCAGCGCTATGCCGCCACCCAGGCCCGGCGCCGTGCGCGCAGCCTGCGCAGCGCGCAGACCGGCTTCGACAACGCCAGCCGCGAACTCAACGAAGGCCGCCTCGCCCTTGAAACCGCACGCGCCGACGAAACCGGCGCGACGCAGGCGCAACAGCGGGCGGAAACCACGCTGGCCGGCCACCGCACACGGCTCGACGAGTTGCAGAACGACCCGGCCATGACCGACGCCAAGGCCTTGGACAAGGCGGCGGCCGATGCCGAGCGGCAGCAGCGCGACGCCGCGGATGCCCACACTGAACGGCAACGCCGACAGACCCGCTTCGAGCAGGAACAGCAGGCAACCCGGCAGCGTGCCCGGCGCGCCGAGGACGCGAGCCGCACACTGGCCGATACACGCACCCAGGCCAGCGAAGCAGCCGAAGCAGCCGGCCTGGCGCCCGACTACGGCGCCAGCCCGCTGGCCCACAACGAGGTGGCCACCTTGACGCCGTCGGCGCTGGCATCGGCACAGCAGGACCTGCGCCACGCCACCGCCGCCCGCCGCGAACAGGTCGCCCACCTGCAGCGCCGCTGCGAGGAAGCCGAGCAGGCGGCCCAGGCTCGGATCCGCGCGCAGGATGTGCGCGATGAACGCGCCGACGAGGCCGACGCCGCCGCCACCCGCCGCGAAGAGGCCGACGCCGCCGTCGAACAGCACGGCCAGCACTTGCTCGAAGCCTGGCAACAGCACCTGGATGGAGCGCAGCAGTTGCAGGTGCCCGACAGCGGCGACGTCCTCGAAACGCTGGCCGCCTGGACCGCGAGCCTGCACGGCGACAACCCCGCGCGCGCCGCCCTGCACCGCGCCCAGCAGGCCGCGAGCCTGCGGCTGGCCCAGCGCCAGGCCATGTTGCAGACCGAACAACAAGCCCTGGAACAGGAACAGGCCACGCTGCACGCGGAGCGCACGCGCCTGCAATCCGGCGAAGACGCCCTGCCCCCACCACAGGCATGGCGCGCGCCCGGCGCGCGGGAAGGCCGGGCCGGCGCGCCGCTGTGGCAACTGGTCGAATTCCGCCCGACGGTGGCGGCCGATCTCCAGGCCAGCCTCGAAGCCGCGCTGCAGGCCTCGGGCCTGCTCGACGCCTGGGTGACGCCCGACGGAGAACTGCTGGATTCCGGCGGCGCGCCCCTGCCGTACGATGTCCAGTGGCTGGTCCGGCCAGCGCACCGGGATTCGCTGGCCGCGTGGTTGCAGCCGGCGGCCCCGGCCGACACCACTTCGATGGTTTCCCCCGCCCTGCTGCAACGCCTGCTCGAAGGCGTCGCCTGCGGCGAGCAGGACGACCCGGGCGCCGAAGCCTGGATCGGACCCGGCGGCCGCTTCCGACTGGGCGCATTGGCCGGCGCCTGGCACAAGCCCCGCGCCGAGTTCATCGGTTACGCGGCACGCGCTGCCGCCCGCGCGCGCCGCCTGGCCGAGATCGCCCAGCGACTGGAGGAACTCGACCTAGCACATGCGCAGCTGCAGGCTGGCTCCGCCCAACTCGCTGCCGACCAGCGCCAGGCTGCCAGCGAATGGCAGTCCGCGCCCACCGACGACACCCTGCGCGCCGCGCACCTGCAAGCAAGCACGCGCGTGCGCGAGCTCGATGCGGCCAGGCTGCGCCTGGACCAGGCCGAGCATGCCCTGCGCAGTGCCATCCAGCAATGGGAAGCGGCCAGCCAGACCCTGGAACAGGACGCCCGGGATCTTGCGCTGCCGCCAGCGCGCGACGCCCTGCGCACCATCGATCGGGCGCTGCTCGCCTTCGGCGATCGGCTGCATGCGCTGACCAGTGCCGCGCGCGCCTGCCACGACGCCTTGGCCGAACACCGCCAACAAGTCGAACGCGAACAGCAAGCACGGACCGATGCCGAACACGCGACCGAGCAAGCGGCCGAACGCGACCTCCTGGCCGAAGAAGCCCGTATCCGCCTGCAGACGCTGCGTGAATCCGTCGGCGCCAAGGTCGAGGAACTGCAGCAGCGCATCCGCGATGCCCGACAGGCCGTCAGCAGTGCAGATCTGGAACTCAAGTCGAGCAACGAAGCGCTTCGCCTTGCAGGCGAAACGCGGGCCCGGGCCGAACAGAAAGTCGAGGCGGCCGACGCCATCCTGAGCGAGCGCATCGCCTCGCGCCAGCAAGCCATCGAGCACTGGCAGGGCTTCGCCGCCACCGGCCTGCTCGAAATCGCGCTGCCCGATGCCGAACTGCCGCCGCAGGCTGCGCCCTGGACCATCGAACCCGCCCTGGCCCTGGCACGCCGCGCCGAACAGGCGCTGCTGCAGGTCAAGGACGACGACGACGCCTGGAACCGCGTGCAGAACCAGGTGTCGCAGGACTACACCGAACTCGGCCGCGCGCTGGCCGCACTCAGCCACCGCGCCCAGGCCGAAACCAGCGATTTCGGCCTGATCGTCAGCATCGTCTACCAGAACCGGCCCGAGCGCCCCGACCAACTGGGCACGCGCCTGGCCAGCGAAATCGCGCAGCGCCGGGAACTGCTGACCGCCGGCGAACGCGAGGTGCTGGAGAACCACCTGCAGGCCGAAATCGCCAGCGCCATCCACAAGCTGCTGCGCGACGCCGAGCAACAGGTGCTGGCGATCAACGCAGAACTGGCCAAGCGCCCGACCTCCACCGGCGTGCGCTTCCGGCTGCTGTGGGAGACCCTGCCCGAAAGCGGCGATAGCGGCGCCCCGGTCGGCCTCAAGGCCGCCCGCCAGCGCCTGCTCAACACCAGCACCGATCTGTGGAGCGCCGAGGACCGCCGCGTGGTCGGCGAAATGCTGCAACAGCGCATCGCCGCCGAGCGCAGCCGCGCCGACGCCGACCAGGGCGGCAGCCTGCACGAACAACTGGCGCGCGCACTCGACTATCGCCGCTGGCACCGTTTCCGCGTCCAGCGCTGGGATGGACAATGGCGCCCGTTGTCCGGTCCGGCCTCCAGCGGCGAACGCGCCCTGGGCCTGACCGTACCGCTGTTCGCCGCCGTCTCCAGCTACTACTCCCAGGCCGGCCACGCGCATGCGCCGCGACTGGTGCTGCTCGATGAGGTCTTCGCCGGCATCGATGACGCCGCACGCCATCACTGCTGGGCGCTGATCCGCGAATTCGACCTCGACTTCGTGGTCACCAGCGAACGCGAATGGGCCTGCTCGGCCGAATTGCCCGGGGTGGCGATCGCCCAATTGCAACGCCACGAAGGCATCGACGCCGTGCACGTCTCACGCTGGACCTGGGACGGCCGCGCCAAACGCCAGGAACCCGACCCCGATCGCCGATTCCCGCCTGCCGCCTGATCTGCCCCACTTGAACCCGACCTGCATGTGCGCCGACGACACACTCTCATCCGATCCGCGCCTACAACGCCTGCTGGGCAACGACGCCCTCGCCACGCTGCGCCAGCGGCTGCGCCGCTACTTCGAGCGCATCGGCCCCGATGGCACCGCATCGACGCTGCGGCTGGACGGACTCGAACCCGCCGCACACCAAGCGCTCTGCCAAATGAGTGGCAGACCCGCACGACCGGCGCGCTCGATGACCCTGGACATTCGCCAACTGGACATGGCATTGCGCGAAGCCGGCCTTGCGAACTCACTGCGCGACGCCCTGGAACGCCTGGACGGTCCCATCGTCGACAAGACGCTGCAGCGCCTGGAACTGAAAGCACGCTGGGTCGCCGCGACCGCCTCGGTCGATGCGTGCCCACTGCTGCAGGATTGGTTGAACACATCGTCAGCCCCGCCGCTGCTCAAGCGCCTGAGTCGTGCCCCGGAAAATGCCATGCCATTGTTGAACGCCGCCGACAGCGTGCTGCGTGCCCTTCCAGGACAGGGGCAGCCCCGCTCACAATTGGCGGCCAGCCTGCTCGGCGACGCCCATGCCCTCGACGCTGGGCGACCGGTGGCCACCCTCGTGCTCGCCGCTTGGCGGCATTACGAACGGCAACACCCAACAAACCACGAAACCAGGGAGAACCCAGAAGATGCTCCAAAAGCAGAAGGCACGGAGGAGCGTCAACGCGACATCTGGGCACGTGCCGGCATCCTGGTCAACGAATTGGCCAGGCCCGCACTCTTCCTCAATCTGCCGGTGGCCACCTCCCAAGGAGCGCTGGGGCATCCAGGCGAACCGTCGTACATTTCGCTGCGGCAATTACTTCGAGCCAGCCCGATCTGGTCCGTCGCCGATCGCGTCGTCCATATCTGCGAGAACCCCAACTTCCTCGCCATCGCAGCCGATCAGTTGGGCGCTAGCTGCGCTCCACTGGTCTGCACGGACGGCATGCCATCGGCCGCGCAACGTATCCTGCTAGATCAATTGCAGGCCGCCGGCGCAAAGCTGCTCTATCACGGAGACTTCGATTGGCCGGGCATCGGCATCGCGAATTTCGTGATCCGCACCTGGAATGCAAACCCTTGGCGAATGAGTGCCCAAGACTACGAAGCTGCCGCAAGTTCCACTACACGCGTGAGGCATGAACTTGATGCCATACCTATCAACGCCGACTGGGATATTCATCTCGCAACCGCAATGCAGAACCGTGGCACTGCCATCGCAGAGGAAGCCGTAGCAACCATTCTGATTGAAGATCTACGCATACCGGGTCTGGCAGAAAGCTGATTGGCCTTCACCGGATTATGTCGATTCACCGATTATTTTCTCCAACCTGATGATCCACGCCATAGCACGACGACTTACGCTGGGGCCCTACCCGCCCACTCGATCATCAACGGGTCTCGTAAGTCCCTATGATTAAAGGGATCTACGATGATCGACATAAGCTTTACCGTCGCCATATACCGTCAAAAAACCGCGCTTAGAATTGGCGCGGGTTATGGAGCGATTTGCGCGGCGTCGACACCTTCTGGCTCATAGTCAATCAAGTTGCATCTTAGCGCAGCATAGATTGCCTGAGAACACCAACGTTCACTGCCGACATACAGACGCACTGCCCACAATCGGAACACCCCTATAAACGATATATCTGGGCGTCGGCTAAGCAATGACTACGCGCCGATTTCCCAACGCATAGCTCAATAGAAATCGGCTGTGTCAATTCTGAGACACCGGCCCTATCGGGCACAGGGCATCCGGTTTCGACAGACATCATGGATGCCAGCCAGGATGTCTCGGACCCTCTTCGATTTCGCACCACAGAAAACATCGAGCGCAACCAAGGTATCAAGATCAAATTTTATCGCGATTGCTGTGGGAACTCACCTGAGTATGGTGTTCCAGGGTCCAGAGTAAGGTTAAAAATGGCTTTCGGCGTACCAATGCGAAGCGCAAAACGGCCCCCTTAACTCTGGATTCCAGCGCTGTTCCAGATTTTGAGACTGCTTGCTAGACCGTGCCGGATTACTAGCATGCATAACTTGGCGGAGCAGCATAATGAATCCTCTGTGCACATCGGTCGACCAACGTTCATCGCAGAAATGGTCGGCGATAACCATCGTTAATACAGACATATAATCCATTTGTGGCGTCGGGATTCGAAGGTCACGCATAGGCGTATCCAGCGCTCGATCCAACACAAGCTTGTCAGGACGAATGTCGCCCAGCTCGCAAACGATTTCGGTAATAACGTCTTGCTCGATTCTTTTAGACTTCCCGAATTGGACATGAAACATCGGATGGAAAGCTGTCTGGTTCACCGAGTGCTCGAAGTCAAAATGCATTGTATCGAGAAGAGTCATCCTCAGGTACCCGTCGTCCGTCTTCCTGGTTGTCTCGTAGACTTCCAAATGAACTCCACCGCTGCTAAAGATGCCACCACTGAAATCAAAATGACCATCGATAAGGATGGCACGCCGAATACGGCTGTCCCGCCCCGTCTTTCTCAAGGGCGCATCCCAAAGTACGGCAGGCTTGTCAAAGGCAATGCACTTTCCACCTTCGCCGTCCGCATCTTCCTTCAGCACTGGCCAACGCGCCTTTGCATTTCGCTTCTGTATGATGACGTTGGCGGCTTTGTGCACATCGCTCAGATGCCGCTTGAACTTTGCGAAATCAGTCATCTCAGATACCTGCAAGTGGGCCAAGTTCGTCGAGCACTTCTTCCTTGATCTTTGCCTCACTCGCGCCGGAAGGGACCCAGTCTGGATTAGGTGCGGCCTGCCCCTGAGTAATCGCCTCGCCGGAAATCATACAAATGAAAGCCTGCACCGCGTGCTCATCGGGGTCTACTCGAGGCAGTTGAAGTGCTTGCAAATGTTCATGTTTAGTGATGTCGCCACCGACCTCATCTGCCAGGTCCACCAGCTTCGTGCGCCAGTAGTATGGCTCTACTTCAGAGAAAGGTCCGCTGTATCTGGCATATTCCAACACTTCAGTGAACGCTTCCCACTGGCTCGCGTCGCCAGGCATCACGTTCAAAAAGGCAGCCGCTCCCCTGCAAGTTAGGACTGGACCTGGGAACATCAAAATGTAGTTGAATAGCCAGTATCCCAACTGTGTCGCATACCGTTTGGCCTGAGAAATCAGATGCTCCGCGTCACCTTCTTCAGGCTTTGCGAAATAGACTAGATTTTGAGCGGCGTATCCGAGAAATTCGAACGATAGATTTTCATCGCCCAACACTGCGGCCAGAACTTCCGCCGGACTGTGCTTGGGACTTAGGAGCTCGGGCCTCGCTTCCAATGCAGCCTCAATTTTCTCGAACGCTTGGCTTATTGCAATAAGCCTTGGAACAAGATTCTCGCGACCTTCATCATCATCACTGACTAACGTCCTTGGGATCCAAATTGCGGATGCTCCATCACGGATCGTGCGCTGCAATTGAGGCAACATTGCTAGCCGGACGGCCTTGCCTCCCTTCTGATATCGGCAGACAGGCATTCCAATATCACGGAGAGCAGCCTTGTAGCTAGAGTGCGTCTCAAGCTCGGGCTGTCTTGCAAGATCTGTGTCTAGCAACACCAGATCGATCGCATGTTTGCCGATAGTTGTCTTCAAAAACTCGGCAAGCTGTCCTTCGATAGCCCCCCCCTCCTCATTTCTCTGCTGATCGGTCAGACTGACTTCATCTGGAGATAAAAACGTCAACCCTGTGCCCTCAGCATAGCTCTTGAATCTCTCAATCGCATCTTTCTGATCTTCAATGATCAAAACATTACACACTCTAGCCTCCTTTAATCCTTTGCTAGCGGAAATGAAGCTCTAAATGCTGTATTGAATCCTGAAGGAGGCGTCTTCATCAATTCGACCTTCCCCCCCACTCCCTCGATCACCCGTTTAATCACGGGCAGGCCAAGCCCCAAGCCAGAGTTGAGCGGGTTGGCATCATCTGCAGTCTCGGTGGTGGTGAACAACGGATCCCAAACACGATCCCGCAGGTACTCAGGAATCCCGATGCCATTGTCGGCACACACCAAGATATGGCGCGCAGCATCGTTAGTGGCATAAATCTTAATCTTGCGATCAGATGTCGTCGATCTCGCCACCAGAGCCTTCATAGCATTTGAGACCAAATTGATAGTCACACCGTGGTAGGCTGCAAGTGGAACACCCGGCCCTGCCAGCTTGGAGTTGGCATCGATCTCGATCTCGATCCCATGCTCCTTAGCCAGAGCTTCTACCGTTCTAATGACCACCGCCAGTTGCGAGCGGGCCTTGAACGGAGTCACCGTCATGTTCCGGGACGCACCAACAAATAGGCGCATGTACTCAGCTTGCTCGGCTAGCGCTTCCTCGTTGCGCAGAACAATCTCGGTTTCGCCTGCGATCTCAGGGTGCTTCTTCGCCAAACGCTGCAAGGTCTCTCCGACGCGATGGATTGCCTCCAGCGTCTTTTCAAATTCGTGTGTC
Organism: Xanthomonas massiliensis; assembly: GCF_900018785.1. Taxonomy (GTDB): domain Bacteria; phylum Pseudomonadota; class Gammaproteobacteria; order Xanthomonadales; family Xanthomonadaceae; genus Xanthomonas_B; species Xanthomonas_B massiliensis. The sequence goes on along the minus strand of NZ_FCOY01000006.1, from coordinate 855,299 downwards.
ATGAAACCTGCCATGACGCCCATGGTCGACATTAGCTCCAGAGACATTCTGATGCTCTTGTCGTATCCCTCTGCGATTGTTAGCTGTTCTTCGGCTTCTTCCAACTGGCGCAGCATGACGCGCTTATGGTCGAAGTTGATCTCCTGAGAGGATCGGATCTCAGAGATGGTTGCCGCCAATGCGGTCCTGGCCTTCTTTCGAGCCTCTTCCTCTCTTGCTGCCTCATCCTGTATGCGGAAGGATCGATCGAAGTGCGCGAGAGCTTCGACTGCAAATCGAACCAAATGCCACATCAGACGGTAGGCGCCGTTGTCGCGCAGTTGCTCACGATCCATGTTTGGCATCAGCCAACCGTCTTCCTCGTGGGAGTTGACCACCCCTTTTCGTGTAGCCACGTGAACCCGACCGATCAGTTGCGGAATTCTCGGAAGCGCCAGCATCGGATTGAGTCCGGGATTCTTCTTGGCCAAAGGATCCATCGGGTAGAACATTGGCGTAATGACAGATTGCCAGTTTCGTTCATTCACCGACTTGGACGACTCGATTGCTAGCCAGTCACTGTTCTCATCTGCATAGGCAGGCATTGCAAAGCCGTTGTCGACAACGGCGACGCCGGAATTGTCTTTGACCCATGTCATCGCTCGTCTACCGTTAACAGGGAGGTCGACGAACGTACCTTGGCGATTTGGGAAGAACCGGATATCGATAAAGATTGGGCTGTTCAAAGTGGCTGCCAACGGCAAGTGAGGTACTCCCTCCAACTCTGCAGGCAGGCCCCGCGCGTCCTTTTCTCCATCCACCTCAGACAGTGCCTTGGCGCTGTATGTCTTCGCGATTCTGTCGAGGCGGAACGATTTCTTCTCCACAGGCGTGCTCTGGCCCCTCCAGTAAACACGGAAGTCGACGACACCCTCGATATTGACGCTTACGCGGGCTCGCGCTACGTACCGGTTAAGGATTTGGCCAGCCAGCTCCACTTCATCGCCATCGCTCTCTTCGTCAGCGAAGTACACACGGAATCCGGGATCCTCTGCAGTGTCCGCGGCCGTGGCGAATTCAAACTCTGGTTGCTCAAGCCCTCCATCAGCCTTTACCAGTTTAAGAACGTCAGTACGAACCCTCGACACCGGCAAGTCCGAGACATGCTCCCGCAACTTGCGCATCGTCAACCGCGTACCTACCTGCTCGCCTCGTGTAGCTGCACGAACGGTGTACTGAATCTTGATGTCGGCGACATCGGCTTTCTTGGATATCTCGATCCAGTTAAATGTCGCCGTCAGCGTTGTCCGAGCGCCAGTTTTTGGATTCTCGGTCGTCGACTCGACAACTAGGACAGTACCAAGGAACCGAGCTGAAAAGCGGCCAACACCCTTTGAGCCTGCCATGTGTCGTTGATACAGCCGAGAATGGCGGCGTTTGACTTTGTTGGTACTGCTTACGACCATCCAGTTGTGAAGAAACTCAAGCTCGGTCAAACCGTGCCCGTCGTCAGACACGACGACCTCATCCGCGCCAATCTTGACTTCGCAATAAGATGCATCAGCGTCGTAGCTATTCTTAATCAGTTCCGCAAGCGCAATTTCCGGCTTACTGACCAATCGCTCACCCAGCTCTTCAAAAAGCGCAGCGCTGATGTGGAACTGGGCGGTTTTAACCTTGTTCGGATCGTCCTTTTTTTCCATAGCCTCTGCGCTCATATCCTGATGCCTCAATCCGGAAGTAAGTCGGCTAGTACAGTGTTGAGCTGGCGCACCTCAACCTTCTTCAGCCCATTCGAATGATGTACCAAGCGGCGTTCGAAGTCATAGGCTCGAAGGCCATTGAAAACTTGTTCAACAGCTTTGGGTCCTGCCGATTGATCAACCAACACCCCATAGACGGATCCAGCAGCAATCGCTCCGACATCGTTGATCAAGCTTTTGGGTCTCTTACCCGTGAAGCCTGATGCGAGCAGCAATGCCGGGACCGGATGAGGACGGTACCGCCACCATACGGCCCGACTTGTACAAGTACTGTACCGTCCCCATGACGACTCCGGGACACTAGCCAAATATCGCTGCAGCTGCGGGGACAGACGATCCTTGTCGCTACGAATCAGCCAGCAGCGCACACCTCGGCCAACAAAAAAATCATCAAAGGTCTGCGTATCCAGTCGTTGCACGTCCTCTCTTACAGCTCGGAGGGAAGTGACGCATGGCCGGACATCGACACCTTTTTTCAGTGAATGAAACAAACGCTCTTCTTCGGTCAGTACAAAGATATCTTGTCCGCCGGGGCTAAGTCCGCGAATACCCTTGCAGGACTGATCACCATCCCTGTAGCCGATGACATGAGACGTTGTTCCGGACGCTTTCCCGGAAACCCTAATCTTCCCATCACGAGTAATTGACCCGTACCTCCACTCTCCCGTCTTGACACTCTTATCAATAACAGTAATGGAGGCAGTGGTTAAAACTGTCGGAAAAATGTTTGACTCAAATCGATATACTGAGACACTCCAACCATTTGATCGAATGAAATCCCGAAGCTCGCTCGCACTTGGTCTAGACACCCATTCGTAAGGAATAACCTGAGCAACTAGACCATCCTCACTCGTCCGAAGAAGGGCCTGAGCTAAAAAAATGATGAATGCATTCGCAGTCTTCTTAAGCTTCGGCCCGCCATCATCAGCTATGGACCTGAGCGCAAAATCTCTCCACCCACCATCTAGGCCATGATGGCGTATATATGGCGGATTACCCACGCAAACTGAATAACCACTTTCCTTCCACGCGAGAGCGTCAGCGACCACTAGCTTTGCATTTTTCGGGAGCTTCGCAGCGTCAACCTTTGAACGATCGCACTCAATTCCTGTGTACTCCCCATACACGCCCGAAATCTGGCTAAATCGACCATCACCCGCACCAAGATCCAGCACGGAATCAAAGACCCCAATTTTCCGCACACCTGACACCAATGACCAAACAAGCCGAACAACGTCCGGGGGAGTTTCCACTTGGCAGCGTTTGAGATGTGTACTTTTCATTCTTAAAACATAATCACGCGGCTTTAATCGGAATATTTATTATAAACTTTGTTAGCCATCATGAATCCTTACTACTTAACAGCCGCCTTGGAAAACAGGAACCATATAAGGAAATAGCAAGAGAAAACCACATCACGCGGCGTTGTGTCCGACAGCTGAACAGCGGCCACCAACCTAACATGCCATCATAGCTCATAGGCTTGGCAGCGTCGAAGCATTGGACCGGTCAGCCTTCCGTAGAGGCTCGGAAACGGCAACTGATCGGCAAAGACCGAGGTATTTATGGAATCCTCAATTTGCCTTCAGGAACTCAGTCTTGTTCACGCCGCCCCGTTCTTGAATCCCCGATCCCCTGCCATGAACGCCTCCAGCATGTGCGGGATCAGCGTCACGGCATCGACAGTCTCGCCATACGCCTGCGCGTGCAGCGCGGCGTAGCGGTCGAGGTCGGCTTTCAGGCTGGCCGGGCAGGCAAAGGTCAGCTTGATGCTCTCGGTCTTGGGCAGCAGCCCCAGCCGCAGCTTTTTGGTCGTGCTCATCGTGAAGTCCCCCGATTGAAGAACAGCGGCTGGTACGGCCGCAGCACTAGATCCCGGTTGACGATGATGCGCACCGGCAGGCCCGGCCGCTCCGTCAGCGTGGGCTGGATGTTGAGGTTGCGCCGGGTCATCTCCTGGCCGACCTGATTGATGCTGTCCTGCGCGCTGTCGCGCCCGGCGACAATGATGCGATCGCCGTCCTGGCGGTTTTCCGGCGCGGCCAGCTCGGCGCCAACGCCCAGCAGCGTGGTCAGCATCGCACCGGAGAAAATGCGATCCCAATGCCAATCGACGCCATCCTCCAGGCCGGCATAGCCTGCCGGGTCGGTACCAGCCAGGTTGTCGAGCGTCAGCGAGGACGTGTCGGGCAGGATGATCCGATTCCAGACGACTTGAACGCGACTCTGCCCGTAGCTGACCTGGCTGTTGTAGCGGCCGAGGATGCGCGAGCCCTGCGGGATCAGCAGGAAGCGCCCGGTGGCTGTGTCATAGACCGGCTCGGTCACCGTGGCGATCACATCGCCCGGCAAGTCCGACTTGATGCCTGTGACCAGCGCCCCGGCGACCACCGTTCCGGCCATCACCTGATACGGCGATGCGGGCATTTGCAGGTTGCCGGAATTACGAGTTTCCGTGGTTACGGCTTGCTGGAACGCCTCTTTCTGGTCTTGCCTGTTCTGCACGGCCGTCGGGTCGGCGGGCTGGGCCGCCGTCGAGGCCTGCCCGCCCGCCATCGGGTCGAAGGCCGCATTGGCGGCGAAGTCCGGCGCGGCGGCCACCTGCGACTGCACCATCGGCGCGGCCTGCTGGGTGCCGGTGCGGAAGAATACCGACGACGCAGCCGCTTTCTCGGCCTCCTTCAACCGCGCCAAGCGTTCCGCCTCGGCCGGGTCGTGACCGGGGGCAGCGTAGGCGGCCACGGCCGGCTGCTGCGAGTTCACGATGGCCGGCCCAAGATCGCCCGGCAGCGGCGGCCCCAGCTCGGGCACGTCGGGGGGCAAGGTCGGCGGCAGCTTGGAATAGTCGGTCGGAAGCTGGTCGAGTCCTTCCGAGCGAGAAACGCGATCCACGTTGTAAAGCTCGGTCTGCTCGTTGGCCGCGCGCCGCTGCGGTTGCAACGACCACATCAGCGCGCCCAACACAGCGACCGACAGGCCGCCGGCGAGGATGGCCAGCGTGCGCCGGTTCAGCCGTGTGACCGGCCGAGGCTGGGCGCGCAGCGCCACCGCGTCGGGTTCGACCTTCGCCTGCGGCACGGCAACGTCGGGAGTGTCGTCCTGACTCATGGTCAGTTCCTCCGCGTGCCATCCGTGCGCTCGATGCGCACCACGTCGCCACCGTCCCCGCCCAAGCGCAGTTCAGCCGCACCGAACAGCCGATCGACGATGTAGTACGGCGAGCGGAAGCGGTAGTTCACCAGTTGCCCGTCGCCCTGCGCGCCGATGACGAACAGCGGCGGCAGCTCGCCTTGGGCGATGCCCGGCGGAAACTGGATATATACCTTTTCGCCGTCGTCGAAAGCGCGCAGCGGCTTCCACGGCGGATTGCTGCCGCTGATCGCGTAGCGGAAGCGGATGCGCTCAAGCGACAGGCCGGTATCGACCGGCGCGGTCGCCTGCGCGGCCTGCGCCTGGCGCTGCAAGGCAAGCATCCGATCTCTCGGGTAATCCCAGGACACCGATGCCATCCAGGCGCGTTCGGTCGAAGTCAGTTCCAGCAGGTACGTCCGGCGGCTGGTGGTGATGACCAGGTTCGTCTTCAACCCGGAACGGATCGGCTTGACCAGGACATTGATGCGCAGCTCTTCGCCGCTGCCGCTGGACGTGTCGCCGACGATCCAGCGCACGGTATCGCCGGCGGCGACCGTCACCAGTTCTTCGCCGGGCTGGAGCGAAACCACGGTGACGCGCCCCGGCGCGGCATAGACCTGATACAGCGCGCCGTCGGTGTACGGCCAGACTTGAATCGCGTTGACGTAGCCCTCGCGCGTGGGCGCAATGCGCGCCTCGGCATTGGCCTTCGATACGCGCACGGTTTCGTCGGCCGGCTCCGGCGCCGGCGGCGCTTCGTCCACCTCGGGCAGCGGTTTCAACTGCGCCGGCATCGGCAGCACCGTTGGCACCTCCACCACTTCGACCGGCTTGGGCGGTTCAGGCAACGGCTGGGCCTGCACGGGTTCATCGAGCGAAATGGTCGGCGGCGGCTTGCCCTGAGTGGCGCAGCCCGCCAGGACAAGAAGCATGAACGGCAAAGCGTAAAAGCGGAAAGGCAGGTTCATGGCTTGGCTCCTTCGGAAGAATCCAGCTCGCGGCTCCACGACAGGCCGTTGACGTAGATGCCCAGCGGGTTGTGGCGCAGACGTTCCTCGGTGCGCGGGGTTTGCAGCACGATGGACACCACGGCCGTCCACCGCTCCAGCCCGGCGGCCGCGCCATTGACGTAGCGGCGTTCCGTCCAGCGCACGTTGAAAGATGTGTCGCTGGCGCGCACGACACTGGTGATCTGCACCGTCACCGACTCGCGGCCGATGCGTGCGAACGGGTCGTTGGTGCGGGCGTGGTCGTTGAGCACGGCCGCGCCCCTGTCGGTGGTGTAGTCGTAGGCATCCAGCCAGTTCTGCCGCACCACGATGGGGTCGATGGACAGCGACCGAACCAGCGTGATGAAGCGCGCGATGTGGTGCGCCGTCTGCGCGTCGTTGGGCCGGTACGGCGTGGCCGCTTCACCCACTGCGCGTACCTGGCCGGCGTTGTCCACTTCCACTACATAGGGCGTCACGAAGGACTGCGCCGAACGCCAGACCAGGCCGCCGGCCATCAGCAGCGCCAGCGCCAGGCAGCCGAAGGCCATCAGACGCCAGTTCTTCGCCTGCACGCGGGCCGAGCCGATACGGTCGTCCCACACCTGCGCGGCGGCTTGATAGGGAGTGGCAGGCTGCGGCGTATCGGCATAGCGCACCTGCGGTCGCTTGAATCGCATGGTCGTCTCTCCTTATGAATCGGAATCGCGCAGGCTCGGGCCTTGCCCGGAGCCGCCACCATCGCCACCATCGCCACCGCGCAGCGTGTGAGCGGTGGTGGTCGCGGCATGGGTCATCTGCTGGCGGCGGTGCAGGCGCTTGGCCCAGGCCGGTTGCTTCTGCCCGGCGGTGGCCGGGGCATCGCCTTCGGCTGCGCTCCCTTGGGCGGCAGACGCGCTGGTTGCTGCGGTACCACCGCCAGAAGCCGGCGCCGCGCCATCGGCGCGGAAAGCGGCGGCTGTCCGATCTTTGAGCGAGCGCGCCCCGGCGGCGGCCTTCTGGCCGGCCGCCTGCGCGCCGGTCTTGGCGACGTTGCCCAGGCCCGCCATCGCGCCTTTGGCCCCGCCACCGGCTGCGGCGGAACCGGCCTGGAACGCCGAACGGGCACTGCCGGCCGTCGAGGCAGCAGCACGCGCACCGCTGCCAGCCAGCTTGGCGGCGGCCGGCGCCATACGCGCCCCGGCCATGACCGCACCGCCCACACCAGTCGCGGCGGCGCCAATGGCAACGCCCGTGCCAACAGCGCCGACAGCGGCACCGGCCATCGCGCCCGCGCCAAGCTGCGGCGCACCGGACACCAGGCCCGTGGCGATGCCTGGCCCGAAGATGCCCAGTGCCAGCAGCGCAAGCGAGGCGAGCATCACGACCAGGGCATGGTCGATGGACGGTTCATCCGGCACGGTCTGGAACTCGGCGAACAGGCCCGAACCGATGCCGACGATCACGGCCAGCACCAGTACCTTGACGCCAGACGACACCACGTTGCCGAGCACCTTTTCCGCGAGGAACGAGGTCTTGTTCCAGAGCGCGAACGGCACCAGCACGAAGCCGGCGAGCGTGGTCAGCTTGAACTCGATCAACGTGATGAAAAGCTGCACCGCCAGCACGAAGAAGCAGAGGATCACCACCAGCCAGGCGAGGAACATCACCACGATGGGGTCGATGTTCACGAACACCTCGGGGAACCCGGCCATGTCCCCGATCTGCTCCAGAATCGGCGCACCCGCGTCGATGCCGGTCTTCGCCAACCGCCCCGGTTGCAGGAAGTTCTCCATCGTGATGGCCGAGCCGGCGGCCGTCAGGCCCAGGCCGGCGAACGAGCGGAATACGATGCCGGCCAGCCAATTGAAGTTGCCGATGATGTAGGCGAAGGCACCGACGTAGAGCACCTTGCGCAGCAGCTTGGCGATCACGTCTTCGCCCTGGCCTGTGGCGTGGCTCATGGCCCAATACAGGCCGGCGATGGTCATGTCGATGACGATGAGCGTGGCGGTCAGGAACGCCACTTCGCCTTGCAGTAGCCCGAAGCCGGAGTCGATGTAGCGCGAGAACGTGTCCAGAAAGCGGTCGATGATGGTCACGTCGTTCATGGCGTGTCCTCGGATGCAGGCGAAGCCGGTGTTTCGCCGCCATCGGCGGGTTCATCGAAGCTCGGTGGAATCGGCGGCAGGTCTGCCAACGTCCGGTATTCATCCGGCCCGGTATGACCGGCGAAAAAGCACCGCCGGAACGCTTCGGCGGCAGCGCGGCAGGCGTCCTCGCCCACGGCTTGCCGGTCGGCTGCGCATTGCGTGCGCAGCGGCTTGAGCCGCGCGGGATCGGCGGTCAAGGCGTCGGCCAGGTCTTCGGCCTGCTGCTGGCCGCACGCGGTCAGCAGCAGGGCCAGCAGCGAAGCCGACAGGGCGAGGACGCATCGCATGGCTGTCTCCCGTCAGTTGGAATAGAAATCCACGCGCTGCGGCGTATACGGCGTGCCGGTGCCGAGGAAGCGCCGCCGCACTTCGCGGGCGCGCTCGGTGGCCGCCGCTTGCCGCGCCAGTTCTAGCGAGGCCGCACGGTCTTGCGTGATCTGGAGCTGCTGCGCCTGGATGGACTGCTTGGCCTGCAAGGCAAGGAGCTGGTTCGTCGCCTGCATCGCTTGCAGCGCGCCGGTGGCGGACTGGCTCTGGCTGACCAGATCGGCCAGCGCGCTTTCGTCTTGGGTCAGGTTCTGCGACACCTGGGCTTGCATCCGCATGGCGGTGTGCAGGCCGTTCAAGCTGTTCTGCCAGCGTTCGCGGGCGTCCTGCGCCATGCGGTCGCCGCTGACGGTGGCGGCGTACTGTTCGGGATACAGGCGCGCGAACTCCCGATCCATGCTCGTCACGTCGTAGGCCAGCCCCTGCGCCTCGGCGATCAGGCGTTCGGTGGTGGCAAGCGTTGAGCGCAGGCGGTTGACGATGTTGAAGTCCAGACGCGCCAGGTTGCGCGCCTGGTTCATCAGCATCTGTGCTTCGTTCTGGAGCTGGTTGATCTGGTTGTTGATCTGCTCCAGCGTGCGCACGGCCGTCAGCGTGTTCTGCACGAAGTTCGACGGGTCGAACACGGTGATGGCGGCCGCCGGCTGTGCGAGCATCAGCGAGACAGACAGCGCGGCAGCGAGCGAGGCGGACAGCAAACGGGGCTTGGTCTTCATGGTGAAACCTCCAGCGGTTGGACGTTGAGGAACGAAGCGGCCGCCGGTGCGGACGGCAGCAGGTCGGCGGCCCAATCAAGGCCGCGATGGCGCAGCCACGCGCCGGCGAAGCCGGGTGCGCCGGCCTGCGTCAGCACGCGGTCGATGTCGCGTTGGTCTTGCGGTGTGGATGCGCCCGCGAACGCGAGCGCGGCTGGCCCCAGGTCGAGGTCGAACAGGCGATTGCCGAGGCGCGATTGGTAGTAGTAGTCGCGCTTGGGCTGCGCGGTGGCGACGATTTCGATTTGCCGGCTGTTGAGGCCGAAGCCCTCGTAAATCGTGCGAATCTGCGGCTCGGTGGCCTGCGGGTTAGGTAAGAAAATCCTGCTCGCGCAGCTTTCGATGATTGCGGGCGCGATGGTCGAATCCTTGATGTCGGCCAGCGACTGCGTGGCGAAGATGACGCTGACGTTCTTTTTCCTGAGCGTCTTGAGCCATTGGCGGATGCGGGCCGCAAAGGACGGCTCATCGAGGAACAGCCACGCCTCATCGAGAATCAGCAGCGTGGGTGCGCCATCGAAACGCTCGTCGAAGCGGGCGAACAGGTAGCGCAGCACCGCTTGCACGGCGGCGGGGCTGTGCATCAGTTCTTCCATCTCGAAGCCCTGCACGTCGCCGAATCCGAGGCGGTCGGCGTCCGCATCCAGCAGCTTTCCGTGCGCACCGCCCAGGACATAAGGCGCGAGTGCCTGGCGCAGCGCGTTCGATTGCAGCAGCACGGAAAGCCCGGTCATCGTGCGCTGTTCCTGCGGCGCACCGGCGAGGCTGCCGAGCGCCGACCAGATGGCCACCTTCTCGTCCGGGCCGACGGTCACGCCTTCATGCAGCAGACGACCTTCCACCCATTCGGCGGCCCAGGAGCGGTAGCCCTCATGGTCGATGCGGGCGAGCGGCTGGAACGCGATGCCGCCATCGGCGCCGAGGTCGTAGTGCTCGCCGCCTAGGCCCAACACCGTCGCCCGCATGGATCGCCCCATGTCGAAGGCGAAGATCCGCGAGCCGGGGTAGCGCCGGAACTGCATCGCCAGGATGGCGAGCAGTACCGACTTGCCCATGCCGGTCGGCCCGGCGACCAGTGTGTGGCCCACGTCGCCGATGTGCGTGACCAAGCGAAAAGGCGTCGCGCCATCGGTGCGGGTGACGATCAGCGGCGGGCCGTCGAGGTGGTCGTTCTTCTCCGGCCCGGCCCATACCGCTGACAGCGGCATCATGTGCGCCAGGTTCAGCGTCGAGACGATGGGCTGGCGCACATTCGCATAGGCATTGCCGGGAATGGACGACAGCCACGCATCGACGGCATTGAGGCTCTCAGGGATGGTGACGAAGCCCCGCCCCTGGATGACGCGCTCCACCATGCGCAGCTTTTCGTCGGCCACGGCCGGGTCGTCATCGAGCACCGTCACCGTGGCGGTGAGGTAGCCGAAGGCGACCTGATCGCTGCCCAACTCTTGTAAGGCCGCGTCTGCGTCGGCTGCCTTGTTGCTGGCATCCGTGTCCACCAGGGGCGATTCCTGCTGGAAGATGGTTTCGCGCAGCAGCGCCACCACGTTCTTGCGCTTGGCGAACCACTGACGGCGCAGGCGGCCCAGCTCCTTTTCCGCCTCGGCTTTGTCCATGCAGACGAAGCGCGTACTCCAGCGGTAGCCAAAGCCCAGGCGGTTGAGGTCGTCCAGCAGGCCCGGCCAGGTCGAGGTCGGGAAGCCTCGTACCGACACCACGCGCAGGTGCTGGTCGCCCAGCATCGGCGCGAGGCCGCCGACCAGGGCGGAATCGGCCAGCAGCGCGTCGATATGAAACGGCACTTCGGGCACGCCCACGCGGTAGCGCCGCGCGGACACCGTGGCGTGCAGGTAGGTCAGCGTTTCGGCGTCATCGAGCCAGGCGATTTCCGGCATCACGCCATCGAGCAGATCGAACACCCGATCGGTTTCCGCCACGAAGGCATCGAGCCGTCCGCGCCAGTCCACGCCATCGCCAGGCGCGTGCTCGTAGAGCAGCTTGGCGGCGCGGGCGCGGGATTCCTCTGGCGGCAGGTAGGCCAGCGTCAGGTGATAGCCGCTCTCGAAGTGATGGCCGGACTCCTCCAAGGCAGAGCGGCGTTCCTCGTCCACCAGCCACGACAGCGGTTCGGGAAAGTCGGAATGCGGATAGTCCGCCGCTGGCCGGCGCTCGGCCTCGATGAACAAGGCCCAGCTCGAACCCAGGCGGCGCAGCGCGTTGTTGAGCCGCGCCGACGTGGCGATCAGTTCGCCTTGCGTGGCGCTGTCCAAGTCCGGCCCGCGAAAGCGAGCCGTGCGCTGGAAAGAACCGTCCTTGTTCAAGACGATGCCCGGCGCGATCAACCCGGCCCAGGGCAGCCAGTCGGCCAGCAGCGCGGGCCGCTGGCGGTATTCGGCAAGGTTCAGCATGGCATCCCTCTCACACGTCCAGCAGCGGCTTGTGCTTGATGTGCCGGGCGAAGACCGGCATGAACTGCGGATCGACGCGCGCGCCCCAGACGGCCAGCGAATGGCCGACGATCCAGAGCACCACGCCGGGAATCCACAGTTGCAGGCCCAGCCCGACGGCGGCGGCCAGCGTGCCGTTGGCGATTGCCACGGTGCGCGGCGCACCGCCCAGCAGGATCGGTTCGGTCAGCGAGCGATGCAGCGGGATCTCGAAGCCGGGCGCGAAACCCGGTGTGCCTTCGTTGACGGCACTCATACGACCGCCCCGCCGGAGAAGCTGAAGAACGACAGGAAGAAGCTCGAAGCCGCGAACGCGATGGACAGACCGAAGACGATCTGGATCAGCTTGCGGAATCCGCCGGACGTGTCGCCGAAGGCGAGCGCCAGGCCGGTGGCGATGATGATGATCACCGCCACGATGCGCGCCACCGGCCCCTGGATCGACTCCAGGATGGATTGCAGCGGCCCTTCCCAGGGCATCGAGGAACCGGCGGCCTGCGCCGTGCCGGCCGTCATCAGCATGATGGCCGCCAGCATCAGGCCCCGATGGGCAGGCCGGGCCAGGCGCCGCAGGCGTGCAAGGATGGGCGCCGGATTTACGGAAGTACGGAAAGCATGGGCGTGCGTCATGGCAGTTCTCCAGATTGGTCAGGGGACGGGAAAGGCGCAGCAGCGGCGGCTGCGAGGGAAACCGGCGGCAGTTCGGGAAACGGCGTTTCCAGCACGTCCGCCAGTTGGTAGCCGGCGGCGTCGAAGCCATTGAGGCGAGCGATGCTTTCGACGCGGCGCTTGCGGCCACGTCCGGCGATATGGATGACGACATTGACCGCCTCGGCGATCAGCGCACGCGGCGGGTTCACCGCGACTTCGAGAATCAGTTGCTCCAGCCGCAGCAGCGCGCCCAGCGCGGAGCCGGCGTGGATCGTGGCAATGCCGCCGGGGTGGCCGGTGCCCCACACCTTGATGAGGTCGAGGGCTTCGCCGCCGCGCACTTCGCCGACGATCACGCGGTCGGGCCGCAGGCGCATCGTGGCGCGCACCAACTCCTGCATCGACACCACGCCCGCACGGGTGCGCAGCGGTACATGGTCACGCGCCGCGCATTGCAACTCGATGGTGTCCTCCAGCACCAGCACGCGGTCGCCCGTCGCGGCAATCTCCGCCAGCAAGGCATTGGCGAGCGTGGTCTTGCCGCTACTGGTCGCGCCCGCGATCAGGATGTTCTGCCGCTCGCGCACGGCGCGGCGCAGGAAGTCCGCCTGGCCGGCGGTCAGGATGCCGTCGGCCACGTAGCGATCCAGGCCGATGATGCTCACGGCGCGCTTGCGCAGCGCGAACGCCGGGCCGGGCGCGGCAGGCGGCAAGATGCCCTCGAAGCGTTCGCCCGTCTCCGGCAGCTCGGCGGTCAGCAGCGGCTGGCCGCGATGCACTTCCGCGCCGACGTGCGCCGCGACCAGGCGGATGATGCGTTCGCCATCGGCTTCGGGCAGTTCGACGCCCAGCGGTGCGCGGCCCGACGACAGCCGATCCACCCATAGGGTGCGGTCGGGATTGAGCATGATTTCCACCACGTCCGGGTCTTCCAGCGCGGTGGCGATCAGCGGCCCCATTGCCGTGCGCAACATCTGGATGCGGCGATCTAGCGAAGTCGCGGACGACGAACGCGGTTCGGGTGGAAGTTGCGGAACGGCGCTCATGACGCACGCTCCGCGGTACGTTCATGGGCGGAAGACATTGCCGCTGCGTCATCCATCCGCATGGGGTCGGGGTGCAGTTCCTCCACCACATCGCGCACCAGGCTGCGCCCGCGCAGCAGGTGGCGGCCGAGCTGTTCGACGAACTGCTCGAAGCGCGCTTTGCCTTGGGCGCGGGCGGCGTCCTGATGGGCTTCGGGAACCGGCGTGCTGACGGTCAGGAAGTAGCGGATGAACAGCGCCAGGGTTTCGATCTGGATGTTCTGGTCGCGCTCCAGGCGCTCGGCCTGTCGCGACAGGCGATCCAGCCGTTTGGCGATCGCCGCCTCGCGCTGGTCGCCAGCGTCCGGTGACAGCCAGGACGCCAGCGCCGCCGCGACGATGGACGATTTGGACACGCCTTTCTTGGCGGCCAGCTCGTCCAGGCGCTTGGCGTGCTCGTGCTGGATGAACAGATTGAGGCGGTATTGGCTCATAAGTCGATTCCGTCGTTGGGGTTCAGCGATGCCAGCCGGGCCGTGCGCTGCATGGCCGGGTCGAGCTGGCCAGGGAGCGGCAGCGGCAGGTCGTCGTCGTCATCGAGCAGCCCCAGGTCGTTGCCTGACGACAGCGGTTCGGGGCTGTATTCGGTGACTTCGGTTAGCTCCGGCTGGCGGCGCGGGCCGCCGTCATCGGGGCCGCCCAAGGCATCGGCGGATACCGTGGCCGGCGCGGCGGGTACGGCAGGGATCGCCAGGCCGCTCCAGTCGTCGGGCCGCGATGGCGGCGCGTCGGCGTACTGCCCGGACGCCAGCACGGGCGACGGCAGTACGCGCTGCTTGAAATTGGCGTCGGCGTAGTAGCGCAGCTTCTTCGCCTTGATCGGTGCGACGCTGGACACCATCACCACGGCTTCATCGGGCGGAAGCTGCATCACTTCGCCCGGCGTCAGCAGCGGCCGGGCTGTCTCCTGCCGCGACACCATCAGGTGCCCCAGCCACGGTGCGAGCCGGTGGCCGGCGTAGTTGCGCTGCGCACGCAACTCGGTTGCCGTGCCCAGCGTCTCGGAAATGCGTTTGGCCGTGCGTTCGTCGTTCGTGGCGAACGTCACGCGCACATGGCAGTTGTCGAGGATGGAATGGTTCTGCCCATACGCCTTGTCGATCTGATTCAGGCTCTGCGCGATCAGGAAACTGCGGATGCCATAGCCCGCCATGAAGGCCAGCGCCGTCTCGAAGAAGTCCAGCCGCCCCAGCGCCGGGAACTCATCAAGCATCAGCAGCAGCTTGTGGCGGCGCGCGATGCCGTCGCTGCCATCCAGCGATTCGGTGAGCCGTCGCCCGATCTGGTTGAGGATCAAACGGATCAGCGGCTTGGTGCGCGAAATGTCCGAAGGCGGCACCACCAGATACAGCGACACCGGATGCTTGGACGCGATCAGGTCAGCGATGCGCCAGTCGCAGCGCGACGTGACTGCGGCCACGGTCGGATCGCGGTACAGGCCGAGGAACGACATGGCGGTGCTCAACACGCCGGAACGCTCGTTGTCCGACTTGTTGAGCACTTCGCGCGCAGCAGACGCGACAACCGGGTGCGGTGCGTCGCCCAGGTGCTTCGTCGTCATCATCCGGTGCAAGGTCAGCTCGAACGGGCAAGCCGGGTCGCTGAGGAAGTTCGCCACGCCGCGCAGCGTCTTGTCTTCGCCCGCGTACAGCACATGCAGGATCGCGCCGACCAGCAGCGCGTGGCTGGTCTTCTCCCAGTGGTTGCGCTTCTCCAGCGCGCCTTCGGGATCGACCAGGATGTCCGCGATGTTCTGCACGTCGCGCACTTCATGCGCGCCGCGCCGTACCTCCAGCAGCGGGTTGTAGGCCGCCGACTGCGCATCGGTCGGGTTGAACAGCAGGCAATGCGAGAAACGCGAACGCCAGCCGGCCGTGATCTGCCAGTTCTCGCCCTTGATGTCGTGGATGACGGCGGACGCAGGCCAGCTCAACAAGGTGGGAACGACCAGGCCGACGCCTTTGCCGCTGCGGGTCGGCGCAAAGGTCAAGACGTGTTCCGGGCCTTCGTGGCGCAGGTATTGGTCGCGGTGCAGGCCGAGGAAGACGCCGGCCGGCTGAGTCAGCCCAGCCTTGCGGATGTCGGCGGCATCAGCCCAGCGCGCCGAGCCGTAGGTCGTGACCAGCTTGGCCTGCCGCGAGCGCCACACCGACATGGCGATGGCGACCACCACGGCCAGCAGTCCGCTGCCGCCCGCAATCGCGCCGCCGGTGTCGAAGACATGCGGCGCATAGGCGTCGAAGAAGAACCACCACTCGAACAGCCGCCAAGGGTGATAAACCGGCGTGCCGAAGAAATCGAACCAGGGCGAGCCAAGGCGTAGCTGATAGCCCAGGGCGGCGGCTGTCCATTGCGTGGCACCCCACACACCGGCGATCACGATGCCGAAGACGGCGGCGATCTGCCCGAACAATACGCCCTGACCTTGCATAGACTGGCCTCCGATTCCTCTGCGCTGATTCCTCGTTCAAGCGCGGCACATGGACGTGCCGAATGACCTGAGAATCAGTGCCGGGTCAGTGCCGGTCAAAGACCGTTATCGGAAGAAAGGTCGAGTAATTGGAAAGAATTGGGGCTGCATCGCGCCAAAGAAAAACGCCGCAAGCGAAGGCGCGCTGCGGCGCGTCGGGCAGAAAATCAGAAGTTTCGTGGCGTATCGCCTGCGATCAGAACTTGGGCGGATTTTCCGGCGGCGTATATGGCGCCTTGCCGTCGCCATAGAACCGCTTGCGCGTGGCTTCGGCCACCCGGTTGCACAGCACGTCGCCCAGCGTGGCGCGATCAGTCTTGCATTGCTGGCGCAGCTCTTTCAGGCGCGAGGGATCGGACGCCAGTTCGTCAACGGTCGGCACGTTCTTGTTCTCTGGCGCTTCGTTCGGGCCGCAGCCAGTCAGTATCGCAGCCAACAAGAATGGGATGGTCTTCTTCATGGTTCGGCGTCCTCCAGGGAGTCGGGATCGTCGTCCGGTGTTGGCCCTGTGTCTTCCGGTGACTCGATGGCCTGTACGCGCTCGATGAAACGGGCCAGCGTTTCCGAAGGTTCGCTAACCAGGCGCAGCAGGTAGGTCGTGAGCATCGGCGAGCGGCCGACCAACGGCCGCGCGACAACGCCCTGTTCTCGGCTGGCCGCGATGTGCGCGGCGCCGGTTAGGCCCAATGCAAAGCCGGCCGAAACCAGCGCCATCATCAGGTCGCACGACACCACCCGCTCGGCCACCAGCGGTTCCATGTCCACGCGACGCAGCACGCGCTCGACCTGCCGCGCATGGCCTTCGCATGCCTGCTGATCGCACAGCACCAGCGGGTAGCGCAGCAGCTCTTCGAGCGGGATGCGTTTGTGGGCCAGCAAGGGATGCCGCGCGGGCACGGCCACCATCAGCGGATCGTTCCAGACGGGCATTGCAACGATGCCATCGCCGACTTCATCGGCACGGGCAAAGCCCACGTCGTACAGGTCGTCGTGCAGGCCCTTAATTTGTTGCGCCAGCGGCACTTCCGTCAGGCGGATTTCGACTTCCGGTTCTTCCTGCCGGCACAGCGCCAGCAAGGCGGGTAGCCGCGACGGCGTGATGCCGTCGGACAACGCGATGCGCAACTGGCCGTGGAAGCCGTTGGCGGCCGCCTTCACGCTGTCGCGCGCCTGCTGCAAAGCGGCGAAGACGCGCGGCACATGATCCAGGAACAGCTTGCCGGCGCGGGTCAGCCGCGTGCTGCGCGTGGTACGGGCGAACAGCACCACGCCCAGCTCTTCCTCCAGTTCCTTGATGGCTCGTGACAGCGGCGACTGCTCGATATGCAGTCGCTCGGCTGCACGCGCGAAGTGCAATTCTTCGGCAACGGCCAGGAAGCAGCGAAGGTGTCGTAGTTCCATCGCAACCCTCCGTGCTCGTCACGTTGCGTGTAGCGCCAAGCGCAAGGCTTCGCCGGCTTCGCGCAACGCCGTTTCCGCATCGGCGATGCGGTCTGCCATCAGCGTGAAGTCGTGAATCAGCCCGTCCCAGCGTTTGCAGTGAACCGGAACACCCGCTCGCCGCAGGGCGGCCCCGTAGGCTTCGCCCTCGTCGCGCAGCACGTCGTACTCGGCGGTAAAGATCGTCGCCGGGGTGACCCCGGCCAGATCGCTCTGAAGCAGCGGCGATGTGCGCGGATCGGCCGCCTGGTTGGTCACTGGCAGGTAGTGCCGCCGGAACCAGCGCATCATGTCCGCCGTCAGTAAGTAGCCGTTGGCGAACGCGGCGTGGGATGCGGATTCTCGGCTGAGGTCGGTGACCGGAAACAGCAGAAGCTGGTGTCGCAAAGCGATCTGCTCGCCACGCGCCCATTGCGCCACGACCGCTGCGAAGTTCCCGCCGGAGCTGTTCCCCGCCACCGCCAGGCGCGTGGCATCGCCCCCGAAGGACTCAGCGTGCCGGGCCACCCACGCCATGCTGTCCTGCGCGTCGTCCACGCCGGCCGGGAACGGCGCTTCGGGTGCCAGACGATAGTCCACCGACACCACGATGCTACGCGAATGGACGGCCAGACTGCGGCACACGCTGTCGGTCGTCTCCAGATCGCCGATGCAGAAGCCGCCGCCGTGGAAGAACACCGTGACCGGCTGCGGCCCGGCAGCCGCCGGGACGTACAGGCGTGCGCCGATGTCGCCTGCGTGTGTCGGGACGCGCCGATCCTCGACCCGCAGCGACCCGGTTCCCGCTGGAGGCGGGCTGGCCGGGATGGCGAACGCCGCACGCAGTTCGGCCGCGCTGATCCGGCGATAGTCGATGCCGGGATCGGCCTGATCGCGTGCATCGAGAAAGGCGCGAACCTGGGGATGCAAGGTCATGGCTGCGCCCCTTGCTCGGCTGTCGCCGGTGCGCCGAAGCGCATCGACGGCAGGCGTCGCTGCCAACCCAACGCCACCAGGGCCAATAGCGCCACCACCAGCCCGACCCAGGCCAGGCTGGTCAGGCCCCAGTGTGCGAGGCTGGCCGCCCCCAGCATCGAGCCGACGACCACGCCGGCATTGAAGGCCGCGATGTTCAGCCCGGACGCCACGTCCAGCGCCTGCGGCCGATGGCGGCGTGCCAGGCCCAGGATGCGCGATTGCAGCGGCGGAATGGCGCCGTAGGTGGTCAAGCCCAGCGCCATGACCAGGATCACCATCAACGCGAAGCTGTCCTGCGCCAAGCCGATCAGCGCCAGCACGGCAGCGATGCCCGCCAGCAGCCAGAGCGAGGCGCGATCCATACCGATGCGATCGGTCATCCGTCCGCCCACGACATTGCCGATCGCCGCGCCGATGCCATAGGCCAGCAGGATCACGCTCGCACCACGGATGTCGGTATGCGTCACCTGCAACAGCAAGGGTGTGATGAAGGTGTAGAGGACGAAGGCGCCGGTATAGGACAGCAGCGGCAGGCTGGCCCCCGCCAGCAGGCGGCGGTCGAACAGGACTGGTAACTGGCGCCAGCCTGGGCCGCTGCTGGCAATGTCGCCCGCGCCCGCAGGCATCCAACGGGCAACGCCCAGCACGCCCGCAAGTCCGCACAGCGCGATCAGCGCGAAGATCCACTGCCAGGGCAGCACGCTGCCCAGCCAGGTGCCCGCCGGCACGCCCAGCGCCATTGCCACGGTCACGCCGCCGAACACCAGCGACAGTGCCGCACCCGCTCGCTCTGGCGCGACCAGCCGCGTCGCCACACTGGACGCCACAGCGAAGAACACGCCATGCGCCAGACCCGACAGCAGGCGCGCCGCCAACAGCAGCGGTAGAGCGGTGGACAGCGCCGCCAGCACGTTGCCAGCGGTGAAGGCGAGCATGGCAACCAGCAGCAGGCGCTTGCGTGACCATCCCGACGCCAGCGCAGTCAAGATCGGCGCACCGATCACCACGCCGGCGGCATACAGCGTGACCGCCAGCCCCACTTGCGCGGCGCTCGCTTGCAGGCTGTCGGCCAGGGAAGCCGCCAGACCGATGCTGATGAACTCGGTGAAGCCGATGGCGAAGGCGCAAAGGGTGAAGACATAGATGGCAACGGGCATGTGGCGACTCCAGGGCGGGGCTCGTCGCCTGATGGCGTGACGAACGCAGTGATCCAGCCCTCATTCTGGAAAGGTCACATGCTTCCAAAAAGGAGTAGATTGGCTAAACATCTGTGATGGATCGGAATAAATGGCGATACGCAATCTGGATGATCTGACGGTGTTCCTGAAGGTCGTGGACTGCGGCGGCTTCTCGGCCGCTGCCCGCGCGCTGGACCTGGCACCGGCCACGGTGAGCAAGCAGATCGCACGCTTGGAACAGGCGCTGGGCGCGCGGCTGTTCGAGCGCAGCACGCGGCAACTGCGCATCACCGACGAAGGCCGAGCCGTCGCCGAGCGCGCCCGTCCCGCGTTGGCGCTGCTGGATGAGGCTGCCGATGTCGCCCGGAAAGGCGTGCAGACCTTGACGGGTACGCTGCGTATCACGGCGCCGGTGACGCTGGGCGCGCGTTACCTCGCGTCGGCGGCCGCCGCGTTCCGCGAGCGCCATCCGCAGCTTGGGTTCGACCTGCAATTGAGCGATCATGTCGTCAATCTCTACGACAGTGATCTCGACTTGGCGATCCGGGTTGGGCGGCTGGCCGATTCGCGTCTTTTCAGTCAACGGCTGGCACAGAACAGACGCATCTTGGTGGCGGCTCCGGCGTACCTGCGGCGCCTGGGCATCCCGGACCACCCACGTGAACTGCTGCGCTACCAATGCCTGCTGTTCGCCTACCCGGGGCTGCGTCCGCTCCGGTGGACGCTCAGGCACTCCACCCGGCGCGGTGCGATCGAGCAGGTGGAGTTGCCCGGTGAGCTGCGCAGCGACAATGGCGAAGCGCTGCGTACTTGGTGCCGGGCCGGCTTGGGCATCGCGCTGCGTGAGACCTGGGACGTGGCGGAGGAGCTGCGCAGCGGCGACCTGGTGCGCGTGCTCCCCGACTGGGCCGAACCCGCGGTGCCGATCCAGGCGGTACGCGTGCAGCGTGCGCCTGTCCCGCGCCGGGTCAGCGCGTTCGTGGAGTTTCTTGCCGGACAGTGGCGGCAGGCACCTTGGGAAGCCTGACATTCTCATCCCTCCATGTATCCATGCAGGTTTGAGCGCCACGGCTTTCTGGCCAGCACGGCAGCCATCGCCAACGCCGCAAACAACCAGCCGCTCCAAACCGTTCCCTGCATCCCTATTGCTTCGATGAAGCCGCCGCCGGCCGCCGCCCCCAGCACCACGCCGAGGTTGGCCGCCGAGACATAGAGGCTGGTGGCGAACTCGGGCGCATCCGGCGCCGCCGAGGTCATCCACATCTGGCTGACGATCAAACCGCTGGTGTGCGCCGCGCCCCACAGCAGGCAGATCGGCAGCATGGCCACGAACGACGGCGAAGCGAACAGCAGCAGCACGCCATAGGCGACTGCCAGCGCCACGGGGTAGCCCAGCACGGTCCAGGCGAGCCGGCGTCCCAGCGCGCGCCCGGCCAGCAGGTTGCCCAGCACACCGCCCACGCCGAAGACCGCCAGCAGCACGCTGATCGCCTCGCCACCCAGGCGCGCCTGCTGCGCCAGATATTCAGCGGCATAGCTGTAGACGGAGAACATGGCGGCGAACACGCACACCGCCATCGCGATCGACAGCCACACCGT
The DNA here is from genome assembly GCF_900018785.1 of Xanthomonas massiliensis. Taxonomy (GTDB): domain Bacteria; phylum Pseudomonadota; class Gammaproteobacteria; order Xanthomonadales; family Xanthomonadaceae; genus Xanthomonas_B; species Xanthomonas_B massiliensis. Next base: position 834,395 of record NZ_FCOY01000006.1, on the reverse strand, counting down.
CGGCCTGCGTAGAACGGCCAGCGGACGTCCCGGCATGGCCGCCTGCGCTTCGGGCCTGGATGGCAGCATGGTCCAAAGCCCGGCGGCAGCGATCAGGCTCATCGCCGCGCAGAAGTAGAACGCCGCCTCGTAAGACACCCTGGCCTCGATCCAGGTCGCCAGCGGGACGCCCAGCACCAGCCCCAGCGTGGTGCCGAGGAAGGCCATCGAGGTGGCGTGCGCGGCACGTTCCGGCGGGTACAGCGACACGGCCGCAGCGAAGGCCACCGAGAAGAACACCGGATGCAGCAGGGCCGACGGCACGCGCAGCACCATCAGCACCCCGAAGCTGGGCGCCCAGGCCGACAGCAGGCTGCACAGGCTGAAGACCAGCAACGAGCTGGCCAGCACCTTGCGCCGGTCGAAGCGAGACAGCCACAGCACCATGGCCGGCCCGCACACCGCGACCACGCCCGCGAACAGTGCGACCAGCCAACCCGCTTGGGCCACGCTGACGCCATGGCGCTGGACGATGGCCGGAAGGATGCCGACCACGCCGAACTCGACGGCATACAGGCTGAACAACCCCAGTGCGATGAAGAACAGTGCGCGCGCGCCGTTCATGGCTGCGCCTCTGTCTGCCGTTCGGGCGTGGTTGCCGGTCATGACCCGGCCGCATCCGCCGGAGCGGGAAAGCCATGCCGCCTGGCCGCCCACACCACCACCAGCGTCGCCGCCAGCAACCCCAGCAAGGCCGGTGCGAAGGCGCCGACGCCCAGCCGTTCGAGCAGCACGCCGCCGACGATGCCGCCACCGGCAATCGCCGTGTTCCAGGCGGTGACCAGCATGGACTGGGCGACGTCCGCCGCTTCGCCCGCCGTCTTGGCCAGGGCCGTCTGGAACAGCGTCGCGGCACCACCGAAGGCCAGGCCCCAGGCGGCCACCGCCACATAGACCACGACAGGCGCATCGCCCGCCACGGTGAGCGCCAGCGCGGATATCCCGAACACGACGGTGCTGGCGAGCGTCAGCACACGCAGATGGCGGTCGATCAGCACGCCGATGATCCAGATGCCCAGCAGCGAGGTCACGCCGAACACCAGTAGCACCAGGTCCGTGCGCTCGCCCATGCCCGCCGCCGCCAGGAACGGCGCGATGTAGGTATAGAGAATGTTGTGCGCCAGTACGAAGGCCAGCACCACGAACAGGACCGGGCGCACCCCGGCGATGGTGAAAACACGGCCCAGCGACAGCCGCTTGCCCGCCGCCTGCCCGGCGAAGTCCGGCACCTGGACGCGCACCCACACCATGAGCACCAGCGCCAACGCGCTCATGATGCCGAAGCACGTCCGCCAGCCGACCAGGTTGCCCAGGAAGGTGCCGGCCGGCACGCCCAGCGACAGTGCCAGCGGCGTGCCGACCATCGCAATGGCGATGGCGCGTCCCTTCTGGTGCTCGGGGACCATGCGCGCGGCATAGCCCGCCAGCAGCGCCCACAGCAGTCCGGCCGACACACCCGCCAGAAAGCGCGCCACCATCGTCAGGAGATAGCTGCCGGAGAACGTCGTGACGGTATTGGCGACGACGAAACCGGCAATGGCCGCCAGCAGCAACGGGCGGCGGCGCACGCCCTGCGTGGCGGCGGTCAGCGGAATCGCCGCCACCAGCGAACCGATGGCGTAGATCGTCACGGTCTGGCCGACCCAGGCTTCGGATACCGCCAATCCCTGCGCCATCTGCGGCAGCAGTCCGGCCGGCAGCGCCTCGGTCAGGATAGTGATGAAGGCCGCCGTCGCCAGGGCCAGCAGCGACGCCAGCGGCAGGCGGTCATGGGCAACGGCGCTCATCGTCCGGCCTCCCGCGCGGGTTGCACCGCGTCATCCTTGGCGCGGGCCACGACCACCTTGCCGGCCATGCCACCGCCTTCCACCAGCCGATGGGCTTCGATCAGGCGGGCCGCGTCCAGCGGATGCAGCACGTGGCTGGCGGTCGAGCGCAGCACGCCCGCGTCCACCAGCGCGGCCACTTCGTCGAGGATGCGGTGCTGCGCGACCAGGTCCGGCGTGCGGTACAGCGGACGGGTGAACACCATCTCCCAATGCAGCGACACGCTCTTGGCCTTGAACGGCGCTGCGTCCAAGCTGTCGTGGTCGTCGATGATCGCCAGCCGGCCCTGCGGCGCGATCAGTTCCGCCAGCTCATGCAGATGCTCGGCGGTGTGCGACAGCGCGGCGATGTGGGTGACCGGTGGCGCCGGCAATGCGCCGACCTGTGCCACCAGCGGCTGCCGGTGGTCGATGACATGGTGGGCGCCCAGGGCGAGGCACCAATCGCGGCTCGGCGCGCGCGAGGCCGTGGCGATCACCGTCAGGCCGGTCAGCCGCCGCGCGAGCTGGATCAGCATGGAGCCGACGCCGCCGGCGCCGCCCAGCACCAGCAGGCTGCCGGCATCGGCCGGCTTGCCGGGTGCCACCCCCAGGCGGTCGAACAGCAGTTGCCAGGCCGTCAGTGAAGTCAGCGGCAGCGCCGCCGCCTCGGCGAAGCTCAGCGTCCGGGGCATGTGGCCGACGATGCGCTCGTCCACCAGGTGGAACTGCGCATTGCTGCCGCTGCGATCGAAGGAGCCGGCGTAGTAGACCTGCTGGCCCGGCTGGAACAATGAGACCGCTTCGCCGACGGCGTCGACGATGCCCGCGGCATCCCAGCCCAGCGAGCGGATGCCATCGGGCACCGCGACGCGGCCGGCCCGGATCTTGGTGTCCACCGGATTGACCGAGACGGCATGCACCGCGACGCGCACGTCGTGCGGCCCCGGCTCGGGACGCTCGGTTTCGACATCGGTCAGGCAGTCGGGATCGTCCAGCGTGGAACCGCGGCGAAACGCGATGGCCGCCATGCGTGCGGGACTCGTCTTCATCACCGCACCTCCAGCGCGCCATAGACGGCATCGCGCAGGTCGGTGACGAAGCGGCCGGACATGTCTTCGTACAGCGTGTTGGTGAAGGCCACGACGCTCAGGCCCTGTGCCCGATCCACGAACCAGGAATGGCCGTAGGCGCCGCCCCAGCGCCAGGTGCCCACCGATTCCGGGGAAGCGGCCAGCACCGGGTCGCGCAAGACCGAGAATCCCAGTCCGAAGCCGAAGCCCGGCGCATCGGGCAGTTCCCGACCCTCCGTTTGATCCCGCGCCATCTCCACGATCCATTCGTTGGGCAGCAGCACACCGCAGCCCTGGCGCAAAGCTTCCAGCAGGCGCAGCAGGTCTTGCGCTGTCCCCGCCATGCCTGCACCGCCCGAAGGAAATGCCTGCGAATTGAAGATGCGGGACGGGTTGTAGGTGATGCCCGCGGCGCCCTCGAAGGCCGAGACCGTCTCCCCCTCGGCCAGCCGATGCGGCTGCGGCGCGTCGTTCACATAGGCGGTCGCCACGCGCTGGGGATCGCGCGCGACAAAGCCGGTATCGACCATGCGCAGCGGGCCGGTCACGAGCTGGCGCACCGCCTCGTCCAGCGGCATGCCGTGGACGCGCGCGATCAGCGCGCCCAGCACGTCCGTCGCCAATGAATAGCCCCAGGCCGTGCCCGGTTCGTACAGCAGCGGCACGCTGGCGAGGCGGCGCAGGTTCTCCTCCAGGCTGATGCCGGACGCATCCATACCGTCCGACACGCCGGCCCGTGCGTAGGGGCCGGCTGCGTCGGCCTCGAAGAAGCGGTAGCCGAGACCGGCCGTATGACTGAGCAGTTGCCGCACCGTGATGCGTGCCGAGCGGCCGTCGGCCAGCCGGGGTTGGAATTCGGGCAACCAGCGCTCGATGCCCGCGTCCAGGTCGAGCCGGCCTTGCGCCACCAGCACCAGGGCCGCAGCGGAGACGATGGGCTTGCTCACCGAGGCCAGCCGGAACACCGTCTCCAAGGTCATCGGCCGCGCGCTTTCGCGGTCGGCGAAGCCGGCGGCCTGCTGGTGGATCAGTTCGCCGTCACGCGCCACGAGGATGACGGCACCGACCAGCCGCTGGTCGTCGAGCGCCTGCTGCACGGTGTTGTGAATGCGCGTACCGAGGTGCGCCGGCGGAACGCCTTGGCGCAGGAAAAGTGGGGGATTCGTCATGGCAACTCGCTCGCCTCGATGAGTGAAGCCTTGACGATAGAAAGCCTGCAATTAAAGAAAAAGCAGGCTACAGTTCCTGTTTGTGCGGAGCTATGTGCCCGCAATAGAGGTGTGGAATGGACAGCCTGAACGGCTTCGTGGTGTTCGTGCAGGTGGCCGAGACGCGCAGCTTCGTCGCCGCCGGCCGGCTGCTGGGCGTGTCGGCCTCGGCCGTGGGCAAGAGCGTGGCGCGCCTGGAAGAGAAGCTGGGGGTACGCCTGTTTCACCGCAGCACGCGCAGCGTCACGCTGACCGCCGAGGGCGCGCTGTTCCTGGAACGCAGCCGCCGCATCCTGGCCGAGATCGAGGCGGCGGAACTGGAGTTGTCGCAAGCCACCGCCGCACCGCGCGGGCGCCTGCGGGTGAGCCTGCCGCTTGTCAGCTCGCTGGTGCTGCCGGTCCTCGGCGAGTTCATGCGCGAGTACCCCGAGATCGAGTTGGACCTGGACTTCACCGACCGGATGGTCGATGTGATCGAGGAAGGTTTCGACGCGGTGGTACGCACGGGCGAGCCGACCGACTCTCGCCTCACTGCGCGCAGGTTGGGCACCTTCCGCTCGGTACTGGTCGCCTCGCCTGGCTACCTGGAACTGCGGGGGACACCCCAAGTACCTGCCGATCTTCTGCTGCACACCTGCCTGCATTACCGCTTCCCCAACAGCGGCAAGCTGGAGACCTGGGCATTGCGACAGGAACCTGGCGCGCCGGAACTGCAATTGCCCACCTCGATGATCTGCAACAACATCGAGACGCGCGTGTGCTTTGCGCTGCATGGACTGGGGATCGCCTACCTGCCGGACTTCGCTATCCGCGAGCCATTGGCCGACGGCCGGCTTCAGCCCATCCTCGCTGACCATGTGGAGCGCGCCGGCGTCTTCCACGTGCTTTGGCCGGCGAGCAAGCACCCCTTGCCGAAGGTGCGGGCGCTGGTGGACTTCCTTGGCGCGAGGGTGTTTCCGGCCACCAAGAGCAAGACCCCGAGCCCCAGAGGTCAGCGCAGTCGATAACGAGACGTGGGCCATGCCGCCTCCAAAGTTCAGTGCTCTCGAACAGCGTTCGAGAGCACTGAACCTGCCCCCTCTCTGCGGTCGAGCCAGCCACTCCACAAGGTCAGCAGCAGACCGGCACCGACCATGATGGCGCCGACCCAAGGCGTCGCGCCTAGCCCCAGCCTGGATTCCGCCACCAGCCCGCCGATGACAGCGCCGAGCGCGATGCCGGCATTGGCGGCCGACACGTTGAGGGTGGAAGCGATGTCCACGTTGCCGGGCCGATGCCGCTGGGCGAGCTGCACGACGTAGAGCGCCAGGCCCGGCACGTTGCAGAACATGAGCGCGCCCAGCACGCCGAGCGTCAGGATCGCGCCGAGCATTGACGACGCGGTGAAAGTGAAGATCAGCAGCACCGCCGCCTGCGCACCGAGCATCAACGCCAGCGCCGGCACAACCTTCTTGTCGGAGACGCGTCCGCCAAGGAAATTGCCGACGATCACTGACACGCCGTAGAGGGCCAGCATCCACGCCACGCCGTTCGGGCCGAAGCCGGTGATGTCGGCCAGGATGCTGGGCAGATAGGCGAAGGCGACGAAGGTGCCGCCCCAGGCGCAGAAGTTCATGCCGAACGCGATCAGCAGGCGTCCGCTGCCCAGCACCTTGACCTGCTCGATGAGACTGCCGGCTGGCGCGATGTCGATCTTGCGCGGCAAGGTGGCTGCCATCGCCATCAGTGACACCAGACCGATGGCCGCAACGAACCAGTAGGACATCGGCCAACCCAGGCGCTGGCCGATGACGGTCGCAATCGGCACACCTGCCGCGACCGCGATCGTCAAGCCACCGAACACGATCGCCACCGCCGAGGCTCGCCGGTCTTCCCCCACCAGACTCGCGGCGATCGCGGCGCCGACGCCGAAGAAGATGCCATGCGGCAACGCCGAGACGATGCGCGCGACGATGAGGAATTCATAGCTCGCGCTCAACGCGGCCGCCGCATTGGCGAGGACGAACAAGGCCATCACCGCCAGCATCAGCGTCTTGCGCGACAGCCTTCCTGTCAGCGCCGCGAGGATCGGCGACCCAAAGCTGACGCCCAGCGCATAGCCGCTAACGACCAGCCCGGCGCGCGCCAGGTTGACCCCGAAATCTTCGGCGATCTGCGGCAGCACCCCGACGCTCGCGTACTCGGTGGTGCCAATGGCGAAGCCCCCGACCATCATGGACAACAAGGCGGGCAAGGTGCCGCGCTGGGTGGAAGCAGCCTGCATGAAACGCTCCGAATAGGTCTGATTGATCGACCTTTCCGAGCGTAGATGGAACGACTATGATGAAATAGATGCTCTAGTTCAATTCACCATTGAAATGGATTCCTTGAATGTCTCGGCAAAACATCAACCGCGCCTTCGAGATGGAAGTGTTCATCGCGGTGGTCGCGGCCGAAGGCTTCACTGCGGCCGCCGAGCCGTTGGGCATGACGGCCTCTGCCGTCAGCAAGCTCATCAATCGGCTGGAAACGCGCCTGGGGACAAAGCTGCTGCATCGCACCACGCGCAAGCTGCAACTCACGCCCGAAGGAAGTGCCTTCCATGAACGCTGCCTGCGCATCCTCGACGACATCGACTGCGCTGAGCACGAGGCCGCGCAGGTGGGATCGCCGCGCGGGCGCGTGCGGATCAACAGCCATGTGGCCTTCGGCGTCCATTACCTGCTGCCGCGCGTGCCGGAGTTTCTGGAACGCTACCCGGACGTGCAACTGGACGTGACGCTGAGCGACATCGTGGTCGATCTGCTGGACGACCGCAGCGACGTGGCGATCCGCACCGGGCCACTGCCGGACTCGCGGCTGACCCAACGGCGAATTGGCGCCAGCGGCCTGGTGGTGGTGGCCTCGCCCGACTACCTGCGGCGCACAAACACCCCCGAACGACCCGAAGACCTGCGCCAGCATCGGCGCCTGGGCTTCAACTACGCCCGGCATGTCGATGCATGGCCCTTCATCGACGGTGACGGCGCGCGGATCGCCATCGCACCGTCGGGCGACCTGCGCCTGGGCGACGGCGAGAGCATGCGCCAGATGGCGCTGGCCGGGGTCGGTGTGGCTCGGCTGGCGCGCTACCACGTCGGGGCCGATCTCGCCGCTGGCAGGCTGGTGGCCTTGCTGGAAAATTACGATGCTGGCGCCGTGGAAGACATCAATGCGGTCTTCGTCGGGCCCGGCCGCCATGTGCCCGCAAGAGTCAGGGTTCTGCTCGATTTCCTGGCCGAACGGGTTGCGCAGGATTTGGCTTGAAGCCTCGGCAGAACGGCTATCCGATGGTTGGCCCGCGCTGCCTTCCAATCTCCCACGACACCCCGCCGCCGCGCACCGTCGCGACGAGTTGCTGCCCCAGCCGCTGTTCGATCACCGGCCGCCATGGCACCAGACTGAATCCCATGCCGTCATCGAGCATTGCGTAACGCCCGCTGGCGAGCATGACGGAACGCCGGTAGATGCCGGCCACGCGCTGCCCTTCGGCTACCGGGCGATGCTCCAGGCCGGTTTCGGCAGCAATGTCCTTGGCGACCTGCGCCAGCTCCCGATTGCGCAGCGTGCCCAGCAGGTTGCGCGCCAGGATCACGCGCTGCCCACGCCGCTGCGCCAGCCCCTGTTCTTCGAGGAAGTCGGCTCGCTGCTGCATGGCCTGCTTCGCATCGCCGCCAAAGCCCAGGTCGCCCAGTCCACGGCCGCCGCCGATCAGTTGCTGGTCAAGCCAGGTCGCGCCGATCACGCGGGCCTGCCGCTCGATGGGAAGATGGGACTTCATTTCCACGGCCACGCCACCCAGGCGCTGCGCGTCGTACTGGCGGCCACGCACGGCCAGGTCGTCCGGCACCTTCCATAGCCCTTCGGCCACGCGCTCCACGATGCCTGCCCGGCGCAGGGCTTCCAGCCGCCGAACGTGGGCGGCGACAACCTCCTGCGGGTCGCGTCCGGGCTTGGCCCGGCCCTGTTCAATGGCCAAGTGATGATCGGCGCGGTACAGGCCATCGCTCGCCAGCGCAGTGATGTTCTTGTCGGCCGCACGCACGTCGGCCGAACCTTTCACCTCCACTACCGCGCCCGTAGGGTAGTTCGCCAGCTCGTCGCGGGGGTTCAGCGCGACGTAGTGGGCCTTGCCGTCCACACCGTCGATGACCAGATAGCCGCGGTCATGCAGCTCGTCGGCCAGCCCCTTGGCAGCCACGCGGCCGATGACGGTTCGGCCATCCTCACCCGGCTCGAACACCGCCAGCTCGCGCGGCTGACCGCTCATGGCCCGCTGCATGGTGCGGATGATGTCGCCACGCTCGCCCAGGCCGCGCAAGGTCTTCTCCGCGTCCGCATGGACAGCCCAGGTGCCGGGCTGCATCTCGTCGGCCAGGCCCAGGCGCTGCAAGCGTTGCAGGCGGCCGATCAGCAGCAGGCGCTGGCGTTGCAGCCGGGGTTCGTTGAAGCGTTCGACCTGCACCCGGCCATCCTCGCCGGCCTCGCGTTGCAGCGTGCGGTCGAGGCTTGTCCACCGCTCCTGTTCCACTTCGCGCCCCAAGGTTTGCTGGATCTCCAGTTCGGTGCGCGGCCCCAGCCATTCGGTCGCCAGTTCGGCAGCGCGATGGCGGAAGCCTTGGGCGATGTAGTCGCCCGCGATGATGAGATCTTTGCCGGTATCGTCGCGTCCGCGCACGATCAGGTGTGTGTGCGGGTTGTCGGTGTTCCAGTGATCGACCGCCACCCAATCCAGTCGCGTGCCCAGGTCGGCTTCCATACGGTTCACCAGATGCCGGGTGTAGGTGCGCAGGTCGTCCAGCTCGGCGCCGTCCTCCGGGGAGACGATGAAGCGGAAATGGTGTCGGTCGTCGGCGCAGCGTTCCTTGAAGGTATTGAGGTCGGCTTCGTCGGTCTGCGACCCGTAGGCCCGCCCAGGTTCGCCATCGCGGCCGGCGCCGTCGCGCTCGATGTAGCGCAGGTGCTTGGCGAGCGATTGCGGGCTGGCGTTGCGCTGTTTGACCAGCAGCGTCTTGATGGTCACGCGCCGCGACATGGGCGTGAGCTTCGCGCCCGCGAAGCGCGCCGCTGTGTGGCCGCGCCCGAGGCGCGAGCCTGGGCGCTGGCCAGCGCGTGCGCCGCTGCCGCTCGATGCGGGACGGCGCACCGAGGACTTGCCGCTGCTGGCTTTGCCCGCCTGCTTGAGCACCTTGGAGATGAAGCCCTGGCTCCGGTTCTTCGGGGCGCTGGGACGCACGCGGAAATCATCGTCGCGGCGGTCGGTCATGGTTGCACTCCCTGCAAGCTCTGGCGTGTCCGGTCGTGCGAAGCACGCGGACATGCTTGCATTGGCGCGGGCCTCGCGCCCCACGCGGCACGGCGGCGAAGCCGCTCCGTGCCGCGCCCCCCCATGTGCAGACAGGCTTTCGACGCGGCCCGGTGCCGCGTCCTTTTGTCTTGCCTTCCGCCTTTGCCCCTCGCTGGCGCTCCGGGCAGCGGCGGCCCTGCGACGCTGCTGCGCGAGCAGTCAGCGCGCCGGCGAACGCGGCGACGGCCACAGGCCGGGCGCGTTCGAGGCAAGACGCCTGCACATAGGAAGGCAGCGCAAAGTGCAGCGCGGATGCGCTGGCACTGCACGCGCGACGACACGCGGAGAACCACCGGATCGGCACGCCCGATGGCACGATGAGATGCACGGCAAAGTGCAGCGAATCGGTCGCCATCATGGGCGTGACTCCAGCCAGACCGGATGCGCAATGCCGATCACGGCGGACGCGCGCACCGGCCCGAAGTACCTGCTGTCGAACGACGCCGGGTTGGTCACACTGAGCAGGAACAGTTCGCCGGGTTGAAGGCGACGGCATTGCTGCCAGGATGGCAGCAGCCGGCCCCATCGGTCGGCAGGCAGCACGGCGGCCGAAGGCACACCGTCGATGCGGACGATGCGACCAGTGATGCACACCTCCTGCGGCGCGACGGCGCCCACGCGCTTGAGCAGCGGCACGCGCGCCGGCAGGTAGCCGCGCTGTGCGGCCAACGCGGCGGCATCTGGCGGCAGCGTGGTCAGCACGATGCTGTCCACGGACAACGGACGTGGCAGCGAGCCGTCACCGGGGCCCAGCGGATCGACGCGATACCAGCCGACCGCCACACTGTCGGACGGGTTGTAGATCAGGCGCGGCAGCGGATGCACGAAGGACGCCCAGGCCAGCGCAGCGAGGCCGCAGGCGGACAGGCCCGCCAGCACGATGCGAGCGCGCAGGCGCGAGCGAGGATGCGGCGCGGTGCCGGCAGCACAAGTGGCGGTCATGGCAGCGCCCTCCCGGTCAGCCAAGCGGCGTGCCGTTCGGTGGTGTACTCGGGCAGCGGCAAGCGCGCGGCGAGCCGATTTGCGAGCGTGCGCCAGTATGCGAGCGAGGCGCCGCCGGGCGCGATACCCAGCGCCTCGATGGCGTCGATGCGCTCCAGCACCGCGCGCACCTGGTTCTCGCCCTCGGCGTGCAACAACAGGCGCGCGCCCGGCTGCACGCCGGGGATGCGCTGCGCCGTATCGAGCGGTGTGCAAGCCTGCATCACCATGAGCTGCCAGCGCACAGTGCCGTAGTCGTTGGCTTGCCAGCGGATGCGGCAGAACATCGCGCCCGGCAGGAACACCGCGCAGCGCCGCCAGCGGTCGAGCTGGAGGGTGCGCGCGGGTTCACCGAAGCGCAGATAGAGCTTGAAACGCGGTTCGATGTAGGCCAGCGCCACGCGCGTCAGCGGCGCGCTGGCAGGCTGGCCGGCAGGTGCTGCGAGTGCAGCCGTGGCCGTGCCAGTGGCCGGCGAAGCGGATGCAGTCATGGTGTGTTCTCCCTGCGGTTCTCTGGAAACTCCCGCTCCAGCAGGCCACGCAGCAGGTCGGCCACGGTCACGCCTTGCGTGAAGGCTGATACCTTGATGCGCGCCCGCATCGCGGGCGTGATGTCGAGAGTGAGGCGAGCCGTGTAGAGGTCGCCCTTGCCCAGCGCATCGGCATCGCCCTGGCGAATCCACGCCTCGGCGTGCGGATTCGCGGGCGGACGCGCGCCGATGCCGACGCGCTTTGCGCGTGGTGGCGGCTTCGCTGTCATGACGGCCACCGCAGCAGTTCATCGACCAGCGCGGTGATTTCACGCGCGGCCGCGCTGTCCGGCGCCGTCTCGCGTGCAAGCCGACCAGCGGCCACGCTGTCGGCGAACACGATGCGCTGATGCACTTCCGCGCGCAGCGCAGGAAGCGGCTGGTCGGCGAGCGCCTGACGCGCTTCACGCCCGATCACGGTGGTGCTGACGCGCCGATTGATGACGAAGGCCGCGCGCAGCGCAGGCCGAAAGACTTGCGCCTCGCGGATCAGCGCCACCATCTCGGCGCTGGCCCACAGGTCGTAGGGGCTGGGCTGCACCGGGATCAGCACGCGCTCGGCCGCCAGCAGCGCGGAGCGCGCCAAGGCGGCGATGCGCGGCGGGCCGTCGATGATGACGTGATCGGCCCGCTTGGCGAGTTCCGGCGCCTCTTGGTGCAGCGTTTCGCGGGCGAGGCCCACGGCGCTGAACAGCCGTGGCAAGCCTTGCTGGCTTCGGCGCTGCGTCCAGTCCAGCGATGAACCCTGCGGGTCGGCGTCCAGCAGCATGACGTGCTGGCCGCGCATCGCCAGCTCGCCGGCAATGTGCGTGGCGAGCGTGGTCTTGCCTACGCCGCCTTTCTGGTTGAGCAGAGCGACGATCATGGCCTGGCCCTCCATGCTGGAAAGCCGGGCTTTTGCTGCTGCGTTTGTGGCCGCGTGGTGGTTGTCCACCGCAGCGGCGTTTCTCTACTAAAAGTTAGAGAAATGAAGTTAGGGAAGTTAGAGGGCGAGGAAACCCAGTGCTGGCGCGGGTTTGCGGTCGATCGGTACGCCTGATAGCACGATAGTCCCACGCCTGATAGCACGATACCCCGCACGCCTGATAGCACGACTCCATCCACAGGCTCTCCCGAAGTTATCCCCGTGCCGTCTGCGGCACGGGCCGGAACGTCAGCAGTTCCATGCCGTTGTCCGGCATCCGCTCGATGCCCAGGACGTAGCCGGGCAGCGACTGCCGTGCGACCAGCGCGCGCAGGTCGCAGGCGAAGTCGTAGGGCTTCGCGGTGCTGCCCGATTTCTGGTGCAGGTAGCGAAAGTCGAACTGCCAGCCGTGTTCCTGCTTGCCGCCATGCTTGCGCACCAGCCGGTACAACCACCGCTCGATGCCGCCGGTCAGCCGGAAATACGCCGGGTCGATGGTCAGCACCAGGGCGGCGTCGAGCACGCCGGCATAGAACCAGTCCGGCAGGATCAGCTCGATGCCCAATGGCGTGCCGCTGGCATCGGCCAGTTCCTTCCATTCGTTGATCCACGAAAAGCGGTGCAAGCGTCGCCCGGTCGTCTCGCGGATGGACGTGGCCACGGTGGTCGATTGCAGCCGGTCGAGCGCGGCCTTGAGGCGCTGGTAGTCGCGCAGCGACTTGCCGCGCCCGATGAAGCGCAGGATCTCGTAGGGCGTGGCGCGCATCAGCCGCGAGGGCCGCAGGCCCGCGTCCTTCGCTTCCACGATCTGCGAGGCCGCCCATATCAGCACGTCCGCATCCCAAATCGTGGCGATGCCGTGCTCCTGCGTGCCTTCCACGCGGATCGTGACGTTGCCCACGCGGAAGTCGATGGGCTTGACCCGCTTGGACTTGCCGAGCGAGAAGAACGGATAGGCCATCAAGTCCTGGCTGTCGCGCGGGGCCATGTCGCCCGGCAGGGCGCGGAACAGGTCGAGCTGTTCGCGCTCTGGCGCCGGCCGCTGCCGGAACGGCAGCGCGGGACTGGACATGACGACCGCCACCCGTGAACCGACGATCAGCGGCGATCACGGTAGTCACCCGCATGGCGCTCGGCGTACTCCGGGTCGGACGTGGCATCGAAACTGCGCGCATCCGCCCAGGCATCCAGGTCGGCTACCGCATACATGACGCGGCGACCGAACTTGCGGAACTTCGGGCCGCCGCCGATCACGCGCTGTTTCTCCAGCGTGCGAGGGCTGAGGCGCAGGTATTCGGCGGCCTCGTCGTTGGTCAGGTAGCGTTGGGGCTGCGCGGGCGCAGCGACGGCAGCGGCGGCAGCGGCGGCAGGCCGCAAGGGAGCGGGTCGCATCGTGTGAACCTCCATCGGTCGGCAAAGGCCGGTCACACAGCGCGACCGGATGGAGTCAGTCTCAAGAAAGCGGGGCTTCCCGTTCAGGGACGTTTTGCGGGGGGCGTGAAACGTCCCCCCTAATGCGACGAAGCCGGCGGAAGCTGCGCCAGGCGGCGATAGCCGCCGCGCATCAGCGCCTCGCCCCGGCGCACCAGACGGCGCACGCGGGCGCGCAAGGCGCTGTCGGCGTGCCAATCGGCCGCGACGGCGTCGGCACCGAACAGCCCTTCGGCCACCTCGCGCAGGGACGCGCCCGCCAGGGTGGCGTCCAGCGCCTGCAAGGTGTGCAGCTCCATCAGCGCGGCGGGCGTGGGACGGGAGCGGGCCGCCGCCGCAGGCACGGCGACGGTCGCAGCGGACAGCGCATCCAGCTCGGCCGCGAGCGTGCGATAGCGCGCGCAGGGCGTGGCGCAGGCGCGGGTGGCGTAGAGGTAGGCCATGCCGTCTTCCAGACCCGGCCCGAGGGCGAGCCGCATGCAGCAGCCGGGCCAGCGCGACACCAGCACCAGGCGCTTGCCGTCGTGGATCAGGTGCTTGCGGCCGGGGACGCGCCAGAACTCGAAGGCGTAGGCATCGGGCGGCGGATCGGCATCGGGATAAAGCTGCACCACCGCATCGTGATCGGGGAACCAGGCCGGATGCGCGTCGCGCGCATCCAAGGCCGGGTCTTCCAGCAGGCGCAGGCCCCAGGCGTGTGCCGCGTCCGGCCGGCGGCGACGGCGCAGCCAGTCGCGCCGGTAGTCGGGGTTGCGGCGCAGGTATTCCCAGGCCAGCTCGGGCCCATCAAGGTGCAAGACGTAGAGATACGCGGCGGTCGGATACCAGTGTTCAACGCTCGGGTCGGCCATGACGATGCCTCCTGACGGTCAGCAGGAACGTCGCCACGGTTTCGTGGTGCGGGAGCTATCGGTTCAACATCAAAACGTCATCGTGATCGGGTTAGGTTGTAGTGGTTGGTGTCAAGACCGATTGGCTCCGGTGCATTGCGAAAATCGTCTGAATGCGACGGCTGCACCGCCAGGAATTGACGGGCTGCATCGGACACCGTGCCGTAGACCGCGCCGAAGACCATGACTGTTTGCAGCAGAGTGATGCTGCTTCGGCGCAAGAGTGCGGTTTCAGACCGGACAGGTCTTGGGTAAGACTGACATAGTCACAATGCGCCCCGCGTGGCCTCGCAGTGCGGGCCTGCATCAGTCCGTGATCGAGCCGTTTTCCTGCGCCAGTCGGACGTACTCCGACAGCGGCCGTGTCGCCTGGAAGTAGCGATCGCGCATCACCGGCTGCTTGTTCGGCCCGACGATGCCGGCCAGGTCGGACAGCTTCGCCGTCCCTAGCGCAGGCCCCCCGATGCCAAGGTCGATCAGCCCGAAACTGGTATCGCCATCGATGGGATCGAGTTCGGACAGCAGCCAGGTGACATGCGCGTCCGGGGTGAACAGCCGCACCACCGGCAACGGGTCGATGGCCTGACCGGCGGCGCGGGCCTGGCCGTTGGCCAGCAGCCGGGCGCGCTCTTCATCGGTGATGAGCGGGTTCATGGCCGGCCTCGCTCCTCAAAGGAACGGAGCCGCCAAACCGCATCCCCGCTTGCGCACGAAACCACAGATACGCAAGCCCGCGAATCCGCGGAAGCACGAAGGCACGAACGTGCATGGGCGCAAGTCAGTAAAGACACGAACGCGGTTCCCCGGATTTGGCGCCATCCGCAGATGCGGATTTCCGTAAAGGCACGAAAGCGTAGAACATCACCAAATGAACACTATAGATTGTAGCCCTATAGGGCGCAATGGGCTGTCATCTTGGTTTTTGCGAGGAAACCATAGGTGGCGGCAGCGTACTCGTTGGCGAAGGCATTGAAGACGGTCAGGAAAGCGCGTGGCTTGAGCCAGGAAGCGTTCTCCGACGTGTCGAGCCGTACCTACATGAGTACCCTGGAGCGCGACCTGAAAAGCCCGACCATCAGCAAGTTGGCCGAGCTGTGCGAGGTGATGGAAGTCCATCCGCTCACGCTGCTGACGCTGGCCTATGCCGGCGATAGCACACAGCAGCTGGATAAGCTTTTGGTGCAGGTTCGACAAGAAATTGAGGGGCTCAGAATCCAGCGTGACTGACTGGTACGGCTAAGAGCAAGTCGGTGGTGGCGCTGTAAAAAGGGAAAGAGCACGCTCAGCTTGGCATCCGGTTGGACATGATGATCGTTAGCGCCGTCAGGATTCCCATGGGAGGGGGACAGTCATGATCAAAGGCATCGTCATCCAAGGCTACAAGAGCTTTCATCCGACAAGCCCTGTCAATATCGCGCTTGAGACAACGACACAGAAGCCGGTCTTCTTCTATGGCCTTAACGGCGCCGGGAAAACGGCGATTGGGGAAGTGATTCATGGTCGCAGCCTTGGAGGTGGTGGATTCCCTGCGTGCCGGATAGAGACGACGTTAGGCGGCCCCTTCCGTTATCTTGTCTACAACCACCATTTCGTGCAATCGGTGATCGGTGAAGCGGAGGGCATGCCCGGCATCTTCACCATCGGCGAGCTGGACACAGATACACAGAAGCAGATTGAAGAGCACGAGCGCTCGCTTCAGGAAGTCCGAAGCCTACGTGAGAACGCGCAACGAGATATCGGGCGCATCAACGGAGAACTCGAAACCGCGCTGAACGATGCCAAAGACTCTGTGTGGGTTACCTACAAGGCCCATGACAAAGGCGTGTTCGACAACTTTCTTACTGGATATGGCCGCGGCGCACAGAAGTTCTTCGATGATCTGCGCAAGCATGAAACGCCGGACGACGAGACTCTGGAAGGACTCGACAGCTTGGCCAAACGCTTGGCTGATATTTCAGGGGATGAGACGTCGAAAAGCACGCACCACCTTGCATTGGGCGCATTCCGGGCTATCGAGCAGGACGCCATATGGCAAGAGCGCATTGAAGTATCAGGCGAGAGTCGCCTTGCACCCCTCGTTGAGAAGCTAGGCAACGGCGACTGGGTGAGCAAGGGTCGTGCATTCGCGCACGAAGATCAGTGCCCGTTTTGCCAGCAGGGACTGCCCCACGGATTTCTGGACGACTTGGCCAAGCTCCTGGACGGAGACCGTCAACAGAAAATCGACCTTATCGATGCGCGCATCGTCGCTTACGAGGCCGCCATCCAGACGCTGCAGCCTGCTGTAGAAATAGCTCTGTCAGAACCGCTATCTGAAGAAACCGACCTGAAGGCGACTTGGGAGGCAACGCACGCCCTTCTGAAGGCGAACGTGGCCACGATGCGGTTGAAGCAGGCCACCCCATCGGAGCCGGTGGAGATTGCGCTCATCGACATGCAACCACTGCAGGTCTCCCTGTCCACGCTCAACTCCCGCATTGGCACGTTCAATCAGCGAATTCAGAACAAGGCCGCGGAGCGCACATCAATCCGAGCAGCATTCTGGAAATACATGTGCAGAGATCGGATCGAGGTCTATCGTGCCTATGACGCCCGAATTGCTCCGCTCAAGCAGCAATTGGAGGAAACAAGGGCTGCTGACAGCAACGCAGGAACGCTAGAGGCCGGCCATGTTGGGTCTCTGACCGAACTTCGCAAGAAGCAGGAAGGCGTGGACGCCTCGGTGGCCGCCATAAACGAGCGACTCAAGGGGTTGGGCATCGGCTCATTCTCGATCGCTCGCAAGCCAGGCGAAGGCAGCCTGTATTGCTTGGAGCGTCCTGCGCATGGCGAGAGCAGCGCTCAATCGCTGAGTGAAGGAGAGAAAACGCTGATTTCCTTTCTGTACTTCATCGAACTCCTCAAAGGGTCGAAGGAACAGGGGGCCGCGGTCGATCTCGGCAAGACGATCGTGGTGATCGATGACCGCGTAAGCTTCCCCGATCCGCAGACACCCCATAAGTAGAACTTTCTGGCATGTTTCCCCAGCCAGGAGGTTCCATGAAGAAGTCCCGTTTCACCGAGACCCAGATCGTCTCGATCCTCAAGCAGGCCGACGCCGGCGTGCCGGTCAAGGACATCTGCCGGCAGGCCGGCATCAGCGTGCCGACCTACTACAAATGGAAATCGAAGTACGGGGGCCTGGAGGCCTCGGAGCTGCGGCGGGTCAAGGACCTGGAAGCCGAGAACGCCAGGCTCAAGCGGATGTACGCCGAGCTGGCGCTCGACAACGCGGCGATGAAGGACCTGATCGCAAAAAAACTGTAGGGCCGGAGCAGAAGCGCGAGGCCGTGCGGTACCTGGTCGAGGTGCACGCGCGGCCCCTGAGCCGGTCCTGTGATTGCGTCGGGTTGTCGCGTGCGGCCTGGTATCAACCGCCGCTGCATTGGACCGTGCGCGACGCCGAGATCATCGCGGCACTGGCCGGGCAAGTCGAGAGTCGTCCGACGCGCGGCTTCTGGAAGTGCTGCAAGGTCCTGCGCCGTGCTCGGCCGGACTGGAACCACAAGCGAATCTACCGGGTGTACAAGGCCATGGAACTCAACCTCCGTCGCAAGGCCAAGCAGCGGCTGCCCAAGCGCGAACGCGTGCCGCTGTACGTCCCGCGCCTGCCAGACACCGTCTGGTCGGCCGACTTCATGGCCGATGCGCTGGCCTGTGGCCGTCGCTTCCGGACCTTCAACGTAGTCGACGACTTCAACCGCGAGGCGCTGCACATCGAGGTCGACACCTCGATCTCGTCCACGCGTCTGATCCGCATTTTTGAGCAGCTCAAGCGTGACCACGGCTTGCCGCAGGTCCTGCGCACCGACAACGGCCCGGAGTTCCTGGGCGAGACCTTCGTGCAGTGGGCCAAGCTCAACGGCATGGCCATCCGGTACATCCAGCCCGGCAAGCCCAACCAGAACGCCTACATCGAACGCTTCAACCGGACCTTCCGCGAGGAGGTCCTGGACCAGCACCTGTTCACCCGCCTCGACGACGTACGCGAGGCGGCGTACTGGTGGATGCTCGAGTACAACGAGGAGCGTCCCCATGACTCGCTCGGCGACATGACGCCGGTCGAGTACCGTCAAGCCGCCGAAGGTTCTACTTTTGAAATGTCTGCTTGACGGGGAAGCTTACGACCCGATCTCCAGCCTTTCCCACAATTTCGTCTACGACATCGCGTCGATGATCTGTCACGAACTCATCAAACCTCCTGGAGGGCAGAAAGTACGACAAGTCATCGTTCTGACTCACAACCTCTTCTTCCTGCACGAACTGGTCTATCAGATAGCTGGCAGCAAGCTGGCCAAGGCGGGCGAAAAATGCCAGTTGCTACGTGTGGTCAAGAGTGAGCACAGTCGAGTGGTGCCGATGGATGCCCGAGACTTTGCTAACGACTACGACGCGCTCTGGCATGTCATGCAGGATGCCAAAGAAGGATCGGCTCGTATCCAGGTGGTGCCCAATACCATGCGGTGCATCCTGGAAAACTTTTTTGCGTTCACAGGCAACACAAAGCAATTTGAAGAAGTCCTGAAGCAGCTGTCTCTGGAAGATGGCGCCTTCCGCCCATTGGAGCGGTTCTTGAATCGAGGATCACATAGGGACGAAACCAACATTGCCCACATCGACTGGGGACAGTTCGATATTGCCTACTACCTCGGAAAGCTGGAAGCCGTTTTCAAAGCCGCAGGTCATCCTGACCACTACCGTTTGAAAATGGGACTGCCAGAGCCCGGATAAATCCAAGAGACAACTCTGAGCGCAGCAAAAAGGGGCCGAAGCCCCAAGGTCAGAGCAAACCTCGCTCCGCAAACGATGTACTGGCAACGCCAGCGACGATGATGTGGTCCAGCGTACGTACGTCGATCAGCTCCAACGCTGCCTTGAGCTGCCGCGTCAGCGCCCTGTCCGCAGCGCTGGGCTCTGGATGTCCGCTGGGGTGGTTGTGTGCCAGGATCACTGCCGCCGCATTGGCCCGCAGCGCCTCCTTGACGACTTCGCGCGGATGCACGGATGCGCTGTCGATGGTGCCGCGGAACATCTCGGTGTACTCGATCAAGCGATGCTGGGTGTCGAGGAACAGAACGGCGAACACCTCATGCTCGAAGCCGGCCAGCTTGGCGTGCAGGTAATCCTTCACGACGGCTGGAGAACTGAACTCGGCTCCGCGCTGCATCTTCTGGTCAATGGCCTCGCGTGCCGCTTCAAGGATCTGTTCGACAGAAGCCAGCCGATAGCGGCCTTGAGTGTCGCGCACATGCAGCAGCGAATCGAACGAGGAAAAGGACAGTTGCGACATGATCGTGCTCCGGTTGCTCGGGCGGAATTGCCCGGAACCGTGGCCAGCACGGCGCAGCGCAAGCAGTCAGGGATCGAAGACGGCCAACCGGCCGCAAGCGTGCGAGCACGCGCAGTCATTGACGGCGAGAACGCCGTGATACGGTAAAGGGAACAGCAAGACCGCCCCTCCATCTCCAACGAAGAAGTGGAAGGCAAGCGCAGCGCGCAGGCCCGGATCAACGATCCAGGCCGAAGGCGTCAGCAACTGTCTTGAATGTCAAGCATGAAGGCTCGACAGCAATCGACGTTTACGTTCTGTCTTGACATTCGATCTCATACAGAACATCATTAGTTACATGAAGCGCGACAGCCGCCTATCTTCCGTCCTGCACGCACTGCTGCACATGGCTGAGCAGGAAGGCCCCGTCACTTCTGAAACCCTGGCTCAATGCTTGGGTACCAATCCCGTCGTCGTCCGGCGCACCATGGGGTATTTGCGAAAAGCGGGCATCGTCACTTCCGATCGAGGCCACGCGGGTGGATGGCGCATCCATGCCGACCTTGGCGCCGTCACCCTGCGCCAGTTGCACGAGGCGCTGGGCGAGCCGGCCATGTTTGCCATAGGCAATCGCAACGAAACACCGGAGTGCCTGGTCGAGCAATCGGTGAATGCCGCGCTCGAAGGCACGTTTGCCGAGGCGGAGGCGCTGCTGCTGAAGCGGTTCTCGGAAATCACCCTTGCCGATCTGGCCGCCGACTTCGCGCGCCGGCATGCGGCAGTACAACGCAAGAGGAGTTGACCATGCACCACGACGTCATCGTCATCGGAGGGAGCTATGCGGGAATGGCCGCCACCCTGCAACTGGTGCGTGCGCGCCGGTCTGTGCTGGTGATCGATGCGGGCGAGCGGCGCAACCGCTTCGCCGGCCATTCGCACGGGTTTCTCGGCCAGGATGGCGTTGCTCCCGGCGAGATCGCGGCGAACGCGCGCCGCCAGCTCGAAGCCTATCCGACGCTCTCCTGGCTTGAGGGCCGGGCTAAAGCCGTTACAGGGCAGGTGGACGAATTCACCGTCACGACGTCCGATGGCGTATCGCACCAAGGCCGCCGCATCCTGCTGGCCACCGGCGTGGCTGACCAGCTTCCTGCCATTGCAGGACTCGCCGAGCGCTGGGGCAAGGCGGTCTTCCATTGCCCGTACTGCCATGGGTACGAGCTCGGCCAGGGCCGCATCGGCATCATCGGCGCCGGACCGCTGTCCGTCCATCAGGCCGAACTGCTCACCGATTGGGGTGATGTGACCTTGCTCGTCAACGGTGCCGTGGAACTGAGTCAGGAGGCCAGGGCCACTCTGGAACGTCGGGGCGTGACGATCGAGGAGGCGCCCATCGACAGGATCGACGGGCATGCCGACGTGGCGATGACCGACGGACGGCTGTTGCCCTTTGCGGGCCTGTTCACGGCGACGCGCACTTCTCCTTCCAATTCCCTTGCTGAAGCGATGGGCTGCGCGCTGGAAGAAACGCCTATGGGCCTGCAGGTGCGCACCGATGCCGAGAGCAAGAGCTCGGTGTCCGGGATATTCGCCTGCGGCGATGTGACCCGGGTACCTCATTCAGTATCGCTGGCCGTGGGCAATGGCGCCATGGCCGGCGCCCAGGTGCACCGTTCGCTGCTCTGGCCGGGGACCGTCCAGCCCTTGCAAGAGCAAGCTGCCACCTCATGACCCCGTTTTCCGGCACGACCATCGTTTCTAGCTATGCTGAGAACGCCGCGCGAATGGTGCCCGGCCTGCGGGACTTGCCGAAGATGGCCGGCGCGCTGCTGGCCGAGCGTGTGCCGACCGATGCGCGCATCCTGGTGCTGGGTGCCGGCGGTGGGCTTGAGTTGAAGGGCCTCGCCGAGATGCAACCGGGTTGGCGCTTCGATGGCGTGGATCCGTCGGCCGAAATGCTCCAGTTGGCCCACCGACCCTGGGACCTCTCGCATCCCGTGCGCGCTTGCACGAAGGCTATATCGACACGGCTCCCATGGGACCGTTCGACGGCGCGACCTGCCTTCTGACGCTGCACTTTCTTCCGCGGGCCGAACGCCTGGAGACCTTGAAGCAGATGCACGTGCGACTCAGGTCCGGCGCTCCTCTGGTTGTTATCCATCACAGCTTCCCCAACGAAGGTCCGGACCAGGACAAGTGGCTCCAGCGCAACGCCGCTTACGCGGTCGCCTCCGGAATGCCTTCGGCGCAGGCCGAGAACATTCTGGCGCTCAAAGGGCGACTCCCCGTGCTCTCGCCGGAGCAAGACACTGATCTGCTCAGCGAGGCCGGATTCACGCACATCGAGTTGTTTTATTGCGCATTCACTTTCAAGGGCTGGGTCGCGTACAGGCGATGAACGACCGAGCCCCCCGGCCGCGTGGTGGCACGATGTCAGCCTCCGCATCGTCCTGGGCAGTTGCCGCCTTTTCTTTCCACGGCATGCCAGTTCTCACCATGGCATTCAGAATGATCAGCAGCTTGCGCATGCAAGCCACGATGGCGACCTTTTTGGGCTTCCCTGCCGCCACCAGCCGCTCATAGCAGGCTCGGATCAGAGGGTTGTGCCGCATGGCTACGATTGCCGCCATGTAGAGGGCGCTGCGCACCGTTGCCCGACCACCGCAGATCATGCGCTTGCCGCGTGACTGGCCCGAGTCCCGATTCATTGGCGCGACGCCGACCAGTGAGGAGATCTACTTGGCCTTGAGCTGCCCCAATTCTGGAAGCTCGGAGATCAGCGCAGCCGTAGTCGCCGGCCCAACGCCTTTGACGCTCTGCAAGAGCTTCGTCAGACTGGCTTGATATTTGGCGAGATGCGCTGCGATGCTCGCATCGATGTCCTGAACCTGGCGCTTCAGGATGTTCATCAGTTCGATGATCCCAGGCTGCACATCCGAGTGAGAGGCGTACTTGCGCTGACGTTCACTGACTTGCAAGCGGACAAGCTGCCTCCGGCGGGTCACCAACGCATGCAGGCGCTGCTGCGTCTCATCTGCCATCGGCTTGGTGAAGCGATCCCGGTCTGGGCGTTTGTCGATCACTTCGGCCAGCTCTGCCAGCATCAGCGCGTCAACGCGATCCGTCTTTGCCAGCCTGCCCATCGCCTTCGCGAAATCTCGCGCCTGTCTGGGATTGACTACCGCCACCCGGAATCCTGCGGCTTGCAGGGCGCAGGCACAGGCAAATTGGTAGCGGCCAGTGGCCTCCATGACGACGAGTGAAATTGGTTGTCTCCTCAGCACTGCCACCAGGGCCTGGTGGCCCTCTCGGTCGTTACTGAAAACGGTGGTTGCGCCATCCCTCCCAATGGCTACATCGAGTGTGTTCTTCGAGATATCGATACCGACGACTATTCCATTGGCCATGATCTCTATGTCCCATCCTTGCAAATGCGAATGTGGTTCCTGCAACTGTTCGGGCTTGCAGAGACCAGTCGCAGACATGCGCTCAGGACTGACGCACGGGCTTGGAAGCACCGAGGGATAACGAGCTACATGCTGCGGCCAATCACCGGTGCCAATCGGCACCGGGCGTAAACGGCACTCCGATCACGTGGAATGGAAGATACAAGGGATCAAAGCCGGATGGACGCGACTCGCAGAGGCGCGGGGCGAAAGCCCGCGAGCCCGACGGCGGAACGCCGGGAGGCTCCTTTCCTACGCTTGACCTTGCTCCAGCAAGTTGTCGCGATCGCCAGCGATAGCCACCATGACGTTCATTGCGAACACATGGAATCTGGACGATGACTGCCGACTCGGAACCGCTCAGGACCTCTGCACAACCCGCTGCCTCCCTGCCCCACCCTGGCGCCGAGCGATACGCCGAGCTTCCACAGTTCGCGAAGGGATCACCGCTCCCCTTTCGCCGCACGATCCGCCGCCGCGAACTGCATCAGATCGTGCCCTTGGCGGAAACCACCATCTACGAAATGGAGCAGCGCGGCGAGTTTCCCCGGCGCTTCCGGCTGACGCCGCGCTGCGTGGTCTGGGATCTGGAAGAAGTCGAAGCCTGGATAGAAGGCCGCAAGCAAGCCTCGCGATCAGCAGAGACCGATATATCGCCCGGCCCGGACGTGAGGCTGCGTCGGCACCGCCCTGTTCGATGAAACCGCCATCTGGCGTCCACGGCGACTACCCGGCATCCACCCTTCCCAGTTCTGCCCCTGGCAGCACTCGTGCCATCTGAGCCGCGGTAAGCGTGACCGCCGCATCGCGGTCCTGCGCCTCCCGGCTGAAGGCCAGCGCGACATGCCGAAGCCGACCCCAGCCCACCGTGGCGTCGGCACAGTCGCTGCCGGCCAGCCGGCGCAGCACCTCATCCTGCGCATCCAGCTCAGGATTCAGCGCATAGACCAGTGTGAAATCGTGAACCATCGCGATCGTTCCATTCGCTTGTATTGCCGTCACGTCATCGCACCTTGATCCGCGCCAGCACGTCCGCCAACTGACCACGATCCGCAGCGCGTTTGGCGGCCGTGCGCTGTGCCAGGTTGTGCAGCTTGCGCCGCACCCCGGGCAGATCGGCCGCATGGGCAAGGCCGATCAACCCGAAATCCGGCTGCTCATCCTCGACCGATTGCAGAAAGGCGCACGACGGCTCGTCCAGCCAATGGGCCACGCGCGCCAACAGACGTTCGCGGCTCTCCAGCAAGGCCGCCGCTTCAATGGGCTCAGACGTCATGCCCTTGAAGTGAGCGTCGAAGGTGGCCTCGAAATCCGCAGGTACGCGCGGCGCCAGCATTTCCCATGCTGGCTTAGGACTGCACGTCAGGTACACGAGAAAGGTCCGCCAAAGACCTGCATCCGCCCGCTCATCCTCCAGCAGCAAGCCCACGTCGAACAGATCGCGCGGATGCTGCCGCGACAATGCCGCTGCCAGCTTTCCGGCATACAGGTCGGCGAAATCCAGTACCTGCACTTCGGCGAAGCCGAACGCCTCCTCCACCTTCGGGCGCACGACCATGGCCCGCACCGGATGCACCGTCCCGCGCATCACCGGCGTCGTCTCAATCTGCACACGCGCTCGGCCGCGACTGGCTACCAGCCGGGTGACCGCCCCGCCTTCGCCCGCTGAAGCTTGCACCTGCAATTGCAGAGGCCGGGCGCGCATCACGTCGGCCAGTTGCCCGAGCGCTTCAGCGATCAGCTTCGCATCCTCGGCATAGTCGTGCACCGGCAGCCAGGCCAGGTCGATGTCCACCGACAGACGCGGCAGGTCATGCTCGAACAGGTTGATGGCGGTACCGCCCTTGAGCGCGAAGCGCGGCTCCTGGGCCAGCACCGGCAAGATTTCCACCAGCAGCCGCACACGGTCCGTGTAGCGCCGATCCCATCGATCAAGCAAGGTGCTCATCGAGGTCTCCTGGCAAGGTGATCTGGTAGGTCGGATGCAGGCGCCCGCCGGGCACCAGCGCACGCTTGCCCCGGCCCAGATCGACGCCATCCAACGGCACATGCGCCAGCCACGCATGCCGATGGCGATCGGCCAGCGCCAGGAACAGCCGCTTGGCCTTGATGCTGCGGCAGTGGCGCAGCAGCAGGCCGACCCGCTGCGGGCGCAGCGTGGTCATGGCCTGCATAAGCGCATCGGCCTCATAGACCCCAGCGGCATCCGATACGCCGTCGCACAGTTCCAGCATGGCCCGCTCAGGCGTCGAGCACACCAGGGCATCGACACCAGGCGCAGCAGAGTGCAAGGCCAGACCCACCTTGGATAGCGCCGTCTCGAAGACTTCCGCAGTGAAGGACACGGCCGGCAGATCGAACGGCCCCTTGCCTTGGTACTCGAAGCGCTGCTCCATGGGCAGCTTGTCGACCCAGCCCGGCGGCGGCACCGGCCCGTAAAGCGTGATCGTCCCGGCATCGCCCAGTCGCAAGTAGTGCTCGTGCCCTTGCAGAGCCAGAGCAAAGCGTCCCCCAACATGCAGCGGAACGCCCTCCCCGACCTGCAGGCTGCGGACCACCCCATCCCATTGCAGCCGCCCGCCCGCGCGCATGTAGACGCCACGCGCCGGCGACACCAGCCAGCCGCTGCCGACATAGCGCGCGACCAGGCTGTTGGAGTAGTCATGCGCGCGCAGCCAGCGGCTGGACACCAGGCGCGTATCGCCCAGTTCGGCCAGCAATCGGTTCAGTTTTCCTGAATTTTGAGCATCCATAGTGCTCAAATTATCAGTTTTATAAACCTTCGCCAAGGACCATGAGTTTGAAACTTCAGTAAAAAGATCATCCAGAGTGATCTTTTTCGGACAAATGCAAACCCCGGTCTGCCCACCAAAAGGGGTTCCAGTTAAGGTCATCATGCGCTCCTCCCTCACAAAGCCGGGCTGAGCACTGGGACCGACGCGTCCTCCGGCACCAGCTTCGGCACATGCGTGCGCCCATCGATCCATGCCTCCACCATGTCGGCCCACTCCTGGAGCATGTGCCGCCGCGGCCCGGCGTACTCGGCCTTGTTGTAGACCGACCGCGAAGTCCGGCTGCCTTCTTCGTGCGCCAGGCACTTCTCGATCCAGTCCCCATTGAAGCCCACCTCGTTGAGCAGCGTGGACGCGGTGCGGCGCAGGTCATGCACCGTGAATGGCTCCAACGGCAACCTGGCTTCCTTCGCGCGGGAGCCAATGAGTTGCGTCACCCGGTTGAGCGTTGCATGCGACATGCAGCGATCGGGGTCATAGCGGGACGGCAGCACGAATCGCGAGCCCGCTGCGCAGGTGTGCAGAGCCACGAAGATGTCCATCGCCTGCCGCGACAGGTAGACCACATGCGGCTTGCGCCCCTTCATCCGCACCTTGGGGATCGTCCAGGTGGCGTTCTCGAAATCCACTTCGTTCCAGGTCGCCTCGACCAGTTCGCTCTTGCGCACCATCGTCAGCAGGATCAGCCGCAAGGCCAACCGGATGGTCGGATAGGACGCGATGGTCTCCAGTTGATGGAAGGCCAGCCGGATCTCGGCGGGCGAGAGCGCCCGGTCCTTGGGAACGAAGGTCGCGATTGAGGCCGCCTTCACGTCGTCGGCCGGGTTGGCGAGCCGTTCGCCGTGCAGGATGGCGAAGGCATAGACCTGCTTCACGATGTCGCGGACGTGGATCGCCGTGGCCGGTGCGCCGCGCGCCTTCACCTTGTTGCACAGCGCCCGCAGGTCGTCGGGGGTGACTTCCCTCAGCTTGCGATTCTGGAAGACCGGCAGGATGTCGCGGTCGATGATGTGCTTGCGCATCGCCCGGGTGCTGTCGGCCATGCGGGCATCGGCCAGCCAGCGTTCCGTCATCTCGCCGAAGGTCCTGGCGGCCGTCAGCCGCCGTTTGGCCCGCTGTTTCTCTAGCGCCGGGGAATCGCCTTGAGCAACCGACCGCTTGGCATCGAGCAGCCGTTCTCGGGCCATGGCCAGCGACATGCCGGCCGGCCCGTACCGTCCGAGCGTGAGCGTCTCGCGGCGCCCGTTGAGACGGTAGTCGTAGCGGAAGGTGATGGTACCGGCGGTCGATACCGCCACGTACATGCCATCGCGGTCAAAAACCTTATAAATCTTGGACTTAGGCTTGAGATTGCGTAGTGCTGTGTCGGTGAGCATTGAGGGTGTTCCTCCTGTTCGTGACGGCTTTTACCGTCAGGGACCTGGAGACCCGTTGATGCTCGGAAAGCCGCATGAAATAAGCTTTCCTCAGGAGTTTTTTACCGTCAAAGACCGGTTCGGTCTCAATAGTAAACAGGAAGGTCTGGATCCGACCTCCGGGGGCTTACCGTCAGTTCTGTCGCCGACCCGTTCTGCTGGCCGGCGATAGTCACCGATAGAAAACATGACTTATACTTTTAAAATCAACAAGTTATGTCACTTCCATCGATACCTGGCGATAGCCCCCGAAAGACGTTCCGTCATTCCCACTCGATCGTCGCCGGCGGCTTGCCGGAGATGTCGTAGACCACCCGCGAGACGCCGCGCAGTTCGTTGATGATGCGGTTGGACACGGTGCCGAGCAGTTCGTACGGCAGCTGCGACCAATGCGCCGTCATGAAGTCGATCGTCTCCACCGCGCGCAGGGCGATCACCCATTCGTAGGCGCGGGCATCGCCGACCACGCCCACCGACTTGACCGGCAGGAACACCGCAAAGGCCTGGCTGGTCCGGTCGTACCAGCCGGACTTGCGCAGCTCGTCGATGAAGATGGCATCGGCGCGGGCCAGCAGTTCGGCGTATTCGCGCTTGACCTCACCGAGGATGCGCACGCCCAGGCCCGGACCGGGGAACGGGTGGCGGTAGACCATCTCGCGCGGCAGTCCCAGGGCCACGCCGAGGCGGCGCACCTCGTCCTTGAACAGCTCGCGCAGCGGTTCCACCAGTTTGAGCTTCATGTGCGCCGGCAGGCCGCCGACGTTGTGGTGGCTCTTGATGACGTGCGCCTTGCCGGTCTTGCTGCCGGCCGATTCGATCACGTCCGGGTAGATCGTGCCCTGTGCCAGCCAGCGGGCGTTCTCCAGCTTGGCCGATTCCTCGTCGAAGATCTCCACGAACAGGTTGCCGATGATCTTGCGCTTGGCTTCCGGGTCGGTCACGCCTTGCAGTGCCTTGAAATAGCGGTCGGCGGCGTTGACCCGGATCACCTTGACGCCCATGTGCTCGGCCATCGTGGCCATCACCTGGTCGCCTTCCTGCCAGCGCAGCAGGCCGGTATCGACGAACACGCAGGTCAGCTGCGTGCCGATGGCCCGGTGCAGCAACGCGG
Source organism: Xanthomonas massiliensis (assembly GCF_900018785.1). Classification (GTDB taxonomy): domain Bacteria; phylum Pseudomonadota; class Gammaproteobacteria; order Xanthomonadales; family Xanthomonadaceae; genus Xanthomonas_B; species Xanthomonas_B massiliensis. Next base: position 806,100 of record NZ_FCOY01000006.1, on the reverse strand, counting down.
CCACCACCGAGGAATCCACGCCGCCGGACAGGCCGAGGATCACCTCGTCGCTGCCGATCTGCTCGCGCACGCGGGCGATCTGGTCCTCGATGATGTTGTCGGCGGTCCACAGGGTCTTGCAGCCGCAGATGTCCACCACGAAGCGGCGCAGCAGCGCCTCGCCCTGCCGGGTGTGGGTGACTTCCGGGTGGAACTGCACGCCGTACCAGTGCTTGTCCGGGTTGGCCATCGCCGCCACCGGAATGCGGTCGGTGTTGGCGGTGACGACGAATCCCGGCGGCACCTTCGCGACATGGTCGCCGTGGCTCATCCACACGTCCAGGCGCGGCTGCCCCTCGTGGTCGGACAATCCACCCAGCAGTGCATCCGGGGCGATCACCTCGACCACGGCATGGCCGAACTCGCGCTGGTCGGCCGCCTCGGTGGCGCCGCCCAGTTGCGCGGCCAGGGTCTGCATGCCGTAGCAGATGCCCAGGATCGGCAGGCCGCTGTCGAACACCTGCCGCGGTGCGGCCGGGGCATCGGGCTGGGTGGTCGATTCCGGGCCACCGGAGAGGATGATGCCCCTGGCACCGAAGGCGGCGATCTCGGCCGGATCGTGGTCCCAGGCCCAGATCTCGCAGTACACGCCGATCTCGCGGATGCGCCGGGCGATCAGCTGGGTGTACTGCGCGCCGAAGTCGAGGATGAGGATCTTGTCACTGTGCAGATCGGTCATTGGATCGGTTCAACCATGGGTCAATTGGGAGCGGAATCAACGGCGCGCTTCGGTCGCCATGCGGACGGCCAAGCCTGCCAGCACGGTGCCCATCAGCCAGCGCCGGGCGGCCATCATGCCGGGCGCGGCCAGGAACGCGACGATGCCGCCGGCGGTGACGGCGATCGCGGCATTAACAACGCCGATGCTTATCAGGATCTGCGTGGTCCCGAGCACCCGCGATTGCGCCGGCACGCTGCCACGATGCAGGTCGACGAACTGGAGGAGCAGGGACAAATACATCACCGCGATCCTGGGGTTGAGCAGGTTGGTCACCAGGCCCATCGCCAACAGCTTGTGCGGGCGGTCGACGGGCAGCGCCCGCACCTGGAATGGCGAGCGGCCGCCGGGCCGGATGGCCTGCCATGCCAGCCAGAGCAGGTAGGCAGCGCCGCCGATGCGCAGCGCATCGTAGGCATGGGGAACCGCCATCAGGAGTGCGGTGATGCCGAAGGCCGCGCAGAGCATGTAGAAGACGAAACCGAGAGTGACGCCGCCGAGCGAGATCCCCCCCGCCGTCCTGCCCTGGCAGATCGAGCGCGAGACGAGATGGAGCATGTGGGGACCGGGCGTGAGCACCAGGCCCAGGGCGATCAGCGAGAACCCCAGCAGAGTGGTTGTGTCCGGCATGGCGCGCTTAACCCAGTTCGCAGTGGCTCGACGGCGGATCGCAGGTCCCGGAGGCCCGCTACGAGAAGAGGGAAGCGTCACCGCTTCCCTCCCCCATGGCCGGATCAACCCATCCGGTAGTTCGGCGGTTCCTTGGTGATCTGCACGTCGTGGACGTGGCTCTCGCGCTGGCCGGCGCCGGTGATCTTGACGAACTGCGGCTTGCTGCGCATCTCTTCGATCGTGCCGCAGCCCACGTAGCCCATGGTCGCGCGCAGGCCGCCGATCAGCTGGTGGACGATGCCGCCGACCGGGCCGCGATACGGCACGCGCCCCTCGATGCCCTCCGGCACCAGCTTGTCGGCATCGCTGGCATCCTGGAAATAGCGGTCCTTGGACCCCTTCTCCATCGCCGCCAGCGAACCCATGCCGCGATAGCTCTTGTAGCTGCGTCCTTGGAACAGCTCGGTCTCGCCGGGCGATTCCTCGGTACCGGCGAACAGGCCGCCGATCATCACCGTGGACGCGCCGGCCGCCAGCGCCTTGCCGATGTCGCCCGAATAGCGGATGCCGCCGTCGGCGATCAGCGGAATGCGGTCCTGCAGCGCGTCGGCGACCATGCTCACTGCCGTCACCTGCGGCACGCCGACGCCGGCGACCACGCGCGTGGTGCAGATGGAACCGGGACCGACACCGACCTTCACCGCGTCGGCGCCGGCATCCATCAATGCCAGCGCGGCATCGCCGGTGACGATGTTGCCGCCGATCACCTGCACCTGCGGGTAGGTCTTCTTGACCCAGGCCACGCGGTCGATCACGCCCTGCGAATGGCCGTGGGCGGTATCGACGATGATCACGTCCACGCCGGCGGCCACCAGGGCCTCCACGCGCTGCTCGGTCTCGCCGCCCACGCCGACCGCGGCACCGACCATCAACCGGGTCGAGGCGTCCTTGGCGGCGTTGGGGTTGTCGGACTTCTTCTGGATGTCCTTGACGGTGATCAGCCCGCGCAGCTGGAAGTCGTCGTTGACCACCAGCACCTTCTCGATGCGGTTGGTGTGCAGCAGCTTGATCACTTCCTCCGAGGCGGCCCCCTCCTTCACCGTGACCAGCCGGTCCTTCTTGGTCATGATGTGGCGGACCGGATCGTCCAGCTCGGTCTCGAAGCGCATGTCGCGGTGGGTGACGATGCCGGCCAGCTGGCCATTGGTGTCCACCACCGGCACGCCGGAGATGTTGTGCGCGCGGGTCAGCGCCAGCACGTCGCGGATGGTGGTCTCGGGAGTCACGGTGAACGGGTCGCGGATCACGCCGGACTCGAACTTCTTGACCTTGGCCACCTGCGCGGCCTGCTGCTCCACGGTCATGTTCTTGTGGATGATGCCGATGCCGCCGAGCTGGGCCATGGCGATGGCCAGCCGCGATTCGGTCACGGTATCCATGGCCGCCGACACGATGGGTAGCTTCAGGTGCAGGTCGCGGGTGAGGCGCGTTCGGAGGTCGACGTCCTTGGGCAGGACGGTGGAATGCGCGGGGACGAGCGAGACGTCGTCGTAGGTCAGTGCTTCAGCCAGAATGCGCAGCATCGGCGTACCCGAATGTGGGGAAGCGGTGCATTTTAACCCGAAACGCGGGCCCCGGCACGTCCTATCCGATGCCCGCACCGTTTCGCCGGCGATACGCCGCGCGCGGCTCAGGCCCCCGCTTCGGCCGCCTCCAGCGTGTTCTGCATCAGCGTGGCCACCGTCATCGGCCCCACTCCGCCCGGGACCGGGGTGATCCAGCTCGCGCGCTGCGCGGCGGCGTCGAAACCGACGTCGCCGACCAGGCGCCCGTCCTCCAGGCGGTTGATGCCCACGTCGATCACCACTGCGCCCGGCTTGACCCATTCGCCGGGCACCAGGCCCGGCTTGCCCACCGCCACCACCAGGATGTCGGCCTCGCTCACTGCCCGGCGCAGCACCTCGCGCGGGGTGAACTTGTGGCAACTGGTGACGGTGCAACCGGCGATCAGCAGCTCCAGCCCCATCGGCCGGCCGACGTGGTTGGACACGCCGACGATGGTGGCGTTGCGGCCGCGCACCGGCTGGTCGGTGTGGGCCAGCAGGGTGACGATGCCGCGTGGCGTGCACGGGCGCAGGCCGAACTGGCGCAGCGCCAGGTGGCCGACGTTGGTGGGATGGAAGCCATCCACGTCCTTGCGCGGGTCGATCCGCTCGATCAGGCGGGTGGCGTCGGGGATGCCCGGCAGCGGCAGTTGCACCAGGATGCCGTGCACCTCCGGATCGGCATTCAGCCGATCGATCAGCGCCAGCAGCTCGGCTTCGGTGGTGCCCGCCGGCAAATCGTGGTCGTGGGCGACGATGCCCACCTTCTCGCAGGCGCGGCGCTTGTTGCGCACGTACACGGCCGAGGCCGGATCGTCGCCGACCAGCACCACCGCCAGGCCGGGTCGCGGCTTGCCGGCGGCGACGCGGGCATCGACCCGGACCTTGAGCTCGTCCAGCAGGCCCTCGGCGATCCGCCGGCCATCAAGGATGCGTGCGGGCAAGGCGTCGGCGGACTCGGAATCGCTCATCGTGGGGAAAGGGGATGACGGGGGAATGCCATTGTCGCCGAAGTGCGCCGCGGCGGCACCCACGAATGCCTGCGCACTGCGTGATATTCCAGGGAAAACTGCCGCGAAGGACTGCACGGGCCGGCCGCACGCACGCCCGCGATCGCGTCGTCGTGCTGCCGCAGCGCCTGGCCTGGCCATGCAAGCACCGGATGCCCGACGCCTGTCACCACGCCGACGTATTGCTCCCGCCTGCGCGAAATGCGTCGGGTATCGGTATTCCCGCCGATACGTCGCGGCCGGTGGCGGGCCGGTTCCCATGCATTCGCGCGAATGCGTTCCCGCCTCGGCGGATCGGGCAGCGCCCAGGTGCCGGCAGGCAATCGCCGGGATACGCCTCGGATTCGGCCCCTGGCGATGCCTGGCACCTTCCACCCCGGCCACCGACGCGCTCGCGTCTTCAGGTGTCGCCAGGCGTGCGCCACGGCCGAGCCGGCACGGGGTGATCGTGACGGCATCGGAGCCGGGCATCGATTGTCGCCGCCGGCCACGGGCACCGCCGCGATCCGGGCCTTCCAGGGAAAGCACCTCGGGAGACAGCATCGGGCACCGGCGTCCGGCATCGCCGACGCGACACATCGCAGTCCACGCCGCTCATCACCAAGGCGTAGCAGGACTTGGCCGCTCCGATCAGGGAAATCCGTGCTCATTGGACACGGCTACGGCCGCCGGTTCGCGGGTTCCGGCGGTCTGCGGCCCCCCGCTCCCTCGTCCAGGACCGGACATCCAGAACCGCTCTCCGGTACCCGTTCCCGCGGAGGTTTCCCGATGTTGAAGCGATCGATGATGGCGGCCATCCTGGCGATATCCTGCCTGTGCAACGCACAGGCGCAGGACCTGGATGCCGAGGCGAAGAAGAAGCTGGCCCTGGCCGGCGCGGCCGTCGGCAAGGCCATCCAGGCGCACGATATCGCCGCCCTGGAAAAGCTCTGGGCGCCCGGCTTCATCGTCAACGGACCCAACAACCGGGTACTTACCCGGGGCCAGGTCTTCGAGGCCATGAAGCGCGGCCAGCTGGACTACGAAGACGGCTACAGGACGACGCTGGAAAAGGTCGAGTTCTTCGGCAACGTCGCGGTCACGATGGGCGAGGACACCTACACCCCCGACTTCGGCCCCGAAAAAGGCAGGCTGCTGCATCGCCGATCGACCAACGTCTGGCAGTACACGGAGGGAGCCTGGAAGATGATCGCCCGCCAGGCCACCCTGTACGACCCGGCGGTGCAGCACTACTGAGGCGCAGGACCGCCATTGCGGCGCGTGCCCGAATGGCGGCGTGGGCGCTACTTGCCGCGGCGCTTGACGTGGCGGATCAGGCGCCGCTTGCGCTGCACCTGCCGCTCGGTCAGCTCGTTCTTCTTGCCCTCGTAGGGATTGGTCCCCTCGCGGAAGACGAAGCGCACCGGCGTGCCGACCAGCTTGAAGCGCTTGCGGAAGAAGTTCTCGAGATAGCGGCGATAGGACTCCGGCAACACCTTCAGGCGCGTGCCGTGGACGACGAAGGTGGGCGGGTTGCTGCCGCCCGGATGGGCGAAGCGCAGCTTGGACACGTGCCCGCGCACGCTCGGCGGCGGGTTGGCCTCGTAGGCCACTTCCAGCGCCTGGTTGACCTCGGAGGTGGAGAACTCGTGCGTGGCCGAGGCATGGGCGCGATGGATGGCCGCGAACAGCTCGCGCAGGCCCGAGCCGTGCAGCGCCGAGATGCGCGCCACCTCGGCCCAGTCGGCGACGAAACCGAGCTTGAGCCGCAGCTGCGCCTCGGCCTGCTCGCGCTGGTAATCGCTCAGCCCGTCCCACTTGTTGACCACCACCACCAGGGCGCGGCCGGCATCGAGCACCGCGCCCAGCACGGTGGCGTCCTGGTCGGTCACTCCCTCGCTGGCATCGAGCATCAGCACCGCGACCTGGCACTGCTCGATGGCCTGCATGGTCTTGACCACGCTGAACTTCTCCACCGCCTCTTCGACCCGCGCCCGGCGGCGCAGGCCGGCGGTGTCGATCAGCCGGTAGAGACGGCCATCGCGCTCCAGGTCCGCCGCGATCGAATCGCGGGTCGTGCCCGGCACCTCGGAGGCGATCATGCGCTCCTCGCCGAGCAAGCGATTCACCAGCGTGGACTTGCCCACGTTGGGGCGGCCGACGAAGGCGATGCGGATGCGCGCGGGATCGCCGTCGAGCACCTCGCCGCTGCCTTCTTCCGGCAGACACTCGACGACCTCGTCGACCAGGTCGTCCAGGCCCTGGCGATGGGCGGCCGACACCGCCAGCATCTCCGGGAAACCGTAGCGGGCGAACTCGGCGCGTGCCGCGTGCACATCGACCGCGTCGGTCTTGTTGATCAGCAGCAGTACCGGGCGCCCCAGGCGGCGCAACCAGACCAGGATCTCGTCGTCCAGGCTGGAGGCGCCCTCGCGGCCGTCGACCACGAACAGGATCAGGTCGGCCTCGGCCGCGGCTGCGCGCGCCTGGCGCGCAGTGGCGCCGGCCAGGCCCTCTTCCTCGCCGGCGATGCCGCCGGTATCCACCACCAGGAACGGATGCGCCTCGTCGAGACGGCATACCCCGTAGTTGCGGTCGCGGGTCACGCCGGGCTGGTCATGGACCAGCGCGTCGCGGGTGCGCGTCAGCGCGTTGAACAGGGTGGACTTGCCGACATTCGGCCGTCCGACCAGGGCGACCAAAGGCAGCATCGCGATCTCCCTCAGTTGCCCAGGCGGTAGGCAGCCAGCGTGCCCTTGGTGTTCTCCACCAGCAGCAATCCGTCCGCGGCGACCGGCTGAGCGGTCAGGGCCTTGCGGCCGATGCGCTCGCGCGCGGCGAGCGCGCCGTCGGACAGGCGCAGCCAGTGCAGGTAGCCCTTGTAGTCGCCGACCACGGCGTAATCGCCCTGGATGGCCACGCCGGTCAGCGTGCGCCTGGCGAGCGCCGGCTGCGACCACATCGGTGCGCCGCTGTTCTTGTCCAGGCCCCACACCGTACCGGCATTGTCGGCCACGACCACCAGGCCCGAGGACACGCCCACGCCGCCGGCGCCGCCGTGGTCGCGCACCCACATCACGCGGCTGCTCGGCCCTTCGATGGCCATGGTCTGGTTCTTGTAGCTGGTCGCGAACAGGGTGGTGCCGTCGAGCACCGGCGCGCCGTCCACGTCGGCCATGCGCTCCAGCTCGCTGCGGCCTTCCGGGATGCCCACGGCCTGCTCCCACAGCGAGCGCCCGTCCTGCATCGCCAGCGTGGTGACGGTGCCGTCGTCGTTGCCGATGAACAGCACGCCCGGCCCGGCGACGATCGGCGCATTGCCGCGTACCGTCAGCGTCGGCGCTTCCTGCTCATGGAACCAGCGCTGCTCGCCGGTGGCCGCGTCGAACGCGGTCACGCGGCCGTCGTTGCTGCGCACGAACACCATGCCCTGGGCGATGGCGGGCGCGGCGATGACTTCGTTGGGCACGTGCGCCACCCACTTCTGCTCGCCGGTGGCCGCATCCAGCGCGATCACCTCGCCGTTCAGCGCACCGATGGCCACCACGCCGTCGCCCACGCCGGGACCGCCGGCGAACATCGGCAACGGGCGCTTCTTCTCGAAGTTGCGCTGCTCCTTGCGCTGCAGCTTCTCCTGGCGCAAGCGCTGCTTGCGCGAGGCCTTGTCCTCCTTCGACAGGCCGGAGGCGCTTTCGCTCTCGACCTGGCTCGGCGCATCGTCCTTGCCGGCGGCCAGCTTCGCCTTGCGGACCTTCTTGGCCTCGTATTCCCAGATCTGCTTGCCGGTCTGCAGGTCCAGCGCCACCACCGTGTAGGAGGTGGCCGCGGCATACACGCGGCCGTCGGCCACGACCGGGTGCTGGCGCACGCCGATGCGGCGCTCGCCCTTGCCCAGGTCGACCGACCAGACCCTGTCCACCTTCACGGTGGGATCGAACTTGACCAGCTCGGCCGGCTCGGCCGCCTTCTTGGCGTCGGCGTCCTTGCTCTTGAACCAGCCCTTCATGGTGGTGCAGCCGGAAAGGGCCAGGCCCGCCAACGCCACCAGCGCCAGGCGCTTGAGCATGTCCTTGGATTTCATCGGTTCGGCTCCGCGGTTTCCGGCACGGTACCGCCGGCTTGCATCAGTTTCATTTCCAGCAGGCGCCGTTGCGGCGCTGCCACGTCCATCAGCGCCAGGGCCTTGGTGTAGGCCTCGCGGGCCTGGTCGCGCTTGCCCTGGGCGAACAGCGCATCGCCACGGATCTCGGTGCTGGCCGCATCGTCCTTGCCGGCCACGAGCTTGATCGCATCGTCGGTCTTGCCGGCATCCACCAGCAGGCGCGCCAGGCGCTGGTCGACCAGCACGCGTGCTTCGCCCTTGGCCTTCACCCCTTGCAGGGTCTTGATCGCCTCGTCGCGCTTGCCCGCCTCTACCTGCGCCTTGGCCAGGCGCAACGCGGCCAGGTCGGCATAGATCCCGACACGGCCCTGCTCGAGCTTGCCGAGGTTGCTGCCGGCCTGGTCGAGCTTGCCCGCGTCCAGGTCCTTGACGACCGCGGCGTAGGCGTCGTTGGCCTGCACCTGCTGCGACTGGTCGTGTTTGCGCCACCACTGCCAACCCAGGATGATCGCCAGGGCCAGCACGATGCCCCCGAGCAGGGCACCGCCGTTGTTCCTCAGCCAGGAGCGGACGCGTTCGCTTTGTTCGTGTTCGTCGAGCAGCTCGTCAATCGCCATGCGTATTCCCTGCCTCCGCGCGGAGGCGGAGACGATGCAGTCCATCGATGGTCAAAAAAACCGCGGCGCGCTAGTTGGAAGCCGGCACCACGGAACCATCAGAGGATACCGCAAACCGGGCCACGTTCGCGCGCCGGAACGGTGTGAGGTCTACCGTACTGCCGTCATGCTGAACCTCGACCGCCGAGGCATTGCCCAGCACGACACGGCCCACCTGCCCCGCCGTGTACTGGCGTTCCTCGCCCGCCTTGACCAGGGCCTTCTCCACCACCTGCCCGTCCTGCCCGGTGACCTGCACCCAGCTGTCGCCGCTGAACTCGAGCTTGAGCCCGGACGGCTCGGCCACGGCCGGGCGCACCGGCGTCAACGAGGCCACGTACGGCGGATTGACCTTGCGCGGGGTCTCGGCCGGCACGCGGGCCTCCTCCGGCGTCGATGCCGGCGGCGCGGGCACCGCTGCCTCGCGCGATCCCGGCATCACGTCCAGCGCGGCCGTGCGCAGCGCCTCGGCACCGAAGTGGTAATGCGCCGCATACCAGATCGGCACGACCAGCACCGCGGTGATCACCACGTAGACGGCGCGCCGCATGATGTTGTCGAACATCCACTTGGCGCGCGGGATGTGGCTGTGGCTGACGAGCTTCACCGGTTCGACTGGCGCGACGTGGGCCTGCGCCAGCAGCGGGCTCAGGTCCACGCCCAGCAGGCGCGCGTAGCTGCGCACCTGGCCGCGCACGAACACCGGCGCGCCCAGGCGCTGCCAGTCCTCCTGCTCCAGCGCGCGCACGACGTGCACGGGCATGTGCAGGCGGCCGGCGGCCTCCTCGATGCTCAGCCCCTGGGCCTCGCGGGCATCACGCAGAACATTGCCGCACCCTTTCGACTCGCCGAAAGCGCTCGGATTCGAATCGTTGCTCACTATCGGTCTTTCCCGGGATCAACGGCAGAAGAGTCCGCAAATTCCTTGCTTAGCCGCTGTTGGTAACGGGCGGCGGCTGCCTTGTCGCCGAGCCCACGTTCAATCTGAACGGCAAGTTGTAACACGGATGCCGTGGCCGGTGCAGCTGCCAATCTGCGTTCCGAGAACGCCCGGGCCTCCAGATAGCGTTCCTGGCGGTAGCGCAGGCGGGCCATCGACTCCAGCGCATAGGCGTTGCCGGGGTCGCCCTTGAGCGCTTCGCGCAGGTCGCGCTCGGCCCGCTCCACCTGGCCGGCCTGCAGCGAACAGCCGCCGGCATTGGCCTGCGCCGCGGCCGTGGCCCGGTAGTTGGGATCGGCCAGGGAGCGGTCGAACCACACCAGCGCCTCGGCCGGATAGCCGTTGGCGCACAGCCAGGCGCCATAGTTGTTGGAGACGTCGCCCTGCCCCGGGGCCAGCTCGGTGGCGCGCTTGTACTCGGCACCGGCGCGGGCCGAATCCCCCGACTGGTCGAGCACCACCGCCAGCACGGTATGTGCATCGACCGAGGCGGGATCGCGCCGCACGGCTTCTTCGGCGAGCTTGCGCGCCTGCGCCTGGTCGCCGCTGCGCAGGCGCTCCACCGCCAGCGCCAGCTGCTCCTGCGCCTGCATGCGGCGTTTGGTCGCCGCGTTGTCGCGCACGTCGTAGCGCGGCGCGACCGATTCGGTCTTGACGATCTTGCCGCGCTTGGGCGAGACGCCGCTGCTCCTGCAACCGGCCAGGCACAGGCCGAGCAGGAACACCACCGCGATCAGTACGGGATCAGGCCGCCGCATCCTGGCCGGCCTGGCTTTGCAGGTGCCGCTTGAACTCCGCCTGCCGGCGGGTGCGGTCCATCACCTGGCCCTTGAGCTGGCCGCAGGCCGCGTCGATGTCGTCGCCGCGCGTGCGCCGGACCATCGTCAGCACGCCGGCATCGAGCAGGATCTTCTGGAAGGCGCGGATCTGTTCTTCCCCGGCGCGCTCGTAGCGGGTGCCGGGGAACGGATTGAACGGGATCAGGTTGACCTTGCCCGAATCGCGCGCCTGCACCGCGTTGTCGAACTGGCGCATCAACCTGGCCAGCTGGCGGGCGTGCTCGGGCTGGTCGTTGATCCCCTTCATCAGGGTGTATTCGAAGGTCACCGATTCGCGGCGGTTGTTGGCACGCAGGTAGCGCGCGCAGGCCGCCATCAGCTCGGCGATCGGGTATTTCTTGTTGAGCGGCACCAGGGTCTGGCGCAGCTCGTCGTTGGCCGCGTGCAGCGACACCGCCAGCGAGACGTCGCTCTCGGCCGAAAGCCGGTCGATCATCGGCACCAGGCCGGAGGTGGACAGGGTCACGCGCTTGTTGGCCAGGCCGTAACCCAGGTCGTCGCGCATGATGCTCATCGCCCGCACGACGTTGTCGAAATTCATCAGCGGCTCGCCCATGCCCATCATCACCACGTTGGTGAGGCGGCGCTGCTGGTGCGGCACGTTGCCCAGGTGGCGTGCCGCGACCCACACCTGGCCGATGATCTCGGCGGTGGTCAGGTTGCGGTTGAAGCCCTGGGTGGCGGTGGAGCAGAAGGTGCAGTTGAGCCCGCAGCCGACCTGCGAGGACACGCACAGCGTGCCGCGGGTCTTGTCCGGGATGTAGACGGTCTCGATGGCGTTCCTGCCATCGGCGCCCATCGCCAGCAACCACTTGTGGGTACCGTCGGCGGAAGGCTTGTCGAACACCACGTTGGGGACGACGACCTCGGCATGCTGCTGCAGCTTGGCGCGCAGCGCCTTGCCCAGGTCGGTCATCTGCTCGAAATCGGTGACGTAGCGGTGGTGGATCCACTTCATCACCTGGTGGGCGCGGTAGCGCTTCTCGCCGAGGGTCTCCTCGAAGAAGTGCTCCAGCCCGGCGCGATCGAGATCGAGCAGGTTCTGGCGCGCACGCGGCGGCGCGGCGACCGCGTCGCCGGCCGGGGCCGAACCGGGAACCTGCACGATCTCGCTCACCGTCGCATCACCTCAGCGCGAGACCACGTCGGTGGCGGCGAAGAAGTAGGCCACTTCGTTGGCGGCGTTCTCGACCGAATCCGAACCGTGGGCGGCGTTGGCATCGATCGACTCGGCGAAGTCGGCGCGGATGGTGCCCGGCTTGGCCTGCTTGGGATCGGTGGCGCCGAGCAGCTCGCGGTGGGCGGCGACGGCGTTCTCGCCTTCCAGCACCTGGATCATCACCGGGCCGGAGGTCATGAACTTCACCAGCTCGCCGAAGAACGGACGCTCCCGGTGGACGGCATAGAAGCCCTCGGCCTCGCGCTGCGACAGCTGCTTGTAACGGGCGGCCACGATCTTCAGGCCGGCCTTCTCGAAGCGGCTGTAGATTTCGCCGATGACGTTCTTGGCGACGGCATCGGGCTTGATGATGGACAGGGTGCGCTCCAGCGCCATTTCAAAAGTCTCCGGGTGGTACGGGCCAGGCGGCCCGAAAGCTAACAACGAAAAACCCGCGTCGGGACGCGGGCTTGCGGCATATTTGTAGCGCAATGTTAACGCCGGGCCGCGACTTTTGCATCCCGCAGGCTGAACGATGCTGCAGTGCAGGATGGCATCGTGGGCGGCGCAGGACCTAGAATCAAACAATCGTTTGATTGATATTGCCCGGCATGAACAGGCCCGCCCACTTCTCGACCAAGGACCGCATCCTCAGCGCGGCCGAGGAACTGTTCGCCCAGCACGGCTTCGCCGGCACCTCGCTGCGCCAGGTCACCAGCCAGGCCGACGTCAACATCGCCGCGGTCAACTACCACTTCGGCTCCAAGGACAACCTGGTCAACGAGGTGTTCCGGCGGCGCATGGACGAGATGACCAGCGATCGCCTGGCGCGGCTGGAGCGGGCCCGGCAGGAACATCCGGGCGAACTGGGGCCGGTGCTGGCCGCCTTCGTCGAACCGGCGCTGGCGATGGCGCAGGACCGCCACAACGGCGGCGCCTTCGTGCGCGTGATCGCCCGTGCCTACGCCGAGAAGAACGACAACCTGCGCAAGTTCCTTTCCGACCATTACGGCCACGTGCTGCGCGAATTCGCCCGCGCGATCGCCGCCTGCCTGCCCGGGCTGAGCAAGGAAGAACTGTACTGGCGGCTGGACTTCCTGGCCGGCGCGCTCACCTACGCCATGGCCGACTTCGGCCTGATCAAGCGTCCGGCCGGGGTGAGCGAGGCCGACCACCGCGCGCGCGCCGCGCGCGAACTCATCCGTTTCGCCGAAGCCGGCTTCGTGTCCGCCCCGGCAGCCTGACCTGCACCACCACGAAACAACACCAACGAGGGTTCATCGCATGTCCAATACCCTGCTTGTCCGTCGCGTCGCCGTCCTCGGTGCCGGCGTCATGGGCGCCCAGATCGCCGCCCACCTGACCAATGCCGGCGTGGATACCGTGCTGTTCGACCTGCCCGCCAAGGAAGGTCCGGCCGACGGCATCGTGCTCAAGGCCGTCGCCAACCTGGGCAAGCTCAGCCCGGCGCCGCTGGCGAGCAAGGCGCTGGCCGAGGCCATCGTCCCGGCCAACTACGACTCCGGCCTGGACCTGCTGAAGGAATGCGATCTGGTGATCGAGGCGATCGCCGAGCGCATGGACTGGAAGCAGGACCTGTACAAGAAGATCGCCCCATACGTGGCCGAGCATGCGGTGCTGGCCTCCAACACCTCCGGCCTGGGCATCAACACGCTGTCCGACGTGCTGCCCGAGCAGCTGCGCCACCGCTTCTGCGGCGTGCACTTCTTCAACCCGCCGCGCTACATGCACCTGGCCGAGCTGATCCCGTCCAAGGCCACCGACAAGGGCGTGCTCGAGGGCCTGGAGACCTTCCTGACCACGACCCTGGGCAAGGGCGTGGTCTACGCCAAGGACACCCCGAACTTCATCGGCAACCGCATCGGCGTGTTCTCGATCCTGTCGGTGATCCACCACACCCAGCAGGCCGGCCTGGGCTTCGACGAGGTCGATGCGCTGACCGGCCCGCTGCTCGGCCGTCCCAAGTCGGCCACCTACCGCACCTCCGACGTGGTCGGCCTGGACACGATGGCCCATGTGGTCAAGACCATGCAGGACCTGCTGCCGGACGATCCGTGGCACAAGTACTTCGGCCAGCCGGCCTGGCTGCAGGCGCTGATCGCCAAGGGCGCGCTCGGCCAGAAGACCGGCGCCGGCATCTTCCGCAAGGTCGGCAAGGACATCCTCGTGCTCGACCTGGACAAGCAGGACTACCGTCCAGCCGACCGCCAGGCCGACCCGGAAGTGGTCGAGATCCTCAAGCTGAAGAACCCGGCCGAGAAGTTCGCCCGGCTGCGCGCCAGCGCGCACCCGCAGGCCCAGTTCCTGTGGGCGGTCTTCCGCGACCTGTTCCACTACACCGCCTATCACCTGGCCGACATCGCCGACACCGCGCGCGACGTGGACCTGGCCATCCGCTGGGGCTACGGCTGGAAGCTCGGCCCGTTCGAGACCTGGCAGGCCGCCGGCTGGAAGCAGGTGGCGCAGTGGATCGCCGAGGACATCGCCGCGGGCAAGGCGATGAGCGATGCCCCGCTGCCGCCGTGGGTGCTGGACGGCCGCGACGGCGTGCACTTCGCCGACGGCAGCTACAGCCCGACCAAGAATGCGATCGTGCCGCGCTCCTCGCTGCCGGTGTACAAGCGCCAGCGCTTCCCCGACCCGATGCTGGGCGAGACCTTCCCGCAGGGCGAGACCGTCTACGAGAACGAAGGCGTGCGCATGTGGACCGACGGCGACGGCATCGCCGTGGTCGGCTTCAAGACCAAGATGAACACCGTCTCCGATGCCGTGCTCAACGGCCTGCAGGAGGCCATCGGCATCGCCGAGCGCAAGTTCAAGGGCCTGGTGATCTGGCAGCATGGCGAGCCGTTCTCGGCCGGTGCCAACCTGGCCGCCGCGCTGGAAGGCCTGCAGGCCGGCAAGATCGCCGAGTTCGAGGCGATGGTGGCCAACTTCCAGCGCACCAGCCAGCGCATCAAGTATTCGCTGGTGCCGGTGGTGGCCGCGGTGCGCGGCCTGGCCCTCGGCGGCGGCTGCGAGTTCCAGATGCACAGCGCCAAGGCGGTGACCTCGCTGGAGAGCTACATCGGCCTGGTCGAGGCCGGCGTGGGCCTGCTGCCCGCCGGCGGCGGCCTGAAGGAGCTGGCGGTGCGCGCCTCCCAGGCTGCCGGCTCGGGTGGCGACGTGTTCGCCGAGCTGAAGAAGGTGTTCGAGACCGTGGCCATGGCCAAGGTGTCCAACTCGGCGGTCAATGCCAAGGAGCTGGGCCTGGTGCGCGGCGGCGACAAGGTGGTGTTCAATGCCTTCGAGCTGCTGTACATCGCCAAGGCCGAGGCCAACGCGCTGTACGAGGCCGGCTACCGGCCGCCGCTGCCGGCGCGCCAGATCCGCGTGGCCGGCGACGTCGGCATCGCCACCTTCAAGATGCTGCTGGTCAACATGCTCGAAGGCCGCTTCATCAGCGACTACGACTACGAGATCGCCACCCGCATCGCCACCGTGCTGTGCGGCGGCGAAGTGGACCGCGGCGCGGTGGTGGACGAGGAATGGCTGCTGACGCTGGAGCGTCGCCACTTCGTCGAGCTGGCCCAGCAGGAGAAGACCCAGGCTCGCATCGCCCACATGCTCAAGACCGGCAAGCCGCTGCGCAACTGAGGTTCGGGACCGGTCCGCCCCCGCCCGGGACGGACCCGCCGAATCCCCATCCCGAATCTCACATCCGGAGTTACCCGAAAATGACCAAGCAGATCCAGGACGCCTACATCGTCGCCGCCACCCGTACCCCGGTGGGCAAGGCGCCCAAGGGCATGTTCCGCAACACCCGTCCCGACGACATGCTCGCCCACGTGCTGCGCGCCGTGGTCGCCCAGGCCCCGGGCATCGACCTGGGCCGCATCGACGACGCCATCATCGGCTGCGCCATGCCCGAGGCCGAGCAAGGCATGAACGTGGCGCGCATCGGCGTGCTGCTGGCCGGCCTGCCCGATACCGTGGCCGGCCAGACCGTCAACCGCTTCTGTTCCTCCGGCCTGCAGGCGGTGGCGCTGGCGGCCGACCAGATCCGCCTGGGCAACGCCGACCTGATGCTGGCCGGAGGCACCGAATCGATGTCGATGGTGCCGATGATGGGCAACAAGGTCGCCCTCTCCCCGGCCGTGTTCAACGACGACCACGTCGCCATCGCCTACGGCATGGGCATCACCGCCGAGAAGGTGGCCGAGGAGTGGAAGGTCAGCCGCGCCGAGCAGGACGCCTTCGCCCTCGCCTCCCACCAGAAGGCGCTGGCCGCGATCGCCGCCGGCGAGTTCAAGGACGAGATCAGCCCGTACGAGATCGTCGCCCACCTGCCCGACCTGGCCGACGGCAGCGCGATCCGCCTGAAGAAGAAGCTGGCCGACACCGACGAGGGCCCGCGTCCGGACACCACGCTCGAGGGCCTGGCCAGGCTGCGCCCGGTGTTCCGCAACGGCCAGTTCGGCGGCACCGTGACCGCCGGCAACTCCTCGCAGATGAGCGATGGCGCCGGCGCGGTGCTGCTGGCCTCCGAGCAGGCGATCAAGGACTACGGCCTGACCCCGCTGGCGCGCTTCGTCAGCTTCTCGGTGGCCGGCGTGCGCCCGGAGGTGATGGGCATCGGCCCGATCGAGGCGATCCCGAAGGCACTCAGGCAGGCCGGCCTGACCAAGGACCAGCTGGACTGGATCGAGCTGAACGAGGCCTTCGCCGCGCAGTCGCTGGCGGTGATCCGCGACAGCCAGCTCGACCCGTCCAAGGTCAACCCGCTGGGCGGCGCCATTGCCCTGGGCCATCCGCTGGGCGCCACCGGCGCGGTCCGCACCGCCACGATCGTCCATGGCCTGCGCCGCCACCACAAGAAGTACGGCATGGTCACCATGTGCATCGGTACCGGCATGGGCGCGGCGGGGATCTTCGAGGCGCTCTGAACCCTTCCTCGCGCCCGCACGGCAAACACGGACAGGCGGCCCCCATGGCCGCCTGTTCCGTTCCGGAAGGACGGCGACGAGGAGCGCGCCGGCGTTCGGCAGAACGGATCCGATTCCGTCCACCCTCTGTTGCGGCACCTGCAAAACCTTGGCGAAGGCCGAGGTGCCGGCACGGATCTCCAGGCAGGCCGCATCCGGCAGGAGCGGACCCGCGAGACACCGACAGTTCCCCGGAAACGTTCGGCCACGGGAAGTCCACGGACCGGCAACTGCCGGACGCCAGCCGGCAGCAGGGCCGGTCCATGCGACGAGCCGGCCAGACAGGTCAAACCCCTCTTACCGGGTGGGCCTGGAAACGAAAAAAGCCGGCAACAAGGCCGGCTTTTTCATCTTCACGAAGTGGACTTCGTGGTGGGCGGTACAGGGATCGAACCTGTGACCCCTACCATGTCAATCGCGTTTCTGCTGCTTGTTAGACGCAGCGAAATTGCTAACGCCTTGATTCGAAAGCTATCACCTTCGACCATCTTCGATCAACTACCCGTCTGATTCGATCCTGGTTGCAGCAGAATTGCAGCAGGAATCAGCCCTCTGGCATTGGGTAGAGGAAGACGCGAATGGCATATTGCCCCTCATCTGACAGCCGCGTCCCGAACAGCTCGTCCACGGCCAATGGATAGGGCGTAACCCGGATCTCGGCTCGCACCTGTCGCCCCTGCAGCTTCAGGGAGTTTGCCAATGGCAGGTTGAAAAGCATGTTGAACTTCCGGAACCCAGGGACAAAAGGGAACGGTTCTTCATTCATCCTACCCCTAGCCTCTCCCTCGATATCAAAGAGCGAGTAGTCCGACTGGTTGCCAACCCATGTTGCAACAAGGCCAACTCCGTCGGATTTCATCAAGGCCCAGTTCCTTGCCAGGATCCGGCACAGTGCACGCAATCGCCGGAGGAAGGTGGCCATTTGCTCCACCATGAAAAGGTCTGAATCGTATTCCTCCCAAGTGATGTAGCCATGTCGAAACAGGGACCGCAACATCATTCTGGCGCGACCGAATGGCAACGCACGCCTGCCAGAAGTCCAGTGCTTGAGTTCGTCCACTTTGACCAGACTTGGTTGTTGCCGGGATCGGGCTCTGAGGCCCTGCAGGTTCAGTGAGGCCGGAAATGCCGCAGCCAGAAACACTTGCCTCGGCGCTGATCGATCAGTGCACGCCTTGCAGGTTTCATTCCATGGGATGAAACGATCAATTTTTCCGTTGCTGCCGAACCAGACCTTGCAGGCAGGGTTGGCATGCGCCCCTGCTGCACGGCATACGTTCCTGAGCATGGCTTGAACCTGCAATGTGCCTTGAACCAGTGGCATGACACCCCGTGTTCGCTCTAGGGCGCGTTCATCAGTGTTCTTGATGGTGTCTGCAAGCACTAGGCAGGCGAGATGCAATCCATAGGCCTCACGAATGGATGGTGACGTTATCTGTACCCCTGAAAGGGCTTCGTGCGCCAGAGAATCGAGTACGTGAAATGGCGTCATGGGTACTCCGGAGGAACAGGATTGAACAGGAACTACGATTTGCTTGAGCGTCTGTCCAGACTCGACGATGACGTTCTTGTGGGGGCCGAAGAAGTTGCCGAATTGCTTGGGGTCGCCAAGAAGAGCGTGCAACAGCGAGCCGTTCGCAACTTACCGCCTCCCGCAGACTTCACCCGACATCTTCGCTGGCGACTTGGAGCAATCCGCCAGATGACGCGGAATTCATAAGCGCGACCATCTGTTTGCGCAAGCACACGGATGATTGCCAGCTAGACAACCTCGCCCGGGATCCAAAGCCAAAAAACCGTCCATCGCCAAACTTTGCCTTACTGGGTATGGCAAAGATGGAAAGGCAATACGGAATAAAACTTCTAAATTCCGGGTAAATGCACCATCCAATCGCTCGGCGAGCGACGAGGCGTTTAGGTGCCCGCAACAAGGATTTGCGCAACCTGGCTCATTGTCCAATCCGTGTGCCTGACGCCGCGTAGTGGTGCCACTACGCGGCACCGGATGAAGGCCGCGCCAACCCAACAAGATCAACATCGTCGCCAGACAGGAAATCTCCGGTTTCCACACCCTTCCGCAGCGTTACTTGACCACCTGCGCCGGGCACAGCCAAGTGGTCAAGTAACGTGCGGAATCCAAATATGAGCTTTCCGAAACCCACATCCACAGTTACGGCGACCCAAAAGGACTATGTGCGCATTTTCATTCGGCGTCGGAAAGCGGCTGCTATCCGCTATCCAAACGCTGATGTCTTCGATCTGTTGCACAGGATGGTTGATGATTTGGTCGCCGACCGCTCGAAGCTCACCAGTTCGAGCTTTCGCAAATACCGGTCGGCCTTCCTCTGGTGCTTGATGAATTTGGCCGAACGGCAATCCGATCCGGTGTGGCGTGATTGGGTTCTTGATTTGAGGGCCACGCTTGCACGGGAAAGCCAGACCGGGGCACTCAAGCGATCCACCCGTACCTCATCCCAGAAGATGCGCGCGGTGTCGGCGGATATCGTGGATCGCATCAGGAACCATCTGCTGGAGAATCCGACCAAGTCCAGCCTGGCGCATCCAACCGCTTCGGCGATGACGATCCTGGATCTGTGTGGTATCCGGCCCTGCGAGTTGGAGGACATGGTCGTGACGGCCATCGGATCGGATGGTATCGATCTCGATGTGCGGACGGCCAAACACACGAATGGCAGGGGCGTGGCCGAGCGTCGGACCATTTCCCTGCGCGGCTTGACCGAGCTGGAGTTCCGTCTGGTCATGGCTTGGCCGGAACACCTGGCGGCGCTCGCCTCCGATTGTCCAGCTGGCAAGATCATCAGAAAGCTTGCGGCTTACTTCAAGGATGCCGGGCGGCGGGTCTTGGGAACCAAGGCGAAGACGCCCTGCTTCTACACCTTCCGCCATCAGGTTACAGCTGACATGAAATCGGTGGATTTCGTCTCGGTGGAAACCGGATCGGTTCTGGGGCATGCATCGGATCGAACCAATCAGGTCCACTATGCTCGCAAGGTGGCCGGCCGGGGCAAGGTGAAAGTGGTGCCTGATCCCAAGCTCGCAGCCAAGGTGCGGCAAAAGGCAAAGACCTTTGACGATCACAACCGTCCAAGGCGGGGCAAGACATGAGGAAGTTGCTGTTCCTGGCCTGCCGGGATTGAATGAGTACATGGATCTCATCGAAACCCAGATAGCCGAAGCCGCCATCGCCTATGCCAAGGCCAACCGCAAGCGGATCGCCCGCGAGCTGACCGACCCGGCGATCTACCAGCCGGAGGCCGAGCCGGTTTCGGTGTTCATGGCCGGTTCGCCCGGCGCCGGCAAGACCGAGGCGTCGATCGAACTGATCGGGCGATTCCCTGAGTGGCGCATCCTGCGCATCGACCCGGACGAGCTGCGCGAGTTGTTCCCTGATTACACCGGCGGCAATGCCTGGCTGTTCCAGCGGGCGGTCGCTCGTGTCGTGGACGCCGTGCTCGACCAAGCTTTCCATCGCCGACTCAGCTTCGTGTTGGATGGCACCTTCGCCAGCTACGAGGTGGCGCGCAAGAACGTGGAGCGGTCGCTGGAGGCAGGTCGTCGCGTGCAAATCCTCTATGTCTATCAGGAACCCTTGCTGGCCTGGGGCTTCGTGCAGGCCCGTGAGGCTGCCGAGGGGCGGCGGATCGAACCGGCGAACTTCATCGAGCAATATTTCGGGGCGCGGGAGGTGGTCAACCGGCTCAAGGGTGACTTGGGGCCGGCCATCCACGTGGACCTGCTGATGAAGAACAACGACAACAGCAACCGCTTCTACCGGGCGGGGGTGGATCGGATCGACTCGCACATTCCTGAACGGGTCGGTCGGGCAGAACTTGAGCGGCTGCTGGGTTTGGCTTAAATTGCGCCCATGTTCTCCCGCCTTTTCCCGTCCAAGCCCGCCAAGTCCAGCCCGTTCTCGGAATTCATCCGGACGGCGTCGGCGGCTGAAAAGAAGCGGGTCTATGCCGACGTGCTGAAAAAGGCCACCGAGCGCCAGAACCAAGTCGAGGCCAAGGCCGTCGCTGCCCGGTAAGCGGCCGGCCCCTTCGCTTCACGCGCCCTCTTGGCGGTTCAGTCCTGTTCTCCCTACTTGATCGCTGCCATGGGCGGATTCGTTGACACGTGTCAACGAATACTCCGCCTGTTGGATCAGGCCTCGGCCGCCTTTACGCCCCTGCTCACGGATCGCTGTCAGGCGTCCCGGACGGTGTCGGCTTGAGCAATTCCAACACCGCCTCGCGGCGCTTGGGCGGCAAGCCCCGGTAGCGGATCAGCAGTGTGCGTTCGGCGGCATTGCCGGCACGAAGCTCCGGGGTCGCCTCCTCCGGCTTGGCGGCCCCTGGATCGATTCCGCAGACCAGTTCGTCCAGCGAGCGTTGCAGGGTTCGGCTCAGCTCGGGCAGCAGCTTGAATCCGGGCGTTTCCCGTCCGTTCTCCCACGCCGATACTGAGGACTTGGTGACGCCCAGGGCGAAGCCGAGCTGCTCTTGGGTCAGGCCGGCGGCGATCCGCGCTTCGCGCAGCCTGTCACCAAAGGTTTTCATCGTCGTGGCCCGCCATCTGGAGAGTCCGACCAAAATATGGAGCGGCTTAACCTCTGTCGTGCGGAAGTGCTTGACTCTTATTGTTCGGAATATCAATACTCATTAGGTAAGGCATGGCAGGACATGTCTGCCGGTGACCTCGCCGGCCCATGAGGGCGGGATTCCGAATTCATTCGTCAAGACAGGAAGCAGCGACATGAGAACGAGTGCACTTGCCGTCGTGTTGATGGCTTTCGCCATATCCGGTTGCGGAAATGGCGCAGATGCCGGGAAGGCATCTCCCCTGGCACCTACCGGCGGAGGCGGGTTCAAGGTCAAGTGCGATTCGGTGGAGTCCTGCAAACGCGACTTGGAAAGCGACGACATCGCCTTGAAGCTCCACGCCAACCAGTTCCTGACGCAGCGGGAACTCATGGATGACTTCACGCAACGCACCCTGCACACGGAAAACGCGGAGTTCGAGCAGAGCCTGATCTATTGGCGGCACGCGACCCGGTTCTGCAGCGACAAGGATGCCGAGCGTGACCGGTGTGTCTCCATCGACAGCCCGGATGTGCCCGAAAAAATCAGGGAAGTCTTGAAGAAAGAGCTGGCCGAGGCGGCAGGACAGCCTCAAGGCTGAACATCGAGGATCGAAGAAGACAGGCAGGAGAAGTCACCATGCATGACCGCTACCAGTCCGGTTACAACGCTGGCCGATCTCAGGCCCAGGCCGACCAAACAATGCGTGATTTCCTTGCCCGGGAACGTGCCGCAGGACGTGGCCTGACGCCGGAAGGGATCACCTCGCTCTTCGTTCTGGCTCTTTGTGTTGCCATCCCCGTTGCCGTCGTAGGCGGATTGCGTGTTTGGCTAGGCGAATGGAGCTACTTCGTCGAGCATCCGATGGTTGCTAAGTGGGCATATGGTGTCGTCGCCGTCTTCCTGTTCAGCGCGTGCTATACCTTTCACAGGGTCATCCTCCGTCTTCTGGCGGCAGCCTTCTTCGCGCTGCTGTTCTTCGGATTCCTGGGTTGGATCGTCGTCCTCGTACTGGACGGCATCCATTGATGATCTGTTGGCCAATGAGTGAATGAGCAACCAATGACGACAATTCCTTTTCGCCTTCCTCCACCCCCGGATGCCTGCACATGGGAGGACGCGATTGCCAGTGGATTGGGCATTTATGCTGCCGGCAAACTTCCGCCCGGTGTCGAAGAGCGCGACTTCGATGACACCTGCGACAAGCCGGCGGAAGTGATCGATTTTGTCGCGCGCAAGCGCCTCCAGCCTGGAGCGCCGCCATGAAAGTTCTGGATATTGATGATCGATTCGGCATGCCCGACAGCGCCTTCCGTTCGGCGCAGGACTCGAATCCGTACTTCCGGACTGGCCTCTATGTCCCGACCCGACGCGAGGTGATGGAGCAGCCGTCGGAATGGCTGGCGCCGATCCTCATCGACTGGTTCTGGGAGTGCCCGGTTGAACTTATCCCCAGCGATGCACAGATCGTCGAAGTAAAGGCGATCTTACAGGCGCGTCCTGACGCCGATTCACCGGCGATTGCCGCGCTTGTTGCCGAGTGCGACGACTGCACCCGTTCTGGCCGGTAGTGCTCGGGGCGCCGAGTTATACAACAATCTCCCAATTTGTTGGATAACTCGGCACTGGAAATTTTCGGCGATATAAGTAGATTCGTTGCCATGAAGGCCATTGCGCACTCGACTCGCCTTTTCCTCGACTGCGAATGGGCGGACGAGGCTGGCCACCAACTGGTCAGCCTAGCGTTGGTCAGCGAGGATGGAGGACATCACTTCTACAGCGAAGTGGATCCGCTTCCGAGGCATCCAACAGATTGGGTGCGCGCCGTCGTATACCCGCTCCTGCAGCACGGCTACGCCACCCGACAGAAGGCAGACTTCACACGCGCCCTGCGCGCCTTCCTGGCCCGTTTCGATACACCGATGGTGCTGTTTGACCATGCCACCGATGGCATTCTGTTCGATCGTGCCTTGGCTGGTTTCGACCTTCCGGCGAACGTCATCGACAAGCTCGGGCTTGCCCCCTTCGTGACAACGATCTTGATCCAGGACGAGGGCGTGCGCGACCGGATCGAAGCCTATTTCCGTGAGCATCCTGATCAGGCGCGGCGTCGCCATGACGCCAGCGTCGATGCCGAGGCGTTGCGGTGGGTGTTCGTGACGGAATTGGAGAAGACACCATGACGGCCGCTGACCTAACGCTGTTCCTCGACTTCGACGGCGTGCTGCATCCGTTGTGGGAGCCGGCACCGTACAACGACTGGACCTTGGAGCGGATCCACGGCCCGAAGGCCTATGCAGGCCCCTTCTGTAATGACCCAGCGGTTCCTGCACAGGTCAGGCCGCTAAAGCATAAGCCTCGGCGGGTGTCTTCATGCCCAGCGCCTGGTGCGGGCGCCGGTGGTTGTAGAACTGGATCCAGTCGCCGATCACGCGGCTGGCGTGTTGCTGGCTTTCGAAGCGGTGCCGGTGCGCGCACTGCTCCTTCAACGTACGGATCACCCGCTCCACCATCCCGTTCTGCTGTGGGCAGTGCGGGGTGATGAATTCCTGCAGCAGCCCGTAGCTGCGCACCAGCCGGGTGTAGTTGCGGCTGGTGAACACCAGGCCATTGTCCGAGCGCAGCAGGAAGGGGCTCTGCACCCGTCCCAACGTTCCGAACCGGGCGATCAGCGCCTGCTCCAGCGCCGCGGCGGCGGTGCTGGCCTTGCCGCTGCGCGAGAGCTGCCAGCCGAGTAGCTGCCGGGTGTAGCAGTCGATCACCAGGGCCAGGGTCAGCCAGCCATCACGGCCACCCCAGATCCGACACAGGTCGGTCGCCCAGCGCTCGTCCGGGGCCTGCGCGACCGATGGCAACGCCTGGATCCGCGGGCGGGCGCCCACCGCCCGCTTACGAACCTGCCAGCCCATCAGCTGGAAGATCCGCTGCACCGTGTTCTTGTTCATATCCAGGAGGCCCGCCACCGTCCGGTAGCCGAACGACGGCTCGGCCTCGATCAAGGCCTTGATCGGCTCGGCGAGCTCCGGACGGACCTGCGGCGCTGCCTTGGTCGGCTTGTAATAGAGCGTTCGCCGCGCCACGCCGAACCATCTGCACAGCTTCACCATCGAGACCTCGAAGCCGTCTTCCCGCAGTCCCTGCTGGATCGTGACCATCAGGTCTCGTCCTTGCCCAACAGGGACTGCAATTTTTTTCGTGCGCGAAGCTCCAGCATGGCCTCGCCGTAGGCTTCCTGCAGGTCCTTGAGCTGCCGCTCGTACTGCTCCCGGACATCTTCGGGCTTGGCCCGAAGGGCGTTCTCCATGCCGCGCTTGCCCTCGTCGACCCAGCTCTCGATCTCCGACGGCGTCAGGTCGAACTGCCGGCTCGCCGCAGCCACCGTCGTCTTGCCCTGGATGATTTCCAGCACCAGCGCCGACTTCCGTCGGGCCGTCCAACGCTTGATCTCTTCGTCCATCACTTGGCTCATCGTGCTCTCCCTCAAAAGGTAGCACCTGAGCAGGAAATCACTGGGTCATTACAGCGATGTCGGCTGTCGGTGGTGCGGGGTGTGAAGCGGCCCTTGGCCTTGCCGCGCAGGCACTCCTCGCGCATCAGCCGGACCACGCGCTTGTGGCCCACCGCGTGGGCACAGGCGCGCAGCGCCCGCACCAGGCGCGGCCGCCCATAGGTGCCGCGGCTGCCGGCGTGGAGCATGCGCAGGTCGGCTCGCAGGGCCACTTCCGGGTCCGGACGATCCTTCCGGTGTAGCCAGTCGTGGAAGCCGGAGACCGAGACCGCGAGCAAGCGGCACAGCAACCGGAGCGGATAGCAAGTCCGTTCACGAGCGACGAAGGCGTACCTCACTTGGACTCCTTGGCGAAGAACGCCGTCGCTTTTTTTAGGATCTCGCGCTCCATCTTGAGCGTGGCGTTCTCGGCCCGCAGCCGGGCCAGTTCGCTCTCCATCTCATTGACCGGCTTGCGGCTGGGGGAACTGAGCGGCTGGCCGGCTCGGGATGCACCCAGCCAGTTGGCCAGCGTCTTGGCCGACATGTCCAACTGCCGGGCGGCCTTGGCTGGCCCGATCGACTCGGCCAGGGCGACGGCCTGGGCCTTGAAGTCGTCCGTGTAGCGACGACGGGAAATACGTTGCATGGAACCTCCAGGTTGCGATCAAAGTATCGCTTCCTGGCGTCCGCTCCTGGGGGACAGGTTCAGCCTGCATCCGGATCAGCGTTGGATGTCACGTCACTTGACCTCCCCGAGCAATTCGGGGTGCTTATCCAATACCTTGAGCAACTTCACCAGTGCCAGCGGCGGCTTGGTCTTGCCGTTCTCATAGCGGGAAAAAGCATTGACCCCACCACCGAAGATTTCCGCAGCCTGCTTCTGGTCCAGCTCCAGCTTCCTGCGAACCTTGGTGATGTAGGCCGGATCGACATAGGCGGCATTGACCTGGCGCTGGAACTGCCCGAGTAGCCCGCTGTAGCGGTCGCCATGCTCCCGGTCCAGCACGACCTCGCCGCAGGCCGGACAAAAGTCGCCGGTCACTGCCAGGATCGTGGTGGATTCACCCTTGTAGATGTAAGGCAGGTCGCGGGTGTCGTGGATCAGTTCGGCCGCGCCGCAGTTGGGACATTTCATGGTCACAGCTCCTTGAAGGAGACGATCAATACATCGTCGATGACGGTCAGCTTCAGATAGGCCATCGCGCCGCCGACGATCCTGGCGTGGTACACGTCCTGCCAAATGCGGTGGTCGGCGTGCGTGGTCATACTTTTGTGGAAATCCCGCGCCTCCAGCGCCAGCACGACTTCGCACATCCCCGCCATATCCTCGATGCCCAGTTCGCGCGCACCTTGGTAGGCACTGGCCGTGGCCCGGACCTGCCCGGCTTCGACCATGGCCTTCACTATCGACAGCTTGCAGTGGGGGTTCCCCTTTTCATGGCAAATATAACCTACTAGGTGAATTTGGCAAGTTGGTTGTTCAGTGGGGCTTGGGTTGGCACAGCTGGGGCCGCCACTGCTCGACCAGCGCCTCGAATTCGGTTCGGAAACCCAGCGCATCCGGGTAGTACGGATTGAGAGCAATGAAGGACAACATGCGGACCATGTCCCGCTTGATCTGTAGGTCAACACTCCACAGGTCCGTAGGATCGAAGCCACCGCAGCTTTCGGCGTTCCACCAGGACAACAGGAAATCCGCGCAGCGCCGGCTTTGGCCGGTGTCGTGTGAGGCGACCTCCAGCAGTCGATCCAAGGCGGCGCGGGTTTGGGGGTCGAGTTCGGTCATGGCCTTACCCCAGCTTCCTGGCCAACTCGCTGGCGATGGGATGGAAGTAGCGCTTGAGCATCTGCAGCGACATGTGCCCGGTGACCGCGGACAGTTCCAGCACGTTGCCCAGCTTGGGCGCGATGCGGCTGGTGGCCTCGTGGCGAAGGTCGTGGAAGTGCAGGTCGCCCAGTCCGGCGCGCACAGCGGCGCGGGTGAAGGACTGTTTGAGGGCCTCGCCGGTGACCGGGAATACGCGACCGGACGGATCGCGCGGCAGGTCCGCGAGCACCGCGGCCGCCCGCGACGACAGGGGCACGTCGCGGCCATGCCCGTTCTTGCTGTCGTCCAGACGCACGAAGCGTTCCTCAAGGAACACATCCGTCCATTTGAGCTGCAGCAGTTCCCCTCGGCGCATCGCCGTTTCGATGGCCATGATGACCAGCGGCTTCATCCACTCATTCCGGCAGCCGCCCGGCAACCAGGTACCCTCGGGCGTACGCTGGCTGAGTTCCAGTTCGGCCAACAGCCGCTGTTCCTCCTTCGGGGACAGCCGGCGCTTTCGCGGCTTGTTTTCCTTGGGGCGGCGGATCAGGGTGCAGGGGTTCTCCATGACGATGCCCCATTCCTTGCGCGCGATGTTGATCGCGTGGGAGATCAGGGTCAGGTCGCGGATCACGGTCGAGCCGGTGACCTCCTGCAAGCGGCAATCACGGAAGTCGGCGATGTCGGTAGGGCGCAGGTCGGAGAGGCGAATCTGCGCGATGGGGTAGCGCAGCAGGAACGCGATGCGGCTGGCCTCGGCATCGGCGCTTTTCTTGAGGGGTGAGACTTCCTTCCCGTAGCGGATCAGGATCTCGCCGAGGGTGAAACGCTCGGCTTGGCTGCGGTCACGGTAAACGCCACGCGCGATTTCGGATTCGATCTGGTTCGCCCAAGCCTGTGCATCAGCCTTGGTCTTGAAGGTGCGGCTGATGGGCGGGCGACCACGATGCCGGATCTGGGCCTGCCAGCCGCCGGGACGGGGGTGAAAACTTGCCATACATGCACTCCGGCTGCAGTTGCAGCAAAAATGCAGCAGGAAGTGATCGACAAGGGGGACAGTTAACGGCACTGAAGGCCGAAACGAGGGGCGATTGCGTGCAGCGCGCTGCAATTTTTGATGTGATCCGCACCAACCAAATCAACGTAATTCCTTGATTTGATTGGTGGGCGGTACAGGGTTCGAACCTGTGACCCCCACCATGTCAAGGTGATGCTCTACCGCTGAGCTAACCGCCCGGACACATCAAAATTTACAGCCTTTCGCCCTCTGGCACTTACCATGTCAAGGTAGTGCTCTACCGCTGAGCTAACCGCCCGTCTGCGCGACCGAATGATCGGTGCGAGGGCGCGCATTCTAGCCTGCCCGACGCCCCGGAATCAACACCTCAGGCGATCAGGCCGGCATCGCGCAATTGCCGCAACTGGTCGCGGATCCGCGCGGCATCCTCGAACTCCAGGTCGCGCGCGTGCTGGTACATCTCCTGTTCCAGCGCCTTGATCCTGGAGGCCAGCTGTGCCGGGTCGAGCATGCGGTAGTCCTCGGCCGGCTCGGCCACCCGCCGCGACTTGCCCTTGCCGGCCTTGCCGCCGCCGGCGGCCTCGGACACGGCCCCTTCCAGCACGTCGTTGATCGGCCGCGCCACCGACTTGGGCACGATGCCGTGCTCGGCGTTGTATTCGACCTGCTTCTGCCGGCGCCGGTCGGTCTCCTCGATCGCCGCCTGCATGGAACGGGTGATCCGGTCCGCGTACAGGATCGCCTTGCCACGCACGTTGCGCGCGGCGCGGCCGATGGTCTGGATCAGCGAGCCGGTCGAACGCAGGAAGCCTTCCTTGTCGGCGTCCAGGATCGCCACCAGCGATACCTCGGGCATGTCCAGGCCCTCGCGCAGCAGGTTGATGCCCACCAGCACGTCGAACTTGCCCAGGCGCAGGTCGCGGATGATTTCCACGCGCTCGACGGTGTCGATGTCCGAATGCAGGTAGCGCACCTTGATGCCGTGCTCGCCCAGGTATTCGGTCAGGTTCTCGGCCATGCGCTTGGTCAGGGTGGTGACC
Organism: Xanthomonas massiliensis; assembly: GCF_900018785.1. GTDB lineage: Bacteria > Pseudomonadota > Gammaproteobacteria > Xanthomonadales > Xanthomonadaceae > Xanthomonas_B > Xanthomonas_B massiliensis. Next base: position 777,516 of record NZ_FCOY01000006.1, on the reverse strand, counting down.
AGCACGCGGTCGCCCTGCTCGATGCGTGCGTTGCACTCGGACATCAGGTCGTCCACCTGGGTGGCGACGGGACGGATCTCCACCTCCGGATCGACCAGCCCGGTCGGGCGCACCACCAGTTCGGTGATCTCGCCGGCGGACTCGCGCAGCTCGTACGGGCCGGGGGTGGCCGAGACGTAGATGCTGCGCGGCGAGCGCGCCTCCCACTCCTCGAAGCGCAACGGACGGTTGTCCAGCGCCGAGGGCAGGCGGAAGCCGAACTCCACCAGCGTCTCCTTGCGCGAGCGGTCGCCCTTGTACATCGCACCGATCTGCGGGACGGTCACGTGCGACTCGTCCACCACCAGCAGCGCATCCGGCGGCAGGTAATCGAACAGCGTCGGCGGCGGCTCGCCCGGCGCCTTGCCGGTCAGGTGCCGCGAGTAGTTCTCGATGCCGTTGCAGTAGCCCACCTCGGCCATCATCTCCAGGTCGAACTGGGTGCGCTGCGCCAGCCGCTGCGCCTCCACCAGCTTGTTCTGCGCGTACAGCTGCTCGAGCCGGTCCTTCAGCTCGATCTTGATCGTGTCGATGGCGCTGAGCGTGCGCTCGCGCGTGGTGGCGTAGTGGGTCTTCGGGTAAACGGTGATGCGCGGCAGCTTGCGCAGCGTCTCGCCGGTGAGCGGGTCGAACAGGGTCAGCTGCTCGACGTCGCCATCGAACAGTTCGATGCGGATCGCCTCGGCATCGGATTCGGCCGGGAACACATCGACCACCTCGCCGCGCACGCGGAAGCTGCCGCGGTGCAGCTCGTACTCGTTGCGGGTGTACTGCAGCTCGGTCAGGTGGCGGATCAGCTGGCGCTGGTCGACGTGGTCGCCGCGCGAGAGGATCAGGCGCAGGGACAGGTAGTCCTCCGGCGCGCCCAGGCCGTAGATCGCCGACACCGTGGCCACCACCAGCGCATCCTTGCGCGAGAGCAGCGTCTTGGTCGCCGCCAGGCGCATCTGCTCGATGTGTTCGTTGATCGAGGAATCCTTCTCGATGTAGGTGTCCGACGAGGGCACGTAGGCCTCGGGCTGGTAGTAGTCGTAGTAGCTGACGAAATACTCCACCGCGTTGTGCGGGAAGAAGGACTTGAACTCCCCGTACAGCTGCGCGGCCAGGGTCTTGTTGGGCGCCATCACCAGCGTCGGCTTCTGGATCTGCTGGACGACGTTGGCGATGGTGTAGGTCTTGCCCGAGCCGGTCACGCCCAGCAGCGTCTGCTTGGCCACGCCCGCCTCGAAGTTGGCCACCAGTTTCTCGATCGCCTGCGGCTGGTCGCCGGCCGGCGCATAGGGGGAAACGAGCTGGAAGGTGTCGTTTTCGGTCATGACCATGGATATGGGGACGACACGCCAGTATGCCAGCAGGTCCCCACACGGCGACGGGCGCAACCCCTACCCTCCGTACAGGCGCACGCCGCTGCCGGCTTCAGGACAGGCCACCCAGGATCGCTTCCAGGCCAGGTGGGAGCCGATCCGTGCATCGATGCCAAACGGGAATGGGAGTCGTGGAACTCGTCGCCGCCATGGCCATCGTGGCCATCCTGGCGGGTATCGGCCTGCCCGCGTTCCACGGGAGCCTGCAGCACTACCGGCTCGCCACCGCCATGCACGAGATCGGCAGCCACCTCGCTGCCGCGCGCATGGCCGCGATCAGCCATGGCATGCCCGTCTCGTTCTGCCCGGCCGACGGCGACGGCGGGTGCCGGGGCGACTGGGAGTGGACCCGCGGCGCGCTGCTCTACCTGGATCCCGGACGCGCCAGCACCCCGGCCTCCCCCGCCCACGTCCTGCGCCAGACACTGCGATCGCCCCAGGGCGACCTGCAGATCCTCTCTTCCAGCGGTCGCCGTTCGGTGCGCTTCCAGCCCGATGGCCGCAGCGGCGGCAGCAACATCCGCTTCAGGTTCTGCCAGGGCGGGCGCCTGGTCGGCGAAGTGGTGGTCAACAACACCGGCCGGATCCGCTCGGCCCGGACCTCAGGCACCCAGCCTTGCGGCTGAAAGTTGGCCTCCAGGCCAGGGCCGGCCAAGCCAAGGCGGCAAGCGTACCCGTATCGCCTTCCTGGACGGGGACCGAGGCTGCACGAGGGCCGCTGGACACCAACCTCCCGGAACCCGGTCCTGTGCAGGGCGTGGGATTGGCTGGTCGCCTACCGTGCGCAGCGGATGAAGACGCACAGCCGGCCGGTGCCGATCAACGCCGAGGAGCCCAAGCTGCGGGTGGCGCAGGACGGCATACCGCTCACCCACGGAGCGCTCAGGTCTTTTTGGCAGCGCGTCTTCTTGGCAGCGCGTGATCACCATGGCGATCCGGAAAGGCGTGATCGTGCCGGAGCAGCGCTTGCCGAAGCATCGTGCATCACGGCTACACCGCGTACACGCGCAGACAAGCGCGACGGCGCGGGCTACGTAAATCCGGAGGTGACGGTGCGCTACGACCACTCTGTGCCGGTAGCGGCGGCTCCGAAGCTGCCGAGAACGAGGCGCGTGGACCCAGCTTAGAGACCGTGGAACATCGCAATTTTCCCGAGCATTTTCCCGCAGGCAAGAAAAAGGGCTTGCAGCGATGCTGCAAGCCCTTGATTTTTCTGGCGCCCGAAGTTGGACTCGAACCAACGACCCCCTGATTAACAGTCAAGTGCTCTAACCGGCTGAGCTATTCGGGCGGGGCGCGCATTGTAACGATCTTCCCCGAGCGCGTGCAAGCTTCCGACGCGCAATCACCAGCAGTCGGCGAGCGTGCCGCCGCTGGCGGTCTTCACGTTGGCCTGATTGATGGTCAGCGTGCCGCAGCTGTCGCTCAGCTGGGCGCCCGAAGGCGTCGCGGTGAGCGTGAACGTGGAGGCCGCCTGGTTCGACAGGGCAACGGTATAGCGCGCGCTGGAGGCCTCGCGGGGCGATGAAACCGAGGTCGCTCCCCCCGCCAGCTTGAACCCGGCATAGGTGTTGTTGATGGTGTGGAACCGCTCCGCCTGCCCCGCGTATTCGAGCATGTCCGCCTTCGCCTGGGCCCGGTAGGTACGCAGCACGTACCGGGTATAGGAGGGATAGGCGATGGCCGCCAGGATGGCGACGATCGCCACCACGATCATCAACTCGATGAGCGTGAATCCCCGGGCGCGCTCGCCCGGCCTTGCGATCTTCATGTGCGTCACCTCAATTGTCGCCACGACTGGCGTCCGCAGGGAGTGGAACTGGTCAGTCCGGTGGTGGTGCCGCTGGCCACGTTGACGATGGTGCAGGCACCGACTTCTTCCGTCTCTGTTTCCGTCTCGGTAGTCTTGTCGCGCAACCACCCCACCGAGGTGATCGGCGCGACGGTGTTGGAGCCGCCGGCAGTGCTGGAGTCGTTCACCTTGATGCCGCCGCAGTCCCCGGTACACACGGTGTTGCCATGCTCGTCCGTCAGCCCCGACAGGCTGCCGGCACCGGTCAGGGTACCCAGGCCGTATTCCCAGTTCTCGCCGCCACCGGCGCAATCGGATCCTTCCGTCGGCGTGTAGGTGGCGAAGTAGACGACACCGTTCAGGAGGTAGGGCGTGCCGATGAAGCGCTCGCCCGCAGCAACCCCGTTGGCCGCCAGATCCACATACCAGCCCCGGTTGCTCACATAGTTGACGGTGTCGCTGCTGACCGACCGCGTCTCGTAGCTGTTGGTGCTCGTCGTCGAGGCCATTGTCTGCCCCACCAGGCTGCCCCGCCCGGTCACCGCCGTGGACAGGTTGTCCCAGATGCCGTACAGGCTCTGGACCTGCAGGTTGGAAGCATCGCCGGACACGAAGTAGCGGCCGGTGCCGAAATAGACCATGACACCGCCGCTGGGCCCGTTGTTGAGCAGGATCTGGCCGGTGATCGGCTGCGCTGCGCCACTGGGGTCGACCGCCGAGAACAGCGGAGAGCCTCCCAGGGCGATCGACCAATCGGCCGGGTTCGCCGACGACAGGTCGAATTTCCACAGGTGTCCCTGCAGGTCGCCGGCATACAGGGTATCGGCCAGGCCCAGGGTGTTGGAAAGCGCGGCGGCAGCGACGTTGATGATGCCGTTGTGCCCGCCGTAGGTGGCCGCGTTGGCCGACAGCTTGCGGATCACCGCGCCGGTGGCCACGTCCACGACATAGAGCACGGCATTGCCGTTCGACGAATTGGCGCCGTTGCCGAATATGGTGACGAATCTCACGCCCGTGGCCGTCTTGACCGGCACCACCAGGGAGGTGCCGAGCACCTGGCCCAGGTCGGCGTCGTTGCGCCCCGACAGCTCCCACAGCACCTTGCTGGAACCGAAGCTCGTCGGGTCGGTCACGTCCAGTCCGAACACCGATCCCTGCGGAAGCGTGTCGGCGTTGGTGGTCGCCGCGCCGCCGGCCCCGGTGGAACCGACCAGGACCGTATGCCAGGCGCTGCCGAAATAGGCGTCGCTGAGCCGGACCGGACCGTCGACGAAGTAGCGATGGCTGTAGGAAGGATTGGCCAGCTCGCCCATGTGGCGCCAGGAGCTGCTCGGGATGTAGGCGAACAGTTCCTTGCCGCCGCTGGTTCCGGAGGTGCTGCCATTGAATGCATGCACCATGCCGTCGTTGGCACCCACGTAGACGGCCGGTACCCGCCCGGCCTTGCTGGTCAGGAACTGCTTGTAGGTGGTGGCCAGCCCGGACAGCGAGGTCTCGCTGCTCCAGGAACTTCCCCATCCGTAGTCGTCGGTGGGCAGGGCGATCACCGGCGTGGAGTTGACGATGTCGCCCAAGGGCGAGGAGCGCGTGCGGAAGTTGCCGTTGGACTGGCCCTTGAGATAGTTCACCAGGTCCGCGACCGTCTGCGTCCCCAGCCAGCTGCTGGTCGCGGCGTCGCCGGCCTTCAGCCCGAGCGAGGCGAACTGCGCGGTCGTCGTCCCCCCGGGAACATTGGTCGAGGTGAACGCGCCCGCGCTCACGGCCTGGGTGACGGTACCGGTGGTCGCATCGACCGTGGTGGGCGTCCAGCTGGCCACGATGTTGCGTTCGCTCCACAGCGTCGAGGCCATCTGGGTGCCCGCGCTCCACAACGTGCTGCCCGTCTTGGTGGAGGTGGCGACGACGTCGCCGATCCAGTCGTTGTTGTCGCCGGCCGAGAAGCTGGCCGCCACCGAGAAGGTGCCCGATTCCACGCTCGGCGAGGAGGCGCTGCCGGAAACCGAGGCCTTTGCCGCGGCCGCGCTCTCGAAGATCTCCTCCAGGCGCGACTTCAGCTCCGTCGGGTCGTGCGCGAGGAAGTAGCCGTCTGGCTCGCCGCTGGTCTTTGAATCCCACTTGCCTGCCACCGGCGTGCCCGTGGCATCCAGATCCTTGGGATTACCGTACTTGGCGGCATACCACAACGGATTCTGCAGGACTTTGGCCACCGAGCCGGAGCCGGCGGTGAACCGGTACACGACCGGCGTGCCCCAGCTACTGGATGGATTGGCGGAAGTGGTAATGATGGAACCATCATTATTGCCCGGACGCAGCAGGTCCCGCTTGGTGCCGTCGTTATTCGAGCCGGTGACGGTGAAGCCCGTCAACAAGGCGTTTCCGGCATAGGCCGAGAGGATCTCGACCCGCACCAGAACCTCGTTGCTGGCGACCGTCGTCGAGCTGCAGGCCGTCGAATTCGATCGCCAGCAGATGTTGCCGCCTCCGGTACCGCTGAACGAGCACTCGCTGCCCACGCAGAAGCTCATCATGGTGACCAGGTCGTTGTCGTGGTCGTTGCCCCACAACGAGTCCTCCCACACGAGCTTGTAGCTGCCGGAAACCAGGTTGTTGTTGCCCGAATACTTCAGATCGCGACCGTAGACATAGTAGGGAGAAACCGATGCCGTCGTGGGTCCGCCCGCCACGTCGCCGAGCGAACAGGTGCGCCAGCCCGAGGAGTTCGCATTGGCACTGCCGCTGTTGTTCGCCTGGCAGAGCGGCGACAGGGTGATGGTTCCCCCTCCCACCGGGATCTCGAAGCTGGGCAGGCTCTCGGCCATCTGCACCGCGTAGGTGGTCACCGTGTTCTTGTAGGCCGCGGTCTTTCCTTCGCTGCCGCCGACCAGATCCGGTCGCAGATCGGTGGTCGCCGCCGCATGGGCAAGGCCGGCCACCAGATAGCTGCCCTCGGTCGAGGGGGAGTCCGGGCATATGCCCAGCGCGTTGCCGAGCCCGCTCAGGCTCACGGCCTGGCAATAGTCGGCATAGGTATCGGCCAGGGCCGGTCTCTGGGACTGGTCGCGTCCGACGAAGACGCTGGTGCCATTGATGCCTTCCTTTTGGCCGACAGTGTTCGTCAGTGCCGCCACGGAACTGGTGAACTGTTTGACAGCTGGTACCGCATTGGCATCGAAGGACGGCAATCCCGAGGAAAGCACCAGGATGCTGCAGCTCGCGCAATAGGAATTGGTGCTGTAGGGATCCGTCCAGCTGACGTTGGTCGGCAATCCCAGGGCGGTATCGACGGAAGTCGAAGTACCGAAGGTCGCCGGTACCCCGCTTGCATCGTGTGCGATGTACCGCAGGGCCTCTGCGTACATTTCCGCGATCGGATTGCCCCAGGCACTGCAAGACTGGCCGCCGCTGCCACCCGGATCATTCAAGTAGCCATTGGCCCCGGATACCTGGCGATTGAGGATTCCGTAGTTGTTGCAATCCGACCAGACACTGCCCGACCACTTGTCGATCTTGAAGTTGTCCACCGTACGGACGATGCCCGGCTGCGAGGTGCCCCCGAGCTTCCAGCAGAACCGTCCGTCGTTGGTATTGACCTCGTCCCCGGTCGCGCACTGCGCGGTCGTCGAGTTCCCGGCGAACAGGCCGATGTTCCGGCGCAGCACGCCACCCGCGCGCGGCTGGTCGTAGGAACCGCTGATCAGGCCGAAGCGCAGCCGGCCGCTCTCGCCGTACTGCTGCAGCAGGCCTGCAGGCCGGTAATACGTATGCGTACCGTCGCTGTACGAACGACAGAACGATTCGCGCAGGGTTTCGTCGCTGTTGCCGCATACGTCCACGCGCGCGATGAGCGTCTCCTTCAGGCTTCTCGGATTGTCGCCCGAGCCCGTATTGCACTGCGATCCGGCCGTGGATGCCCATTCGGTGTACGTGCCCGACGCCACGCGTATCTGCGGGGTTCCGGAGAACGAGGCACTGCAGAACGAGGTCGCGCTGGTATACGGCGTGTACTTTCCAATGTCATCCTTGGAATAGGTCTTGACCCAGGCATGCAGGTCGTTGGGAATGTAGGCGCGCTCCAGGACGACGTCGGCAGCCGACGTTGTGCACTTCTGATTCCTTCCGCTGCCGGTACACGTCGTGGTCTCGATGGTGTCCGTGCTCCTCGTGCCGCCATAGAGCACCCAGCGCACCAAGTCCAGACGGCTCATCGCCACCCAGTTGAGGAAATTACCCGAGAAGCTGCCGGAGCACTGATGGTTCAAGATCCTGTTGCCATTGGCATCGGTACTGCCCCCCGATGCCACGGCGCTGGCCTTGAACACGTTGCTCGCATAGGAATAACACAGGTGCGAATCGAAATAGCCGGCATAGTCGAAGCCGTCGTTGTAGGTCGTATCGATGCGACCATCGCCGTCGAGGTCGGTGTAGTCGGAGTACGCCTTGTTGAACAGCTGCTCGTCGCGCGACATGACCAGCATCATCAGCGGCGGCTCGGTCTTGCCCAGGTACATCGGGCTCTGCTCGATGTTGTAGTCGGACGTGGCGGCCGAAAGCGGCAACCCGATGACGACCGCGATGGCCAGGGTAATGGCGATGGTCAGCCAACGGTCCCAGGCGCTCCAGCGGCGCACGGAAGCGGGATTGACGGAGCGAGTCTGGCTCATGGCAGGTATACCGTTTGGATGACGGCGGAAGCGGCGGCAGTGCCGGCGTCGCCGGTGTCGGTCGACAAGGCGGTGACTTCATAGGCGCTGCCCGCCGTGCTGAACGGGACTGTCGCGCCGAGGCCAATCCCGCTTCCGTTGGAAGCCGAGGTGATGCGGCGCACGTACTTGGCCGTCCCATCGGTCTGGGTCCCGGCCCAGTTCAGGGCGTCGAAGCTTGCGGCGCTGCTGTCGACCGCGTAGGCGCCATTGGCGGCCTTGACCTGCGATTCGACCTGCCGGACCAGCGCTTCGGCGTTCTGGAAGGCCTGGTCCGCGCGCAGGTAGTTCGCCGCCATGCGCTCCTGCATGGAGGCGATCTGCATGCCGATCAGGCCGAGCAGCGCCATGAGGATCAGCATGATCAAGGCCACGTACAGGGCCGCGCCGCCCTGTGCCTGTTTCCTGCCGCATGTCGGCAAACGGTTCGGATGTCTCATGTCGTCAGTTCCCATACAGCCGGTTGCGCAGGGTCACCGTGGTCTGGTACACGGTCCGCATCCGCCCGTCGGCCGGCGGCGTGAACCTCACGCCCTGTGCAACCAGTTCGTTGCCGGCTTCCGGCGCCTGGGCGGAAGCCGGATCCGGACTCGTCAGCAGCAGCCCCAGCTGCACCGACACCACGCGGCGCCAGGCCTTCTCCTTGTCCGCATCGGAGGCCTGGATGCCGCTGGCCGTGTCAAGACGCGCCACCGCACCGGTCGGGCTCGAGGCGGTCGTGCTGTCCTGTCCGTACAGGATCTGCATGTTTTCCACGCCCTCGACCAATTCCTCCTTGACGTAACTCACCGCGGCCGCCGCGGGCGCCGCGATGAAACGGACGCGGTACAGCGAAGGCCGGTTGGTGGAGGTGTTGAGGCCGACGTAATAGATCTCGCTCTCGGCGCGGTAGAGCAGCGCCCCCTGGTCGAAGGCAAAGCTCGCCGTGGTCGCCCCGGCGTTCAATCCGGTCGCCGCCCCTACCGCGACCTGGGAATTGCTGGCGGACTGGGCATGGAACACGGTCGCCGTGTCGCAGTTGGTCAGGCCAAACAGGCCCGGGTTGTCCAACCCGCCCTTGACCAGGTTCCAGTCGTCCGCCGTGGCCGCCAGCGCCAGGACCGGCGCTGCCCCCGTCGCCGCCGCGGCGATCGGCACGCCTTCGCCGTCCAGGTAGCGCAGCACCAGGATGTCGCTCCCGGCCACCCGGTTGTCGAGAATCGCGTCCCAGCCGGTGGGCAGCGCGCGATCGAGCGTTCCGCCCGTGGCAGGCGTCGCCGGCAACGTGACCGTGGCCGAGGCACTGGGCGCGGTATTGGCGGCCTCGTAGCCCTCGATGGCGTAGTTGAAGGCCAGCGCGGCCACGGGCGCGGTGCCGAAGGTGGTGTACTTGGCCAGGAAGGCCGTGGTGCCCGCGTCCTGCCCGAGGATCTGGTCGCTCTTGCATCCCATGTGGCCGGCCATGCGGATGTCGCGGGACAGGTAATCCACGGCGAAACGCCCGTTCTCCTGTACCCGCGCCAGGCCCTGCGACAGCGCATAGGCCGAACGCGATGCGATGAACACCTGCACCACGCCCAGCACCAGCACCAGGCCGATCAGCATGGCGATCATGAGCTCGATCAACGACAGGCCGCGTTGCCACGCCGCGTGCACGGTCCCGGTCCTCATAGCTCCGACTCCACCTTGAAGGTCAGGTCACCGGCCGACTCCGGGTTCCAGCGGTCGTCGTCCCAGTTCACGTCCACCGTCAGGGTCGGGGCGTTGTACTGGACCTTCGCCGTCGCCCCCCCGCCCAGGGCACGCCCCAGCTGGCACTGCCACTGGGTGCGGAAGGTGGCGGCCGAAACCGCACCCACGCCCGGCGTGCAGGCGGCGGCCGTGGTGGTGGCCGTGTAATCCCCCGTGTACGAGGCCACCTGGGCGCGATCGGAACGCACCTGGTCCATCAGCGTGTCGGCGAGGTTGATGGCCTGGGTGCGGTAGTTCGCGCTCTGGGTGAAGCGCACGTTCATGGTCTGCAGCATTGCCAGCCCGAGCAGGCCCACGGCCAGGACCAGCAACGCGATCAGCACTTCGATGAGCGTGAAGCCGGACTGCCGCCGTCCCGGCCGATACGCGGATGCCCGCCTCATTCGCACGTCCCCTTGGCCAATGTCGTGCTCCCGGTCGGGTTCACCGTCACGGTGCGCAGCAACGTGTCACCGGCGCGGCAATCGGCCGGCGTGATGGAGAACGACACCGCCGACGAGTCGGTACGCCGTCCGCGGCTGTCGAAGGCGACGATGCCGCCGGCGGGCCCCTGCGCGGTCACCCCGCTGTCGGGCGACACGTAGCGCACCACCGTCTCGCCGCTGTCCAGCACGCCGTTGCCGTTGCTGTCGTCCCAGACCAGCCAGCCGGAAGTCCAGTCGGTGCCGCACGCCGTGCCGTTCGCGGAGGCGCATACCCCCGCGCCCTGCGACGAGCGCACCGCCTCCGAACGCGCGAACGCAAGCGACCCGACGAGCGTGTTGACCCGCGTCGCCACGTGGTTGGACTGCAGCGTGTAGCGGAAGTTGGGGAATGCGATCGCCGCCAGCACGGCCAGCACCACCAGGGTGATCATCAGCTCCAGCAGCGTGAAACCGCCGCTTCCCCGCATCGAATCGCGCATGCGCAACATCCCCAGAAATCCCCGCGTAGCACCCTGCCCCGCCCCCGGCGGCATGGCAAGGGCAGCGAGGACAAGCGGTCGTTTGTTCCGACGAGCGCACCGGGCGGTGCGCCCGTCCATCTCAGGTCACGACCCGGTAGCAGGGCCGGTATTCGCCCGAGATCTTCATGCGGCGCTGCTCGACGAAGCTGCGCAGCAGCGCATCCAGGGACTGCATCATGTCCGGGTCGCCATGGATCAGGAACGGGCCGAACTGCTCGATCCGGCGCATGCCGTCCTCCTTGACGTTGCCGGCGACGATGCCCGAGAAGGCGCGCCGCAGGTCGGCCGCCAGGGCATGCGCAGGCCGGCCGTGGTGCAGATCCAGCTCCGCCATGCGCTCGTGGGTGGGCAGGAACGGCTGCTGGAACGCCAGCGGAATGTGCAGCGACCAGTTGAAATAGTAGGAATCCTTCTGTTCCTTGCGGTATTCGCGCACCCGCCGGATCCCCTGCGCCATGGCCCGGGCGACCTCGACCGGATCGCCGATGATGATGCGGTAGCGCTCGGCCGCCGCATCGCCCAGGGTGCCGCGGATGAAGCGGTCGATCTGCTCGAAGTACGGTGCGGCGATGGTCGGGCCGGACAGCACCAGCGGGAACGGGACGTCCTTGTTCTCCTCGCGCAGCAGGATGCCGAGCAGGTACAGGATCTCCTCGGCCGTACCGACGCCGCCGGGGAACACCACGATGCCGTGCCCGAGCCGGACGAACGCCTCCAGGCGCTTCTCGATGTCCGGCATGATCACCAGGTTGTTGACGATCGGGTTGGGCGATTCGGCCGCGATGATGCCCGGCTCGGTGATGCCGATGTAGCGCGTGTTGGTACGGCGCTGCTTGGCGTGGGAGATCGTTGCGCCCTTCATCGGCCCCTTCATCGCCCCCGGGCCGCATCCGGTGCAGATGTCCAGCCCGCGCAGGCCCAGCTCGTAGCCCACGTGCTTGGTGTACAGGTACTCGTCGCGGGAAATGGAATGCCCGCCCCAGCACACCACCAAGTTCGGATCCGAGGGCTGCAGGATGCGCGCATTGCGCAGCAGGCCGAAGATCGCGTCGGTGATGCCGTCGGAGGTCTCCAGGTCCAGGGCGCGCTCCGGCCCCAGGTCGATGGCCATGTAGGCCAGGTCGCGCACCACCGCGAACAGCAGGTCGGCCACGCCGCGGATGATCTCGCCGTCGACGAAGGCCATCGCCGGTGCGTTCGCCAGGTCCAGGCGTATGCCGCGATCGCGCTGGGTGACGTGGATGTCGAAGTCCGGATAGAGGTCGCGCGCCGCCCGCGGGTCGTCCGAGGAGCTGCCGCTGGTCAGCACTGCCAGCGCGCAGCGGCGCAGCAGCTCGTGCATGCCGCCGATGGATGCGTCACGCAGGCGCGCCACCTCGGCACGCGAAAGGATGTCCAGCCCGCCGCTCGGGTAGATCCGAGCGTCCACCACCGGCAGCGCCCTCGCCACCGCAACACCTTGGTCCATGTCGTACTCCGTGCATTTGGCATCCGACTTTAGCGCCGCGTCGCAAAAAAGAGAACGGCCGGGTTGCCCCGGCCGTTCTCGATGCCAGCTGACCGGGAACGGTCAGAACTGGTAGCGGAAGCCCAACTGCAGCGACCACTGCGACACACCGACATTGAAGCCGTCGGCATCGGCGTTGGCCGGCGTCGAGGCGCTGGTGTAGTTGTAGTTGTACACGTACTTGCCGTCGTAGATGCCCTGCAGCGTGGCCACCGACGCATCGGCATAGAAGCCGTAGTCGTAGATGCGGCCCCACTTCTTGTTCAGCAGGTTGCCCACGTTCTGGATGTCCACCCACAGCTCGGACTTGTGGCCCTTGAAGAAACCGGGCAGTTCCTGGCTGATGCGCACGTCGAAGGTGTTGATCCAGCCGGTGCGGAAACCGTTGGCCGGGGTGTAGCTACCGGCGTACTTGGCCACTTCCGGATGCGCTGCCAGCCAGTCGAAGAAGCGCTTCTCGGCGTCCGCGTTCGGGGTGAACTGGCCGGCGGCGGTCAGCGTGCCGAACAGCACGTCGCCCGGGCCCTTCGGCACGTACAGCAGGTCGTTGTAGGTCCGGCCGTCGCCGTTGGCGTCGCCGACGTACACATAGCTGAACGGGCGGCCGCTGCGACCTTCGTAGACCAGGCCTACGCTGGTCTGGTAGTCACCGAAGAACTTGTGCTTCCAGTTCAGCGAACCGGTCACGCGATCCTTGATCTCGTAGCGGGCCGTGGTCTCCACGTCGGCATTGGCGTCGAAGCCGTACTGGTAGCCCCAGCCGGAGCTGGCGGTGGAGCTGGTCAGCGGGCCGACTTCGGTGGCGTGGGTATAGGTGTAGCCCAGGTTCCACGACCAGTCGCTGCTCTCGCTCCAGGGCTTGCTCAGCGACACGGTGAACTGCTCGGTCTTGCCCTTGTCGGTGTTGTCGATCAGGTAGACGTCGCCGAACGCGGCATTGCGGTTGTAGCGGTTGTTGCCGGTGGCCCAGGCCTTGCCGGTCTGCGCCGGGTTCCAGTACAGGGCGCGGCCGTCGGGACCGTAGTAGGCCGGCTGCGGATCGGTGCCCGGCTCGGTGATCTGTCCGATGTTGAGGCTCTTGTAGAACAGGCCGTTCTTGACCTTGGTCACCAGCAGCTCGGCCGAACCGACGATGCCGTACCAGGGCAGCTCGTGGTCGAACGCCAGGTTGGCCTTGTACACCGACGGCAGCTTGAAGTCGTTGCCGACGAAGTTCACCGACTGGGTGGCCGCGCCCGGCACGGTCGGCACCGGCTGGTTGGAGCCGTCGGCGCTGAACGGCAGCGACGGGTTGTAGGCGGTATAGCTGTAGGCGGCGTAGTTGAAGCCGGTGTTGGAATAGCTGTTGCCGATCCACACCTGCGGCGCATCACCCTGGAACAGGCCGACGCCACCGCGCAGCTGGGTCGGGCGGGCGCTGTCGAAGGTGTAGTTGAAGCCGAAGCGCGGCTGGATCAGGAAGTCCTTCGAGAAGACCTTGCTGTTGTTGTAGCCGAAGTAGGCGGAAGCGGCCGCGTTGTAGGTCGGCTCCGGGCTCACGTCCGGACGATCGCCGCGCACGCCCAGGGTCAGGGTCAGGTTGCTGTTGACGTACCAGGTGTCCTGCAAGAACAGGCCCAGATTCTTGTTCTTGTAATCGGCCGCGATCGAGCCCGGATACACCTCGTTGTTGAGCTGGTAGCTGCTCCACTTGCCAGAGGCGAAATTATCCAGTCCGTAGAAGGTGTACACGCCCCAGGACCTGGCACCGTAGAAGTTGTAGATGTCGTTGGTGCTGTAGTCGACGCCGAACTTCAGGTCGTGGTCGCCGAGGGTCAGGGTGCCAGCGCCGTAGTAGTTCCAGGTCTTGGTCTGCAGGATGTTGTTCTGCGAGTTGACCTCGGTGCCCAGGTACAGCACGTCGCCGCTCGGGGCGGCCTCGGTACCGCCGAAATAGATGCCGATGCTGGGCGCGTTGGTCGGGACCACGCGGATGGCCGAGTAGTCGCGGTAGGACACCTTGAACTCGGTGGAGAAGTTGTCGGTCCAGTCGCTGAACAGCTGGCCGACGTAGCTCTCGACCTTCTTCTGGTGCTGGTACCAGTACGAGCTCAGCGAGGCCTGGCTGGAATTGCCCATGCCGTTGATGCGCAACTTGCTCTGGTCGAGCTTGCTGTAGCGGATGTTGGCGCGGTGGTTGTCGTTGATGTTCCAGTCCAGCTTCAGCGCATACTCTTCTAGGTCGGTGTTGCCGTTGCTGGACAGGCCGCCGGCGTCGAAGCCGTACACGTCCTTGGCGATCTGCTGGGCGCGCGCCACCTCGTCCATGCCGTACAGCGCGCCGGCCTTGCCGAGCGCGGTGCTGCCGAGGTCGGCGCCCGGGGCGGCCTGCTTGAACTTCTCGTAGTTGGCGAAGAAGAACAGCTTGTCCTTGACGATCGGGCCGCCGACGGTGGCGCCGTAGGTGTATTCCTTGGTGAAGCCGTTGAACTTCTTGTCGTAGTTGCCGCTGACCGGCGGGTTGTCGCCGAACCAGTCGCCGTCGCGGTAGCTGCCGTACACCGAGCCGTGGAACTCGTTCGTGCCGGACTTGGTGACCGCATTGACGGTGGCGCCGGACGCGCTGGCGACGCTGACGTCGTAGTTGGACAGGTTGATGTCGATCGCCTGGATCGCTTCCATCGACACCGGCTGGCGCCGGGTCGTCATGTTGTTGCCTTCCAGGCCGAAGGTGTCGCTGGCGGACACGCCGTCGATGTTGATCGAGTTGTAGCGCGGGTTCTGGCCGCCGGCGCTGATGGTGCCCGAGGCGCGGTCGATGAAGGCCACGCGCGGGTCCAGGCGCATGTAGTCCTGGATGTTGCCGTTGATCGACGGCAGCGCCTCGATGGTCTGCTGGCTGATGCTGGTGCCGGTGCCGGTCTTGGTGGAGCTGAACAGGTCCGAGTTGGCCAGGGCCACGGCGTTGACGGTGCCCAGCGTGGTGACGTCGCCGGTCAGCGCGGCATTGACGGTGTTGACCTGGTTCAGGGTCAGGTAGACGCCATCCTCGGTCTTGGTGCCCTCGCCCGACTTGGTGATGGTGATCGTGTACGGGCCGCCGACGCGCAGGCCGCGGGCGTTGTAGCGGCCGCTGGCATCAGTGACGGCACGGCTCACGGTACCCGACTCGGCGTGGGTGATCGTGACTTCAGCGCCGGCAACGGGCTGGCCGCCAGGACCGGTCACCTGGCCGCCGACACCGGCGGTGGTGCTCTGTGCAAACGCGGGAGCCGTGGCAAGAGCCGCGACGAGGCCAAGGGTGAGCTTGGACATCCGGATGCGACGGGGAGGGTGGTTCATGTTCGATAGCCTCGATGCGAATTGGCGTTGGCGGGTAACAGCAATGGCTTCCCGGCGCCCAGCTGGCGCCGGAATCGCTGCGATCTGAGTCTTCGTGGTCCTGGGTGCCGTGTGGCAATGCCGCCACGGTTAACAACAGGTTAACACGGTATCCGCCTTATGTGACGTGCAGGTGACATTTGACCTATCCGTCACGATTCGACAAAAAGAAGGCCTTCGATCAGCCTCCCATGCCCGGCAGGTGCAGGTAGGCACCCACCCCATCGAGGAACATCTGCACGGAGATGGCCACCAGCAGCATGCCCATCAGCCGCTCCAGCGCCGACAGCGCGCGGCTGCCCAGCAACCGGTAGAGCAAGGGCGCGGCGAACAGGATGGCCGAGGTGGCCCCCCAGGCCAGCAGCAGGGCCAGGCTCCAGTCCCACAGGCGCTCGGGCTCGTTGCTGCCCATCAGCATCACCGCCGCCATGCCCGACGGGCCGGCCACCAGCGGCACCGCCAGCGGCACGATGAAGGGCTCGCCGTCGGGCAGCTCGCCCATCACTCCCTCCGGACTGGGGAAGATCATGCGGATGCCGATCAGGAACAGGACGATGCCGCCGGCGATGGAGACCGATTCCTCGCGCAGGTGCATCAGCTCCAGCGCGTACTTGCCTCCCCACAGGAAGCCCATCAGCACCACCAGGGCGATGAACAGCTCGCGCGCCAGCACCACCCGCTGTCGCCGCGGCGGCAGCGACTTGAGCACGCTCAGGAAGATCGGGATGTTGCCCAGCGGATCGAGGATCAGGAACAGCAGCAGGGCGGCCGAGGCAATGGTCATGGGGGAAAACTCCGGATGTCGCCGGACGGCAACGGATCGGCGGCACCAAGCAGGGAAACGATGGCAGGGGCGCGCACGGCAGGATCGACCGCCTCGGCAAGGGGTTCGGCGAAGGCGCGCGCATGCAACGCGGTGCGCATCGGTCCGGGCCGCATCCCCAGCAGCCGTACGGGCGAATGCCGCAGCTCGGCCGACCAGGTGGCAAGCAACGCCTGCTGCCCGCCCTGGGCGACGCCGTACCCGCACCAGTATGCCTGCGCCATGCGGCCCGGGTCATCCATCACGAACAGCGCCGCCGGGCGAGTGCCCTGCTCCAGCAGCGGCAGGCAGGCCCGCGTCAGCCAGGCGCGGGCGGTGAGGTTCACGTGCAGCTCCCGGGCGAAGCGCAACGGGTCGGCCAGCGCCAGCGGCGTCATCCCCGCGAAGGCGGCGGCGCAGTGCACGATCCCGTCCAGGCGGCCGGGGCCGTCGGCCAGCTGCGCGGCCAGCCGGGCGTGATCCTCCACGCCGGCGCCGGCCAGGTCCATCGGCTGCAGCCAGGCCTGGCCACCGCGCGCGGCGATCTCGTCGTACAAGCGCTCCAGCCGGCCGCGGTGGCGCGCGAGCAGCACCAGCGTCGCGCCGGCGTCGGCGCAGGCAAGGGCGGTCGCGCGGCCGAGCCCGCCGGTGGCGCCGGTGACCAGCACGACCCGGCCGGCCAGGTCCGGCCCGGCCGGGCCGGACGCGCCGCCACGGCTCACGCCGGGCTGGCCTCGGCGACGATACGGGCCAGCTCGCCCGACTCGAACAGTTCCAGGGTGATGTCGCAGCCGCCGATCAGCTCGCCGTTGATGAACAGCTGCGGGAACGTCGGCCAGTTGGAATAGCGCGGCAGGTTGGCGCGGATCTCCGGCTCCTCCAGCACGTTGACGACGTACAGCCGCTCGCCCTCGGCGCCGGCCGCGCGCAGCGCGTGCACCGCGCGGCTGGAGTAGCCGCACATGGGGTATTCCGGGGTGCCCTTCATGAACAACACGAGCGGGTGGCCTTCGACTGCGGCCTGGATCTGTTCCATTACGGGCATGAAGACCTCCGGCGGGCGGCGCAAAACCGGACCGTCCCGGTCTCGGTTAGACTTTTCATCCTACCCCGACATTGTACGGCCGTGCGGCACTTCGCCCGCACGCGGCCGGCCGCCCCGTCTCCATGCCGTTGCCCAGTCCCGAACTGCCCTACTCCACCGCCGCGCTGGTGCCGGAGGTGTCCGCCGATGCCCTCGCCCAGCACCTGCAGCTCCATCGCCAGTGCGTGGACGCGATCAATGCGACCACGGCGGGCACGCCCCTGGCCGATGCCCCGCTCGAGGAGCTGCTCGCCCAGTGCCAGGGCCGGTTGTTCGAGCTGGCGGCGACGGCGTGGAACCACGACATCCATTGGCAGAGCCTGCGCGCGCGCGGCGGCGGCGAGCCGGGCGGCCGGCTGGGCAGCGAGATCGCCCGCCAGTTCGGCAATACCAAGAGGTTGCGCGCCGAGTTCGCGCGCGCCGCCGGGCGCCTGGACGGACCGGGCTGGCTGTGGCTGGTGCAGCGCCAGGACGCGACGTTGGCGGTGATCGCCACCGCGGCCTGCACGACCCCGGCCACCGGCAGCGACCAGGCGCTGCTGGCCTGCGACCTGTGGGAGCACGCCTACTGGCTGGACCACCCCGACGATCGCGACGCCTGCCTGGAAGGCTTCTGGCGCCACGTCAACTGGGATTTCGCCGCCTCGCGGATGCGCTGAGGCGCTTACTGCCGGCGAGCGCCCGGCTCAGGCGCGATCCCCGCCCAGATGCCGGATCACCGGTTCGACCTGCGCCTGCCGCTGCAGCGACCGGCCCACCCGCTGCAGCGCCGCGGCCAGGGCCGGCACCGCCTCCTCGCGCAGGGTGGCATGGCCGACCTTGCGTCCGGCGCGCGGCGATTTGCCGTAGTCGTGCCAGTGTCCGCCGGCCTCGGCCAGCACCGGTCCGGCCTCGGGCAGGTGACCCAGCCAGTTGAGCATGCAGGCGTGGCCGAGCATGCGGGTATCGCCCAGCGCCAGTCCGGCCACCGCGCGGACGTGGTTCTCGAACTGCGAGGTCTCCGCGCCCTCGATGGTCCAGTGGCCGGAGTTGTGCACCCGCGGCGCCATCTCGTTGGCCAGCAACCGGTCCGCGCACACGAACAGCTCCAGCGCGAACACTCCAACGTAATCCAGGTGCTCGGCCAGCCGCCGCGCATGGGCGACCGCCTCGGCCTGCAGGCGCTCGGGCTCGCCGGCCGGCGCCAGGCTGGCCGACAGCACGCCGTCCACGTGCCAGTTGCGGGTCAGCGGCCAGGCGCGGAACTCGCCGTCGGCGCCGCGCACGGCAACCACGCTCATCTCGTGGTCGAACGGGACGAAGGCTTCCAGCACCAGCCCGCTGCGCCCGGCCTGCGCGCCCAGCGCCTGCCAGGCCGCGTCGACGTCGGCCGGCGACTTGATCCGGAACTGGCCCTTGCCGTCGTAGCCGAAGCGCCGCGTCTTCAGCACCGCCGGCGTGCCGATCGTCGCCAGCGCGGCCTCCAGTCCGGCGCGATCGTCGATCGCGGCGAAGTCCGGCACCGGGATGCCGAGCTGGCGGAACATCGACTTTTCGGACACGCGGTCCTGGGCCACCGCCAATGCATGCGGGTTCGGCCGCACCGTCACCTGCGCGGCCAGTCGCTCGGCGGTGGCCGCCGGCACGTTCTCGAAATCGAAGGTCACCGCATCCACGCGCGCGGCGAACTCGGCCAGCCGCACGGCATCGTCGTACTCGCCGACGAGCAGGGGCGCCACCTGGCCGGCGCAGGCTTCCTGGGACGGATCGTAGACCAGGAACTTCAGCCCCAGCGGCACGCCCGCCAGCGCCAGCATGCGCGCCAGCTGGCCGCCGCCGAGGATGCCGATCGTCGTGATCTTCGCGGATGCGTTCATCGGCGCGGATCGTCCTGCGCCATGACCGCCTCGGTCTGGCGCTGGCGGAAGCCCGCCAGCGCGGCGGCGATGGCCGGATGGTCGCAGGCCAGCATCGCCGCGGCGAACAACGCCGCATTGGCGGCGCCGGCCGCGCCGATGGCGAAGGTCGCCACCGGGATGCCGGCCGGCATCTGCACGATCGACAGCAGCGAGTCCAGGCCGTTGAGCGCCCGCGACTGCACCGGCACGCCCAGCACCGGCACCGCGGTCTTGGCCGCCAGCATGCCCGGCAGGTGCGCCGCCCCGCCGGCGCCGGCGACGATCGCGCGCAGGCCGCGCGGGCCGGCCTGTTCGGCGTAGGCGAACAGGACATCGGGCGTGCGGTGCGCGGAAACCACCTTCACCTCGTACGGCACGCCGAGCGCGTCGAGCTTCTCGGCGGCGGCCTGCAGCGTCTCCCAGTCCGAGCGCGAACCCATCACGATGCCGACGAGCGGCGCGGCTTGATCGTCAGTCATGGCCGATCCAAAGGTCAAAGACGTATTCTAGCGGCCTTCCCTGCACGACGATGACCGGATGGACCGCAAACTGCTCGACCTGCTGTGCTCGCCCGACACCCGCCAGCCGCTGGCCCTGCTCGAACCGGCCGCGCTGGAAGCGCTCAACCGCGCCATCGCCGCCGGCCAGGTCAAGCGTGCCGACGGCAGTGCCCAGGCCGCGCCGCTGCGCGAGGCGCTGGTCACCCGCGACCGCAGGCAGGTCTTCCGCGTGGACGACGGCATCCCGGTGCTGCTGGCCGAGGAGGCCATCGCCACGGCCCAGGTGCCGGAATTCCCGGGCGCATGATCGCCGGCCTGGTGCCGCCCGCGGCCGCGACGGTGGCGGCCGATGTCGCCCGTGCATTGGCCGAGGACATCGGCAGCGGCGACGTCACCGCGGACCTGCTGCCCGACGTGCCGGAACAGGCCTACCTGCTGTGCAAGCAGGACGCGGTGATCGCCGGCCGCCCCTGGTTCGATGCCACCCACCGCGCGCTCGACCCGCAGGTGGCCATCGACTGGCGCATCGGGGAAGGCGACCGCGTCGCCGCCGGCACGGTGCTGGCCCTGCTGCACGGACGCAACCGCAGCCTGGTCAGCGCCGAACGCACCTCGCTCAACTTCCTGCAGACCCTGAGCGCCACCGCCACCACGACCGCGCGCCACGTCGCCGCCCTGGCCGGCACCCGCACGCGCCTGCTCGATACCCGCAAGACCCTGCCGGGCCTGCGCCTGGCGCAGAAGTACGCGGTGCGCTGCGGCGGCGGATACAACCACCGCATCGGCCTGTTCGACACGGTGATGCTCAAGGAGAACCACATCCGCGCGGCCGGCTCGCTCGCCGCCGCCGCGCAGGCCGCGCGCGCGCGCCATCCCGGCGTGCCGCTGGTGATCGAGGTGGAGACCCTGGACGAGCTGGAACAGGCCCTGTACGCGGGCTGCGAGCGCATCGTGCTCGACGATTTCCCCGCGGAGCTGCGGCGCCAGGCGGTGCGCATCGCCGCCGGCCGCATCCCGCTGGAGGTGTCCGGCAGCGTCGATCTGGCCGGCCTGCGGGCAATCGCCGAGGACGGCGTGGATTTCGTCTCCGTCGGCGCGCTGACCAAGCACGTGCAGGCCATCGACCTGTCGCTCAAGCTGGGTCCGCCGCCCGGCTGAAGGCTTCACGGACCGCAGCCGCCGCGCCTGCCACGCTGGCGGCCTCTCCCCGCGAGCCCGCCGTCCATGCCATCCCGTCGTTACCGCCGGCACCGGTTCCTGCCGCTGTGGCTGCTGGCCCTGGCGGCACCGGCCGCCGCCATGGAGGTGTGCGACCTGCCGCCGCGCTATGGCCTGTCGCAAAGCGCCGTCGCCATCGTGCGCAATGCCTGCGACCAGCACTGGCTGTGGTTCCGCCCGTTCATCGACCGCGACGGCCGCCTGGCGCGCCAGCGCGTGACCGAGGCCGAGAACGCAGCGCTGGCCGACGGGCAGCAGATCGCCTGGCAGCGCGTGGCCGGCTACTGGCGCGAGAGCGGCAACCTCACCCGCCTCTCCGGCACGCCGGGCGCGGCCGCGTGCAGCCAGCCGCCGGGCGCGCGCTATGCCGATGCCGACTGCCGCGCCTTCCTGCTCGACACGCCGTGGTCGGCCACCTTCGTGTCCTGGGTCATGGTGCGGGCCGGCATCGCCGGCTTCCCGGCTTCGCCACGGCACATGGACTACATCCGTGCCGCCTGGCGCAATGCCGCCGGCAGCCCGTACCGCATGGCCGATCCGGCGACGGAGAAGCCGGCCCCCGGCGATCTGCTGTGCTACGTGCGCAACCAGCAGCGCAGCTTCGGCTATGCCGGGCTCGCCGCCGCGCTGGGCGGGCGCGGGCCGGTGCCGCCGCAGTCGCATTGCGACATCGTCGTGGCCGCCAACGTCGGCGGCGACCGCACCCTGTACCTGATCGGCGGCAACGTGCTCAACGCGGTCACGCTGCGGATGCTGGAACTGGACCGCAGCGGGCGCCTGCTGCCGTGGGACGAGGACGCCACGCCACGCGACGAGGATGTGGATGCCTGCAGCCCGGCCAGCGAGGACGACTGCAGCTTCAACCGCCACGACTGGTCCGCCCTGCTCAAGCTCCAGGCCGGCGACGCGACACCGGTGCCCGAGGCCGTACCGGGCGCGCCCGAAACACCCGCGGCGCCCCCTGCCGCGCCCGTCGACGGTGCGCGTGTACAGTAGCGCCCATGCCCAGCCTGATCCTGATCATGATCGCCGGCGCGGTGGTGTTCGCCTGGTGGAACGCCGCACGTGCCGCCTCCGAGCGCGCCGAGGCACTGGGCCGCAATGCCTGCAAGGCGGCCGGGGTGCAATGGCTCGACCAGAGCGTGCATGCCACGCGCGTGCGCCTGTGCCGCCTGCCCGGCGGCCGCCTCGGCTTCGAGCGCAGCTTCCGCTTCGAGTACTCGCGCGACGGCGAGGACCGCCACAGCGGGCGGCTGGTGCTGCGCGGCGACGAACTGGTCTCCTTCACCGGCCCCAGCGAGGCCAGCGTGCTGGCCTGGCGGCCGCGCGGCGACGGGCAGACCATCGACCACGAGTGAGCGCCGCCGCCGCGGCCGGCGGACACGGCCAGGACTGCCGTCCGGTGGCCCGTAGCCGGGTCGAAAATCATCGCCACAGCCGGGCGGACACGCTGCAAGGACCCGCGGCAGGCAGCGGCGCCAATGCATGCGCCATCCTGCGCGCCCGGACGCCGTTTCCCCTGCGGACGACGCACCGGTACCCGGTACCCGCCCCCCGCTCCCGCACGCCTCAGCCAGGCCGGGGCGTGCCCGCCTGCGTGGTCACGAAGCCGGGCGCGTGCCCGCAGCCTACTTGACCACCCGCAGGAACGGCGGACGCTTGCCGCCGCTGCCTTCCTCGCCGGAAGGAGCGTTGCCCGGTGACGGCGGCGGGGCATCGTCGTTGGGCGGCTCGGTGCCGGTGCCCGGCACGTCGTCGGGCAGCGCCATGCCCTGCCCGGTCTCGCGCGCGTACACCGCCAGCACCGCGGCCATCGGCACGAACACCGGATAGCTCACCCCGCCGAAGCGCGCGGTGAATCCCACGCCCTCGTTGTCCATGGACAGGTGCACCACCGCCCGTTCGGCGATATTGAGCACCACGCGCCCGTCCTTGACCGCGCTGGGGGGCACCTGCACGCCCGCGATCCCGGCATCGACCAGGATGTGGGGCGTCATGCCGTTGTCGTTGATCCACTCCACCAGCGCCCGCAGCAGGTACGGGCGATGGCTGGTCATGCGCGAGAATTCTTCGTTCATGCGGCAAGTCTAACCGGGCCGCCGCGGCACCGGACCAGCGGCACCGGTTCCACGCCCCGTGCGTTGTTCAGATCGGCAGGTCGTGCAGCTTCTTTTCCTGCTCGGTCAGGCTGCGCACGAAGCCGGGATTGCGGAAGATGCGGTTGCCGTAGTCCTCGATGGCCTTGCCGTCCTTGGGCAGCCCCACGCCGAGCGCGTCCAGCCGCCAGATGATCGGCGCCATCGCGCAGTCGGCCAGGCTCATCTCCGGGTTGAGGAAGAACTTGCTGGCCTTGAACAGCGGCAGCGAGGCGGTGAGCAGCTCCTTCAGGCGCTTGCGGCCGGCCTCGGCCTGGGTCTTGTTGCCGAGCTGGATGGCCTGCACCTGCGGGACCCAGTCCACCTCGATGCGCAGCATCGCCAGGCGCAGGCGCGCACGCGAGAGCGGATCGACCGGCATCAGCGGCGGATGCGGGTAGCGCTCGTCCAGGTACTCGCTGACCACCGAAGCCGCGTACAGCACCAGGTCGCGCTCGACCAGGGTCGGCACCGACTGGTACGGGTTGAGGTCGATCAGGTCCTCCGGCGGGTTCTGCGGATCGACCGGCACCAGGTCGTAGGTGACGCCCTTGGCCGCCAGCACCAGGCGGACCCGGTGGCAGAGGACGTCGTCGGTGGAGGAAAACAGCGTCAGGGTATTGCGCATGCGTACACTCGCCGCCATTCAAGGCTCTCCAGCAGCCGGAATTCGCCGGCCGGACCGTGACCGCCAGCCCATCGCCGGCCGGTCGCCCTGCCGGAGTGTGCAATCCCCTGCCGGAAAAGCCAATACCGCCTGAATGCGCACTGGCACGGGGGTCACGCCACGTCCTTCCACCAGGCGCGCTTGAGCCGCCATGCCAGCGCCGTGAACGCCAGCAGGAACGCCACCACCCACGGGCCATAGCGGCGCCGCTGCAGGGCCGCCGGTTCGGCGGCATAGGCCAGGAAGTTGGTGATGTCGCGTACCGAACGATCGAATTCGGCGGGGCTCTGCGTGCCCGCCTGGACCAGCTTCAGCCCGACCACGGGCGGTTCCCCGCCCGGAACCCCGGCGCGGCCCGCCACCGGCTGCTGCACGCCCTGCAGGCTCCACAGCACGTTGGGCATGGCGGCATTGGCGAACACCGCGTTGTTCCAGCCCAGCGGCTGCGCCGGATCGGCATAGAAAGACTTCAGGTAGGTATAGATCCAGTCCTCGCCCCGCACCCGCGCCACCAGGCTCAGGTCCGGCGGGGCCTTGCCGAACCAGCCGGCGGCCTGCGCCGGCGGCATCGCCGAGACGATCGGCCCGCCCGCGGCCGCGCCGGCGAAGTCGAGGTTCTCCCGCACCTGGCGCTCGCTCAGGTGCAGGTCCTCGCCCAGGCGCGAGTAGCGCAGGTACTTGAGCGAATGGCAGCCCGAGCAGTAGTTCATGTACAGCCCAGCCCCGCGCTGCAGCGAGGCGCGGTCGCCGAGGTCGTTGCCGGCCGGCAGCAGCCGCGGCGCCGCCATCGCGATCGGCGTCCAGGCCAGGACCATGCCGGCCAGCATCCAGCGGGCGAACCGGCGCGGCTCAGCCATGGCCGACGATCCGGTCCGGCACCGGCCGGACCCGGTCGAGCCGGGTCCACAGCGGCATGGTGATGAAGAACGCGAAGTACAGGAAGGTCAGCAGGCGCCCGACCCAGGTTTCCCAGGCCGCCGTGCCCGGGCCCGAACCGATGATGCCCAGCCACACGAAGCACACCGCCAGCAGGGCCAGCATCGCCCGCGAGAGCCAGCCGCGGTAGCGGATCGAGCGCACCGGCGAGCGGTCCAGCCACGGCAGCAGGAACAGCACGGCGATCGCCGAGAACATCACGGCCACGCCCGCCAGCTTGTCCGGGACCACGCGCAGCATCGCGTAGTACGGGGTGTAGTACCACACCGGCTTGATGTGCTCGGGGGTGACCAGGCGGTTGGCCTCGGCGAAGTTGTCGTGCTCCAGGAACAGCCCGCCGAGGGCCGGGGCGAAGAAGATGATCGCGGCGGCGAGGGTCAGCAGCACGCCGGCGCCGACCAGATCCTTGAGCGTGTAGTACGGATGCAACGGGATGCCGTCCGCCGGCGCGGTGGCGCTCCAGCGGTTGCCCTTGGGGCCGGCCTTGATCTCGACGCCGTCGGGATTGTTGGAGCCGACCTCGTGCAGGGCCAGCACGTGCAGCCCGACCAGCGCCAGCAGCAGCAGCGGCAGGCCGATCACGTGCAGGGCGAAGAAGCGGTTGAGCGTGGCATCGCCGGGCAGGTAGTCGCCCATGATCCACTCGGTCAGGCCGTTGCCGACCACCGGGATCGCGCCGAACAGCGAGATGATCACCTTGGCGCCCCAGAACGACATCTGCCCCCACGGCAGCACGTAGCCCATGAAGGCCTCGGCCATCAGCACCACGTAGACCAGCATGCCCAGGATCCACACCAGCTCGCGCGGCTTGCGATAGCTGCCGTACAGCAGGCCGCGGAACATGTGCAGGTACACCACGACGAAGAACAGCGAGGCGCCGGTGGAGTGCATGTAGCGGATCAGCCAGCCCCACTGCACGTCGCGCATGATGTATTCGATCGACGCGAACGCCTCGCTTGCCGAGGGCTTGTAGTGCATGGCCAGGAAGATCCCGGTCAGCAGCTGGTTGACCAGGACCAGCAGCGCCAGCGAACCGAAGTAGTACCAGAAGTTGAAGTTCTTCGGCGCGTAGTACTCGCTGACGTGGCGCCGCCAGAACGGCAGCAGCGACGGGGCCCGGTCCTCGACCCAGCCGAGCAGGCCGCCGGTGCTGCGCTCAGGCGGCGCTGCCATGGTCGTGTCCTTCTTGGTGGCCATGCCCGGCGTGGGGATCCTCGCCGATCACCAGGGTATGCGCATCGCGGTAGTGGTGCGGCGGCACCACCAGATTGGTCGGCGCCGGCACGCCCTGGTAGACACGGCCGGACATGTCGAAGCGCGACTTGTGGCAGGGGCAGAAATAGCCGCCCTGCCAGTGCGCATCGAACGGTTCGGGGCGGATCTCGGCCATCATCTCCGGCGAGCAGCCCAGATGGGTGCACAGGCCGACCAGCACGGACACGTCCGGCCGGATCGAGCGGTACTCGCGGTTGCCGGCAAGCACGTAGGCCGGTTGCTGGTCGGCGTCGCGCGATTCGGGATCGCGCAGCTTCGGGTCCAGGCCATGCAGCACCTCCAGCATCGCCTTGGAGCGCCTGACCACCCAGATCGGCTGGCCGCGCCACTCCACGATCAGGCGCTGGCCCTCCCCGAGCTCGCCGATGTCCACCACCACCGGCGCGTTGGCCAGCCGGGTACGCACGCTGGGCGACATCGATTCGACGAACGGCACGGCGCCGAACCCGGCGCCCACCGCGCCGACCACGGCGGTGGTGGCCCCGAGGAAACGCCGTCGTCCCGCATCGGCAGGCCCGTTCACCCCGTCATTGGACATCCGGTACTCCGGTGCTCACCGGCTCCCCCATCGTCATGCTGCACCGCGGCAGCGGCTGGCCGATCGAGTGTAGCCAATGCGCATCGCCGCGGACAATCCGCGCGGCGGGTAGGTCCCCGGTTCAGCGCGCGCTGGTGAGCGCGTGGCGGTAGCGGTCGGCAAGCACGCCCACGCGCTGCACGTAGCGCTGGGTCTCGCTGTACGGGGGCCCCCCGCCGTACTTGTCCACCGCGCCCTCGCCGGCGTTGTAGCCGGCGGCGGCCAGGGTCAGGTTGCCGTTGAAGCGCCGAAGCAGCCACGCCAGGTACTGCACCCCGCCGCGGATGTTCTGCCCGGCATCGTAGGCATTGCCGACCCCGAACCGGGCCGCGGTCCCCGGCATCAGCTGCATCAGGCCCTGCGCGCCGGCGCGGCTCATCGCCATCGGGTTGTAGGCCGACTCGGCGTGGATGATGGCGCGCACGATCGCCTCCTCGACGCCGAACTCGCGCGCGGCCGCGGCGATCTCGCCGCGGTAGGCGGCGGTGTCGAGTCGCACCGAGCCGAAGTTCACGCCGGGGTTGGCGGCGCAGGCATAGCAGGTCTCGATGAAGCTGTAGTGGATGGTGCGCAGGTTCTCCACGCTCGCGACCTGGCGCGGCCGCGCGCTGGTGTAGTGGCGCACCCCGTCCTGCATGTAGGAATAGACCTGCCCCTGCACCCGCCGGCGCGGCGGCGGCGAGGCGGCCACCGGCACCGGTGCGACGGAGGTGTCCGCCACGGAGGCCGAGACCTCGGTGCTGGCCGGCACCGCACGCGGGGAAGGTGGGATCGCGGCGGCGGCGGCAGGCCGCGGCGCCGGGCTCGCCACGGCCACCGGCGCGCGCCCCGCGCGTCGATCGGGCGCGTACTGGCCCACCACGCTGCAGTGCGACCCTGCAACGCGCTTGCTCACGTAACTGGGAACCCCGTCCCCGCCGACGCACTTGTAGAGCGTCCCCGCGCAGGCGGGAAAGGCGAAGCACGCGGCGGCCAGTATCCCCAATGGCAGCAGCCCCCTCATGGGCCGGGAGTTTCCCCCACCCCGGCCGGCTTGCCAAGTGCGGCACCCTGCCGGCCGTGCCCGCAATCCCTATAATGCGCGGTCCATTCCCCAGCCCGCCTGGAATAAGCGCCATGCCCGGGACCACCCTGCATCCCCTGCCCTCGGCGGGTTCCGCCGTCGTTTCCCCGCCCGCCCCCGGCGCCGACCGGCCGCGCGGCAAGCTCTACATCAAGACCCACGGTTGCCAGATGAACGAGTACGACTCGGCGCGCATGGCCGACGTACTGGCGCAGGCCGAGGGCCTGGAGCTGACCGACAACCCCGAAGAGGCCGACGTGGTGCTGGTCAACACCTGCTCGATCCGCGAGAAGGCGCAGGAGAAGGTGTTCAGCCAGCTCGGCCGCTGGAAGGCGCTGAAGGAGGCCAACGCCGACGTCATCATCGGCGTCGGCGGCTGCGTGGCCTCGCAGGAGGGCGAAGGCATCATCAAGCGCGCGCCCTACGTGGATCTGGTGTTCGGCCCGCAGACCCTGCACCGCCTGCCCGAGCTGATCCGCGCCCGCCGCGCGCAGAAGAAGCCGCAGGTGGACATCTCCTTCCCGGAGATCGAGAAGTTCGACCGCCTGCCCGAGCCGCGTGCGGAAGGGCCGAGCGCGTTCGTCTCGATCATGGAAGGCTGCTCGAAATACTGCAGCTTCTGCGTGGTGCCCTACACCCGCGGCACCGAGGTCAGCCGGCCGTTCGAGGACGTACTGGTGGAGGTGGCGCAGCTGGCCGCGCAGGGCGTGCGCGAGGTCAACCTGCTCGGCCAGAACGTCAACGCCTACCGCGGCCCCTACGGCGAGGGCGAACTGGCCGACCTGGGCCTGCTGATCCGCACCATCGCCCAGATCGAGGGCATCGACCGCATCCGCTTCACCACCTCGCACCCGCTGGAGTTCAGCGACTCGCTGGTGGACGCCTACCGCGACGTGCCGCAGCTGGCCAACTTCCTGCACCTGCCGGTCCAGTCCGGCAGTGACCGCATCCTCGGCGCGATGAAGCGCGGCTATACCGCGCTGGAGTTCAAGTCGAAGATCCGCAAGCTGCGCGCGGTGCGCCCGGACATCTCGATCAGCTCGGACTTCATCGTCGGCTTCCCCGGCGAGAGCGACGCCGACTTCGACAAGACGATGAAGCTGATCGAGGACGTCGGCTTCGACCAGAGCTTCTCGTTCATCTACTCGCGCCGCCCCGGCACCCCGGCCGCGGACCTGCCCGACGACGTGCCGGCCGCGGCCAAGCACGCCCGGCTGGAGCGGTTGCAGGCCGCGATCAACGCCAACGCCGCGCGCATCTCGCAGGCGATGGTCGGCAGCGTGCAGCGCGTGCTGGTGGAAGGCCCCTCGCGCAAGAACCCCGACGAGCTGACCGGCAAGACCGAGAACATGCGCTCGGTGAACTTCCCCGGCAGCAAGCGTCTGGTCGGCCAGTTCGTCGACGTGGAGATCACCGAGGCGCTGAGCAACTCGCTGCGCGGGCGCGTACACCTGGACGCGGCCGACGGCGCGGACTGACCGCCGTCGTCCGCATGGCGCTGCCGTGCGGGCGTGCGGCAGCGCGGCTCAGGCCGCGGCCAGGAAATCCAGCAGGATGCGATTGAAATCGTCCGGCGACTCGATGTTGCAGATGTGGCGCCCGCCGACCTGGGCATAGCGGCCGCGGCCGACGCCGTCGGCCAGCGCCTGCAGGTCCGCCGGCGGGCATACCGGATCGTCGTCGCCGGCCAGGGCCAGCACCGGGTTGGCGATCGCGCCCAGGCGGTCGCGGAAGTCGGCCGTGCCCACGGCGTGGCAGCAGCCGGCATAGCCCTGCGGATCGGTGGCCAGGAACACGGCCAGGATCGCGTCCACCGCGGCGGCATGCGCCTGCACGAAGGCCGGGGTGAACCAGCGCTGGGCGGTGCCCTCGGCCAGCGGCGCCAGGCCGGCCTGGCGGACCTGGGCGATGCGCGCGTCCCAGCTTTCGGTGGTGCCGATCTTTGCCGCCGTCGCGCACAACGCCAGCCGGTCCACCCGGGCAGGCGCTTCCAGTGCCAGCCACTGGCCGGTCAATCCGCCGATGGACAGCCCGCAGACATGCGAGCGCTGCACCTCCAGCGCGTCCCACAGCGCCAGCACATCGCCGCCGAGCTGGTCGATCCCGTAGGACCCGGCCGGCGCGCCGGACAGGCCGTGGCCGCGCACGTCGTAGCGCAGCACGCGAAAGCGCGAGGACAGCGCCTGCACCTGCAGGTCCCACATGCCCAGGTCGGTGCCCAGCGAGTTGGAGAAGGTCAGCCACGGCGCGCCTTCGCTGCCGTCGATGCGGTAGTGCAGGCGATGGGTGGGAAGGTCGAGGAACGGCACGAGGACTCCTAGTCGGAACGGCGGAAAGGAATGCGGGCAAGCGGATGATGCCGGGCGGCAGCGACCGGGGCGGCGGCATCGCCGCGGCGACGGCCACTGCCGCCCGCGGCGATGCCCGCTGGCGTCGTCAGAGCCGCTCGATCGCCAGCGCCACGCCCTGGCCGCCGCCGATGCACATCGTCGCCAGGCCGCGGCGGCCGCCGGTCGCCTCGAGCTGGCGCAGCAGGGTCAGGGCGATGCGCACCCCGCTGGCGCCGAGCGGGTGGCCGAGCGCGATCGCGCCGCCGTTGGCGTTGACGTGCGCGGCATCGTCGGGCAGGCCGAGTTCGCGCAGGCACGCCAAGCCCTGCGCGGCGAAGGCCTCGTTGAGCTCGATGGCGTCGAAGTCGCCGATCCCCAGCCCCAGCCGCGCCAGCAGCTTGCGCGTGGCCGGCACCGGGCCCATGCCCATGTAGCCGGGCTCCACGCCGGCGCTGGCGAAGCCGAGCACGCGCGCGCGCGGCACCAGGCCGAGCCTGCCGGCCTGCTCGGCCGAGGCCAGCAGCAGCGCGCCGGCGCCGTCGTTGATACCGGAGGCATTGCCGGCGGTGACGGTGCCGGGCTGGCGGAAGATCGGCTTCAACCGCGCCAGCGCCTCGGCCGTGGTGTCCGGGCGCGGATGCTCGTCGCGGGTCACCTCGACGGTCTCGCCGCGGCGACGGCCGGGCACGGCTACCGGCACGATCTCGTCGTCGAAGAAGCCGGCCGCCTGCGCCGCGCCGGCGCGCTGCTGGCTGCGCAGCGCGAACGCGTCCTGGTGCTCGCGGGCGATGCCGTGGCGCTCGGCCACGTTCTCGGCGGTCTCGCCCATCAGCTCCACGCCGTACAGGCGCTTCATCTCCGGGTTGACGAAGCGCCAGCCCATGGTGGTGTCCTCGATGACTTGGTCGCGGGCGAACGGCGTGGACGCCTTGCCCATCACGTAGGGCGCGCGCGACATCGACTCGACGCCGCCGGCGATGGCCAGGCCGATGTCGCCGGTGCGGATCGCGCGCGAGATCGTGCCGATCGCGTCCAGCCCCGAACCGCACAGGCGGTTGACCGTGCTGCCCGGCACCGTCACCGGCAGCCCGGCCAGCAGCAGGCTCATGCGCGCGACGTTGCGGTTGTCCTCGCCGGCCTGGTTGGCGCAGCCGAGGCAGACCTCCTCCACCAGCGCCGGGTCCAGGTCCGGGTGCCGCGCCAGCAGCGCCTTCAGCGGCACCGCGCCGAGGTCGTCGGCACGGATGCCCGCCAGCGCGCCGCCGTAGCGGCCGAACGGCGTGCGCACGCCGTCGATGATCCAGGTCTCGCTCATCTCATGCTCCTCGGTCGGCCATCTCGAGCGGCAGGCCGGTCAGGCGCCGCAACTCGTCCAGGCCGACGCCGTCCACGGTCTCGATCACCCGCGCGCCGTCCGCGCCGACCGCGAACACGCCCAGGTCTGTGTACACGCGCGACACGCAGCGCAGCCCGGTCAACGGATAACTGCATTCGGCCACCAGCTTGCTCTCGCCGGCCTTGGTCAGCAGCTCCATCATCACGAACACCTGGCGCGCGCCGATCGCCAGGTCCATCGCCCCGCCGACCGCCGGGATGGCGTCCGGCGCGCCGGTGCTCCAGTTGGCCAGGTCGCCGTGCGCGGACACCTGGAAGGCGCCCAGCACGCATACGTCCAGGCGGCCGCTGCGCATCATCGCGAACGAGTCGGCGTGGTGGAAATAGCAACCGCCGGTCAGCAGCGTCACCGGTTGCTTGCCGGCGTTGATCAGCTCCGGGTCCTCCTGCCCGGGCGGCGGCGCCGGGCCCATGCCGAGCACGCCGTTCTCGCTGTGCAGGAAGATCTCCTTGTCGGCCGGCAGGTAGTTGGCGACCTTGGTCGGCAGGCCGATGCCGAGGTTGACGTAGGCGCCGTCCGGGATGTCGCGCGCCACCCGCGCGGCCATCGCGTTCCTGTCGAGCCGGGTGTAGTTCACTGCGTTCATGCCGCCTCCCCGTTCGCCGTGGCGACCACGCGCTGCACGAAGATGCCCGGGGTCACGATCGCCTCCGGGTCCAGCTCGCCCAGCGGCACCACCTCACCCACCTGGGCGATCGTGCAGTCGGCGGCCATCGCCATGATCGGGCCGAAGTTGCGCGCGGTCTTGCGGTACACCAGGTTGCCCCAGCGGTCGCCGCGGTGTGCCTTGATCAGCGCGAAGTCGGCGCGGATCGGGTATTCGAGCACGTAGTGCTTGCCGTCGATCTCGCGGGTCTCCTTGCCGGCGGCCAGCTCGGTGCCGTAGCCGGTCGGGGTGAAGATCGCCCCAAGACCATTCCCGGCGGCATGGATGCGTGCGGCCAGGTTGCCTTGCGGCACCAGCTCCAGCTCGATCTCGCCGGCACGGTAGGCGGCATCGAAGTGCTGCGAATCGGCCTGGCGCGGGAACGAGCACACGATCCTGCGCACGCGCTTGTGCTTGATCAGCGCCGCCAGCCCGGTCTCGCCGTTGCCGGCGTTGTTGTTGACGATGGTCAGCCCGCGCGCGCCCTGTTCGATCAGCGCGTCGATCAGCGCGTCGGGCATGCCGGCGGTGCCGAAGCCGCCGATCATCACCGTGGCGCCGTCGAAGATGTCGGCCACCGCCTCGGCGCACGATGGCAAGGTCTTGTCGATCACGTGGTTCGGGTCCTCTCCGGCCACCGGGCCGGTTGCTGGATGTTCGATGGGCGGGTGCACGCGACGAAACGCAGCCTCGTCGCATGGCCGCCCGGGACGGTCACGCTAGGCCGGCGAGCAAGCACCATGCAATCCGATTACCGGACAGATGACCGATAATCGGACCACGCTACAGAATGCCACCCGAGATGCCCGCCGGGACAGGACGAGGACGTCCTCATCCTTTGGTCGCATGTCGTGCCACGCATTGGTGTCCAGTGCGCCGGCGAGCGGGCTCGTTCCCGGGTATGCGCCGGACGTGCCGCCCGGGACTGTACCTGCCCGACCCGTCATCCCTTCCACGAGGATCCATGCCGCCATGACCATGCCCCCGAACAAGACCCGCCCCGCCGCGGCCGCAATGCCGAAGCGCAGCGGGCTGATGCAGGAGCTGACCGACCAGATCGAGGCGGCGCGGGGCGACCCGGATTTCATGACCTCGCTGGCGCGCGGGATGCTGGTGCTCAACGCGCTGTCGCAGCACGGGCGCGAGCTGACCGTCTCCCAGCTCAGCGAGGAGACCGGCCTGTCGCGCGCGGCCACCGGCCGCGTGGTGCACACCCTCACCCGGCTGGGCTACGTCGGCCAGCAGGGCCGCGGCCACGTGTTGCTGCCGCGGGTGCTGGGCATCGCCAGCGCCCATGCCTCCCGCTCGCCGATGATCGCCACCGCCCAGCCGGTGCTCGACGCGCTGCGCGACGCGGTGCACGAGTCGTGCTCGCTGGGCGTGCTCGACGGCGACGACCTGCTCTACGTCGCACGCGCCGAGACGGTACGGCTCATGTCCATCGGCCTGCGCGCCGGCAGCCGCCTGCCGGCCTACTGCACGTCGATGGGCCGGGTGCTGCTGGCGGAACTGGCACCGGCGGCGCGCGACGCCTACCTGCGGCGCAATCCGCCGCACCCGCGCACGCCGCGGACGGTGACCGACCCGGACGCGTTCGTCGAGCTGCTGCGGCGGGTACGGCGCGACGGCCATGCCCTGGTGGACCAGGAGCTGGAGATCGGCCTGCGCTCGATCGCCGTGCCGGTCAGGGGCCGCGATGGGCGGCTGCTGGCGGCGCTGAATATCGGTACCCAGGCCGGCCGGGTCAGCCTGCAGGCGATGCAGTCCACCCTGCTCCCGGCGCTGCAGGCGGCCGCCGTCCGGCTGGGACCGATGCTGGGTTGAGAGTGGCCAACGGCCTCGGGCAGTGATCGCCAAGCGCCCGACGACGGCCACGTGGATCGCGGGAGACGCGCTCGTCCGGTCCCGGTT
Organism: Xanthomonas massiliensis; assembly: GCF_900018785.1. GTDB lineage: Bacteria > Pseudomonadota > Gammaproteobacteria > Xanthomonadales > Xanthomonadaceae > Xanthomonas_B > Xanthomonas_B massiliensis. Next base: position 743,660 of record NZ_FCOY01000006.1, on the reverse strand, counting down.
GCCTCGTCATCACATCCACCTTGTTGCGCAGGCGTGGCGACCGCTTTCGTCGCGGCATCCGACTTCTTCCCAGGGCCGAGCATTCTTCCGGGTGGCGTGGGGGTGGCGAAGAATCGGAGCCCGAAGGTCGGTCCCGGCGAGCCGCAGCGGTGGACGATCACGCCGTCCTACGCGAGCGATATGCGGTCCCGGCCTCCCCGCATGGCGGCAGCGCTACGCGAGGGCGGCATGCCTGGCTGCAGGTATCCGCAGGATACGCACGACGCGGCACGCGCCGCCTCGCGCCATCCGGTCAGGCGCGCAGTTCCCGCTTGATCCGGGCCAGGTCGGTCTCGCTGTCCGCGAGCACGGCGTGTAGCCGCTCCATGCCTTCGAGCAGCGACTGCAGCGCAACCCGGCACTGGTCGGCGGCATCGCCGGCAAGCGACGCCAGGCGCGTCGCCAGCGCCTCCTTCAACGCGGCATGCAGCCGGGCGTAGTCGATATCGATGACCTCGCCCTCCAGCGTGACCGCGTCGTAGCCCACGCCCTCGCCCGGCTCGACCGGCGCGGCGACCACCTCGTCCTCCAGCGCATAGTCGCCCAGCACCTGCCGCCGTTCGCGCGCGAAGACCTGCGCCAACGCCGCGGATATCGTCCGGCTTACGGCCGCCGCTTCGCGCGCGGGCGCGTGGTCCTCCAGTGCCGCCAGCAATTCCGGGGCGAGGCTGCGCCAGCTCGTGGCGACCAGTCGCGCCTGCTGGTGGTCCAGTTGCTCGCAGGCCGCCTCCACGCCATCGCGCAGCGCCGCCAGGGAGGGCCGCAGCGTGTCCTGCAGGCCGCCGAGCACCGCCTCCTCCAGGTGGTGCAGCCGGATCTCGGCCGGCTTGCGCCGCTTGTAGGCCAGCGCCGGGGCGAGGATGGCCTGCAGCGCGGCGTACAGGTGGCCGAACCCGGCCGCGTCCAGCGCCTCGGGCAGCTGGTCCTGCAGGCGCGCCATGTACGCGGAGACCGACACCGGCGGCCACAGCAGCGCCGGGTCCAGCTCCAGGCTGGCCAGCTTCTCCCGCGTCCGTGCCGCGACGTCGGCCTCCTGCTGGGCGCGGTTGGCCGCCGTCTTGTTGCGCAGGACCTTGCGGATCTCGCCGTCGACCTCGTCTTCCTCGTAGACGTCGCTGCGGGTCAGCACCGGCAGCAGCGGCTTGTGGCGGTGCAGCTCGCGCGCCAGTTCGTCGAGCTCCTGCACCTGCCCGGGCGAGGTGGAACTGGTCAGCCAGAGCACGGCGTCGGCACTGTCGATGAAGCGCCGGGTCAGCGCCGCATTCTCCGGCGTGACCGAATGCAGCCCCGGCGTGTCCAGCAGCACCAGCCTGTCGCCCAGGCACACGCCCTGCAGGCGCGCCGTGGTCTCGGTCGCGCCCTCGGCGAAACGCTCCGCCGTCGCCACCAGGCGGCCGCCGTCGAGGTGGAAGTAGCCCACCGGCTTGCCGTGCGCGGCGAAGCGCTCGGCCAGGAAATTGCAGAACGCGCTCTTGCCGGCGTTGAACTTGCCGAACACCAGCACGACGACCTTGTCGTCGAGCGCATCGGCCAGGTCCTCGGCGGCGGCGAGCTGCGCTTCCTGCCGCATCCAGGCCTGGCGGCCGGCCTGCAGGCCGTCGTTGACGGCCTGCGCGCGTGCATGCAGGACGCCGCCTTCGCGCAGGCCGGCGAGCGCCAGGCGGCAGCCGTCGAGCGCGCGCTCCAGTTGCGCCAGCCAACCGTGCAGTTGGCCCAGGCTCCGCGCGATGTCGCGCGATGCGAACCCGGACGCCTCGACGCTCGCGATGAAGCGCCGTTCCGCGTCAGGCAAGCCGCTCATCGCGCGTCTTCCTCCAGCACGGCCAGCGCGGCCAGCGCACGCTCTACTGCCGTGACGGCGAGGTCGGCGGCGGCGATATCGCGCGCCAGTGCCTGCCGATCGTCCGACAGTTCGTAGTAATGCGCGAACTCCGCGCGCAGGCGTGCACTGCCTTCGGCCTCCAGGAACATCCGGCGCAGGTCCGCGCGGAACTTCACCGATACGCCCAGCACCGCCACCATCACCGTGTTCAGGCCGCGCGCCACGGTCTGCTGCGCTTGCGGCAGGCCGACGACGCCGTGGCCTGCCAGGAAGCTCTCGATCTCGATGCTGGCGCGCGAATAGGCGATCTGCACGCGCGCCCGCTCCCGCTTGGCCGCGGTCGCCCGGTACTTGTCGGCCGACGTATCCGGCGTGAGCGCATGGTCGGGACCGGGCACGTCCAGCGTCCGCTGCAGGTCGCCGGCCACCTTGGCGAACACCGCCGCCAGGCCGCGATCGAACGCCTGCCGCTGCTCGGCCTGCGTCCGCTGCAGCTCCGCCTGCCGCGTCGCCTGCATCGACCGGTACCGTTGCAGCGCGGCGCGGATCTCGCCGAGCAGCAGCGCGGCCTCGTGGCGCCGCGCCTGCGGCACTAGCGCCAGCGCCGCGTCCAGCCGGGCCTGCAGCGCCGGGATCCCGCTGCGCTCGCGCAGCAGTGCCTTGGCGCCCTCCACGCCCAGGCGGTGGCGCGTGGCGGAGACCGCCAGCAGCTCCAGTCCCGGCAGCTGCGCGCGGACGGCGTCGGCCACCTTGGCCAGCTGCGCCTCGTCGGCCGTCTGGTCCACCTGCGACAGCACGAACAGCGTCTGGCGCCGGGTCCGGGCCGCATCGTCACGCAACTCGGCCAGCAGGGCCCGTTCGGCGGCGTCCAGCTCGCCCTCCCGCGCGGCGTGCACGAACAGGCGGACATCGGATTCGCGCCACGCCGCACGCAGGGCCAGGCGGTCGTCGCCGGTGCCGACGTCCGCGTCGAGTCCCGGCGCGTCCAGCCATCGGACGCCCCGGTGCTCGTGCCCGGCCAGCGCGACCGTCTCGCGCCGGTCGGCCACGGCGAAGGCATCGTCGCCGACCAGCTCGTTCAGCAGGCGGCTCTTGCCGTGGTTGTACTTGCCGACCACGGTGACCACCGGCAGGCGCGCACCGGCGAGCACGCGCAGCCGCGCCAGGTCGCCGGCACGGTCCGGCAGGACGCCGAGCACGTCGCGCTCGGCCCGCTCGCGGGCGCTGCCGGTCGCCATCGCCGGCCTCAGGCGGTGGCGCGCTGGCGATGGACGAGCTGGTTGTCCTTGCCGTCCACCAGCGGGGTCAGCCTGAGGTCGAACTGGATGTCCTTGTAGGCATCCTGGTCGAAGCCGAGCTGCGCGCCGCCGGTCTTGTCCAGCACCTGCGGGATCAGGCCGTCGCGCGTGGCGAAGGCGAAGTCGTCCCAGATCAGCGGGTCGCCCTCGATGTTGAACTGGGTGGTCAGCTTGCGGAACGCATCGCTGGTGACGAAGTAGTGCACGTGCGCCGGGCGGTTGCCGTGGCGGCCCAGCTCGTTCAGCAGCTGCTGGGTGGCGCCGGCCGGCGGGCAGCCGTAGCCCACCGGCATCTTCGTCAGCGCTTCGTAGCGGCCCTGGGCATCGGTACGGATCGCGCCGCGCAGGTTGAACTCGCTCTGCGCGCCGGTCGGGTCGAAGTGCGAATAGAAGCCCTTGGAATTGGCGTGCCAGATCTCCACGATCGCGCCGGGCACGGGATTGCCGTCCGCGTCGGTGACGGTGCCGTGGATGCGCAGCGGGCCGGCGTCCGCATCCGGATCCTTGTCCATGCGCGCGCTGCCGTCCTGGACCGGGGCGCCGGCCACGTACAGCGGGCCCTCGATGGTGCGGGGCGTGCCGCCGGTGATGCCCGCCTGCTTGTCCTCCTCGTCCAGGCGCATGTCGATGTAGTGCTCCAGGCCCAGGCCGGCCGCCAGCAGCGCGGACTCGCCGTCCTGGCCGAGCTTGTTGAGGTAGTTGATGCCCGCCCAGATCTCGTCCGGGGTCAGGTCGAGTTCCTCGATGGTGCGGAACAGGTCGGAGACGATGCGGTGCACGATCTGCTTGGCGCGGGCGTTGCCGCCCTCGCCGTCGAGGTTGGCGATGACGCGCAGGAAGTCCTGCACGTCCTTGCTGTTGTAGATATCCACGCTCACGGTGTGTACTCCTCTTTGTCTTGCGGTTTGGCTGGACGGTGTCGACCGGGGACGCCCCCTCCCATGTCCGGAAGCATCACGCTGTCGGGTGGGCTGGCTCAGGTGTCGTCGTCGCGGACGGACGAGGGATGGCGGCACAGCGGCGTCACCGCGATCTTCATGTACGGGAACAGCGGCAGCCCGGTCAGGATGTCGTGCAGCTCCTGGACGCTGCCCACGTCGAACACGCTGTAGTTGGCGTACTCGCCGGCGACGCGCCAGATGTGGCGCCACTTGCCGCTGCGCTGCAGGTCCTGCGAGTAGGCCTTCTCGCGCGCCTTGATCTCGCTGGCGGTATCGGCCGGCATGTCCACCGGCAGGTTCACGTCCATACGCACTTGGAACAGCATGGTTCAGTCCTCCTTCTGGGCGGTGCCGACGGGCACCGCGATGCGGTCGCGATCGCGCCGGAATGCCTGCACGCGGTCCTCGTCCAGGACGATGCCCAGCCCCGGCGCGGCCGGGACGGCGAGCTGGAAGTCGGCGTAGCGCAGCGGTTCGGCGAGGATCTCCTCGGTCAGCAGCAGCGGCCCGAACAGCTCGGTGCCCCACTGCAGGTGGGGGAAGGTGGCGAACACGTGGGCCGAGGCGATGGTGCCCACCGCGCCTTCCAGCATGGTGCCGCCGTACAGCTCGATGCCGGCCGCGTCGGCGATGGTGGCCACCGCGCGCGCGGCGAACAGGCCGCCGGACTGCTCGATCTTGACCGCGAACACGTCGGCCGCGCCGCGCCGCGCCGCCTCGAACGCGCTGTCCGGGCCGGTCAGCGATTCGTCGGCCATCAGCGCGATCGGGAAGCGCCGCGCCAGCCGCTGCATCGCCAGCAGCGAGGCCACCGGCTGCTCGGCCAGCTCGCAGCCGGCATCGGCCAGCGCCGGCAGCGCGCGCAGCGCCTGGCTCTCGCTCCAGGCCATGTTCACGTCCACCCGCACCGCGGCCCGGTCGCCCAGCGCACGCTTGATCGCGGCGACGTGGGCGATGTCCTCGGCCGGCGTGCGACGGCCGATCTTGAGCTTGAACACCTTGTGCCGGCGCGCATCGAGCATGCGCTCGGCCTCCTCGATGTCGCGCGCGGTGTCGCCCGAGGCCAGCGTCCAGGCCACCGGCAGCGCATCGCGCACGCGCCCGCCCAGCAGTTCGGACAACGGCAGCCCGGCGCGCTTGCCCTGGGCGTCGAGCAGCGCGGTTTCCACCGCGCACTTGGCGAAGTGGTTGCCCTTGACCAGCTTGCCCACCTGCGCCATCGCCGCCTGCACCCGGCACGGGTCGGTGCCGACCAGCACCGGGGCGATGTAGCGGTCCACCACCAGCTTCATGCCTTCCGGGCTCTCCGGGCCGTAGGCAGTGCCGGCGATGGTGGTGCCCTCGCCCAGGCCGACGATGCCGTCCGAGCAGCGCACGCGCACCAGCATCAGGGTCTGGCCGTGCATCGTCGCCACGGACAGGCGGTGCGGGCGGATGGTGGGCAGATCGACGAGCAGGGTCTCGATCGATTCGATGGTGGTCATGCGGGTCCCGTGGTTCAGGAGGAAAGGGAGGCGGCCTGCCCGGCGGCGGCTGGTGCGCCGTCGCCGCGCTTGAACAGCTGGCTCAGGCCCATGATCAGCAGCGGCGTGGCCAGCGCGACGTAGGCGTTGTCCACGCCCCAGGGATTGCCGGCCAGGTACCAGCCGACGGTGGCCACCAGCGAGGCGATGATGCTGACGAAGGCGCCGGTGGCCGTGCCGAAGCGCGGCGCGTAGAACACCAGCAGCACCAGCACCGCCAGCGAGGCGCGCAGCGCCTTGCCGAGGAAGGCGATCATCAGCACCTTGGTGGACAGCAGCGCCAGCGCGATCGGCAGCAGGCCGACCACCAGCGTGGCGATGCGCACGAAGCGCAGCGACTTGCGGTCGTCCTGGCCGGGGTTGAAGTACGGGTCGTAGAAGTCGCGCAGCAGCAGCGTGGCCGAGCCCATGCTGACCGCGGAGATGGTGCCGAACAGCGAGCCGGCCAGGCCGGCCACCACCAGTCCCGCCGCCAGCCCATCCATCTGCCCGATCAGGCGCGGGAAGGCCTGGATCGACTCGATGCCCGGGAACAGCACCGCCGCGGACATGCCGATCAGCGCCGCGCAGATGCCGAACGGCACCATCAGCCCGGCGCAGTAGAAGCAGGCGCGCTGGGCCTTGCCGGCCACGCTCACCGCGTTGACCGCCTGGATCACGTACTGGGTGGAGAAGATCGAGCCGATGCCGGCGATCATCCAGGCCACGATCTGGCCCCAGCCCACCGCGGTCCAGTCGAACATCGCGGCCGGCAGCTGCTGGCGCAGCCCGGCGATGCCGCCCACCCGGCCCAGGGCGAAGGCCAGTGCGATCAGCACGCCCACGTACTTGAGCGAGGCATGGACGAAGTTGGTGTAGATCACCGAGCGCATGCCGCCGATGCTCACGTACACCACCGCCACCACGCCGACGATCACCGTGGCCAGCACCCGATTGATGCCCAGCAGCCCGGCCAGCACCGCGCCGCCGCTGGCATAGATGGACACGGCGACGATCTCCAGCGCGAAGATGGTGATCACCGAGGTGGCGATCCGGGTGCGCTCGCCGTAGTTGCTTGCCAGCACCCCGGAGATCGTGTTCAGGCCCAGCTGCTTGTAGCGCCGTGCCATCAGCCAGGCGAACAGGACGAAGCCCAGCGCCAGCGCGAACAGGTTCCAGGACGCGGAGATGCCGATCTGGTAGCCGGTCTGGGCAGTGCCGATGCTGACCGCGGTGCCGATGAACTCGGACAGCATCAGGAACCCGATCAGCGCCGCGGGGAAATGCCCGCCGCCGTCGGTGTAGGCACCGGACGAGCGCGCGTGGCGGCGTACCCAGAAGCTGATCGCCGCAAGCCCGACGACATAGAGGCCGGTGACCAGCAGGGCGCCTGTTGTGTTGGTCATCGACCCTCCGACATGACCGGGGTGGAGTCCGCCGGCACCCTGCGGGGCCGGTCGGCGTACCCGCGCAGGCTGCTATCGGCGCGGTGATGCGTCCAAGATCAAGTGGATCAATGCTTGATACCCTGAAAGTATGTTCTGGCCGGAAGCCGCTTGTTTTCTGGTTCTGCTTCGCTGCAACATGGCCTCGAAGGCATCATTCGACTTTGGTCTAAGCCCATGGATCTGCGCCAGCTGCGCTACTTCATCGCCGTCGCCCAGGAGCGCAATTTCACCCGCGCGGCCGAGCGGCTGCACATCGCCCAGCCACCGCTGAGCCGGCAGATCCAGCAGATCGAGGAGGAACTGGGTACCCGCCTGCTGGTGCGCAGCAGCCGCCCGATCCGGCTGACCGACGCCGGCCGGCTGTTCTACGAGGAGGCGCTGCAGGTACTGGGGCGGGTGGAACAGATGAAGGAGGCCACCCGCCGGGTCGGCCACAGCGAACGCCAGCTGCTGACCATCGGCTTCGTCGCCTCGCTGCTCTACGGCGGGCTGCCGCTGCTGGTGCGGCGCCTGCGCCAGCGGCGCCCGGACCTGGACATCCGCCTGGTCGAGATCATGTCCGGCGGCCAGAACGAGGAACTCAAGGCCGGGCGCATCGACCTGGGCTTCGGCCGCATCCGCAGCGACGACGACGCCATCGAGCGGCTGGTGCTGCGCGAGGAACGGCTGGTGGTGGCGCTGCCGACCGACCACCTGCTGGCGCGCGATGCCGATCCGCTGCCGCTGACGGCGCTGGCCGGCGAGAACCTGGTGGTCTATCCGAGCCGGCCGCGGCCCAGCTTCGCCGACCAGGTGCTGTCGCTGCTGCGCGACCACGGCGTGCGCCCGCTGGCGGTGTACGAGGTCAGCGAGCTGCAGATCGCACTGGGCCTGGTGGCCGCCGAGACCGGCGTGTGCGTCATCCCCGGCTCGGCCGGCAGCATGCGCCAGGAACTGCGCTACCGGCTGATCGACGATCCCCACGCCACCTCGCCGATCATCCTGAGCTACCGCCGCAGCGACGAGACCAGCCCGGTCGCGCTGCTGCGCCAGCTGCTGCTGCAGATGTACGCCGAGCCGCATCCGTGGCTGGCCAATTCCTACAGCCTGCTCGAAGGCGGCGCCGATCCCTGAGGCCTCAGTCCAAGCGCTTGCGGAAGCGCAGGATCGCCAGGGCCATCAGCACCGCGGTGAAGGCCAGCAGCGCCAGCACGTCGGCCCCCATCTCCCGCAGCCCGGCGCCGCGCAGCATCACCCCGCGGATCAGGCGCAGGAAGTGGGTCAGCGGCAACACCTCGGCCAGCCACTGCGCCGCCCGCGGCATGCCCGAGAACGGGAACATGAAGCCGGACAGCAGGATCGACGGCAGGAACACGAAGAAGGTCATCTGCATGGCCTGGAACTGCGACTTCGCCCGCGAGGAGATCAGCAGGCCCAGGGTCAGGTTGGCGGCGATCAACAGCAGCGAGACCAGGTAGACCTGCAGCAGGCTGCCGGCCACCGGCACCTGGAACAGCCACGTGCCCAGTCCCAGCACCACCGACGCCTGCAGCAGGCCGATGGCGACGTACGGCAGCACCTTGCCGACCATCAGTTCTGTACTGGTCAGCGGCGTGGCGATCAGCAGCTCCATGTTGCCGCGCTCGCGTTCGCGCACGATCGCCACGCCGGTGAACAGCACCATGGTCATGGTCAGGATCACCCCGATCAGGCCGGGCACGATGTTCAGTGCCGAGCGCCGCTGCGGGTTGTAGAAACCGACCACGCTGATCGGGCGCACGCTGGCGGCCTGGACCCCGCCGAACCCGGCCACCGGCATCTGCGCCAGCTGCGCGGCCGCGCTCTGCACCGCGTTGTCGCTGCCGTCCACCAGCACCTGCACCAGCTCGCGGCCCTCGCTGCGGCGGCGCTCGAAATCCGGCGGCACCACGATCCCCAGGCTGATCCGGCCGCGGCGCATGGCCTGCGTCAGCTCGTCGGGCGTGCGCGCGGCGAGCACCGGATCGATCACCGTGGTGGCCACCATGTCCATCACCAGCGCGCGCGAGCCGGCGGTGTTGGCCTGGTCGGCGATGCCGGTGGCCAGGTCGCGCAGGTTGGTGTTGATGGCGTAGCCGAACAGCAGCAGCTGGGCTACCGGGATGCCCAGGATCATGCCCAGGGTGATGCAGTCGCGGCGCAGCTGGCGCAGCTCCTTGAGCATCACCGCCCACAGCCGGCGCCAGCTCATGCCGGCGCCCCGGCATCGGCGCCGGCGCCGGGCCCAGGCCGCCCGTGGGTGGCGGCCACGAACACGTCTTCCAGGCTCGGCTCGGTGGCCTCGACCTGCCCCTCCACGCCGCCGTCGTGCAGGATCTCGCGCACGCGTGCCTGCACGTCGCCATGGCCGGGTTCGGCGAGCACGCGCAGGACGTTGCCGATCTGCGCCACGCTGACCACGCCCGCGGCACCGGCGAGCGCCTTCTGCGCCTGGCGCGGTTGCGGCGACTGGACCAGCAGCGTGCGCCCATCCAGGGCGGCGGTGAGCTCGGCGGGCGAGCCGTCGGCCACCAGCCGGCCGTGGTCGAGGATGGCGATGCGGTGGCAGCGCTCGGCCTCGTCCATGTAGTGGGTGGATACCAGCAGCGTGGTGCCGGCGTCGGCCAGGTCGAAGAGCTTTTCCCAGAAGTCGCGGCGCGATTCCGGATCGACCGCGCTGGTGGGCTCGTCCAGGAACAGCAGCTCGGGTTCGTGGATCACCGCGCAGGCCAGCGCCAGGCGCTGCTTCTGCCCGCCGCTGAGGGTGCCGGCCAGCTGGCGCTGGCGATCGCCCAGGTGGTACTGGTCCAGCAGGTCGGCGATGCGCGCGCCGGTCCGCGGCCGCGGCACGCCCTGCACCGCCGCCATGAACTCCAGGTTCTCGCGCACCGTCAGGTCCTCGAACAGCGAGAAGCGCTGGGTCATGTAGCCGATGTGCGCGCGCAGCTGCTCGGCCTGCTGCGGGATGCGCAGGCCGAGCACCTCGATCTCGCCCTCGCTGGGCGTGAGCAGGCCGCACAGCATGCGGATGGTGGTGGACTTGCCCGAGCCGTTCGGCCCCAGGAACCCGTACACCTGGCGGCGCGGCACCTGCAGGTCGACGTGGTCCACCGCCAGCAGCGGCCCGAAACGCCGGGTCAGCCCGCGCGCGCGGATCGCCACGTCGTCGCCGTCTGGCTCAGCGCGCGCCATCGCCATCGAACTCCACCCGCACCGGCACGCCGGCCGGCAGTTGCTGGCCGCCATCGAGCACGCTCACCTCGGCCAGGTAGCTCAGCCGCGCCGCATCGGTGCCGGTCAGCGCGTAGTACGGGGTGAACACCGGCTCGCTGCGGACCATGCGCACCCGGCCCGGCAACGGCCGCTCGCGGCCATCGACGTAGATGCGCGCCGCATCGCCCACCTGGACGCCGGCACGCAGCGGCTCGGGCACGTAGATGCGCGCATACGGCGCGTCGCCGACCAGCATCACCGCCAGGGCGGCGCCGACCGGGGCCTGGTCGCCGAGCCGGTACGGCAGGCTGTCCACCCGCCCGGCCCGCGGCGCCACCAGTGCCAGCTTGCCCAGCAGCACCGCCTGCGCCTGTGCCGTGGCCGTGGCCGCGGCGAGCGCCGACTCGGCCTGCGCGACCTGTTCGCTGCGGGTGCCCCGCTCCAGTTCGAGCAACGCCTGCGCGGCCGCCTGCACCTGGCCGCGCGCGGTCCCGGCCGCGGCGCGGGCACGATCGACGTCCGCGGCGGCCACCAGCCGGCGCTGGCCCAGCGGCTGCAGCCGCCGGTAATAGGCATCGGCGTCCTCGGCCTGGGCCCGGGCCGAGGCCAGGGCGGCGCGGGCCTGGGCGATCTCCTCGCGGCGCGGGCCGTTGCTGCGTTCGTCGAGCAGCTCGCGGCTCTGCCGGGCCTGCGCCTGCGCGGCCTCCAGTTGGGCCCGCGTGCGGGTGGGGTCGAGCTCCAGCAACGGCGTGCCGGCGCCCACCTGCTGGCCCTCGCGCACGTGGATGGCGACGATGCGCTCGTCGGCCGGCGCCGGCAGCGCGATGCGATCCCATTCCAGCGTGCCCAGGGCCTGCGGCGGCGCCTGCCTGCCGCAGCCGCCGAACAGGGCCGCCAGCAACCAGATGCCGGCGAGCGGCGCCCAGCGGCGATGCGCGGTATCGGCTTGCATCATTTCAGCTCCAGGCCACGATCGAGCAGGACCAGCGCATGGCGGCGCACGTCGTCCATGTCCAGGTCGGCGGCGCCGAACACCTGCCGCCAGATCGGTGCGCCGGCCGCGGGGAACATGGTCAGGCCGATCAGCGAGACCATCAGCAGGCGCGGGTCCAGGTCGCGGTTCATCCGCCCCTGCGCCTGCGCCCGGGCGAAGCGCCCGGCCAATGCCTGCGCCAGGGTCGGGGCGATGCGCTCGACCAGCAGCGCGCGCAGCGCCCCGCCCTCGCTGACCACCTCGCGTACCCACAGCGACGGCAGCCACGGGTTGTCGCGGATCATCGCGCACAACCCGTTGACCAGCGCCGCCACCGAATCGGCGACGTCATCGCCGGCCGCGATCACCGCGGCATGCATCGGTGCCAGCGCCGGCAGCAACCGTTCCTCGACCACGGCGTCGAGCAGCCGTTCGCGACTGCCGAAGTGATAGTGCAGCGTGGCCGGCGTCACCCCGGCATGGGTGGCGATGTGGCGCAGCGTGGCGCCGGAGATGCCGTGGCGGACGTAGCAGTCCAGGGCCGCCTGCAGCAGCGCGGCACGCTGGCCGGCCGCATCGGCGTCGGCGGCGAGCGGACGGCCGGGCCTGCGCCTGGCCGCCTTGGCGGGGCCCGCTGCAGTGGAAGATGGAGGAAGGGACTTGGCCATCCTCTTATTTAATTCATGGATTAATTAACTGTCAATCCGGGCCCGACGCAGCCTTCGCGACTCGACCTTCCTCGCGGCATCGTGTCGCCAGCGCACAGGCGACCGGCACCAACTGGCCACGTTGTCCGCGCTTCGATTGCCGGGACAACGCGCTGGCCTCGCCGCCTGCACTCTCTGTCAGATCCCTCCAACAGCCTTCTCCGGCGGCTCTCCCAGGCTGCTGTCCGGGCGGCGGCTTGCGGAAGCGAAGAACGCCGGATCGATCATCGCCGCTACCGTCGGCCCGCGCCCGGAAGACGTTCCCCGCAAGGGCATGCTGCTGCCCGGGGAAAATCCCGGAGGAGGCAACCCGCCTCCCGGCGAACGGCAACGCTCATGCCGGACGAGCCGGACGCCTCCGGTCGCGAAGCCAGGCCCCCGCGGACTTCTTCCTGCGCGACACGGCCGCCCTGGCCGACCGCGATGCCCTCGCGCACGTTTTCGCAATGCCGCCATCGCAGCTTCCACCCCACCGCCAGGAAGCTCGCATCGCGCCGTCGATCGACTCGGCATGCATCCGGATCCACGCAGCCGAATCCGGGAAAGAACCCACTCCAGGGAAGAACCCGCGCTGCTGCCTTCATCCCGCCTCCTCCGGCTCCAGGGAAGAACCCGCGCTGCTGCCTTCATCCCGCCTCCTCCGGTCGTGACCACACGGCCCGCCCGTCACCCGCCCGCCAGGCATCACGCCCGGCAGTGTTGCCTCCGCCCCTGCCTTGCCGTGCAATGGCCTGCCGCAACACGCAGGATCCGCATGACCGTGGAGATCAGCCGCGATACCCGCCTGTGCATGTCGCTGTCCGCACGCCCGGGCAACTTCGGCACCCGCTTCCACAACTACTTGTACCGGGCGCTGGGACTGGACTACGTCTACAAGGCATTCACCACGCGCGACCTGCCCGCGGCGATCGGCGGCATCCGCGCCCTGGGCATCCGCGGCTGCGCGGTGTCGATGCCGTTCAAGGAGGCCTGCATCCCCCTGCTCGACACGCTCGAGGCCTCGGCGGCGGCGATCGATTCGGTCAACACCATCGTCAACGACGACGGCGTGCTGCGCGGCTACAACACCGACTACAGCGCGGTGGCCAGCCTGATCGCCCGCCATGGCGTGCCGGCCGCCCTGCCGCTGGCAGTGCGCGGCAGCGGCGGCATGGCCAAGGCGGTGGCCTGCGCGCTGCGCGATGCCGGTTTCGACAATGGCCACATCGTCGCCCGCAACCCGGACAGCGGCCGGCGCCTGGCCGCCGCCAGCGGTTTCGTCTGGAGGCCGGACACCCGCGGGCTCGACGCGCGGCTGCTGGTCAACGTCACTCCGATCGGCATGGAGGGCGGCGCCGAGGCCGGGCAGCTGGCCTTCGACGCGGACGAGATCGGCCGTGCCGACTGGATCTTCGACGTGGTCGCCCTGCCCGCCGAGACCCCGCTGGTGCGCCGTGCACGGGCGCTCGGCAAGCCGGTGATCACCGGCGCCGAGGTGATCGTGCTGCAGGCGGCGGAGCAGTTCGTGCTGTACACCGGCGTACGCCCGGACGATGCGCTGGTTGCCGCGGCCGCCGCGCATGCGCGCGGCTGAAGCGTCGGCCCCCGCAACTGGCCGCCCCGCCACCCGCGCGCTACCCTTGGCTCCTCCTCCGACACCGCACTGGCGGGCGGCCGCGCGGCTGCCCCGCCGCCTTCCATGAGCAAGAGCGAACACCGCGACTTCACCCTCGAGCCCGCCGACACGGCACGCCTGGCCAACCTGGCCGGTCCCTTCGACGAGCACCTGCGCCAGATCGAGCTGCGCCTGGGGGTCGAGATCTCCAACCGCGGCAACGTGTTCCGGGTCAGCGGCCCGGCCGCCGCCGTGGACGCCGCCGAGCGCCTGCTGCATGCGCTCTACGAGGAGGCCGGCGACACCCCCCTGGACAGCCAGGCCATCCACCTGCGCCTGAGCCAGGCCAACGTCGAGCAGGTGGCCGAACGCGCCTACGAGGCGCAGGACGTGGCCATCAAGGTCAAGCGCGGCACCATCCGCGGCCGCGGCGCCAACCAGGCCCAGTACCTGCACCAGATCGCCACCCACGACATCAACTTCGGCATCGGCCCGGCCGGTACCGGCAAGACCTTCCTGGCCGTGGCCAGCGCGGTCGAGGCGCTGAACGAGGCGCGAGTGCAGCGCCTGATCCTGGTGCGCCCGGCGGTGGAGGCCGGCGAGAAGCTCGGCTTCCTGCCCGGCGACCTGAGCCAGAAGGTCGATCCCTACCTGCGCCCGCTGTACGACGCGCTGTACGAGATGCTCGGCGTGGAGAAGGTGGCCAAACTGCTGGAGAAGAACGTCATCGAGATCGCGCCGCTGGCCTACATGCGCGGGCGCACGCTCAACGACGCCTACGTGATCCTGGACGAGGCCCAGAACACCACCATCGAGCAGATGAAGATGTTCCTGACCCGCCTGGGCTTCGGTTCCACCGCGGTGATCACCGGCGACATGACCCAGATCGACCTGCCGCGCCACGTGAAGTCCGGGCTGAAGGACGCCATCGAGGTGCTGCGGGGCGTGGACGGGGTGAGCTTCACCTTCTTCGAGGCCCGCGACGTGGTCCGCCACCCGCTGGTGGCGCGCATCGTCACCGCCTACGACGCGCGCGACGCGCGCATCGCCGATGCAGGAGAAGCCCCATGACCCGCGGTCCCGTCCGTCTCGATGTCGGCGTCAGCTACGCCCTGCCGCGCGCCGGCCTGCCGGCCGCCGCCAGTTTCCGCAAGTGGGTGGCCGCCGCGCTGAAAGGCCGCATCCGCGAGGCCGACCTGGCCATCCGCCTGGTCGATGCCGACGAGGGCCAGGCGCTCAACCGCCACTACCGCGGCAAGGACTACGCCACCAACGTGCTCAGCTTCCCGGCCGAGGTGCCCGAGGGCCTGCCGAAGAACGTCAGGTTCCCGCTGCTCGGCGACCTGGTGATCTGCGCGCCGGTGGTGGCGCGCGAGGCCGCCGAACAGGGCAAGGCGCTGAAGGACCACTACGCCCACCTCACCGTGCACGGCGTGCTGCACCTGCTCGGCTGGGACCACGAGGACGACAAGGAGGCCGAGGCGATGGAACAGCTCGAGCGCGAGATCCTCGCCGACCTGGGCGTGGCCGACCCCTACGCGGGGGAGCGCTGATGCGGCTGCGCACCGCGGCCCGGGTCGTGCTGGGCCTGGGCCTGCCGGGCCTCGCCGCCGCCGCGCCGGGGCCGGACACTCCCGCCCCGGCGACCGCCGCGACCGGCCGCATCGACCTGGCCGCGCTGATCGAATGCCGCGGCCGCGAGGCCGACTTCCGCGCCCTGGCGCCGGTCCTGGCCGACCCGCTCAAGGCGGTGGCGCTGGGGTGGGATCCCCTGCCGCAGCAGAACCTGTTCATGAGCGAATACGCGCTGGCCGCGCCGATCCGCGTGTTCGGCCGGGAGACCTCGCACATTGCCTTCTCCGGGCCCAGCGTGATGGCGGTGCTCGACCTGCCCGACCCGCATCCGCTCGCCCGCGAGCTGGCGCTGGAGCAGGGCGTGGACGGCCCGGACAAGGTCATGTACGGCCGCGAGGTGCTCAGCCAGGACACCACCGACCCGGCCAGCGGCGAGCCGATGATCGAATCGATCGTGCTCAGCGTGTCCAACGTCAAGAGCCATCCCGGCAAGACCCTGGCCGGTTGCAGCTACAGCCTGGACCTGCCCTGACCGTGCCCGGCGCCGGCGCGCCGCGGCCGGGCTGGTAAACTTGCCCGACCGCCCGGCCGGTCCGGGCGATGCCCTCTTTCCCCTGATGTCAGAAGACGACAGTAGCCCCTCTTCCCAGGATCCCCAGGAAAAGCGACGTGGCTGGCTCGAGCGCCTGAGCGCCGCCTTTTCCAACGAGCCGCACAGCCGCGACGAACTGGTCGCGCTGCTGCGCACCGCCCAGCAGGACGGCCTCATCGCCGCCGACACGCTGCGCATGATGGAAGGCGCCATCGCCATCTCCGAGCTCACCGTGGGCGACGTGATGATCTCGCGCTCGCAGATGGTCTCCCTGCCGGCCGAGGCCGACCTGCACGCGCTGATGACCGAGGTGGTGGCCTCCGGCCATTCGCGCTTCCCGGTGCACGGCGAGAACAAGGACGAGATCCTCGGCATCCTGCTGGCCAAGGACCTGCTGCCGGGCATCGTCGCCGGCAAGCCGGCGCGCAACGTGCGCGAGCTGCTGCGCCCGGCGGTGCTGATCCCCGAGTCGAAGAAGCTCAACGTGCTGCTCAAGGAGTTCCGGCTCTCGCGCAACCACATGGCGATCGTGGTGGACGAGTACGGCGGCGTGGCCGGGCTGGTCACCATCGAGGACGTGCTCGAGCAGATCGTCGGCGAGATCGACGACGAGCACGACATCGCCGACGACGATGCGCGCCTGATCGCGGTGCAGTCCGACGGCCAGTACGTGGTCGATGCGCTGACCCCGATCGAGGACTTCGACGAGCGCTTCGGCGCCGACTTCCCCGACGACGAGTACGACACCATCGGCGGCCTGGTCACCGACGCCATCGGCCACCTGCCCGAGACCGGCGAGGAGCTGACCCTGGGCCGCTTCCTGTTCCGCGTCGCCCGCGCCGACTCGCGCCGGGTGCGCGCCTTCCACGTCACCGTGCTGCCGCCGGACGAGGACCAGGACTGACATGCCCGCTCTCCGCTGGCGCCTGGTGCTGGCGCTGCTGTGCGCATGCCTGGCGCCGGCCTTCGCCCGGGCGCAGGCCCAGGTGCCACCCGCCCCGCCCCGCATCGGGGTGATGACCATGCTTCCGGGCGAGGTGTTCTTCGAACGCTTCGGCCACGACGCGCTGGTGGTGGCCGACCCGGCCAGCGGCCTCGCCACGTCCTACAACTTCGGCTTCTTCGACCCGTCCGAGCCCGACTTCGTCGGCAACTTCGCCCGCGGGCGGATGATGTACTACCTGGTCGCCCTGCCGCTGGAGGAGGACCTGTCGCAGTACCGCGAGGCCGGCCGCGGCGTGCAGATCCAGTGGCTGGACCTGCCGCCGGAGCAGGCACGGGCGCTGGCCGCGGCGCTGGCCGAGCACGCCCGGCCGGAGAACGCGCGCTACCACTACGACTACTTCACCGCCAACTGCGCCACCAAGGTGCGCGACATGCTCGATGCGGCCATGGGCGGCGCGCTGCATGCGCAGCTGTCCGGCCCGGCACCGGGACAGACCTACCGCCGCGAGGCGGTGCGCCTGGCCTCGCCGGCGCCGTGGATGTGGATCGGATTCGACCTGGGCCTGGGCCCGTACGCCGATGCCCCGCTGACGCGCTGGCAGGACGGATTCATCCCGATGCGCCTGGCGGCGGACCTGGCCACCGCGACCAACCGCGACGGCCGGCCGCTGGTGCAGGCCACCGAGCAGTGGCTGCCGCAGCGCCTGGCCGCCGAACCGGCGGATCCGGCGCGCGTGCTGTGGCCGTGGGCGCTGGCCGGCCTGGCGCTGGCGGCCGGGATCGCGGCGCTGCGCCGGCGTCCGCGCCTGGTGGCGGCGCTGGCGCTGCCGTTGTGGAGCGTGTGCGCACTGGGCGGCGTGCTGCTGCTGTACCTGTGGGGCTTCACCGCGCACCAGGCCGCCTGGGCTAACCGCAACCTGCTGCTGCTCGATCCGCTGTGCCTGCCGGCGATCGGCGGGGCCATCGCCGTGCTGCGCGGGCGGCGCCCGGGACGCGGGTTCGGATGGCTGCTCGCGGCCATCGCGGTGCTCGCCGCACTGGCGCTGCCGGTGTACTGGCTGTCGCCCCGGCCCCAGGCCAACCTGCCGTGGATCGCGTTGCTGCTGCCGGTGCATGCGGCCCTGGCCTGGGTGCTGCGGCCGCGGCGCTTGCCCGCGCCGGTGCGCTGACCCACCATCGGCCCATGCCCGCGCCCGTCCCGCCCGCCAATCCGCCCAGCGTCGTCACCTGCGCGCACTACGACCCGCAGGGCCGGCGCCAGGACATCGCCTTCGACCAGATCAGCGACTGGCTGCAGCAGGCCGGCTTCGTCTGGCTGGGCCTGTACGAGCCCGACGATGCGGTGCTCGGCGCGCTGCGCGAGGAGCTGGGCCTGCACGAGCTGGCGGTGGAGGACGCGCGCAACGCCCACCAGCGGCCCAAGGTGGAGACCTACGGCCACACCCTGTTCACCGTGGTCCACACCGCCCAGCTGGTGGACGAGCGCATCCGCTACGGCGAGACCCACGCCTTCCTCGGCCCGCGCTTCCTGGTGACGGTGCGCCACGGCGCCTCGCTGTCCTACGCCACCGTGCGCGAGCGCATGGAGCGCGAACCGGCGCGCCTGGCCATGGGGCCGTGCTTCTGCCTGTACGCGATCCTGGACTTCGTCGTCGACAACTACCTGCCGGTGGTGGACGGCTTCCGCGAGACCCTGGAGGCCCTGGAAAAGGACATCTTCGCCGACAGCTACCGCCGCGGTACGGTGATCCGCCTGTACGAGCTCAAGCGCGAACTCAACAAGATGCGCCTGGCGGTGGCGCCGCTGCAGGACGTGCTTTCCCAGCTGCAGCGCAGCACCAACCCGCTGGTGTCGGAGGAAGTGCGGCCATACCTGCGCGACGTCCACGACCACGCCGTGCGCATCAACGATGCCATCGACACGCTGCGCGAGATGCTCGGCACCGCGCTGAGCGTGAACCTGTCGCTGGTCACCCTGGCGCAGGGCGAGACGGTCAAGCGCCTCGGCGCCTGGGCGGCGCTGCTGGCCGCCCCGACCCTGATCACCAGCTGGTACGGCATGAACTTCGCGCACATGCCCGAGCTCGGCGCCCGCTATGCCTACCCGATCCTGATCGGCGTCGTGGCCGCGACCTGCATCGGCCTGTACGCGCTGTTCAAGCGCGTGCGCTGGCTGTAGCCGCGTCCAGGCCCGCGCCGGGGCGCGCGGACGATGCCCGCCCCGCCCGTCCCCCGGCCTAGGCCACGTAGACCGTCTTGGTGTTGGTGAACTCGCGGATGCCCGGCTCGGCCAGCTCGCGGCCGAAGCCGGAGCGCTTGATGCCGCCGAACGGCAGGCGGATGTCGCTCTTGACGATGGCATTGACGAAGGCCGCGCCGCACTGCAGCTGCAGCGCCACCTTCTCCCCGCGCCGCGCATCGCCGCTCCACACGCTGCCGCCCAGGCCGTAGGTCGTGTCGTTGGCCACGCGCACCGCCTCGGCCTCGTCGCGCACGCGGATGACCGCCGCCACCGGGCCGAACAGTTCCTCGTCGTAGGCGGGCATGCCCGGCCCGACCCGGTCCAGGATCGAGGCCGCATAGCCGGCATGGCTGTCCTCCACCGGCGTGCAGCCCAGCAGCGGCAGCGCGCCGTTCTCGATGCTCTCCAGCACCTGGCGGTGCAGGCCGTCGCGCAGGTCGGCACGGGCCATCGGCGCCAGCGTGGTGGCCTCGTCCTCCGGATCGCCATACACGCGCGCCCTGGCCGCGGCGACGAAGCGCTCGACGAAGGCATCGGCCACCGCATCGACCACGATGAAGCGCTTGGCGGCGATGCAGGTCTGGCCGGCGTTGTCGAAGCGCGACTTCACCGCGGCGGCGACCGCGGCCTCCAGGTCCGCGTCCTCCAGCACCACGAAGGCGTCGCTGCCGCCCAGCTCCATCACGCATTTCTTCAGCGCCTTGCCGGCATTGGCGGCCACGGTCGCGCCGGCACGCTCGCTGCCGGTCAGCGTCACCGCGACCACGCGCGGGTCGGCGGTGACCTGCGCGGCCTGCTCGTTGTCGATGTGCAGCACGTCGAACACGCCCTCGGGCACGCCGGCCGCACGCAGCACCCCGGCGATGGCGTCGGCGCAGCGCGGCACGTTGGCCGCGTGCTTGAGCAGGGCGACGTTGCCGGCCATCAGCCCCGGGGCGAGGAAGCGGAACACCTGCCAGATCGGGAAGTTCCACGGCATCAGCGCGAACACGCAGCCCAGCGGCTGGTAGCACACGTAGCTGCCGGCGGCCTCGGTCTCGATCGGCTGCGGCGCCAGGTAGGCGGCGGCGTGGTCGGCGTAGTAGTCGCAGGCCTGGGCGCACTTCTCGATCTCGGCCAGCGCCTCGCGGCGCAGCTTGCCCATCTCGGCGGTCATCACCTGCTGGATGGCGTCGCGGCGCTGGCGCAGTTCGGCCGCGGCCCGCTGCAGGTACACGGCGCGGTCGCCGTAGGACAGCGCGGCCCAGGCCGGGAACGCGGCCGCGGCCGCGGCCAGCTTCGCCTCCACCGCCGCCGCGTCGATCAGGGTGAGGCGGTGTTCGACCTTGCCGCTGTAGGGGTTGACGGTCTCGACGGTGCGCATCGCGGTGGCTCCAGTGTCCGGTTGTCCGATGCGGGAGCCTAGCGCGCGCCAGGTTCAGGCGGTGTCAGGAGCCACCACCGGCCGTGGCCGCCTCGTCCGCCGCCCCATCCGCCGGCACGCCCCAGCCCAGGCCCAGGCTCTTCTGCAGGGCGACGTAGTCCACCAGCAGCTGCAGCTGCGCCTGCGCGGCGCCGTCCTGCGCCGACAGGCGCTGGCGCTGCACGTCCAGGGTATCGATCAGCGACGAGGCGCCGGCGGCATTGCGCTGTTCCATCAGCGCCGCCGCGCGCTCGGCCGAGGCCTGCGCCTGCTGCGCGCTGCCCAGCTGCCGGCGGGCGGCGCCGAAGCGCGACAACGCGCCGTTGGCGTCCTGCAGCGCGGCCAGCACCGCGCCCTGGTAGGCGGCCAGGCGCGCCTGGTTGCCGGCCCGCGCCTGCGCCACCTGGGCGCCGGCGCGGCCGAAGTCGAACACCGACCAGCGCAGCATCGGCGCCACCGCCCAGTTCACCGCGTCCGCCCCCAGGTCGCTGGCCGAGGTGGCGAACATGCCCAGCGAGCCCAGCAGGGTCACCTGCGGGAAATAGGCCGACAGCGCCTCGCCGATCTGCGCCGAGGACGCGGCCAGCTCGCGCTCGGCACGGCGCACGTCCGGGCGCCGCCGGATCAGCGCCGCCGCATCGTCCACCTCCACCCGCTGCGGCAGGGCCGGCAACGGACGATCCTCGGCGAACATGGCATCCAGCGCGCCCGGCTCGCGGCCGATCATCAGCGCCAGCTGGTCCAGCGCCACCTGCGCGTCCGCTTCCAGCTGCGGTACCACCGCCTCCTGCTGGTGCACCTGCGCCACCGCGCGTTCCACCTGCAGGTCCGAGTCGGCGCCGCGCTCGCGCCGCTGCCGGGTCAGCGCCAGGATGCGTTCGGCCCGCTCCAGGTTGTCGCGCGCGATCGCCAGCCGCTCCCGGTTGCCGCGGTAGCCCAGGTAGGCCTGCGCGACCTCGGCGGTGAGCTGCACCTGGGCATCGGCCAAGTCGGCCGCGCTGGCCTCGGCCTTGGCGCGCGCGCCCTCGGCGGCGCGGCGGCGGCGGCCGAACAGGTCCAGTTCCCAGCTGGCGTCGAAGCCGGCGTCGTACAGGTCCATGTCCATGTCCAGCGCCTGGGCGCGCTGGCGGATCGCCTGCGCGGCCTCGGCGCCGGCGCTGCCCTCGATCGCTTCGGCGACCTGGCCGGCGGTATCGCGCACGCTGTCCTTGGCCCAGTCCGGCGCGGTGGCGTGGCCGTAGACCGCGGTGGCGCCGATCGACGGCAGCATCTCCGCACGGCGCTGGCGCACCAGCGCGCGGGCGGCGCGCAGCTGCGCCTCGGCCGCATGCAGGTTGGGGCTGTTGGCCAGGGCCTGGTCGACCAGCCAGTCCAGCTGCGGGTCGTGCAGCTGCGTCCACCAGCGCTGCAGCGGCGGCGCGGCCACCACCGCCTGCGGGTCGGCGCGTACCAGCCGCGGCTGGGCCTGGGCCGATTCGGCCACCTGCGGCCGGACGTAGTCCGGCCCGAGCATGCAGCCGGCCAGGGCCGCCGGCAGTGCGCAGGCCAGGAGGAAACGGGTGCGGGAACGGGACATGGCCATCTCAGTGCATCGCGAGCGAGAGCTCGCCCTTGGGCAGCGGCTTGAGCAGGAACACCAGCGGCAGCGAGGCCACCACGATCATGCCGAAGATCCAGAACAGGTCGTTGTAGGCCATCACCAGCGCCTGCTGCTGCACCACCCGTGCCAGCTCGGCGACCGCGCGCACCGCCGCCTCGCCGCCGGAGGCCGACTGCAGCTGCGCGGTGAGGCCGCGCACCGCTTCCTGCGCCAGCGGCGAGTTGGCGGTGACCGCGCTGCCGATGTTGTCCAGGTGCAGCGCCATGCGCCGCTCCTGGAAGGTGGAGATCAGGGCCAGGCCGATCGAGCCGCCGAGGTTGCGCGCGGCGTTGAACAGGCCGGAGGCGTCGGCCGCATCCTCCGGCGGCACCGAGGAGATCGCCGCCTGGTTCAGCGCCATCAGCGCGAACGCCAGGCCGCAGCCCTGCAGCAGCTGGCCGATGACGAAGTGCCGGCCGACGCTGTCCGCGGTCAGGCTGAGGTTGACGAAGCAGGCCCCGGCGAAGCACAGCATGCCGGTCATGACCATGACCCGCACGTCGATGGTGGACAGCATCTTCGGCGTGAGCGGCATCAGCAGCACCGTCGGCAGGCCGGCCAGCAGCAGCACGTAGCCGGCCTGCTCGGTGTTGTAGCCGGCGATCATCGCCAGGAACTGCGGGATCATGTACATCACCCCGAACAGGATGATGCCGGTCACCAGCACCATCACGAACACCGCGGCGAAGCTGCGGTTGCGCAGCACCGACAGCCGGATCACCGGCTCGCGGCTGGTGACCTGGGCCAGCGCCAGCGCGGCGAAGCCCAGCAGCGACAGCAGGCTCAGGCCGACGATCATCCCCGACTCGAACCAGCGCTCGCGCTGGCCCTCCTCCAGCACCACGGTCAGCGCGCCCAGGCCGGTGCCCAGGCCGAAGATGCCCAGCCAGTCGGCGCGCAGCAGGCCCGGGAGGTTCATCTTCTCGTGGTGCAGGCCGAGCAGCAGCAACAGGATCAGCGCCGCGCACACCGGCACGTTGATGAAGAAGGCGTAGTGCCAGCTCAGGTTCTCGGCCAGCCAGCCGCCGAGCAGCGGGCCGATCACCGGGCCCAGGATCACGGTCATGCCGAACAGCGCGGTGCCCTGGGTCTGCTGCGACGGCGGCAGCCGGGTGGCGACGATGGTCAGCGCGGTGGGGATCATCGCCCCGCCGGTGAAGCCCTGGCCGATGCGGCCGAGGATCATCATCGTCAGCGAGTCCGACAGCCCGCACATCACCGAGAAGCCGGTGAACGAGATCGCGCAGATCAGCAGGAAGTTGCGCAGCCCCAGGGTGCGCACGAACCAGCCGGCCAGCGGGATCATCACGATCTCCGAGACCAGGTAGGCGGTGGAGATCCAGGTGCCCTCGGTGCCGCTGGCGCCGACCTCGCCCTGGATCGTCGGCAGCGCGGCGTTGACGATGGAGATGTCCAGCGTCGCCATGAACGAGCCGATGGTGCCGGCGGCCACCGCCAGCCAGGCCTCGGCCCCGGCCCTGGCCGGCGCGCGGCTACCGGGACTGGCCGCCGTTGCGCTCAACCGCCGCGCTCCGCCGGGGTCGCCGCGGCCGGCGGCTCGTCCTCGAGCGCGCGCTTCTGGTCCCTGGCCGAGCGCGTGTCCACGGTGACCTCCACCGACATGCCCGGCACCAGCACCTTGCGCGCGTTCTCGCCGGCCTGCACGCGGATGCGCACCGGCACCCGCTGCACGACCTTGGTGAAGTTGCCGGTGGCGTTCTCGGCCGGCAGCAGCGCGAACTGCGAGCCGGTGCCCGGCGAGATGCTCTCCACCTGCCCGCGCAGCTTCACGCCCGGCAGGGCATCGACCTTGATCTCCGCCGGCTGGCCCGGGCGCATCAGCCCGACCTGGGTTTCCTTGAAGTTGGCCGCCAGGTACAGCGATTCCACCGGCACCACGGTCATGGTGCGGGTGCCGGCGGAGACGAACTGCCCCACCTGCACGGTCTTGTCGCCGATGCGCCCGTCGATGCGCGCGCTCAGGCGGGTGTCGTCCACCGCGATGCGCGCCTGGTCGGCGTCGGCCTGGGCCTGCCTGAGGCCGGCGCGGGCCTGCTCGAGCTGGGCGCCGGCGGCCTCGATGCCGCTGTCGGCGCCGGCCAGCTGCGCCCGGGCCGCGTCGTACTGGGCCTGGGCCTGCTGCAGGTCGTGCTGCAGGCTCTCCTGGTGCTCGTGGGTGTCGGCCCCGGAAGCGGCCAGCGGCGCGAAGCGCGCCACCTCGGCCCGGGCGAACTTCAGGCTGGCATCGGCGGCGGCGACCTGCGTCTGCGCCTGCACGCGGCTGGACTGGCGCTCCTTCAGCGCTGCCTCGGCGGCGGCGATATCGGACTGGCGCACCGCCACCACGGCCTCGGCCTGGTCCAGCGTGGCGCGATAGGTGCGCTCGTCGATCTGCAGCAGCGGCTGGCCGGCCTTGACCCACTGGTTGTCCTGCACCAGCACCGCGGTCACGTAGCCGTTCACCCGCGGCGCCACCGCCACCGAATCGGCCTGCAGGTAGGCGTTGTTGGTCTCCTGCATGTAGCGCCCGACCAGCAGCCAGTAGGCGAACCACGCCAGCAGCGCGACCAGCACCACCACGCCGATGATCGCCAGCGTCCAGCGCACCCGCGGGTTCTTCAGCGGCGAGGGCCGGTCGCCGTCCTGCTTCGCTGCCGGGTCCTGCTGCGCGTTCGGGCTGCGACCGTCGGTGCGGTCGTGCGGGTCTTGGCTGGCCAATGTCGTCTTCCTGGTGGGGGGAACCGGATCGCGTGGCACGCATGCTGGCGCCGCCGTCGATCCGCGGGTGTGAAGGCATGTTGGCACGGCGCGCGGAACGGTCAAACCCCGCGCGGGCCGCCGCGCCGGTTCAGACGTTCAGCAGCAGGAACTCGCGCTCCCACGAGCTGATCACGCGGAAATAGGTCTCGTACTCCTTGCGCTTGACCGAGATGTAGGCGCGCACGAAGCGCTCGCCGAGGATCTCCTGCAGGTCCGCGCAATGCTCCAGCTTGTCCAGCGCCTCGCGCATCGAGCTGGCCAGGGCGTAGCCGCCGGCCTTGCAGTTGCCCGGGTTGGGCGCGGTCGGCTTGAGCTTGCCGCGGATGCCCAGCAGGCCGCAGGCCAGGGTGGCCGCCATCGCCAGGTAGGGATTGGCGTCCGAGCCGGCGAAACGGCTCTCCACCCGGGTGTTCTCGCGGCTGTCGTAGGGCACCCGCAGGCCGCAGGTGCGGTTGTCGTAGCCCCACTCCACGTTGCTCGGCGAGACCTCGCCGAACATCAGCCGGCGGTAGGAGTTGACGTTGGGGGCGAAGAACGCCATCGACATCGGCACGTACTTCTGCAGCCCGGCCAGGTAGTGGCCGAACAGCCGGGTGGATTCGCCCTGGTGGCGCCCGGCGAAGACGTTGCGCCCGTTCTTCAGGTCCACCAGGCTCTGGTGGATGTGCATCGCGCTGCCCGGCTCGTTCTCCATCGGCTTGGCCAGGAAGGTGGCGTACACGCCGTGGCGCAGCGCCGCCTCGCGCATCGCGCGCTTGAACAGGAACACCTGGTCGGCCAGCGCCATCGCGTCGCCGTGCAGGAAGTTGACCTCCAGCTGCGCCGCGCCGGACTCGTGGATCAGCGTGTCCACGTCCAGGCCCATCGCGTCGCAATAGTCGTACATCAGGTCCAGCACCGGGTCGAACTCGTTGACCGCGTCGATCGAGTACGACTGGCGCGCGGTCTCCGGGCGCCCCGAGCGGCCGGCCGGCGGCAGCAGCGGCAGGTCCGGGTCGGTGTTGCGCTGGACCAGGAAGAACTCCACCTCCGGCGCCACCACCGGCTTCAGGCCCTCGGCGGCGAAGGCGTCGAGCACCCGGCGCAGCACGTTGCGCGGCGCCAGCTCGTGTGGGGTGCCGTCGCGGCGGAAGCAGTCGTGGATCACCTGCGCGGTCGGGTCGGTCGCCCAGGGCACCATGCGCACCGTGTCCGGGTCCGGGCGCAGGCGCATGTCGGCGTCGGCCGGCGAGGTCAGGTCGTCGTAGTCGTCCGGGAACTCGCCGGTGACGGTGGTGGCGAAGATGCCTTCCGGCAGCCGCGTGCCGTAGTCGTGGGAGAACTTGTCGGCCGGGATGATCTTGCCGCGCGCGTGCCCGCTCATGTCGGGCACCAGGCATTCGACCTCGGTGATGTTGCGGTCCTTGAGCCAGCGCCGCAGCGCGTTCTCATCCTGTTGGGGGGCCGGTTCGGTGCGCTTGGCGGAAGACATGGTGGACTCAGCGTTTGTGTCTGTTGGATGCATAGAGACGGCATGCCTGGCCGAAGGCCTGGAAAATGCCGCGATTGAAGGGATCGCCGTGCAGCGCACCCCATTCCGGGTGCCATTGCACGGCCAGCAGGAAGCCCGGGCCGGCGCGGTGGAAGGCCTCGATCAGCCCGTCCGGCGCCACGGCCTCGACCACCAGCCCCGAGGCCAGTTCCTTGACGCCCTGGCCGTGGAGGGAATTGACGCGGTAGCGCGTGGTGCCGGCGATGTCGGCGAGCAGGCCGCCGGGAGCCAGCGCCACCTCGTGTGCCGGGGCGTACTGCACCGCGATCGGCGCGCGCGGATCCTCGCGGTGGTCGAGCATGCCGGGCAGCTCGTGCACGCGCTGGTGCAGGCTGCCGCCCAGGGCGACGTTGACCTCCTGGAAGCCGCGGCAGATGGCCAGCACCGGCAGTCCCATCGCCACCGCCTCGGGGATCAGCTCCAGGGTGCTGGCATCGCGCGCGGGATCGTGCGGGTTGTCTTCCCAGATGTCCTCGTCGCCGTAGTGGTACGGCTCGATGTTGCTCTCCGCACCGGTGAGCAGCAGCCCATCCAGGCGCTGCAGCCACTCGCGCACCGGGATCGGCGGCTTCATCACAGGCAGCAACACCGGCGCCACCCCGGCGGCGTCCACCGCCGCGCGCACGTACTCCTCCCCGGTGGTCAGCCAGGGATGCTGGTCGCGGACGATGCGGTCGGTCGGCAGGCCGACGAGAGGAAAGAGGGACATGGACGTGGGGACTGCTTGCAGGCGCACACGCTAATGCAGCCCCCCGGGCTTTACAACACGGCCGCGCCGGCGCTTCAGCCAATCACCACGCCGTCGTCAGCCGTTCCACACGCCCGCGGTGCTAGGCCCGCATCAGCGCCGCATCCAGCGCCGCGAGGCCGCCAGCGCCAGCACCGTCACCACCGCGGCCGCGGCCAGGTACCAGCCCACCGCCTGCAGGCCATAGCTGCCGGCCAGCTTGGTCGCCACGTACGGCGCCGGCGCCGCACCGATGATGCTGGCCAGGTTGAACGACAGCGAGGCACCGGTGTAGCGCACCTCCACCGGGTACATCTGCGCCAGCAGCGTGCCGCACGGGCCGTAGGTCAGGCCCATGGCGAAGAAGCCCACGCACAGGAACAGCAGCACCCAGCCCGGATGGCCGGCCTGGAACAGGCTGGAGAACACCAGGCCGAACACGAAGATCGCCACGCTGGCCACGATCATCGCCGTGCGCACGTCGCGACGGTCGCCGTACAGCGCCGACACCGGGATGCCGGCGGCGAAGAACAGGATGCCCACCATCTGCATCAGCAGGAAGGACTCCTTGTCGTAGCCCAGCGCGGTGGTGCCGTAGCCCAGCGCGAACACGGTCATCAGGTAGAACAGCACGAAGGTGGCGAACGCACCCAGCGTGCCCAGCAGCAGGGCGCCGCCGTGGTGCGAGACCACCGACCACATCGGCAGGCGCACCCGCGCGTTGGCGTCCAGCGCCTTCTGGAAATCCGGGGTCTCGGTGATCTTCAGCCGCACCCACAGGCCGGTGATCACCAGCGCCGCCGAGGCCAGGAACGGCACCCGCCAGCCCCACAGCAGGAACTGCTCGTCGCTCAGCGCCGCGCCCAGCAGCAGGAAGGTCGCCGCCGAGAGCATGAACCCCAGCGGCGCGCCCAGCTGCGGGAACATGCCGTACCAGGCGCGCTTGCCAGGCGGCGCGTTCTCGGTGGCCAGCAGCACCGCCCCGCCCCACTCCCCGCCCAGGCCCAGGCCCTGGCCGAACCGGCACAGGGCCAGCAGCGCCGCTGCTGGCCCTGTGCCGGTTCGGCCAGGCCCTGGCCGAACCGGCACAGGGCCAGCAGCGCCGGCGCCGCCACGCCGATCTGGGCGTAGGTCGGCAGCACGCCGATGGCCACGGTGGACAGGCCCATGGTCAGCAGCGCCGCCACCAGCGTGGCCTTGCGCCCGATGCGGTCGCCGAAATGGCCGAACAGCGCCGAGCCGAACGGCCGCGCGACGAAGGCCACGGCGAAGGTCGCCAGCGACTGCAGGGTGGCGGCACCGGCATCGCCGGCCGGGAAGAACAGGTGCGGGAACACCAGCACCGCCGCGGTGGCGTAGATGTAGAAATCGAAGAACTCGATGGTGGTGCCGATGAGGCTGGCCGTCAGCACGCGGGCGGGCGAATTGACGGGGCGGGCGACGGCGGCGGCGGCGGAAACACTCATCGTGGACGGAAGCCTGGCGGACAAGGCGACCGATTCTGGCAAAGGATGCGGCCGGCCGCGACGGTTGCGTGGGAAATGATCGGCCTGCGGCCGGCCGCGACGCGCCCGCGGCGGCGCTATGGCACCCTGATCGCTCCTTCCTTTTTCCCGATCCCGGTCCGTGACGCCCGATCCGCGCAGACGTCAGTTGCAACGCATGAAATGGATCGCCCTGGCCCTGCTGGTGCTGATGCTCGCCGGCTTCGTGGCCAGCCACCTGCTCGGCCGCCAGGGCCCGTGGGCCTGGGTCGCCGCGTTCTGCGAGGCCGGCACCGTCGGCGCGCTGGCGGACTGGTTCGCCGTGGTGGCGCTGTTCCGCCGCCCGCTGGGCCTGCCGATCCCGCACACCGCGATCATCCCGCGCAACCGCGACCGCATCGCCGACAGCCTGGCGACGTTCGTGCGCGACCACTTCCTGGAGCCGCAGCTCGTGCTGGCGCGGCTGGAGGCGCTGGACCCGGCTGCGCGCCTGGGCGAATGGCTGGCCCGCCCCGGCCGCTCGCGGCTGCTCGCCGAGATGGCCCGCACCGGCGCGCGCCAGGCGCTGGATTTGCTCGACGAGGACGCCGTGCGCCGCAACATCCAGGCCTTCGTGATCGAGCGCCTGCGCCGCTGGGACGCCGCTGCCACCGCCGGCGACGTGCTCGGCCTGCTCACCGCCGACGGCCGCCACCAGCGCCTGCTGGACGAGGCGCTGCAGCGCCTGGCGCGCCACCTCGACGACGCTGCGGTGAAGGAACGCGTGTCGGCGATGCTGGTGCGCTACGCGCGCCGGGAATGGCCCAAGCTGGTCGGCACGGTGGACTGGGTCAAGCCGGTGGACGGCATCGCCGACGCGCTGGCCGAGCGCATCGCGCACGCGGTGATGGACGAACTCGACCAGGTGCTGTCCGAGCCGGACCACCCGCTGCGCCAGGACTATGCCCGCTGGCTGTCGGCCTACATCGCGCGCCTGCACGAGGATCCGCAGGTCATCGCCCGCATCGAGGCGATCAAGCAGCGCCTGATCGACCAGCCCAGCGTGCAGGAGTACGTGCAGGGCCTGTGGGAACAGATCCGCGCCGCGCTGCGCGCCGACCTGGGCCGCGAGGACGGCGTGCTGGCCACCCAGCTGCAGCACTCGCTGGCGGCGCTGGGCCGTACCCTGGAGCAGGATCCCGCGCTGCGCCAGGCGCTCAACCAGCACCTGCTGGCCGGCGCCGCGCACCTCACCCGGCGCCTGCGCGAAGGCGTGACCGAGCACATCTCGCGCACGGTGAAGTCCTGGGACGAGCGCCAGCTGTCCGACGAACTGGAACTGGGCGTGGGCCGCGACCTGCAGTACATCCGCTACAACGGCACCCTGGTCGGCGGCCTGATCGGCCTGGCCCTGCACGCCATCAGCCTGTGGTTGTAGGCGATCGCGGGTTGCTGCCGGCCGGCGCCGGCACGGCAACTCAGGGTACCGCCGCGCCTCCGCTCGATCCCAGGTTCCGCTGCAGGAAGGCCAGCAGCCGGACATAGAACTCGCGCCGATGCGGCTCGGTATAGAAGCCGTGGCCTTCGGTCGGGTAATACAGCGTCTCCACGGGTACACCGGCCCGCTTCAGGGCCGCTTCCATGCGCCGGGTATGCTGGATCGGCGCGCGCTCGTCCTTGCCTCCGGCGGCGAGGAAGACCGGCACCTTCACCTTGTCGGCGAGATTGACCGGGGAAACCGCCGCCAGTGCATCGCGCGGTCCGAGCCACTCGCGCAGGTAAGCCTCGCCGGTGCCGCGCCGCTGGATGTCGCCGGTGACGTACATCGACGGCAGGTCGTACACCCCCACGTAGCCGGCCGCGCAACGGTACAGCGCCGGTTCGCGCACCACGCCCATCAGTGCGGCGTACCCCCCATAGCTGGCACCGTACAGGCAGATGCGCCCCCGATCGGCGATGCCCTCGCTGATTGCCCAGCGGGTGGCATCGGTGACGTCGTCCTGCATGGCCTGCCCCCACTGGCGCGCGCCGGCGGACTGGAACGCCTGACCGTAGTTGCCCGAGCCGCGGAAATTCACCTGCAGCACCGCATAGCCGGCGCTGGCCAGCAATTGCGCTTCGTCGTCGAAATGCCAGGTGTCGGCGATGCCGAACGGACCGCCGTGCGGCAACACCACCATCGGCAGGTTGTGCCCGTCACTGCCGTGGGGCAACGTCAGGAAGCCACGCAGGGCAACGCCGTCGCGGGCAGTCAGCGAAAAAGGCCGGACCTGGGCCATCCGTGCCGGATCGAACCATTGCTTGCGCCCGACCAGGAACTGGGCCTTCTTGGCCTGGTTGTCGAAAACGTAGAAGTCTCCCGGGCCCGAGCCCGACCAGGTGTTGACCAGCATCAACCGACCGTCGCGGGTCATGGACGTGACCACCACGCCCTGTCCGGGGAAGGCGGCCTCGAGATTTCGGTACAGCCTGGCCTGTGACGAATCCGCGTCGATGAACAACGTGCGCGGCCGGTCGGCCATCACCAGCATGCCCACCGGAACATGCGTACCGGGTTCGTAGAGGATGCGGGCGGGGTCGGCCACGGCATCGCGCAGGACAACCTTGCGGGTGTTGTTGACCGTGTCCCAGGCCACGATCGCATCCGGGCCTTCCGGCTGACCCACTTGCAGGTAGGCGATCCGCCCGTCCGCGGAAAAACCGACGGGATGCTCGAAGTGGCCGTCATCCTTCTCGCTGTTGATGCGGCGCCAGTCCTCTCCTTCGCGGGCCCGGTAGTACAGGACGTTGCCGTTGTCGGCATCGTAACCGTCGGCGAAGCGGATCTGGCCGGCATCGTCCACCGAGAAGCGTGCATTGATCACAGGCGAACGGGCAATCACGCTGCGCCGGCCGGTGGTCACGTCCAGCCGTTCGGCCCGGCTGTAGACGTCCTTCTCGCTGAACGGCCAGACCGAAATCACCACGAAGCGCTCGTCGCCGTGCACCTCGTCCTCCAGGAAGGCGGCCACGTCCTCGGCCTTCTTGACCTGGATGTGCGAGCCGGTGTTGCCGGCCACCCGGTATCCCACCAGCAGGTCGGCGCCACTGCCGTCCGCGCGGATGGTGTACAGCTCGCCATTGGGACGGGGCTGGTCCAGTGCCCCCTGCTTCTCGGCCAGCCCGATCAGCAGGCGGTCGGCACTGACCCAGCTGAAATCGTCCACGTGGCTATTGCTGCCGACGCCGAACGTACCGGTGACCTGGTTGTCTGCGCGGCGGATGATGACCAGCCCGGTACGGTCCTCCAGCGGTACGCTGGCCGCGTAATACTCGCCGGTCGGCGATAGCTTGATCTCGTTGAAACTGTCGTGGCGGATGTACGGATCCACGTCCGGTACCGCCCACGCCCATGGGCACGCCAGGACCAGCAGCAGGCCCCACGTCCTCGCTCTTGCGATCATTCCCTTTCCCCCGTTCCGGGCGTCCGCGCCCGGCCGGATTATCCGGGCGGGCAGTGGCCGGTCACAAGCCCGTCCGGGTCAAACCGTGGGCGACCGCGTCTTTTGCGCCTGCACCACTTCGTGCACGAACTGCAGCTTGGCCACCACCGCCGCCGGCATCACGAACGGGTAGAAGTCGTTGACGCCCATGCTGCGCGAGAGCTCGTTGAGCACGCCGGTCAGGCGCACCCAGTCGTTGATGCATTCCAGGAAATGGGCCGCGTCCGGCGCGTCGGGGTCGTACAGCGCCGGCGCGGTGAAGGGCCGGTATTCCAGCTCGGTGTCGGCCAGCTGCAGGCCATAGGCGTTGGCCGTGGCGATGGTGTCGTCGATGTGCAGGTAGTGCGCCCAGGTCTCGGCCCAGTCCTCCCAGGGATGCATGCTGGCGTAGGCGCTGATGAAGTGCTGCTCCCAGTCCGCCGGCGCGCCCTGGTCGTAGTGCCGCTGCAGCGCCTGCGCGTAGTCGGCGCGCTCGTCGCCGAACAGGCCGCGGAACGGCGCCAGCCAGGGCGTGCCGGCCACCAGCAGGTCCCAGTAGTAGTGCCCGATCTCGTGGCGCAGGTGGCCCAGCAGCGTGCGGTACGGCTCGTGCATGGCGGCGCGGGCCTTCTCGCGCACGGCATCATCGGCCTCGGCGACGTTCAGGGTGATCACGCCGTCGGCGTGGCCGGTGAGCACCCGCGGCTGCCCCGGTACGTCGGCCAGGAAATCGAACACCACGCCGTGCGCGGGATCCTCGTCCAGGCGCGAGCGGAACGGCAGGCCCATCGCCAGCAGCGCCGATACCAGGCGGCGCTTGGCCAGCTCGATCCGGCCCCACTGCGCGGCCCGAGCCGGGTCGGACAGGTCGGGGATGGTGCGGTTGACCGCGCAGGCCACGCACAGCCGGCGCGCCACCAGCGGCTGGCCGTCGGGGCCCTTCGGCATCAGCTCCGGCGCCTGCGGCAGCAGCCAGTTGCATGCCGCGGCGGTATCCAGGTTGGCGCAGCGCCGGTAGGCGCGGCCCGGGTTGTCGCCGGTGGCCGCGCGCCACGTCCCGTCCTGCTGCGGATCGACGACCACCACCTCGCCGGCCACCGGATCGAAGCCCAGTTCGCTGCCGCAATTGAGGCAGCGGCTGTTGCGGAAGAACACCGGGCGCCCGCAGCGGCACACGAAGCTGCGCTTCAGGGCCGGCTCCAGGCCGGGGATGGGGGCGTGCTGGCAGGTCATGGACAGGAGCCGTGGTGATGATGCCCGGCATTGTCCGGCCCGCCGCGTGGGCGGCGGGCGAAGAAGCTCAGCGCGCCTGCAGCCGCCAGGCGCGATGGATGCGCGGGTTGCGCTCGAAGTCCGGGTCGAGGGTCCGCGGGCTGATCTCCTCGCAGCGGGCGAATCCGGCCACGCCGTCCTCGTCCAGGCGGAAGCGGCGGAAGTTATTGGAGAAGTACAGCACGCCGCCGGGCGCCAGGCGCGCCACCGCCGCGCGCAGCAGGCGCAGGTGCTCGCGCTGCACGTCGAAATCCTCGGCGCGGGCCGAGTTGGAGAACGTCGGCGGGTCGCAGAAGATCACGTCGAAGCGTTCGCGCTCGGCCTCCAGCCAGCGCAGCGCGTCGGCCTGTACCAGTTGGTGCGCCTGCCCGCCCAGCCCGTTGAGCGCGAGGTTGCGCGCGCACCATTCCAGGTAGGTGGCCGACAGGTCCACGCTGGTGGTCCGCGCCGCGCCGGCCACCGCCGCCTCGACGCTGGCCGCGCCGGTGTAGCAGAACAGGTTGAGGAAGCGCTTGCCCACGGCCTCGCGCGCCATCCGCGCGCGCAGCGGGCGATGGTCGAGGAACAGGCCGGTATCGAGGTAGTCGAACAGGTTCACCTGCAGCCGCGCGCCGTGCTCGCGCACGACGATGAATTCCTCGCGCTGCTGGAAACGGCCGTACTTGCTGCCGCCCTTGCCGCGCGAGCGCGCCTTGACCGCCACCCGCTCGGCCGGCACCGCGAACACCTCGCGCGCGGCGGCCAGCAGGTCGCCGAGGCGGCGCCGCGCCGCGTCCTGGTCGATGCTCGCCGGCGCGGCGTATTCCTGCACGTGCAGGAAGGTGCGCGCGGCACCGCCGTCCTCGAGGTACACGTCGATGGCCGCGGCGTATTCGGGCAGGTCGGCGTCGTAGGCGCGGAAGCAGGTGACGGCCTCGCGCTCGCGCCACTTCTTCAGTTTCTGCAGGTTCTTGCGCAGGCGGTTGGCGACCATCTGCGCGCCCTCGCCCAGCGCGCGCGGCGCGGCCGGCTCGCGCGCCGGCGGCGCGACCGGGTCGCAGACGATCAAGGCGCATTCCAGCGCGCCGTTGAACATGCGGTACTTCCTGGTCGCACGCAGGCCAGTGGCGTAGGCGAGCTCGTCGTCGCCGCACAGCAGGCTGGCGCGCCAGGCCGGCACGGCGCGGCGCAGGGCGTCGCCGAGCGTGCGGTACAGCGCGGGATCGGCGGCCAGGCGCGCGTCGTAGGGCGGATTACAGACCACGCTGCCGGTGGCCACCCCGGCCGGCGCCTGCAGCGTGGCCACGTCGCGGCATTGCAGCTGCAGCGCGGCGGCCACGCCCGCCGCCTCGGCGTTGGCACGGGCGCCGTCCAGCGCGGCCGCGTCGATGTCGCTGCCGAAGAACACCGGCCTCAGTGCCGCCAGCCCGGCTTCGGCACGCGCCTGCGCCTCGGCCAGCAACGCATCCCAGCCCGGCAGGTCGAAGCCCTTCCAGCGCGTCGGCACCAGGGCGGGCCGGGCGCCTGCGGCGGGATCCGCATGGCGCAGGCCCGGGGCGACCGCGGCCGCCATCAGCGCGCCTTCGATCAGCAGCGTGCCGCTGCCGCACATCGGGTCGAGCAGGCCGCCGCCGTCGGCATAGCGCTGCGGCCAGCCGGCACGCATCAGCACCGCCGCGGCCAGGTTCTCCTTCAGCGGCGCCTCGTGCGCGGCCGCACGCCAGCCGCGCTTGTGCAGCGAGCCGCCGCCCAGGTCTACCGACAGGGTGGCGCGGCCCTTGCGCAGCGACAGGTTCAGGCGCAGGTCCGGGTGCTCCACGTCCACCGACGGGCGCTCGAATCCCTCGGCGCGCATGCGGTCCACCACCGCGTCCTTGATCCGCTGGGCGGCGAAGCGGGCGTGGGTGATGCCCTCGCCGGACACGTGAGCGTCCACCGCGAGCGAATCGCCCTCGGCCAGGTGCTCCGGCCACGGCAGCGCGTTCACGCCGGCGTACAGGGCGGCCTCGTCCGGGCAGTCGAACGTGGCCAGCGGCCACAGCGCGCGGCTGGCCAGGCGCGACCACAGCACCACGCGCTGGGCGTCACGCAGCTCGCCGTCGGCGTTGACGCCGGCGACGGTGGCGGTGGCATGCGCCACGCCGAGCGCGAGCAGCTCGTCGGCCAGCAGGTATTCCAGGCCCTTGGCGCAGGAGACGAAGAACTTCATGGGCTATCCGGGCAGGCGCCGCCTGGGGGGAACGGCGGGCGCATCAGGGCGGTGCGGCGGACGGGACGCCGCGCGGGGGCGCCATGTTCGGCCATCGCGCCGGGCTTTGCCAGTACGGGCCTCACCACGGCGCCAGCCGCGGCGCGTCGGCGTCCAGGTCCAGCCGATGGGTGGGATGCAGGCGCTGCAGCAGCATATCGTCGTGGCAGACCACCACCAGCGCGCCCGGATAGCCGTCCAGCATCGTTTCCAGCGCCTGCCGCGACGGCAGGTCGAGATGGTTGAACGGCTCGTCGAGCAGCAGCAGTTCCGCCGGCGCGCGCGCATGCACCGCGCAGGCGAGCGCCAGCTTCAGCCGCTCGCCGCCGCTGAGCGCGGCCGCCGGTACCCGCAGCGCCTCGCGCGGCAGGCCGAGCTGGGTCAGGCGCAGGTGGCGCTCGGACTCGGCCAGGCCGGGATGGGCGGCGGCAAGCAGCTCCAGCGCGGTGCGGCCGCCGTCGAGGTCGGCGAGGCGCTGGTCCAGCCAGGCGCGGGCGCCGATGCGGGTGCACGTCCCGGCCACCGGCGCCAGGTGGCCGGCCAGCACCTTGAGCAGGGTGGACTTGCCGCTGCCGTTGCGGCCGGTGACGGCGATGCGCTGGCCCGGCGCGACGACCAGGTCGAAGGCGTGGCCGGCGTGCGGGCCGAACGGCAGCTGCACGCCCTCGAGCACGGCCACCCGCCGCCGCGCCGCGGGCAGCGGCGGCCACAGCACCACCGGGATCTCGGGCAGCACCTGCGCGGCCGCCTCGCGCACTGCGGCGCGCTGCACCTCCACGGCGGCGTCCAGCCGGCGCTGGCGGGCGCCGGCCGACACCTCGCTGCGCGCCTTCGCCAGCCCGAGCAGGATCGGCGCCTGGTTGGCATGCCGGGCATCGCGGCGCGCACCGGCCTGGCGCTGCTGCGCCCGTTCCAGCGCCTGCCGTCGCTCGCGCTCGCCCTGCCGCGCTTCGTGCCTGCGTCGTGCCAGGGCTTCGCGCGCGAGGGCATCGGCCTGCGCGGCGGCTTCGGCGTGCGCGGCATGGCCGCCGCCGGTGATGCGGATGCCGCGCGGGGTGAGCTCGACGATGCGTGCCATGTCCTCGAGCAGCGCGCGGTCGTGGCTGACCAGCAGCAGGCCGCCGCGCCACTGCGACAGGCGCTCGCGCAGGGCGTCGCGGCCGGCGCGGTCGAGGTGGTTGCTGGGCTCGTCGAGGATCAGGAAATCGGCCTCGGCCAGCCAGGCGCCGGCCAGCGCCACCCGCATCGCCTCGCCGCCGCTCAGGGCGGCGACCGGATGCTCCGGCGGCCACGCCGGCAATCCGTGTTCGCGCAAGGTGCGTGCGAACTCGCCGCGCAGGTCCCAGCGCTCGCCGACGCGGGCGAAATCGTCCGGCTCGCAGCCACCGGCCTCGATCCGCGCCAGCGCCGCGAGCGTGGTGCCGATGTCGGCCAGGTCGGCCAGGGTGCTGCCGGCCGCCACCGCGACCTGCTGCGACAGGTAGTGCACGCGGCCACGGCGCCGGCAACTGCCGCGCGTGGGCGCCAGTTCGCCGGCGAGGATGCGCGCCAGCACGCTCTTGCCGACGCCGCTGCGGCCGACCAGGCCGGTCGGCTGCGCGTCGAGGTGGAGATCGATCTCGGGGAACAGCCACCTGCCCTCGGGCAGGCGATGGGCGACGCGTTCGAGCGTCAGCGACGGAGCGTGCATGCGGGCCTCCTGATGCCATGACGGGACGCGATCCGGCGGGCGGATCGGTTCGACAGGCCGTCGAGCGACGGCGGGCATCAGTGGCGCATCGGCGTGGACACTCCTGAAAGTGGCGAACAGTCTACCGCGGCGATCGGCAACCTGCGCTTGACGGCGCGCGATCTACAGCGATTCCAGCAGTTCGCCGAAGGCGCGGGCACAGGCCTCGACATGATCGGCGAGCCGGTGCGTGTCCTTGAGCAGCAGCAGG
This sequence comes from Xanthomonas massiliensis, assembly GCF_900018785.1. GTDB lineage: Bacteria > Pseudomonadota > Gammaproteobacteria > Xanthomonadales > Xanthomonadaceae > Xanthomonas_B > Xanthomonas_B massiliensis. Next base: position 706,350 of record NZ_FCOY01000006.1, on the reverse strand, counting down.
CGGTCGCCGCGCGCGCGCGCCCAGTCGATCACGCCCTGCACCGGGATCAGTTCGTCGTCCCAGGCGTGCACCACCGAGGTCGGGACCGCCGCTGCGTCCAGCGCCGGCATCGGCCCCATCGCGGTCGGCGGCACCATCAGGAACAGGCCGCGCACCGGCACGTCCAGCGACACCCGCGCGGAGATGTAGGCCCCCAGGCTGGAACCGGCCAGCACCACCGGCCCGCGCGCGGCGGCGTCGCGTGCGATGCCGAGCAGGCGCTGCAACCGCGCCGGCACGTCGCCCACCGCGCTGACCTCGCCGCGCGCGTCCAGGTCGGTGTAGTCGGGACGCTCCTGGGTCCAGCCGAGGGCCTCGGCCACCGTCGCCAGCGCGGTCACCTTGGTCGCTTCCGGCCCGCTCTCGAAACCGTGGGACAGGATGCAGTGGCCGCGACTCATCGGGGATCTCCGGAACGCGATGCACGCGCCGCGTGCGGGGGCGCAGATGCTAGCATCCGCGCATGCCCGCCGCGCCACCGATCCGCCTGGAACCCCTGCCCTACGAACCGCACCTGGCCCGGCGCGACCCGGCGCTGGTCGACCTGGTGGTGATCCACTGCACCGAGCTGCCCGACCTGGCCACCGCGCGCGAGTACGGCGAGCGCGTGCTCTACGGCGACGGGACCGGCAACAGCGGCCACTGGTACATCGACCGCGACGGCAGCATCCACCAGTACGTTGCGCCCGAGCACATCGCCCACCACGTGCGCGGCTACAACCCGCGGTCGGTGGGCATCGAACTGGTCAACCGCGGGCGCTTCCCGGACTGGTTCGATTCGCGCCACCAGGCAATGGAAGAGCCCTACGCCCAGGCCCAGATCGATGCCCTGCTGGCCTTGCTGTGCTGGCTGCCGGCGCGCCTGCCCAACCTGCGCCACATCGCCGGGCACGAGGCCCTGGACACCGCGCGGGTGGCGGCCAGCGACGATCCCGCGCGCGAAGTGGCGCGCAAGCGCGATCCCGGCCCGCTGTTCCCCTGGCCGCGCGTGCTGGCCGGGGCGCCGCTGCGCCCGCTGCCGGCTCAGTGCGACGGCAGGTAGTTCTTCTCGCCGGCCGTCACTGCCAGGTCCAGCCGGTTCCCCGGCGGCGCCAGCGGGCAGACCACGTAGGGACTGATCGCGCAGGGCGGGTTGACGGTGCGGTTGAAGTCCAGCACCACCTTGCCCCCGCGCGGCAGCTCGCTGCGCAGGTAGCGCGCACCGCCGAAGGTCTCCGTGCCGCTGGTGCGGTCGGTGAACAGGAAGAACAGGTGATGCCCGTCCTCGTCGAGCACGGGCTGCAGGCGGAAGGTCTGGCCCTCGCGCACGAATACGGCTTCGCCGGGCACTTCCACGGCCTGCGGCGTGGCCACCGAGGTCAGCAGCGTCAGCGGGCGCGCCGGGGTGAAGGGATGCCAGTCGGCCTCGATGCGCCAGTCCGGATCCACCTCGAAATGGGCGATGCCCTTGAACCCGCGGCGCGCCGGCGAATCCGGATCGCGCACGCGCCAGCCGAAGCTGCTGGGACCGAGCCGCACCACGTAGAACTGCACCTGCCCCCACTCCACCCCATGGCTGCGCAGGTGGTCGGGTTGCCATTCCAGTTCGCCCCGCTCGAATGCGGTCCCGTCCACCTTCACCGGGGCCTGCGCCACCAGCCCCAGCCGGCCGTCGGCCTGCAGGGTGAGCACGCCCAGGTGATCGGGACCGGCGGGCAGCACCACGTCGTTGTCAGGATCGCGGCCGATGCGGTAGCGGCCCGGGCGCAACCGGCCGGCACCGACGTAGCTCAGCCAGCCTTCGGGCGCGCGCAGGCGCTCCATCCGCGCCCGGCGCCACTGCGCGATCTCGCGGGCATAGGCCAGGCGCCCGTCGCGGTCGCCGCTGCCGTCCTCGCTCAACGAAGCCCCCGAACACGCGGCCAGCCCCGAGGCCAGCCCCAGCGCGCACAGGCACAGCCAGAAATTCCGCATGCACACCTCTTGCCCTACGCACATGCGATCCCTGCAGGCGATTCGGTCCTCTCCCATGGCCGAGGCGGGCATTATCCGGGCGCCGCGCATGCCACGGGTGAAGGAAGGCATGCTTCCGTGACCCAGCGCAGGATTCGATCCCGACCGGCTCAGCCGCCCTGCTCCAGGCGCCGGCGCAGGTTGAGCAGGATCGCCGCGGTCGCCCCCCAGATGCGCGCCCCGGGCCAGGCGTACTCCAGCACGCGCCGCGGGCGGCCGCGGAACTCCACGTCCACGCTGCGCAGGTTGCCCGGGTCCATCAGGTAGGCCAGCGGCACCTCGAACACCTCGGCCACCTCCGAGGGCGAAGGACGGGCGACGAACCGCGGGTCGATCACCCCGACCACCGGCACCACGCGGAAGCCGCTGACGGTCATCAGCGGGTCCAGGTACCCCAGCGGCGCGACCTGCTCGGCCGGCAGCGCGATCTCCTCGCGGCTCTCGCGCAGCGCGGTGGCCACGGCATCGGCATCGCCCACATCGCGCCGCCCGCCGGGGAAGCTGACCTGGCCGCCATGGTGGCGCAGCGCCGCGTTGCGCCGGGTCAGCACCACCTGCGTCCCCTGCGGCCGCGGCACCAGCGCGGCCAGTACCGCGGCCTCGGCCGGCGGCGCGACGGCGGCCAGATCGACCAGTTCCTCGTGGTTCCAGCCCGGGCCGGCCGGTGGCGTGTCCAGCGGGTGCAGGGCGCGGCGCAGGCGCTCCCCTTCCGGCAGCCAGAGCCCGTCGCGCTGCGGCAATACCTCCATGACCCGGCGGCGCTCGGCCTGGCTCATCGCCGGCCACTCCGCGATCTCGGCCGCGCTGCGCCGACAGCCGGCACACAGTCCCGCCCCGTCCAGGCGACAGACACCGATGCAAGGCGTGAGGGGAGCAACAAGGCAGGTCTCCATGATCCGTGGCCGTAGCCTAGCGCGCCACGCCGGGGAAAGGGCCGGCGGAACGCCGCTGCGACCTCGTGTCTCCCCCTGAAACGAGAACGCCGGCCCCCCGAAGGAGGCCGGCGTCGGCATGTCGCTGGCGTCCGGCTTACTTGACGCTGACCACCTTGATCTCGAACTGCACCGCCACGTTCGGCGGGAACGGCGTGCGCGGATCGGCGCCGTAGGCCTTGTCCGGCGGCAGGGTCACTTCCCACTTGGAACCGGCCGGCATCTGCAGCAACGCCTCGCGCATGGCCGGCATCTCGATCTCGCTGAGCTTGATCGAGGGGATCTGCTGGGCCGGGCGGGCCTGCTCCGGACGCTGGCCGTACGGGAACGGACCGGCCACTTCCAGCGCCAGGGTGCTGGCCTGGGTCGGCTTGGCACCGGTGCCGTTCTCCAGCACCTTGTAGGCCACGCCGTTGGGCAGGGTCTTCACGCCGGCCTGGGTCTTGTACTGCGCGACGAACTGGTCGCTCTTGGTCTTGTTGTCGGCGGCGGCCTTGTCGTATTCGGCCTTGGCCTGCTGGGCACGGGTCTGCTCGCGCTTCTGGAAGGCCTCCACCGCCGGCTTGAGCTGGTCGGCGGTGATCGCCGGCTGCTTCTTGGCGTAGGCATCCTGCAGGCCCTTGATGACCGAATTGATGTCCAGCTGCTCGCCGCGGGCGGTCAGTTCGGCCAGGTTGTTGCCGTAGTCGTAACCGAAGTAGTAGCTCAGCTTGCCCTTCTCGGACGTGGTGTCCTGGGCGAACGCAGTGCCCGTCAGGGCCAAGGCCGCGACGGCGACCGCGATAGAACGCAACTTCATTGATTCCTTCTCCAGGGTGGTGGCACAGGACGGAGGCTGCCGCCTGAGATGACGCGTTAGGATAGCCGCCGCAACGGGAAGCCCGCCACTGACGTGCAGCTTGTGACAAGCCGGCGCGGCCGGAGTTCCCGGGCCGACGTTCTTCACTTTCGCCACCACGGGAGCCGCCACCATGTCCGAAAGCCCAGTCACCGTCAACGATCACGGCCCGGTGCGCCAGATCACCGTCGACCGTCCGGACAAGCTCAACGCCCTGGACCGCGACACCCTGCTGGCGCTGGAAACGGCCTTCGCCGATGCGGCCGCGGCCGAGGACGTGCGCGTGGTGGTGCTGACCGGCGCCGGGCCAAAGGCCTTCGTCGCCGGGGCCGACATCGCCGGCATGCACGGCATGGATCCCGGCCAGGCCTATGCCTTCGCCAGCCTCGGCCAGCGGGTGATGGACCGCATCGAGCACATGCCCAAGCCGGTCATCGCGATGATGAACGGATACGCACTGGGCGGCGGCCTGGAACTCGCCCTGGCCTGCCACCTGCGCGTGGCGGCGGCCTCGGCCAGGCTCGGCCAGGCGGAAATCAACCTCGGCCTGATCCCCGGCTTCGGCGGCAGCCAGCGCCTGCTGCGCCTGGTCGGCCGCGGCGCCACCCTCGAGCTGTGCCTGCTCGGCACGGCCGTCGATGCCCAGCGCGCCTACCAGCTCGGCCTGGTCAACCGGGTGGTGGCCGACGAGGCGCTGCACCAGGCGACTTTCGACATCGCCGCGCAGCTGGCCGCCTCGGCGCCGCTGGCCCTGCGCGGCATCCTGGACACGGTGCTCGCCGGCGGCGAGGGCCCGCTGGAGCAAGGACTGGCGCTGGAACGGGCCCGCTTCGGCCTGCTCTTTGCCAGCGAGGACAGCCGCGAAGGCACTGCCGCCTTCCTGGAACGGCGCAAGCCGCAGTTCCGCAACCGCTGAGCCGATGGCACCGATGCCCCCCGACCATGATCGTGCCGCCCTGGCCGTGCGCCTGCTCGCCCTGCTGGAGCAGGACGACGTCGATGCCGCCCTGGCCGCCGGGCTGATGGACTACCGCCCGCAGGCCGGCGACGCCGCGCTCGATCCACGCCTGCCCGCGGCGCTGGCCGCGGCACAGCAACGCCTGCGCCAGGCCTGGGCGGCCCGGGACCGCTACCGCCAGCACCAGCTGCGCCAGGCACGCCGTGCCGCCGAGCGCGAGGCCCGGCGCCGCGCCGCCGCACCGCCGCCCGCCGTGGCCGGCACGGCCGCCTTGCCACCGGCGGTGGCCGCCGCGCTGGCACGCGCCAAGGCCCGCGCCGGGATCGCCAAGCCATGAGCCCGTCCCGGAACGGTACCGCCACGCGCAGCCGCAACAGCCTGCTCACCCGCGACCAGATCCACGAACTGTTCGCCCGCCTGCGCGAGCTCAACCCGCACCCGACCACCGAGCTGGAATACCGCACCCCCTTCGAGCTGCTGGTGGCGGTGATGCTGTCCGCGCAGGCCACCGACGTCGGCGTCAACAAGGCCACGCGCAAGCTCTACCCGGTGGCCAGCACGCCGGCCGCGATCCTGGCGCTGGGCGAGGACGGGCTGAAGCGCTACATCGCCACCATCGGCCTGTACAACGCCAAGGCCAGGAACGTCATCGCCACCTGCCGCATCCTGCTGGAGAAGTACCACGGCGAGGTGCCGCGCGATCGCGCCGCGCTGGAGGCCTTGCCTGGCGTCGGCCGCAAGACCGCCAACGTGGTGCTCAACACCGCCTTCGGCGAACCCACCATCGCGGTGGACACGCACATCTTCCGCGTCGCCAACCGCACCGGCCTGGCCCCGGGCAAGGACGTGCGCACGGTCGAGGACAAGCTGATGAAGGTGGTGCCGGAGGAATTCCGCCAGGACGCCCACCACTGGCTGATCCTGCATGGCCGCTACGTGTGCAAGGCGCGCAAGCCGGATTGCCCGCGCTGCGTGATCCGCGACCTGTGCCGGTATCCGGACAAGACGCCGGCCTGAGCCATCGCGCCCCGGTAGCGCCGCGGTGCCAGCGACGCCCCGGAGCTGTCATGGCCTGCACCTGTCACGTCCCGCCCCTGTCTTCGGCCCTCCCCGGCCCCGCTCCGGCTGGCCGGCACCTTGCAAGCACGCCTCGTCTTCCACGGCACGCCTGGCGCGGGTTTTGCCAACACCCCTCGCCCGGCTGCCAACGCGGGGCGTGACCGGGAGCGATGCGATGCCGCGATGCCGGACGAGCATCGTTCCACGGCACGCCCCGCGCGGCGGCGACGGGCCTGGCCTGGCTGTCGGGACGAATCGATGCGGGTAACCCATGGCAGCGCGGCCGCCGAGCCGCGCAGGCGGGAACCCTGCCACCCGGATTCGGACACCGGTGCAGCGCGTCTTCCGGCACCGAAGAGATACCTCCGGCAAGAGATCCCCTGGCCAGGGGCCACGTCGCCGGGCAACCGGGGTGGCCGGTACCCGGGCATCGGCGGCGCCCTGGAATTCCGGCACCGCGAACCGACCGCCTGCCGGCGGCGCCGATGCGCCATCGAACCCGCGCCATCACCGGATCCCGGCGCCGCGCATCGTGGATGCCCGACCGGAGCACGCGCAAACGCCGGACACGAAAACGGCGGCGAGGTGCTGCCTCGCCGCCGCCGGTAGGCCACGAACCTGCAGGAATCAGAAGCTCAGGTCGCCCCAGACGCCGAATTCCTTGGTCTCGTCGTCCTTGCTGCTGTTGTTGTCCTGGTGCGTGTACTTGTACACGGTGGCCAGCTTCAGGTTCTTGAACACCGGGAACTCGACGCCGAGGTTCCAGTACTTGTCGGCCAGCGTCGGGTCCAGGGTCTTGCTCAGGTCGGTCTTGTCGTAGCGGGCGAAGGCGTTGATGCCCTTGTCGCCCAGCGCCACGCTGCCCCACAGCGACCAGCCGCTGCTCTTGTCGCTGGCCACGGTCAGCACGTTGTTGAGGTTCTTGGCCTGGAAGTACTCGCCACCCAGGCGGAACGCCGGGCTGGCATAGGCCACCATGACGTCGCCGCGGGTGTAGGTGTGGTCGGCGTCGGTGACGTCGGTCTCCTTGCCCAGCTTGCCGGAGTAGCCGCCCACGGCGACGGCGAAGTTGGCGTTGGGCTGGTAGGCGACGCGGCCTTCCACGTCCATGCCCTTGCCGCGTGTCGGGTTCTTGTAGCCGGCGCCGTTGACCACCGAGGCGGCGTAGTTGAACTGCGTGCCCAGGTCGCCGGAAGCGTGCAGGCCCCAGTCGGCGGAGTTGCCGTACTTCAGGCGGTCGGTCAGGGTGTTCTCGACGTAGCGGTAGCCGTAGAACTTCTCCACGTACCCGATCCACGGCATGCCCGCCGCACCGATCTTGAGCACGAAGGCCTTGTCGAACGCACCCTGCACATAGGCGTTCTTGACGAACAGCTCGGTGCTGGAAATCGCCGAGCTGTACTGGAAGTCGGTGGTCAGGTTGGCCGACCAGATGTCGTTGAACTTGTGGTCGACGGTCAGGTAGAAGCGCTTGACGTCCACGCCGGTGCCGCTGGCCGAGGTCTTCTGGCCGTTGCTGGTCTTGTCGATGTTGCTCAGGTCGAAGAACATGCGGCCGCCGACCTTGGTGTCGTTGACGAACTTGGCCAGCGAATCGACCTTGCTGGCCGAGGTCTGCGCCGCCTCGATCGCCTGTGCCTGGGTCACGTTGACCTCGGACTGGGCATCGGCCTGGGCCTGCTGCTGTTCGGACTGGGCCTGCAACTGCTGTACCTGGCTCTGCAGGGCGGCGATCTGCGCCTGCAGTTCGCGCAACTGGGCGGCGGTGACGGCCGGGGCCGCCGGCTGGGCGGCCTGGGCATACGAGGAAACGGCCAGGCCGAGGCCGGCCATGACCGCCGTGGCGAGCAAATGAGAACGCATCTGGAATTCTCCGGGTGATGATCTTCAGGGCAAACGCCACGCGCAGACGGGCCTGCTCGAGCGATTTGTGAAGATTCCGTCAGCTCCGTGACGGTCACGGGTCAGGCGTCTGACAGAAAAAAGACAGCCGCCCGGGACGGGCTGTCACCGGACTGTCATCCACCGTTCTTCAAAGCATCACGAAGCCGGCATGCAATGGGCGGATCGTCGGCAATGGCGCCGGCGCACCACCCTGCAGGAGCTTTCCGTGATCCATTCGCTCAAGACCCGTCTGGTCGCCGGCATCGCCGCGGCCTCGTTCGCGCTGGTCGCCCAGGCTGCCGATGTCACCGGCGCCGGGGCATCCTTCATCTTCCCGGTCATGTCCAAGTGGTCGGCCGACTACGCCGCCGCGACGGGCAAGCAGGTCAACTACCAGTCCATCGGCTCGGGCGGCGGCATCGCCCAGATCAAGGCGGCGACGGTGGACTTCGGCTCCTCCGACGCGCCGCTCAAGCCCGAGGAGCTCGCCGCCGCCGGGCTGGCCCAGTTCCCGTCGGTGATCGGCGGCGTGGTGCCGGTGGCCAACGTGCCGGGCCTGCAGCCGGGTGCGCTGCGCCTGGACGGCAAGGTGCTCGGCGACATCTTCCTGGGCAAGATCACCCAGTGGAGCGATCCGGCGATCGCCGCGCTCAACCCGTCGCTGAAGCTGCCCGAGCTGAAGATCACCGTCGTCCACCGCTCCGACGGTTCGGGCACCAGCTTCAACTTCACCAACTACCTGTCCAAGGTCAACGCCGAGTGGAAGGCCAAGGTCGGCGAAGGCACCAGCGTGCAGTGGCCGGCCGGCATCGGCGGCAAGGGCAACGAGGGCGTGGCCGCCTACGTCAAGCAGATCCGCGGCGGCGTCGGCTACGTCGAGCTGGCCTATGCGCTGCAGAACAAGATGGCCTACGCCGCGATGAAGAACGCCGCCGGCCAGTTCGTGCAGCCCAGCGACGCCAGCTTCGCCGCGGCCGCCGCCTCGGCCGACTGGGCCCACGCCCAGGACTTCAACCTGGTCATCACCAATGCCCCCGGTGCGCAGTCCTGGCCGATCACCGCCACCAACTTCATCCTGATGCGCAAGAGCCCGAAGAACGCGACCAGCGCCAAGGCCGCCAAGGAGTTCTTCACCTGGGTGTACGCCAAGGGCGATGCCCAGGCCAAGGCGCTGGACTATGTCCCGCTGCCGGAGCCGCTGGTCAAGCAGATCGAGGGCTACTGGGCCACCCATCTGAAGTATTGATGCCGGAGACTCTCTCCCTCCGGAATCGACAGGCGCGGATCCTCCCGGATCCGCGCTTTTTTTGCACAGGGCGATGCGCGCGCGGCCTGGCCGCAGAAACCCGGCGCATGGTCACAAGGGTGTAACAAAAACATCATTTCATGACGTCATCCGCCGGAAGACACTCCGGCCCGTATCCCATGGAGCCATCCCGATGAACCTGCATCCGGCACGCATCACCCTCCTGTCCGTCGCCCTGGTCGCCGCGCTGGCGGCGTGCAAGCCTTCCGGCGACAGCACCACCGGCGCGCCCGCGGCCGGCGCCGCGGCCGCCGACGGCAGCTCCCAGGCCGCCACCGCCGTCATCTCCGGTGCCGGCGCCTCGTTCATCTATCCGCTGGTGTCCAAGTGGTCGGCCGACTACAACACCGCCACCGGCAACAAGATCAACTACCAGTCGATCGGCTCGGGCGGCGGCATCGCCCAGATCAAGGCCGGCACGGTGGACTTCGGGTCCTCCGACAAGCCGCTGGACAGCAGCGAGCTGGCCGAGGCCGGCCTGGCGCAGTTCCCCTCGGCGATCGGCGGCGTGGTGCCGGTGGTCAACCTCGAAGGCCTCCAGCCCGGCCAGCTGCGCCTGACCGGCGCGCTGCTGGCGGACATCTTCCTGGGCAAGATCACCCAGTGGAACGACCCGGCCATCGCCGCGCAGAACCCGGGCGTGACCCTGCCCAACGTCAAGATCAACGTGGTGCACCGCTCCGACGGCTCGGGCACCAGCTTCAACTTCACCAACTACCTGTCCAAGGTGAGCCCAGACTGGAAGAGCAAGGTCGGCGAAGGCACCTCGGTGCAGTGGCCGGGCGGCGTCGGCGGCAAGGGCAACGAGGGCGTGGCCTCGTACGTGCAGCAGATCAAGGGCTCGGTGGGCTACGTCGAGCTGGCCTACGCGCTGCAGAACAAGATGACCTACACCGCGCTGCAGAACGCCGCCGGCGAGTTCGTGCAGCCCAGCGCCGAGAGCTTCGCCGCCGCTGCCGCCTCGGCCGACTGGGCCCACGCCCAGGACTTCAACCTGGTCATCACTAATGCCCCGGGCGCGCAGTCCTGGCCGATCACCGCCACCAACTTCATGCTGGTGCGCAAGCAGGCCAAGGACCCGGCCCATACCCAGGCCACGCTGGACTTCTTCAAGTGGGCCTTCGAGCACGGCCAGGAGCAGGCGCGCGAGCTGGACTACGTGCCGCTTCCCGACGCACTGGTGCAGCAGATCGAGGCCTACTGGTCGACCGAGCTGAAGTGATCCCCGCCACGCCCACCCTCCGAGGTGGGCGTCGTCTTCCGCACCCGGGCCGTCCCCCATGAACGCCACCCTCATCCCCGAAGCGATCACCGCGCCCAGCGGCCGCGACCTGCGCGACGCCCGCGCCGACCGCTGGTTCCGCTGGGCACTGGTGGCCACCGTCGTGTTCGTCCTGCTCGCCCTGGCCAGCGCTGCGCTGTCGATGCTGTGGGGCGGGCGCCAGGCCCTGCAGATGCAGGGCCTGAGCTTCTTCTATTCCACCGAGTGGAACCCGGTGGAGAACAAGTTCGGCGCGCTGGCCCCGATCTACGGCACCCTGGTGACCTCGCTGATCGCCATGGTCATCGCCGTGCCTGTCAGCTACGGCATCGCCTTCTTCCTGACCGAGGTGTCGCCGCGCTGGCTGCGCGGCCCGGTCGGCACCGCCATCGAACTGCTGGCCGGCATCCCCTCGATCATCTACGGCATGTGGGGCCTGTTCGTGCTGGTGCCGGTGATGACCGAGTACGTCACCCCCTGGCTCAACGACCACGTCGGCACGCTGCCGGTGATCGGGCGCCTGTTCCAGGGCCCGCCGCTGGGCATCGGCATCCTGACCGCCGGCTTCGTGCTGGCGATCATGGTGATCCCGTTCATCTCCTCGGTCATGCGCGAGGTGTTCATGACCGTGCCGACGCGGCTGAAGGAATCGGCCTACGCGCTCGGCTCCACCCGCTGGGAGGTGAGCTGGGACATCGTCCTGCCCTACACCCGCTCGGCGGTGATCGGCGGCGTGTTCCTCGGCCTGGGCCGGGCGCTCGGCGAGACCATGGCGGTGGCCTTCGTGATCGGCAACAGCGTGCAGCTGTCGGCCTCGCTGCTGGAGCCGGGCACCACCATCGCCGCGCTGATCGCCAACGATTTCGGCGAGGCCACCGAGACCTACCGCTCGGCGCTGCTGGCGCTGGGCTTCGTGCTGTTCATCGTCACCTTCATCGTACTGGCGGCGGCGCGGCTGATGCTGCAGCGCCTGTCCCGCCGGGAGGGCAACTGACATGTCCGCCGCCGTCTCCCAACGCCTGTACAACCGGCGCCGCGTGGTCAACGTGGTCGCCCTGCTGCTTTCCTGCGCGACCGCCGCGTTCGGCCTGTTCTTCCTCGGCTGGATCCTGTGGACGCTGCTCGCCAAGGGCCTGGCCGGCATCGACTGGAACCTGTTCACCAGGATGACCCCGCCGCCGATGCAGGAAGGCGGCCTGGCCAACGCCTTCTTCGGCAGCGCGGTGATGTGCGGGCTGGCCATCGCCATCGGCACGCCGCTGGGCATCGCCGCCGGCACCTGGCTGTCCGAGTACGGCAACGCGCGCAAGGCCGGCACGGTGGTGCGCTTCGTCAACGACATCCTGCTGTCGGCACCGTCGATCGTGCTCGGCCTGTTCATCTACACCCTGTACGTGATGCAGACCGGCGGCAGCTTCTCGGCCTTCGCCGGCGCGCTGTCGCTGGCCTTCATCGTGCTGCCGGTGGTGGTGCGCACCACCGACGAGATGCTGCGCCTGGTACCGGTGCAGATGCGCGAGGCCGCGCTGTCGCTGGGCATCCCGCAGTGGAAGGTGATCGTGCAGGTGCTCTACCGCAGCGCCGCGGCCGGCATCGTCACCGGCGTGCTGCTGGCCCTGGCGCGCATCTCCGGCGAGACCGCGCCGCTGCTGTTCACCGCCTTCGGCAACCAGTACTGGAACAGCAACGTGTTCCGCCCGATGGCCTCGGTGCCGGTGGTGATGAACCAGTTCGCCGGCAGCCCGTACGAGAACTGGCAGGTGCTGGCCTGGGCCGGCGCCCTGGTGCTCACCGTGTTCGTACTGCTCGTCAGCCTGGGCGCACGCGCCCTGCTGTTGCGCCACAAGACCCCCAACGATTGATTCCTTCGGACATCGTCATGAACGACCTTACCCAGGGTGCCCCGGTCCAGCGCATCGCCGTCACCGAGCGCTCCCCGCTGGCCGATGCGCCGGTCAAGCTCGCCGCGCGCGGGCTGGACTTCTACTACGGCCAGTACCACGCGCTGAAGAACATCAACCTGGAGATCCCGGAAAAGCGCGTGACCGCGCTGATCGGCCCGTCCGGCTGCGGCAAGTCCACCCTGCTGCGCGTGTTCAACCGCATCTACGCGCTGTATCCCAAGCTGCGCGCCACCGGCGAGGTGCTGCTGGACGGGGAGAACATCCTCTCGCCCAAGTACTCGCTCAACCAGCTGCGCAGCCGCGTGGGCATGGTGTTCCAGAAGCCGGTGCCGTTCCCGATGACGATCTTCGAGAACGTCGCCTATGGCATCCGCCACCACGAGAAGCTGTCCAAGTCCGAGATGAACGACCGCGTCGAGCAGGCCCTGCGCCAGGGCGCGCTGTGGGACGAGGTCAAGGACAAGCTGGGCCAGAGCGCGCTGGGCCTGTCCGGCGGCCAGCAGCAGCGCCTGTGCATCGCCCGCGCGGTCGCCCTGCGTCCGGACGTGCTGCTGCTGGACGAGCCGACTTCGGCGCTGGACCCGATCTCCACCAGCCGCATCGAGCAGTTGGTGGAGGAACTCAAGAACGCCTACACGATCGTCATCGTCACCCACAACATGCAGCAGGCCGCGCGCGTGAGCGACTACACCGCCTTCATGTACCTGGGCGACCTGATCGAGCACGATCGCACCGAGGTCATCTTCTCGCAGCCGTCCATGAAGCAGACCGAGGACTACATCACCGGACGCTTCGGCTGATGGGCCGCACCTAGCCAATGCCCGTCGGCGGCGGACGCCGGCGCGGACGCCCGCCCCGGATGGTCGGGCCAGGGCATCCGCAAGCCGCAGCACCTGCCGGGACGACGGCAGGGCCCGCTCCACGAGATACGAGAAACCGAAGCACCCCGCTTCCACCGCAACGACCGACACGGCCGAAAACTAAAGGTTCGATACGCCATGACCGCCACGCCCACCGACCACATCGTGAAGAGCTACGACGAGGAGCTGCAGCGCCTGACCGGGGAGATCGTCCGCATGGGCGAGATGGCCGTCGCCCAGCTGGAGGCCGCGCTGGACGTGGTCGAGCGCCGCGACGACAACGCCGCGCGCCGCATCATCGCCAACGACGAGGCCATCGACGCGCTGGAAGGCTCGATCAGCCACGACGTCATGCTGCTGGCCCTGCGCGGGCCGATGGCGCGCGACCTGCGCGAGATCCTGGTGGGCCTGCGCGTGCCGGCCGACATCGAGCGCGTCGGCGACTACGCCGCCAACGTGGCCAAGCGTTCCATCGCCCTGAACACCGCCCCGCCGATGCCGCAGATCCTGGGCCTGCGGGCCCTCGGTGAACTGGCCGCCCAGCAGGTGCGCGGCGCGCTGGCCGCCTACCAGTCGCGCGACGTGGAAGCGGCGCTGAAGGTGCGCGACGCCGATGCCCGCCTGGACGCCCTGTACACCGCGCTGTTCCGCGAGCTGCTGACCTACATGATGGAGGATCCGCGCAGCATCACCCCGTGCACGCACCTGCTGTTCATGGCCAAGAACCTCGAGCGCATCGGCGACCACGCCACCAACATCGCCGAGAACGTCTGGTTCCTGGTGAACGGCGACCAGCCGCTGCCGCCGCGCGAGAAGCGCGACGAGACCAGCACCACCGGCTCTCCCTGAGGCCTCGTGCCGCCTCGTGTCGCCGCATGACATTCGCGACACAAAATCGTGGCAAAACTTAATAGGCGATTCACCCGCTGTCTTCTAGCGTCGAAGCCACGCAGGATGGTCCTGCATGCAAGGAGATGCACGATGAAACGACTGATCGCCCCGCTGATGGCCGCCTCGCTGCTGGCGGCCGGCCTGGCCACCGCCGCGCCGCAGGATCCGCCGCCCGATCGCCAGAAGCAGGGCCAGGATTCCCCGCAGCACGCGCAGCCGCAACAGCAGCAGCGTCCCCAGGGCCCCGGACAGGCCCAGCCGCATCCCTCGGCGCCGCCGCAGGCCGCCCATCGCCAGCCGCCGCGCCGGGGCGACAAGCTGCCGCCCGACCAGCGCGGCGCCCTGGTCAACGACTACCGTGCGCATGGCCTCAAGCGCCCGCCGCGCGGCCACCAGTGGCGCAAGGTGGACGACCGCTACGTGCTGATCGCCGTGGCCACCGGCGTCATCGCCAACGTCATCGCCAACGGCCGCTGAGCCGACCCGATGCCGGCCGGCCACACGCCGGCCGGCATCGCCGCTTCAGGGGCGGGGCCGGCACCCTCTGCTACCCTATCGCCCATGTCAGATACCCTTTCGCCCGAAGCGCCCGCGGCCCCCAATCCCCTGATGGCGCGGCGTTTCCGCGGCTACCTGCCGGTCGTGGTCGACGTGGAGACCGGCGGTTTCGACTGCAGCCGCCATGCCCTGCTGGAGATCGCCGCCGTCCCCGTCGAGATGGACGCGCAAGGCCTGCTGTATCCCGGCCAGACCCATGCCGCGCACGTGATTCCCGCCGAGGGGCTGGAGATCGATCCCAAGTCGCTGGAAGTGACCGGCATCGTCCTCGACCATCCCTTCCGCCTGGCCAAGCCCGAACGCGAGGCGCTGGACCACATCTTCGCCCCGGTACGCGCGGCGGTGAAGAAATACGGCTGCCAGCGCGCGATCCTGGTCGGCCACAACGCGCATTTCGACCTCGGCTTCCTCAATGCCGCGGTCGCCCGTACCGGCCACAAGCGCAACCCGTTCCACCCCTTCAGCGTGTTCGACACGGTCACGCTCGCGGGCGTGGCCTACGGCCAGACGGTCCTGGCGCGCGCCGCGCAGGCCGCCGGCCTGGGCTGGGACGCGGCCGAGGCGCACAGCGCGGTCTACGACACCGAGCAGACCGCCCAGCTGTTCTGCAAGATCGCCAACGCCTGGCCTCGGCATCCGCAAGGCGACTAATGCGTCCTCCGGATTCCTTGGGACGCAGGCCGGCGGAACGATCGGCGGCATTTCGATCGTGAGAAGCCGAGGACGGCGAGCAAACAGGCACCACGATTCGCGCAACACGGCTTCGGGCACCTGCACCGACCCTCCTGGACATCACTGCCCTTGACCAGGAATGGCGCGACCTTCACGGGAACGTTGGGCATGCCCGAGCCGCGGCAGATGAAGCGTGCGCCCCCTTATTCAGCAGTGCCGGACGGGTACACTGCAGTTGACCACGGTAAAGTTCGGCCCTTGTAGCGCACCAGGCCTTTCCCAGGTGGCGAACCACGGGCGCCCCGGGGGCGCGCACGAAGTCACGGATAGAGTTGTGCAGCCTGCTGCGCGAGATTCCAGCTTCACCGCGTAGTCGCGCGCGGCAGCAGTTTGCCGCTTCGTGACCCGGTCAGCGTCGGGACCGTCATGCGTAACCCGGTCAGCAACATGTCAAGCCGACAATTCATTCTGGACCGCGGCCGTCATGCCACCGGCGCGGCAGCCCACTCCACGCGCGCCTCGAGCCCGCCTTCGAGGCGATTGTTCAGGCGGAGGACCGCGCCGTCCTTCTCCGCGAGCGCGCGGGCGATCGTGAGCCCCAGTCCGGCGCCGCCGGTCTGCCGCGAGCGCGAGGTCTCCAGCCGCACGAACGGATCGAACACCGCCTCCAGCTGGTCTGCCGGCAATCCCGGCCCGCGGTCGCGGACCGACACCACCACCCAACCATCGCACCACGTCGCGGCGACCCGGGCGCAACCACCGTACTTGAGCGCGTTGTCGACCAGATTGGAGAACAGCCGGTGTACGGCCAGCGGCCTGAGCATCAGTACCGCGCCACAGCCCTGTTCGAACACGGCGTCACCACCGCCATCGGCGGCGTCGGCGACCACGCTTTCCAGCAACGAATCCAGATCCAGTGCCATCGGTTGCTCGGACGACTCGGCGCTGCGAGCCAGTTCCAGTCCCTCCTTGATCAGAGCTTGCATCGCCGCCAAATCGGCGACCAGGCGTTCGCGTAAGGCCTCATCGGACACATTCTCCAGGCGAAGCCGCAGCCGTGTCAGTGGAGTCTGCAGGTCGTGGGTGATCGCCGCCAGCATCTGCGTGCGTTCGCCCAGGTGGCGCTGCAGGCGCTGTTGCATGGCGTTGAAAGCCATCGCCGCGTTGCGCACCTCGGTCGGCCCCTTGACCGGCATCGGCTCGCGCTGCAGATCGCGCCCGAGCGCTGCGGCGGCGCCGGATAGGCCCTTGAGCGGCGCGCTGGCGATGCGCGATACCGCATACGCCAGCAGCGCTATGGCCACCGCCAGTAGAGTCAGAAACAGCGGATCGACCGGTGACAGGCGATTGCGCATCACCGGCGGCGATTCCAGGCCCAGGCGCAGCGGAGTTCCGTCGTGCAGCCACAGCAACACCAACCGGCACTCTGGCGGCGGCAGCTCCGCTTCCTCGCCTCTGTCGCGCTCGCCTGCAGCGGCTCGGCGGGCGCCCGGCGGCGGCAGGAAGTCCGGCAATCGTGGCGCGCATTGGCGGTAGCCGGCGTGCTCCACTCGCGCCTGCGCCAACAGCCCGCCACGCGCAGCCAGCAGCGCGGCGAAATCGGCATCGCCGCCATGCCCACGCGCATCGGCCTGCGCCGGGCGCACGCCGGGCCCGCCCAGATCGAGCAGCTTGGCGCGCAGTTCCGGGGGCGTCCCGTCCAGCAGTTCGACATAGCCCTGCAGGCGGTCGGCGGTACGCGCCATCTCCTGCCGCTCGAAGTCCTGCCGGCGCTTGGCATTGGCCAGCAGCGTGGCGACCACCGCGGCGGCCAGCATACCTAGCAGCAGGATCAGGAACAGCCGCCCGGCCATCGACGACAGGTAGCCGCGCAGGCGCCTCATTCCAGCGTCACCGTCGCCGCCAGCACATAGCCCTCGTTGCGCACGGTCTTGATCAGGCCGCCGGCATCGCCCAGCTTGTGCCGCAGGCGACTGATCTGCAGGTCGATCGCCCGCTCCTGCGCTTCGTACTGGCGGCCGCTGCTCAGCACCACCAGCTGCTCGCGGGTGAGCACCTTGTTGGCCCGGCCGGCGAACACCCGCAGCAGGCGAAACTCGGCGCCGGACAGCACCACCACCCGGCCGGCGGGATCGACGAGGTGGCGGTGCTCCAGGTCGAAGGTCCAGCCCTCGATGCGCGCGCGGCGCACCGCCAGCGGTTCCAGGTTGGCGGGCAGCGCCTCGGTCCGGCGCAGCACGTTGCGGATGCGCGCCAGCAGCTCGCGCGGCTCGAACGGCTTGGGCAGGTAGTCGTCTGCACCCATTTCCAGGCCGAGTACTCGGTCGATCGGCTCGGAGCGGGCGGTGAGCATGATCACCGGCGTGGCCGAGCGCGCGCGCAGGTCGCGGCACAGGGTCAGGCCGTCTTCGCCCGGCAGGTTGAGGTCGAGCACGATCAGGTCCACGTGCTCGCGCTCCAGCACCTGGCGCATCTGCGCGCCGTCGCTGGCAGTGCCGACCTGGTAGCCGGCGCGGCCGAGCTGCTCGGCCAGCAGGGTGCGGATATCGACGTCGTCGTCGACCACCAGCAGGCGGTGCATCGTCTGTTCTTCCGTCATGCGGCGATGATCCATCCTAGCCGATCGCCGCGCGCTTCCCGGCGCATGTCGGCACGTATCGGCCGGCGCCGCCGAAACATTGCGACACATCCGGCAGCGCGCCCGATACATGCCGATACACGCCATGCATTGAGGCAGGCGCACCGCGCCGGCCAGACTTGTCGCCGACGCCGCACGACGCGGCCCAGCGGACAGGTCCAGCCCAGTGAAACCCCGTTTGCCCAAGAGCCGGCGCGGCCGCATCGCGCTCGCGATCGCCGTCGTGCTGCTGATCGTGCTGCTGGTGCTGTGGTGGCTAAAGCCGTCGCCCCCCCCTACCCTGGCGTCCTCGCCGGTGACCCGTGGCGACGTCGAGCAGACGGTCGAGGCAACCGGCACGATCAAGCCGTCGCGGCTAGTCAGCGTCGGCGCACAGGTGTCCGGCCGGATCGAGTCGCTGAAGGTCGGGCTCGGCGACCAGGTCAAGGCCGGCGACCTGATCGCCGAGATCGATTCGCGCACCCAGCTCAACACCCTCAAGAGCGCCCAGGCCGCGCTGCAGAACGCGCGCGCCAGCCGCGACGCGCAGGTCGCCAACCTGCGCGCCTACGAACTGGCGTTCAAGCGCCAGCAGCGGATGCTGGCCGCCGAGGCGACCTCGCAGGCCGACTACGACAGCGCCCGCGCCACCCTGGAGGCCACCCGCGCGCAGATCGCCGCGCTCGACGCCACCATCGCCCAACAGCAGACCACGGTGGACACCGCGCAGACCAATCTCGGCTACACCCGGATCACCGCGCCGATGGACGGCACTGTGGTGGCGGTGGTGTCCAAGCAGGGGCAGACGGTCAACGCCAACCAGAGCGCGCCGACCATCGTCATGCTCGGCGACCTGGACACGATGACGGTGTACGCCGAGATATCCGAGGCCGACGTGGTCAAGACCCGGGAAGGCCAGCAGGTGTACTTCACCATCCTCGGCAACCCGGACAAGCGCTACGCCAGCACCCTGCGCGACATCGCCCCGGCACCGGAATCGGTGACCGACGAGGACAGCAGCTCCTCCAGCAGCAGTTCCTCCAGCACCTCCACCTCGAGCACCGCGATCTACTACAACGGCCTGTTCGACGTGGACAACGCCGACCACGCGCTGCGCACCTACATGACCGCGCAGGTGAGCATCGTGCTCGGACAGGCCCGCAACGTGCTGACCATTCCCTCGGCCGCGCTCGGCGCCAAGGGCAAGGACGGCAGCTACACGGTGCAGGTGGTGTCCGCCGATGGCCGCCCGCAGCCGCGCAAGGTCGTGGTCGGCCTGGACAACAACGCCAGCGCCGAGATCAGGAGCGGCCTGAGCGAAGGCGAGCGGGTGGTGGTCGGCGAGGCCACCGCCGCGACCCGCGCCGAGTCCGCGCAGAAGAACCAGCAGCGCCGAGGCCCCGGCGGCCCGCCGCCGATGATGTGAGAGGCGCAGCCATGAGCCAAGCACTGCTGCAGCTGCGCGACCTGCGCCGCGAGTTCCCGGCCGGCGACCAGACCCTGGTCGTGCTCGCGGACATCGACCTGGACATCGCCGCCGGCGAGATGGTGGCGATCGTCGGCCAATCCGGTTCGGGCAAGTCCACGCTGATGAACATCCTCGGCTGCCTGGACCGGCCCAGCGGCGGCAGCTACCGCGTCGCCGGCCGGCAGACCGGCGCGATGTCGCCGGACGAGCTGGCCGAGCTGCGCCGCGAGCACTTCGGCTTCATCTTCCAGCGCTACCACCTGCTGGGCGACCTGGACGCCATCGGCAACGTCGAGGTGCCGGCGGTCTACGCCGGCATGCCCGGCCCGGCGCGCACGGCGCGCGCGCGCGAGCTGCTGCGCCGGCTCGGCCTGGCCGACCGCACCGGCCATACCCCCGGCCAGCTGTCCGGCGGCCAGCAGCAGCGCGTGTCGATCGCACGCGCGCTGATGAACGGCGGCGAGGTGATCCTGGCCGACGAGCCGACCGGCGCGCTGGACAGCCGCTCCGGCGAGGAGGTGATGGCGATCCTGGGCGAACTGCACGCCGAGGGCCACACCATCATCATCGTCACCCACGACATGGCGGTGGCCCGCCACGCCCAGCGCATCATCGAGATCCACGACGGCCGGATCGTCGCCGACCGCGCCAACCCCGGTGCCGGCACCGACGTCGCCGGCCGGCGCCGGCCCGAACCGCCGCCCGCCGGCGGCAGCCACTGGCAGGCGCTGCGCGACCGCTTCGTGGAGGCGTTCCGGATGGCGCTGCTGGCGATGAACGCGCACCGCCTGCGCACCTTCCTGACCATGCTCGGCATCATCATCGGCATCGCCTCGGTGGTGTCGGTGGTGGCGCTGGGCAACGGCTCGCAGCAGCAGATCCTGTCCAACATCTCCGCGCTGGGCACCAACACCATCGAGGTCTATCCCGGCAGCGGCTTCGGCGACATGCGCTCGGGCCGGGTGCAGACGCTCAAGGCCGGCGACGCCATCGCGCTGGCACGGCAGAGCTATGTCGACAGCGCCACCCCCAACGTCTCCACCTCGGTGACCGCGCGCCATGGCAGCCAGTCCGCGACCGCGCAGGTCAGCGGCGTCGGCGAGCAGTACTTCCGGGTCAAGGGCCTGAAACTGAGCGAGGGCGCGTTCTTCGGCGCCGAGGCGGTATCGTCCATCCAGCAGGTCGCGGTGATCGACCAGAACACCCGCGCGCAGTTCTTCGCCGACACCCGGCAGAACCCGATCGGCCAGGTGATCCTGCTCGGCAACGTACCGGTGCGCGTGGTCGGGGTGGCGCAGAAGCAGACCACCGGCTTCGGCAGCAGCTCCTCGCTCAGCATCTGGGTGCCCTACACCACCGCGATGTCGCGCATGCTCGGGCAGCACTACCTCTCCAGCATCACCGTGCGCGTGTCCGACGACACCCCGATGGACGCCGCCGAGCAGGCGGTCACGCGCCTGCTCAGGCTGCGCCACGGCAGCGAGGATTTCTTCCTCAGCAACAGCGCCGAGATCCGCGAGACCATCGAGCAGACCACGCAGACGATGACGCTGATGATCGGCGCGATCGCCGCCATCGCGCTGGTGGTCGGCGGCATCGGGGTGATGAACATCATGCTGGTGTCGGTGACCGAGCGCACCCGCGAGATCGGCGTGCGCATGGCAGTGGGCGCGCGCCAGAGCGACATCATGCAGCAGTTCCTGATCGAGGCGGTGCTGGTGTGCCTGCTCGGCGGCCTGCTCGGCATCGGCCTGGCGCTGGCGCTGGGCCGGGTGTTCGCCGCCGCCGGCGGCAGCTTCGGCATGATCTTCTCGACCGGCTCGATCGTCGCCGCCTTCGCCTGCTCCAGCCTGATCGGCGTGGTGTTCGGCTTCCTGCCCGCGCGCAACGCCGCGCAACTCGACCCCGTGGAGGCCCTGGCCCGCGAATGAACCGCTCCCTCCCCCTCCTCCCCGCGATCGCGGCGGTCCTGCTGGCCGGCTGCGTCAGTACCGGCCAGTACCGCGCCGCTCCGATCGCGGTCGCCTCCGCCTACGGCCGCGGCGACGCCGCACGCAACACGCCGGAACAGGCGCTGGCGCTGCAGGCCAGCTACCCTGCCCACGACATCGCCGCCGATGCCTGGTGGCGCGGCTTCGGCGACGCCCGCCTGGACCGCATGGTCCAGCAGGCGCTGGCATCCAACAGCGACCTCGCCGCGGCCGGGCTGGCCCTGCGCAAGGCCCGCCTGCAGGCGGGCCTCGCCGAGACCGAGCTATGGCCGACCGCCAGCGGCAGCGTCGCCGGCTCTGGCAGCCGCGCCACCGACCGCCACGACGCGTTCGATCGCAGCTACTCCGCCAGCGTGTCGCTGGACTGGGAGATCGACCTGTGGGGCAAGCTGCGCGCACAGCGCGACGTGGCCCAGTGGGAGGCGGCGGCCACCGACCAGGACCGCGAGAACACCGCGCTGGCACTGGTCGGCGAGGTCTGCAGCGACTACTGGCAGCTGGCCTACCTCAACCAGAGCATCGCCGCCGGCGAACAGAACCTGCAGCGGCTGGAGAAGACCCTGCAACTGGTGCAGGTGCAGTTCGGCGCCGGCGATGTCTCCAGGCTGGAACTGCGCGAGGCCGAGCAGAACCTTGAGAGCCAGCGCACCGCGCAGAGCGCGCTGCTGCAGCAGCGGGTGGAAGTGCGCAACGCGATCGCCGTGCTGCTGGACGGCCAGCCATGGCCGCAGGCCGACGAGCCGCAGGACCTGGACGCCGCGTCCAGCCCGGCGCTGGCCGCGGGCGTGCCGGCCGAGCTGCTGGCGCGGCGCCCGGACCTGCGCGCGGCCGAACTGCGCCTGCGCGAATCACTGGCGCAGATCAAGGCCACCGCACGCAGCTACTACCCCGCGCTCAGCCTCACCGGCGCGATCGGCGGCAGCAGCACGGCGTTGTCGGACGTGGTGCGCAATCCGGTCGCCACCCTCGGTGCCGGCCTCACCCTGCCCTTCCTGAACCTGCATCGGGCGCGGCTGGACACCCGCATCGCCGGCACCGACTACGAGATCGCCGCCACCCAGTTCCGCACCACGCTCTACACCGCGCTCAGCGAGGTCGACAACGCACTGTCGGCGCGCGAGCAGCTCGCCGCGCAGGTGGAATCGGCGAACAGGTCGTACCAGGCCGCGCGCGATGTCGAGCGCATGTACGAGGTCCGCTACCGCAGCGGCGCATCCGACCTGCGCACCTGGCTGGACGCGCAGCAGACCCTGCGCGAGTCGGAGCTGGCGCTGGCGCTGGCACGGCGGCAGCAACTGGTCGCCGACGTCACCCTGTACCAGGCGCTGGGCGGCAGCGCAGCCGAATTGAAGCCACCTGTAGCAGCGACTTCCGTCGCGATGAGGCCTTACTGGTAGAACCCTCGCGACGGAAGTCGCTCCTACAGCACTTCTATGGGGGGGGGGCTGCGATGCCGCCGGCAGCTCACGCGCGCTGCCGTACTGCCTCGAACAGGGCCACGCCCGCGGCCACCGAGACATTCAGGCTCTCGATCGCGCCCGGCATCGGGATGCGCACCAGGCCGTCGCAATGCTCGCGGGTCAACCGGCGCAGGCCCTCGGCCTCGCTGCCCAGCACCAGGGCCACGTTGCCGGTCAGGTCCAGCGCATACAGGCTCGGCCCCATCTCGCCGGCCAGGCCGTAGATCCACACGCCCTGCTTCTGCAGCTCCTTCAGGCAGCGCGAGAGGTTGGTCACCGCCACCACCGGGATACGGTCCGCGGCGCCGGCCGAGGTCTTGCGCACGGTGGCGTTGACCGGCGCGGACTTGTCCTTGGGAATGACCACCGCGGTCGCCCCGGCGGCGGCGGCGCTGCGCAGGCACGCGCCGAGGTTGTGCGGGTCCTGCACGCCGTCGAGCACCAGCAGCAGGGCCTTGCCTTCGGCCTGCTCGACCAGGCCGGCCAGGTCGTGCTCGTCGAAGGTCTGCACGGCGGCATAGCGCGCGGCCACGCCCTGGTGGCGCACCGCGCCGCCGACGCCGTCCAGTGCCTGCGCGTTGACCCGGCGCACCTCGATGTCCTTGCGCAGGGCCTCGGCCTCGATCTCGGCCAGCCGCGGATTCTTGCTGCCGGCCTCGACCAGCACCTCGCGCACGTGCTCGGCATCGTTCTCGATGGCGGAGGCGACGGCATTGACGCCGACCACCCACTGGTTCTGCTTGCTCATGTGGCGCCGCGCCGGAAATGGAAAGGAGGAAATGGTAGGCGCTGCGACCGGCCAGGACCAGCACGGGGGCAACGTGCCGCGCCTGCCCGCGACAGGGGAAGCACGGCGATGCCCCATCCAGTGCGCGCCGGTACCTCGTCCTCCCGCGATTGCACGCCGTCCACGCATCGTTGCGCGGCATGCCGGCGGGACATCCGGTGCGACGTTGCAGCGGCGCCGTCCGTACGTCCATCCGAACGGCAAGGTAAGGCAAGGCGTCACTGCGGCTCGCAAACCGGGATCGTCCACCGCGCCGCAAGCGTCACCGCCACCTTGCCCCTGTCCACCGACCGGGAACGCGTCGGCCTCGTTGCCGGCACCTGGGAACGCGGATCGCAGCGGGAGGCATCCATGCTCCCTGCAAGCGCACGGCCCCCTGCAGGCGCACGGGCCAGGAACGCGTTGATCGCCCATTTCGGCACCCGATGCCGCGGACCGCCACAGGAGCGTCTACGGCCCTTCAGGTGTACGGCCCAGGAACGAGGCCTCGGCACCGAGGCTGCCTGGCGGGCAACGTGCAGGCCTACCGCGGCGCACAGGCATTGCGGATGTGCCTGCAGCGGCCGTCCGGAGCGCAGCCGCCCGACGAAGCGACATGGCACGCCCGGGAAGCCCTGCATCGCCCGCACAGCCAATCCACGGGAACAGACCGCCAGGCCCAAGGCGACGACACCGGCTGCCGTCGCCTTGGCGGCCGCTACCGCAACACCGCAACCGTGGCCGCCGGCGCGCGCGGCTCACCGCCGCCTGGCGCGTCCACCCGAGCGGGGCTTGTCGCGCGGCGGCAACGGCGGCGTGCCGTCCTCGGCGTCGAGTTGCTCCACCAGCCTGAAGTCGATCTTGCGCTCCTCCATGCTGGCCTTGAGCACCAGGATGCGCACCTTGTCGCCGAGCCGGTACTCGTGGCCGCGGCGCTCGCCGCTGAGCGTCTTGCGGATCGGATCGAACTGGTAGTAGTCGTGCGGCAGCTGGGTCACGTGGACCAGGCCGTTGACCTTGGACTGGTCCAGCTCCACGAACAGGCCGAAGCCGGTGACGCCGCTGATCACGCCGTCGAACTGGCCGCCGACGTGCTTTTCCATCCATGCGGCGCGGTAGCGCTCGTCGACCTCGCGCTCGGCCTCGTCGGCACGGCGCTCGCGCTCGGAGCACTGCAGCGCCAGCGTGGCCATCTCGTGGGGCGGGTAGCGGTACTTCTCCGGCCGGCCGCCGGTCAGCGCGTACTTCAGCGCGCGATGCACCAGCAGGTCGGGATAGCGGCGGATCGGCGAGGTGAAGTGGGCATAGGCGTCCAGCGCCAGGCCGAAATGGCCGCTGTTGTCCGGCGAGTACACCGCCAGCGACTGGCTGCGCAGCAGCACCGACTCGATCAGCGCCGCGTCGGGCCGCTCGCGCACCTTCTTGAGCAGCTTGGTGAAGTCGCCCGGCTGCACCTTCTCCCACGACGGCATGGTCAGGTTGAATTCCTTGAGGAATTCGAGCAGGTCGGCGTACTTGCTCTCCGGCGGGCGCTCGTGGACGCGGAACGGCGCCGGGATGTGTGCCTTGAGCAGCCCGCGCGCGGCCTCGACGTTGGCCGCGATCATGCATTCCTCGATCAGCTTGTGCGCCTCGTTGCGCACCAGCATGCCGGCCTGGGTGACCTCGCCGCGGTTGTCGAGCACGAAGCGCACCTCCGAGCTCTCGAACTCGATCGCGCCGCGCCGCGCGCGCGCCTTGGCCAGCACCTTGTACAGCGCATGCAGCGCCTCCAGCTGCGGCAGCCGCTCGCCGACGGCAGCCCGCGCCCCCGGGTCCTTCTCGCCGACCGCCTGCCATACCTGCTCGTAGGTCAGCCGCGCGTGCGAGCGCATCACCGCCTCGTAGAACTTCGACTGGGTGACCTCGCCCTCGCTGCTGACCTGCATGTCGCAGACGAAGCACATGCGGTCCACCTGCGGGTTGAGCGAGCAGATGCCGTTGGACAGCGTCTCCGGCAGCATCGGCACCACGAAGCCGGGGAAGTACACCGAGGTGGCGCGCTTCTGCGCCTCGTCGTCCAGCGGCGTGCCGGGGCGCACGTAGTGCGACACGTCGGCGATGGCCACCACCAGCCGGTAGCCCTGGCGGTTGCGGATGCGGAAGCCCTGGCGGTTGCTCTCGCAGTAGACCGCGTCGTCGAAGTCCTTGGCGTCGGCGCCGTCGATGGTCACCAGCGGCAGGTCGCGCAGGTCCACGCGCCCGCCGATCATCGACGGCTCCACCGTCAGCGGCACCGCCGCGGCCTCGTCCAGCACCTCCTGCGGGAACTCGTAGGGCAGCTCGTGGCCGTGGATGGCCGTCTCCACCACCAGCGACGGGGTGAGCTTGTCGCCGAGCACGGCGATGATGCGGCCGATCGGCGGGCGCCGCGCGTCCGGCGCCTGGGTGATCTCGCACACGACCAGCTGGCCGTCGCGCGCGCCGCCGATGCCGTCCTGCGGCACCTGCACGTTGCGCTGGATGCGGCGGTCGTCGGGCACCACGAAGGCAATGCCGCCCTCCAGGCCGAAGCGGCCGATCAGCCGGTGCACGCCGCGCTCGAGGATGCGCGACACGCTGCCCTCGCGGCGCCCGCGCCGGTCGATGCCGGTGACGTTCACCAGCACGCGGTCGCCATGCATGACCTTGCGCATCTCGTACGGCGGCAGGAACAGGTCGTCGCCACCGTTGTCCGGGCGCAGGAAGCCGAAGCCCTCGGGGTTGGCGATCACCACGCCCGGGATCAGGTTGACCTGCTCCACCGGCGCGTAGCCGCCGCGGCGGTTGCGCACCACCTGGCCGTCGCGCAGCATCGCGCTCAGGCGCCGCGACAGGGCCTCGAAACGGTCCGGCTCGGTGAGTTCCAGCTGCTCGGCCAGGTCCTCGGCGGTCTGCGGGCCGTCGCACTCGTCCAGCAGCTTGAGGATCGCTTCGCGGCTGGCGATGGGATTCTCGTAGCGCTCGGCCTCGCGCGCGGCGTACGGATCGGCGAATTCGGGCGTGGCCGGCGCAGGCCGGGCCGGGCCCCGGCGCGGCGCCTGTGCAGCGCGGCCCGGCGCGGGGCCGCGCGGACGACGGCCGCCGGACGGTGCCGGCTGGGCCGGCGCTTCGGGCATCCACGGCGGCAATGCCGGCTTCTTCTTCCTGCCGCCGTCCTTTCTGGCGGCCCCGGCCGGCGCCTTGGCCTTGTCGGGTGCGGCCTTGCGCGGTTGCTTGGCGGGCACCTTCGCCGCCGGCGTGTCGCCGGGCTTGCGGGTGGACGTGCGGGCCGGCTTGGCCTTCCCGGTAGGGGTCTTCTCATTCATGCCGCCATGGTAACCCTGCCTGGCATGCGGATCGCTCACGCCCCCGCCACCGCGTCCACCGCGAGGGGCGTTGACAAGGCCGCCGGCGATCCGCAGAATGCGCGCCCTGCGATGCCCAGGTGGCGGAATTGGTAGACGCACTAGTTTCAGGTACTAGCGGGTAAAACCGTGGAGGTTCGAGTCCTCTCCTGGGCACCAATCGCAACGATCAGAAGACCCCGCGCAAGCGGGGTTTTCGCTTTTCCGGCCGGCGCGGACGCAAGCATCGCCGGGCTGTCCGGCGCGCGCACGTTTTCGTTGACAAGCCCCGCCCGGCCCCACATAATTCTTTGCCTGAGTCGCCCAGGTGGCGGAATTGGTAGACGCACTAGTTTCAGGTACTAGCGGGTAAAACCGTGGAGGTTCGAGTCCTCTCCTGGGCACCAACGACTCAAGACGATCAAACCCGCGCAAGCGGGTTTTTTCATGCCCGTCGTCCACGCGGCACGCCGCCGGCGAGGCCACCGCGGCACTGCGCCGCCCCGCATGGAAAGCATGAAAAACCCCGCCGTGGCGGGGTTCTCGTCGGTTGGCCGATGCACCGGCAGCCATCGCCGGGCGCGGCGCGATTCAGTGCCCGCCGCCGCCCGCCGAGCCGGCACCGGCGCCGAACGGCGGCTTGGCCAGCCACAGCAGGCTGATGATGATCAGGAACGTCCAGCCGAGCAGGTGGAAGATGTCGTTGAAGCCCATCTGCGAGGCCTGGTGGTTGATCATCGTGTTCACCAGCGCGGCGCCATGTTGCACGTCGCCCTGCCCCATCGTCTGCAGCTGGTCCTCCACGCCGGGCACGTAGGCCGAGATGTGCTCGGTCAGGTCGGCGTGGTGGATCTGCGTGCGCCGCGTCCACAGGTAGGTGGTCAGCGACGCGGCGAAGCTGCCGCCCAGGGTGCGCAGGAAGGTGGCCAGGCCCGAGCCGGCGGCGATCTCGCGCCCGTCCAGGTCCGACAGCAGGATCTGCAGCACCGGCATGAAGAACAGCGCCACGCCGATGCCCTGGATCAGTTGGATCTCGGCGATGTAGCCAAAGTCCACGTCGAGGTTGAAGCCCGAGCGCACGAAGCTGGTCGCCGACAGCACCAGGAACGCCACGCTGGCCAGCATGCGCAGGTCGAAGCGGCTGGCGTACTTGCCGACGAACGGGGTCATCAGCACCGGCAGGATGCCGATCGGCGCGGTGGCCAGGCCGGCCCACAGCGCGGTGTAGCCCAGGTCGCGCTGCAGCCACTGTGGCACCAGCAGGCCGACGCTGAAGAACGCCGCGTACGCCACCACCATGGCCAGGGTACCGGCGCGGAAGTTGCGGTGGCGGAACAGGCGCAGATCGACGATCGGGTCCTTGTCGGTCAGCTCCCAGATCAGGAACACGGCCAGGGACACCGCCGAGATGCAGGCGAGCACGACGATGAAGGTGGAATTGAACCAGTCCTCGTCGTTGCCCAGGTCCAGCACCACCTGCAGCGCGCCCACGCCGATCACCAGCGTGACCAGGCCGACATAGTCCATGCGCGGGCGCTCGGTCGGCTCGGGCCGGCCGCGCAGCTGGCTGCCGACCACCATCGCCGCGAAGATGCCCAGCGGCACGTTGATCAGGAAGATCCATTCCCAGCTGTAGTTGTCGGTGATCCAGCCGCCCAGGATCGGCCCGGCGATCGGCGCCACCACCGTGACCATCGCCAGCAGCGCCAGCGCCTGGCCGCGTTTCTCGCGCGGGTAGATCGACACCAGCAGGCTCTGGGTGATCGGGTACATCGGCCCGGCGACCACGCCCTGGATGGCGCGCGAGACCACCAGCATGCCCATGCTCTGCGCCAGGCCGCACAGCAGCGAGGCGGCGGCGAAGGCCAGCGTCGCCCATACGAACAGCTTGGTCTCGCCGAAACGGCGGCTCAGCCAGCCGGTCAGCGGCAGCGCGATCGCCGTGCTCACCGCGAACGAGGTGATCACCCAGGTGGCCTGCTGCGAGCTGGCTCCCAGGTTGCCGGCGATGGTCGGCAGGGACACGTTGGCGATGGTGGTGTCCAGCACCTGCATGAACGAGGCCATCGCCAGGCCCAGCGTGCACAGGCCGATGCTGGGCGGCAGGAACGGCTTGGGCGCGGCGGGAGCTTGTGCGGACATGGGCGATCAACCGGCCTTGGCGGCGGAGGCGGGCAGGTTCTCGTGGATGATCTTCTCGATCAGCTCATCGGCGTCGTGCAACTGCTTGGCGTACACGCCGGTGGCGTAGACCTCGCCGCTCACCGGCTTGCCCGGCAGCACCGTGCCCTGCTGGTCGTGCAGGTTCACCTTGACGCGCATCGACAGGCCGATGCGCAGCGGATGCTCGGCCAGCTGCTTCGAGTCGATCTGGATGCGCACCGGCACGCGCTGCACGATCTTGATCCAGTTGCCGCTCGCGTTCTGCGCCGGCAGCAGCGAGAACGCGCTGCCGGTGCCGAGGCCGAGGCTGACGATGTGGCCCTTGAAGGCCACCGCCCCGCCGTACAGGTCCGACTCCAGCTCGACTTCCTGGCCCAGGCGCATGTGGCGCAGCTGGGTCTCCTTGAAGTTGGCATCGACCCAGACCTGGTCCAGCGGCACCACCGCCATCAGCGCGGTGCCCGGCTGCACCCGCTGGCCGACCTGCACCGAACGGCGGGCGACGTAGCCGCCCACCGGCGCCACGATCTCGTCGCGCACGCTGGCCAGGTAGGCCTGGCGCAGCTGCGCGGCGGCGGCCTGGACGTCCGGCTGGGTCGCCACCACGGTGTCGTCCACCAGCGCGCGGTTGCGCTCGACCTGCTCGCGCGAACCGCTGACCGCGGCCTCGGCGGCGGCCAGCTCGTCGCGGGCGTGGGCCAGTTCCTCGGCGCTGATCGCGCCGGAGGCGGCCAGGTCCTTGCGCCGGGCGAAGTCGGCACGGGCACGCTGCAACGCCACCTGGCGCGCGTCCAGGTCGGCCTGGGCGCCCTCCACGCTGCGGAACAGGCCGCGTACCTGGCGCACGGTGCGGGCCAGGTTGGCCTGGGCCTGCTGCAGGGCGACCTGGGCATCGGCCGGGTCCAGCTGCACCAGGGCCTGGCCGGCCTCCACGAGCATGCCGTCGTCGGCGCCGATGCCGATCACCGTGCCGGCGGTGAGCGGGGTGATCTGCACCTGGTTGCCCTGCACGTAGGCGTCGTCGGTCTCCTCGTGCCAGCGCCCGGCCAGGAAGTACCACAACACGAACACGACCAGCGCCAGCACCACCACGACGGCAAGCAGGCGCAGCAGGAAGCCCCGGCGGCTCTTCTTCGGGGTGACGGAATCGGGGGTGAGGGTTTCGCTCATTGGGGATGTCTCAGGAATTCGGGAGATCGTCGTGTGCGGCCGGGGCCTGTGCCATGCCGGCCGGGTCGTAGCCGCCGCCGAGGGCGCTGGTCAGCTGGACCGCGGCCAGCCGCGCCTCGGACTGGATCCTGGCCAGTGCCTGCTGCGCCGACAGCACCTGCTGTTGCGCGGACAACACGTCCAGGTAGTTGCCGATGCCGGCCTTGTAGCGGCGCTGGGCCAGCGCGAAGGCGGCCTGGGCAGCGTCCAGCGCCGACTGCTGCGAGGCCGTCTGCGCCTGCAGCGACTGCAGCGCGGTGACCTGGTCGGCGACCTGGCGCAGGGCCTGCACCAGGGTACGGTTGTAGTCGGCCACGGCCAGGTCGTAGTCGGCATCGCGCCCGGCCAGGCCGGCGCGCAGGCGGCCGGCGTCGAACAGCGGCAGGCTGAACGCCGGGCCGATGTAGGCGAAGGTGGAGGCGGCCTCCAGCAGGTCGCCCACGTTCTTGTTCACCACGCCGCCGAGCGCGCTCAGGTTGAAGCTCGGGTAGAACTGCGCCTTGGCGGCCTTGATGCCCTGTCCGGCGGCCTCCACGCGCCAGCGCGCGGCGACCACGTCGGGGCGGTGGCCGAGCAGCTCGCTGGGCAGTACCGATGGCAGGCCGGGCGCCTGCAACCCGGCCAGCGCCGGGCGCTCGATGCCCAGGCCGCGGTCGGGCCCCTGCCCGAGCAGGGCGGCCAGGGCGGTGCGGGCCTGGTCCATGGCCTGGTGGGCCTGCTGCAGCTGCTGCTGGGCCGCCGGGACGCGGCCCTGCGCCTGGCGCAGCTGCAGGTCGTTGTCGATCCCGGCGTCGCGGCGCTGGCGGGTCAGCGCCAGCACGCCGTTGGAACGCTCGAGGTCCTGCTCGGCGATGTCGGCCTGGCGCCATGCCAGATCCAGCTGGACATAGGCCTGCACCACGGCCGCGGCCAGGTCCAGGCGCGCGGCCTGGGCATCGACCTCGGCCGCCCGGCTGCGCCCCACCGCGGCCTCCCAGGCGGCGCGCTTGCCGCCCCACAGGTCCACGCCATAACTGAAGCTCACCATGGCCTGGGCGGTGCCGGCGTAGTGGCCGCCCATTTCCGAGCCGACCATCGATTCGGGCAGGCGCAGGCCGGTGTAGCCGGCCGACACGCCCAGGCTCGGGCCGCGCTCGGCATCGGCCTGGCCGGCGCTGGCGCGTGCCTGCGCCAGGCGCGCGTCGGCCACCGCCAGGTCGGGCGAGCCGCGCAGCGCCTCGTCGACCAGCTGGTCCAGTTGCGGGTCGCCCAGGGCCTTCCACCACTGGGCCTGCGGCCAGGCGGCCGGGCTCAGCGTGGCACCGGCCAGGCGCTGCTGGCCGTGCAGCGTGCCGGCGTCGAGCAGACGCCCCTGGGGCGACAGGCCGCGGCTGCTGGCGCAGGCGCCCAGGGCCAGGGCCAGCGCGGCCAGGGCCAGGGGCCGCAGCGGCAGGCGCGGCGATTTGCGGGAAAGAGGATGGGTCATGGGGTGTTGAGCGAATCGCGGACGCGGGAAAGGAGGGAAATCAACTGGTCCTGCTCGGTCTCGGACAGGTCGTGCATGGCATGGGCCATGGCCTCGTCGCCGATCTGCATCAGTCGCTGCCACAGGGCGCGGCCCTCGTCGGTCAGCACGATCTGCAGCGCGCGCCGGTCCTGGGCGTGGGGTTCGCGGCGCACGCAGCCCAGCGCTTCGAGGCGGTCCAGCAGCCGGGTGACGGCGCTGGGGGTCTGGTCGATGGCCAGGGCCAGTTCGTTGGCGGTGCACGGCGACATGCGCGCGAGCATCTTCAGGCCGACATAGTGCTGGAATCCCAGCTCCAGCCCCTGCTCGGCCAGCAGCTTGTCGAGCAGGCGCACCATGCCGTCGCGGACCTGGCGCATCAGCAGGCCCAGGTTCGGCGGGAACGCCGCGACGGGATCGGGAAGCGGGCAATGGTTCATGGGTGCGGCATTTTCTTCCAGAAGGGATATTTGTCAATGAAAATATTTCCCTCGCAAGCAGTACCCTGTGTTCCATCGGCGCCTTCGGCTTGGCATCCCCGACCGCATCCGGATAATCGGGACCCTTTGCGGCGCGCCCGGCGCGCCCGTCCCACAGGTGGTACCGCATGAACCAGCTTCCCCCGCATTCCTCCTTCCACGGCTTCGAGCAGCTGCCGCTGCGCGAGTACGCCGAGCGCGCCTACCTGGACTATTCCATGTACGTGGTGCTCGACCGCGCCCTGCCGTTCATCGGCGACGGCCTCAAGCCGGTGCAGCGACGCATCGTCTACGCGATGAGCGAGCTGGGGCTCAACGCCGCCGCCAAGCCGAAGAAGTCCGCGCGCACGGTCGGCGACGTGATCGGCAAGTACCACCCGCACGGCGACAGCGCCTGCTACGAGGCCCTGGTGCTGATGGCGCAGCCGTTCTCCTACCGCTACCCGCTGATCGACGGCCAGGGCAACTTCGGCTCCACCGACGACCCCAAGTCGTTCGCGGCCATGCGCTATACCGAGTCCAAGCTGACCCCGATCGCCGAGGTGCTGCTCGGCGAGCTCGGCCAGGGCACCACCGACTGGTCGCCCAACTTCGACGGCACCCTGGAAGAGCCGACCTGGCTGCCGGCGCGGCTGCCGCACCTGCTGCTCAACGGCACCACCGGCATCGCGGTGGGCATGGCCACCGACGTGCCGCCGCACAACCTGGGCGAGATCGTCAGCGCGCTGATCCGCCTGCTCGACGATCCCGACGCGAGCGTCGCCGACCTGTGCGAGCACGTGCGCGGCCCGGACTACCCGACCGCCGCGGAGATCATCACCCCGGCCGCGGACCTGCGCGCCATGTACGAGAGCGGCAACGGCAGCGTGCGTGCCCGCGCCACCTGGCTCAAGGAAGGCGCCAACATCGTCGTCAACGCCCTGCCCTACCAGGTCTCCCCGTCCAAGGTCATCGAGCAGATCGCCGCGCAGATGCGCGCCAAGAAGCTGCCGTGGCTGGAGGACATCCGCGACGAATCCGACCACGAGAACCCGGTGCGGGTGGTGATGATCCCGCGTTCCAACCGCGTGGATGCCGAGCAGCTGATGGGCCACCTGTTCGCCACCACCGACCTGGAGCGCAGCTACCGGGTCAACCTCAACATCATCGGCCTGGACGGCAAGCCGCAGGTCAAGAACCTGCGCCAGCTGCTGGCCGAATGGCTGCGCTTCCGCAGCGACACCGTCACCCGGCGCCTGCGCCACCGCCTGGACAAGGTCGACCGCCGCCTGCACCTGCTGGAAGGTCTGCTGGTCGCCTTCCTCAACCTGGACGAGGTGATCCGCATCATCCGCACCGAGGACGAGCCGCGGCCGGCGCTGATCGCCCGCTTCGCCCTGTCCGAGGAGCAGGCCGACTACATCCTGGAGACGCGCCTGCGCCAGCTCGCGCGCCTGGAGGAGATGAAGATCCGCGGCGAGCAGGATGCCCTGGCCAGCGAGCGCGAGCAGATCCTGGCCGTGCTCGACAGCAAGGCGCGGCTGAAGAAGATGATCAAGGACGAGCTGCAGGCCGACGCCAAGAAGTTCGGCGATGCGCGCATGTCGCCACTGGTCACGCGCCAGGCGGCGCACGCCATCGACGAGACCGAACTGGTGCCCAGCGAGCCGGTCACCGTGGTGCTCTCGGAGAAGGGCTGGGTGCGCGCGGCCAAGGGCCACGACGTGGACGCGGCCGGCCTGTCCTACCGCGAGGGCGACGGGCCGCTGGCCGCGGTGCGCTCGCGCAGCAACCAGCAGGTGGTGTTCCTGGACTCGGAGGGCCGCAGCTATTCCACCGCCGCGCACACCCTGCCCTCGGCGCGCGGCAACGGCGAGCCGCTGACCGGGCGCTTCTCGCCTCCGGCCGGCGCGGCGTTCCGGGCCCTGGCCGCCGGCGAGAACGACACCCGCCTGGTGCTGGCCTCCAGCCACGGCTACGGCTTCCTCACCCGCTTCGAGAACCTCACCGGCCGCAACAAGGCCGGCAAGGCCGTGCTCAACCTGTCCACCGGCGCGCAGGTGCTGCAGCCGGCGACGGTGGCCGCGGTGGACAGCGACCGCATCGTCGCGGTGACCAGCGCCGGCAACCTGCTGGCGATCCCGGCCAGCGAGCTGCCGGAGCTCGAGCGCGGCAAGGGCAACAAGATCATCGACATCCCGCGGGCCAAGCTGGCGACCGAGCGCGTGGTCGCGGTGGCCGCCGTGGCCCCGGGCCAGACCCTGCAGGTGAAGAGCGGCGCGCGCACGATGGGCCTGTCGTTCAAGGACCTGGACGAGTACGTGGGCGCTCGGGCCACGCGCGGGCGGCTGCTGCCGCGCGGCTGGCAGAAGGTGGACGGACTGGATGTGCAGTAGTTCATCCAACGGGTGCGCGGCGGCGCGGCCGGTACCGCCGTCGCCGCCCGTATGCGTGGCGCGGCAGAAGGTGGATAGGCTCGATGTCCGGTAGCCGTCCCGGGGCCTGCGTGGCGCCGAGCCCGGCACGGCCCCCGTGCGTCGGCGCGAGACGGGCGATGGCGTGGCCGGCCGCCCGCTCGCAGCCCCGCTGTCGCGGCCCTCGCCGCGGACCGGTCCGGTATCCCGGCGCCGCGACGGCATCCCGCCGGGTCGCGGCCACCACTATTGCCATAGCGACGGCCGGCTGAACCATGGACGCCACCTTCTGGCAGGACTGCTGGCAACGCGGCGACATCGGCTTCCACCAGCCGCGCGTGCTGCCGTTGCTGCAGAAGCACTGGCCCACGCTCGGCCTGGCGGCCGGCAGCCGGGTGCTGGTGCCGTTGTGCGGCATGTCGCTGGACATGCACTGGCTGGCCGCGCAGGGGCATCGCGTGCTCGGCGTGGAGCTCTCCGCGCTGGCGGTGGAACGGTTCTTCGCCGACGCCGGGCTGGCGCCGCAGCGGCATGCGAGCCGGCTCGGCGAGCACTGGCGCGCCGGCGCCATCGAGATCGTCCAGGGCGATGCCTTCGCCCTGACTGCCGCCGACCTGGCCGGTATCGCCGGCGTCTACGACCGCGGGGCGATGGTCGCGCTGCCGCCGGGGCTGCGCCGGCGCTACGTGGACACGGTCTACGCCGCCCTGCCCGCCGGCTGCCGCGGCCTGCTGCTCACCCTGGAATACCCGCCGCACGAGATGGCCGGCCCGCCGTTCGACGTCGGCGCCGCCGAGGTGCGGGAGCAACTGGCGGACTGGTCGCCCGAACTGCTGGAACGGCGCGACCTGCTGGCCAGCGAGGCGCGCTACCGCGAACGCGGCCTGTCGGCGATGGCCACCGGCGCCTATCGCCTGCTGAAGCGGCCGCACGCGCGCTGAACCGCGCGCGGCGGGGCACCCCGCCGGTCAGTCGCCGGACACGCCGCCGTCGCCGATCTTCGAGGTCTGGTACAGCGCCAGGCCGATGCGCTCGATCAGCGAGAGCTGCTTCTCCAGCCACCAGGCATGGTCTTCCTCGGTGTCCTTGAGCTGGGCGACCAGCACGTCGCGGCTGACGTAGTCGCCCAGCGACTCGCACAGCTTCACGCCCGCGGCGAGGTTGGCGCGCACCTCGTACTCGGTGTCCAGGTCCTTGCGCAGCATCGCCGGCACGTCCCAGGCCGGCTCGAACGGCAGCGGCCGCATGTCCGGCCGGCCCTCGAGGAACAGGATGCGGCGGATCAGCGCATCGGCATGCTGGGTCTCTTCCTGCATCTCGTGGTCGATGCGCGTGTAGAGCGTCTTCAGGCCGAGATCGTCGTAGCGG
The DNA here is from genome assembly GCF_900018785.1 of Xanthomonas massiliensis. Classification (GTDB taxonomy): domain Bacteria; phylum Pseudomonadota; class Gammaproteobacteria; order Xanthomonadales; family Xanthomonadaceae; genus Xanthomonas_B; species Xanthomonas_B massiliensis. Next base: position 670,455 of record NZ_FCOY01000006.1, on the reverse strand, counting down.
CGGGAATGGACGAAGTACTGGTCGCGGGCGGCGAGCTCGCCGCGCAGCAGGCGGTTGAGGCAATCGAGGATTTCCGGCTGGCCTTTCATCGGGGGCGCTCCTGGTTCGCGATGGAGCCCATGGTGCCCCATCCGCCACGGCGATGATCTAATCGGAATCAGTTTCACTCGCTGTCCGGATGGCGGCGCCCGGAGGCGTGGCCTGCACCGAAATCGGCCATGAACACGGGACCCGAATATGACGCGGGCGCCACCGCCGTCGCGCCGGATCGGGCCATCCTATGACGCCGCTCCCCACTGCAGCTGCCAACGAATGCGCTTGCCCCCCCTTCCCGCCCTGCTGTTCCTGGCCCTGGCCTGCCTGTCGGTGCAGGACGGTGCCGGCGCGGCGGCGCCCCCCTTCCCGCCCTGCTGTTCCTGGCCCTGGCCTGCCTGTCGGTGCAGGCGCCCGCACGCGCCGCCGCGCCGGCACCGTCCTGCACCGCGCAGGCCCGTCCGGGCGACGACCTGCAACATGCCCTCGACGCGCTGCCCGCCGGACGCGGGACCGCTACCCTGTGCCTGGCCGCCGGCGAGTACCCCATCGACCAGCTGCTGCACATCGACCGTGATGGCGTGCGCCTGCGTGGCACCGGCGCGGACACCGTGATCCGCATGCGCGACGGCGTGCAGCAGCCGCTGATCGTGGTCGGCGACTACCTGCACGAGGCCCCGGCCGGGCCGATCCGCGACGTGGCCATCGAGGACCTGCAGCTGGTCGGCGGCAAGGCCGAGCACGAGTTCATGCCCGAGCGGCCCTACCTGAGCAACAGCGCGGTGGTGATCCGCGCCGGCCAGCAGGTGCGCCTGGCCGGGCTGACGGTCAGCCGCTGCCGCAGCGCCTGCCTGCTCAGCGAGCGCGACAGCCACGACCTGGTGTTCGAGCGCAACGACGTCTCGCAGGCCGACTGGGACGGCGTGTCGTTCAACCGCACCGCCAAGGTGCGCCTGCTCGACAACCACATCCACGACAACGTCGCCGCCGGCATCACCACCGAGCACCTGGAGGACAGCGAGATCCGCGGCAACACCCTGGAGAACAACGGCAGCCAGGGCATCTACCTGGCCGATGCGCGCCGCAACCGCATCGTCGACAACCGCTTCGCCGGCAACAAGTCCGCCGGCGTGTTCCTGGCCTGCTCGATCCGCTACCGCACGCCGGAGATCCTGTGCTGGGACAACAGCATGAGCCAGGACAACCTGTTCGAGCACAACCAGTTCCAGGGCAGTCCCTATACCTTCACCATCGGCGTGGACCGCGCGGCCAACTGCAAGGGCGGCGATTTCAAGCCCAACCTGTGGCGCGACAACCCAGCCGACGCCTCCGGCTTCAATCCGCCGGTGGACGTGTACGGCAGCTGCGTCAGGAGCGAGTGAGGCCGGTTGCGCCCCCCGTGCCGTCCGGTGGGCCGGCCATCGGCACGAAGCCCGGCGTGGCGCGGACGCGGTCCAGCCAGCGCAGCACCGCCGGCCAGGCCGACAGGTCGAAGCCGCCGTCCCCGGCGCAATGGGTGTAGGCGAACAGCGCGATGTCGGCCACGCCGTAGTCCGTGCCGGTGAACCAGGCGTGGTCCCGCAGGTGCTCCTCCATCACCGCCAGCGCCGCGCCCCCGCGCTGCAGCAGGCCGGGCAGCTCCGCCCGGCGCGGGGAATCCCCGGGCGTCCACAGCCGGATGAAACGGGCCACCGCGATGCCGGGCTCGTGGCTGTACTGCTCGAAGAACATCCAGCTCAGGGCCTGTGCCCGCGCCCAGGCATCGGCCGGCAGCAGTGGCGTGGCATCGGCCAGCCAGCACAGGATCGCGTTGGATTCGGTGAGGATCCGGCCGTCGCCGCGCACCAGGACCGGCACCTTGCCGTTGGCGTTGAGCGCCAGGAAGGCCGGCGTGCGGGTCTGCCCCGCCACGCTGTCGGTCTCCACCCAGCGGTAGGGCCGGCGCAGTTGCTCCAGCAACAGGCGCACCTTGTAGCAGTTGCCCGAGCGGGACATGCCGTGGACGGTCACGGGAACGGAAGCATCGTTCATGGGGAAGGGACCTCATCGGATCCGCAGGGAGCGGCCGGCGCGCGCGCCGGGCGCGCTGGGCGCCGGGCCGGGGAGGCGCGCCCCGGCCCGACGGGCGTCACGAAGCCAGCGCCTGCTCGTGCACGCCGGCCACCGCGCGGCCGGACGGATCGGCCATCCTGGCGAAGCTGGCATCCCAGGCGATCGCCGCCGGCGAGGAACAGGCGATGGACTTGCCGCCCGGCACCGTCTCGGCCGCGGCCGGGCTCGGGTAGAACGACTCGAACACCGAGCGGTAGTAGTAGGCCTCCTTGGTCTGCGGCGGGTTGACCGGGAAGCGCTTGTCGGCGGCTGCCAGTTCGCGGTCGCTCACCTGCGCCTCGGCATGCGCCTTGAGCCCGTCGATCCAGCCGTAGCCGACGCCGTCGCTGAACTGCTCCTTCTGCCGCCACAGGATCGACTCGGGCAGGTAGCCGTCGAACGCGGCGCGCAGCACGCCCTTCTCCATCCGCTGCGGGCCATCGCTGCCCTTGAGCACCATCTTGTACCTGGCGTCCATCTTCATCGCCACGTCGAGAAACTCGCGGTCCAGGAACGGCACCCGCGGCTCCACGCCCCAAGCCATCATCGACTTGTTGGCGCGCAGGCAATCGTAGTTGTAGAGCGTGTCGAGCTTGCGCACCAGTTCCTCGTGGAACTCGCGCGCGTTCGGCGCCTTGTGGAAGTACAGGTAGCCGCCGAAGATCTCGTCGCTGCCCTCGCCGGAGAGCACCATCTTCACCCCCATCGCCTTGATCCGCCGCGCCAGCAGGAACATCGGCGTGGAGGCGCGGATGGTGGTGACGTCGTAGGTCTCGATGTGGCGGATCACCTCCGGCAGCGCGTCCAGGCCTTCCTCGAAGGTGTATTCGAAGCCGTGGTGCACGGTGCCCAGCGACTCGGCGGCGACCGCGGCGGCGGCCAGGTCGGGCGAGCCCTTCAGGCCGATGGCGAAGGAATGCAGGCGCGGCCACCAGGCCTCGGTCTGGCCTTCGTCCTCGATGCGGCGGCGGGCGTAGCGCGCGGCCACCGCGGCGACCAGCGAGGAATCCAGGCCGCCGGACAGCAGCACGCCGTAGGGCACGTCGGTCATCAGCTGGCGATGCACCGCCGCCTCGAAGGCCTCGCGCAGTTCGGCCGGCGACACCTCCACGCTCTCCACCGCGTCGTAGCTGCGCCACGGGCGCTCGTAGTACCGGGTCAGTTCGCCGGTGGCGCTGTCGTACCAGTGGCCCGGCGGGAACTGGGCCACGTCGGCGCAGCTGTCGGCCAGCGACTTCATCTCCGAGGCCACCCGCAGGCGCCCTTCGCGGTCGTGGCCCCAGTACAGCGGGCACACGCCGATCGGGTCGCGGGCGACGATGACCCGGCGCGCGGCCCGGTCCCACAGCGCGAAGGCGAAGATGCCGTTGAGCCGGTTGAGGAACGAGGCCGGCTCGTCCTCCCGGTACAGCGCGTTGATCACCTCGCAGTCCGAGCCGGTCTGGAACGCATAGGGCTGCTTCAGCTCGGCCTTGAGCTGCTTGTGGTTGTAGATCTCGCCGTTGACCGCCAGCGCCAGCTGCCCGTCCTCGGACAGCAGCGGCTGCGAGCCGCCGGCCGGGTCGACGATGGCCAGGCGCTCGTGCACGAGGATGGCGCCGTCGTCGACGTACACGCCGCTCCAGTCCGGGCCGCGGTGGCGCTGGCGTTGCGAGGCGTCGAGCGACTCGCGTCGCAGCAGCTGCAGGTCGTCGCCGGGCTGCAGGTCGAAGATGCCGAAGATCGAACACATGGGGGAAGACTCCTGGCGGTAGTGGGAAATCTGCTTGTCCCGGCCGGGCCGGGGAACTGGACGGAGGAACGGTTCGGAAAGGATCGATTGGCCGCCGGGGCACAAAAAAACCCGCATCGGGCGATGCGGGTTTTCGGTGAGCCTGGCGTTGTTGCTGGTTTACGCCCGGTTTCGCCCCCGCATCGCGCGCACGCGATTGTTCGCCGCATTGTTGTTGCGGTTGACGTTGTTCGCGTTGCGGGTGGCGGAGCGGACCATGGGGCGACCGTACCGGGCCGGCGCCGGCTTTGCAACAGTTGCAGCGACAACCATCGCCGTGGCGCGAGCGTGCCCCGTCGCGCTCAGGCCAGCAGCCGCTCGACCAGGCGCCCGTACAGGGCCGGCAATGCCTCCAGGTCGGCCACGCGCACGTGCTCGTCGACCTGGTGGATGGAGGCGTTGACCGGGCCGACCTCGATGCATTGCGCGCCGAGCGGGGCGATGAAGCGCGCATCGGAAGTGCCGCCGCCGGTGCTTTCCTCCGGCGCCGCGCCGGCGAACCCGCCCAGCACCTCGCGCGCCACGCTGCGCAACCTGCCTTCCGGCGTGTAGAACGGCTCGCCGCTGCGGTGCCACGCCAACGCGTAGTCCAGGCCGTGGCGGTCGAGCAGTGCGGCGATCTCCCGCTCCAGCGCCGGCGCATCCCAATGCGGGGTGTAGCGCAGGTTGAACAGCACCTGCAGCTCGCCGGGGATCACATTGTTGGCGCCGGTGCCGGCGTGGATGTTGGAAACCTGCAGGCTGGTCGGCGGGAAGCTCTCGTAGCCCTCGTCCCAGACGCGCGCGGCCAGTTCGGCCAGCGCCGGCGCGGCCAGGTGGATCGGGTTGCGCGCCTTGTGCGGATAGGCCACGTGTCCCTGCACGCCCTTCACCGTCAAGGCACCGGACAGGCTGCCGCGGCGCCCCACCCGCAGCAGGTCGCCCAGCCGTTCGGTCGAGGACGGCTCGCCGGTGATGCACCAGTCGATGCGCTGGCCGCGCTCGGCGAACACGCGCGCGACATGGCGCACGCCGTCGATCGCATCGCCTTCCTCGTCGGAGGTCAGCAGCACGGCCAGCGTGCCCGGATGGTCGGGATGGGCGGCGGCGAAACGCTCGGCGGCGACCACGAACGCGGCCACGCTGCCCTTCATGTCGGCCGCGCCGCGGCCGTACAGCACGCCGTCGCGCACCTCCGGCACGAACGGATCGCTGCGCCAGGCCGCGCGCGGGCCCGGCGGCACCACGTCGGTATGGCCGAGCAGCACCAGCACCGGCCCGCCCTCGCCGTGCGTGGCCCACAGGTTGTCGACCGCACCGAAGCGCAGCGTCTCGCAGGCGAAGCCGGCCTTCTCCAGCCGCGCGGCGATCAGCGCCTGGCAGCCGGCATCGTCCGGCGTCACCGACGGGCGGGCGATCAGTTCGCGGGCAAGTTCGAGGACATCGCTCATCGGGCGGCACCGTCTCCAGGGGCGGCCATTATCGACGCTCGGGGCCGCGCTGGCGGCAGCGCAGGGAACCGGGGCCGGTCGGTCAGCCGAAGAAGCGGCTGGGTGGCTGGCCGAGCTGGCGACGGAACATCGCGGTGAACGCGCTGGGGCTGTCGTAGCCCAGGGCCAGGGCCACGTCGATGACCTTCTCGCCGGCCGCCAGCCGCTCCAGCCCGCGCAGCAGCCGGACCTGCTGGCGCCATTGGCCGAAGCTCATCGCCAGCTCGCGCCGGAACAGCCGCTGCAGGGTCCTGGCATCGTGGCCCAGGCGCGCGGCCCAGTCCGCCAGCGTGGAAGGATCGCCCGGCCGGGCCTCCAGCGTCCGGCAGATCTCCTGCAGGCGCGGATCGGTCGGCTCGGGCAGGTGCAGCGGCAGCGCCGGCAGGGTCTGCAGTTCGTCCAGGACCAGCTGCATCACCCGGCCGTCGCGCGAGTCGGGCGCATGCGTCCACGCGATGCGCGCCGCCGCATGGATCAGCTCGCGCAGCAGCGGCACCACCTCCACCACCGCCGGCTGCGCCGGCATGTGCGCGACCGCCCGCGGCCGCACGTAGAGGCTGTGCATGTGCACCTCGCCGATGCAGCGCAGGCCGTGCTCGATGCCGGCCGGCATCCAGATCGCACGCGTGCTCGGCACCACCCAGCGACCATGCCCGGAGCCGACCACCATCAGCCCGCGCACGGCGTGGATCAGCTGGTGGCGGGCATGCCGGTGCGGCGCCACCACCGCGGCGGACGGGTAGACGGTCACCCGGCACACCACGTCGGCGGGGGCGTGGTCGATGGCGTGCAGGGTGGCGAGGCGGGCGGCGCCGCTTTCTCGACAGCTCATGTCCATTGCGCGCAGGAAGGGCGGCCGGCGCCAGCCTACCATGCCGCTCCCGCGCGTTCCGAGCCGTTGCCGATGTCGAGCCAGAGCCCTGCCATCCCCGTTTCCGCCGGCCGGCCGGTCGCCACCGGCGTGCTGGCCGCGATCACCTGCTCGCACATGATCAACGACATGATGCAGTCGCTGATCCTGGCGATCTATCCGATCCTCAAGGGCGAGTTCCACCTCAGCTTCGCCCAGATCGGGCTGATCACGCTGACCTACCAGGCCACCGCCTCGCTGTTCCAGCCGCTGGTCGGGCTGCGCACCGACCGCCGGCCGGCGCCCTATTCGCTGCCGGCCGGCATGGGCGCCACGCTGTGCGGGCTGCTGCTGCTGGCGTTCGCGCCGAACTTCGCGCTGGTGCTGGTCGCCGCCGGCCTGGTCGGCGTGGGCTCGGCCGTGTTCCACCCGGAGTCGTCGCGGATCGCGCGGCTGGCCTCCGGCGGCCGCCACGGCCTGGCGCAGTCGGTGTTCCAGGTCGGCGGCAACACCGGCACCGCGATCGGGCCGGTGATCGCCTCGGCGGTGATCGTGCCGCACGGCCAGCACGCCGTGGCCTGGTTCGCCGGCGCGGCGCTGCTGGGCATGGGCCTGCTGTCCTGGGTCGGCCACTGGTACGCGCTGCACCTGCAGGTCCGCCATCGGGCCGCGCAGCCGGCCGATGCGCACGCCGGGCCGCCGCGCCGCACCGTCGCCTGGGTGATCACGGTGCTGCTGGTGCTGATCTTCTCCAAGTACTTCTACATCGCCGGCATCAGCAGCTACTACACGTTCTACCTGATCCACCGCTTCGGGGTGTCGGTGCAGAGCGCGCAGATGCACCTGTTCGCGTTCCTGGCGGCGGCCGCGGTCGGCACCCTGGCCGGCGGCCCGATCGGCGATCGCATCGGCCGCAAGCCGGTGATCTGGGCCTCCATCCTCGGCGTGGCCCCGTTCGCGCTGGTGCTCCCGCACGTGGGCCTGCAGGCGACCACGGTGCTGACGGTGCTGATCGGGCTGGTGCTGTCCTCGGCGTTCTCGGCAATCCTGGTGTACGCGCAGGAACTGATGCCGGGCCGGATCGGCACCGTGTCCGGCCTGTTCTTCGGCTTCGCCTTCGGCATGGGCGGGCTGGGCGCGGCGGTGCTGGGGGTGCTGGCCGACCACCACGGCATCGAGGCGGTCTACCGCTGGATGGCGTACCTGCCGCTGCTGGGCATCGTCGCCGCGCTGCTGCCCGCCGGACGCGCGGGGGCGACCGCGACCGCCGCCGCTCCCGGCCTCAGCCGGTCCCGAAGCGCTTCTTGAAGCCGTTGTCGGAGAAGCCCTGGGTGAGCACGCCGTCGTCGGTGACCACCACCGGCCGGCGGATCAGCTGCGGGTGCTCGCGCAGCAGCAGCTTCCACTCGGCCTCGCTGCCGGGCGCCTTGCGGCTGTCCGGCAGCTGGCGCCAGGTGGTCGAGGACTTGTTGACCAGCGCGTCGAAGCCGCCGGCCTTGTGCGCCCATTCCACCAGGGTCTCGGGGCTGGGCTTGGCATCGCGGTAGTCGACGAAGGTGTACGGCACGCCGAAGCGGTCCAGCCACTTGGTCGCCTTCCGGCAGGTGTCGCAGTTCTTCAGGCCGTAGAGCGTGGTCGTCATCGCCGGCCTCAGTCCGCCAGCCCGCGCAGCAGGTCGTTCACCGAGGTCTTGGCCCGGGTCTTCTCGTCCACCTGCTTGACGATCACCGCGGCATACAGCGCATGGCTGCCGTCCCTGGCCGGCAGCGAGCCGGACACCACCACGCTGCCCGGCGGCACGTAGCCGTAGGAGATCTCGCCGGTGGCGCGGTCGTAGATGCGGGTGGACTGGCTGAGGAACACGCCCATGCCGATCACGCTGTGGTGGCCGACGACCACGCCTTCGACCACTTCCGAGCGCGCGCCGATGAAGCAGTGGTCCTCGATGATGGTCGGGCTGGCCTGCAGCGGCTCGAGCACGCCGCCGATGCCGGCGCCGCCGGACAGGTGGCAATGCCTGCCGACCTGGGCGCAGGAGCCGACCGTGGCCCAGGTGTCCACCATCGTGCCCTCGCCCACGTAGGCGCCGATGTTGGTGAAACTCGGCATCAGCACCACGTCCCTGCCGAAGTAGCTGCCGCGGCGGGCGACGGCGCCCGGCACCACGCGCACGCCGGCGGCGCGGAAGCGGAACTCGTCCCAGCCGGCGAAGCGCGATTCGACCTTGTCCCAGAACGGCGCCGGCGCGGCCTCGATCACCGCCATGTCGTTGACCCGGAAGTACAGCAGCACCGCCTTCTTCAGCCACTCGTTGACTTTCCAGGCGCCCTCGCCCGCCGGCTCGGCCACGCGCAGCTGGCCGCTTTCCAGGCCGGCGATCGCCTGTTCGACCGCCGGCCGGGTCGAGCCTTCGATCTCGGCGACGGTCAGGGCGGCGCGGCGTTCGAAGGCGTCCTCGATGACGGCCCTCAGGGCGGCGGTGTCGGTGGCGGGTTTCTCGGACATCAGGACAGGTCTCCAGGCTTTCTCTCGGGTTCCAGGCACGCCAGCAGCGCCTCGCTCAGCGCTTGCCGGTCGGCGGCCGACAGCGGCCGGTCGTGCCCATCGGTGATCTCGAAGCGGTCTTCGGCGCGCTCGCCGAAGGTGGCGATGCGCGCATCATGCACGCGGATCTGGCGCAGGCGCAGCACCTGGGCGACATCGGCCAGCAGGCCGGGGCGGTCGGGCGCCACCAGGTCCAGCCGCGTGCCCTGCCCGCCGGGGGCGTCGCCCAGTTCCACCCGCGGGGCGAAGTGGAAGTGGCGCAGCTGCCGCGGCAGCATCCGCCGGGCCGGGCGCAGCCGCGCCAGGTCGCCGGCCAGCGCCTCGTAGAGGGCGTCCTGCAGGGCCTGCGGGTCGCCCGAGGCGTAGCCCTCGGCCGGACTGACCTCGAAGGTATCGAAGATGGCGCCCAGCGGGGCGTCCAGCACGCGCGCGTGGTGGATGCGGTAGCCCTTGCGGTCCACGGTCATCACGATCGCGGCGAACAGGCCGTCGCGGTCGGGCGAATACACGAACACCTCCAGCGCGTCGTCGCCCGGGGCGACCGGCCGCACCTTCACCAGGGTCTGGCCGTGCGCCACCTCGGTCAGCGCCGCGGCCTGCCAGGCCAGCTGCTCCGGGCGCAGGCGCAGGAAGCTCTCGTCGGGCATGCCGGCGAACTGGCGCTCGACGGTGGCGTCGTCGAAGCCGCGCTGGCGCAGCAGCGCGCGCGTGGCCTCGCGCGCCTCCTGCAGGCGTTCCTGCGCGCCCTGCATGCGCTCCAGGCCTTCGCCCAGCGCCCGGCGGGTGGCGAAGTACAGGTCGGCCAGCAGCCGGTCCTTCCAGGTGTTCCAGAGCTTGGGGCTGGTGCCGGCGATGTCGGCGCAGGTCAGCAGGTACAGGTAGTCCAGCCGCTCGCGGGTGCCGACCAGCTGGGCGAAGGCGTGGATCACCCGCGGATCGGAGATGTCCTGCTTCTGCGCGGTGACCGACATGCGCAGGTGGTGCTCCACCAGCCACGCCACCAGGTCGGTGTCGGCCGCGCCCAGGCCGTGCGCCAGGCAGAATTCGCGCGCATCGGCCATGCCCAGCTCGGAATGGTCGCCGCCGCGTCCCTTGGCGATGTCGTGGAACAGGCCGCCCAGCAGCAGCAGCTCCGGCTTGCGCAGGCGCGGCCAGACCTCGTGGGCGATGGAGAAGTTGTCGTTGGCGCGCGGCTGCGCGAAACGCGCCATGTTGCGCAGCACGACCAGGGTGTGCTGGTCCACGGTGTAGACGTGGAACAGGTCGAACTGCATGCGCCCGGACACCCGCGCGAAGGCCGGGATCCAGCGCGCCAGCACGCCCAGCCGGGCCATGCGCACCAGGGTGTCCACCGGATGCGGGCCGCGCAGCAGCGCGATGAAGTCGGCGCGGGCCGCGGCGTCGGCGGCCGGGTATTCGGGCAGGCCCGGCAGCGCCTCGGCCAGTGCGCGCGCGGTCAGCGAATGCAGTCCGCGCACGTCCTCGCGTCCGGCCCAGGTGGCGAACAGGGCGAACACCCGGCGCGGATCGCGCCCGGGCCAGTCCGCGTCGTCGGCCGCCAGGTAGCCGCGCCGCAGCGAGAAGCCGCCGCCCAGCGGCACCGGCACCGCCTCGCCCTCGAAGTGCTCCTCGAACCGCTGCAGCAACCGGTCGCCGATGCGGCGCACGATCGCGGTGGAGCGGTAGAAGCGCTGCATCATCTTTTCCACGCCCAGGCTCTGGGCGTCGTCGGCAAAGCCGAGCCGGTCGGCCAGCGCCTTCTGGTAGTCGAAGCGCAGCCGCTCCTCGGGCCGGCCCGCGACCAGGTGCAGGCCGAAGCGCAGCCGCGCCAGCACGCGCCGCTCGCGACGCAGCGCGGCGGCCTCGTCGCGTCCCAGGTAGCCGCGCCCGACCAGCGACTGCATGAGGCTGGAACCGTAGGTGCGCAGCGCCATCCAGCCCAGGGTGTTCAGGTCGCGCAGGCCGCCCGGGCCGTCCTTGATGTCCGGTTCGAGGTTGTCGGTGATGTCGCCGAAGCGCGCGTGCCGGGCGAGCAGTTCCTCGCGCTTGGCGAGGAAGAAGTCGCGCGGCGGCCAGACGCGTTCCGGCGCGATGGCCGCGGCCAGGCGCTCGGCGTCGCCGGGCGCGGCCGCCACCGGCCGCGCCTCGATCAGCGCGGTCATCACCGTCTGGTCGGCCGCCGCCGCGGTGCACTGCGCCGGCGAGCGCACCGCGTGGCTGACCGGCAGGCCGGCATCCCACAGCAGCGCGAACAGCCGTGCCAGCCCCGCCTCCCCGGCCTGCTGGGCCGGGACGTCGGCCAGCACCAGCACGTCGATGTCCGAACGCGGGAACAGTTCGCCGCGGCCGTAGCCGCCGACCGCGAACAGCGACAGGCCGGCGGCCTCGCCCACGCAGCGCCGCCATGCCGCCTGCAGCAGCCGGTCCACGCCGCGCGCGCGCAGCGCCAGCAGGCGCTCCACGTCCAGGCCGTGGTCGTAGCGGCGCGACAGCCGCGCGTCCATGTGCTGCAGGCTGCGACGCAGGCTCGCCGCCCAGGCGGCATCGCCGGCCGGTCCGGCGCCGGCGGCCTGCGGTTCGGGGGTCACGCGGCGGCGCGTTCGCGCGCGGACAGGGTCATCACTTCCACCCCGTCCTCGGTCACCGCCACCATGTGCTCCCACTGGGCGGACAGCTTGCGGTCCTTGGTGACCACGGTCCAGCCGTCGGGAAGCACGCGGGTGTAGCGGCTGCCCTCGTTGATCATCGGCTCGATGGTGAAGGTCATGCCGGGCTTGAGCAGCAGGCCCTCGCCGGGACGGCCGTAGTGCAGCACCTGCGGCTCGTCGTGGTAGACCGTGCCGATGCCGTGGCCGCAGTACTCGCGCACCACGCTGAAGCGCTGGCCCTCGGCGTATTCCTGGATGGCATGGCCGACGTCGCCCAGGGTGGCGCCCGGGCGGACCGCGCGGATGCCGCGCCACATCGCCTCGTAGGTCGCATCGACCAGGCGCTTGGCCATCACCGAGGGCGTGCCGACGTAGTACATGCGGCTGGTGTCGCCGTGCCAGCCGTCCTTGATGACGGTGACGTCGATGTTGATGATGTCGCCGTCCTTGAGCACCTTGGCCTCGCTGGGGATGCCGTGGCAGATGACGTGGTTGACCGAGATGCAGGTCGTCTTCGGGTAGCCGTGGTAGCCGACGTTGGCCGGGATCGTGTGCTGCACGTTGACGATGTGGTCGTGGCAGATGCGGTCCAGCTCCTCGGTGCTCACGCCGGGGCGCACGTGCGCCTCGACCAGGTCCAGCACTTCGGCGGCCAGGGCACCGGCCACGCGCATCTTCTCGATTTCTTCGGGGGTCTTGAGCTTGATTGCCATGGCGGGATTATCGCGCAATCGGCGGGGGATCGGACCCAGATGGCGTCATCCGGCCGCGAAGCAAGGCCCGCCCTGCCCGGATTTGCGCGCCGTGGCAGCCGAACCTATAATGGCGCGCTTGCCGGTCCGCCGGCATCGCCAACGCCGGGCGTCACCGGCGAATCCACACCTGCCGCCCCATCCCGTGCCGGGGTGCCCGCTTCCACCAGGAACGGGTTCGGCCACGGAGGCGCCAGGGAGGTCCAACCCCGGAATTGCGTGCGCCGCCCCGCGCGAGTCTTCTCGCCCCGGCCCGCACACCCACGACGCACGGCGCCCGAGACGACGGCCGCGCGCGAGGCGATTCCACCATCGCAGGAGTATTGCAATGCCCCAGATCACCATGCGCCAGATGCTGGAAGCCGGCGTCCACTTCGGCCACCAGACCCGCTACTGGAACCCCAAGATGGCTCCGTACATCTTCGGCGCCCGCGGCAAGATCCACATCATCAACCTCGAGAAGACCGTGCCGGCCTTCAACGACGCGATGAACTTCCTGTCCGGCGTGGCCCAGAAGCGCGGCACCATCCTGTTCGTCGGCACCAAGCGCAGCGCGCGCGAGGCGATCAAGGAAGAGGCCGAGCGTTGCGGCATGCCGTTCATGACCCAGCGCTGGCTGGGCGGCACCCTGACCAACTTCGCCACCGTGAAGAAGTCGGTCGCCCGCCTGAAGGAGCTCGAGGCCGCCGAGACCGACGGTACCTTCGACAAGCTGGTCAAGCACGAGGTGCTGTCGCTGCGCCGCGAGCGCGACAAGCTGGAGGCCTCGCTGGGCGGCATCAAGGAGATGAACCGCCTGCCCGACGCCCTGTTCGTGATCGACATCGGCCACGAGGACATCGCCGTCAAGGAAGCCAAGAAGCTGGGCATCCCGGTCGTGGCCGTGGTCGATACCAACTACGATCCGGAGCTGGTGGACTACGCGATCCCGGGCAACGACGACGCCATCCGCGCCGTGCAGCTGTACGCCCGCGCCGCCGCCGATGCCGTGCTGGAAGGCAAGGCCGCCACGCCGAACGCCGCCACGGTGACCGAGGAAGAGTTCGCCGAGGCCGGCAGCGAGGACGACAAGGCGCCCCGCCGCGCCCCGAAGAAGGGCAAGAAGGCCGAAGAAGCCGCCGAATAAGGCGTCATCGGCCTGCCATGCGGCCATGCGACAAGGCATGGCCGCGTCTTTTCCCGCCGTCCGCCGGCGCCGTGTGGCGCCGCGACGCACCCGGGGGCCCGGCCTCCCGGCGACGGGACCAATTCCGCTATATCCGAGGTTTTTCAAGCATGGCTGAGATCACTGCTTCCCTGGTCAAGGAACTGCGCGAGCGCACCGGCGCCGGCATGATGGAGTGCAAGAAGGCGCTCACCGAGAACAACGGCGACATCGACGCGGCGGCCGAGTCGCTGCGCAAGTCGGGCCTGGCCAAGGCCGACAAGAAGGCCAGCCGGGTGACGGCCGAGGGCCGCATCGTCAGCGCCCAGGACGGCGGCAAGGCGGTGCTGGTCGAGGTCAACTCCGAGACCGACTTCGTCGCCAACGACGGCAACTTCAAGGCCTTCGCCGATGCCGTCGCCGCGGCCGCCCTGGCCTCCGGCGCCGACGACATCGACGCCCTGAAGGCCGCCAAGCTGCCCTCCGGCGAGACCGTCGAGGAAGCCCGCGCCGCCGTCATCGCCAAGGTCGGCGAGAACGTGCAGGTGCGCCGCCTGGTGCGCGTGGAGACCAGCGGCGTCGTCGGCGCCTACGTGCACGGCGGCAAGATCGGCGTGCTGGTCGAGCTCAACGGCAGCGACGCCGAGCTGGCCCGCGGCCTGGCCATGCACGTGGCGGCGATGAACCCGCCCTACAACAAGGCGGCCGACGTGCCGGCTGAGTTCCTGGAGAAGGAAAAGGAAATCGCCCTGGCGCAGATGTCTGACAAGGAAAAGGCCAAGCCGGCCGAGATCCTGGAGAAGATCATCAAGGGCAAGGTCGACAAGATCGTCCACGAGAACACCCTGTACGGCCAGCCGTACGTGCTGGACACCAACCAGACCGTCGAGCAGGTGCTCAAGGCCGCCGGCGCCGACGTGGTCGGCTTCCAGCGCCTGGCCGTGGGCGAAGGCATCGAGAAGGTGGTCGAGGACTATGCCGCGGAAGTGATGAAGCAGGCCGGCCTGGCCTGATCCGTCGCGCCCGTCAGGACAGGAAGGAGGCCGCGCAAGCGGCCTCTTTTCGTTTTACTCCCGAGGCACCCGGAAGCGTGCCCGCACGGGTGGGCCGCGATGCCCGTCGCGGCCGCGGGCCACGGCCTATGGCCGCCCCTTTTGGTCTAGAATTCCCGGCGTTTGTCCACTGCCGAGGTCCCCATGTCCCAGCTCGCCTATCGCCGCATCCTGCTCAAACTGTCCGGCGAGGCGCTGATGGGGGACGAGGACTACGGCATCGACCCGAAGGTCATCCACCGCCTGGCCCACGAGATCATCGAGGTCCAGGAGGCCGGCGCCGAGATCGCCCTGGTGATCGGCGGCGGCAACATCTTCCGCGGCGCCGGCCTGGCCGCCGGCGGCATGGACCGGGTGACCGGCGACCAGATGGGCATGCTGGCCACGGTGATCAACGCCCTGGCCATGCAGGACGCGCTGGAGAAGCTCGGCGCCAAGGTGCGGGTGATGAGCGCGCTGAAGATCAACGACGTGTGCGAGGACTTCATCCGCCGCCGCGCCATCCGCCACCTGGAGAAGGGCCGCATCGCGATCTTCGCCGCCGGCACCGGCAACCCGTTCTTCACCACCGATTCCGGCGCCGCCCTGCGCGCCATCGAGATCGGCGCGGACCTGCTGCTCAAGGCCACCAAGGTCGACGGCGTGTACGACAAGGATCCGAAGAAGCACGCCGACGCGGTGCGCTTCGACTCGCTGACCTACGACGAGGTGATCCGGCGCGGGCTGGAGGTCATGGACACCGCGGCCTTCGCCCTGGCGCGCGACAGCGACCTGCCGCTGCGCATCTTCGACATGGGCCATGCCGGCGAGCTGCTGCGCATCCTGCGCGGGGAGAACATCGGCACCCTGGTCAAGGGCCGCGGCTGAACCCGGCCTGCGGGCAGGCACGCGCCCGCGCGCAGGGGCCAAGCCGGCGCCGGGCCCGGCTATAATCGTCCGATTCTGCAACAGCCCAGGATTCCGGCGATGCTCAACGACATCAAACAAGACGCACAGGCCCGCATGACCAAGAGCATCGAGGCGCTGCGCCATTCGCTGGTGAAGGTGCGCACCGGCCGCGCTTCCACCGGCCTGGTCGATTCCCTGCGGGTGAGCGCCTACGGCGGCGACGTGCCGCTGTCCCAGGTCGCCTCGGTCGCCGTCGGCGACGCCCGCTCGCTGGTGATCACGCCGTGGGACCGCGCCATGGTCGGGGTGATCGAGAAGGCCATTCTGGCCTCCGACCTGGGCCTGACCCCGAACACCGCCGGCACCACCATCCGCCTGAACCTGCCGGCCCTGACCGAGGAGCGCCGCCGCGAGCTGGCCAAGGTGGTCGCCGCCGAGGGCGAGGACACCAAGGTCGCCATCCGCAACATCCGCCGCGATGCCAACCAGCAGGTCAAGGACCTGCTCAAGGACAAGGCCGTCACCGAGGACGAGGTACGCCGCTCCGAGGACGAGATCCAGAAGATCACCGACAAGGCGATCAAGGACGTGGACGACGTGGTCAAGGCCAAGGAACAGGAGCTGATGGCGGTCTGAACCCCGGGCCGTCGTCCATGTCCGCAGTGTCTTCCCTGCCCCGCCACGTCGCCATCGTCATGGACGGCAACGGCCGCTGGGCGCAGCAGCGCCGGCGTCCGCGCGCCATCGGCCATCGCGCCGGCGCGCGCGCGGTCAACCGCACCATCGACTTCTGCCTGGAACGCGGCGTGGAGGTGCTGACCCTGTTCGCGTTCTCCAGCGAGAACTGGGGCCGGCCGGCCGGCGAGGTCGACGCGCTGATGAAGCTGTTCCTGGGGGCGCTGGACCGCGAGGTCGACGACCTGGCCCGGCGCGGCGTGCGCATCCGCTTCATCGGCGAACGCGAGCGCTTCGCGGCGGACATCGTCCAGCGCATGGACCGGGCCGAGCGCACCACCGCGGCCAACGCCGCGCTGAACCTGGTCATCGCCGCCAGCTACGGCGGCCGCCAGGACATCGCCCAGGCCGCGCGCAGCCTGGCCCGCGACGTGGCCGCCGGCCGCCTGGCCCTGGACGCCATCGACGAGGAGGCGGTCGCCGCGCGCGTGGCCCTGGCCGACCTGCCCGCCCCGGACCTGTTCATCCGCACCGGCGGCGACATGCGCATCAGCAACTTCCTGCTGTGGCAGCTCGCCTACGCCGAACTCTGGTTCACCCCGGCCTTGTGGCCCGACGTCGATGCGACCATCCTGCAGCAGGCGCTGGACGCATTCGCCCGCCGCGAACGCCGCTTCGGCCTGACCAGCGAACAGATCGCCGCCCAGGCGACGGAGACCCCTTCCGCATGACCCGTACCCGCGTCATCGCCGCGCTGATCATGGCGCCGGCCGCCATCTGCGCGATCCTGCTGCTGCCCTCGGCCTGGCTGGCCGCGCTGTCGGCGATCGTGTTCCTGACGGGCCTGTGGGAGTGGCTGAAGCTCTCCGGCGTCGCCGACAGCCTGCAACGCACCGTACTGCTGACCCTGAACGTGCTGCTGATGGTGCTGCTGGTATGGGGCGATGCCGGCTCGCTGGTACTGCTGCAGCTCACCACGCTGGTCGGGATCGGCTGGTGGCTGCTGGCCGCGGCCTGGCTGCGCCACTACGAATTCGGGGCCGTGCCCACGCCTGCCTCGCGGATCTGCAAGCTGGTCGCCGGCACGCTGGCGATCGTGCCGGCCTGGACCGCCCTGCTGGTGCTGCATGCCGACCCGCACAACGGCCCGCGCTGGCTGCTGACCGCGCTGACCATCGTCTGGGCGGCCGACTCGGGCGCCTACTTCACCGGCAAGCACTGGGGACGGCGCAAGCTCGCCCCGCGCATCAGCCCCAACAAGACCTGGGCCGGCGTCGGCGGCGGCCTCGTCGCCGGCCTGCTGGCCGCGCTGCTGTTCGGCTGGATCGCCGGCGTGGCCCTGCCCAAGGTACCGGCGCTGCTGCTGACGGCGGCGGTGACCGTGGCCGCCTCGGTGCTGGGCGACCTGTTCGAGAGCCTGGTCAAGCGCCATGCCGGGGCCAAGGATTCCAGCCACCTGATCCCCGGCCACGGCGGCGTGCTCGACCGCGTCGACGGCGTGCTGGCCGCCCTGCCGGTGTTCGCCATCGGCAAGGAAATCCTCGGGTTCTGACCATGTCCGAGCAACCCGCCATGCGCCGCGTCGCGGTCCTGGGTGCCACCGGCTCCATCGGCGGCTCGGCGCTGGACGTGATCGCCCGCCATCCCGGGCGCCTGCAGGCCACGGTGCTGGCCGCCGGCCACAACGTGGAGGCGCTGCTGGCCCTGTGCCGGCGCCATCGTCCCGTGCACGCCGCGATCGCCGACGAGGCGCTGTTCGCCGCCCTGCGCGACGGCCTGCGCGAGGCCGGGCTGCCGACCCGGCCCCATGCCGGGGCCGCCGCGATCGAGGCGCTGGCCGCGGGCCCGGAATGCGACACCGTGATCGCGGCCATCGTCGGCGCCGCCGGCCTGCCGTCCACGCTCGCCGCGGCCCGTGCCGGCAAGCGCCTGCTGCTGGCCAACAAGGAATCGCTGGTGCTGGCCGGCGAGCTGCTGATGCGCATGGCCGCCGCCCATGGCTGCGAGATCGTGCCGATCGACAGCGAGCACAACGCCATCTTCCAGTGCCTGCGCTCGAGCCGCTCCAGCGCGGAAGTGCGCAGGATCCTGCTGACCGCCTCGGGCGGCCCGTTCCGCGGCCGTACCCGCGCCGAGCTGGCCGACGTCACCCCGGCCCAGGCGGTGGCGCATCCGCGCTGGTCGATGGGCCCGAAGATCTCGGTGGACTCGGCCACGCTGATGAACAAGGGCCTGGAAGTCATCGAGGCCCACCACCTGTTCGCGATGGAACCGGCGCGCATCGAGGTGGTCGTCCACCCGCAGAGCCTGGTGCACTCGCTGGTCGAGTTCATCGACGGTTCCACATTGGCGCAGCTGGGCCTGCCGGACATGCGCACCACCCTGGCGGTGGGCCTGGGCTGGCCGGAGCGCATCGAATCGGGCGTGGCCGGGCTGGACCTGGTGCGCCAGGGCCGCCTGGACTTCGAGGCCCCGGACACCGAGGCCTTCCCCTGCCTGCGCCTGGCCTGGCAGGCGATGCAGGCCGGCGGCACCGCCCCGGCGGTGCTGAACGCGGCCAACGAAGTGGCCGTTTCAGCCTTTCTTCAGGGCCGGATCGGTTTCCTAGCCATCCCGACGCTGGTCGAATCCACCCTGGCCGCGCTTCCGGCGGCCCCGGCGGAGGACCTGCCGGCCCTGCTGGCGGCCGACGCGCGCGCCCGCCACTTCGCCGAACGTGCCATTGCCTCGCACTCAACCCGCGCCTGATCGCCGCCTGACGGACCACACACATGGGTGATTTCATCGGTTCGGTGTGGTGGATGATCGTCAGCCTCGGCGTGCTGGTCACCTTCCACGAGTTCGGCCACTTCTGGGTGGCGCGCCGCTGCGGGGTCAAGGTGCTGCGCTTCTCGGTGGGCTTCGGCAAGGTGCTGTGGAGCCGCCGCGACCGCCACGGCACCGAGTTCGCCGTCTCCGCGCTGCCGCTCGGCGGCTACGTGAAGATGCTCGACGAGCGCGAGGGCAACGTCCACCCGGCCGAGCGGCCGCTGGCCTTCAACAACAAGTCGGTATGGCAGCGCATCGCCGTGGTCGCCGCCGGGCCGGTGGCCAACCTGGTGCTGTGCGTGGCGCTGCTGTGGGCCATGTTCGTGGTCGGCCGCCAGGACTACTCGGCCACCGTCGGCGACGTGCAGGGCATGGCCGCCGAGGCCGGCCTGCACCCGGGCCAGCGCATCCTCGCCGTGG
This sequence comes from Xanthomonas massiliensis, assembly GCF_900018785.1. Taxonomy (GTDB): domain Bacteria; phylum Pseudomonadota; class Gammaproteobacteria; order Xanthomonadales; family Xanthomonadaceae; genus Xanthomonas_B; species Xanthomonas_B massiliensis. Next base: position 651,310 of record NZ_FCOY01000006.1, on the reverse strand, counting down.
ACGGCCGCAAGGTGTCCAGCTGGAGCGAGGCCAGCATGGCGCTGACCACCGCCGCGATGGACGGCCACGATGCCCGCCTGTCCGTCGAGGACGGCCCGGGCGTGGATGTCGAGCGCGTGCTGCCGCTCTCGCGCCTGCCGCAGGGATTCGACGAGACCCGCGTGCCGACCCTGGCAGGACTCGGCTGGCGCTTCCAGCAGGCGCCGGCCGTGGTCTCCAAGGTCGTGGACGGGGCCCCGGCACAGGGCGTGCTGCGGGCCGGGGACCGCATCGTCGCCATCGACGGCCATCCGGTCGGCGGCGCCGACCAGGTGCAGCCGCTGGTCCAGGTCCTGGGCCAGGCCGGCGGCGGCATGGTCGACGTGATCCGCGATGGCGCGCGCCTGGCGCTGGAGCTGGCGCCGCGCCGCGGCGACGACGGCGCCTGGCAGATCGGCATCGGCATGGCCGCCGGCCCGGCGCCGGCCTACGACGCGCGCATCCAGCACGGCCCGCTGGCCGCGATCCCCGCCGCGTTCAGGGAGACCGGGCGGCTCGCCGGCGACTCGCTGGGCATGATGGGGCGGATGGTCACCGGCCACGCCTCGGTGCGCAACATCTCCGGCCCGGTCACCATCGCCCGGGTCGCCAACGCCTCGGCCGAGCGCGGCCTGGACTGGTTCCTGTACTTCCTGGCGCTGATGTCGCTGAGCCTGGCGATCATCAACCTGATGCCGATCCCGATCTTGGACGGCGGACACCTGCTGTATTACCTTATCGAATTGGTCAAGGGCAGCCCGCTCAGCGAGCGCGCCATGATCGCCGGGCAGTACGTGGGCCTGGCCATCGTGGCGGGCCTGATGGGACTGGCGTTCTACAACGACATCCTCGGCCTGGTCGCACGATGAATCCGGCCATGACAACCCCAGCGCTGTCGTCGTCAAACGCCGGCACTCCCGCAACAGACAAGAACCATCCAACCGGACGTGACATGACGCGATACCCCACCCGCCGCCTGCTTGCCCTCGCTCTTGTCGCCGGTCTGAGTCTGCCGGCCCTCGGCCAGGCGGCGGAACAGCCCTTCGTGGCCAGCGACATCCGCATCGACGGCCTGCAGCGCATCGCCGCCGGCACCGTGTTCACCTACCTGCCCATCGAGCGCGGCGACACCGTGGACGAGGGCAAGGTCGGCCAGGCCATCCGCGCCCTGTACAAGACCGGTTTCTTCGAGGACATCGAGCTGGACCGCCAGGGCGACATCCTGGTGGTCAAGGTCAGGGAGCGCCCGGCCATCAACAAGCTCACGGTGACCGGCAACAAGGACATCAAGAGCGAGGAGCTGCTCAAGGGCCTGAACGACATCGGCCTGAGCGAGGGCGGCACCTTCGACCGCCTCAGCCTGGACCGCGTCACCCAGGAGCTGGTCCGCCAGTACAACAACCGCGGCAAGTACAACGTCCAGATCACCCCGACGGTGAGCCCGCTGGACCGCAACCGCGTGGACGTGGCCATCGCGATCAAGGAAGGCAAGGCCGCCAAGATCCGCCACGTCAACCTGGTCGGCACCGAGAAGTACCTCAACGAGGACATCCTCGACCAGTGGGAGTCCAAGGAGCACAACTGGAAGTCCTGGTACAGCCGCGACGACCAGTACTCCAAGGAGAAGCTCTCCGGCGACCTGGAGAAGCTCAATTCCTGGTACCTGGACCGCGGCTACATCGACTTCAACATCGATTCCACCCAGGTCGCGATCAGTCCCAGCAAGCAGGACATGTTCATCACCGCCGGCGTGACCGAGGGCGAGAAGTACAAGATCTCCGAGATCAAGGTCACCGGCGACACCGTCCTGCCGCAGGAGCAGGTCGAGAAGATGGTGATCCCCAAGGCCGGCGACACCTTCTCGCGGGTGCTGCTGGAGTACAGCTCCGACGCCATCACCAACACCCTGGCCAACATCGGCTACGCCTTCGCCAAGGTGAACCCGATCCCGACCCCGGACCGCGCCAACCACACCGTCGCCATCAACCTGCAGGTCGTGCCCGGCCCGCGCGTGGCGGTGCGCCGCATCCTGTTCAAGGGCAACAACCGCACCTCCGACGAGGTCCTGCGCCGCGAGATGCGCCAGTTCGAGGACACCTGGTACTCGCAGGCCGCGATCGACCGCTCCAAGGTGCGCCTGCAGCGCCTGGGCTACTTCGAGAGCGTGGACGTGCAGTCCCAGCCGGTTCCGGGCAGCAACGACCAGGTCGACGTGGTCTACAACGTCAAGGAAACCACCTCGGGCAGCTTCACCTTCGGCCTGGGCTATTCGCAGACCTACGGCGTGACCACCTCGGTGCAGCTGTCGCAGAACAACTTCCTCGGCGGCGGCAACCGCGTCTCGGTGGAGGCCTCGCGCAGCAGCTACCTGGAGCGCTACGCGTTCTCCTACACCAACCCGTTCTTCACCGACGACGGCGTCTCGCTGGGCTACAACCTGGCCTGGCGCAAGCTGGACTACTCCGACTTCAATACCGCCCAGTACAACAGCACCAACGGCTCGGCGCAGGTGGTGTTCGGCGTGCCGATCACCGAGAACGACGCGTTCTCGCTGATGTTCGGCATCGACAGCAACCAGATCACCACCTACGCCGGTTACACGCCGCAGGCGATCATCGACTACATCAACGCCATGGGCCAGCGCACGTTCCACGCCTGGCGCACCGAGATCGGCTGGGCGCGCGACACGCGCAACGACTACTTCATGCCGACCCGCGGCATGTACCAGCGCATCGGCGTGGAAACCACCCTGCCCGGCTCCACCGCCGAGTACTACAAGGTCAACTACCAGATCTCCAAGTACTGGCCGATCATCCCCTCGCTGGTCATCAACACCCGCTTCGAACTGGGCTACGGCGACGCCTACGGCAAGGACAAGACCCGCGACATCTGCGGCTCGGTCGACGACGGCGCGTATGTCGCCGCCGCCTGCGACGGCACCAACCTGATCCGCACGGTCACCGCCAAGGGGCTGCCGTTCTTCGAGAACTTCTACGCCGGCGGCACCAACTCGGTGCGCGGCTTCGAGGACAACACCCTCGGCCCGCGCTCGGAGGCGACCACCTACTACTACAAGGGCCAGCCGCTGGGCGGCTCGGTGAAGACGGTCGGCTCGATCGAGGCCTACTTCCCGCGCCTGTTCAACAGCCCCTCGGCGCGCATCTCCGCGTTCGTGGACTTCGGCAACGTGTTCGACGGCTGGAGCAACGTCAAGGCCAACGAGCTGCGTGCCTCGACCGGCGTGGCGCTGCTGTGGCGCGCGCCGGTCGGCCCGATCTCGATCAGCTACGCGATCCCGCTCAAGAAGAAGGACGGCGACGAGATCGAGCGCCTGCAGTTCACCTTCGGCGGCCAGTTCTGACCACGGCGGCCGGCGACACCGCATCTCCAGCAGGCCCGGCATGTCCGGGCCTGCTGCATTGCGGGTTCGTGGCATCGGCCGCGCACGGTAGAATCGCGCGGTGAATACCGACACCCTCACCGCCCGCGCGATCGCCGAGCGCTTCGCCCTGCAACTGCAGGGCGACGGCGACACGGTCGTTCGCGGCGTGGCCACCCTCGCCCACGCCGGGCCCGACCAGCTCGGCTTCCTTGCCAATCCCCACTACCGCCACCAGCTCGCCGAGACCCGCGCCGGCGTGGTGGTGGTGCGCGCCGACGACGCGCCGCTGGTGCCGGGCACGGCGCTGGTCGCACGCGACCCGTACTCGGCCTTCGCCCGCATCGCCGCGCTGTTCGACGTGGCCCCGGCGCGTCCGCCCGGCATCCATCCCAGCGCCGTGATCCACCCGCAGGCACGCGTGGCCGCCAGCGCCCACGTCGGGCCCAACGTCGTCGTCGGCGCGCGCAGCACCATCGGCGAAGGCGTCTTCCTCGGCCCGGGCTGCACCATCGGCGAGGACTGCAGCGTCGGCGACGGCTGCGAACTCATCGCCCGCGTCAGCCTGGTGGTGCGCGTGCACCTGGGCGCGCGCGTGCGCATCCACCCCGGGGCCGTGCTCGGCGCCGACGGCTTCGGCCTGGCGATGCAGGACGGCCACTGGATCAAGGTGCCGCAGCTCGGCGGGGTGCGCGTGGGCGACGACTGCGAGATCGGCGCCAACAGCTGCATCGACCGCGGCGCGCTGGAGGACACCGTGCTCGAGGAGGACGTGCGCCTGGACAACCTGGTGCAGGTCGCCCACAACTGCCACGTCGGCGCGCACTCGGCCATGGCCGGGCAGGTCGGCGTGGCCGGCAGCACCCGCATCGGCCGCTATTGCATGTTCGGCGGCCAGGTCGGCATCGCCGGCCACCTGGAAATCTGCGACCGCGTGGTCGTGCTGGGCAAGTCGCTGGTGGGCGGATCGATCCGCGAGCCGGGCGAATACTCGGCCAGCCTGCCGGCGGTCGAAAGCCGCGCCTGGCGCAAGATCGCCGCCCGCCTGCGCCAGCTCGACTCGCTGGCCCGCCGGGTCATCGCCTCCGCATCCAAATAACGAACGACATGACCTCCATCCAACTGCCCGTCACCATCGACCAGATCCGCAAGCTGCTGCCGCACCGCTACCCGTTCCTGCTGATCGACCGCATCATCGAGCTGGAACCGATGCAGCACATCCGCGCCTACAAGAACGTCAGCCAGAACGAGCCGTTCTTCCAGGGCCATTTCCCGGACCGGCCGATCATGCCCGGCGTGCTGATCATCGAGGCGCTGGCCCAGGCCGGCGGCATGATCAACCTGCTCTCGCGCGAGGTGCCGACCATGCGCACGTTCTACATGGCCAAGGTCGAGGGCGCGCGCTTCAGCAAGATGGTCACCCCGGGCGACCGCCTGGACCTGGACGTGACCCTCAAGCGCACCATCCGCAACGTCGCCTTCTATCATGGCGTGGCCACCGTGGACGGCGAGGAAGTCGCCTCCGCCGACGTGGTCTGTGCCGAGGACAACAACTGCTGATCATGGCCGAGACCTCCATCCATCCCACCGCGCACGTCGATCCCGGCGCCCGGCTCGGCGAAGGCGTGCAGATCGGCGCCTTCACCCTGGTCGGCGCGGACGTGGAGATCGGCGACGGCACCCGCATCGGTCCCCACTGCACCATCGACGGCCCCACCCGGATCGGGCGCGACAACCGCTTCGTCGGCCACGCCGCCATCGGCGGCGATCCGCAGGACAAGAAGTACGCCGGCGAACGCACCGAACTGGTGATCGGCGACGGCAACCTGTTCCGCGAGTTCATCACCATCAACCGCGGCACCGGCGGCGGCGGCGGCGTGACCCGCATCGGCGACGACAACTGGATGCTGGCCTACACCCACATCGCCCACGACTGCCTGGTCGGCAACCACTGCATCTTCTCCAACAACACCACGCTGGCCGGCCACGTCCACGTCGAGGACTGGGTGATCATCAGCGGCTTCTCCGGCGCCCACCAGTTCTGCCGCATCGGCGCCCACGCCTTCCTCGGCATGGGCGCGCTGACCAACGGCGACGTGCCGCCGTTCACCATGGTCGGCACCGACGCGCTGGGACGCCCGCGCGGCATCAACAGCGAGGGCCTGCGCCGGCGCGGCTTCGATGCCGAGCGCATCGCCGCGATCAAGCGCGCCTACCGCACCCTGTACGTGGCCGGCCTGCCGCTGGCCGAGGCCAAGCTGCAGCTGGCCGAGCAGGCCAAGGCCAGCGAGGACGTCCGGCGCATGCTCGACTTCATCGAACACGCCGAGAGGCCGCTGCTGCGATGAACGGCGCGAGCCGGGTCCCGGCCGCCAGCACGGGTCCGGACGGCATGCCGCCCGGATCCGCCGCCCCGTCCCCCGGTCCAGGAATTGGGGACCCCGGCACCGGCGCGCCGCGCTTCGTGCTGTGCGCCGGCGAATCCTCCGGCGACCTGCTCGGCGCCGGCCTGATCGAGGGCCTGCGCGAGCGCTGGCCGCAGGCCCGCTTCGCCGGCATCGGCGGCGACGCCATGCGCCGCGCCGGTTGCGAGACCTGGTTCGATGCCAGCGAACTGGCGGTGATGGGCCTGGCCGAGGTGCTGCGCCACCTGCCGCGCCTGCTGCGCCTGCGCCGCGAATTCCGCGAGCGGGCGCTGGCCTGGCGCCCGGACGTGTTCGTCGGCATCGATGCGCCGGACTTCAACCTCGGCGTGGAACGCTGGCTCAAGCAGCGCGGCGTGCACACCGTGCACTACGTCAGCCCGTCGGTGTGGGCCTGGCGCGAGAAGCGCGCCGAGAAGATCGGCGCCAGCGCCGACCGGGTGCTGTGCCTGTTCCCGATGGAACCGCCGATCTACGCACGCCACGGCATCGACGCGCGCTTCGTCGGCCACCCGATGGCCGATGCCATCCCGCTGCGGCCCGACCCGGCGGCCGCGCGCCGGGCGCTGGGCCTGCCCGAGGGCGTGCCGGTGCTGGCCGTGCTGCCCGGCAGCCGCCTCGGCGAGGTCTCGCGCCTGGCCCCGGATTTCCTGCAGGCCGCCTGGCAGGTCTCCGAACGGCTGCGCGACCTGCACGTGGTGATCCCGGCCGCCAACGCCGACTGCCGCGCCCTGCTGGCCGAACGCCTCGCCGGCTCGCCGCTGGCCTCGGCGCGCACCCACCTGCTCGACGGCCAGGGCCGCACCGCCATGGCCGCCGCCGACGTGGTGCTGCTGGCCTCCGGCACCGCCACCCTGGAGGCGATGCTGCTCAAGCGGCCGATGGTGGTGGCCTACCGCGTCTCGGCGGCCACCTACCGCATCGTCAAGGCCCTGGGGTTGATCAAGGTGGACCGCTTCGCCCTGCCCAACCTGCTGGCCGGGCGCGACCTGGTGCCGGAGCTGATCCAGCACGCATGCACGCCCGAACGGCTCGCCGCCGCGGTGCTGCACTGGTTCGAGCATCCCGAGGCGGTGGCCGCGCTGCAGCCGGCCTACCGGCGCGTGCACGAGGAACTGCGGCGCGATGCCTCGCGCCAGGCCGCCGCGGCGGTGGCCGAACTGGTGGGGCCGCCGGCCGGGGCAGGCGCGTAGGCCATGCGTGCCTCACGTTCCCCGGCGCGGGCGCCGCGCCCGCAGCCCTCGCTGTTCGCCGAGGCGCACTCGCCCGTGCCCGGTTGCCCGCCGCTGTGCGCCGGAGTTGACGAGGCCGGCTGCGGGCCGCTGGCCGGCCCGGTGGCGGTGGCGGCGGTGGTGTTCGACCCGGCGCGGCCGCGCATCAACGGCCTGGACGATTCCAAGCAGCTCAGCCCGGCGCGCCGCGAGGTGCTGTACGAGCGCATCGTCGAGCGCGCCCTGGCCTGGCAGGTGGTCCTGGTCGAGGCCGCCGAGATCGACCGCATCAACATCTACCAGGCGCGCGTGCTGGGCATGCGCCGGGCGGTGGAAGGGGTGGCCCATGTCGCCGGGTTCGCCCGCATCGACGGCAACTTCGTGCCCAAGGGCCTGCCCTGCCCGGCCGAGGCGCTGATCGGCGGGGATGGCCTGGACCGGGCGATCATGGCCGCCTCGATCGTGGCCAAGGTCACTCGCGACCGCATCATGCTGCAGTTGCACGAGCGCTATCCCGGCTACGGCTTCGACGCCCACAAGGGCTACTCCACGCCGGTCCACCTGGCCGCGCTGGCGCGCCTGGGGCCCTGTCCGGAGCACCGCCGCAGCTTCGCCCCGGTGCGCCGCGCGCTCGGCCTGGAGGTCCCGGAAGAGGTCGTGCTGCCGCTGCAGGGCACGCTGGCCTGAGCCGCACGGCGCGGCTGTCAAGCCTTGTCCCCTCCGGGAGCGGGGGCTAACCTGCCCGGTCATCGCACTGGCCCGGCATGTCCACCACGTCCCGCTTCGTCCATCTCCACGTCCACACCGAGTACTCGATGGTGGACTCGACCATCCGCGTGCCCGAGAAACCGGACTACGCCGACCCGGCCAAGGCCAAGCGGCCCAACCTGGTCAGCCGCGCGGTCGAGCTCGGCCTGCCGGCGCTGGCCGTCACCGACCTGAACAACCTGTTCGCGCTGGTGAAGTTCTACAAGGCCGCGCAGGCGGTGGGCATCAAGCCGATCGCCGGCGCCGACCTGCTGGTGGCCGACGGCGACGAGGCGCCGTGGAAGCTGACCGTGCTGTGCCGCAACCGCGAGGGCTACCTGAGCCTGTCGCGCCTGCTCACCCGCGCCTGGCTGGAGGGCCAGCGCAACGAGGGCGGCGTGGCGGTGCAGGCGCAGTGGCTGCGCGAGGGCCATGCCGACCTGTTCGCCCTGGCCGGGCGCGAGAGCCTGGCCGGACGGCTGTTCGCCGACGGTCGCCACGAGCTGGCCGAGCAGCACCTGGCCGACTGGCAGAAGCTGTTCGGCGACGGCCTGCACCTGGAGCTGACCCGTACCGGCCGCGACGGCGAGGAAGCGTTCAACCAGTTCGCGCTGCACGCCGCCGGCCTCCGCGGGCTGCCGGTGATCGCCAGCAACGACGTGCGCTTCCTGTCGCCGGAAGGCTTCGACGCCCACGAGGCGCGCGTATGCATCGCCTCCGGGCGCGTGCTCGACGACCCCAAGCGCCCGCGCGAATACAGCCGCGAGCAGTACCTGAAGTCGCAGCAGGACATGGTCGAGCTGTTCGCCGACATCCCCGACGCGATCGACAACACCGCCGCCCTGGCCCAGCGCTGCAACATCGAGATGCGCCTGGGCACCTACTTCCTGCCGCAGTATCCGGTGCCCGACGAGGAGACCCTGGACAGCTGGATCGTGCGCCAGGCCAGCGAGGGCCTGGAGCAGCGCCTGGCCACCCATCCGCTGGCGCCGGGCAAGACCCGCCAGGACTACGTCGACCGGCTCAAGTTCGAGCTGGACACCATCATCAAGATGGGCTTCCCCGGCTACTTCCTGATCGTCTCGGACTTCATCAAGTGGGGCAAGGCGCACGACATCCCGATCGGCCCGGGCCGCGGTTCCGGCGCCGGCTCGCTGGTGGCCTGGGCGCTGAAGATCACCGACCTGGACCCGCTGCCGTACAACCTGCTGTTCGAGCGCTTCCTCAACCCCGAGCGCGTGTCCATGCCCGACTTCGACGTCGACTTCTGCATGGACCGGCGCGACGAGGTGATCGACTACGTCGCCCGCAAGTACGGCCGCGACAAGGTCAGCCAGATCGTCACCTACGGCACCATGGCGGCCAAGGCGGTGGTGCGCGACTGCGGCCGCGTGCTCGGCTTCCCGTACGGCTTCGTCGACGGCGTGGCCAAGCTGATCCCCAACATCCTGGGCATCACCCTCAAGGACGCGCTGGGCAAGGGCAAGGAAGGCCCGGATTCGGAAATGGCCTCGGCCGACCTGATCGCCCGCTACGGCAGCGAGGACGACGTCCGCGACCTGATCGACCTGGCGCTGCAGCTGGAGGACCTGACCCGCAACACCGGCAAGCATGCCGGCGGCGTGGTGATCGCGCCGACGCCGCTGAGCGAGTTCTGCCCGCTGTGCGCCGAGCACGACGAAGGCAACCTCGGCAAGAACCCGATCACCCAGTTCGACAAGAACGACGTGGAATCGGTGGGCCTGGTCAAGTTCGACTTCCTCGGCCTGCGCACGCTGACGATCATCGACTGGGCGGTGAAGTCGATCAACCGGCGCATGCAGCGCGAGGGCAAGCCGGCGGTGGACATCAGCGCCATCCCGCTGGACGACGTGGAGGTCTACCGCGACATCTTCGCCGCCGCCAACACCGGCGCGGTGTTCCAGTTCGAATCCTCGGGCATGCGGCGCATGCTCAAGGACGCCCGCCCCGACCGCTTCGAGGACCTGATCGCGCTGGTGTCGCTGTACCGGCCGGGCCCGATGGACCTGATCCCGGACTTCATCGCGCGCAAGCACGGCCAGCAGGAGGTCATCTACCCCGACCCGCGCACCGAGCCGATCCTGGCCGACACCTACGGCATCATGGTGTACCAGGAGCAGGTCATGCAGATGGCGCAGATCGTCGGCGGCTACTCGCTGGGCGGCGCCGACCTGCTGCGCCGCGCGATGGGCAAGAAGGTGCCGGCCGAAATGGCCAAGCACCGCGAGATCTTCCGCGAGGGCGCGGCCAAGGGCGGCGTCGGCCAGGCCAAGGCCGACGAGATCTTCGACCTGATGGAGAAGTTCGCCGGCTACGGCTTCAACAAGTCGCACGCCGCCGCCTACGCCCTGGTCAGCTACCAGACCGCCTGGCTCAAGCGCCACTACCCGGCCGAGTTCATGGCGGCCACGCTGTCCTCGGACATGGACAACACCGACAAGGTGGTGGGCTTCCTGGCCGAGGTGCGCCACCTCGGCCTGGACATGCGCCCGCCGCGGGTCAACGACTCGGCCTGGATGTTCGAGGCCGCCGACGCGCGCACCATCCAGTACGGCCTCGGCGCGATCAAGGGCGTGGGCCGCGGCGCCTGCGAGGCGGTGGCCGAGGAGCGCCGGAGCAACGGCCCCTACACCTCGCTGCTGGACTTCTGCACGCGCACCGCCGCGGCCCGGCTCAACCGCCGCACCCTGGAGGCGATGGTCAATGCCGGCGCGCTGGACGGGCTGGCCAGCAACCGCGCCACCCTGATGGCGCAGCTGCCGGAAGTGCTCAAGGCCACCGAACAGATGGCGCGCGAGCGCGAGGCCGGGCAGAACTCGCTGTTCGGCGACTTCGACGAGGCCACCCCGACCCTTCAGGTGGACCTGCCCGAGTGCCCGGAATGGCCGCTGGGCCAGGTGCTGGCCGGCGAGCGCGAGACCCTGGGCCTGTACCTGAGCGGCCATCCGTTCGACCCCTACCAGGCCGAGGTGAAGGAACTGGTCGGCTGCGACCTGGGCGACCTGGACCGGATCTGGACCTCGCAGCCGTCCGGCGAGAAGCGCGGCTGGCGCCCGGAGGTGCAGGCGATCCTGGCCGGCCTGGTGGTCGGCGTGCGCCGCAAGGGCGACAGCCAGGTGTTCGTGCAGATGGAGGACGGGCGCGGGCGCATCGAATGCAGCGCCTTCGCCGACAACCTGGCCGAGTTCGGCCACCTGCTCACCAAGGACCGCATCCTGGTGGTCAAGGGCGGCCTGCGCGAGGACGAGTTCAACGGCGGCTACAGCCTGCGCATCCGCCAGTGCTGGGACTACGAGCAGATCTGCGCCGAGAACGCCCAGCGGCTGATGCTGCGCCTGGACCTGCGCGGCGAACGCGCCTGGCCGCGGATCGAGGCGCTGCTGGCGCGCCACCGGCCCGGCCGCACGCCGCTGCGCCTGGACCTGCTGCTGGACTCCCCGCACGGCGGGGTGGCCGGCATGATCGACCTGGGCGGCGAGCACGCCGTGCGCATCGCCCCGCCGCTGATCGAGGCCCTGCGCGCGGACCCGGCCGTGCGCACGCTCAAGGTGAAGTACGCCCCGCCGTGGGCGCACTGAGCCCCGCACGCCCGCGTACGGGGCGGCGGCGGAGGTTCGGCTACACTTCCCCACTTTGGTTCAACACGGCCCAGCGATGAATCCGAACTACCTCGACTTCGAACAGCCGATCGCCGACCTGGAGGCCAAGATCCAGGAGCTGCGCAGTGCCAGCACCGGCCCGGCGGTCAACGTCGACACCGAGGTCAGGACGCTGGAGGAGAAGCTGCGCAAGCGCACCGCGCAGATCTTCCGCGACCTCACGCCCTGGCAGGTCTCGCAACTGGCGCGCCATCCGCAGCGCCCCTACACCCTGGACTACCTGCGGGTGATGTGCGACGAGTTCCAGGAGCTGGCCGGCGACCGCGCCTATGCCGACGACAAGGCCATCGTCGGCGGCCTGGCCCGCATCAGCGGCCGCCCGGTGGTGGTGGTCGGCCACCAGAAGGGACGCGACACCAAGGAGAAGATCCGCCGCAACTTCGGCATGCCCAAGCCCGAGGGCTACCGCAAGGCGCTGCGGCTGATGAAGCTGGCCGAGCGCTTCCGCCTGCCGCTGCTGACCTTCATCGACACTGCCGGCGCCTGGCCGGGCATCGATGCCGAGGAGCGTGGCCAATCCGAGGCGATCGCGCGCAACCTGATCGAAATGGCCGAGCTGAAGATCCCGGTGATCTGCACCGTGATCGGCGAGGGCGGCTCCGGCGGCGCCCTGGCGATCGGCGTCGGCGACCGCACCCTGATGCTCGAATACAGCACCTATTCGGTGATCACCCCGGAAGGCTGCGCCTCGATCCTGTGGAAGACCGCCGACAAGGCCAAGGACGCCGCCGAGCAGCTCGGCATCACCGCCCGCCGCCTGAAGGACCTGGGCCTGGTCGACAAGGTGGTACGCGAGCCCACCGGCGGTGCCCACCGCAACCCCACGCAGATGGCCCGGCGCCTGAAGACCGTACTGCTCAACGAGCTGGATGCCCTGGCCGGCCAGCCTGCCGAGGCGCTGGTGCAACACCGCTACGAGCGCCTGCGCGGCTACGGCGCCTACGAGATCCTGCCGGTACCGCCGGCCGCGAGCGCAGGCTGAAGCGGTAGCCGTCGCTGTCGGGGCGTTCCCACCGCGAACGCCCCATTCCTCCCCGATCCGCACGTCCGCTGGCGCCGGCGCCCGGCGCGGCGGCGCATCGCACCGGATGCCATCGCTCACGGGAGGCGGCAAGCGGGCGGGCTACCGCCGGCCGCGAGCCCAGGCTGAAGCGATGGCCGTTCCTGTCGGGCCGTGTTCCCACCGGGAACGCCCCATTCCTCCTCGATATGGACGTCCGCAGGCGCCGTCGCCCGGCCGCGGCGGTGCATCGCACCGGATGCCGTTGCTCACGGAAGGCGGCAAGCGGCCGGGCTACCGCCGGCCGCGAGCGCAGGCTGAAGCGATGGCCGTTCCTGTCGGGGCGTTCCCACCGGGAACGCCCCATTCCTCCTCGATCTGCACGTCCGCCGGGCGCACGGCGCGGCGGTGCGGCGGCGCATCGCACCGGACGCCGTTACTCACGGAAGGCAGCAAGCGGGCGGACGAGTCTTCCCTGGCCTCCAGCAGCTGACTTCCGGCGCGGCCTGCGGGTCACGTCGGCGGGCCGCTGCGCCGATCCGCCCTTCCCGCGGGAATGCCCGCTTGCGGCAGCCACGCGCTGGAACGAGCAGGTTTCCTGCTCCCTGGCCGTCGCCCGGAATGGGACCGGACCTCGAAGCGGAGGGATCGCTACCAGCGCGTCGCGTACGGCAAGCACCCGCTTCCCGCGCCACGCCTGGCCGGACGAATGCCCGGGACCGCGTAGCCGCCCGGATGACGATCGAGGCGGCGGTCTCCTGATCCAGCGACATCCCCACGCCAATCGCGCGGGAAACGGGATCCGGAAAAAGCGGAACCGCCGATGCCGGAGCGGCACGCTCAGGCGTCGTCCGTCTCCGGAAAAGGACGAGCCGAAGCGGCACTGTCAAACCTGCCCGCGCCGGGTTCTTCGTTCGCCACCAGCAATCCGGCCGCGGTGAAGGCGGCCAGGACGCGCTGCGAGGTGATCAGCGAGATCGCATGGCCGCGCTGCGCCGCCGCCCGATGCAGGACGCGGCCATCGAGCCCGGAACCGGCATCCAGCAGCGACGGCAACAGGCGCAGGGCGATCAGCCGTGCCGAGGTCACCCGCAGGCCGGCATTGCGCAACACCTGCGCATGCGAACAGGGTGCCGGCCGATCCGCAGGCAGCGGCCAGGAAGGATGCGGCCCGCTCATGGTTCCGGGCGCCGCCACAGCCAGACCGCCACGCATGCCATGCAGGCGACGATGATCGCCACGCTCGGCCGGTGCGGGATGGTCGCGACCGCGATGACGGCGGCCAGGGTCATCGATGCCGTCGCCGCCCACTTGGCCCGGCGCGGCAGCATGCCGGCCTGCCAGTGCCGCAGCAGCGGACCGAAGACGCGGTGGCGCAGGATCCACGCATGCAGCCGCGGCGAGCTGCGTGCCGCGGCCCAGGCCGCCAGCAGCACGAACTCGGTGGTCGGCAGGCCGGGCGTGACCACGCCCACGAACGCCAGGCCCAGGCTCAGCACCGCCAGCACCCGCAGCAGGTGGCGACGCCATCCGTGCAACGGGGGCGGCACGGAGGCGGGCAGCGGTGGGGCTTCGTCCTGGTCCATCAGGGCACGATCCCGCAGCCGAGTCGGTCTGCCGTGGCCGGGGCCCGCACGCACCGGCGTATGCGCGCCCGCCCTGCAACCAGCCCCATGCCCGCTGCACGCGCAGTGGCTTGGAACGATGCACGCGGACGTCGCGACCGGGCCGCCGCGCCGCTGGGGCAGGACTGGCCCGCCGCAGGCGCCAGGCCGCCGTGGCACGAGGTTGCCCGGTGCCGGACGGGGACGCCCGGCATTGGCCATACCTTCGCGGCAACGACCGGTTCCATGCGCTCAGGCCAGGGCGAATTCCTGGGCGACGTAGCCGTGCACGGTGGCGAACGCCTCCTCGGCCGCGCGGATCGTCTCCGCCTCCTGGCCCGGGGACAGGCGCACCTCATCCAGCGCGCCGGTGAACTCGCGCCAATGCCGGGCCACGCCGTCGGGATGGGTGGCCAGGTGGCGCGCACCGAACCCGCCATCCAGGCCGAGCCGCTGCACCGCCAGCTTGTACAGGATGCTGCCGCCGACATTGGAGCCCTCGGCCACATACAGCCATCCCAGCGCGGTCGGCAGCGCGATGCCGGCGGCCACGCGCGGTGCATCGTCCGCCGCCGGCAGCGACTGACCGAGATCGTCCAGGTCATGGGCGATCTTCGGCAGGCGGCGGCGACCGGTCAGGTCGGGCAGCAACGCCGCCAGTTCCGGGCTGGCATACAGCGCGTCGATGTCGCGATGGAAGCGGTACTGCACGCGCAGGAACTTCGCGAAGTTCTCGCGGCTAGCGAAGATGTCGCCGGCCATGATGGTCTTGTCCAGGACGTCGTGGGTGGCGCGGGTGGCCGCCTTCAGCCTCTGGCTGCGGCGCTCTTCGAGGGAGGTTTCGATATCGGTCATGGTCATGGTGGTTCGTTCGTCGGATGGAGCGGGCGTCACGCCGGCGCCCTCCGGGGACATCCCGATCGGCAGTCGCCGGGTCCGCGATGCCATGCCGGCCGGGGGATGGCATGACGATCGTGGCGTCGGTACGCGGGTCGGCGGGCCCTGCGGCGGGCGACCGGCCCCGCGCTCGGCGGATGGACCTGATCCGGCAGGCGTCGGAATCCTTCAACAAAATGAGAATGTATCTCATTAGATGTTGTGCCCGATGACGAAAAATTGCAATCCGTCTCCGGCACGCAAGGTCACCGCCGACACCCGGTGCCGGGAATCGCGATCGAAGCGGGGTTCCGCCCCGGCATGCGTGCCGGCACCGGCGGTGCGGTCCTCGAGCGATCGGCCTTGGGGCGATCCCAGATGCACGCGACGCCCAGCGGCAGCGGCCATGGATCCGCATTACCCGGGCCAACGCAGGCCGGGGCTCGAACGGTGCGGACCGTTGCTGTGCACCAGCGGCGCCGGCCGCATGGCGCAGGCCCAGGGGCGTTCCGGGCGACCGCCTTCGCTGCCCGTGGATCCCACCGGACAGGCAGCTGGAACCGGAGCGCGATCCACGAGGCGCATCCGGCGCGGCGTGCCGGGGATTTGCTGTATCGCCATCGGGAATATCGCCACCGGGACGGGGCGTGTATCCCCGGCGTGCACGGTCGCACCCATCTCACCGTCCGTGACCCCGCAGCTGGCATTGCCGGAGCACCGGTAGTGATGCCGGCTCCCCAGAACCGGCGACCTCGGCGGCAGTCGCCGGAGAATGTCATTGCCTCCCCGACGACACGCCGCCGACCTCTACCGCCAGACCGAGGCAACGGTGGCGCTCGCGCGCTGCGCCCGCCGCTGCCGCCGCGCCGGCCAACGGTGCTGGGCAAGGCCGGATCCGCATCCGGGCAACGCGGACGTGCCGGGGCGCCGGCGGGCCCGTCGCCGCGAACCCGGCGAATCGATGCGGCACCTCCGGCACCGCTGCGCGGCCACGCATCCGCCACGCACCGGCGCCGTTGCCGGCTCAGAACGGCTCAGAACGGCTCAGAACGGCTCAGAACGGCTCAGAACGGCTTCATGATCACCAGCCACACCACCACGATCAACAGCAGCACCGGCAGTTCGTTGAACACCCGCAGCGCCCACTCCGGCGGCAGCGCGCGGCCCTTGTCCACGCCCTTGAGCCAGCGCCCGGCGATGATGTAGTCCGCCAGCATCAGCACGACCAGCAGCAGCTTGGCATGCATCCAGCCGGTGCCCGGGCCGACCATGGTCGGGAAGTCCGGCAGCACGCGGTAGCCCAGCCACAATGTCAGGCCGCACAGGAACGCCAGCCCGAACATGATGTGGCCGAAGCGGTACAGCCGCCGCCCCATCAGCACCAGGCGCGCCTGCACCTCGGCCGCGCCGCCGGCCTGGACGAGGTTGATCAGGATGCGCGGCAGGTAGAACACCGCCGCCACCCATGCCATCACGAACACCAGGTGGAAGGTCTTGATCCACAGGTACAGGGTCATGGGCGCTGCCGCTCCGTCACATTAGGATGGGCGCCATTCTCGCCCGAGCCGTGCCGCCCGTACATGGACAAGACCTACGACGCCGCCTATTTCCGCCACTGGTACCGCGACTCCGGGCTCGGCGATGCCGCGCGCCTGCGGCGCAAGGTCGCACTCGCGGTGGCGATGGCCGAGTACTGGCTGCAGCGCCCGCTGCGCACCGTGCTGGACGTGGGCTGCGGCGAGGGCGCGTGGCGCGCGCCGCTGCTCGCGTTGCGCCCGCGCGCGAAGTACCTGGGCTTCGACAGCAGCGAATATGCCATTGCCCGCTACGGGCGCCACCGCAACCTGCACCCGGCGCGGCTGGGCGACTTCGCCTGGCTGCGCCCGTGCGCCCCGGTGGACCTGCTGGTGTGCGCGGACGTGCTGCACTACGTGCCCGGCGCCGAGCTGCGCCGGGCCCTGCCCGGGCTGGCCGAACTGTGCGGCGGGGTCGCGTTCCTGGAGACCTTCGCCGAGGAAGACGCCTTCGTCGGCGACCATGCCGGTTTCCAGCACCGCTCCGCGACGTGGTACCGGCGCCGGTTCGCCGCCGCCGGCTTCACCGGCGTCGGCACGCATTTCTGGCTGGGCCCGACCCTGGGCGGCGAGGCGGCCGAACTGGAACGCGCGGCACACTAGTCCCCATTAAGGTGCAAATGCACCATGTTCGGCTATGCTGCGCCACAGCATCGCGTCTCCAAGGAACGGCTCCATGCTCTACCAGCTCCACGAGCTGACCCGCACGCTGATGGCGCCGTGGGTGCACCAGGCCCAGGCCAATGCCCGCATCTTCGCCGACCCCAACAGCTGGTGGTCCACGCTGCCGGGCGCCGAGCGCATCGCCGCCGGCAGCGAGCTGCTGCACCGCCTAGGCAAGGACTACGAGAAGCCCGCCTGGGCCCTGGACGACGTGGAGGTGGACGGCAACCCGCTGCCGGTGATCGAGCAGGTGGTGCTGGCCAAGCCGTTCTGCCGGCTGCTGCGGTTCAAGCGCTTCAGCGACGACGCCGCCACCGTGGCCCGGCTCAAGCAGCAACCGGCCGTGCTGGTGGTGGCGCCGCTGTCGGGGCATCACGCCACCCTGCTGCGCGACACCGTGGGCACGCTGCTGCGCGACCACAAGGTCTACGTCACCGACTGGATCGACGCGCGCATGGTCCCAGAACGGGAAGGCCCGTTCGGCCTGGAGGACTACATCGCCTACGTGCGCGAATTCATCCGCCTGGTCGGCGCGCAGCAGCCGCAGGTGCACGTGGTCAGCGTGTGCCAGCCGACGGTGCCGGTGCTGGCCGCGGTATCGCTGATGGCCGCCGCGGGCGAGCGCACGCCGGCCTCGCTGGTGATGATGGGCGGGCCGATCGATGCGCGCCGCAGCCCCACCGCGGTCAACAACCTGGCGACCGAGAACCCGCTGTCCTGGTTCGAGAACAACCTCATCCACGCCGTGCCGCTGCCCTACCCCGGCCATGGCCGGCAGGTGTACCCCGGCTTCCTGCAGCACGCCGGCTTCCTGTCGATGAATCCCAGCCGCCACCTGAAATCGCACTGGGACTTCTACACCGACCTGGTCCGCGGCGACCTGGAAGACGCGCAGGCGCACCGCCACTTCTACGACGAGTACAACGCGGTGCTGGACATGCCGGCGCAGTACTACCTGGACACCATCCGCGTGGTGTTCCAGGACTTCCTGCTGCCGCGCGGCAGGTGGGACGTGGGCGGCGAGCGGGTGCGCCCGGCGGCGATCCGCGACAGCGCCCTGCTCAGCATCGAGGGCGAGCTGGACGACATCGCCGGCCTCGGCCAGACCGAGGCGGTGCATGCGCTGTGCAGCGGCGTACCGGAGGCCCTGCACCGCCATATCGTGGTCGAGGGCGCCGGCCACTACGGCATCTTCAGCGGCCGGCGCTGGCGCGAGGGGGTCTACCCGCAGGTGCGCGAGTTCATCGCCTCGCGCCACGTCGCCCCGGCCAGGAAGCCGCGTGCCCGGCGCATCCCGCGCCCGACCGCCTGAGGCGGCCGCTCAGGCCCGTGACTCGCCCAGCTGCACCAGCAGCTGCTTGGCCAGCAGGCCGTGCAGGTGGCCGATGCCGCGCACCAGGTGCAAGGTGGCGAACAGCAGGATCACCCCGGCGATCGGCGTCAACACCGCCAGCGCCGGCATCGTGGCCAGCAGGTCGACGTCGTCGTGCCAGAAGCCGAAAACGTGGCTGCCCAGCAGGCTCAGCGGCGACAGGATGAAAGCGATCGATATCGACAGCAGCGTCACCGCGATGGTGAAGTAGGCGATCCCCAGCGGCAGCATCAGCAGGAAATACAGCAGCGTGCTCCAGGTCCGCGGATCGGTGAAGATCGCGCCGATGCGCGCCAGCCAGGGTCGCTCGCGTTCGGTGTAGACCGGCCGGCGCGGCATGCGCACGCCCAGCAGGGCCTCGACGATGCGTCCTTCCACCAGCGCCAGCAGCCGGGTGGAACCCAGGAACAGTACCAGCAGCGGCACGCCGATGATCAGCACCAGCAGCGGCAGCGAGAGGCTGGCCCCGGTCACCACCCAGGTGAAGTAGAAGATGCCGGTGGCCAGCGACAACAGCATGTAGAACAGCGCGCCGTAGGTGCGCGGATCGGCGGCCACGCCGAAGAACTTGCCCAGCACCGATTGCCGGCGCGGCGGCAGCGGCGGGCGCAGCGCGCGCGTCACCGTCACCTCGGTCTGGCGGTAGATGTCGGCCACCTCTTCCGGCGCGCCGTAGCTGCCGGCCACCGCGGCGATCACCTCGGCCTCGCTCCTGCCGGCCTGTTCGGCCAGTTCGGAGCGCAGGTATTCCTCGGCGTCGTACATCGCGTCCTGGATCATCGCCGGATCGGCACCGGCCAGCGCCTGGCGCAGCTGCGCCAGGTATTCGGGGATGGAGGTCGGCAACGGCCGGCCTGCGCTTGCTTCGGTATTCATTCGGGTACTCCCTGCAGGACGGAATCGACGGAATCGCGGGTGGCGCGCCAGGCGGCAATCCATTGCCGCAATGCCTGGCGCCCTTCATCGGTGATGCGGTAGTAGCGACGCGGCGGCCCGGACAGCGAGGGCTCGACATGGCTGAGCAGCAGGCCGGCGCCTTCCAGGTTGCGCAGCACCGGGTACAGCGCGCTCTGCTTGCCGCTCAGCACGCCCTCGCCCACCCGCTCCAGGCGCTTGGCGATCAGGTAGCCGTACAGCGGCTCGCCGGCCTGCGCCAGCACCGCCAGCAGTGCCAGCGACACGGTGCCGGCGCTGAGCTCCTTCTGGAACTTGCGCAGCTGGATGTCGTCCTCGCCCATGCCTGTCCTCCTCGTCGAGGACACACTATTGCGAAGTTCGGTATAGCGGATGTGCCGATAGTCACTGCGACTGGCGCCAGCCCCGGCCGAACCGCCAGAATCGCCCGTCCCTCCCTGCCCCGGAACGCCGATGACGCCCCGTGCCGCCCTGCTAGCCCTGGCCCTGCTGCCGCTGCTGTCCGCCACCGCCCAGGCCGCCGTGCCGGCCCGGCCCTACCGCAGCCCGCAGCAGATCATCGACGCCGCACCGGCATCCGCCTGGCGCACTCCGGACCCGGCCAACCTGCTGTACCTGGACCTGGACACGCCGGCGGGCACCGGCGGCCGGGTCATCATCGAACTGGCCCCGCAATTCGCGCCCGCCCATGCCGGCAACATCCGCACGCTGGCGCGCGAGGGCTTCTGGGACGGCACCAGCATCTACCGCGCGCAGGACAACTTCGTGGTCCAGTTCGGCGACGCCGACGGCGAGGATCCGGCCAAGGCCAAGCCGCTGGGCAGCGCCAGGACCCACCTGCCCGCCGAGTTCCACCGGCCCGCCGCCGGCCTGGCGTTCGACCGCCTGCCCGACAGCGACGGCTGGGCGCCGCAGGTCGGCTTCGTCGACGGCTTCGCCGCCGCGCGCGACCCGAAGGCCGGCACCGCCTGGCTGGCGCACTGCTACGGCACCGTCGGCGCCGGCCGCAACAACGCCGACGACAGCAGCATCGGCGCCGAGCTGTACGTGGTCATCGGCCAGTCGCCGCGGCAGCTGGACGACAACATCACCGTGGTCGGCCGCGTCCTGCAGGGCATGGAGCTACTGAGCACGATCCGACGCGGCCCGCCGCCGATGGGCTTCTACGACGACCCGGCCGAGCGCACGCCGATCAGGTCGATCCGCCTGGCCAGCGAGGTCCCCGTCGCCGAGCGCACGCCGCTGCAGGTGCTGCGTACCGACACCCCGGCCTTCCGCGACGCCGTCGAGGCGCGGCGCAACCGGGTGGACGACTTCTACAAGCGCCCGGCCGGCCACATCGACCTGTGCAACGTGCCGGTGCCGGTGCGGAGCACCCCGGCCGCCGGCTGAGCCGGCTCAGCGGGCCTTCTGGCTGAAGGCCACGCTGCCCAGGATCAGCACGCCGGCCAGCAGCATCGTCCAGGTCAGCGGCTCGCCCAGGATCGCCCAGGCCAGCAGCGCGCCGAACACCGGGATCAGGTAGGTCACCGTGGACGCGCGCGCCGGACCGATGCGCTGGATCAGCCGGTAGTACACCAGGTAGGCCAGCCCGGTGCAGACCACCCCGAGCGCGGCGGCGCTGCCCCAGGCGGCGGCCGACGGCGGCGTGGCCGGCCAGTGCGTGAACGCCAGCGGTGCCAGCAGCAACGCGCTGCAGCCCAGCGTGGCCGCGGCCGAACCGGCGGCGGGCAGGTCGGCCAGGTGGCGTTTCACCAGGTTGTAGCCGATGCCGTACAGCAGCGAAGCGGTGGCACCGGCGAAGGCGGCCGGACCGACGCTCAGTCCGGACGACTTCCCGGTGGCCAGCACCAGCACGCCGACGAAGCCGACCAGCAGCGCGACCGCGCGGCGCATGCCGATCCGCTCGCCGAAGAACACGAACGCGACCAGCGCGGTGAACAGCACCGTCATCGCGTTGGTGATCGCGCCGATGGCCGCCGGCGCACGCTGCGCGCCCCAGGCGAACAGCAGGAACGGCAGTGCCGAGTTGATCACGCCGATCGCCGCCAGCGCCGGCCAGCGCCGCGGCGGGAACCGGGCACGCGCGAGCCACAGCCACGGCATCAGTACCAGCGCGCCCAGGGCCAGCCGCACCTCCACCAGCGCATATGGCCCGAACTGCGGCGCGGCCACGCGCATGAACAGGAACGAGCAGCCCCAGACGATGCCGAGCGCGCCCAGTTCCAGGCAGGTGCGCCAGTCGCGCGCGGCCGCGGCCGGTGCCGACGAGGCGCTCACGACCGCACCCCGGCAGCAGGAAAACGCAAGCGGGTACGCGTGTGCATGGGACGGCAGGCGAGGAACGAAGACATGGCATCGGCACGCGGGAGAAGGAGGGCGCCCAGCATCCGGCCGGTGGCCGGGCACGACAAGCGCGTAGTATCGCGGCAAGCCACAAATCCGGTTCATGCCTCGATGTCCCTGCGCCCGACCCTGCTGCCCGCGCTGGGCGTGTTCGCCGCCGCCGCGCGCCACCAGAATTTCGCCCGTGCCGCCGAGGAACTGCACCTCACCGCCAGCGCGGTCAGCCATCACGTGCGCAAGCTGGAAAGCGCCCTGGGCGTACGCCTGTTCCAGCGCCATGCGCGCGGCGTGCTGCTGACCCCGCAGGGGCGCCAGCTTGCCGACGCGGCCAACGGCGCCATGGGCGACATCGCCTCGGTCGCCGACGACCTGCAGGCCGTGCCCGCCGGCCTCACCCTGCGGGTGAGCACCCTGCATTCGCTCGCCTACTGCTGGCTGCTGCCGCGGCTGCCACGCTTCTGCCGGGCCCATCCCGGCATCCGCATCGAGCTGGAGACCTCACACACGCTGGTGCACTTCGACGAGGACGGCCCGGACCTGGCGATCCGCCACGGCCTGGGCCACTGGCCCGGGCTGAACGTCGTGCCGCTGATGGAGGACGAGATGTTCCCGGTGGCCTCGCCGGCGCTGCCGGGCGTGTCCGGCCTCCGCGATGTCCGCGACATCCCGCGCCTGCCGCTGATCGAGGACATGTGCGAACAGGGCTGGCGCGACTGGTTCCGCCATGCCGGCCTGCGCGGCCAGCGGCTCGGCGCGATGCACAGCTTCAACGACAGCACCGAGGCGATGCGCGCCGCCGTGTACGGCCTCGGCGCGGTGCTGGCACGCAAGCACATCGCCCTGCCCTATCTGCACCGCCACGAACTGGTACGCCTGCCCGGTCCGGTGATGAAGGCACGCTTCGGCTACTACATCGTGCACTCGGCGCATCGCGCGCCGAGCCCGGCCGCGCGGCTGTTCATCGACTGGCTGCATCGCCAGGCGCTGGACGAGCGCCCCCCGGTCCCGGCGCAGCCAGCGGCGTTGCCCGGCCGCGACGCGCCCGACGCACCACGCCGGCGGCCCCGCCGGCGCTCGCCGGCCGCGCAGGCGGTCTGACCGTTCAGACCAGCGTGGCCAGCGCCGAACGGTCGAAGTCGTGCAGGTCGGCGGTATCGCCGTCGCGAACCTTGGTGACCCAGTGCGGATCGGCCAGGATCGCCCGGCCCACCGCGATCAGGTCGAATTCCTCGCGCTCCATGCGCCGCACCAGCTCGTCCAGCCCGACCGCGTGCGAATGCTCGCCGGCGAAGGCGCCGAGGAAATCGCCCGACAGGCCCACCGAGCCGACCGAGATGGTCGGCGCGCCGGTGAGCTTCTTCGCCCAGCCGGCGAAATTCAGGCCCTGCTCGCCGTCGACCTGCGGGAACTCCGGCTCCCAGAAGCGGCGCTGCGAGCAGTGCAGGATGTCGGCACCGGCCTCCACCAGCGGCACCAGCCACTGCGCCATCTCCTCGGGCGTGGCGGCGAGCTTGGCCTTGTAGTCCTGCTGCTTCCACTGGCTCACCCGCAAAAGGATCGGGAAATCCGGCCCCACCGCCGCGCGCACCGCCTTCAGTACCTCGGCGGCGAAGCGCGCGCGTTCGCGCAGCGTCGCCCCGCCCCAGGCGTCGGTGCGGCGGTTGGTCACCGCCCAGAAGAACTGGTCGATCAGGTAGCCGTGTGCGCCGTGGATCTCGGCCACGTCGAAGCCGAGCCGCCGCGCATCGGCGGCGGCGCGGGCAAAGGCGGCGATGGTGTCGGCGATGTCTTCCTCGCTCATCGCCACGCCGTTCGGATCGTCCGGGCCGTTGATGCCCGACGGGCTTTCCACCGGCACCGGCGGCGCCCAGCCGCTGTTGCCGCGGGTGGCGCCGGTATGCCACAGCTGCGGGCCCATGCGGCCGCCGGCAGCATGCACCGCCTCGATCACCCGCTGCCAGCCGGCCAGCGCGGCCTGCCCGTGGAAGAACGGGATGTCGGGCTCGTTGCGCGAGGCCGGACGGTCGATCACCGTCCCCTCGGACAGGATCAGGCCGACGCCGTCCTCGGCGCGGCGGCGGTAGTACGCGGCCACGTTCGCGCCCGGCACGCCCCCGGGCGAGAAGCAGCGCGTCATCGGCGCCATCACGATGCGGTTGGGCAGCGCCAGCGACTTGTGGCGGAACGGGCGGAACAGGATGTCTGATACGGATGCGGACACGAATGCGCTCGTTGCCGTGGAGGGATCCCGAAGCATAGGCGTGGCCAGGGAAGAAGTAAGGCCGGATACGGCCATGCCGGCGGAATGCACCGGTCCAAATCCGCATGGTGTTCACCTGCCGCCTGCTACGGTCGAGCCCTCGCCACGATGGATGCCCGCCATGCCCACGCTGCACCTGCGCATCACCGGAACCGAAGACGACGTCCGCGCCTATACCGACCTGCTCCAGGGCACCGAGGGCATCGAGCACGTGGAGGAAGTAGCCGACCTGATGCCGCACATGGACGACGACGATTCCAGCTCGGCCGGCCTGAGCGACGACATCGGCCCGGGCACGCACCTGCTGGAGATCGTGTTGCCCGAACGCAAGGACGAGCGGGTGCGCGAGGCGGTCGAGACGCTCGCCATCCGCCTGGGCCTGGTGGTGGAGTTCGAGGACGACGACGAATGAAGCCGCGCCAGGACGCGGCGCCGGATCCGCCGCCAGGTGCAGGTACCGGGCCCGGCTAGATAACGGCCACGATCCCTGGTCCGTGGCTGCACTCAGCCCGCGGCGGCGACGAAGCCGCCGGTCTGCCGCGCCCACAGGCGCGCGTACAGGCCGCCACGCCGGAGCAGCTCGGCATGGGTCCCGGTCTCCACCACGCGGCCTTCGTCCATCACCACCAGCCGGTCCATGCGCGCGATGGTCGAGAGCCGGTGGGCGATGGCGATCACCGTCTTGCCGGCCATCAGCGTGTCCAGGCTGTCCTGGATCGCCGCCTCGACCTCCGAGTCCAGCGCCGAGGTGGCCTCGTCCAGCACCAGGATCGGCGCGTCCTTGAGCAGCACGCGGGCGATGGCGATGCGCTGGCGCTGGCCGCCGGACAGCTTGACCCCGCGCTCGCCGACATGGGCCTGGAAGCCGCGCCGGCCCTCGCCATCGACCAGCGTGTCGATGAAGCCGTCCGCCCGCGCCCGGGCCACCGCCTCGCGCAGCTGCGCCTCGCTGGCGTCGGGGCGGCCGTACAGCAGGTTGTCGCGGATCGAACGGTGCAGCAGCGAGGTGTCCTGGGTGACCACGCCGACCTGCCTGCGCAGGCTCTCCTGGGTGACTCCGGCGATGTCCTGGCCATCGACCAGGATGCGCCCGCGCTCCAGGTCGTACAGCCGCAGCAGCAGGTTGACCAGGGTGGACTTGCCGGCGCCCGAGGGGCCCACCAGGCCGATCTTCTCGCCGGGGCGCACCTGCAGGTCCAGCCCGGCGATCACTCCGGCGCGCCTGCCGTAGTGGAAATGGATGTCCTCGAAGCGCACCTCGCCGCGCGCCACCACCAGCGGCCGTGCATCGGCGCGGTCCTGCACGGTCAACGGCTGGGCGATGGTCTGCATGCCGTCCTGCACCGTGCCGATGTCCTCGAAGATGCCGTTGACCGTCCACATGATCCAGCCGGACATGTTGTGGATGCGGATCACCAGCCCGGTGGCCACGGTGATCGCGCCGACGCTGACCTGGCCGCGGCTCCACAACCACAGCGCCAGCGCGCAGGTGCCGGCGATCAGGAAGCCGTTGAGGATCGCGATGGACGTGTCCAGTGCCGTGGTCAGCCGGGTCTGCGCGCGGTGCCTGACCGCCAGCTCGTCGATGGCCTCGCGCACGTAGGCCTGTTCGCGGCCGGCATCGGCGAACAGCTTGAGCGTGGGGATGTTGGTGTAGCCGTCGACGATGCGCCCCATCGCCCGCGAGCGCGCATCCGAGGCGATCCAGGCACGGGTCTTCATCCGCGGCACGAAGTAGGCCATCAGCGCTACGTAGGCCAGCAGCCACAGCGCCAGCGGCGCCATCAGCCACGGATCGGCGCGGCCGAACAGCCACAGCGCGCTGCCTGTGTAGACCACGATGTACCAGAGCGCATCGACCATCTGCACCGCCGACTCGCGCAGCGAGGTGCCGGTCTGCATCACCCGGTTGGCGATGCGCCCGGCGAAATCGTTCTGGAAGAACGCCAGGCTCTGCCGCACCACGTAGTTGTGCATCAGCCAGCGCGCGCGGTTGCTGAGCCCGGGCACGATGGCCTGGTTGACCAGCAGGTTGTGCAGGGCGGTCAGCAGCGGCCGCGCCACCAGCACGATGGCGGCCATCCACAGCAGCTCGCGGCCGTGGCGGGCGAAGAAGTCCGGCCCCGGCCGCCCGGCCACCATGTCCACGATGCGGCCGAGGAAATCGAACATCGCCACTTCCACCAGCGCCAGCGCCAGGCCGGCCACCAGCGTGGCCAGCAGCAACGGCCAGATCGGACGCAGGTAGTGCAGGTAGAAGCGCCATACCGATCGTGGCGGCATGCGCGTTTCGGTCCTGGGG
Organism: Xanthomonas massiliensis; assembly: GCF_900018785.1. Lineage (GTDB taxonomy): Bacteria > Pseudomonadota > Gammaproteobacteria > Xanthomonadales > Xanthomonadaceae > Xanthomonas_B > Xanthomonas_B massiliensis. The sequence continues at coordinate 624,940 of NZ_FCOY01000006.1, read as the reverse complement.
AAGACCTCGATCAGCGATTCGAACCAGCGGAACATCGGCGGGCGGAGCGAAGGGAAGAGCCGGAGTATCGCATCCGCCGCCGCCGTGCCCGGTCACGGGGGTCGCCGCGGGTGCGCCGGGGCAGCTGTAGGAGCGGCATAAGCCGTCAGGGCTTTGCCGGACCCGATTGGCGTCGAATGCCGCCCTTGCGCCTTTCCACCCGATGCCCTCCCCGCCAAGGCGGGAAACGCTTTGCGGGAGCCAAATGGCGGGTTATCCCGTGCCATGCCGCGGCACTGGCTCAAGTCGCCGGGTCCCCCCGCCTGACGAGCCATTCGGCGCATAAGCTGCGCGGGGACCTGGCACTGGCCAAGCTGCTGGAGGACTTCGAGATCCCCAAGGTGACCGCGGTGCGTGCGGCCCAGGCCGCCGCCGCGTTCGATTCGGTGAAAAGCCGTGGGGACGGGGGCCGGTTTCGACACGAACCCTGGCAGTGCGCGCCAACCGGGTGCCGGCAAGGCCCTCGCGGCGTGAGCCGCTCGCGCAAGGCCTCAGCCGCGCAGCCGCTCCAGCTGCGTCTGCAGCGTGACGACCTTGGCGCGCAGGTCGGCGTTCTCCTTCTCCAGCTCGGCCACGCGCTTGCGCAGTGCCTTCGCATCCATTGCCTCGTCGACGGATTCGCCCTCGGCCCGCGGCTTGCGCCGGGACTCGCGCACGCGCCGGGCCGCCTGCTTCAGCTCGTCCTTGCCGGCGATCGCCGCGGCGCGCTGCTCTTCCTCGGGCAGCGTCGCCACCGCGGCGGCGGCATTGATCGAGATCGCGCCGGCGCGGACCGCCTCCACCACCTCGGGCGCGGCCTGGGCGTGGATGCGCTCGATCATCACCACCTGGTTGCTGCTCAGGCGCGCCTCGCGTGCCAGTTCCGCGCGGCTGATCGGCGGCACGTCGTCCCACGGCGGGAGATCGTCGGTCGCCGTATCCGGCGCGGCCGTGTCGGCGGCCTGCGGATCGGCCGCCTGCTGCGCGCACAGGGCGGCGGCTTCGGCAGCGAGCTGCTCGTGCTTGCGCCGGCTCAGGATCTCGCGCTTGCGCAGCGCCAGCACGCCGCGCTGGAAGTCCGACACGCTGCGCCGGCCCAGGTGCTGCTCGATCATCCACAGGTGCACGTCCTCCATCGACTGGAAGCGGGTGTTCTGCACGGTGCGGAACGGCAGCCCGTGCGCGCGGCAGATGCCGTAGCGGTTGTGGCCATCGACCAGGATGTCTCCCCACAGCACCAGCGCATCGCGGCAGCCCTCGGCCAGCAGGCTGCGCTCAAGCGCCTCGTGTTCGTCGGGCGTCAGCGGGTCGATATAGGCCTTGAGTTCTTCGTCTACTACGATGTCCATGGAGTCGGCGGTGCAACGGGGGGCGCGCATTGTAGAGCGCCGTTCGCCGGCCGGGACCGCCATTCCGCACGGCAGTGCCGCCCGTTCGAGCGATGCGCTTGTACCGGTGCCAGCCCCCATCCCGGAAACCTCGGGCGCGCCCCGGGCCGACCGGCGATCCATGCCCCGGGACACCGCCTCCACGGCCGGCGTCGCGCCGGCGTCGGCGCATCCGTCGGGCATCGCCTCCCCGATCCGCCCATGGCGAGGCGATGCCGAGCCGTGGCCACGATCTCGATGCATGCCGTCGCCGGCGCTCCGCCCCCGCGGCGCCGATTCCGAGCGGACCGGCCACGACCCGCGCGATCCTGGCTGCGATCGCCGCCGCATACCGGCTTGGCCGAAGCCGCGGCACCGTCGCAATCCCGCCCCCCCCAGACAAGGCGGCTTTCCCGTCCAAGACGCGGAAGCCGCCGCCGCGTGCGCAAACCTGCGCGGTGTGACCTTCGCCCTCAGGTCCCGCACGCTGGGAGAGTGCGCAGGCCGCCACCCGCCGCGGTGCGGGCGGCGGCCCGATAGCCGCACTCGCGACCCGGGCCGCGGACGACACGCCCCCCGCGCCATGGCGGCGGTGCGGGGCCGCCTGGCTACGGCGCCGGCAGCGGCGTCAGCACCAGGTCCTGGAAGTCGAAGCTGAAATCGGTCAGCGGCGACACCGGCTGCATGCGCACCTCGCGCACCTTGCCGTCCGGATCCAGGGCGAAGGCGACGAAGGCATCGGCGTTGAGCGTGCGATCGTCCCAGCGCACGATGAAGGTGTCGTGCTGCCAGTGTTCCAGGGTGCCGGCCAGCAACGGCGTGTGCGCGAACTGCATGCGCAGCCGGCCGCCTTGCGCCGCGATGCGCACCTCGCCGTACCACGGGTCGCGGTAGGTGGCGGCGTAGCCGGCCAGCGGCAGCGAGGGCTTGCTGCGGGCGTCGCGCGCGGCCAGGTGCTTGCGCCAGCTGTCGTCGGCATTGTCCTGCGCCTTGGCCACCGACTTGGCGTAGGCCTCCACCCAGTCGGTCCGCGGCGCGTCCAGCAGGGCATCCAGCACGGTGTAGGTGACGGCGTTGAAGGCCGCGCCGACTTCCTGGTTGGTCAGCACGATCACGCCGATGTGCCGGTCCGGCAGCAGCGTCAGCCGCGAGACCATGCCCGGCCAGCCGCCGGTGTGCCAGACCAGTTTCTGGCCGCGGTAGTCGCTCAGGCTCCAGCCCTCGCCGTAGCCGGCGAAGTTGGGGGTGGCCGGCGCCAGCTCGGGCACCGACGGCCGCGCGATCGGCACCGGGGTGATGACCGACCACATCTCGCGCTGGCGCTCGGCGCTGAACAGCGTCCTGCCGTCGGGCAGCGTGCCGCCGGCCAGCTGCACGTTCATCCACTTGGCCATGTCGTGGACGCTGGAATACAGGTCGCCGGCGGCCCGGTTGTTGGACCAGCTCATGCGCTGCACCGGCTTGAGCTCGCTGAAATCGGCCTTGGCGTGGCCGACCGCGGGCTGGTCGGCCGGTCCCACCTTGTCGTTGAAGCGGGTGCCGGACATGCCCACCGGGTCGAGGATGTGCTGCTGCACGAAGTCCACGTAGGACTGGCCGGAGACCTGCTCGATCACCTTCTGCGCCACCGCGTAGAGGATGTTGTCGTAGGCGTAGCGGTCGCGGAAGCCGTTCTTGAGCGGCACGTGCGCCAGCTGCCCCACCACCTGGTCCACGCTGTAGTCGCTCGGCGGCCAGAACAGCAGGTCGCCGGCGCCCAGGCTCAGGCCGGACCGGTGCGCCAGCAGGTCGCGGATGCGCATCTCCCCGGTCACGTAGTCGTTGGACATGCGGAACCCGGGCAGGTGGTCGACCACGCGGTCGTCCATGCGCAGCTTGCCCGCGTCGGCCAGGATCGACAGCGAGGCGGCGGTGAAGGCCTTGGTGTTGGAAGCGATGGCGAACGGCGTGGTCGCGGTCACCGGCTCGGGCTTGCCGATCTCGCGCACGCCGTAGCCCCGTTCCAGGACGATCTGGCCGTCCTTGACGATGGCCACGGCGATGCCGGGCACGTCGAAGGTCTTGCGCACGCGCTCGACCTGCGCGTCCAGCTCCTGCAGCTGCGGCGGCAGCGGTTCCTGCGCCCGTGCCGCCATGCATGCCACCATCATCATCACTCCCGCGCCGAACCTGACCAAATCGTTGCTCCCGGTGGAACCGTGTTGGATGAAGGGTCCCGCCGGCTCAGGCCAGCGGCTGCGGCGAGACCAGGACCCCGTTGGCATCGGCATAGAGCCAATGCCCGGGAAGGAAATCGATGCCGGCGAACGACACGGGCACGTCCACCTCGCCCAGGCCGCGCTTGTCGGTCTTGCGCGGGCACGCGGCCAGCGCCTGCACCCCGAGCGGCAGCTCGGCCAGCACCTCCACGTCGCGCACGCAGCCATGGATCAGCAGGCCCGACCAGCCGTGCTCGACGGCGTTGCCGGCGATCTGGTCGCCGAGCAGCGCGCAATCCAGCGCACCGCCGCCGTCGACGACGATCACCCGCCCGCCGCCGGGCGCGCCGGCCAGCTCGCGCACCCGCGAGTTGTCGCGCGGGGCGCGCACCGTGACGATCATGCCCGCGAACGCGGTGCGGCCGCCGAAGCTGCGGAACAGCGGTTGGGCGACGGCCGCCTCGGGATGGGCATCGCTCAGGTCGGGGGTGCTCCAGGTCACGGAAACCTCGCAGGGTGGCGTGCCGCGATGGTAACGCGCCGGCCCCGGACTTCGCCCGCGCCCTGCCGCCCGGCCCGGCGGGCGCGCCCGGGCACGGCACACCGGGTACATGAGCTGGTCCAACAACCGGGCCACCGGCGCCCCGGGCACACCGGGCACACCCGATGCCCGGATGCCCGGATGCCCGGACGCCCCGATGCCCCGATGCCCCGATGCCCGGACGCCCCGATGCCCCGATGCCCCGATGCCCCGATGCAAGGATGCAAGGATGCAAGGATGCAAGGATGCAAGGATGTCCTCAGCGCGTGCTGGCGCCACCTCTACTCACGCGTCGCCGCAACGCGGCCATGACTATGACGATCGCAGGCAACATCCTGGCCAGCACCCGGGGAGCCAAGATCCTGCTGGCGCGCGACGCACGGACTGGACGATGCGCGGCGCCGCGGACGAATGGAAAGCGCGCACGAATGGACAGGACGAGAACAGCGCATCCCGGCCGATGTCGCGCCGCGAACGTCGAGCCCCACGCCGTGCGCCACGCCTGTCGATCCGCGCCCGGCACGGCCATCCCCGCACGCGGCCCATCCGCACAAGACAGGCGGCCCGATCCACCCGGCCGCGCCGGCGCCGGCCGAATTGACCGCGCCGCGGATGCGCATGCGAATGGGCACGCGAATGCGCTTCCCTGTCCTGCGCACCGCGGCACCAGGCCATGGGCACGCGCGATGTCCGCTTCCTCCTCCGGCCTTCGTCCCGGTTGCGCCGGGTCCTGGCGCGATCCCCGCTGGCACAATGGATCCCCGGCCCTGCACGACACCGCCACATGACCGACCTGTTCGATCCGCCCGCGCCTTCGATCGACGGCATCCACGTCGGCATCGGTGGCTGGACCTACGCGCCGTGGCGCGGCGGTGTGTTCTATCCGCCCGGGCTGGTGCAGCGCCGCGAGCTGGAATACGCCAGCCGCCACGTCGGCGCCATCGAGATCAACGGCACCTGGTACGGCCAGCAGAAGCCGGCGATCTACGCCGGCTGGCGCGAGCAGACCCCGGAGGGCTTCGTGTTCACCGCCAAGGCGCCGCGCCGCATCACCGCGGCCCGGCGCCTGGCCGGCAACCGCGCCCAGGTGGAGGACTTCGTCGCCGGCATCGCCGCGCTGGGCGACCGCCTGGCGGTGCTGTCCTGGCAGTTCGAGGACCGCGCGCGGCTGGATGCAGACGATTTCGCCGCCTTCCTGGAACTGCTGCCGGCCCGGGTCGAGGGCCGGCGCCTGCGCCACGCCATCGAGATGCGCGTGGCCGGCTTCTGGACCCCGGAATTGCTGGCCCTGGCACGGCGCCACGGCATGGCACTGGTCTATACCGATTCGCCCGACCATCCGTCCTGGGCCGACCTCAGCGCCGACTTCGTCTATGCGCGGCTGATGCGCAGCGCGCCCGGCATCGCCACCGGCTACCCGGAGCCGGCGCTGCACGACTGGGCGCGGCGCCTGCGGTGCTGGCGCGCCGGTGCCGACCCGGCCGAGCTGCCGCACCTGGCCGCGCCCGCCGACGGCCGGGCGCGGCGCGAGGTGTTCGCCTTCTTCATCGCCGCGGCCAAGCAGCACAACCCGGCCGCGGCCATGCGCCTGATCGAGCTGCTGCGCAGCGGTGCCTGAGCTGCCGCCGGCGCGGCGATCGGCGACAATGCGCCGATGCCCCACGACACCCGCCGCATCGCCCTGCTGCAGACCCATTTCTGCGTCCTGCTGTGGGGGCTCACCGCCATCCTCGGCAAACTGATCACCCTGCCGGCACTGGCGCTGGTGTGGTGGCGGATGCTGCTGGTGGTGGCCACCCTGGCGCTGGTGCCGCGGACCTGGCGCGGGCTGGTCGCGCTGCCTCCGCGCCTGCGCTGGGGCTACGCCGGCGTGGGCATGCTGGTGGCGCTGCACTGGCTGACCTTCTACGGGGCGATCAAGCTGGCCAACGCCTCGGTGGCCGCCACCTGCATCGCCCTGGCACCGGCGTTCACCGCGGTGATCGAGCCATGGATCGCCCATCGCCCGTTCCGCCCGCGCGAGCTGGCCTTCGGCATCGCGGTGCTGCCGGGCGTGGCCATGGTGGTCGGCGGCGTGCCGCACGGCATGCGCGTGGGCGTGATCGTCGGCGCCTGCTCGGCCCTGCTGGTGGCGGTCTTCGGCTCGTTGAACAAGCGCCTGGCCGGCGATGCCGACGCGCTCACCGTGACCGCGCTGGAGTTGGGCGCGGGCACCCTCACGCTGACCGCGCTGGCGCCGCTGCTGCCGTTCGTGCTGCCGCTGCTGGCCTCCAGCCCGTGGGTGCTGCCGGACCGGCACGACGCGGCGCTGCTGCTGGTGCTGGCCCTGGCCTGCACCCTGCTGCCGTTCGCCCTGGTGCTGGTGGCGCTGCGCCTGCTCAGCGCCTACAGCGTGCAGCTGATCACCAACCTGGAACCGGTCTACGCCATCGCCCTGGCCGCGCTGCTGCTGGGCGAACAGCGCGAGCTGACGCCGATGTTCTACCTGGGCGTGGCGATCATCCTCGCCGCGGTGTTCGTGCAGCCGCTGCTGGAGCGCTGGCGCCGCGGCGCGGCGCCCGTCGCCGGGCGCTGAGCCGCCCGCGCCGCGGATGCGGCGGCCCGACGGCGTACCGGCGTGCGGGCCGCGGCCGGCCGCACGCCAAGAGGCGCGACCTCAGTCGCGCGGGCGCGGCGGGCCCTTGCGCGGCGGCCTCGGACCGGCCGGGCGGCGCGGATGCGACGCATGCCCCGGCGCCTCGTCCTCGCGCGCATCGGCACCGACCTTGCGCATCTGCAGCTGCTGGCCGGAGACCCACACCTTCTTCAGGTGCTGCAGGATCTCGCGCGGCATCTCCGCCGGCAGGTCGAGCACGGAATGGTCGTCGTGGATGTCGATGCGGCCGATGTAGCGCGCCTCCAGCCCGGCCTCGTTGGCGATCGCGCCGACGATGTTGGCCGGCTTGACCCCGTGCACGTGGCCGACCTCGATGCGGTAGGTCTCCATGCCGAACTCCGGCGCCTCGCGCGGGGTGCGCGGCGCCTTGTCGGCCGCGGCGCGGGGCCGCCGTGGCGCCTCCCCGTCGTGCGCGGCGGCAGGGCCGCCCTCGGCACGCGGCGCGCGCACCGGACGCTCGCGCGGGCCGGCGGCGGCGTGCTCGCGGCGCGGCGGGCGCTCGCCGCTGGAGACCGCCGGACGCTCGCGGTGCACCGGCTCGGCCGTCTTCAGCAGGAACGGCGCGCCGCCCTGCGCCATGCGTGCCAGCGCCGCGGCGATGTCGGCCGGCGGCACGTTGCGCTCCTGCTCGTAGCGGCGCACCAGGCCGCGGTAGAACTCCAGGTCCTCGGCGCCGAGCGCGGCATCGATGCGCTCCAGGAACCGGGTCACGCGGATGTCGTTGACCGCGTCCACGCTCGGCAGCGCCATCTCCTCGATCGGCTGGCGGGTGGCGCGCTCGATCTGGCGCAGCATGCCCTTCTCGCGCGGGGTGACGAACAGGATCGCCTCGCCGCTGCGACCGGCGCGGCCGGTGCGGCCGATGCGGTGCACGTAGCTCTCGGTGTCGTAGGGGATGTCGTAGTTCAGCACGTGGCTGATGCGCTCCACGTCCAGCCCGCGCGCGGCCACGTCGGTGGCCACCAGGATGTCGAGCTTGCCGTCCTTGAGCTGCTGGATGGTCTTCTCGCGCTGGGCCTGCTGCATGTCGCCGTTGATCGCCGCGGCGGCCAGGCCGCGCGCGGCCAGCTTGTCGGCCAGCTCCTCGGTGGCGGCCTTGGTGCGGGCGAACACGATCATCGCGTCGAACGGCTCGACCTCCAGGATGCGGGTCAGCGCATCGAGCTTGTGCAGGCCGCTGACGTACCAGTAGCGCTGGCGGATGTTGGCCGAGGTCGTGGTCTTGGCGGCGATGGTGACTTCCACCGGCTCGCGCAGGTGGGTCTGGGCGATGCGCCGGATCTGGGTCGGCATGGTCGCCGAGAACAGCGCCACCTGGCGCTGCTCGGGCAGCGCAGCCAGCACCTTCTCCACGTCGTCGATGAAGCCCATGCGCAGCATCTCGTCGGCCTCGTCGAGCACCAGCGCCGACAGCCCGGACAGGTCCAGGGTGCCGCGGTCGAGGTGATCGATCACCCGGCCCGGGGTGCCGACCACGACCTGTGCGCCGCGGCGCAGCGCCGCCAGCTGCGGCCCGTAGGCCTGGCCGCCGTAGATCGGCAGCACGCGGAAGCCCGGCAGGTGCGCGGCATAGGTCTGGAAGGCCTCGGCCACCTGGATGGCCAGCTCGCGCGTGGGTGCCAGCACCAGCACCTGCGGCGTGGTGCGCGCCAGGTCCAGGCGCGAGAGCAGCGGCAGCGCGAACGCGGCGGTCTTGCCGGTGCCGGTCTGCGCCGTGCCGAGCACGTCGCGGCCCTGCATCAGCGCGGGAATGGTGGCCGCCTGGATCGGCGAAGGGGTTTCGTAGCCGACATCGGCGACCGCGCGCATGACGGGCTCGGCCAGGCCGAGGTCCGCGAAACGCGGCGGCACGGGGGTATCTTGGGACATGGGGACTCCGGAGGCACCGCCGCGAACGGGCGGGCAAAGATCCGTTATTGTGCCGGGCCGAGGGCCCGCTGTCGAAAACCGCCGCGGACGCCGTTCAGCCTGCCGCGCCCGGCGCGCACCGACGATCATGCCAGGGGCATCGAAATGCCTGCCTTCTCTCCGCCGCCATCGGCCGCCACCGCCTGCCCGTCCGGGCGGCGCGGCGGTGGCCGCTGGCGGCGCGGCTGGCGGGCACTGGCCCTGCTGGCCGCGCTGGCGTCGGGCCCGCTCGCGGCCGGGCCGACCCAGCTGCCGCTGCGCAGCTACGACCAGGACGGCGGGCTGACCACCCTGTCGGTGACGCGGCTGGGGCTCGATGGCGACGGCGACCTGTGGGTCGGCACCGAGATGGGCCTGTACCGCTACGACGGCCTGCGCTTCGTCGATGTCGGGCCCGACCAGGGCTTCGCGGTCTCGGAAGTGGTCGCGCTGGCCGACGGCGGCGAGCGCTTCTGGGTGGCCACCCGCGCCGGCCTGCAGTACCGGCATGGCCAGCGCTTCCGCACCGTGGCCGGTGCGACCGGTCCGATCCGCGCCGACCGGGGCCAGACCCTGGCCCCGCGCCCGGACGGCAGCCTGCTGCTGGTCTCGGGCCGGCGCCTGTGGCGGCTGTCGCCGCGAGCGGCGCCGGAGGCCGCCGGCTGGACGCTGGCGCCGGCCTTCACCCCCGCGCAGGTGCGCCAGCACCCGTCGCTGGCGCAGGTATCGGCCGTGTTCGCGCACGGCGACACGCTGTGGATGGGCTGTGGCCAGGCGGTCTGCCGGGTGCAGGGCGAGCGGATCGAGGTATTCGGGCCGGGCCAGGGCGTGCCGGCCGGCGACTGGCGGGCGTTCGCCGCCACCCGCGACGGCAGCCTGTGGGTGCGCAGCCCGCGCGCCCTGCGTCGCCTTCCCGCCGGCCAGTCGCGGTTCCTCGACCAGGACATCCCGGCCGGCAAGGGCGACGTGGCGGCCAGCAGCCTGGACATGGTCGAGGACCCGGCCGGGCGCCTGCTCACCCGCGACGCCCAGGGGCTGGCGCGCTGGGACGGCCGCCTGTGGGAACACTTCGGTACCGACGAGGGCATCCCCGACGTCGGCCTCTCGGCGCTGGCGCGCGCCCGCGACGGTTCGATCTGGCTGGGCACGTTCGGACGCGGCCTGCTGCACTGGGACGGCTACGACCGCGTCGAGAACTGGTCCTCGCGCCAGGGACTGGGCAGCCCGCTTACCTGGTCGCTGGCGCGGGTGGACGCCGATCATGTGTGGATCGCCCACGAACAGGGCGGCAACGTCATCGATGTCCGCGACGGCACGGTGCATCCCTGGCCGCTGCAGCTGGCCCCGCCGCTGCAGGCGCGCACGCTCGTGACCGACGGCCGGGGCCGGGTCTGGGTATTCCTGTTCGACGGCCGGATCCTGCGCTACGACGGCACCGACGGGCGCACCGTGGCGGTGTCGCGGGTGCCGGACTTCGTGCGTACCGGCTTCCGCGACCGGGCCGGCCGGGTGTGGGCCGCCGGCATCGACGGCCTGTACCGGGTCGGGGACGATGGCCAGGCCCGCCGCGAGGCGCCCGGCGTGATCCCGCCCGGCATGTGCTCGGACCTGGCCGAGGACGACGGCGGCACGCTGTGGGCCGCATGCAGCAGCGGCCTGTACCGGCGCGCGCCCGAAGGCCCCTGGCGGCGCGTGGACGTCGTGTCCGCCGGCGCCTCGCCCGAGGGCTACGAGCATGTCGCCGTGGCCGCCGACGGCCGGGTATGGCTCAGTTCCACCGAGCCGGGACTGTACGAGGGCCGCATCGAAGGCCCGCGGCTGCGCCTGGCGGCGGTGACCGACCCGCTGCTGGCCACCAGCCGCTTCTATTTCCTGCGCCTGGACCGCCAGGGCCGGGTGTGGGCCGGCGGCGGCCATGGCGTGGACGTGCTCGACCACGACCACTGGACGCGCCTGACCCGCAGCGACGGCCTGGTGTGGAACGAGATGGACCACAACGCGTTCCTCGCCGACGACGACGGCAGCGTCTGGCTGGGCACGGCCAACGGCGTGTCGCGGCTGCTGGCGCCGGACGCGCTGCTGCGCTCGCGCACGCCACAGCCGCGCATCCTGTCGCTGCGCTACGGCCAGGCCGTGCTCGATCCGGCACGCGCGCACACGCTCGCCGCCGGCCGCCCGCTGGACCTGCGCCTGGGCGCCCTGGGCAACGAGACCGGACGCCCGCTGCAGTTCCGCTATCGCCTGCTGGGACTGGACCAGGACTGGATCCAGACCGATACCCCGGTGCTGCGCTACCCGCCGCTGGCACCGGGGCGATACCGCTTCCAGCTGCAGATCCTCGATGTCGACCGGCGTGCCCTGTCGCCGCTGCTGGGCTTCGGGCTGGACCTTCGTCCCCCCTGGTGGGGCAGCGCCTGGGCCCGGGCCATCGCCGCGTGCCTCGTCCTGCTGCTCGTCGCCGGCCTGTGGCGCTGGCGCCACCGCCACCTGCTGGCACGCAACCGCCGCCTGGAGCAGGCGGTCGCGGCGCGTACCGCCGAACTGGAACAGGAGAAGCGCGAGCTGGAACGCACCCAGCGGCAACTGCGCCACCAGGCCACCCACGACGAGCTGACCGGCCTGCCGAACCGACCGGCGATCATGCAGGAACTGCGCGCACGCCTGGCCGCCGGCGACCCGGGCGTGGCGGTGGCCCTGATCGACATCGACCACTTCAAGCGCATCAACGACCGCTATGGCCACCTGGCCGGCGACCAGGTGCTCGCCGACCTCGGCCAGTGGCTGGCCCGCCACGCCCCGGACGGCTGCCGCATCGGCCGCTACGGCGGCGAGGAGTTCCTGCTGCTGTTGCCGGCCGCCGATGCCGGGCAGGCCCTGGCGGTGCTGCATCCGTTCCGGCAGGCGCTGTCGCGCGCCGTGCATCCCCGCCAGAGTCCGTCCGAGGCGGTCACCTGCAGCATGGGCATGGCCTGGGCCGAACCGGGCACGCCGGTCGAACGGTTGCTGGAACGCACCGACCGCCGGCTCTACCGCGCCAAGGGCCGTGGCCGCGACCACCTGGTCGCGGACGGCGACTGAGCGCGACGCCACGCGCGGCGGGCCACCGGACTGCGGGCCCGCCCGGACCCGCCGCGGGAGGATAATCGCCGTCCCGCTCCTTCCCGTCCCCGCCCGCCATGCAGACCCTGGATTTCGAACTGGACCGCGACTTCGTCGAACTCAACCAGCTGCTCAAGCTGGCCGGCATCGCCGACAGCGGCGGCCAGGGCAAGGCGATCGTGGCCAGCGGCGCGGTGTACGTGGACGGGGCGCAGGAACTGCGCAAGACCGCCAAGATCCGCGCCGGCCAGGTCGTGGAGCTGGACGGCATGCGCATCCGCGTGGTCGCCGGCTGCCTCCCCCGCCTCCTCCGCCGCGCGCCCGGCAGCTTGCCGGTGCCGGTGCCGGTGCCGGTGCCGCCGTGGGCGTGGGCGTGGGCGAACACGATCACGCGTCGTACGGCTCGGCCCCGAGGATGCGCGCCGGCCTCCACGGGAACCGGTGACCCAACGCGCCGACGGCACGGATGGCATCCGCAGGAGCGGCGCATCGGCGGCGGGATCGCCCGCTTCGAGCGCGGGCGATCGCATCGCTCAGGCCGACGGCCGCCGTTCCTGGATATCCAGCTGCGACGGCCGCGGGTAGTACACCGGCGAGGTCAGGTCCACGCCGGCCTCGGCGAACACCGCCTGCACGTTGAAGCGCAGGTCCGAGTAGATGTACGGCAGCCGCAGCGGCTTGCGGGTGTAGGCATTGAGCTCGTAGCGCGCCACGGTGTTGTCCAGGCCCACGTGCATCACGTACGGCGCCGGGGTCTGCTCCAGTTCCGGCGTGCGCCGCACCGCCTCCATCAGCAGCGGCTCGATCTTGGCGAACGGCACCTGGTAGCCCAGCGCCACCGGCATGTGCAGGATCACCCCGTCGCCGGCCGCCATGCCGCTGTAGTTGACCATCTGCCCGGCCAGGATCTGCGCGTTGGGGATGGTGACGATCTCGTTCTGCGGGGTCTGCACGCGGGTCAGCAGCAGGCTGCGCTCGATCACCCGGCCCTCGGTCTGGGCGATGCGCACGTAGTCGTCCACCCTGTACGGGCGCATGTAGGTCAGCACCACGCCGGAGACGATGTTGCCCACCGCCGAGGACGAGCCCAGCGACACCAGCACGCCGAGGAACACCGAGATGCCCTTGAACGCGCCGGAGCTGGACGCCGGCAGGTACGGGAAGATCACGATCACCAGGAACACGATCACCAGCATCTTGGCCAGCTGGTAGGTGGGCTCGGCCCAGTCCGGGTGGAACCCGCGGAAGCGCACGTTGCCCAGCGAGACCTGGTGGAAGAAGAAGTGGACGCCGCGCAGCAGCACGCGCACCACCAGCACCGCGAACACGATGAACAGCAGCTTGGGGATGTAGCGCACCACGCCCAGCGCGACCTCGGCCATCGGGTCGGCGATGGCGTCGAGAAGCTGGGTCTCCATCAGCTGGGTGGACGGGAAGAAGTGCAGCGCCACGATCAGCCACACGCCCAGCATCCACAGCGCGCCCAGCCAGCGCACCCCGGCCAGCAGCGTGCGCAGCAGGGCCACGATGCGGTCCTCGCCCAGCAGCACCACGCGCTGGAAGCGGATGTCGCGGATGCGCGTGCCCTTCCAGTCGCGCACGCGCCCGCTGAACTTCTCCAGCCCCTTCCACCATGCCCAGATCAGGAACGCGGTGACCGCCAGCGCGCCCAGCGCATACAGCAACGGCAGCCAATCCGACGGCGACAGCCAGCTCTTCCAATTCTTCACGACGATCCCGCGATGCCTGCGCGACGCCTGCCTGCGCGCGCTTCCGTGGCCGATTCTAGTGGCCGTCCCGCCGCGACCGGGTCAATGCCCGGTCAACGCCTGCCGGCGGGCGTGTCAGTGGAGCTGCGCACCGCGCTGGGTCAGGTGCGCGGCGATGGCGCGCTTGAACGGCGCCACGCCGTTGGCCAGGCGCAGCGCGGCGTTGCGCAGCGCGCGCGCCGGCAGGCGATCGTCGGTGTAGAGCGCGGCGATGGCGTTGGTGGCCTCGTACAGCGGCCGGGTGGCGCGCCGGTGCGCGCGTTCGTAGCCGGCCAGCAGCGCCGCGTCGGCGATGTCGCCGCCACCGCGGGCCGCGGCCAGCAGCGCGCGCGACAGCCGCTCCTGGCTCTGCAGGCCGAAGTTGAAGCCGTGCGCGGTGACCGGGTGCATGCCGACCGCGGCATCGCCGATGAGCGCGTAGCGCGGCCCGACGAAACGGTGGGCGTAGACGCCGACCAGCGGATAGGCATGACGGCTGCCCTCCTGGGTCATCGGCCCCAGCCGGTGCTCGAACAGGCGGGTGATGGCGGTGCCGAAGGTCGCCTCGTCCATCGCCAGCAGCGTCTCCACCGCCCGCGGCGGCAGCGTCACCACCGCGCCGGCGCGCTCGCCGTTGAGCGGCAGCAGGGCCAGGGTCTTGCCGTAGCCGAACCATTCCCAGGCAGCATGGTGGTGCGGCAGCGCGTGGCGCATGCGGCACACCAGCATGGTCTTGCCGAAATCGCGCATCTGCGCGCCGATGCCCATCATCCGGCGGGTGCCGGAGAAGCGGCTGTCGGCGGCGACCACCAGCCGCGCCGACAGCACCCGGCCGTCGGACAGCGTCGCCTCGGTGTGGGTCGGGCCCGGCGCCAGCGCGGTGACCGCGCACCCGTCCAGCAGTTCCAGGCCGGCCTGGCCCTGCACGGCCTGCCAGGCGCTGCGGCGGATCAGGTGGTTGGGCACCAGCCAGCCCAGGTCGCCGCCCTGCCGCTGCTGCGCGGCGAAGGTCAGCGCAAACGGCGAGGAACCGTTCATCACCCGCGCATCGCGCAGCGCGGAGATGTCCTCGACGGGCAGGAACGCCCACTGGCCCAGCCGCTCCATGATCGCGCGCGAGGCATGGGTCAGCGCGATCTCGCGCCCGTCGAAGACGGGCTCGGCCAGCGCCGCGCGCGGCTGCGGGTCCACCAGCGCCAGCGAAAGGCCCGAGCCGGCCAGCGAACGGGCGAAGCTCAGGCCCACCGGGCCGGCGCCGACGACGAGTACATCCACCTTCTGCATGCGTAGTTCCGTGTTCCCTGCGATGGCGGCGCAGCCTAGCGTGCCGGCCGGCGCGACATGTTGATCTGGATCAGCCCGCGGCGGCCAGCAGCGACCACAGCAGCAGCACCACCCCGACCATCGACACCGCCCAGATGGCGCTGCGCAGGTACGGGATGCCGGCCGCGTAGACCGGCACATAGGCCAGCCGCGCCCAGAAGTACAGCTGCACGGCCAGCGCGCTGCGCCCGTCCTGGGCGCCGGCGAACATCACCGCCAGCACCGCCGCGGCGAACAGCGGGAAGGTCTCGCGGTAGTTGGCCCAGGCCCGCTCCAGGCGCCCGGCCACGCCTTGCAGCGGCGCGACCGCGCCATCGCGCGGGCCTGCATTCCAGGCCGCTCCGCGCTGGCGGGTGGCCATCACCGAGGCCAGGCCCAGTTGCAGCAGGCCCAGCACCATCGCCCAGCCCAGCATCCTCAATTCGATCGCCATGCGCTTCGTCTCCGTTGTCGCCGGTCGCCGCGCTCAGGAACGCGGCGGGACCCGCAGGTTGTAGCCGGACAGGCGCCAGACCTTGTCCTCGTCCAGGCGGAAGGACACCAGCTCGCGCACCGGCCGTGGCGCGTTGGCGAAGCGGGTGGCGAAACTCACGTTGACGTACAGGCCCTCCGGCACCTGCGCGCCGGGCCCGAAGCGGGTCCGGCTCACCGAGGCCTGGCCACGGCCCACCAGCGCGCCGACCTGCGCCCGCGCCTGCTGCACCGCCGCCAGGAACGCCTCGCGCGTGACCGCCTTGCGCACCACCGGCGAGGCGCCGTCCCACAGCGCCGCGACCTGGCCGCCATCGATCATCTGCGCCGCCTTCAGCGCCGCGCGGGTCATTTCCGCGTCCTGGCGCTGCAGCGCCGCCTGCTGGCCGGCCGTGGCCGCGCCGCCGGCCGCCGGTACCGCGACCCGGGCCGGCGCAGGCGTGGACGGGGCCTGCGCCGGTGCCAGCACGGGCAACACCAGCAACACGCAGGCGGGCAGCAACAACGGGCGAATCGGGCGCATGGCGATAATGGTCGGGCCGTCGAGGGCGCGAGTCTAGCGGGCCGCGCGGGACGGCCGCGTGCACGCCCTCAGCCGCCCGGGGCCGGCGCGGATGCCGGGACGGCGGCGGACGCGGGCGCCGCCTCGGTCGTGCCGGCCACCGCATGCACCGGCCGCGGCAGCGCCAGCGGATCGTCGGCCTCGGCCAGCGGGCTCTCCTGCGGGCAGCCCGGATCGGGAAAGCCGAAGCGCTGCTTGAGGGCCTGGCCGCAGGTGGTGACCGCGTCCACGTCGGCCTGCTCCTTGCGGCACTGGCGCTCGAAGGCGGCCAGGAAGGCGTCCTTGCGGCGCACGAAATCCTCGCCGCACTTGCGCATCTGGCGGATCCGGTCGAGGTCGTCCTGCACGGCGTTGGTGCCGTCCAAGCCGTATTCGCGCAGTTCCTCGTGGGTGAGCAGGCGCACGCTGCGGTTGGGCACGGTCATCATCAGGTCGGCCACCGCCACCGCCACGCCGTTGCGCTGCAGGTAGTCCTTGACGTTGGCGTAGACCTCCTGCAGCTCGCGGTTGAGCTCGGCGCGCGAGGTGGCGGTGGAGCTGATGCGCATCATCCGGTGGATGCCGACCTGGCCGGCGATCAGCCGGTTGTCGCCGGCGGCGAGCACGAACACGCAGGCGCTGTGGCAGATCGAGCCCTCGCGCACCCATATGGTCCAGCCCGACTCGCCGATGGCGTCGCCCGCCCGCACCGCCGACTCGACCTGGCCGCCGCTGGAGTCCAGGTCGAGGATGCGGTGGTCGATGTGCGCCGCGTCGGCCAGCAGCGCCACCCGGCGCACCAGCTCGGCGAAGCCGTCGTTGATCTTGCCGGCGTAGCGCAGCCGCAGCAGCCCGCCGTCGGCGCACGGCGCGAGCGCATCGTGCAGGGTGTCGTGGTCCAGCGCCGCCACCGCGGTGCCGTCGCCGCCGTCGCCGGTGTAGTCGGTGGCGCAGGATATCCAGGCCTGGCCGTTCTGCAGCTCGGCCGCCGGCCATTGCCCCTTGTCGGCGGCCGGCAACGGAGCCGGGGCCGGCACCTGCATGTCGATGGACACCATGTGGTCGCCGTCCACCGCCGCCTGGGCGAGGACCCCGGCCGGGGCCGGCGTTTCCGGCGTGCGCGAACAGGCCGCCAGCAGCGCGAGCAGGCACGACAGCCAGCGGGACCAGCGGGAAAAGCACATCGGCAGGGCGGCCACGGAGAAGATGCGGGCAGTCTAGTGCCGCCGCATCCGGGCGGACGCAATCCCTCCTGAATCCGCCAGGCCCATGTCCGGAAACGGCCAGTGCCGCCCGCGACGGCGGCATAGACTGCCGGCCATGGACGCCTCCGCCCTGCCCGACCGCTCCGTCTGCGAACGTGCCCGCCTGGCCCGCGACGCGCGCTTCGACGGCCTGTTCTTCACCGCGGTGCGCAGTACCGGGATCTACTGCCGCCCGGTATGCCCGGCCCCCGCGCCGCGCCCGGACAACGTGCGCTACTACCCCAGCGCCGCGGCGGCATCCGCCGCCGGCTACCGCCCGTGCCTGCGTTGCCGCCCGGAACTGTCGCCGCCGGCCTGGCAACGCCATGACGAGGCCGCCCTGCGCCAGGCACTGGCGCTGATCGGCGAAGGCGTGCTCCAGGACGGCGGCATGGCCGGGCTGGCGGCCGGGGTCGGCGTCGGCGCGCGCCAGCTGCAGCGGATCTTCGTGCACCGGCTCGGCGCCACGCCGGTGCAGGTGCACGCCACGCGCCGGCTGCTGCTGGCCAAGCAGCTGCTGACCGAGACCGCGCTGCCGGTCACCCAGGTGGCCCTGGCCGCCGGCTTCAACAGCCTGCGCCGCTTCAATGCCGCGTTCCTGGCCGGCTGCGGGATGCCGCCCACGGCCCTGCGCCGGCAGCGACCGGCCATCCCCGGGCACCGGGAGGGGCTGGTGCTGCGCCTGGCCTACCGCCCGCCGCTGGATTTCCCCGCGCTGCTCGCATTCCTGCGCCGCCGCGCCATCCCCGGCATCGAGCGCGTCGGCAGCGACCGCTACGAGCGGGTCGTGGCGATAGGCGACCGTGCGCTCACCCTGTGCGTGCAGGCCGTACCGCGCCGCGACGAGCTGCGCCTGCACATCGGCGGCGTGCCCGATCCCCGCGCCATCCCGGCGCTGGTGCGGGGCGTGCGCCGGCTGTTCGACCTGGATGCCGATCCCGCCGCGGTGAACGCCACGCTCGCCGCCGACCCGCTGCTGGCGCCCTCCGTGCGGGCCCGGCCCGGCCTGCGCGTACCCGGGGCCTGGGACGGCTTCGAGATCGCCGTGCGCGCGGTGCTCGGCCAGCAGGTCTCGGTGGCCGCGGCGACCACGCTGGCCGCACGCCTGGTCGAACGCCATGGCCGGCCGCTGGCCGCCGCGGCGCCGGGGCTGGACCGCGCCTTCCCGACCCCGGACAGCCTGCACCAGGCCCCGCTGGAGGCGCTGGGGCTGCCGCGCAGCCGCGCCGCCACGCTGCGCGCGCTGGCGGCGGCCTGCGCCGACGGCAGGCTGGACCTGCGCGGCGGCCAGCCGCTGGAGCGGCTCGTCGCGGCCTGCAGCGCCCTGCCCGGCATCGGCGAATGGACCGCCCACTACATCGCCCTGCGCCTGGGCGAGCCGGACGCCTTTCCCGCCGCCGACCTGGTCCTGCGCCGCGCCCTCGGCGCCGGCGGTCCGCTCACGGCGGCCACGGCCCAGGCCCGCTCGCAGGCCTGGCGCCCGTGGCGCGCCTATGCCGTGCTGCACCTGTGGCACGGCGTTCCCGATTCCGTGCCGAGGAACCTCGCATGAACCCGTCCCTGTACTACGACCGCTTCGACAGCCCGGTCGGCCCCCTGGTCCTGGCCATCGACGGCGCCGGCCTGCGCCACGTCGTGTTCGAGCACGCCCGCCATGCGCCGGACATGACCGGCTGGAGGCACGACCCGGCGGCGCTGGCGCCGTTTCGCGACCAGTTCCTGGCGTTCCTGCACGGCCGCCGTCGCGACTTCGACCTGCCGCTGGCGCCGCAGGGCACGCCGTTCCAGCACGAGGTGTGGCGGGCATTGCGGCAGGTGCCCTTCGGCGCCACCACGAGCTACGCCCAGCTGGCCGCGCGGATCGGCCGCCCGGCCGCGGTGCGCGCGGTCGGCGCGGCCAACGGCCGCAACCCGCTGGCCATCGTGGTCCCCTGCCATCGCGTGATCGGCCGCGACGGCCGGCTGACCGGGTTCGCCGGCGGCCTCGCCGCCAAGGCCACGCTGCTGGCGCTGGAAGGCCACGCCCTGCAGCACGCCGCCGCCGCGGCGACGGCCGCC
This sequence comes from Xanthomonas massiliensis, assembly GCF_900018785.1. Classification (GTDB taxonomy): domain Bacteria; phylum Pseudomonadota; class Gammaproteobacteria; order Xanthomonadales; family Xanthomonadaceae; genus Xanthomonas_B; species Xanthomonas_B massiliensis. The sequence goes on along the minus strand of NZ_FCOY01000006.1, from coordinate 605,789 downwards.
ACCCACTGCCGCTGACCGACCCGCGGGCGTCATCCACGGCCGCTATCATCGGCGGCCATGACATCCCCCCGTTTCCTGGCGGGCGCGGCCTGCGCCCTGCTGCTGGCCGCCTGCGCCACGCCGTCCCGGCCGCCCGTTTTGCCACTGCCCGCCGCGGCCACGGCGATGCCGGCCGGGACGCCGCCGGCCACCGTGCTGCTGGTCTCCATCGACGGGCTGCGTGCCGACGCGGTCACCGCCGCGCAGGCGCCGAACCTCGCCGCGCTGGCCGCTGGCGGGGTGCGTGCGCGCTGGATGACCCCGTCCTATCCGTCGCTGACCTTCCCCAACCACTACACGCTCGTCACCGGGCTGCGCCCGGACCACCACGGCATCGTCAACAACGCGATGCACGACGACGCACTGGGCGAGTTCAGCCTGACCGACCGCCAGGCCGTCGGCGATGGACGCTGGTGGGGCGGACAGCCGCTGTGGGTGGGCGTGATCCAGGCCGGTGCGCGCGCCTATACCTGGTCCTGGCCCGGCAGCGAGGCCGCCATCGACGGCGTGCGCCCCACCCGCTGGCAGCCCTTCGATGCCCGCGTGCCGATCGACGCCCGGGTCGACCAGGTACTGGGCTGGCTGCGCGAGCCGCCGGGCGAACGGCCGCGGCTGGCGACCCTGTATTTCGACCAGGTCGATCATGCCGGCCACGAGCATGGCCCGCAGTCGCCCGAGTACGCGCAGGCGGTGCGCGAGGTGGACGCCGGCATCGGCCGGCTGGTCCGGGGCCTGCATGCGGCCGGGCTGGAGGAGGCGGTGGACGTGGTCGTCGTGTCCGACCACGGCATGGCCACCGTGCCCGCCGGCCAGGTGATCGCGGTGACCGACATGGTGCCGGCCGCCGTCGCCGCGGCGGTCTCGCCGGGCCAGTCGGTCGGCTTCCGGCCGCTCCCCGGCCGCGAGGCCGACGCCGAGCGCGCCCTGCTCGGTCGCCACGCCCACTACGCCTGCTGGCGCCGCGGCCAGCTGCCGGCGCGCTGGCACTACGGCACCGATCCGCGCATCCCGCCGATCGTGTGCCAGATGGACGAAGGCTGGGACGCGGTGAAGCCGGACCTGGCGGCCCGGCGCCTGGCCGCCGGCACCGTGCGCGGCTCGCACGGCTACGATCCGGCGCTGCCCTCGATGCGCGCGGTGTTCATCGCCCGCGGGCCCTCGTTCGCCCGCGGCCTCGTGCTGCCGGGATTCGACAACGTCGACGTCTACCCGCTGCTGGCCCGGCTGCTGCAGATCCCGGCGGCCCGCAATGATGGCGATCCCGACCGCCTGCTGCCCGCGCTGACGCCGTCGCTGCGCGGGGACGCCGCCGCTGGGGATGGCCATCGCGGCGGCAAAAAAAACGCGGCGCAAGCGCCGCGTTCTTGACCCAAGGGGCAATGCCCGGCTCAGCCGGCCTTGGCGACCGTCTTCTTGGCCACGGTCTTCTTGGCGGCCTTGACCACGGTCTTCTTGGCCACCGGCGCGGCGGCACCCACGGCCACCTTGCTCACCACGTGGCGGCGGGCGTTGCCGTAGCTGGAGCTGTAGCGCTTGCCCTTGGCGGTCTTGCGGTCACCCTTACCCATTGCGATTACTCCTGAAAATAGCTGGTGGACTGGTCCGCGCCGCTCCGGCCAGCGAAGCGCGCGAGGCCTGGAAGACTACCACATGCCCCCGCCGCCCCGGCCTGCGCGGCCGTTCAGTGGGCGCACTGCGGACCGTGCACGTGGCCGTGGTTCAGGCGCAGGTTGAGCAGGTGCGCGGCGCCCACCAGCATGCCGCCGAGCGTCATCACCAGCGCGTGCGGCCAGCGCGAAGCGTGCAGCGGCGGGTACAGCACGCCCGCCCACAGCAGTGCCAGCCCGAGCACCAGCACGCCGAGGGCGCGGAAGGTGCGGTGGTGCCGGTAGCTCCAGCCCAGGCTGCACAGGCCGAGGCCGCTCACGAACGCCACGAATCCGATCTCCAGGCCATCGTCGAGCAGGAAGGCCAGCCCCAGCGAGGGCAGCAGCGCCAGCAGCATCGGCAACGCCGCGCAATGCACCGCGCACAGCAGCGAGCCGGTGGCGCCGAAGCGATCGAGCCAGTGCGACAGGGAACGGGAGCGCGATGGGGGCATGACGTCTGGCAGGTGGGCAACCGGATATGAAATATCATAACATGTTGGAAATCCGTGGGAGCCCCGGCCGCCTCGCCCTCCCCGGTTCCCCTTTACCAGCAAGGTTTCCCACATGCGATCCCATCCCCCCGTCATCCGCCGTTCGTTGCTGTCGCTGTCCCTGGCCGCGCTGGTCGCGCCGCTGGCCGCCCAGGCCCAGGAGGCCCCGCCGGCCACCGATACCCGCCACGCCGACACCCACGCCAACCGCCATGCCAAGGACCTGGACGCGGTGATCGTCACCGCCAGCCCGCTGCGCGACGCGGCCAATGCCGTCAGCCGGCCGGTGGAAGTGCTCGGCGGCGAGCGCCTGGACGAGGCCCGCGGCGCCGGCGCCAGCCTCGGCGAGATCGTCTCCACGCTGCCCGGCGTGCAGAGCTCCAACTTCGGCCCCGGCGTGGGCCGGCCGGTGATCCGCGGCATGGACGGCCCGCGCGTGGCCGTGCTCAACGACGGCCTGTCCAGCCAGGACGTCTCCACCGTCAGCCAGGACCACTCGCCGGCCGTGGAACCGTTCCTGGCCGACCAGATCGAGGTGCTCAAGGGCCCGTCCACCCTGCTGTACGGCTCCGGCGCCATCGGCGGCGTGGTCAACGTGGTCGACGGGCGCATCGCCGAGACCCCGGTCGATGGCTTCAGCGGCCGCGTCGAGGCCCGCTTCGACGGCGGCGACAAGGACGGCAACACCGACATGTTCCGCGTCGATGCCGGCAACGGCAGCGGCCTGTCGATGCACGCCGACGGCGTGTACCGCAATGCCAAGGACTACGACACCCCGCGCGGGCGCCAGGACAATTCCTTCATCGACACCAAGTCCGGCTCGGTCGGCACCTCGCTGTCGGGCGACTGGGGCTTCGTCGGCGTGTCGGCCTCGCGCTTCCACGACAACTACGGCAACCCGGGCGAGCCCGGCGACCTGGCCGAGGGCGAGCGCGGGGTGTGGCTGCAGATGCACCAGGACCGCTACGAGCTCAAGGGCGGGCTGAACGACCCGTGGGGCGAAGGCAGCTCGCTGCGCTACAGCTTCGGCCACACCAAGTACGAGCACATCGAGTTCGAGGGCGACGAGGTCGGCACGTCCTTCAGCAAGAACGCCAACGAGGGCCGCATCGAGGCGGCGTTCAGCGCCGGCGGCTGGAAGAGCGCGATCGGCCTGCAGGGCGCCGATTCCACCTTCGAGGCCGAGGGCGAGGAATCCTTCGTGCCGCGCACCGACACCAAGTCGCTGGGCCTGTTCGCGGTCGCCCGCAACGAGTGGGGCCCGCTGCAGGCCGAGTTCGGCGCGCGCGTGGACCAGGTCAAGTACGACACCGCCACCGGCATCTCCCGCGACTTCCACCCGGGCAGCGTCTCGCTCAGCGGGGCCTGGCGCTTCAACCCGAACTGGCGCCTGACCCTGAACCTGGACCACGCCGAGCGCGCGCCGGCCGAGGAGGAACTGTTCGCCGACGGCCCGCACATCGCCACCCTCGCCTACGAGGTCGGCAACGCCGACCTGAAGAAGGAGGCCGCCAACCAGATCGAGCTGGGCCTGAACTACCAGAGCGACTGGGTGGACGCCAAGCTCTCGGCCTACTACAACCGCTACAACGACTTCATCTACCTGGTGGACACCGGCGAGGGCTGGTACTGGGACGAGGAGGACGAGGACCTGCCGATCCGCCAGTGGAGCCAGGCCGACGCCCGCTTCCACGGCCTGGAAGGCGAAGCCACCTTCCACCTGGCCAACAACGCCAACGGCGCCTGGGACCTGCGCGTGTTCGGCGACACCGTGCGCGGCAAGCTCGCCGACGGCGGCAACCTGCCGCGCATCGCGCCCTCGCGCGTGGGCGCGCAGCTGCGCTGGGAGAACAACGCCTGGCGCGCCTCGCTGGGCGCCACCCGGGTCAACAAGCAGGACAAGGTCGCCGAGAACGAGACCCCGACCGCCGGCTACACCATGGTGGACGCGCACGTGGCGTACCACATCGATGCCGGGCGCACCTCGTGGGAGGTGTTCCTGGACGGCAACAACCTGACCGATCAGGTCGGCCGCGTGCACACCTCGTTCCTCAAGGACGACGTGATCCTGCCCGGCCGCAACGCCTCCTTCGGCGTGCGCCTGTTCTTCTGACCGCCCCTGCGGCGGCGATCCAAGGGGCGCGGCGCCAAGGCCGCGCCCCTTTTCGTTGGCTCCGCCGGCACCGTCGCGCAACCCGGCCACGGCCATGTACCCGCCGCGCCGGCCTGCGGCGGCCGGGCCGGCCGGCAATCGGCCAATCCGGCGGCGGTGCCTCATCCCGGCATCCCATCCCGGCATCTCACCGGCATTTCGTCCCGGCATCGCCGCGACGGCGCTAGCCGGCACCGGCTGCCGCGGTGCCGGCTAGCCGTGCTGGCGGAAGACCCACTCGCGGATCGGCTCGATCGTGTAGGCGATGCGCCAGGTGTTGCGGTGGCCGCTGGCGCCGGCACTGGAGTCGCCCCTGGGGATCACCGTGCCCTTGGCGAAGGTCACGTAGTTGATCGGGCTGCCCTCGGCGTCGATCTTCTCGAACGCGGCGCGGAACTGCGCCGCATCCCAGGTGCCGTCCCAGGTCGCACGGCTGATCCTGGCGCCCTCCTTTTCCAGCACCGCGGTGATCGCGTTCTCGCCCGGGAAGGCCTTGCTATCGTCCTGCGAGACCAGGATCCACAGCTTCTGCGAGGCGAGCGGCTTCACCAGCGCCGGGTCCCACTGGCCGGCGACCAGGAAGGACGCGGCGAAGAACCCCGGATATTTGATGTCCATCGCGATCGACATCATGCAGCCGCCGGACTGGCCGGTGGTGTACAGGCGCGTACGGTCGATGCTGTACTCATCGGCCAGCGCCTTGATCAGGTCGATGGTGGTATCGAGCGCGTTCGAGGTGTGCGAGTCGTCGTCGGCGATGATCTCGGGATACTGCGGCGCCAGCACGAAGCACGGGCGCCGGGCCTGGTTCTCCGGGCTCGCCCACACCACCGCGCCCAGGCCCTGGTACAGCGTGGTGCGGGTCACGTCGCTGGTGGCGCCGGCGTCGTGCATGAACAGCACCAGCGGATAGGACTTCCTGGCGTCGTAGTCCTTGGGCACGAACAGGTTGTAGCGCAGGGCGCGGCCGGTCTTCGCGTCCTGGAACTCGAGCTGGCGGAAGTCGTCGACGATGAGGTTTGCCACCTGCGTGGTGGCCAGTGCGGCGCCGCTGGCGGCGATGCTCCGGCCCGCTTCCGTCCTGACCGTCCCGGCCTGCACGACCTCCGCCTGCGCCGTCCGGTAGACGGTGTCGTAGGTGGGGATGTCGCCGGCCTTGCCGGGACCGCCGCCGGGACCTCCCGGGCCGCCCCCTGCACCGCCCGCGCCCCCTGCACCGCTCCCGGCACTGCCCGGGCCCGCGCCGCCGCCGGCCCCGGGGAGCTTCTCGGCCAGCGCCGCGTTCTCGTCCTCCGGCGAGAGCGCCACGATGACGAAGCGGCCGGCGGCCGCGCGGTCGGCCGGATCGGCCGAGGTGCTGGCATAGGCACCGGTCACGGTGCGGCCCTGGACACGGAAGCTCGCCGCCGACAGCCCTGCGCTCTCGACCGGGGTGTCGTATTCCACGGCGACCGCGACCAGGCGGATGCCGTCGCCGAATACCCGGGTGATGGCGGTGGCGCTGCGGGCGTGGCCGCTGCCGCCGCGGGCCAGGGCGGGAGCCCCGACGGCCAGCAGCGTACCGAGGCCGGTGGCCAGGACCAGGACGTCGCGACGGGATGGCATGGAGGGTTCTCCTTGGCTTTTGGGGATTCAGGGACCAGGTGCGCGCAGTTGCTGCAGCCGGGCAACGATCGCGGCCGCCGCGATCTCCGCGGCGCCCTTGGCATATGCGGAATTGCGTTCCTCGTAGGTGAAGCGGTCGTAGCTGGACGCATCGGGCAGGTACTTGGCGGCACCGTCGACCATCGTCGCCACGAGGGTATGGGCATATGGCGAATCCGCGCGGATCCGCGCGCCGACGCTCGCGGCCAGTTCCGGTTGCAGGCCGACCAGCACCGCCTCGCCCAGGCGTACCAGCACCACCGGTAGCGCGACCGCGGGACCGGGTTCGTAGCGGTACGCGGTGACCGGGCCGGACGGCGTGCTGCGTGCACGCCCCTGCGAAGGCACGTCCACCTGCATGCGCTCCACGCCCAGGCCCGGCACGGAACGGGAGCCGGTCGCGATCCCGTCGGCGAGCTGCACGACACTGCCGCCCAGGCGCTCGCCCAGCAGGTCCAGCAGGACGAAGCCGGTCTCGTGCAGGTCGATGCGCCCCGGCTTGCCCGCCGCATCGACGACGTGGCGGCTGGCCTGGAACATGGGCGCCTGGTCGCCGGCCGCGCCGACCAGGAACAGCGCCACCGTGCCGTCGCCGTAATGCGCCTCGACCCGCCGGGAAGCCGCGCCGGCCAGGTCGGCCGAGATCAGCCGCCCGCCTTCGGCACGCTCGGAAGCGTCCATGACCGACGGCTGCACCGCGAAGTTCATCATCACCGCCAGCGGCTTGCCGTCGCGGCCGTCGATGCGCAGCACGCCCAGCGCGGGATCGGCGAAGCCGGCCTCGTCGGTCCCCAGCCACCAGCCCTGCGGCGTGGCCACGTCGCGGTTGACGCTGGTCCGGCTGACGCCGGTGGCCATGCCCAGCCGGGCCGGCTGCAGGGTGGCCACGGCACGCGTGGCCGCGGTGCGCAGCGCCGTCTCGAACGCAAGCAGGGCGGCCTGGTTGCGCGCCACGTCCGTGCCCGGCGGCAGGTGCTCGCCCACGAACACGTGCGGCGCGGAGAAGGTATGGCCGGCGCAGACGATGGCATCGTCGGCCGCGACCCCGGCGACCTCGGCGAGGATCGCCTTCAGGCCACCGATCATGTCCTCCGGGATCGAGGTCAGGTCGACCACCGCGACGGCGATCCGCCGTCCGCCCTGCTCCAGCAGCAGCACGCGCGTGGCGAGCGGGTCGTGCTGGCCGGCGAAGCCGTCCAGCGGGAACAGCGTGTCGGCGAACACCACGTCCGCACGCCCCGCGCCGGCCCGGAAGACCGCGGGCCGCGACGCCTGGCCCCGCGCCAGGGCCGGTGCCAGCCACGTGGCCACGCCCGCCCCCAGGCCGGCCATCAGGAATTCCCGTCGCGACGACATCTCTGCTTCCTCCGCCATCCCTGCCCTGGAAAAACCGCCGGCGGGCCACGTCTCGAAGTCGTCCGTCGTGGCCGGCCGCAACCGGTGCCGCCGCGCCGCCACCGGACGCCTACGGCCGGACCGGATACGCGACGACCGGCGCCCCGCCGCCCCAGGCCGGGGCGGCTTCGGCATGGCCGCAAGAACGGCATCGGCCACGCGGCGGCGTGGCAGCAAGGATTGCACATCGCATCTGGCACGCGCGTGTCCGGCGGTGTCGCCCGCGGCAAACCGGCCTCCGGCCGCCGCAGCGCGGCGTGTCCATGCACGGTCCCTCGCATCGGAACCGCGACACGCGACTACCGCGATGACGATGCGATATGCGATGGCCGGGCACGTGCCGGCCGCGCCGGCAAGACCGGGGCGATCAGTCGCCCGCGCACTCGGCGCACAGCCCGTGCACCTCGAGCGTCTGCGCCTGCGGCCGGAAGCCCAGCGCCTTGGCGCGCTTTTCCAGCTGCGAGACCACCTCGCGGTCCTCCAGCTCCACCGCGCTGTGGCACTGGTCGCAGATCAGGAACGGCACCGAATGGCGGGCGCTGGAGGGATGGTGGCAGGCGACGAAGGCGTTGACCGAGGACAGCTTGTGGACGAAGCCGTTGGCCATCAGGAAGTCCAGCGCGCGGTACACCGTCGGCGGCGCATCGGCGCCCACGCCCTTGCCTTCGCGCACCCATTCCAGCAGGTCGTAGGCCTTGACCGGCTTGCCGGCCTCGGCGATCAGGCGCAGCACGTTGGCGCGGATCGGGGTCAGGCGCAGGCCGCGGTCGCGGCAGGCACGCTCGACCGCCGCGACGAAGCCGGCGGCATCCTCGACATGGTGGCGCGGGTCGGTGCAGGCGTGCAGCGTGGACATGGAGCCCTCCTCAGACGGTGGCGTCTTGTGCCTTGATGAGTGCCGCGTCGATGCGTTTCAAGGCCACCTCGCGGCCGGCCAGGTAAACGGTATGGCCGATGTCGGGGCTGACCTGGGTGCCGGTGATCGCCACCCGCAGCGGCTGGGCGACCTTGCCCATGCCCAGGCCCAGGGCCTCGGCGACGTCGTGCAGCACCGCCGCCACGGCCTCGACGGTCCATTCCGGCAGCTGTGCCAGGCGCTCGCGGGCCGCGCGCAGCGGCGCCGCCGCGGCCTGCCTGAGGTGCTTGGCCACCGCGGCCTCGTCGTAGACCTCCAGCGGCCGGTACCAGACCACCGCCTTCTCGGCCATTTCCTTCAGCGTCTGGACGCGCTCGCGCAGCGCCACTACCACGTCCTCCGGCGCCGGGCCGGTGGCCGGGTCGATGCCCAGCTTCTCCAGCTGGTACACCAGCTGCGGGGCGATCGCCGCCGGGTCGTCCTGCTTGAGGTAGTGCTGGTTGACCCAGCCGAGCTTGGCCATGTCCAGGCGCGAGGCCTTGGAGTTGCAGTCGCGCACGTCGAACAGCTCCACCAGCTCGGCGCGGCTGAAGATCTCCTGGTCGCCGTGCGACCAGCCCAACCGCGCCAGGTAGTTGATCAGGGCGTCGGGCAGGTAGCCGGCGTCCTTGTACTGCATCACGTCGGCCGCGCCGGTGCGCTTGGACAGCTTGGCGCCGGCCTCGTCCAGGATCATCGGCATGTGGCCGAAGGCCGGTACCGGCGCACCGATGGCCTGGTACAGGTTGATCTGGCGCGGGGTGTTGTTGATGTGGTCGTCGCCGCGGATGACCTCGGTGATGCCCATGTCCCAGTCGTCCACGACCACGGCGAAGTTGTAGGTCGGGTAGCCGTCCGGGCGGAAGATCACCATGTCGTCCAGTTCGGCGTTGGCGATCTCGATGCGGCCCTTGATCAGGTCGTCGAAGGCCACCACGCCCTCGGTCGGGTTCTTGAAGCGGATCACTCGGTTGGGATCGTCGCGGTACGGCAGGCCCAGCTCGCGCGCGGCGCCGTTGTAGCGCGGCTTCTCCTGCTTCGCCATCGCCGCCTCGCGCATCGCCTCGAGTTCTTCCTTCGTCTCGTAGGCGTAGTAGGCCTTGCCCTCGGCGATCAGTTTCTCCGCGACTTCCTTGTAGCGGGCGATGCGGTCGGTCTGGTAGATCGGGCCCTCGTCGTAGTCCAGGCCCAGCCAGTCCATCGCCTCCAGGATCGCGTCGATCGCCGCCTGGGTGCTGCGCTCGCGGTCGGTATCCTCGATCCGCAGCACGAACTGGCCGCCGTGGTGGCGCGCCTCCAGCCAGCAGTACAGCGCGGTGCGCGCCCCGCCGATATGCAGGTAGCCGGTGGGACTGGGGGCGAAGCGGGTGCGGACGGTCATGACGGTGCGGGGAGATGGGATCGGGGCATTTTACCCCGCTCCCTCTCCCCCGACGGGATCGCCCTCTGCGGCGGGGCCGCCTCGCGTCCTGACGCCCAGACCGGTTCCGCGCCGGGCCGAGACCGGCGTCCCCGGCCCGGCGCCATGCATCGCCGGCCCCGTCCTGCCGCGACGCCATTCATCTTCGACGCGAACGGCCGGCTGGAATGCCGCGCACCCGCGAATGCGCCTGGAACGATGGAACACATCCTGGCCGAGCCTGCCGACGCTCTCCGGATCGGCTCGTTTTCCGACTGCCGTGGCCGTGGCCGTCGCCGCCGATCCCTGCATGCCTCCCGCACTGCGCGCTTGACCGGCCGCGCGCCCGGCGGCCATGGCCGGGTTGCCGGCCCCGAGCGGCCGGCACGCGCGGGCGGCTCATTCCAGCAGCGCTTCCGCCGCCATGTTCTCCACGGTCACGATGCGGAAGCGGGTCGGCCGGTCGAGTTCGGACGGCACCGCCTCGCCGCAGGCGTGCAGCAGGTGGCGCAACGCGGCCAGCGCCTGCGCCTCCGGATCCTGGTCGATGACCATGACGATCTCGCCGGCGGCCATCATCTGCGCGTGCTCGCGGGTGGCGCCATGTCCCACCCACACCGGCCAGCGCTCGAACTGGCGTTCATGCAGCGCGCGGCGGATGCCTTCGCTGGCCGAACCGGTGCTGTAGATGGCGACGATGTCCTCGTGCCGGGCGAGCGCCTGGCGCGTCTGCTCGTAGGCCAGGTCCGCCCGGTTGCGGTTCTGGTCCGGAAGCTCGACGGTGAGTTCCGGGAAACGCTCGCCCATGACCTGGCGAAACCCCGCCACGCGTTCGATGTGGTCGCGATAGTCCATCGAGGTCACCGACAGCAGCACCCTGCCCGGCCGATGCACGAAGCGGCCGAGCAAGCCGGCCGCGGTACGGCCGACCATCGTGTTGTCGATACCGGCATAGGCGTGGGGACCGATGCCGCTGATGTCGCTGCCGATCGTCACCACCGGCACCTGGCGGGCCTGCAGCTGGCGCAGGCTGGCGCGGACCAGGTCCACGTCGCGCGCGGTGATCACCAATCCGGAACGCGGATATGGCGGATGGCGCAGGAACTCCAGCAGCGCCGCCTCCTCGCCTTCGTGCCAATACACGCGGTGCACCGAGATGCGCGGGCCGATCAGCTGCGCGGAAGCCACGAACGCGCGATCCAGCCGGCGGAAATGCGGAACGTCGAAATCCGGCAGCACCACGTCGAAATGCAGCACGCCGTGGTTCGCGTCCGGCAGGGTGCGGCGCACGTTGAGCCGGCGCGCCGCCTCGATCACCCGCCGTCGCAGGGCATCGGAAACGCTGCCGCGTTCGTTGAGCACGCGATCGACGGTACTCGGGCTGACGCCCGCCTGTTCGGCGATTTCGGGGATGCGCGGGAAGCGGCGATGGCGGCGGGTCGGGGAATCGCTCATGCCGCGGATGTCGGCAACCAGACGGGAACGCCGCGCATCATGCCATCCGTTGCGCCCTTCGGACAAAAAGGGCCGCCCCTCCCGGGCGGGAGGGGCGGCCCATTCTTCGCTTCGCGGTTGCGCCGGGTTAGCGCGGCAAGGCGTAGGCGATCACGTAATCACCCCGGTCGGGCGACTGGCGCGCGCCGCCGGCGGTGATCACGATGTACTGCCGGCCGGTCTTCGGCGAGACATAGGTCATCGGCCCGCCCTGGCTTCCCACCGGCAGCCGCGCCTTCCAGATCTCCTTGCCGGTCTGGCTGTCCCAGGCGCGCAGGTAGAAGTCCTGGGTGCCGGCGAAGAACACCAGCCCGCCCTGGGTGGCCAGCGTCGGCCCCAGCGTCGGCATGCCGACCGGGATCGGCAGGCCCATCCTGATGCCCAGGGGACCGGTGTCCTTCACCGTGCCCACCGGCACCTGCCAGACGATCTTGCGCGTGGTCAGGTCCACCGCCGAGAGGGTGCCGAACGGCGGCTTCTGGCAGGGAATGCCCAGCTTGGACAGGAAGCGCTGGCGCATGGCGCCGTACGGGGTGCCTTCCATCGGCACCGCGCCCATCTCGATGCCGCTGGCGTTCTTGGGCATCTGGTCGCGCGGGATCTCGTAGTTGAACAGGCCCAGGCGCATGTCGTTGACGAACATGTAGTGGGTGGTCGGGTCCACCGACACGCTGCCCCAGTTCATGCCGCCCAGCGAGCCGGGCATCTGCAGCGACGGGTCCAGCCCCGGCGGGGTGTACACGCCCTGGTGGCGCATGCCCTTGAACTGGATGCGGCACAGCATCTGGTCGAGCAGGGTCGCGCCCCACATGTCCGATTCGGTCAGGGTGGCGTTGCCGAACGAGGGCATGCCTACCGAATACGGCTGGGTCGGCGAGTAGCGCTCGCCCGGCAGGTCGCCCTGCGGCACCGGCTTTTCCTCGACATCGGCGATCGGCTTGCCGGTGCGGCGGTCGAGCATGAAGATCATGCCCTGCTTGCTGACCTGCACCAGCGCCGGCAGCGTGCCGCCCTTGCCGTCGGGCACGTCGTACAGCAGCGGCTGCGCCGGCAGGTCGAAGTCCCACAGGTCGTGGTGGGTGGTCTGGAAGTGCCAGCGCGGGCGACCGGTGGCCAGGTCCAGGGCGACGATCGAGGAGCTGTACTTGTCCTCCTCGGGCGTGCGCTGGGCGCCGTAGAAGTCCGGCGTGGCATTGCCGGTGGGCAGGTACACCAGGCCAAGCTGCGGGTCGTAGGACATCGCCGCCCACACGTTGGGCGAACCACGGGTATAGGTCTGCCCTTCCGGCGGCTGGCCGGTGATGGCGGCATTGCCCGAATCCCACGCCCACACCAGCTTGCCGCTGTGCACGTCGAAGGCGCGCACCACGCCGGAAGGCTCGCTGGTGGACCAGTTGTCGGCCACGCGGCCGCCGACGATCACCAGGTTGCCGGCCACCAGCGGCGCGGAGGTCTGCTGGTACCAGTCATCGCCCATCGCCCCCATGCCGACCGAGAGGTCGACGGTGCCGGCGTTGCCGAAGTCAGCGCAGGCCTTGCCGGTATCGGCATCGATGGCGATCAGGCGCGCATCGATGGTCGGCATGAACAGCCGCCGCCGGCACGCCGGCGCCTCGCTCACGGCCGCGGCAGCGGCCGGAGCGGGTGCAGCCGCGGTCCCGGCGGCCGCGGCGTCGGCGCCGTCCTCGTAGTAGCCCAGGCCGCGGCAGCGCTGCCAGCTCGGGGCCTTGGCATGGGCGTCGTACTTCCAGCGCTGTTCGCCGGTGTCCACGTCGAACGCCAGCACCTTGCTGTAGGCGGTGCATACGTACAGCGTGTCGCCGATCTGCAGCGGGGTGTTCTGGTCCTCGGCGCCGGCGCCGGTGCTCTGCGGCACATCGCCGGTATGCGCGGTCCAGGCGACCTGCAGGTTCTTGACGTTGTCGCGATTGATCTGGTCCAGCGCCGCGAAGCGGGTGCCCTGCTTGGTATTGGCCCAGGCCTCCCAGTTCGTCTGCGCGGCGCCCTTGGCCACCGGCACCAGCGGCCGGTCCTTGCCGTCAGCGATGATCGGGCGCAGCACGAAGGCCGAGCCCAGCGTCGCCAGCAGCGCGACGAACAACGCGCCACCGACCAGGTAGCCGCCCTTGCCGGCGGTACGCCCGCCGGTGCGGCACAGCGCCGGCCAGGCGAAGGCCACCAGCATCGCCAGCACCGCCGGCATCACCAGCCGCGAGACCTGCGGCCAGAAGGCCAGGCCGGCATCGGCCAGCGCCCAGACCACCGTGGCCACGAACGCCACGCCGTAGACCACGGCACCCGAGCGGCGCCGACGCACCAGCAGGATGCCGGCCACCAGCGAGGCAAGGCCCATCAGGACGAAGTAGGCGCTGCCGTGCAGCATGACCAGCCTGGCGCCGCCGACGGCCAGCGCCAGGCCGAACAGCGCGACCAGGACACCCACGAGGCGCGGGTATATCCGGTCACGCAATGGGGATATCGATATGTTTTCCATGGTTCTGCCTTTTTCGACGAATTTGCAGGAATCGAGCCGGAAGCCGGTGGGCGCGGGTCGTCAGAATGCCACCCGGACCTGTACGCCGGCGGCCAGCACGTTGGCCGTATCGAGGTGGCGGAAGGCGCCGGGCTTGACCACGTATTGCAGGTCCGGGCGGACCGACAGCCACGGGCGTACCTGGAACCCGTAGGCCAGTTCGTACAGCTGCTCGGCGGAATTGAGCGCCCAGTCCGGATCGTCGACCGCACCGGCATCGCCCAACAGCCGCTGGTAGGCATTGAGGTGGCGGTTGACCGAGGCGCGCACGTAGCCGAAGGACAACCTGTCCTGCGGCCGCGACGCGAACAACCCCTGGTAGACGAAGCCGGTCGATGCCCAGCGATGGATCACCGCGGTCTGCTGGGATTGCGCGGTGTAGTTGAGGAACAGGCTCAAGCCGCCATCGACGGCATTGCGGGTCACCTTCTGGTCGAACATCGCGTATCCGCCTTCGCGGTGATCCGCCATCCGGACCGGCAAGCCCAGGGCGGCGTCGCCGGCGCGGTCGCCGACCATGCGGGTATCGGAGGTGTCGTAGTAGTAGCCCACCTTGTAGTGGCCCGGATACTGGCCGGCGATGCGCGGCGCCCATTCGAACTCGACCGGATACAGGTGGCCGGTCGTGCCCTGCACGTCCAGCCGCCACCGGTTCCGTTCCAGGTTGTAGCCGGTGTTGACCAGCACCATCGCCGCGCGCAGCGTGGTGTCCTCGGTCGGGTGCCAGGTCACGTGCGTGGCCCAGCGCGCGCGCGGCCAATTGGTCCAGCCGGCGCTGGTGGAAAGCGAGATCGGGTGCGCGCACAACGCGGCATTGACGAAGTTCGTCATGATCTGGTTGATGCCGAAATCGTTGCCGAACACGTAGTAGCCGGCCTTCCAGTTCAACTTCCTGTCGAAGAAGTTCTGGTCGTAGCTCAACTCGCTCAGGCGGGTGAACTGGTCGCTGTAGATTTCCTGGATCGGCATGTAGTCGTTGCCGCCCAGCTCGTTGGACGTGCTCAGGCCGCGGCGATCGTTGACGGTCAGGTGGAAGCGGCCGTCGCCCCAGAAGGAGGTCAGCTTGCCCATGTCCAGATCGACGCCGACCTGGGTCTGGTAGGCGTTGCGCGCGCCCCGGTCCAGGCCGCCGTGGACGACGCCCATCGCTTCGTCGATGAAGCTGCCGCGCAGGTCGATGCCGTCGGCATGGAGTTCGCTGCGCCGCCCGCCCCAGTCGCCGGTCAGGGTCTTGCCGGTGAACGGGTCCTGGGAAGATGCCGGTTCCGCGGCGGGGGCGGAATCGGCGGTTGCCGCCAGCGCCGCCCACGGCGACGACAGCACCAGGCTTCCTGCCCACGCAAGCATCAGGCGCCGCTGGCGGAGTCCGCCGCGCCCATGGGAAATGTTTTGCATGTGTACCTCGCCTCGGCACGGCCGGACCGGTGCCAGCGGTCCACGGCATGCCTCAGCCACGTTCGGGGTCAATAACGCGGAGCACGACGGCATTGCCGGGGCTCCCACCGTCGGAAGCTGCGGCAATTGGTCGCAATCTTCCGGATGCGGCCATTCTAGCGACGGCCCCCCTGGTGGCTCGCGCATTGACGTAATTACGTCAAAAACGCGCCGCCACGCGCGGATCGCCATGCCCGCCGGCGCCGCACCGTACACTGCCGCCCCATGAACTACCGCCACGCCTTCCATGCCGGCAACCACGCCGACGTGCTCAAGCACGTCGTGCTGCTGGCGCTGACCGACGCACTCGCGCGCAAGGACACCCCGTTCTTCGTGCTCGACACCCACGCCGGGCGCGGCCGCTACCTGCTGGCCGGCGAGGAAGGGCGCAGGACCGCCGAGGCCGAAGGCGGCGTGCTGAGGCTGGCCGGCGAGGCCGGCCTGCCCGGCGCCATCGAGCGCTACCTGCGTGCGGTGCAGGCCGACAACCCGGTCGGCGCCCTGGTCACCTACCCCGGCTCGCCGCTGCTGGTCGCCCGGGCCATGCGCGCCCAGGACCGCCTCGCCGCCTGCGAGCTGCAGCCGGAGGAAGCGGCGCAGCTGAAGGCGCTGTTCGCCGGCGACCGGCGCGTGCAGGTGCAGGCCGGCGACGGCTACGACGCCATCCGGGCGCTGCTGCCGCCGCGCCCGGGCGGCACCCGCATCGGCCGCGGCCTGGTGCTGATCGACCCGCCCTACGAGACCCAGGACGCCGAGTACCCGCGCATCGTCGCCGCCCTGGGCGAGGTGCTGGCACGCTGGCCGCAGGCGATCTGCGCGGTGTGGTACCCGATCAAGCAGCGCCGCAGCCTGCTGCCGTTCTTCCGCAAGGTCGCCTCCCTGCCGGCCTGAGCCCGTCGCCGCATACGCCTGCGTATCGGCGGATCCACGCAAAACCCGCTTTGCCGGGCTTCACCCGGTGCATCCCGGGCGGTGCGAGAATCGCGAGGTCACGTTCTCGTGAGACTGCCGCCCATGGCGACCCGCAACCGCATGCCCCCGTGGCATGAAACCTTCGTCCTTCGCGACAAGCGCGAGTTGCTGCTGCGCCCGATCCGGCCGGAAGACGCCGAACCGCTGCAAGGCGTGTTCCCGCTGTTCGGCCCGGAGGAGGTGCGCGACCGGTTCCTGCACGCGGTCGGCGAGCTCACCCCGGACATGGCCGAGCAGCTCACCCGGCCCAGCCCCAAGACCGGGATCACCCTGGTCGCGGCCGAGCCGCTGCCGCCGGGCGAGGCGGTGGTCGGCGCGATCGCCCGTGCCAGCCTGGTGCCGGGCACGCGCGAGGCGGAGTTCGCGATCCTGATCAGCCGCTTCCTCGCCGGCCAGGGCCTGGGCCGGCAGCTGATGCGCAAGCTGGTCAAGTGGGCGCGCGGCAAGTACCTGGACCGGCTCTACGGCGACGTCGCGGTGGACAACGAACCGATGCTCAAGCTGGCCTCCTCGCTGGGCTTCCGGCGCATGCCGCGCCCGGGCGATGCCGGGCTGGTGCGGGTCAGCCTCGACCTGGCCGGCTGAGCCGCCCGGGCCCGCCGCGGGCGCTCTGGTAAAATTCGCGGTTCCATGCCGACACTTCCCCTTTCCCCGCCGCCGCTGCCGCGCGCCGGCCAGCTGCGCGCCTGGTGGCGCGCGCCCGCATCCCCGACCGCCCTGGCCTGGCACATCGCCCGCGCCGCGGCCGCCCATGCCGGCCCGCTGCTGGTGGTGGCCCGCGACAACCAGAGCGCGCGCCAGCTGGAATCGGACCTGGGCACCCTGCTCGGCGATGACGCCTCGCTGCCGGTGCTGGCCTTCCCCGACTGGGAAACCCTGCCTTACGACCGCTTCAGCCCGCATCCGGAGATCGTCTCCCAGCGCCTGGCCACCCTGCACCGCCTGCCCACGCTGGAGCGCGGCATCGTGGTGGTGCCGGTGCAGACCCTGCTGCAGCGGCTGGCGCCGCTGCGCTACGTGGTCGGCGGCAGCTTCGACCTGAAGGTCGGCCAGCGCCTGGACCTGGACGCGGAGAAGCGTCGCCTGGAGAACGCCGGCTACCGCCACGTGCCGCAGGTGATGGACCCGGGCGACTTCGCCGTGCGCGGCGGGCTGCTGGACGTGTTCCCGATGGGCGCCGCCGCGCCGCTGCGCATCGAGCTGCTGGACACGGACATCGACTCGATCCGCGAGTTCGACCCGGAATCGCAGCGCTCGCTGGACAAGGTCCAGGCGGTGCGCATGCTGCCCGGCCGCGAAGTGCCGATGGACGAGGCCAGCGTGCAGCGCGCGATGGACACCCTGCGCGAGCGCTTCGACGTGGACACGCGCCACAGCGGCCTGTACCAGGACCTCAAGGCCGGCCTGGCGCCGGCCGGCATCGAGTACTACCTGCCGCTGTTCTTCGAGCCGGGCCGCGACGGCGCGCCGGCCACCGCCACGCTGCTGGACTACCTGGACGCCTCGACCCTGTCGCTGATCGCGCCCGGCGCGCCCGAGGCGGCCGCCGCGTTCTGGGCGCAGACCCAGAACCGCTACGAGCAGCGCCGCCACGACGTGGAGCGCCCGCTGCTGCCGCCGGCCGAGCTGTACCTGCCGCCGGACGCGCTGCGCGAGCGCCTCAACCAGCGCGCGCGCATCGAGGTGTGGCCCGCCGACCATGCCGACATCGACAAGGCCCACGCCCTGGGCGACCAGCCGCTGCCGGCGCTGCCGGTGGCCGCGCGCGAGGGCGCGGAGAATGCGCTGGCCGGCTTTTTGGCCCATTACCCGGGCCGGGTGCTGATCGCCGCCGACAGCGCCGGCCGCCGCGAGGCGCTGCTGGAAGTGCTGGCCGCGGCCAAGTTGCAGCCGCAGACCGTGGCCGGCTTCCCCGCCTTCCTGGCCGAGGATGCGCCGCGCCTGGCCATCGCCGTGGCACCGCTGGAGGATGGCTTCGCGCTGGACGCGCCGCGCATCGCCGTGCTCACCGAGCGCCAACTGTTCCCCGAGCGTGCCAGCCAGCCGCGCCGCCGCGCCCGCGCCGGGCGCGAGCCGGAAGCGATCATCCGCGACCTCGGCGAGCTGACCGAGGGCGCGCCGGTCGTCCACGAGGACCATGGCGTGGGCCGCTACCGCGGGCTGGTGGCGATGGACGTGGGCGGCATGCCCGGCGAGTTCCTCGAGATCGAGTACGCCAAGGGCGACCGCCTGTACGTGCCGGTCGCGCAGCTGCACCTGATCAGCCGCTACTCCGGCGCCTCGCCGGAGACCGCGCCGCTGCACTCGCTCGGTGGCGAGCAGTGGACCAAGGCCAAGCGCCGCGCCGCCGAGAAGGTGCGCGACGTGGCCGCCGAGCTGCTGGAGATCCAGGCGCGGCGCCGTGCCCGCGCCGGCCTGGCGTTGGACGTGGACCGGGCGATGTATGAGCCGTTCGCCGCGACCTTCCCGTTCGAGGAGACGCCCGACCAGCTGGCCGCCATCGATGCCACCCTGCGCGACCTGGCCAGCAGCCAGCCGATGGACCGCGTGGTGTGCGGCGACGTCGGCTTCGGCAAGACCGAGGTCGCCGTGCGCGCCGCCTTCGCCGCCGCCAGCGCCGGCAAGCAGGTCGCGGTGCTGGTGCCGACCACGCTGCTGGCCGAGCAGCACTACCGCAACTTCCGCGACCGCTTCGCCGACTGGCCGCTCAAGGTCGAGGTGCTGTCGCGCTTCCGCACCAAGAAGGAGATCGAGCACGAGCTGCAGCGCGTGGCCGCCGGCGAGGTCGACGTGATCGTCGGCACCCACCGCCTGCTGCAGCCGGACGTGAAGTTCAAGGACCTGGGCCTGGTCATCGTCGACGAGGAACAGCGCTTCGGCGTGCGCCAGAAGGAGGCGCTCAAGGCGCTGCGCGCCAACGTGCACCTGCTGACCCTGACCGCCACGCCGATCCCGCGCACGCTCAACATGGCCATGGCCGGGCTGCGCGACCTGTCGATCATCGCCACCCCGCCGCCGAACCGGCTGGCGGTGCAGACCTTCGTGGTGCCGTGGGACGACGCCCAGTTGCGCGAGGCGTTCCAGCGCGAGCTCGGCCGCGGCGGCCAGCTGTACTTCCTGCACAACGACGTGGAGAGCATCGGCCGGATGCAGCGCCAGCTGTCCGAGCTGGTGCCCGAGGCGCGCATCGGCGTGGCCCACGGGCAGATGCACGAGCGCGAGCTGGAGCGGGTGATGCTGGATTTCCAGAAGCAGCGCTTCAACGTGCTGCTGGCCACGACCATCATCGAGTCGGGCATCGACATCCCCAACGCCAACACCATCATCATCAACCGTGCCGACAAGTTCGGCCTGGCCCAGCTGCACCAGCTGCGCGGCCGCGTCGGCCGCTCGCACCACCGCGCCTACGCCTACCTGCTGGTCCCGGACCGGCGCGCGATGACGCCCGACGCGGAGAAGCGCCTGGAGGCGATCGCCTCGATGGACGAGCTCGGCGCCGGCTTCACCCTGGCCACCCACGACCTGGAGATCCGCGGCGCCGGCGAGCTGCTCGGCGAGGAGCAGAGCGGGCAGATGGCCGAGGTCGGCTTCAGCCTGTACACCGAGCTGCTCGAGCGCGCGGTGCGCAGCATCCGCCAGGGCAAGCTGCCGGACGTGGACGCCGGCGAGCAGGCGCGCGGTGCCGAGGTTGAGCTGCACGTGCCGGCGCTGATCCCGGAGGACTACCTGCCCGACGTGCACACCCGCCTGACCCTGTACAAGCGCATCTCCAGCGCGCGCGACGACGAGGCGCTGCGCGAGCTGCAGGTGGAGATGATCGACCGCTTCGGCCTGCTGCCGGACCCGGTCAAGCACCTGTTCGCCCTCGCCGAGCTGCGCCTGCAGGCGCAGGCGCTGGGCATCCGCAAGCTGGACCTGGGCGAGAACGGCGGGCGCATCGTGTTCGAGGCGCAGCCGCAGGTGGACCCGATGGCGGTCATCCAGATGATCCAGAAGCAGCCCCGGCTGTACGCGATGGACGGCCCGGACAAGCTGCGCATCCGCCATCCGCTGCCCGATCCGGCCGAGCGCTTCAGTGCCGCGCGGGCGATCCTGCTGACGCTGTCCAAGGCCTGACCCCGGTCCGGCCGCCTGGCGAAGGCAGCCGGACCATCGCCCGCGCACCGCTCGTCCCGAATGCACCCGACCCTGTCCCTGGAAGCGCTGGCCGTCGCCCTCGACGAACGCGACGGCGACACCCGCGCCCACTGCGAGCGCGTCGCCGGGCTGGCCGGCCGGCTCGGCCGGCGCTGCGGCCTGCCCGACGATGCGCTGGCCCGGCTCGTCGTGGCCGCGCGCTTCCACGACATCGGCAAGATCGGCGTCCCCGACGCGGTGCTGCACCGGCCCGGGCGCCTGCACGGGCACGACTGGCAGGTGATGCAGTCCCATGCCGTGCGCGGCCAGCGCATCTTCGCCGCCACCGCGCACCCGTGGGCGGACGAGATCGGCCGGCTGATCCGCCACCACCACGAGGCGCTGGACGGCAGCGGCTACCCCGACGGCCTGCGCGGCGCCCGGATCGGCCTGGGCCTGCGGATCCTGCGCATCGCGGACTGCTACGACGCCATGGTCAGCCACCGCCCCTACGGCCGCGCCCATGCCCACGAGGAGGCCATGGCCGTGCTGCACGGCGACGCCGGCCGCCGGGTCGATGCGGCGGTACTGGCCGAGTTCGAGGCGATGCTTGCCCCGGCCCGGGCGACGCGCACGCCGCCCGGGCCGGCCTGATCACCAGATCTCCACCCGCTCGCCGGCCGGGCGCACCATCGCATCGCCGGCCTTGCACTGGAACGCCTGGGCGAATGCCGGCAGGTTCGAGGGGGCACCGTCGGCGCGGAACTTCGCCGGCGCATGCGGATCGGTGTTGATGCGCACCTTGAGCTCGTCGGGCGTGTAGTTGCGGCGCCAGACCGTGGCCCAGTTGAGGAAGAAGCGCTGGTCCTGGGTGTAGCCGTCGATGCTGCGGTTGGCGCCGGGGTCGGCGCGCAGCGCCTGCTGCAGGGCGTCGTAGGCGATGGTGAGCCCGCCCAGGTCGCCGATGTTCTCGCCCAGGGTCAGGCGCCCCTTCACGTGCACGCCCGGCAGCGCCTCGTAGTCGTCGAACTGCGCCACCAGCTTGTCGGTGCGCGCATCGAAGCGCTTGCGGTCTTCCGGCGTCCACCAGTTGTCGAAATTGCCCTGCGCATCGAACTGGCTGCCCGAGTCGTCGTAGCCGTGCATCATCTCGTGGCCGATCACCGCGCCGATGCCGCCGTAGTTGAGCGCGGGATCGGCATCGGGATCGAAGAACGGCGGCTGCAGGATCGCCGCCGGGAACACGATCTCGTTGCGGGTCGGGTTGTAGTAGGCGTTGACCGTCTGCGGGGTCATGTGCCACTCGCCCTTGTCCACCGGCTTGCCGATCTTGTCCAGCCGGTAGCGCGCATTGAACGCCTGCGCGGCCTGCACGTTGGCCAGGTAGCCGGTGGCATCGGTCCGCAGCCCACTCCAGTCGCGCCAGCGGTCCGGGTAGCCGATCTTCGGGGTGAAGCTGGCCCACTTCTCCAGTGCCCGCTGGCGCGTGGCCGGGCTCATCCAGTCCAGCTTCTCCAGCCGCGCCTTCAGCGCTTGCGACAGGTTGCCCACCAGCTGCTGCATGCGCGCCTTGGACTCGGGCGGGAACGCGTCCTGCACGTAGAGCTGGCCCAGGCCCTCGCCGACCGCCTCGTTGACCGCGCCGAGCACGCGCTTCCAGCGCGGCAGCATCTCCTTTTGCCCGCGCAGGGTGCGCGCGCGGAAATCGAAGGCGGCCTGCTCGAAATCGCTGGACAGGTACGGGGCGGCATCGTCGAGGGTGTGGAAGCGCAGGTACGCCTGCCAGGTCGCCATCGGCGTGTCGGCCAATGCGCCGTCCAGCTCGGCGAAGAAGCCGGGCTGGCCGAGCGAGAACTTGTCCGCCGCCGGCACCTGCAGGACGTCGAAGAACGCGGCCCAGTCGAAGTGCGGGGTGATGCGCCCGGCCTCGGCCGCGCTGACCGGGTTGTAGCGCTTGGCCGGATCGCGCAGCTCGATGCGCGAGAGCGAGGCCCGGGCCAGGCGCGTCTCCAGGACCAGCACCGCCCGGGACAGCGGCTCGGCCTGGTGCGCGGGCACGCCGGACAGCGCCAGCAGGCGCGCGATGTAGGCCGTGTAGGCCTGGCGGATGTCGGCCTTGTCGGCGTCGAGGTAGTAGCCCTTCTCGGGCAGGCCCAGGCCGCCCTGGCCGGCGTAGGCGATGACCTGCGAGGAATCCTTGTAGTCGGCATTGCCGCCGAAGGAGAACAGGCCGCCGCGCCCCTGCGCGTACTCCGTGCGCAGCCAGGCGACCAGTTCCTGCGGCGTGCGCAGCGCGGCGATGGCCTGCAGCTGCGGCTGCAGCGGCGCCAGGCCGGCGCGGTCGATCGCCGCCTGGTCCATGCCGGTGCGCCAGAAGTCGGCGATCTTGGCCTCGACCGTGCCGGGCGCGGCGTGGCCGGCGGCGGCATGCTCGACCAGCGCATGCTGGATGGCCAGCGAGCGCTCGCCGAGGAGCTCGAAGCTGCCCCAGGTGGTGCGGTCGGCCGGCACCGGATTGGCCGCCAGCCACTTGGCGTTGACGAAGCCGTCGAGATCCCGGCAGGCGGGAATCGCCGGATCCAGGTCGCCCGGCTGCAGCACCGCGCTGGGCAGCGGCGCATCCTCGGCGCGGGCGGGGAACGCGATCGCGGCGGCGATCGCCACGGCCAGGGGAAACAGCGCGGGAAGCCTCATGGACGAACTCCTGGGATCGATGCAAACGGCCAGCGTAGGCGATCGACGGCCGCGACGGAACCGGGCCCGGTCACGACGGCGCGTCGTCCAGCCGTGCTCGCTGCCGCCATTGCCATTGCCGCCGCTGGCCGGTGCGGAGGGTGCGATGCCGCACTGGCCACCGGCGCGGCGTGATGCCCGACGTGGCGGACCGGCGCAACGGATCGTCCCGGACGCCGCGATGGCAACCGGCCCGCAGGGCACCGCATACTCCGCCGCAGGCATCGGCACCGCACCGCCGCACCCACCTGCCGCTGCCCCGATGTCCGACGCAGCCACCTTCCCCCATCCGCGCAGGGATCCCCGATGGCCAGCACGCCCGCCAGCAAGCCCGCCTCCTACAACACCGTCGCCAAGCTGTTCCACTGGATCATGGCCGCCATCATCATCACGGCCTGGATCATCGGCTTCTACAGCAGCCACTTCCTCAGCTACGCCGATCCGGGCTCGCACAAGGCCGACGTGATCACGCTGCACAAGGAAATCGCCAGTACGGTGATGTTCCTGGCGACCTTGCGGCTGCTGTGGCGGCTGGGCCACCCGGTACCGGACTTCCCGCCGAGCATGGGCCCGCTGGTCCAGGCCGCGGCCCATGCCGGCCACGTGCTGCTCTACGTGCTGATGCTGGCCGTGCCGATCAGCGGCTGGGCCTACAGCTCGGCGGCCGGCTATGCGGTGCCGGTGGCCTGGCTGTTCCACCTGCCGGCCCTGGTGGGGCAGCAGGACGAGGCGCGCCTGGCCGTGTTCGGCAAGGTCCACGTCTACCTGGCCTGGACCTTCGGCCTGGTGATCGTCGGCCACGCCTTCATGGCGTTCAAGCACCAGTACGTGGACCGCGACGGCACCCTGGACAAGATGCTGTTCCGTCGCCGCGCCTGACCCGCCGGCGCGGCCGCGGATGCGGGCGCGCCCTGCCCCGGGGCGCCCGGCCTCAGCCCTTGGCCTTGCCCTGGTTGGCCACCGCCTCGGCGGCCTTGCGCGCCGCCTCCGGGTCGCCCAGGTAACGGAACGACTGCACCTCCAGCGCTTCGTCCAGCTCGAACAGCAGCGGGATGCCGGTGGGGATGTTCAGTTCCAGGATCGCCTCGTCGGAGATGCGGTTGAGGTACTTGTACAGCGCGCGCAGCGAGTTGCCGTGGGCGGTGACCAGCACCGTCCTGCCGTCCTTGAGCTGCGGGGCGATGGCGTCGTGCCAGTACGGCAGCACGCGCTCGAGCGTGGTGGCCAGCGACTCGGTGTCCGGCAGCGCGCGCCGGTCGAGCCCGGCGTAACGGCGGTCGTGCACCGGGTGGCCCGGGTCGTCCAGCGGCATCGGCGGCGGCGGCACGTCGTAGGAGCGGCGCCAGATCTTGACCTGGGCCTCGCCGTGGCGGGCGGCGGTCTCGGCCTTGTCCAGCCCCTGCAGGGCGCCGTAGTGGCGCTCGTTGAGCCGCCAGCTCTTGTAGACCGGGATCCAGTCCTGCTCCAGCTCGGCCAGCGCGCCCTGCTGGGTGTGGATCGCGCGGCGCAGCACCGAGGTGTGGGCCACGTCGAACTGCAGGCCCTCGGCCTTCATCAGCGCACCGGCGGCCGCGGCCTCGGCGCGGCCCTGGTCGGTCAGGTCCACGTCCACCCAGCCGGTGAAGCGGTTGGCCAGGTTCCACTGGCTCTGGCCATGGCGCAGCAGTACGAGTTTGCGGCTCACAGGGATCTCCGGGATCTGAACGGGAAACGATGCCCACGATTGTAGCCGCAGCCCGCCTGCACGCCGGGCATGCGGCCGGCGCGCGATGATGGCCGCATGGACAAGCCCGGTTCCTGGTTCGGCGATTGGGACGGCACGCCCGCCCGGGCGCGCGAACTGCAGCGCGCCCTGGCCGCGCAGGTGCGGCTGGAGGACACCTGGCCGCGGCCGTTGCGCACGGTGGCCGGCTTCGACGTCGGCTTCGAGGACGACGGCGCCACCACCCGCGCGGCGGTGGTGCTGCTCGATGCCGAAAGCCGCGCGCTGCTGGACAGCCGCGTCGCGCGCGTGCCCACCACCATGCCGTACGTGCCCGGCCTGCTCAGCTTCCGCGAGCTGCCCGCACTGATGGCGGCGCTGGACCTGCTCGGCCGGCGCCCGGACCTGGCCTTCGTCGACGGCCAGGGCATCGCCCATCCGCGCCGGCTCGGCATCGCCGCCCACTTCGGCCTGGCCAGCGGCCTGCCCAGCCTGGGCGTGGCCAAGAAGCGCCTGGCCGGCCAGTTCGAGGAACCGGGCCCGGAGCCGGGCTCGCACACGCCGATCCTGCTGCACGGCGAGCAGGTCGGCTGGGCGCTGCGCAGCAAGCGCCGCTGCAATCCGCTGATCGTCTCGCCCGGCCATGGCGTCTCGCTGGACGGGGCACTGGCGTTGACCGAACGTTTCCTGGCCGGCTACCGCCTGCCCGAGCCGACCCGCCTGGCCGATCGCCTCGCCTCGCGCCGTGGCGAGATGCCCGATACCGCCGCCGACCTGTTCCCGCCACCGGCGTCGTGAACCGCCGCGCCGCGGCATCGCTGCAACGATCCGTGCCGCCCCGCGTCTGGGTGCCCGCCGCGCATCGTGCGATGCTGCGCGCGATCAAGCCGGAGACCGCCATGAGCCAGATCATCGCCCCGCGCATCCACGACATCGGCGGGCTGCAAGTGCGCCGCGCCGTGCCGACCCTGCAGGCGCGCAGCGTCGGCCCGTTCGTGTTCGTCGACCACATGGGGCCGGCGGTGCTCGCCCCCGGCCACGGCATCGACGTGCGCCCGCACCCGCACATCGGCCTGGCCACCGTCACCTTCCTGTGGGAGGGCGAGATCGGCCATCGCGACAGCCTCGGCTCGGACCAGGTGATCCGGCCCGGCGACGTCAACTGGATGACCGCCGGCCGCGGCATCGCCCATTCCGAGCGCACCCCGCAGGACGAACGCGCCCACGCCAACCCGCTGCACGGCATGCAGACCTGGGTGGCACTGCCGCGGGCGGCCGAGGAGACCGCGCCGGCGTTCCACCACTTCGCCGCCGAACGCCTGCCCTCGCAGCGCCGCGGCGGCGCCTGGCTGCGGGTGATCGCCGGGCGCGCCTACGGCGAGGAATCGCCGGTGGCGGTATTCGCCGACACCCTCAACGTGGCCATCGACCTGGCCGCCGATGCGGAGATCGACCTGGATGCCGGCCATGCCGAGCGCAGCCTGTACCTCCTCGACGGCCAGGCCCAGCTCGACGGCGTGGACATCCCGGCCCGCCACCTGGTCATCCCCGACCGCGGCGCGCGGGCGCGCCTGCGCGCGCTGACCCCGGTGCGGGCGATGCTGATGGGCGGCGAACCGCTGGACGGCCCGCGCCACCTGTGGTGGAACTTCGTGTCCAGCTCCAGGGAGCGCATCGAACAGGCCAAGGCGGACTGGCAGGCCGGCCGCTTCGGCACCATCCCCGGCGACGACAGCGAGTTCATCCCGTTGCCGCCCACGCCCGCGCCGCCGCCGGTGGACTATCCCTGAGGACGCGGGACGGCGCGGGCGTTGTCCGCCGGCCGCGCTTCATGGCGTGATATGCGTCACACCCCACTGCCGCGAAAGGATCCCCCGCATGGAAACGAGCAAGCGACTGGCCGCCGAGTTCCTCGGTACGTTCTGGCTTGTCCTGGGAGGCTGCGGCAGTGCCGTGCTGGCCGCCAAGTTCGGCGGCGACGGCAATCCCCTGGGCATCGGCTTCGTCGGCGTGGCCCTGGCCTTCGGCCTGACCGTGCTGACCGGTGCCTATGCCTTCGGCCACGTCTCCGGCGCCCACTTCAACCCCGCCGTCAGCGTGGGCCTGTGGGCCGGCGGCCGCTTCCCCGGGCGCGACGTGGTTCCGTACGTCGTGGCCCAGGTGCTCGGCGGCCTGCTGGCCGGGTTCGTGCTGCTGCAGATCGCCCGCGGCCAGCCCGGCTTCGCCATCGATCCCGGCGCCGCCGGCGCCTTCGCCAGCAACGGCTACGGCGAGCGCTCGCCCGGCGGCTACGCGCTGGGGGCGGCGTTCCTGTGCGAGGCCGTGCTCAGCGCGTTCTTCGTGGTGGTGATCATGGGCTCGACCCACGGCAAGGCGCCGGCCGGCTTCGCCCCGATCGCCATCGGCCTGGCGCTGACCCTGATCCACCTGATCAGCATCCCGGTCACCAACACCTCGGTGAACCCGGCGCGCTCCACCGCGGTGGCGGCGTTCGTCGGCCCGGCCGCGCTGGGCCAGCTGTGGCTGTTCTGGGTGGCGCCGCTGATCGGCGGCGCCCTCGGCGGCATCGGCTACCGCTGGATCGCGCCGTTGAAGGACTGAGCCGGGGCCGGCCAGCCGCGGGGTTGCCCTCGCCTCGCGGCGTCGCCATTTGCCATGCCCGGCCGGCTTGGCTATGTTGCGGCGCGAGATGACCGGTGCGGGGAGCGCCGGTCTTCGCGGGCCGCCCGTGGCCTGTCCATCATCCGTCCAGAGGGGATCCACGCATGAAACCCGTCGTCATCCGCCGTTCCCTCGGCCTGGCGCTGCTGTTGTCGGCAGCCGGCCCGGCCGCCGCCCAGACCGATTTCGACTGCCCGCCGCTGCCGCCCGGTTCCGGCCTGCAGTGGCAGAAGCTGTCCGGCGAGGATTTCCTGTCGTGCAAGGCCCTGGACGCCGACGGCCACCAGGCGCTGGGCGTCATGCTCAGCCGGCGCGATCCCAAGCTGAGCCTGACCCGCGACCACCGCGCCGAGCGCGGGCAGATCGAGGAGGAGAAGTTCTACTGGTACGTGCCCGACCTGGCCGGGCTGGAGAACGACAACTCGAACCAGCGCGTGGCCTCGGTCGACCTCGGCAAGAAGCGCTACGCCCAGATCTGGATCGACGCACGCGACGCCGCCGACCGGCAGAACCTGCAGGCCCTGGCCGAGCGCCTGGACCTGGCCGGCGCGCGCACGCAGGTCGCCGGCAACTGAGCCGCGGCGGGCCGGGGGGCCGCCCCGGCGGGCGGCGCGCCCGGCACCGCGGCGTCCAGCGGCCGCCGCTTGCACCGCCGGACGGAACCGGCCGCCTCAGAAGCGCCCTTCCTGGAAGTCCACGAACGCCTGCATCAGCTCCTGGCGGGTGTTCATCACGAACGGGCCGTGGCGTACCACCGGCTCGCGCAACGGCCGGCCGGCGACCAGAATCAACCGGGTCCCGGCCGCGCCGCCCCGCAGCGCCAGCTGCGCGCCGCCGCCCAGCACCGCCAGCTGCCCGGACGCGACCCTGCGCGCGTCCGCGCCCTGGCCGATCGCCGCCTCGCCCTCGAACACGTAGGCGAAGGCGTTGTGGCCCTCCGGCAGCACGTACTGCCAGGCCGCATCCGGCGCCAGGGCGATATCCAGGTACAGCGGATCGGTGGCCGGCTGGCGGATCGGACCGGCCACGCCGTCGACGTCGCCGGCGATCACCTTGATCTCCACCCCGGCCGCCGGGCGCGCCAGCGGGATCCGCTCCGGCGCGAATTCCTGGTACTTCGGCGCGGTCATCTTGTCCTTGGCCGGCAGGTTGATCCACAGCTGGAAGCCGCGCATCAGGCCCGACTCCTGCTCGGGCATCTCCGAGTGCACCAGGCCGCGCCCGGCGGTCATCCACTGCACGCTGCCCGGGGTGAGCAGGCCCTCGTGGCCATGGTTGTCGCGATGGCGCATGCGCCCGTCGATCATGTAGGTGACGGTCTCGAAGCCGCGGTGCGGGTGCTCGGGGAAGCCGGCGATGTAGTCCTGCGCCCGGTCGGTGCCGAACTCGTCCAGCAGCAGGAACGGATCCAGGTCCGGCAGGCCGGGCGAGCCGATCACGCGGTTCAGGCGCACGCCGGCGCCGTCGGAAGTGGGCATGCCGGGCACGGTGCGCAGCACCCGGGTGGCGTTGTCCTGGACGGGAGGGGTCATGGCGGTTTCCTTGCCTCGGCGATGGGATGAACCGGCAACATGGGTGCCGTCCGCCTCCCCGGCAACCGCCGCGATTGCAACCTTTCGTTGCATGGGCAGGACGCGTACCGGCCAGCAGGCGCCAGGAGCGCCGCCCCCGCCATGCGACCAAAGTTCTACGGATCCACCGGACAGCAGCATTGACCCACCGGCGCTGGCACGAGACGCTTCGGGTCGTCTTACAACAAGGGGATGGGTCGATGAAAGGATTTGCCAGATTCGGCTGGGCCGTGCTCGCCCTGGTGGGCGCGTTCTGCCTGGGCACCATCGCGCTGCGGCGGGGCGAACAGATCAATGCCCTGTGGATCGTGGTGGCCGCGGTCTCGATCTACCTGATCGCCTATCGCTTCTATGGCCTGTTCATCGCCAACAAGGTGATGGAGCTCGATCCCACCCGGGCCACCCCGGCGGTGCTCAACAACGACGGCCTGGACTACGTGCCCACCAACAAGCACGTGCTGTTCGGCCACCACTTCGCCGCCATCGCCGGCGCCGGCCCGCTGGTCGGCCCGGTGCTGGCCGCGCAGATGGGCTACCTGCCCGGCCTGCTGTGGCTGGTGGTCGGCGTGGTGTTCGCCGGCGCGGTGCAGGACTTCATGGTCCTGTTCCTGTCCGAGCGCCGCAACGGCCGCTCGCTGGGCGACATGGTGCGCGAGGAGATGGGCCAGGTGCCCGGCACCATCGCCCTGTTCGGCGCCTTCCTGATCATGATCATCATCCTGGCGGTGCTGGCGATGGTGGTGGTCAAGGCGCTGGCCGAGAGCCCGTGGGGCATGTTCACGGTGATCGCGACCATGCCGATCGCGATCCTGATGGGCGTGTACATGCGCTACATCCGCCCCGGCAAGATCGGCGAGATCTCGGTGGTCGGCCTGATCCTGCTGCTGCTGGCGATCTGGTACGGCGGCAAGGTCGCCGCCGACCCGGTGTGGGGCCCGGCCTTCACCTTCACCGGCGTGCAGATCACCTGGATGCTGATCGGCTACGGCTTCGTCGCCTCGGTGCTGCCGGTGTGGCTGCTGCTGGCCC
This sequence comes from Xanthomonas massiliensis, assembly GCF_900018785.1. Taxonomy (GTDB): domain Bacteria; phylum Pseudomonadota; class Gammaproteobacteria; order Xanthomonadales; family Xanthomonadaceae; genus Xanthomonas_B; species Xanthomonas_B massiliensis. The sequence goes on along the minus strand of NZ_FCOY01000006.1, from coordinate 575,880 downwards.
CGCGCGACTACCTGTCCACCTTCCTCAAGATCGGCACCATCATCGCCCTGGCCATCGGCATCCTGATCGTGATGCCGGAGCTGAAGATGCCGGCCCTGACCCAGTTCGCCCACAGCGGCGACGGCCCGGTGTGGAAGGGCGGCGTGTTCCCGTTCCTGTTCATCACCATCGCCTGCGGCGCGGTGTCCGGCTTCCACGCGCTGATCTCCTCGGGCACCACGCCCAAGCTGCTCGCCAACGAGGGCCACATGCGCTACATCGGCTACGGCGGCATGCTGATGGAGTCGTTCGTGGCGGTGATGGCGCTGGTGGCCGCCTCGATCATCGAGCCGGGCGTGTACTTCGCCATGAACAGCCCGGCCTCGGTCGTCGGCAGCGACGTGGCCGCGGTCGCCGCCAAGGTCAGCGAATGGGGCTTCGCGATCACCCCCGACATGCTGGAGGCCACCGCGCGCGACATCGGCGAGCACACCATCCTGGCCCGGGCCGGCGGTGCGCCGACGCTGGCGGTGGGCATCGCCCAGATCCTGCACCACGTGCTGCCGGGCGAGGACACCATGGCGTTCTGGTACCACTTCGCGATCCTGTTCGAGGCGCTGTTCATCCTCACCGCGGTGGATGCCGGCACCCGCTCGGGCCGCTTCATGCTGCAGGACCTGATCGGCAACTTCGTGCCGTCGATGCGGCGCACCGAATCGTGGACCGCCAACATCATCGCCACCGGAGGCTGCGTGGCGCTGTGGGGCTACCTGCTCTACACCGGCGTGGTCGATCCGTTCGGCGGCATCCAGACGCTGTGGCCGCTGTTCGGCATCTCCAACCAGATGCTGGCCGGGATCGCGCTGATGCTCGCCACCGCGGTGCTGTTCAAGATGAAGCGCGACCGCTACGCCTGGGTCGCCGCGGTGCCGGCGCTGTGGCTGCTGATCTGCACGACCTACGCCGGCCTGATCAAGATCTTCGATTCCAACCCGGCGCAGGGCTTCCTGGCGCAGGCGCACAAGTTCCAGGCCGCCATCGCCAGCGGCACGGTCACCGCGCCGGCCAAGAGCGTGGCGCAGATGCACCAGATCGTGGTCAACGCCTACGTCAACACCGGCCTGACCGTGCTGTTCCTGTTCGTGGTGCTGGCGGTCCTGGTCTACACGATCCGCACCATCGTGGTGGCGCGCCGCAACCCGCAGCGCACCGATCGCGAGACGCCCTACGTGGCCCTGCAGCCGGGCCAGGCACAGGAGGTCTGAGCATGGGCACCGCGCTCGTTCCGGCCAGCTACTACCAGGTGCACCTGCGGGTGTGGCGGCGCTTGGTGCAGACCGCGCGGCTGTGCTGCGGCATCCCGGACTACGACAACTACGTCCGCCACATGGGCGAGAAGCACCCGGACCGGCCGGTCATGGACTATCCGACCTTCTTCCGCGAGCGCCAGGAGGCGCGCTTCGGCGGTGGCAAGGGATTCCGCTGCTGCTGAGGACAGGCCGGCCGGGCCCGGTCGTGCGAAGGGCGCCCCGCGGGGCGCCCTTCTTCTCTTGGCGGACTTCTCTTGGCGGCACGGTCAAAGCACGGCCACGCAGGCACGCCCGCGGGCCGGTTGCTCGTCCGTTCGCCCGGGCGGCACGCTCACCCCGGCAGGCGATCGCCGGTGAAGCGATAGCCCAGCAGGGTGCGCACCAGCAGTTCCACCTGCACCGCATCGCGTGCATCCACCTGCAGCACCGGTGCCGCATAGCCGCGTGCCAGCAGCCGCTCGCGCACGTCGGCCAGGTGGAAATCCGGCACCTGGTCGCCATGGGTGATGCCGACCACGAAGCTCGCGTCCGGCGCCAGCTGCGAGAACTCGCTGAGCATCTCCGGCAGGTCGACGCCGGCATCCGGTTCGGCGGCATTGGCGAGCACGACGATGCCCATGGCGCCCTCGCAGACGATGGGCCACATGAAATCCAGGTAGCGCTGGCCGGGCACGCCGTACACGTGCAGCAGCTCGCCGTCGCCCAGCTCGACGCTGGCGTAGTCCAGCGCCATGGTGCTGGTGCGCTTGCCGTCCACGGCCTCGTCCATGGGCATTTCCGTGCTGACCGGTTCGCCGTCGCAGATCGCGCCGATCGCGGTGGTCTTGCCGGCGCCGACATGGCCCACGAACACCAGCTTGTTCTGGTAGGCCGGCGCGGTGTCAGTCATGCGCGGCCGGCTCCTGCAGGATCTCCCCCAGCTGGCGCGCGCCGTCGCGCACGGCCACCAGCACCGCGCCGAGGCTGGCTTCCGGCCCGGCCAGCGCGGCCAGGGTGAACGGGCGCCCGGCCAGGATCCGCACGAACACCATGTTGCCGGCCGGCGTGCACACGGTGGCGTAGTCCGCCGGCGCGACGTCGAGCTCGCGGACCACGGTCTCGCCCAGGGTGAGGAAGGAATTGGACATGGCCGACAGGCGCCGGGGATCGGCCGGGACCCGGCACCAGTCGGCCACCGTGCGCCCTTCCGAGGTGGACAGCAGCAGCAGGCGCAGCGCCGGGCAGCGCGCCTGCAGGCGGCCGAACACGGCCTGGATGGCCGCCACCGGGTAGACCCGCCCGGCCGGCCTCGCCGCCATGGTCTGCATCACCTTTTCGACCGTACGTTCTTCCATCGCCTTGCGTATGCCTCGTGTGCGCGTACCCGGCTCACCCGCCGGCCAGGGCGCGCAGGGTGATGCCCACCACGTAGGCCAGGTAGGTGCCGGTGGCGTAGCCCATGGTACCGAGCACCACGCCGACCGGTGCCAACGCCGGATGGAAGGCCGCGGCCACCACCGGCGCCGAGGCCGGGCCGCCGATGTTGCTCTGCGAGCCGATGGCGAAATAGAAGAACGGCACCTTCAGCAGGCGGCCCAGCGCCCACAGCAGCACGATGTGCACCAGGATCCAGACGACTCCCAGCGCGAACAGCCACGGCCGGTCGAGCAGCGCCAGCAGGTCCATCTGCATGCCGATGCAGGCGATCAGGAAATACAGCAGCAGCGAGCCGAGCTTGGAGGCGCCGGCGCCGTCGAGCGTGCGCGCGCGGGTGAAGCTCAGGCCCAGGCCGATCGTGGTGGCGATCACCACCACCCACACGAACGGCGCGTCCAGGCTGAACTGCGACGCCCAGGCCACGTTCGTCCCGAACCAGGCCGCCAGCGGCGCGGCGATGGCGTGCGACAGCCCGACCGCGCCGAAGGCCACCGCCACGATCAGCATCAGGTCGGTCAGGCTGGCCACGCGCTCGTGCTCGGCCTGGAAGCGCGCCACCCGCTCCTGCAGCGCATCCAGGCCGGAGGTATCCGCGCCGCTGCGCGCGTCGATGGCCGGCGCGCGCGCGGCCAGGAAGATCAGCAGCGCCATCCACACGTAGCCCACGCCCACGTCCACCACCGCGAACTGGCCGAAGGTGGTGGCGTTGACCTGGAACACCTCGCGCATGGCCAGCATGTTGGCGCCGCCGCCGATCCAGCTGCCGGCCAGCGCGGCCATGCCGCCCCAGGTATCGCCCGCCACCGTGGACGGATGCAGCCACTTGAACAGCAGGAAGGCGACCACCGCGCCGAGCATGATGCTGAAGGACGCGCCCAGGTACATCGCGATGATCTTCGGCCCGAGCCGCAGCATGCCCTTGAGGTCGACCGTGAGCGTGAGCAGCACCAGCGCCGCCGGCAGCAGCACGTCGCGCGCGATCGGGGCGTAGAGCCGGGTGTTCTGGCCATCGATCAGGCCGACGGTGTTGTAGACGCCGGGGATCAGGTAGCACAGCAGCAGTGCCGGCACGAAGGTGTAGAAGCGCTTCCAGAAGCCGGACGTGCGCGCCGAGGTCCAGAACACCGCGCCGAGGGTGGCGGCGATCAGGCCGAAGACGACGATGTCGTTCTGGATCAGGGCGTGGGACACGGGTACGGCGGCATCGGCAGGCATCGGCGGTCACTCGGGAACGGTCAAGGAAGGAACGCGCGGCGGCACCGCGCTTGCATGCCACCGCGGCACACGAGGGAACGCCGCGCATCGCGCGGCGTTCCCGGTTCACCGCGTCACTGGCCGATGTGCTGCTTCAGCCAGGCGTTGACCGTGTCGTGCCACAGGATCGAGTTCTGCGGCTTGAGCACCCAGTGGTTCTCGTCCGGGAAATACAGGAACCGGGACTCGATGCCCTTGCGCTGGGCCGCGGTGAACGCGGCCAGGCCCTGCTCGACCGGGATGCGGAAGTCCTGCTGGCTATGGATGACCAGGATCGGCGCCTTCCAGTCCTTGACGTGGTCGATCGGGTTGAACTTCTCGTAACCGGCCGGGTTCTGCCACGGCGTGCCGCCGTTCTCCCACTCGCTGAACCACAGCTCCTCGGTGCTGTAGCCCATCATCCGGTTGTCGAACACGCCATCGTGGTCGACCAGGCACTTGAACGCCGGGTTGCCGTCCTTGTCGAACCAGTTGCCGGCCAGCCAGTAGGTCATGTAGCCGCCGTAGCTGGCGCCGAGCGCGCAGGCCTTGTCGCCGTCGAGGAAGCCGTACTGCTTCTGCGCCGCGTCCCAGCCCTTCTTCAGGTCCTCCAGCGGGCGGTCGCCCCAGTGCTGGCTGATCGCGTCGGTGAAGGCCTGGCCGTAGCCGGTGGAACCGTGGAAATCGATCATCACCACCGCATAGCCCTGGCCGGCGTAGGTCTGCGGGTTCCAGCGGTAGCTCCAGCCGTTGCCGAAGCTGCCCTGCGGGCCGCCGTGGATCAGGAACGCCACCGGATACTTCCGGCCGGGCTGGTAGTTCCACGGCTTGACCACGTAGCCGTGCACGGTGTCGCCGTTCCAGCCCTTGAAGTCGAACTGCTCGAAGTCGCCGAAGGCCACCTCCGGCAGCACCTCGCCGGTGGCCGGCGTGATCGCGCGCAGCGGCGCCTTGGCCTCGGCGTCGGTCACCAGGATCTGGTCGCCGCTGTTGAGCGAATTGCGGGTGAAGGCCAGGGTCGGCCCGGCCGCCACCGGCGAGCCCACGCTGCCGTCGCCGACCAGCTGCTCGACCTGGCCGCTGGCGATGTCGATCTTGAACAGCGGATGCTGGCCCATGTCGTCGGCGGTGGTGTACAGGAACCGGCCGTCGGCCGACAACGCCAGGCCCCCGGCCGAGCGATCCCAATCCGGGTCGATCTCGTGCGCCTGGCCGCTGGCCAGGTCCAGCGCCATCACCGCGAAGCGGTCGGCCTCGAAGCCGGGCCGCTTCATCGCGGTGTAGTACAGGGTCTTGCCGTCGGCGCTGAACAGCGGGGTGGCATCCCAGGCCGGGTTGGCCGCGGTCAGGTTGACCGGCGCACCGCGGCCGTCGGCGTCGATGCGGTACAGGTCGAAGTTGGTCGACCACGGTTCCTCGCGCCCGGCGATGCGCACGCTGGCGACCAGCGACTTGCCGTCCGGCGCCCAGGTGTAGTCCTCGCTGCCGCCGAAGGGCTTGGACGGGATGTCGCCGCCCAGCGTCGCGCTGACCGCCGAGGCGCCGTCCACCGGCTTGCCGCCGGCGGCCGGCAGCGGCGCGACGAACAGGGTGTTGCGGCGGCCGTCGTTCCAGGTGTCCCAGTGGCGCACGAACAGCGAATCGAACACCTTGCCGCTGGACTTGGCATGCTCGGCCGCTTCCAGCTTCTGCCTGGTGCAGGCCAGGTCGGAACCGCAATCCTGGAAGACGCCGGCGCTGAAGGCGACGCGGTCGCCCTGCGGGGCGACGTGGTAGCTGTCCACATCGACGGCGAAATCGGTCAGCTGCCGGGGCTGGCCGCCATCCAGGGCGATGGCGTACAGCTGCTGGCTGCCGCCCTTGGCGCTGAGGAAATAGACCGTGCGTCCATCCGGGGAAAGGGAGGGCGAATTGACGTTCCAGCCTTCCGGCGTGAGCCGGCGCGGCGGGCGGGCATCGCGCGTGCGCAGGTCGCGCACCCACAGCCCGGTGCTGGCCTTGGTCACCTCCGCGTCCATCACCCGCCGGGCGAACACCAGGGTGCCGCCATCCGGCGTGAGCGTGGGCGCGGACACGCGGTCGAGCTTGACCATGTCGTGCACGTCGAAGCCGCGGGTGGCGGCGGTGGCCGAAGTCGCGGCCATCAGGCACAGCGGCAGCAGGGCGTGGCGCAGGTTCATCGAAGCTCCCCGAACTGGAAAACTCCCGATGGTAGGCGTACGCAGGCGCGGCGGCAAAGGCAGGAAGTCACGCGCACCGCGTGCCGGGGGTGGCGCTGCCGCGAAACGTCCGGCGCGCGCGTGGAGCATTCCACGCGCCTCGCGCACCCGGGCCGGGGGAAGCCCGTGCCGGGCCAAAGCCCACGCGGGGCCACGGGCCCGCGCCCGACAGCGGCCTGCCCCCGTCGCCGCCCGATGGACGGCCATGGACGCGGATCGGGCCGCCTACGCGGCGCCCGGCCACCCCGGGTGCACGCCCCGGGCCGGGACCGACACGACGCCGGGAATCCTCACCCCATCCGCTCGCCCTTGCGTCCGGCCCGGTACAGCAGCCAGCCGACCACCGCCAGCACCAGCAGGCCCACCCACTGGTTGAGCTGCAGCACCTGCGGCAGCGCCAGCACGTCGGCACGGCCGGACACCACGATCGGGATCGCGATGGCGATGCCCATCAGCGCTTCGCCGGTGATCAGCCCGGCCGAGAACAGCACGCCCGGGCGATGCACCCGGTCGCGCCCCTCCTCGTCGTCCGGGCGGAGCCTGTGGAAGCGCTCGACGAAATGGGCGATCAGCCCGCCGATGAAGATCGGCACCATCAGCTCCAGCGGCAGGTAGATGCCGATCGCCGCGGCCAGCACCGGCACCCGGAAGCGCGCGCCGCGCTGCTTGAGCTGCTCGTCCAGGGCGATGATGGCCGCGCCGATCACCGCGCCGATGGCGATCATCGTCCACGGCAGCTGGCCGCCGAACAGGCCGCGCGCGACCGAGGCCATCAGCGTGGCCTGCGGCGCCCCCAGCGACTGCGGGTGCTCCGGCGTGGCCGGGCCGATGCCGTAGGCCTGCGACAGCAGGTTCAGCACCGGCGCCATGATCAGCGCGCAGGAGAACGCGCCGATGCCCAGCATCAGCTGCTGCTTCCACGGCGTGGCGCCCACCAGGTAGCCGGCCTTGAGGTCCTGCAGGTTGTCCCCGCCCACCGAGGCCGCGCAGCACACCACCGCGCCGATCATGATCGCGGCCACCGCCCCGAGCGGCGCGCCGCCGGCACCGACCGGCACCACGCCCTGCTTGCCCAGCAACAGCAGCAGTACCGCCGAGGCGAACAGGATGGTGGAGATGGTGATGCCCGATACCGGGTTGTTGGACGAACCGATCAGCCCGGCCAGGTAGCCGGACACCGACACGAACAGGAAGCCGGCCACGATCATGATGACCGTCATCGGGATGGACACGTGCCACAGCCCGACGATCTCCTGGTACAGGCCCAGCAGCGGCAGGGTGAACAGCACCAGCGCGATGATCATCCACTTCATCGGCAGGTCGCGCTCGGTCTCGGCCAGCGCTTCGCCGCCGCTGTTCTTGCGCGCGGCCGCCAGGCCGGACCTGATGCCGCCCAGCAGCGACTTGCGCAGCGAGAACAGCGTCCACACGCCGCCCACCAGCATCGTGCCCACGCCCAGGTAGCGGACCTTCGCGCTCCAGACGGCGAAGGCCGCGTCGGCCGCCGAGGCCCCGGCTAGCTGCCCGGCCAGGGCCGGGTCGGTACCGGCGAAGAACGCCTGGTACAGCGGGATGGCGATGTGCCAGGACAGGATCGAGCCGGACACCACCACGATGCCCACGTTGAGCCCGACGATGTAGCCCACGCCCAGCAGCGCCGGCGACAGGTTGGTGCCGAGGTAGGCGGTGACCCGGGAGCTGCCGACGTAGGCCGCCTGCGCCCAGGTGTCCGGGATCACCCGCAGGCCGCTGGCCGCGGCCAGCTTGACCAGCGCGCCGATGCTGCCGGCGACGGCGAGGATCTTCAGCCCCGGGCCCGGGTTTTCGCCGGCCTTGAGCACCTCGGCCGCGGCCTTGCCCTCGGGGAACGGCAGCGGCTCCTCGACGATCATCGAGCGCCGCAGCGGCACCGAGAACAGCACGCCCAGCAGGCCGCCCAGGCCGGCGATGCCCAGCACCCACCAGTACTTGAAGTCCGGCCAGTAGCCCATGATCACCAGCGCCGGGATGGTGAAGATCACCCCGGCGGCGATCGACGAGCCGGCCGAGGCACCGGTCTGGACGATGTTGTTCTCCAGGATCGTGCCGCCGCCGAGCAGGCGCAGCACGCCCATCGAGACCACCGCCGCGGGGATCGCGGTGGCGATGGTCAGGCCGGCGAACAGGCCCAGGTAGGCGTTGGCCGCGGACAGGATCACCGCGAGCACGACGGACAGGATCACGGCGCGCAGCGTGAGCTGGCGCGGGGCAGGTTGGTTCATGGGAGTCCTGCAGGCAAAAATTCGTTCACACGCTATCGCCCGGAATCATGCAAGTCCAGCGACGTGGGCTGGCACGGCTCCCAGTTCCCGTTGCGGCAAGCCACATTCCAAGGTAGCCGCGCGACGTAGCCGTTGAACAGACGAACCACACGACTGAACAAGTGCTTCTGAGGTCACTGATTCAGAGCTTGCGCGCCACAACAGCAACCCAGGGCAACTTAGACTTATTTCTGCATTACTATCATCTCGATGTAATCTTCAAGCTTGTCGTGCCAAAGCCGAACGCATCGCATCAAACATTAGGCTCAGAATCCCGGCCACACGTCACTTGATCAAGGGAATAAACTAAATACAAAGTTTCTAAACTCACCGTCGGCCCGATGTTATCGACAATTAAGCACCTGACAAACCTCGCAACACGCGCGCAATACCCCACACACGTAACAACAAATAAGTTATATTTTCAAAATCACGTAATCTCGGCCCAGTCAACATAATTCCTATACTTCCAGCCATAAGGAGGAAGCAAAAGAAACTATCCCGAGTTACCGAATCAATTCGCGGGCATCGACAGATAAACCGGATCTCCATATATAAGGATATTAGCATGAATTTGTTCTCAAGGGCATCGACTCTCGCCCTGCTCTTTTTATCAACCTTCGCAGCGCAGGCAAAGGACATGGTTGTCTTTTGCAATGACTGCTCTACATTATCTCAGTTCGAAGCCGCCGCCCGAGCAGAATCAGCTGCTTGGTACGGCGAACACACCATACTTGCCGTAAATCCAAATACAAAATATTCCATTCGAATATACCTCAATCACATTAGAGGAACGTCTGGTGGCGGCACAGGAGTTCCGGCCTCCATTTCCGGCGATTCACATCTCAATTCAGTGCCAGCCGGAAGCATAATATCGCTGTCAAACGACACAAAACAAGCCGCGACCACAAAACAGCCTATGACCACTACATCCGGAACAGGCGACCAATGGCAGTCAAGCTTCGAAAATATATCAACTGAAGAAGAAGCCGAAATAAATACCATAATCGAAGTCACCAAACAAGACTCCATAATAGTTCTATCACAAAATGCATATTTTGAATCATTCGCCTAAAGAAACGAACCCGCTGTATCTAACGACATATGGGCAGCTCTTACAGAAAAGTATGGGCCAACATGGGCAGGCAAAGGTCTTAGAGATGCATTTATAAAATTGCTGCAAAATAGAGCAAAAAAATATTTCGGCCGCGACAGCAGAGTATGTGCAATATTTAACAATGGAGACAGCGCGTGCTTTGAAATCAACTTCTCTGCGCCTAGCGGCGACACCTATATTGAGGGAACAGCCAGAACTGCAACCGGGGAGAACGTTTCCGGATATGGCGGCGGCGGAGATTCTCTCACCGTTATTAATGACCCGCCCAATGTAGCCTATGGCGCTCGGGGAAGTGACGGTGGACCAGGAGAAATCTGGCTATTCTGCGCCCGGCAAGGCCGCCAGATTGTAACATGCTGGATACAGAGGATGTAATACATGAAATACATAAAGCCAATCCTATTTTTAGGATATTCCATAATTCTTGTAGGAGCATCCTGGCTCGTTAGTGGCGCATACGAGGAAGCCAAACTTGAAGGAAAAAATGCGGCGATGCAGTGGCTTAACCTTTACATGATTACCAAACAAAAAGATGGCACACCCAGATCTCCAGAGGAAATAGGCGCCATTGTAAACGCTCAATTCTCAAATATGACACTTTCACTGAAGACATATTATGGACAAATCCCGGAAGACAGCACAAAGAAAAAAATAATAGATAATTCAAAATTAATATCGTCCAGAAGTGATGCCATCGAGGATAATGAGATGACTCATGACCATGTAAAGTCATCCATGGCGGTCATCAGATGCTTAGCCAATCTTAGATCTCCCCGAGATACACCAAACTGCAGATAGTGAATGAGAGAGGGAGAGGAGAGAGCCTCTCCCTTTCTCCTACTCACTTAATGCTGCCCCCTCAACTACTACCGCGATATAATTCAATATTCATTCACCTCCAGTCAACGATTTGTCTAATATGCGAAGCAATCCGCATGTTCGCCAACCCAGCGCCCCAGCTCGCAGATCTTCACCAGCTGGCACATCAGATCCATGAGCTTGCCGGTCATGTGGATTTGCTTGCCCGTGCCCCCAAGTCCGTATCAAGCCTAGCGATCAAGCACCCCATATACACGCACTCGACGGAACAGTTGCCGGCCTAGATAAATTAATCTTTGATCTCCAGTCAGTATCTTTACACCAAGCAAACTTGCTGCACAGCAAGTTATCAATGGCCAGCGACGACCGCCGCCAGGTAGCGCGGCTCGCGGTCTCAGATTCAACAGTTAAGGCGCCAAGCTAATGCCTTGCTGTGATCCATCACCACGTGATCCTTTGCTAGGCGCGGGTGTTGCCACAGGAGCCGCAGGACTCGCCCCCACCTGTTCGCCGCCACTTGCAAGCCGGATACTCGCGCTTTTGCCAGACCGCCTCCATGTCCGCCATTGCTCCGGTCGCTCCGCACGACGATTTCCTCGGCCACCCCAAGGGCGTCTACGTCTGCTTCTTCACCGAGATGTGGGAGCGCTTCTCCTTCTACGGCATGAAGGCGTTGCTGCTGCTCTACCTCACCAAGTACCACCTGTTCGGCGACGACGCCGGCTACGACCTGCTGGGCGCCTACGGCGGGCTGGTGTACTGCATCCCGGTGTTCGGCGGCCTGCTCGCCGACCGCTGGCTGGGCATGCGCAAGGCGGTGGTGTTCGGCGGCGTGCTGCTGGTGCTGGGCCATCTTGGCATGGCCTTCGAGGGCCATGCCGCGCGCCATGTCGATGGACGGGTGGTACGCGACACGACCGCCCTGGCCTGCACCTATGTCTCGCTGGCGCTGATCATCGTCGGCGTCGGCTTCCTCAAGCCCAACATCTCCACCATCGTCGGCAAGCTGTATGCGCAGGACGACCCGCGCCGCGACTCCGGCTTCTCGCTGTTCTACGCCGGCATCAACCTGGGCTCGCTGTTCGCTTCGGTCGTGTGCGGCTTCATCGGCGAGGCCTACGGCTGGAAGTACGGTTTCGGCGCGGCCGGTATCGGCATGCTGCTGGGATTGGCGATGTTCCTGTGGGGGCAGAAATACCTCCATGGCCACGCCGAGCCGCCGCATCCGCCGGCATTGCGCGTGCGCGTGGCCGGGGTGCCGCGCGAATGGCTGATCTACGCGGTGGCCATGGCCGGCGTGCTGCCGGTGGCCTGGCTGATGTGGGCCGCCGCCAACGGCGCCTTCGCCCTGGGCGGGGAGATCTCGCTGGCCCTGCTGTTGATGCTGCTCGTGCTCGGCGGCGTGCTGGCGTGGTTCGCCTGGTTCACCGGCACCCGGTGCACGCCGGAGCAGCGCCGGCAGATGATCGCGCTGATGGTGCTGATCTTCATGGCGCTGGCCTTCTTCACCCTGTACGAGCAGACCTACGGCTCCTGGGTGACCTTCACCGACCGCCTGCTGACCAAGGACATCGTGCCGGCCCTGGTGATCCGCGAGGGCACGCCGCTGCCCTGGTCGATCCTTTCGCTGCTGCTGGCGCCGGCCGGCTTCGTGGTCGCCGCGCAGTTGTCGGACCGGCGCCCCGGCTCGAGCGCGCCGCGCCACGTGTTCCTCGGGGTGAGCGCGCTGATGCTGGTGTTCCTGCTGCGCGACTGCCTGGTGCTGCCGCAGACCGCCGGCTCGCTGACCTACCTCGGCGCCCTGTTCCTGGTGCTGCTGGCGCCGCTGTTCTCCGCCCTGTGGGGCTGGCTGGACCGGCGCGGGCTCGACCCCTCCAAGCCGGCCAAGTCGGCGCTGGGCCTGGCCCTGGCCGGCGTGTCGTTCGTGCCGCTGGCGCTGGCCGCGCAGCAGGCCGGCGCCAGCGGCATGGCCAGCGTGTGGTGGCTGGTGCTGGCCTACCTGGTGCTGGAACTGGGCGAGATGTGCCTGTCGCCGGTCGGCCTGTCGGCGGTCACCCAGCTGGCGGTGCCGCGCGTGGTCAGCCTGATGATGGGCACCTGGTTCCTCGCCACCGCCTTCTCCGAGGCCCTGGCCGCGCTGCTGGGCAAGCTGGCCGCGATCGAGGTCCCCGAGGGCCAGGCCCTGAACGTGGCCGAGGCCGCCGCCCGCTACGCCCACCTGTTCTGGCTGCTGACCTGGATCGGCCTGGGCTGCGGACTGGCCGCGTTCCTGGCCACCCCGTTGTTGCGCAGGATGATGGCGCCGGCGCGTTGAATCCCTACGACGGCGTGGCCCAATGCCGGGAGCGCGCGCCATGGCTGAATGCCGGCCCGCCCATCCAGGCCCGGCAGGAACGCGGCGACGCCGCGCCCGGGTCGGGCAGGCTAACGTAGCCGCGTCCCCACCCGCCTGCTCCCGATGCGCGCGTTCTGGATCCTGCTGTCCGAGCTGGGCAACAGCACGTGGCTGTTGCCTTCCGCCACGTTGATCGCCCTGTCGGGCGGTGTCGGCGGCTGGCTGCCGTGGCCCGCCGTGCGGCGCTGGCTGGGGGCGACTGCGCTGGTCGCGTTGGTGGTGCTGGCTTCCAAGATCGCGTTCCTGGGCTGGGGCATCGGCTCGGCCGCCCTGGATTTCACCGGTTTCAGCGGCCACGCGGCCATGGCTGCCGCGATCTATCCACCGCTGCTGGCATGGCTGGGACAGGCCCTGCTGCCGGGCCGCCGGCCCTGGCCCGGCGCGGTGCTCGGCGCGCTGCTGGCGGCCCTGGTCGCCGCCTCGCGCGTGCCCCTGCATGCCCACTCCGTGTCCGAGGTCGTGTCCGGCGCCCTGCTGGGCGCTGCCGCATCCGCCTTCGCGCTGCGCCGGCCGCTGCCCGCCCTGCAGCGGCGCGGCGTCGGCTACCTGGTTCTCGCCGGCGTGCTGGCCGCGGTGCTGCTGCGCCAGGCCCCGCTGCCCAGCAGCCACCACCTGGTCGTCAGGATCGCCCAGTGGATCTCCGGGCACGAACAGGTCCACCAGCGCGCATCGCTGGGTTCCTGACGAACACCGCATCCGCCCACGCCCCCATGGCTATGCCGCTGCCTCAACCGGCCGCGGCCACCCGGGCGACCAGCGCCGGCGCATGCGTGGCGTGCGCCCGGCCGAAGCCCTGGTCGCCGTGCCAGCGCCAGGCGCTCTCGATGATCGTGTCCAGGTCCGTCCACAGCGGGCTCCAGCCCAGTCCCCGGCGCGCGCGCCGGCTGGAGGCCACCAGGCTGTCCGGATCGCCCGGCCGCCGCGGTGCGACTTCGTAGTCGACCCGCTGGCCGGTCACCCGCTCGACCGCCGCGATCACCTGGGCCACCGAGAAGCCCTGGCCGTTGCCCAGGTTGAAGGCATGCGCGCCCGGACGCGTCTCCAGGTGCGAGAGCGCCAGCAGATGGGCCTGGGCCAGGTCCTCCACGTGCACGTAGTCGCGCACGCAGGTGCCGTCGGGCGTGGCGTAGTCGTCGCCGAACACCTTGAGCGGCGCGCCCGTGCCCAGCACCGACTTGAGCACGTTGGGAATCAGGTGGGTCTCGCACAGGTGGGCCTCGCCCAGGCACCCGTCCGGCGTGGCGCCGGCCGCATTGAAGTAGCGCAGCGTCACCGAGCGCAACCCGTAGGCCTGCGCCGCATCGGCCAGGATGCGTTCGACCATCAGCTTGCTGGCGCCGTAGGGGTTGATCGGCGCCTTGGGATGGTCCTCGTCGATCAGCGGCGCCTGCGGATGGCCGAATACCGCCGCGGTGGAGGAGAACACCAGCCGCTCCACCCGGTGCCGCCGCATGGCCTCCAGCAGGTTCAGCGTGCCGGTCACGTTGTTGGCGTAGTAGGCGTACGGGTCGGCCACCGATTCACCGACCAGCGAGCGCGCGCAGAAATGCATCACCGCATCGAACCGCCGCGCGGCGAACACGGCCTCCAGCGACTCCGGCTGCAGCAGGTCCGCCTCCACCAGTTCGCCCCATTGCACCGCCTCGCGGTGGCCGGTGGACAGGTTGTCCAGCACCGTCACCGCGTGCCTGCGCTCGCTCAGCCAGCGCACCATGTGGCTGCCGATGTAGCCGGCGCCGCCGCATACGAGAATTTCCATCGTCGCGTTCTTCCTTCGGGCTTGAAAGGAAGAACGCGATCGAGGTCGCGAACAGGCAACGGTTGCCGCACCCGCCGAGTCAGCCCAGGTGGGACTGCCAGCTTTCGACACATTCGGCGATCGACCGGTGCACCCGCTCGAAGTCGTCCATTTCCCCGCGGTAGGGGTCCGGGATCTCCCGGGAGGCCAGCCACCGGCCGAGCAGGCACGCCCGGCCGGTGGCCTCGGGCGCCATGCGAGTGACGCCGAGCAGGTGGGCCTGCTCCATGGCAAGGACCAGGTCCGCTTCGTGCAGCATGGCCCGCGCCAGCTGGCGGGCGCGGTGGCCATCGTCGTGCAGCCCATGGCGCCGCAACACACGCAAGGCACGCGGGTCGATGGGCTCCCCGACCAACGCGGCGAGCCCCGCCGACCGGACATCCACGCCCGCGGCCGCGTGGCGCCGCCACAGGATCGCCGCCACGGGGCTCCGGCATACGTTGCCGGTGCAGACCAGCAGGATGCGGCGGAACATGCGGCGTGCCCGTCCGCGCGCGGCTCAGAACGGAATATCGTCGTCGGCGAAATCGTCGGCCGGCGGGCTCGCCGGCTGCGGGGCCGGGGCGGACGGGCGGCGCGCGCCGTAGTCCTGGCCGCCGCCGCCCTGCTGGCGTGGCGGAGCCGAGCGCTGCGGGCGCTCGCCACCGCCATAGCCGCCGCCACCCGCACCACCACCGCCCTCGCCGCGGCCGCCGAGCATCTGCATCTCGTTGGCGACGATGTCGGTGCTGAACTTCTCCACCCCGTCCTGGCCGGTGTACTTGTCGTAGCGCAGCTCGCCCTCGACGTAGACCTGGGATCCCTTACGCAGGTACTCGCCGGCGATCTCGCCGAGCTTGCCGAAGAACACCACCCGGTGCCATTCGGTGCGCTCCTGCTGGTTGCCCTCGCGGTCCTTGCGCACCGAGGTGGTGGCCAGGCTGATGCGGGTCACCGCCATGCCGCTCTGGGTGTACTTGGTGTCCGGGTCGTTGCCCAGGTTGCCTACCAGGATGACTTTGTTGACGCCGCGTGCCATGGGTTCCTCCGAAGGGCAAGCCCGCGGGAGCGCGGACCGAAACACATCGGATTATAACGGCGCCCCGGCCGCCATCGGCAGCCCGCCTGCACGCGGGTAGGACTAATCCAGCGAGGGCCACCTATAATCGCGGCACGTTCCTGGCTGATTCCGCATGACCCTCGCCGAAGACTTCCGCCCCGCCTTGGGCCTGCCGCAGATCCAGGCGCTCGCCGCCCCCGACATGGCCGCCGTGGATGCGCTGATCCGCCGGCGCCTGGCCTCGGACGTGGTGCTGATCAACCAGATCGCCGACCACATCGTCTCCGCCGGCGGCAAGCGCCTGCGGCCGATGCTGACCGTGCTGGCCGGCCGTGCCTGCGGCGCCGGCGGCCCGGCCCACCACCAGCTGGCGGCGATCGTCGAGTTCATCCATACCTCCACCCTGATCCACGACGACGTGGTCGACGAATCCGATCTGCGCCGCGGCCGCAGCACCGCCAACGCGCTGTGGGGCAACGCCGCCAGCGTGCTGGTCGGCGACTTCCTGTATTCGCGCAGCTTCCAGCTGATGGTCGAGCTGGACAGCATGGCGGTGATGCGCATCCTCGCCGACACCACCAACCGCATTGCCGAGGGCGAGGTGCTGCAGCTGCTGCACGTGCGCAACCCGGACACCGACGAGGCCGCCTACCTGCGCGTGATCGAGCGCAAGACCGCGGTGCTGTTCGCCGCCGCCACGCGCCTGGGCGCGCTGCTGGGCGGCAGCGACGCGGCCACGGCGCAGGCCCTGCACGACTACGGCCTGAACCTGGGCTACGCCTTCCAGATCGCCGACGACGTGCTCGACTACACCGCCGATGCCGCCGAGCTGGGCAAGAACCTCGGCGACGACCTGGCCGAAGGCAAGGCCACGCTGCCGCTGATCCACGCCGTGGCCCACTCCGCGCCCGATGTCCGCGAGCGGCTGAAGGCCGCGATCGTCGCCGGCGACACCGGCGCGATGCCCGAGGTCGTGGCCGCGATCCGCGCGACCGGCGGGCTGGACTACAGCCACAATCGCGCGGTCGAGTTCGCCGATGCCGCGATCGGCGCGCTGGACGGGCTGGCCGAGGACGAATACGTCGATGCCCTGCGCGGCCTCGCCCGCTATGCGGTGGAACGCAACCACTAGGGTTCCGGGCTGCAAGCACGCCGGATTCATGATCGAGCGCATCCCGGCGATGCACGCCGGCGAGATGACTACTGGACCGCCCCTGCGTCCCTTGGAGCGGGCACCCCGCTCTCCCGACCGTTCACCCCGCCTCCTGCCGTCCATCGCCCTGACCCGTCTGGCGGCAGAGAGGCCCCCGGCGCCGGCATGCCATGCCGACATGGCGAATCGACCCCGCACCGCCCAATACCGGCGGTCCCGTCCCGGCCCACCAGGCGAATCGTTCGATCCAAGTACGGCGCATGGGCCGACGTCCGCAGCCCGCAGGCCCCGGTCGGTGCGGTGGCCTCGCACCGGCGCTTGCCGACCGGCGCCCCGCCGGCATCGCAGGCCGGCTCCCGCGAAGCCCCCGGCCCGGCGGCTACTTGTCGCAGCCCACCAGGCGGATCGTCTGGCCCGGGTGCAGTGCATAGGCCGGCGCCCGCAGGCCGTTGGCCTTGGCCAGCGCCTTGGTCTCGCACTGGTACTTGCCGGCGATGCGTCCCAGGGTGTCGCCCTTGGCCACCTTATAGCTGCGCGCCTGCGCGGCCTTGGGCTTGGCAGAGACCGGCTTGCCGGTGGCCACGGTGGTGGGCACGCCGACCGGGGCGGCATCGCCCACCGAGACGCTGCCGCTGTAGTCCGGCGCCGGCGCGCGCACGATGGCGGCGTTGATGTCGGCGGTCACCAGGGTCCGCGCCATGTCCGCGCGCGGCCCCTTGACGCAATAGCGGTTGTACAGCCCGACGATGCGGGTGGTGGCGTTGATCACCGTGCCGGCCGGGATCCAGCCGTCGGCGTCGTAGCGCGGGTTGAGGTTGCGCAATGCGCGCATGTAGCCGTCGCGCGTGCCGGCGTTGCCCAGGCAGATGGTCAGCTCGTAGATCGTGGTCGAGCGCGCCAGCCTCAGGGTCGCCGGCTGCGCACTGATCCGCGGGAACTCCACGCCGTACTCGTGCGGGTGCAGGAAGATCCACGCCGCGGCGATCACCATCGGCACGTAGTCCTTGGTCTCGCCCGGGAACTGGTTGTAGACCGACTCGTCCCAGAAGCTGCGCCCGCCGTTCTGGTTGTACACGCGCGCCGCCCGTCCCTCGCCGCCGTTGTAGGCGGCCAGGGCCAGCTCGATGCTGTTGTTGAGCTGGCCCATGCGCTCGTTGAGGTACATGGCGCTGGCCTCGGCGGCGCTGCGCGGGTCGAGGCGGGTGTCGAAGCCGCTTTCGTCCTGGCCGAGCCCGAAGCGGCGGCCGGTGGCCGGCATGAACTGCATCAGCCCGGCCGCACCGACCCGCGAGCTGACATGCGCCTTGCCGTTGGATTCCTTGGCCATGATGCCGAACAGCAGCGCCTCGGGCAGCCCGCGCTTCTGCCACTCCGGCCACATCACCGCGCGCAGGTTCTCGTAGTTCTCGTAGCTGGTCAGCAGCGCCGGGCGCATGTCGGTGAGCCAGCGGCGGATGCCGGCCTGGATCGCCGGGTTGTACTGCACCATGCCGTCGAAGGCGTGGCGGTTGTCGTTGAGCAGGCCGGCCGCGCGCGCCGCCTCGGGCACGTCGGCGACCAGCGGGTTGGCATGGTCGTCGTCGGCTTCCAGCAGGCCGTCGCCGTCCTCGTCCTCGCCGGTACCCGCGGCCGCGTCGGCCTGGGCCTTGAGCAGGCGCTTGTAGCCGGCCAGCATCGTGCCGACCTCGCAACCGCGCTGCTTGATGCAGGCGTCGACCACGTCCTCCATGTCTTCCAGCGCCGCGTCCGCCTCCGGCTGGCCCTTCGGGTCGGCGTTGGCGATCAGGGTCAGCCCGCTGGAATAGCGCTTCTCCGCCGCATCCATGCGCTGCTGGAGCGCGGCGATGGCCGCCTGGTCGCGGGCCGAGACGCGTGCCGCATGGGCCGGAGGGACGATCGACAACAGCGCCGGGATGGCCAGCAACGGCCAGGCGCGCAACACGCGAACCGGAAGCGACATCGGAACACACGGCGGCAAGGAAGCCAGCAGGGTAGCGGCCGCCCGCCCCCGGCGGCAAGGCATCGCCCGGGGACGGACAGCCCTCGTTAGAATTGCCCGACTCCTCCCTGCGGAAGCCCCGATGGACCCGATCCTGCTCGGCAAAGGCATCACCGACGACATCCCCGTATTCCTGCAGCCGGGCTACGGCAACCGCCACGGCCTGGTGGCCGGCGCCACCGGCACCGGCAAGACGGTGACCCTGATGACGCTGGCCGAAGGCTTCTCGCGCATCGGCGTGCCGGTGTTCATGGCCGACGTCAAGGGCGACGTGGCCGGCCTGGCGGTGCCCGGCACGGCCAGCGACAAGCTGCTGGCGCGGGTGAAGGAGATCGGGGCCGAGGACTGGGCGCCGGCGGCCGATCCGGTGGTGTTCTGGGACCTGTACGGCCAGCTCGGCCATCCGGTGCGCACCACGGTCAGCGAGATGGGCCCGACGCTGCTGGCGCGCATCCTCGAGCTCAACGACACCCAGGCCGGCGTGCTGGACATCGTGTTCAAGGTCGCCGACGACCGCGGCCTGCTGCTGCTGGACCTGGACGACCTGCGCGCCCTGCTCGCCCTGGTGGTGGACAACCGCCAGGAGATCTCCACCGGCTACGGGCTGGTGTCCAGCCAGTCGGTGGCCGCGATCCAGCGCGCCCTGCTGCGCCTGTCGCAGGACGGCGGCGAGGGCTTCTTCGGCGAGCCGGCGCTGGAACTGGCCGACATCATGCGCACCACGCCGGATGGACGCGGGGTCATCGGCATCCTCGCCGCCGCGCAGCTGGTGCTCAAGCCGCGCCTGTACTCCACCTTCCTGCTGTGGCTGCTGTCGGAGCTGTTCGAGCGCCTGCCGGAAGTGGGCGACCTGGACAAGCCCAAGCTGGTGTTCGTGTTCGACGAGGCCCACCTGCTGTTCGACGACGCCCCGCCGGCGCTGGTGCAGCGCATCGAGCAGGTGGTGCGGCTGATCCGCTCCAAGGGCGTGGGCGTGTACTTCTGCTCGCAGTTCCCGGACGACGTGCCGTCCAACATCCTCGGCCAGCTCGGCAACCGCGTGCAGCATGCGTTGCGCGCGTTCACCCCGCGCGACCAGAAGGCGGTGAAGACGGCCGCGGAGACCTTCGTGCCCAATCCGAAGATCGACGTGGCCAAGGCGATCGCCAGCCTCGGCACCGGCGAGGCGCTGGTCTCCACCCTGCAGGACAAGGGCGTGCCGATGCCGGTGGAACAGACCCTGATCCTGGCCCCGCGCTGCCGCATGGGCGCCATCAGCGACGCCGAGCGCGCCCAGGTGCGCGCGGCGAGCCCGATCGGCGGCAAGTACGATACCCCGGTCAACCGCGAGTCGGCGGCGGAAAAGCTGGCCGCGCGCGCCGGCGAGCAGGCGCAGCAGGCCAAGTCGGGCCCGGCGGCGCAAGACGGGGCCGGCAGCGGCTTCGGCCAGGCGGTCAAGGACGTGCTGCTGGGCACGCAGCGGCGCCAGGGCCTGCTGGAAACGATGGCCAAGCAGACCACCCGCACCGTGAGCAGCCAGATCGGCCGGCAGATCGTGCGCGGGCTGCTCGGCGGGCTGTTCGGCGGCAGCAAGCGCTGACCGTCCCGCGCGCCTCCCGGGCCGCGGCGATTGCGCCGATTGTGTCTTCGCCGACACAATCGGCCACATCGAGAGCCGGGGGACCCGCCATGGAAGACCGACTGCGGCCACGTCCGGCCGCGCGCCGGGCCGATGCACCGGCGCCGTTCTGGACGCGCATCCGCGCCAATGCGCTGTATCCGTTCCAGGGAGCGGCGCTGTGGTCGCTGATCGCGTTGAGCCTGTGCACGCTGCTGGGGATGCTGCCGGGCCTGGTCGGCCTGTGCCTCGGCCTGGTCACCGCCGTGGCCATCTACAAGTACGCCTTCGAGATCCTGCGCCACACCGCCAACGGCCTGCCCGGCGCGCCCGAACACGGCTTCGAGGTGGAGACCGGGACCATCGTTCGCCTGGTCGGGTTGATGCTGGTGCTCGGCCTGGTCGTCGGCTTGACCCTCGTGCTCACCCGCAGCGCCGCCCTCACCCTGCTCGTGCTGGCGGCCCTCGTGCTGCTGCAGCCCGGCGCGCTGATCTCGCTGGCGATGGACGGTTCGCTGCGGCGCGCCCTGAACCCGGCGGTTCCGCTCGGCCTGGCCACGCGCATCGGCTGGCCGTACCTGGCGGCCTTCGGCCTGCTGTTCGTCATCCAGGCGAGCGCGGCCAGTGCCGGCCACTGGTTGCGCGGCGTGCTGCCGCCGGTGATCGGCGACCTGCTGGTGGCGGCGGTGTCGATCTGGGGCCTGTTCGCCACCTTCCACCTGATGGGTTACCTCGTCTACCAGTATCACGAGGTCCTCGGCTTCGAGCCGGCCGGGCTGGACCGGACCGGCCGCCACGATCCGGACCAGCGCCTGCTGGACGAGGCCGGGGCGCAGGTGCGTGCGGGCCGCAACGACACCGCATTGGACATGCTGCGTGCGGAAGTGCGCTCGCGCGCGGTGTCGCTGCAGGTGCACGAGCTCTACCACCGCCTGCTGCGCCAGGGCCGGCACGCCGATGCGCTGCGCGACCATGCCCGCCAGTACCTCGCGCGCTTGCTGGCCGAGCGCCAGGAACGGCAGGCGCTGGCGCTGCTGCGCGCCATGCTCGACACCGATGCGGACTTCGTGCCGGCCCAGGAAACCCAGGCCCTGGCGCTGGTGGAGCGGGCCCGGCTCGGCGGCCAGTTCCAGCTGGCCACCGACCTGTTGCTGGCGATGGGCCGGGCCTGGCCGCGCTCGCCGTTGCTGGCCCAGTGGCGATTCGAGGCGGCGGTGCTGCTGGCCGAGCGCTTCGGCCGCGACGAGCAGGCCCGCGAGCTGCTGCAGCAGGCCCTGCTCGCCGCGCCGTCCGACGACCTGCAACGGCGCATCGCCGCCGCGCTCCAGGCATTGCCGCCGCCACGCGCGCCAGCGCCCGCGGCCTGAACCGGCTTCAGCCATTGTCGAGCAGGAAACGAGCCTTGGCCGCCTGCGGCTGCTCGGAGAAACACTGCGCCACCCGCCCCAGCAGCCTGGGCCACAGCCCGGCGCGATCGGCAGCCTGCGGCGAGCTGCTGCAGCAGGCCCTGCTCGCCGCGCCGTCCGACGACCTGCAACGGCGCATCGCCGCCGCGCTCCAGGCCTTGCCGCCGCCACACGCGCCGGCGCCTGCGGCCTGAACCGGCTTCAGCCGTTGTCGAGCAGGAAACGGGCCTTGGCGGCCTGCGGCTGCTCGGGGAAACACTGCACCACCCGCCCCAGCAGCCGGCGCCGGGCAGCGCCGGCCATCGCCTCGTCCTGGCGCAGCGCCAGGCCGAACCAGGCTTGGGCCAGTCCGGCGCGGTCGGCAGCCTCGTCCGGTATCGCTTGCAGCACGGCCTCGGCGTCGGCCAGGCAACCGAGCCCGGCCCAGCACCGCGCCAGGGCCAGGCAGGTGCCCGGCGATGGCGGCTGGCCGTTTCGGGCGAGCTCGTCCAGCACCTCGCGCTGGACCTGCACCTGGGCCGCATCCGTCGCCGGCAATGCCAGCAGCTGCAGCGCCCGTTCGCGCCGCGCCAGCCGGTGGCCGGCGTTGCCGGCCACCTGCCAGCGTGCCTGCACGACCTCGAAGCGCCCCGGGCACTCGCTTTCCAGCTCGGCCAGCACGCGCTCGGCCTCCAGGTTGTGCATGCGGCCAAGGTAGGCCTGCGCGCGCTCCCAGCGATCGTCGGTGGCACCGGCGCGGTCTTCCTCCATGAAGGCCGGGCGGGTCTGGCGCGCGGCCACGAGCGCGGCGCCCATCACCGCCCCGGCGGCCAGGCCACCGGCGTGGGCATCGAAGCCGATGCCTCTTTCGTCGCTGAACAACAGGTTGTACAGCTCCCATCCCAGCCAAGCCGGGAGCAGCACCAGCGCCGGCGCACGCACGTAGTCGAACACCACGCCGAACCAGTAGAAGAAGCGTACCGGGCGTCGCCCCCAGACCACGCAGAACGCCCCCATCAGCGCCGCGATGGCGCCTGAGGCCCCCAGCCCGCCGCCGGCCTGGCCCCAGCGCCACCACAATGCCGCCGCGCTGGAGGCGAAGGCGCCCAGCAGGTAGACGGCCAGCAACCGCCATGGGCCGATCGCCCCTTCCAGCAGCAGGCCGATGGCGACCAGGAACAGCATGTTGCCGACCAGGTGGCCGAGCCCGCCGTGCAGGAAGGCCGAGGCCAGCATCCGTCCCGGCGCGATCTCGGAACTGCGCAAGGTATGGCGCAGGGTGAACACCCGCCCCAGCAGTGCGTCGTAGCGCGGACGCAGGCGCGACCATGCCTGGCTCTGCTGCGCATCGTCGAACAAGGCACCGCCGACCAGTGCCCGGCGGAAGGCCGGGTCGTCGAGCGTGCGCGCCTGTACCCAGGCCTGGCGCGCCTCCCCGGGCACGTCGTCCAGCTCGGCCAGGGCGGCGGATTGGCCACGCTGGCGCAGGTAGCGGCCGTAGGCCGGCAGTTCCAGCGCCCCCAGCCCCGAGGTGGCGTAATAGGCCCGCGCCTGCCCCAGCAACGGGGGATCGCCCGACTGCCAGCCGAAGAACACCGCCACGTTGGCCAGCACCAGCAGCATCGTCATCCACGGGAACGTGGCGCGGTCGAGCGGCTTGTGCAGGGGCAGGATGAACATCGGCCACGGTCCTTGTCGTCGTGCCCGGCCAGCTTGGGCGAAGCCTCGGCGACAGGCAACCGGCGGCGCGCTAGGATCGTGCGCCCGAGGCCGACACACCGTATCCGCACCATGAGCCGCTGGCGTCCCCCGCAACCGAAGAGCACCGCCCTGATCACGCCCGAAGGCCACGAGCGCCTCAAGCGCGAGCTGGACGAGCTGTGGCGGCTGCGGCGCCCGGAGGTGGTCAAGGCGCTGGCCGCCGCCGCCGCCGAGGGCGACCGCTCGGAGAATGCCGAATACACCTACCGCAAGAAGCAGCTGGGCGAGATCGACCGGCGCGTGCGCTACCTGAGCAAGCGGCTGGAGAACCTGCGCGTGGTGGACACGGTGCCGACCGACCCGGATGCCGTGTTCTTCGGCGCCACGGTGGAGCTGGAACACGTGGAGACCGGCGAGATCTCGCGCTACCGCATCGTCGGCCCGGACGAGACCGACGCCGAGCACGGCTGGATCAGCATCGACTCGCCGATGGCCCGTGCGCTGCTGAAGAAGCGCGTGGACGACGAGTTCGAGGTCGAGCTGCCCGGCGGCCGCCACGGCTTCGCCATCGTGTCGGTCGACTACCCGGGCTGAGCGCCGCCAGCGGCGGCAGGCCTACTCGTCGTCCGCGTCCTCGTCGCCGACAGGACAGCCTGCACCTTGGCCTTGTGCGACTTGACATAGGCCACGTTGGCCGGCGTGGTGCCCCTCATCGCCGCCGGCGACGCCGGCAATTGCGCCGCGACGCCCGCACGCATCAGCGCGAGCACCGCGGCGGCGTAGTCGCGTGCGGTGAACCCATGCCGGGCCAGCACGCCGGCCAGGCGCGGGTCCGCGGCCAGGAGGGTCCTGGCCAGCGCGTCCAGGCTGTCCAGCCGGGAAACCTCCGCCAGCGGGATGCCGGTGTGGATGCCCAGCGCCTTGCCGTCCTTCGCCGTGCCCTGCAACCGGCCCAGCAGGTCATCGCCAAGCACCACGCGGCCGATGGCCTGCTCGTCGGCGGCCGGCATGGCGCCTGTCTGCGCCTGCGCCGACAGGGAGCCGGCCATGACGCCCGCAAATACCGCGGCAGCCAGCAAATGGCGCAAGCCGGACAGACCGGCACGGGCGAGGCGATGCAACGTCGGCTTCATGGCTCCAGGCTCCTTGGCACGGGTATCGGTGGCAGCTTGGTAGCACACCCGCGTGAATTCCAGGGCCTCATTCCAGCGATGCGACATCGCCCCCGAGGCACGGGGCGCTCCGTCACGGGACAGGCGGCGCTTGGCAGCACGCCTCCTCCATGGATCACGTGCCTCGACCGGGCACCCGCATGCCCGGCGGGGCCTACAGTACCTTCAGGTCGATCGGCCGCCGCTCGGCCACCGGCGGCGCCACGCCGACCGCGTCGCCGAACAGGTCGTGCTCGTCGGCATCGGTGATCTCGACATCGACGAACTGGCCGACCTGCAGGCGCATTTCATCGGCGTTCTGGATGTGCACCAGGCCATCGATCTCCGGTGCGTCGGCCTGCGAGCGCGCCACCGCGATGCCATCCTCGATCGCATCGACCAGGCACTGCTGGGTGCTGCCGACCTTGGCCTGCAGCTTGGCCGCCGAGATCGCGGCCTGCCTGTCCATGAAGCGCGCCAGCCGCTCCTGCTTCACCGCTTCCGGCACCGGGTCCGGCAGCGCGTTGGCCGCGGCGCCGTCCACCGGCGAATAGGCGAACGCGCCGACGCGGTCGAGCTGCGCGGCGTCGAGGAAGTCCAGCAAGGCCTCGAACTCGGCCTCGGTCTCGCCGGGGAAGCCGACGATGAAGGTCGAGCGCACGGTGATCTGCGGGCACAGCTCGCGCCAGCGCAGCACCCGCTCCAGGGTCTTGTCCACCGCGCCCGGGCGCTTCATCAGCTTGAGGATGCGCGGGCTGGCGTGCTGGAACGGGATGTCCAGGTACGGCAGCACCTTGCCCTGCGCCATCAGCGGGATCACCTCGTCCACGTGCGGATACGGGTAGACGTAGTGCAGCCGCGTCCACGCCTCCAGCTCGCCCAGGCCCTCGCACAGCGCCTTCATCCGCGTGGCGTATTCGCGGCCGCGCCAGGTACCCGGGGCGTAGCGGCGGTCCACGCCGTAGGCGGACGTGTCCTGCGAGACCACCAGCAGTTCGCGCACGCCGCCCTTCACCAGCCGCTCGGCCTCGCGCAGCACCTCGTCCACCGGCCGCGACACCAGGTCGCCGCGCATCGACGGGATGATGCAGAAGCTGCAGCGGTGGTTGCAGCCCTCGGAGATCTTCAGGTAGGCATAGTGGCGCGGGGTCAGCTTGATGCCGTAGTTGGGCACCAGGTCCACGAACGGGTCGTGCCGGGGCGGCAGCGCCGCGTGCACCGCGGCCATCACGCTGTCGTAGTCCTGCGGGCCGGACACGGCGAGCACGTCCGGGTACTGCTCGCGGATCATCCCGCCGCGCTTGCCGAGGCAGCCGGTGACGATGACCTTGCCGTTCTCGTTCATCGCCTCGCCGATGGCCTCCATCGACTCCTCGACCGCCGAGTCGATGAAGCCGCAGGTGTTGACCACCACCACGTCGGCCGCGTCGTAGCTGGGCACGATGTCGTAGCCCTCCACCCGCAGCTGGGTGAGGATGCGCTCGGAATCGACCAGGGCCTTCGGGCAGCCGAGGCTGACGAAGCCGACCTTGGGGTTGTGCAGGGACATGATGCGCGCGCCTGGGCAGGGCCTGGGTGGGCGGCGGATGATACCAGCCCCGCCTGTCCGGCCCGTCATCGCCGGTTGCCGCGGACCGGCGACAATAGGGGCCCTTCATCGCACCAGGAGACGAGCCATGGGCCAGTGGATCACCCTCGACACCGCACACGGGCCGGTCTCGGCCTGGCAGGCCTTGCCGGCCGGCACGCCGAAGGCCGGGCTGGTCGTCATCCAGGAGATCTTCGGCGTCAACGCCCACATCCGCCAGGTTGCCGACCGCTACGCCGCGCTCGGCTATGCGGTACTGGCGCCGGCCTTCTTCGACCCGGTGGAGAAGGACGTGGAACTGGGCTACGACGAGGAAGGTTTCCGTCGCGGCCGCGAACTGGTCGGCGCGCTGGGCATCGACGCCGCCGTGGACATCGTCGCCGCCGCCAGCGACCGCCTGAAGCACGATACCGGCGTGGACAAGGTGGGCGCGGTCGGCTACTGCTGGGGCGGCACGGTGGCGATGCGCGCCGCGCAGATACTCGGCCTGCCGGCCTCGTGCTACTACGGCGCGCGCGACGTGAACTACCTGGACCAGCCGTTCAAGGCGCCGGCCATCTTCCATTTCGGCGAACACGACACCTCCATCCCGGCCGCGGCGGTGCAGGCCCACCGCGAGAAACTGCCGCAGATGGCGGTGTACACCTACCCGGCGGGGCATGCCTTCAACCGCGACGTCGATCCGAAGGCCTACGACGCCGCCAGTGCCAAGCTGGCCCTGGAGCGCACCTTGGACTTCTTCGCCAAGACCCTGGCGTGAGCGGCTTCGCGCTGGACCAACGGCTGGCCGCCGACAGCCTGTTCCTCGCCGACGGGCCGCTCTCGCAGGTCCGGCTGATGGACGACGCGCGCTGGCCGTGGATCGTGCTGGTACCGCGCGTGGCCGGCGCCAGCGAATGGATCGACCTGGACGGCGGCCAGCAGCGCCTGCTGCTGGCCGAGATCAACCAGGTCTCGCAGCTGCTGCGTGCCGAACCGGGCGTGGACAAGCTCAACCTGGGGGCGCTGGGCAACATCGTGCGCCAGCTGCACGTGCACCTGGTCGGGCGCCACCAGGGCGACGCCGCCTGGCCCGGCCCGGTCTGGGGCAGCGGCCCGATGCGGCGCTTCGGCGCGGACGAGCGCGAGGCCCGTGTCGCGGCATGGCGCCAGCGGCTACGATAGCGGCCTCTCCCGCTACCCTGCCCGCCCGATGCGATCCAACATCGTCGCCGCCATCATCCTGATCCTGGTCGGCCTGTTCCTGCTCGCCAGCAACCTCGGCTGGACCAACCTCAGCCTCGGCCGCCTCATCGCCACCTGGTGGCCGGCGATCCTCGTGGCCGTCGGCATCGGCATGCTGTTCGGCCGCGGCAAGTAGCACTGCGCAAGAAGCCCGCGTCGCCGCGGGCTTCTCCGGTATTGCGGCCAACGTGCCGCCCTGCTCAGGTGCGCGGCAGGGTCACGCCGCGCTGCCCCTGGTACTTGCCGCCGCGGTCCTTGTAGGAGGTCTCGCACACGTCGTCGTCGTCGGCCTTGTAGAACAGCATCTGCGCCACGCCCTCGTTGGCGTAGATGCGCGCCGGCAGCGGCGTGGTGTTGGAGAACTCCAGGGTCACGTGGCCTTCCCACTCCGGCTCCAGCGGGGTGACGTTGACGATGATGCCGCAGCGCGCGTAGGTGCTCTTGCCCAGGCACACCACCAGCACCTCGCGCGGGATGCGGAAGTACTCCACCGTGCGTGCCAGGGCGAAGCTGTTGGGCGGGATGATGCACTCCTCGCCCACCACGTCCACGAAGCTCTTCGGATCGAAGTGCTTGGGATCGACGATGGTGGAGTTGATGTTGGTGAACACCTTGAACTCGCTGGCACAACGCACGTCGTAGCCATAGCTGGAGGTGCCGTAGCTGACGATGCGCTGGCCCTGGACCTGCTTGACCTGCCCGGGCTCGTACGGCTCGATCATGCCGTGCTGCTCGGCCATCCGGCGGATCCAGCGGTCGCTCTTGATGCTCATGGAATGTCCTGCGTGGAGGCGCGGCGGCCAGGCGCCGGGAGTCTAGCAAAGCGCCCCGGTCACAGCAGCGTCGTGGCGATCGGGATGGATGCGCGCGGCCGGCGCGCCAGCGCCTCGGCCAGCTGCGCGGCCGCGGCCAGGTAGGCCTGCGCGGCGGCCGAGTCCGGCGCGGCGACCACCACCGGCGCCCCGGCATCGCCCTGCTCGCGGATGGCGATGTCCAGCGGCAGCGAACCCAGCAACGGCACCCCGTACTGTTCGGCCATGCGCTCGCCGCCGCCCTCGCCGAACAGGTGCTCGGCATGGCCGCAGTGCGAGCACACGTGCACCGCCATGTTCTCCACGATCCCGAGCACGGCCACGTTCACCTTCTCGAACATCTTCAAGGCCTTGCGCGCATCGAGCGTGGCGATCTCCTGCGGCGTGGTGACGATCACCGCCCCGGCCACCGGGATCTTCTGCGCCAGCGTCAGCTGGATATCGCCGGTGCCCGGCGGCAGGTCCACCAGCAGGTAGTCCAGGTCGCCCCACAGGGTGTCGTTGAACAGCTGGGTCAGCGCCGAGGTCGCCATCGGACCGCGCCAGATCATCGGCGTGTCCGGATCGATCAGCAGACCGATGGACATCGCTTCGATCCCGAACGCACGCAGCGGCTCGATCGACTTGTTGTCCGGGCTCTCCGGCTTGCCCAAGAGGCCGAGCATGGCCGGCACGCTCGGCCCGTAGATGTCCGCGTCGAGCACCCCGACCCGCGCCCCCTGCGCGTGCAGTGCCAGCGCCAGGTTCACCGCGGTCGTGGACTTGCCCACCCCGCCCTTGCCCGAACCCACCGCGACGACGTTGCGGATGCGCGGGTGCGGCGAGAGGCCGGGCTGGACGGCGTGGGTAGGAACACGCAACGGATTGATTGACGACATAAATGACTCGTACTGCCAACGCAGGCCCAATTATGCGTTAGGTCCTGTCTGCACGCAGGTAATACCTATGTATCGACGAGTAGCAGGCCCGCATGACCTTCGACACCCTGCCAACGCCGGCATACAAGGCTATCTTGTGGACACGGCCCCGACCGGGCGTCCATTGCAAACCAAATGAACAACACACCCAAGACCCTCCTGCTGTCCCTGGCCGTCATGGCCGCCCTGGCCGGCTGCAAGAAGCCCGAGCAGGCGCCTGCCGCCGATGGCGCCGCCAAGGCCGATGCGCCGGCCTCCCACGAGCTGAAGATCGACGAAAGCCAGCTGCAGCCCTACAGCGCGTTCAAGCCCGAGGACCTGGATCCGTCCAAGAACGCCTGCACCGACTTCAACGGCTACGTCAACGGCAAGTGGCTGGCCGCCAACGAGATCCCGTCGGACCGCACCAGCTGGGGCGCGTTCAACATCCTCGACGAGCGCTCCACCCAGATCCAGCACCAGTTGGCCGAGCAGGCCGCCGCCGATCCGCAGGCCACCGGCGTGGAGAAGATCGTCGGCGACTTCTGGGCCACCGGCATGGACGAAGCCAAGGTCAATGCCCAGGGGATCACCCCGCTCAAGTCCGACCTGGATGCGATCGATGGTTTGAAGGATGGCCCGTCCATCGTCGCCTATCTGCGCGCCAGCGCGGCCAAGGGTGACAACTTCCTGTTCGGATTCAGCCCCGAGGCCGACTTCAAGAATTCGGACGTGAACATGGCCTATGCCTCGCAGGGCGGCCTGGGCCTGCCGGACCGCAGCTATTACGTGGACAAGGACAAGGCCGACAAGCTGGCCGCCTACCAGGCGCACGTGGCCAAGGTGCTGGAGCTGTCCGGCGTACCGGCGGCCGATGCACAGACCCAGGCCAAGGATGTCGTCGCGTTCGAGACCCGCCTGGCCAAGGTCTCCAAGTCCAGCGAGGAGATGTCGCGCGACGTATCGCTGTTCTACAACCCGGTGACCCCGGCCGAGGCCGACAAGCTCACCCCGAACTTCTCCTGGACCGAGTTCTTCACTTCGCAGGGCGTGGCGGTGCCGGAGAAGTTCTCGCTGGCCATCCCGGCGTTCCACGAGGAGGTCAGCAAGGCGCTGGCCGATACCGATCCGGCAGTGTGGCGCGCCTACCTGCGCTTCCATACCGTCGACGAGGCCTCGCCGTACCTGAGCGATCCGTTCGTGCAGGAAAGCTACGCCTTCTACGGCAAGACCCTCAACGGCCAGAAGGAGATCAAGCCGCGCTGGAAGCGCGTGCTGGGCACGATCAACGCCGATGCCGGCGAAGCCATGGGCCAGCTGTACGTCAAGACCGCCTTCCCGGCCGACGCCAAGCAGAAGATGGAGGTGCTGGTCGGCAACCTGCGCGATGCGCTCAAGGCGCGCATCGAGAAGCTGAACTGGATGAGCGAGGAGACCAAGCAGAAGGCCATCGCCAAGTGGAACACCTTCACTCCGAAGATCGGCTATCCGGACAAGTGGCGCGACTGGGCCGGCCTGCAGACCAGCCGTGACAGCTACTGGGCCAACGTGGCCGCCGCGCAGGAATTCAACTACAAGTGGGAGCTGTCCAAGATCGGCAAGCCGGTGGACAAGACCGAGTGGGGCATGACCCCGCAGACGGTCAACGCCTACTACAACCCGATGCGCAACGAGGTCGTGTTCCCGGCCGCCATCCTGCAGCCGCCGTTCTTCGACCCCAATGCCGACGCGGCCTTCAACTACGGCGGTATCGGCGCGGTGATCGGCCACGAGATGACCCACGGCTACGACGACCAGGGTTCGCGCTTCGGGCCGACCGGCAACTTCGAGAACTGGTGGACGCCGGCCGACAGCAAGAACTTCCAGGCGCTGACCGGCAAGCTGGTCAAGCAGTTCGACGGCTACAAGGTCGACGGCCAGGCGGTCAACGGCAAGCTGACCCTGGGCGAGAACATCGCCGACCTGGGCGGCATCAACACCTCCTACGATGCGATGAAGAAGGCCACGAGCGGCCAGGCCGACCCGATGGTGGACGGCAAGACCCGCGACCAGAACTTCTTCATCAACTGGGCCACGGTGTGGCGCAGCAAGTACACCCCGGAGAACGCCAAGGTCCGCCTGACCACCGATCCGCATGCGCCGGCGCAGTTCCGTGCGATCGGCGCGCCGTCGAACATGCCGGCCTTCGCTGCCGCCTTCCAGTGCAAGGCGGGCGACCCGATGGTCCGCGGCGGCGACCAGCAGGTCGTGATCTGGTAAACGCCAGGGTACGGCTGGCATCCGAGGAAGGCCCGGTCTGCGACCGGGCCTTGGGTTCGGGTTCGGGTTCGGGTTCGGGTTCGGGTTCCGGGTTCCGGGTTCCGGGTTCCGGGTTCCGGGTTCCGGGTTCCGGGGTTCCGGAGGTTCCGGGGCCGGTGCAGGCGTATGCGAAGGCCGGTCCGGGAAGAAGTCCGCTGGCGCGCCACGTGGCTTTGCGTCCCTGCCAGCGGGGATCGACCACGGCACGCCGCCGGTGCAGACCGCCGCATCGCGACCGCCGCCGGGCATGGACCGAAAGTCCGATTGGCGCGCCGACGGCCAGCATCGATAATCCGGCCACTCCACTTCATTCGGTAGACCACATGTCCGAGATCGTCATTGCAGGCGCCATGCGCACCGCCATCGGTTCGTTCCTGGGCCAGTTCACCGACGTGCCCACGCCGGTCCTGGGCGCGAGCGCCATCGGCGCGGCCCTGACCCAGGCCGGCATCGCCGCGAGCGAGGTGTCGGAGGTGATCATGGGCTGCGTGCTGCCGGCCAACCTCGGCCAGGCCCCGGCACGCCAGGCCGCCATCGCCGCCGGCATTCCGGTGTCCACCGGCGCCACCACCATCAACAAGGTCTGCGGCTCGGGCATGAAGGCGATCATGTTCGGCCACGACCTGATCAAGGCCGGATCGGCGACGATCGTGGTCGCCGGCGGCATGGAGTCGATGACCAACGCGCCGCACATGATCCCCCACTCGCGCACCGGCCACCGCTACGGCAATTTCCAGGCCGTGGACCACATGGCCTGGGACGGCTTGACCAATGCCTACGACGGCGAGCCGATGGGCGTGTTCGCCGAGGCCACCGCGGCCAAGTACGGCTTCAGCCGCGAGGACCAGGACGCCTACGCGATCGAATCGGTCAGGCGCGCCCAGGCGGCCCAGGCCGGCGGCGCATTCGCCGGCGAGATCGTCCCGGTCAAGGTCGCCACCCGCAAGGGCGAGGTGGAGTACGCCGCCGACGAGCAGCCCGGCCGCTCGGACGTCGCCAAGATCCCGGCCCTGCGCCCGGCATTCCGCAAGGACGGCACCGTGACCGCCGCCAGCTCCTCCAGCATCTCCGACGGCGCCGCCGCCACCGTGCTGCTGTCGGCGGAGGAGGCGGCGCGGCGCGGCCTGGCGCCGCTGGCGCGGATCGTCGCCCACGCCACCCATTCGCAGGCACCGGAGTGGTTCACCACCGCGCCGATCGGCGCGATCCGCGCCCTGCTGGACAAGACCGGCTGGACCCTGGACCAGGTGGACCTGTTCGAGATCAACGAGGCCTTCGCCGTGGTCGCGATGGCGCCCATCCGCGAGCTCGGCATCCCGCACGACAAGGTCAACGTCAACGGTGGCGCCTGCGCACTGGGGCATCCGATCGGCGCCTCCGGCACGCGCCTGGTGGTGACCTTGCTGAACGCCCTGCGCAGTCGCGGGCTCAAGCGCGGAATCGCGTCCCTGTGCATCGGCGGCGGCGAAGCCACGGCCATTGCCATCGAATTGATCTGAAAGCGTTTGATGCGTGTTTCACAAAAATGAATGCGCATCCGCTTGACAGCCCCGGCGGGGTTGTCATCATGTGCCCCGACGCGTGGTTACGCGTTGCCTAAAACCAACGACGAGGAATGATCACAATGAGCATCAACAAGCTGCTGATCGCGATGGCCCTGGGTCTGGCCCTGGCTGCGTGCTCGAAGCAGGAGCAGGCCCAGGACGCTGCCGCTTCCGCCGACCAGGCTGCCACCGACGCCCAGGCCGCTGCCGACCAGGCTGCTGCCGCCGGCGCCCAGACCGCTGACGCTGCCCAGCAGGCCGCCGACACGGCTGCCACCGCTGCCGACACCGCTGCTACCGCTGCCACCGACGCTGCCGCTGCCCCGACCGACGCCGCTGCCGACAAGGCTGCCGACGCCGCCAAGGCTGCCGACGACACCGCCGGCCAGGCCAAGGACGCTGCCGAAGCCGCCAAGAAGTAATCACTTCTCGGGCTTCGCATGTCGAAAGGGCCGCCGGGAGACCGGCGGCCTTTTTTTGTGCCCGCGTTTCGTCGCCATGCTCCCGGAGCCCATGGTCGGCACGTCGCACCGCGTTGATGCGCGAGCGTCCCCTGTTCCCGTATCGTTGGCGGCATCCGCCATCACACCCGAGGGAACCGGAATGAAGCCGAGTACGTCTGCCGGATTGATCGTCGCGCTGCTGGTGTCCGTGGCGGCCTGCAAGGGACCGGAAGCCGACCGCGCCCGCCAGGATGCGAAGCAGGCCGTGGACAGCGCCGCCGAAGCCACCCGTGCGGCCGCCGAGCAGGCCGAAGCCGATGCCCGCGCCGCCGCGGACAAGGCCGCCACGGATGCCCACGCTGCCGGCGAGACCCTGCACGCGCAGGCCAGCGACACCGCCGACAGGGCCGGGGAAGCCGTGCAGCGGGCCGCGGCCGACGCGAGCCAGGCCAACGCCGATGCGGCGCACGACGCAGCCGACCATGCCCAGGCAGTGGCCGACAAGGCACGCAAGCGCGCAGACGCGGACCAGGACAAGCGCTGAAGAATCCGGACGGGCACGGCACGGCCCGCCCCGCCGCCGTTCACTGCGGCAGCGCGCGTTCCAGCCACGCCGCATCGACCTGCTCCGGTGGCAAGGTGCCCCAGGCCCAGCCGTGGCCGCCCCCCAGGCGGCTGGCCACGAAGGCGTGCGCCAGGGGGCTGGAAGCGCGCAGCAGCTGCGCCGCCTGCAGCAGCGCCGCGGCGGTCTCGCAGAAGCGGCGCGCCCCGGCCTCCTGCGGGGTATCGGCGGCGGCGTCCCATGCCGCGAGCGCGGCATCGAATCCCGGATCCAGGCCGGCGGCCGAGGCCAGTTCGTTGCGCAGGGCCTGGCCGGCCGCCGGCTCGCGCTGCAGCGCACGCAGCACGTCCAGGCATTGCACGTTGCCGCTGCCCTCCCAGATCGAGTTGAGCGGTGCCTGCCGGTACAGCCGCGGCAGGATGGACTCCTCCACGTAGCCGGCCCCGCCGAGGCACTCCTGGGCCTCGTTGACGAACGCCGGGACGCGCTTGCACAGCCAGTACTTGCCCAGGGCCGTGGCCACGCGCGCGAACGCCGCCTCGGCCGGGTCCTCCGCCGCCCGGTCCACCGCCCGCGCCACGCGCAGGACCAGGGTGGTGGCCGCTTCCGATTCGATCGCCAGGTCCGCCAGCACGTTGCGCATCAGCGGCTGCTCCACCAGCGGCCGGCCGAAGGCACTGCGGTGGCGCGCGTGGTGCACGGCCTGGGCCAGCGCCATGCGCATCTGCGCGGCGGCGCCGATCATGCAGTCCAGCCGGGTCAGCATCACCATCTCGATGATGGTGGCCACCCCGCGTCCCTCCGCCCCGACCGGCCAGGCCTGCGCGCCGCAGAACTCCACCTCGCTGGAGGCGTTGGCCCAGTCGCCGAGCTTGTCCTTCAGCCGCATCAGCCGGAACGCGTTGCGGCTGCCGTCCGGCAGGTGCCGCGGCAGCAGGAAGCAGCTCAGCCCGGCCGGGGCCTGCGCCAGCACCAGCCAGGCATCGGACATCGGCGCCGAGAAGAACCACTTGTGCCCGACCAGGCGATAGCCCTCCCCGCAGGGCTCGGCCCGGGTCGTGTTGGCGCGCACGTCCGAGCCGCCCTGCTTCTCGGTCATGCCCATGCCCAGGGTGATGCCGGCCTTGTCCGCGGCCGGCACGTCGCGCGGGTCGTAATGGGGCTGGCTGGCCCGCCGGGCCCAGTCGGCCAGCTCGGGGAAACGGCGCAGCACCGCCACGCCGGCATGGGTCATGGTCAGCGGACAGCTGGTGCCGGCCTCGGCCTGGTGATGGAGATAGCTCAGCGCCGCGCGCGCCACGTGCGCGCCGGGCTGCGGCGCATGCCAGGACAGGCCGGCCACGCCATGGCCGACGGCCACCTCCATCAGCCGGTGATAGGCCGGGTGGAACTCCACGCGGTCGATGCGATGGCCGTAACGGTCGTGGGTACGCAGGCGCGGCCGGTCGCGGTTGGCATCGAAACCGATGCGGTAGAGCTCGCCACCGGCCAGCGCGCCGTACTCGGCCAGCCGAGGCACCAACGCCTCGCCGCCCTGCCGGGCCACGCCTTCGCGCAACACGACGTCGTCCGCCCACAGGTCGCGGTCCTCGAACGGCGGCGGCTGGTTGGCGACCTGGTGGGTTTCGAACGCGGGCAAGGACGACATCGGCGGCTCCCGGGGGGACGGAGAAGGTTCGCGGGCCACTGTGTCGTCGCGGGATTTCGCGCCCGGGACCGCGCGACCGGAACCGAGACACTGCCGCGGCGACGAGACCCGACGCGCGAGTGTCGACCCGTGCGGCCCATCCGCCACGCCGCGGCGCAGCAAACCCACCGGTGCCGGTGGTTCAGCCGCGCCCGGCCTCGTCGCGCTTGGCCTGCCGCCACAGCGCTTCCTGCGCGTCCGGCGACAGCTGCGCCAGCAGGGTGCCCCGGGCGGCCGCCAGCGCCTCCATCGCACGGAAACGGCGCTCGAACTTGAGGTTGGCCCGGCGCAGGGCCGCGCCGGTGTCCACGCCCAGCCGGCGTGCCAGGCGCGTGCACACGAACAGCACGTCGCCGATCTCGTCCTCCAGGCGGTCGCGGTCGGCGGCTTCTTCGCCGGCGGCCAATTCGGCGCGGACCTCGGCCACCTCCTCCTCCAGCTTGTCGAGCACCGGCGCGGCGGTGGTCCAGTCGAAGCCGACGCGGGCCGCGCGCGCCTGCAGCTTGGCCGCCCGCTGCCATTCGGGCAGGCCGCGGGCGATGCCGGCCAGCGCGGAGGTGTCGGTCTCGCCCGCGTCGCGGCGCTCGCGCTGCTTGATCGCCTCCCAGCTGGCCGCCACCGCCTCGGCGTCCTCGGCCCGCGCCTGGGCGAACACGTGCGGATGGCGCCGCACCAGCTTGTCACCGATCGCGGCGACCACGTCGTCGAAATCGAAGACGCCGCGCTCGGCGGCCATGCGGGCATGGAAGACCACCTGCAGCAGCAGGTCGCCGAGTTCGCCCTTCAGGTCGTGCAGGTCGCCGCGGTCGATGGCGTCGGCGACCTCGTAGGCTTCCTCGATGGTGTACGGGGCGATGCTGGCGAAATCCTGCTGCAGGTCCCAGGGACAGCCCTGCTCGGGGTCGCGCAGGCGCGCCATGATCGCCAGCAGGCGGTCGATGCCGTGCGGATCGTGCGGATCATCGCCCGAGGACGCGCTCATGGCGCGGGCAGCCAGTCGCGCCAGGGCAGGCCCGGATCGCCGAGGGCGATGAAGGCGCCGTTGACCAGGGTCGGGCGGCGGTTGTAGCGGAACGGCTTGCCGGTTTCCAGTGCCAGCACCGTGCCGCCGGCGGCCTGCAGGATGCACTGGCCGGCGGCGGTATCCCATTCGCAGGTGGCGCCGAAGCGCGGGTACACGTCGGCATCGCCCTGGGCGATGCGGCAGTACTTGAGCGAGGAACCCTCCGGCAGGCGCTGCACCTGCCCCATGTTGGCGATCATCGCGTCGGTCTGCACGCCGTGCGCGGTGCGGCTGGTGGTGACCCGCAGCGGCGCCGTGGCCGGGATCCGGGTGCGCAGCACGGTGTCCTTCTGGCCGTCGCGACGGCAGGCCTGCTCGCCGCGGATGGCGTACCACAGGCAGTCCTCCACCGGCGACTGGATCACCGCGAACACCGGGGCGCCCTGGTGCACCAGGGCGATGTTGACGCTGAACTGGTCGCTGCGCCGGACGAACTCGCGGGTGCCGTCCAGCGGATCGATCAGCCAGTAGCTGCTCCAGTGGCGGCGCACCTCCCACGGCTGCTTGGCCGATTCCTCCGAGACGATCGGCAGGTCCGGGGTCAGGCGCGCGAGCGCGTCGAGGATCACCTTGTTGGCATTGCGGTCGCCGGCGGTGACCGGACTGTGGTCGGCCTTGTACTCGACCTCGAAGGGCGTGCGGTACACGTCCAGGATGGCCTGCCCCGCTTCCCGGGCGATCGCGATGACGGTCTCGCACAGGTCGGGCGTGATCCGGATCATTGCGGGTGTTCCAGCCATTCCCGGGCGATGAACAGCGCCGCCAGCGAGCGCCCCTCGGAGAAGTCCTCGCGCAGCATCAGCTTGTCCAGCTCGGCCAGCTTCCATGGCACCACGTCCAGCGGCTCGGGCTCGTCGCCGGCGAGCTTTTCCGGATACAGGTCGCGCGCCAGCACCAGCCAGGAGGTGTGGGTCATGTAGGTCGGCGCCAGGGTCATCGCGCGCAGCACGTCCAGCCGCCGCGCGCCGTAGCCGGCCTCCTCCTTGAGCTCGCGGTCGGCCGCCTCGGCGGGGGTCTCCTCGCCGTCGATGCGGCCCTTGACCAGGCCCAGCTCGTAGCGCTCGGTGCCGGCGGCGTACTCGCGCACCAGCAGCACCGTCCGGGCATCCAGCATCGGCACCACCACCACCGCGCCGCGGCCCTGCGCCTTCTGCCGGTAGTACAGGCGGCGCTCGCCGTTGGAGAACTCCAGGTCCAGTTCCTCGACCAGCGGATCCGGCGGCTTGCCGCCGCGGCTGCGCACGTCGTGGATGATGGGAAGCGGGTGGCTCATGGCCGCGCCCCGCCACCGACGGCGGGGCCGGCCGATACAATGCGCGGATGGGAAAACTTCGTATTCATGTGCCCGGAATGCTAGCAGACCGCGGCGACGCGGACGCGTCGGCCAGGCGATCGGAGACGCATCCATGCGCCTGACCCGCAGCCATGTCGCCATGCCCCTGCAGGTCGGGGCCGAGCTGGCCCTGCCCGAGGATGCCCTGCACCACCTGGTGCGCGTGCTGCGCCTGCGCGAGGGCGATGCCTGCGTGCTGTTCAACGGCGACGGCCAGGACTACGCCGCCGTGCTGGTCGCCATCGGCAAGCGCGAGGCCACGGTGCGCATCACCGGTGCGACGCCGCGGCCCAGCGAATCCCCCCTGGCGATTACCCTGGTCCAGGGCATCGCCCGCGGCGAGAAAATGGACCTGATCCTGCAGAAGGCTACCGAGCTGGGGGTGGCCGCGATCGTCCCGGTCACCGCCGAGCGCACCGAGGTGAAGCTGGATGCCGTACGCGCGGCCAAGCGCCTGGCGCACTGGAACGAGGTGATCGTCGCGGCCTGCGAGCAGTGCGGCCGCGCATGCCTGCCGCGGCTGGAGCCGCCGCAACCGCTGGCCCGCGCGCTGGCGAGCCTGCCCGCCGCGGCGCTGGGCCTAGTGCTTGACCCGAACGGGCAGCACCGCCTGGGCGGGCTGGAGGACGCGAGCGCCGGGCGCCCGCTCGCGCTGGCGATCGGCCCGGAAGGCGGCTGGGCCGCCGGCGACCTGGCGGTGCTGGCCGGTGCCGGTTTCCAGGGCCTGCGGCTGGGCCCGCGCATCCTGCGTAC
Organism: Xanthomonas massiliensis; assembly: GCF_900018785.1. Taxonomy (GTDB): domain Bacteria; phylum Pseudomonadota; class Gammaproteobacteria; order Xanthomonadales; family Xanthomonadaceae; genus Xanthomonas_B; species Xanthomonas_B massiliensis. Next base: position 537,066 of record NZ_FCOY01000006.1, on the reverse strand, counting down.
CGAGACCGCCGGGCTGGCCGCGATCGCGGCCCTGCAGGCCCGCTTCGGCGACCTGGCCTGAGCCAGCCCCCGGACCCGGCCCCTGGCGGTCGGCAGGGCCGGATCAGCCGGCGTGGCCGCCGGCGGCGACGATGGCGCTTTCCAGCACATCCAGGTCCGGCAGCAGGGCGCTTTCCTCGCCCAGCAGCACGCGCATCTGCGCGCCGGCCGGCAACGTCTCCTCGGACGCGTCGGCAAGCAGGCCCTCGCGCGGGACCGAGATCAGCTGCGGGAAGGCTTCGGACAACAGCGCGAAATAGGGCAGCTCGGGGTGGTTGCCCAGCGCCTTGAGCACGATCACCTTGTTGACCCCGAGCACCGGCTCGGCCCCCAGCCCGGTGAAGCGGCCGAAGGCCACCAGCGGCACCTGCCAGCCCTGCCAGGCGATCCGGCCGACCAGCCACGGCGGCGCGCCGGGCACCGGCTCCACCGGTACCCGCGACATCACCTCGGCGACGATCGCGTTGGGCAACAGCAGGCGCTCGCGGCCGCTCTGGACCAGGACTGCGCGGATTTCGTCGTGGCTGGCGTAACTCATGATCCGGTTCCGAAAGAAGAAAGGCTCAGGCGCCCCAGCGCTCGCCGAGCAGCGCGGCCAGGCGGGCCGGCTCGCCCTGCGAAGCGCCGCGCTGGGCCAGGCGGTTGGCCGCACCGGGGTCGTAGCAACCGTCGCCGCCCTGCCCGGCCACCAGCGCGCCCTGCTCGCCGAGCGCGGCCACGGCCTCGACCCGGGCCGGGTCGGCGCCGCTGAGCAGGACCACGGCGCTCTCCTGCGGCGGCAGCGCGGCCAGCAGCGCGGCGCGGTCGCCGCCGGCGACGAAGGCCACCGTGCCGGCGCTGCAATCCACGCCGGTCGCATCGTCCAGGACATAGGCATGGCCGGCCTGTGCCTGGCCGCCGGCCACCGCCAGCTCCACCGGCAGCGGCGAGATGCGGGCGATCTGGCGCACCAGGTTGGCGTACTGGCCGCCGTTGAGATGCATGGCCACCAGCACCGGCCGCGGGAAGGTGGACGGCAGCGCCGCCAGCACGCGGCGCACCGCATCCGGGCCGCCCAGGCCGGCCATCAGCAGCACCGCGCCGCCGACGGGCGCGGTCCGCGTCGCCGCCGCGTCTTCGTCGGACACGCCGGCCGCAGGCGCGGGCAGGGACCGGGATTCGGAGGGCGCGCGCGGCGGGAGGACGGTTGCTGCCTCCTCCGCCGCTACGGAGGACCCGGCCCCTGCGTCCACGGTAGCTGCGTCGCCTGCCGCGACAGGAGACTCGTCCCCTGCGTCCGGCGCATCGATGTCCACCAGCGACAGGCCCTCGAGCGAGATGTCGGCCAGGGCGCTGGCATCGGGCTTGGCGGGCGCCGGTGCGATCAGCGGTTCGTCGACCAGCGACCAGCGGCTCCACGCCGGCTCGGCACCGGCATCTGCCACGGCGGGCGGCTCGGTGGCGGACGGCTCCATCGTCGCGGTGGCCGATGCTGCCGCGACGACGGTTTCCTCCGCCACGTGCCGCGGCTCCGCGGCCGGGGCCTGCGCCAGCAGTTCCTCCAGCCCCGGGACCGCCTCGGAGCCGGGTGTCGGCGCGGGGACGCCGGGAATGCCCTGCGCTTCGTCGGGAACCCCGGCATCCGCACCGGCCTGGTCCAGATAAAGGCCATCGCCCGGCAGTTCGTAGGAAAGATCGTGCGCCTCGTCCAGGTGCGGCTGCAGCGGCGCGTGCGCATGCAGCTGTTCCGGTGCCGGCGGCAGGCCCGGTTCGGGCAGCGCGCCGGCATCCTCGTCGGGCTCGCGGCCGGGGGGCAGCACGTCGTCGCTGCCGCGCAGCTTGGCCAGCAGGTGCCGCGCCCAGCGCTGCATCTCCCAGCCCTCGCGCTGCGCGACCAGCTCGGCCTCGTCGAAGATCACCGTCAGGCCGGGCGTGGTGAAGGCCGGCTGCAGCCGCTCCAGCGCATCCTCCACGGCCGGCTCCAGCGCGATCATCACCGCCACCGGGTTGGCCTCCAGCAGCGACTGGGCGTCCACTTCGGCGGGCTCGTCCTCCAGCACCAGGCTGGCGCCGGCCTGCACCAGCGCTTCGCGCAGGCGCTCGCGGGCCGCGCCCGGGCGGGCGAGCAGGGCCACGGCCACGTCGTCGGATCGGATTTCACTCGCGGACACGGGCGATCCCCAGCAGGTCGTAAACGTTCCTCATCAGGTCCAGTTCCTGGTAGGGCTTGCCGAGGTAGCGCTGCACGCCGATATCGAAGGCGCGCTGGCGATGCTTCTCGCCGCTGCGCGAGGTGATCATCACGATCGGCACGTCCTTGTAGCGCGGGTCGGCGCGCATCGCCGTGGCCAGCTCGTAGCCGTCCATGCGCGGCATCTCGATATCGAGCAGCATCAGGTCGGGCACCCGTTCTTCCAGCCGCTCCAGCGCCTCCACGCCGTCGCGGGCGGTGGCCACTTCCAGGTTGTGGCGCTCGAGCACGCGGCCGGTGACCTTGCGCATGGTCAGCGAGTCGTCCACGACCATCACCAGCGGCACGTGCCGGGCCTCGACCTGGGTGCCGGCCTCGACCACCGGTGCCTGCGGCTGGCGCAGGTAGCGGCGCACCAGCGGCGCCACGTCGAGGATGACCACGACGCTGCCGTCGGCGGTGATGGTGGCGCCGTACACGCCCGGGATCGAGGCGATCTGCAGGCCCACCGGCTTGACCACGATCTCGCGGTTGCCGAGCACCTGGTCCACCGCCACCGCCACCCGCATGTCGCCGGCGCGCACCAGCAGCAGCGGCACCTGCGGCAGGCCCTCGGCGCGGGCGGGCGCCAGGCCGAGCAGGCGGCCGAGGTCGTGCAGGGCGTATTCCTCACCGCCGTAGTGGTAGCTGCCCTCGCCGGCGCTGTAGCGGTCGCGGCCGATGCGGCCGATGCCGCCGACCGAGGCCACCGGCACCGAGAACACGGTCTCGCCGATGCGCACGAACACCGCCTGGGTGACCGCCAGGGTCTGCGGCAGGCGCAGCACGAAGGTGGTGCCCTTGCCCGGCGTGGAGACGATGTCCACCGAACCGCCGAGCTGGCGCAGTTCGTTGCGGACCACGTCCATGCCCACGCCGCGGCCGGCCAGCTGGCTGACGGTGTCGGAGGTGCTCAGGCCGGAAGCGAAGATCAGGGCATCGACCTGGGCATCGCTCAGGACGGCATCGGCTGCGACCAGGCCGCGCTGTTCGGCACGGCGCCGGATGGCGGCGCGGTCCAGGCCGGCGCCGTCGTCGGACACCTCCAGCACCACTTCCGAGCCTTCGCGACGCAGGCGCAGGGCGATGGTGCCCTGCTCGGCCTTGCCCGCGGCCTGGCGCCGCGGCGGCGCCTCGATGCCATGGGCCACCGAGTTGCGCAGCATGTGCTCGAGCGGGCCGACCATGCGGTCGAGCACGCTGCGGTCCAGTTCGCCGTGCGTGCCTTCCAGGGTCAGCTGCACCTGCTTGCCCTGCTCGTCCGCGGCCTGGCGCACGACACGGCGCAGGCGCGGCACGACCGAATCGAAGGGCACCATGCGGGTGAGCATCAGCCCTTCCTGCAGGTCGGAGCTGACGCGCGACTGCTGCTGCAGCAACGTGTCGTACTGGCGCGCCAGGTCGTCCAGCACGCCCTGCAGGCCGCCGAGGTCGGCCGCGGACTCGTTCAGCGCACGGCTGAGCTGCTGCAGCGTGGAGAAGCGGTCCAGCTCCAGCGGATCGAATTCCTGGCTGGCCGCGTCCTGCTCGCGCTGGTAGCGCGCGACGATCTGCGCCTCGGTCTCCAGGTCCAGGCGGCGCAGCTGGTCGCGCAGACGGATGTTGGTGCGTTCGAGCTCGCCCAGCGCGCCGCGGAAGGCACCCAGCTGCTGCTCCAGGCGCGAGCGGTAGATCGCGACCTCGCCGGCGTAGTTGACGAGGTTGTCCAGCAGGTCGGCGCGCACGCGCACCTGGTCCTGCGTGGCGCGGGCGGCACCCTCCTCGCCGGCGGCCGTCGCGGCCTCCGGCACCGGGGGGCTGAAGCCGTCGCCGCCGGCGGCGGGCACCATGCCCAATGCGTCGGCAGGCAAGGCCGCCGGTGCCGCGGCCGGCGCGGGCGGCTCGACCGCGGCCGGCACGGCCGGCTCCTCGTCCGCCACGCTCGGCGGCGGCAGCTGGCCCTGGGCACGCGCCTCCAGCTGGGCGATCAACGCGAGCGGCATGGCCACCGCACGATGGGCGCGGGTACGCAGCAACTGCTGGTTGAGGTGGTCGAAACTGCGTTCCAGCAGGCGGATGTCCGCGGCCGCCACCGGCGCGGTGCTGGCCGCCAGCAGTTCCAGCAGCGACTCGGTGGTGTGGGCGAGCGCGCCGATGGCCTCGATGCCGACCATGCGCGCACCGCCCTTGAGCGTGTGCAGTTCGCGCTGCAGGCCAGCGATGCCCTCCGGGTCGTCCGGATGCTCGCGCAGCTCGGCCAGCAGGCGGTCGCTGGTGTCGAGCAGGTCGCGGCCTTCCTCGACGAAGATGTCCACCAGCTCGCGGTCGTATTCGCCGAAGTCCATGGCGGTGTCCTCCTCCGCCATCCCGGCGGAGACCGGGGCCGTGTCCGTTGCCCCGGGTGCGGCGACGGCTGCCGTCGTCTGCGACGGCTGTTCGTCCGTCGCCCGGGACACGTCCGCCGCGGGCACGTCGGATTCGCCGCCGGTCGCCGTTGCGTGTTCTTGCGCGGAAGCATCAGATTCCGGTTCCGGAACGCGGGCAGTGGCCTCGTCGGCGGCCAGCGATGCCGCAACCGGCGCGACCGGCGCCTGTTCCGCGGCCGGCGGCGCGTCGTGTCCGGAGGACGCCGGCTGCACGCCCGTATCCGGTACGAGGGCGGCGTCCACGGCGCCATCCTGGGGGTTCACGTCCAGCGTGGCATCCGCGCCTGGCGCCACGGTGCCAGGCGATGCGACCGTCGGTTCCGTATCGGAAACGGCTTCGGCTTCGTCCTGCGCAGCGACCTCCTCCGGCGCCTGTCCGGAGGGGACCGCCGATTCCGCGGCCACGCCGATCTCGGTCCCGGTGCCAGCGGAAGCGCCGGCCGCGGCGAACGCGGCTTCGACCGTGCCGGGCAAGTCCGACGCCGAAGCCACTTCGGTTCCGGTTCCGGAATGCGGCAGCGGCGCTTCGGCGTCCCGGGTCGCATCGGCCTGCTCGTCCGTTCCGGATTCGACCGGGATGTCCTCGGAGATCACGTCTTCCTGCGCGCCGGTGGCGAGCCAGGAGTCCTCGACCACGTCGGCGGCGGCCGCGTCGTCCACCGGCACGGCATCCACCGGGGCCGGGGCCTCCGGCGCGGTTTCGGTGTGCATTCCGGCGCCCCCCGTGACGGCCGCCCGCACATCGCCGTCCGCGGCGTCCGGCGTGGCTTCGCCGGCGGTTCCGGCGATCTCCGGCAGTTCCTCGGATGTACCGGGGCCGGCATCGGGCGTGCCCGCCACCGGCGCGTCCGGCCCCGCCGCCGTGGCATCCGCGGCGGCGGCCTCGTGCACCGCCGCTGCGGCTTCCTGGAGCGGCTCCGCGCCGCCCACCTCGTCGCTCCGCTCCGGGCCGGTGGCGACAGGTGCCGAGATCTCGGGGACGGCCTCGACCGGCGGCGGCGCCGGCGCTTCGCCGCTGTCGCCGCTCGACGGATGGGCGGCCTGCGCCACCTCGGTCTCCACCGGTGCCGGGATCGCCACGTCCTGCGCCGCGATCTCTTCGCCCTCGGCCAAGCGGCCGGACGAGCCATCGCCCGCCGCTGCAGCCACGCCATCGGCCCCGGACGCGACCGACGCCGTTTCGGGGGCCGCAGGCACGGCATCGAGATAGGCGCTGAGGTCGAGGGAGGACAACGGCACCTCGGCCGACGCTTGCGTGCCGGTTTCCTCGCCGGGAACCGCCGCAGGCGACACTGGCACCGGCTCGTCCTCGGGCTCGATCGGCAACGGCGGCCATGCCGCCTCCGGCAGGCTCGCCGCCAGCGCCTGCAGGCGCCCGCCCAGTTCGCCGAAGAACGGCACCGTCGGCTCGGGCTGGCGCAGGCGCTCCATGGTCCGCGCCACCGCATCGGCAGCCTCGCCGAGCAGGGCCAGCGCCGCGGCATCGGGGACCACGCCGGCGCCCAGGGCACGCTTGAGATAGGCCTCGGACGGACCGGTGACGGCCTGGATCTCAGGCACGTCGGTCATCGCGAAGGCACCGTTCATGGTGTGGAAGGCGCGCAGCAGCGCCTCGTCGGCGGGCGTCGGCGCGGTCCGCGCGCGATCGAGCCACTGGCGCACCGTCGCCAGGTGGGTGGCGACCTCCGATTCCAGGATCTCCAGCAGCACCGCATCCACCGAGGCGGGCGTGCCCTCACCTGCCGTGCTCCCCTCGTCGTCCGCCGCCGGGGCGGCCGGGACCTGGAGGGTTTCGGCTTCAGGCCCGGCCACGGCGGCCGGCGGCTGGTACCAGGCCTCCTCGCCGGCGGCGATCCGCTCGGCCACGGCCTCGATGCCGGGCAGGTCGGCGCCGACGCGGCCGTCGCCGCGCAACGCGGCGTTGAGTTCGGGCAGTGTCTGGCGGGCCAGCTCCACCATCGCCAGCACCGCGGGGCTCGGCGGCCGGCTGCCGTCGAGCACGCGGTTCAGCATGCCCTCGATCTTCCAGCTGAATTCGCCGAGCAGGCGCGCGCCGACCAGGCGGCCGCTGCCCTTGAGGGTATGGAAGATGCGGCGTACCGGGCGCAGGCGCTCCATGTCGCCCAGCGATGCGCGCCATTGCGGCAGCAGCACGTCCAGGTTGCCCAGTTCCTCGTCGAACTCCTCCAGGAACACCTCGCGGATGTCCTCGTCGACGCCGCTTTCCTCGAAGCCGCCGTCCAGCACGACGACCGGTGCGGCCGGGGCCGCCGCGACGACGGCCGGAGTGTTGGCTGCTACCGGGGCCTGGACGACGGGCGCCTGCGGTTCCGGCACGGCAGGCGCGGGCATTGCCGCGTCGGGCACGAAGCGGGCGGCGGCCTCGTCCAGTTCCGCCATGAACGCCGCATGCGCCGCATCGTGGTGTTCGTCGCCGCCGGCCGCGACTGCGTCGGCCGGTGCCGTCGCCGCATCGCCGGCGGATGCCGGATCCACGGACGACGCCGGGCTGGCCGGAGCGTCGCCGGCCACGACGGGTGACGCCGCATAGGTCATGGAGATGGCGAACGTCGTCGCCGGTGCGGCGGGGAAGGCTGCTGCCTGCTTGGCGGCCACGGGGTCGAAAGAACTGGCCGAGTCCGCGGCAGCCGCGGCGGACGGCAGTGCTTCGGAGGAAGCCGCGGTGTCCGGGGCCACGGCGGCGGGCACTTCGTCCGCCGGGACGGCCACGCCGTCCTGCTCGGCGGCGACCGGATCGAAGGGATTGACCGGCCCTGCCTCGATCGCGGACGGCGGCGGCACGGTCGAATCGGCATCCGACGAAGCCGGCGCCTCCTGCGACGGCGGCAGGTCGAACACGATGTCCGGATGGCGGCTGGCGAAATCGCCCTGCTCGGCCAGTACCGGGTCGAACGTCGCCACCGGCGTCGGGGCGACCGGCTGCACCTGCACCGGCGGCGCCTGCACGGCGATCGGCTCGGGCACGACCGGGAACGGTGGCGCTTGGCCGGTGTCGCCGTGGGCCAGCGGCGTTCCCTCGGGCGTGGCGGCAGGCACGGGCGCGGCATCGCCTTCGCTTGCCTCGTGCCCGGTCTCCGGTGCCGGTGCTTCCGGCACCGGCCAGTAGCGCAGGGCTTCCAGGCTGGAGCGGGCGATCTCGAGGATCTCCTCGCCGCCCGGGCGCCGGTCGCGCAGTGCTTCCAGGTAGTACTCCAGGCTGGCCATCGCGTCGGCCAGGGTGTCGAGCTGGCGGCTGCCGGGCACGCGCCCGCGCCCGATCAGCTCGACCTGCACGTAGCGGGCCACGCCTTCGACCAGGATGGCCGGCTCGGGCAGCTGCAGGATGCGCAGCGCGCCGGCCACGTCGTCCAGCAGCGCCGGCACCGGCGCCAGGCGCGCGTGGTTCCAGTTGGTCTCGATGAAGGCCACGAAGTCCTCGCGGGCCTTGCCGAAGTTGGCGATGGCCTCCTGCGCCAGCGCCTCCACGGTGCGCCGCAGCTCGCCGCTGGCCGCCTCCTCCTCCACCCCGGCGACGTTCTCCAGGCGGGAGGCCTGGTCGTCGAGCGAGGCGTCCACGTAGAGCAGCGCGCCGGCGATGTCCAGCAGCAGGCCCTCGTCCACCGGGCGCTGCCCGGCCACGATCGCGGCCAGGGCGTTGCGCTGCTGTTCGACGATCGCGCGCGCCCCGCCCAGCCCCATCATCCCCAGGGTCTCGGCGACGTTGCCCAGGTCGCCGACCTGGGCCTGCAGCGCCGCCGTCTGGCCGCCCGTGCGCAGGTGCAGGTCGAGCGCATCGCGGATGCGCAGCAGTTCTTCCTTGACCGCGCTGCCCACGGTGGACAGCAGCTCGCGGTTGCGGCCGCTGACGCTGCCGCGCGCATGTTCCAGTTCGCTCTCGCTGGCCCCGGTCGCGTCCGGATCGAAGGCCAGCAGCGCCTTCTCGTTCAGGCCCGGCTCGCCGCGCGCGGCGCGGATCTCGTTGAGCAGCGGCAGCAGCACGATCGGGATGTCGCGGTGGCCCTCCTGCAGGCGCTCCAGGTAGTCCGGCAGGATGACGATGCCGCGCATCAGCGTGCCGCAGGCCTCGTCGCGCTCGCGCGCCTGCCCGTCGGCCAGCACCTGCGCCAGCCGCTCCAGTTCCTCGGCGACCATGGCCGGCGCCTGCAGGTCGAGCATGCGCAGGGTGCCGCGCGCCTGGTGCAGCAGGGCCACGCAGGCCTGCATGTGCGCCACGCCGCCTTCGTCGGCGAAGGCCTCGGCCTCGCTGCGGGCCTGCAGCAGCAGCTCGTCCAGCTCGGGCTTCACCCAGCCCAGCGCGGCATGGTTCATCGCATCGCGCAGCGCGTTCATCGGCATCCTCCCGTGGCCGCGGGGGACGTGCGGTGCCCGGCGGCGGGCGGCATTGGCATGTACTGCTTCATGGACGAGGTCCTTTCACCCGGTGCCCGTCAGGCCGGCAGCTTGAAGTCGGCGACCGAGCGGCGCAGGTCCGCCGCCAGTTCGGCCAGGCGGCCGATGGACTCGGCCGTCTGCCCGGCGCCGCGCGAGGTCTGCGCGGTGATCTGGCGGATCACGCCCATGGTCTGGGTGATGTCGGTGGCCGCCTCGGACTGCTGGTTGGCGGCAATGGAGATGTTGCGGATCAGGGTGTTGAGCGCGTTGGACACGCGCTCGATCTCGGTCAGCGCGGTGCCGGCGTCCTCGGCCAGGCGCGCGCCGGAGACCACTTCCGAGGTGGTCTGTTCCATCGAGCTGACCGCCTCGTTGGTATCGGCCTGGATCGCCTGAACCAGGCCCTCGATGCGCTTGGTCGCCCCGGAGGTGCGTTCGGCCAGGCGCTGCACTTCGTCGGCCACGACCGCGAAACCGCGGCCGGCCTCGCCGGCCGAGGCCGCCTGCACGGCCGCATTGAGCGCCAGGATGTTGGTCTGCTCGGAGATGTCGTTGATCAGTTCCACGATCGAGCCGATCTCCTGAGAGGATTCGCCCAGGCGCTTGATGCGCTTGGAGGTCTCCTGGATCTGGTCGCGGATCTGGTCCATGCCCTGGATGGTCTGGCGCACCACGCCGGCACCCTCGGCCGCGATCTGCACCGACTTCTGCGCCACGTCCGCCGACTCGCTGGAGTTCCTGGAGACCTGCTCGATGCTGGAGGCGATCTGGTTGATGCGCTCGGAGGCGGAGGTGATCTCGTTGGCCTGGTGGTCGGAGGCCTCGGCCAGCTGGGTGGCGGTGGACTGGGTCTCCTGGGTCGAGGCCGCCACCCGCACCGAGGTGTCGTTGATCGTGGTCACCAGGTTGCGCAGCTCGTCCACGGCGTAGTTGATGGCGTCGGCGATGGCGCCGGTGATGTCCTCGGTCACCGAGGCCTTCACCGTCAGGTCGCCTTCGCCGAGCGAGCTGATCTCGTCGAGCAGCCGCATGATCGCCTGCTGGTTGCGGCTGTTGGATTCCACCTGCAGCTGGTAGCGCGCCTCCTGCTCGCGGCTGCGCGAGCGCACCGTGCCCCAGACGAAGCCGATCAGCGAGACCAGCAGCAGGACGCCGGACGCCACGCCCAGCCAGATGTTCGGGAACGGGCGGGTGTTGCGGATCGAACCGAGCGCGGAGAACGCATCGAACAGTTCGCGGCTGGACTGCAGCATGCGGTCCGAGCCGGACGCCAGCGCCACCGCCGAGGCCTGCGCGGCGAAGAGCTTGCCGGAATTGGCCACGATCGCGTCCAGGTCCTTCTTCATCGCGTCCCACTGCTTCTGCGCCTGCTCCAGCGCGGCCAGCGCGGCGGGGTTGCGCACCGGGCTGATGCCCAGCTCCTGGTTGCCCTGGCGCAGGCCGTCCAGGACCTGGCCGAACACCACCGAGTCGCGGCCCAGCGCGTCGCCGGCCGCCGCCGCGGCGGCGCCGCCGGCGCGCATTTCAGTGATGCGGCGGGACATGGTGCCGGCCAGCACCACCTGCTGCAGGGCGCTGTAGACCTGCGAGGCCGGCGCACCGCTGGCCGCCATGGCACGCACCACCTCGTTGAGCTGCGCCTGCAGGCCGGCCACGTTGCCGACGAAGCGGTCGGCATTGCCGGCCAGGCCCAGCACCGCCTGCTCGCTCTGCTCGACCTGGACCGCGTTCTTGCCCAGCGGCGTCCAGGTGGACACCAGCTTGCCGACCTGCGAGGCCACCGTCTGCTCGCCGCCGAAGCGGGTCTGCAGGTCGGCCACGGTCTTCTCGATGCGCGCGTGGGTGGCCTTGAACGCGGTGAAGGCCTCGGCATTGCCGTCGACGGCGTCACGGCCCTGGTTGGCCAGCTGCTGCGACAGCACCTGCAGGTCGGCCGCTCCCGTGCCGCCGCCGGCCAGGCGGCCGGCCTGCCAGGTGGACACGGCGGTATTGGCCGCGAACACGACCAGCGAGATCGCCAGCAGGACCAGCCAGAAGTTGACCCTCGCGCCGCCGAGCTTGTTGCGGCCGGCGGCTTCCGGAGTGTTGCTCATCGTTGGACCTCGTCAATGCGTGGTGGGCCGCTCAGGCGGCGGCCTGCCGGAATTCGGGCGTACGCGAAAGCAGCGACAGCGAGAACACGCCCCAGTCGTGGTCCTCGCCGCGGAAAGCGCGGTCGATGAAGTGCGCATAGCGGCCGCGCGCGACTGCATCGGGCGCCACCGCGTCGGCCTGCGGGAAACTGCGCTGGCCGTACAGCTCTTCGATGGTCAGGGCGACGTCGCCGCCGGCCTGGCGCACGATCAGCACGCGCTGGCCTTCCTGCAGCGCGGTGCGCTGGCCCTCGAGGAACTGCTTGAGGTCGATCACCGGGAACAGGTTGCCGCGCAGGTTGCCCACCCCCAGCAGCCACGGCTGCGCGCACGGTACCGGCGTGACCGGCGGCATCGGCACGATCTCGGCCACCTCGCGGAAGTCCGACACCAGGTGCATCTGGCCGATGCGGTAGCCCACCCCGCGCCACAGGTCGGCGGCGAAGCGCTTCTCCGGCAGCTGCACAGAATGCGCCAGCGCACGCTGCTGGTAGTCCTCCAGGACGTCGAAGGGCGAGCGCATCAGGCGCCCACCAGGCTCTGCACGCGCTCGAGGAACTCCTGCTCGCGCGGCGGCTTGACGATGTAGTCGCTGGCGCCCTGGCGCAGGCCCCAGGCCTTGTCGGTGTCCATGCCCTTGGTGCTGATGATCAGCACCGGGATGTGGCGGGTGCCCTCGTCGCGCGCCAGCGTGCGGGTGGCCTGGAAGCCGCTCATGCCCGGCAGCACCACGTCCATCAGCACCAGCGCCGGCGCCTGCCGGCGCGCCAGGTCCAGGCCGTCCTCGGCGTTGTCGGCCGCCAGCACTTCGTGCCCAGCCTTCTCCAGCCACTGGGTGAAGACCGCCCGGTCGGTGGGCGAATCCTCGATCAACAGGATACGAGCCATGCCTTACCCCCTTTGGTCAGGCTTCAAGCGTGCGCATGCACGCCGACATGCGTGCGGATGGCGTCCAGCAGTTCCTCGCGGGTGAACGGCTTGGTCAGGTACTGCTCGGAACCGACGATGCGGCCGCGCGCCTTGTCGAACAGGCCGTCCTTGGAGGACAGCATGATCACCGGGGTGGACTTGAACTCGCGGTTGTTCTTGATCAGCGCGCAGGTCTGGTAGCCGTCCAGGCGCGGCATCATGATGTCCACGAAGATGATCTGCGGGTGCTGGTCGGCGATCTTGGCCAGGGCCTCGAAGCCGTCGGTCGCGGTGACGACCTCGCATCCCTCCCGTTTGAGCAGCGTTTCGGCGGTGCGGCGGATGGTCTTCGAATCGTCGATGACCATTACCTTCAGCCCTGCGAGCTCCCCGCCCGCAGCAATGTGATCAGTCATTCCGGCTTTCCCCAAGGCACGCGACGCACCTACGGTCGGCGCCACTACGGGGTGCATGTATACCGCAAGGCCCGGCGCGGCTGTCAAGGTGGCCCTCCAGCTGAATGCCCGCCGGCCATCGAGTGTGAACGGAAGCACATTTCGTGCGCAACGGCACCCGGAAATCCGGCCGCCGCGCATCGGCCGTTGCCGACGCCCCGGCCGCCCGGGATGGGCGCAGGTCCGGGCGGGGCGCTACCATCGTCGCCCTTCCCTATCCCCCGGTTTGTGCCATGCCGCTCGACGTCATCGTGGTGATGGATCCCATCGACCACATCAAGATCGCCAAGGACACCACCTTTGCCATGCTGCTGGAGGCGCAGCGGCGCGGCCATCACCTGCACTACGTGCGCCCGAGCGGGCTGGCGTTGCGCGGCGGCGCCGCGGTGGCCACGGTCGCGCCGCTGCGGGTGCGCGACGACAAGGCCGGCTGGTTCGAGCTGGGCGACTTTTCCGAGCTGGCGTTCGGCCCCGGCCAGGTGGTGCTGATGCGCAAGGACCCGCCGTTCGACGGCGAATTCCTCTACGACACCCAGATCCTCACCGTGGCCCAGCGGGCCGGGGCCGAGGTGGTCAACGACCCGCAGGGGCTGCGCGACTTCAACGAGAAGCTGGCCGCGCTGCTGTTCCCCCAATGCTGCCCGCCGACCCTGGTCAGCCGCGACGCGGCGGCACTGAAGGCCTTCGTCCACGAGCACGGCCAGGCGGTGCTCAAGCCGCTGGACGGCATGGGCGGGCGCTCGATCTTCCGCAGCGGCACCACCGATCCCAACCTGAACGTGATCCTGGAGACGCTGACCGACGGCGGGCGCAAGCTGGCGCTGGCGCAGCGCTACCTGCCGCAGATCAAGGACGGCGACAAGCGCATCCTGCTGATCGACGGCGAGCCGGTGGAGTACTGCCTGGCGCGCATCCCGCAGGGCGACGAGTTCCGCGGCAACCTGGCCGCCGGCGGCCGCGGCGAGGGCCGGCCGCTGTCCGAGCGCGACCGCTGGATCGCCGCCCAGGTCGGCCCGGAGATGAAGCGCCGCGGCATGCGCTTCGTCGGCCTGGACGTGATCGGCGACTACCTGACCGAGGTCAACGTCACCAGCCCCACCTGCGCGCGCGAGCTCGATGCGCAGTTCGGCATCAACATCGCCGGGCGCCTGTTCGACGCGATCGAGGCCGGCCCGGCCCGATGAGCGCGGCCCCGCACGCCCCGCGCGTCGGCGAGGAGCAACGCCTGCGCGCCACCCTGGTGCTGTCGGCCCTGGTGTGGGCGATCGTGATCCTGGGCGTGGGCTTCACCGTGGCCGACAAGGCGCCGCTGGTGCCGACCCTGGACGTGATCTTCAGCCAGACCAGTACGCCGCTCACCCCGAAGCAGGCCGACTTCCTGGCCCAGGCCAACCAGGCCGGCGGCGGCGACCACGACAAGGCGCTGCGCCCGCGCGACAGCCAGCCCGGCGTGGTGCCGCAACCCGATGCCGGGTTGGCGCCGCAGCCGCAGCGCGCCCAGGCGGCCGCGCCGGCGCCGCCCGCCGCCGCCCGGGTCATCGCCAGCACGCGCGGCGAGGATGCGATGCCGCAGGCCCGGCCGGAACCGCCGCTCGAGCCGGTCACCGCCGCGCAGAGCGCGCGCGAGCGGCGCGACGCCGAGATGGCGCGCCTGGCCGCGGAGGTGCACCTGCAGTCCGAGCAGTACGCCAAGCGCCCCAACCGCAAGTTCGTCTCGGCCAGCACCCGCGAGTACGCCTATGCCAACTACCTGCGCGCCTGGGTGGACCGGGCCGAGCGGGTCGGCAACCTGAACTATCCCGACGAGGCGCGGCGCCGGCGCCTGGCCGGCCAGGTGGTGATCAGCGTCGGCGTGCGCCGCGACGGCAGCGTGGAAAGCGCGCGGGTGCTGCGCTCGTCCGGCATTCCGCTGCTGGACGATACCGCCCTGCGCGTGGTGCGCCTGGCGCAGCCGTTCCCGCCGCTGCCGCGGACCGACGATGGCGTGGACATCCTGCAGGTCACCCGCACCTGGGTGTTCCTGCCCGGCGGCCAGCTGCGCGACGACCGCTGAAACGCGGCGCCGCACGCGCCTGCCCGGTCGCCACCGCCTTCGCCGGCGCACCGCCGCTATCCACGATCTTCAGCGCCGCCACGCAGGGGAAATCCCGCTGCCCGTCTTCGTGGCCGGTTCCTCATGGTGGGCCTGCAACGAACGGCCGGGCGCGGGCCGGCAGGCGCGCGCGCTCGACTGCGTCCAGTGCCCACTCCAGGGTCGGTCGTGCGCGACCGCCTGCCGCGCCGCATCGACAGCATCGACAGCACCGACAGCACCGGCCGTATCGCGCCCGTCGCCGCGGCGATGCGGCAGGCCACCTGGCCGTCGCCGGGATCGGACACGCCTGGCCGCCGGCCGGCGGCCACTTGGCGATGAAGTGCGGGGGTCACGCGTGCGCGGCACCCGGTTCCGGCGCGGCGGCGATGCGTGCGGCGATGGCGTCGCCGATCTGGGCGGTACCTGCCCGGCCGCCCAGGTCGGGCGTGTGCGGGCCGTGCTCGAGGACGTGGGCGATCGCATCGAGGATGGCGGCGGCGGCGCGGCGGTGGCCTTCGGCGCCGGCGCCCAGGTGTTCCAGCATCAGCGCGACCGACCAGATCTGGCCGATCGGGTTGGCGATGCCGCGCCCGGCGATGTCCGGGGCCGAGCCGTGCACCGGCTCGAACAGGCTCGGGAAGCGCCGCTCCGGGTTGAGGTTGGCCGAGGGCGCGATGCCGATCGTGCCGGTGCAGGCCGGCCCCAGGTCGGACAGGATGTCGCCGAACAGGTTGGAGGCCACGACCACGTCGAACATGTCCGGGTGCTGCACGAAGTGCGCGCACAGGATGTCGATGTGGTACTTGCGCGTGGCCACGTCCGGGTACTCGGCGGCGATCGCCTGCAGGCGCTCGTCCCAGAACGGCATGGTGACGGAGATGCCGTTGGACTTGGTGGCCGCGACCAGGTTGCGCGCCGGACGGCGCCGCGCCAGCTCGAAGGCGTAGCGCAGGATGCGGTCGGTGCCGTGGCGGGTGAACACCGATTCCTGGATCGCCATCTCGCGCTCGGTGCCGGCGAACAGGCGGCCGCCGACGTTGGAGTACTCGCCCTCGGTGTTCTCGCGCACCACCAGGAAGTCGATGTCGCCCGGCGCGCGCCCGACCAGCGGGCACGGCAGTCCCGGCATCAGCCGCACCGGCCGCAGGTTGACGTACTGGTCGAACTCGCGGCGGAAGGTGATCAGCAATTCCCACACCGCGATGTGGTCCGGCACGATATCCGGTGCGCCGACCGCCCCGAATAGGATCGCGTCGTGCCCGCCGATCTGCGCCTTCCAGTCCGCCGGCATCATCCTGCCGTGGCGCTGGTAGTAGGCGCTGCTCCAGTCGAAGGCGTCGAGCTGCAGCGGGATGTCGAAGCGGCGGGCGGCGGCGTGCAGGGCCTTGAGCCCTTCGGGCATGACCTCCTGGCCGATGCCGTCGCCGGGGATCACTGCGATGCGATGCGCGTGGGACATGGACGGGCCCTGGTGGAGAACTGTCCCGATGGTAGGAAGCGAGGCATGCGGCGGGCAATTGGCCATTGGCCCAACGCGGCTTGCGCGGTTTCGAAGGCGCGGCTTGTGCGCCGTCGAAACCCGGTACGGCCGGAGGCCCCAATCCACCGTGGCGGCCTCGCCCGCGCAGTATTCGTACCGCGCCGATTGCGCCGGATGTCGGCGCCAGGCGTGCCGACATCCGGCGCATCGCCCAGGCGTCGCGCAATTCCGGCGAACGCCGGCGCAGGTGCGGATCGAGCCTGGCGACAATGCCGTCCGGCACCCCGCCGATGACGGAATCGGCCTCGATCATGCGGCAGATCGCCGAGGCTCCTGCCCCGTACCGCGTGCGCAGGCACCGGCCCGGCCGCCCGGTGCAGCGCCCGCGAGATCGCGGTGGCGCTCCCCGTTCGACGACGTCCTCGCCCAGCAGCGCCTCGCCCCTCCCCTGCGATTGCCGCAGGCCGTGGTCGCGCGGCACCACGACCACCCGCCGGTCCGCGCCGCAAGTGCGCGCGGCCGGGCCGTCCAGCGGCTTGGTGACGCCACCACGCCGACGCCGGACCGGTCTTCGCGCAGCGCCTGCACGGTGTCGTGTCCGGTACGTCCTGCCGGGACAGGCGCGCGCCACGGTGCCGGGCGAGGAAACGGGCGAGCCGCTCCGGCCGCCACGGCGCCCGCATCGAGGCATTGGCCAGCCCCCGTGCCTGCGCACACCGGCATGGTCGCCGGGCTCGGCATCGGACTCGTCCATGCCGGCCAGCAAGGCGCGCATGGCGCAGCAGGGCCTCGCCCGCCGCACTCACCACCACGCCGTTGAAGCGCAGTCCCGGCAGGTCCACGCCTCATTGCCGTTCCAACGGGCGAGGTGCCGGCTGGCGGCCGACGACAGCGACCGGTGCGCGGCAGCGGCGGCGCGGGAGAGGCGGCTCGATTCCGCCACCCGCACGAACAGGGCCAAGGAAGCGATATCCGGCAACATCGACGGTGGCCCGGAGCGGCGGGGGCCGACGACCATGCCGGGCCGGCCTGCGCCGGCGGCCGGCCCGCTCAGCGCGCCGCGCGCGCGGCCTGCTGTTCTTCCAGGGTCAGGGCGACGTTGTCGCGCAGGTAGGCCGGCTCGGCCAGTTCCGGGGCCACCGCCTGGCCGCGGGCGAAGGCCGGGGCGGCCAGCGCCAGCAGGTCGGCCGCGTGCGGCAACGCCGTGGCGTCCACGCCGGACAGGCGCGGCTGCAGCCGGGTCGCCAGCCGGCCGCCCACCGCGGCGAAGCCGGTGCCGATGCCATGGCGCGGGGCACCGTCGTCCGGCAGCGCATAGTCGTCCGGGGCCAGCACCCGTTCGCGGCCGAGCGCCGCGAGCGTGTCGCCCTCGCGCAGGAACTCGCCGACGTAGACCTCGTCCATGCGGGCGTCGATGGCGGCCAGCACGTGCGTGGCCGCGGCCGGGGCCTGCCGTGCCAGCACCGCCAAGGTCGACACCGGCACCAGCGGGATGTCCAGCGCCAGCGCCATGCCCTGGGCCAGGGCGATGCCCAGGCGCACGCCGGTGAAGGCGCCGGGCCCGCGGCTGACCGCGATGGCGTCGAGCTGGCGCTTGCCGATGCCGGCCTGCGCCAGCAGCGCCTCGGCCCAGGGCAACACCAGTTCGGCATGGCGGCGCGGGGCGATCTCGAAGCGCTCGACCACCTGCCCGCCCGCCTGCACGGCGACGGAGCAGGCTTCGGTGGCGGTCTCGATGGCGAGCAGGTTCATGGCGGCGCGGCGGGAAAACGAACGCGGCAGCTTAGCACCCGGGCCCCGCCGGGCCGTCGCCGCCGTCCTCGCCGGCGGCCGGCTCCGCGGCCGGCGCGGCACCGAAGAACGCCTGCACGTCGGCCAGTGCGCGGGTGCGCGCGAACGGCGGCAGCGACTCCAGGAAGGTGCGTCCATAGCCGCGCGAGGTCAGGCGCGGATCGCACAGCACCAGCACGCCGCGGTCGGACTCGCTGCGGATCAGCCGGCCGGCGCCCTGCTTGAGCGCGATCACCGCCTGCGGCAGCTGCTCGTCGCGGAACGGATTGCCGCCGGCGCGGCGCACGGCCTCCAGCCGCGCCTCGTGCACAGGATCGTCCGGCGCGGCGAACGGCAGCTTGTCGATGGCCACCACGCTGAGCGCCTCGCCGGCCACGTCGATGCCCTCGCGGAACGCCGCCGTGCCCAGCAACACGCCGTTGCCGGAGGCACGGAAGGCCTCCAGCAGGGCCGCGCGCGGGGCCTGGCCCTGGACGAACAGCGGCCACGGCCCGTCCTCCAGGGCGGCGGCGGCCTCGCGCAGGGCGCGATGCGAGGCGAACAGCACGAACGCCCGTCCCTGCGAGGCCTCCAGCACCGGCCACAGCGTGCGGATCAGCGCTTCGCCGTAGCCGCGCGCATTGGGATCGGGCAGGCCCGGCGGCAGGTAGCACAGGCCCTGGCGCGGCCAGTCGAACGGACTGGGCTGCAGCAGCGTGGCCGGATCGAGCAGGCCCAGGCGGCGGGCGACGTGGTCGAAGCCGCCGCCCACGGCCAGCGTGGCCGAAGTGAACACCCAGGCCGCGTGCGAGCGTTCGCGGTGCTCGCGCAGCGGCGCGGACACGTCCAGCGGCGTGCGCTGGCAGCGGAAGCCGCGCGCGGTCAGTTCGTACCAGCGCACGTCGGGGGAGGCATCGACGACGTCCTCCGGCAAGGCATCGAAGTCCGGCAGCGCCGCTTCCGCCTCCTCGCCCAGCCAGCGGCCGAGCCGTGCGCGCGCCTCGCGGGTGCGCAGCGCGCAGGCCTCCAGCCCGGGCGCGGCGGCGCGCACGCCCTGCAGCGCCTGGTCGAGCGTGGCCAGCGCCTCGCCGAGGCGCTCGAAGCCCGCGGCCACCGCCGGCAGCGCCAGCGCCCGCCATTGCGTGCCGCGTACCGGCAGCGCCGCCATGGCCGTGCGCAGCTCGCGCAGGGCCTGGTCCAGCTGCTGCGCTGGCGCGGCCAGCACCGCGCCGGCACCGGCCACGCCGCGCGCCTCGGCCAGGCAATCGCGCGCCAGCTCCTGCCACTGGCGCATGCCGAAGCCCTCGCCGAAGAACTGCGCGGCCAGCTCGGGCAGTTGGTGGGCCTCGTCGACGACGAAGGCCTCCGCCCCGGGCAGGATCTCGCCGAAGCCTTCCTGCTTGAGCGCCAGGTCGGCCAGCAGCAGGTGGTGGTTGACCACCACCAGGTCGGCGGCCTGCGCCTGCTGGCGCGCCTGCACGACGAAGCATTCGCTCCAGAACGGGCATTCCCCGCCCAGGCAGTTGTCGACCGTGGAGGTGACCTGCAGGCGCAGCGGCGAATCCTCGGCCAGGTCGGCCAGCTCGGCCATGTCGCCGCTGCGCGTGGCACCGCTCCAGGCGACGATGCGCTGGAAGCGCGCCGCCTCCTCGGCGCTGGCGAAGCGCGGCTCGCCGCGCGCCTGCGCCAGCCGGTAGCGGCACAGGTAGTTGGCGCGCCCCTTCAGCAACGCGCTGCGCACGCCGACGCCCAGCGCCGCGCGCACCCGCGGCAGGTCTCGGTGGTAGAGCTGGTCCTGCAGCGCGCGGGTGCCGGTGGAGACGATGGTCTTCATCCCCGACAGCAGCGCCGGCACCAGGTAGGCGTAGGTCTTGCCGGTGCCGGTGCCGGCCTCGGCCAGCAGTGTGTCGCGCTGGTCGAAGGCCTCGGCGATCGCCGCGGTCAGGTGCAGCTGCGCCGCGCGCGGCACGAACCCGTCCAGATGGCGGGCGAGCGCCCCGCCCTCCTCGAGCGCCTCGCGGGCGGCATGGGCTAGCAGCGACATGACGGGGACGGCCGCGGCGCACCCGGCCGCCGCCGCAGGCAGCGTCCGGTCCTGCACCTTGCCCAGCGGCCACAGTACGCCATCGGCGGCGCTCAGTAGCGCTTGATGCCCGGCACCGTGCAGCCTTCGATCTGGGCATGCGCCGAGGCGGCGTTGACGGTCTGGCCCAGCGCCAGGCGGGCCTGCTCGATCGTGGCCCAGTGGCGGCGGCACAGTGGCCCGGTCTTCGAGCCCAGCTCGATGGCGCGCCGGGCGAAGCGTTCGGCGCTGCCGAAGTCGCCGGCCAGCAACGCGGTCTCGGCGCGTTCCTGCAGCAGCGCCGGATCGTCCGGGGCCAGCTGCAGGGCCTGGTCCAGCGCGTGCGCGGCGCCGGGGACGTCGCCGGCCCTGCGCCGCGCCGCGGCGGTGGCGCGCAGGTCGTCCACTTCCGGGTCGCGCAGCGGCTGCACGGTCAGTTCGGTGTCGTCGGCGCCGCCGATCGCGTCCACCGCCGCCAGGCGCTGGGCCGGGCTGACCGCCGGCACCGCAGGGGCCGGCGGCGGGGGCGGTGCCGGCGTGGCGCAGCCGGCCAGCAGGACGCACAGCGCGGCGGTCAATGGAAACGGGCGGATCGGGGCGTGGGGGAGGGAGTCTGCGCGGGGGCCGCGGCGGGCGCGGCCGGTTCGCCGCCGCCATTGTCCTCCTTGCGCCGCCCGGCGCCGAACCAGCTGCGCCAGCCGCCGCCCTCCTGTTGCGCCTCCTGCGGGGCCTGGCCGTCCTCCGGTGCCGGTTCGGCCGGCTGGCAGGGCGCATACGGCGGGACGAAGCCGACCACGAACGGGAACTGGCGCGCCCCGGGGCAACCGGCGTCGGTGCTGTTGTAGCCGGTCGGCGCCACCCACTGCCAGTCCAGCCCCTTGCCGCTCACCCGCAACGGCGCGCTGGGCAGGCGCGAGAAGATGCCCGACCACACCTGCATCGCGCCGGTGGCGCCGTACAGGCCGGTCTGCTCGTTCTGGTCGTTGCCCATCCACACCACCGCGAGGTGGTCGCCGGTGTAGCCGGCGAACCAGCTGTCGCGGCTGTCGTTGCTGGTGCCGGTCTTGCCCGCCGGCGCCAACCGGCCCAGGCCGTTGCTCAGCAGCTGGTGGCCGGTACCGCCGGTGACCACCTGCTGCAGGGCGATGCCGATCAGGTTGGCGGCGATGGAATCGCCCTCCTGGGCCGCGGCCGGGGTCTTGTCGTAGCGCTTGAGCAGCTTGCCATCGGTCGAGAGCACGCCGCGCACCGCATGCAGCGGCTGGATCTCGCCGCCGGAGGCGAGGAACTGGTACAGCTGGGCCATCGCGTACGGGCTCTGGTCGGTCGCGCCCAGGATCAGCGCCGGGTTGGGATCGGCCTTGATCCCGGCGAGCACGTGGATCAGCTCGGCGACGCGCTCGGGCCCGACCTGCATGCCTACGCGCACCGTGGCCTGGTTCAGCGAATGGGCCAGCGCATCAACCAGGCGCACCTGGCCGCGGCTGCGGTGGTCGGAGTTGTCCGGCGACCAGGTGCGGCCGCGCCCGAGCTGCACCGTCACCGGGCTGTCCTCGACCCAGCTGGCCAGCGACCAGCGGTCCGGTTGCGCCAGCGCCAGCAGGTAGACGAAGGGCTTGAGCAGCGAGCCCAGCGGCCGCTGCGCCTCGACCGCGCGGTTGAAGCCCGGGGTGGCGACGTCGCGGCTGCCGACCACGGCCAGCACGTCGCCGTTGTGCACGTCGGTGAGCACCAGCCCCGCCTGCAGCGGCGGGCGCTTCCTGTTTTCCAGCGACTTGATCGTGCGCGTGACCGCGCCTTCGGCATAGGCCTGCGCCGCCGGCGACATGCCGGTCAGCACGCTCAGGCCGGCGCCCTGCAGGGCATCTTCCGGGTAGTCGTGGGCGAGTTGGCGGCGCACCAGGTCGACGTAGGCCGGGAAACGGTTGGCGGCGACCAGGCCGGGCACCGCCGGCACTTCCAGCGGTGCGTCCAGCGCGCGCTTGTAGTCGGCGTCGTCGATGAGCTTGTTGTCGTGCAGCTTGCCGAGCACGAAGTCGCGGCGCTCCCTGGCGCGCTCGGGGTTGCGCCGCGGGTCGTAGTAGGACGGGCCCTTGACCATGCCGATCAGCATCGCCACCTGCTCGGTGGTCAGCGAGCCCAGGTCGCGCCCGAACCAGAACTCCGACCCGGAGGCGACGCCGCGGATCGCCTGGCTGCCGCGCTGGCCCAGGTAGACCTGGTTGAGGTAGGCCTCCAGGATGGTGCGCTTGTCGTAGCGCGCCTCCAGGATCAGCGCGTAGAGGATCTCGTTGAACTTGCGGGTCAGGGTCTGCTCGCGGCCGATGCCGAGCAGGCCGCTGCGCGCCAGCTGCTGGGTCAGCGTGCTGGCGCCCTGGCGCACATGGCCGCCGCTGCGCAGCGCCACCCAGCCGGCGCGCACGATGCCGCTCAGGTCGATGCCGTGGTGGGTGGCGAAATCGCGGTCCTCCACCGCCTGCAGGCCGGTGACCAGCAGGTCGGGCACCTCGTCCAGCCGCACCAGGCGGCGCTCCTCCTGCTTCTGCCCGTACAGCGTGGCGATGCGCGCCGGGTCCAGGCGCGCGGCCTTGAGCGCCTTGCGGCTGCCGGCATCGCGCAGCGACGCCACGCGCTCGCCGGAAAGCTGCACCTCGATCCGCTGCGGCGCGATCCTGCCGTCCACGTCGATGTAGCCGCGGCTGGCGATGACGAAGCGCCCGCCGTCGGCGGCGTAGGTGCCGGCCAGCTTGCCCTGGCCGTCGCCGCGGTAGGAGGCCGCGTCCAGCTCGGTCCGCAGCGTGGCCGCGTCCAGCGCCTTGCCCGGCGCCAGCACCAGCGGCCGCGCGTACACGCGCGTGGGCACCTGCCAGCGCAGTTCGCCGAAGCGCACCGTGACCTGGTGGTTGAGGTAGAGCGTGTAGGGGATCAGGAAACCCAGCAGCAGCGCCAGCGCCGCCAGCCCCCAGGTCGCCAGGCGGACGCGCCAGTCCGGACCTTCGTCCGCGCCGTCGTCGGCGTCGTCCAGCTCTTCGGGGTCGTAATCGTAGCGTCGGGGCACGGGGATGCGAGAATGTCGAGTCGGGCGAGTCTAGCGCAGTGCCAACGGCGCCGCGGCGCGGCCGCCCTCCGATTTAAGCTGGAGTTGCACCTGGATGCCGATGTCCCTGGCCGAAGCGCGTTCCCTGCTGCTGCGCCTGTCCGGCCTGGCCCGCCGCACAGTCTCCAGCCTGCGCGCCCGCGGCTGGCGTGCCACCTGGGCGCGGATCCGGATACGCCTGCGGCCGCCGCCGGCGCCGGTGTCGGCCCCGCTCGAGCTGCCCGCGCCACAGCCGTTCGCGCCGTTCGCGGTACCTTCCAGCGACGCGCCGCTGGCCAGCATCGTCATCCCGGTCTACAACCACTGCCGCCATACCCTGGCCTGCCTGCGCGCGCTGGCCGCGCACCCGCCGGCGGCGGCCTGCGAGATCCTGGTGGTCGATGACGGCAGCAGCGACGAGACCGCCGCATGGATGGCGGCCATCGCCGGCCTGCGCTACCACCGCCGCGCCGCCAACGGCGGCTTCATCGAGACCTGCAACGACGGCGCGCGCCTGGCCCGCGGCGACTACCTGGTACTGCTCAACAACGACACCGTGCCGCAGCCGGGCTGGCTGGACGCGCTGCTGGCGACCTTCCGCCAGTGCCCCGGGGCCGGCATCGTCGGCGCCCAGCTGCTGTACCCGGACGGGCGCCTGCAGGAGGCGGGCGGCGTGCTGTTCGCCGACGGCAGCGCCTGGAGCTACGGCCGCTTCGAGTCGCCGGACGACCCGCGCTACGCCTGCCTGCAGGCAGCCGACTACGTCTCCGGCGCGGCCCTGGCGATCCCGCGCGCCCTGTTCGCCGCGCTCGGCGGCTTCGACACCCGCTACCGCCCGGCCTACTACGAGGACACCGACCTGGCCTTCGCCGTGCGCGCGGCCGGCCACGCGGTGCTGGTGCAGCCAGCCGCGCGCGTGGTCCACGACGAGGGCACCAGCCACGGCACCGACACCGGCAGCGGCCTGAAGGCCTACCAGGTGCGCAACCGCGCGGTGTTCGCCGCCAAGTGGCGGGCGGCGCTGGCCGCGTTCCCGGCGCCGGGCAGCGTGCCCTCCCCGGCCCTGCGCCATCGCCACCAGCGCCAGGTCCTGGTGCTGGACGAGGCGGTGCCGCAGGTGGACCGCGACTCGGCTTCGCTGCGCCTGTTCAACCTGATCCGGCTGCTGCAGTCCGAGGGCGCCCACGTGGTGTTCGTGCCCACTGCGCGCGAGCACGGCGGCCGCCATACCCGCGCGCTGCAGGCGATCGGCGTGGAGGTCTGGTACGCGCCGTGGCTGAAGGGCCTGGGTCCCTGGCTGCGCGAGCACGGGCCGCGCTTCGCCGTGGCCATGACCGTGCGCCACCACGTCACCGCCGAGTGCCTGCCGCTGCTGCGCCGCTACGCTCCCCAGGCCAGGCGGGTGTTCGACACGGTGGACCTGCACTACCTGCGCGAGCGCCGCGGCGCCGAACTGGCCGGCGACGAGGCCGCCCTGCGTGCCGCGCTGCAGACACGCCAGCGCGAGCTGGCGCTGATGCGGCAGGTGGACTGCACCCTGCTGGTCAGCGACGCCGAGCGCCGGCAGCTGGCGCAGGACGCGCTCGGCGTGGCCACCGCCCTGGTCTCCAACCTGCACGAGCCTGCCGGGGGCGGCCTGCCCTGGGCACAGCGCCGCGACCTGGTGTTCGTCGGCGGTTTCGGCCATCCGCCCAATGTCGATGCACTGGACTGGTTCACCGCCGAGGTGCTGCCGCGCATCCGCGCCGCGGCGCCGGACATCCGCCTGCACTGCATCGGCGCGGGCACCCCGCCGCAGGCGCTGGGCGAGCGCCTGCGGGCCGATCCGGGCGTGGTGCTGCATGGCCAGGTCGCCGATCTGGCGCCGTGGATGGACCGGGTGCGCGTGTGCGTGGCGCCGTTGCGCTTCGGGGCCGGGGTCAAGGGCAAGATCAACCTGAGCATGGCCCACGGCCAGCCGGTGGTGGCCACGACCTGCGCGGCCGAAGGCATGCACCTGCGCGACGGCGAGGACGTGCTGGTCGCCGACACCGCCGAAACGTTCGCCACCGCGGTGTTGCGCCTGTACGGCGACGAGGCGCTGTGGCAGCGCCTGGCCGCGGGCGGCCGCGCCAACGTGCTGCGCTATTTCTCGCCGGAGGCCGCGCGCGCGACCGTGCGCCGGGTGTTCTTCGACACCTGAAGTCGCGGCCACGGCCTGCGCGGCCGAAGGCATGCACCTGCGCGACGGCGAGGACGTGCTGGTCGCCGACACCGCCGAAGCGTTCGCCACCGCGGTGTTGCGCCTGTACGGCGACGAGGCGCTGTGGCAGCGCCTGGCCGCGGGCAGCCGCGCCAACGTGCTGCGCCATTTCTCGCCCGAAGCCGCGCGCGCGACCGTGCGCCGGGTGTTCTTCGACGCCTGAAGTCGCGGCAACCCCACGCGCCGCCGGGCATGCGCCCGGCACGCGGCCGGGACGACCCGACCCGGTCGGGCCGAGTCGGGCCGGAACGATCCTCCACGTCGAAGCGCCCTGGCCGCTTGCCGCGCGCCTGGATCGATCAAGCCGATGCCGTGCGGGCTGATCGGCCACGGATGCGGCGCGATGTGGCTGACGCGCGCAAGCCCGGCAGCGCCGAAGCCGAAGCCGAAGCCCATGCCCATGCCCATGCCCATGCCGACGAGCAGGATCTCCGGGCATGGCCGATCGGCGATCGATCGATGCCGCGGCCTGGCCGGCGCCGTTGCCGCCGTCTCAGGGCGTGGCCCGGCCCACGCGCCGCTCGAAGGCCGCCAGTTCCGGGGTCGCGGCATCCAGCGCGCGGGCCTGCTGCACGGCCTGGCGGGCGAACTTCAGGTCGCCCGCGCCCAGCCGTTCCTGGCCCACGGCGATCCAGCGCTGGGCCAGGCGCCGGCGCGCCTCGCGCACGCCCGGGGCCGAGGGCGCCAGCCAGCCCCAGGTGTCCAAGCATGCGCCGGCGGCACGCACGCGGTTCTCGCGCAGCGCCTGCTCGAAGCATTGCCGGGTCTGCGGCACGATGCGCGCCGCGGCGCGCCGCACCCGGGGGTCGTGCGGCGCCAGCGCCTGCGCCTCGCGCAGCTTGTCGTAGGCGCTGGCGCCGGGCGGGGTGAGCCAGTGGCCCTGGGCGCCGGCGTGGTCCAGTTCGGCCAGCACGCGTTGCAGTTGCCGCTCGCGCTCGGCCGGGGCCAGGCGGCTCTGCATCGACGCCTGCGCCGCGTGGCTGCGCTCGATGGCCTGGCGCGCATCGGCCAGCCCCGGTGCGTCCGCATCCAGGGCCTGGGCGCGCTCGAACAGGCGTGCGGCGCGGGCGAAGTGGAAATCCGCCGCCTGCCGCGCCGCCTCGGCGGCATAGGCGCCGGCGGTGCGCTGCACGCCCTGGGCGGCCATCGGATCGTCCGGCACCGCGGCGTGGAGGCGCCCGAAGGCCGCCGCGGCGGCATCCAGCCGGCCCAGGCGCAGGTCGCGCTCGGCCTGGCGCAGGCGCGCGGTCAGCTCGGTGCTGAAGGCCGCCTCGGTCTCGGGCAGGTCGTAGTGGCCGGGATCGTAGCCGCGGGCGCGCGCCAGGGCGGCGGCGGCCGCGCCGAGCTCGCCGGAACGCAGGTCGGCACGGGCGCGCTGCAGCAGGTCGGCCAGGGCGTCCTCGCGCCCCTCCAGCGCCGCGGTGCGATCCGGTTCGATCGCCAGCACCTGCTGGTACAGCGGCAGGGCGCTGTCGGGCGTGCCGTCCAGCCGTCCCTCGGCCCGGGCACGGGCGGCCTGCGCCAGCAGTTGCTCGACCTGGGCGTGGCCGCTCTCGGCCGCGCGCACCCGCGCGGCGACGGCCTGCACCTGCGGCTGCGGCATCTGCAACTCGGTGGCCAGCTGCAGGTCGGTACGGGCGCGGCGGTAGTCGCCCTGCTGCAGCGCCGCCTGCGCCTGCGCCAGCGCGGCCTGGCCGGTGCGAGCCAGGCCCTGGCCGGGCTCGGGGCGGTCGGCGTCCAGCGCCTGGGCCGCCTCGAACAGCTCGCGCGCGCCCTGGCCGTCGCCGGGCGAGCTGAGCCGGCCGGCGCGCAGGGCGGCATTGCCGGCCTCGAGCAGTTGCTGGATGCGGGTATCGGGCCAGATCCGGTCGGCCAGCGGCTGGCGGAACGCCACCACCAGCACCGCCAGCACCAGGGCGGCCGCCAGCGTCCAGCGCCATACCCGGCGCCGGCGCCACCACGGGACGTCGCCGGCGTCGTCCAGGCGCGGGGAAGAAGGCGGCGGTCGGGAAGCGGGGAGATTCACCGCGGAAGCTTAGCCCTGCCGGCACCGCGGCGGGCGCACGCCGCGCTCACCCGAGCCGGCGCGCCTGTTCCACGCCCGGCAGCGCGTCGATCTTGCCCAGCAGCGTGGACAGCTGGCCGTAGTCGCTCACCTTCAGCCGCAGGTGCACGCTGACCCGCCCGCTGTCGTGCAGGGGACGGCTGTTCATCTCCAGCACGTGCGCCTCCTCCTGCGCGATCAGCGTGGTGATGTCCTTGAGCAGCCAGCGCCGGTCCAGGCCGACCACCGCCACGTCGGCCTCGTAGCTGCTGCCGGGGCGGCCCCACTCTACCGGCAGCACCCGCTCCGGATGCAATGCCGCCAGGCGCTGGAAGGCGCTGCAGTCGGGCCGGTGCACGCTGACCCCGCGTCCGCGCGTCAAGTAGCCGGCGATCGGTTCGCCGGCGACCGGATGGCAGCAGCGCGCCAGTTGCACCAGCAGGTTGCCCACGCCCTCCACGGTGAAGCCGGACTTGCCCAGCTCGGCGTCGCGCCGCGCGGTGGGCCGCGGCAGCGGCGGCGCCTCGGCCGGCTCGCTGCGGGCCTTCTCCGCCTCCAGCAGGGCGCGGCTGACCTGGTTGGGACCGGTGTCGCCCAGCGCCACCTGGATGTACAGGTCCTCCACGCTGTCGGCGTGGAAGCGTTCGGCCATCGGCGCCAGGTCGGCCTGGGCCAGGCCCAGGCGCTTGAGTTCGCGCTCCAGCAGCTCGCGTCCGGCCTGCACGTTGCGCGCGCGGTCGAGTCTGTGGAACCAGGCGCGCACCTTGTCGCGCGAGCGGGCACTGGCCAGGAAGCCGTTGGCCGGCAGCAGCCAGTCGCGGCGCGGGTCCGGCTCCTTGCCGGTCAGGATCTCGACCCGGTCGCCGCTGTGCAGGCGGTAAGTGAGCGGCACGATGCGCCCGTCCACCTTGGCGCCGCGGCAGCGGTGGCCGACCATCGTGTGCACGTGGTAGGCGAAGTCCAGCGGCGTGGCTCCGCGCGGCAGGTCGATGACCTCGCCCTTGGGGGTGAGCGCGTAGACGCGGTCCTCCACCAGCTCGGCATCCAGCGCATCGGCCAGCTCGCCGGCACCGCCGTCGTGGGCCTGTTCGAGCAGCTGGCGCATCCAGGTGATCTTGCGGTCGAAGGCCTTCTCCGCGCCGCGCGCGCCTTCCTTGTAGCGCCAGTGCGCGGCGACGCCGAGCTCGGCCTGGGCATGCATCTCGAAGGTGCGGATCTGCACTTCCAGCGTGCGCCCCTCCGGGCCGACCACGGCGGTGTGCAGCGAACGGTAGTCGTTGGCCTTGGGCCGGGCGATGTAGTCGTCGAACTCGCTCGGGATCGGCGCCCACAGCGCATGCACCACGCCCAGCGCGGCGTAGCAGGCGGCCACGTCGTCGACCATGACCCGCACCGCACGCACGTCGTAGAGCTCGTCGAAGGCCAGGTGCTTCTTCTGCATCTTCCGCCAGATGCTGTAGATGTGCTTGGGCCGGCCGCTGACCTCGGCATGCAGGCCGTGCTCGGCCAGGGCGCGGGCGAGCTGGTGCTTGACCGATTCGATGTAGTGCTCGCGCGCCAGGCGCTTCTCGTCCAGCTCGCGGGCGATGTGCTTGTAGGTGTCCGGCTCGAGGAAGCGGAACGCCAGGTCCTCCAGCTCCCACTTGAGCTGCCAGATGCCGAGGCGGTTGGCCAGCGGCGCGTGGATGTCGCGGGTGAGCTGGGCCAGCGCGCGGCGCGAGGGGCCGTCCGGCTCGCGCGTGGCCGCGCGCATGCGCGCCAGCTGCCGGGCCAGCAGGATCGGCACCACGCGCAGGTCCTGGACGATGGCCAGCAGCAGCCGGCGCAGGCCCTCGCTGTTGCGCCCCGCCTCGCGCCCGGCATGCAGCGCCCAGACCTGCTCGGCCGCGTCCTGGCCCTCGAGCAGCCCGTCCAGCGCGCGGGCGCGCGCCGCCGCGCCCAGCGCCAGCGCATCGCGGCGCGCGCGCAGGCCCGGCAGGTCGAACAGCAGCGCCGCCAGCAGCACGGTCTCGTCGGCCGACAGCAAGGCCAGCGCGTCGAGCGTTTCGGCCAGCACCGGCCACGGCAGGCGCGGCGCGTGGTCGGTGCCGGCGTCCTGCCACAGCGCCGCCAGCGCCTGGCGCAGGACCGGTGACAGCGACGCCAGCGCGGGGCGCTGCAGCAGCGCGTTCAGGTCGGTAGGTTCGGAAGCACTCACGGTCGGATCATGGTGGCGGCCGTCCGGTCCGCCAAGGGTTGCGAATACACTAGCGCCAATCCCGTCATGGAACCGTCCCCATGCCCGCGCTTCGTACCCCGCGCCTCCTGCTCGCCACCGCCCTCGTGCTGGCCTGTGCCCCGCCCGCCCTCGCCCAGCGCGCCGTGACCGGCGACCTGCAGGCACAGATGACGCCGCAGGAATTCCGCGCCGCCGGCCTGGACAAGCTGAGCCCGGCCGAGCTGGCCGCGCTCAACGCCTGGCTGCAGGGCAAGGTGGCCGACGCGTCGGCGCAGGCGGCCGAGCAGGCCCGCCGCGAAAGCGCGCAGGCACTGGCCCAGGCCAAGGAGCAGGGCCGCCAGGAGGTCATCACCAAGAACCGCGGCTTCTTCGACTTCGGCTCCAGCGAGCCGATCGAGAGCACGCTGTCCGGGCGCTTCGACGGCTTCGGCAAGGGCAAGCACTACGTGCTGGCCAACGGCCAGGAATGGGAACAGACCGAGGCGGCGAGCCTGGACGGCGTGCACCTGGTCGATCCCAAGGTGAGCATCCGTCCGGGCCTGATGGGCGTGTGGTACATGCGCGTGGACAAGTACAACACCCAGGCCAAGGTGCGTCGCATCAAGTAGGCGCGCGCCCGTGCCCCACGTGCCGGCCGGCCTGGCGGGCGGATGGCTCGGCGCCGTCCGTCGCCGCCTACGTGGCGCCGACGGCTGGCTGATCGTGCTGGGCGTGCCGGTCGGCCTGGCGGCCGGCCTGCTGGCGGTGCTGCAGAGCGGCCTGGCCCATGCCCTGCAGGCGCGCCTGTTCGGCCTGCAGGGCGACGTGCGCCTGAGCTCGGTCGCGCACCTGGGCCTGCCGGCGCTGCTGGTGGTGCCGCTGGGCGGCCTGCTGGTCGGGCTGGTCACCTGGTACGCCGGGCGGGGCAACCGCCACCTGGTCGATGCGGTGGAAGCCAACGCCCTGCACGGCGGGCGCATGTCGATGCGCGACAACCTGGTGGTGATGGTGCAGACGCTGTGCTCCAACGGTTTCGGCGCGTCGGCCGGTCTGGAGGCGTCCTATACCCAGATGGGCGCCGGCAGCGGCTCGCAGCTGGCGCAGGCGCTGCGCCTGCGCCGTGCCGACACCCGCACCCTGGTCGGCGCCGGGGCCGCCGGCGCGATCGCCGCCGCCTTCGGCGCCCCGCTGGCGGGCGCGTTCTACGCCTTCGAGATCGTGATCGGCGCCTACGCGCCGGCGGCACTGGCCCCGGTGGCGATGGCCGCCCTGGCCGGGGCCTTCATCGCCCAGGCGCTCGGTGCGCCGCCCTACCTGCTGCCGGCCGCCACCGCCTTCGACCTGGGCGCGCGCGACTACGTGCTGTTCGCCGTGGTCGGGCTGGCCAGCGCGCTGGTGGGCATCGGCATCATGCGCCTGATCACCGGCATCGAGCAGCTGGCCCAGCGCACGCGGTTGCCGCCCTGGGCCAGGCCGGCCGCCGGCGGGGTGCTGCTGATCCCGCTGGCGATGATCACCCCGCAAGTGCTCTCCGCCGGCCATGGCGCCCTGCACGTGGACCTGACCACCCACCTGCCGCTGGCGTGGATCGCCCTGCTATTGCTGCTGAAGTGCCTGGCCTCGGGCATCTCGCTGGGCTTCGGCTTCCGCGGCGGGCTGTTCTTCGCCTCGCTGTTCATGGGCACGCTGGTCGGCGCCCTGTGCGCCGGGCTGATCAACCTGGCCGCCGGCGCGCAGGTGATCGACGTCACCGCCGCCGCGCTGGCGGGCATGGCGGCGCTGGCCGCCTCCATCGTCGGCGCGCCGATGACCATGGCCATGCTGGTGCTGGAAGGCACCCACGACTTCGTGCTGTCCAGCGCGGTGATGGCCGCGGTGCTGGTCTCGGGCACCACCACGCGCCAGCTGTTCGGCTACTCGTTCTCCACCTGGCGCATGCACCTGCGCGGCGGCACCATCACCAGCCCGCGCGACGTCGGCTGGGTACGCAGCCTGAGCGCCGGGCGGATGATGCGCCGCGACGCCGGCACCCTGCCCGCCGCCGCCACGGCCGAGCAGTTCCGCCAGCGCTTCCCGCTGGGCTCGTCCACGCGCGTGGTGCTGCTCGACGCGCAGGGCCGCTATGCCGGCATCGTGCCGGTGGCGCGGCTGTACGCGCCCGACGTCGCGCCCGGCGCGGTCGTCGGCGAATTCGCCGGCAACCGCGACCAGGTGCTGGCCGCGGACATGGACGTGCTCGAGGTGCTGCGCCGCTTCGACGCGACCCAGAGCGACGAGATGGCGGTGGTCGATGCCGGCCACCGGGTGCTGGGCGTGCTCTCGGAAGCGTTCGTGCGCAAGCGCTACGCCGAGGAACTGGACAAGCGCCAGCGCGAGATGATGGGCGAGCGCGTGGACGAGGCGGACGGCGAGGACAGCGCGGCGCGCTGAACCGCCTCAGTCCAGCGCCGCCAGCCGCTGCGCCAGCTTCTTCGGCGACACCCCGCCGCGCGCGCCCAGTTCCTGGGCGAACAGCGACACGCGCAGCTCCTCCAGCTCCCAGCGCAGCGCCTGCCAGCCCGGGCGCGCCAGCCGGCCGTCGACGGCGGCGTCGGCCAGCGCGTCGGCGAACGGCTTGAGCTCGAGCATGCGCTGCTGGTCGCGGGTCGGGTCGCGCTTGGCGCGTTCGGCGCGCAGCACCATCGCCTTGAGGTAGCGCGGGAACTGCGACAGCGCCTCGGCCGGGGTCTCGCGCAGGAAGCCCGGATGCACCAGCGCCGCCAGCTGCGCCTGCATGTCGTCGAGGTTGCCGCGCGCCCAGCCCATCAGCGGGGCGTCCAGCGCCGGCTTCACCTCGGCCACGCCGGCCATGATCTTCTCGGCCAGCTGCAGCCGCGCCATCGCCTCGCCGAACAGGGCCTTGCCGGCGGCCTCGCGGCGCTGCTCGAACGCGGCGCGCTCGCGGATGCCGCCCAGGCCCTCGGCCAGCACCGCGTTGAGCGCGGCATCGACCAGGTCGCCACGCAACCGCTCCTGCGACTCGATCGCCGCGTACAGCAGCCCGGTCTTGGGCGACACCGGCAGCTGCTTGCGCGCCTGCTTGATGCGGTCGGCCAGCGCGATCTCCAGCAGGCGGCGCACGCCGCGCGGATGCGCCTCGGCCGCCTCGGTACGGTCGGCGAAGATGCGCAGCGCGGCGGCATCGCCCCCGTTTTCGGACGCGGTATCCACCAGCGCCGGATACGCCGGCACGCCGGCCTCGCCGGGCACCTGTTCGGGGATGGCCGCGGCGGGGAAGTCGCGCAATCCCTCGGCCGCCAGCTCGCGCCCGGCGCGCACCGCGAACGCCTGCCCGGCACGCTCGCCGAAGCGCGCACGCAGCGCGTCGAGGTCGCGCGATTCGGCCAGCACCTGGCCCTGCGCGTCGCGCAGGCGCAGGTTCATGCGCAGGTGCGGCTCCAGCGCGGCCTCGTCGAAGTCGGTGGCGGCCACCGGCGCGCCGGTGGCGCGCGAGAGGAACCGCGCCAGTTCGCCGCGGATGTCGTCGGCGCTCGGCTGCGGGAACGCCTCGAAGAACGCGCGGCCGAAGTCCGGTGCCGGCACGTAGTTGCGCCGCTGCGCCTTGGGCAGGCTGCGGATCAGCTCGGACGCCTTCTCGGCGACGAAGCCCGGCGCCAGCCACGACAGCCGCGCCGCATCCAGCGCGCCGAGCAGGTGCAGCGGCACCTCCAGGGTCACGCCGTCGTCGGCCGCGCCCGGCTCGAAGCGGTAGTGCAGCGCCAACCGCGCATCGCCCAGCGCCAGGTACTTGGGATAGCGGTCGGCCTCGCTGCCCTCGCCCGGCAGCAGGTCGGCCTGCGACCAGCGCAGCGTGCGCCGCTGCTCCTCGGGCAGGGTCTTCCACCAGGCATCAAGCTGGGCGGCGGAATGGATCTGCGCCGGCACCCGGTCCAGGTACCAGCGCGCCTGCCAGTCCTCGTCGGCGACGATGCCGGCGCGGCGCAGCTTGGCCTCCTCCTCGCGCGCGCGCTCGAGCACCTTGAGGTTGTCGGCGAGGAAACCGGCGCGGGTGTCGATCTCGCCGGTGACCAGCGCCTGGCGCACGAACAGGTCGTGCGCGCCGGCCGAGTCGATGGTGCCGTAGCGCACCGGCTTCTTCGGCGCCAGCACCAGCCCGAACAGGCTGATCTGCTCGGAGGCGACCACCTGCCCCTGCGCGCGCGACCAGTGCGGGTCGAAATGCTTGCGCGCCAGCAGGTGCGGCAACTCGGCGATGGCCCAGTCCGGCTCGATCGCCGCCAGGGTCAGGCCCCAGACCTTCTGCGTGTCCAGCAGCGTGGCGGCCAGCACCCACGGCGGCGGCTTCTTGGCCAGGGCCGAACCGGGGAACGGCAGGAAGCGGCGCTGGCGCGGGGCCTGGAAATCGCCCTTGTCGGTGCGATGGCCGAGCTGGGTGGGCAGGCCGGCGATCAGCGCGCGATGCAGCGCCTGGTAGGCGGCGGCGCGCACGCGCTCGCCGATGCGCGGGGATTGCTCGGAATCGGCTCCGCCTTCGCGAACGGCAACCTCGGCGGTTCGACCACCGCCAGTGGCCACCGGACCACCGACGGTCGCGTCGCCAGTGCCGGGCGCAGGCGCACCCGGCTTTCCCTTCGCCTCGCGCGCCAGCCGCGCGGCGCGGTGCAGCTGGCCACGGGTCAGCCGCGCCTTGGCCTCACCGCCGGCCGGCGGCGACGGTGCGCCATCCAGCAACGGCTCCAGCGATGTCGCCGGCGCCTCCTCCTGCCAGCCCTGTTCCTCGCACAGCACGCGCAGCTGGCGGTGCAGCTCGCGCCACTCGCGCATGCGCAGGAAGCCGAGGAAGTTCTTCTGGCACCAGTCACGCAGCTTCGACTGGGTCAGGTCCTCGTGCGCCTGGCGGTAGCCTTCCCACAAGCGCAGGATGCCGACGAATTCCGAGCGTGCGTCGGCGAACCTGGCATGGGCGTTGTCGGCGGCCTCGCGCGCTTCCGGCGGGCGCTCGCGCGGGTCCTGGATGCCCAGGAACGCGGCGATCACCAGCATCGGCCGCAGGCAGCCGTGCTGCTGCGCCGCCACCAGCATCCGCGCCAGCTTCACGTCCACCGGCAGGCGCGCCATCTGCCGGCCGGTCTCGGTGAGCTTGCGCAGGCCGTGGCGGTCCGGCTCGCCGACCGCGCCCAGCTCCACCAGCTGCTGCCAGCCATCGGCCACCGCGCGTTCGTCCGGCGGTTCCAGGAACGGGAAGTCCTCGATCCGCCCCAGCCCGAGCTGCAGCATGCGCAGGATCACCCCGGCCAGCGAGGCGCGGCGGATCTCCGGGTCGGTGAACGCCGGGCGCGCCTGGAAATCGGCCTCGGCGTACAGCCGGTAGCACACGCCCTCGGCGATGCGCCCGCAGCGGCCGGTGCGCTGGTTGGCGCTGGCCTGGCTGATCGGCTCGATGTGCAGCCGGTCGAGTTTCTGGCGCGGGCTGTAGCGCTTGACCCGGGCGTAGCCGGGATCGACCACGTAGCGGATGCGCGGCACCGTCAGCGAGGTCTCGGCGACGTTGGTGGCCAGCACGATGCGCCGCTGCGGGCCGGGGTTGAACACCCGGTCCTGCTCCTTCGCCGACAGCCGCGCGTACAGCGGCAGCACCTCGGTGGCGCGGTACTTGCGCCGCTCCAGTGCCAGGTGGGCATCGCGGATCTCGCGCTCGCCGGGCAGGAACACCAGCACGTCGCCACGCCCGTCCTCGCGGGTGATCTCGTCCACCGCCGCGACGATGGCGTCGTTGACCGTGCGCTCGCCCTCGCGCGTCTCGCCCTCGGCGTCGGTGTCGCCTTCCAGCGGCCGGTAGCGCACCTCCACCGGCCAGGTACGCCCTTCCACGCCGACCACCGGGGCATCGCCGAAGTGGCGGGCGAAACGCGCGGTGTCGATCGTCGCCGAGGTGACGATCAGTTTCAGGTCAGGACGCCTTTCCAGCAGCCGCTTGAGATAGCCGAGCAGGAAGTCGATGTTGAGGCTGCGCTCGTGCGCCTCGTCGATGATGAGCGTGTCGTAGGCCGACAGCCATTTGTCCGAGGCGATCTCGGCCAGCAGGATGCCGTCGGTCATGAACTTGATGCGGCTGTCCTCGCCCACCTTGTCGGTAAAACGCACCTGGTAGCCCACCGCTTCGCCCAGCGGCGAATGCAGTTCCTCGGCCACCCGCGCGGCCACCGCGCGCGCGGCGATGCGCCGCGGCTGGGTACAGCCGATCATCCCCGCCGTACCGCGCCCGGCGGCCAGGCACAGCTTGGGCAGCTGCGTGGTCTTGCCCGAGCCGGTCTCGCCGGCGATCACCACCACCTGGTGCTCGCGGATCAGCGCGGCGATGCGTTCGCCCTCGCGCGCGATCGGCAGCGCCTCGTCCAGGGTGACCGCGGGCACGCTGCGCGCGCGCGCCTCGCGCCGGGCATGCGAGGCGGCCAGGGCCTGCTCGAAGCGTTCGCGCAGGCCGGCATCGCCCGGCCGCGCATGCCAGCGCGACCACAGGCCGAGCAGGCGGCCGCGATCGCGGCTCATCGCGCCGTCGATGGAGGTCCGGGCATCCCGCAATCGGGCCAGAAGGCTTGCTTCGATAGATCCCATCAATCGTTTTGCCGTAAAGATCGAATTTCCAAAATCGTTCGCTGCCGTCTATGGTGGATTCCACCCATCCGCTCCAGAGGCAACGCCATGGCCAAGCTCAAGAACCCCGGCAAGAAAACCTCCGCCAAGGCGCTGGCGGCCGCCGCGCCTTCCGCGCCGAACATCGATATCGGGATCAGGACCGGCGATCGCAAGAAGATCGCCGACGGTTTGTCGCGCTACCTGGCCGACGCGTTCACGCTGTACCTGAAAACCCACAACTTCCACTGGAACGTGACCGGCTCGATGTTCAACTCGCTGCACACCATGTTCGAGGAACAGTACACCGAGCAGTGGGGCGCGCTGGACGACGTCGCCGAGCGCATCCGCGCCCTCGGCTTCAACGCGCCCGGCTCGTACCAGGAGTTCATCAAGCTGACCTCGATCCCCGAGGAACCCGGCCTGACCGACAGCGCCGACTGGCGCGAGATGGTACGCCAGCTGGTCGCCGGCAACGAAGCGGTGTGCCGCACCGCGCGCGCGGTGCTCGACACCGCCGACGAGGCCGACGACGCCCCCACCGAGGACCTGATGACCCAGCGCCTGCAGACCCACGAGAAGTACGCCTGGATGCTGCGCTCGCTGCTGCAGTAGAGCCCCTTCGGGCTTCGCGCCTGCGGCTTTGCCGGGACAAGGCACACGTCGTCCCCTCTCCCGCATCGGCCGGGGGGACGACGCTTCCCCATTCCCCGGGGCTGGTATCCGGTCTCCATAATGGCAAAAGCCTGTACTCGGCAGGCAGCGGGCATCTGCCGGAGGGAAAGTGGGATCGATCTACTTCGTGGTGGCACTGGGCGCCGTCGTCGCCGGCTTCGTGCAGGGGCTGTCGGGGTTCGCGTTCGGCCTTGTGGCCATGTCCTTCTGGGCCTGGGTGCTGGATCCCAAACTCGCCGCCACCCTGTCCGTGTTCGGCGCACTGACCGGACAGATCGTCGCGGCCTTCTCCGTGCGCCGGGGATGGGACGTCAAGCGGCTGCTGCCGTTCGTCCTCGGGGGCCTGCTCGGGATTCCCCTCGGGGTGGCCCTGCTGCCCAGGCTGGACATGAACTGGTTCAAGCTCATCCTCGGAGCCCTGCTGGTGCTCTGGTGCCCGGCCATGCTCCTGTCCAGGCGGTTGCCCAGGGTCTCCGCAGGCGGAACCCCGGCCGATGGCGTGGTCGGATTGGCCGGCGGCATCATGGGAGGGCTGGGCGGCTTCACCGGAACGCTGCCGACCTTGTGGTGCACCCTGCGCGGCTACGAGCGCGACGTGCAGCGCTCGATCATCCAGAACTTCAACCTGTCGATGCTGCTGGTGACCATGGCCACCTATGCAGGCTCCGGCATCGTCACCCGCGACATGCTGCCCATGTTCGCCATCGTCGCTCCGGCCATGCTGGTGCCGACCTTCCTCGGCACGCGCCTTTACATCGGCATCAGCGACGCTCGCTTCAGGCAGATCGTCCTGGGCCTGCTGACCGCTTCCGGCGTTGCCCTGCTGGCCTCGTCCCTTCCCCGGCTGGCGGGCTGGCGCTGAGCGGCGGTGCCTGGACAGGCGGGGAGGAAAATCGGCGATGCGACGAAAAGACCGTCGCTCCCGACGATCCCCACCCGCGACACCGCACATGCGGCCACTTCCTACAGCAGCGCAGGAACATCCCCGGCCGGCGGCGACCCAGCGCGCAAGCCGGGCGGCTTGACCCGCGCGGTATCCTAGGCCGATGCCTTCCCCCGCCCACGAACTGCTGAAGCGCGTCTTCGGCCACGACGACTTCCGTGGCCCGCAGCAGACCATCGTCGAGCATGTCGCCG
Source organism: Xanthomonas massiliensis (assembly GCF_900018785.1). Classification (GTDB taxonomy): domain Bacteria; phylum Pseudomonadota; class Gammaproteobacteria; order Xanthomonadales; family Xanthomonadaceae; genus Xanthomonas_B; species Xanthomonas_B massiliensis. The sequence continues at coordinate 499,135 of NZ_FCOY01000006.1, read as the reverse complement.
CCGGCAACGATGCCCTGGTGCTGATGCCCACCGGCGGCGGCAAGTCGCTGTGCTACCAGGTGCCCTCGCTGCTGCGCGCGGGCACCGGCATCGTCGTCTCGCCGCTGATCGCGCTGATGCAGGACCAGGTCGAGGCCTTGCGCCAGCTCGGCGTGCGCGCCGAATACCTCAACTCCACCCTCGACGGCGAGACCGCGATGCGGGTCGAGCGCGAACTGCTGGCCGGGGAGCTGGAGCTGCTCTATGTCGCCCCCGAACGGCTGCTGACCCCGCGCTTCATGTCGCTGCTGGACCGCAGCCGCATCGCCCTGTTCGCCATCGACGAGGCCCACTGCGTCTCGCAGTGGGGCCACGACTTCCGCCCCGAATACCGCCAGCTCACGGTGCTGCACGAACGCTGGCCGCAGGTGCCGCGCATCGCCCTGACCGCCACCGCCGATCCGCCGACCCAGCGCGAGATCGCCGAACGCCTGGACCTGGAGCACGCCGAGCACTTCGTCAGCTCCTTCGACCGGCCCAACATCCGCTACACCGTGGTGCAGAAGGACAACGCGCGCCGCCAGCTGCTGGACTTCCTGGCCGGCCACCGCGGCGAGGCCGGCATCGTCTACGCCATGTCGCGGCGCAAGGTCGAGGAGACCGCCGACTACCTCGCCGCGCAGGGCTTCAACGCCCTGCCCTACCACGCCGGCCTGCCGGCGCAGGTGCGTGCCGCCAACCAGCGCCGCTTCCTGCACGAGGACGGCATCGTCATGTGCGCCACCATCGCCTTCGGCATGGGCATCGACAAACCGGACGTGCGTTTCGTCGCCCACCTGGACCTGCCCAAGTCGCTGGAAGGCTATTACCAGGAGACCGGCCGCGCCGGCCGCGACGGCGAGCCGGCCGAGGCGTGGCTGTGCTACGGCCTGGGCGACGTGGTCCTGCTCAAGCAGATGATCGAGCAGGGCGAGGCCGGCGAGGACCGCAAGCGTCTGGAGCGGCGCAAGCTGGACCAGCTGCTGGGCTACTGCGAATCCATGCAGTGCCGGCGCCAGGTGCTGCTGGCCGGTTTCGGCGAGACCTACCCCCATGCCTGCGGCAACTGCGACAACTGCCTCACCCCGGCCGCCGCCTGGGATGCCACCGTGCCGGCGCAGAAGGCGCTGAGCTGCGTCTACCGCAGCGGCCAGCGCTTCGGCGTCAACCACCTGATCGAGATCCTGCGCGGCAGCGAGAGCGAGAAGGTGCGCCAGTTCGGCCACGACCGGCTCAGCACCTGGGGCATCGGCCGCGACCTGACCACCGCCACCTGGCGTGGCGTGTTCCGCCAGCTGGTCGCCGGCGGCCTGCTGGCGGTGGACGCCGAGGGCCACGGCAGCCTGCGCCTCACCGACGGCAGCCGCGAGGTCCTCAAGGGCCGGCGCCAGATCATGCTGCGCCGCGAAGCGCCGTCGTCGGCCTCGCACGAACGCGGCACCCGGCCACGCAGCGGCCTGTCGGTCGCCCCGCAGGACCTGGCCCTGTTCAACGCCCTGCGCAACCTGCGCGCGGACCTGGCGCGCGAACAGGGCGTGCCGGCCTTCGTCATCTTCCACGACAGCACCCTGCGCAACATCGCCGAACAGCGGCCCACCGCGCCGGAGGCGCTGGCCCGGGTGGGCGGCATCGGCGGCACCAAGCTGGAACGCTACGGCCAGCGCCTGCTCGAGGTGGTCCGCGAAAATGGCTGAATGCAGCTGCATGTGCCGGTTCCGCAACGAAAATCCGCCGCCGACGACAGCACCGGTTCAAGCGTCCGTTGCTAACGTGGCCCGATCCGGCGAGCATCGCCGGCATGCCTTGGAGATCAGCATGAATCGCGTCCACTTCGCCCTGATCGGCCTGTTGCTCGCCGCGCCCGCCTGGGCCCAGGACACCGTCTCCACCGCCGCCCAGGCCACGGGCGACAGTGCCGCCACGGACGGCAGCGGCCTGGACCTGAGCGTGCCGGACTCGCCGATCCGCTACCGCAACGAGTCCGGCCACGCCGGCGACCCGCCCGGCACCTGGTACGGCGACACCAGCGGCGTCCCTGCCTCCAAGCAGACGCCGGCCGTGCAGAACGCACAGGCCCAGGCCGAGGCCTGCCAAGGCCAGCTGCATGGCGCCGTCTCCGCCGGCATGGGCTACTCGCGGCGCGGCGGCAACAGCAACTGGCAGGCGGCGAACCTGAATTCCTGCAAGACCTACTACGACGACGACGGCAACGCCCACCAGATCGGCGTCAGCATCAGCGTCGGCAAGGAATCCGGCCCCGGCTACTTCGGCGGCCCGTTCGGCCCGCGCTGGTGACACATGGCGGCCCGATCGCCGGATAGCCCGGCGGCACGCAAACACGAGAAAGGCGCCGGAAGGCGCCTTTCTTCGTAGCGGCGGGTGACCGGCCATCTCCCTCCCCGCATGTCCGGATGACGGAGCGCACCCGGTTCCACGGAGAACCCCACGCCACTACGCGGGTGCCTGGATCTGGATGGTGGGTCGTGTCGGAATCGAACCGACGACCAGCGGATTAAAAGTCCGATGCTCTACCGACTGAGCTAACGACCCGGTGCCGAGGCGGCGCGGAAGGGGCAGACATGCCCGCCGGCCTGATGCCGGGTCAGGCATTCTACCCCAGCCCGGCAAGTGGACGAAATCAGGCGTAGCGCGTCGGGTCGGCGATGCCGGCGCTGGCGAAGCCGTCGGCACGCAGCCGGCAGGCGTCGCAATGGCCGCAGGCGCGGCCCTGCGCATCGGCGCGGTAGCACGAGACGGTGAGCCCGAAGTCCACGCCCAGGCGCACGCCTTCGCGCGCGATGTCGGCCTTGCTCAGGTACTGCAGCGGGGCATGCACGTGCAGGCCGGCACCCTGCACGCCGGCCTTGGTGGCCAGGTTGGCCAGCCGCTCGAAGGCGGCGACGAATTCCGGCCGGCAATCGGGATAGCCGGAATAGTCCACCGCATTGACCCCGCAGAACAGGTCGTTGGCGCCCAGCACCTCGGCCCAGCCCAGCGCCAGCGACAGCATGATGGTGTTGCGGGCGGGCACGTAGGTCGAGGGGATGCCCTCGCCGCCGGCCTCCGGCACCTCGATTGCGTCGGACGTCAGGGCCGAGCCGCCGATGCTGCGCAGGTCCACGTCCACGATCTTGTGCTCGGCCACCGCGGCCGCCTGTGCCACGCGGCGGGCGGCGTCCAGTTCGGAGGTATGGCGCTGGCCATAGCGCACGCTCAGGGCATGCACCTGGAAACCCTGTTCCTGGGCCATGGCGACGACGACGGCGGAATCCATGCCCCCGGACAGCAGCACGACTGCTTTCTTCATTGGTTGAAGCCGTAATTCGTTGTAGGGAAAGAGGAGTGAAGCCACGGGCCGCCGTCGCGATGGAGCGATCGGCCCTCGCTCAGCGCCCGGGCTCGTCGTTCCAGAGCAGCTTGTGCAGCTGCAGCTGGAAACGCACCGGCAGGCGGTCGGCCACGATCCAGTCGGCCAGCTCGCGCGGGGACACCTGGTCCTTGCTCGGCGAGAACCACACCGTGCAGGTGCGGTCCAGGCGGTGCTCGGCCAGCACCTCGCACGCCCAATCGTAATCCTGGCGGCTGCACAGCACGAACTTGACCTGGTCGCGCGCGGTCAGCAGCGGCAGGTTCTCCCAGCGATTGCGATGCGCCTCGCCCGAACCGGGCGTCTTGACGTCGACCACGCGCGAAACCCGCGCATCCACCGCCGACACGTCCAGGGCGCCGGAGGTTTCCAGCGACACGTCCAGCCCGGCATCGCACAGCCGGCGCAGCAGGACCAGGCAGCGCTTCTGCGCCAGCGGCTCGCCGCCGGTCACGCATACATGGCGCACGCCATGGCCGACGACCTCGGCCACCAGGTCGTCGATATCGCGCCACTGGCCGCCGTGGAAGGCGTACTCGGTGTCGCAGTAGCGGCAACGCAGCGGACAGCCGGTCAGGCGCACGAACACGGTCGGCCAGCCCGCACTCTCCGCCTCTCCCTGCAGCGACAGGAAGACCTCGGTGATCTTCAGCCGCGGCAAGGGCGACTGGACGATCTCGCTGGGCGTGGCGGCGGTGCTCATGCAATGTCGGCGGGAAGGAAAAACGAATACGGCGCCGCTCGCGCGACGCCGACGATCGGGCCGGACCCGGCACGACTCAGTGCAGCTGGCCGATCTTGATCGCCTGCAGGCGATCCTGGGCCACGCGCGCCGCGTCGGTGTTCGGATATTGGGTGATGACCTGCTGCAGGACCTGCTCGGCAGGCTGGTTCTTGCCTTCCCCATACAGGGACAGGCCCAGCTTGAGCATGCCACCGGAGGCCTTGTCGTGGGTCGGGTAGCGTGCCAGCAGATCGCGGAACTGCGCCTCCGCCAGCTGGAAATTGCGGGTGGCGTAATAGCTTTCGCCCAGCCAGTACAGCGCGTTGGGCGCGTAGACGCCATTGGGATACTGGTCCAGGAATTGCTGGAACAGCTGCGCCGACTCGTCGTACTTGCCGTTCTTGAGTGCGTCGAAGGCGACGTTGTAGGCACCGCGCTCGTCCGCGGCCGCTGCCAGGGAACCGGCATCGCCGTGGACCGCGGGAGCCGTCTCGCCGGTCGCGGAGGCGGCGGCCTTGGCCGCCGCGGGCTTGGCTGGCGCGGGCGGAGCCACCGCCGGTGCACCTGCCCCCCCTTCCAGCCGGTTCAAGCGGCCGTCCAGGTCCAGGTACTGGTCCTGCATCTGCTGCTTGAGCTGGTCGTTCTGGTGTTGCAGATCCTCGATGGTGCCCTGCTGGGCGCGGACCTGGTCGCGCAACTGCTGGATCTGGTTGAGCAGCTCCATGTTGGCCTGGCCATTGTTGGCCTGTGCCTCCAGCGCGGCCACGCGGTCGGCAAGGCTGGCGCGCTGCGCCCATGCCGGTGCGGCGGCCACCAGGGCCGCCGCAACGAACATCGTCGATAGCAGACGAAGACGCATGGATTACTGCGCCGTGTACACGATCTCGACGCGACGGTTCTTGGCCCAGCAGTCCTCGTTGGACTCGGTGCAGACCGGACGCTCCTCGCCGTAGCTGACTTCGGTCAGCTGGCTGGCCGAACCGCCGTTGGCCTGCAGCGCCGAGGACACCGCGTTGGCACGACGCTCGCCCAGGGCCTGGTTGTAGGCACGGCTGCCGCGCTCGTCGGTGTTGCCCTGCAGGGTGATGCGCGAGGACGGGCGGTCACGCAGGTACTTGGCATGGCAAGCCATGATGGCCTGGAACTCCGGCTTCACGTCGTCCTTGTCGAAGTCGAAGTAGACGACGCGCTGACGCAGGCAGGCATCGGTGTCCAGGTCGCCCGGACCGTACAGGCCGGAGGTGGACGGACCGGTGGACTGGCTCGGACCGGTGTAGGCGGGCTCCGCCGGCGGCGGGGTCTCCTTCACCTTCTTCGAACAGCCGGCGAGGACGGCAACAGACATCATCGAAACAAGCAGAACACGGGTGGACTTGTTCATGGCGATACCTTTGATGGCTCCTAGGCCAAGGGTGGATTGACGCAGCAAAATATTAACATTTACCGAGCGGTCCGGTACGGCGACCACGCGGGTTCTCTCACGTCGCCGTCGGCCAGCACGAGCCTCTGCCGCACCCGGCCGTCGGCGGACACGACGTACAGGACGCCGCGGCCTCCTTCCCGGGCTGCGTAGATGATCATGCTGGCATTGGGCGCGAAACTGGGGGACTCGTCGAGCGAGCCCGGGGACAGCGTGCTCCAGCGCGGGGAGCCGAGGCTGCTGTCCATCATGGCGATCTTGTAGGTGTTGCCGGCCCCCTGCGCCACGGCGAGCTTCTTGTCGTCGTAGGACACGGTGGCCTTGGCGTTGTAGTTGCCCTGGAACGTCACCCGGCTGGCGCCGCCGCCGGAGGCGGAGACCTTGTAGATCTGCGGGCGGCCGCCACGGTCGGAGGTGAAGTAGATGCTGGTGCCGTCCGCGCTCCACACCGGTTCGGTGTCGATGCCGTAGTTGTTGGTCAGCTGGGTGAGCTGCTTGCTGCCCAGGTCCATCACGTACAGCTCGGGGTTGCCGCTGCGCGAGAGCGACATGGCCAGCCTGCGGCCGTCCGGCGAGAACGCCGGGGCACTGTTGATGCCGCGGAAACTGGCCACCAGTTCGCGCCCGCCGGTGGCGATGTCCTGCACGTAGATGGCCGAATTGCCGCGCTCGAAGCTGACGTAGGCCAGCTTCCTGCCGTCCGGGCTCCACGCCGGCGACAGGATCGGCTCGGCCGAGCGGACGATGGTCTGCGGGTTCCAGCCGTCCGAGTCGGCCACCATCAGCGCGTAGCGGATGTTGTTGCCGGTGCCGACCGCGGTCACGTAGGCGATGCGGGTCCAGAACGCGCCACGCACGCCGGTGATCTTCTCGTAGATCGCGTCGGCCATCTGGTGGGCGACGTCGCGCATCGCGCTGGCGCGGGCGGTCAGTGCCAGCCCGAGCAGGCGGTTGCCCGAGGCCACGTCGAACATCTCGTACTCGACCCGGTAGGCACCGGCGCCGGCGTCGAGCACGCGCCCGACCACGATGTAGTCCTGCTTGAGCGCGCGCCAGGTGGCGAACTGGATCTCGCTGCCGCGCGTCGGGCGCTCCACGATCTGCGCTTCCGGCAGCGTGCGGAACTGGCCGGAACGGTCCAGGTCGGCGCGCACCACCGCCGCCACGTCGGTCTCCGGCGCGGCCGCCGAGCCCTGGTAGGGCATGGGCACGATGGTGATGGGCGTGGCCGAGGCATTGCCGCCCACGATGTCGATTTCCAGCCCCTTCTGCTGGGCCTGGGCGGCGAACGGCAGCAGGAGCGCGGCAAGGACGAGGACAAGCCAGTGCGGCAGTTTCTTCATGGATCTCTCGAACGGTAGGAAAGCGGTACCGAGCACCCTTAACAGGCACCGAGTGAACATTTTCGCAATCATGAACGAAGGCGGCGTGAAAACCCGATGACCGGGGCGACAGCGGCGATCAGCGGTCCTGCGCGGTGAAATGGAAGGTCAGGTCGCGCTGGAACACCGATTCGAAGCCCCGGTAGGGCAACGGCTGCGCACGCAGCACCGCCGCCTCGACGGAACGCTTGCCGGCATCGTCGTAGGGACAGCCGGCCGCGACCTTGGCCTCGATCACCTGCCCGCCCGGCAGCTGGCGGATGTTGACCGTGCACTTCTGCCCCAGCGGCACCGAGTCCGGGCGCACCCATTGCGCCAGCACCGCGGCCTGGATCGCCGCGGCGTAGCGCGCGGCCAGGTCGGTGTTGGTGCCGCCCTGCCCCGGCGCCGGGCGCGCCGCGGACTGGCCCGCGCCGGATGCGGCGGCGGCCGCCGCCGAGGCGGTGGTGGAAGCCGCGCGCGCCTTGGCGTCGGCCAGTTGCTTGAGGCGCTGCTCGGCCAGCTGCGCCTCCTTCTCGGCCTGGGCGCGGGCCTGGCGGATCTGCGCCAGCTTCTTCTCGCGCTCGGCCTGGGCGGCCGCCTGCGCCTGCTGCTCGGCGATCTTCTTCTGCTGTTCTTCCTGCTGCTGCCTGGCCAGGCGCTGCTTCTGCTCGGCCTCCTGCTGGCGCTGGCGTTCGGTCAGGTCGATCTGTTCCTGGCGCCGCTTGGCCTCCTGCTCCTTCCGGGCGGTCTCCTGGGAGATGGCCAGCGCCTTGACCTCGTCCTGGTCGGTTTTGTCGGGCTGGGCCACGCGCTCCTGGGCCTGTGGCTGCGGCTTGGTCTGGGCGTCCTGCGGGCGCGGCTCGGGCACCGGCTGCGGTGGCGGCACGGTGTCTTCCTCGGCCGGCTCGGGCAGCGGCGCGGGGACCGGCGGCGGCGCGACCGCGGACTGGGCCGCCTGCGCCAGCGCCTGGCGGGCGGACCGGGCCTCGGCCGCGGACACGTCCATGCTGGCCTCGATGGTCGGATCGCCGGCGGCCGGCTCGACCTGCCGCTGCGGCGACCACATCCAGGCCAGCAGGAACACCGCCAGCACCAGCAGGTGGACCAGCAGCGCGAGCGCGATCGCCCGGCCCCAGCCGCCCTCGCGCGGGGCTTGCAGCGGTAGCGCGTCAGCGTGCATTGCCACCGGCGTCGGAAATCAGGCCGACCTTTTCCACCTTGGCCGCCTTCAGCGCGTCCAGCGCGTCCATGACCTTCTGGTAGGGCACGGCCCGGTCGGCGGCGACGATTACGCGCGCGTCCTTGTCCTGGGCCACGATCGCGGCCAGGTGCTGCTCCAGCTGGTCGCGGTCCATCGGCTGCGGCGACTTGGCGTCGGGCAGCTTGAGCGCCAGCGCGCCCTGGCTGTCCACGGTCACGGTGATCGGGTCCTGCTTGCTTTCCAGCGCCTTGGCGCGGGAATTGGGCAGTTCCACGTCCACGCTCAGGGTCAGCAGCGGCGCGGTGACCATGAAGATGATGAGCAGCACCAGCATCACGTCGATGTAGGGCACGACGTTGATCTCGGACTTGAGCTTGCGCCGCTTGCGGTAGGAGATGGTGGAGATCATGGGGACTCCCGGGTCCGGTGGACCGGCGGCTTATTCCTCGGCCGCACCCTGGCGCTGCAGGATCGAGCTGAACTCGTCGGCGAAGGTCTCGTAGCGCATGGCCAGGCGCTCGACGTGGCTGGTGAAGCGGTTGTAGGCCCAGGTCGCCGGGATGGCCACGAACAGGCCGATGGCGGTGGCGATCAGCGCCTCGGAGATGCCCGGGGCGACCGAGGCGATGCCGGCCTGCTCGCCGCTGCTGACCATGTCGTGCATGGTCACCATGATGCCGAACACGGTGCCGACCAGGCCCACGTACGGGGCGTTGGAGCCGATGTTGGCGAGCAGTTCGACGCTGCGCTCCAGCTGCCCCATCTCGCGGGTGAAGGTGGCGCGCATGGCGCGCTGGGCACCTTCGAGCTGGGCGTTGGCGTCCACCCGGCGGCGGTCGCGCAGGCGCGAGAACTCGCGGAAGCCGGACTCGAAGATCGCCTCCATGCCGGTGACCACACGGTTGCGGTCGGCCGCGGCGGCGTAGAGCTTGCCCAGGTCGGCGCCGGACCAGAAGCGGCCCTCGAAGTCGTCGGCCTCGCGGTCGGCCTGCTTCAGCGCGCGGGTCTTGCGGAAGATGATGACCCAGCTGACGAACGAGCCGACCAGCAGCAGCACGACGATGATCTTGACCGGGATGCTGGCGCGGACGACCAGGTCGAGATAGTTGATTCCGCCGTGCGCCGCGGTGGCGGCGGTCTGGGCGGCGGCACTGGTGACTTCCGGCGGCAGCGATTCCACCACCGTGTCCTGCAGGGCCAGCAGCGTAGCGATCATCCTTCGTTCCTCAGGGTTCGACTTCTGTGTTTTCCAGGGACTTCAAGCGTTCGTACAGCGCATCGACGATGCCGCGCGGCCGGAACGTGGAGGCCGACAGCGCCCCCAGGCGGACCTCGGCGCTGGCCAGCAGCTCGCCGTCGCGGCGCACCGACTGGGCGAACACCAGGCTGGCGCGGCGGCACGCGGTGAGCGCCACGCCCAGCTCCAGTGCATCGTCCAGGCGCGCCGGGCGCAGGAAATCCAGGCGCATGGAGCGCACGACGAAGACCATGTCGTGCTCCCGCCGCAGCGATTCCTGGCCGTAGCCCAGTGCGCGCATCCATTCGGTGCGGGCCCGTTCCATGAAGGCCACGTAGCGGGCGTGGTAGACCACCCCGCCAGCGTCGGTATCTTCCCAGTAGACCCGTGTCGGCCAACTGAATGGGGACTCACTCATCGGCATCCTCCGCGAACAGGCCGGGCGGCGGCACCCGCGGGCGCAGGCCCAGGTGGCGATACGCCTTCTGCGTGGCCATGCGGCCACGCGCGGTGCGCGCCAGGAACCCCTGCTGGATCAGGTACGGCTCGATCACGTCCTCGAGCGTGCCGCGTTCCTCCGACAGCGAGGCCGCCAGCGACTCCACGCCGACCGGACCGCCGTCGAAGTGGTCGATGATGACGCCGAGCAGGCGCCGGTCGAGCTCGTCGAACCCCTCCGGGTCGACCTTGAGCATGGCCATGGCCGCCTGCGCGACCTCCGCGTCGATGTGGCCGCCGGCCCGGACCTGGGCGTAGTCGCGCACCCGCCGCAGCAAGCGGTTGGCGATGCGCGGGGTGCCGCGCGAGCGGCGCGCGATCTCCCCCGCTCCTTCGGCGCTGCAGTCGATGCCGAGGATGGCCGCCGAGCGGCGCACGATGCGGGTCAGCTCCTCGGGCGAATAGAACGCCAGGCGCTGGACGATGCCGAAGCGGTCGCGCAGCGGCGCGGTCAGCAGGCCGGCGCGGGTGGTGGCGCCGATCAGGGTGAACGGCGGCAGGTCGATCTTGATCGAGCGCGCGGCCGGGCCGTCGCCGATCATGATGTCGATCTGGAAATCCTCCATCGCCGGGTACAGCACCTCCTCCACCTGCGGGGAGAGGCGATGGATCTCGTCGACGAACAGCACGTCGTGCGGCTGCAGGTTGGTCAGCAGCGCGGCCAGGTCGCCGGCCTTCTCGATCACCGGGCCGGAGGTGACGCGCAGGGCCACCCCGAGCTCGTTGGCGATGACGTGGCTGAGCGTGGTCTTGCCCAGCCCCGGCGGGCCGAAGATCAGCACATGGTCCAGCGCCTCGCCGCGGCTGCGGGCGGCCTCGATGTAGATCGACAGCTGCTCGCGCACGGGCACCTGGCCGAGATAGTCGGCCAGCCGCTTGGGCCGGATGCTGGCCTCGGCCGCGGAATCCTCGCCGGTGGCGGTGCTGTCGATGATGCGGTCCATGGAGCCGGGGCGGCGGGAATCGTGCGAAGGGGCCAAGCGCGCATAGTATCGGCCCTGCGCGGCGCCGGCGCCATCGCCGCGCTCAGATCTCCACCTGCGCCCCGAGCTCGACCAGGCGGTTGCCGGGGATGCGGAAGAACGCGGTGGCCGGGGCGGCGTTGCGGTGCATGAACGCGAACAGCTTGTCGCGCCATACCGGCATGCCGCGCTTGGGACTGGCCACCACCGTCTCGCGGCTGGCGAAGTAGGTGGTGTCCATCGGATCGAAGCTGATCCCGCCGTGGTCGCTGGCGCGGGTCAGGGCCAGCGGCACGTCCGGGGTCTCCATGAAGCCGAAGCGCACGATCACCCGGTAGAAGTTGTCGCCGATGGCCTCGATCTTCAGCCGCTTGTGGTTGCTGACGTAGGGCACCTGCAGGGTCTCCACGGTCAGGAACACGTTGCGCTCGTGCAGCACCTTGTTGTGCTTGAGGTTGTGCATCAGCGCGTGCGGCACCACCATCGGGTCGGCGGTCATGAAGATGGCCGTGCCCGGCACCCGCGCCGGCGGCGCCAGCATCAGCCCGGGCAGGAAGCTGTTCAGGCGGATGCCGTCCTTGCGGATCTCCTCGCCCAGCAGCTCGCGCCCGCGCCGCCAGGTGCGCATCAGGGTGAACACCACCACCCCCAGCACCAGCGGGAACCAGGCGCCCTGCAGGATCTTGGCGCCGTTGGCGATCACGAACGCCAGCTCGATCACGAAGAACACCACGCACAGCGGCAGCACCCAGCGCCGCCACTTCGGCCACAGCGCGCGCGCCACCAGTGCCAGCAGCAGGGTGTCGATCAGCATGGTCATCGACACCGAGATGCCGTAGGCCACCGCCAGGTTGGCCGAGCTGCGGAACGCCAGCACCAGGGCGATGACCAGCACCGCCAGCAGCCAGTTGATGCCCGGCACGTAGATCTGGCCGATGGTGTCGTGCGAGGTGTGCTTGACCAGCATGCGCGGGATGTAGCCCAGCTGCATGGCCTGGCGCGAGACCGAGTAGGCGCCGGTGATCACCGCCTGCGAGGCGATCACCGCCGCCAGCGTGGCCATGACGATCATCGGGTACAGCGCCCAGCCCGGGATCGCCTCGAAGAACGGGTTGGCCACCGACACCGGGTGGCGCAGCACCAGCGCGCCCTGCCCCAGGTAGTTCAGCAGCAGGCACGGCAGCACGAACCAGTACCAGGCATGGCGGATCGGCCGGGCGCCGAAATGGCCCATGTCCGCGTACAGCGCCTCGCCGCCGGTCACCGCCAGCACCACCGCGCCGAGGATGAAGATGCCGTGCCAGCCGTGGTCGAGGAAGAAGCGCACCGCCCACCACGGGTTGAACGCCTTGAGCACCTCCGGCGCCTGCACCACGTTCCACACGCCCACCGCCGCCAGCGCCAGGAACCACAGCGTCATGATCGGACCGAACACCTTGCCGACCTTGGCGGTGCCGAAGCGCTGCGCGGAGAACACCAGCACCAGCACCGCCACCGTGATCGGCACCACGAACGGCCCCATCCGCGGCGCGGCCACCTGCAGGCCCTCGACCGCGCTCATCACCGAGATCGCCGGGGTGATCACCCCGTCGCCGAAGAACAGCGAAGCGCCGAAGATGCCCAGCGCCCCGACCACGTAGGCCGAGCGCGAGCCGCGGCGCAGGGTGCGCTGGGCCAGCGCCATCAGCGCCATGATGCCGCCCTCGCCCTCGTTGTCGGCGCGCATGATGATGGTCACGTACTTGAGCGTGACCACGATCATCAGCGACCAGAACGCCAGCGACAGCACGCCCAGCACCGTGTCGTGGTCGCTGGCCAGGCCGTAGTGCGGCGAGAACGCCTCCCTGATGGTGTACAGCGGGCTGGTGCCGATGTCGCCGAACACCACGCCGATGGCGCCCACGACCAGGGCCAGCCCGCTGCCTTCGGGGACGTGGGAGGGGGAAGCGTTGCCGTTGGCGGAAGCGGGGGCGGACGTCATGACGGAGGCAGGGTATCCCCGGTGGGGGTGAACATGAAGACGCCGGCGCCGCTCAGCGCAGCGCGGCCTGCAGGGCCTTGCGGATCACGGCGGCGACCTCGTCGCCCTCGGCGGCGGCGTCGCGGGCCATGCGCGCGGCCTCGGCCGGCTTGTAGCCCAGCTGCTGCAGGGCCTCGGTGGCCTCGGCGACCGGGTCGTGGGCGCCGCGCGGCAGGCCGGGGCCGCCGCCGGACAGCTCGGCGGCGCGGTCGCGCAGCTCGACCACGATGCGCTCGGCGGTCTTCTTGCCGATCCCCGGGATCCGGGTCAGCGCGGTCACGTCGCCGGCCTGCACCAGGCGCGCGAACTCGTCCACGCTGACCCCGGACAGGATCGCCAGCGCGATCTTGGCGCCGATGCCGGACACCTTCTGCACGTCGCGGAACAGCCGCCGCTCGCCCTCGCGCAGAAAGCCGTACAGCGACACGCTGTCCTCCTTCTGCGCATAGTGGGTGAACAGCGTCACCTCGCGACCGAGGTCGGGCAGGTCGTAGAAGGTGCTCATCGGCGCCTCCAGTTCGTAGCCGACGCCGCCGACGTCGATCACCAGCCACGGCGGCTGCTTGTAGGCGAGGATGCCGCGCAGGCGTCCGATCATGGCGCTACCTCCGGGAAACGGGAAACGGCCGGCGGGCGGCCGCGGGAAAGGCCGGCGATCATCGCTTCCGGCTCCAGGCCTGGCGCGGGTCCACGCCGAGGCGGCCGGCCGTGGCGCGCACGTGCGCATGGGTGATGGCGACCGCCAGCGCGTCGGCCGCATCGGCCTGCAGCCTGCCCTGCAGGCCGAGCATCAGCCCGACCATGTGCTGGACCTGCTCCTTCTCGGCGCCACCGCGGCCGACCAGGGCCAGCTTAATCTCCTTGGCGGCGTATTCGTGCACCGGCAGGTCGCGCAGCACCACGGTGCAGATCGCCGCGCCGCGCGCCTGGCCGAGCTTGAGTGCGGACGCCGCGCTCTTGCCCACGAACACTTCCTCGATGGCCACCTCGTCGGGGCGCCAGGCCTCGACCAGCGCGCCCAGCCCTTCGGCCAGCAGGCGCAGGCGGCCGGCGAAGTCCGCCGCCCCCAGCAGCACCAGCGGCTGGTGGTGGACGTGGCACGGCCGGCCGGCCGCATCCACGTCGATGATCCCCACGCCGGTGCGCTGCGAGCCGGGATCGATGCCGAGGATGCGGGTCACCGGATCCTCCCGGGCGCGCCCGCGCGCGCCGGCGCCCGTGTCGGCAGGCCCGGTGCGCAGCGACCGGCCATGCCTGCCGCCGGGGACCTCAAACCGCTTCCAGGGACGCCTGCTCGACGTTGGAGTAGACGTTCTGCACGTCGTCCAGGTCCTCGAGCGTGTCCAGCAGTTTCTTGACCTGCAGGGCGGCCTCCCCGTCCACGACGATGTCGTTGTCGGCGCGGTAGGTGACCTCGGCGTGGTCCGGCGGCAGCTGGGCGGCCACCATGGCGGCCTTGACCGTCTCGTAGTTATCCGGATCGGTGATCACGTCGATGGCGCCGTCCTCCGGGTACACCACCACGTCGTCGGCGCCGGCCTCGATCGCGGCCTCGGTGATGCGGTCCTCGTCGGCGCCGGGCGCGTAGCTGAGCACGCCCAGGTGCTTGAACATGAAGGCCACCGAGCCCTCCGTGCCCATGTTGCCGCCGCTGCGCGAGAACGCGTGGCGCACGTCGGCGACGGTGCGCACGCGGTTGTCGGTCAGGCAATCGACGATCACCGCCACGCCGCCGGGGGCGTAGCCCTCGTAGCGCACGTGTTCGTACTCCACGCCCTCCAGCTCGCCGGTCGCCTTCTTCAGCGCCCGCTCGATCACGTCCTTGGGCATGTTGACCGCCAGCCCCTTGTCGATGGCGCTGCGCAGGCTCGGGTTGTTGGCCGGATCGCCCCCGCCCGGCCCGCGCGCGGCGACGTTGATCTCGCGGATGATCTTGGTGAAGATCTTGCCGCGCTTGGCATCCGAGGCGTTCTTGCGCGCCTCGATCGAAGGACCTCTGCCCATGGTGTTTCCCGGGTGGAACGAATGAATGACGGGGCGGGATTTTACCCGATCGCCGTACCGGCACGCCGCCGCCGGCTCAGCCGGCCTCGAAACGGCCGTGGCGCAGGAACGCCACCACCTGGCGCGCCGCCTGCGGCGAGGTCAGCAGGCCGGCGTGGCCGACGGCGACGCGGCAGTGGTCGGCCAGGCCCGGCCAGCGGGTCTCGGCCAGGCCCACGGTGCCGTCGGAGATCTCGCCCAGGTCGGCCAGCAGCCGGCCCAGCCCCGCCGCGCGCGTGCCGGCGACCATGCCGACCGGCACCGGCAGCGGATCCGCCGGCAGTCCGGTATCCACCAGGCACGCCCCGGCCCGGCCGAGCAGGCGCGCGCCCCAGGCGTTGCGTGCCAGCGCGGCCGCGGCGGCACTGCCGCACAGCGGGCTGCCCAGGCACACCACCCGCGCCACCGGCAGCGCCGGTTCGAGCGCCAGCGCCCGCAGCGCCACGATCCCGCCCAGGCTGTGCCCGACCAGCGCCGGCGGCGCACTGGTCCAGTCCCGCAACCGCTCGACCAGCGACCTGGCCGCCGCCTCGGGGCCGTCGGCCGCGCTGCGGTAGCCGAACCGCCGCGGCGCGAACCCGGCGCGGCGCAAGCGCCAGGCCAGCGGCCCCAGCCAGGCGGCGCTGTTCCACAGCCCGTGCAGCAGCAGCACCGGCGGAAGGCCTGCCTCCGGACGGTCGGCACCGGCGCCGCGAGCCGGACGTTCCACGCCGTCGCCGGGCACGCTCATCGGCCGGCCGGGCGACGCAGGATGAATTCCAGGTCGCGCACGCGGCCGACCGGGAACTCGTAGCTGCCGACCCGGGCGAAGCCGTGGCGGGCGTAGAAGCGCTGTGCGCCGAAGTTCTGCGACCACACGCCGATCCACAGCGTGCGCGGCCCCTCGCGCTGCAGCCAGGCCATCGCCGTGGCGAACAGGCGCGAGCCGAGCCCGCCGTTCTGCTCGCCGGCGCGCACGTACAACCGCTTCAGTTCGCCGTCGCCCTCGGCCACGTCCGGATGCGGCAGCCCGGCCGGGCCGGCCACCGCGTAGCCGATCGCCCGGCCATCGCGTTCGGCCAGCCACACGCCATAGGCCGGGTCGCCGGCCAGCTCGGCCTGCCCGTCCACGGTGTAGGCCAGCGCCAGGTAGTAGGCGAGATCCTCCGGCGGATACAGGTGGCCGAAGGTTTCCACGAAGGTGTCGGTCGACAGGGCCGCGAGTATCGCGGCATCGGCGCGTACCGCGCGACGCAGGCTCACCGGCGCGCTCATGCGGCGCCGGCCCCGGCGTTGCCGGCGGTCACCCGGCCCCACCCGCGAAGGCGCGTGACCTGCCGCGGGCGGGAACGGCCGCGGCCGCGCCGGCGCGCGGCCACGGGCCTGGCCTCACTGCGCCGCCGGCGCATCCTTGGGCCGCACCATGATGTGCACCTCGGCCAGCTGCGCGTCCGGGATCGGCGAGGGCGCGTCGGTCATCAGGCACTGCGCCGAGGTGGTCTTCGGGAACGGGATCACGTCGCGGATCGACTCGGTGCCGGAGATCAGCGCGGCCAGGCGATCGATGCCGAAGGCGATGCCGCCGTGCGGCGGGGCGCCGTAGTTGAGCGCGTCGAGCAGGAAGCCGAACTTGGCGCGCGCCTCCTCGGCGCCGATGCCGAGCAGCTCGAACACCGCGCTCTGCATCTCCGGGCGATGGATGCGGATCGAACCGCCGCCGATCTCGTTGCCGTTGAGCACCATGTCGTAGCCGCGCGACACCGCGGTGGCCGCGTGCGCCTTGAGCTCGGCGATGTCGTCCACCGCCGGCGCGGTGAACGGATGGTGCAGGGCGACGTAGCGCTGCTCGGCCTCGTCCCATTCGAACATCGGGAAATCGGTGACCCACAGCGGGCGCCAGCCCTCGGCGACCAGGCCGAATTCCTTGCCCGCCTTCAGGCGCACCGCGCCCATGAACTCGGACACCTTCACGTACGGGCCGGCACCGAAGAACACGATATCGCCCGCCTGCGCGCCGACCCGGGCCAGCAGCGCGGCGAAGGCGTCCTCGGCGAAGAACTTGGCGATCGGCGAGGTGACCGCGCCGGCCTCGTCGATCTTGGCGTAGGCCAGGCCCTTGGCGCCGAACTTCGCGGCGTGGGCGGCGTAGTCGTCGATGTGCTTGCGGCTCAGGCTGGCGCCGCCGGGGATGCGCAGCGCGGCCACGCGCCCGCCCTCGCCGCCGGCGGCGTCGCTGAACACCTTGAAGCCGCTGTCCCGGACCAGCTCGGCCACGTCCACCAGCTCCAGCGGGTTGCGCAGGTCCGGCTTGTCCGAGCCGAAGCGGCGCATCGCCTCGGCCCAGGTCATGCGCGGGAACGGATCGGCCAGCGCGATGCCGGCGACCTCGGCGAACACCTCGCGGATCATCGCCTCCACCGTGTCCTGGATGTCGCGCTCGTTGACGAAGGCGAACTCCATGTCCAGCTGGGTGAATTCCAGCTGGCGGTCGGCGCGCAGGGCCTCGTCGCGGAAGCAGCGCGCCACCTGGTAGTAGCGATCGAAGCCGGCGATCATCAGGATCTGCTTGAACAGCTGCGGGCTCTGCGGCAGCGCGTAGAACTCGCCGTCGTGCATGCGCGCCGGCACCAGGAAGTCGCGCGCGCCTTCCGGGGTGGCCTTGGTCAGGATCGGCGTCTCGATGTCCTGGAACTCGCGCTGATCCAGCCAGTGGCGCAGCGCGCGCACCAGCTTCACCCGGGTGCGCTGCATGCGCTGCATCTCCGGGCGGCGCAGGTCCAGGTAGCGGTAGCGCAGTCGGGTCTCCTCGCTCGGGTTCTCGTGGGCGTGGAACGGCAGCGGCGCGGCCTTGTTGAGCATGGTGATGCGGGTGGCGATCACCTCGACCTTGCCGGTCTTCATCTTGTCGTTCACCGCCTCGCGCGCGCGCACCACGCCTTCGACCTGCAGCACGTCCTCGTAGCCGAGCGAGGCGGCCACCGCGAACACCTCGGGGTTGGACGGCTCCACCGTCACCTGGACGATGCCCTCGTGGTCGCGCAGGTCGATGAAGCACACGCCGCCGAGGTTGCGGGCCACGTCGGTCCAGCCGGCCAGGGTGACGGTCTGGCCGATCAGCGTCTCGTCGATCTGGCCGCAGTAATGGGTACGCATGGACATGGAACGCTCCGCAGGAAAACCCGGCGACATCCGCGCCGGCAAGCCGGATATTGTGCGGCGCGGGCGCCGGGCGGGCAAATGGCGGCCATCACCTGGCGTTCGGGCGGCCGGCGGCCTAATTTGTCGGACCTGCCACATGGACGACGGATCCTCCCATGCGCCTGACCTCCTTCCCGCTGCTTCCCGCCTCCCTGCTGCCGGCCCTGGCCCTGCTCGCCCTGGCCAGCCTGCCCGCCCCCGCCCCGGCCGCGCCCGGCGATGCCGGCCTGGTCTGCTCCAGCAACGACCGCAACCCGCACCAGTGCACCACCCCGTTCCGGGGCCCGGCGCGGCTGGTGGAGAACCTCTCCAGCACCCGCTGCATAGAGGGCAGCAACTGGGGCAGCCGCCCAGGCCGCCCGCCGCGAACTCGCCGCGGCAGCCGTCGTTGACCCAGACCTCGCCGCGGCGCGACCGGCATGGCGGCCCCCGTCACCTGCAGCAGCGACGACAACCGCCAGCACGTGTGCGGCTGGGACCGGCGCTGGGGCCGCCCCTACCTGGTGCGGCAGCTGTCCAAGACCCGTTGCGTGGAAGGCCGCACCTGGGGCTACGACGGCCGCGGCCTGTGGGTGGACGACGGCTGCCGCGGCCAGTTCGCCGGCCGTTGACTCCCGCGCCGCGCTGCGTTCGGAGGCCGTCTTCGCCGAAGCGGCACCTGAGCCGGGTGCCGGCATCCGGGTCCAACGCCTCCTGCCGGCGGGTCGGCCGCCGGCATCGGCTCCGCTCATGTGTCGGGCGGGCCGCGCGGCCCTGCTGGCCGCGCAGACCCGGCGCGTCGCCCGGCGAGCCCGGCCCTTCATGTGGGAGACGGCATGGCATGGCGTCGCGACCGGCCGTGAGGGACACCGCCATGCCTGACCGCGCGCCGCCCCCTCCACCTCGTCGCCTCTAGTCGCGGCTCACGGGTGCGAATCGCGGCTCATGGGGTCATGGGGTCATGAGGTTGTGGGGTCGTGGGGTCGTGGGTTGCCGGGCCATCGGCCCGGCCCAGGCATGACGGTCGGCCGCCGCAGGTCCGGGCGTCCATTGCGAGTGCCCATGACCCTGTCGTCCCGGCTCCAAGGCCCGCGATCGATGCCAGGGCCCCGCTGCACTGCATGGGTTGCGGACCTGTGCGAAAGCCCGGCCACGGGAGGAACCCCCACCGCGGAGAAACACGGGTAGCGAGCCACTCCCGCCGCAGACGCGCGAATGCGACGAGCTCTCCGGCCTGGGACGGGAATCGCTCGATCACGCCGCGTGGCTCGCAGTAAGCCGCGATGCCGCCATGCCCCGGGCACGCGACCGCATCCCGCGCGGCCTGGCCTGGCCTGCGGCAGCGCTCAGCCTTCGTCCATCAACGCCAGCCAGGCCTGCTCGGCCTGGGCCAGCTGCGCCGCCGCCGCCTCGCGCTGGCGGCCGAGATCGGCCAACCGGCCGGCATCGGCGAACACCGCCGGGTCGGTCATGTCGCGATCCATCGCGGCAAGCCGTTCCTCCAGCTCGCCCACGCGCTTTTCCGCCTCGGCCAGCTTGTAGGGATTGGCCGGCTTGCGCCCCGCCTTGTCCGGCGCCGGGGCCGGGGCCACCGGTGCCGCCGCCGGGGCGGCCGCGCCCTTCTGCTTGGTGCCCTGCGCCCCGGGCCGGCTGCGCAGCCAGGCGGCGTACTGGTCCAGGTCGCCGTCGAACGGCTCGACCACGCCGTCGGCCACGCGCCAGAAGGTGTCGCAGACCAGGCCGATCAGGTGGCGGTCGTGGCTGACCATGACGATGGCACCGTCGAAATCGCTCAGTGCCTCGGCCAGTGCCTCGCGCATCTCCAGGTCGAGGTGGTTGGTGGGCTCGTCGAGCAGCAGCACGTTGGGCTGCTGCCAGGCGATCAGCGACAGCGCCAGGCGCGCGCGCTCGCCGCCGGAGAAGCCGTCGATGGACTCGAAGGCACGGTCGCCGGGGAAGTTCCACTTGCCGAGGAAATCGCGGAACGCCTGGTTCGGGGTATCCGGCGACAGCTCGCGGAAGTGGTCGATCGGCGACTGGCCCTCGTTGAGCGACTCGACCGTGTGCTGGGCGAAGTAGCCTATGCGCAGGTCCGGGTGCGCGCTGCGCTCGCCGGCCACCGGCGCCAGTTCGCCGACCAGGGTGCGCACCAGCGTGGTCTTGCCGGCGCCGTTGGGGCCGAGCAGGCCGATACGGTCGCCGGCCTCCAGGCCGAAGCCGACGTCGTGGAGGATGACGGCGTCGGCGCCGTAGCCGGCATCGACATGGTTCAGCCGGATCAGCGAATGCGGCAGTTTCGCCGGCTCGGCGAACTCCACGCGGAATTCGCGCTCGGCGCGCACCGCCTCGGTGCCGGCCAGCTTCTCCAGCCGCTTCATCCGGCTCTGCGCCTGCTTGGCCTTGCTCGCCTTGGCCTTGAAGCGGTCGATGAAGCTCTGCAGGTGGGCGCGCTCGGCCTGTTCCTTCTCGTGGGCGATCTGCTGCTGGCGCAGCTGCTCGGTGCGCTGGCGCTCGAAGTCGGTGTAGCCGCCCACGTACAGCTTGGCGCCGCCGCCGTGCAGGTGCAGGGTATGGGTGGCGACGTTGTCGAGGAACTCGCGGTCGTGGCTGATCAGCAGCAGCGTGCCCGGGTACTTGAGCAGCCACTGCTCCAGCCACAGCACCGCATCCATGTCCAAGTGGTTGGTCGGCTCGTCGAGCAGCAGCAGGTCCGAGGGCATCATCAGCGCGCGCGCCAGGTTCAGGCGCACCCGCCAGCCGCCGGAGAACGCCGACACCGGCCGGTGGTGCGTATCGGCCGCAAAGCCCAGGCCGTGCAGCAGCTTGCCAGCGCGCGCCTCGGCGTCGTAGCCGTTGAGCTCGGCCAGCTTCTGGTGGGCGTCGGCGACGGCCTCCCAGTCCTCGCGGGCGGTGGCCTCGGCTTCCTCGCGCAGCACCTTGGCGATCACCTCGTCGCCGCCGAGCACGAAGTCGATGGCCGGATCGGGCAGTGCCGGCGTCTCCTGCGCCACCGAGGCGATGCGCACCTTGCCCGGCAGGTCGATGTCGCCCTGGTCGGGCTCGATCTCGTGGCGCACGGCGGCGAACAGGCTGGACTTGCCGGCACCGTTGCGGCCGACCACACCGACGCGGTAGCCGGCGTGCAGGGTCAGGTCGACGTTGGACAACAGCAGCCGCTCGCCGCGGCGCAGGGCGAAATTGCGCAGGGAAATCATGGGAAGGACATCGAGGCAGACGGGAGACCGCGCTCGGGCGCGGCAAGAGCGCCATTCTAGCGGGCGCGGCGCGGGGCGTCGCCGTGCCGCCGCGGACGAGCGCGTCGTCGCCGCCTAGCAGCATGTTCCTGCCCCCCGGCGCAGCCGGCCGTCGCCGGCAAGATCGTGAGGGCGAGCCGCCCCGGAGCGCGCCCGGCAGGTCCATTGCGGGGACAACGGGGGAAGCGACCTGTCGGCCAGGCGCGGGACAGGCCCGAGCGCCGGCCGCGGGCCTGTCGGCCCGGCCGGCTTGTCGGCCGTGCGCCTGGGCGGCATGGCTTCGCCTTCGCCGATGCCTTCGTCGGGATGCGGATCGGCCGGCGGCCGCGCGCGGCCTACACCACGGCGGTAGTGGAACGCGCCACGACCGGAACTGCCTGTCGAGGGGGGCGTTCCGGGGGGAAGACCGGCACAGATCGACCGCTTCCCCCGCAGGTGCCGGCCATAGAACCAACCTCCATGCCGACATGCCCGACGTTCATGGGTGGAACCGCTGCCACTCTTAAATAATGCGCCGACGCATCCCCCGAGCCAGCCTGAACCGCAGCCCGCTTTCAGTGGAAACCTTGTTTGACCGGAAGGTTAAGAGGGTGTTATTCGGGACGCGTATCACCCATTCCGGAGCAAGCAAGAAGATGAACCGCCACACCTCCCGGCTGGCCACCGCCATCGCCGCCGCCCTCGTCCTGCCCGCCACCGCCTTCGCCCAGGACGCTGCCGGGGACAAGGCCAAGACCCTGGATACCGTGATCGTGACCGGTACCCACGTGTCCAACCGCACCGTGGCCGAATCGCAGTCGCCGATCGACATCGTCACCCCGCAGGCGCTGCAGGCCACCGGCTCGACCGAGCTGGCCACCGCGCTCTCGCGCGTGCTGCCCTCGCTCAACTTCCCGCGCCCGGCGCTGGTGGACGGCACCAGCGGCGTGCGCCCGGCCCAGCTGCGCGGGCTGTCGCCGGACCAGGTCCTGGTCCTGGTCAACGGCAAGCGCTACCACTCCTCGGCCGCGATCAACCTCAACGGCAGCATGGGCCGCGGCTCCTCGGCGGTGGACCTGAACACCATCCCGATCGCGGCCATCGAGCGCGTCGAGGTCCTGCGCGACGGCGCCTCGGCCCAGTACGGCTCCGACGCCATCGCCGGCGTGATCAACATCGTGCTCAAGGGCTCGGGCCAGGGCGGCAGCCTCGGCGTGGGCTACGGCAAGTACTCCGCCGGCGACGGCTCGCAATACCAGCTCTCCGGCGACACCGGGGTGAGCTTCGGCGACGGCCGCGGCACGCTGCACGTGGCCGGGCAGATCGACAAGCAGAACGAGACCAACCGCTCCGGCGCCTATGCCGGCACCACGCCCGATACCGGCAACTACCCGGCGGTGGGCCAGAAGGCCTTCGTCATCGGCGATCCCAAGGTCCAGGCCGAATCGGTCTCGGCCAACGGCCAGTTCCAGTTCTCCGACGCGGTCACCGGCTATGCCACGGCGCTGGCCAGCAACCGCGACATCGACTCCTTCGCGTTCTACCGCTCCAAGAACTACAACAACCAGACCGCGCTGCTGGCGCAGTTCTACCCGGACGGTTTCGTGCCGGTGATCAACCAGTACTCCAAGGACCGCACCCTGCTGGCCGGCCTGAAGGGCACCACCGCCGGCGGCTTCACCTGGGACGTGAGCTACAACTACGGCTACAACAAGATCGACTACAACACCCGCAACACCATCAACTTCGATCTCGGCGCGGACAGCCCCACCCGCTTCTACGATGGCGCGCTGGAGTACACCCAGAACGTGCTCAACGCCGACTTCACCCAGCCGCTGGACTGGGGCCTGGCCTATCCGGTGACCTTCGCCTTCGGTGCCGAGTACCGCCAGGAGAAGTGGAACCAGTCGCCGGGTGCGGCGGGGTCCTACTACGGCGGCGGCGCGCAGGGCTTCCCGGGCTTCACCCCGGCCAACGCGGTCCACGCCGACCGCCACAACTACGCCGTCTACGCCGGCCTGGAAGCCGACCTGACCGACAAGTTCTCCGCCGGCCTGACCGGCCGCTACGAGGACTATTCGGACTTCGGCAGCAAGACCTCCGGCAAGCTGTCGCTGCGCTACGCGTTCACCGACAAGGTGGCCCTGCGCGCCACCGTGTCCAACGGCTTCCGTGCCCCGTCGCTGGCCCAGCAGAGCTTCCAGTCCATTTCCAGCATCATCAGCGACGGCGTGTTCTACCAGAGCGGCACGTTCCCCGCCTCCAGCGCCGCGGCGATCGCGCTCGGCTCCAAGCCGCTCAAGGCCGAGACCTCCACCAACTACAGCCTGGGCCTGGTGCTGCAGCCGACCGACCAGTTCTCGCTGACGGTGGATGCCTACCAGATCAGGATCGACGACCGCATCCTGCTGTCCTCCAACGTGACCACCAACGCGGCGGCCAACGCCCTGCTGTCCTCGCTGGGCATCAACAACGTCAGCTCGTTCCGCTACTTCACCAACGCGGCCGACACCCGCACCCGCGGCGTGGACGTGGTGGGCACCTACACCATCCCGTTCGCGGCCAGCTCGCTGAACCTGAGCGCCAGCTACGGCTACAGCAAGACCGAAGTGCAGAAGCTGGACGCCTCGCCGAGCGCGCTGACCGACCTGGGCATCACCACCTCGCTGGTGGCCCGCGACGAGATCGGCCGCCTGGAGGACAGCTTCCCGAAGGACAAGGCGGTGCTGAGCGGCACCTGGTCGGCCGACCACTGGGAACTGGGCCTGACCGCGACCCGCTACGGCGAGTTCACGGTGCGCAACGCGACCGATCCCACCCGCGACCAGACCTTCGACGCCAAGTGGATCGTGGACGCCTCGGCCAGCTACAAGCCGACCAAGCAGTGGACGCTGACGCTGGGCGCGGACAACGTGTTCGACACCTATCCGGACAAGAACATCTATCTCAACTCCACCAGCGGCGTGTTCCCGTACAGCAACTACTCGCCGTTCGGCTTCAACGGCGCCTACGTGTACGGACGGGTCAACTACACCTGGTGACGCCCGGCGCCACCAGGCGTGATCCACCGACCCCGGCCATGCGCCGGGGTCTTTTTTTCCGCCATTTTCCGCATCCTTGGCGGCGCCTCCAGGGCGGCGCGGTTTGCGCAAGCGCACGACGATCGGCGAAACTCGAACCCCGTTCCCCCCGGATCCTCGATGCACCACGACTCCAGCCTCATCGACATCATCGCCGTCGGCCTGGCGCTCGCCTTCGCGCTGGGCGTGGCCGCCAACAAGCTGAAATTGTCGCCGCTGGTGGGGTATCTGGTCGCAGGCGTGCTGGTAGGACCGTTCACGCCCGGCTTCGTGGCCGACCAGCACCTGGCCAACCAGCTGGCCGAGATCGGCGTGATGCTGCTGATGTTCGGCGTGGGCCTGCACTTCTCGCTGCGCGACCTGCTGGAGGTCAAGGCCATCGCCATCCCCGGCGCGATCGGCCAGATCATCGTCGCCACGCTGCTGGGCTGGGGCCTGGCAGCAATGATGGGCTGGCCGACGGTACAAGGCATCGTGTTCGGCTTCTCGCTGGCCACCGCCTCCACCGTGGTGCTGCTGCGGGCGATGGAGGAGCGGCGCCTGCTGGAGACCCAGCGCGGCAAGATCGCGGTGGGCTGGCTGATCGTGGAGGACCTGGCCTGCGTGCTGGCGCTGGTGATGATGCCGGTGCTGGCCGGACTGTTCGGCGATGCCGCCGGGCAGGCCGAGCACAGCGTCGGCAGCGTGCTGGCCAGCATCGGCTGGACCTTCGTGCGCCTGGGCCTGTTCGTGGCGGTGATGCTGCTGGTCGGCCGCCGGGTGATCCCGTGGATGCTGGAGAAGGTCGCCGCCACCGGCTCGCGCGAGCTGTTCACCCTGTCGGTGCTGGCCATCGCCCTGGGCGTGGCGTTCGGCTCGGCGCTGCTGTTCGGCGTGTCCTTCGCGCTGGGCGCGTTCTTCGCCGGCGTGCTGCTCAACGAGTCCGAGTTCAGCCACAAGGCGGCCAACGACTCGCTACCGCTGCGCGACGCGTTCGCGGTGCTGTTCTTCGTCTCGGTGGGCATGCTGTTCGACCCGCGCATCCTGATCGCGCATCCCTGGCAGGTGCTGGGCACGGTGACGATCATCATGCTCGGCAAGTCGGCGGCGGCGTTCTTCATCGTGCGCGCGTTCGGCCATTCCAAGGGCACCGCGCTGACCATCTCCGCCTCGCTGGCGCAGATCGGCGAATTCGCCTTCATCATCGCCGGCCTCGGGGTGAGCCTGAAGATCCTGCCGGCGCAGGGCCAGGCGCTGGTGCTGGCCGGCGCGCTGATCTCGATCATGCTCAACCCGCTGGTGTTCGGCCTGCTCGACCGCTGGATGGCGCGCCATCGCGTGGAACCGCTGGCACCGGCCGAACCGGAACTGCCGCCCGGCCCGTCGCTGGACCTGCACGACCACGCCATCGTGATCGGCTACGGCCGCGTCGGCAGCGAACTGACCCAGGTGCTGCGCGAGCGCGGCGTGCCGGTGCTGGCCATCGACGACAACCGCGAGCACGTCGCCAAGGCGCACGCGGCGGGCATCCCGGCGATCCGCGGCAGCGCCGCCGCCGATGCGGTGCTGGCCGAGGCGCATCCGGAACGGGCCAAGATCGCGATCCTGGCCATCCCGCAACCGCTGGTCGCCGGCGAGGCCCTGGCCAAGCTGCGCGCCCTGAACCCGACGCTGACCCTGCTGGCGCGCGCGCACAGCGATGGCGAGGTCCGCCATCTGCTCGAGCACGGCGCCGACGGCACGGTCATGGCCGAGCGCGAGCTGGCGTATTCGCTCGCCGAGATGGTCATGTCCACGCCGCCGTATCGGGCCATGCGCATCGGCACGCCGCCGGCGCCGCACCCGGCGCCCTCCACGTCGCCCTGATGCGCGCTGGCGCATCATGCGGCGCGTCTGATCCCCTCGATCCCGGGTGAGCGTCCGCCGCGGCATCGCCGCGGCCGCCCTCGCGTCGCCCCATCCGTGCCGGGCATCCACGCCCGCATCCGTTCCCGTTTCCCCAACCGGAGATTCCTGACCCCGGCCCATGCACAATTCCTCGCCTCTTCCCCCTACCCCCGCCCCGCACGCCTCCACGCCCGAAAGCCGCTTCCTGCGCCTGATCGCGATCATCGCCACGATGGGCGCGCTGGCCTTCGGCTACGACACCGGCGTGATTTCCGGCGCGCTGCCCTTCATGACCCAGGACAAGGCCCACGGCGGCCTGTCCCTGGTGCCCTTCACCGAGGGCCTGGTCGCCTCCGCGCTGGTGTTCGGCGCGGCGTTCGGTTCGTTCTTCAGCGGCCACTTCAGCGAGACCTACGGCCGTCGCGACACGCTCAAGGGCGTGGCCGTCATCTTCGTCATCGGTTCGTTCGGCACCGCGCTGGCACCCAACGTGGAGGTCATGGTGGCGATGCGCTTCGTCCTCGGCCTGGGCGTGGGTGGCGCTTCGGCGGTGGTGCCGGTGTTCATCGCGGAAATGGCCGCGCCCGGCAGGCGCTCGCGGCTGGTCACCCAGAACGAGCTGATGATCGTCAGCGGCCAGTGCCTGGCCTACGTCTGCAACGCGGTGCTGGCGCACGCCTCCGACCACCCGGGCATCTGGCGCTACATGCTGGCCCTGGCCGCGATCCCCGCGGTCCTGTTGTGGGTGGGGCTGTTGTTCGTGCCCGGCTCGCCGCGCTGGCTGGCCGCGCGCGGCCGCGTGGACGATGCGCGCGGGGTGCTCGACCGCATCCGCCACGACCCGGCCCAGGTCGAGCGCGAACTGGCCGAGATCACCGCCGAGAACGAGGCCGAGCACGCCCAGGCGCGCTGGCGCGACATCGTCGGCGAGCGCTGGATCCGCGTGGTGCTCGGCATCGGCATCGGCCTGGGATTCGTGCTGCAGTTCACCGGCGTCAACGCCTTCATGTACTTCACCCCGATCATCCTGAAGTCCACCGGCCTGGGCACCAATGCCGCGCTGACGGCCACCATCGGCAACGGCGTGGTGGCGGTGATCGCCACCCTGCTCGGCATCTGGCAGATCGGCCGACACGGCCGTCGCCCGATGCTGATTACCGGCCTGTGCGCGGTGATCGTCACCCAGCTCTCGCTGGGCGCGGTGCTGCAGTGGGTGCCCGCCTCGCCCCTGCAGAGCTACCTGGCGCTGGGCTGCATCCTGGTGTTCCTGTTCTTCATGCAGATGCTGATCGCGCCGGTGTACTGGCTGCTGATGTCCGAGCTGTTCCCGCTGCGCGCGCGCGGGCTGGTCACCGGCCTGGCGGTGGCGATCCAATGGATCTTCACCTCGGTCGTCTCGTTCCTGTTCCCGATCCTGCTGGATCGCTTCGGCTACGGCACCTTCTTCGTGTTCGCCGCGATCAACGTGCTCTCGCTGCTGTTCGTGGTGGCTTTCGTGCCGGAGACGCGCGGCAAGTCGCTGGAGAAGATCGAGGCCTACCTGAAGGATCGCCACAGCCTGGACGCGGCCTGAGCCGGCCCGGGCACGAGGGCGCGGCACTCGCCGCGCCGCGCGGGGTGATCCACCGTCAGGCGGCCGCCGCCAGCGCCCGGTCCAGGTCGGCGAGCAGGTCGTCGATGTGCTCGATGCCCACGCACAGGCGCACGGTGTCCTCGCCCACCCGGCCTGCTCCAGTTCCTGCGGCGACAGCTGGCGGTGGGTGGTCGAGGCCGGATGGGTGGCCAGCGAGCGCGTGTCGCCGATGTTGACCAGGCGGGTGAACAGCTGCAGCGCGTCGAGGAAGCGGGCGCCGGCCTCGCGCCCGCCGGGCAGGCCGAAGGTCAGCAGTCCCGAGGCGCCGCGCGGCAGGTACTTGCGTGCCAGCGCATGCTCCGGATGGTCCTCCAGGCCGGCATAGGCCACCCACGCCACCCGCGGATGGGCCTGCAGGTGGCGCGCCACCGCCAGGGCGTTGGCGCTGATGCGCTCCATGCGCAGCGCCAGGGTCTCGATGCCCTGCAGGATCAGGAACGCATTGAACGGCGAGAGCGCCGCGCCGGTATTGCGCAGCGGCACCACCCGCGCGCGGCCGATGTAGGCCGCCGGGCCCAGCGCCTCGGTGTAGACCACGCCGTGGTAGCTCACGTCCGGCTCGCTCAGGCGCGGGAAGCGCGCCTTGTGCGCGGCCCACGGGAACCGCCCGGAATCGACGATCGCCCCGCCGAGGCTGTTGCCATGCCCGCCCAGGTACTTGGTCAGCGAATGCACCACGATGTCGGCGCCGAAGTCGAAGGGCCGCAGCAGGTACGGCGAAGGCACGGTGTTGTCAACGACCAGCGGCACGCCGTGAGCATGGGCGACCTCGGCCACCGCGGCGATGTCGGTGACGTTGCCCAGCGGATTGCCGATGGATTCGACGAACACCGCCTTGGTGCGCGCGTCGATCAGGCCGGCGAACGCGTCCGGCTTGCGGTAGTCGGCAAAGCGCGTGTGGATGCCGAACTGCGGCAGCGTGTGCGCGAACAGGTTGTAGGTCCCGCCGTACAGGGCGCTGGCCGAGACGATGTTGTCGCCGGCCTCGGCGATGGTCTGGATGGCGTAGGTGATCGCCGCCTGTCCCGACGCCAATGCCAGCGCGCCGATGCCGCCCTCCAGCGCCGCCACGCGCTGCTCGAGCACGTCCGTGGTCGGATTCATGATCCGCGTGTAGATGTTGCCCGGCACCTTCAGGTCGAACAGGTCGGCGCCATGCTGGGCGCTGTCGAAGGCGTAGGCCACGGTCTGGTAGATCGGCACCGCCACCGCGTGCGTGGTCGGGTCGGGCGAATAGCCGGCATGCACGGCCAGCGTCTCGGGCTTCCAGGTCTGATCGGTCATGCGCGGGCTCCCACATCGGAGGCCCGACAATAGGACGGCCGCGGCCGGCGTGGACGCCCGCCCGCGCGATCGGCCGATGACGCCGCGCCATGAACTCATGCGCGGGCGACATGAGGCGGCTTCGCGGGCGCGCCGGACCCGGCGGGAACCTGTGGTGCCGGCCGCCGGAAACGAAGATCCCCGGGCCTGGAAGGCCCGGGGATCCGGTTGAAGCCCGACGGCAATGCCGCGGTCGGCCGGTCAGCCCTTGTGGAACACCAGCTGGCCGTTCTCGGCATCGACCTTGACGGTATCGCCGCCGACGAACTCGCCGGCGAGGATGCGCTGGGCCAGCGGGTTCTCCAGCTGGTTCTGGATCGCGCGGCGCAGCGGGCGCGCGCCGTAGACCGGGTCGAAGCCGACATTGCCCAGCAGTTCGTAGGCCTTGTCGGACAACGCCAGCTTGAGGTTGCGCTCGGCCAGGCGCTTCTCCAGCCCGCGGATCTGGATGCGGGCGATCTCCTTGATCTGCACCTTGTCCAGCGGGTGGAACACGACGATGTCGTCCAGGCGGTTGATGAATTCCGGGCGGAAGTGCGCCTGCACCACGCCCATCACCGCGGCCTTCATCTGGGTATAGGCCTCCGCGCTGTCGTCGCCGCCCATCTCCTGGATCTGGTGCGAGCCGAGGTTGGAGGTCATCACGATGACGGTGTTGCGGAAGTCCACCGTGCGGCCCTGGCCGTCGGTCAGGCGGCCGTCGTCGAGCACCTGCAGCAGGATGTTGAACACGTCCGGATGCGCCTTCTCGACCTCGTCGAGCAGGATCAGCGAATACGGCCGGCGGCGCACCGCCTCGGTCAGGTAGCCGCCCTCCTCGTAGCCGACATAGCCCGGAGGCGCACCGATCAGGCGGGCCACGGAGTGCTTCTCCATGAACTCGCTCATGTCGATGCGGATCATGGCATCGCTACTGTCGAACAGGAACTCGGCCAGCGCCTTGCACAGCTCGGTCTTGCCCACGCCGGTCGGGCCCAGGAACAGGAACGAGCCGGACGGACGGTTGGGATCGGCCAGGCCGGCACGCGAACGCCGCACCGCGTCGGACACCACGCGGATGGCCTCCTCCTGGCCGACCACCTTCTCGTGCAGCACGTCCTCCATGCGCAGCAGCTTGTCGCGCTCGCCCTCGAGCATCTTGCTCACCGGGATGCCGGTCCAGCGGCTGACCACCTCGGCGATCTCCTCCTCGGTCACCCGGTCCTGCACCAGCTTGAACTCGCGGTGCTCCACCGAGTTGGCCGCGGCCAGCTGCTTCTCCAGCTGCGGCAGCACGCCGTACTGGATCTCGCTCATCTTGTTGTAGTCCTGGCGGCGCTGGGCGGCCTCCAGCTCGACCTTGGCGTGCTCGATCTGTTCCTTGATCTTGGTGGCGCCCTGCAGCTGCGCCTTCTCCGACTTCCACACCTCGTTGAGGTCGAAGAACTCGCGCTCGAGCTTGTCGATCTCGCTTTCCAGGTCGGCCAGGCGCTTCTTGGAGGCCTCGTCGTGCTCCTTCTTCAGCATCTCGCGCTGGATCTTGAGCTGGATCAGCCGCCGCTCCAGGCGGTCCAGCTCCTCCGGCTTGGAATCGATCTCCATGCGGATGCGGCTGGCGGCCTCGTCCATCAGGTCGATGGCCTTGTCCGGCAGCTGGCGGTCGGTGATGTAGCGGTTGGACAGGGTGGCGGCGGCGACGATCGCCGGGTCGGTGATCTCCACGCCATGGTGCACCGCGTAGCGCTCCTTCAGCCCGCGCAGGATGGCGATGGTGTCCTCCACCGTCGGTTCGCCGACGAACACCTTCTGGAAGCGGCGCTCCAGCGCGGCGTCCTTCTCGATGTACTTGCGGTACTCGTCCAGGGTGGTGGCGCCGATGCAGTGCAGCTCGCCGCGCGCCAGCGCCGGCTTGAGCATGTTGCCGGCATCCATCGCGCCCTCGGCCTTGCCGGCGCCGACCATGGTGTGCAGCTCGTCGATGAACAGGATGATCTGGCCCTCGCTCTTGGCCAGGTCGTTGAGCACGGCCTTCAGGCGCTCCTCGAACTCGCCGCGGAACTTGGCGCCGGCGATCAGCGCGCCCATGTCCAGCGCCAGCACGCGCTTGCCGCGCAGCCCTTCCGGCAC
This sequence comes from Xanthomonas massiliensis, assembly GCF_900018785.1. Classification (GTDB taxonomy): domain Bacteria; phylum Pseudomonadota; class Gammaproteobacteria; order Xanthomonadales; family Xanthomonadaceae; genus Xanthomonas_B; species Xanthomonas_B massiliensis. The sequence goes on along the minus strand of NZ_FCOY01000006.1, from coordinate 467,884 downwards.
CTCGCCCTTGACGATGCGCTGGGCCAGGCCCTCGACGATGGCGGTCTTGCCCACGCCGGGCTCGCCGATCAGCACCGGGTTGTTCTTGGTCCGGCGCTGCAGCACCTGGATGGTGCGGCGGATCTCCTCGTCGCGGCCGATCACCGGGTCGAGCTTGCCGCTCTCGGCACGCGCGGTGAGGTCAACGCAATACTTCTCCAGCGCCTGGCGCTGGTCTTCCGCATTCTCCGACTGCACGCTTTCCCCTCCCCTGATCTTGTCGATGGCGGCCGTGATCCTGTTCTTGTCGGCGCCAGCCGCGCGCAGCGCCAGGCCCAGCGGGCCGTTGTCCTCCACCGCCGCCAGCACGAACCATTCGCTGGCGATGAAGGCATCGCCGTGCTGCTGGGCCAGCTTGTCGGTGAGGTTGAGCAGGCGGTTGAGGTCGTTGCCGATGGACAGGTTGCCCTCCTGTCCGGAGACCTTGGGCAACGCGTCCAGCGCCTGGTCCAGGCGCTCGCGCAGCAGCTGCACGTTGACGCCGGCCTGGGTCAGCAGCGGCCGGGTGCTGCCGCCGGACTGGTCCAGCAGCGCCACGAACACGTGCACCGGCTCGATGATGTTGTTGTCGCGGCCCACGGCCAGCGACTGCGCGTCGGCCAGCGCCTGCTGGAAACGCGAGGTGAGCTTGTCCATTCGCATGGGGTTGAATCCTCGAATCAAGGCCGGCGATGGCCGGCTGGTCTGCCCTTCAGATGGGCGCGCCCCGGCCAGTTTCAAGCCCCGATGAGACGGGAAAACCGGCCAGGCCAGCCCTTCCAACCGCGCCGAGCCTAGCCGGCGCCGGGCGCAGGCGGCGTGACGGCCCGGTCATCGCGGCACTTCGCCGGGCTGCGGTTCGGCCTGCAGGAACGGCAGCAGCACCTGCAGGAAGGCCTGCGGCTGCTCGATGGCCGGCCCATGCCCGGCATCGGCGACCAGCGCCAGCCGCGCCCCGGGAATCCAGGCGGCGAAGTCGCGGCCGTTGGCCAGCGGCACCAGCCGGTCCTGCGCGCCCCACACGACCAGCACCGGCAGCTTCAGCCCGGCCAACGCCGGGCGGTCGAGGAACACCGAATCGTCCCCGCCCAGGTTCTTCCAGAAACTGTCCTGGGTGTATTGCGCGCCCTCGGCCAGGCGCGCGCGGAAGGCCTGCTCGGCCACCTCGGCGGTGACGATGCCCGGATCGTGGAAGACGAACCGCGACAGCCCTTCGCGCACCGAATCGCGCGACAGCACCGGCAGCACCGCGGCGGTACCGGCCTGGCCCGGCACCGGCTTCATCGACGGATGGCCGGCGGCATCGACCAGCACCAGCCGCTGCGGCAGCGGGTATCCCGCCTGCCCCGCGCGCACCGCGTACAGCCCAGCGATCCAGCCGCCCAGCGACTCCCCGGCCAGGTCGAAGCGGGTCACGCCGCGCTCGCGCAGGAACCCGCCGAGCATGTCCACCCAGGTCGCCGGGCCGTAGTTGATCAGCGGCTTGGCCGAAGCGCCGAAGCCGAGCTGGTCCGGCGCCAGCACCCGGTAGTGCTTGGCCAGCTCCGGGATCACTGTGCCCCAGTCGAAGCCGGCGCTGCTGCCCAGCCCGTGCAGCAGCACCAGCGTCGGGCCCTGGCCGACGTCGTAGTAGCGGATGGTCTGCCCGTACACCTGCGTGGTCTTCATCTGCGGCAGGTCCGTCCACCACGGCGCGTGCACCGGCGAGGCGGCCTGCGCGATTCCGCTGGCCAGCAGCCACAGCACCACCATCCACAACCCGCGCAGGCGGCGCGAAGCCATCCGAATCCCGTCATGCCTCATGTCCGCTCTCCCATCGAGGGAACGTCGCCGGATGCCGGCGTGCGCTGCAGCGACAGCAGCCCCATGATCGCCGCCAGCGCCACGTAGGCGCCGGCGAACTGCCAGCTGATGACCCGCGCCACGCCCTGGAGCTGCCAGGGCAGGTAGATCCCGCCGCGCGGATCGACCGAGTGGATCAGCCCGAACAGGGTCAGCCCGGCGGCTACCAGCAGCACGCCGGCGGCACGGCGCAGGCGGCCGTCGACCATGGCCGCCACCGCGGCGATCCACAGCATCGCGGTGATGATGAAGCCATTGCCCAGGGCGAAGATCACCGCCAGTTCCGGCAGGCCCTGGCCATCGAGCGCGGTGCTCAGCTCGGCGAGCTTGTCGGGGGCGATCCAGCCCGGCGCCTTGATCGCCAGCAGGTAGGCCACCGACGGCAGGAAGCCCAGCACCATCGCCCCGGCATGCTGCCTGGGCGTGGCCTGGAACGCCTGCGTGGTGATGTCGATGGCGACGTAGACGATGATCGGCGCCAGCACCGCCAGCGGCAGCCACTGCACCAGCCCGGAGATCACCCCGAGCATGCCGCCGATGCCGACGAACAGCCCGGTCAGCAGGGTGTAGCCGCTGCGCGCACCCATGTGCTTGTAGGCGGGCTGGCCGATGTACGGCGTGGTCTGGGCGACGCCGCCGCAGACGCCGGCCACCAGCGTGGCGAAGGCCTCCACCAGCAGGATGTCGCGGGTGCGGTAGTCGTCGCCGGCCGCGCGCGCGCTTTCGCTGACGTTGATGCCGCCGACCACCATCAGCAGGCCGAACGGCAGCAGCAGCGGCAGGTACGGCACGGTGGCCGGCAGCCCTTCGACGAAGCCCAGGCTCGGCCACGGCACCACCACCTGCGGCGGCGTCCACGCCGGCAGCGCGAAGCCCGGCGCGCCCAGGCCCAGCAGGCCCAGGCCGTAGTACAGCGCAGTGCCGAACACGAACACCACCAGCACCGCCGGCAGCTTCACCGGCAGCCGGCCCTTGGCGACCAGCACGTACAGCAGCAGGCCCAGCGTGACCAGGCCGACCACCGGCGAGCGCAGCGCCTCCACCAGCGGCAGGAAACCCATCAGCACCAGCGCGATGCCGGCGATCGAGCCCAGCAGCGCGGCGCGCGGCAGCGCCCGCGTCACCGCCTCGCCGAAGAACGACAGCACCAGCTTGAGCACGCCCATCACCACCAGCGAGGCCATGCCCAGCTTCCAGGTCGCCAGCGCCGCCGCCTGCGGCTCCAGCCCCTGCGCCTTGAACGCGGCGAACGCCGGCCCCAGCACCAGCAGCGCCATGCCGATGCTGGTGGGCGCGTCCAGCCCCAGCGGCATCGCGGTGACGTCCTCGCGCCCCGTGCGCGCGGCCAGCCGCCGCGCCATCAGCGTGTACAGCAGGTTGCCGACCAGCACGCCGAGCGCGGTGCCGGGGAACATGCGCCCGAACACCACGTCGGCCGGGAACTGGAACATCCCCACCAGCGCCATGGCGATGAAGCCGAGGATCGACAGGTTGTCGACGACCAGGCCGAAGAAGCCGTTGAGGTCGCCGGCGACGAACCAGCGCGGGCGTGCGGGCGCAGTGGATGAAATGGGCATGCGGGCGGGATGAGCGGGGGAGAAACCGATGTTAGGCCGGCCCGATGCCGCTGCCTATCCATGCCGGCACTCGCCCGACACGCATGCCGGCGTGTTCAGGGGTACCGGGATCGAATCGATCACAGCGGCGCCGGAACTGCCGTGGAAGCGACTTCTTCGCGATGGGCCTTGCCGGTACCTGAGTTGGCGTCGAGTGTCAGTCCCTGCACTTCTACCAGACGTCATCCCCGCGAAAGCGGGGATCCAGTGCCTTGCCGCGGCACAGGCTCAAGTCGCTGGGTCCCCGCCTTCGCGGGGACGACGGTCGATTGGCGCGACAACTGACGGTTGGTGCCAATCAGGTACCGGCAAAGCCCATCGCGACTGAAGTCGCTCCTGCAGCTCGCGTCGAAACATTCCCGCACCCGCCAGGATCACTTCTTCAGGAAGTTGTCCGCCAGCAGGTCCTTGACGTCGCCGGCGCGGCCGCCGAGCAGCGCCTTGACCGCATACAGCGCGGTGCCGGCCACCTGCGAGAACTCCACCTCCGGCGGCATCACCAGTTCGGTCGGGCTGGTATGCGCATCGAGCAGCGCCGGGCCCGGCTGGGCCAGGAAGTCCTGCACCGCCGCCTCCAGCTCCTCCGGGCGGGTGACCGTGCGGCCATGGAAGCCGATCACCTCGGCCAGGCGGCCGAAGTCCGGGTTGAGCAGGTCGGTGTAGTTGTCCAGCAGGCCCTCGACCTTCTGCTCCAGCTCGACGAAGTTCAGCGAGCTGTTGTTGAACACCACCACCTTGATCGGCAGCTTCTCCTGCACCGCGGTCAGCAGGTCGCCCAGCAGCATCGCCAGGCCGCCGTCGCCGGACAGCGAGATCACCTGCCGGCCCGGGAACGCCTTTTGCAATCCCAGCGCCTGCGGCATCGCGTTGGCCATCGTGCCGTGCAGCAGGCTGGTGAGGGTGCGGCGGCGGCCGTTGCTGCGGATGTGGCGCAGCAGCCACACCATCGGCGAGCCGCCGTCGGCGGTGAACAGCGCATCGTCGGCGGCATGGCGGTCGAGCAGCGCGGTCAGGTGCTGCGGGTGGATCAGCTCGCCCTCGCCGGGCTGTTCCTCCTTGGCGCGCTTTTCCATCGCCTTGTCGCGGTGCTTGATGCATTCGTCGAGGAACGCGGTGTCCTCGCGTTCGGCCAGCAGCGGCAGCAGTGCCTGCAGCGTCGGCGCGATGTCACCGACCACGCCCAGCTCGACCGGATGGCGACGACCGAGATGGCTGCCGTCGCGGTCGACCTGGATGATCGTCGCCTTGTCCGGGTAGTACTGGCCCCAGGCGAAGTCCGCGCCGAGCAGCAGCAGCGTGTCGCAGGCCATCAGCGTGTGGAAGCCGGACTCGATGCCGAAGATCCCGGTCATGCCCATGTTGTACGGGTTGTCGTGCTCGACGAAATCCTTGGCGCGCGAGGTGTGCGCCACCGGCGCCTTGAGCCTGGCCGCCAGTTGCACCAGCAGGTCGTGCGCGTGCTCGCAGCCGGCGCCGGCGTAGATGCCGATCTTGACGGCCTTGCCCAGCAGCTCGGCGATGCGCTGCAGTTCGGCATCGGACGGACGCAGCACCGGCTGCGCGTAGTGCACCGAGAACGGCAGGTCGTGCTTGACCTCGGCGCGGCTGATGTCCGCCGGCAGGATCACCACCGCCACGCCGCGGCGGCTGATCGCAGCCTGGCAGGCCAGCGCCACCACCCGACGCGCCTGCTCGGGGCTGTACACCTGCTCGCAGAACACGCTGCAGCTGGAATACACCGCCTTGAAGTCCACCTCCTGCGGGAACTCCATGCCCAGCTCCGGCGTCACCACCTGGCTGGCGATCAGCACCATCGGCGCGCGGTTGCGGTTGCTCTCGAACACGCCGTTGATGAAGTGCAGCCCGCCCGGTCCGCAGGACCCGGCACAGGCGGTGAGGTTGCCGCCGACCAGCGAGTCCGCGCCGGCGGCGAAGGCGGCCACCTCCTCGTGGCGCACGTGGATCCACTCGATCTCGCTCTTGTGGATGGCGTCGGTGACGTGGTTCAGGGTGTCGCCGACGATGCCGTAGCAGTGCTTGACGCCCGCGGCCTGCAGGGTTTCGACGACGATCTCGGCAACGCGCTTGGCCATGGTGGTGGTTCCGTGGGGAGAACCGACAACCTAGGCCGGGCCAGGTAAGCCCGGCGTCCATGTCCGGTGAGGCCGGCGTTCACGCCGCCCGGCGACGGGGCGGCACGGGGCGGCACAGGCGAGTGTTGCCCCGGACGCGGGCGGTCAACCTTGCCGGCGAGGACCTGCGCATCACGCGCGTTCGCGAGCCCGCGCGCCGCCACGACCTGTGGCCAGCCCTCCGTGGCCAAGGTCGCCGGCCAAGATCGCGGATGTCCCCCGGCGTCTGGCCGTCGGTTTCCGGGCAGGCATCGGCGGCCACCCTTCCCGATCCCCCGCCCACGCCCGCGGCCGAGCCATGCATCGCGTACCGGGCGGCCCGGCGCTGTCCGCCGCCGATGCCGCGGACGTCCGCTTGCGGACATCGGACATCCGGAATCGGACGGGATTCCCCGGGCGATAGGCCCGGCCCGCTTGGCCCCATCCGGGCCCGGGCCGGATGCCCGCGCGCGATGCCGTGCCACCGCCGGCCGCAAGATCCCGACCGGGACGCCGCGCGAAGCCTCGTGGCTCCTGGCTTCGTGTGCCCCGCCAGGGGATCTCGGCCGCCACTTCGAAGCGCTCCTTTGCGGCAACACGACCGGCCGGCGTGCGGCATCGGGCCTCCCCCTGAGGCAGGCGCGGCGCGGGCAGCCGGCCGCTGGCACGGTACCTGCGTCCTGCAGCGCATCCTCCGCCGTACAGGACGCCATGAAGACCTCCCTGCCGCTCGCTTCCCTCGTGCTCGCCTGCGCCCTGGGCGCCGCTCCCGCTCATGCCGAAGACCTGATGGACATGCTGCGCCTGGCCGTGGCCAACGATCCCACCCTGGCCCAGGCCGACGCCACCAAGCGCGCCACCGACCAGGGCGTGGCGATCAGCCGTTCGGCGCTGCTGCCGCAGGCCACGCTGACCCAGCAGTTCACCGACGCCCGCGGCGGCGACCTCGACGACCGGCTCGGCCACCAGCGCGAACGCGACCTCGGCGGCACGGTGACCCAGACGCTGTTCAGCCTGCCCGACATCGCCACCCTGCGGCAGGCGCGGGACTCCGCCGCGGCCGGCGAGCAGAGCCTGCGCGCGGCGCGCCTGGACCTGTACATGCGCGTGGCCCAGGCCTACTTCGACGTGCTCGTCGGCCAGGACAACCTGAAGACCTACGAGGCCTACGAGGACGCCTACCGGCGCGAATACGAACAGACCCGGGTGCGCTTCGAGCAGGGCCTGTCGGCCGAGGTCGACATGAACCAGGCCAAGGCCTACTACCTCAGCATCCGCTCCCAGCGCATCGGCGTGGAGAACAACCTGGAGGCCGCGCGGCGCGCCCTGGCGAAGATCGTCGGCCGCCCGCCCGCGGCCTTGGCCACGCTGCGCGAGGATTTCCCCATGCGCATGCCCGACCCGGGCGACGCCGACGCATGGGTGGCGCTGGCCGAGCAGAACAGCCCGGACATCGGCGCCGGCAACGCGGACCTGCGCGCCTCCGAGCACGCGGTGACCGCCGCGCGCGGCAACCACCTGCCCACGCTATCGGCCAGCTTCAGCTATGGCCGCACCGGGGCCTGGTACACGCGCTCGGCCAGCGACCCCAGCTACGGCCGCGATGCGGCCGCGGTCGGCCTGGTCGTCAGCCTGCCGCTGTACAGCGGCGGCCTGACCCATGCCCAGGTCCGCCAGGCGCTGGCCCAGCGCGATGCCGCCGCCGATGCCCTGGAGATCGCCCGGCGCCAGGCCGAATACGAGGTACGCGTCTACTACAAGGCGCTCGAGCAGGGCGTGGCGCAGGTGGAAGCGGCCCGCCAGGCGACGGTCGCCGCGCGCGATTCGACGCGCTCGATGCAGATGGGCTACGAGATCGGCACGCAGAGCCTGACCAACCTGGTGGTGGCGATCGGCACCCTGGCCGACGCCCAGAGCCAGTACTCCAGCGTGCGCCACCAGTTCGTGCTCAACCTGCTGGCGCTCAAGCAGGCCGCCGGCGTGCTGGCGCCGTCGGACCTGGAGGAGATCAACCGCTGGCTGACGGACAATCCGGCGAGCTGAAGGCCGCCGGGACCGCACGCCGGCGACGCGCTCCGCACCGGCGCGTTCGCTCGCGCCAAGGCGCCCGCTGGCCAACGGTGGGCAGGCGCGCATGCGTCGCCGCCATGTCCCGGCCGATACGGGACGCACGCACCGGACGGTCGTTCGCCGCGGAGGGCGCGGGCCGGTGCATCCGGGCGTCCGGGGCGCCTGCCCGGCGCCGGTGCCGGCTCAGAACGACACCTCGACCGCCTGCCGCGACCACAGCACCGACTGGTGGCCGGTGGCCTGCTTCCACGCCAGCCGGATCGCCTCGATGTCGTTGCGCCACTGCGGCGTGTCCTCGTGCAGGATCACCAGCACCTTGGTCGCCAGCCGGTTGGGCTCGGCGGCACCGCGGAACAGCCACTGGCCGTAGGCGTCGAACACGGTCAGCCCGTCGGGAAAGCGCGGCGTGACCTCCTTGTCGAGGAACGCGCGCCACTGCGCCTCGCCGATCCGCTCGGTCTGCGGGCGATCGGCCGGCCCGCTCTCCTCGCCGACGCCGAAGTACAGCTCGCTGCGCACCCAGCCGTGCGCCTCGGCCGGGCGGGCGGCATCGCCCTGCAGCGCGGCGGTGGGACGGGCCGGCGCGGCGGCCGGCGGCAGGCCGGCGCAGGCGGCCAGCGACAGGCTCGCGGCCAGCACCAGGGTGCGGATCGTCTTCATCGATACGGTTCCTCGAAGTTGCTGCTGGGGACGTACATGAGCATCGGGCATGGCGTGATGGCGAGCACGCACGGCCCGCGACTCGTGCGGGACGGAATGCGCGGATACTATATCGCTCCATCCGGATGGATATGACCGACATTTCCCGGATGCTTGCGGCCCCCGCCGTGCACCGTGTGCAGCGGCCGGGCCGGTTTCCCAGGAGAGAGAGCCGATGCACCACGCCCTACCCGCCACGCTCGGCGGCGCCATCGCCCTGGCGCTGGCGCTGCCCGCCCCGGCCCAGCAGGCCGCCGCCGATACCGCCACGCTGGACACGGTGATCGTCACCGGTACCCGTGCCAGCGACCGCACCGTGCTCGAGTCGACCTCGCCGGTGGACGTGCTCACCGCCGAAGACATCCGCCGGGCCGGCGTGGTCGACGGCGAGCTGGGCAGCGCGCTGCAGGCGCTGCTGCCCTCGTTCAACTTCCCGCGCCAGTCCAACTCCGGCGGCGCCGACCACGTGCGCGCCGCGCAGCTGCGCGGGCTGTCGCCGGACCAGGTGCTGGTGCTGGTCAACGGCAAGCGCCACCACACCTCGGCGCTGGTCAACACCGACAGCAAGATCGGCAAGGGCGCCACGCCGGTGGACTTCAACGCCATCCCGATCAGCGCGATCAAGCGCATCGAGGTGCTGCGCGACGGTGCCGGCGCGCAATACGGCTCGGATGCGGTGGCCGGGGTGATCAACATCATCCTCGACGATGCGCCCGAAGGCGGTGCGTGGGAGGCCAGCTTCGGCGCCAATCACACCGACGTGGAACCGATCCACCGCGAGCTCACCGACGGCCAGACCAGCTACCTGTCCGGCAAGGTCGGCACCGCGCTCGGCGACGAGGGCGGTTTCCTGCGGGTCGGCTTCGAACTGAAGAACCGCGAGCCGACCAACCGCGCCGGCTACGACCAGATCCCGCCGTGGGAGCAGACACCGGCCAACCTGGCGCTGCAGGGCAAGCGCAACTACGTGCTCGGCGACGGCAGGTCCAAGGACCTCAACGCCTGGATCAACGGCAAGCTGCCGTTCGGCGCCACCAGCGAGTTCTACTTCTTCGGCACCTACAACCAGCGCGACACCCAGGGCGCCAACTACTTCCGCTATCCCGACGGCGAGGCCAACTGGCCCGAGGTCTACCCCGACGGCTACCGCCCGGTGTCGCTGGGCGAGAACCGCGACGTGCAGGCGGTGGCCGGCGCACGCGGGCAGTGGGGCGAGTGGGCCTACGACGCCAGCCTGGACTACGGCCGCAACGACTTCACCTACCGGCTGAAGGATTCGCTCAACGCCTCGCTCGGCCCGTCCAGCCCGACCCGCTTCAAGACCGGCGACTACGCCTTCGACCAGGGCGTGGCCAACCTGGACCTGAGCCGGGTGTTCGAGGCCGCCGGCACCCGCCACACCCTGGGTACCGGCGTGGAAGTGCGGCGCGAGCAGTACCGCACCCACGCCGGCGACCCGGCCAGCTACGCCGCCGGCCCCTACACCGACCGCCCGACCGGCTCGCAGGCCGGCGGCGGGCTGACCCCGCAGGACGCAGCCGACCTCTCGCGCGAGGTCGCCAGCGCCTACGCCAGCGTGGCCAGCCAGTTCGGCGAGAAGTTCTCCACCGACATCGCCGCGCGCTACGAGCACTACCAGGACTTCGGCAGCCAGTGGACCGGCAAGCTCGCCGCGCGCTACCAGTTCGCCCCGGCGTTCGCGCTGCGCGGCGCGGTATCCAACAACTTCCGCGCGCCGTCGCTGAGCCAGATCGGCTACGAGGCCACCTCCACCGGCTACGACGCCGCCGGCCAGCTGCTGCAGGGCCGCCTGCTGTCGGTCAACAACCCGATCGCGCGCGCGCTCGGCGCCACCGACCTCAAGCCGGAGAAGTCGCGCAATGTCAGCCTGGGCTTCACCAGCCGCATCGGCGACCACTTCGACCTGTCGCTGGACCTGTTCCGGATCGACATCGACGACCGCATCGCGCTGTCGGAGGACATCACCGGCGACGCCCTGACAAGCTTCGTGCAGGACAACTTCGGCGTGGCCGGCGTGCAGAGCGCCAGCTTCTTCGTCAACGCCGCCGACACCCGCACCCGCGGTGCCGAGCTGGTGGCCAACTGGCGCGGCTGGGTGGCCGGCGGCGACATCCTGGTCACCGGCACCTGGGCCTACGCCAAGACCGAGCTGAAGAACGTGGTCGCCACGCCGTCGGCGCTGCTGGCGCTGGACCCGGACTACGTGCTGTTCGGCGTGGAGGAGAGCAACACCCTCACCGGTGCCACCCCGCGCACCCGCGCCGGCCTGGCGGCCGCCTGGAACGACGAGCGCTGGACGCTGTCCTCGCGGCTGAGCCGCTACGGCAGCGTCACCCGCGTGTTCGACTTCGGCGACGGCTACGTCCCGCGCCAGACCTACGGCGCCGAGTGGCAGCTGGACCTGGAGGCCGAGTACCGCTTCACCCCGCAGTGGAGCGTGGCCGTGGGCGGGGTCAACGTCACCGACAACTACCCGGACAAGTCCGACCAGGACATCTACTACTACGGCAACCTGCCCTACGACGTGCTCTCGCCGATCGGCAGCAACGGCGCCTACTGGTACGGCCGGGTGCGCTACACGTTCTGATCGCCGGCCGCTGCCGGCGGGGCATCGACGCACGATGCCCCGCCGCGGCCACGGCTGCGGCCGGCCGGAGGTTTCGCGGACGCGCCTCCTGCCGCCGCGCGCGATGGCCGGCCGGCCTGCACCATCGCCATCGCCTGCACCATCGCCATAACCGTTCTCTCACGCCGGCCATGACAAGGTCGGCGCCATGGCTCCCGACCCCTGCCCCGGCCATCCTCCCCTGCTGGATGCCGACTGTGCCCTCTTCCTCGACGTGGACGGCACCCTGCTCGATTTCGCCGATCGTCCCGACCGGGTACGTCCCGCGGCCGGGCTGGGCGACATCCTCGCCCGCCTCCACCGGCGCCTGCACGGCGCCCTGGCCCTGGTCAGCGGCCGCCCACTGGCCGAGCTGGACCGCCTGTTCGCCCCGCTGGTGCTGCCGGCGGCCGGCCTGCACGGCCACCAGCTGCGACCGACGCCCGAGATCGAGGCCACGCCGCCGGACGAGGTACCCGATGCGCTGCACGCGCTGCATGCCCAGGCCGAGCGCTTCGCCGCGCAGCACCCGGGCGTGCTGGTGGAGGACAAGGGCGCCGGCCTGGCGTTGCACTGGCGGCGCTGCCCGGAATCCGGCGCGGACGTGCAGGCGTTCGCGCGCCAGTACCTCGGCCAGCTCGAGGGCTACCGGCTGCAGCCGGGCGACCATGTCGTGGAATTCGTGCCCAGCGGCTGCGACAAGGGCGCCGCGCTGCGCGCGATGATGGACCGGCCGCCCTTCGCCGGGCGCGTGCCGGTGTTCGTCGGCGACGACCTCACCGACGAGTTCGGTTTCGCCGCCGCCAACGCCCTGGGCGGCTGGAGCGTGCGCGTCGGCCGCCGCCTGCCCACCGCCGCCACCTACGGGCTGGACGAGGTGGCCGCCGTGCACGCCTGGCTGCAGGAGCAGGCCGATGGCTGATCCGCGCCCCGCAGCCGATCCCGCCGCGCCCGACGCGACCACACCCCACCGCCCCCCGGAGCCCGATCCGTCCATGCCCCAGGCCAACCTCGAACTCGGCGTCATCGGCAACGGCAGTTTCGGCGCGCTCGTGGACACCCTCGGGCGCGTGGTGTGGAGCTGCATGCCGGCCTTCGACGGCGATCCCGCCTTCTGCGCCCTGCTGTCCCCGCGCGATCAGGCCGGCGGCGACTTCACCATCGAGCTGGAGGATTTCGCCGCCGGCGAACAGCACTACATCACCAACACCGCGATCCTGCGCACCGTGCTGCGCGACAGCCACGGCGGCGCGGTGGAGATCGTGGACTTCGCCCCGCGCTGGCGCGAGAACGGGCGCTTCTACCGCCCGGTCAGCATCATCCGCAAGGTCACCCCGCTGGCCGGCAGCCCGCGCATCCGGGTGCGGGCGCGGCCGCTGGCCGACTGGGGCGCGCGCCGGCCCGACGCCACCTGGGGCAGCAACCACATCCGCTGGATGCTGCCGGATTTCACCCTGCGCCTGACCACCGACGTGCCGGTGCGCTTCGTGCGCGAGGCCACCCCGTTCGTGCTCGCCCATCCGGTGCACCTGGTGCTGGGCGTGGACGAGCCGCTGCAGCGGATCATCTCCGAGTACGTGCACTACGCGCACATGCGCACCGAGGACTACTGGCGCGACTGGGTGCGCAACCTGTCCATCCGCCTGGACTGGCAGGACGCGGTGATCCGCAGCGCGATCACCCTCAAGCTGTGCCAGTACGAGGACAGCGGCGCGATCATCGCGGCGATGACGACCTCGATCCCCGAGGCGCCGGGCAGCGAGCGCAACTGGGACTACCGCTACTGCTGGCTGCGCGACGCGGCCTTCGTGGTGCGCGCGCTCAACCGCCTGGGCGCGACCCGCTCGATGGAGACCTTCATCGCCTACATCTTCAACATCGCCAGCGCCGACGGCACCCTGCAGCCGCTGTACGGCATCAACTTCGAGGAGCAGCTGCACGAGGACACGGTCGATTCGCTGGAAGGCTACCGCGGCATGGGCCCGGTGCGGCGCGGCAACCTGGCCTGGATCCAGAAACAGCACGATGTCTACGGCAGCGTGATGCTGGCCTCCACCCAGCTGTTCTTCGACCAGCGCCTGAAGGATCCCGGCGATGCGGCCACCTTCGCCCGCCTGGAGCCGCTGGGCGAACGCGCCGTCGCCCTGTTCGACGTGCCCGACGCGGGCCTGTGGGAATTCCGCGGCCGCGCCGAGGTGCACACCTACACCGCGGCGATGTGCTGGGCCGCCTGCGACCGCCTGGCCAAGATCGCCGGCCGGCTCGGCCTGGGCGAGCGCGCGGCCTACTGGCGCGGCCACGCCGACGCGATCCGCGCGCGCACCCTGGAAGCGGCCTGGAACCCGCAGCTGGGGCACTTCGTCGATACCTTCGACGGCCAGGGCCTGGACGCCTCGCTGCTGCTGCTGGCCGACGTCGGCTTCATCGAGGCCGACGACCCGCGCTACGTGGCCACGGTGGAAGCCATCGGCACCACCCTCAAGCACGGCGACCTGCTCTACCGCTACATCGCCCCGGACGACTTCGGCACGCCGGAGACGAGCTTCACCATCTGCACGTTCTGGTACATCGACGCGCTGGCGGCGATCGGGCGCAAGGACGAGGCGCGCGAACTGTTCGAACGCATCCTGGCGCGGCGCAACCACCTCGGCCTGCTGTCGGAGGACATGGCCTTCGCCGCCGACGGCGATGCCTGGGGCAACTTCCCGCAGACCTATTCCCACGTCGGCCTGATCATCGCGGCCATGCGCCTGTCGCGCAGCTGGAAGGAGGCGTCATGAGTCGCCTGGTGGTGGTCTCCAATCGCGTCGCCACGCCGGGCGAGGCCCGTGCCGGCGGCCTGGCGGTGGGCCTGCTCGCCGCGCTGAAGGAACGCGGCGGGCTGTGGTTCGGCTGGAGCGGCAAGAGCACGCGCAGCGAACCCAGCGGCCGCCTGCACGAGCAGGTGGAAGGCAACATCCGCTACGTGACGATGGACATCGCCAAGCCGGACCTGGACGCCTACTACAACGGCTTCTCCAACCGCACGCTGTGGCCGCTGCTGCACTTCCGCCTGGACCTGGTGGACTACGACCGCGCCACCCGCGAGGGCTACCGCAAGGTCAACGCGCTGTTCGCCGAGAAGCTGGCGCCGATGCTGCGCGAGGACGACACCGTCTGGGTGCACGACTACCACCTGATCCCGCTGGGCTCGCTGCTGCGCGAGCGCGGCTTCGGCGGCAAGATCGGCTTCTTCCTGCACGTGCCGATGCCCTCGGCGGACATGCTGCAGGCGCTACCGGACAACGAGCGCCTGTTCACCGGCCTGTACGCCTACGACCTGGTCGGTTTCCAGACCCAGCGCGACGTGGACCGCTTCCAGGCCTACGTGCGCCTGTTCGCCGGCGCGCACATCCTCGAGGACGGCTGGCTCGAGGTCCCCGGCGGGCGCCGCCTGCGCTCGGCCGCCTTCCCGATCGGCATCGACACCGGGCTGATCGCCCGCCAGGCGCGCACCGCCGCGACCAAGCCGGCGGTACGCGACCTGCAGCAGAGCCTGCGCGGGCGCCAGCTGGCCATCGGCGTGGACCGGCTGGACTACTCCAAGGGCCTGCCCGAGCGCTTCCTCGGCTTCGAGCGCTACCTGGACCGGCACCCGGACCAGCGCGGCAGCCTGACCTACCTGCAGATCGCCCCGCTCTCGCGCGTGGACGTGGCCGCCTACCGCGCCCTGCGCAACCTGCTCGAGCAGACCGCCGGGCACATCAACGGCGGCCACGCCGAGCCGGACTGGACGCCGCTGCGCTACGTCAACCAGAACTTCGCCCACAGCACCCTGACCGGCTTCTACCGCGCCGCCGCGGTCGGCCTGGTGACGCCGCTGCGCGACGGCATGAACCTGGTGGCCAAGGAATACGTGGCCGCGCAGGATCCGGAGGATCCCGGCGTGCTGGTGCTGTCGCTGTTCGCCGGCGCCGCCGACGAGATGAAGGGCGCGCTGCTGGTCAACCCCTACGACCTGGACGGCGTGGCCGATGCCATCGCCACCGCCGCGACCATGTCGCGCGCGCGCCGGATCGAGCGCTGGCAGGGCATGATGCAGCACCTGCGCGAGCACGACATCAGCCGCTGGCGGCGCGACTACCTGCAGGCGCTGGAACGGGCCTGAGCGCCGCTGCGCGGATGGCGGCTCAGCTGGTGATGGTCTGGGTCAGCGCTTCCCAGCTGGGCGGTGCCGGCCACGCCGGCTCCTGGTTGCCCTCCATCACCCGGCGCAGGTCGCGCGGGTCGATCTGCGGGGCCAGCACGTGCACCATCTCCAGCGCGTAGTCGCGCAGCACGCGCTCGCGCGGCAGCACCGCCCAGGCGATGCACTCGGCGATCTCCGCCGGTGCCGGCCAGGCGCGCAGGTCCGCATCGACGGCGCTGAGCGCCATCTCGGCGACCACGCCCACCCCCACCCCGGAGCGCACGTAGGTCTTGATCAGGTCCGCGTCCAGCGCGGTCAGGGCGATGTCCGGCACCAGCCCGGCGCGGGCGAAGGCGCGCTGCAGCGAGGATTCCGGGCGCACCGAGGAGTCGTAGCTGACCAGCGGATGCGCCGCCAGCGCGCGCAGGTCCGGCGCCTGGCCCCGGTCCAGGGCGTGGCCGCGCGGCACCACCACCAGCCGCCGCCAGCGGTACAGCGGCACGGCGATGCCGGCCGCCGGCGCGTCGCCGGAGGTGCTGACCACGGCGATGTCGGCCTCGCCCTGGCCGAGCAGGTCCAGGGCGGCGGCCTCGCCGGCCTGCTGCAGGTGCACGCTGACCTGCGGGTAGCGCTGCTTGACCCGGGCCACCGCCGGCGGCAGCACGAAGCGCGCCTGGGTGTGGGTGGTGGTCAGGATCAGCTGGCCCTGGCTCTCGCGGCGCTGGTTGGCGGCGTAGGTGCGGATGTTGTTGGCCTCGGCCAGCACGATGCGGGCGCGGGCGATCACCTCGCCGCCGGCCGGGGTCACCGACTCCAGGCTGCGCCCGCGCCGCACGAACAGCAGGAACCCCAGTTCGTCCTCCAGCTGCTTGAGCTGCTTGGACAGGCCGGGCTGGGTCGCATGCACGTGCGCGGCGGCCTGGGTGATGTTCAGGTCGGCATCGGCGATGGCCACCAGGTAGCGGAGTTGGGTCAGGGTCATGGCGTGGCGGGAGCGGCGGCGGGCAGGGTCCGATTCTGGGACAGTTTTCCTTCTCCGCTCATAACCTGATGGAATTTACTGGGTGCATGTCGTTATTTCCTGCGGTTATTTGACGGGGTTAGGGTCGGCGGCGAGAGGACGGCCCCGCCGTCCACGACGGTTCCTTACGGCACCGGCCGCCATGCTCGGCCGGCCCGTTTCTCCTGGAGATCCCCCATGGCCATCTACGACAGCATCCTCGACACCATCGGCCGCACCCCGGTCGTCAAGCTCAACCGCCTCGCCCCGGAGGGCCGCGAGGTCTACGTCAAGGTCGAATCCTTCAACCCCGGCGGCTCGGTCAAGGACCGCCTGGCCCTGGCAATCGTCCTGGACGCCGAGCAGCGCGGCCTGCTCAAGCCCGGCGACACGATCGTGGAGGCCACCTCCGGCAACACCGGCGTGGCGCTGGCGATGGTCGCTGCCGCGCGCGGCTACAAGTTCGTCGCCACCATGGTGGAGACCTTCTCGGTCGAGCGCCGCAAGCTGATGCGCGCCTACGGCGCCAAGGTGATCCTGACCCCGGCCGCCGAGCGCGGCACCGGCATGGTGCGCAAGGCGAAGGAACTGGCCGCCGAGCACGGCTGGTTCCTGGCCAGCCAGTTCGCCAACCCCGCCAATCCCGCCTACCACCGCAATACCACCGGCGCGGAGATCCTGCGCGACTTCGCCGGCCGCCGCCTGGACCACTTCGTCAGCGGCTGGGGCACCGGCGGCACGCTCACCGGCGTGGGCCAGGTGCTGCGCGTGGCCCGCCCGGACACGAGGATCATCGCCACCGAGCCGGCCGCCGCGGCGCTGCTGGAGGGCAAGGAATGGCAGCCGCACAAGATCCAGGGCTGGACCCCGGACTTCGTGCCCGAGGTGCTCGACCGCAGCGTCTACGACGAGGTGCTGCCGATCGGCGACGACGAGGCGATCGCCACTGCGCGCCGGCTGGCGGCCGAGGAAGGCATCTTCGTCGGCATCTCCGCCGGCGCCACCGTGGCCACCGCGCTGAAGGTCTCGGCCGCGGCCGAAGCGGGCGCGGTGACCCTGGCGGTGCTGCCCGACACCGGCGAGCGCTACTTCTCCACCCCGCTGTTCGCCGACGTCAACGAGGGCAGCGACGAGGACTGGCTGGCCGGCCTCTGAAGCGGCCAGGCGACACCGGCAAGAAGCCGCCTGCGGGCGGCTTCTCCGTTTTCCCTTTACGGTGCCGGCCCCCTGTTGCTGCCATGATGCCGCCGGCGCGGAAGGCCGCGGCGGAAGGAGGCCGGGCACGATGACCATCGAACTGTGGCGGGGCGACATCACCACCTTGCGCGTGGACGCGATCGTCAACGCGGCCAACCCGGCGCTGCTCGGCGGTGGCGGCGTGGACGGGGCGATCCACCGCGCCGCCGGCCCGCGGCTGCTGGCCGCCTGCCGCGCCCTGCCGGAAGTGCGCCCCGGGGTGCGCTGCCCGGTCGGCGAGGCGCGCGCCACGCCCGGCTTCGACCTGCCTGCCGCGCACGTGATCCATACCGTCGGCCCGGTCTGGCACGGCGGCAACCGCGACGAGCCGGCGCTGCTGGCCCGCTGCTACCGCAACGCGCTGGCACTGGCGGCAGAGCTGGATGCCGCCTCCATCGCCTTTCCCGCGATCAGCTGCGGCGTCTACGGCTATCCGCCGCCGGCGGCCGCGCACATCGCGGTGGCCGCCGCCCGGCATTGGCAACAGGCGCGTGCCCTGCCCCGCGACATCGTGCTGGTCGCCCACGACGACCTCGTCCTGCAGGCGCTGGAGCAGGCATTGCGGCAGGCCGCCGCCCCCGAAGCCTGAGGTAGGACAGCCGCACCGCCGGTCGTGAACGGATGCATGCCTTTGTCGTCCGCCCGGATCCGTCGCCCGGAAGAAGGGACGGTTCATGCGAAGTTGCCTGGCCTGCCGGGCACCTTCGCCTCGCTCCAGTCGCCCGTGCGTGCGGGGGAAGACCGGCCGGCAACGGGCCGGATTCCCCGTGTCCGCGCGGAGGCACGATGGCCGTCGCCCTGGCGCCATCCGGGCCCGGATTCGACATGCCCGGATCCGGGCGGCGCCCTGCAAACACAGCGGCCACGCGCCCCGGCCGCGAGCGGCAGGTGTCCGGATCGCTGGTCTTGCCGGCCGGGCGCCGCCGTCACCGGTGGCCCTGGCGGACGACGGCGCCACCGCGCCGCCATGATCGCGGCACCGGATCGCGAGCCGGCGGACGCCGGCCGATGCGCACGGCCTGCGTGTCCTCCGCCTGCCGTCTGGCCTATGCTCGGCCAGGCCCGCCGGCGCCCAGTCGCCGCCATTGCCGGGCGACCGCGCCGCCACCTCGCCTTCCGCCGTACCGACCGCACGAGGAGAGACCGATGACCCGCCTGACCGCCAGGGACTTCCAGCCCGAGCTGCTCGAGCTGTACGACTACTACGTGCACGGCCGCATCGGCCGTCGCGAATTCCTCGATCGCGCCGCCGCCTTCGCCATCGGCGGCATGACCGCGGCCACCCTGCTCGCCTCGCTGAGCCCGGACTACGCCCTGGCCCAGCAGGTGGAATTCACCGATCCGGACATCCTGCCCGAGTACATCGAGTACCCCTCGCCCAACGGCCACGGCCAGGTCCGCGGCTACCTGGTCAAGCCGGCCAAGGCCACGGGGCCGGTCGCCGGGGTGGTGGTGGTGCACGAGAACCGCGGCCTGAACCCGTATATCGAGGATGTCGCCCGGCGCGTGGCCAAGGCCGGCTTCGTCGCCCTGGCGCCGGACGGGCTGAGCTCGGTCGGCGGCTATCCCGGCAACGACGACAAGGGCCGCGAGCTGCAGGCCAAGGTCGATCCGCAGAAGCTGATGAACGATTTCTTCGCCGCGGTCGAATACCTGATGCACGGCCCGCTCACCGGCGGCAAGGTCGGCATCACCGGCTTCTGCTACGGCGGCGGCGTGGCCAACGCGGCGGCGGTGGCCTATCCCGAACTCCGCGCCGCGGTGCCGTTCTACGGTCGCCAGCCCAGGGCCGAGGACGTGCCGCGCATCCGTGCGCCCCTGCTGCTGCACTACGCCGAGCACGATCCCGCCATCGACGCCGGCTGGCCGGCCTACGAGGCGGCGCTGAAGCAGGCCGGCAAGACCTACCAAGCCTATATCTATCCCGGCACCAACCACGGCTTCCACAACGACTCCACCCCGCGCTACGACGAGGCCGCCGCCAAGCTCGCCTGGGACCGCACCCTCGCCTGGTTCCGGCGCTACCTGGCCTAGCCTGCCGGGCTGCCGAACCGGCAGGCCCCTTGGTGGGCGGTCGCCATATCTGGCGGCCGCCCATCGCCCCCCCCATCGGGAAGACCCAGGCAGGTGATCGATGCCCGATGGTTGCTCGCGCGCGGCCTCGATGTGGGGATGCCGTCCCAGGGGTCGGCTCTCTCCGCTGCAGGATCCCCGCGACGGTGCCGCGCCGGGCGGCACGCCCGCTCACGATGGCAGTCGCCGGCACGGGGCCGGCGTCCCGTCATGGCAACGGGCAGGTGCGGCTCGGCTTTTCCAACGCCCCAGCGCGGCCAATCCTTTTTCCTGACGCACTCGAATACCGCATGCGGGGACCGCGGCCCATCAAGACGGTGCACGCCGGCCGAGCCGACCCGCATCGGCGCCACCGCGGCGAATCCCCGAACGCAGGACGCTGGCACGGGGCCGGCGTCCTGTCATGGCAACGGGCAGGCGCGGCTCAGCCCTTCCACTGCCCCAGCGCGGCCAGGCCGTTCTCCTTGGCGCGCTCGTACACGGTCTGCTGGGCCTTGGCGTAGTTGCCCTTCATGTCCTTGGCCCACAGCTTCAGCGCGGCCTGCTGCATCGCGCGGCCGTAGGAGAAGCTCAGCGGCCACGGCAGGTTGCCGAGCTGGTTCATCGCGTTCAGGTGCGCGGTGGACTGCTCGTCGCTCTGGCCGCCGGACAGGAACACGATGCCCGGCAGGATCGCCGGCACGGTCGACTTCAGGCACATCACGGTGGACTCGGCCACTTCCTCCACGTCGGCCTGCTCCTCGCAGCCCTTGCCGGAGATCACCATCGACGCCTTGAGGATGGTGCCCTCCAGCAGCACGTTCTGCTCGTACAGGGCGCCGAACAGCGCGCGCAAGGTGGCCTCGGTGACCTCGTAGCAGGTCTCGATGTCGTGGTCGCCGTCCATGATCACTTCCGGCTCCACCATCGGCACCAGGCCCTGCTCCTGGCAAGCGGCGGCGTAGCGCGCCAGCGCATGCGCGTTGGCCTCGATGCAGGTGCCGGTGGGGATGTCCTCGCCGATGTTGATGACCGCGCGCCACTTGGCGAAGCGGGCGCCGAGCTTGTAGTACTCCTCCAGGCGCGCGCGCAGGCCGTCCAGGCCCTCGGTGACCAGCTCGCCGGGGAAGCCCGCCAGCGGGTGGGCGCCCTTGTCCACCTTGATGCCCGGGATCATGCCGTGCTCGGCCATGTACTTCGGGAACGGCACGCCGTCCTTGGTGGACTGGCGGATGGTCTCGTCGAACAGGATCGCGCCGGCGATGTAGTCGCCCAGCTTGGGCGTGGTGAGCAGCAGCTCGCGGTAGGCGCGTCGGTTCTCCTCGCTGTTCTCGATGCCCACCGACGCGAAGCGCTTGGCGATGGTGGCGGTGGATTCGTCGATGGCGATGATGCCCTTGCCCGGCGCGACCATGGCCTGGGCGGTTTCTGCGAGCTGCTCGATACTCATTGGCGTCCTTCTGGGTCGTGATGATGCCGGCGGATGGCGCGATTATAGCCGCCGCACCCGCGCCGGACGTCGAGGGTCCTGTCGCCCGTCACGTTGGAAACGGATACATCCGGCCGCCGGTCGCGTTCGCGGCGGAACATCCGTGCCCGCCCCGTGCGCGCCGCGCGCAGGCGCTGCGTCAGAGCTCGCCCGGCCCGAAGGCCTCGCCGTCGGCCTCCACCTGCAGCAGGCGCAGGGTGTTGGTGGCGCCATGGGCCTGCATGCGCTCGCCGCTGGTGAACACCACGCGCTGCCCCGGCTGCAGGCGGCCGGCCTCGACCAGGCGGCGCACGGTGCCGCGCGCGGCCTCGCGCGGGCTCTGGCCACGGCTGTCGAAATCGATGGGGAACACGTCGCGCATCAGGCTCATGCGCCGGCGCGCGCCACCGTCGTGGGTGAAGGCATAGATCGGCACCGCGGCGCGGAAGCGCGACAGGAAGCGCGGCGTGCCACCGGATTCGGTCAGCGCCACCACCGCGCCCAGTTCGATGTGCTCGGCCAGGAACATGGTGGCCATGGCGATGGCCTGATCGGCCCGCTCCAGTCCACGCTTGGCCTGTTCGAAATCGGTGTCGGCCTCGAACTGGCGCTCCGCTCCCAGGCAGATGCGCACCATCGCCTCCACCGCGCGCACCGGCCAGGCACCGGCGGCGGTCTCGGCCGAGAGCATCACCGCATCGGTGCCGTCGATCACCGCGTTGGCCACGTCCAGCACCTCCGCGCGCGTGGGCATCGGGCTTTCCACCATCGACTGCAGCATCTGCGTGGCGGTGATCACGACCTTGTTCTGCGCCAGCGCCTCCTTGATGATCTTCTTCTGCAGGCCGGGCAGCTCGGCATCGCCGATCTCCACGCCCAGGTCGCCGCGCGCGACCATGACCACGTCGCTGGCGGCGACGATCCGCTCCAGGTTGGCCACCGCCTCGGTACGCTCGATCTTGGCCACCAGCGCGGCCTGGCTGCCGCGGCGCCGCGCCAGCTCGCGCGCCTCGGCCATGTCGGTGGCGTCGCGGCAGAAGGAGACGGCGATGAAGTCCACGCCAATCCCGGCGGCGATGCCGATCAGCTCGCGGTCGCGCTCGGTCAGCGCGCCCAGGGACAGCCCGCCGCCGCGCTTGTTCAGGCCCTTGCGGTCGGACAGCACGCCGTCGTTGAGCACGGTGGTGACCACCCGCGCGCCCTCCACGCGCTCGACCTGCAGCTGCATCAGGCCATCGTCGAGCAGCAGCACGTCGCCGGGCACCAGGTCCGCCGGCAGGCCCAGGTAGCTCACCCCGACCTGGGTCGCATCGCCCGGCGGGCAGCCGGCCTCGGCCACCAGGTCGAAGCGCGCGCCCTGCCGGAGCCTGGCCTTGCCCCCGGCGAAGCGCTCGATGCGGATCTTCGGCCCGGGCAGGTCGGCGAGGATGCCCACCTCGATCCCGAGCCGCGCGGCTGCGGCCCGCACGTGCTCGGCGCGGCGCACCTGCTCGGACGGGTCGCCATGGCTGAAGTTCAGGCGCACGGCGTTGACTCCCGCGCGCAGCAGCGCCTCGAGCACCTCCGGCGCGTCGGTGGCGGGGCCCAGGGTGGCCAGGATGCGGGTGCGGCGCAGTTGTTCGCTCATCTCTCGCGGTCGTCGGTGTCGATCCGCGCGAACGCTAGCACATCGCCACTTTCACGCCGGCCGTGGCCGCCATCGCGATGCCGCGGCCACGAGCGCCGGCACCGCCAGGCGGTGCCCGAAGCAGGGAACGGGCGACCCGCGCCTGGCGGGGCGAAGGAATGGCGCGGCCAGACCTGCCGCCGCAGGAGGCGTCGCACATCTGAAGTTGAATCCGGCCGCCCCGCGGTTCTCGGGCTCGGGCACCTCCGCCGCAGTGGCCGCGGTCCTCAGCCGCCGAGCGCGTCCACCAGCTCGGCGGGCGAGGCCACCAGCGTGCGCGCGCCGGCCGCGCGCAGCTCGTCGGCGCCGCCGAAGCCCCACAGCACGCCGATGCAGTCCATGCCGTTGGCGCGGGCGCCGTCCACGTCCATGCGCCGGTCGCCGATCATCACCGCCTGCGCCGGCGCCAGGGCGAGGCGCCGCAGGGCCTCGGCCACCAGGTCGGGCTTGTGGCGCAGCCTGCCGTCCTCGCTGGTGCCGACGATGGTGTCGAACAAGCCGTCCACGCCCAGCGCGGCGGCGATGCCCGGGTAGAGCCGGCACGACCGCCAGCCCTCGGCGTCGTAGCGCTGCTTGTACAGCGCGACCGCGCGATCGGCGGCCGCCGCATCGCCGCCGAACAGCTGGTCGAAGGTGTCCTTAAGCGGCGGGCCGATCCACGGCTTGACCTGCGCCGGCGTCGGTTCGGGACGGCCGCTGTGGACCAGCGCGTACTGCACGCACGCCACGATGCCGGCCTCCGAATCGATCAGCGTGCCGTCCATGTCGAAGAACAGCGCGCGGGCGGTCACGAGCCGCGGGCCTCCAGCGCGGCCACCGCCGGCAGGGTCTTGCCTTCCAGGAACTCCAGGAACGCGCCACCGCCGGTGGAGATGTAGCCGATCTGCTTGGCGATGCCGAACTTGTCCACCGCGGCCAGGGTGTCGCCGCCACCGGCGATGGAGAATGCCGGCGAATCGGCGATGGCGCGCGCCACCGCCTCGGTGCCCTTGCTGAAGGCCTTGAACTCGAACACGCCCACCGGCCCGTTCCACACCACGGTGCCGGCCTTGGCGATCAGCCCGGCGTAGCGCGCGGCGGTCTTCGGGCCGATGTCCAGGATCAGGTCGTCGCCGGCCACGTCGCCGGCAGCCTTCACCGTGGCCTCGGCGTCGGGCATGAACTGCTTGGCCACCACCACGTCCTCCGGCAGCGGGATCTCCGCGCCGCGCGCCTTGGCGCGGGCCACGATCCTGCGGGCGGTCTCGACCAGGTCGGGCTCGCACAGCGACTTGCCCACCGGCAGCCCGGCCGCGGCCAGGAAGGTGTTGGCGATGCCGCCGCCGACGATGAGCTGGTCGACCTTGTCCACCAGGTTGGTCAGCAGCTCCAGCTTGGTGGAGACCTTGCTGCCGGCGACGATCGCCAGCAGCGGCCGCGCCGGGTGGTCCAGCGCCTTGCCCAGCGCGTCCAGCTCGGCCATCAGCAGCGGGCCGCCGGCGGCCACCTTGGCGAAGCGGATCACGCCGTGGGTGGAGGCCTGGGCGCGGTGCGCGGTGCCGAAGGCATCCATCACGAACACGTCGCACAGCGCCGCGTACTTGCGCGCCAGCGCCTCGTCGTCCTTGGCCTCGCCGACGTTGAAGCGCACGTTCTCCAGCAGCACGATCTGGCCGGGCTTGACGTCCACGCCGTCCACCCAGTCCTTGACCAGCGGCACCGCCACGCCCAGCAACGCGGTCAGGCGCTCGGCCACCGGCTCCAGCGAATCCTCCGGGTTCCACTCGCCTTCCTTGGGACGGCCCAGGTGCGACATCACCATCACCGCCGCGCCCTGCTTGAGCGCCCGCTTGAGGGTGGGCACCGAGGCGAGGATGCGCTGTTCGGAGGTGATCTGGCCGTTCTCGATCGGCACGTTCAGGTCCTGCCGGATCAGCACGCGCTGGTTGGACAGGTCCAGATCGGTCATGCGGACGATGGTCATCGTGGTTCTGGCTCGTTCGTGAGGGATGGGCAGGTGCTCCGCCTCCGTGGACAGCGGACGTGGCGCCGGATCCTGCGACCTGCGCCGGCGCAGCAATGGCGCCATTGTCCGGGGTTCGGCACAGGGCGGCAAACCCGTCCGCCGCGTGCCGGCCCGGGTGGCCGGCGGCGCGGGCCAGGCGCATGCCCCGCGCTGGATGGCGGGCACCGGCGGGCTAGCGCGGCGGACCGGCGTCGGCGGCGTGGCACAGCAGGCTCGACGCAAATCCGGCCACCGTCAGCGCCCCGGCCAGCAGCAGCGCCCACAGCCGCCAGGTTTTCCAGTCGCGCCGGGCTGCCCGCGGCTGCACGGCGGCCTCGCCCCCCCGGGCCGATCGGTCACGTCCTGTGTCGGAGCGCACGGTATCCCGCGGCCAGGATCCGGCTGCCGGCGATGGCAGGGGGCCATGGCGATCGCCGGCACATGGAGCGCAAAAAGGAAAGGCGCCCGCGGGCGCCTTTCCGGAATATCGCGGACGGCGGCCGGTCAGCCGGCGACGACCTTGGCGATCTCCAGGCACTTGTTGGAGTAGCCCCACTCGTTGTCGTACCAGCTCACCAGCTTGACGAAGGTGTCGTCGAGCTGGATGCCGGCGTCGGCGTCGAAGATCGAGGTGCGCGCGTCGCCGCGGAAGTCGGTGGCCACCACCTTGTCCTCGGTATAGCCGAGGATGCCCTTGAGCGCGCCTTCGCTCTGCGCCTTGATCTCGGCCTTGATCTGCTCGTAGGTCGCCGGCTTCTCCAGCTCGGCGGTCAGGTCCACCACCGACACGTCCGAGGTCGGCACGCGGAAGCTCATGCCGGTCAGCTTCTTGTTCAGCGAGGGGATCACCTTGCCCACCGCCTTGGCCGCGCCGGTGGAGGACGGGATGATGTTCTCCAGGATGCCGCGGCCGCCGCGCCAGTCCTTGTTGGACGGGCCGTCGACGGTCTTCTGGGTGGCGGTGGCGGCGTGCACGGTGGTCATCAGGCCGCGCTTGATGCCCCACTTGTCGTGGATCACCTTGGCCAGCGGCGCCAGGCAGTTGGTGGTGCACGAGGCGTTGGAGACGATCGTCTCGCCGGCGTAGGCGGTGTGGTTGACGCCATAGACGAACATCGGCGTGTCGTCCTTGGACGGGGCCGACATGATGACCTTCTTGGCACCGGCATCGATGTGCTTCTGCGCGGTCTCCTTGGTCAGGAACAGGCCGGTGGACTCGATCACCACCTCGGCGCCGATCGCGTCCCACTTCAGGTTGGCCGGATCGCGCTCGGCGGTCAGGCGGATGCGCTGGCCGTTGACCACCAGCTGGCCGTCCTCGATGGCGACCTCGCCCTTGAAGCGGCCATGCACCGAGTCGTACTTGAGCATGTACGCCAGGTAGTCCGGCTCGAGCAGATCGTTGATGCCCACGATCTGGATGTCCCCGCCGAAATTCTGCACCGCCGCGCGCAGGACATTGCGGCCGATGCGACCGAAACCGTTGATGCCAACCTTGATTGCCATGTCCAGGATCTCCTGCAGCCGCGGCGCGGCGGTCGTAAAAGGGAGCGCAATTCTAGCAGGGCGCTCCGGAGGGTCCCGCCAAACTGAGCGACAACTGACCGCACCCCCGGGTTTGATCTGGATCAAGGTCCGGTTCGTTAAGGAATCGGTAAAGTGCGCGCCATCCAACCGACCCACGAGAGTCATCATGAGCAAGAACGTTTCCCTCATCGCCGCCGGCCTGGCCGCTGCCATCGCGTTTTCCGCCGCTCCCGCCATGGCCCAGTCCAAGGGCGACTGGACCGTCGGCGTCGGCGTGGGCCAGGTGGCCCCGAAGTCCGACAACGGCTCGCTGGTCAACGGCACCCTGCCGGTGCGCGTGGGCAACGACGTCCAGCCGACCTTCACCGGCGAGTACTTCGTCGCCAACAACCTCGGCATCGAGGTCCTGGCGGCCACCCCGTTCAAGCACGACATCAGCATCCGCGGCCTGGGCAAGGTGGGCTCGACCAAGCACCTGCCGCCGGTCCTGTCGCTGCAGTACCACTTCAACACCGACAGCCGCTTCTCGCCGTTCGTGGGCGTGGGCGTGAACTACACCAAGTTCTTCAGCACCGACACCAAGGGCGCGCTGGAAGGCACCAAGCTGCGCCTGGACGACTCGTGGGGCGTAGCGGTGCATGCCGGCTACGACATCCAGCTGAGCGAGAAGGGCGCCCTGCGCCTGGACGTGCGCTGGGCCGACATCGACACCAAAGCCAAGCTGGACGGCACCAAGATCGGCACGGTCAACGTCGACCCGTTCGTGTACGGCGTGGCCTACGTCTTCAAGTTCTGAGCCACGCGCTCGCCTGAAACGCGGTCCCGCAACGGGCGGAAGGATCTCCTTCCGCCCGTTTTCGTTGCACCGCCGGCCACCGGTTCAGCGCCCTGCGGGTATCGCCACCTAGAATGGCGCGATGAACAAGACACTCTCCCTGCTGCTCGCCGGCGCGCTGCTCGCCGCCCCGCTCCATGCCCTTGCCTGGGGCGCCCAGGGCCACCGCCTGGTGGCCGAGATCGCCGAGCGCGAGCTCACGCCCGGGGCGCGTGCGCAGGTGGCGCAGCTGCTGGCCGGCGAGCCCGACCCGACCCTGGCCGGCGTGGCGTCCTGGGCCGACGAGCTGCGCCGCGACGATCCGGACCTGGGCAAGCGCACCGCACGCTGGCACTTCGTCAACATCGGCGAGTCCGGCTGCAACTACGATCCGCCGCGCGACTGCCCGGACGGCAACTGCGTGGTCGAGGCGCTGAAGACCCAGGCCGCGCTGCTCGCCGACCGCAGCCAGCCGCTGGCGGTGCGCCGCCAGGCGCTGAAGTTCGTGGTGCACTTCGTCGGCGACATCCACCAGCCCATGCATACCGGTTACGCCCACGACCGCGGCGGCAACGACTACCAGGTGCAGTTCGACGGGCGCGGCACCAACCTGCATGCGGTGTGGGACAGCGGCATGCTCTATGCCCAGCACCTGGACGATGCCCAGTACCTGCAGCGCCTGCTGGCCCTGCCCGCGCCGGCGCCGGACCGCGGCCCGGCACTGCCGCCGCCTGCCGCGCAGTGGGCCGAGGCCTCGTGCCGCATCGCCACCGCGCCCGGCGTGTACCCCGACGGCCACGTGCTGCCGCCGGACTACGCCGCGCGCGAACGGCCGGTGGCCGAAGCGCAGCTGCGCCTGGCCGGCGAGCGCCTGGCCGAGGTGCTCAACGCCGCGCTCTCCGCGCCCGCGCCGGAGTCCCCGCCCCAGGAGAAATGACATGGCCCGTGCCCCCGAAGTCCTCGCCTTCCTCCATCCGGACAGCCACACCTTCAGCTACCTGGTGGGCGATCCGGCCAGCGGCCGCGCCGCGGCGATCGATGCCGCGCTGGATTTCCACCCGGAGCACGGACGCATCGGCACCGCGCCGGCGCAGGCGCTGGTCGAGGCGGCCGCGCAACGCGGCTGGCAGGTGGACTGGCTGCTGGAGACCCACGCCCACGCCGACCACGTCTCCGCGGCGCGCTGGCTGAAGACGCGCTGGCCGCAGGCGCGGCTGGGCATCGGCGCCGGCATCGTCGAGGTGCAGCGCGCGTTCCGCGAACGCGGTGCGCTGCCGGCCGGGGTCGCCACCGACGGCTCGCAGTTCGACGTGCTCTTCGCGGCGGAACAGGCCTTCGCCGTCGGCGAGGTGCCGGCGCGCGTGATCGCCGTGCCCGGCCATACCGGCGATGCCGTGGCCTACCTGGTCGGCGACGCCCTGTTCCCGGGGGACTCACTGTTCATGCCCGACGGCGGCACCGCCCGCTGCGACTTCCCCGGCGGCGACGCGGCCGCGCTCTACCGTTCCATCCAGCGGCTCTATGCCCTGCCCGAGGCCACCCGCGTGTTCGTGTGCCACGACTACGGCCCGGGCGGGCGCGAGGTCGCCTACCAGAGCAGCATCGGCGAGCAACGGCGCGCCAACGTCCATGTCCGGGCCGATACGCCGATGGAGGAATTCGTCCGCCGCCGGCGCGAGCGCGACGCGCGCCTGCCGCCACCGCGGCTGATGACGCACGCGGTGCCGCTCAACCTCGCCGGCGGGGCCCTGCCCGGGGCATGAAGGCGCGCGCCTGCACGGCACCGTGACCGTCTCCGCGCGAGGCTGGCTTCCCCTTGCCCAGGACCATCGCCATGAAGCGCTACCGCAAGCAGGATTTCCCCGTGGAGGACGTGCGCCGCTTCCTGGAGCCGGGGCCGGTGGTGCTGGTGGCCTCGCAGTGGCGCGGCGAGCGCGACATCATGACCATGGGCTGGCACATGGTGCTGGAGTTCTCGCCCTCGCTGCTGGCCTGCTGCATCTCGCGCGGCGACCACAGCCATGACCTGGTGCGCGCCAGCGGCGAATGCACCATCAACCTGCCGACCGTGGACATCGTCGATACGGTGGTGGGCATCGGCAACTGCAGCGGCACCGAAGGCGACAAGTTCGCCCGCTTCGGGCTGACGGCCGAGCCTGCCGCGGTCGTGGCGGCGCCGCTGATCGCCGAATGCCACTCCGGCTTCGAGTGCCGCCTGCACGACGACAGCCTGGTCGATCGCTACGACCTGTTCGTGTGGGAAGTGGTGCGTGCGCACGTGGCGCCGCGCCCGGCGATCCCGCGCACTGTGCACTACCGCGGCGACGGCCGCTTCATGGTGTCTGGCCCGGACATCTCGCGGCGCCGGCTGTTCCGGCCGGAAATGCTGTAGGCAGGCCGCGGCGCGGCCTCCCCCGCCGCGGCGGGCGCCGGACCGTCAGCCGCCTCCGCGCCGGCGCACCCGTACCGTGCCGTGGCGGATCTCGAAGGTGAAGGCGTACTCCAGCGTCACCGGCACCGGTTCCGTGGCGAGCGCGTCGGCGCAATCGCCGGGATCGGGCGGCACCGCCTGCCCGTCCGGATAGCGGCACCAGGCGGCCGGCCGGTAACGCCAGCCGGCCACCGCGGCCAGCGTCGCCGCCACCAGGTCGGCATGGGCCGGGTCCGCGCCGGCTTCGCAGCCGGCGCGATCGTCCAGCGGCCGGACCCACAGTACCTGCCCCTGCGCATCGATGGCCACGCGCGCGCAGACCGTGGTCGGCGCCAGCTCGCGGCGCAGTCCGTCGCCGGCAAGCGACGGTTCCGTGCCCTGCAGCAGCACCGGCATCCGGAATGCCGAGCCGGGCCGCGGTTCGTAGGGCTCGACGGACGCCGCACCCTCGCCACTGCCCGGCGCCAGCAGGCGCTGCTCGACATGGCGGTCGCTGGTCTCCACCGGCACCGGCGCGTGTGCGCACCCCGCCAGCAGGACCGCGAGACCCGCGGCCCGCGTTGCCCGGCCCATCGCCCTCACCGGATCGCACCGGCGCAAGCGTCCGCAGCGCCGGCGGAAGCGGCGCCCGGCCGGCACCCGGACGGCCCGTTCCACGCCAGGCCGCCGGCGTGGGCCGGCGCGGATGCGTCCCCCTCGGCCTCGAAGGTCACCGGCACCCGCACCCGTCCGGCCACCGGCTTGCCGTGCCGTCGCGCCGGGACGAACCGCCAGCCACGCGCGGCGTCCAGCACCGCGGCGTCGAACACGCCCTGCGGCCGGCTGGTCTCCACCTGCCAGGCCGTCGGCCGTCCCCGTGCATCGATGTCGACCAGCACCACCACCTCGCCACTGATGCCCTGTTCCACCGCCTGCTTCGGATAGCGCGGCGGCTTGAGCGCCTTGTCGGACTCATCAACGGTGGCCGGCGTTGCCGCCGCGGCAGCGTGGCCCGGGGCGGCCGGCTGCTGGGCCCAGGTGGCGCAACCGAAGGTGGCGGCCAGGCCGGCGGCGAACAGGCGTGCCGCCCGCAGGCGGCGCGGAGACGGCGGGCGGTGCTTCAACATGGCGAGGCGCTCCTTCAACGGATGCGGGCAGGTCCAGTGGCAGGCCACCGGCAGGTACTCCGGCACGATCGAGGCGGCCTTGAGCAATGCCGCGCCATAGGCGCGCGGCGTACACCGCAGGCGGGCGATGACGAGCGCATCGCAGGCCAGCTCCTGGTCGCGGCGGAAACGCCGCATGGCCGCGTGCATCAACGGGTTGAACCAGTGCAGGCAGAGCAGCAGCGCCGCCAGCGCGTGGGCCCACAGGTCGCCGCGCTGCAGGTGGGCCCGTTCGTGGGCCAGCACCAGGTGCCGCTCGGCCGGTGAGTAGCGGATGGCGAAATCGGCCGGCACCACGATGCGCGGGCGCAACAGGCCGATGGCCGCCGGCAGGCCCGCCGTCGCCGCGGCGGCGCGGAAGAGCCGCCCACCCAGCGCATGCAGCGGCCCCAATGCGCGCTGGAAGCGGTACTGGCGCCAGGCCAGCAGGCCCGCGCAGGCCAGTGCGCCGCCCAGCCAGGCCAGCAGCAGGAACGACGGCCACCCGGTCGCCGCGCCGGTGCC
The DNA here is from genome assembly GCF_900018785.1 of Xanthomonas massiliensis. Taxonomy (GTDB): domain Bacteria; phylum Pseudomonadota; class Gammaproteobacteria; order Xanthomonadales; family Xanthomonadaceae; genus Xanthomonas_B; species Xanthomonas_B massiliensis. The sequence goes on along the minus strand of NZ_FCOY01000006.1, from coordinate 436,907 downwards.
ATCGGGTTCCCACATTCCCAGGTCGATCCGTGCCAGCGATACCGCCGCCGGCCCATCGATACCGGCGGGCGGCAGCAACGCGCCGGCCACGGCCGCGGGCACGCAGGCCCACGCCAGGTAGGCCGCCCGTGGCCCGCAACGTCCGCGCAACCCGCTGCTCGCCGCCCAGGCCAGCGGGGCGGCCACGCCGCTGGCGAGCAGCACCCGGACCAGCGCGGCGCAGGCGGCTTCAATGCCCATCGTCGAGTTCCTCGAGCAACCGCCGCAACTCGGCGATGTCCTCGCGCGAGAGCCGGCCGCGCTCGCCGAAGTGCGCCACCAGCGGCGCCACCCGCCCACCGAACAGACGGTCCACCAGTCCCTCGCTCTGCTGGCCCAGCCACTCCTCGCGTACCAGCACCGGCGAATAGAGATAGCGCCGCCCGTCCCGGGTCGCGCGGATGGCGCCCTTGGTGAGCAGCCGGTTGAGCAGCGTCTTCACGGTGGCGGGCGCCCAGCCGGTCCCGGCCAGCGCCTGGACGATCTCGTCGGCACCTCGCGGGTGCGCCTGCCACAGCACCGCCATCACCTGGGCTTCGGCCTCGGTCACTTCCATCGTTTACACCCGTAATCGGAACGACTCGATTACACCCGTAAACGCAAGCCGGGGTCAAGCGGTCCGTGCCGTGCGCGTGCATACCCGGTGCCCGGCGGCAGGCGGCAGGCGATGAACTCGAGGAGCGTCCCGGCGGACGTGGCGCCCCACCCCGCCCGGTTCGAGAGCGGCCCGGGCCTTGCACGCAGCCGGCGGCGCCTACCGGTCCGGCGCCGCCGGCCCCCCGGCCGGACCGTCACTCCTCCGGGTGCAGCAACCACTCCCGGTCGAATACGCGCCCGTTGGAAACCACGGTACGCACCTGGGTGGTGGCGCTGATGTCCTGCAACGGGTTGCCTTCCACGAGCACGATGTCGGCCAGCCGCCCGGCTTCCAGCGTGCCCGCGTCCAGGCCCAGCAATTCGGCCGGGACGGCGGTGGCCGACTGCAACGCCTGGAACGGGGTCAGGCCGGCATCCACGTAGGAGGCGATCTCGGCATGCAGATTGATCGCGATCGGGGTGTCGGTGCCGGCCGCGATGCGCCCGCCGGCATCGAAGATCGCCTTGATCCCCTGCGCCGTGCCGGCCATCGTGTCCTTGAACCGGGCCGGCACCGCGGCGGTCCTGCGGATGCCTTCCTGTGCCCAGTGCGGGTAGAGGCCGATGCGCGGATCCTCGCGCAATTGCGGATGCTTCTGCAGGAAGCCCGCCAGCGCGCCGAAGTTGGTCGGGGTCAGCGGCCGTTCCGTTTTCCCGAACAGGTCCACCACGTCCTCGTAGACGCGCCCGAGCGAGGCCTGCTTGGGCGAATAGCCGCGCCGGCTGGTCGCGCCCATGTGCTCGGTGTTGTCCACGCCGACGAAGGCCGCCGGATAGATCTCGTGGGTCGTCACCGGCACGCCCATCTCCTCGTGCGCGAACTGCACCAGGCGCTGCTGCTGCAGGTCCGGCAGGCGCACGTAGCTCTTGAGCAGGTCGTACTTCAGCGCCTTGGAGCGCGCCAGCTCCTTTTCCAGGTGTGCCGGACCCGACAGGGCGGTGCCCATCTTGTAGTAGACCCGCTGCCATTCCAGCAGGTGGCCGGTGGCGTACATGCGCGGGCCGATGCGCACGCTGGCTTCGCTGGCCTCGCGGTCCTCCACGCCGTGGTACGGCTGGTCGCCCGGGTTGCGCACCGTGGTCACGCCCCAGGCCAGCCAGCCGCGGTGCATGGCCTCGCCCAGGTCGCGCATCGGGTGGGCGTGGAATTCGATCAGGCCCGGCATGGCAGTCAACTGCGGGGCCTCGACGACGCGGGACGCGCCCTGGTGGCGCGCCGGGTCGTGCGGGCCGATCCAGCTGATGCGGTTGCCGTCCACCACGATGTCCACGTCGTCGAGCAGCCGGTCGTGGCGCCCGTCGAACGCATGACCGGCATGGACCACGACGCGTCCCCCGGGGATAGCCAGGGTGTAGTCCAGGTCCAGGGGCACCGGCGTGATCCTGCCGGTCTCGATGTCCACGGTCTTGAGCGTGTCGTTGGACTGGAACAGCAGCGTCCTGGAATCCGCCGCCCAGCTCGGCGAATGGGCCATCTCGCCGGTCACGCTGCGCGGCGGTCCCAGCGGCTCGCCCTTCGGGGAGACCGGCCATACCCGCAGCTCGCCTTCGTAGATCGCCGCCATCTTGGTCCCGTCCGGCGACCAGACCGGTCCCGCGCCGCCGCGGGTATCGATGGACAGGTTGGGCACCGGCACATGCCAGGCCGATTCCCCGCTGCCGTCGGCCTCGATCACGAACACCTGGTTGGTGCCTTCGCGGAAACTCTTGGAATACGGCAACGACAACGACAGCGCAATCCGCTTGCTGTCCGCGGACCAGCTCGGCCTGCCGGGCTGTCCGAGCGAGGGCTGCAGGCGCGTGACGGCCCCGGTGTCCACCTCGACCACGCACAACCCGGCCACGCCCCACATGCCGTCGACATCGATGAAGGCGATCCGCCTGCCATCCGGCGACCACACCGCCTCCAGCGGCTGGGTGTCCATCCGGGTGAGCTGGCGATCCTCGCCCGTCGCCAGGTCGCGGATCCAAAGCTGCTGCAGGTTGCCGCCCTTGTCGGAGGAATACACCAGCCTGCCGCCGTCCGGCGACCAGGCCGGATCGACCTCCATGTAGCGGTCGTCGGTGAGCTTCTCCGGCGCGCCGCCGACCGGCATCAGGTACAGGTCGCCGAGGGCGACGAAGGCCACCTGCCTGCCGTCCGGCGACAGGGCCGGGCGCACGATGCCGAGCGCCCGGCGCGGCGCGCGCGCATCGAAGTCGCGCCTGGCATGGACATACTCGGGCTTCTGCGCCTGCAAGGTCGCCTGGAACGCGATCACCCGGTCATCGCCGCGGCCGGCGCGGCGATGGATGCGGCCGTCGGCCACGTAGTACATCGCATCCGCCGGCCGCCAGGACACGCGGAAAGGGAACACGTTTTCTTCGCCGGTAACGCGCTTGCCGTCCACTTCCAGCCAGCTGCGCCCCTGGTCCTGGACCACGTAGGCCAGCTCTCCCCGGGGGCTGTAGGACGGCGCGTCGATACCGCCCTGCGACGTGCGCAATTGCCGCTCGCCGCCGTCGGCCAGGGTCGTCTCCCACAATCCCGCCACGCCGTCCCGCGTGCTCGAATAGGCGATGCGCCCGCCGTCGGGCGACCACGACGGCATGCGGTTCTCGGCGTTGCCGCGGGTGACCTGCCGCACCTCGCCGCTCGCCACGTCGATGGTCCAGATGCCGTAGCTGCTCCGGCCCGGCGTCCCGCGATCGGACGCGAACGCGATCGCGCGGCCATCGGGCGACCATGCCGGCTCGCGGTCGTCGAAGGGCCCCCAGGTCAGCTTGCGTCGGTCGCTGCCGTCCGGCGCGATCGTCCACAGGTCGTAGCCACCGTCGCGGAACGCGAAATAGGCGATCCGCTTGCCGTCCGGCGACCAGGCCGGCTGGCGGGCATCATTGAACAGGTCGGTGATGCGGCGCGCGGTCCCGCCGCCGGCGGGCACGATCCACAGGCTGCCCTGCAGGTCCACGGCCAGCCATTTGCCATCCGGCGATGCCGACACCGACATCGAGGTGCCCTGGTGGACCTGGATATCCACCTCGCGCCCGGCTGGCGCCTGCATCGGTTCCGCCACCGCCACCGCCGCTGCCGCTGCCGCCGGCGCCAGTACCAGCGCCACGGAAGCGCCCAGGACGGCACCGCGGATATCCTTCAGCCACGACTTGGTCGCCTTCATCCTGTTCTCTCTCCATGGAAAATCGGATCGCAATGACGTTTCCCGCCGGCGAAGGTCACCAGCCGATGGCATAGCCCGCGCGCCGCGGATCGGCACCCGCCGACAAGGTGCCGTGCGCCGAATCCACCAGGATGCCCTGCATGCCACCCACTCCCGGGGTGAAGGCGTCGAGTATCTTCACCGCGTGTCCCCGGTCCTTCAGGCCCTGGACCGCAGCCGCCGGGAATCGCGATTCGAGCGCGACTTCGATCGCCGCGCCGGGCTTGTAGAAACTGGGTTCCGCATCCACGCGCAGGCGCGGGGCCTCGATCGCCTGCTGGATGTCCAGGCCGAAGTCGAGCACGTTGACGATCCCCTGGAACTGGGTCTGGCCGATGCTCTCCCCGCCCGGCGTGCCGATCGCCAGGACCAGCCGCCCGTCCTTCATGACGATGATCGGCGAGTTGTTCAGCAGGGGCACCTTGCCGGGCGCCAGCGCATTGACGCTGTCCGCGTAGGGCGCGGTGGAGCCCAGGCGCATGCCGTTGTTGAACAGCAGGCCGGTATCGCCGACCACCACGCCAGCGCCGAACCCGCCGCCCACCGTCGGCGTGCACACCACCGTGTTGCCGTGCGCGTCCACGATCGAGAAGCTGGTGGTGTCCGGATCGCCCGGGTAGGCCTCCGGCAGCGGACGCGGCGAGTTCCGCACGGCCATGGCGACCCGGGACCGGTCCGGCGGATCGCCGGCCGGCGGATAGGCGATGGCACGATCCGGCGAGATGAGGCCGCGCCGCTGCGCCGCGTACGCCTTGGACAACAGGCCGTCCCAGGGAACGTCGACGAAACGCGGGTCGCCGACGTACCGGTAGATGTCGGCCTTGGCCACCTTGATGCTCTCGGCGATCAGGTGCAGCGTCCGTGCGCTCTGGAATCCCGACGCGCGCAGGTCGAAGCCCTCGATCAGGTTGAGCTGCATCAGCACCTCGATACCGCCACGCGTGCTGTCGCCGTTGGCGTAGACGTCGTAGCCCCGGTAGGTGGTGTGCAGCGGCGCGCTCCAGCGGGGACGGTAGTCGGCCAGGTCCTGCCGGGTGATCAGGCCGCCTTCGCGACGGAAGAAGGCATCGATCTCCGCGGCGATGTCGCCCCGGTAGAACCGGTCCATGGCTGCCTTCAGCGCCTGCTGGCGCGATCTGCCCGCCGCCAGCACCTGCTGCTCGGCATCGACCAGTTTCTGCAGCGTCGCCGCGTAGGCGGGCTGCCGGAACACCTCGCCGACCTCCGGGACCCGGCCGCCGGGCAGGAACACCGCTGCCGTCGTCGGGAACCGTTCGATCTGGGCCCGCTGGTGCTGGATGCTCGCCACCAGGGAGCGGTTGGCGGGATGGCCGTTGCGCGCGTAGTCGATGGCCGGCGCCATGACCTGTGCCAGGCTCATCGTGCCCTGCCGGTCCAGCAGGTCGATCAGGCCGCCGATCACCCCCGGCGGCATCGACGCCAGCATGCCGTAGTCGCGCTGCGCCGCCCCCATGCTCCCCGGCTTGACGGCCAGCGGCGCGGCGGCGTGCATCGCCAGCGAGAGGACCTGGCCCTTGTCCTTGTCGAAGTAGACGAGGTAGCCGTTGCCGCCGATGCCCGAGCTTTGCGGCTCGACCACGTTGAGCGTGGCGGCGACCGCGACCGCGGCATCGGCCGCGTTGCCGCCCTCGGCCAGCACGCGGGCGCCCGCCGCCGAGGCCAGCGGGTTGGCGCTGGTCACCAGGCCGTGGATGCCGGGCACCGGAGGCCGGTAGGAGGACAGCCCGGCATGGGACGCCGAGTCCCCGGTGTCCTGGGCCTGGCCCGCCCAGGGAAGCAGGGCGATGCACGAGCACACCAGCATCGCGGCCGTCCAGGCCCGCCTGCCGATGCGGGCCACGGCCCGGGATGCCGGCCGATTCGACATGTGCGCGCCCTCAATATCCATCGACGAAACGCCCCCTTCGCGGATCCGCGCCCCCTTCCAGGTGATCGCCCGCCAGCTTGATCACCACCGGTGCCGAGGCATTGCTCCACGGCCCGCGCACGGTCACCACGTGTCCCTTGGCCTGCAGGGCCCGGGCGACCTCCTCGGGAATCCGGTTCTCCAGGCTCATGTCGCCCGCCTTGTAGTCGTGGGTGCCGAAGGAGGCATACAGCGCGTTGGTCTGGAAGCGCGGCGCCTCCACCGCCTGTTGCGGCGTCATCCCGAACACGATCATGTTGAGGATCACCTGCAGCATGGCCTGGTCCTGGTTGTCCCCGCCCGGCGTGGTGACCGCGAACACCGGCTCTCCGTCCTTGAGGATCAGGGTCGGGCTCAGGGTGACGCGAGGCCGCTTGCCCTTCTCCAGCACGTTGGGATGGCCGGCCTGCACCACGAAGGACTGAAGCCGGCTGCCGAAGGCGATGCCGGTGTCCCCGGCCATCACCATCGGCGACCAGGCCCCGCTCGGCGTGGCCGAAAACACGTTGCCCGCCGCATCCACCACCGCCACGCAGGTCGTGTCCTTGACGTCGACATGCCCCAGGTCCTCGCCCGGCAGGGGGCCTCCGTAGCCCGGGATGTCGCCCGGCTGCGAGCGCAGCGAGGCCTTGTCCGGATCGATCAGCGCGCGACGCGAGGCGGCGTACTGCTTGGACAGCAACTCGGCCTCGGGAATGCGCGCGAAGTGGGGATCGCCGTAGTACTTGTCACGATCGGCGAAGGCCAGCTTCGCCGCTTCCGCCAGCGTGTGCAGGTACTGGGGCGAATTGTGGCCCATCGCCTTCAGGTCGTAGCCTTCCAGCAGGTTGAGGGCTTCGAGCATGACCGGGCCCTGGGTCCAGAACCCGGGCTTGAGTATCTCGTAGCCGTGGAAGGTGGTGCCGCGCGGCCGGTCGACCTCCGCCTTGAACGCGGCGATGTCCTCATAGCGCACCAGGCCGCCGTTGTGCTCGGAGAACTCGCCGATCTTCCGGGCGACCGGCCCGCGATAGAAGTAGTCGCGGACGGCATCTATCCGCTTCTCCCGGCTCCCGCCCGCGGTCCTTTCCGCCTCGGCCATGGCGCGAAGCGTGGCGACCAGCTGCGGCTGGCGGAAGATGTCGCCCGCCTTCGGCAGGTTCCCGTCCTTCTGGAAGAAATAGGACACCGATGCCGGCCAGCGGCGCAGCATGGGGGCATCGCGTGCGAGCGTGGAAGCCAGTATCTCGGTGGTCGGGAACGCGCCCGCCAGCTCGATCGCAGGCGCGGCGACCTCGGCGAAGCTCATGGTGCCGTACTGGCGCAGGGCCAGCAGGACGCCATCGACCATGCCGGGCGTGGTCGTGGCCAGGATGCCCTGCGACGGGATCGGCGGCTTCCTGTCGGCATGCTCCCACGGCAGCAGCGGGCGATGGGTATAGAAATCGACGGTCGCCAATGCCGGCGCCGTGCCCACGCCCGAAATCACCGTCGTGGGCCGGCCCTTGAGCTTGATCAGCACGGGCATTTCCCCGCCCATGCTGAAGTGGTCCTCCTCCGTCACCGCGGCCGCCAATGTCGCCGCCACGCCGGCATCCACGGCGTTGCCGCCGGCGCGCAGCATGCGCAGTCCGGCCTCGGTCACGAAATTGTTGCCGCCGGCGACCATCGCGTGGACGGTGCGCACCTGCGGGAACATGGTGGCTTCGGACGTGTCCTCCGCGCCGGCCCGCACCTGCTCGGGGAAATCCAGCGGCGGCGGAGCGGCCCGCTGCGCGCCGGCCAATGGGGCGAGCGCCAGTGCCGACATCGCCAGCAGCGGCAACATCCCCTTTTTCAGTTTCCCGATACCCATGCCGATTGACTCCTGACGTGTTCACCCAGGACGCCCGCCGCGTGCCTCCCTCCGGCTGCACCGGAGGGGGGACCCGGCGGGCATCGCCCACCTTCGATCACCAGGTCTTCTGGAGCGTGACGTAGTAATAGGCCCCGTACGGCTCGTAGAGGCTGGCCAGGTAATCGCCGCTCGAGTTGAGGGGCGGATCCTTGTCGAACAGGTTGCGCGCGCCGACCTCCACCGAGAATCCCTTCAGGAAATCCTTGGAGAAATCGCGCTTGACCGACAGGTTCCACCGCTGGGTCGAGGGCACCACGAAGTCGCTGCCGTCGGCGTACAGGCCATACACGACGCTGTCGATGTACTGGTCGCGCACCCGCACCGTCCAGTCGTCGTACTTCCACACCAGGGTGGCGGTCGCCCGCCATTCCGGCTTGACCCCGACGTTGTTGCTGTACATCCCGACGAGATTCTTGGCACCGATCGCCGAGATCATCAGATTCAGCAGCCCGGCATCGATCGCGGACTGGACCGCCGCCTCCTCGTTGGTGGGATCCTGCGAATAGCTCTTCAGCTGCGCGGCATTGACGGTCAGCGAGAAGTCGCCCCACCGGGTGTTCTGCAGGCGCCAGCCGAGGTTGTAATCGATGCCCTTGGCATTGATCGGGTTCATGTTGGTGTAGGTGGCGGTGACGTAGTCCACCTCGCCTACCGGCGCCAGGCCCGATCCGGCGAACTGATCGATGTCGGCCTGGCTCGGCGCGAACCTCACCACGTTCGGATTGGACGTGCCCTCCACCACCCGTAGGTAGGCGTCGTAGTACAGCGCGTTCTGGTCGTTGAGCATCCCGATCGGGTTCTCGATCTTGATCCGCCACCAGTCCATGCCGAAGGTGAACTTGCCGAACCGCTCGGGGATGAACGTCGGCTCGAACACGAAGCCGTAGGAATAGTTCTTGGACAACTCGGGCTTGAGGTTCTGGTTGCCGGAGCGGACCGAACGGATGGAATAGGTCTGGCTCACGCCCGTGCCGGGCAACGTGTTGGCCGAATCGCAGGCGAGATAGTTGGAATAGGCGCCCTTGGCCACCAGCGCGGAGCAGCGCACCGCGTCGTCGTAGCTGTTGAACCGGTACAGCACCGAGGAGTTCACCAGTTCCAGGTTCGGCGCCTTGAACCCCTCGGATACCGAACCCCGCAGCAGCAGGCTGTCGAACATCTTCCAGGCCAGGGCGAACTTGGGCTTGGCGACATCGCCCACGTCGTTGTAGTTGTCGTAGCGGCCGGCCACCTGCAGGTCCAGGGACTTCACCAGCGGGATGTTCTGCTGGTCGGATACCAGCGGTACCGCCAGTTCCACGAAGGCCGACTGCACGTTGCGGCTGCCGTAGGAATCGGGGGTGGAGCTGTGGCCGAAGAAGTTGCTGTCGTACACGGTGCCGGTATACCAGTCGGTGTACGTGTAGGTGCCGTCGATGATCGGGTCGCGGTTGTCCCGGAGCGATTCGTAGCGGTATTCCACGCCGGCGGCCATGCCGATCTCGCCGGCATACCAGGACACCAGGTCGGGCCGATTGATCTTGAAGTCCCACAGCGCCAGTTCCGCCGTGTCGCGCCGGTGGGTGTGCACCATGAAACTGGACGCGTCGCTGGGCGTGGTGTCGCCGGTGCTCGTGCCGCCGCCGTTGAACGGATTGTAGGCACCGCTGTTGACCGCATCGACGAACTTGGTCACGTCCACGCCGACCATGTCGTCGTCGGCATGCGACTTGGACCACAGCAGCGCCGATTCCCAGTTCCAGCCGTTGTCCGTCCACCCGCGCAGGCCGAGCAGGGCCCGGGCCTGGTAGTTGTCCACGCGCACCGGACGGGTGCCGGCATCGGCGAAGAGGTAATTGGAGATCCGGATGGCGTCGGATCCCGCCGCCAGCCCGGCGGGCACGGTATCGACCGAGGCATCGATGTAGGTCGGCTGGGTCGTGCTGGTGGTCGCATACCCGATCCGCGACTCGGATCGCGCCTGGTAATAGGCGAGTTCGCCGAACAGCTGGACGCTGTCGGTCAGGTCGAAGCGCATGTTGCTGAAGAAGCTGCCGCGGTCGATGGCCGGCGACAGGGTCACGCCCGGCACGGCGTTCGGATCGGCGAGCACCGCGGGCGTCGCGCCGGTCACGACGCTGCCGTCCGCGCCGATGGTGTAGTAGGCCGATCCCGTCTTGGTGCCGTCGATGAACCGCTCCAGGCGGCCGTAGGGCGTCGTCGTGCTCAGGCCGCTGTCGGTGCCTCCGGGGACGAGGGATCCGTCGGCCCGCCGGGTACGCCCGGATGTGGCCGTGTACCACTGGTCGCTGTTGTATTGCGCCGTGCGGTGGGTGAGGCCATACATCACCGAGATGTTGCCGCGGCCCTCGGCGAAATCGTGTCCGAAATAGCCGTTGAGCTGGAAATCCTCGCGATGGCTGCCGGACACGGTGCCGTATTCGAACTGCACGCCGCCACCGTCCGGCAGGTTCTGGCGGGTGACGATGTTCACCACGCCCGCGATGGCGTCCGAGCCGTAGATGGCCGCGGCGCCGTCGAGCAGCATGTCCATGCGCTCCAGGCCGAACATCGGAATGGCATTGGAGTTGTAGGTGGTGGTGGAGATGGCGCCGTCCACCGTGGCGGTGGTGGGATGGATGACGCTGCGACGGCCGTTGATCAGCAACAGGGTATTGGAGGCGCCGATGCTGCGCAGGCTGATCGAGCCGATGTCGCCGCGCGCCGCGTTGCTGTTGCCGCCGCCGAGCCAGGTCGGGTTCCACGTCACGTCGCCCATCTGCGGCAGGCTGCGGATCAACTCGTTGCCGTCCGTGGCTCCCGTGGCCGCCACCTGTTCGCTGTCCAGCGAGATGACCGGCACCGCGGCCTGCGCGCCGCCTCCGGCGATCTGCGAACCGACGACGGACACCGTGTCCAGCTGCTTGGCGGAACCGCTGCCCTTGTGCGCCTCGCCGGTCGCCGGCGCTTGCGTTTGCGTATCGGCTGTCTGCAGGCCGGGGCCGGCCGATGCCGGATCGGCCCCCGTGTTCGTATCCGCATAAGCGCATACCGAATGGAGTATTCCGGCCAGGGCCAGCGACAGGGCCTTGGGAGAACAGAAACCACCTCGATCGATCAGACGAGTGCTACTAGAAGCACAGCAATGCTTGCTCATGAGTCTGGAGTCCCCGAAATATGGCGGGCCCGCGGCTCCATTGCGGAGCGCGACACGGCCAACTGCCATGCAATCCCAAATGCCTGTCCCGGCATCACCCAGCCATCCGGGAAAATCCGGATGGCGTGCATTTGAGACTACGTCCCGAGGGGGACCGATGACGCGAGAACACGGGTAGGCCTGAAATCCGTGGGTAGGCGGAGGCCTGGTCGGGGGTGGGATGCCCGGACGGAATGTCCGTCGGGCACGTGGCAGGAATCCACGGGATCTATAAAGAATCGGCCACCCGGATCAACGGGTGGCCGATCGGAAAAACGATCCGGCTGGACACCGGATCATTACGGAACTGTCAGCTCAATTCCCTGGCCGCCTTCACCACGTGCGCGGCGGTGATGCCGAAATAGGCGAACAGCTGTTCGGCCGGAGCGGAAGCGCCGAAGGTGTCGATGCCGACCACCGCGCCGTCCAGGCCCACGTACTTGCGCCAGAAATCGGTCACGCCCGCCTCCACCGCCACGCGCTTGCGCACCGCCGCCGGCAGCACCGATTCGCGGTAGGCCGCGTCCTGGCGGTCGAACACGTCGGTGGACGGCATCGACACCACGCGCGTGGCGATGCCTTCGTCCTGCAGCGTCTGCCGTGCCTGCATCGCCAGGCCGACTTCCGAGCCGGTGGCGATCAGGATCACCTGCGGCGCACCGCCCTCGGCTTCGGCGAGCACGTAGCCGCCGCGCTCGATGGCCTTGACCTGGCCTTCGCTGCGCGCCTGGTGCGGCAGGGTCTGGCGCGAGAACACCAGGCAGCTGGGACCTTCGCCGCGCATGATCGCCGCCTTCCACGCCACCGTCGATTCGACCGCGTCGCACGGGCGCCAGACGTCGTTGTTGGGGATGTAGCGCAGGCTGGCCAGGTGCTCGACCGGCTGGTGGGTCGGGCCGTCCTCGCCCAGGCCGATCGAGTCGTGGGTGTAGACGTGGATCGCATGGGCCGGGATCAGCGCGCTCATGCGCACCGCGTTGCGGGCGTAGTCGGAGAACACCAGGAAGGTGGCGTCGAACGGCAGGAAACCGCCGTGCAGCGCCAGGCCGTTGGCGATGGCGCTCATGCCGAACTCGCGCACGCCGTAGTGCACGTAGTTGGCGGCGCCGTCGTCGCCGGTGACCGATTCGGCGCCCTTCCAGGTGGTGAGGTTGGAATGGGCCAGGTCGGCCGAGCCGCCGATCAGCTCGGGCAGCAGCGGGGCGAAGGCGCCGATGGCGTTCTGCGAGGCCTTGCGCGAGGCGATCGACGGGCCGTCCAGCTGCACCTGGGCGATGACCGCGTCGGCGCGGTCGGCGAAGTCCTCGGGCAGTTCGTCGCGCAGGCGGCGGGCAAGCTCGCCGGCCAGCTCCGGATAGTGGTGCGCGTACTTCTCGTACAGGCGCTCCCATTCGGCCTGGCGCAGCGTGCCGGCGCCGTTGGCGCGCCAGCCGTCGTAGATGGCCTGCGGGATCTCGAACGGGCCGTAGGGCCAGTCCAAGGCCTTGCGGGTGGCGGCCAGCTCGTCCGCACCCAGCGGCGCACCGTGGCTGGACTCCTTGCCCGCCTTGTTCGGCGAACCGAAGCCGATGGTGGTGCGGCAGCACACCAGCGTCGGCCGGTCCTCCTCGGCGATCGCCGTCTCGATGGCGGCCTTGATCGCCTCGGCATCGTGGCCGTCGACCCCGCGGATCACCTGCCAGCCGTAGGCCTCGAAGCGCTCCGGGGTGTTGTCGGTGAACCAGCCGGCGGTGTCGCCGTCGATGGAGATGTGGTTGTCGTCCCAGAAGCAGGTCAGCTTGCCCAGGCCCCAGGTGCCGGCCAGCGAGGCCGCCTCGTGGGAGATGCCTTCCATCAGGCAGCCATCGCCCAGGAACACCCAGGTGCGGTGGTTGACCACGTCGTACTCGGGGCGGTTGTAGCGACGCGCCAGCAACTTCTCGGCCAGCGCGAAACCGACCGCGTTGGCCAGGCCCTGGCCGAGCGGGCCGGTGGTGGTCTCCACCCCGGGCGTGTCGCGGCGCTCGGGATGGCCCGGCGTCTTGCTGTGCAACTGGCGGAAGTGCTTCAGGTCGTCCAGCGACAGGGCATAGCCGGACAGGTGCAGCAGCGCGTACTGCAGCATCGAGCCGTGGCCGTTGGAGAGCACGAAGCGGTCGCGGTTGGCCCAGTGCGGGTCGTTGGGATTGTGGCTGAGGAAGTCGTTCCACAGCACTTCGGCGATGTCGGCCATGCCCATGGGCATGCCGGGATGACCGGAATTGGCGGCCTGCACCGCATCGGCGGCGAGGAAGCGGATGGCGTTGGCGAGCTGGCGGCGGGTGGGAGCGGACATGGGACTCGGCGGGCAGTGGCGGCGGACGGCGCAGGACGCGCCTGAGTCCGCTAGTTTCCCACACTCGTCCGGGGCGGACACGGCACGGGCGCCGTTCAGCCGAACGTCGCCCCGCGCCGGCGCCGCCGCGCCCGTTCGTCGTCGATGGCCTGCGCCATGCGCCGCGCCGCCCAGGCGTCCTCGACGATCAGCGCCACGCGGTTGCGCTCCAGGCGCTCGAACAGCGTGGCCGCCGCCGCGATCGCGAACATCTTAAGCGGGATCTCGAAGCGGCTGCCGTCGCGGCCGTGCACCGAGAACAACGCCACGCCCTGCGGCGAGCGCGTGGAGCGCTGCACGCCGATGGAGGCCCGCTCCATCTGCGCATGGGCCATCGCGTGCCAGGCCAGCCCGCAGCGGTAGCGCAGCGCCAGGGCCCCGACCTCCAGGCGCAGCGAGAACAGCAGGGCGAAGGCCGCCACCACCATCGTCACCGTGGCCGCCACGCACGCGGCACTGCCGCGCACCGGCCCGGCCGACGCCAGCGTCCACAGCACGAGCGTGCCCAGGCAGAGCAGGACGAACACCGGATGACCGACGCGCACGCCGTAGCCGCGCGGGGAGACGGTATCGGTCGCGACCTGCGGCCGGGCCCTTCCCGGCCGGCCGGGCATCAGCCCTCGTCCTCGCCCTTGGACACCAGCGTGGCCAGCACCAGGTCGCCGGTGACGTTGAGCGTGGTGCGGCACATGTCCAGGAAGCGGTCCACGCCGAGGATGATGCCGATGCCCTCGGCCGGCACCCCGACCATCGCGCAGATCAGCGCCACCACCGGCAGCGAGCCGGCCGGCACGCCGGCGGTGCCGATGCCGCCGAGGATGCACACGAACATCACCATGAACTGCTGGCCGATATCCAGTTCCACGCCGAAGAACTGCGCCAGGAACAGCACGGTCACGCCCTCGAACAGCGCGGTGCCGTTCTGGTTGGCGGTCGCCCCGACCGTGAGCACGAAGCGCGAGACCTTGCTGGGCAGGTGCAGGTTCTCGTCGGCCACGCGCAGCGAGGTCGGCAGGGTGGCGTTGCTGGAGGCGGTGGAGAAGGCCATCACCATCACCTCCTGCACCTTGCGGAACCAGTCCAGCGGCGACCAGCCGGCCCAGCGCACGGCCAGCGAATAGACCACGAACATGTGCAGGGCCAGTGCCAGCACCACCACGCCCACGTAGGCGCCGAGCTTGATCAGCAGCTCCCAGCCGAACAGCGCGGCCAGGTTGAACATGAAGCAGAACACCGCGTAGGGCGCCAGCCGGATCACCAGCCCGATCAGCGTCATCGAGATCTCGAACAGGCCCTCGACGGCGCGCTTGAAGGTGCCGGTGCTGTCGGTGTTGGTCAGCACCAGGCCGATGCCCACCATCAGCGCGAAGAACATCACCGCCAGGATCTCGTTGTTGCTGGCCGCCGCGAACACGTTGTCGGGCACGATCGACAGCAGCATGGACACGCCGCTGGGCGTGCCGTTGCCCTGGTTGGCGCCGATGATCGCGTGGGCGCGCTCGGCACCGGCGGCGAGCATCTGCTGGGCGGCGGCCGGATCCACGCCGGCGCCGGGGCGCAGCCAGTTCACCAGCACCAGGCCGATCACGACCGCGATGCCCGAGACCAGCACCGTATAGCCCAGCGTGCGCCAGCCGATGCGGCCCAGCGCGCGGATGTCGCCCATCTCGGCCACGCCGACCACCAGCGCCGAGAACAGCAGCGGGATCACCAGCATGAAGATCAGCCGCAGGAACAGCGTGCCGGCCGGCTGGGTGAGGGTGCGGGTGAGCCATTGCACCCAGGGCGCGTCCGCACCAGCGGTGGCGTGCACGACCAGCCCGAACAGCAGCCCGGCGGCGAAGCCGATGGCCATCTTCAGGTGCAGCGGGATCTTCTTCGCGACGGTCTCGGACATCTGCGGCTCGGCTTGGGGGCGTGAAGCCGAGCTTAACAAAATCGCCCCGCCGCTCCGGGCGCGACCGGGCAGGCGCCTCAGTCGCGCGGATACAGCGGCGGCAGCACGTCGCGCGACGGCCTGGCGGCCTTCGTCGCCGGGGTGCGCCAACGCGGTCCGCCGGCGAAGGCACGGCGCAGGCGGTCGCGCGCGGCGGCCACGTCCTCGCCGCGCCAGCGCGCACGTTCCAGCAGGTCCAGCGCTGCCTGCTGCTCCGGATCGGCCAGCTGCGCGCGCACCGCCTTCGCGCTGGTGGCCGGCACCGGGGCCAGCCGCCGCAGCAGATGGCCGATCTCGTCCAGGGCACCGATGTCCAGCGCGCGGCGCAACTCGCCCGCCGCCGGTGCCGGCGACGCGGTGCCGGCGGCGGGGACGGCGGTCGGCGACGCCCTGCGCCGCCAGGCCCATCCCGCCCCGCATGCCGCCAGTGCCAGGAGCGCCAGCGCCGCGGCGATCCAGCGATACCGGTGACCGAATGCCGCGGCGGGCGGCGCGCGGGCGGGCACGTCCCGCGCCGGTGCCGTCGCCCCGGCAGGCGGGGCCGGCGCCGGCCCCGCGCCGGCAACGGCGCTGCCGGGCCCGACGGCCAGTTCGAACGCCGGCAACGTCGCCCGGCGGGCCTGGCCGGCGTCCACGTCCCACCAGTCCAGCGCCATCGCCGGGATCGCCAGCGTGCCCGGCGCATCCGGGACCACCGCGTAACGTCGCGTCACCGTCAGCACCGGCACGGCCGCATCGAAACGCTCGTCGTATTGCTCCGGTTCCGGGAACACCTGCGCCCCGGCCACCTTTGGCACCGGCAGCCCCGGGAATTGGCTGTGCACGGCGCCGCGGGCCACCGCCCGCACCGTCAGGGTGAATGCCTGCCCGGCCGCGATCCGGTCCGGGCGGGCGCCGTCGTAGCCGAGCTGCAGCCCGTGCAGCGGCAACCACGGCACCGGCGCGGACGCGGGCTGCGCCTTCACCGCGAGCGTGCGCGCCGCACTGGCGGCGGCGACGCGCCCGTCCCCCGCCCCGCCGCCGAAGAAATCGTCGAACGGATCGCCGGCCACGCGTCCCTGGAAGCGGGCCGGCGGCACGGTCAGGCTGCCGCTGCGCTCGGGAATCAGCAGGAAACGCCGCTCGACCATGTTGTAGCGGCGGCCGTTGACTTCGCGCACGTCGTTGCGGTCCTCGCCCACGCGCTGCAGCGACGCCCCGGCCGGAGCATCCAGGTCGAGTTCCCCCGACGCCAGCGAGGTGGCGTAGTACAGCCGCACCACCACGCCCACGCTCTGCTGCACGTAGGGCGTGGCGTCGTCCACCGCGGTCTCCACGAACACGCGCCCGCCGGCGGTCGCGCTGCCGGCCGGCGGCGCGGCGCCGACCTTGAGCAGCAGCGGCGCGGTGTATTCGCCGCCCACCGCCACTGCCGGCACGGTCAGCTCGCCGCTGCGCTTGGGCGTCAGCTCCACCCCGTACAGCGAGGTGCTGTTGACCGTGCCGTTGGCCACGCTCACCTGGCGGCTGGAGCGGGTGGCGCCGACATCGAAATCGCGGCCCAGCGCGGAGAAGTCCGGCGCCGGGCCGGCGCGGTCGGTCTCGACGTTGAGGGTGACGGTGCCGCCCAGCGCCACTTCGCTGCGGTCCAGCCACGCGCGCACCGCCGCCGGCGCGGCCAGCGGCCAGGCCAGCACCAGCAGGAAGAGCCAGGCCCACGGGGCGGGACCGCGCTTCATGGCCCCTCCTGCTGGCGGCGCCGGTACTCGAGCTCGAACTTGTTGCGCAGCAGGCTGCCCGGATCATCGGGGATGCGCCGCAGCCAGGCCTCGTTGGCCTGGCGGCGCTCGCGCTGTTGGGCGCTCTCGGGCGCGGCGTGCTGCTGCTGGCCCTCGCCCTGCCCGCCATCCTGCTTGCGCGCCTGCGCGTCGGCCAGGGCCTGCTGCATGCGCTGGCGCTGTTCGGCGTCGGCCTGGCGCTGGTCGTGTGCGTCGGCCGGCTTGGGCTGGCCGTCCTTGCCGGAGGGCTGGCCGGCTTCGCGCCTGCCGTCCTGGCCGGGCGGATGGGCGCCTTCGGCACCGGAGCCGCCGGGCGTGGGCTGCGGCTGCCCGCCGCCGGAGGGCGGTGGTTTCTGGCCCTGCTTTCCTGGCGAGGCCTGCGGGTTCTGTTGGCGTTGCTGCTGCTCGCGCTTGCGCGCGGCCTCGACCGCGGCCCGGTTGGCGATGGCATCGGCCATGCCCGGATGGTGCGCCAGCGCCTGGTCGTAGGCGTGCAGCGCCTGGTCGTAGTGCCCCTGGCGGGCCAGCGCATTGCCGAGGTTGTACCAGCCCTGGTCGCTGTCCACCCTGGAAAAATCCGCCTGCGCGGCGGCGTAGTCGCCCTTGCGGTAGGCCTGCACGCCGCTGGCCAGGCGCCGCTGCTGCACCTGGTCGGCCCGACGCCACCAGGTGCCGCCCGGCTCGGCGGCGTGGGCCGGCGCCGGCATCGCCAGCGGCAACGCCAGCACCAGCACCATGGCCGCCAACCCGGCGCGGCGCCGGAAGGCGAGCAACCCGAGCAGCATCAGCGGCGGCAGCAGCCAGTAGCCCTCGTCGCGCCAGGCGTTGCCGCTGCGCGCATGCCCCTCGCCCTCGTCGGAAGCCGATGGCGAAAGCACGCCCAGGGCATGCAGGTCGCCATCGCCGGCCTGCAGGCGCGCGTAGCGGCCCCGGCCGTCGCGGGCAAGCGCGGCGAGCGAGGACTCGTCCAGGCGCGCCTCGGCCAGGCTGCCGGCGGCATCGCGATAGGCCGCGCCCTGCGGCGTCCCCAGGCCCAGCACCGAGGTCGCATAGCCCTGCGCGGCGGCCTGGCGCGCGGCGGCGCGCGCGTTCCCGTCGGCATGGTCGGTGACCAGCAGGATGCGCCCGTGCGGGAAGCCGGCCTGGCGCATCAGCTGCGCCGACCAGGCGATGGCGCGGTCGGCGCGCTGGCCGTCCACCGGCATCACCGCCGGCGAAAGCGCATCCAGGAACACCGCCACGTTCGCGGCATCGTCGGTCAGCGGCGCCACGGTGAAGGCCTCCTCGGCCCACGCCACCAGGGCCACCTCGCCGCCTTCGCGCTCGCGCAGCAACGTGGCCAGCTTGGCACGCGCCTGCAACAGGCGGGAAGGCGGCAGGTCGCCGGCCTGGGTGGCCGAGGAGAGGTCCAGCGCGATCACCAGCGGCGTGCGCACCTGCCACATCGGCTGGGCCTCCTGGCGCCAGGCCGGTCCGGCCAGCGCCAGCACCGCCAGCACATGCGCCAGGCACGCCAGCAGCAGCCCGGCCAGCGATGCGCGCCCGCCGCCGACCAGCACGTGCGGCGCCAGCGCGGGATCGACCGCGCCGCGCCACACGTCGGCGCGGCGCTGGCGCCAGCGCCACAACGCCACGCCCGGCAGCAGCGCGGCCAGCGCCCACAGCCATTCCGGGCGCAGGAAATGCAGCGCGTGCAGGAAGCCGTTCACCGCCGCCTCCCCGGGACCAGGAACGCGAGCCAGCCCAGTGCGAAGGCCGCGCCCAGCGGCCACGCATAGCGCTCGATGCGCGGACGCACCTGCGGTCCCTCGCTGCGCACCGGCTCGAGCCGGTCCAGCTCGGCATAGATCCCGGCAAGCTGGGCGGTGTCGCGCGCGCGGAAGAAGCGCCCGCCGGTGGTCTCGGCGATCTTGCGCAGGGTGTCCTCGTCCACCGGGTCGTCGCCCCCGCCGCTGACCGGGATCCCGAACAGGGAAAAGCCGCCGCCGTCGCCGCCCAGGGCCACCGTGTAGACGCGCACGTGCTCGTCGCGCGCCAGCTCCGCCGCGCGCAGCGGGTCGAGCACGCCGGCGGTGTTGACGCCGTCGGTCAGCACCACCAGCACGCGCTCGCCCTGGGCCTGCTCGCGCAGGCGCTTGACTGCAAGGCCGATGGCATCGCCGAGCGCGGTCTCGCGCCCGGCCAGGCCGACCACGCTGTCGCGCAGCTGCTCGCGCACGCTTTCCAGGTCGGCGGTCAGCGGCGCCAGCACGTAGGCGCCCTGGCCGAACACCAGCAGGCCGACGCGATCGCCCTGGCGGCGATCGAGGAAGTCGGCCAGCACCGCCTTGGCCGCAGTGAGCCGGTCGACCACGCGCCCGCCCAGCTGCATGTCCGGCTCGCTCATGCTGCCGGACAGGTCCACCGCCAGCATCATCTGCCGCGCCTGCCGCGGCGGCGCCACCGGCTCGCCCCACTGCAGCGGCCGCGCCAGCGCCGCGCACAGGCACGCCCAGGCCAGCCACGCCAGCACTCCGGAAAGATCGAAACCGCCGCGCAGCGCGCCGCCCTCGGCGATGGCGCGGATGCGCCCGGCATAGGGCACGCGCAGCGCCGGCACGCGGCTGCGCCAGGCCGGCAGCCAGCGCATCAGCACCGGCAGCGGCAGCACCAGCCAGGCCCACGGCCAGGCGAAGTCCTGCCGCAGGTCGATCGTCGCCAGCCAGGCCTGCAGCGCGTTCATCGGCGCCCCGCCATCAGCTGGACGAAGCGCGCACGCGCCGGTACGCGCGCGGCCTCGCCCTCGGCGGCGGCGACGTCCGCGCGGAAGCCGCCGTCGAGCAGCACCTTGCCGGGCCCCTCGCTGAAGGCGTGGCCCTTGCGTCCGTCGAGGAACCGCAGCCAGGCCTCGCCCTGCAGGCGGTCGGCCGCCGGATCCACCCGCCGCGCCGCGCGCCGCAGCAGGGCCGATGCGGCCGCCAGGCGCGCCACCGGCGTGGAGGCGTCCTGCCAGGCGGCATCGAACAACGCCTGCCATTGCGCCAGGCGCCGCTGCCGGCGCCGCCACCACACCGCGGCCGCGGCCAGCACCGCCACCAGCAGCAGCGCCAGCCCCCACCAGCCCGGCGCCGGCGGCCACCAGGACGGCGCCGGCGGCAGGTGCACGTCGCGCAACGGCAGCGAGGAGGCATTCATCGCGATGCTCCCATGGCCCGCGGCAGGCGCCAGGCATCGGCGGCGTCCGTCGTGGACAGCACGCCGACCTGCACGCCGCGCGCCGGCAGGGTATCGCGCAGCCGCTGCAGCGGGGCGACGAAGGCAGCCTCCCAGCGCGCGCGCACCGCCGGCGCCTTCAGGTCCAGGACCAGGCGATTGGCCCCGGCCAGGAATGGCAGGCTCGCCCGCGGCGGCTCCAGTTCCAGGGGATCGACCAGCAGCACCACCCGCACCTGCGCGTGCGCCGACAGTGCCGACCACTGGGCGTCCGGCACCCGCGCCGCGCCGGCGGGATCGGCCAGCACCAGCAGGCGCGAGCCCGGCCGCAGCAGGCGCCGCGCCCGCGCCAGCGTCGCCTCCAGGTCCGGCGCCGGCGCCCCCGGCGCGCCGTACCAGCGCACCAGCGCCTCCAGCACCCGCACTACCCCGCGCATGCCCGAGGCCGGGGCGACCGCCGGCTCCATCGCGCCGCTGCGCAAGGCGCCGATGCGATCGCCCTCGGCCAGCGCCACCCAGGCCGCCACCGCCGCCGCGCGCGCGGCCTGCACCGACTTGAAGCGCGTGCGCGTGCCGAAGTACAGCGCCGGCGAGGTATCGGCCACGATCAGGCTGAGGCGCTCGCGCTCGGCCTGGAACAGTTTGGTGTGGGTACGGCCGCTGCGCGCGGTCAGGCGCCAGTCGATGTGGCGCACGTCGTCGCCGGCGACGTACTCGCGCGACTCGGCGTATTCCATGCCGCGCCCGCGCAGCGCCGAGGGCGCCGGCCCGGACAGGCCATGCTGGCCGCGCCGGGCCTGCCCGGCCTTGCCGCCCAGGCTGCGCAGGGCAAGCAGTTCGGCCAGGGTCGGGCGCACGCCGTCGCCGGCGGCCGGCTCGCCTTGCGCGCGTGCGATGGGGTTCTGCGCGGGCATCGACGGCTCCGCCATCAGGGCAGCGGCACCCGCTCCAGCAGGGCATCGACCAGGCGGCCACCGTCCCAGCCTTCGGCCATGGCCTCGTAGCTGGGCAGGATACGATGGCGCAGCACGTCGGGCGCGACCGCGCGCACGTCGTCCGGCGTCACGTAGTCGCGGCCGGCCAGCCAGGCGCGGGCCCGCGCGCAACGCTCCAGGGCGATGGAACCGCGCGGGCTGGCTCCCCAGGCGATGCGCCGGGCCAGCTCCGGGTCGTAGCGGGCGGCATCGCGCGAGGCCAGCACCAGCTCGACCAGGTAGCGTTCCAGTTCCGGGGCCATGTGCAGTTCCAGCACCGCCCGCCGCGCGGCGAACACGTCCTCCAGCGACAGCCGCTGCGGCGCCGCGGCCGGGCGCGACTCCAGCAGGCCGAGGGCCTTCTCGCGCGCCAGCTTGAGAATGCGCGTCTCGGCCGAGGCGTCCGGATAGCCGATCTTCACGTACATCAGGAAGCGGTCCAGCTGCGCTTCCGGCAGCGGGAAGGTGCCCTCCTGCTCGATCGGGTTCTGCGTGGCCATGACCATGAACAGCTTGGGCAGCGCGTAGGTCTGGCGACCGGAGGTCACCTGGCGCTCGCCCATGGCCTCCAGCAGTGCCGACTGCACCTTGGCCGGCGCCCGGTTGATCTCGTCGGCCAGCAGGATGGAGTGGAAGATCGGCCCCGGCAGGAACTCGAAGCGGCCTTCCTGCGGGCGCCACACCTCGGTGCCGGTCAGGTCCGCCGGCAGCAGGTCCGGAGTGAACTGGACCCGGGCGAAGTCGGCCTCCAGCCGCACCGCCAGCGCACGGATCGCGGTGGTCTTGGCCAGGCCCGGCGCGCCCTCGACCAACAGGTGGCCATCGGCCAGCAGTGCGGTCAGCAGGCGCTCGACCAGCGCCTCCTGGCCGACGATCTCGGCCGAGAGCGCCTCGCGCAGGCGGATGAACCCCGAACGCAGGTGCTGCGTATCGACGGCGGCGGGGACGGCGGGCACTTCGACGGGCGGTTGGGTATCCATGGCGCCATTTGACTCGGCAAGGGGCGGTTGGTTCAACCCGCTCTGTTACGCGGCAAGGCGCAGCGGGCGGCCATCAACGCAACGGGGCCGCCCGAAGGCGGCCCCGTCCGTAGGTCCACGCGATGCGCGGTTGCGGCTCAGTTGCCGCCCGGCCGCTGCGCCACGCGCATGATCTTGGGGGTGACGAACACCAGCAGCTCGGCCTTGTCCTTGCTCTTGCCGCGCTTCTTGAACAGGTTGCCGAGGAACGGGATGTCGCCCAGGAACGGCACCTTGGAGATGCTCTCGCGGTCGGTGAACTCGTACACGCCGCCGATCACCACGGTCTGGCCGTCGTCCACCAGCACCGCAGTATTGATCTCGCGGCGGTTGATGACGGGCACCTGGCCATAGTCGCCCAGGTCCAGGTACGAATCGACCTCGTCCTTGTTGACCTTCATGTTCAGGAACACCCGGTCGTCGTTGGTGATGGTCGGGGTGACGTCCAGCTCCAGCATGGCTTCCTTGAACTGCACGTTCGGCGTGGCGGCGGTGCCGGCGGTGCCACCGGTGATGGTGACGTAGCCGACTTCCTTGCCCTGCTTGATGTGCGCCTCGCGCTGGTTGGAGGTCACCAGGCGCGGGTTGGAGAGCACTTCGCCGCGTCCCTCTTCCTGCAGCGCGGACAGTTCCAGGTCCAGGTTGAAGTTCTTGCCGAGCAGCGTGTAGGCCAGGCTCGGGACCGAGGTCCCGGTCGTGTAGGTACCGGCCGGCAGGCTCACGTTCAGGCCGCGCGTCGCCGCGGTGCCGCCGCCGACCGCCGAGCTGCCGACGGTGGCCACGTTGTCGCCGTAGGTGTGGGTGCCGCCGATGCCGAACTTGGCGCCCAGGTCGCGGGCGAAGGTGTCGGTGGCGATGACGATGCGGCCCTCGATCAGCACCTGGTCGACCGGGCGGTCGATGTGCGAGATCAGCTCGCGCATCTGCGCGACCTTCTTCGGGATGTCGCTGATCATCAGCGTGTTGGTGCGCTCGTCGGCGACGATGCGGCCGCGCGGGGACAGGAAGCCGTTGTCGTTCTGGCCGCCGCTGCCGCCACCGTTGCCGCCGCTGCCGCCGATCCCCTTGGCCTCGGTCAGCGCCTTGTAGATGGCGTTGGCCGAGTGGTAGTTGACGCCGATGTAGTCGGTGATGGTGTCCTCGCGGTTCTCGATGGCGATCCGCGCGTCTTCCTTGTCCTGCTCGTACTTGGCCAGCTCCGGCTGCGGGGCCACCCACACGACGCTGCCGTCGCGGCGCTTGTCCAGGCCCTTGGCGCGCAGCACGATGTCCAGCGCCTGGTCCCACGGCACGTTGATCAGGCGCAGCGTGACGTTGCCCTGCACGGTGTCGGAGGCGACGATGTTGAGGTTGGATTCCTCGGCGATCAGCTGCAGCACCGTGCGCACCGGCACGTCCTGGAAGTTGAACGTCACCGGCTTGCCGGTGTAGCCGCGCGCGGCCACCTTGGCCGCCGCCTGCTGCACGCTGGAGCCGCTGACCGCCCCGGTGGCGGCGACGCCCCGGCGCGGCGACACCTCGACCACGTACTCGTTGCCGCTCTGGTAGGCCAGCGACTCGAAGTCCGTGTTGGTGCGCAGCACCAGCTGCGTGCCCTTGCCTTCCGGGCGGGCATCGATGCGCTGCACCGGCGTGGCGAAATCGGCCACGTCGATGGGCTTCTGCCACTGTGCCGGCAGCGAGGCGTTGCCGACGTCGATCACCACGTCGCGGCCCTGGTTGCGCAGGTCCGGGGCAGCGCCGCTGCCGTCGAACTGCAGGACCAGGCGGCCGGCGCCGTCGTCGCCGCGCTTGAAGTCGATCTTCGACACGCTCACCCGCGAGGCGGTGGCGGGCTGGCCGCTGACCACGGCGGGCAGCGGCGACTGGGCCTGGGCCCAGAGCGGAGCCACCAGGGCCATGGCCAGGACCAGTCCGGCCACGCGGGCGCGGGCCATCGCCGGACGCCGGGCGGGAGGCAGGCGCAGGGCTTCGTTGCAAGTCATCGTGCTATCCCCCAATCCAATCATTGTTCATCCAGCGCCAGCGAAGCCGGCCTTTCCAGCCAGCCGCCCGCCCCATCGGACACCAGCTCCACCAGCTCGATGCCGTCCTCGCGGACTGCCGTCACCCGGCCATCGTTCTGCCCCATGTAGATCCCCGGCCGCACCCGGTAGGTCACCTTGTCCGGCGCCATCACCAGCCCGGTCAGGCCGGCGCCCTTGCCGAGCGTACCCACCATCTTCAGGCTGTCCAGCGGATAGGCTTCCAAGGGTTCCTTGCGCCGGTTCGGGTCCGGGCGCAGGCCGCTGCCGTCGTCCGGATTGGTCCAGGCATCGCTGAACGGGTCGCGCAGGCCCTGTGCGGAATACTCGAAGGTCTCGAACTGCTGCATCACCGGCAGCGGCTCCAGCGGCGGCGCCGGGCGCGCGCGCACCTCGGCCACCCAGGCCTTCAGGTTCGGCGCATCGCCGGGCGTGCTGGTGATGCCGCGGGCGCAGCCGCCGGCCACCAGCACCAGTCCCGCCAGGAGCAGGCCCCGGGAAGAACGCGAGCCGATCATGCCGCACCTCCCTTGCCGGCCGGCTTCTTGGCCTCGGCCGCGGCCTTCTCCTGCGCGGCGGTTTCGTCGTCGTCCAGGTAGCGGTAGGTCTTGACCGTGCCCGACAGTTCCAGGTCGCCGCTGCGCCCGGTGATCCCGCTCTTGGGATCCTTGGGCTTGAGGTTGATGTCGTGCATGGTCAGGATCACCACGCGCGGCAGCGAAGCCACGCCGCTGACGAAGGCGCCGAACTGGTGGTAGCTGCCGACCATGCGCAGCGCGATCGGCTTCTCCGCGTAGAACTCGCGCGGGGTCTCCGGGCCGGGCTGGAACAGCTCGTTGGCCAGGCCGCTGGAAAGCGCGGTCTGGGAGATGTCGATGATCAGGTCGGGCATCTCGGTCTTGCTGGGCAGCTGGCGCAGCATCTGCTGCAGCGCCTGCTCCATCTGCGCCAGCTGCTGCTTGAGCGGCTCCAGGTTGACCGCGCGTCCCTGTTCCTTCTCGAACGTGGCGCGCAGGTCGGTCTCCTTCTGCTCCAGGCCGGCCAGGTCCTCGCGCTCGCCGCGGATCAGCAGGAACCAGGCCATGACCACGATGAACAGGCCCACCAGCACGCAGAAGACGAGCTTGGCCTGCTGCGGCCAGCTGCCGATGTTGTTGAAATCCAGGTCGCTGATCTTGAATTTCTTGGCGCTCATGACGCATTCCCCTGCGCCGCGGCCTGGCCCTGCGGCGGGGTCTTCCCGTCGTCGGCCTTGGTCGCATTCGGATTGGACAGGTGCACGCTGAGGGTGAACACGTAGGGCAGCGACTTCAGGTCGCGCAGGGTCGCCCCGTCGCCCTTGTCGGCGCCCTTGGCCTCGATGATCGAGAGCTCCGGCTGGGTCATCCAGCCCGCCCCCTCCAGGTTGCGCATGTAGGTGCTCACCCGCGCGTTGGACTGGGAACGGCCCTGCAACGTGAGGATGTCGCCTTCCTGCTTGAGCGAGGTCAGCACCACGCCGTCGGGAATCGTGCGCACCAGCGAATCGAACAGGTGCACCATCTGCGAGCGGTTGGACTGCAGCTCCTCGATGACCTTCTTGCGCGCCAGCAGGCGGTCGCGCTGCTTGTCGAGCTGGTCGATCTCCTTGTTCTGCGCCTGCACCTTCTCGATCTCGGCCTGCAGGAACGCGTTGCGCTCGTTCTGGCCGTCGATCTGGCGGTCGTAGTAGAACCAGATCAGCGCCGAAAGCACCACGCCGGCCACCGCCGACAGGCCGAGCATCGTGTAGAACTCGCGCTGGCGCTGCTTGCGGCGCTCGGCGCGCCACGGCAGAAGATTGATCTTTGCCATCAGTCGAAGCTCCTCAGCGCCAGGCCGGTGGCGATCATCAGCGCCGGCGCGTCCTGCGCCAGTGCCTGGGCCTGCACCTTCTGGCCCAGGGTCATCTGGGCCAGCGGGTTGGCGACCACGGTCGGCACGCCCAGTTGCTCCTCGACCATCTCCGGCAGCCCGGCGATGGAGGCGCAGCCGCCGGCCAGCACGATCTGGTCGACGCGGTTGAACTCGCTGCCGGCGTAGAAGAACTGCAACAGGCGGCTGATCTGCTGGACCGTCGCCTCCTTGAACGGCTCGAGCACCTCGGCCTCGTAGTTCTCAGGCAGCCCGCCCTGGCGCTTGGCCATGCCGGCTTCCTCGTAGGTCAGCCCGTAGCGGCGCATCACCTCGTCGGTGAGCTGCTTGCCGCCGAAGATCTGCTCGCGGCTGTACAGGCTGCGGCCGCTGCGCAGGACGTTGAGCGTGGTCATGGTGGCGCCGATGTCCACCAGCGCGACCACCGCCTCCGGCGCCAGCGCCAGGTCCTGGGCGACCAGGCCGAAGGCGTTCTCGATGGCGAAGGCCTCGATGTCGATCACCTTGGCCACCAGCCCGCCCAGCTCCAGCGCGGACTGGCGCAGCTCGACGTTCTCCGAGCGCGACGCGGCCAGCAGCACCTGCACCATCTCGGGGTTGTTGGGGATCGGGCCGAGCACCTCGAAATCGAGGTTCACTTCCTCGATCGGGTACGGGATGTAGTTGGCGGCCTCCAGTTGGACCTGGGCCTCCATGTCGTCCTCGTCCAGGTCGGCCGGCATCGGGATCTGCTTGATGATCACGGCCGAGCCGGCCACCGCGGCCGCGGCGTTCTTGGCCTTGCTGCCCGAGCGCGCCAGCGCGCGACGGATCGCCTCGCCCACGGCCTCGACCTCGACGATGTTCTTCTCCACCACCGCATTGGGCGGCAGCGGCTCGACCGCGTAATGCTCCACGCGGTAGCGGTTGCCGCTGCGCGAGAGCTGCAGCAGCTTGACCGCAGTCGAACTGATGTCGACGCCGATCAACGGCGTCTGACTCTTGGGTATGAGCCCCACGGTAACTCCCCTTGCCGACGGGCACTACGAACTGGAATACGCATTCAGCGCCCGCGCATTAATAACGAGATCGCCGGATTTGGCAATCCCCGACACCCCAAGCCGGGATCCCCGTCCCGTCCTGGAAGCCGGATACCCCAACCCCCAATCCCCCGATTCGCCGGCACGGCCACGGCCGCGCCGGGCGTCATCTATACTCTGCGGCCGGAAAATTCGCAATCGGAACCCGTCGATGCCCCGTCTCCGCCGTTGGCTGCGCTGGCTGGCAGCCACGTTCGTCGTTCTCGTCCTGCTCGGGTGCCTGGCGGCCGGCGGCCTGTACTACGTCGTCGCCTCCAAGCTGCCGGACGTGCAGTCCCTGCGCAAGGTCGAGTGGCAGGAGCCGATGTACGTCTACGCCAGCGACGGCCAGCTGATGGCCGTGTTCGGCGAGATGCGGCGCTATCCGGTGGCCATCGACCAGGTGCCCGAGCGCCTGAAGCAGGCCTTCCTGGCCACCGAGGACGCGCGCTTCTACGAGCACGGCGGCGTGGACTACAAGGGCATCGCCCGCGCGGTCTGGCTGCTGGCCACCACCGACGCCAAGCGCGTGCCCGGCGGCTCGACCATCACCCAGCAGGTCGCGCGCCAGTTCTTCCTGAGCTCCGAGTACAGCTACACCCGCAAGCTGGCCGAGATCCTGCTGGCGCGCAAGATCGAGAGCGAGCTGAGCAAGGACGAGATCCTCGACCTGTACTTGAACAAGACCTTCTTCGGCAACCGCGCCTACGGCGTGGCCGCCGCGTCCGAGTACTACTTCGGCAAGTCCCTGGACCAGCTCGACCTGGACGAGATGGCCTCGCTGGCCGGCATCCCCAAGTTCCCCTCCAGCGGCAACCCGATCAGCAACCCCGAGCGCGCCCGCGAGCGCCGCGACTACTACGTGCTGCAGCGCATGGCCGACCTGGGCTTCGTCACCCAGGCCGAGGCCGACGCCGCCAAGGCGGTGCCGATGCATGCGCGCCCGCACGAACCGCCGGTGCAGGTGGACGCGCCCTACGTGGCCGAGATGGTGCGCCAGGAGATGATCGCCCGCTACGGCGGCGACGTGCTCGACCAGGGCTACCGGGTCACCACCACGATCGACGCCCGGCTGCAGGCCGCGGCCGAACGCGCCGTGCGCGACGGCCTGCTGCTGTACGACCACCGCCACGGCTGGCATGGCGCGGAACGCCACTTCGACCTGGCCGCCGACGCCACCGCGGCCGGCATCGCCGCGCAGCTGGCCGGCATTCCTTCCCAGGCCGGGCTGATGCCGGCCATCGTCGCCGCGACCGCCAGCGACGGCGGGGCGCGGGTGGTACTGGCCGACCGCCGCGAACTGGACCTGACCGCCGCCTCGAGCAAGTGGACCGGGCGCACCCCGGCCGCATTGCTCAAGCGCGGCGACCTGGTGCGCGTGCGCGCCGGCGAGGAGCGCATGAAGGAACCACAGTGGGTGCTCGACGAACTGCCGCGCGCGCAGGCCGCACTGGTGTCCCTGGATGCGGACAGCGGCGCGCTCAAGGCGCTGGTCGGCGGCTTCAGCTATGCCGGCAACAAGTTCAACCGCGCCACCCAGGCCCGGCGCCAGCCCGGTTCGAGCTTCAAGCCGTTCGTCTATGCCGCCGCCTTTGACAAGGGCTTCAACCCGGCCTCGATCGTGCTCGACGCCCCGGTGGTATTCCGCGACCGTCGCGGCAAGACCTGGTCGCCGCAGAACGACGGCGGCGGCTTCCGCGGCCCGATGCGCCTGCGCGAGGCGCTGGTGCAGTCGCGCAACCTGGTCTCGGTGCGCCTGCTCGATGCCATCGGCGTGGACTACGCGCGCAAGTACATCAGTCAGTTCGGCTTCGACGAGGCCGAACTGCCGCCCAATCTGTCGATGTCGCTGGGCACCGCCTCGCTGACCCCGCTGTCGGTGGCGCGCGGCTACGCCACCTTCGTCAACGGCGGCTCGCGCATCACCCCCTGGTTCATCGACAAGGTGAGCGACCGCGACGGCAAGCCGGTGTTCCAGGCCACCCCGGAAATGGCCTGCCGCAGCTGTGTCGGCACGGCTGCCGGCAACGCACCGCAGGCGCCCGAGAACCAGGTGGTGGACGGATTCAACTTCGGCAGCGCGACGCCGCCTGCGGCGGCCGGCGCCGCCACGGCCACCGTGCCGGCACCGACGCCGACACCCGCGACGACCGCACCGGGCTCCGCCGCGCCGCGCGCGATCGACCCGCGCACCGCCTACCAGCTGGTATCGATGATGCGCGACGTGGTCCAGCGCGGCACCGGCACCGCCGCCAAGGTGCTCGACCGCGCGGACGTGGGCGGCAAGACCGGCTCGACCAACGACCACCGCGATGCGTGGTTCTCGGGGTTCGGCGCGAACTACGTGACCACGGTGTGGGTGGGGCGCGACGACTTCCAGTCGCTGGGCTACCGCGAGTACGGCGGCAAGGCCGCGCTGCCGATCTGGATCGACTACATGCGCGTGGCGCTCGAGGGCCAGCCGCTGGCCGGCAACGATCCGCCGGCGGACATGGTCCAGGCCACGCTCAACGGCGCCACCGAGTGGGTCAAGGCCGAGGACCTGGACCGCCTGCAGCAATACGACGCCACCCAGCAGGATGCCCAGGACGAGCAGCAGGCCTTCGACATTTTCTGAACCGGCCCGGCGCGCGCCACGGACGGCGGCGCGCCCCGTCCCCGGGACCGGCACGGTCATGCAGGCGCCAGCGGGCCTGCGCTACATTGCCTGCTGGCACCATGCAAGGGGGACGATCGCCATGCACCGCGCCCGGCAACACGTCGAGATCCGCACGCGCGAGCGCCGCCACCGCGTCGCCCACGAGGCCGCCCGGCTGATGAGCGAGAGCGGCATCCACGACTACCACCAGGCCAAGCTCAAGGCCGCCAGCCGGCTGGGCATCCACGACGACGCCTCGCTGCCGCGCAACCGCGAGATCGAGCAGGCATTGCGCGAGTACCAGCGCCTGTTCGCCGGCCCCGGCCATGCCGGCGACCTGGTGCAGCGCCGCCAGGCTGCCGCGCGCGCCCTGGAGTTTTTCGCGGTGTTCTCCCCGCGGCTGGTCGGCCCGGTGCTGGACGGCACCGCCGACGCCAACGCGCCGGTGCTGCTGCAGCTGCACAGCGACGATGCCGACGCGGTGCAACGCTTCCTGGAGGAGCACCGCATCCCGGCCGAGTCGCGCGCGCGACGCCTGCGTCTGGACCGCAGCCGTACCGGCGACTTCCCGGTGTGGCGCTTCAGCGCCGAGGACCTGGTCTTCGACCTGACCGTGCTGCCCTACGACGCCCTGCGCCAGGCCCCGCTCTCGCCCGTCGACGAGAAACCGATGCCGCGCGCATCGCTCGCGCAGCTGCGCCAGTTGCTCCAGGACGGGGAGCCGCCCGCCGGCGATACGGCGCGTATTCCGGCGCCCGGCTAGCGGGGCGGCGCCTCTCGCTTCGCCCTGCCGCCGCGGCCCGGCCGCCCCGGATTGGTCGCCGTGGGTCGGCCGTTCGCGGGCATTCGCGCATCGTGCAGGCAGCCGCCGGAACGGATCCGGCGACCGGCGCCCATCCGCAGGCCCGGCCCGGAAGGCGCACCCGGTAGAAATAGTCGAAGTGGCCAAATCCGGCCGAATGCAATGCCCTCTTCCTCCTGACCGGACATGCCCTGCCTTGCCGGGCGCGACTGCTGACCGGACCGACCCGGCGCGCGAGGCACTGGAGCTCGCGCCCCGCACCTGCCGGTCGCGCCCCTGGCGGCTCGCCCGCACACCGCGCACGATCGCATCCGCATTTCGGCTCGTTCGGCGATCCCGCCGCGGACACCTCCCGCTCTCCCCGCAAGCCCGGACGACGCTACTCCCGGAAGGGAGCAACCGACACGGTTGCACGGGGCGCAGCCGCGGCTTGCCGGCACGTGCCCCACTGCCCGCGTTACCTGCCCGGGCCTGCCGGCGGCCGGCCATACCCATGCGATACCGCCCGAGGCGATGCCTCCCGGCGAGGGACACCCTGCAGAGGCACCCGTCGCCGGGCGCCAGCCCGCCTTCGGCCGCCGGGAAACCACGTGCGCGGCCGGAGACACGCCGCTTTCCCCGCGATGCCCACGTGGTGTTCCAGAAACGACGAAGCCGCGGACCAGCCGCGGCTTCGCAGGAACGGACGACAGCGCGTCGGGACTCAGCGCTGGTCGGCGGGCGTGTAGTCGCGCACGCCGGCACCGGTGTAGACCTGGCGCGGGCGGCCGATCTTCATTTCCGGGTCGACCTGCTGTTCCAGCCAGTGCGACACCCAGCCGGACGTACGGCCCAGCGCGAACATGACCGTGAACATCTCGGTCGGGATGCCCAGCGCCTTGTAGATGATGCCGCTGTAGAAATCGACGTTCGGGTACAGCTTGCGGGCGACGAAGTAGTCGTCCTTCAGCGCGGCCTGCTCCAGCTTGACGGCCACATCCAGCAGCGGATCGGTGACGCCGAGCTGGCCCAGCACCTTGCGGGTCATCTCGCCGATGACCTTGGCGCGCGGGTCGAAGTTCTTGTAGACGCGGTGGCCGAAGCCCATCAGGCGGAAGCCGGAGGTCTTGTCCTTGGCCTTGAGCACGGCGGACTCGACATTGTCGGCGCTGCCGATCTGCTCGAGCATCTTCAGCACCGCCTCGTTGGCGCCGCCGTGGGCGGGGCCCCACAGCGCGGTCACGCCCGCGGCCACGGAGGCGTACGGGTCGGCACCGGTCGAGCCGACCATGCGCACGGTCGAGGTCGAGGCGTTCTGCTCGTGGTCGGCGTGCAGGATGAACAGCAGGTCCAGCGCCTTGACCACCGCCGGGCTCACCTCGTACTTGCCGTCGGCCGACTCGAAGGTCTGCTTCAGGAAACGGCTGACGTAGTCCAGCGAGGTGTCCGGGCTGTTGGCCGGCAGGCCCTGGCCATGGCGATAGATCAGCGCCGACAGCGTCGGCACCTTGGCGATCAGGCGCACGGCGGCCTGGTAGCGCTGCTTGGCGTCGGCCAGGTCCAGCGAGGCATGGTATTCGGCCGCCAGGTGGGCGATCGCCGCGGCCAGGATCGCCATCGGGTGGGCATCCTGGGCGAAGCTGGAGATCAGCGTGTTGATCGCGGCGGAGACGGGGGCCTCGCGCGCCAGCTCGGCGTCGAAGGCCTCGAGCTGGGCGGCGGACGGCAGCTCGCCGTTGAGCAGCAGGTAGGCGACCTCGACGAAGCTGGACTTCTCGGCGAGCTGGTCGATCGGGTAGCCGCGGTACAGCAGCACGCCCTTGTCGCCATCGATGTAGGTGATCGCGGACTTGCAGCTGGCCGTGGCGGTGAAGCCGGAATCGTAGGTGAAAAGCCCCGTTTCCTTGGTCAGCTTGGAGATATCGACGCAATCGTTGCCCAGGGTGGGCTTGATCACGGGAAGGGCGACGGCTTTGTCGCCCGCGGTGAGGGTGACCTGATCAAGATCGGACACAGCGAACTCCTCGTGGAAGTCGCCTGCGCGGCATGTGCGACAGGCGCGGTGACAAGTCCATGGCCGTGCCATGGATCGCGCCATTATCGCATAGCAGCATAACCGCCGCCTTAGACTGAAGTCGTATTCACCCGGGGCCGCCTTGCGACTAGACGGCCTTGCCGCACCCCGCCCGTAAACGCAAAACGGCCGCGACTGGCGCGGCCGTCCTGTGCCACAGCGGAAGATCCGTCAGCGCGCGTAGCGCTTCTGGAACTTGTCGATGCGGCCGCTGGTGTCGATCACCTTGTGCTTGCCCGTGTAGAACGGATGCGAAGCGGAGGAGATTTCCACCTTGACCAACGGGTACTCCTGACCGTCCTCCCACTTGACCGTCTCCTTGGACGTCATCGTGGAGCGGGTCAAGAACTTGAAATCGGAGGTCACGTCGTGGAACACGACGTCGTGGTAATCAGGATGGATGTCGGCCTTCATGGTCGCGCACCGTTCAATTGCGACTGGACAAGCCGAGGATTATAGACAGGCCTGCCGGGTCCGTGCAAGCCCGGCAGGTCCGCGCACTCAGGCACCGACGGCGGCGGCCACCCGCGCCTCGAAGGCGTCCTGGCGATAGCGCACCAGCATCGCCGCATTGTCCGGCCGCCCGGTCTGGCGGTTCCAGTCGACCACGGTGGCGCCGCGGGTGAGGCGGCCATCCAGCTCGACCTGCAGCGGGCGCTCCTGGATTTCCTCGGCGTGCCCGGGGTCCAGCGCCAGCGCCATGGCCAGCGCGTCGGCGGCGAACCACAGCTCCCCGCGCCCGTCCTCCGACCACAGCCGGGTCTTGCGCGAGATCAGCTCGTAGAAGCGCGCGCGCGCGTCGTCGGCGGCCAGCCAGCGGTTGACCCGGCGGTGCGGCAGGCCATGGGCCAGCGTCGCCTCCCAGTCGGCCAGCTCGTAGCGCGGGAACGCCGACAGCACGATGTGCGCGGCCTCCGGGTCGAAGGCGATGTTGAACTCGGCCACCGGGGTGATGTTGCCGTGGCCGTGGATCGCCCCGCCCATCACCACGAAGCGCGCCACCCGCTCGGGCAGCGTGGGATCGAGCTTCAGCGCCAGGGCGATGTTGGTCAGCGGACCGAGCGCCACCAGCAGCAGGCGCCCGGCATGGACATGCGACAGCCGCAGGATCGCCTGCGCCGCGTGCTCGGCCTCGGCCTGGCGGGCCGGCGCGGGCAGGTCCACGTCGCCGAAGCCGTCGCGGCCGTGCACGTGGGCCGCATCCTCGGCCGGCAGCACCAGCGGGCCGGGACAGCCGGCGAACACCGGCACGTCCTCGCGCCCGGCCACCTCGCACAGCTTGAGCGCATTGCGCACGGTGTATTCCAGGCCGACGTTGCCGGCGGCGATGGTCAGGCCGACCACGTCGTGGCGGCGGTCGTCGAAGGCCATCAGCAGGGCCAGGGCGTCGTCGACACCCGGGTCGGTGTCGATCAGTAGCGGGATCTTCTGTTCCATCTCGTCGTCGTCGTTCGTATCGGCCGCCGAGTCTGGCATTGGCGGCCCGGGCCAGGCAACGCGCCGCCGGCGGCGTTCAGGCGGCGGCGTAGCGGGCGGCGCTGCCGACCCAGCGCTCCACCAGGCGTCCGGCCAGCTCCGGCGCGCCGGCCAGCATCTGGTCGGCCAGCGCGTGCACCTGCGGCAGCAGGTCGATGTCGCGGGCCAGGTCGGCGATGCGGAAACTGGCCAGGCCGGTCTGGCGGGTACCCAGCAATTCGCCCGGGCCGCGCAGTTCCAGGTCCTTCTCGGCGATGACGAAGCCGTCGCCGGTCTCGCGCAGGGTCTGCAGGCGCGCGCGCGCCATCGCCGACAGCGGCGGCTGGTACATCAGCACGCAGGTCGATGCCGTCGCTCCGCGCCCGACCCGGCCGCGCAACTGGTGCAACTGGGCCAGGCCCAGGCGCTCGGCGTTCTCGATGATCATCAGCGAGGCGTTGGGCACGTCCACGCCGACCTCGATCACCGTGGTGGCCACCAGCAGGTCGGTGTCGCCGCGCTTGAAGGCCTGCATCGCGCGTTGCTTGTCGGCCGCCTTCATGCGCCCGTGCACCAGGCCCACGCGCAGCTGCGGCAACTGCGCGGCCAGGGCCTCGGAGGTGGCCTGCGCGGCGCTGGCCACCAGTTCGTCGCTTTCCTCGATCAGCGTGCACACCCAGTAGGCCTGGCGCCCCTCGGCACAGGCCGCGCGGATGCGCTCGACCAGCTCGCCGCGGCGCTCGGCGCTGATGACGATGGTCCGCACCGGCGTGCGCCCGGGCGGCAGTTCGTCGATGGCCGACACGTCCAGGTCGGCATAGGCGGCCATGGCCAGGGTGCGCGGGATCGGCGTGGCGGTCATCACCAGCTGGTGCGGCACGCCATCGCGCTTTTGCCCCTTGTCGCGCAGCGCCAGGCGCTGGTGCACGCCGAAGCGATGCTGCTCGTCGACGATGGCCAGCGCCAGGCGATGGAAGTGCACGCCCTCCTGCATCAGCGCATGGGTGCCGACCACCACCTGGGCGCGGCCGTCGGCGACCTGCGCCAGGACCTCCCCGCGCGCCTTGCCGGTCACCTTGCCGGCCAGCCAGGCGACGTTGATGCCGAGCGGTTCCAGCCAGCCGCGCAGGTTGGCCAGGTGCTGCTCGGCCAGCAGTTCGGTCGGCGCGGCCAGTGCCGCCTGCGCGCCCTGCTCCACCGCCAGCAGCGCCGCCAGCGCGGCGACGACGGTCTTGCCGCTACCTACGTCGCCCTGCACCAGCCGCATCATCGGCTGCGGCCGCGCCAGGTCGCGGCGGATCTGCGCGAACACGCGCTCCTGCGCGCCGGTGAGGCGGAACGGCAGCCGCCCGCACAGCGCCTCGGCCAGGCGCCCGGGAGGATCGATCGCCATCGCCGGCCAGCGCTGCGCCGCCAGGCGCTGGCGGCGCAGGCTGAGGTGGTGGGCCAGCAGCTCCTCCATCACCAGCCGGCGCAGGGCCGGATGGCGGCCTTCCAGCAGCGCCGCCACGTCGGCATCGGCGGGCGGACGGTGGGCGGTGAGCAGGGCTTCGCGCAGCGGCGGCAGGCCGGCGCGGGCCAGCCAGTGCGGCGGCATCAGCTCGAGCAGGCCGCCTTCGGGGAGGCGATCCAGCGCCTGCCCGATCAGCCGCCGCAGGGCGACCGGGCCGATGCCCTCCACGGCCGGATAGACCGGATCCAGGCGCTGCCCGAGCGCCTCGTCCTCGTCCTCGCCCAGCACCCGGTAGCTTGGATGCACCATTTCCAGGCCGTGCTGGCCGGGCTTGGGCGTGCCGTAGCAGCGCACCCGCGCGCCGACCGCGAACTGCGCGACCTGGGCGGCGCGGAAATGGAAGAAGCGCAGCACCAGCGTGGCGTGCGACGCATCGGCCAGCGCCACCCGGAGCATCGGCCGGTAGCGGAAACCGCGCTCGATCGCCTGCACCCGCCCTTCCACCTGCGCCGGCACGCCCGGCCGCAGGGCGGCGATGGGTTCCAGCCGGGTGCGGTCCTCGTAGCGCAGCGGCAGGTGCAGCCACAGGTCCTGCAGGGTGAGCAGGCCGCGCGCGGCCAGCTTGGCGGCGATGCCCGGGCCCACGCCCGGCAGGGAGGTCAGTGGCGCCCGGCCGGCCTCGGCCAGCACGGGCGCGGGCGGCGGCCTGCGCGGCATCGCGTCAGTCGAGCACCATGGTCGCTTCGACCTCGAAGCGCGCGCCCTTGGGCAGGGCCGCGACCTGGATGGTCGAGCGGGCCGGGAACGGCGCCTTGAAGTAGTCCTGCATCACCGCGTTGACCTGCGCGAATTCGCCCAGGTCGGTCAGGAACAGGCCGACGCGGACCATCTTCTCCAGCGAGCCGCCGGCCGCCTCGGCCACTGCCTTGAGGTTGTCGAACGCCTGCCGCGCCTGCGCCTCGATGCCGCCGGCGACCAGCTCGCCGGTGGCCGGGTCCAGCGGGATCTGGCCGGAGAAGTACACGGTGCCGCCGGCCTTGACCGCCTGCGAATACGGGCCGATCGCGGCCGGGGCACGGTCGGTGTGGATGATGTCGGACATGGAAGACTCCGCGGTCTCGGGAATGGGGCCGACCATTCTATCGGCCCGGCCCGCGTGGCGGCCGCCCGGCGCTCATGCGGACTGCTGGCGGCGCACGCTCTGCACCACGTGCAGGCGGCGCAGCCGGCGCATCACCTCGGCCAGGTGGTTGCGGTCGCGTACCTGGACGGCGAAGCGCAGCACCGCGGCATTGACGTCGCGGTCCAGGTAGTCCACCCGCTCGATGTTGGACTGGCTCTGGGCGATGGCCGCGGCCAGCTGCGCCAGCACACCGGTGCCGTTCTCCACCTCCACCACCAGCGAGCTGTCGTAGTCGCCCTTGACCTCGTTGTCCCAGCCGATCGGCACCCAGCGCTCGGGCGATTTGCGCAATTCGGCCAGGTTGGGACAGTCCAGGCGGTGCACCACGATGCCCTTGCCGGCCGTGTGGTAGCCCATGATCTCGTCGCCGGGGATCGGCTGGCAGCAGTTGGCGAAGGTGATCACCCCGCGCTCGCTGCCGTCGATCAGGATCTTCTCGTGCGAGTGGCCCGCATGCAGGCCCGGGCGCAGCTCGGCGCGCGCCAGCAGCGCCTGCGCGGCCTGGTTGGGCATCCAGTTGCCCAGCGCCACGTCGGCCAGCAGTGCCTCCAGGCGCGGGTACTTGTGCTCGGCCAGGAAGGCGTCCAGCCGCCCCTTGGGCAGGCGGTCGAGCGAGGAATCCATTTCCTCCAGCGCGCGGTCGAGCATGCGGTGGCCGAGCTGCACGGCATCCTCGTGCTCGAGCTGCTTGAGCTGGTGGCGGATGGAGGTACGCGCCTTGGAACTGACCACGAACTCCAGCCACTGCGGCTTGGGCGTGGCCGACTTGGCGGTGATGATCTCCACCGTCTGCCCGCTCGACAGGCGCGTGCGCAGCGGCACCAGCTTCTTGTCCACGCGCGAGGCCACCGCGCGGTTGCCGACGTCGGTATGCACCGCGTAGGCGAAGTCCAGCGCCGTGGAATTCTTCGGCAGCGCCAGGATCTTGCCCTTCGGCGTGAACAGGTAGACCTCGTCGGGGAACAGGTCGACCTTGACGTTGTCGAGGAACTCCAGCGAGGAATCGGCGGCGCGCTGCGACTCGATCAGCTCCACGATCCAGGCGTGGGCGCGGCTCTGCGCGCTGTTGGGCGCGTCCTCGCCGAGCTTGTAGGTCCAGTGCGCGGCCACGCCGCGCTCGGCGATCAGGTCCATCTCCTCGGTCCGGATCTGCACCTCGATCGGCGAGCCGTAGGGACCGAACAGCACGGTGTGCAGCGACTGGTAGCCGTTGGCCTTGGGGATGGCGATGAAGTCGCGGAAGCGCCCGTCCAGCGGCTTGAAGGTGGCGTGCACCGCGCCCAGGGCGTGGTAGCAGTCCGGCACGCTGCCCACCACCAGGCGGAAGCCGAACACGTCCATCACCTGGTCGAAGCTCTTGTTCTCCTCGCGCATCTTCGTGTAGATGCTCCAGGGCGTCTTGATCCGGCTGATCAGGCGGTGCTGCAACCCTTCCCGGGCCAGGCGCTGGGACAGCATCACCTCCACCTGCGCCATCGCCTCGCGCCGCACCACCGGCTGGCTGCGGATGTGCTTTTCGATGATCGCGTGGCGCCACGGGTGCAGCGCGCGGAAGCCCAGGTTCTGCAGCTCGGACTTGACCAGGCTCATGCCCAGGCGCTGGGCGATCGGCGCGTAGATGTCCAGCGTTTCGCGGGCGATGCGTTTGCGGGCCTCCACGCTCTGCGCGCCGAGCGTGCGCATGTTGTGCAGACGGTCGGCCAGCTTGATCATGATCACGCGCAGGTCGCGCGACATCGCCAGCAGCATCTTGCGGAAGCTTTCGGCCGCCGCTTCCTGGCGGTCGCGGAACTTGAGCTTGTCCAGCTTGGTGACGCCGTCCACCAGCTCGGCCACGGTCTCGCCGAACTCGGCGGCCAGTTCCTCGCGGGTGAGCGGGGTGTCCTCAATGGTGTCGTGCAGGATCGCCGCGATCAGCGCCTCGGCGTCCAGCCCCAGTTCGGCCAGGATCCGCGCCACCGCCACCGGATGGGTGATGTACGGCTCGCCGGACTTGCGGGTCTGGCCGGCGTGCGCGGCGGCGCCGACCTCCCAGGCGCGGCGCAGGCGCCGGAGCTGCTCGGCCGGCAGGTAGGCGGCGGCACGCTCCAGCTCGAGCACATAGTCGGGCACCGCCTCGCCGGGGGACGAAACGGCCGGTGCGCTTGCCTGGGCGGACGGGCCTGGGTTCATGATCGAAGCCTATGACAGCGGCGTTGCAGCGGCAAACCCCGCATGCAAAACAGCCCGCGCAAGGCGGGCTGTCGCGGAGGACGGATCCGGACGCGGATCAGTCGTCGTTCTTGGACATGTCCTCGTCGGCCACCACCTCGGCGGCGGCCCACTCCAGCGCCTCGCGCTCGGCGCGCTCGCGCTCGGCCTTGTCGACCTCGTCGATCAGGGTGTTGTCCACCTTGCGCGCGGCGATCTCGCGCAGGGCCAGCACGGTCGGCTTGTCGTCGTCCTCGCTGTTGTCCAGCAGCGGCGGCACGCCGTTGGCCAGCTGGCGGGCGCGGCGGGAAGCCATCACGACCAGATCGAAACGGTTGTTAACGACTTCCAGGCAGTCTTCTACGGTGATGCGGGCCATGCGGGCTCCCGGCGACCCGGGCGGGCCGCTCGAACGAATGGAGGAAAGGGTGCCGATTGTAGCGGCACGGGAGCTGAACGATCAAGCCCGCGCGCCGACGTTCCTTTTCCGATCAAACGGTTGCGGCCGGATCGTCGCTCAACAGGGCACGGATCAGGCCGGCGCGCCGCTGCTGCTGCACCGCCCGGCGCAAGCGGCTGGCGATGAAGATGGCGCACATCTCGTCCACCGCCCGGTCGAATTCCTCGTTGACGATGAGGTAGTCGAACTCGTCGTAGTGGGACAGTT
The DNA here is from genome assembly GCF_900018785.1 of Xanthomonas massiliensis. Classification (GTDB taxonomy): domain Bacteria; phylum Pseudomonadota; class Gammaproteobacteria; order Xanthomonadales; family Xanthomonadaceae; genus Xanthomonas_B; species Xanthomonas_B massiliensis. The sequence goes on along the minus strand of NZ_FCOY01000006.1, from coordinate 397,410 downwards.
CCTCGTGGGCGGCGGCCAGGCGCCGCTGAATCACCGCCTCGCTGTCCTGCCCGCGCTTGCGCATGCGCTCCTCCAGCGCCCGGCGCGACGGCGGCAGGATGAAGATGCCCACCGCGTCGGGCACCTGCGCGCGCACCTGGCGCGCGCCCTGCCAGTCGATCTCCAGCAGCACGTCGCGCCCGGCCGCCAGCTGCGGCTCCACCGACTGGCGGGCAGTGCCCTTCCAGTCCTCGTGGACCTTGGCGTACTCGAAGAAATCGCCGGCGCCGATCATCCGCTCGAACTCGGCGGAGGTGACGAAATGGTAGTGCCGCCCCTGCACCTCGCCCGGTCGCGGCCCGCGCGAGGTGAAGGAAATGGACAGGCAGATCTCGGGATCGCGCGCCAGGGCGGCGTTGACGATGCTGCTTTTGCCCGCGCCCGAAGGGGCGGCGACGATGTACAGGGTGCCTCGCATCGCAGGTCCGAGTATGGCCGGGGCGGCGCACCATACCAGCCCTGGCCGTGACGGCAAGCGATGGCGGCGCATCCGGAACCGGGGACCAGCGGCCACCCGGCAAGGCGGCGCATTGTAGCGCGCCCTACTCGATGTTCTGCACCTGCTCGCGGATCTGGTCGATCAGCACCTTCAGCTCCACCGAGGCGTTGGAGGTGCGGCTGTCCACCGACTTGGAGCCCAGGGTGTTGGCCTCGCGGTTGAACTCCTGCAGCAGGAAGTCCAGGCGCCGGCCGACTGGCTCCCGCTGGCGCAGCACGCGGCGGATCTCGGTAATGTGGCTGCCCAGCCGGTCCAGCTCCTCGTCCACGTCCAGCTTCTGCAGCCACAGCACCAGTTCCTGCTCGGCGCGGCCGGGATCGACCGGATGCGGCAGGTCGGCCAGGCGCGCGGCGAGCTTGGCGCGCTGGCCCTCGCGGATGGCCGGGATCAGCTCGCGCACCGTCGCGGCGATGGCGGCAATCGCATCCACCCGCTCGGAAATGGCGGCGGCGAGCTTGCCGCCCTCGCGCTCGCGCGCGGCGACGAACTGCTCCAGGACCTCGTCCAGCAGCGCCAGGGCCTCGGCCTGCAGCGCGGCGGCATCGACCTGCGCGCCCTGCAGCACGCCCGGCAGCTGCAGCAGGTCGGCGAACTGCACGCGCAGGTGCGGGAACTTCGCGTCCAGCCGCGCCGCCAGCTCGCCCAGCTGCGCCAGCAGCGGCTCGTTCACCGCCAGCGAGGTCGCCACCTCGGGCGCACGCAGGCGCAGGACCAGGTCGAGCTTGCCGCGGCTGGTGCGCGCGGCGACGCGCTCGCGCAATTGCGGTTCGATCGCGCGCAGCTCCTCGGGCAGGCGCACCCCCACTTCCAGGAAGCGGTGGTTGACCGAACGCAGCTCGCAACCGAGCGTGCCCCAGGGCGTGGTGCGCTCGCCACTGGCGAAGGCGGTCATGCTACGGATCATGCAGGTTCCACGGCGTGCGAAACCGCAAATGGTACCCTAGGCGGCCATCGAGCCTGCCGGGCAGGGGCCGCGATCCGTCCGCGCGAGGGCGGATTCCCGCCTCGCCCCGCCAGGCCCGGCACTTAACTCCCAGCCACCCCGGAAGCCGGCCTTCGACCTGCCGCTCGGACCTCATGCCCAGTGCAATCCACGGATCCAGAATGCCCTCCTTTTCCCGTCCCAGCGGCCGCACGGCCGATCAGTTGCGCCCCGTCGCCATCGAGCGCGCCTTCACCCGCCACGCCGAAGGCTCGGTACTGGTGAGCTTCGGCGATACCCGGGTGCTGTGCACCGCCAGCATCGACAACAAGGTGCCGGCGTTCCTGCGCGGCAAGGGCGAGGGCTGGGTGACCGCCGAGTACGGCATGCTGCCGCGCGCCACCCACACCCGTTCCGACCGCGAGGCCGCGCGCGGCAAGCAGGGCGGGCGCACGCTGGAGATCCAGCGCCTGATCGGCCGCGCGCTGCGCGCCTGCGTGGACCGCAAGGCGCTGGGCGAGCGCACTATCACCCTGGACTGCGACGTGCTGCAGGCCGACGGCGGCACCCGCACCGCCGCGATCACCGGCGCCTACGTGGCGCTGGTGGACGCGGTGAACCTGCTGCGCAAGCGCGGCGACATCAAGAAGCACCCGCTGGTCGGCGCGGTGGCCGCGGTCTCGGTCGGCGTCTACCGCGGCGTGCCGGTGCTGGACCTGGACTACGCCGAGGACAGCGACTGCGACACCGACATGAACGTGGTCATGAACGACGGCGGCGGCTTCATCGAGCTGCAGGGCACTGCCGAGGGCCACGCCTTCCGCCGCGACGAACTCGACGCGCTGCTGGCGCTGGCCGAGCAGGGCATCGGCGAGCTGTTCGCCGCCCAACAGGCCGCGCTGGCGGCATGAAGCGCCGCATCGCGCTGACCACGCTGCTGGTGGCCGACTACGACGCCGCCATCGCCTGGTACACCCGCGCGCTCGGCTTCCACCTGCTGGAGGACCGGGACCTGGGCGGCGGCAAGCGCTGGGTGGTGATCGGCCCGGGCGATGCACAGGACGCGGCGCTGCTGCTGGCCCAGCCCGGCGACGAGCGCCAGCGCGCGCGCATCGGCGACCAGACCGGCGGCCGCGTGGACCATTTCCTGTACACCGACGACTTCCACCGCGACCACGCCGCGATGCTGGCGCAGGGCGTCGAATTCCTCGAAACCCCGCGCCAGGAGGCCTACGGCACGGTGGCGGTGTTCCGCGACCTGTACGGCACCCGCTGGGACCTGCTGGAACCGAAACGATGAAGAAACTGGTACTGGCCAGCGGCAACGCCGGCAAGCTGGAGGAACTGCGGGCGATGCTGGCCGCGCTGCCGCTGCAGATCGTGGCGCAGGGCGAGCTGGGCGTGGAGGACGTGCCGGAAACCGGCCTGACCTTCGTCGAGAACGCGCTGATCAAGGCCCGCCACGCCACCGCGGCGACCGGCCTGCCGGCGCTGGCCGACGACTCCGGGCTGATCGTCGATGCGCTCGGCGGCGCGCCCGGGCTGTACAGCGCCCGCTACGCCGGCAGCCCGACCGATGCCGCCGCCAACAACGCCAAGCTGCTGCAGGCGATGCGCGACATCCCCGCCGACCGCCGCCAGGCGCGCTTCTACGCGGTGATCGTGCTGCTGCGCCATCCCGAGGACCCGCAGCCGCTGATCGCCGAAGGCAGCTGGGAAGGCGAGATCACCTTCGCCCCGCGCGGCAACGGCGGCTTCGGCTACAACCCGGTGTTCCTGGACCCGGCCCATGGCCTGACCGCCGCGGAGATGAGCGCCGAGCTGAAGAACGAGCTCAGCCACCGCGGCAAGGCGCTGGCGGCGCTGGAGAAGCGCCTGGAGCCCTTCCTGGGCCTGTGAACGCCGATCCGCGCCATGGCGGGCTGCGCCTTGGGTGACGGCTTGCCAGGCGCCCTCCCCGCCCCCACCGTGCCCGCATGCTGATCCCGCCGCCCCTGTCGCTGTACGTGCACCTGCCCTGGTGCGTGCGCAAATGCCCGTACTGCGATTTCAACTCGCACGCGGCCAAGGGCGCGCTGCCGTTCGACGACTACGTCGATGCGCTGATCCGCGACCTCGACTTCGACCTGCCGCTGGTCTGGGGCCGGGTGGTGCATTCGGTGTTCTTCGGCGGCGGCACGCCCAGCCTGTTCCCGCCCGAGGCGATCGATCGCTTCCTGCAGGCAGCCAGCGCGCGGCTGCGCTTCGCGCCCAACCTCGAGATCACCCTGGAGACCAACCCCGGCACCGCCGAGCACGGCCGCTTCGACCGCTACCTGGCTGCCGGCGTGAACCGCCTCAGCTTCGGCATCCAGAGCTTCGACGACGCGGCGCTCCAGCGGCTGGGCCGCATCCACGACAGCGCGCAGGCCGAAGCCGCGGTCAAGCTGGCCCAGGACGCCGGCTACGACAACGTCAACATCGACCTGATGTACGCGCTGCCGCAGCAGACCCTGGCGCAGGCCGAGGCCGACCTGGAACGCGCCTTCGCGCTGCAGCCCACGCACCTGAGCCACTACCAGCTGACGCTGGAGCCCAACACCGTGTTCTTCGCCCGGCCGCCGCAGGGCATCCCCGATGAGGACAGCGCCTGGGACATGCAGGAACGCTGCCAGGCGCGGCTGGCGCAGGCCGGCTATGCGCAGTACGAGGTCAGCGCCTATGCCCGGCCGGGGCGGCGGTGCGCGCACAACCTCAACTACTGGACCTTCGGCGACTACCTGGGCATCGGCGCCGGCGCCCACGGCAAGATCAGCTCCGGCGCCGACCAGTCGATCCGGCGCCGCTGGAAGCTCAAGCACCCGCAGCAGTACCTGGCCCATGCCGGCACCGCGCAGGCCCTCGGCGGCGACGAAGTCCTGCCCGGCGCGCGCCTGCCGTTCGAATTCATGCTCAATGCGCTGCGCCTGAATGCGGGGTTCGGTCTGCGCGATTTCGAGGCGCGCACCGGCCTGCCGCGCCAGGCCATCGCCGCGCAGCTGGAACTGGCGCGGGCGCGCGGCTGGCTGGAAAGCGCCGACGGGCAGTGGATCGTGCCCACCGAGCTGGGCCGGCGCTTCACCAACGACGTGATCGAGCTGTTCCTGGCCTAGCCCGGCGCCGGCCTGCGGCAGGCCACCTTTGTACGCGGCCGTAAAAAACGTGCAACATTGCCCAAAACAGGGGGTTCGATAGGGATGTCATCGACCAAACCGCTGGACCCGGCCGTGCCCGCCACGCCGGCCGCCACACAGCTCATGCCGCGCGCACGCGAGATCCTCCAGGTCCTGGCCCAGGACGTGGAACAGGCGCTGGCGGGCGTGCTCGAACGCACTCCCGGCGCGTTGGAACGGGAGCTGTTCGAGGCCGCCGAACGCGCCCGCAACAGCCAGGTGCAGGCCGACATCTACACCGAAAGCCGCGCGCTGAACGGGGCCGGGCCGGTGTTCGCCCGCCGCTTCCTGGACACCTTCCTGCCACCCCTGCTGGCGCTGCGGCGGATCGTGCCCGAGCCGATCGAGCGCACGGCCGGCGCCGGTGCCGACGCCTTCACCCTGACCCTGGTGGAGGACAAGGACGTCGACCGCGACATCGTGCTGCACGATATCGCCCGCCGCCTGCTGGCGGTGCGGCTCGACGAGCTGCATCTGCTGGGACAGCGCTTCGGCGTGCTGGACGGCGCGGCCGCCTTCGAGGTCGAGCAATTGCCGCTGGCGCCGCTGGCGCTGATCGGCGCCCTGCGCAATGCCGGCCAGGCGCTGCAGATCGGCGTAGCGACCCAGCTGCAGCTCTACCGCGTCTTCGAACGCCTGCTGCTGCCCGAGTACGGCCGCCTGCTCCAGCTCGCCAATCGCCGGCTGGATGCGGCCGGCATCCTGCCCGGGCTGGTGTACCAGCCGCATCTGGCACGCACCGCCGGGCCACGCCCGCATGCCGCGCCGGCGCCCACGCCGACCGGGGAAGTGCCGCCCAGCGATCGCGAGGCCGTCCAGCGGCCGTTGACCCGATGGTCCAGCCCACCGGCCGGCGGGGGGAGCAGCTGGGCCTCGGCGTTGTTCGCCGGCACTGGCGGCAATGCCCCGGCGCCTGCCCCCGATCCCGGCAGCCACGGATCCGAGGGCGGCATCGCCCCGGGGATGCATGCCGGCGCGGCCGATCCCCATCCCGGCTCGAGCGGAAACGGGCCTGGCCCCGGCTTCCCGGCCGGCGCCTCCGGCGATCGCCCGGGTGGGTGGAACCCGGCCCCGATGCCCACGGCCGGGTCGACCGGACCTGCCGGTAACGCCCCCGCCTCGCCGCTGGCCACGCTGCAGGGCCTGCTGCAGGCGGCGCGCCAGCACACGCCCCAGGCCGGGCTGTCGCCGGGCGGCGCCACGCCGCCGGGCGCCGTCGTGGCGGCCTATGCCGAGGTGAACGGCGTGCTGGGCGAATTGCAGGCCAGGCCACCGGCCGGCAGCGACATCGCCGGCATCCGCCAGGCCCTGCTCGACGCCCTGCAGGCCCGCCACGGCAAGCCGGCGGCGCTCGCCCCGCGCGATGCCGACACGTTCGACCTGCTCGGCCTGCTGTTCGCCAGCATCCTGCGCGAGGTGCGCGCCGGTTCGCCGGCGCGCCAGCTGCTGGACGAGCTGCAGGTGCCGGTGGTGCGCGCCGCGCTGGGCGACCCCGCCTTCTTCGTGCGCGACCAGCACCCGGCCCGCGAGCTGCTCAACAACGTGGCCGAGGCCGGCGCCACCTGGGCCGGCGAGGACGAGACCGACCCGCAGACCCTGGTCCGCCTGGAACAGGCCGTGCAGCGCGTGGTCAAGGACTACGACGGCGACGAGGCGGTGCTGGAGGCGGCCAACCGCGAGATCCACCGCCATGCCCAGGCGCAGGCGCGCAAGGCCGAGGTCACCGAGCGCCGCCACGTCGAGGCCGCGCGCGGCAAGGAACGCCTGGACATGGCGCGGCAGAGCGCCACCGCGGCGGTCGAGCGCGGCATGGAAGGACGCGACGTGCCGCGTTTCGTGCAGTCGCTGCTGCGCCAGGCCTGGGCCGACGTACTCACCCTGACCGTGCTGCGCCATGGCGAGCGCTCGCCCGAGTGGCAGGCCCGCGACGAGGCCACCCGGCGCATCGCCGAAGTCACCGCCGCCGGCGGCGCCCCCGACCTGGCGCTGGGCACCCAGGTCGAGGAGGCGCTGCTGCAGGTCGGCTACCACCGCGACGAGGCCGGCGCGATCGCCCGCCGCCTGTCCACGCCCGGCGGCGAGGACGAGGCGACCTCGCGCACCGAGCTGGCCGCCAAGCTCAAGGCGCGCACGCGGCTGGGCGAGCAGCAGGCCGAAGCCGGGCGCAAGCCGGCGCTGGCCCCGCGCACCGCCGCCGAACAGGCGCTGCACGGCCAGTTGCGCGTGCTGCCGTTCGGCACCTGGTTCGAATTCACCACCAACCAGCAGGGCGATTTGCGACGCCAGCGCCTGTCCTGGTACAGCCTGATCACCGATAATGCGTTGTTCGTCAACCAGCGCGGACAGAAGGCGACCGAGATGACCCTCGACGCCCTCGCCCGGCTGATGGCCCGCGGGCAGGCACGCATCGTCACCGAGGAACGCGCGCGCCTGATCGATCGCGCCTGGCAGGCCACGGTACGCATGCTGCGCAACCTGGCGGGCCAGGCGGACAACGACAAAGAGAGTGCGTCATGATCCAGGACACCCGCCGCAGCCCACGCCGCCAGTTGGACGTACCGGTCCCCGTCCACGACGTGGTCGCCGGCAGGACCATGGGCCACATGATCAACGTCTCCCAGGGCGGCCTGTTGCTGCTGGCCCAGGTGCCGCTGGTGGACGATGGCCTGTACCAGGCGCGCTTCGCGCTTCCTGGCACGGACGACGCCGCCGAGGAGAGCTTCGACGTCGGCCTGCACCTGATGTGGAGCACGCCGGCACGCACGCCCGGCCAGCTCTGGGCGGGATTCCGCTTCCTGACCATCGACCCGGCCCAGCGCGAGCGCCTGAAGGCCTGGACCGAAGGCGCCTGACCGCGGCGCCGGCCGGCGCCGCCTGCGGCACAATGATGGCTTTCCGTTGCACGCCGAGCCTGCCATGTCCGTCCAAGATCCCGCCGCCCTGTATCCCGCCCACCTGGCCGTGCTCGCCCGACGCGCCGACGAGGCCCTCGCCCGCGGCGGTTTCGACCACCTGGTAGTGCCTTCGGGCACGCTGCACTACCAGCTGTTCGACGATCGCGACTACCCCTTCGCGGTGAACCCGCAGTTCAAGGCCTGGCTGCCGCTGACCGGCGTGCCGGACAGCTGGATCGTCTACACCCCGGGCAAGCGCCCGCAACTGGTGTTCTGCCAGCCGCGCGACTACTGGCACGCCGTGCCGGACGCGCCCAGCGGCTGGTGGGTGGAGCATTTCGACATCCACATCGTCCGCACGCCCGAGGAAGCGCTGCCGCTGCTGCCCGCGCAGGCGCAACGCTGCGCGATCCTGGGCGAGGCCGCCAGCGCCCTGGGCGCGTTCGTGCCCAACAACCCGGCGCCGGTGATCGACTACCTGGAATACCACCGCGCCTTCAAGACGCCCTACGAACTGGCGCTGATGCGCCAGGCCCAGGTGCTGGCGGTACGCGGCCACCGCGCCGCCGAGGCCGCCTTCCGCGAGGGCCGCAGCGAGTTCGACATCCACATGGCCTACTGCACCGCGGTCGGCCAGGACGCCAACGGCCTGCCCTACGGCAACATCGTCGCCTTCGACCGCCATGCCGCGGTGCTGCACTACACCGAGATGCAGACCGTGCGGCCGGCATCGCCGCACAGCTTCCTGATCGACGCCGGCGCCTCCCGCGCCGGCTATGCCGCCGACATCACCCGCACCTACGCCGCCGACACCACCGGCGAGTTCCAGGCCATGATCGACGCGGTCGATGCCGCGCAGATCCGCCTGGGCCAGGCGGTGCGCGCCGGCTACGACTACAGGCAGCTGCACATCGACGCGCACCTGGCGCTGGCCGCGGTGCTGCACGAGTTCGGGGTGATCACGGTGACCCCGGAACAGGCGCTGGCCAGCGGCGTCAGCGGCGCCTTCTTCCCGCACGGCATCGGCCACCTGCTCGGCCTGCAGGTCCACGACGTCGGCGGCTTCGCCGCCAGCGACCGCGGCGGGCGCATCGAGCGCCCGGCCGGGCATCCCTACCTGCGCCTGACCCGGGTGCTCGAACCGGGCATGGTGGTGACCATCGAGCCCGGCATCTACTTCGTGGACATGCTGCTGGACGAGGTCCGCAAGGCCGGCCACGCGCACATGGTCGACTGGGACCGCGTCGCCCGGTTCCGCCCCTACGGCGGCATCCGCATCGAGGACAACGTGGTGTGCACCGAGGACGAACCGGAGAACCTGACCCGGCCGGTGTTCGCCGCCGCCTGAGCCGGCACCCGCTGCTCCCGGCCCTCGCGCGAGGGCCGGACCGGCGCATTGCGCGTGCCACCCGCGCGGAGGAAGCTGGACGCCCCTTCCCACGTCCCGCGCCATGACCGCCACCACCGTCGCCGCCCTGCAACTGGGCACCTCCCCCGCCGGCACCGCCGCCACCCTGGAACGCATCCTCGCCCACGAGGCCGCCATCGCCGCCAGCGGGGCGCGGCTGGTGGTGATGCCGGAGGCGCTGCTCGGCGGCTATCCCAAGGGCGAGACCTTCGACACCTACCTGGGCTACCGCCTGCCGGCCGGGCGCGAGCGCTACGCTCGCTACCATGCCGCGGCCATCGACCGCGACGGCTCGGACACGGCGGAACTGGCCGCACTGTCGCGGCGCACCGGCGCCAGCCTGGTGGTCGGGGCGATCGAGCGTGCCGGCGCCAGCCTGTACTGCAGCGCCCTGTTCTTCGATCCGGAAGCCGGCCTGGCCGCGGTGCACCGCAAGCTGATGCCCACCGCGACCGAACGCCTGGTATGGAGCCAGGGCGATGGCTCCACCCTGCCGGTCGTGGCCACCGCGGCGGGCCGCGCCGGCGCGGCGATCTGCTGGGAGAACCACATGCCGCTGCTGCGCATGGCGATGTACGCCAAGGGCGTGCAGATCTGGTGCGCGCCCACCGTGGACGAGCGCGAGATCTGGCAGTGCTCGATGCGCCACATCGCCCACGAGGGACGCTGCTTCGTGATCAGCGCGGCGCAGTACCAGCCCTCGCCCGAGGACCTGGGCATCGCCTGCCCGCCCGGCTGGGAACCGCAGCGCCCGCTCATGCGCGGCGGCTCGCTGATCGTCGGCCCGCTGGGCGAGGTGCTGGCCGGCCCGCTGTACGGCCAGGAAGGGCTGGTGAGCGCCAGCATCGACGTGGAGACCCTGGTGGCCGCCCGCTACGACCTGGACGTGAGCGGCCACTATGCGCGCCCGGACGTGTTCCGCCTGGAGGTGGACGAACGCCCGAAACCGGCGGTGGCCTTCCGCGACTGAGGCGGCGCCTCAGCGCGACGCCATGAACGCCTCGATCTCCTCGGCGCTGCGCGCCAGCCCCGGGGTCAGCAGCTCGTGGCCGTCCTCGGTCACCGCCACGTCGTCCTCGGTGCGGATGCCGATGCCGCGCCAGCGCGGGGCCACGGTGGCCTCGTCCGGGCGCACGTACAGGCCGGGCTCGATGGTGAACACCATGCCCGGCTCGAGCAGGCGCGACTGGCCGTCGATGCGGTAATCACCGACGTCGTGCACGTCCAGCCCGAGCCAGTGCCCGGTCTTGTGCGGATAGAAGCGGCGATAGCCGCCCTCGGCCAGGTGCTCCTCGAGCGTGCCGCGCAACAGCCCCAGCTGCAGCAGCCCGTCGGTCAATACCTCCACCGCGGCCGCGTGCACCTGCTCGTAGGCGTTGCCGGGACGCACCTGCGCCAGCGCCGCGGCATGCGCGCGCCCCACCAGCGCATGCAGGGCACGCTGCTCGGCACTGAAATACCCGTCCACCGGGAAAGTGCGGCTGATATCGCCCGCATAGCCCCGGTACTCCCCACCGGCATCCACCAGCACCAGCTCGCCGGACCGGCACACGGCATCGTTGGCGCGGTAGTGCAGCACGCAGGCGTTGGCGCCGGCGGCGACGATGCTGCCGTAGGCCGGCCAGCCGTCCGCCGCACGGAACTCGCGCTCGATCTCGGCCTGCAGCACGTACTCGGGCACGCCCGGGCCGACCGCGCGCATCGCCGCCTGGTGGGCGCGCACGCTGATGCGGCCGGCCTGGCGCATCAGCGCCAGCTCGGCCGGCGACTTGAACAGGCGCTGCTCGTGCAGCAGCAGGCCCAGCTCGAGGAATTCGTGGGGCGCCGGAGCGCCGTTGCGTCCCTGCGCCCGCGCCTGCCGCACCCAGCCGATCAGCTTGCGATCGAAGTCGGCGTCGCGGCCGAAGTGGTAGTGCACCCGGCCGCGGCCTTCCAGCAGCCCGGGCAGGATCTCGTCCAGGTCGTCGATGGGATAGGCATCGTCCATGCGGTAACGGGCGACCGCCCCCTCCGGCCCCTCGCGCGGGCCGTCCCAGGCCTCGCGCTCGGGATCGCGCTCGCGGCAGAACAGGATCGCCTCGCCGTGGCGGCGGCCGGGGATCAGCACCAGCACCGCGTCCGGCTCGGGAAAGCCGCTCAGGTACCAGAAATCCGAGTCCTGGCGGAACGGGTAGCAGGTATCGCCGCTGCGCACGCGCTCGGGCGCGGCCGCCACCACGACGATGGCCTCCTCGCCGGCCGCCTGCATCAACTGCCGGCGCCGCTGCGCGTATTCGCGCGGGCCGATGCCGGTGCCGGGCCGCATCAATTCAACCGTTGCCGGTGGCGCGCCGCCAGCACGCAGTCGTTGTGCAGCAGCAGTACCGCCACGCGCACGAATTCCTCGATCTCGGCCAGCGCCGACTCCTCGTCCTCGCTGCCCTCGAATTCCTGCCCGGCCGCCTGCGCCAGCTTGGCCAGGTCCTGCAACGCCTCCTCGCCTTCCTCGGACAAACCGGGGTGCTGGCCCGCCGCCAGGCCGAAACCGCCCAGGAAACCGCGGCACCACTCGAACAGCGCCTCGGCGCGCTGGTTCAGCGGCGCGTCCTCGCCGGGCAGCAGCAGCTGGAAATCGAAATCGCGGTCCTCCAGCTGCCGCGCCGTCTCCTGGCGCAGCCGCTCCAGCGCATCGTCGCCGGCGGGCACCGGCAGGCTCTCGTCGGCCATCACCTTGCCCGGCCAGCCGGCGACGTCGGCACCGCCTCCGGCCAGCCAGCCGCCGAGCGCACCGTGCAGTTCGGCGGCGGTGGTCGCCAGGCCCAGGCGGCGCGCGCCCTGCTCGACATCGGTGGCATCGGGGAGTCGGGTCATCGGGAAGGTCCGTTGCGATGGAAGGCGCCCGCAGGGCGCGGCGGCAAAGTGTAGCAACGCCCTGGCACCGGCTCCGTGCACGATGTTTCCCGTGCCCTCGGCCGCGCCGCGGCCATGCCACCGCCGCCGTCTTGACCGTGGTCGATGGGCCTGCCTATCGTGGCGGCCATGGACACCGCCGATTCCCTCGCCCGCATCCGTGCCCTGGCGGCCCGCGTGGAAGCCCTGGCCGAACGCGTGCAGCGCCTGGGCGAGGAGAACCGCAGCCTGCGCCAGCAGCAGGAACAGCTGGTGCAGGAACGTTCGCAACTGCTGAGCAAGAACGAGGCGGCGCGCTCGCGGGTGGAGGCCATGATCACCCGGCTCAAGTCCCTGGAGCAGCACACGTGAGCGAACCGGTCAGCGTCCGCATCCTGGACCGCGAGTACACCGTCGGCGTCGAGGCGGAGGAACGCGAGAGCCTGCTGGCCGCGGCACGCCTGCTCGATGCGCGCATGCGCGAGATCCGCAGCGCCCACCGCATGGCCGCGCTCGACCGCGTCGCGGTGCTGGCCGCACTCAACCTGGCCCACGAGCTGCTGGGCGTGCGCGAGCAGCACGGCCGGCTGGAATCGGCGCTTTCAACGACGCTGGACGAACTGGACCGCCGCCTGGACGGCGCCGAGCGCAGCCTGGGCTGAATACGCGGCCTGCACGCGCATGAACCCCGCCTCCGCAACGGCCCCTGCGGGCTGGTCAGACGCGTCGTCCCCGCTATAATGGCCCTGCGTTCTCTGCCGTGAGCGACAGCGGGCAAAACATTCGCCTTGTCCCTTAACAACGACACGGGGTGCGTGACGAAACCGGGTGTGCATGTCTGCCTTGCAGCGGAAAGCCCGATGGTTTCCCAGCGCTCCCACTTGAACCCCGGGTTCAAGGTCGTTTCGCCCGCATCGTCATGGCGGAGAATGTCATCTTCCGGAAACGGCGCCCCAGTGGCGCCGTTTCTTTTGGTTCTCTTCCCTCCGTTTCGGTCCGGCCCGCGCCCGTCATCCGCGGCGGACCTGGCGAGCGCATCGCCGCGTCGCCTGGCCGCTGACGCGGGACGATGCTTGCGGGCCTACCGCACCTGCAGCGCATGACAGGGCGAGCGCCGCGATGCGGCGCACGACCGCCGGCCGCAACCCCCTTCATGTGCACCCCGGAACGCTCGCCGATCGCTCCGCCTTCCATCGCCGGCCTCGCCCTACAATGGCGCGGTTTCCACCGCCGGAGCGGCCCCCATGAGCCAGCAACGCACCGAGCTGCGCCGGCAGTTGCGCCAGCGCCGCCGCGACCTGCCGGCGCTCGCGCGCCTGGCGGCGGCCGATGCCCTGGCCGAGCGCCTGCTTGCGCTGCCGTTCGCACCCGCGTCCGGCTTCGTCGCCGGCTACTGGGCCAGCGACGGCGAGATCGCGCTGCACCGCTGGCAGCTGCGCCTGCCGACCACCCTCACCTACTGCCTGCCGGTGCTGGCCGAGGACACCACGCTGCGCTTCGCACCGTGGCGGCCGGGCCAGCCGCTGGCCGGCAACCGCTTCGGCATCCCCGAGCCGGACGTCGCCGCCGAAGCGCTGCTCCGGCCCGAGGAGATGGCGCTGGTGGTGTTGCCGCTGGTCGGCTTCGACACCGCCTGCGCCCGGCTGGGCATGGGTGGCGGCTGGTATGATCGCAGCTTCGCTTTCCGCCACCACCGCGCCGCGCCGCCCTGGCTGGTCGGCGCCGCCTTCTCCGTGCAGCAGGTCGAACCGGCGCTGCCGTGCGCAGACTGGGACGTGCCGCTGGACGCGATCTGCACGGACCTTGCCACCTTCCTGCCCCCTCCCCGATGAGCGCACGCACCCGCTACTGGCTGATGAAGTCCGAACCGGACGCCTTTTCCATCGACGACCTGCAGCGCGTCGGCACCGAGCCCTGGAACGGCGTGCGCAACTACCAGGCGCGCAACTTCATGCGCGACGGCATGAAGCCCGGCGACGGCATCGCGTTCTACCACTCCAACTGCAAGCTGCCGGGCATCGTCGGCCTCGCCCGCGTGGCCAGCACCGCCTACCCGGACGACACCCAGTTCGACCCGGCATCGGACTACTACGACCCCAAGGCCACGCGCGAACAGCCGCGCTGGTTCCTGGTGGACGTGGCGTTCGAGCGCAAGCTGGCGCGGACGATCCCGCTGGAGGAGATCAAGCGCCATGCCGACGCGCTCGGCGAGGGCTTCTCGCTGACCGCGCGCGGCAACCGGCTGTCGGTGTTCCCGGTGACCGCCGCGCAGTGGAAGCTGCTGCTGTCGCTGGAATGACCGGCGCCCCTGACGTGGCGCCCGGGGCGCGCCCCCGCGGCCGGGCTGCCCTGTCCCGGCCGATGGCGGCCGAGGCCGCGTTCCCCTCGCGCGATGGCGGCACCGGCCGCTGCACTCATCCATCCCTCCGACATCCGGAATTCCCATGAGCGAAGCAAAACGGCTGGCCGCCGAGAAGGCCATCGAGTTCGTCGAGGACGGCATGGTCGTCGGCGTCGGCACCGGCTCCACCGTGGCCTACTTCATCGATGCGCTGGCGCGGATCAAGGACCGCATCGACGGGGCCGTGTCCAGCTCCGAGCAGAGCACGGCGAAGCTGAAGGCACACGGCATCGAGGTGCTCGACCTCAACGCCACCGGCACCCTGGCGCTGTACGTGGACGGCGCCGACGAGTGCGACCCGGGCAAGTGCCTGATCAAGGGCGGCGGTGCCGCGCTGACCCGCGAGAAGATCGTCGCCGAGGCCAGCAAGACGTTCGTGTGCATCGTCGACCCGAGCAAGCAGGTGCCGGTGCTGGGCCGGTTCCCGCTGCCGGTGGAGGTCATCCCGATGGCACGCAGCCTGGTCGCGCGCGAGATCCTCGCCCGCACCGGCGGCCAGCCGGTCTGGCGCGACGGCGTGGTCACCGACAACGGCAACGTGATCCTGGACATCCACCACCTGTCGATCACCGACCCGGTGGCGCTGGAACGCGAAATCAATCAGATCCCCGGCGTGGTCACCGTCGGCCTGTTCGCGCGCCGCCGCGCCGACGTGGTGATCGTCGGCGGCGAGCCGCCCGTCGTGCTGGACTGACCGCCGGCGCGATCCGGCCCGGCGCGCGGCCAGGCCGGATCGCCGATGCCTGCCCTGCCCCGGCAGGCATCGACTTGCGCCTGGCACCCTGCCGTTATAACTTCCGGCATAACACGCCTGCCAGGTGCCGCACCATGAAGCTCAAGATCACCGCCATCGGCAATTCCGCCGGCCTCATCCTGCCCAAGGAACTGCTGGCCCGGCTGCACGTGGAGAAGGGCGACGAGCTGTACGCGGTGGAAACCCCGGACGGCATCCGCCTGACCACCTACGACCCGGAACTGGCCGCGCAGATGGAGGTGGCCGAACAGGTCATGCGCCAGCGTCGCACCCTGCTGCACAAGCTGGCCGGGAGTTGAGCGGTGATCGCCTGGATCGGGCGCGCGCTGGCGCTGGCCATCCACGACCGGCAGCTGGCCGAGCATGGCGGCAGCCCCGGCGTGCGTGACGAATCGCTACTGGAATCGGCGCTGGCCCGGCCTCAGCAACGGCACGCCTATGGCGACCCGCCGCCGGACCTGGCCGACCTCGCCGCCAGCCTGGCCTTCGGCCTGGCACGCAACCACCCGTTCATCGACGGCAACAAGCGCACCGCCGCGGTCGCCTGCGAAACCTTCCTGCTCCTCAATGACGCGCACCTGCACGCCAGCGACTCGGAGCTGTACCCGCTCTACCTCGCCCTCGCCGAAGGCCACCTGCCCGAAACCGACTTCGCCGCGTGGCTGCGGCCACGGCTGGTCACCGAAGCACGATCCGTGCAGGAACCCCGCGCGTCCTACGCCAGCCGCCGTTGAGTCGCCGGCTTTTCGCGATACCGGAAAGGCTTCTCCTGCCCTCGGCCATGTCGTCGATGAACCGGCATCGCCTTGCGAGGGGGCTTCATTCTTTCCGGCCATGCCCAGGACGCGGCCGAACAGGCCAGAACGTAGCGGGAAGCGGGACAGGAACCGCGCCGTCAGGGTCGACTCACGCCTTGCCCGGGTTCGCGGCGGCCAGGGCGTGGATGACCTCGCGCACCGCCTTGCGGCTTGCCAAGGGCAACTTCAGGTAGACGTCGATGGCGACACGATCGTTGGCATCGTTCACCGGCGGCCACGACGACCGCGGCTCGGACACCCGCTCCCGCGTCGGCCTGCGCCCGTAACGCAACGTCTGCGCGTCCGTGCCCAGCAGCCCGGCCAATGTCTCCAGCTTGTCCTGCTCCGGGATCGACAGGCCGATCAGCCAGCGCCGCACGCCCTGGTAGCTCACCGGGCTTCCGGGATACTGCAGGTTGAACAGCTTCTCCAGCACCGACGGCTTCGGCTCCATCCCGGAGGCGGCCATCGCGGCCTTCAGACGCTCGGAGAACTGCTGCTTCTCATCCATGTGGCTACGTTGAAGCGCCACTTGCCCCACGTGTTGAACTTCACTTCAGTTTGATATTGAATCGCCGGTTAAATTCCTGGACCGACGAGTCATGCCCAAGTCACTGCTGGAAGCGCTGCCGGAGATCGTCAAGGAGGGGCGCCGGGAGGCCGAGCGCATCCTGGAAGGGTTGGAAGGACGGCAGCGCGTGGCGCTGCAGACGCGCGAGTGGGTGCTGCCGTCCAAGGACAGCGCCGAGGCCGACTGGATCGCGGCGCAGGCGCGCCGGGCCCGCCTGCAGGCCGGCGCGGAAGCGCCCTGGCACAACCGCCTGATCTACGGCGACAACCTGCTGGCGATGGCCGCGCTGCTGGCCGGCGACGCCACTACGCCCAGCCTGCGCGGCAAGGTGGACCTGATCTACATCGACCCGCCGTTCGACTCCAAGGCCGACTACCGCACCAAGGTCACCCTGCCCGGCGTGGAGCTGGAGCAGCGGCCGACGGTGATCGAGCAGTTCGCCTATTCGGATACGTGGTCGGATGGGACGGCGTCGTATCTGAAGATGATCGTGCCGCGGCTGGTGCTGATGCGGGAGCTATTGGCCGATACCGGATCGATCTATGTACATCTGGATTGGCATGTAGGGCATTACGTTAAAATCGCACTGGACGATATTTTGGCCGGCGGATTCAACTCTCGATCGCAACACCCAAGGTTGTGAAGAGGCCCAGGCGACCTGACCTGAGCAGCTTCACCGCCAAGTGGAGTTGCCCATGGCCAATGGCCGCCTGAACCAGCACGAACGATATCGCATCCACGCCTTGCATGAAGCCGGCTGTTCCCTTCGCGGGATCGCGTTTGCTCTGGATCGTGCGCCCAGCACGATCAGCCGCGAGTTGCGGCGCAACAGCCCTGGTCGGTGTTACGACCCTGCCCAGGCACAGCGGATCAGTGACCATCGCCGTTCACAGGCCAGCCGTCGCAAACGCATCGGCCCGGAGCACATCGCGCGGATCGAAGCGTGCCTTCGCGAAGACTGGAGCCCGGAGCAGGTGGCAGGCGCCACCGGACTGGCGAGCCACGAGTGGATCTATCAGCACATCTACGCAGAACAGCGGCGCGGGGGCACCCTGTTCAAGACCTTGCGCCGCCGTCGGCGCCAGCGCCGCAGGCGTGGGATGCGCGATGGCCGGGGCCAGCTTCGGCACCGCCGCAGTTGGCGTGAACGCCCTGCAGTGGTCGAACAGCGCTCCCGCCTGGGCGACTGGGAGATCGACTCGATGCACGCCTCGAGCGGCAAGACGGTTGTGGTGACCATGACCGAACGACGCTCCCGGCTCCACCTGCTGGCCAAGTCGGTCGATCGCACGGCCGAGAACGTAATGCGCGCCATCGTCGGCAGGTTGGGCCGCGTACGCGATGGCGTGCATACGCTGACCGCCGACAACGGCAAGGAGTTCGCCGAACACCAGACCATCGCTGCCTCCCTGCAGGCAGATGTCTACTTCGCCGATCCGTACTCGGCCTGGCAGCGTGGCAGCAACGAGAACGCCAACGGACTGACCCGACAGTACCTTCCACGAGGCATGGACTTCGCGGCCATCACCGATGAACAATTGCGCTGGGTCGAGCAACGGCTCAACACGCGACCACGCAAGACACTAGGATTCAAGACGCCCCTCGACGTCTTCGTCAAGGAGTTCAGCAATTGTGTTGCGAATCAAAGTTGAATTCGCCGCCAAGGAAAACTTCGTCAACGAAATAATCTGGAAACGAACCTCGGCACACAGCGATGCGAAAGAGTTCTCATCCGTCCACGACACTCTTTATTTCTACACCAAGAACCAAGCAAACCGGTTCTTTGAGAAACAGTACGAACCGCACAATACGGATTACGTCGCTTCCAAGTATCGGCACACGTCAGCCGATGGTCGCCTCTATCGAAAAGACAACCTGACGGCCACCGGTCTCCAAGGGGGGGGTTACGACTACGAGTGGAACGGCGTTCGCCGGGTATGGCGCTGTCCGCCTACGACCATGCAGCGTCTTCAAGACGAAGGAAGGATCTCCTATACGAGGAACGGGGTTGCCGAATATATCCGCTATCTGGATGAAAGCCTCGGAAGCCCAGTCAGCGACCTGTGGAGCGATATCCCGCCGGTGAACAGTCAGGCCGATGAAAGAATCGACTACGCTACTCAGAAGCCGGAGAGGCTGCTAACACGGATCATTGAAGCATCCTGTACCAAGCGCGGGCTGGTCGCCGACTTCAACGGCGGCTCCGGCACCACCGCCGCCGTCGCCGAGAAGCTCGGCCGTCGCTGGATCACCACCGACCTGGGCAAGCCGGCGTGCATGATCACCCGCAAGCGGCTGATCGACCAGGGCGCCAAACCCTTCCTCTACCAGGCCATCGGCGACTACCAGGTGGAGGCCGCGCGCAGCCACCTGGGGCGCAGCTTCCGCATCGGCGACCTGTCGGCCATCGTGCTGTCGCTGTACGGCGCGCTGCCGCTGCCGGCCGAGGACAACCCGCTGCGCAACCTGGGCCAGTCCGGTTCGGGCACGCTAGTGCTGGTGGATTCGCCCAACAAACTCACCGGCACGGCCACGCTGCGCCGGGCCATCGCCCAGCGCGACAGCCTGCTCGGCGGCTGGGACAAGGTGGTGGTGCTGGGCTGGAACTTCGAGCCGTCCATCGGCCACGACATCGCCGCGCTGAACGACCCGCGCCTGGAGGTGCTGGTGATCCCGCCGGACCTGCTGGACCGCCTGAAGAAGAAGGGCAACAGCGTGGACAAGCTGCGCGGGCAGATCCGCTTCTCCAGCCTGCAGTACCTGACCCTGGGGCCGGTGCAGCGCCTGCCGGCCGGCGACGGCGAGCGCCTGCGGGTGCCGCTGCGCAACTACGTGCTGCTATCGCCGGATGCGATCAGCCTGGACGAGCCCAACCGGCTGAAACTGCAGCAGGCGATGAACGCCGATCCGCTGGCGCTGATCGAGTACTGGGCGGTGGACCCGGACTACGACGGCCAGGTGTTCCGCTCGGTGTGGCAGGACTACCGCGGCAACACCGACAACGACGGCGACCCGCTGCGCGTGGTGGCGCTGGCCGAGTTGGACCTGCCGCGCAAGCCCGGCCCGCGCACGGTCTGCGTGCGCGCGGTGGACGTGTTCGGCTTCGAGGCCGAGGCGGTGCAAATCATCGGGGAACCGGCATGAGCGCGGCCCCGCTGCTGCCGCTGGCCACCGCCCTCACCCGCTACGCCAACCTGCTCGCCGAGGGGCTGGAGGACGGCAGCGCCGCCCTGTACGAAGCGGTCACGCCGACCACGGCCGAGCTGCTGCGCTGGTGGTTCGGCGAGGAGGCCTGCCAGGCGCGCGCAATCAACTTCCACGCCGGCCAGCGCCAGGCGATCCTCAATGTCATCGTCGCCCACGAGGTGCTGGGCGTGACCTCGCTGGCCGACCTGTACCGCCAGGTGTGCGCCGACGCGCTGCTGGAAGGCACGCTGCTGGCCGACATTTCCCAGCCCAAGCACGCCCATCCCAAGTACTGCCTGAAGATGGCCACCGGCACCGGCAAGACCTGGGTACTGCAGGCGCTACTGGTATGGCAGCTGCTCAACAAGACCGCCGCGCTGGATGCCGGCGTGGACGATCCGCGCTTCACCCGGCGCTTCCTGATCGTGGCGCCGGGCCTGATCGTCTACGACCGCCTGCTCGATGCCTTCCTCGGCAAGGAGCGCGAGAGCGGGCGTGCCGGCGACCGCGATTTCGCCAGCGCCGACCTGTCGGTGTTCGCCGAGCTGTTCCTGCCGCCAGCGCGGCGCGAGCGCGTGTACCAATTCGTGCGCGGCAATGTCTGCACCAAGGCCGAGATCGGCCTGAAAGCGACCGGCAACGGCATGATCGCGGTGACCAACTGGCACCTGCTCAGCGATGCCGGCGAGGAGATCGAGGAGCTGGAAGAGATCGAGGCGCCCGGCGTGGCGCCCGATCCGCAGGCCGTGGTGGCCGGCGTACTGCCGCTCACGCCCGGGCGCGCCACCGGCAACAGCCTGGACGTGCTGGACCGGCGCTGGCAGCGCGGCAACGTGCTGGCGTTCCTGGCCGAGCTGCCGGACCTGATGGTGTTCAACGACGAGGCGCACCACATCCACGAGGTCAAGGGCGGCGGCGACAGCACCGAGGTGGAATGGCAGAAGAGCCTGTCGCGCATCGCGCAGGACAAGGGCCGGCGCTTCGTGCAGGTGGACTTCTCGGCCACGCCGTACAACGACGTCGGCGGCGGCAGGAACAAGCGCAAGGCGTACTTCCCGCACATCGTGGTCGACTTCGGCCTCACCGACGCGATGCGCCAGGGGCTGGTGAAGTCGCTGGTGCTGGACCGGCGCAAGGAGATCGGCGCGCTGCCGCTGGAGTTCAAGGCCGAGCGCGACGAGGCCGGCAACCCGATGCTGTCCGAAGGCCAGCGCATCATGCTGCGCGCCGGCCTGCAGAAACTGCGCCGGCTGGAAGCCGACTTCACCCGGCTGGACCCGCAGCGCCATCCGAAGATGCTGGTGGTGTGCGAGGACACCACAGTGACGCCGCTGGTGGCGCAGTTCCTACAGGACGAGGGCCTGGGCGAGGACGACGTGCTCAGCGTGGATTCCGGCAAGAAGGCCGAGCTGGGCGAGAAGGACTGGATCCCGCTGCGGCAGAAGCTGTTCAGCGTGGACAGGCACGCCCGGCCGCGCGTCATCGTCAGCGTGCTGATGCTGCGCGAAGGCTTCGACGTCTCGAACATCTGCGTGATCGTGCCGCTGCGCTCGTCGCAGGCGCAGATCCTGCTGGAACAGACCATCGGCCGCGGCCTGCGATTGATGTGGCGCGACCCGGAATACACCGACATCAAGCGCGAGAACCGCGAGCGCCTCAACCGCGGGCAATCGCCGGAAAGCCTGATCGACGTGCTCTCGATCGTCGAGCACCCGGCCTTCCAGGGCTTCTACGACGAGTTGATGCGCGAAGGCCTGGCCGGCACCACCGGCGACGAGGACGAGGACCAGAGTCCCACCGGCGACCAGGTGCAGGTGGGCCTGCGCGAGGACTGGAAAACCTACGATTTCGCCCTGCCCTTCATCCTGCGCGAGGCCGACGAGACGGTGGAACGCCTGCCCATCGACGTGCACGCGCTGGCACCGTTCACCGCGATGGACCGACGGGCGCTGGCCGGCCTGCTCGGCAAGGGCGACACCTTCACCTCGCAGGACCTGCAGAGCAGCACGCTGTTCGGCGACTACTGCGTCGATGGCGCAACGATGAACGTGAGTGGCTACAACGAGCTGCTCTCGCGCCTGACCTTCCGCATCAGCCGCCTGCTCAGCGAGCCGGTCAAGGCCGGCGGGCGGCGGGTCGCCGAGCACCTGGCCAAGCCCTACCTGCAGGTGGATACGGTGATCCTGGCCGCGGCGCTGGACGAGTACATCCGCGAGCGGCTGTTCGGCGCCGGCTTCGAGCCGTTCGAGGACGAGCAGTGGCGGCTGCTGCTGTTGCAGCCGGTGGTGGACCACCTGGTGCGGGTGTTCGGGCTGGCGCTGGTCAGGAGCGAGGACCGCACCGTGAGCGGCAGCATCGAGGTCGTGCACCGCCGCCTGTCCGAGGTGCGCCAGCTGCCGATGCGCGAGGGCCATTCGATGGCGGTGTCCAAGTGCATCTACCTGCGCCAGGGCTGGCCGGCGCGCAACGGCGGGCTGGAACGGGCGTTCATCGAATGGGCCGAGGCCGACGCCGGCATCGAGGCGTGGTGCAAGGTCAGCGAGTACCGCCACGACTTCGTGCGCCTGCGCTACGTGCGCGACGACGGCATGCCCGGTTTCTATTTCCCGGACTTCCTGGTGCGCACCGCCGATGCCATCTACCTGGCCGAGACCAAGGGCCAGCAGCAGACCACGCATCCCAACGTGCAGCGCAAGCTCAAGGCCGCCACCACCTGGTGCGCGCGCATCAACGAACTGGCGCCCTACGACCGCGGCGGACGCCAGTGGCACTACGCGCTGGTGGGCGAGTCGCTGTTCGACGATTGGCGGCGCAACGGCGCGCGGCTGGGTGAGTTGCTGGAGTTCTCGAAGATCCGCCCGGCGATCACGACGCAGGCGCAGGGGGAGCTTGGCCTGTAAAGCCCCCCACAGCACTTCCGAAGGGCGCGACGGACTCCGGCAGCGGCGGCTATCCGGCCGGAGTCTTTTGCAGCGCGTCGATCAGCTCGCCCACCAGCGCGCGCCGCTTGGGCGGCAAGGCCAGGAACGCCTGGATCACGGCGCGCTCGCGCGGGCCGATGTCCGGCCATTGCAGGCGGGCATCGGCCACGCGGGTGCGCGCCGGGGAACCGAAACGCAGCACCTGCGGTTCCACCCCGTAGAGCTGGGCCAGCACCTGCAGCTTGTCCTGCTCCGGGATCGCCTTGCCGCCCAGCCAGCGCGAGGCGGACTGGAAGGTGATGGAGCGGCCGCGGTAGCGCGAGTTGAAATGGGCCAGCAATACCGAAGGGCGCGGCTCGTAACCGGCCGCGCGCATGGCCTCGGCCAGCCGCCGCGAGAATTCCTGGCGCTCGTCGCTCATGGCCCGCAACGTTACGGAGCCCACGAGCGCCGGATTCACCTTACACTTTCAACCATATTAACTTATCGAGTAAACGACTCCACTGCCGTCCCCCAGGCGTCGCGAAGGAAGCGCACATGCCTTGTTGCCCCATGCCCCATGCTCCGGCCGGAACGCCCCGCGATCCCCAGGCGTCCTACCGGGACCTCGACTACACCGGCCACTATCGCGGGCTGCTGGCGCTGCATGCCCGGCCGCAGGAGGCCGTCGCCGAGCTGTACCTGTTCCGGTTCTGGTTGGCCCACCGCGCGCTGGCCCACGCCGGTGCCGGGACGACGCAGCCGCTGCTGCCGCGCCCATGCGTGCCGCAGGCGGATGCCGGCTGGATCGAGCATGCCCTGGGCGGGGCCTGGATCGTCGACCTGGTGGAAAGCCGCTGCGACCTGTACGACCGCTTCTTCCTGCTCGGCCGGCGGCCGGAGGACCCGCTCGGGCTCGATGCCGCCACCCTGGCGATCGCCTGCCAGCTGTTCGCCCTTCCCGACCCGGCGATGCTCGCCTGGCTGCGCCGGGAAACCCGTTGCCAGTTCCAGTCGCTGCTGCAGGCGGCGCGCATCGCCGCCCCGCCCTCTTGACGCCACCGCCGCGTTCCCCGATGGTGCCCGCCCATATGCCGTTGCCGCCGATCGCCATGACACACCTGACGCGCCTGCTCCTCGCCTGCTCCCTTGTCGTCCTGTTCGGCGGCTGCGCCAGCGCCGGCGGGCACTGGGTGGAACTGGACGGGCACCGCTACACGGTCGAGCTCGCCCAGGACGACGCCACCCGCGCGCAGGGCCTGATGTTCCGCGACAGCATGCCCGCCGACCACGGCATGCTCTTCGTGCACGATTACCAGGAACCGCAGGCGTACTGGATGAAGAACACCAAGATCCCGCTGGACATCCTGTACTTCGATAACGGCCGCAAGCTGGTGGCCCAGCAGCGCAACGTGCCGCCGTGCTCGGCCGGCGACGCCTGCCCGATCTACCCGAGCAACGCGCCGGCACGCTATGTCCTGGAGCTCAATGCCGGCCAGGCCGACGGCATCGGCCTGAAGGACGGCACCGAACTGCGGTTCGGCCCGGCGATCCCGAAGCTGCCCTGACGGCCGCCCGGCGCCGGCGCTTGAAGCCGGCGCGGTTTGCCCCCAGTCTGGCGGGCATGGAATCACCGGTTCTGCTGCCCGACTGGGACGCCCTGAGCACGCTGGACGATGCGGCGGTGCCGCTGCTGGGCAGCGCCCTGCTGATCGCCCGCGACGAATATCCTGACCTGGACGCGGCCCGCTACGAGCAGCTCCTGCAGGCCCATGCCGACCACCTGCGCAACGAGGTCGAGTCCATCCCGCAGCCGCCGCTGAAGATGGCCGCGATCAACCGCCACCTGTTCGACGAGCTGGGCTACGCCGGCGACCACGACGAGTACTACGACCCGCGCAACAGCTACCTCAACGAGGTGTTCGAGCGCCGCCGCGGCAACCCGATCTCGTTGGCGCTGGTGCAGATGGAGGTGGCGCGCCGGCTGGGCGTGTCGCTGGACGGGGTGTCCTTTCCCGGCCATTTCCTCGTGCGCCTGCCGGTGGACGACGGATTGCTGGTGATGGATCCGTTCAACGGCGGCCGCCCGCTGGGCGTGGACGAACTGCGCGAGCGCGCGCGCCCGCACCTGGGCGGGCAGGTGCCCGACGACGGCATGCTGCTGAAGATCCTCGATCCCGCCCCGCACCGGGCGATCCTGGTGCGCATCCTGCGCAACCTGCACCGCAGCTACGCCGAGTGCGAGCAGTGGGAACGCGCCGCGCGCAGCGCCGACCGCATCCTGCGCCTGGCCCCGGACCAGGCCGACGCCCTGCGCGACCGCGCCCTGGCCTACCTGGCGCTGGGGCACGAGGCCGGCGCCGCCGACGACCTGGCGCGCTACCTGCAACGGGCGCCGCAGGCCGACGATGCGGAGGCGCTGCGCGAGCGGCTGATCGAACTCAACGGCCGGCGCCCCCACCTGCACTGAGCGGAGAGATCCCGATGGCCAACGATTCCACCGACAAGCTGGCCGTCCTGGTCGATGCCGACAACGCCCAGCCCAGCATCGCGGCCGAACTGCTGGCCGAGATCGCCAAGTACGGCACCGCCACGATCAAGCGCGCCTACGGCGACTGGACCACGCCCAACCTCGGCGGCTGGAAGGAAACGCTGCACGACCTGGCGATCCAGCCGGTCCAGCAATTCCGCTACACGGTCGGCAAGAACGCCACCGACTCGGCGCTGATCATCGATGCGATGGACCTGCTGCACGGCGGCCAGGTCGACGGTTTCTGCCTGGTGTCCTCCGACAGCGACTTCACCCGCCTGGCCACGCGCATCCGCGAATCGGGGCGGTCGGTGTACGGCTTCGGCGAGCGCAAGACGCCCAAGCCCTTCGTCGCCGCCTGCGACCGCTTCATCTACACCGAGATCCTGCGCGAACGCCCGGAAGGGGCGAGCGGCACCGGGCCGGCCGTGGCCACCGCCGAGCCGGCCGGGACGCGTCCGCTGCGCTCGCTGCTGGCCACCGCGGTGGATGCCACCGCGCGCGACGACGGCTGGGCGCCGCTGTCGGCGGTGGGCGCGCTGCTCACCAAGGCCGACTCGGCCTTCGACCCGCGCAACTACGGCTTCAGGAAGCTCGGCGACCTGGTGCGCGCGCAGCCGTACCTGGAGGTCAAGTCGGTGCCCTACGGCGACGGCTCGCCCAACGCGAACCTCTTCATCCGCCAGCGGCAGAAGTGAGCCGACGCCGGCTCACTTGACCTGCACCATCTCGAAATCGTCCTTGGTGGCGCCGCAGTCCGGGCAGGTCCAGTCCTCGGGCACGTCTTCCCAGCGCGTCCCCGGCGCGATGCCTTCGTGCGGCAGGCCCTCGGCTTCGTTGTAGAGGAAACCGCAGACCACGCACATCCAGGTGCGCCAGGGCGTTTCAGGGGTATCGGTCATGGCCGTTCATGCTGGAAGGAATGCGCATTGTCCCATCCTGGGCCGGCAGGCAGGAAGCCGCTGCCGGATCAGGTGCCGGGCGCCTGCTCCAGCCGGTACACCGGATACAGGTCCAGCTCGCGTTCCCACGAGGGATGGCGCCTGATGAAGAACGCCAGGCGCGCGCGCGGGTCGGCGGCGAAGGCCGGGTCCTTCAGCTTCGCGGCGAACTCGGCGGCCAGCGCCGGATCGCGCAGCTGCTCGCGCGCCACGTCCTCGGCGACGTAGGACTCCATGTACTCCTTGGCCTCGAACATCGCGTTGAACTGGCCCCAGGCGAGCAGCGAGTCCGGCGCGGCCGGCTCCAGCAGCGCCACCACAAGCCGCGCCAGCGGCTGGTCGCCGGGCACGAACAGCGCGCCGGCCACCAGGTCGGCCCGTTCCGGCCGCCATCCGCCCTCGGCCTGCAGGCGCTGGCGCCCTTCGAACGGCGCGGCGGCGAACACGGCCTTGCTCATCCGCCACGCCAGCACGGGCTGCCCTGCCAGGGCGTGGTCGATGCGCCGGTAGGCGATGCCGTGCAGGTCCAGCAACGGCTGCACGCGGTCCGCCTGCGCGGCGGGAACCAGGTAGCCGGCCGCGGGCACGGTCGCGGTCACCGCCGGCACCAGCGTCTCGTACAGCGGCACCTTCCACACCTGCGGCACATGCTCGTCGTAGCGGATGTACTCGGTGCCGGACACCTCCGACGTCGCGTGGACGTAGGCATAGCCCGGGAAATCGATGGTCCGCGCCCGGTCGGTGGTCTTCCAGTCCAGCGCCAGCGGCTGGCCCGCCAGCCGGGCCGAACGCGCGTCGGCGGCGTGCGCGACGCTCCGCCATGTGGCGCCGTGGTGGGCGGCGTCGGCCATCAGGTCGACGATGAAGTCGCGGGTGATGCGCACCCGCGTGGGATAGTCCTTCCACGAGTGGGTCTCCACCAGCACCGCGAAGCGGTTGCGCAACTGGAAGTAGCCGGTGGAGAAGCGCGGTTCGTAGACGTTGGCGGCGAAGCCCGAGGACGGGTCGTCGCGACGGCGGAAGGTCGGGTACCACGGCAACGGCTGCGCGCCCTGGGCGCGCAGCGCGCCGAGCAGGCGCGTGCTCAGCGCCCGGCCCTGCGCGGCCAGCCCGGCATCGCCTGCATGCAGCGGCTCGATCTGCACCGCCACGTCCGGCCGGAACTGGGCGCCGTCGGTAGTGTGCAGGTCGGCCACCAGGATCGGGTCCCACCGGCGCAGCAGGCCCTGCATCGCCCGCATCTCCGGCGCGTCGAGCTTCATGTAGTCGCGGTTGAGGTTGTAGTTCTGCGCGGTCGAGCGCCGCCCCATCTCCTGCGGGCCGCGCTGGTTGGGCCGGTTCCAGGCGCCGAAGCGCTCGTGGCCGTCCGCGTTGAACACCGGCACGAACAGCAGCACGGCCTTGTCCAGCGCGCCCTTGGCCGCCGTTCCGTCGAGCATCTGGCGCAGGGCGAGGAAGCCGGCATCCTTGCCCTCGATCTCGCCGGCATGGATGCCGCCCTGCACCAGGACCACCGGCAGGCCGCGCGCCTGCGCCGCGGCCGGGTCCAGCGCGCCGCTGCGCGAGGCCACCAGCAGCCACAGCGGCCGCCCCTCCGGCGAGGTACCGAAGGACTGGCAGCGCACCGCCTCCGGATGCGCCGCGGCGAAGGCCTGGCACAGCGTCCCGACCTCGGCGTAGCGGCCGGTCTGGACGTAGCCGCTGCGCTCGCCCTCGGTCACCAGCGCATCCTGCGGCGCCGCCCAGGCCGATGACACCAGTACCGCCGCCGCCAGGGCGACGACGCGGGCACGCAGCCCCCCATGCAGCGGCGTGCCGACCCGCGTCACTCCAGCGCCGCCTTCACGGCTTCGGGATCGGCGGCGTTCTGCACTGTCTCCAGCAGGCGCACGACGTTGCCGCCGAGGATGCCGTCGATCTGCTTCTCGTCGTAGCCGGCATCGAGCAGGCGCTGGGTGACCTTGGGCAACGCCGCGATGTCGTCGTAGCCGTCCACGCCGCCGCCGCCGTCCCAGTCCGCGCCCAGGCCGACGTGTTCGGGACCGGCCACCTCGATGATGTGCAGGACGTGCTTCATGTAGTCGTCGAACGTGGCGCGCTTGATCCCGTACTTGGCGTCGAGGGCCTTGCGCCTGGCCATCAGCGACTTGCGCTGCTCGGGCGTCATCGACTTGCGCTCGCCCATGGACTGGAACAGCGCCTTCATCTCCTCCTTGTAGGCGTCGCTGGCGTTGACCGGGACCAGGTAGCCGCTGAGCGAATTGACCTGGATCACCCCGCCGTGCTCGGCCAGCGTGCGGATGCGCGCATCGTCGAGGTTGCGCGGGTGCGCGTTGACGTCGAAGGCGGCGGTGTGGGACAGGATGATCGGCGCCTTGGACAGCGCGATCATCTGGTCGAACACGTCGTTGGACGCGTGCGACTGGTCCAGGAGGATGCCCAGCTTGTTGGCCTGCTCGACCAGCTTGCGCCCGGCCGGGCTGATGCCGTGCCATTCCGGGCCCTTGGGATCGGTGGAGGAATCGGCGAAATCGTTGTTGGTGGTGTGCACCAGGCTGAGCATGCGCAGGCCCTGCTGGTAGTAGAAGCTCAACAGGCTCGGATCGTACTCGAGCGGGTAGGCGTTCTCCATGCTGATGTAGACCGAGCGCTTGCCGGCGGCCTTGATCCGCGCCGCGTCCTCCGGCCGGGTGGCGAGCTCGAACGTGTCGGCATGGCCGGCCACCATCTCGCGGATCTCCGACAGGCGCCGCAGGCCGAAGTCGCGCGCATGCAGGTTGCCGGCCGCGTCGCGCGGGCCCTGGCCGGTGTAGACGGCCCAGAAGCCGCCGTCCAGGCCGCCCTCGACCATGCGCGGGTAATCCACCTGGCTGCCGTCGTCGGCGTAGCTGTGGCGGTCGGCGATGTCCCAGCCCGGCCGGGAGAACAGCGCCGGCGTGTCCAGGTGCGTGTCCAGGTTGAGCGCGCGGCGATGGATCGCCATCGCCTTCTCCGATACGCCGTCCGGCGCGACAGCCGCGGTGGCCGCGGCGGCGGGTGGGGGCTGGCCGGTCGCGGCGTCGGCGTCGGTGACGTGCGGTGCCTGCGAACAGGCGGCCAGGGCACAGGCCGAAGCCAGCGCCAGGGCCAGGATGCGGGGGTTCATGCGGCAAATCTCCTCGTGGAACGGACGGGCCGGGACGACCGGCGGCATGCGCCCGGCAGGTGCGCGCCCGGGCGCGCACCCGCCGTATCAGTCCCGCTCCCCCGGTCAGAAATCGTAGCTGACGGTCAGGCGGGCGTAGCGCGGGGTCTGGGTGAAGATGGCCGCGCCGTACAGCGGGTTCGGCGTGCCCGGCGCCGATTCGGAGCGGGCATACAGGTACGTGGGCCGCTGCTGGTTGAACACGTTGAACACGTTGAGGTTGAAGGCCAGCTTGCCCTCGCCGAAGGACGGCTTGTAGGTCAGCCCCAGATCCAGCGGGAAGGTCCACGGCAGGCGCCCCTGCTTGCCCGGAGGCGAAGGCTTGCCGTCGCAGAAATGGTAGGAGCCACCGTAGCCGGCCGGATCGGTGTCCGGCGAGCCGTCCGCCAGCGGCGGGTAGTTGTCGCCGTAGTAGTAGCTCAGGCAGGTCTTGGGCGCGCCGGACACGACGTTCACGTTGCCCGAGACACCCCACTCCGGGCTGATCTGGTAGTAGCCGAAGGCCTTGAACTGGTGGGTGTGGTCGTTGGACTGCGGGCCGTTGAAGTTCTCCATCAGTGCCGGGTGGTCCCAGCTCTGGGTGGTGGACACGCTCAGCTGGCCCTGGTCCACGCCCACGGTCTCGCCGTTGTTGCGGTACAGGTCCGAGCGCAGCTGGCCCTCGGTGGTGCCGTAGCTGCGCGAGAACACGTAGCTGAGCTTGGTGTACCAGGTACCGTCGAACGGCCGTTCCAGGGTGAACTCGGCGGCGTAGTAGTTGCGCTTGAGCTCGGGGAAGCCCATCTGCTCGCGGGTCAGCGTGACCTGGTGGTACTGCCCGTCGGTGCCGAGCAGGTTGAACGTGTTGGTCTTGCCGGGGTTGATCAGGATGCCGGTGACGTTCTGGTCGCTGATCTCGAAGCCGGCGGCCTCCGCCGCCTGCACCAGCGCGGTGTTGTCGAAGTTGTAGTCGTCGATGGCCGCCTTGAGCGTGCGGTAGGTCAGGCGCGTGCCGAACACCCACTGGCCGTTCTCGCCGAAGACCTTGTTGAAGCCGGCGATGAACTCGTCCTGGTGCTCGGCCTCCAGGTTCTTCACCGCGGCGGTCCGGTAGTCCTTCTGCCCGCCGAAGTTGGCGTTGGCCGATACCGGCGGCGCCATCTGGGTCAGCCCGGTCGGATAGCCGTTGGCGTCGATGCCGCTGTAGGTGTAGTAGGTGGAGGTGGACAGCGAGGTGTTGGTCAACCCGCCCGGCCCCAGCGGCAGGCCCAGGTAGTAGCGGCCGACGTCGCCGTAGACCTTGAAGGACGAGTCGCCGAACACGTCCCAGCTCACGCCCAGGCGCGGCGCCCACTGCGGCGAGGTCAGCTTGATGTAGGCATCGCCATCGGGGTTGTAGTTGGTGAACTGGTCGTTGCGCAGGCCCAGCGACAGCAGCACCTTGTCGTTGACCTGCCACTTGTCCTCGATGTACTGGGCGCGCTGCTTGGCCTGCAGCGAATACAGGCTGTAGCTCACGTTCTGGATGACGTAGTAGCCGCCCTGGCCGTTGGCGAAGTTGCCCGGCCCGGGCACGCCGCGCGTGCCGTCGGCACGGGGTGCGCCGCTGAGCTGCTCGTAGGGGCTGGCGGTCCAGCCGTAGGTCCACGAATACCCCGGGCCCGAGCTGGCGCTGCCCAGGTCGATCGCGCGGGTGTTCATGTCGTCGATGCCCACGTCGATGCTGTGGTCGCCCAGGCGCCAGTTGAGGTTGATGCGCCAGTTGTTCTTGACGTAGCGGCGGTCGTCGGACGACAGCGCGGTCACCGTCTGGCCGTTGCCGATGGCCTGCCCGCCGGTGATCGCCGGGTTCTGGTACTCGGTGCCGGTCACGTACGCCAGCGACGAGTCGTAGTTCAGCGGCTGGTTGTAGTTGGGCGATTCCATGCGCCCGTACATGCCGGTCAGGGTGATGTTGTCGCCGAAGTAGCCGGTGTACTTGCCCGAGAACAGCTTGCTGCCGGTCTCGGTGTCGTTGGCCGGCGCCAGGTAGGTGCCGCGCTCGCGATCGGCGTAGTCGTAGCGATAGATCGCGCCGGAGGTCTTGTACTTGTCCTGCGCGCCGGTCAGCTCCAGGAAGTGGTTGTCGGTGATGTTCCAGTCCAGCTTGGCGTACCAGCGCGGCTCCTTGTTGGTGTAGTCCACGTAGGGCGCGGCGGTGTCGGTGACCGCGTTGAGGCGGTCGCCGGTGGTGCGCGCCAGCTCGGCGGCGACGAAGAAGAACAGCTTGTCCTTGACGATGGGGCCGCCCGCATAGGCGCTGTAGACCAGCTTGTCGGCCTTGTTCTCGCTGTTGGGGCGGTACAGCGCGCCGGCCGGCGCATTGGCCGGATAGCCGTTCTTGTAGTACAGGTCGCGCGCGTTCGCACGCAGCGAATCCGGCTCCCAGATGAAGGAACCGCCGAACTTCCAGTCGTTGGTGCCGCGCTTGCCCACCTGGTTGATCACGCCGCCGTTGGAACGGCCGTACTGGGCGCTGTAGCCGCCGGTGTAGATCTCCTGCTGGTCGATGGCGCCATAGGGCAGGGTCAGGCCGCCGAGCCCGCGATACGGGTCGGTGGTGTTGAAGCCGTTGAGGTAGTAAGCGTTCTCGCTGGCGGCCGAGCCGCCGAAGCTGACCAGCGAGCTGCCGCTGTCGCTGATGTAGCCGCCGCTGTTGTTGACCACGCCCGGCGCCAGCAGCGCGATGGCCTCGGCCGAACGGGCGATCGGCAGCTGCTGCAGCTGTTCGGCGGTGATGACGGTGCGGCTGTCGACGCTGGCCACGTCGATCTTGGGCACGCTGGCGGCCGAGACCTGCACCGCGTCCAGCGTCCTGGCGCCGCCGGCCGCACCGAAGCCGATCTCGGTGCCCGCGCCGACCACGATGGAGACGTTCTCGCGCGTTTCCACCACCTGGCCGTCGCGCTTGAGGGTGACCTTGTAGGTGCCCAGCGGCAGGTTGCCGAGGGTGTAGCGGCCGCGGTCGTCGACCCTGGCCTCGCGGCTGAAACCGCTGGTGTTCTCCACCAGCACGGTTTCGCCGGCCTGGGCGCCGGCCACCGTGCCGAAGATGCTGCCGGTGGTGGACTGGGCATGGGCGCCGCTTGCGGCCAGGGCGAGCGCCAGGGCCAGGGCATTGCTGCGCAGGATGCGTCTCATCAGGTATCTCCCCGAAATCGGAACAGGAAAAAAGAAAACAGGAACGAACGGGAACGTGGCAGTCGGCTCCCCCAGCCGCCGGTGGAAACATCCACCGCTGCCGCCCGCGCCGGGAAATGGCCATGGGCCATCACCACATGCACTGCGGCTCCCGATCCTAGGGAGGCGCCGCCGCGCTGGCACCCACCCGGGCGGGTGGGTGCGACAGGCACGGGTAGGCGCCGGTTGTCCCCATGGGAGGCGGCGCGGGACAATCGGTGTCCGGCCTCCGCGGCCCTCGCCTGCCATCCACAAGGGATTCCCCGATGAACCACACCCGCTCCCACGCCCTGTTCGCCCGCGCCCGCGCGCTGCTGCCCGGCGGGGTCAACTCGCCGGTGCGTGCATTCGGCTCGGTCGGCGGCGAACCGTTCTTCGTGGCCCGGGCCGACGGCCCGTACCTGTTCGACGTGGACGGCAACCGCTACATCGACTACGTCGGTTCGTGGGGGCCGATGATCGCCGGGCACAACCACCCGGCGGTGCGCGAGGCGGTGGAGAAGGCGGTGCGCGACGGCCTGTCCTATGGCGCCCCATGCCCGGCCGAGGTGACCATGGCCGAGACCATCACCCGCCTGGTGCCGTCGTGCGAGATGGTGCGCATGGTCAATTCCGGCACCGAGGCGACGATGTCGGCCATCCGCCTGGCGCGCGGCGCCACCGGCCGGCCGTGCATCGTCAAGTTCGAGGGCTGCTACCACGGCCACGGCGACTCGTTCCTGGTCAAGGCCGGCAGCGGCATGCTGACCTTCGGCACGCCGACCTCGCCGGGCGTGCCCGCCGGGCTGAGCGAGCTGACCGCCACCCTGCCCTACAACGATGCCGAGGCCGCCTCCGCGCTGTTCGAGCAGATCGGCGACAGGATCGCCTGCGTGATCGTCGAACCGGTGGTCGGCAACGCCAATTGCATCCCGCCGCGCCCGGGCTTCCTGCAGCACCTGCGCGCGTTGTGCACGCGCCACGGCGCGCTGCTGGTGCTGGACGAGGTGATGACCGGCTTCCGTGTCGCCCTGGGCGGAGCCCAGGCCTACTACGGCATCACCCCGGATCTGACCACCTTCGGCAAGGTGATCGGCGGCGGCATGCCCGTCGGTGCCTACGGCGGCCGCCGCGCGCTGATGGAGCAGATCGCCCCGGCCGGGCCGATCTACCAGGCCGGCACGCTCAGCGGCAATCCGGTGGCCATGGCCGCCGGCCTGGCGATGCTCGAACTGGTGCAGGCGCCGGGCTTCCACGAGCGCCTGGCGGCCACCGCCGCCGCGCTGTGCCAGGGGCTGGAGGATGCCGCCCGCGCCGCCGGCGTGCCCTTCAGCACCAACCAGGTCGGCGGCATGTTCGGCCTGTTCTTCACCACCGCCAAGGTGGAGACCTATGCCCAGGCCACCGCCTGCGACACCGCCGCCTTCGCGCGCTTCTTCAACGCCATGCTCGAGCGCGGCGTGTTCTTCGCCCCGTCGGCCTACGAGGCCGGGTTCGTGTCCAGCGCGCACGACGACGCGGTCATCGAGACGACACTGGCGGCCGCGCGCGAGGCATTCCAGGTGATGGGCGGTCACGGAACGGAGACCCGGGCGGCCAACGAAGCTTAACGGCGTCTTTACACGGGGCGGCACTTGTCATAGGTTTACAACAAGCGTCCAGGGATGGGCGAGGGTGGGGACCCTGGTCACACAGGTTCCGGACCTGCCGCGGCAGGGGGGACCTGGAAGCCGTTTTCGTCCTGGCAGCGTCATGCCGGGCCGCAACCTTGATCGTGACAGCCCCCATGTTCAAGAACGTTGCCCTGCTTTCCCCCCGCACCGCCCTGGCGGCGACACCGCTTGCCGTCGACTGGCTGCTGGCGACCAAGCTCGACCCGCCGCCGCAGCGGATCACCGCGGTGTCGCGCACGACCCTGCTCGGTCGCCTGGACGAAGGCCTGGCCCTGCCGCTGACCCTGCTGCTGGCGCCTCCCGGCTACGGCAAGACCACCACCCTGGCGCAATGGTTCGCACGGCTGCGCCAGCGCGAGGACCTGCTGACCGTGTGGCTGTCGCTGGACGAGGACGATGCCGAGCCGGCCACGCTCGCCGCCTACCTGACCGCCGGCCTGGTCAGCGCCGGCCTGGAGCCCACCCCGGCCCTGCTCGCGCTGCTGCGCCCGGCCGCCGACATCGGCGCGGCCGAACTGGCCGGCACCCTGATCAACGCCATGCGCGGCGCGGGCCGGCGCATCGCCCTGGTACTCGACGACTACGACCGTGCCCAGTGCCCGGCCACCGACGAGCTGCTCAGCCGCCTGATCGTCCATGCCGGCAACCACCTGCACCTGCTGCTGGCCACCCGGCGCGCGCCGGCCCTGCCGCTGGCACGGCTGTCGGTGCATGGCAACCTGCTGCGGCTCGGGCCCGCCGACCTGGCCATGGACGAGGCCGAAGCGGGCCAGTTGCTGGGGCCGCGCACCTCCCCCGAGGTCGTGCGCCAGGTGCGCCAGCGCACCGAGGGCTGGGCGGTGGCACTGCACCTGGCTTCGCTGTGGGCCGCCGACGACGATCGCCGCCAGGACGAGATCGCGCGGTTCTCCGGACGTTCGGCCGGCATCGCCGCCTACCTGACCGAACAGGTCGTCGACGGCCTGGACCAGGAACTGCGCCGCTTCCTGCTCCACACCTGCCTGCTCGCGCGCTTCGATACCGCGCTGGCCAATGCCATGCGCGGACGCGGCGACAGCGGCGAGCTGATGACCCGCCTCGGGCATTTCATGGGCCTGCTGATCCCGCTCGATGGCGAGCACGAGTGGTTCCGCTACCACCCGCTGTTCGCCGAGTACCTGCAGCAGCGCCTGGAGCACAAGGAGCCGGCGATCATCCCGCAGCTGCACCGGCGTGCCGCCCACTGGCTGGACGTGCACGGCGACGTCGGCGAGGCGGTCCGCCACGCCTGCCTGGCCGGCGACATCGCGCTGGCCGCGGACATCGTCGCGCGCGCCGGTGGCTGGCAGCTGCTGCTGGACCACGTGCCCTCGCAGGTGCGCGGGCTCATGCGCCATTTCCCGCCGGCCGCGGTGCGCGACACCCCGGTGCTCAACCTCACCCAGGCCTATCTGCACATGAAGCTGGGCGAGTTCGCGCCCGCCCGCACCCTGCTGGAGCGCTTCCGCCATTTCGATGCGAACGAGCGCGCCGCCTGCGAGCGCGACTACACCATCGTCGCCGCGTTGCTGCGCGACCTGCTCGACGAGATCTGCGCCAAGCCGCACGGCACGAGCCAGGTCGTGGCCCAGGCCGAAGCCCTGGACGCCGGCGATGCCATCGGCCGCGGCACGCTGCTGTGCATCGCCGCCTCCAGCGCGCTGGGACGCGGCCAGTTCGCCCAGGCCACGGAGCTGGCCGGGCACGGCCAGGCCTGGATGCAGCAGGCCGGCAACGCGATCGGCGTGGGCTGGGCACTGACCCAGCTGGGCCAGGCCTGCTTCTACCGCGGCGAGCTGGACCATGCCGAGACCCTCTACCGCCAGGCCCTGGCCGTGGCCGACCACCGCCAGGGCGCGGGCGCGGTGCTGGCCGCCTGCGGCCGCTGCCTGCTGGCCCGCCTGCAGTGCGAGCGCGGGCGCTACGACGAGGCCGCCGACCTGCTCGAGCCCGCGCTCGCGTTCCTGCAGCGCCACGACGGCTGGCTGGACGTCTTCGTGGCCGGCTACGAGACCGCCCTGGCCCTGGCCCGGCAGCGCGACCGCAGCGGACGCACCGCCCTGGCGCTGCTCGACGAGGTGGACGCCTTCGCCCATCGCCGCCACCTCACCCGCCTGGCCGACCTGGCCGGTGCCTGGCGCGTCCATGTCGCCCTGGAACTGCCCGAGCACCCGGCCGTGGATACGCTGGTGGCCCGCTGCGGCGGCGAGGAGGCCTGGCAATACGCCCTGGACCATGCCCATGGCTGGCGCACGGCCGCGGCCCTGGGGTTCGCCCTGGCCGACTGGCATGCCCGCGCCGGCCGCAGCCAGCAGGCCCTGCAGCTGCTGTACGCGATCGAGCAGCAGGCGCTGGCACGCGATGACCGCCACCACCTGGTACGTGCCCGGGCGCGGCTGGCCCTGGTGCTGCAGCAGCGCGGCGAGGCCGACACCTCGATGGCGCCGCTGCGCCAGGTGCTGGACCAGATCGCCACGACCCTGGGCTGGCACGCGGTCGCCGAACTGGGCCTGCCGGCCAAGGCGATGTTGCGCGTGGCGCGCCAGAACGACCCGGAGATCGGCGCAGGCACCACCCGTGCCTATACCGTGCAGGCCCTGCTCGACCGGCTGCAGGACGACGAGGCGGCCGCCAGCGAACTGTTCAGCACGCGCGAGATGGAGGTCCTGGTGGAACTGGCGCGCGGCTGCGCCAACAAGCAGATCGCACGCCGGCTGGGCCTGTCGGAGAACACCGTCAAGTTCCACCTGAAGAACATCTACCGCAAGCTCGAGGCGGACAGCCGCGAGGCGGCGCTGGCCGCGGCGGCGCGCCAGGGCCTGGTCCGGCCCTGAACGACGCCCGGAAACGACGAGGCCCCGCCGACGCGCCGGCGGGGCCCCGGTGACGCGCTCGCCCGGCTCAGCCGAAGACGAACTTGCCGTGCATCATCGCCGCATGGCCGGGGAAGGAGCAGAAGAACGTGTAGTCGCCGCCCTTGGCCAGCTTGGCGGTGGAGAACTTGACGGTGGTGGACTCGCCGCCGCCGATCACCTTGGTATGGGCGATTACCCGCGCATCGGCCTTGGGCAGGTAGCTGTCGGCCAGGCTGGCGCGCATGCCGGCGGAGGACACGGCCTGGTAGTCGGCGGTCTTGGTCAGCACCCAGTTGTGGCCCATCACGTTGGCCGCCATCTTGCCGGAATGCTTGAGGGTCAGGCTGACCTCGGTGCAGTCGCCGGCGACCTTGATCTCGGACTTGTCGAATTTCATCTGGTCGTTGCCGTCGATGGTTACCGCACAGGTCTTGGCCCAGGCGGCGGGCGCGAACAGCAGGAAACACAGAACCAGCAGGACAGAAGACAGCTTCACGACGACACGCTCCAGAACGTAGGGAAGAAAGGACAGGAGGCGGATTCAGCGCATTCCCGGCAGCGGCCAAGATGCACCAGGACGGCGTTTTCCGATAGCGGCGCGAGGCCGGGAACCGGCCGGATCCGCCGTCCGCGCCACGATCACGGACGCACGGCGACCACCTCGATCTCCACGCGGAAGGCCGGGTTGCCCAGCGCGGCGATCTGGAAGGCCGAGCGCGCCGGCAGGTTGGGCTGGTTGGCCGCCTTGCCGAAGAACTGGGTGTAGCCCTCCATGAAGCCGGCGAAATCCATCTTGCCTTCGGTCTCCGGCCCGCCCACGAGGAAGGCCTGCATCTTGACCACGTCCTTCATGCCCAGGCCCAGCGACTCGAGCTGCTTCTGGATCTGGGTGAGCACGCTGATGGTCTGGGTCTTGGTATCGCCGTAGGCCTCCAGCGAGCCCTTGGGCGCCTCCGGGTTGGCCACGCCCGGCACCTTGCCGCTGAGGTAGATCGTGGTCTTGCCGGCCGGCACCTCCACCGCCGTGGCGATGGGGAAGTCGCTGCCGGGAACGCCGTGGCGGACCACGTCGGCCGCGCAGGCCAGGCCGGGCAGCAGGATGGCGGCCAGCAGCGCGCCCCGCACGAGGGAGGAAGGAATCATCGCGTCGTTCTCCAGGAATCGAGGGACATTGGAAGCCATCAGTGGCGCAGCGCCTTGACGTCGGCCTCGCCGATGCGGTCGGGATAGGCGTTGCCGAAATGGGTACGCACGTAGTTCACCACCTCGGCCACCTGCTGGTCGTTGAGCATATCGGCGAAGCCGGGCATGGCGCCATGGCCGTCGAGCACCATCATCGCCACGTACGGGCCGGCGCCGAGCTTGGGGTTGTCGGCCAGGGCGGGATATTCGCCGGCGCCGACGGCCCCCTGCCCCGCGGGCATGTGGCAGCCCTGGCAGATGCTGGCGTACACCACGTCGCCATGCACCTGCGAGAACACGGTCGGCGGGAACAGCGGGGTGGCGTCGGAAGTCTGGGCATGGGCCCCGACCAGCATCGGCGGCGCCACCAGCACCGCCACGGCGGCCAGGGTCGCGCCGACCAGGGCGGCACGCAGACGGGAACGGACGTTCATGCGCGACCTCCGGCCAGGACCTTGCGATGGAGACGACGGATCACGTCGTGCGCCGAGAGGATGGCGCCCTCCTGCCAGGCCGGGATGTAGGAGATGTGCTCGCCGGCCAGGGCGATGCGGCCGTCGATCTGGCACAGCGTGCCGTAGTACTGCTCGCGCAGCTTCTCGGTCCACTGGCCGAAGCAGCCATGGGTGAACGGCACCCGGTGCCAGGCCACCGAGACGCCATTGTCGAACTCGGCGGGATATTGCGGGTGCAGCTGGCTGCCGTATTCGACCGCCTTGCGCACGCGCTCCTCCGGCGTCATCGAGGTGAACTGGTAGGCGCCCAGGCCCCAGACATAGCCGCCCAGCAGCACGCCCTTGCCCGAGCTGTGGTAGCCGGTGCTGGGGTAGCTGATCTGGGTGATCGGCAGGTCGGTGTAGCTGATGCCGCCGTAGATGGCTTCGTCCTCCTCCCAGAAGCGGCGCTTGAACTGCAGGCCGAACTTCACCGAGGCGGCATACGGCAGCTTGCCGATGGCCTCGACCATGGGATCGCTGACCTGCACCGGGATGCGGCTGAGCACCGACAGCGGGATCGTGCAGATGCACCAGTCGGCCTTGGCCACGTGCTCGCTGCCGTCCTGCTCATAGACCACGCTGACGCCGCGGCCGTCCTGGTCGATGCGGGTGACCTTGGCGCCGTATTCGATCGCCCCTTCCAGCTGCCGGCCGAAGGCCTTGCCGATCTGGTCCATGCCGCCCACCGGCTGGAACATGGTGGTCTGCATCTCGTAGTTGTTGCCGGCCGCCAGCGAGCCCCACAGGCGCGACTGCAGCACCTCCGCCAGGCCCAGCGGCTCGGAGAACTCCGGCTTGCCCGACAGGCCGCCGCCCGGGTACTTGGCGAACCCGCGGCGGGTACTGCTGGCCTCGCCCTTCACGTAGCCGAAGTTGCGGTCCAGCGCACCCCAGCTGCGCAGCGATTCGAGCAGGATCTCCTGGTCCTCCTTGCCGACCGCCTGGTCCAGGGCATGCTGCTGGGTGCACTTGGCCAGCAGCTCGGCGACGTGGCCCTTGTAGTCGGCATCGATGTCGCGGAAACGCTGCGGCTTGCCGCCGAAGGCCTTCGTGCTGTGCAGCAGCGCGTTGTAGTTGACCTGCACGAACGATTCCAGCGGCACGCCGAATTCGCGGCAGTAGGCCAGCACGCCCCGATGGTGGTGGGGGATGCGCCACGGGCCCGGATTGATGTACAGGTCCTTGTCGAACTGGCAATGCTGGGTGTAGCCGCCCAGCTCGGTGTAGGTGTCCCCGCCGTGGATGCTCCAGTTGCGGCCGCCGGGACGGCGGTTGAACTCCAGCACCTTCACCTTGTAGCCGGCCTTGCGCAGCTCGTAGGCCGAGGCCATGCCGGCCAGGCCGGCGCCGAGGATGAGCACGGTGGCGCCCTTCGGATCCCCCTCCAGCCGGACCGGCCCGGTGTAGCTGGACTCGGCGGCCATGCCCAGGCTGCTCATCGCCTGGTACATCATCGCGCCCCCGGCGGCCAGCCCGATGCGGGTCAGCAGCTGGCGGCGGGTCATCGTCCCACTGTTTCTGGCTTGCATAACACTCCTCGCGGACAACCGTCGGCCGATGCGCGATCCGCCGATCCGCAGGCGACATTAGCGCCTGCCGGTTCACCCCGGACCGGCGTGACGGGTAGGTCGCCGCCGCACGGGTAGGCGGTTCGGCGGACCCACCCGTGGCGGCAAAAAAAAGACCGCCCGGCCGTCCCCGGCCAGGCGGAAGAAAGCGGACAGAGAGCGCATCCGCCGGCCGGCGGCACATCCGCGCGCCGGCCACAGGACAACAGGACTTTGATATGACAGTGGACTGCTCTGGCCCGACTACGGGAAGCCGCGCCCGGGGAAGCCGCCGGCAGCCTGGTCAAGCCGGCGTCATCGCCCGCCAGTGAGATCGGCCGGAAGGCGGGGACAGGAACATACGCCGGGCGCCCCTGGCGCACGTAGGAGGCGACGCCGTCCTACGCCCCACTCGCCCTCCCCCTTTCCAGCGAACGCCGCCAACCAGGTTCGCAGGCCGGCCCCTTGTACCGGCCTCGCTTCGGACGGGCCTCGGCCGTCGTCGAGGGCCCGTCGTCGATCGCCGCCGGTCAGGCCATTACCAGCGGACCCGGACCTTGGCGTACCAGTGCGCGCCGAAGTAGCCGACCGGGCTGCCGGACAGGTAGGCGCTGTTGGCATTCTGGTAGTTGGCCACGTCGTAGTTCCAGACGCTGGCAGGGATCTTGTCCGGGTACTTGTTGAAGATGTTGTCGGCGCCGATGCTGACCGTGACCATCTCGGTCGGCTTGAACGCGATGTCGAGGTTGGTCAGCGCCATCACGCCGATCTCCTCCTTCACGTACTCGGTGCCGCCGATCGTCTTCACCGGCGGGGTCAGCCCGGCGGCCAGGTATTCGGCGGCCAGCGTGCCCTGGTAGCCGGTCAGGTCCTGCTTGCCGTAGACCTGCTCGGCCACGGTGATGGCGAACTTGCCGACGTTGATGGTCGCGCCCAGGTTGAGGCGGTACTTCGGATAGTTGTGCTCGATGTCGTAGATGTTGAGGTCGGTGAACAGCGGAATGCTCTCGAAGCCCGGCGCACGGCCGGCACGGGTGACTTCGGTCTTGCTGTAGTTGGCCGCCAGGTTCCAGTCGATCGTGCCCCAGTCGAACTCGGTGAGGTAGTTGGTCACCAGGTCGATGCCGGTGGTCTTGGTGTCCAGCACGTTGCTGAAGAAGCTCAGGTCGATGTTGGCGCGCGCGGTCTGGTCGATGGTGCCGCCCGCCGCGGTCGGGTTGTCCCACTGCGAGATGAAGCCGCCGGCCACCAGCGCCTCGCCCAGGATCTGGTTGTAGGTGGCGTCGGGGATGCCGTCGCCGTCGGTGTCGGCCGGATCGGGCAGCAGCTCGTTCCACGAACCGGTGGTGCGCCCGGTCACGGTGTTGGCGCTCTGCGCGGTGGAATACGCGAAGGACCCCATGTAGGTGCGGTCCTTGATCCTGATCTGGTACGCGTCCAGGGTCGCGCTCAGGTTCTTGATCGGGTTGAACACGAAGCCCAGCGAGAAGTTGGTGCTGGTCTCCGGCTTCAGGCCGCTGCCGACGGTGGCCGCCGCGAGCGTGGCGTTGGCACCGGTCGGGGACACCTGGATGGCCGAGTAGTAGTTCTCGCCCATGGTCGGGGCGCGGAAGCCGGTGCTGGCCGTGGCCCGGATGGCGAAGGCGTCGGTGAAGTCGAAGCGGGTGGTCAACTTGCCGATGGTCTTGCTGCCGAAATCGCTGTAGTCCTCGTAGCGCACCGCGCCGTCGACCAGCCAGTGCTCGGTCGGGTTGAGCACCACGTCGGCGAACACGGCGTAGCTGTGGCGCGAATAGTCGTTGGCGACCGAGGGGCTGTAGCCGGGGAAGGACGAGGCGCCGGCGCCGTAGTACGAGGTCGGGTCGCCGGCGGAGATGCCGTAGGTGTCGCGGCGGTATTCCGCGCCGGCGTTGAAGGTCAGCGGCGAGGACAGGCCCACGTCGAAGTTCTTGGTCACGCTGAAGTTGGTGTCCCACTGGCTGGCGGTGAACGCGCCGTCGTAGAAGTCCACCGGCGAGGTGCCGTAGTCGTTCCACAGGCTGAAGTTCATCGAGTGCCGCGTGTACACGTCCATCTTGTTGCGGCCGTATTCGGTGGAGGCATCCCACATCCAGCCGTCGCCGAACTCGCCCTTGAAGCCGGCGGTGAGGTCGAAGTCCTCCTCCTCCGAGGCCTCCGTGGGGTTGAAGCCATACGGGTACATGTGGGTGACCGCGCCGGTCGACGGGTCGGTATAGCCGCCGTCCTGCGATGGGCGACGGTAGTTCTCCTGCGACTCGGCGCTCTTCTTGCCGTAGCTGCCGAAGGCGTAGAACTCCACGCCGTTGTCGAAGTAGTAGCCGGCGTTGAACATGCCGATCTTGCGCTTCACGATCGGCGGGTTGTTCCACGCGTTCAGGTTGGGGAAGCGGCCGTTGAGGGTGGCGCCCTGGTCGTTGGCGATGTAGCCCAGCAGCGCGCTGCGGCCGTGCGCGTTGGCGTAGGCCTCGCAGGCAGCGACATCGGCCAGGCAGTTGGCGTAGCTGGTAGGCGAAAGGCGATAGACCGTCTGCCGGTTCTCCACCTCGGCGCTGACGTTGAAGTAGCCCTTCTCGTTGCCGAAGCCGAAGTTGCCGCTGAACTGCGGGTCGCGGCCGCCACCGTCCTTGTAGCCGGAATAGCTGGCCTCGACCTCGCCCCCCTTGTAGTCCTTCTTGAGGATGATGTTGACCACGCCGGCGATCGCGTCGGAGCCGTACAGCGCCGCGGCGCCGTCGGTCAGCACCTCGATGTGGTCGATCGCCCCTTCGGGGATGAACGACAGGTCGGTGGTCTGCGCGCCGTTGCTGACGTTGGCGTTGGAGGTGACGTGGCGGCGCTTGCCGTTGACCAGGATCAGGGTGTGGTTGGGCGACAGGTTGCGCAGCGACGCGGTCAGGGTCTGGCTGGCCATGTCGCCGCCGGTCTGGTTGGCGTTGAACGAGGGCGCCTGGGTGGCCAGGGCGTTCATCAGGTCCGTCGCCGAGGACTGGCTCAGCTTCTCGGCGCTGATCAGCTGGATGGGTGCCGGGCTGTCGGTCACCGCCATGTTGGCCCGTCGCGTGCCGGTGGAGATCACCGACACGGTATCCAGGGTCTTGGCCGTGTCGTCGCTGGAGGCGCTTTGCGCCAGTGCCTGCCCGCCGAGGCCGGCACCGCCCACCAGGATCGCCAGCGATGCCGCCGGCAGCGATGTCATTCCCCGCAATGCGATGGCCAACGAACTTGCCAGACGACCCTGCCTGATGTCGATGCGCTTTTGCATGGTGTTCCCTTTGTCGAAGGTGGTGAGGAACCGCGAGAGATGGAGCGCTGTCCTCCGGCCGGGGCCGGACGTTCCCGGGGAATTACGTTAACCATCCGTTAGGCGCCCCCGGCGCGGCCGGGCGGGTAGGTCCCCCCGGGACGGGTAGGTCGGGTGTTAACGTGTTCCCGCCCGTCCCCGCGGAGCGACGCCATCCCTCCGATCCCGCACATCGCCCTGGTGCTGTTCGATTTCGACGGCGTGCTGGCGCGCTACGAGCGCGGCCGGCGGGTGGCCCGGCTGGCCGCGGCACTGGAGCGCGAGCCGGCGGCGGTGTGCCGGGCCCTGTTCGATTCGGGCCTGGAGGACCGCTACGACGCCGGGCAGGTGGCCACCGCGGACTACCTGGCCGAGCTCGGCACGCGGCTCGGGCACGCTCCCCTCGATGCGGCGCTG
Source organism: Xanthomonas massiliensis (assembly GCF_900018785.1). GTDB lineage: Bacteria > Pseudomonadota > Gammaproteobacteria > Xanthomonadales > Xanthomonadaceae > Xanthomonas_B > Xanthomonas_B massiliensis. The sequence goes on along the minus strand of NZ_FCOY01000006.1, from coordinate 353,658 downwards.
TGGCTGGCGGCCCGGCGCGAGGCCACGGCCACCGATCCCGCCGCGCTGGCGCTGGCCGCGCGGGTGGCCGCCACCGGCCGCCAGGTGGCGGTGCTGACCAACAATGGCCCGTTGCTGGCCCCGCTGGCAGGCGAACTGCTGGCCCCGGCGCTGCCGGGAATGGAGGAACGGGTGCTGTGCAGCGGCGCGCTGGGCCTGCGCAAGCCCGATCCGCGTGCCTACCTGGAGGCGCTGCGCCGGCTGGGCGCGGCCCCGCACCGGACCCTGTTCGTCGACGATGTGTTCGCCAACGTCCGCGGCGCCCGTCAGGCCGGCCTGCACGCCGACAGCGTGCGCGATGCGCGCGCGCTGGGCCGGCTGCTGCGGCGCTACCGGGTGCTGTGAGCGCGCACGCCAAACGACGCGGCCCGGGAGATCCCGGGCCGCGTCAGGTGCATGCGCCGCCGGTGCCCGGCCTCAGCCGGCCAGGTAGGCGTCGACCGAACGGGACAGCCGCTGCAGGCCTTCGGCCACGTCCGCATCGCCGATGTTCAGTGCCGGCACGAAGCGCAGCACGTCCGGGCCGGCCTGCAGGAGCAGCAGGCCCTGCGCGGCGGCGATGTCGAGGATGGCGCCAGCCTTGCCGGCGTGCGCCGAGGACAGCACCGCGCCCAGCATCAGCCCGCGCCCGCGCACCTGGGAGAACACGCCGGTGCGGGCGCCGATGGTCTCCAGCCCCTCGCGCAGGGCCTGCGACTGGCACGTCACGTTGTCCTCCAGCCCGGGCGCCTGCAGCAGGCGCAGTACCGTGCGTGCCACCGCCGCCGCCAGCGGATTGCCGCCGAAGGTCGTGCCGTGGGCGCCGTACTGCATCACTTCGGACACCTTCGGCCCGGCCAGCATCGCCCCGATCGGGAAGCCGCCGCCCAGCGCCTTGGCCAGGGTGACGATGTCCGGCACCACCTCGTCCTGCCAGAAGGCGAACAGGGTGCCGGTGCGGCCCATGCCGCACTGGATCTCGTCGAGCACCAGCAGCGCATCGAAGCGGTCGCACAGCGCGCGCACCTGCTGGAGGAAGCCCGGCGCGGCCGGCACCACCCCGCCCTCGCCCTGCACCGGCTCGAGCATCACCGCAGCCACGTCGCCGCCGGCCATCGCCTGCTCCAGCGCCGCGGCATCGTTGTAGTCCACGTAGCGGAAGCCACCGGGCATCGGCTCGTAGCCGGCCTGGTACTTGGGCTGGGCGGTGGCGCTCAACGCCGCGGCGGTGCGGCCGTGGAAGCTGCCCCTGAAGGTGACGATCACGCGCTTTTCCGGCGCACGGCCCTGCGCGCTGGCCCACTTGCGCACCAGCTTGATCGCCGCCTCGTTGGCCTCGGTGCCGGAATTGCACAGGAACACGCGGCGGGCGAAGCGCGAGGCCTCCACCAGTTCCTCGGCCAGGCGGATCGGCGGCTCGCTGTAAAACACGTTGCTGGTGTGCCAGAGCTTGCCGGCCTGCTCGGTCAGCGCCGCGACCAGCGCCGGATGGCAGTGGCCCAGCCCGCACACGGCGATACCCGCGGCGAAGTCCACGTACTCGCGGCCGGTGCTGTCCCACACGCGCGAACCCAGGCCTCGCTCGAGGATCATCTCGCGCGGGTGGTAGACGGGCAGGTAGTACTGCTGGCCGGTGGCGACCAGGGCATCGGCGGCGCCGGTGGACGGCGTGGGGGCGTTCATGGGGCGGGACATCTCGGGCTCGACACCGGCACCTGCCGGCGACGCACATTATCGGCCGATGCCGGAGCCACCGCCATGGCAGCGGCCGGGCCGGCCACGGGAGCGCGACGGCGGCCGGCCTCCTGCCCGGCTGTCGTCCAAGCCCCGGCCCGTCCCCAGTCCTCCCTCACTGACCGCGCTCACGCCACGGCCGCCGCCACGCCAGCGCAGGCACGCCGGAAGGGGGCAGCCATGCAAGGCGAGTCGAGGCACGCCCGGCCAGGCGTGACCGCGGCCGGACTCAATCGAGGAACAGGTCCGGCAGCAGCGGCGTGGACGGATCCACTGCGTAGCCGGACAGGTCGGTGACGCCGGCCTGCGCCAGCACCTCGTCGTCGATCAGGAAGTGGCCGTGGAAACCGGCGGCCGGCCGGGTCAGCACTGCGTGGGCGGCGTCGGCGACGATGTCCGGGCGGCGGCCGTTGGCGGCGGATACGCCCGGGATCATGTTCATCGCGTCGGTGGCGATCAGGGTGCACGGCCACAGGGCGTTGACCGCCACGCCCTGCGGGCCGAACTCGGCCGCCAGGCCGAGGGTGACCAAGCTCATGCCCGTCTTGGCCAGGGTGTAGGCGGTATGCGGCCCCCACCACTTCGGCTCCAGCGAGGGCGGCGGCGCCAGGGTGAGGATGTGCGGATCCGGCGCCTGCAGCAGGTGGGGCAGGCAGGCCTGCGCGCACAGGAAGGTGCCGCGCGCGTTGACCTGCTGCATCAGGTCGAAGCGCTTCATCGGCGTGTCCAGCGTGCCGCGCAGCCAGATCGCGCTGGCGTTGTTGACCAGGATATCGATGCCGCCGAAGGCATCGACGGTGGCGGCCACGGCCGCCTGCACCTGCGTCTCCTCGCGGATGTCGCACCTGAGCGCCAGGGCGCTGCCGCCGGCCTGTTCGACCGCCGCGGCGGCGCTGTGGATGGTGCCGGGCAGCCTCGGGTTCGGCACCGACGACTTGGCGGCGATGGCCACGTTGGCGCCGTCGCGCGCGGCACGCACGGCGATGGCCAGGCCGATGCCGCGCGAGGCGCCGGTGATGAACAGGGTCTTGCCGGCCAGCGTCGTCATGTCCTCTCCTCCTCCGGTACGGGTCAGGGCCGAGGGCCGCGGCCCTCGTTGTCCCGCCAGTGCAGCACGCGCCGGGTCACGAAGCGGTAGACCGGCTTGCCGGTGGCGAACCACAGCGCGCGCACCCACGACGGGCGCTGCAGCACGCGCCGTTCCACCGGTGTGAGCCGCTGCGGGCAGTAGGTGCGCTTGTGCTTGAGCAGGTGGCGCAGGTCCTCGCGCGCGAGCAGGCGCAGCCACGGCGAGCGCGGGTTGCCGCGCACCGCCAGCTGGAAGTCGATCAGGCCCGGCGCGCCATCGGCCAGGACCAGCCAGTTGGCCTCCTTGGCCAGGTCGTTGTGGGCGATGCCGCGCCGGTGCAGCTGGCCGAGCAGGTGCCGGGCCGCACGGAAATAGGCCGCGTCGCCGTGCGGCGGCCGCTGGTACATCGCCGCCCCGTCCAGGTAGGTGCGGTCCAGGCAGCGGCCATCCCAGCGCAGCAGCCGCGGCGTGGACGGGATCCCGTCCAGCCCGCGCAGCGCCCGCGCCTCGCGCGCGGCCAGCCAGCGCGCCAGCGGCCGCGCCCACCACGGCGCGGCGCCCAGCTCGCGGCGGATGAAACCGCGGCCGTCCTCCTCCAGGTGCAGGATGCGGCCGAAGCTGTCCGACTTCAGCGGCTCTCGGCAGGCAGGGCGATCCGGGTGCATGGCCCATTGTAAGGAGCGCGCATGCGCCGGTGGATTATCCTGTGTGGATGACTCCCGTCGCCCCCGCTGCCGCGCCGATGCCGGCCCTGCCCTTCGCCGCCGTCCTGTTCGATTGCGACGGCGTGCTGGTGGATTCCGAGCCGATCACCCTGGGCGTGATGCGCGACGTGTTCGCCGAACATGGCTGGGAGATGAGCCAGGCCGAATGCACGGCGCGCTTCCTCGGCCGCCAGCTCAGCGACGACGCGGCCGACATCGAGCGCCATACCGGCGTGCCCTTCCCCCGGCTGCAGGCCGCCTTCCGCGCCCGCCGCGACGCCGCCCTGGCCGCGCGCGTGCGCCCGATCGACGGCATCGCCGAGGTGCTGCCGGTGCTGTACCGCGCCTATGGCGGGCGCATCGCCTGCGCCTCCGGCTCGGACCGCGGCAAGCTCGACGTGATGCTGGGCACGGCCGGGCTGGCACGCTGGTTCGAGGGCGGGCGCCTGCTCAGCGGCACCGAGATGCCCCGCGGCAAGCCGGCGCCGGACGTCTACCTCGCCGCCGCGGCCGCGCTGGGCGTGGCCGCCGCCGACTGCGCGGTGGTCGAGGACACCCGCACCGGCGCGACCGCCGGCCTGACCGCCGGCGCCACGGTGTTCGGCTACTGCCCCGGCGGCCCCGGCCACGATTCGGCGCGGCAGCTGCGCGAGGCCGGCGTCCGGCACCTGTTCCACGACATGCGCCAGCTGCCGGCCCTGCTCGGGGTGGCCGGCTGAACGCTCCGCTCAGGTCGCCGCGCGGGACCGGCCTGTAAAATCGGCCGATGGACGCTGCCTGGATCACCGCCACGCTGGACTGGATCTCCCGCCATCCCGTGCTGGCGGGCGTGGTCATCTTCGCCATCGCCTTCAGCGATGCGGTCATCCTGCTCGGCGCGCTGGTGCCGGCGCTGCCGCTGCTGTTCGCGGTGGGCGTGCTGATCGGGCTGGGCGAGATCTCCGGACCCTATGCCGTCGCCGCCGCCGCGCTCGGCGCCTTCGCCGGCGACGGGCTGAGCTACTGGGTCGGCCTGCGCTGGGGCGACCGGCTGCGCGGAATCTGGCCGTTCGCACGCTACCCACAGTTGCTCGGCCGCGGCGAGGTGCTGTTCCGGCGCAACGCCTTCAAGAGCATCCTGATCGCCCGCTACGTCGGCGCGGTGCGCCCGTTCGTCCCGGCCATCGCCGGCATGGCGAAGATGCCGTGGCGGCGCTACGTGGTCGCCAGCGGCCTGGCCTGCCTGTCGTGGGCACTGCTCTTCCTACTGCCCGGCTGGGTGCTGGGCAAGGCCTACGACGCGGTGGCGGCGGTGGCCGGACGCCTGTTCCTGGTGCTGGGCCTGCTCGGCGTGCTGCTGGGCCTGGCCTGGGCGATCGTGCTGTACGCGTACCGTTGGTCGGCCATCCACCTGGATGCCCTGCTGGCGCGGATCCTGGCCTGGTCGGGACGGCACCCGGTGCTGGGACGCTATACCGCCGCGCTGTTCGACCCGCGCCGGCGCGAGGCGGTGCCGCTGGCCACCCTGGCGCTGATGCTGCTGGTGCTGGGCTGGGGCTGGTTCGCGCTGCTGATGGTCGTGCTCGCCAAGGGCGAACCGCTGGCGCTGGACCTGGCCGTGCACCAGGCCATGCTCGGCCTGCGCAACCCGCTGGCCGACTACCCGATGGCCGCGCTGGCCTCGCTGGGCGACTGGCAGATCCTGCTGCCGGCGATCGCCGCGGCCATGGGCTACCTGCTCTGGCGGCGGCGCTGGAACGCGGTGCTGCACTGGCTGGCGGCCCTGGGCTTCGGCCTTGCGCTGACCAAGCTGCTCAGCCTCGGCGTGCACGTGGTCCGCCCGCCGGCGGCCAGCAGCGGCTTCGGCTTCCCGTCGGTGGCGGTCACCATGGCCACCATCACCTTCGGCTTCTTCGCCGTGCTGGTGGCGCGCGAGCTGCCCGGCCGCAACCGGGTCTGGCCGTACCTGGTGGCCGGCCTGGTGGCCACGCTGATCGGCTTCGCCCGCCTCTACCTGGGCGCGCACTGGCTCAGCGACGTGATCGGCGGCATGCTGTTCGGCATCTTCTGGCTGCTGCTGCTGGGCATCGCCTACCGGCGCCGCTTCCACCGCTCGTTCTGGGTCAAGCCGGTGTCGTGGCTGTTCTACGGCACCTTCGTGCTGGCGGCGATGCTGCTGGCCCCGCGCGACCTGCCGCGCAAGCTGGCCAAGTTCGAACCGCCGGCGCCGCCGCCGGTGGCGATGGAGATGGCGCGCTGGTGGCAGGCCGACTGGCGCACCCTGCCCTCGCGCCGCAACGAGTTCGACGACGACCAGCGCTGGCCGCTGGACGTGCAGGTCGCCGGGCCGCTGGCACCGCTGCGCGCGCGCCTGCAGGCCCGGGGCTGGCGGGTGCAGCCGCAGGCCGGCTGGGAACAGGCGCTGGGCCTGCTCGACAGCCACGCCACGCCCGCCACCAGCCCGGTGCTGCCGGCGACCCTGGACACCCAGGTCGAGTCGCTGCTGATGCTGCGCCCCGGCGCACACCACGGCGAGCAGTACGCGCTGCGCCTGTGGCCCGCGCCGGTGCAGTTGCAGCCGGGTGCCCAGCCGCTCTGGCTGGGCACGGCACAGACGCTGCGCTACGACCGCCACCTGCACCTGCTCGGCCTGTGGCTGCCGATGCGCGAGGCCGATCCGGCGCTGGACGCGGTGCAGGCGGCGCTGGCCGGCCTGCCGCAACGGCGCGAATTCAACCCGGTCGGCGGCATCGGCGTGCTGCGCCTGCGCACCGACGCCCCCGGCGCGGACGAGGCCGCGCCGCTTCCCTGACCGCCCTGGTTGGGCCTTCGCTTCAGCCGAGCCAGCCCAGCAGCAAGTCCAGGCGCCGGTGCGGATCGTGCTCCTGCAGCAGGCTCAACCGTTGCGGTTCTTCCAGCGGCAGCAGCTCGGCCAGGCGCCAGCCGACCCAGGCGGCCCGGTCCAGCAGCACCGGCGATGCCGCGGCGAACTCGCCGCCGGCCTGCTCGCGGATGCGGTCGAGCACGGTGGCCAGCAGGCCGTGTTCCGGCCGCAACTCGTCGTCCGCATCCGGTACGCACCAGGCCACTTCGGCCATCACCAGGCCGTTGTCGCGCACCCGCGTGCGGCGCACGCGGAAACGCCGGTGCCCGCGCAGATGCAGCACCAGCACGCCGTCGCCGCCGGTATCGAAATCCTCGATCCGCGCCTCCGTGCCCCAGGCCGCGGGCAGCGCCGGCGATCCGGTCTCGCCCCCCTGCAGGATCAGGCAGACACCGAAGCCGTGTCCGCCGCGCCCGCACTCGCGCACCATGTCCAGGTAGCGCCGCTCGAACACGCGCAACGACAGCCGAGCGCCCGGCAGCAGTACGTGATGGAGCGGGAAGATCGGCAGCGTGACATCGAGCGGATCAGCCATGTGCATCGCGTCATGCTCGCACAACGCGGCCGGCAGGGTCGATTCCGGGCCAGGCGCTACACTGAACGACCCGACTCCGCCACGACCCCGCCATGCTCCGACACCGGTTGTCCGCCCTGCCGCGCGCGTTCGCCGGCCGCACTCGCGTGACCCTTGTGCTATGGAGCGGCGCGGCCGCGGTGGGGCTGGTGGCGGTCCTGCTGGCGCAGGCCTCTAGCTGGGCGTCGGCGGGCTTCCTGTCGCTGCAGGCCCGCTACCGATGGAGCCCGCTGCTGCTGGTGCCGCTGGGAGGCATGGCCGTATTGTGGATGATGCGCCGGCTTGGGCGCGGCGCGGAAGGCAGCGGCATTCCCCAGGCCAAGGCGGGACTGATGCTGGCCGACAGGCCGACATCGGTAGGTCGATTGCTGTCGGCGCGCATCGCGATGGCCAAGTTCATCGGTATCGTCGGAGGACTGGCCAGCGGCTTCGTGCTTGGCCGCGAAGGCCCCACCGTGCAGATCGGCGCCAGCATCATGTATGGCATGCGCCGTTTCGTACGGGACGACTCGGCCGCGCTGCGCCGCCAGTTGATCCTCGCCGGTGGCGCGGCCGGCATTGCTGCTGCCTTCAACACCCCGCTGGGCGGAATCGTGTTCGCCTTCGAGGAAATGGCGCGCTCGGTGGAGGAACACACCTCCGGCAAGGTGATCGGCGCGGTCATCCTCGCCGGCGTGGTGGCGCTGGCGCTTCAGGGCGATTACCTGTATTTCGGCCGGATCAGGGTCTCGGGCTTCAGCGGCTCCGTCGTGGCACCGATGCTGTTGATCGGCATCAGCGCCGGCCTGGTGGGGGGGGCCTTCGCCTGGGCGTGCGTCCACATCGGCCGATGGATGCCCGCGCCGGTCGCGGCCTGGCGTCACCGTCATCCCTACCTGTTCGTGGGCGCCTGTGGCCTGGTGATCGCCCTGGCCGGACTGGTGGCGCCGATCCACGGATCCGGTGCCGAGATCACCAGCGCGGCGATCGATTCCGGTCGCGCCCTGCCCTGGTACTACCTGCCGATGAAGTGGTTGGGCCTGCTGGCCACCTTCGCCACCGGGCTGCCCGGCGGCATCTTCGCGCCCTCACTTTCCATGGGTGCGGGCCTCGGCAGCTGGTTCGTTCCGCTTTTCGCGCCGGGACTGGCGATCAAGCTGATGGCCATCGGCATGGCGGCGATGCTGGCGGCGGTGACCCGGGCCCCGCTGACTTCCGCCGTGATCATGATCGAGATGACCGATGGCCATGCGATGGTCATCTCCATCCTCGGCGCCAGCCTGATCGCCGCCTCCGTGGCGCGTCTGTTCGGCGTTCACCTCTACCAGGACCTGGCCGAGGCCGCCATCCGCGCGGTAGCGCCCGACGAGCGGCAAGGCCGCGACTGACGGCCTCACGCCGAGGCCAAGGCCGCGACGAAGCGCCGCGGCGCACCCTCGAAGCCACCGTTGGACATGAACACCACCGCGTCGCCGGGCATCACGATGCGGCCCAGATCGGCCAGCAGCGCGTCCACGCTCGGCACCGAATGACCGTCGCCGCGCAGCGCGTCCACCACCTTGTCGGCATCCCAGGCCAATTCGGGGCGATGCAGGAACACCACCACGTCGGCCAGGTCCAGCGACGGCGCCAGCGCGGCGGCGTGCGCGCCCAGGCGCATGGAATTGCTGCGCGGCTCCATCGCCACGACGATGCGCCGCCCCGGACCGACCCTGGCGCGCAGGCCGGCCAGCGTGGTGGCGATCGCGGTCGGGTGATGGGCGAAGTCGTCGTACACGTCGATGCCGGCGTGGTGGCCAACCAGTTCCAGCCGCCGCTTGACGCTGTGGAAGCGCGCCAGCGCCGTGATCACCTCGGCCGGCTCCACGCCCACCGCGTGCGCGGCGGCCAGCGCCGCCAGCCCGTTCATCACGCTGTGGCGGCCGAGCAGCGGCCAGCGCACGGTGCCGAGTTCCACGCCCCGATGCAGCACGACGAACGCGCTGCCATCGGCGTCCAGCAGGCGCGCGCTCCAGTCGAAGCCGGCGCCGCCATCGGCGCGGGCGAGGGCCACCGAGGCATCGTCCAGGCCGAAGGTCTCCACCGGGGTCCAGCAGCCCATCGCCAGCACCTCGGCCAGGCGCGCGTCCTCGCCGTTGACGATCAGCCGGCCATTGCCCGGCACCGTACGCACCAGGTGGTGGAACTGGCGCTGGATCGCGGCCACGTCCGGGAAGATGTCGGCATGGTCGTATTCGAGGTTGTTGAGGATGGCGATCCTCGGCCGGTAGTGGACGAACTTGCTGCGCTTGTCGAAGAACGCGGTGTCGTACTCGTCGGCCTCGACCACGAACTCGGCGCCGTCGCCGAGCCGCGCCGACACACCGAAGTCCTCCGGCACGCCGCCGACGAGGAAGCCCGGCGCGCGCCCGGCCGTCTCCAGCAGGAAGGTCAGCAGCGTGGTGGTGGTGGTCTTGCCGTGGGTGCCGGCCACCGCCAGGGTGGTGCGCCCGGGCAGCACGCGCTCGGCCAGCCACTGCGCGCCGGAGGTGTAGCGGCGGCCGTCGTCGAGCACCGCCTCCACCGCCGGGTTGCCGCGCGAGAGCGCATTGCCGACGAGGACGTCGTCGCAGTCGGCCGAGATATTGCCGGGCAGGTAGCCCTGCTTCAGCGCGATGCCCAGGGTTTCCAGCTGGGTGGACATCGGCGGGTAGATCGCCTGGTCGCTGCCTTCGACCTCGCAGCCGAGTTCGCGCGCCAGCGCCGCCACGCCGCCCATGAAGGTGCCGGCGATTCCGAGGATGTGGATCTTGCTCATGCGCCGATTGTCGCCGATCCGGCCGCCGGCGACGCTTCCGTCGTGTAGGGCCCGCCCCTACCCGACGCGGGGGAACCTCCGATAGGGCCATCGGCCCGTTGCCCGGAGAATGGACCCCGCCAGCCGCAGCCGTCTGATCCGGTCCTACTCCCCAAGAGGCCCATCCCCAATCACAGACAGCTCACGCTGCGGGGCCCTGAGCAAGCCCTCCGGCTGGCGTCTCTTCTCCCCGAGAGGCACGAAGCCCCCGCCAGTGGCGGGGGCTTCGTGTTTGCGCGGCCGGCAGCGCCGGCACGCCGCCTTCAGTGCTTGAGCGCCGCCAGGATGCGGGTGGTCACCTCGTCCAGCTCGCCCACGCCATCGACGCGGGTGAGGATGCCGCGCCCGGCATAGAACCCGCTGACCGGCTCGGTGGCGTCATGGTAGACCTGCAGGCGCTTGCGCACCGATTCCGGATTGTCGTCGGCACGGCCCTCGGCCTTGGCACGGCCGGCGATGCGCTCGACCAGCAACTCGGTCGGCACGTCCAGCTGGACCACCGCGTCCAGCGGCTGGCCCAGCCGGGCCAGCAGGCCGTCCAGCGCATGGGCCTGGGCCACGTTGCGCGGGTAGCCGTCGAGGATGAAGCCGTTGGCGCAGTCCGCCCGCCCCAGGCGCGACTCCAGCATGCCCAGCAGGATGTCGTCGGACACCAGGTCCCCGCGCGCCATCACTTCCTTGGCCTGCTGGCCCAGGGCGGTGCCGGCGGCCACTTCGGCGCGCAGCAGGTCGCCGGTGGAGATGTGCGGAACCTGCAGTTTTTCCTTGAGGCGTGCCGCCTGGGTGCCCTTGCCCGAACCGGGCGGCCCCAACAGAACCAAACGCATCGACGTGACTCCTTAAATGGTGCTGGGTGAACGATCCGGCGGACCGCCGGACCGACCGGTCCACATCCGCCGTGCTGCCGTCCAGCTTACCGCATCCGCCGGATCAGCCGCCGCAGCGCCCCTGCAGCTCCAGCTGCGCGGTATAGAGCGGCACCTCGCCGAGCTTGCCGGCCGCGGCGGCCTGCCGTGCCTGCTCCAGGTAGACCCGGGTCTGGCCCTGGCCGTCCGGCGCCTGCTGGTTGTCCTTCGGCCGGCGCCACACCTTCACCACCGCCATGCGCGCCGGACAGGCGGCATCCGGTACGCGCACCAGGTCGTTGAGCTTCCAGCCGGCCGCCACCGAAGGCTGCGCCTGCGCGGCATCGACGAAGCGGGCGCGCGGCTGGCAGGTGGGTGAGGTCCGTACGGCATTGAAGCGGTACGGATCGGCCGCATCGCCGGTGAACACACCCTCCAGGCGCACGCAGGCCTCGGGGATCTGGCGCAGGGTGTGCACCGCGCCCACCGCCTGCGCCGCCCCGACCGGGCGCTGGATTTCGGGTGCCGGCTCGGCCGCCACGGCGGCGGCGACCACGGCCTGGGCCATGACGGCCATTGCAAGCGATTTGCCCCACATGCGCGATCTCCTGTCCGAATCTGGCGGCAAGGCTGGCACCGGGCGCCTGAACACCGCGCCAAACCCCGCCGGCGGTGCGCCGGCCCGGGCCCTGCGGGTAAAATGCCCGTCCTTTCCACCCTCACGCATCGGAGCCCACCCATGGGACTGGAGCTGGTCAGCGCCGGCAAGAATCCGCCGGACGAAGTCAACGTCATCATCGAGATCCCGAAGGATTCCGACCCGGTCAAGTACGAGGTGGACAAGGACAGCAGCGCGATCTTCGTCGATCGCGTGCTGGCCACCCCGATGCGCTACCCGGCCAACTACGGCTACATCCCGCACACCCTGTGCGGCGACGGCGACCCGGTCGATGCGCTGGTGCTGCTGCCGCTGCCGCTGGTCACCGGTTCGGTGATCAAGTGCCGCCCGGTCGGCGTGCTGCGCATGAGCGACGAGAAGGGCAGCGACGAGAAGCTGATCGTGGTCCCGCTGGCCAAGGTCTACCCGGACTACGCGCAGATCGCCGATATCGACCAGGTCGATCCGCACTGGCTGGCCCGCATCGGCCACTTCTTCGAGCACTACAAGGACCTGGAGAAGGGCAAGTGGGTCAAGCTCGACGGCTGGGGCAATGCCGCCGAGGCCAAGCAGGTCATGATCGATTCGATCGAGCGCTACGGCGCGCCGATCGACTGATCGCCCGGCCATCCGGCCAGCCATTGGCCCGGGTGGCCACGATTTCGCGATCCAGGCCACGGACATGTCAGTGGCCTGCGGCCTTCCCGCAAGGCCGCCCCTGATTGGGTCATCTGCACCTCGCAAGGTCGGCCCGACCCGAAGTGGACCGGGCAATCTGCCGTCGCGCCTGCACTGACCATCCCCCCACTTCCCCAACAGACACGACACGGCGCTATTGCCTGCCCTGCCGTCCGCTTGGCTCGAACCCGGCCCCGTGGATCCGGCTTCTCTTCTCCTGTCTCCTGCGTTTCCTGTCTCCTGCGTTTCCTGTCTCCTGCGTTTCCTGTCTCCTGCGTTTCGATCCAACGGGAAAGATGACACGACGGTGGACTGATACGCGATTCCTGGCGTGACGCACGACGATACCGTTCGCACGTGACCTTCGGTCTCTTGCTGCGCCCAGGAGAAGTCCTTCGTCCTTGCCAAGCCCAGGGGATTTCCTCCCAATCCATGGCCAGCAATGGATCAACGGCCGGCAACGAAACAAGGCCGGTTCCCGGCCCGGCCCGAATCCGGCCCGGCAGCGACCCGAGACCACGCGAACGGGCCGCACCGACACAAAGGCCCTCGCAGCCGTTGCCGGAGAAGGAATCCCGTCGATCCCCATGATGGCGCGGGCGAGTTGATTGCCAGGTCCGAACTTCGACGAAATCCGGCTTATGCGAGCCGGGCAAATACCGTCATCCGGATATCCACAGACGGATATCCGCAGAATCACTTTGTCCTCTAGCCCCATGATCAGGGCCAGGCCGCCGCAAGCCGATCGGCGATCGGCGATCGGCGATCGGCGATCGCCGCAAAGCTACATCCGGTCATCACCGAGCGAGGAGATGCCCATCCTCCACGCGAATCGGATATCACACGCGACACTTCTACTGATTGTCACGGCATAGACACATTTCATGCCAATGACAATGCCCGCACGCAATGGTGCACATGACGGCAATAGCCTGACGTAACACTTCGTTAACTTCGCGCTCAGACCGGCTTCATCTCCGGTCGACCCACAGCGCCATGCCTTCCCCTGCGGAAGCATGGTCTCCTTCGAGTATCGACAAGGGGACTCAGTCCACATGAAGCAACCACGCAACATCCTCCTAAAGCGCAGCGCGCTGGCCCTGATGCTGGGTACCTGCCTATCGCAAGGCGCTGCCTGGGCACAGAGCACGTCGGGCGACATCATCGGCAGCGTCAGCAGCAGCGAGGCCGGACAGAAGGCCGTCATCAAGAGCCTGAGCTCCGGCGTGACCCGCGAGACCACCGTAGGCAACGATGGTCGCTTCCGCGTTCCCGCCCTGCCGATCGGCCAGTACGAGGTGACCGTAGGCGGCCACACCGCCACCGTGAACGTGGTCGCCGGCCAGGCGACATCGGCCAATTTCGCCGAGGCCACGAGTCTGGACAGGATCGTGGTCAGGGGCACCGGCGGTCCGAACGCCATCGACCTGAGCAGCGTGGAATCGCGCACCACCTTCACTGCCACCCAGCTGAACGAGCTGCCGATCCCGCGCGACATCACCTCGGTTTCGTTGTTGACGCCCGGCACCGTGGCCAGCAGCGGCTATTTCGGCAATGCCTCCTTCGGTGGTGCTTCCGCCGCCGAGAATAGCTACTACGTCGATGGCTTCAACGTCACCAACCTGTATGACAGCCTGTCGTTTTCCCAGGTTCCTTATCAGGCGATCGACCAGCTCGATATCCAGACCGGCGGTTATGGTGCCAAGTACGGTTTCTCCACCGGTGGCGTGACAAGCGTCAACATCAAGCGGGGCACCAACGAGTGGAAGGGCGGTTTCAGCTGGACTGGCGCCCCCGATTCGCTCAGCGACAACGTGGGTAAGGTCTACCGCAATGACGGCGAGATCTTCCGCAATTACGAAAACAACTACAGCGCGTCCAACGTCTATTCGGCCTGGGTAGGTGGTCCGCTGATCCCGGACAAATTGTTCGTGTTCGCACTGGGGCAGTTCACCGACAGCCACACCACCTCGTATGGCGGCCGTTCCAGTACCAGCGACACGTCCACCTCTACGTCCGCCTACGATTATGCTGGCAAGACGCCCTACCAGCTGCTCAAGCTCGACTGGTACCTCAACGACTGGAACCACCTCGAGTACACCGGCTTCCGCAACCACAGCCGCTACGCCTACAACTACTACACTGCCAACTACAACCTGGATACCAACGACGTATCCAAGACCCAGTACCTGGGCCAGCTGGTCGGCAAGAGCGGTGGCCAGACCGACATCTTCAAGTGGACCAGCAACCTGACGGACAACCTGACGGCCACGCTGCAGTACGGCCAGATGCGCAACCGCAGTTCGCAGTTCACCATCAGCCCCGACGGCGTCGAAAGCTACTACGACGGCGACATCAACGGTGCCGCAGGCGCCTGCCCGTATGTGTACTCGTACGTGACCGGTTCGCAGCTCGGCTGTGCCGTCACCAGCAGTGTGGGAATCTACGGGGGCCACAACGAACGCGACGGCGGCAAGCTCGATTTCGAATGGCAGCTGGGCGACCACAAGATCAGCTTCGGCTACAGCGACGAGACCTGGAAGTCCAAGCAGGGCGAGTCCTACTCGGCCGGCGCCTACTGGGTGATCCGCCCTACCTACACCTACCTCATCAACTACCGCACCGGCGGCAGCGTAGAGATCAAGCAGAAGTCCTGGTACATCGACGACCACTGGCAGATCACCGACAACTTCATGCTGTACTACGGCATCCGCAACGACTCGTTCAACAACAAGAACTCCAGCGGCATCACCTTCGTCAAGCAGGACAACATCTGGCAGCCCCGTGTAGGGTTCTCATGGGATCTGTCCGGCAATGGCGACAGTAAGCTGTTCGGATCGCTGGGGCGTTATTCCCTGCCTATTGCCGCAAACGTTGCCCTGCGTGCTGCAAGTGCTTCGTACTACACCGTCAACTACTACACCTACAGCGGCGTAGACTCCGTTACCGGTGTTCCCAACGTAACCGGCTCGTTTGCCAACGGCGCCTATGATTCGGTCTATAACGGTGAAAACGGCACCGTGCCTGATGCTAAGGCCGTGGCCAGCAAGGGGCTAAAACCCTACACGCAAGACGAGGCAATCCTTGGCTATCAATACAAGACCACCTCAGACCGTGATTTTCTCGATGCCTGGACATTAGGTATTAAGGGCACGTATCGTCGCATCAACAACGTGATCGACGATACTTGCGATTCACGTGCAATCTACAACGCTGCCACCGCTGCCGGTTACGACCTATCCAACTGGGACGACGAATGGACCGTCCCCGGCAACCTTCCCGGCTGCTGGTTGTATAACCCCGGCAGCAGTCTGACGGTAACGATGGATGTGGACGGCGACGGTACTGCCGACACGATCACCGTGCCGGCCAGCGAATTGGGTCCGAAGGCCAAGCGCTACTATAAGGCCATCACGCTTAGCGCCGACAAGCAGACCGATAAGTGGCAAGCGAGCATCAATTACACTTGGTCGAAGCTCAACGGCAACTACGAGGGTCTTGTCAAGAGCACCAACGGACAAGACGACACCGGCACAACTTCGGACTTCGACTTCGCCGAAATCATGTACGGCTCTGATGGCTACCTGTTTAATGACCACCGCCATAGCCTGAAGGCCTACGGGGCCTACAAGTTCTCGCCCGAGTGGCAGGTTGGCCTGGACCTGCAGGTCCAGTCGGGTTCACCGATCAGCTGTTACGGCGGCGGCACCGGGACCTTCGACACAGAATATGGCTATGGCGGCACTTTCCACTACTGCAATGGCGAGATTGCCAAGCTCGGCACCGCTGGACGCACGCCTTGGACCTACAACCTGAGCGCCAATGCGGTCTATCGTCCATCTTGGCTCAATGGCCTGAGTGTGCAGCTATCGGTCTTGAATATCTTCAATAATGTCAAGCCGTTACAAGTCTACGAGCAGACTGACAACACCACCTACGGTTACATCTACAACAACTACAAGGTAGGAAAGTACTACACCACGCCGCGCTACGCGCGTATCCAGGTGCAATACGACTGGTAATCCCGGTTTGGCGCTACATTGCCATCCGCAACAAAAAAGGCCCCTGGAACTTCCAGGGGCCTTTTTTTCATCCAATTTCGCCGGGAGTGACCAGGCCAGCATGTGATTCCCGAATGACGGCATCTTCCCACCAATTTCCCAGTCTAAGCTGGACCTATAACAACTAGATCCATCGTTCTCTCTCCCCTGCCGCTGCCCCGTCAGCGGCATTTTTTTGCCCGGTGCCTGGACCGCATGCCCCTCGCGTCCACTCACCGGACAGCGCGACGCAACCTCCTGGCCCCGTCTCCTGGCACCGGGCCGCTAGTGCAGCGAGACATCCAGCGCCTGCAGCCGTTGCAGATCCGCCGCGCCGGCGACCATCTGCTGGCGGAGCACCGGGGCGGCACTGGCAACCAGCGCCCGCGCGGCAGCTTTTTCGCCGTTGGCCAGTTCCGCCTCGGCCAGCGACAGGCGCAGCTTGGCCAGCGGCAACCCGGCCGGGTCCAGGCGTCCGGCCGAGCGGGACACCAGGTCCTTCCACGCCGCCTCGGAAGCACCGGTGCGGCCGGCGCGCGCGTCGATGCCGGCCTGCAGCGCCTGGCCGCGGTCGCGCAGCATGGCATCGTCGCCATCCAGTCCTGCCAGGGCATCGTCCAGCAGGTGCTGGGCCCGGTCCAGCTCGCCCAGGTGCAGGTGCAGTTCCGCCTGCCCCATCTGCTGGACGCGCAACAGCGGCGTGCCGGCCGGCAGCAGCCGCTTGAGGCCCTCCTCGGCATGGTCCATCAACGGCCGTCCCTGCGCGAGGCGTCCGTCGCGCATCAACAAGCGTCCCAGATTGGCTTCGACGGTGAGCGTGGCACGCGCCTGGTCGCCGAACAGGTCGCGGCGCAGGCGCAGCGATTGCCGGTACAGCGACTCCGCCGCAGGCACGTCGCCACGGGCCTCGGCAAGGGTCGCCATGTTGTTGAGCAGGATGGCGTGGTCCTGGGTGCCCTCGCGTCCGGCAATGCGCAGTTGCGCCAGCGCCTGTGCATAGTGCTCGGCCGACAAGGGCATGTCGCCCAGGTCCTGGTAGGCGCCGGCCAGTTCCATGTAGGTCATCACCAGGCCATCGGAGCCCTCGCCATAGAGCTGGCGCGCGAGCGGGAGCTGGCTCTCCAGCAACGCGATCCCCTCGCGCAGGCGCCCCTGGCTCAGTATCACCCGCGCCAGGTCATAGCTGGCGCCCGCATAGCGTTCGCTCCGGCTGCCATACCGGGCGAGGACGTCGGTACGCTCCTGGCGCAGCATTCCCTCGGCGACGGCGTATTGCCCGCGCGCGCGCGCGACCAGGGCCAGGTTGTGCAGGATGTCGCCCGCGTAGTTGCGGTCGTTGGCACCGTCCCTGTCCGCCTGCGCCCGACGCAGGGCCAGCGCGGTGCGCAGCTCGCGCTCGGCGGCGTCCAGCTGGTCATCCTGCTGCAGCGCCAGGCCCAGTACGTTATGGGCGCCGGCGATGGCGTCGCCGTCCCGGGCGCGCTCGGCCAGCGCCAGTGCGTGCCGGGCCGGCACCAGCGCCTCCCGGCCGCGGCTCTGCCGGCTCAACAGCAGCGAAAGGTCATGCAACGCGGCCGAGGCCTGCAGCGGATCGTCCACGCCGGGAGCCTGCAGTTCCGCGGCGGCCCGGCGCAGCAATGGCTCGGCCCGGGCGGTCTGGGTCAGGTTCATGTAGGCACGCCCGATCACCGCATGCAGGCGTGCGCGGGCGGCCGGCGAAATGGCGGGATCCTCGTCGATATGGCGCGCGCCGGCATCCAGCACGTCGCGTGCGCTGATCTGCTCGGCGCCGCGCGAGGCGCGAAGCTTCGGGTCGGCGGCATTGAAGGCGGAGACCAGGAAGTCGCTGATCCCGGTCGCCGCCTCGGCCTGCGCGCGGGCCTCGTCGCGGGCACGCTGCAGGCCCACGATGAAGCCGCTTCCCATGGTCAGCATCACCCCCGCGGCCACTACGGCCCGCCAGTGCCGGCGGACATGGCGCCGCGCGCGGTAGAGGCGGCCGCCGGCCCGGGCCAGCACGGGGGCATGCGCCAGGTGGCGGCGGATGTCCTGCGCCAGCTCGGCCACACTGCCGTAGCGATCGCGCGGATCGATGCGGCAGGCCTTGGCCACGATGGCGTCCAGGTCGCCCGCCAGCCGGCCGCGCCAGCGACACTGCGTGCCCGCCAGCCGCGACGGGGACGGCAACGATGCCTGCGAGGCCTGCAGATCACGCGCCACCGGCACGTCGGCCAGCAGCTCCAGCAGCACCACGCCCAGGCTGAACACGTCGCCGGCCGTGCCCACGTGGGTCCCGGCCAGCAGCTCCGGGCTGGCGTAGGGAACCGTGCAGTATTTCAGGCGGTCGTCGGCCGAGCCGCCGTCCATCAGCCGGGCGATGCCGAAGTCGAGCAGGACCGGGTCGCCGTCCGCGCGCACCAGGACGTTGGCCGGCTTGATGTCGCAGTGCAGGACCAGCTGTGCGTGCGCGGCCTGGACCGCCTCGCACACCTTCAGGAACAGCGCCAATCGGGCGTCCAGGCCGACGCGTTCCTCCTGCACGTAGCGGTCGAGCGTGCGCCCGTCCACGTACTCCATCACCAGGTAGGGCTGGCCCGCCGGGGTGGTGCCGCCGTCGTACAGGCGGGCGATGCCGGGATGGCGCAACGATGCCAGGATCTGCCGCTCGGCGGCCAGGCGCTGCGAAGTCCCGGCGTCGGGCCATCCGCGCAGCAGCTTGATCGCGACCTGCTGCCGGTACAGGGCATCGGCACGCTCGGCGGCGAACACGCTGCCCATGCCGCCACTGGCCAGGTGCCGGGTGAGCCGCCAATGGTCGATCCGGTCGCCGGCCTGCAATTCCGGCCCGGCCACGCGCGCCAGCATCTCGTCCACCCGGTGCGGGACGCCGCCCATCTGCACCGTCTGCGCCGACAGCAGCGCCAGCGCTTCCGCGACGACGACCGGATCCCCGCTGAGCTGCTCGAGCGCCTGGCGCCAGCGCGCCTCGGGCAGCTCGCACACGGCCTCGAACAGGCGCCGCACCTGCCGCCAGGTCTCGGGATCCTGGCTCATGCCGGCGTCTCGTCGAGATAGCGCTTCAGCCAGGCACGCCCGATGCGCAGGTCGCGTTCCACGGTCGGTACCGAGACCTCCAGCACGGTCGCGATCTCGGCATGGTTCATGCCGCCGAAATAGGCCAGCTCCAGCGCCCGCGACGCCCGCGGATCCAGCCGGGCGAAACGCTCCAGCCCCTCGTGCAGCGCCAGCACCTGGTAGTCGGCCGTCGGCGAGGTCCCGGCCGGCAACGCCAGGTCCGCCTGCGACAGCGTCACCCGCAGCGCGCCGCCGCCGCGCTTCTGCGCCAGGCTGGCACGCGCGTGGTCGACCAGCACCGAGCGCATCTTCAGCGCGGCCAGGGCGAAGAAGTGCAGGCGGTCGCGGTACTGCGTCCCCGGCCCCATCATCCGCAGCAACGCCTCGTGCACGAGCACGGTCGGCTGCAGCAGCACGTCCCCGCGCGATGCCGCCATGCGCGATGCCGCCATTTCCCGCAACACGTCGTAGACCGCCTGGAGCACGGCATGGTCCTCCGGCTGGCGGCCGTTCCAGTCGCACAGCAACCGGGTGACCTCCGTGCCGGAAGGCAGGCGGAACTCGTCTTGCTCGCGGTCCCGGGACTCGCCCGGCACCGCCCTGTCGTGATGCATCCCCCTCTCCCGGCCTGCATGGCCCCGACAATGCAACGCCGATGTCATGGCCAATCCTTCATCGACGCCGCGCATTCCCGCCATTTCGACGCCACGACGGCCACGCGCGGCGCTTGATTGCGCCTGCAACCGTGCCGCAACGGCGCGGCCTGCGGGCGCGCTGCCCATTTTACCCGCAGCAGGGCGTTGACAATCGGGAAACCCCGTGCTTAACCTCGCTTCCCATGAAGTCCAGCCGCACCCTCTTCGACCACTGCCAGCCCGCACCGACCGGTGCGTGCGCGGCTGCGTCGATTCTCGTCCTCGTACTTATTAGCTCGCCAACCGGTGCGGGACGAATGAGCGTGTAAGCAGCAAAAGCACACACGATTCGAACAGACCCCGCACCGGCAACGGCGCGGGGTTTCGCGTTTCAGGGGTCCACAAAAGTTTCCACTGTCATGAACCAGACCGCTTCCGCACATCGCCAGGCATCCCCGCCCTGCAACCCGCAGGCCGGCTCCCGTGCCTGCCCGTCCCCCGCCAAGCCCTGCCTCCAGCCGGCCCGTGACGCCACGGCCGGTTGATCCACATTTCCCAAGGAATCCAAGACCATGACCCAGCACGACCATTCCCATCCCACCATCGCCGTCGTCGGCTACGGCAGCCAGGGCCGCGCGCATGCCATGAACCTGCGCGAATCCGGTTTCGACGTGGTGGTCGGCCTGCGCCCGGGCGGCAAGACCGAGGCCCAGGCCAAGGCCGACGGCTTCCTGGTCAAGACCCCGGCCGAGGCGGTCAGGAACGCGGACCTGGTCGCCGTGCTGACGCCGGACATGGTACAGAAGAAGCTCTACGAGGAGGTGCTGGCCCCGAACATGAAGCACGGCGCCTGCCTGCTGTTCGCCCATGGCCTGAACGTGCACTTCGGCATGATCAAGCCACGCGAGGACCTGGACGTGGTGATGGTGGCGCCGAAGGGCCCCGGCGCGCTGGTGCGCCGCGAGTACGAGATCGGCCGCGGCGTGCCGTGCGTGTGGGCGGTCTACCAGGACAAGACCGGGCACGCCCGTGACCTGGCCCTGGCCTACGCCGCCGGCCTGGGCGGCGCCCGCGCCAATCTGATCGAGACCACCTTCAAGGAAGAGACCGAGACCGACCTGTTCGGCGAGCAGGCGGTGTTGTGCGGCGGCGCCAGTTCGCTGGTGCAGGCCGGCTTCGAGACCCTGGTGGAAGCCGGCTACCAGCCGGAGATCGCCTACTACGAGGTGCTGCACGAGCTGAAGCTGATCGTGGACCTGTTCTACGAGGGCGGCATCACCCGGATGCTCGAGTTCATCTCCGAGACCGCCCAGTACGGCGACTACGTCAGCGGCCCGCGGGTGATCGACGCCTCCACCAAGGCGCGCATGAAGGACGTGCTGACCGATATCCAGGACGGCACCTTCGTCAAGAACTGGGTGGCCGAGTACGAAGCCGGCCTGCCGAACTACAAGAAGTACAAGCAGGCCGACATGGACCACCAGATCGAGCAGGTCGGCAAGAAGCTGCGCGCCAAGATGGTGTGGCTCAACAAGGACGCCGCCAAGCCCGACAGCCAACAGGCCGCGTAAGCCGCGGCTCCCCCACCCACCCCGAGGTCGCCACGAGAATGAACACCACCGCACAGGCCCGTCCGCGCAACGGCGCGCGCTGGCTGACGCAGGCCCTGGAAGCCGAAGGCGTCGACACGCTGTTCGGCTATCCGGGCGGCACCATCATGCCGTTCTACGACGCACTGGTGGATTCGAAGCTGCGCCACATCCTGGTACGCCACGAGCAGGGCGCGGCGCTGGCCGCCAACGGCTATGCGCGTGCCTCCGGCAAGGTCGGCGTGTGCGTGGCGACCTCGGGCCCGGGGGCGTCCAACCTGGTCACCGGCATCGCCGACGCCATGCTCGATTCGGTGCCGATGGTGTGCATCACCGGCCAGGTCGGCACGCCGCTGCTGGGCACCGATGCGTTCCAGGAGCTGGACGTGTTCGGCATGACCCTGCCGATCGTCAAGCACAGCTTCCTGGTGCGCACGGTGGACGACCTGCCGCGGGTGGTGACCGAGGCGTTCCGCATCGCCCGCGAGGGCCGCCCCGGGCCGGTGCTGATCGACCTGCCCAAGGACGTGCAGGTGGCCGATGCCTCGCACCTGCCCGATCCGGCACCGGCGGCGGTGGCCGCCGCGCCGGCACCGGAGGACGCGCGCCTGGCCGAGGCCATCGGCGCGATCGCCGGCGCGGAGAAGCCGGTGATCTACGGCGGCGGCGGCATCGCCCTGGCCGATGCGGTGGATGAGTTCCGTCAGTTCGTCGATGCCACCGGCATCCCCACCGTGCTGACCCTGCGCGGCCTGGGCGCGCTGCCGGCCAGCCACCCGCGCTACCTGGGCATGCTGGGCATGCACGGCACCCGCGCGGCCAACATGGCGGTGCAGGAGTGCGACCTGCTGATCGTGGTCGGCGCGCGCTTCGACGACCGCGCCACCGGCAAGCTCGCCGAGTTCGCCCCGTTCGCCCGCGTCATCCACCTGGACGCCGACGCCTGCGAGATCTCCAAGCTGCGCACCGCCGACATCGCCGTGCCCGGCGACGTCGCCACCGGCCTGAAGGCGCTGGCCGGCGCGCGCTGGTTCGACACCCTCGGCGCCGCCGCCGAAGCCTGGCGCAGGCGCTGCGCCGACAACCGCAACCGCTTCGGCGCCCGCTACGACGCGCCGGGCAAGGACATCTACGCGCCGGCCCTGCTCAAGCGCCTGAGCGAGCTGGCGCCGGCCGATGCGATCGTCGCCTGCGACGTCGGCCAGCACCAGATGTGGGTGGCCCAGCACTGCCGTTTCTCGCACCCGCGCAACCACCTGACCAGCGGCGCGCTGGGCACCATGGGCTTCGGCCTGCCGGCGGCGATGGGCGCGCAGGTCGCCTGCCCGGAGCGCACCGTGGTGCTGGTCAACGGCGACGGCGGCTTCATGATGAACGTGCAGGAGCTGGCGACCATCGCGCGCCTGCGCCTGCCGATCAAGATCGTGCTGCTGGACAACGCCTCGCTGGGCATGGTGCGCCAGTGGCAGGAGCTGTTCTTCGCCGAGCGCTACAGCGAGATCGACCTGTCCGACAACCCGGATTTCGCCGCGCTGGCGCAGGTGTTCGGCATCCCGGCCCGGCACATCGACGCACGTGCCGACGTGGACGCGGCGCTGGCCGCGCTGCTGGCCGAACCGGGCCCGGCACTGCTGCACGTGAGCATCGACGCGCGCGCCAACGTGTGGCCGCTGGTGCCGCCCAACACCGCCAACAGCACCATGCTGGAATCCAATCCCGCGCACGCGACCGTTCGCCAGGAGGCTCCCCATGCGATTCCGGCTTGACCTGGTGCTGAAGCCGGCCGAAGGCGCGCTGCTGCGCGTGCTGGGCATGGTCGAACGGCGCGGCTTCCGCACCGTGGCCATCGACGGCCGCCCGGCAGCGGCCGACGCCGGCCGCTGGCACCTGCGGCTGGAGGTGGAAGGCCAGCGTCCCGGCGAGAGCCTGCGCCACCAGTTGGAGAAGATCTACGACTGCGAGTCGGTGCAGGTCACCGAGTTGCCCGCCATCGCCACGGAGGCCGCCGCGTGAACGTCCAGCGCGCCCATGCCGTCACACCGGCCCGCGTCCGTTCCCGGATGCCGGCCCGGAGGCGACTTCTCGCACGGGGGTATCTTCTTCCCCGCCCCGCGTCACGGGCCCGGCGCCATGGCTGACACGGCTCCCGGCGGCACCCAGGAAAGCGACGTAGGCGACGTAGGCGTCTCGGTCGCCGACGTGCTGGCCGCGCAGGCCCGCCTGCGCCGCTACCTCACCCCCACGCCGCTGCACTACGCCGAGCGTTTCGGCGTGTGGCTGAAGCTGGAGAACCTGCAGCGCACCGGCTCGTACAAGGTGCGCGGCGCGCTGAACGCGATGCTGGCCGCACGCGAGCGCGGCGACGAGCGCCCGGTGATCTGCGCCTCGGCCGGCAATCATGCCCAGGGCGTGGCCTGGTCGGCCTACCGACTGGGCATGCAGGCGATCACGGTGATGCCGCTGGCCGCGCCGGCGACCAAGATCGCCGGCGTGCAGCACTGGGGCGCCACCGTGCGCCTGCACGGCAACAGCTACGACGAGGCCTACGCCTTCGCCCGCGAACTGGCCGCGCAGAACGGCTACCGCTTCCTGCCCGCGTTCGACGATCCGGACGTGATCGCCGGCCAGGGCACCCTCGGCATCGAGATCGCCCCGCATGCCCCGGACGTGGTGATCGTGCCGATCGGCGGCGGCGGCCTGGCCTCGGGCGTGGCGCTGGCGCTGAAGTCGCAGGGCGTGCGCGTGGTCGGCGCCCAGGTCGAGGGCGTGGATTCGATGGCGCGCGCGATCCGCGGCGACGTGCGCGAGATCGATCCGGTCGCCACCCTGGCCGACGGCGTCAAGGTCAAGATCCCCGGCTTCATCACCCGCAGGCTGTGCACCAGCCTGCTCGACGACGTGGTCATCGTGCGCGAGGCCGAACTGCGCGAGACCCTGGTGCGGCTGGCGCTGGAGGAGCACGTCATCGCCGAGGGCGCCGGCGCGCTGGCCCTGGCCGCCGGGCGCCGCGTCGCCGGCCGGCGCAAGTGCGCGGTGGTGTCCGGCGGCAACATCGATGCGGCGGTGCTGGCGCGGCTGCTGTCCGAGGTGCGGCCACGGCCGCCGCGCAAGCCGCGCCGGCGCCACCGCGAGGGCCCCGCCCTTGACCGAACGGCGCATATCGCACCGCCCCCCGTTTCGCCCACAATTCCCGCAACGCCCGCCAAGCGCGACGAACGCGCCCACGCCCCTGCAGTAGAGGAGATCCTCTGGTGAACACGCCGATCCAGAACCCGCGAATCCGAATCTTCGACACCACCCTGCGCGACGGCGAGCAGTCTCCGGGCTGCAGCATGTCCCCGCAGCAGAAGCTGGTGATGGCGCGCGCGCTCGCCGAGCTCGGCGTGGACATCATCGAGACCGGCTTTCCCGCCAGCTCGCAGTCCGACCGCGAGGCCACCGCGGCCATCGCCGCCGAGCTGCGCCAGACCACCCTGGCCGTGCTCTCGCGCTGCCTGTCCGGCGACATCGAGGCCTCCGCGCGCGCCCTGGAGGGTGCGGCCCGGCCACGCCTGCACGTGTTCCTGTCCACCAGTCCGCTGCACCGCGAGCACAAGCTGCGCATGAGCAAGGAGCAGGTGCTGGAGTCGATCGGCCGGCACGTGGCGCTGGCGCGCGGCTACGTGGACGACGTGGAGTTCTCCGCCGAGGACGCGACCCGCACCGAGGAGGACTACCTGATCGAGGTGGCGCGCGCGGCCATCGCCGCCGGCGCCACCACCATCAACCTGCCCGACACCGTCGGCTTCACCACGCCGGAGGAGATCCGCGGCATGTTCCGGCGGGTGATCGCCGGGGTGGCCGACCTGCCCGGCGCCGACCGGGTGGTGTTCAGCGCGCACTGCCACAACGACCTGGGCCTGGCGGTGGCCAACTCGCTGGCCGCCATCGAGGGCGGCGCCGGCCAGATCGAATGCACCATCAACGGCATCGGCGAGCGTGCCGGCAATTGCGCGCTGGAGGAACTGGTGATGGCGCTGAAGGTGCGCAACGCCTTCTACGCGCACGACACCGCCATCGATACCCGCCGCATCGTGCCGGCCTCGCAGCTGCTGCAGCGCCTGGTCGGCATGCCGGTACAGCGCAACAAGGCGGTGGTCGGCGCCAACGCCTTCGCCCACGAGTCGGGCATCCACCAGCACGGCATGCTGCGCCACCGCGGCACCTACGAGATCATGCGGCCGGAGGACGTGGGCTGGGAGTCCTCGCAGATGGTGCTGGGCCGCCACAGCGGCCGCGCCGCGGTCGAGGCGCGCCTGCGCGCGCTCGGCTACTGGCTGGAGGACGAGGAGCTGAAGGTCGTCTTCGAGCAGTTCAAGGCCCTGTGCGAGCAGCAGCGCGTGGTCACCGACGCCGACCTGCGCACCCTGATGCAGGGCGCCGGCGACAGCCAGGGCTACCGGCTGTCGTCGATGACGGTCAGCAACGTCGGCCAGCAGGGCGACAGCGGCGGCCGCGCCAGCGCGCGCGTGGAGCTGTCCGACCCGGACGGCCAGCGGGTGAGCGAGACCGCCGAGGGCGACGGCCCGGTGGACGCCCTGTTCGCGGCGCTGGCCGCGGCCACCGGCGTGCAGCTGGTGCTGGACAGCTACCAGGTCCACAGCGTGGGCATCGGCGCCGACGCGCGCGGCGAGGCCAGCCTCAGCGTCAGCCACGCCGGCGTCGCCCACGAGGGCACCGGCACCAGCGCGGACATCATCGAGGCCAGCGCCCTGGCCTGGCTGGACGTGGCCAACCGCCTGCTGCGCCAGGGCCAGCCCGAGGCCCGCGAGAGCGACGCGGTGACCGCATGAGCCTGGACAGCGACCGTCCCGTGCCGGCCGCCGGCCAGCACTGGGACGCCCACGGCTACGCCACCCACGCCGGCTTCGTGCCGGCACTGGGCGACACCGTGCTGGCCCTGCTGCAGCCACGGCCGGGCGAGCGCATCCTCGACCTGGGCTGCGGCGATGGCGTGCTGAGCGCGCGCCTGGTCGCCGCCGGTGCCCGCATCGTCGGCGTGGATGCCTCCCCGGAGCTGGTCGACGCGGCGCGCGCCCGCGGCGTGGACGCGTACGTGGCCGACGGCCATGCGCTGGACTTCGACGGCGGCTTCGATGCCGTGTTCAGCAATGCCGCGCTGCACTGGATGCGCGCGCCTGACGCGGTGCTGCACGGCGTGCACCGTGCGCTGCGCCCGGGCGGCCGCTTCGTCGCCGAGATGGGCGGCCACGGCAATGTCGCCGCGATCGTCACCGCGATCCGCGCGGCCATGCGCCTGCACGGCCTGCCCGCATCGCCGTTCGCCTGGTTCTTCCCGACCGCCGCCGAATACGCGCATCGGCTGGAACGGCACGGCTTCCGCGTCGAGGCCATGGCCCTGGCGCCGCGACCCACGCCGCTGCCCACCGGCCTGGCCGGCTGGCTGCGCACGTTCGCCAATCCGTTCCTCGCCGGCCACGACGATGCCGTCGCCGAGCGGGTGCGCGACACCGCCATCGAACTGCTCGCCCCGGTGCTTCGCGACGCCTCCGGCCACTGGACGGCCGACTACGTGCGCCTGCGTTTCCACGCCACCCGCATCGCCTGAGCGATGCCGCGCCTTCCAAGCAAATTCCGCAAGGTCATTGCCCCATGAGCCCAGCCCCCCGCACCCTGTTCGACAAACTGTGGGACGCGCACGTCGTCGTCCCGGAAAGCGAGACCGCCCCGGCGGTGCTGTACATCGACCTGCACCTGATCCACGAGGTGACCTCGCCGCAGGCCTTCGCCGAGTTGAAGTCGCGTGGCCTGCGGCCGCGCCGCCCGGACCGTACCAAGGCGACGATGGACCACTCCACCCCGACCCTGCCGGCCGGCCCGGACGGCAGGCTGCCGTACTACACCGAGGCGTCCGAGAAGCAGGTCGAGACGCTGGCGGACAACTGCCGCGCCTACGGCATCGAGCTGTTCGACATGGCCTCGCCCGACCGCGGCATCGTCCACGTCATCGCCCCGGAGCAGGGCTTCACCCAGCCGGGCATGACCATCGTCTGCGGCGACAGCCACACTTCCACCCACGGCGCGTTCGGCGCGCTGGCCTTCGGCATCGGCACCAGCGAGGTCGGCCACGTGCTGGCCACGCAGTGCCTGCTGCAGCGCAAGCCCAGGACCATGGCGGTCACCGTGGACGGCACGCTCGCCCCGGGCGTGGGCGCCAAGGACGTGGTGCTGCACGTGATCGGCCTGATCGGCGTCAACGGCGGCACCGGCCACGTCATCGAGTTCCGCGGCAGCGCGATCGAGGCGATGGACATGGAATCGCGCATGACCCTGTGCAACATGTCCATCGAGGCCGGGGCGCGCGCCGGCATGGTGGCGCCGGACCAGGTCACCTTCGACTACGTCGCGGCCACCCCGCGCGGGCCGAAGGGCGACGATTTCGACGCCGCCGTCGCCTACTGGAAGACCCTGCGCAGCGACGACGGCGCGACCTTCGACGCGCAAGTGCGGGTCGATGCCGCCGACATCCGCCCGACCCTGACCTGGGGCACGCATCCGGGCACGGCCATCGCCATCGATGCGCCGGTCCCGGCGCCGGCCGACGCCGCCGCGCGCAAGGGCCTGGACTACATGCACATGACCCCGGGCCACGCCGTCGCCGGCACGCCGGTGGACGTGGTGTTCGTCGGCTCGTGCACCAACGGCCGCCTGCGCGACATGCGCGACGTGGCCGCGGTGCTGAAGGGCCGCAGCGTCGCCGCCGGCGTGCGCATGCTGGTGGTGCCGGGCTCGGAGATCGTCAAGCGCCAGGCCGAGGCCGAGGGCATCGACGCGATCGTGCGCGCCGCCGGCGCGGAGTGGCGCGAACCGGGCTGCAGCATGTGCATCGCCATGAACGGCGACCTGGTCGCGCCCGGCCAGCTGGCGGTGAGCACCTCCAACCGCAACTTCGAGGGCCGCCAGGGCCCGGGTTCGCGCACCCTGCTGGCCTCGCCGCTGAGCGCGGCGTGGGCGGCGGTGAACGGCCACGTGGCCGATCCGCGCGAGCTGTTCGCGGTGGCGGAGGATGCCGCCTGATGCCCACCGAGATCACCCCCATCGAGGCGGCCATCGCCTTCGACGCCTCCGTCGCCGGGGCGCGCAGCCAGCGCCGGCAGGACCGTCCGTTGCCGCCTTCCACTCCCTCCCCCGCGCGAGGCACGCCTGCCATGTCCGGCTTCACCACCCTGGTCTCGCGCAGCGTGGTGCTGCGCCAGACCAACATCGACACCGACCAGATCATCCCCGCCCGGTTCCTGTCCACCACCGAACGCAAGGGCCTGGGCAAGCACGCCTTCAACGACTGGCGCCGCCAGGCCGACGGCGCGCCGAACCCGGACTTCGCCTTCAACCAGCCCGGAAACGCCGGCCGCTCGATCCTGCTGGCCGGGCGCAACTTCGGCTGCGGTTCCTCGCGCGAGCACGCGCCGTGGGCGCTGACCGACCTCGGCCTGCGCGCGGTGGTGTCCAGCCAGATCGCCGACATCTTCCGCAACAACAGCCTCAAGAACGGCCTGCTGCCGATCGTGCTGGCCGAGGACGACGTGCAGGCGCTGATGGCCCGGCCGGACGACGAGCTGACCATCGACGTGGCCGCGCGCGAGCTGCGCACCCCGGACGGGCGCGTGTACGCCTTCCCGCTGGATGCCTTCGCCCAGACCTGCCTGCTGCAGGGCGTGGACGAGCTGGGCTACCTGGCCGCGCGCCTGCCCGACATCGAACGCTACGAGAACCTGCACCAAGGAAACCCGCATGCACGCTGACATCGTCGTCCTGCCCGGCGACGGCATCGGCCCGGAGATCACCGCCGGCGCCGTGGCCGTCCTGGAAGCCGTGGCCGAACGCCACGGCCACGATTTCGCCTTCGCCGAGCACGATATCGGCGGCATCGCCATCGACCGCGCTGGCGTGCCGCTGCCCGATGCCACGCTCGCGGCGGCCAGGGCCGCCGACGCGGTGCTGCTCGGCGCGGTCGGCGGGCCGAAGTGGTCCGACCCGAATGCCAAGGTGCGCCCGGAACAGGGCCTGCTGGCGATCCGCAAGGCGCTGGGCCTGTTCGCCAACCTGCGCCCGGTCAAGCCGCACAAGGCCGCGCTCGGCGCCTCGCCGATCAAGCCCGAGCTGCTGGAAGGGGTGGACATCGTGGTGGTGCGCGAGCTGACCGGCGGCATCTACTTCGGCGACAAGACCCGCAGCGCCACCGATGCCAGCGACCTGTGCCGCTACACCATGGCGGAGATCGAGCGCGTGCTGCGCAGCGCGTTCCGCCTGGCCCGCGGCCGCCGCGGCCACCTGACCTCGGTGGACAAGGCCAACGTGCTGGAGACCTCGCGGCTGTGGCGCGACGTGGCCACCCGCATCGGCCGCGAGGAGTTCCCGGACGTGGCGCTGGAGCACCAGCTGGTCGACTCGATGGCCATGCACCTGCTGGCCAAGCCGCGCGCCTACGACGTGATCGTCACCGAGAACATGTTCGGCGACATCCTCACCGACGAGGCCTCGATGCTGGCCGGCTCGCTCGGCCTGCTGCCCTCGGCCTCGCTGGGCGAGGAAGGCAAGGTCGGCATCTACGAGCCGATCCACGGCTCGGCGCCGGACATCGCCGGCAAGGGCATCGCCAACCCGTACGCCACCATCCTCAGTGCGGCGATGCTGCTGCGCCATTCGCTGGGCCTGGACGCGGAAGCGCGCGAGGTGGAAGCCGCGGTCGATGCGGCGCTGGACGCGGGCGTATTCACCGCCGACCTGGCCGGCCCGGGCCGCGGCGTGTCCACCGACGCGGCCACCGCGGCGGTCCTCGCGCGCCTGCCCCGGGGCTGAGCCGCCGGCACCGGCGGCGCGCTCAGCCGCCCGGCCCGTGCCCTTCCACCCGGATCCGGTCGCGGCCCTCGCGCTTGGCGCGGTAGAGCTGGCGGTCGGCCGCCTCCAGCAGGTCGCGGCGGTTGCAGCGCTCCGCCCCGTACCACGCCAGGCCCACGCTCACCGTGCAGTGCACCGGGCCCGCGCCGGTGACCACCTGGATGGCCCGGATCCGCTGGCACAGGCGCTGCAGCAGGACCTGCACCTGGCCCGCGTCGAGGCCGGAAAGCATCAGCAGGAACTCCTCGCCGCCCTGGCGTGCCGCGAACACGCGGCCGTCGCCCAGCCCCGCCAGGATCGTGCCGATCCGGCCCAGCACCTCGTCGCCCACGCCGTGGCCGTAGGTGTCGTTGATGTGCTTGAAATGGTCGATGTCCAGCAGCGCCACGGCCAGGGCCATGCCCTGCTCGGCCTGGACCAGGCGCCGGCGCAGCTGGCGCTCGGCCTCGCGCCGGTTCGGCAGGCCGGTCAGCGCATCGTGGCCGGCCTGGTATTCGAGCTGGCGCACCAGCGCCTCGCGCTCGCGGCTGAGCACCTCCAGCGAGCGGTTCTTGGTGCTCAGTTCCAGGGTGCGCGCGTCGATCTCCGCGTTCAGCCGGCGCTGGCGCTGGCGGAACGCGGACACGCGCAGCAGGTACAGCCCGGCCAGCACCAGCGCCGCCAGCGCGCCGGCGAGCCAGTGCACCCAGCCGCGCTGCCACCACTGCGGCCGCAGGTACCAGTCCAGCGCGGCCTGGCCGACATGGCGCTGCTGGCGCCAGTCCAGCGGCAGCGCCATGGCCTGCACCTCGAAGCGGTAGCGGCCCGGCGGCAGGTTGGTGTAGATCGCCCGGGTCGCCGTGCCGGCATCCACCCAGCCGTCCTCGAAGCCGCGCAGGCGGTAGCGGTAGCGCACCTTGGCCGGGGCGCGGTAGTCCAGGCCGGCATAGTCGATGGCGATGCGGCGGACATCGCCGCGCAGCACCTGCCCGGGAGCCACCGGCTGGCTGCCGCCATCGACCGCCACCGCCTCGATCACCACCGGCACCGCCGGAGCGTGCTCGGAGGAGACCTGCCCGGGCGAGATCACCCCGAGCCCGGCCGAGGTCGGCACCAGGATGCGGCCATCCCGGATGACCCAGCCGGCCGGCTGGCTGCTGCCGTTGGCCTGGCTGCCCGGCAGGCCGTCGCTGGCATCGAGCACGTCCACCGCCAGCATCGCCCGGCGGCCGGCATCGACCTCGTCGAACTGCGCCCGGGCGATGCGGAACACCCCGCGGTTGCTGGTCAGCCACAGATAGCCGTGGCCGTCGTCCATCACCCGGAACACCGCATCGCGCGGCAGGCCGACGCGATGGTCGTAGATGCGGAAGCGGCCGCGCCGCAGCCGCAGCAGGCCGCGGTCGCTGGCCACCCACAGGCTGCCGTCCGCGTCGCGCAGGAAATCGAAGGCGTTCTGCGCGGGGAAATCCGCATCGGGGCGCCAGTAGTGGACCTTCCCGCCCGCCGTCCGCCAGGCCATGCCCTGGTCCGTGCCGATCCACAGGGTGCCGTCCGGCTCGCGGTACAGGGCCAGCACCATGGCCTCGGGCAGGCCGTCGCCGGGGCCGTAGGCGCGCACCCGGCCGTCCTGGTAGCGCGCCAGCCCGGTGACGGTGCCGATCCACAGCCCGTCCGGATCGACGGCCAGCGAACGGACCATCAGCGAATCCAGGCCCTGGGCCGTGCCGATCCAGCCGGAGACGCGGCCATCGGCCTGCACCCGGGCCACCCCGGCATCGTAGGTGCCGGCCCAGACGCCGCCCCCGGTGGCGGCCGCGGCCAATGCCAGCACCGAGGGTTGGCGCTGGCCGCCGTCCGGCAGCAGGTGCACGGGGGCCACGTGGCCGCCGCGGATGTGGTCCAGGCCGGCGGCCTGTCCCACCCACACCGTGCCGTCGCCGGTCTGGGTGACCGTGCGCACATAGTCCGAACCCAGGCCGTCCTCCCGGGTGATGCCGCGGGCCACGCCTTCCATGATCCGCACCAGCCCCTGGTTGGTGCCGGCCCAGACCACGCCGTCGTCGCCGGCCAGCAGGGCCGGGCTGACCGCGCCCGGCAGCTTCATGACCTGTTCCGTACCGTCCGGGGCACGCCGCACCAGCGTCCCGGAATTGAAGGCCAGCCACAGGTTGCCGCGCAGGTCGCGCACCGCCGCGTCGATGCGCTCGCCCGGATGCAGGTGCTGGCTGCAACCCGCGTCGCGGCAGACCCAGCCGCCGTCGTCGGTGGACACGATCACTTCCCCGTCGCCGCCGGCCACCATCGCCCGCACGCCATGAAGCCCTGCCGACGCCATCGGCCACGCCCGCGCCGGGCCGCCGGCGCGCGGCAGCAGGTGGATGCCCGCCTCGGTGCCGACCAGCAGGCCCTGCCCGCGCTCCAGCAGGGTGCGGATGGGCCGCGCCGGCAGGCCGCGCCCTTCGATCTTGGCGGACCGGCCGCCGGCATCGATCCGGTACAGGTCGCGCCGCGAGGCCAGCCACAGCGCGCCGTCGCGGTCGCGCTGCAGGGCATCCACCGGCAGGTGCCGCACCCCGGCATCGCCCAGCTGCGACCAGCGCCCGCGGGCATAGCGGTACACGCCGTTGGCCACGGTGCCGACCAGCATGCCGCCGTCCGGGTCCGGCTGCATCGCGAACACGCCGGAGACCTCGAGTCCCGACGTGTTCTGGCGGTCGAACGCCTTGAACTCGCGCCCGTTGAAATGGGCCACGCCTTCCCAGGTGCCGACCCACACCAGCCCGGAACGGTCCTGGGCCACCGCATTGACCAGGTTGTGCGGCAGGCCGTCGTCCATGGACCAGCGCGAGACGGTATAGGCCGCTGGTGGCTGCGGCATCGCCCGGGCGGGCGCCATTCCCCCCGCCAGCAGCACCAGCGCCAACGCGTACCCCCCGTGCAACCGCCGCCGAGCGGACGGAGCGCCCCCTTCCATAGAGTTCCCCTGATGCCTGCTACTTCCGCCCCTTGTTCGACGGATGGCCCAATCTATCACCCCGTTGGCATGCGTTCGTGGCACGATGACGGCACGCGCCCATTACAAAACCAATGGGTATAGTATTGAGCCATGTCCAGCCACTCTCCCGCTCCCGTCCATCCTCCCCGCAGCAACGGTCCCGGCCGGCCCAGGGACATGGGCAAGCGCAATGCGATCCTCGAAGCGGCGCGCCGCCTGTTCTTCGGCCAGGGCTTCGGCGGGGTGAGCATGGACGCGATCGCCGCCGAGGCGGGGGTTTCCAAGCTCACGGTCTACAGCCACTTCGGCGACAAGGAGTCCCTGTTCTCCGAAGCCGTGCGCGCGCAGTGCAGCGTGATGATGCCCGACACGCTGTTCGTGCAGCCGCCGCAGGGCTCGCTGGCCGAACAGCTGGAGATCATCGGGCAGGCCTTCCTGCGCATGATCTGCAGCCCCGCCGCGGTATCCACGCATCGCATGATGCTGATCCCGGGCACCGGCGACGAGCAGGTCCGGCGCATGTTCTGGCAGGCAGGCCCGGCGCGGTTGCAGCAGGTGATGGCCGAGTTCCTGCAGGGATACGTGGACCGCGGCGAGCTGGTCATCGACGACGTCGCCCTGGCCGCCTCGCAGTTCTTCAGCCTGCTCAAGGGCGAACTGTATTCCGGCCTGCTGTGCGGGCTGGCCTGCGACCCGGATCCGTCCGCCGTCCAGGCGCACGTGCGCGCCAGCGTGCGCTTCTTCCTGCGTGCCTATGCCCCGGAATGAACCGGCCGGCGGCCGTGGTGACTTCCGGCACTTCGGCCGGCGCGCCCGCGCCGCGATGCTGGGCACCGCGTTCTCCGGCCGTGGCCCGCATTACCGGATAAAATGCCCGCCCCACCGCGTTGGATGACCCGACCATGACGATCGACTTTGCCCAGGCCCGCGAGAAGATGGTTGAACAGCAGGTACGTCCCTGGGACGTGCTGGACGTGCGCGTGCTGGAAGTGCTGGCGCGCCTGCCGCGCGAGCTGTTCGTGCCCGAGGCCTACAAGGCGGTCGCCTACGCCGACCTGGAGATCCCGCTGGGCGACGGCCAGAAGATGATGAAGCCGGTGGTCGAGGGCCGCATGCTGCAGGCGCTGGCACTGCAGCCCGGCGACGACGTGCTGGAGATCGGGACCGGCAGCGGTTTCGCCACCGCCTGCCTGGGCGCGCTGGCGCGCGAAGTGGTGAGCCTGGAGATCGATCCCGCCCTGGCCGACGCCGGCCGGCGCAACCTTGCCCTGGCGCGCGCCGACGCCAACGTCCGCGTCGAGGTGGCCGACGCATTGGCCTGGCAGAGCGAGCGCCGTTTCGACGCGATCTGCGTGACCGGCGCGGTCGACGTGGTGCCCGATTCGCTCGTCGCGCTGCTGCGCCCCGGCGGCCGCCTGTTCGTGGTCCGCGGCCGCCAGCCGGCGATGGAGGCGGTGCTGGTCACCGCCGGCGTCAACGGCACGGCCGTCGAATCGTTGTTCGAGACCGACCTGGACTATCTGCGGGGCGCCTCCCCCGTGCCCCGGTTCCACTTCTGACTCCCCAAGGAAGCCCCATGATCCGCCGATCCCTCGTCATTGCGCTCGCGGCCGCCCTGTCGCCGCTGTCCGCCCAGGCAGCCGACCTGATGCAGGTCTACGAAATGGCCCGCAATGGCGACCCGCAGCTCGCCGAGGCCGAATCCACCCGCCTGTACAACAAGGAAGGCGCGGTACAGGCGCGCGCGGCGCTGCTGCCCCAGTTGGACGGTTCGGCCTCGCTGAGCCGCTCGCGTACCGAATACGAGGGCATCAGCGGCACCAGCACCAGCAAGAGCCGCAGCTACGGCATCAATGCCAGCCAGACCCTGTTCAACTGGTCGCAGGTCTCGCAGCTGCGCGCCCAGCGCGCGATCAGCAAGGCCGCCGACTTCACCCTCAGCGCGGCCAACAACGACCTGATCGTGCGTACCTCGGCGGCCTACTTCAACGCCCTGGTGGCGATCGAGTCGCTGGCGGCCGCGCAGACCAACGAGGCGGCGGCCAAGAAACAGTTCGACTACGCCGACAAGCGCCTGGAGGTCGGCCTGGCGCCGATCACCGACGTGCACGAGGCCCGCGCGCAGTACGACCAGGCGCGTGCGGACACGATCACCGCACGCAACACCCTGGCCGACGCCTACCAGGCGCTGGCCGAGATCACCGGCCAGCCGGTGCGCGACCTGAAGGCCCTGCCGGACGATTTCCATCCGCAGGTGCCGGCCGGCTACGAGGACGCCGACAAGCTGGTGGCCGAGGCGGCGAGCGACAACCCCTCGCTGACGGCCCAGCAGCTGCAGGTGCAGGCGGCCGAGTCGAGCGTGGCCGCCGCCCGTGCCGGCCACTACCCGACCCTGTCGCTGAGCGGCAGCCTGGGGCGGAGCAACAGCTGGGGCAGCACCGCCAGCTCGAGCACCAGCTTCAGCACCAGCGGCCGCGACATCGACAGCAACCAGATCGGCGTGACCCTGAGCGTGCCGATCTTCTCCGGCGGCGCCACCCAGTCCGCGGTGCGCCAGGCGCTGGCCAACCGCGACATCGCCCAGGACACCTACGAGCAGCAGCGCCGCGCCCTGGACCGCAACGTGCGCAACTACTACCAGACGGTAGTGCAGGGCATTTCCGAAATCGAGGCGCGGCGCCTAGCATTGGTCTCGGCCCAGGCCGCCTACGATGCCTCCCAAGTGGGCCTGGAAGTGGGTACCCGCACCGTGCTGGACGTGGTGCAGAACCAGAATGCGCTGTTCTCGGCCCAGCTGAACTATGCCCAGGCCAAATATACGTTCCTGCAGAACCGCCTGCTGCTGGCCCAGGCCATCGGCAAGCTGGATGCAGAGCAGTTGCAGGACGTCAACCGCCTGCTCACCGCCGATGCCGAGGCCAAGCTGGCCGATCCCACGGTCCTGCGCCAGTAAGGCCGGCGAGGCGGGCAGCATCGCCTCGTCGTGCGAAGCGGGCCTGCGGGCCCGTTTCGCGTTTGTGGCTGTCGCGTCCTGCGCTTCCGGAGGCCGGCGTGTACGCCGCGCGCTCAGCCGTCGCTGCGCGGCGGCAGGTCCGGTTCCACCAGGGCCAGGGTACGCTCCAGCGCGCCGCGGCCGGCCTCGACCAGGGCGCAGCCGGCACGTGCCATCGCGCGGCGACGCGCGGGATCGGCCAGCAGCGCGGCCATGGCCCGTTCCACCCCGTTGGCGTCCTCGCACACCGCGATCGCGTCGGCCTCGCGCAGGCGCCGCGAGATCTCCATGAAGTTGTGCAGGTGCGGCCCGGTCACCGCCGGGGTCCCCACCGCCGCCGGCTCGAGCAGGTTGTGCCCGCCGATGTCCTGCAGGCTGCCGCCGACGAAGGCCACCTGGGCGCAGGCGTAGAACGGCATCAGCTCGCCCAGGGTATCGACCACGAACACGTCGATGTCGTCCCCGGGCCAGCGCGCGCGGCTGCGCGTGGCCACCCGCAGTCCCTGCTCGCGCGCCTGCGCCTCCACCTTGGCGAAACGCTCGGGATGGCGCGGGGCCCACAGCAGCAGCAGGTCGGGCCAGCGCACCCGCAGCTGGCGGTGGATGCGCAGCACCGCGGCTTCCTCGCCCTCGTGGGTGCTGGCGGCGATCCACACCGGACGCGCGGCCGGCACCCGGGCGCGGAACGCGGCGACGAACCCGTCCAGCCCCGGCGGCGCGTCGATGTCGAACTTGAGGTTGCCCAGCGACCGCACCTGGCCGGGGCGGGTGCCCAGCTCGACGAAGCGCGCCGCATCCTCGGGCGATTGCGCGGCCACGCAGCGCAGGGTGCGCAGCGCGCGGCCGATCAGCGGGCGCAGCAGCCGGTAGCCGCGCAGCGAGCGTGCCGACAGGCGCGCATTGAGCACGTACACGGGAATGCCGCGGTCGCGGCAGCCGAACAGCATGTTCGGCCACAGCTCGGTCTCCAGGATCAGCCCCAGCCGCGGCCGGAAATGCTCCAGGAAACGGCGTACGCCGCCGGGCACGTCGTAGGGCAGGTAGACGTGGTCCACGTCCTCGCCCCACAGCGCGCGCACCCGCTCCGAGCCGGTCGGGGTGATCGTGGTGATGACCCAGCGGATGTCCGGGCGCAGGCGGCGCAGCGCGTTGACCAGCGGCGCGGCGGCGTTGACCTCGCCCACCGACACCGCGTGCAGCCACGCGCGCGGACGCCCCTGGGCCTGCTGGTAGGCGGCGTAGCGCTCATCCCAGCGCTGGAAGTACTCGCGCACGCGGAAGCCGCGCCAGATCAGGTGGTACAGGGTGATGGGCAGGAGCAGGTACAGCACGGCCGAATACAGGCCGCGCAGCAGCCCCTCGACGGGATCGGTGCGCATCGGCACAGGATAGCGGAAGCGTCCGCGGCGGCCGGCACCCGCGGCATATCCCGGCTCATCCCTTAGAATCGGCGCATGTCCGATCCCGCCGACACCGCGCGCCGCCCGTCGCTGCGCGACCCGCGCCACTGGCCCTCGTTCCTGGCCCTGGTGCCGGCGCTGCTGGCCGCGCGCCTGCCGTGGCTGGCGCAGCGCGCGCTCGGCCGCGGCGTGGGCTGGCTGGCGCTGCGGCTGATGGCCACGCGCCGGCGGGCGGCGCGGGTCAACCTGGCGCTGTGCTTCCCCGAGCGCGACGCGGCCTGGCGCGAGCGCCTGCTGCGCGACAGCTTCGATGCGCTGGGCGTGGGCGTGTTCGAGTTCGCGCGCGCCTGGTGGGGCAGCCTGGGCCCGATCCGCGGGCGCGTGCACCTGGAAGGGCTGGAGCACCTGCAGGCGCTGCGGGCGCAGGGCCGCGGCGCGCTGCTGGTGTCCGGCCACTTCACCACGCTGGAGATGTGCGGCCGGCTGCTGTGCCAGCACGTGCCGCTGGCCGGCATGTACCGGCGCTACCGCAACCCGGTCACCGAGTGGGCGGTCAAGGCCGGGCGCCTGCGCTACGCCGAGGCGATGTTCGCCAACGAGGACGTGCGCGGCGCGCTGCGCCACCTCAAGCGCGGCGGCTTCCTGTGGTATGCGCCGGACCAGGACATGCGCGGCAAGGACACCGTGTTCGCGCCGTTCTTCGGCATGCCGGCGGCCACGATCACCGCCACCCACGAGTTCGCCCGCATCACCGGCTGCGCGGTGGTGCCCTACTTCCACCGCCGCGAGGGCGGCCGCTACGTGCTGCGCATCGCCCCGCCGCTGGAAGACTTCCCGTCCGCCGACGTGGCCGCCGACACCGCGCGGGTCAACGCCGCGATCGAGCAGATGGTGCGCGAGGCGCCGGCGCAGTACCTGTGGATCCACCGCCGCTTCAAGCGCCAGCCCGGCGGGCGCAGCCGCTTCTACGAGCGCGGCGCCGTCCCGGGCTCGCCCAGCAGCGCGCCGGCGTACAGCCCGGCCAGCAGCACCAGCACCCCGCCCCAGAAGCTGGAATAGAACGCCAGGTGGGTGTTGAGCGGGAACACCGTCACCGCCAGCGCCAGCATCGCCGGCCGTGCCCGCTCGCGTGCCGCGGCAGCGGCGTGGCGCCAGGCGCGCCAGGCCATGGCCGCGCCGGCCAGCCACAGCAGCAGGCCGACCACCCCGGTCTCGGCCAGCACCTCCAGCACCAGCTGGTGCGCATGCAGCGCCGGGCCCTCGCCCCAGGCCGCGCCATGGCCGTGCAGCGGGTCGCAGGCCGGGAACGCCTCGCGGAAGCCGCGCGCGCCGACGCCGTTGAGCGGGTGGTGCTCGATCATGCAGCCGGCCGCGCCCCAGATCTGCGCACGCCCGGACAACGCCGCGTCCACCCCCGCCTCGCCGCCGCCGAAGGCCAGTGCCGTGCGCGCGAAGCGCTGCTGCAGCTGCGGCGAGACCGCGGTCAGTGCGGCCAGCGCCAGCACCGCGGCCAGGCCGAGCACCGCCAGGCGGCGCCAACCCAGCGCACGCCAGCCCGTCACCAGCAGCACCAGCGCATAGGTGATCCACGAAGCGCGCGAGCCGGCCAGCGCGATCACCACGCCAAGCAGGGCGGCGGCGGCCAGCCACGCCAGCACGCCGTAGCGCCGCAGCAGCGGCCACAGCAGGAACGGCGACAGGCTGGACAGCACCTGGCCCAGCTTGGGATTGCACGGCCCCAGGAACCCGCTCAGGCGGTCGGCGGCCGCGATCTCGGCCGCCGAGCAGATGCCGTGCCCGCTGAGCCCCCACTTGAGGCGATCCAGCGCCCAGAACAGCACGCTGGTGCCCGTGGCCGCCTGCACCAGCGCATCGAGCGTCCAGATCGCCACGATCCAGCCCAGGCCGGCGAAGGTCAGCCGGCGCCGCGCCGGGCCGGCCACCGCCAGCGCCGCCAGCCACAGGAACGGCAGGTAGCGCAGGCCCGCGGCGGCCTTGGCCCAGGCGCGCGCGCCGTCCACGGCATCCGGCGCGGACAGCAGCTGCGGCAGCCAGTAGGCCAGGAACAGCACCCAGGTCAGCGCCAGCGCGGGCACGCCCAGCCCGCTGCGGCGACCGTGCAGGCATCGCCAGGCCAGCGCCGCCACCATGGCCAGCGACCCCAGCGACAGCAGGCCCTCGGCGATGCCCGGTGCCGGCCATGCGGCGACGAAGGCCAGCACCCAGATCGGGGTCCAGCGCCAGGCGCGGTCCTGCATGTCCGGGGCCGCGGGAAGCTCAGCGGGAGAGTTCGTCATAGACCGCCAGGGTGGCCTGCTGCATCGCGCGCAGCGTGTAGGGAATGTCGGACGGCGGCGGCGGCGGGGCCGACAGCACCGCGCGCGCCCGGTCCAGCAGCGCGTCCTGCGCGAACGGCGCCACCGCGCCCGCCGGCTGCAGCTGGCCGAGCAGTTCGCCGACGCCGCCGTGCGCCCAGCCCAGCACCGGCCGGCCCACCGCCAGCGCCTCGATCACGGTGCGGCCGAAGGCCTCGGGCTTGCGCGACAGCTGCAGCACCAGGTCGCAGGCCGCATACGCCTCGGCGATGCGCGCGGTGGCCGGGGTGAAGGCCACCGCGGCGGCCACGCCCAGGCGCGTGGCCTCCTGTTGCAGTTCGCGCAGGTAGGCCTCGCGTCCCGGTTCGACGGCGCCGGGCAGCCACAGGCGCGCATCCAGCCCGCCGGCCCGCAGCCCGGCCAGCAGGCGCAGGCCGTCGGCATGGCCCTTCAGGCGCGTGCCGCGGCCGGGCAGCAGCAGCCACGGGCCGTCGCCGGCCAGGGCCGGCGCCTGCGTCGCCGCCCAGGCGCGGGCACCGGGATCGGGAAGGCCGCGGCGCGGGAACTGCGCCAGGTCGATGCCGCGCGGGATGACCCGCAGGCGCGCCGGATCGAGCGCCGGATAACGCGCCAGCACGTAGTCGCGCACGGTCTGCGAGACGCAGATCACCCGTTCGCCGCGGGTCATGATGGCGCTGTAGCGGCCGGGCGAATTGAGCCCGTGCACGGTGGTGACGAAGCGCGGCCGGCGCGGCGCCGGCAGGCCACGCAGCGCCCACCCGCCGATCCAGGCCGGCAGGCGCGAGCGTGCGTGGACGATGTCGGCCCCCAGGCCGGCCAGGTGCCGGCGCAGCACCGGCACCTGGCGCAGGGTCAGCGGCGACTTGCGGCCGATGTCCAGCGTCAGGTGCTCGGCGCCGCTCTCCAGCAGCTCCGGCACCAGGCGCCCGCCGGCGGAAACGACCACCGCGCGGTGGCCGGCCCGCACCAGCGCCGCGGCGATCTCCAGGGTGGAACGTTCGACGCCGCCGGCGTGCAGTGCCGGCAGCAACTGCACCACGGTCAGCCGGCGCACGGCCGGCTCAGTCGACCAGGACGTACACGGCGCCGCAGTACGGGCACTGGGCCTGGCCGTCCGGTTCGTCCTCGATCGGCAGGTACACGCGCGGGTGCGAGTTCCACAGCGCCATCTCCGGCGTCGGGCAGCTCAGCGGCAGGTCGCTGCGGTGCACGGTGTAGCGCTTCTCGGCATTGGCGGGCGCGGTGGCGATCTGGCTCATGGCGGGTGCGGATGGAAAGGGCCGCGCAATTCTAG
The DNA here is from genome assembly GCF_900018785.1 of Xanthomonas massiliensis. Lineage (GTDB taxonomy): Bacteria > Pseudomonadota > Gammaproteobacteria > Xanthomonadales > Xanthomonadaceae > Xanthomonas_B > Xanthomonas_B massiliensis. The sequence continues at coordinate 312,464 of NZ_FCOY01000006.1, read as the reverse complement.
CGCAGCCCGGGGCCGCGGCCGCCGTCACGTGTCCTCTGCATCGCCAGGCCGTAGAATTCCGCGACGGTCGCGTGTCGGGCCGTATCCCCCCGTTTCCCACTTCTCCCATGTCTTCCGCTCCCCCCTCCCAGCGGCGTGCCTGGGCCGGCGTCTATGCGCTGGCATTGTCCGCTTTCGTCTTCAACACCAGCGAATTCGTGCCGGTCGGCCTGCTGACCGACATCGCCACCAGCTTCCACATGCCGGTCACCCACGTCGGCCTGATGCTGACCATCTATGCTTGGGTGGTGGCGCTGACCTCGCTGCCGTTCATGCTGCTCACCCGGCGCATGGAGCGGCGCAGCCTGCTGATGGGCATCCTGGTGGTGTTCATCGCCGCGCACGTGCTGTGCGGGGTGGCCAACAGCTTCCCGATGCTGGTGGCCGGGCGCATCTGCATCGCCTTCTCGCACGCGGTGTTCTGGTCGATCACCGCGTCGCTGGCGGTGCGCATCGCGCCGCCGGGCAAGCAGGCGCAGGCACTGGGCCTGCTCTCGGCCGGCACCTCGATCGCGATGGTGCTGGGCATCCCCACCGGCCGGGTGATCGGCGATGCCGTCGGCTGGCGCATCACCTTCCTGTCCATCGCCGTGGTCGCCGCGCTGGTGCTGGTGGCCCTGCGCCTGCTGCTGCCGCCGTTGCCGGCGCAGAAGGTCGGCTCGCTGGCGAGCCTGCCGATCCTGTTCCGGCGCAAGGTGCTGATCGCCCTGTACGTGCTGACCACCCTGCTGGTGACCGGGCATTTCACCGCCTACAGCTACATCGAGCCGTTCGCCCAGCAGGTGGCCGGCCTGAGCCCGCGCCAGACCACCGCGCTGCTGCTGGTGTTCGGCGGCATGGGCATCCCCGGCACGATCCTGTTCGGGCGCTGGTACACGCGCCACTCCAACGTCATCTTCGTGGCCTCGGTGGCGCTGGTCGCCGGCAGCCTGTTCGCGCTGGCCGGCGCGGAGGCCCACCTCGGCACCCTGATCGCGCTGAGCGCGGTGTGGGGCCTGGCGATCATCGTGTTCGGCCTGGCGATGCAGGCGCGCGTGCTCGAGCGTGCGCCGGAGGCCACCGACGTGGCCATGTCGATCTACTCGGCGATCTACAACGTCGGCATCGGCGGCGGCGCGCTGCTCGGCAGCCAGGTCAGCGAGCGGATGGGGCTGCGCGACGTCGGTCTGGTCGGCTGCGTGCTGGCGGTGGCCGGCCTGCTGGTGACCTTCTGGATCGTGCGCCGGCGCCCGGACGTGGGCATGCCGGTGGCCCCGGGCGCACCGCGCCCGGACGCGGACGCACCGCCCGGCGTGTGGCGGCGCTGGCGCGAGAAGTACGAGCACCTGATGCGCTGACCCCACCCTGCTGCCGGCCGGCATCGCTGGCCGGCGGCGACGCGGGCGGGAAGCGCATGCGCCGTGGCCCGGCCCGCCGCGGCACCTGTCGGCCACGTACGGGAAGCCGCGCCAGCGATACCGCGCCGGCCATTCCCCGCCCTGCCCCGCCGCCACGGCAGTTGGGCCGCATCCGTACGGTCCAGGGTCGCTGACCTTGCCGGGCGATCCCTGGCTTCCACCGCCATCCGCCGATCACGGCCAGCGGCGGCGCATCGCGGGCACCCGCGGCACGGCTCCCGGCTCGCGGCACTTTCGCTCTGGAAGGGACGGGCAACACCCGCTGCACGGCGTCCGGCGGCCGGACGCGACGTGCGGAAGGAACGCTATGCCGGCATCGCGACGGCACGCCTCGGCGGGATCGACCGCGAGCCCGCCCTCCTCCGCTGGTAGTTCCCGCCTGCGCGCGGACCCGGCCTACCTCGGAAGACGTATCCGTTTCGGGGGCGCATCCATCGCACCTGACGCCAGCGCCCGCGCCGTCCCACGGTCGGCATGCGCCGCGCCATCGGCTTCCGGCCCACGCCGCGCCACCGGTGGGCCGGCGGCGCGGGCGCCTGCCTCAGTCCGCCTTCTCGGCCTCGCGCTGCTTGCGCAGCTGCGCATCGACCGCGGCGATGGCGGTCATGTTGAGGATGCGCCGCGAGCTGGCACTGGTGGTGAGGATGTGCGCCGGCTTGGAGATGCCCATCAGGATCGGACCGATGGCCACCGAGTCGGTGAACACGCGCACCAGGTTGTAGGCGATGTTGGCCGCCTCCAGGTTGGGCAGCACGAACAGGTTGGCGCGGCCCTTGAGGGTGGTGTTGGGCATGATGCGCTGGCGCAGCGCCTCGTCCCAGGCGGTGTCGCCCTGCATCTCCCCGTCCACATTCAGGCGCGGGTTGCGCCGGCGCAGGATCTCCAGGACCTTGCGCATCTTTTCCGCCTCCGGCGAGTCGTGGCTGCCGAAGTTGCTGTGCGAGAGCAGCGCCACGTTCGGCTCGATGCCGAACAGCTTCATGCGGTAGGCGGCCTGCAGCGTGGCCTCGGCCAGCTGCTCGGCCGACGGGTCGTCCTGCACGTGGGTGTCGACGAAGAAGAACACGCCCTTCTGGTTGATGATGCCGGTCATCGCCGAGGTCGAGCTGACCCGCGGTTCCAGCGGCAGCACGCTGCGCACGTAGCCGAGCTTCTTGTGGAAGCGACCGACCACGCCGGACAGCAGCGCGTCGGCCTCGCCGCGCGCGACCATCACCGCGGCGATCAGGGTCGGGCGCGAGCGCATCAGGTTCTTGGCCGCGGCCACGGTCACGCCGCGGCGCTCGGTGAGGGCGTGGTAGTACTGCCAGTAGTCGTTGAAGCGCGGGTCGTCGAGGATGTTGGTGATCTCGAAGTCCACGCCGGCCTGCATGCGCAGGCCCAGGCGGCGGATGCGGGTCTCGATCACCTCCGGGCGACCGATCAGGATCGGGAACGCCAGGCCCTCGTCGACCACGTTCTGCACCGCGCGCAGCACCACCTCCTCCTCGCCCTCGGCGTAGACCACGCGCTGACGATCGCGACGGGCACGGTCGTACACCGGCTTCATGAACAGGCTGGTGCGGTAGACGAACTGGCCGAGCTTGTCGCGGTAGGCGGCCATGTCGGCGATCGGGCGCGTGGCCACGCCCGAATCCATCGCCGCCTGCGCCACCGCCGCCGACAGCTCCACCAGCAGGCGCCGGTCGAACGGGCGCGGGATCAGGTAGTCGCGGCCGAAGCTGGGCGTCTCGTCGCCGTAGGCCATCCCCAGGTCGGACGCCTCGCGATGGGCCAGCGCGGCGATCGCCCGCACGCAGGCGATCTTCATTTCCTCGTTGATCGCGGTGGCGCCCACGTCCAGCGCGCCGCGGAACAGGTACGGGAAGCACAGCACGTTGTTGACCTGGTTCGGGTAGTCCGAACGGCCGGTGCCGATGATCGCGTCCGGGCGCACCGCGCGCGCCATCTCCGGCATGATCTCCGGGGTCGGGTTGGCCAGCGCGAAGATCACCGGGTCCGGCGCCATGGTCTTGACCATGTCCGCGGTCAGGATGCCCGGCGCGGACAGGCCCAGGAAGATGTCCGCGCCCGCCACGATCTCGGCCAGGGTGCGCTTGTCGGTGTCGCGCGCATAGCGCGCCTTCTCCGGGTCCAGGTCGGTGCGGCCGGTGTGCAGCACGCCGTCGCGGTCGTAGGCCAGGATGTTCTCCGGCTTCAGGCCCAGCGAGACCAGCATGTTCACGCAGGAGATGCCGGCCGCGCCCATGCCGGTGGTGGCCAGCTTGACCTCGTCCAGGCGCTTGCCGGTGATCTCCATGGCGTTGAGCACCGCCGCGCCGACGATGATCGCGGTGCCGTGCTGGTCGTCGTGGAACACCGGGATGTTCATGCGCTCGCGCAGGGTGCGCTCGACGTAGAAGCACTCCGGCGCCTTGATGTCCTCCAGGTTGATGCCGCCGAAGGTCGGCTCCAGGCTGGCGATGATGTCCACCAGCTTGTGCGGATCCTGCTCGTTGACCTCGATGTCGAACACGTCGATGCCGGCGAACTTCTGGAACAGCACGCCCTTGCCTTCCATCACCGGCTTGCCGGCCAGCGGGCCGATGTTGCCCAGGCCCAGCACCGCGGTGCCGTTGGAGATCACCGCCACCAGGTTGCCGCGCGCGGTCAGCGCGCTGGCCTGCTGCGGGTCCTCGACGATCGCCTGGCAGGCATAGGCCACGCCGGGCGAGTACGCCAGCGACAAGTCGCGCTGGGTCAGCATCGGCTTGGTCGCCACGACCTTGATCTTGCCGGCCGGCGGCTGGCGATGGTAGTCGAGGGCGGCTTGCTTGAAATCTTCGTTGGACATCGCGGCGAAAGACCCAGGGAACAGAGGAAGGGATTCTAAACCCGGCATCCGCAACGATCCGGGAGCGGGCCGGTGAAACGGCAACGCCGGCACGGGGCCGGCGTTGTGGATCGGGAAGCGGGCAGGTCAGTCCGGGCTCTTGTCGTCGACCGGGATGCCGGCGGCCACGACCGCCTCGGGCAGCTCGTGCGAGGTGTCCACGCCGGCCAGGGCGCGGTCGAGCTTGGCGTGGTCCAGCGACTTCTCCCAGCGCGAGACCACCACCGTGGCCACCGCGTTGCCGATGAAGTTGGTCAGCGAGCGGCACTCGCTCATGAAGCGGTCCACGCCCAGGATCAGCGCCATGCCCGCCACCGGCACCTCCGGCACCACCGACAGGGTCGCCGCCAGGGTGATGAAGCCGGCACCGGTCACGCCGGCCGCGCCCTTGGAGCTGAGCATGGCCACCAGCAGCAGGGTGATCTCGTGGCCCAGGGTCAGGTGGGTGTTGGTGGCCTGGGCGATGAACAGCGCCGCCAGGGTCATGTAGATGTTGGTGCCGTCCAGGTTGAAGGAATAGCCGGTGGGCACCACCAGGCCGACCACGGTCTTGGAGCAGCCGGCCTTCTCCATCTTCTCCATCAGCGAGGGCAGCGCCGACTCGGACGAGGACGTGCCCAGTACCAGCAGCAGCTCGGCCTTGAGGTAGCGGATCAGCTTGAGCACCGAGAACCCGCACAGGCGCGCGACGAAGCCCAGGATCACCACCACGAACAGCAGCGAGGTGAGGTAGAACGAGCCGACCAGCCAGGCCAGGTTGACCAGGGTGCCGATGCCGTACTTGCCGATGGTGAAGGCGATCGCGCCGAACGCGCCGACCGGGGCGGCCGCCATCAGGATGTGCACCAGGCGGAACACCGGCGCGGTCAGCGCCTCCAGCAGGTTGAGCACCGGCCGGCCACGATCGCCCACCAGCGCCAGCGCGATGCCGAACAGCACCGCCACGAACAGCACCTGCAGGATGTTGTCGCCGACGAACGGGCTGATCAGCGTCTTCGGGATGATGTCCATCAGGAAGCCGGTCAGGGTCATCTCGTGCGACTGCGCCACGTAGCTCTGCACCGCGCTGGCGTCGTGCTCGCTCAGGTCCACGTTCATGCCCGCGCCCGGCTGCACCACGTGCGCCACGATCATGCCCACGATCAGCGCCAGGGTGGAGAAGAACAGGAAGTAGACCATCGACTTGGCGAACACCCGCCCGACCGCGCGCAGGTGGGTCATGCCGGCGATGCCGGTGACGATGGTCAGGAAGATCACCGGGGCGATGATCATCTTCACCAGCTTGATGAAGGCATCGCCCAGCGGCTTCATCGCCTCGCCCCAGGCCGGCTCGAAGTAGCCGAGCAGCGCACCGACGACGATGGCGACCACCACCTGGAAATAGAGGTGGCGGTACAGCGGACGGGAGGAAACGGCCCGTTGGGGGGCGGCAGGAACGTGCATGGAGGAACTCCGGAACGGAAATGCCCGCGGGGCGGGCCACCGCGGATTCTGACGCGTCCGCCGGGGCGCGACCGATAACTCATTGGTCTTACATCGCCCCGTCCGCGGCCTGCGGACGACTCCGGCGGACGCCGCCCGCGACGACGGCCAGGCTAATTCATTGGTCTAAACACCGGGCCCGGATCATGGTCATCGGCGCAACACATCTTTAACATGCCGGGCGCAGGCCGCTGCCGCGACGGCACCGGCCGCCATTTCTCCTGGATCCAAGAGGTAACACCCATGCGCCGTTCCCTGATCGCCACCGCCCTGTGCCTGGCCATGGCCGCACCGGCGGTCCACGCCGCGCAGGAAGGCAGCTTCGACAAATGGCCGGTCAGCTTCGACACCGGCAATGGCAACGTATTCTCCTTCACCGGCAACTTCGCCTACGACTACAACGACTTCTCCGGCGACAGCCGCCTGGAGGACAAGGACTTCATGCGCCGCAAGGAATTCGGCGCCACGCTGAAGAAGGACGGCGTCTACGACGCGATGGTCTACTTCGACTTCCAGACCCACACCTGGCTGGACGTGTACCTGCGCATGGAGACCAAGGCCCTGTTCGGCAAGGACGTGGGCAAGATCCGGGTCGGCTACATCAAGACCCCGGTCGGCATGGACGGCCTGACCGCCTCGCGCTCGGTGTCGATGCAGGAGCTGTCCCTGCCCAACCAGGCGTTCTACGCCGGGCGCCGCACCGGCGTGGAGTGGAGCCAGGAGAAGCCGCACTGGTTCGCCCAGGTCGGTGCCTACGGCGGCAAGGACCTGCAGGGCGACAACCCCGGCACGATGCAGGCCGCGCGCTTCGTCTGGAACCCGGTCAAGGGCAAGGACGAGGTGATCCACCTGGGCCTGGCCGCCTCGGTGGAGAATCCGCGCGGCTGGCAGGACGGCCTCGGCGTGAGCCACCCGGCGCAGGTGCGTTTCCGCTCGCGCCCGGAAGCCGGCCTGACCGACATCCGCCTGATCGATTCCGGCGCCCTGCTCGACGCCGACCACATCGTGCGCACCGGCCTGGAAGGCGCCTGGTCGCGCGGCCCGCTGTACCTGCAGGGCGAAGCGCTCAATGCCCGCGTCAGCCGCAGCAACGGCCAGCCGGACTACCAGGGCAACGGCCAGTACGCGCAGCTCGCCTGGGCGCTGACCGGCGAGAGCCATCCCTACGCCGGCGGCGTGTTCTCCAACATCAAGCCGACCCACGGCTACGGCGCGGTCGAGCTGCTGGCCCGCTACAGCCGCCTGGACCTGGACGACGGCAGCGTGGAGGGCGGGCGCCAGCACGACTGGACCTTCGGCGCGAACTGGTACCTGACCACGCACTTCAAGTTCCAGGCCAACTACGTGCGCGCCAACGCCACCCGCGCCGGCGTGCACACCACCCCGGACATCGTCGAGCTGCGCGCCCAGGTCCAGTTCTGACCTGCGCATCGGCGTGACCCTGCGGCGGGCTCCCGGGCGACCGGGAGCCCGTTCGCGTCATGGGCAACGTCTCGCCGGGCCGTCGGCACGCGCGGCCGGCGCCCACCGCATTGCCCGACCGGCGTCCTCGCGCGCCGGGGCGCCAGACCGCGGCCACCGCGCCGCCTGCGCGGACCGGCGGTCCCGCATCGCCGCGCCCGCCTTCGGCCGTTCCGCGGCCAGGCCCTAGACTGTTGGCGATGCTCCGCTACCGCCTCCTCCGCCAACCCGTCCCGACCGTGCTGCTGGTGGTCGGCGGCATGCTCGCGTGCATGTGGCTCGGCGGGCGCCTGGGCCAGCACCACGCCCTGGCCGGCGAGAGCGCCCAGGTCCGCCAGCAGCTGGCGCTGTACTCGCAGGCGCTGGAACAGCGCGTGGACCGCTACCGCACCCTGCCGCAACTGCTGGCGCTGGATCCGCAGCTGCAGCACGCCCTGGCCGGGCCGCTGGACGAGGCCGCGCGCCATGCGGTCGACCTGCGGCTGGAACGCGCCAACGCGGTGACCCGCTCCTCCACCCTCACCCTGATCGACCGCCGCGGCATCGCCATCGCCGCCAGCAACTGGGCCAGCCCGCACAGCAACGTCGGCGAGGACTACAGCTTCCGCCCCTACGTCACCGAGGCGCTGGCGTCCGGCAGCGGCCGTTTCTACGGCATCGGCATGACCACCGGGGTGGCCGGCTATTTCCTGTCGCAGGCCATCGTCGATGCCCACGGCCGGCGCATCGGCGTGGTGGTCATCAAGATCGAGCTGGCGGCGCTGGAGCGCGAATGGCTGGACACCACCGACACGGTGCTGGTCAGCGACGGCCACGGCGTGGTGTTCCTGTCCAGCGCCCCGGCATGGCGCTACCGCCTGCTGCGCCCGCTCGATGCCGCCGACCGCCGCGACATGGCCGCCACCCGCCAGTACCTGCACCAGTCGCTGCGGCCGGTGGACCGCCAGGCCCTGCGGCACGTGGAAGACGGCGAGCTGGTGCGCGTGCGCCAGCCGGCGATGCCCGGCACCCTGCTGTGGCTGAGCCTGGCCCTGCCCGAGCCCGGCTGGCACCTGCACCTGCTGCACGACGCCGGCGCGATCACCAGTGCCACCCGCAGCGCCGCCCTGGCCGCCGGCGGCGGCTGGCTGGCGCTGGCCTTCCTGGCCCTGTTCGTGCAGCAGCGCCGCCACCTGGCGGCGCTGCGCCGGCGCAGCCGCGAGGAACTGGAAGGCCTGCTCAAGCAGCATGCCCAGGAGCTGCGCACCGCCCAGGACGGCCTGGTCCAGGCCGCCCAGCACGCCGACACCGGCCTCAGCCGCAGCCTGGAACACCTGCCGCAGGGCGTGGTCATCATCGATGCCGAACTGAACCTGGTGGCGTGGAACTCGCGCTACGTGGAGCTGTTCCGCTTCCCGCCCGAACTGGTGCAGGTGGGCCGCCCGATCGAGGACCTGTTCCGCTACAACGCGCGTCGCGGCCTGCTCGGCCCCGGGCCGATCGAGGACGCCATCGCCCGCCGCCTCAACCACCTGCGCAGCGGCAACCCGCACCTGCGCGAGAGCGAGAAGGAGGACGGCACGGTGCTGGAGATCCGCGGCAACCCGCTGCCCGACGGCGGCTTCGTCACCAGCTACGCCGACATCACCAGCTACAAGAACGCCGCGCGCGAACTGCGCTCGCTGGCCGACGCGCTCGAGCACCGCGTCGAGCAGCGCACCCGTGACCTGGAGGCCGCCAAGCGCGAGGCCGAGGCCGCCAACCGCTACAAGACCCGCTTCGTCGCCTCGGCCGTGCACGACCTGCTGCAGCCGCTCAACGCCGCGCGCATGTTCGTCTCGGCGCTGCGCGGGCGTCTGCAGGACGGCGAATCGCGCCAGCTCGCCGAGCACGTGGACAACGCCCTGCACGCCCAGGACGCCATCCTCAACAGCCTGCTGGACATCGCCCGCATCGAGTCCGGCGCGCTGGCCACCCACGTGCACGACTTCCCGCTGGAACCGCTGCTGGAGGCGCTGGCCCAGGAGTTCGGCATCGTCGCCGCGTCGCGCGGCCTGCGCCTGGAGCACGTGGCCACCGCCGCGGTGGTGCGCAGCGATCCCACTCTGCTGCGGCGCATCCTGCAGAACTTCCTGTCCAACGCGATCCGCTACACCCGCCGCGGCCGCCTGCTGCTTGGCTGCCGCCGCCTCGACGGGGCGCTGCGCATCGAGGTGCACGACCAGGGCCCGGGCATTCCCGAAGGCCTGCAGCAGGAGATCTTCGAGGAGTTCCGCCGCCTCGACGACGGCGTCGCCGCCGACCGCGGCGCCGGCCTGGGCCTGGCCATCGTCGAGCGCATCGCGCGCCTGCTCGGCCACCGCATCGGCCTGGCCTCGCGCCTGGGCCGCGGCAGCACGTTCTCGGTGACCGTGCCGCTGGGCGATGCCGCCGCCGTGGCGCCGGCCGTGCCCGCGGCCGAGGCCGCCGCCGATGGCGACGACGATCCGCTGCTGCGCGGCCGCCGCCTGTGGTGCATCGACGACGACCCGCGGGTGTGCCAGGCCACGCGCGCCCTGTTGCAGCGCTGGGGCTGCACGGTCGGCCTGGCCGACGGCCCCGCCGCCGCCCGCGCCGCCGCCCGCGCCGGCCAGGCCCCCGACCTGGTGCTGCTGGACGTGCGCATGGGCGCGGTGCACGGGCCGGAGCTGTACCGGCAGCTGTGCGCGCTGTGGCAGGCCGAGCCCCCGGTCGTGCTGGTCACCGCCGAGCGCGACGCCGCCCTGCGCGAACGCGCGCGCGCCCAGGGCTGGGGGTTCCTGGCCAAGCCGGTCAAGCCGTCGGCCTTGCGGGCGCTGGTCAGCCAGTTGCTGCTGCGCCACCGCGGCGGCTGAGCGCGCCTACGGCAACGGCGCGTCCAGCCCGCCCTCCGGCTCCAGCGCCTTCACCAGCACCGCCGCCTGGGTGCGGCTGTGGCAGCCCAGCTTCCTCAGGATCGCGGTGACGTGCACCTTCACCGTGTTCTCGGCCAGGCCCAGCTGGTGGGCGATCTGCTTGTTGAGCAGGCCGTCGGCCAGGCTCAGCAGCACCCGGAACTGCTGCGGGGTGAGCTGGGCGAAGCGCGCCGCCAGCTCGGCGTCGAGCTCCGAACGCTCGGCGGTCAGCGCCGGGAACCAGCGCCCGCCGTCCAGCACCTGCAGCACCGCGTCCCCGATCTGCGCCGCCGGCGCGGACTTGGGGACGAAGCCGGCCGCGCCGAACTGCTGGGCGCGGCGCACCACCCGCGGGTGGTCGTTGGAGGAGATCATCAGCACCGGCACGTCCGGGTGCTCGCCGCGCACGTTGAGCAGCTCGGAGAAACCGTGCGCACCGGGCATGGCCAGGTCCAGCAGCACCAGGTCCGCCTCCGGGCGCGCCGCCAGGGCGTCGTTGAGCGCCGCGGCGGAAGCGGCCTCGACCACCTCCGCGCCGGGGATGCGCTCGCGCAGCGCGTGCAGCAGCGCCGCCCGGAACAGCGGGTGGTCGTCGGCGATGACAAGCAACGGCGTCATGCGCGCAGTGTGTCACGCGGCCCCGGCTCAACGCCGGCGGCCACGCCCCCGGGGGGCGGCGGCCGCCTCTTCCTGGCGCTGGGCCAGCTTGCGCGCGGCCGCGTCCAGCTCGGCGCGCAGCTTGCGGTAGCTGGCCAGCCGCGCCGGTGCCAGCGAGCCGGCCGCGATCGCCGCCTGCACCGCGCAGCCCGGCTCGCCCTGGTGCGCGCAGTCGCGGAAGCGGCACTGCGCGGCCAGCGCCTCGATGTCCTCGAAGCCGCCGTCGGCCAGCGTCTCCTCGCCGGTCGGCTTGAGTTCGCGCATGCCGGGCGTGTCGATCAGGCAGCTGCCGTCGGCCAGCGCGAGCAGCGCGCGGTGGGTGGTGGTGTGGCGGCCGCGCGAATCGCCGCGGCGCACCGCCGCGGTGCGCATGCGCTGCTCGCCGAGCAGGGTGTTGGTCAGGGTGGACTTGCCCACGCCCGAGGACCCGACCAGCGCGATGGTGCGCCCGGGACCGAGCCACGGCGCCAGCGCGGCCTGCACCGCCGCCGGGTCGCGCGCGTCCAGCGCGCGCGCGGCCACGCCGAGCCCGGCCACCTGCGCGAGCGCGGCCGCGGCGTCGGCGCCGAGGTCGGCCTTGGTCAGCACGATCACCGGCTCGGCCCCGCCGCTGCCGACCAGCAGCAGGTAGCGCTCGAGCCGGCGCGGGTTGAAATCGTCGTCCAGGCCGGTGACCACGAACACGGTGTCGACGTTGGCCGCGATCACCTGCTGGTGGTAGTGCTCGCCGGCCGCGCCGCGCTTGATCGCACTGCGCCGCGGCAACAGCGCGACGATGCTGCCGCCGGCGACCAGCACCCAGTCGCCGACCGCGGCGCGCTCGTGCGCCGGGAAGCGCGGGCGCTGCCAGGCCGCCGGCGATTCCACCCGCAGCGCCTGGTCGGCGCCGCCGGCCACGGCGTAGCCGGTCCGGTGCTGCTCGACCACCCGCGCCGGCACCGCACCGGGATGGCCGGCCAGCGCCCGCGCCCAGGCCGGATCGGCGGGCGCGCCGGGCCACGGCCAGCCAAGCGCCTGCAGGGCGGTGAAGTCGATGTCGTCCGGGTCCATGGCGCCATTCTATCCGGGTGCCCGCCGGGGCCTGCCGGTCCGCCGCATTTGAGCTACCATGCGCCAATTCACGCCCCTGAATGGCACCACCGAAAATGTCAAGCCCGTCGTCGTCGTCCAAACCGCTCGCCACCCGCGAGCGCCTGTCGGAAGTGCGTTACGAGATCCGCGGCGAACTGGCACGACGAGCCCGCGAGCTGGAGGCCCAGGGCCGCAAGCTGATCAAGCTCAACATCGGCAACCCGGGCAACTTCGGCTTCCGCGCGCCGGCGCACCTGCAGCACGCGATCGCCGACGACATGAACCGCACCGACCCGTACACCCACCAGCAGGGCCTGCCGGTGGCGCGCGAGGCGCTGGCCGCCCACTACGCCCGGCGCGGCACGCCCGACGCCACGCCCGAGCGCATCTTCGTCGGCAACGGCGTGTCCGAACTGATCGACCTGGCGCTGCGCGCCCTGCTCAACCCGGGCGACGAGGTGCTGGTGCCCTCGCCGGACTACCCGCTGTGGTCGGCGGCGACCATCCTCAACGACGGCCGCCCGGTGTACTACACCTGCGACCCGGCCAACGGCTTCCTGCCCGACCCGGCCAAGATCGAGGCGCTGGTGTCGCCGCGCACCCGCGCGATCGTGCTGATCAACCCCAACAACCCCAGCGGCGCCAGCTACCCGCGCGAGCTGCTCGAGCGCATCGTCGCGATCGCCCGCAAGCACGACCTGCTGCTGATGGTGGACGAGATCTACGACCAGATCCTCTACGACGGCGCCCAGTTCGTGCCGGTGGCGCCGATCGCCGGCGACCATCCGTGCCTGACCTTCAGCGGCCTGAGCAAGGTGCACCGCGCCTGCGGCTGGCGCGTGGGCTGGGCGGTGCTGTCCGGGCGCCAGGACCTGGTCGGTGACTTCCGCAACGCCATGGACCTGCTCGGCGCCCTGCGCCTGTGCGCCAACGTGCCCGGCCAGTACGCCATCGAGGCGGCGGTGAACGGCCCGGACACCATCTCCGCGCTGTGCGCGCCGGGCGGGCGGCTGTATGAGACCCGCCGCGCGGTGATCGAGGCCTGCGCCGCCAGCGAGCACCTGGAGGTGGTGGCCCCGTCCGGCGCGCTGTACGCCTTCCCGGGCGTGGTCGGCCCGGCCGCGCGCGGCTTCGACGACCACGACTTCGCGCTGGAGCTGATGGAGGAGGAAGGCGTGCTGATCGTGCCGGGCTCCAGCTTCAACGTGCCCTACCGCAACCACTTCCGCGTGACCCTGCTGCCGGAGGCCACGGTCATGCGCGAGGTGTTCGCGCGCATCGACCGCGCGCTGTCGCGCCGCGCCGAGGCCAACACCAAGGTGGTCCCGCTCAAGCCGCGCGCCGCGGTGGCCTGACCCGGGCGCATGGGCCTGCGCTACCTCGCCCTGGGCGATTCCTACACCATCGGCGAGGGCGTGGCGCCGGCCGAGCGCTGGCCGGACCAGCTGGCCGGCCTGCTGCGCGGCCACGGCCTGGCCCTGGACCCGCCGCACATCGTCGCCACCACCGGCTGGACCGTCGCCGAGCTGCAGGCCGGCATCGACGCGGACGCCCTGCGGGGGCCGTTCGACCTGGTGAGCGTGCTGGCCGGCGTCAACGACCAGTACCGCGGCCGTCCGGCGGCGGCCTATGCCGCCGACTTCACCGCGCTGGTCGAACGCGCCGTCGCCTTCGCCGGCGGCCGTCCCGCGCGGGTGCTGGTGCTGACCATCCCCGACTGGGGCGTGACGCCCTTCGCCGCCGCCCAGGGCCGCGCCCCGGCCACCATCGCCGCCGAGCTGGACGCCTACAACGCCCTCGCCGCCGCGCAGGCCGCGCAGGCCGGAACGCGCCTGGTGGATATCGCGCCGGTGGCGCGGCAGCGGGGCGCGGAAGGGGCCATGCTGGCCGGCGACGGCCTGCATCCGTCCGGCGCCATGCATGCGCTGTGGGCGGCGCTGGCCCTGCCCCACGCCCGCGCGGCGCTGGGATGAACCCGACCCAGGCCGGCCGCGGCGACATTCCCGCCCACGCACTGCCGGCCAAGCGCGCCGCCCGCATCGCTGCCGCCTTCGCCCCGGCGTGGCCGTTCGGCAACCGCTACGACCAGTGCTACGCCCGCCTCAAGCTGGGTACCGATCCGCTGTATCCGGGCGTGCTGGCGGCGCTGCGCGGCAGCAGCGCCCCGTTGCTGGACCTGGGCTGCGGCCTGGGCCTGCTCGCCCACGCCCTGCGCGACGACGGCCAGGCCCTGGCCTATCGCGGCGTGGACCTGGATGCGGCCAAGATCCGCCGCGCCGCCCGGGCCGCCGAACGGGCGCGGCTGGCACAGGTCGCCTTCGCGCGGATGGACCTGGCCACGACGCTGCCCGCCCACCGCGGCAGCGTGGCCGTGCTGGACGTACTGCAGTACCTGTCGGCGGAGCGCCAGCACGCACTGGTCGCGGCGCTGGCGGCGATGCTGACGCCCGGTGCGCGCCTGGTGATCCGCACCGGCCTGCGCGAGACCAGCGCGCGCAGCGGCTTCACCCGCCTGGCCGACCGCCTGGCCCATGGCGTGGGCTGGATGCAGGTACGCCCGCGCCACTTCCCGGACCGGCAGGAACTGGCAGGCGCCCTGGCCGACGCCGGGCTGCGGGCCCGCTTCGCCCCGTTGCGCGGCCGCACCCCGTTCAACAACTGGCTGGTCGTGGCCGAGGCCCACGGCGAACGCTGACTCGGGACATGCACGCGGTGCGTACCGCCTGCCGGACCGGACCACGCGCCGCATACGCGCTCCCTCCTGCTGCACGGCCGTCTCTTGCTGCCACCCGGCCTGCGGACGGCCCCCGCCGATCATCGGCCGGGCCTTCCCTCCGCCATTGCCTGCCGCCCCTCGCCCCCCTGGTGGACTCCGCGATCGGATCCAGGATGGCCGACACCGCCAAGGGGGCGGGCGCGGTCCGCCCGGCGCCGCCGCCGGCAACCCGGCGCGCCACGCGGGCCACGGCGTTGCCCGGTCCCGGCGGCCGAGTTCGCCCCACTCCAACGCCCTCCAAGCGCACGGGGATGCCGGGATCGGATGTGGATCGGGACCTCCCGTACCTGGCGGATGCCGGCCGCCACTCCCCCCGGCACAGCAGGCCCGGCCCGGCAGGAACGGGGCCGGCCGGGCGACGCCGACGTCATTGCTCCGGGACGACCGTCTCCAGCCCGCGCTTGCGCAGGATGCCCAGCACCGCGCGCAGGATCTGCGGATTGTGGCCATGGGCGGCGCCCTCGTGCAGCAGCACGATGGCGCCCGGGCGCAGGTCGCGCGCGATGCGTGCCACCACCTGTTCCGGCACGCAGTCGACACCGTCGTAGCCGCGCGCGCTCCAGGCGACCCGCTGCAGCCCATGGCGGCGCAGCGCCGGGGCCACGAACGGGTTGGTCATGCCCACCACCGAGCGGAACCAGCGCGGCGGCCGCCCGGCCAGCGCCGCGAGCACGGCCTGGGCCTGCCCCACCTCGGCGGCCATGCGCCGCGGGCCCAGCAGCCAGAACCAGGCCTGCGGATGGTGCTGGCTGTGGTTGCCGATGCCGTGGCCGCGACGCACGATCTCGCGCACCAGTGCCGGCCGTGCCGCGGCGCGTTCGCCGACCAGGAAGAAGGTCGCGCGGGCGCCGTGCGCATCGAGCAGGTCCAGCAGCAGCGGCGTGTCGTCGGAAGGGCCGTCGTCGATGGTGAGCCAGACCTCGGGCCGGGCCGGGTCCAGCCGCGCCAGCACCGGCGCGTAGAAGCGCGAGCGCGGCAGGAACACCGGCACCACGAAGCAGGCATGCGAGGCGAACATCGCCACCAGCCCCGGCAGCCAGCCCGCCCACAGCCAGACCGCGGCCACCGCCGCCTGCGAGGCGGCCAGCCAGCCGACCCAGCGCCAGGGCCGGGCGGGAATGCGATGCAGCGTTTCCGGGCGGGTCATGCCCCATGATCGCACGCTGCGTAGAATGGACGACCCACTCCCATCGCCACCCACCATGAGCCTCGATCCCGCCCTGCGTTCGCGCATCGAATCCCTGCTGCAGTCCAACCGCGTGGTGCTGTTCATGAAGGGACAGCCGTCGATGCCGCAGTGCGGTTTCTCGGCCAAGGCGGTGTCCGCCCTGGACGGCCTCGGCGTGGACTACGCCTCGGTCAACGTGCTGGCCGACCCGGAGATCCGCGAAGGCATCAAGGCCTACGGCGACTGGCCGACGATCCCGCAGCTGTACGTGGACGGCGAGCTGGTCGGCGGCAGCGACATCGTCCTGCAGATGGCCGCCAGCGGCGAGCTGAGCCAGCTGCTCGGCCTGCCCGCGCCGGACCGGACCCCGCCGGCGATCACCATCACCCCCGCCGCCGCGGAAATGCTCAAGGGCGCGCTGGCCGAGGCGCCCGGCAGCGCCCTGGCGCTGTCCATCGACGCGCGCTTCCAGCCCAACTTCCAGCTGGTGCCGGCCGATGCCGCCGCCATCGCCACCGAATCCAACGGCGTGCGCGTGCAGTTCGACCTGGCCAGCGCGCGCCGCGCCGACGGCATCACCATCGACTGGGTGGACGACATCCGCGGCCGCGGCCTGGCCGTCGACAATCCCAACGCCCCCAAGGCGGTCCCGGACATCGCCCCGCGCGAGGCCGACGATGCGGTCAAGGCCGGCACGCTGACGCTGGTGGACGTGCGCCCGGCCGACGAGCGCGCCATCGCCGCGGTGGGCGTGCCGTTCCGCACGTTCGACGGCGAGGGCCGCGCCGAACTGGAAGCGCTGCCCAAGGACACGCCGCTGGCGTTCCTGTGCCATCGCGGCGGGCGCAGCCTGCAGGCCGCCGAGCACTTCCGCGGGCTGGGCTTCACCGACGTGCGCAACGTCGCCGGCGGCATCGATGCCTGGTCGGACCAGGTGGACAGCAGCGTGCCGAAGTACTGAGCCGCGGCGGTGCGCCCGGGCCCGGGGGCACCGCGAATGCGGTGCTCGGGGCCCACGGATCCCTGGCATCGGCCGGTGTGCCGGGGTTCTAAGCCATCGTCATGGAAGCCCTTTCCATGAGGGCATGCCGGACGAAGGCATGCCGGCCCGTCCTTCCGGGCGCGCCGCATGCGGGCCCGCCGTAGCCGGCCCGGCCCAGGCATCGCGCATGCCCACTCGATGGGAGACGACGGCACCGGCGCCATTCGAGCCGGCCATGGACGCCGCGGCACCGCCCGACCTGCGACCCCGGATCGATCCCGACGGCAGGTTCGCCGGGACCGGTCGGCCCCGGGGCCTGGCCTTGGAACCCGCACCGGACTGTCGGCACCCACCGGGCCATGTGAAGGCCCCCGCAGCATCCGCCGCCGCTGCCAATCCCCTCGGAGCCGCACCGGCCGGCACGCGACACGCCCCCTGCGACCACGCCACGACAGGCCCCTTCGCAATGCCCCAGGGCAGTGCTGCGTCGGGCCCTAGCCTCGGGGGGGCCAGGGCCCACCGCCCGATTCAACCGGTGAAGCCGTCCTCGTCCTAGCCTCGGGAGGGCCAGGGCCTACCGCCCGACTCAGCCGGTGAAGCCGCCCTCGTCGAGGAAGCGCTGCTCCTCCGGCGTGGTCTGGCGCCCCAGCGCCGCGTTGCGGTGGGGAAAGCGGCCGAAACGCATGATGATGTCGCGGTGCAGCAACGCCCATTCGTCGGCGCTGTCCCCGGGCAGGGTGCGGTGCAGTTCCACCGACAGGGCCTGGTCGGCCGGGTCCTCGGAATGCTCGAAGGGCAGGTAGAAGAACATCCGCAACGATGTCTCCATGGCGCGGTCGTGGCCGGCCGCCAGCGCCTGACGCGCGTAGTGGCGAGCCAGGCCGTCGGCGGCCCAGGCGTGGGCGCTGTCGCGATAGCAGTTGCGCGGGACCTGGTCGAGCAGCACCAGCAACGCCAGCGCCCCTTCCGGCGTGTCCATCCAGGCCTCGTACTCGCGCCGGGCGGCGGCGTGGTGGGCCGCCAGGAAACGCTCGCGCAGTTGCGCATCGAAGCCGTCGTCGCGCACGAACCAGCGCGCCGGGCCGGCGTGGCGCCAGAACGCCAGGAGCTCTCGGGCCAGTGTGTCCATTCGGCATCTCCTGGGCGGCGGGGATCGTGGAGGATGCCAGCAAGGACGCACGCCATGCGCGCTGCATTGCAGCATGCCACGCCGGCGACTCCCCTCTAAGCTGGCCGATACCCCCTCCTACGCTGCCGCCCGCATGGCCCTGCGCTGGTACTTCGACTTCGTCTCGCCGTTCTCCTACCTGCATCGCCAGCGCCTGCGGACGCTGCCGCAGTTCGGGCGGATCGAGGCGGTGCCGATCCTGTTCGGCGCGCTGATGGACGAACGCGGCATCCGCGCGCCGGCCAGCCTTCCGGGCAAACGGCTGTTCATCTACCGCCAGGCGCAGTGGCAGGCCGAGCGCGACGGCATCGCCCTGCACTTCCCGCCGGCACACCCGTTCAATCCCCTGCCGGCCCTGCGCCTGTGCCTGGCGGCCGGGGCCAGCGACCAGGCCATCGACCGCATCTTCGAGCACATCTGGCGCCACGGCCTGGCCGCCGACAGCGCGCAGGCGCTGGCGCCGCTGGCGCGGGCGCTGGGCATCGAGGACGTCGAGGCCGCCCTGGCCGCGCCCGGGGTGAAGGCCGCGCTGCGCGCGAACACCGCCCAGGCGCTGGCCGCCGGGGTGTTCGGGGTGCCGACGCTGGAGATCGACGGCGAGCTGTTCTGGGGCAACGACAGCCACGCGCTGATGCAGGCGGTGCTGGACGATCCGGCCCTGCTGCAGCGGGGCCAGTGGGCACGCCTGGCCGGCCTGCCCGAGGGACTGCCACGCACCACGTGAACCGCGGCGCCGGCGACCCGGCACCGCACGAGGACCACACCGTTTTTCCCAGGGGAGAGCATCCATGCGCATCGGAATCGTCGTCGACTCGGCCTGCGACCTGCCGCCGGACTACATCGAACGCCACGGCATCGTCATGCTGCCGATCAGCGTGCGCATCGGCGAGACCGTGCTGGCCGACCATCGCGACGAGCAGGCCACGCTGAGCTTCCTGCACTCGGACGTGGCCAAGCGCGCGGCCGAGGCCGAGACCATCCCCTATACCGCCCAGCAGATCCGCGACCTGTTCCTGCAACGGCTGGTGATCGACTTCGACCACGTGTTCTGCACCACCATCAGCAGCACGCGCAGCCCGATCTTCGACAACGCCACCCAGGCCAGCTTCGCCATCCTCAACGACTACAAGCCGGTGCGCCAGGCCGCCGGCTACACCACGCCGTTCGCGCTGCGCGTGGTGGACAGCCGCAACCTGTTCGCCGCCCAGGCGGTGCCGGCGGTGGAGGCCGTGCGCCTGCGCGAGGCCGGCGCCAGCGTGCAGGCCATCCGCGAACGGATGGAGCACGTGGCCGACCACCTGCACGGCTACCTGGTGCCCCGCGACCTGTACTACATCCGCGCGCGCGGGCGCGCCAAGGGCGAGCGCAGCGTGGGCCTGCTCAGCGCCGCGCTCGGCTCGGCACTGGACATCAAGCCGATCCTGCACTGCCACCGCGGCCAGACCGCGCCCGTGGCCAAGGTCAAGGGCTTCGAGCAGGCCAGCGAGCATCTCTTCGGCGCGGTCGCCAAGCGCGTGCGCCACGGCCTGGTGACGCCGGTGCTGTGCGTGTCCTACGGCGGCGAGCTGTCCGAGCTGCAGGCGCTGCCCGGCTACCGCGAACTGCGCCTGACCTGCGCCGAGCACGACGTCGAACTGCACGAGAGCGTGATGAGCCTGACCGGCATGATCAACGTCGGCAAGGGCGCGGTGGCGGTGGGCTACGCCGATGTGCCGCACGCGATCGACTGAGCCGGCGGTGCCGGCGATGGCGCCAGCTGCTAGGCTTTAGCCAGTTCAATCCGAGCATCGCCATGGCCGTCACCTATTCCATCAGCCTTCCCAACCCGCAACAGGCACGCGGCGCCGACGCCGCCTTCAGCTTCACCGCCAACGGCGCCGAGGCGTTCGCCGAGCAGTTGCAGCGGGCGCTGAGCGACCCGGCCTGGTTCGAGCGCTGGCGCAACGCCCAGGCCGAGCCGGACGAGGTCGACCCCGCGCTGGGCGCCACCGATGCCGATGCCAAGGTCAGCGGCAGCCAGGCCGACCTGCGCATCAACCTGCTGGCCACCACCACCTTGCCGGGCGAGATCGTGCGCCACCGCATGGACCTGCTCGCCGGCAAGGGCTGGGAACTGCGCAACGTGCGCTGAGCCCGTACCGGGCAGTCCCGGCTCCCGGGGCAAGAAAGGGCGCGACCCGACGGCCGCGTCCTTCGTCTCTTCCGCGCCGGCGCCGGCCGCACCGGCCTCAGCCGCGGCGCCCGCCCTGCGGACGCGCGGCCACCACCGCCTCGACCACGTTGCGCGGCGCCTCGGCGTAGCGCTTGAACTCCATCGAGTACGAGGCGCGCCCCTGGGTCATCGAGCGCAGCGTGGTGGAATAGCCGAACATCTCCGCCAGCGGCACCTCGGCGCGGATGGCCTTGCCGCCGCCGCCGGCGATCTCGTCCATGCCCTGCACCAGCCCGCGCCGCGAGGACAGGTCCCCCATCACCGTGCCGGCGTATTCCTCCGGCGTCTCCACCTCGACCGCCATCATCGGCTCCAGCAGCACCGGGCCGGCGCGCTTGCAGGCCTCGCGGAAGGCGAAGATCGCCGCCATCTTGAAGGCCAGTTCGGAGGAGTCCACGTCGTGGTAGGAGCCGAACACCAGGTGCGCCTTGACGTCCACCACCGGGTAGCCGGCCACCACGCCCTCGCCCAGCGCCTCGGTCACGCCCTTTTCCACCGCCGGGATGAACTCGCGCGGGATCACGCCGCCCTTGATCTCGTCGAGGAACTCGAAGCCCTTGCCGGCCTCGTTCGGCTCCACGGTGAGCACCACGTGGCCGTACTGGCCCTTGCCGCCGGACTGGCGCACGAACTTGCCTTCCACGTCCTTGGCGGTGCCGCGGATGGTCTCGCGGTAGGCCACCTGCGGCCGGCCGACGTTGGCCTCCACGCCGAACTCGCGGCGCAGCCGGTCGACGATGATCTCCAGGTGCAGCTCGCCCATGCCGCCGATGATGGTCTGCCCGGACTCCTCGTCGCTGCGCACCCGGAAGGACGGATCCTCCGCGGCCAGCCGCGCCAGCGCCAGGCCCATCTTCTCCTGGTCGGTCTTGGTCCTGGGCTCGATCGCCTGGGCGATCACCGGCTCGGGGAACTCCATGCGTTCCAGGGTGATCACCGCGGCCGGATCGCACAGGGTGTCGCCGGTGGTGACGTCCTTCAGGCCGACGCAGGCGGCGATGTCGCCGGCGCAGATCTCGTCGATCTCCTGGCGCTCGTTGGCGTGCATCTGCACGATGCGGCCGATGCGCTCGCGCTTGCCCTTGACCGGGTTGTAGACGCTGTCGCCCTTGCGCAGCACGCCCGAGTACACGCGCACGAAGGTGAGCTGGCCGACGTAGGGATCGGTCATCAGCTTGAACGCCAGCGCCGAGAACTTCTCGTTGTCGTCGGAATGGCGCACCGCCGGGCGGCCGTCCTCGTCCAGGCCCTCCACCGGCGGCACGTCCACCGGCGAGGGCAGCAGCTCGACCACCGCGTCGAGCATGCGCTGCACGCCCTTGTTCTTGAACGCGCTGCCGCACAGCATCGGCTGGATCTCGCCGGCGATGGTGCGCGCGCGCAGGCCGGCGGTGATGTCGTCCTCGTCCAGGTCGCCCTGTTCGAGGTACTTGTCCATCAGCACCTCGTTGGCCTCGGCCGCGGCCTCGACCATGTGGCTGCGCCATTCGCGCGCGCTGTCCACCAGCTCGGCGGGGATGTCCTGGTAGCCGAAGCGCATGCCCTGGGTGGCCTCGTCCCAGACGATGGCCTTCATCCGGCGCAGGTCGACCACGCCGGCGAAACCTTCCTCCGCGCCGATCGGGATCACCACCGGCACCGGGTTGGCGCCGAGCCGGTCGACCATCATCTGGCGCACGCGGAAGAAATCCGAACCGACGCGGTCCATCTTGTTGACGAAGGCGATGCGCGGCACCTTGTACTTGTTGGCCTGGCGCCACACCGTCTCGGACTGCGGCTGCACCCCGCCGACCGCGTCGTAGACCATCACCGCACCGTCGAGCACGCGCATGGAGCGCTCCACCTCGATGGTGAAGTCCACGTGCCCCGGCGTGTCGATGATGTTGATCCGGTGCTCGGGCAGGGACTGGTCCATCCCGCGCCAGAAGCAGGTGGTGGCCGCCGAGGTGATGGTGATGCCGCGCTCCTGCTCCTGCGCCATCCAGTCCATCACCGCCGCGCCGTCGTGCACCTCGCCGATCTTGTGGCTCACCCCGGTGTAGAACAGGATGCGCTCGGTCGTGGTGGTCTTGCCGGCGTCGATGTGCGCGGAGATGCCGATGTTGCGGTAGCGTTCGATCGGAGTGTGGCGGGCCATGGCCATGCCTGCGTTTGCGGGAAGCGAAGGCGCACACGTTAGCGCCGGCGGCCGCGGCGGTGGCGTGAACGCTGCGTTCCACGCCACCGCGCCGGTCCGGATGCCCGCTCAGGCCTTCAGCGCCGCCGCGTGGTGGGCGATGTGCTCGCCGATGAAGCTGGCGATGAAGTAGTAGCTGTGGTCGTAGCCGGGCTGCATCCGCAGCAGCAGCGGATGGCCGGCGGCCTCGGCGGCGGCCTGCAGCAGCCACGGCCGGAGCTGGCCGTCGAGGAACTCGTCGTCCTGGCCCTGGTCGATCAGGATCGGCAACTTTTCCGCCGCGGTAGCGATCAGCTCGGTGGCATCCCACGCCTTCCATGCCTGGCGGTCGGGGCCGAGATAGGCGGTGAACGCCTTTTCCCCCCACGGCACCTGCGAGGGCGCCGCGATCGGTGCGAACGCCGACACGCTGCGGTAGCGCCCGGGATTGCGCAGCGCGGCCACCAGCGCGCCGTGCCCGCCCATCGAATGGCCGCTGATCGCGCGCGCCTGACTGGCCGGGAACTGGGCCTCCACCAGCGCCGGCAGCTCGTGGGCCACGTAGTCGTGCATGCGGTAGTGCCGCGCCCACGGCAGGGCGTCGGCATCGACGTAGAAGCCGGCACCCTGGCCCAGGTCGTAGCCTTCCGCATCGGCCACGCCTTCGCCGCGCGGGCTGGTGTCCGGCGCCACCAGGATGATGCCGTGCTCGGCGGCGTAGCGCTGCGCGCCGGCCTTGGTGATGAAGTTCTGCTCGTTGCAGGTCAGGCCCGAGAGCCAGTACAGCACCGGCAGCCGGGTACTGCCTTCCGCCTGCGGCGGCAGGTAGATGGCGAAACGCATCTGGCAGCCCAGCGCGGTGGAGCGATGCGACCACACCTCCTGGCGGCCGCCGAAGCAGGCATGCGATTCGATCTTCGCCGGCGGTTCGGCCGCGCTCGCCGCCGCGGTGCCGCCGGCACCCGGCGCTTCCCCGCCTGGCCGGACCGGGGGAGCGTCCTGCCCGGAACCGGGCTCGTAGTCGAGCTGGTAGACCAGCGTGCCGTGGATGTCCATGCCGTCGGTCTTGCGCACGCGCCGCGCCCAGAGGCGGCTGAACACGGCCTCCAGCACGTCGGCCGGGCCGCGGGCGAGGATCTCGTCGATATGGGCGGTGTCCCGCCCGTCCGGGAAGATCAGCTCGAAGTCCGCGTCGTCGATCTGGAAGAGGTCGTAGAGGGAGTTGCGTGCGCCGTCGATGACCTGGATGTTCTTCATGTTCGAGAGCCTTCTCCTGTGCGCGGCATCACCGCGCCGTTGTGGATGACATCGTCCCGCCGTTGCCGCGATCCGGTCGCGGCCGGTATCCGGCTGGCGGCCCGGTTGCGGCGGCCGCCGCTTCGTCCGACCGCCGCCGGCAACCGCCGTGCCGGCATGGCCAGGGCACTTCGGGCGATCGCGGTCGCAACGGCATCGCGCCGGCTCCGAACGCCGGATCCGTGCGCCTGCAGAGCGCGGACATGGCGGACGCGTTCGGGCCGGCCCATGCCTCAGTAGTGGACCACCGAACGGATCGACCTGCCTTCGTGCATCAGCTCGAAGGCGGTGTTGATATCGTCCAGCGGCATGGTGTGGGTGACGAACGGCGCCAGTTCGATCTCTCCCCTCATCGCGTCCTCGACCATGCCCGGCAGCTGCGTGCGGCCCTTCACCCCGCCGAAGGCGGTGCCCAGCCACCTGCGGCCGGTGACCAGCTGGAACGGGCGCGTGCTGATCTCGTGGCCGGCGCCGGCCACGCCGATGATTACCGACTGGCCCCAGCCGCGGTGCGCGCATTCCAGCGCCGCGCGCATCACGTTGACGTTGCCGATGCACTCGAAGCTGTGGTCCACGCCCCAGCCGGTCATCTCCACGATCACCTGCTGGATCGGCGTGTCGTGCTCCTTCGGGTTGACGCAGTCGGTGGCGCCGAACTGGCGCGCCAGCTCGAACTTAGACGGGTTGGTGTCGATGGCGATGATGCGCCCGGCCTTCGCCTGGCGCGCGCCCTGGATCACCGCAAGCCCAATGCCGCCCAGGCCGAACACCGCCACCGAGTCGCCTTCCTGCACTTTCGCGGTGTTGTGCACCGCGCCGATCCCGGTGGTCACGCCGCAGCCGAGCAGGCACACGTGCTCGGGGTTGGCCTGCGGGTTGATCTTCGCCAGCGACACCTCGGCCACCACCGTGTACTCGCTGAAGGTCGAGCAGCCCATGTAGTGGTACACCGGCTCGCCGTTGTAGGAGAAGCGGCTGGTGCCGTCGGGCATCACGCCCTTGCCCTGGGTGGCGCGCACCGCCACGCACAGGTTGGTCTTGCCCGACTTGCAGAACAGGCACTGCCCGCACTCGGCGGTGTACAGCGGGATCACGTGGTCGCCCGGCGCGACCGAGGTCACGCCCTCGCCGACCTCGACCACGATGCCGGCGCCCTCGTGGCCGAGCACGGCCGGGAACAGGCCTTCCGGGTCGTCGCCGGACAGGGTGAAGGCATCGGTGTGGCACACGCCGGTATGGGTGATCTTCACCAGCACCTCGCCGGCCCTGGGCGGGGCGACGTCGATCTCGACGATCTTCAGCGGTTCGCCTGCGGCGAAGGCGACGGCGGCACGGGACTTCATGGCGTTTCTCCGGGTCATGGGGTCCGGCCGGGGCCGGAAACGGTCGAGGGTCGAATCACTTCAGGTAGGAGCGCACCAGCGCGGTCATCTCGGCCACCCGTTCGGCACGGCCGGCCTCGTCGGCGGCGGGCTGGCCGAAGGTCTCGCGGACATGGGCCTCCAACACCTCGGACATCAGCCCGTTGACCGCGCCGCGGATGGCGGCGATCTGCTGCAGCACCGGCGCGCAGTCAGCACCGGCCTGCAACGCGCGCTCCAGCGCATCGCACTGGCCGCGGATGCGCCGCACCCGCGCCAGCACCCGCTTCTTCTCCTGCGGCGAATGCGGCATTGCGTCCTCCTGATACTGAGGGGGAGTATAAAGCGCCGGCGACGAAAAAGCCCGGCCTCCTGCGAGACCGGGCTTGCGGGGCACACACGATGGCTCAGTCGGCGGATCCGGGCTTGCGCGGCGGAGTGCCGGCCGGACGCTCGAATCCCTTGGACGCCAGGCACTGGTCCAGTTGCTGGCGCTGCGCGTCGGACAACCGGGGGCCGACCTCACGCCCGCCGGCGCCGCGTCCGCCAGGACCGGCCTGCTCCCCGTCCGGCGGGGCCTTGGCACCGTCCTTCGGATCGTGGCCGCCGGCCGGCGGCGTCGGCAGGCCGAGCGAAGCCGCACAGGCCTGCAGCGCCGCCTCGAACTTGGGGTCGTGGTGCCGCGGCGGTCCGGCCGGCGGCTCGAAGCCCTTGCCGCTCAGGCACTGGTCCAGCTGCTGGCGCTGCTCGTCCGACAGCCGCGGGCCGGGATCGTGCCCGCCAGGTCCCTGCTCGTCGGGACCGCGTCCACCGCGCCCACCGGGACCGCCGTGCCCGTCATGCGGCGGCGGTCCCTTCGCCCCCTCCTCCGGATCGTGCGGCGGCGGCAGGGTGACGCCGAGCGAGGTGGCGCATTCCTGCAGCGCCGCTTCGAACTTCGGGCCGTGGTGCCGCGGCGGGGCGCCCTCGGGATGCGCGAAACCCTTGCCCGCCAGGCACTGGTCCAGCTGCTGGCGCTGTTCGTCCGACAGCCGCGGGCCGGGATCGTGCCCGCCAGGTCCCTGCTCGTCGGGACCGCGCCCACCGGGACCGCCGTGCCCGTCATGCGGCGGCGGTCCCTTCGCCCCCTCCTCCGGATCGTGCGGCGGCGGCAGGGCGACGCCGAGCGAGGTGGCGCATTCCTGCAGCGCCGCTTCGAACTTCGGGTCGTGGTGCCGCGACGGGGCGCCCTTGGGATGCGCAAAACCCTTGCCCGCCAGGCACTGGTCCAGCTGCTGGTGCTGCGCTTCCGACAGCCGCGGACCGGGATCGCGCTCGCCGGAGCCGTCCTGCCGGTCATGCGGCGGCATCCCCTTCGCCCCTTCCTCCGGGCCACGCGGCGGTACCGGCAACGCGATGCCGAGCGAGGTGGCGCATTCGTGCAGCGCCGCTTCGAACTGCGGATCGTGGTGGGGGTGCGGCGGCGGCATCGGCCTGTCCGGCGGTGGCATCGGCCAGCCGCCGCCCGGGGCACGCGGGGTGGCGCACCCGCCCAGCACCAGCGCCGCGGCCATGCCCGCCACGATGGCCAGGGGGCGGGTGCGCCCCGTTCTCGTTCCTGCGGTTCTCTTCATTCGTCGGACCCCTTGAGGTTTGTCGTGGGTGGAAAGACGGCGCCCCCAGCGCCGCCGGAACAGGGATTCAGGCCGCGCGGTTGCCAGTGACGACCGCCGACTGGACGACCTCGTCGACGACCGCCTGGAACCGGGCCAGGAACTGGCCGCGCGCCTCCAGGAAGTGGCGCCGGGCGCCGTTCGAGCAATCCGCGCGCCGGGCCTCGTCCATGCCCAGCGCCGCCTCCACCGCGCGTTCGATCCCCACCGGCGCCACGTAGTGACGGGGCACCATCCCCTCCTCGCGCACCCGCTGCACCGGGATGTGGATCCCGAGCCCGGGTGGCACCAGCTCGGTCATCGGTTCGGCCCGCGTGGTCAGCACGATCGCGCCCACGCTCATGGCCTCCATCAGGTAATGGCCGTAGCCCTCCGCCTCGGACGGGCAGATGTGGAACAGGTGCGCGTTCTGCAGCGTGCGCAGCTCGGCATCGTCCAGGTAGGCGATGCGATGGTCGATGTTGGCGGCGCGCACCGGCACCTCGGCCATGCGCGGATGCTGCACCACGGTGAGCATCGGCCATTCCGGGTGGCCCAGCCAGGCATCCAGCAGTACCCGCGTCCCCTTGGCCCGGCTGCGCCCGGCCAGGTGGAAGAAGGCCGGCCGGCGCGGCACCTGCGCCTGCAGCCGGTCCTCGCTGGTGAACCCGATGTAGTCGGTGCGGCAGCCCAGCCCGGCGAACAGGCGCTCGGCATGCCGGGTCTTGCACAGCACCCGCTCGAACGCGGGCAGCAGCGGGCGCCACTTGTCCAGGAACCATTCCGGGTTGGGCACCAGCAGGTTGTGGCGGGCCAGCGGCAGGCAGCGCGGGTAGACCCGCTCGGAGAACACCTGCACGTCCGCCGGCCCGCGCCAGCGGCCTTCCATGGCCAGCCGCGCCTGCAGCAGGGCCTTGCCGGCCCCGCCGCTGCCGAAGCCGACGCTGTCCACGTGGCCGTAGGCGTGCAGTGCGTCGGCCATGATCGCCATGTCCCGGCTGAGGCCCACGCCATTGTCGCGGCTGACGATACGGATCCAGGGGGAAGAGGCGGACATGGGGGACTGGCCGGAGGAGAGGGGCGCTAGCTTGGCGCCCCGACTTACCGGCGCGTTGGCGTCCCTTGGCGTGCCCGCAGCACGCGTCGCCATCCTTTGACAATAACTGCGGCTAAGATGCTTCCCGGGTTTTTCCGTCTGGTCTGCATTGCATGAACGACACATCCGCCCGCCTGCTCGTCGTCGACGACGATCCGGACCTCCGCCGGCTGATCGGCGACTTCCTGGCCCAGCATGGCTACGAGGTACGCACTGCCGAAACCGTGGCCGCCATGCGCGAATGCATGACCGATTTCACGCCCGACCTGGTGGTCATGGACGTGATGATGCCCGGGGAGGACGGCCTGAGCGCCATCCGCCAGCTGCTGAGCGAACGCAACCCGCCGGCCGTGATCATGCTCAGCGCGCTCGGCAGCGACACCGACCGCATCGTCGGGCTGGAAGTGGGCGCCGACGACTACCTGTCCAAGCCCTGCAACCCGCGCGAACTGCTGGCGCGCGTGCGGGCATTGCTGCGCCGCAGCCGGCCGGCCGCGGCCAGCCCGGACAACCATGGCAACGTCTACGAATTCGGCGGCTGGCAGCTGGACGTGGTGCGGCGCGACCTGCGCGACCCGGACGGGGTGGTCATCAACCTCTCCGACGGCGAGTTCGCCCTGTTGCGCAGCTTCGTCGAGCATCCCCAGCGCGTGCTCAGCCGCGACCAGTTGCTGGACCACGCGCGCGGCCGCGACGCGGACGTGTACGACCGCGCCATCGACAGCCAGATCAGCCGCCTGCGCCGCAAGATCAACAGCCGCGGCCATGCCGAGCTGATCCGTACCGTGCGCAACGAGGGCTACATGCTGCTGCCGACGGTCAACCGGCCGTGACAGGCCGGCCGCGCACCGGCCTGTCGCTGTTTGCCCGCACCTTCCTGCTGCTGATCGTCTCGCTGCTGGTGGCGCAGGGCATCGGCCTGGCCCTGCTGCTCACCCGCACCGCCCTGCGCCCGCCGCGCTTCACCCTGACCGAGGTGGTGGCGCTGCTGTCCAGCCGCATCCCACCCAGCGACAGCAAGCTCAAGGTCACCACCACGGCCACGCCGCCGGTGCCGCCGCACGGCGGCGGCTACCGCGCCGACGCCGGCATGCAGCGGATCCTGGCCGAATGGCTCGACCAGCCGGTGGCGACGGTGCGCTTCTACGTCAGCACGCCGACCGCCCTGCCCTGGAACATGCCGCTCATGGACGGCCCGGCCACGGCCCCGGCCGGCCCCGGCGACGATGGTCCGATCCGCCGCGGCCCCGGACCGGATGGCGGCCCGCCCTTCGCGCATCCCCACCCCGAGGACACCCTGGCCGACCGGCAGGGCCCGGGCGGCCCCGATGCCGGCCGGCGGCCGCCGTTCTCGCTGCCGCCGATGGGGCCGGGGGCGACCCTGCGCGGCAACTTCGTCGCCGCCGCCCGCAGCGCCGACGGCCGCTGGCGGGGGGTGGAGTACCACGACACCGCGCCGGCGGCCTTCATCCGCCACCAGGTGTTGTTGCTGCTGCTGCTCGGCGCCCTGGCCATGCTGCCGCTGGCCTGGTGGTTCTCGCGCGCCCTGGCCGCGCCGATCCGCCGCTTCGCCGAGGCCGCCGACCGCCTGGGGCGCGACCCGCACGCCCCGCCGCTGCCGACCAACGGCGCCGCCGAGCTGGCCCAGGCGGCGGCCTCGTTCAACACCATGCAAGGACGCATCAACCGCCTGCTGGACGAGCGCACGCAGATGGTCGGCGCGATCGCCCACGACCTGCGCACGCCGCTGGCGCGGCTCAGCTTCCGCCTGGACGGGCTGCCGACCGACCAGCGCGACAAGGCCGACGCCGACATCGAGGAGATGAAGAACATGATCTCCGCGGCGCTGGATTTCCTGCGCAACCAGGCCAGCCCGCACAAGCGCCAGCGCCTGGACTTCGGCCTGCTGGTGGAAAGCGTGGTGGACGGGATGACCGACATGGGCCGCGACGTTACCCTGGACGGCCAGGCCGGCGCGGTGCTGGCCGGCGACCCGGACGGCCTGCGCCGGGTGATCGCCAACCTGGTCGAGAACGCGCTCAAGTACGGCCACCGCGCGCGCCTGTCGCTGCACAACCAGGGCGATCACTGCGAGCTGTGGGTGGACGACGACGGCCCGGGCGTGCCGGAAGGCATGCAGGAACGGCTGCTGCTGCCGTTCGTGCGCGGTGAGGCCTCGCGCAATCGCGACACCGGCGGCATCGGCCTGGGCCTGTCGGTGGCCCACGACGTGGTGCTGGCCCACGGCGGCGAACTGCACCTGGTCAACCGCCCCGAAGGCGGCCTGCGCGCGATCGTGCGCCTGCCGTGCGAACCGGCCACGAAACAGGCCGCGAACCAGGCTCCCCCGCCTCAGTAGGCGAAGTCCTCGAACACCCGGTCCACGTCGCCGCGCCACGGCCCTTCGAACAGGTCCAGCTTGACGTCGGCCGGGGTGCGGCCGCTGCCGGCGATGCCCAGCAGCGGCGCCAGGTAGGCGCTCTCGTCGTTGCCCTCGGCATCGCGGCAGGCGCGCCGGCGCAGGCCTTCGGCGGAGATCTCCAGCGCACGCACGGCCAGCTCGCGCACCGTGCCGTTGCGGAAGGGCAGCGCCAGCCCCTGCCTCGGCACGCCATCGCGCAGCGCGTGGCGCTCGGCGAGGGTGAAGTCCTTGACCAGGTCCCAGGCCGCCTCCAGGGCCGCGCCGTCGTACAGCAGGCCGACCCAGAACGCCGGCAGCGCGTACAGGCGGTCGGCGGTACCGGCATCGGCACCGCGCATCTCCAGGTACTTCTTCAGCCGTACCTCGGGGAACGCGGTGGTCATGTGGTCGGACCAGTCGCGCAGGGTCGGCAGCTGGCCCGGCAGCGCCGGCAGGCGCCCGGCCAGGAAGTCGCGGAAGCTCTGCCCGGCCACGTCCAGGTAGCGCCCGTCGCGGGCGACGAAGTACATCGGCACGTCCAGCAGGTAATCCACGTAGCGCTCGAAGCCGAACCCGTCCTCGAACACGAAGTCGAGCATGCCGGTGCGACCGGCGTCGGTGTCGGTCCAGATGTGCGAGCGGTACGAGCGGTAGCCGTTGGGCCGCCCCTCGGTGAACGGCGAATCGGCGAACAGCGCGGTGGCCAGCGGCTGCAAGGCCAGCGAGGTGCGGAACTTCTTCACCATGTCCGCCTCGCTGCCGAAGTCCAGGTTGACCTGCACCGTGCAGGTGCGGGTCATCATGTCCAGGCCCAGCGACCCGACGCGCGGCATGTAGTCGCGCATGATCCGGTAGCGCCCCTTGGGCATCCACGGCATGTCCGCGCGCGCCCACTTGGGCTGGAAGCCCATGCCCAGGAATCCCAGGCCGAGCGCGTCGCCCACTTCCTTCACCTCGGCCAGGTGGACCTCGATCTCGGCGCGGGTCTGGTGGACGTTCTCCAGCGCCGCCCCGGACAGTTCCAGCTGGCCGGCCGGCTCGAGCGTGACCGAGGCGCCGTCGCGGAGCAGGGCGATGACACGCCCGTCCTCGCGCTGCGGTTCCCAGCCGAAGCGCACCAGCCCTTGGAGCAGCGCCTCGATGCCGCGCTCGCCGTCGAAGGCCGGCGGACGCAGGTCGTCGCGGCGGAAGCCGAACTTCTCGTGCTCGGTGCCGATGCGCCACTGCGCGGCCGGCCGTGCGCCGGAGGCGATGGCCTCGACCAGCTGGCGGCGGTCGGTGATCGGGGTATCGGCGACGTGGCTGGGACTCGACAAGGTGCGGCTCGCATGCAGGGGACCGGCGGGAACGGCCCCGCACGGGCTGGCGACTATACCGTGGCCCCGGCCGCCGCCACATCCACGCCGGCGGGATCGCTGTATTCCATTGCCGCCACGCCCGTGCGGGAAAACGAGAATCAAGTCGGCGTCCCGGCGGCCGCCCGGCTAGGCTTTGCGCCATGGACTACCCGCATCGCCATCATCACCAGGAAGTGCACTACGCCCAGCGCGCCGGCTGGCTGCGCGCGGCGGTGCTCGGCGCCAACGACGGCATCGTCTCCATCGCCGGCCTGGTGGTGGGCGTGGCCTCCAGCCACGCCTCCTCCACCGCGATCCTCGCCACCGGCATCGCCGGCACCGTGGCGGCGGCCATGTCCATGGCCGCCGGCGAGTACGTCTCGGTGCAGACCCAGGCCGATACCGAGAAGGCCGACCTGGAGAAGGAGAAGCACGAGCTGCACCACAATCCGGAAGCGGAGCTGGAGGAGCTGGCCGCGATCTACCGCCAGCGCGGCCTCTCGCCGCGGCTGGCCTCCGAGGTGGCGCGCGAGCTGAGCGCGCACAACGCCCTGGCCGCCCACGCCCGCGACGAGCTCGGCATCACCCACACCCTGCGCCCGCGCCCGGTGCAGGCGGCCCTGGCCTCGGCGGCGGCGTTCTGCAGCGGCGCGTTGCTGCCGATCGGCGCGGCGCTGTACGCGCCGGCGCGCTACGTCGGCGAGGTCACCACGATCGTCACCCTGGCCGGGCTGAGCATCACCGGCGCGCTGGCCGCCCATGCCGGCGGGGCGCCGCCGCTGCGCGGCGCGGCGCGGGTGGTGTTCTGGGGCGCGCTGGCGATGGCCGCCGCCAGCCTGATCGGGCGCCTGTTCGACGTGCGGGTGACCGGCTGACCCGACGGCCGCGGCGGCGACACCGGCGGGAAACCGCGAACGCGCGACGGACTACGGGGCGGACGCGCTCTCCAGGCCCAGCCAGGCGGCGACCACGCCCCCGGCTTCCTCCACGCCGATCTTCGACTCGGCCGAGAAGGCCTGCACCGTCACTCCGTCGCCGAAGCGCGCGGCCAGCTCCTTCCTGGCCTGCTGCAACGCCTGGGCCTGCTGGCCGCGGCCGAGCTTGTCGGCCTTGGTGAGCAGGCCGTGCGCGGGCAGGCCGCGCTCGACCGCATAGGCGAGCATCTGCAGGTCGTAGTCCTTCAACGGATGGCGGATGTCCATCACCACCACCAGCCCGGCCAGCGCGTGGCGGGTGCGGAAGTAGCGGTCGATGAAGGCCTGCCAGTGCACCTGCAGTTCCGGCGGCACCTTGGCGTAGCCGTAGCCGGGCAGGTCCACCAGGTGGCGCCCGGGTTCGACCTCGAAATAGACCAGCTGCTGGGTGCGCCCCGGGGTCTTGGACACGCGCGCCAGCGCGTTGCGCCGGGTCAGCGCGTTGAGCGCGCTGGACTTGCCGGCGTTGGAGCGCCCGGCGAAGGCCACCTCGCGGCCCTCGTCCGGCGGCAACTGGCCGGCGTTGTGGGCGGAAAGCAGGTAGCGGGCGCGTTCGAGGGGCAGGGGCATGGCGGCGGGCCGGACATCGGAGGCCGGCCAGTGTATGCCATGCCCGGCGGCGGCCCGGCCCGGGGCGCTTCCGGTTTGACCCTTGCTGCGGCGCCGCGGAATAATCGGGCGGCCCTGCCAGGAACGCCCGGCGCGGCGCCTTCCGAGCCGGAGCTCCCGCATGCCACGAGGTCTGATCGTCCCCGCCGTAGGCCTTGCCCTGGCCGGCCTGGCCTTCGCCCTGGCGCGGGCACAGAGCACGGCCATCCCGGTGCCGGACGCGGCGCCGGTGCAGGTCGCCTCGCTGGATGTCAGCCTGGCCGGCACGCGGCCGGGCGATCCCGCCGCCGGCGAGGCCAAGGCCGCGACCTGCCTGGCCTGCCACGGCCCGGACGGCAACTCGCCGATCGACATGTACCCGCGCCTGGCCGGCCAGAGCGAACGCTATGTCGCCGAGCAGCTGGCGCTGATCGCCAACGGCCGGCGCCACGGCGGCATGACCGCGGTGATGCTGCCGTTCGTGCAGGACCTGAGCGCGCAGGACATGCGCGACATCGGCGCCTGGTACGCCGGCCGCCACGGCGAGGCCGGGGTGGCCGAGGACACGGCGATCGCGGAAGGCCCGTATGCCGGCATGAAGCTGCACCAGGTCGGCGAGCGCCTGTACCGCGGCGGCGATGCCGCGCGCGGATTGCCGGCGTGCCTGGCCTGCCACGGGCCGGCCGGCGCGGGCAACCCCGCCCCCCCGTGGCCGCGCATCGGTGGCCAGCATGCGGCCTACGCGGCCCGGCGCCTGGAGGAATACCGTGCCGGGGCGGACGGCCCCGGCGCCGCCGACACGCCCGCCTTCGCCACCATGCACCAGGTGGCGCGCACCCTGACCGACCAGGAGATCCAGGGCCTGTCCGCCTACCTGCAGGGCCTGCACGACCGCCACGAGGACCTGGCCCACGCCCCGGCGGCACCTTGAACCGCCCGGCGACGGTCTACCATGGCCGCCCGCATTCCTTCGTTCATCCCGCCCGCCGGCCGTTGCCGGTGTCTTCCGTCACTGGAGTTGCAATGAAGTTCCTCCCGCACCTGCTGCTGTTGTTGCTGGCCCCGCTGTCGGCCCTGGCCGCCGCGCCGGCCCCGCTCAAGGAAGGCGTGGACTACACGCTGATCGACAAGGCCGGTCCCTTCGCCCCGCTCGACGGCCGGATCGAGGTGGTGGAAGTGTTCGGCTACAGCTGCCCGCACTGCGCCCACTTCGCACCGGCCTTCGATGCCTGGGCCGCGCGCCAGCCCAAGGACGTGCGCGTGACCCTGGTACCGGCCGCATTCGGCGGGCCGTGGGATGCCTGGGCGCGCGCCTACCTGGCCGCCGACGAGCTGGGCATCGCCAAGCGCAGCCACGCCGACGTGTTCCGCGCCGTGCACGAAACCCAGGCCCTGCCGCTGAACCCGACCCCGGACGAGCTCGGCACCTTCTACGCCGGCTACGGCGTGAGCGCCGCGCGCTACGTGGAAACGCTGCGCGGGGCCAAGGTGGAACAGCGCTTCAACCAGGCCCGCGACTTCGCCGTGCGCACCCAGGTGCCGGGCACGCCGGCGATCATCGTCGACGGCAAGTACCTGGTGCGCGGGCGCGACTTCGACGAACTGCTGCGCAACACCGACCTGCTGGTCGCGCGCGAGCGCGCCGCCCACCGCTGACGGCGCCACGCCCGCTTTCCCGGACCGACCGCGCCCCGGCCACATGCGGCCCGCCTTCAGCCGGGCGTGTCATCATGTCGGCCCGGGCCGGACCGGCCATGTTCCCGTTGCACGGAGATCCCCACCGATGAAGATCCGCCTCGCCCTGGCGCTGACCGCGCTCCTGCCGATCCTGGTGGCCTGCAAGGCCCAGGACGGCAGCGCAGACACCGCCGCCGCCCTCGCTCCGACCCCGGCCGAGCAGCCGGCCGCACCGGCCGCCGAGTCCGCCCCGGCCAGCACCGGCGACGCCGCTGCGGCGACCGATGCCGGCCAGGCCGGCACGCCTGCGCCTGCCGAGGCGCCCGCCCCCGCGCCGGCCACCTCGCGCACCCCGGTCGGTCCCGAGCCGGTCGCCGGCACCGACTACGAGGTGATCGAGAACGGCCAGCCGTTCCAGCCGGCCGCCGGCAAGATCGAGGTGGCCGAGGTATTCAATTTCGTCTGTCCCGCGTGTGCCCGCTTCCAGCCAGTCATCGAGCCGTGGAAGGCCGGCCTGCCCTCCGACGTGAGCTTCGTCTACGTGCCGGCCCTGTTCGGCGGTACCTGGGACGACTACGCGCGCGCGTTCTACGCCGCCCAGACCCTGGGCATCGAGGACAAGACCCACGATGCGATCTACAAGGCCATCCACGTGGACCAGACCCTGAAGGGCGAGCTCGGCCACGATTCGGTGCAAGACATCGCCAACGTGTACGCCAAGCTCGGCGGCGTGGACGCCAAGCAGTTCGCCGACACCATGGCCAGCTTCGGCGTGTCCGCCCGCACCAGCCGCGCCAAGCAGTTCGCCGTGCGCAGCAAGATCACCGGTACCCCGTCGCTGATCGTCGGCGGCAAGTACCTGGTCAAGGGCCGCAGCTACGACGACATGCTGCGCATCGCCGACCACCTGATCGCGCGCGAACGGGCCAGCGCCACCCACTGATCCCGCGGCAAATGTCGTGAGCCTCGCCCCCACCCCGACGCGTACCCTGCGGCTGATGACGGCCAACATCCAGGCCGGCTCGACCACCCGCCGCTACAGCGACTACGTGACCCGCAGCTGGTCGCACGCGCTGCCGGCCGGGCACAAGCGCGCCAGCCTGGACGCCATCGCCCACCTGGCTGCCGGGCGCGACATCGTGGGGCTGCAGGAGGCCGACCCGGGCAGCCTGCGCTCGGGCTTCACCAACCAGACGCACTACCTGGCCGAGCAGGCCGGCTTCAACTACTGGACCCACCAGCCCAACCGGCGCATGGGCGGGGTGGCCTCCAGCGCCAACGGCCTGCTCAGCCGGCTCGAGCCGGTGGAAGTGCGCGACTACGCCCTGCCCGGCCGCATCGGCGGGCGCGGCGTGCTGCTGGCGCGCTTCGGCGACGGCCCGCAGGGGCTGGCGGTGGCGGTGGCGCACCTGTCGCTGGGCGCCAGTTCGCGCAAGCCGCAGCTGGACTTCATCGCCGAGCTGCTCTCGGACTATCCCAACGCGGTGCTGATGGGCGATTTCAATTGCCGCGCCGAGCAGCCGGAGATGCAGGCGCTGTACCGCCAGACGCGGCTGCTGCCGCCGGGCTGCATCGTGCCCTCGTTCCCGAGCTGGCAGCCGCAGAAGGCGATCGACCACATCCTGATCAGCGACAGCCTGCGCACCGTGGACACCCGCGCCATGCCCGCGCTCAATTCCGACCACCTGGCCATCGCCATGAACGTGGAAGTGCCGGCCGCGGCCCTGCGCGAGGTCTGAGCGCCGATGCGGTCGCGGCCTGCGCGACGGGATCCCGGCAGGCCGGCCACCGCGGCGACCACGGCCCGTTCATTCTCCCCCTGCCCATAATTCCGACCATGATCCGTCGCGTCGCTTCCCTGTTGCTGCTCGCCCTGCTGCTGGCCGGTCCGGCCGCCGCGCAACCGGCACCTGCCGGCCTGGACGCGCTGCGCGCGGCCTTCCAGGCCGCCGATGCCGGCACCCTGGACGATGCCGGGCTGGCCGCCTACGCCAACCACCCGCTGTACGGCTGGCTGCAGCTGGCGCGCATGCGCCGCAACCTGGACGCGGTGGACGATGTCCAGGCGCGCGCGTTCCTGGCCCGCTACGGCGGCCAGCCGGCCGGCGAGGCATTCCGCCCGCTGTGGCTGGCCGCGCTGTCCAGGCGCCAGGACTGGCCCGGCCTGCTGGCGGCGTGGAAGCCGACCCAGAACACGGCGCTGCGCTGCGCCCGGCTGCAGGCGCTGCAGGCCACCGGCAAGGCCGACGCGCAATGGAACGAGGAGGTGCAGGCGCTGTGGCGAGATGCCGGCAAGTCCCTGCCCGACGGCTGCGACGCGGTATTCGCCGCCTGGCAGGCCCAGGGCGACCTGACCGACGCGCTGCGCTGGCAGCGGCTGGAAGCGGCCGCCGAGGCCGGGGACGCGGCGGTGATGCGGGCCGCCGCACGCGGCCTGTCCGCGCCCGCCGACCAGGCCCAGGCCGCCGCCTATGCCGCCTTCATCGCCAGCCCGGCCACCACCTCGCCGCAGGAATGGCCGGCCACCGCGCGCAGCCGGCGCATTGCCGTGGCCGGGTTGAAGCTCCTGGCCCGCAACAACCCGGACCAGGCCGAGGCACGGCTGCCTCAGGTGGCCCGGGCGCTGCAGCTGGACGACGCCCAGCAGGGCCAGGTGCTCTACCAGGTGGCGCTGTGGACGGTGGCCTCGTACCTGCCCGATTCGGCGCGGCGGCTCGCCGCGGTGCCGGCGGCGGCGTGGGACGAGCGCCTGCACGAGTGGCAGGCGCGCGAGCGATGGCGCGCGGCGACTGGCCGGCCGCGCTCGCCGCGATCCGGCGCATGCCGGCGGCCCAGCGCGGCGATCCACGCTGGCAGTACTTCGAGGCGCGCCTGGCCGAGAAGACCGGCGATGCCGCCACCGCGGCCCGCCTGTACCGTGCCGCGGCCACCTCGCCCACCTTCCACGGCTTCCTCGCCGCCGACCGTAGCGGCCAGCCCTATGCGCTGTGCCCGTGGACGCCGGACGACAGCGACCGCGACAAGGCGGCGGTGGCGCGCGATCCGGGCCTGGCGCGGGCGCTGCTGCTCTACCAGGTCGATCGCGCCGGCTGGGCGGTGCTGGAATGGAACGCGGCGATCGCCGACTTCGACGACACCCGCCGCCGGCTGGCGGTGGAGGCGGCGCAGGACGTGGGTTGGTTCGACCGCGCCGTGTTCGCCCTCGGCAAGACGCCCGCCGGCCAGGCGCGCCCGGACGAGCTGCGCCTGTACGCGCTGCGCTTCCCGCTGCACCACGACGCCACCATCCGCCGCGAGGCCGCACGCAACGGACTGGACCCGGCCTGGGTCGCTGCCGAGATCCGCGCCGAGAGCGTGTTCAATCCCAACGCGCGCTCCCCGGCCAACGCCATGGGGCTGATGCAGGTGGTTCCGGCCACCGGCGCGCAGGTGGCGCGCCGCATCGGCGTGGCCGGCTACGCCGGCGCGGCGAGCCTGTACGACCCGGACATCAACATCGCCATCGGCAGCGCCTACCTGCGCCGGCTGCTGGACAAGTACGCCGGCCAGCCGTACATGACCATGGCCGCCTACAACGCCGGCCCGGCGGCGGCGGCACGCTGGCAGGGCCAGCGGCCCTCGCACGACCCGGACTTCTGGATCGAGACGATCACCTACAAGGAGACCCGCGACTACGTCGCCCGGGTACTGGCCTTCAGCGTGATCTACGACTGGCGCCTCAACGGCGACGCGCTGCCGTTGAGCGACCGCATGGTCGGCACCCTCAACGACGCCCGCCATGCCTTCGCCTGCCCGCCGGCGGCGACCGGCACCACGCTCTAGGGCAGCAGTTCCCGCGCCTTGTTGTGCGGCGCAGCAGGCACGGCTAAGGTCGGGGCATGCCACCGCCCGGAGCCGCGATGTCGTCCGTCCCCTTCGATGCCGTCGAGCATCGGCCGCCCGCCGCCCGCCTGGGACTGCTGGCGCTGCAGCACGTGCTGGTGATGTACGCCGGCGCAGTGGCGGTGCCGCTGATCGTCGCCAGCGCGCTCGGCCTGGCGCGCGCCGACACCGCCTTCCTGATCAGCGCCGACCTGTTCTGCTGCGGCCTGGCCACGCTGGTGCAGAGCGTCGGCCTGCCGGGGCTGGGCATCCGCCTGCCGGTGGTGATGGGGGCCACCTTCGCCGCGGTGGGCCCGATGATCGCCGTGGCCGGCGCGCCGCACCTGGGCCTGCCCTACGTGTTCGGCGCCTACTTGGTGGCCGGTGCCGCCGGCGTGCTGGCCGCGCCCTGGATCGGGCGGCTGCTGCGCCTGTTCCCGCCGGTGGTCACCGGCACGGTGGTGGCGGCGATCGGCCTGACCCTGCTGGCGGTGGCCATCGACTGGGCCGCCGGGGGCGCCACGGCGCCCGACTACGGCGCGCCGCGCCACCTGGGCATCGCCGCGCTGGTGCTGCTGGCGGTGCTGGCCCTGCTGCGCCATGCCCGCGGCTTCGTGGCCAACATCAGCGTGCTGCTGGGCCTGGTGCTGGGCATGGCCGTGGCCGCCGCGGCCGGCCAGGTGGACCTGGCCGGGCTGGCGCAGGCGGCCTGGCTGGCGCCGGTGCGCCCGTTCCACTTCGGCCTGCCGCGCTTCGACCTGTGGGCGTGCCTGACCATGTGCGTGGTGCTGTTCATCGTGTTCGTGGAGTCCACCGGCATGTTCCTGGCGCTGGGCGAACTGGTGGAACGGCCGGTGGACCGCCCGGCGCTGGTGCGCGGGCTGCGCGTGGACGGGCTGGGCATGATGCTGGGCGGGGTGTTCAACGCCTTCCCCGACACTTCCTATTCGCAGAACATCGGCCTGGTCGGGCTGACCGGCGTGCGCAGCCGCTGGGTATGCGCCCTGGCCGGCGCACTGCTGGTGCTGCTCGGCCTGATCCCCAAGCTCGGGGTGCTGGCCGCGGCGATCCCGCCCAGCGTGCTCGGCGGCGCCGGGCTGGTGATGTTCGGCATGGTCGCGGCCAACGGCATCCGCACCCTGGCGCGGGTGGACTTCGCCGGCGACCGCCGCCACAACCTGGTGATCGTGGCGGTGAGCCTGGCGCTGGCGCTGGTGCCCACCGCCTCGCCGCACTTCTTCGACCACCTGCCGGCGGCGCTGGCACCGTTGCTGCACAGCGGCATCCTGCTGGCCACGGTCGCCGCGGTGGCGCTGAACCTGTGGTTCAACGGCCTGGGCGACCCTCCGCGGCAGCCGCGCTGAAACCGGCCGCGGCCGCGGCCGGCGCTACCATGGACGGCCGTTACTGCCCGCTGCCCGCATGAAAACCTATCTCGTCGGCGGCGCCGTGCGCGATGCGCTGCTCGGCCTGCCCCCCGGCGACCGCGACTGGGTCGTGGTCGGCGCCACCCCGCAGCAGATGCTCGAGGCCGGCTACCGCCCGGTCGGGCGCGACTTCCCGGTATTCCTGCACCCGGACACCCACGAGGAACACGCGCTGGCACGCACCGAGCGCAAGTCCGGGCAGGGCTACCGCGGCTTCGTGGTGCACGCCGATCCGGCGGTGACCCTGGAGCAGGACCTGCAGCGCCGCGACTTCACCCTCAACGCCATCGCCCGCGACGAGGCCAGCGGCGAGCTGGTCGATCCCTACGGCGGCGTGCGCGACATCCAGGACCGCGTGCTGCGCCACGTCGGCCCGGCCTTCGTCGAGGATCCCCTGCGGGTATTGCGCGCGGCGCGCTTCATGGCGCGACTGGCGCCGCTGGGCTTCACCGTGGCCGCCACGACGATGGAGCTGATGCGGCAGATGGCCGCCAGCGGCGAGCTGGACACGCTGGTGCCCGAGCGGGTGTGGCAGGAGCTGCGCAAGGCATTGGCCGCGGCGCGGCCGTCGGCGTTCCTGCACACGCTGCACGAGGCCGGCGCGCTGGGCGCGATCCTGCCGGAGGTGGAGGCGCTGTACGGCGTGCCGCAGCGCGCCGACTACCACCCGGAGATCGACACCGGCCGCCACCAGGAACTGGTCAGCGACATGGCCGCGCGGCTGGCGCCGGGCGACGACCTGGTCGGCTTCGCCGCCCTGACCCACGACCTGGGCAAGGCCCTGACCCCGCGCGCGCAGTGGCCACGCCACGTGATGCACGAGCAGCGCGGGCTGAAGCCGCTGGCCGCCCTGTGCGAGCGGCTGAAGATTCCCAACGAGCATCGCCAGCTGGCCGCCATCGCCTGCCGCGAGCACCTCAACGTCCATCGCCTGGCCGAACTGCGCGACGCCACCGTGCTGGAGCTGCTCGAACGCTGCGATGCCTTCCGCCGCCCCGAGCGCATCGCGCGCCTGGCCCGGGTGTGCGAGGCCGATGCGCGCGGCCGCGGCGGCGACCTGGCCGGCCGCACCTATCCGCAGGGCCCGGAACTGGTACGCCTGCATGCGGCGGCGGCGGCGGTCAATGCCCGCGACCTGGCCGGCCGGGGGCTGCAAGGCCCGCAGATCGGCCAGGCCCTGGCGAAGGCCCGGATCGCCGCGATCGGCCAGGCCCGCACCCTGCCGCGGACCTGAAGCCCGGGGAAGGCCGGAGCCGCAGTTGCCGGCCGGGCAAGGCGGCCGGATCGGGCAGGCTCAAGCGGCCGCTTCGCCCTGCCCGGCGATCCAGGTGTGGCGGGCGTGCAGGGTCTCGTCCAGCAGCACCAGGTCGGCCTGCAGGCCCGGCGCGATGCGCCCCAGGCGGTCGTCCAGCCCCAGGCACTGCGCCGGATACAGCGAGGCCATGCGCGAGGCCTCGGCCAGGTCCACGCCCAGCCAGGCCACCGCGTTGCGCACCGCGGTGGCCATGTCCAGCGCCGAGCCGGCCAGCGCGCCGGCGCTGTTGCGGATCACCCCGTCCACGTCGGTGACCACCTCGCCGTTGAGCACGTAGCTCTTCTGCTCCGAACCGACCGGCGGCATCGCATCGGTGACCAGCAGCACCTTGCCGCGCGGCTTGGCCGCCAGCGCGATGCGCAGGCTGGCCGGGTGCACGTGCACGCCGTCGGCGATGATGCCCAGCCAGGTACCGGCATCGTCCAGCGCCGCACCGACGATGCCCGGCTCGCGCCCGACCAGCTGCGACATCGCGTTGAACAGGTGGGTGAAGCCGCGGATGCCGGCGGCGACGCCGGCGCGCGCATCCTCGTAGGTGCCGGCGCTGTGGCCGGCGAAGACGATCGCGCCGCCGTCCACGAGCTTGCGGATGTCCTCCAGCGGCACCACCTCCGGCGCCAGCGTCACCAGGGTGACGCCGTTGCCCAGCGAGGTGTCCACCGCGATCTCGTGCGCATCGGGCAGGCGCAGCTTGCTGGCATCGTGCGTGCCGCGGCGCACCGGGTTGATGTACGGCCCTTCCAGGTGGATGCCGAGCAGGCCCGGCACGCCCTGCGCCAGCGCCTGGCGCGTGGCGTCCACGGCCGTGGCCATCTTCGCGGCGGTGTCGCTGATCAGCGTGGCCAGCAGGCCGGTGGTGCCGAAGCGGCGGTGCGCGCGGGCGATGGCGGCCAGGCCCGCGGGGGTGGGGTCGTTGTTGAACAGGACCCCGCCGCCGCCGTTGACCTGGATGTCGATGAACCCCGGCAGCAGGGTGCCGGCGCCCAGGTCGAAGCGCGCGTCGGCGGCGGCCACGCGCGGGTCGCCGGCGGCGACGATGGCCTGGATGCGGCCGTCGGCCAGCAGCAGCGCGGCCTCCTCGCGGAAGCCGTCGTCGGTGAGGATGCGCCCGCCGTGCAGCGCCAGGGTCTTGCCTGCAGTGTTCATACGGTCTCCGTGACCTTGTTCAGATGCGGCGGCACGTCGGGGTTGTAGCCGCGCCGCAGCGCCAGCGCGTTCACCGCGCGATAGAAGCTCTGGATCGCCAGCAGCGGCGCGCAGGCCGGATCGGGCGCGGCGGCCAGCGGCAGGTCGCCGCCGGCGCCGGCCAGCCATACCGCCGCCCCGCGCCGGCGGAATTCCTCGGCCAGCGCGCGCGTGCCCAGCCCTGTCTCGTCGGGCTGGGCGAAGGCCAGCACCGGGAACCCCGGCCCGACCAGCGCCATCGGCCCGTGCTTGACCTCGGCCGAGCTGTAGGCCTCGGCATGCAGGCCGCTGGTTTCCTTGCACTTGAGCGCGGCCTCCTGGGCCACCGCCAGGCCCAGGCCGCGGCCGAGCACGAACAGGTTGCTCGCCCCGGCCAGCCCGTCCACCAGCGAATGCCAGTCCAGCGTCCAGGCCTGGCGCAGCGCCTGCGGCAGGGCGTCGAGCGCGCCGATCAGCGCCGGGTCCTGCTTCCAGTGCGCGGCCAGCTGCAACAGCGCCGACAGCGAGGCGATGTAGCTCTTGGTCGCCGCCACGCTGCGCTCCGGGCCGGCGCCGAGCGGGATCACCGTGTCGGCCAGCGCCGCCAGCGGCGAGTCCTCGACGTTGACCAGCGCCACCACGTGCGCTCCGGCGGCCTTGGCCGCCTCGGCGTTGCGCAGCAGGTCCGGGCTCTTGCCGGACTGGGAGATCACCAGGTACAGCGCACCGGCCAGGCGCAGCGGCGCCTCGTAGACCGAGCCGACCGAGGGCGAGGCCGAGGCGGTGACGATCCCGAGCCGGGTCTCGAACAGGTACTTGCCGTAGGTGGCGGCATGGTCGGAGGAACCGCGCGCGCAGGTGGCGATGAACGGCGGCGGCGCGGCGCGCAGCTCGGCCGCCAGGCGCTCGACCACGGCGCGGTTGCGCGCGAACTGGGCGGCGACCACGTCGGCCGCCTGCGCGGCCTCGCGGAACATCAGGGTCTGGTCTTCGGCGGGCAGGTTCGGCATGACTCAGGACGACTCCTTGGAAGCGGGATGCACGCGCCGCGGCTGCACCGGCGCGGTGGAACCGCGCACCACCAGCTGCGGCACGAAGCCACGGTTGCGCAGCGCCTCGGCGTTCTCGTCGTAGGCATCGGAATGGAGCTGGGCGATCAGCAGCCGCGCGGCGTGGCGGGCGATGTCCTCGGTGGCCTGCTTGGCGGTGGTCAGCGCCGGCCACGACTGGCGCGAGAACGGGCTGTCCTCGAAGCCGGCGATGGACAGGTCGTAGGGCACGTTGAGCCCGGCCGAGCGCGCCGCCGCGAGCACGCCGGCGGCGATCTCGTCGTTGCTGCCGAAGATCGCGGTAGGCGGCTCGCGCAGCGCCAGCAACCGGCGCGCGCCGCGGAAACCGTCGTCGAAGGTGTAGTCGCCGGGCACCACCAGGTGCTTGTCCGGCTCGATGCCGTAGTCCTTGAGCGCGGCCACGTAGCCGGCATGGCGCTCGCCGCTGGAATGGTGCTGCGGGCCGCCCCAGAGGAAGCCGATGCGCTGGTGGCCGAGCTGGATCAGGTGCTCGGTGATCTCGTAGGCGGCATCGCGGTCGTCCACGAACACGCACGGGCCGTCCTGCGGATCCTCGGTCCCGGCGACGATGCGCACGGTGCGGATGCCGCGCGCGGCCA
The DNA here is from genome assembly GCF_900018785.1 of Xanthomonas massiliensis. GTDB lineage: Bacteria > Pseudomonadota > Gammaproteobacteria > Xanthomonadales > Xanthomonadaceae > Xanthomonas_B > Xanthomonas_B massiliensis. Next base: position 268,336 of record NZ_FCOY01000006.1, on the reverse strand, counting down.
GCTTGGCCACCAGCTCGCGGTTCTCCGACATCGGCGCGGTGAGCACCAGCCCGGCCAGGCGCGAACGCTGCACCCACTCGGCCAGCTCCTCGGCCAGCAGCGGCGAGGAGCCGTCGCACGGATGGATCTGCAGGCCGAAGCCGGTCTCGCGGCACGCGGCCAGCACGCCGTTCTGGATGCCGATGATGTGGTACGGGTTGGGGTTGTCGTAGACCAGGCCGATCACGAACGGCGTGCCGCTGCGCAGGTTGCGCGCCGACGGATCGGGCTCGTAGTCCAGCTCGGCGATCGCGCGCAGCACCCGCGCGCGGGTGGCCTGCATCACCGACGGCTCGTTGTTGATCACGCGCGAGACCGTCTTGAGCGAGACCTTGGCGCGTTCGGCGACGTCCTTGATGGTGGGTCGGCGCATCGGATTCCCCGGCTTGTCGGAAACGGCGGCCATGGCCTCAGCGCCCCGCCGGCGCCAGGCCGACGCGGTGGCCGCGCAGCGAGTAATAGAGGATGTACAGGTAGCACGGCACCATCAGCGCGGCGAACACGAGCTGGAAGTCGAAGTGCTGCTTGAGCACGGCGAACGCCTGCGGAATGATCGCGCCGCCGGCGATGCCCATCACCAGCAGCGCCGAACCGGTCTCGGTGAAGCGCCCGAGCCCGCGGATGGCCAGCGGGAAGATCGCCGGCCACATCATCGCGTTGGCGAAGCCCAGCGCCGCCACGAAACCGACCGACACGTAGCCGTGGGTGAGCAGCGCACCGACGGAAAACACCATGCCCAGCACCGCCGACACGCTCAGCCAGCGCTCCTGCGAGAACACGCGCGGGATCAGCGCCAGGCCGGTCAGGTAGCCGACCAGCATCGCCGCCAGGGTGAAGGAGGTGAACAGCTTGGTCTGGTCCAGCGGCAGGTCGAAGCCGTGGCCGTAGGTGCCGATGGCATCGCCGGCCATCACCTCCACGCCCACGTACACGAACAGGCACAGCACGCCCAGCCACAGGTGCGGGAACTGGAAGATGCTGGTGCGCGCGGCCGCGCCCGGCGCCGCGGCCGGGGTGGCGTTGGCCTCGGCTGCCTTGAGCTCGGGCAGGGGCGAGAACAGCACGCCGACCGCCACCACCAGCACCACGCCGGCCATCACCAGGTACGGGCCGTGGATCTTGGCGGCGAACTGGCCGAGCAGCAGCGCCTTGCCGGACGCGTCGGCGGCGGCCACCTGCGCGGACAGGTCGCCGATGCCGTGCAGCACCACCGTGCCGATCATGATCGGCGCCAGGATGCCGGCGAACTTGTTGCAGATGCCCATCAGCGCGATGCGCCGCGCCGCGCTCTCGTGCGGGCCGAGGATGCTGATGTACGGGTTCACCGCGGTCTGCAGCAGCGCCAGGCTGCCGCCGATCACGAACAGCCCGCACAGCGCCCCGGGATACCAGCGCTGGGTGGCGAACTGGCCGAACATCGCCGCGCCCACCGCCATCACCACCAGGCTCAGCGCCAACCCCTTCTTCATGCCGGTGCGCTTGAGGATCCACGAGGACGGCAGCGCCAGGAAGAAGTAGGACAGGTAAAACACCATCAGCACCAGGAACGCGTTGACCTCGTCGAGATCGAAGGCCAGGCGCACGAAGGTGATCAACGGGCCGTTGATCCAGGTGAAGAAGCCGATGATGAAGAACAGCAGGCCGACGATGGCAAGCGAGGCGGCAGGGCTGGCGGAACGCGGGCTGGACATGGACGGCAGGCTCCGGTGGCGGGTTCTGGGATCGGCTAGCGTCGCAGCTCGGCGACGAAGTCGTAGTAGTCGTTGTGGCAGTAGGTATCGGTGAGCTCGATGGCGCTGCCGTCGCGCGCGTAGCCCACCCGCACCACGTGCAGGATGGCCTCGCCCACGCGCATGCCCAGGTGGTCGGCCAGGCGCTGCGGCAGGTTGATGGCGCGGAAGTACTGCAGCGCGCGCACCACCGGCTGGCCGCGGCCGTCCAGGTAGGCGTAGAGGGAATCGCCCACCGCCGCCGGATCGGGCACCACGTCGCGCGGCAGCACCGCCTGCTCGTAGGCCATCACCCGGCCGTCGGCGCTGCGCAGGCGGGTGAGCGCGGCCACCACCGCATCGGGCGAGAGCCCCAGGCGCAGGATCTCCTCGCCGTGCGCCGGGCGCAGGCGCTGCTCCAGCCAGCGCGTGCCGGGGGCGAAGCCCTTGTGGCGCAGGGTCTCGCTGAAGCCGGTCAGCCCGCCCAGGTGGTGCTCGATCTGCGAGGAGATGAAGGTGCCGGCGCCCTGGCGGCGCACCACCAGCCCCTGCTCCACCAGCGCATCGACGGCCTGGCGCAGGGTGACCCGGGAGATTCCCAGGCGCTCGCACAGCGCGCGCTCGGCCGGCAGGGCCTCGCCGCTGCGCCAGGCGCCCTCGCGGATCGCCTCGGCCAGGCGCGTGGCCAGCTGCAGGTACAACGGTGTCGCGGCCGCGGGATCCAGCGCGAGGTCCGCCACCCGCGGATCGAGTTCCTTCTTAGACCGAACCATTTCCCCGCCAGCCCCGTATTCGTCCTATCCAATATAGGACCAATCGAGCGCGTGTGCACCTGGCGACGTCACAACCGCAGGTACAGCCCGCGCCGGTCCATCCACCAGCCCACCGCCCAGCACAGCAGCGTGTAGGCCAGCGCGCACAGGAGCGAGCCGAGGGCGCCGGGCGAGAGCGCCTGGAACACGCGGATGCCGATCCAGTCGTACAGGCCCATGCCCGCGCCGGCCGGCACCATCTGCAGGGTCACCACGAACAGCTCGGAGAACAGGTAGATCGCCAGCGGGTTGCGGCCGAGCACGGTGAAGAAGCCGCTGCCGGCCACGTGGCCGCGCAATTCGATCCACCACACCAGTGCCCCCAGGATCAACAGGTCCAGGCCCACCGTCACCGCCACGAACGAGCCGGTCCACAGTTTCTTGGCCACCGGGAAGAACGGATGCCAGGCCAGCGCCAGCCCCACCAGGACGAGTCCGGCCAGCAGCAGCCGCCGCACCGCCGCCGCGTTCTTGCCCTGCCGCTGCAGGAAGCGGCCGACGAGATAGCCCGCCAGCACGTTGACCGTGGCCGGCAGCGTGCCCAGCAGGCCTTCCGGGTCGAAGCCGCCGTCCCTGCGGTACAGGTGCTCCGGCCCGAACAGCCACAGGTCCAGGCGGGTGCCGGCATTGCCGAGCCGGTCGAGTTCCAGCCCCGGCTGGCCGAAGGCGTACAGGATCGCCCAGTAGCCCAGCAGCATCGCCGCGCACAGCCACGGCAACGCCCGCACCGGCAGCCAGCGCACCAGCACCGCCGCCAGCAGGTAGCACAGGCCGATGCGCTGCAGCACGCCCATCACCCGGGTGTCGGCGAAGGCGTTGAAGCCCCAGTCCCCGTCCGGCAGGCGGTGCACGAACGGGTACCAGTACATCAGGAACCCGCACAGGAAGATCAGCGCCGCGCGCTTGCCGACCTTGCGCAGGTACGGCCCGGCCGGCGTGGCCGTGGCGTTGCCGAGCGCGAAGCTCATCGCGCTGCCCACCGCGAACAGGAACGAGGGGAACACCAGGTCGGCAGCGGTGAAGCCGAACCACCGGGCGTGCTTGAGGATCGGATAGGCCGGCGCACCTGCCCCGGGCGTATTGACCAGGATCATCAGGAAGATGCTCAGGCCCCGGAACACATCCAACGAGAGGAAGCGTTCCTTCTTCTTGGGCTGATTAAGCTCGACGGTGCTCATGGGTTCTCCAGCGAATCGACGGGGCAACGTGGCCATCCACGCGGGCAGGGCGGCGTAGCCGCCGATACCACGGGATCGGCCATTCGCAGATCATCCAGACGGATCACGATGCGTCCAGGCGGGCCAGCAGGCGGCGGATCAGGCCGGCAGGATCGTCAGGCACCGTCGCCGCGGGTATGTCCTCGCGCCCGACCCAGGCCCATTCCCAGTCGCGGACCTGGGCCTCGAATGCCTGCTGGTCGAAGGCTTCACCGGCCACCTCTGCCCGGCGCAACCCGGCAAAGAACCTCTGCCAGCGCGGCAGATAGAAGCCGGCATACATGCCCTGCCAGGCCTTGGAGGCATAGTCGGCCAGGTTGCCCTCGCCTCCCCATACGCTGACCTGTGCACGGGCGTTGGCCAGGTAGTAGCGGCGCAACGCGGCATCGTCGCCGGCATAGTCGGCGGCCTGCCGCATCCAGGTACCCAGGCTCTCCTGCTGGCCACCGGCAAGCGTGTCCAGGCCGCGGACCAGGGCTTCCACCCGGGCAACGACATGGTCGCCTCCGACGATGTCGCCGCGCTGGTAGGCCTGCACGCCCTGCACCAGGAGGGCATCGACCTGCAGGCTCAGGTACTGGCGCGCGTATTCCACCAAGTCCTGGCGGAACAGCGGCGCATCCTGGTAATGGCCGGCCTGGGCGAGCAGCGCGTCGAGGGCCTTGCGCAGGCGCGGCAGGTCGTCCGGCCGGTCCTCGAAACCGGTCACTGCCGTGGTCGGGCGCTTGAACAGCAGATAGGCGCCCGCCTTCTTGTTCCACCAGCGCGGCGACCAGTAGCGGGTGCGGTAGACCGCCGCGTCCAGGTCGTCCCAGGCGGCCAGCAATGCGGCATCGACGTGGCCGTAGCGGCTGCGCAGGTAGTGCTCCAGCCATTGCGGCCAGGGCAGCTGCGGCCCCTCCCACGCCAGCGAATACAGGTATTCGTAGACCACTGAATTGCTGTGCAGGCCCTCGGGAAACACGCCGAAACCGGCGAGGTTGCCGTGTCCCCGGTCGGCCAGCAGCGCTTGCAGGTCGCGGCGGTAGAACTGGAAGTCACCGTAGACGGGATTGCTGCCGCCATAGTTGTGCACGTAGCCGTAGATCCACTGCTTCCCGTCGAAGGCCTGGGAGGCCTTCCAGGTACCCGGATAACGGTCGTTGCCGATGTCCAGTACCAGCATGCGATCGTCGGGCACGCGGCTCAGGAAGGCAGCGATGGCCCCGGGCTGCCAGAACTCGCGGTCGGCACCGAACAGCCATCCCTGCATCACCCAGGTCGCCTTCGGGTTGACCTGGCTGATGGAGCGGTAAATCGCATCGCCGTACTGGGCCAGCCGGGCATCGCGCCTTGCCGCGGGGACGGCCTTGGCCCTGGCCGCTTCGGTGTTGGCGGTGCTGTCGCCGTACTGGGCCGCGGCCACGTCGCTGCCGTCGTCGGCCACCGGCGGCAGCATCTCGTTGAAGGCGTCGGCCAGGTAGAACTCGCCCTCGCCATAGGCCTGGGCATACAGCTCGATGAAACGCCTGGCGATGCGGGCGAACAGCGGATCGCCCGGATCCAGCCAGTAGGTCTCGTGGAAGCCCTCCCAGGCACGCATGCGGTAGATGCGTGCCCGCGGATGCGCCTGCGCGAACGCCTTGGGCACATAGCCGGCGAAGGCCGGCAGCACCGGCTTCATGCCCAGCTCGCGCATACGCGCCAGGATCTTCTTCTGCAAGGCCTGCTTTTCGTCGATCCATGGCTGCGGCAATGGCGCGCGATACCCCTCGATGTTGCCCATGCGCTGCCACGGCGTGAATGCCGGACCGGAGAAGTAATCGGCCAGATCCGCATCGGCCAGGCCGAATTCGCGCCACAGTCGTTGCCAGATCGCCTCCTGGCCCTCCATCGCCAGAGGCATGTCGATGCCGTGCAGGGCCATCCAGTCGATCTCGCGTTCCCAGCGCGACCAGTCCCAGAACGGCGTCGTGTAGCCGTAGGTGCAGGTATTGAGATAGGCGCGATGGAGGAATGGCGTTGCCACGCGCGTGCCGTCATGGTCGGCAAAGCGTGCGGGCAGCGCCACCCGCCGTCCTTCCCAGCTCACATCGGCGGCACCGATGGATTGCAGATAGGCATAGGCGCCATGGGCCAGGGCGATCGCATCGGAACCATCCACCGCAAGCCGTCCCCCGCGGGCCTGCACGCGGTACCAGGGCCCCGCAGGACTATCCGGCGGATCGACCTGCTCCAACCCGACCGCCGCCGCCTGCGGCCCGAAACTGCGCTCGAGCACACCGCGCGCTGCATCCGTGGCAGGCGACGCCTGGGCAAGGGCATGGACCAGCCCGGTCGCCATCACCAGCGCCAGCATCGGCATGCGCATGTTCCGACTCATCGTTCCCATCTTCGTCCCCGGACCGGAAGCCAAGCAGGCGGGACCGCGCGAACGGCCCCGCCCATGCATTCCTACAGCAGGTTCCACTGCGCCGTCAGGTAGTAGCTGCGGCCGGTCACCCCGGTCATCTGCCAGACGTCGCTGACCTGGTAATAGGCCTTCTCCTTCTGGTTGGTCAGGTTGACCGCCCCCAGGGTGAAGCTCAGCTTGTCGTTGGGACGGAACCCCAGGGCCGCGTCCAGCTGGGTCCGCGCTTTCATCACATGGCCGGCATAGGCGAAGAAGCTGTCCGCACTGGTCTGGTAGTACTCGCTGCGGTGCGTCGCCGACACGCGCGCGCTGAACATCCTGTTCTCCCAGTAGCCGGTCAGGTTCCAGGTCTTCTCCGACAGGTTGCTGATCACGTAGTCTTCCTTGAAGCTCGGAATCACCCGGGTGAAGTTGGCGGTAAAGCCGAACCCCGGCAGCGGCAACCAGGCATCCAGCGACTGGGTCCAGGCCAGCTCGTAGCCCTTCAGGCGGTTGGTGTCGTCGGCGTTGAGGGTCTGGCTGAACTCGTAGGCCTCGCCGTTGCTGCCCATGCATTCGCCGGCCGAGTTCTGGCTGATCGACACGCCGTTGTAGCTGGACAGGCAGAAGTTGCTGCGGTTGTAGGTGCCGTTCTTGATCGCCTTGTAGAACCCGTCCACCGAGAGCGAGCCGCCCTCGTAGTACCACTCCAACGCCAGGTCGGCCTGGTTGGCGGTCATGGCCTTCAGGTCGGTCTGCCCGAGCGAAACCTCGTGCGTGAGCACGTTTCCTGCGCCGTAGGCGGTGGCTTCGCTGCTGGCGATGGCCGTGCTGCTGGTGAGGATCGGGCGCACCAGGACCTTGGCCGCGGAGGCGCGCAACAGCAGGCTGGGCGTCAGTTCCAGCACCAGGTTCGCGCTCGGCAGCCAGTTGCTGTAGCGGTAGGTCGAGTCCGAAACGCCCTCGATGTTGTAGACCTCGCCCTCGTCCAGGTCGGATTCGGATGTGAGATAGGTCTTGGTGTCGCGCTTGGTGTTCTCGTAGCGCATTCCGACGTTACCGCGCAGGCGCATCGACCCGATGTCCGTATCGATGTTGGCCATGGCATAGCCGGACCAGATGTCGTTGGTGATGTAATAGCTGCTCTGCGGCACGAACAGGCTCGGCACATCGACGCCCTCGGCGGCGAGCGCGGCCCGGTAGGCACTCAGGCTCGGGATCACGAAGGCATGCTGGATGTCGTACATGCCGCCGAGGAAGTCAGTCACGCTTTCGCCGGTATCGGCCATCGAGGGCAGCGCCGACAGGTCGGTCACGTCGGTAAGGCGGTCGTGGCGCCAGATGTCGCGATACAGCGTTTCTCGCCGGTACTTGGCTCCGACCTTGATCGAGTCCAGCCACCCCCAGCCCAGCCAGCGCAGGCCGTCGAGCTGCAGCGAGTCCTCCTGGTTGCGCAGACGCTTGATCGCCCCGTTGGGATACTGGTTGCGCCCGCCTTCCGCGGTCGCCGCGTCGTACAGGCCACCGTCGAGCAGATCGTTGGACACGGTGAACGAAGGGCTCGAGGGATTGCTGATGTCCAGGACGCTTGAACCTACCGGAACACCGACGATCACCGCCGCCTCGCTCTCGTGGGTCTTGCCCAGGGCATGGTTGGCCGCGCCGGTCACCGTCCAGGCATCGCCCTTCCACTTGAAATCGTAGGTCGCCATCTCCGAGAGCCAGTTGTGCTCTTCGTACTGGCGATTGTTTTCCAGCGTGTAGTTGTCGGCCTGCACGCGCGTGGCGTAGCCATTGGCCGCATCCAGCACGGTCTCGCTGCCGCCGCTGAGCAGGAACACCTGCTGCTTGATGTCGTTCTCGGTCTTGTCCTTGCTGTAGATCCAGCTGAGTCCCATCTCCAGCTGGTCGCTGGGCGCCCACTGGATCGCGCCGTTGAACATCTTGCGGGTGGTGTCGCGGTCGATACGCCGGTAGCGAGTACGCGTGGGCATCACCACCGACTCGCCGTCGTACGTGCCGGTGCCCCACCGATCGATCCAGAAGTAGTCGGCGCGGTCCTTGAGCTTCTGGTAGCCGGCATTGAGGAACACCCCGAGCGCGCCGTCGCCCACCTTGAACTGGTCGATGTAGCTGCCGACCAGCTTGCCGGTCGGGCTGCCGCCCACCGAGTCCGAATACTGGCCGGTCGCCGACACGAGCAACTTGCGCTCCTTGTAGTCCAGGGGCTTGATGGTGTCGATGTTGACCGTGCCGGACAGGCCGCCGGCATCCATGTCAGCGGTCGGCGACTTGATCACCTGGATGCCCGCCGCCAGTTCCGGCTGGATGATGTCGTAGCGGAAACCGTCGGTGAAATCCGCGCTCTTGAAGGTCTGGCCATTGATCGTGGTCATCGCGTACTGCGGTCCCAGGCCACGCACGCTGATGGTCGAGCCGCGGCCGTTGATGCTGGAGATCTGCACGCCCGGAATGCGCTGGATCGCCTCGGCGATGTTCTCCGAGGGGAACTTGCCGATGTCCTCGGCGGACACGCCATCGGACACGCGGGTGTCGTCGCGCTTCTTGTCCAGGGCGGTGATCAGGCTCTGCTGGTAGGAACTGGTGACGGTGACGGCATCGAGCTGGGCGATCTTGTCGCTCTTCGCGGCATCGTCGCCGGAAGGGGCCTGGTCGCCCTGGGCCTGCTGGGCCAGCGCGGGCGCGGCGGCCAGGGCAAGGAGAGAAGTGACGATGGAGCGGGTCAGCACGCTGCGCGGGGTACGGGGGAGGGCGGAACGATGCATATGGCTATCCTGGATTGAGATGGCTGGTGAACCCGGACATACGATCGATTCCACAGGCCTGGCACGGACCGCCGACCGAGTCCGCTGGACCCATGGCCGGCTCCCCACTTTGCCTCTATCCGTCCCGGCACTCGGGCCGCCTGGCGATCGATCGGACCACGCAAATTGGATACATACCAATTGCGTGATCCGATTCTTATGGTCCTAAAAAGATCATGTCAACAGACCGCTCGCGGTTGTCCTGGCGTCATCGCGTGTCGCACCATCCTGGTACAAGATTTTCAAAAAATTAAATTAAAAATCAAAAATTTGTAAAAATTGGTGCAACGACGACAAAGCCCGGGGCCCTTGCTCACGCGCACCGTTGTCATCGGCCCGCTGAAACGGATCCGGTCCGCATCAATACCAATTCTCCAAGCCATCGTCGGAAGCGGGCCGAAGTCGGGGCCAAACCATCCGCCATTGGCCTTGCACGGGGATTCCTCGCCTTTCCACGAGGCGGCCAAGCAGTCATACGACTTTCGGCGCACCCCGTTGACATCGTTGTCAAACTGTCATCAAACTCGGCCCACGCCATCGGCCCTATGCGCCGAAAGCTCAACGAGAAGGGGCAATGCACGTGGCTTCCGACGTCGTCGCGCACCACCCGCGGGCTGCCGCCCGTCCGCCCGCCTTCCTGGCGGCGGACGTGGGAGGCACGCATGTCCGCGTCGGACGCATCACCGCCGCCGACGGCCAGCAGCCCGTCCAGGTCCAGCAGTACCGCAAGTACCGTTGCGCGGATTTCCCGTCGCTGGCGGCGATCCTGCTCGACTTCCTCGACGGGGACCACGCCGTCCACGACTGCGTGATCGCCAGCGCCGGCTTCGCCCTGCAGGACGGCACCGTGATCAGCGCCAACCTGCCCTGGCCGCTGTCGTTGCAGGGCCTGCGCCGGGAGCTGGGCCTGGATTCGGTGCACCTGGTGAACGATTTCGAGGCCGTCGCCTATGCGGCCACCCACGTCGGCGACAGCCAGGTGCTGCAGCTGGCCGGGCCCGAACACGGGGCCGGCGGTCCGGCGCTGGTGCTGGGGCCGGGGACCGGCCTGGGCGCGGCGGTCTGGATCCCCACCGCGAACGGTCCGGTCGTGCTGCCCACCGAGGCCGGCCAGGCCGCCCTGGCGGCGACCACCGACCTGGAGATGGCCCTGGTCCGGCGCCTGCACCGGCAGCATCGCCACGTCAGCGTCGAGCATGCGCTGTCGGGACCGGGCCTGCTCAACCTGTATCGCGCCCTGGCCGGGGAGCGCGGCCAGGCGGCGGTGCTCGATACGCCCGACGACATCAGCGCCGCCGCGCTGGCCGGCAGCGATCCGCTGGCGGTGGAGACCCTGCAGGTGTTCTGCGGACTGCTCGGCAGCGTCGTCGGCGACATGGCCCTGCTCTACGGCATCCAGCGCGGAATCTATCTCGCCGGCGGCATCCTGCCCAAGATCGCCCCGTTCCTGGCCGCCAGCGATTTCGTCGCGCGCTTCCTGGACAAGGGCCCCATGCGCGCGGCGCTGGAACGCATCCCGGTCAGGCTCGTCGAACACGGCCAGCTCGGCGTGCTCGGTGCCGCCCACTGGTTCATCGACAGATATTCGGATGGGGACCGCGCTCCGGCACGGTAGAGCACGCACACCCGGCACGGCCCCCGTCCCGTACCGGAACCACCACACGGCGCTCCGTCGCCGGCCACCGTATGTAAGTGATGAGGAGAGACATCATGAAGCATCGCAAGACCCTCCTGTCGGCGGCGATCGTCAGCTGCCTGTCCTTCGCCGCACAGGCCCAGGACGCGTCATCCACCCAGCAGGCGACCGACCTGGACACGGTCCAGGTCACCGGCATCCGCGGCTCGATGGAGAAGTCGCTCGATAGCAAGCGCGACGCCGGCTCGCACGTCGAGGTCGTCACCGCCGAGGACATCGGCAAGCTGCCGGCCAAGAACGTCGCCGACACCCTGCGCGAGCTGCCCGGCGTGAACATCAGCTCCTCCAGTGCCAGCGAGGGCGGCTTCGACGAGGCCGACCGCGTCAGCCTGCGCGGCACCTCTCCCAGCCTCACCCAGACCACGATCAACGGCCATGGGGTGGCCACGGGCGACTGGTTCGTGCTCAGCCAGGTAAGCACCGTCGGCCGCAGCGTGAGCTATTCGCTGCTGCCCTCGGAGATCGTCGACCAGGTAGTCGTGCACAAGACCTCCGAGGCCAAGCTGGTCGAAGGGGGCGCCACCGGATCGATCGACATCATCACCCGCAAGCCGCTGGAATTCGCCGACACGTTCACCGCGGAAGGCTCGGTGGGCGCGGTCTATTCCGACCTGCCCAGCGATACCAAGCCCCAGGTCAGCGTCCTGCTGAACTGGAAGAACGATGCCAACAACCTGGGCGTGACGGTGCAGGGCTTCAAGGAGGAACGCAGCCTGCGCCGCGATGGCCAGGAAGTGGTCGGCGGCTACGTGCCCGTTCCCGCGGTCAAGGGCGATGGCGTGACGCCGACGGCGGTCGCCCAGGCCAACCCCGAACTCGTGGGCCTGCTCTACCCGAACGAGATCGGCGCGGTGCTGTTTACCCAGGAACGCGAGCGCAAGGGCGGCACCATCGATATCGAGTTCAAGCCCACGGACACGCTGACGCTGGACCTGAATGGCTTCTACTCGAAGATGAGTGCGGACAACTACAACCGCAATTACATGATGTGGGCGAGCAACGCCCTGGCCAACGACGCCACCTTCTCCGACTACACGGTCAAGAACGGCGTCATCACCAACGGCACCCTGACCGGCGGCACCGGTGCGTACGGCGTCTACGACATGATCTCGCGCCCCGGCGCCAGCTCGCAGACCTACTACACCGCGTTGAACGCCGACTGGAAGCCCGCCGACAACCTGGAGTTCAAGTTCGAGGGCGGCACCAGCCAGGGACGCGGCAAGAGCCCGACCCAGAACGTGGCCGAGATCGGCACCCAGGTCGGCGCGGGTGCAAGTTGGCAGATGAACGGTATCGGCAAGGCCATCGACTGGGGAATGGGGGACGGCAACAGCTACGGCGACGTCGCCACCGCCGACCCGGCCTCGGGATGGATCTTCGGCGGCCAGGACATCGACGTGATGGACAAGGAGAACTGGTTCACTGCCGACGGCAGCCTGTTCAACACCGACGGCGTGCTGAGCTCGCTGGACTTCGGTATCCGCTATGCCGAGCACAACCGCCACAACGACTACGAGATCGCGCAAGGCCCGAACTGGGCGACCGCCTGGAACGACCCTTCCGCCTTCCCGACCGACGTGGCCCACTATCCGAGCGATTTCGGCAATGGCGTGGGGGGCAACGTGCCGTCCAACATCTTCTACTACACCGCCAGCCAGCTCGCCGCCTACAACGCGCAATACGCCGACCGCGACTATCCCGAGCGCTTCTACTTCTCCGACGTCTACGGGGTGAAGGAGAAGAACTATGCCGCGTACGTGCAGGCCAACTTCGAGGGCGATGCATGGAGCGGCAACATCGGCCTGCGCTACGTCAAGACCAACAGCGACATCCGCTACAACCAAGCGCTGGCGGTGGACTCGGGCATCCCCGGCGCCATCACCGGTTCGGCCTTCGGCGACTACCTGCCGGTCACCGTGGACAACGACTACAGCAAGCTGCTGCCCAGCGCCAACATCAAGTTCGACCTGGCCAAGGACCTGGTCGCGCGCGTTGCCGCGTCGCAGACACTCACCCGCCCGGACTACTCCGCGCTGGCCGGCTCGCTCTCGCTGGATGACCTGACCCATACCGGCAGCGGCGGCAATCCCAAGCTCAAGCCGCTGGTGTCCTCCAACTTCGACGCGTCGCTGGAATGGTATTTCGCCCCGCGTGCGCTGCTGGCCGGCAGCGTGTTCTACATGAAGATGAAGGACTACGTGGACGTCGGCGGCAGCCAGGTCATCCAGTACAAGGACCAGCAGGCCAGCCACGCTGCCGGCACCGACGTCTACTCGGCCTACACCGTCACCGTGCCGGTCAACACCGATGCCAAGGTCAAGGGCGTGGAACTGACGTACCAGCAGCCCCTCGGCGAGTTCTTCGGCGTCAACCTCAACTACACCTACGCCGATGGCGACACCGATACCGGCACGCCGGTCTTCGGGACCTCGAAGAACACCTACAACGCCGCGGCCTACTTCGAGAACGACCGTTTCAGCGCCCGCGTGTCCTGGAGCTACCGCGACAAGTTCTATGCCGGCGCCAGCCGTGCCACACCCTACTACCAGGACGATTTCGGCACGCTGTCGGCCTCGCTGGGCTGGAAGATCAACGACACCCTGTCGATCACCCTCGACGGCCTGAACCTCAACAATCCCAAGTACAAGTACTACACCGATACGGATGTGGGCTACCTGCCCTACGCGATCTACTCCAACGGTCGCCAGTACTATCTCAACCTGCGCGCCAGGTTCTGAGCGCCCGGCGGGCCCGGGAAGAAGCTGGGTCCGCCCAGCCATAGGCTCATGCTGTTGCCGGCCCCCACCCGCGGGGCCGGCCTCTTTTCACGCCAGACCGGGAGAGACGACCCTTGGCCCCGATCCGTCACGCGTCCCTGGCCACCTCGCTGCTGTGGGTTGCATCGCTGTTCGTGCTTCCGGCATTGGCCACCGCGGCCGCGCCACCCGAGGTGCCCGTCATCCCGGAACCTGCGAAGGTCACGGCCGGCACGGGTCATTTCGTCCTGTCCAGCGATACCCGGGTCGTGGCAGACAGCCCGCAGGCAGGCCGCGTCGCCGCCCAGTTCGCCGAGCTGATGCGCAGCAGCGGCTTGCCGGTTGCCGCCGGCGCGTCGTCGGCCGGCGACAGTCTCGTGTTCGAACTGGTGGCTCCTGCCGCCCTGCCCGGCGCCGGCCCTGAAGGCTACGTGCTGCATGTCGCCGCACACCGGACCAGCGTGCGCGCCAGCGACGAGCGTGGCCTGTACTACGGCGCGATTACCCTGTGGCAACTGGCCGGCGCCGCACCGGCGGGTACCGGCGATGCCTCGCGCATGCTGGCCGCGACCACCATCGAGGACGCGCCGCGCTTCGCCTGGCGCGGCTTCATGCTCGATTCGGCCCGCCATTTCCAGAGCGTCGAGGAGGTCGAGCGCGTGCTCGACATCATGGCGCTGCACAAGCTCAACACCCTGCACTGGCACCTGACCGACGACCAGGGCTGGCGCATCGAGATCCCGCGCTACCCGAAGCTGACCGAGGTCGGCGGCTGCCGCGTGCCGGCCGGCGATGCCGGCATCGGCGCCGACGGCAAGCCGGTGCCGTATTGCGGCTGGTACACCCAGGCCCAGATCCGCCAGGTGATCGCCTACGCCGCCGCGCGCCACATCACCATCGTCCCCGAGTTCGACGTGCCCGGCCATGCCACCGCCGCCATCGCCGCCTACCCCCGGCTCGGCGTCACCGGCAAGCCGCTGGCCGTGTCCAACGAATGGGGCGTGAACTCGAACCTGTTCAACGTCGACGAATCCACGCTGCGCTTCCTGGAGGACGTGTTCACCGAGATCGCCGCGCTGTTCCCCGGCCCGTACGTGCACGTCGGCGGCGACGAGGCGGTGAAGGACCAATGGCTGGCCTCGCCGCGCGTGCAGGCGCGGATGAAGGCGCTGGGCATCAAGGACGTGGCGCAGCTGCAGAGCTACGTCATCAAGCGCATGGAAAAGACCCTGGTCGCGCACGGCAAGCGCCTGATCGGCTGGGATGAGATCCTCGAAGGCGGGCTGCCGGCCGAGGCGACGGTGATGTCCTGGCGCGGCATCGAGGGCGGCATCGAGGCCGCGCGCCAGGGCCACGACGTGGTGATGTCGCCGTCCTCGGAGCTGTACCTGGACTACCTGCAGACCGACCTGCCGGGCGAAGCGCCGGGCCGGCCCGCACTGATCCCGCTGCAGCAGGTGTACGCGTTCGAGCCGGTGCCGGAGGCACTGGACGCGGCGCAGCGGCGGCACATCCTCGGCCTGCAGGCCAACCTGTGGACCGAGCACACGCGCACCTTCGCGCGCCTGCAGCACGAGATGCTGCCGCGCCTGGCCGCGGTCGCCGAGACCGGCTGGAGCCCGCGCGAGCGCAAGGACTACGCCAGCTTCCTGCAGCGCTTGCCGACCCATTTGCAGCGTTACGCCAGTCTCGGCATCGGCTACGCCCGCACGCCGTTCGACGTGAAGGCCACGATCGAGGGCGACCGCGCCACCGGCACCGCCACGGTCGCACTCTCCAACCCGCTCGGCTATCCGGTGCATTACACGCTCGACGGGAACGTGCCGACGCCGGCATCGCCGACCTACGCCGCGCCGCTGGCGCTGCGCCTGCCCGCCACGCTGAGCGCAGCGGCCTTCGCCGACGGCCGCGCGCTCGATGCGCCGCGCACGTTCCGCGTCGACGCCGCCGCCCTGCTCGAACGCGACAGCCAGCGGCTGTCCACCTGCCCCGGCAGCGGCACGCTGGTGCTGCGGCTGGAGGACGACGGCCCGCGCGAGGGCGATCGCGCCATCTTCAACGCCGACATCTTCAAGCCGTGCTGGGCGTGGAAGCAGGCCGACCTGGACGGCATCGCGGCGCTGCGCGTGCGCGCCGGGCGCATCCCCTACTACTTCCAGCTGGCCCACGACGAACCGGCACGCACCTTCGAGCCGGCCACCACGGCGCACGGCGAGCTGCTGCTGCGCGCCGACGCGTGCACCGGCGAACCGCTGGCGCGCGTGCCGCTGCCGGCCGAGCCCGGTGCCGACGGTTTCGCCACGCTCGACGTGCCGCTGCCGGCCGCGCTCGCCGGCCGCCACGACCTGTGCGTGAGCTTCAGCGGCGACACCCGGCCGACGATGTGGGTGCTGGACCGGATGACGCTGGAACCGGTCGGCCGCTGAGGGCGGCACCCCGTCCCCGCAGGCGGGCGGCCATTCGGCCGCCCGTCGCTTCAGCGCCGTCGCGCCCGCTGCCACCGCCACAGCAGATCGCGCAGCCACGGCCAGCCCGCCGTGGCCGCTCCCAGGGCGATGCCCAGCGCATCGGCCAGCACATCCATCGGGTCGGCCATGCGCGTGGTGGTGAATGCGCCCTGCGCGATCTCGATGCCGATGCCGAGCAGCACCAGCAGCGCCGCCGCGCGCCACCAGCCGCGCCGGCCGTCGAACACCTGCACCGCGCCGGCCATCAGCACGAGGAAGCCGGCGACGTGCTCGACCTTGTCGCCGCCTTCGGGCACCTGCGGCAGGTCCGGCCCCGGCAGCAGGCAGACGGCCACCGCCGCCGCCACCGCCAGCCACCACAGCCCGGCCCACAGCCATGGCCGGGCGAACGGCCGCACCGGCAGCAGCGCGCCCGCACCGGGACGGATCACAGCCGCCAGGTCAGGTCGCCGACGGCAAAGGCGGCGTCCATGTCCACGCCGCGCACGAAACCCATCGCCTGGAAGCGCTCGCCCATCTCCGAGGGCAGGGTCAGCTGCTTGAACTGCCCGCGCAGGCGCAGGCGCGCGGCCTCGTCGGCGGCGCGCCCCTCGGCTGCCTGCAGCAGCGCATCGATGCCGCAGCCGAGCAGGAAGCTGGACTGGGTGCAGTAGCCGGCCAGCTCGAAGCCGGCATGGGTGCCGGCCTCGGCCAGCGCGGTGAAGTCCACCGAGGCGGTCAGGTCCTGCAGGCCCGGCCAGCGGTACACGTCGGCATGCATGTGGTGGCGATAGAACGCGCGCAGCGTGCCATCGCTGCGCTCGGGCAGGTAGAACTCGCGGCGCGGGTGGCCGTAGTCCAGGAACAGCATCGCGCCATTGCGCAAGCCGCCGGCCACCGCCTGGATCCAGTACGGCAGCTGCGGCAGCACTTCGGACCGGTAGCCATCGGCTAACGGCTCGCCCAGCTCGCGCTCCAGGTGGCGTACCGCCGCGCTCACCAGCGGATCCGCCGGTGCCTGGCCGCGGGTGAAGGCTCCCTCCCCGTCCAGCCGCACCGTCTCCTCGTAGACCTCGCCCTCGCGCAGCGAAAAGCGCGTGACCGGCAATGCGTCGATCACCTCGTTGGCGAACACCATGCCGTCCCATTCTTCCTCGAACGGCCGGTCCGGCCATTCCAGCAGCTCGAACACCGGCGGGATCAGCGAACGCCCCAGGCGCTCGCGCTGGCGCTGGCGCAGGTCGGCGCTGGGTTCGAGGATGGCGTAGCGGTCCGGCAACGCGTCCAGCTCCAGCAGGCGCTTGAGCATGACCTCGGCGAAGGCGCCGCTGCCGCCGCCGAGCTCGAGCATGCGCGAGTCCGGGCCCAGCCCGCGCAGCACCGGCGCCACCGCGTTGGCCACCGTGGCGGCGAACAGCGGGCCGATCTCCGGCGCGGTGACGAAGTCGCCGGCCTGGCCGAACTTGTGCGCGCCGGCGCTGTAGTAGCCCAGTCCCGGCGCATACAGGACCAGCTCCATGAAGCGCGAGAACGGCAGCGCGCCGCCGTTGGCCATGATCTCGGCGCGGATGTGGGCGGCCAGGCGGTCGCTGTGGGCCAGCGCCTCGAAATCGGGAACGGGAAGCTCGGAATGCATGGGACCGGCACAGCGTGGACAATGCCCGACAGCATAGCCGAGCGGAGATTCCTGCATGCCCGACGCCTCGCCCGTCGCCCTGGTCACTGGCAGCGCCCATCGCATCGGCGCGGCCATCGCGCGCCACCTGCATGCCCACGGCTATCGCCTGGTCCTGCACGCGCACCGCTCCGGCCAGGCGCTGCAGCAGCTGGCCGATGCGCTGAACGCGCATCGCGCCGATTCGGCCGCCACGCTGCTGGCCGACCTGCGCGAGCCCCAGGCCCCGGCGGGCCTGGTGGCCGGCGCCGCCGCATGCTTCGGCCGGCTCGACGCCCTGGTCAACAACGCCTCCAACTTCTTCCCCACGCCGGTCGGCCAGGCCACTGCCGACCAGTGGGACGCGCTGTTCGCGGTCAACGCCCGCGCCCCGTTCCTGCTGATGCAGGCCGCGGCACCGTACCTGCGCCAGCACGACGGCGCGATCGTGAACATCACCGACGTGCACGCCAGCCATCCGATGCGCGAGCATCCCGCCTATTGCGCGGCCAAGGCGGCACTGGCCAGCCTGACCGCCTCGATGGCCCTGGAACTGGCTCCGCGGGTGCGGGTCAACGCCGTCGCCCCGGGCGCCATCCTGTGGCCGGAGCACGGCAAGAGCGAAGCCGCCAAGCAGGCCGCGCTCGACCGCACGCCGCTGCGTCGCACCGGCCGTCCCGAGGAAGTCGCCGAGGCGGTGCGCTGGCTGCTGTCCGCGGCCGGCTACGTCACCGGCCAGACCCTGGCGCTGGACGGCGGCCGCTCGCTCGACTGAGATTTCCTCCCCCATCGCCGGGAATGGACTCGGGCCTGGCCGGTGGCAGACCGTGGCACCTGGCGGCAGTCAGGCGCTCGGGGCCGGCGTCGCGGCGGGCGGCCACAACCGGCCTACGCGGCCAGCTCGACCACCTCGAGGGCCCGGCCGAAATCCGGATGCGCGCGCCACAGCTGCGCCAGCGTACGGCCGCTGAGCGGATCGACGAAGTCCGGCGCGATCTCCGCCGCCGGCCGCAGCACGAAGGCATGGCGGAGCTCGGGCCGCGGGATGCGCAGGTGGCCCGGGCCGTCGATGATGCGGTCGCCGTAGAACACGATGTCCACGTCCAGGGTGCGGCTGGAATAGCGCGGCTGGCTGCGGTCGCGGCCTTCGGCATCCTCCAGCGCATGCAGCCACGCATCCAGGGCCTGCACGTCCAGCCCGGTATGCAGGGCGACGGCGTTGTTGACGAAGTCCGGGCCGTCGAACCCGACGGCGGCGGTGCGGTAGGCGCTCGACGCGGTGACCGGGCCGAAGCGCTGGCGCAGGGCCTGCACCGCGCGCCCCAGGTGGTGCGCCGGCTGCAGGTTGCTGCCCAGGCTGAGGATGACATCGACCATGGCCCGTCTCGCGGCGGCTCAGTCCACCGTGTCGCGCACGCGCGGCGCCGCCTGGCTCGCGGCCGGCGCCAGCGTGTCGCCGACCGCGCGGAACACCCGGCGCATCTCCAGCGGCTTGGTCAGCACGTGCACGGCGATGTCGTCGGGCAGGTGCTCGCGCTGCAGCGGCGCGCCCACGTCCTCGAGCACGATGGCCGGACCGCGGTAGCCCATTTCCGCCACGGTCAGCAGCAGGCTCACCGCCGACAGCAGGATGATGTCGGCATCGACGATCATCAGGTCGGGCAGGTCGTCCTTGCGCACGTGGCGCAGCGCGGCCGCCCCGTCCCCTGCCAGCAACGGGCGGTAGCCCTGGCTTGACAGCGCGTTGCCCAGCAGCGACAGCCGCGTGGCCTCGCCGTCGACCACCAGGATGCGCTGGCCGTTGCCGAACGGCACCGGCGTGAATTCCTCCACCGGACCGGTGGCCGGCTGCTCCGGCAGGAACATGTCGAAGCGCGTGCCCTTGCCCGGCTCGCTGTACACCTCCATGCGCCCGCCATAGGACTCGATGATGCGCTTGCACGAGCTCAGGCCCAGCCCGGTGCCGTCGGGCTTGGTGGTGAAGAACGGCGTGAACAGGCGCTGCAGGGTCTGCGGGCTCATGCCGATGCCGGTGTCGATGACGCTGAAGCACACCGCGTCGTTGCCGTCCTGGTCCACCGCCGCCACCGCACCGAGGGTCAGCTCGCCGCCCTCGGGCATGGCCTGGATGGCGTTCAGGCCGAGGTTGAGCAGGCATTGCTGCAGCTCGGTGTAGTTGGCCTGCACGGCCAGGTCGCCATCGGGTACGTCCAGGTGCAACTGCACGCCGCGCGGTACGCTGCTGCCCAGCAGCAGCTGCACTGCCTGGAACAGCGAGGCCACCGACACCCGTTCGCTGTCCTTGCGCGAACCGCGCACGAACGACAGCATCGACTCGGCCATCTCGTGCCCGCGCCGGCCGCATTCGGCGATCACGTTGGCGAGCTGGCGCAGCTGCGGATCGTCGGACCGGCTCTTGAGCAGGTCCGGCACGATCAGCAGCGGCTGCAGGATGTTGCGCAGGTCGTGGCTCAGCCCGGCAGCCAGCAGCGCCATGCTTTCCAGGCGCTGGGCACGGATCAGCTCGCGCTCCACGCGCTGGCGCTCGACCTCGTTGCGGACCTCGCGGATCGCGCGCGCCACCGCCGACGGCAGCCGGGTCGGATTGTGCTTGATGATGTAGTCGGCCGCGCCCTCGCGCAGCGCCTCGACCGCGGTCTCCTCGCCCATGGTGCCGGACACGAAGATGAAGGGCACCGGCGGATGGCGATCGCGCACCATCGCCAGCGCCTCGTAGCCGGAGAAGCCGGGCATGCTCAGGTCGGAAAGCACGATGTCCGGGCCGAAGCGCTCCAGCGCCTCGTGCAGGTCCTCGCGGTTGTCCACGCGCCGGAACGTGGCCTGCAGCCCGGATTCCAGCAACTGGTCGCACAGCAGCTCCGCATCCTCGGCCGAGTCCTCGACCAGCAGGACATTGATCGGCCCCAGCGGTGGCCCGTTCAGCGGCATGGCAGGCCTTACTCGCCCTCGGGCGCTTCGTTGATCACCGCCCAGAACGTGCCCAGGGTCTTGACCGCGTTGAAGAACTGGTCGATGTCCACGGGCTTGACCACGTAGGCGTTCACGCCCAGGTCCCAGCTGCGCGCCAGGTCGCTCTCCTCGCGCGAGGAGGACAGGATCACCACCGGCATGCGCTTGAGCGAGTCCTCCGCGCGGATCTGCTTGAGCACCTCGAGCCCGTCCATGCGCGGCATCTTGATGTCCAGCAGCAGGACCGCGGGCACGCCCTCGACGCGGTCGGCGAACGCGCCGCGACGCAGCAGGTAGTCCATGGCTTCCACGCCGTCCTCGACGTGGACGATCGGGTTGGCCAGCCGGGCCTCGCGCAGCGCGTCGATGGCCATCTCCGCATCGGCAGGACTGTCTTCGGCAAGCAGGATGGTACGGATGGCGGTCATGCGGTCGTCGGCTCTCGTTGTGGCGCGTCCAGCGCGGGAGGAAGCGTGAAATGGAAGGTGGCGCCCTTGTCGGGCTCGGCCTCGGCCCAGATGCGCCCGCCGTGGCGGCTGAGCACGCGGCGCACGCTGGCCAGGCCGATGCCGGTGCCGGAATACTCGCTGGCCTTGTGCAGGCGCTGGAACACGCCGAAAAGCTTGCCGGCATAGGCCATGTCGAAGCCGGCGCCGTTGTCGCTCACCGTGAACAGGTGGCTGCCGTCGGGCTGCTGGCGGTAGTCCACGTGGATTTGCGCCACGTCGCGCTTGCCGCTGTACTTGACCGCGTTGCCCAGCAGGTTCTGCCACACCTGCCGCATCATGTTCTCGTCGGCGACCACCACCGGCAGCGGCGCGATGTGCCATTCCACGCGGTGGTGCCCGTCGTCGCTCTCCTCGATCTGCGAGTCGAGCATGGACCGGGTCTCGGCCACCATCGACTGCATGTCCACCGCCTGCAGGCGCAGCGCGCTGCGTCCCAGGCGCGAGTAGACCAGCAGGTCGTCGATCAGCGCGGCCATGCGCTGGGCCGAGCTGGAAATGACCTGCATGTAGTGCTGGCTCTTCTCGTCGGCCGCCTCGCCCAGGTGGCGGCCGAGCTTGTCCACGAAACCGGAGATGTGGCGCAGCGGCGCGCGCAGGTCGTGCGATACCGAGTAGCTGAAGGCCTCCAGCTCGCGGTTGACCTCCGAGACCTGCTCGACCTTGCCCTCTAGCTGGCGGTTGAGCCGCTCGATCTGGTGCTGCGCCGCCTTCTGCACGGTGACGTCGCTGACCGTCATCAGCACCACGCGGTCCTCGCTGTCGGGCAGCGGCATGCGCCGCGCGTTGAGCAGCATCGTGCGCGGCACGCCGTCGGCGCCCTTCTGCGCATGCTCGTAGTCCCACAGCTCGCGGCCACGCAGCATCACGTCGGCCAGGCGCTGGCGCACCACCGGATCGGCCCAGGCCCCCTTTCCGACCTTGTCCAGGGTCAGGCCGCTGGTCTCGTCCTCGAGCCCGTACAGTTCGGCGAAGGCAGGGTTGTACATGAGCAGGTTCTGCTTGCCGTCGAGCAGCACGATCGGCTCGCGCACGGTCTGCAGCACCGCGGTCGCACGGGCGCTGGCGCGCAGCAGCGAGCGCTCGACCTCCAGGCGCTGGCCGATCTGGCGCCGCAGCAAGCGCACGATGGCGAACAGCAGCAGCAGCTGCACGCCCATTGCCACCCAGCCCAGGATGTTGGCCCACCAGCGCATGCGCTCGGCGCGCTGGGTGCGCACTTCCAGCAGCCGGTCCTCGCGCGCCAGCAGCGTGCCCGCCAGCGGGCGCAACGGGTAGCGCGTGGCCATGTCCTCGGCCAACATGCGCGCCTGCTCCGGCTCGTTGCGGTGGCTGGCGACCTCGCGTGCCAGCTCCAGCCGGCGCCGGATCGTCACCTGCAGCTGGCCGATCTCGTTCTGCTGGTCGGGGTTGTCGCGCACCAGCTGCGAGAGCACGTCGATGTTCTGGGCCAACGACGCCTCGCCCTCGGCGACGCGCGTGCGCAGGCTGGGCGCGCTGATGCCCAGCGCCATGGCCAGCGTCGCCGACTCCACGTCGCGCACGTCGGCGACCACCTGCTGCAGGACCGCCTGCACCTTCTGGGTATGGGTCACCCAGGACGCCGCCTCCAGGCTCTCGCGCGTGACCTCGCGCAGGAACAGGTACGGCACCACGACGATCAGGAATACCAGCAGCACGAGCAGCGGCAGGCGCAAGCCGCTCCAGATGTCCTGCCGTGGTGATTCGACCGACGGAACCAAGCCCTGCCCCTCCTGACGACACGCAGGCCGCGCGAGCGGCCTGCCGCCGAACGCCCTATGCGGTCGGGCGAATCATCTTACGTGAGTTGCCACGAAAGGCCACCCCCGCGGCACTCAGGCGCCGGAGGGCGCCCGCGGAAATGCCGACCCGGACAGGCCGGCCCGGGCCAGCAGGGCCATGGCGTGGCGGCGCAGTTCGACCCGGCCGCCTTCGGAAAGTCCCTGGCCGCAGGCAGCCAGCACCCGTTCCAGGCGCAGGCGGAACTGCTCGCTGCCGATGTCGGCGTGTTCGGCCAGCAGCGTCCACAACGCGATGTCGAGCTGGATCAGCGCGGGCTCGACCTGGCCCACATCCCGGCCGGCCGCTTCCGGAAGAATGCGTCCGTCGCCGGAGAGATGTACCGAAAGAGAGGGAAGATCCAAGCGAGGGAACTCCTGGCCGGGCGCGTCACCACCATGGTGCCGGACCGGACGATCATTAGACTGCGCGCGATTGTCTGCGTGCCGCCGTCCAGGAACCGTGAGGAACGTTCAGGGGCGATCCGGGGCCGGGGCGGGCGTTTCGGGCGGGGTCGCGCCGGGCAGGTACGATTCCACCAGGTCGAACAGGCGATCGTAGAAGGTCGCATCCTGGATGGTGCTGCTGGCGACCTTGACCAGCGAATCGTCGCTGCTGCCGACCGGCAGCGAGATCGAGCCGAGCACGCTCACGCCCACGCTCGCCGAGGTGGCGTTCTTCTTCAACGCATACCGGTCCCGCAGCGCGCTGGCGAACACCCAGCTGTGCCCGGCGTCCTGGGCCATGCAAGAGAGGCGGATGTCCAGCTGCTCGTGCATGTCGTCCTTGGGCTGGAAATTCTTCGAGCCCTCCACCGTGTCGGCGGTGGCCTTGCCGACCACGTAGCCCTGGCTGAGCAGCGCCCGGCGCCCGGCCTCGCAGGCCTGGTCCGGGGTCACCGCCACGCTGCGCGAATAGGTCTGGGTGGAAGAGAAGGACTCGCGCATGACCAGGTCGTTGGCCTGGCGGGTGGCACAACCGGCCAGCCCCGCCCCGGCCGCCACGGCCAGGGCCAGGGCCAGCCAGCTGAAACAACGCGACGGATTCATGCGGCGTCACCGCGACACGGAAGGGAGGAGGCGAAGGGTAGCGCCATGGCGTGGTGCCGGGATGAAGGAAACGCATCCGCACGCCGGTTCCCGGCCCGAACGGGCCGGGAACGGAAGGACTCAGTCGGCCCAGCGGCCTGGCGCGGTCGACTGCGGCAGCACCTGGGCGGACAGCGGCACGTCCTTGTCCAGCAACTGCACGGCATCGGCCAGGATCGCCGCCGACTCGTGCAGCAGGGGATCCGGGCGCTGGTCGGCCAGCTTCTCGCGGGCGGCATCCTTGGCCACGTCGCGCTCGCTGGCGGCCAGGCCGTCGTCGTCGGCGTCCTCGGCCAGCGGATCCAGCGGCAGGCCGAGCTTCTTGCGCGTGGCCTGGCGCTCCTTGCGCTGGGTGTCCTGCTTCTCGCGCTCGGCGCGGCGCTGGGCCTCGTTGAGCACGACGTACTTCTTGGCCGCTTCCTCGCGGAACTGGCGCACGTCCTGCTCCCACCACTGGAATTCCATGTCCTGGGCCACGCGCGCCTGGTGCAGGGCGTCCAGGCGCGGCAGCAGCGGCGCGAAATTGCCGTACTGCACGTGCGGCACCGCGCCGATGCGGGTCCACGGCAGGGCGTTGTCGTAGGTGCTCTCGCCGAACTGGGTGGCGTCCACGCTGGCCGGGAAGGCGATGTCCGGGGTGACGCCCTTGACCTGGGTGCTGGAACCGCTGATGCGGAAGAACTGGGCGATGGTCAGCTTGACCTGGCCGAAGCGCGCGCCTTCCCGGCCCGGCCAGCGGTCGAGGTCGACGATGTTCTGCACCGTGCCCTTGCCGAAGCTGTCCTCGCCGATCACCAGGCCGCGGCCGTAGTCCTGGATGGCGCCGGCGAAGATCTCCGAGGCGCTGGCCGAACCGCGGTTGATCAGCACCGCCAGCGGCCCGTCCCAGGCGACGGCGGGATTGCTGTCGCCGTTGACGGTGACCCGCCCGCCCGATTCGCGCACCTGCACCACCGGCCCCTGCTCGACGAACAGCCCGGTCAGCTCGATGGCCTCGTCCAGCGAGCCGCCACCGTTGTTGCGCAGATCCAGCACCACGCCGTCGACCTTGTCGGCCTTGAAACCGGCAAGCAGCTTGGCCACGTCGCGGGTGGCCGAGGCGTAGTCGGTGACGCCGCGGCGGCGGGCGTCGAAATCCTGGTAGAAGCCGGGCAGCTTGATCACGCCGATGCGGCGCTGCGGGGCCTCGCCCGCGGCCGGCAGGGTGATGGTCTCGCCCTTGGCGGCCTGCTCGGACAGGCGCACCTTCTGCCGGGTCAGCACCAGCATGCGGTGCGAGCCGTCCAGGCCCGCGGCGGCCGGGATGTACTCCAGGCGCACCTCGGTGTTGGCCTTGCCGCGGATCTTGGCCACCACGTCGTCGATGCGCCAGCCGATCACGTCCTCGATCGGGCCGGACCGGCCCTGCCCCACGCCGACGATGCGATCGCCCGGCTTGAGGGTGCCGTCCATCGCCACCGGACCGCCGGGGATCACCTCGCGGATGACCACCTCGTCGTCCTGCTTCTGCAGCTGGGCGCCGATGCCTTCCAGCGACAGCGACATCTGCTGGTTGAAGTTCTCGGCGGTGCGCGGGTCGAAGTAGTCGGTGTGCGGGTCGACCGAGTTGGCATAGGCTTCCATGAAGATCTGGAAGACGTCCTCGCCCTTGAGCTGGGCCATCGACTTGGACAGGTTCTGGTAGCGCTTGTCCAGGGTCTTGCGGATGTCGTCGGGCTTCTTGCCCGCCAGCTTCAGGCGCAGCCAGTCGTTCATCACCGACTGCCGCCACAGCCCGTCCAGGGCCTTGTCGTCCGCTGCCCACGGCGCATCCTTGCGGTCGTAGTAGAAGCGCTCGTCGCCGTTGAAATCGAAGTTGGCGCTGGCCAGCAGCTTGCGCGCGTACGCGACCCGGCCGTTGACCCGGTCGCGGTAGACGGCGAACACCTGGAAGGCCGGATCGAGCTGGCCGCTGCGCACCGCATCGCCGATCTTGGCCTGCAGCGGCGCGAAGCGGTCGATGTCGGCCTGGGTGAAGAACTGCTTGCCCGGGTCCAGCGCCTCCAGGTACTTCTTGAAGACGTAGGTCTGCATCGGCCCGTCGAGCGGGCGCGGGCGATAGGCGTAGCGGCTGTCCGAGAGCAGGCCGTAGACGAGCTTGGACGTGGTCGCCTGGTCGGCCGAGGCCGTCAATGGCAGGGTCGGCGCATCGGCCAGGGCCGGTGCCAGCGGCACGGCGAGAACCAAGGCCAGCAGGGGAGCCTGCAGCAGGCGGGGCATGCGGTATTTCATCGGGTCACTCTCGGCACCGGGCCGTGGGGGTAAGCATGGGCGATTGGACAGGACGACAGTGCCCAAAGTTGCGACGCTTGTCATCCATGCCTGTGGTCACAGGCTAGCCATGCCCCCGTAGGAAAACGTGAATGGGCATGCACGGGCGACGGCGCCCCGGCGCCGGACAGGCGGGTGGGCGGTCAGGCGCCCACTCCCGCGCCGGCGGCCTGGCGGTCGGCATGGTAGGACGAGCGCACCATCGGCCCGGACGCCACGTGGGAAAAGCCGAGCGCGTCGCCGTACTGCTCCAGCGCCTTGTACTCCTCCGGGGTCCAGTAGCGCAGCACCGGATGGTGATGGGCACTGGGCTGCAGGTACTGGCCGATGGTGACCATTTCCACGTCGTGCGCGCGCAGGTCGCGCAGCGTGGCCTGCACCTGCTCCAGGGTCTCGCCCAGGCCGAGCATGATCCCGGACTTGGTCGGCACCTCCGGGTGCTGCGCCTTGAACTGCTTCAGCAGGGCCAGCGACCACTGGTAGTCCGCGCCCGGGCGCACGTTGCGGTACAGCTCCGGCACGGTCTCGATGTTGTGGTTGAACACGTCCGGCGGGCTTTCGGCCAGGATCTCCAGCGCGCGCTCCATGCGGCCCTTGCCGCGGAAGTCGGGGGTGAGGATCTCGATGCGTGTGCCCGGCGACTGAGCGCGGATCGCGGCGATGCAGTCGACGAAGTGGCGGGCGCCGCCGTCGCGCAGGTCGTCGCGGTCCACGCTGGTGATGACCACGTACTTCAGGCCCATGTCGGCGATGGTCTGCGCCAGGTGCGCCGGTTCCTCGGCATCGGGCGGCTTGGGCCGGCCGTGGGCGACGTCGCAGAACGAGCAGCGCCGCGTGCACACCTCGCCGAGGATCATGAAGGTGGCGGTGCCGTGGCCGAAGCACTCGTGGATGTTCGGGCAGCTGGCCTCCTCGCACACCGTGACCAGCCGGTTGTCGCGCAGCTTGGCCTTCAGCGCCTGCACCGCGTTGCCGGAGGGGATGCGCACGCGGATCCACGAAGGCTTGCGCAGCACCGGCGCATCGACGAACTGCACCGGCGAACGGCTGATCTTGTCGCCGGCCAGCTGCTTGGCGCCCTGCTCCAGCGACGCCGGCGGCGCGCCTTCGGCGACGACCTGCAGGGGGATGGCACGGGAGGAGGACTGGCTCACGTCGGTCACCGGTGGAGCGGCCTAGGCCGCGATGGAAAGATCGGGCAGTGCCGGGTCGGGCCGCAGGACCAGCCCGAACTGGCGGGACATCTGTTCCAGCAGCACCGGCTTGACCGCATCCAGCCCGGACGGACCGCCCAAGTCTAGCACCGAGGTCATGCGCAGGCCGGCGTAGCCGCAGGGGTTGATGCGATGGAACGGCTCCAGGTCCATGGCCACGTTGAAGGCCAGCCCGTGGAAGGTGCGGCCGTGGCGCACGCGCACGCCGAGCGAGGCGATCTTGGCCCCGGCCACATACACGCCGGGCATGCCGGCCTGGCGTTCGGCCCCGATGTTCCACTCGGCCAGCGTGTCGATCACGGTCTGCTCGAGCTTGCACACGTAATCGCGCACGCCGATGCCGAGCCGGCGCAGGTCCAGCAGCGGATAGGCCACGATCTGGCCGGGGCCGTGATAGGTCACCTGGCCGCCGCGATCGACGTGGATCACCGGGATGTCGCCCGGGGCCAGCACGTGCTCGGGCTTGCCGGCCTGGCCGAGGGTGAACACCGGATCGTGCTCGACCAGCCAGACCTCGTCGGGCGTGGCTTCCTCGCGCGCATCCGTGAAGCGCTGCATGGCGTGCCACACCGGCGCATAGGGCTGGCGCCCCAGGTCGCGCACGATCGCCTGCCGGTTCCCGGCACCAGCGTCCGTCGCCGGGCAGGCGCCGGCCGCCGGCGCGGTCACAGCGTCCACTTCACTTCCGGGTGGGCACGCAGCGCGCGGTGGGCGGCGTCGTACTGCTCGCGGCTGTCGGCCTGGAACACCAGGCGCACCGAAACGTACTTGCCGTTGGACGAAAGCCGGGTACCGGTGTGTTCCTCGAGGACCTTCACGCCGGTGCCGGCCAGCAGCCGGGGCAGTTCCTGCTCCAGGCCCGCATTGGCCGAGCCCATCGCGCTCAGCTCGAAGGTGCCGGGAAACTGGAAGCCGTGTTCGGGATTGTCGGACTTGATCTCCATGCCCGCATTATCGGGGCGGGCGCCGCCAAACCCAAGCGGCGGGCGGGCGCCGTACCGGCCACCCGCCGTCCGCGTGCCGCGCCTACTTGGCCAGCTCGATCATGTTCGAGGACACCCAGCCCTTGTTGCCGAGCTCGTCCTCCACTTCGAACATGGTGCCGTCCTTGTTGCCGGTGGGATACAGCAGCATGCCCGGATCGATCTCGCGCACCGCCTTGCCGGTGCCCTTGGCGTTGGCCAGCAGCCGGCCCGGCCGGGTCGCCCGGTAGGCCTGCTTGACGTTGGCCGCCGAGGCGTTGTCCGGCAGGCCGCCCAGCTGGCCGACGATGTCGGTGTAGGCCTGCAGGTAGGCCAGGGTGATCACCTGGCCCAGCTCGGTGTTGGCGTAGCCGCCCACCCCCGCCGCGCCGAAGCCGCCGCCGCTGAACAGCCCGCCGCTGGCGCCCCACCCCAGGTCGGTCTTCTTGGCGGTGCCCTCGGCCATGGCGACCTGCTCGGACGAACGCACGTCGGTGACGGTCAGCACCACGTCGGCGGTCTTGCTCTTGAGGTTGATGCCGCTGGCCAGCGCTCCGGCACGGCCGCCGATCAGGCCGCCGATGATCCCGCCGATGGCATTGCCGCCGGCGTTGTTGTTCTGCGCGATCAGGTCCGGGACCATCACGTAGTCGGCCGCCTTGATCTGGCCCTTGCCGATGTTCGATTGCGCGCGCAGGTCGCCGCTGGAGGCCAGGCCACGCTCGTACTGGGCGGCGGCCATGCCGGCGCCGCGGTCCACCAGGGTGAAGCAGCGCGACTTGTTGACGAACACCTTGATCAGCTTGGACGGCGCCGGCAGCTGCTGGCCGGTCCACCAGTTCACCGCATCCTCCGGCTCGATCACCGAGATGCTGCCGAGCGGCTTGGCGCATACCGGGATCTGGGCCTCCCCCTGCTTGCGCTGCTCCTGCGCCGTGCCCTTGCTGCCGAACATGTCCTTGAGCCCGGCCGATGCCGGGGCGCTGACCAGACAGGCGGCCAGCGCGGCGCCGGCCGCCAGGACACCGGTACGTGACATCCAGTTCTTCATGATGACGTGATCCTTGCCAATGATTTCCACCGAAGCGCCCTTCGTGGGCCCTTCCCCCGCCACGGTCCGTGGCCCGGCCCGCGGCCGTGAACGCACGATAACCGAAACACCGCGACACCCACCACCGGCGTCCGCGGGGCGGCGGGCAGGCCACGCCGAGGCGACATCGGTGCCGGCGTTCCGGCTGTCCGCCAGCATCAACGCAACGGCCACGCCAGCGCGGACAGCCAGCCCTTTCTTCGTGGCGCCGCGGGTGGGCGGCATCCCGGACGTTCGGTGTAATGCCGACAGCCTGGCCGCCCTGCGGGCCGAACTCGACGGCGGGAGCGCGGCACACCGGGCACTCCGCGTACCGGCCCGCGGTGGGAAAGCGCCTCCCGGGACCCGCGGTGGCGGGTACGCGCCGCGCAAGACGAAGCGCCCGGGACTTCAGGCACCGCCGCGGCAGGCCTCCTTCGACGACAGCAAGCGCTCGCCCGTGCAGTCGGGCCACGGCTCCGCCCGGGCCATGCCCTCCGCGGGATTGGACGCACCCGCGGGATGGTCCTGCCCGGCATCGCCGGCGCCCAAGCCGGCGGACTTCTGGCAGCATGTGACCATTTGTTGCGGCAACGGATGCCGTCGGGAATGCCCATGCCGAGCCTGCCCTCTTCCTCCCGCTGGATCCTCGCCTTCGGCGCCGCACTGTCCGCACCGGCGATGGCGGCCTCGCAATGTCCGCGCAGCGCCCTGGACGACCATCCGCCGACGGTCAATTTCCGCGTGGACAACGACCTGTTCGGCGGCGAGGACCAGGACCAGGGCTACACCAACGGCGCGGAACTGAGCTTCGTCTCGCCGAACCTGTACGACTACACCAGCGATCCGTGCCTGCCGCGGCTGGCGCGCTGGTTCAACCGCCACCTGGAGCGCCTGCATCCGGGCGAATTCCAGCAGCAGAACATGGTGTTCGGCATCGCCCAGGGGCTGTTCACGCCCAAGGATCCCACCCGCCACGACCTGATCCGCGACGACCGCCCCTATGCGGCGGTGCTGCTGGCCTCGTTCGGCTACAACGCCCGCAACCAGGACCACCTGCGGACCAACCAGCTGCAGCTGGGCATCGTCGGGCCGGCCGCGCTCGGCCGCCAGGCCCAGGACCTGGTCCACAAGATCACCGGCAGCAAGAAGTTCGAGGGATGGGGCAACCAGCTGCACGACGAACCGGTGTTCCGGCTGGTGCACGAACGCATGCGGCGCTGGCCCGGCGACGGCACCGTCAACGCCGCCGGCTGGGGCTGGGATGCGATCAGCCACTGGGGTGGCGCGCTCGGCAACCTGGGCACCCATGCCAACGTCGGCGGCGAGGTGCGCTTCGGCTGGAAGCTGCCCGACGACTTCGGCAGTTCCCCGTTGCGGCCGGCCGGCGAAAACACCGCCCCGTCCGGACAGTCGCGCGGCAGCGGCTGGTCGGCGCACCTGTTTCTGACCACCGACGCGCGCTGGGTACTGCGCGACATCACCCTTGACGGCAACACCTTCCGCGACAGCCACAGCGTCCACAAACGCCCGTTCGTGGCCGACATCGGCTACGGCCTGGCGATCTGGCGCGGCCACTGGAAGTTCGCCCTGGCGCGCTACCACCGCACCCGCGAGTTCGACGGCCAGCTGCAGACGCCGGTGTTCGGCAGCTTCACCGTCAGCCGCATGCTGTAACCGGACGGCCCGGCAGGGGCCGCCCCGGCGCTGGCTCAATGGCGCAGGATCAGGTCGGTGATGATCCCGGTGGCGATGGCCACCATCAGGAAATCGCCGCGATCGTCGCGCACCCAGCGGTATCCCGGCGGCGGCGGGCGCAGGCGGTGGGAACGGTAGTCGCTCACCACGTAGACCGGACCGCGGTAATGGTCGCCCCGGTGCCAGCGCGGCGGCGGCGGTGCGGGCCGGTAGACCACCCGCGGCGGCGGCGCCGGCCGGTAGTGAGCAGGCGGCGGGCCGTGGCGCGGACCGCGGTCGTGGCGGTCGCCCCGGTCGTGGGAAGGACCATGGCGATCGCGGCCATCGTCGTAGCGGTCGGGGCCGCCGGCGGCCAGCGCCGGGGCGGCGGCGGCCAGGGCCAGGATCGAGCCGAGCAGGGTCGGAAGCAGTCGCGGAAGGGGCATGTCGACTCCGGGGTCTTGGGGAACGGCTCCATATTGCCCGGCGTGACTGAACGAAATTTCGCTGGAACCGCTTGCAACACGGCGACACGCCCACAGCTCGGCAACGCATTCATCCACGGTTGCCTGCGCCCCCGGCCGCGGCCCGGCGGGTGCTGCCGCTATAATCGCGCCATCCCTTTTCCTGCCAGCTCCGCCGCCCGGTGCGGACGGGGCCGGCCTGCGCTACGGAGCCTGCATGTCGTCCCAGTACATCTACACCATGAACCGCGTGTCCAAGGTGGTCCCGCCGAAGCGGCAGATCATCAAGGACATCTCGCTGAGCTTCTTCCCCGGCGCCAAGATCGGCCTGCTCGGCCTGAACGGCGCCGGCAAGTCCACCGTGCTCAAGATCATGGCCGGCGTGGACACCGACTTCGAGGGCGAGGCGCGGCCGCAGACCGGCATCAAGGTCGGCTACCTGGCACAGGAACCCGAGCTCAACCCGGAGCACACCGTGCGCCAGGCGGTGGAGGAAGGCGTGGGCGACGTGCTGCAGGCCCAGGCCGCGCTGGAGAAGGTCTACGCCGCCTACGCCGAGGAAGGCGCCGACTTCGACGCGCTGGCCAAGGAGCAGGAGCGGCTTGAGGCCATCCTGGCCGCCGGCGATGCGCACACGCTGGAGCAGCAGCTGGACATCGCCGCCGACGCGCTGCGCCTGCCGCCGTGGGACGCGGTGATCGGCAACCTGTCCGGCGGCGAGAAGCGCCGCGTGGCGCTGTGCCGGCTGCTGCTGCAGAAGCCGGACATGCTGCTGCTCGACGAGCCGACCAACCACCTCGACGCCGAGTCGGTGGAATGGCTGGAGCAGTTCCTGCACCGCTACACCGGCACCGTGGTGGCGGTCACCCACGACCGCTACTTCCTCGACAACGCCGCCGAGTGGATCCTCGAGCTCGACCGCGGCCGCGGCATCCCGTGGAAGGGCAACTACACCGAATGGCTGGTGCAGAAGGAAGACCGCCTGAAGCAGGAAGAGAACCAGGAGAAGGCGCGGCAGAAGGCGATCCAGAAGGAACTGGAATGGTCGCGCCAGAACGCCAAGGGCGGCCGCTCCAAGGGCAAGGCGCGCCTGGCGCGGCTGGAGGAACTGCAGTCGGTCGACTACCAGAAGCGCAACGAGACCAACGAGATCTTCATTCCGCCGGGCGAGCGCCTGGGCAACTCGGTGGTCGAGTTCAAGCACGTCTCCAAGCGCTTCGGCGACCGCCTGCTGATCGACGACCTGAGCTTCATCGTGCCGCCGGGCGCGATCGTGGGCATCATCGGCCCCAACGGCGCCGGCAAGTCCACGCTGTTCAAGATGATCACCGGGCAGGAGAAGCCGGACTCGGGCGAGATCGTGACCGGCCCGACCGTGAACCTGGCCTACGTGGACCAGAGCCGCGGCGCGCTGACCCCCACCAACACCGTGTTCCAGGAAGTCTCCGGCGGCCTGGACATCCTCAACATCAACGGCGTGGAGATCCAGTCGCGCGCCTACATCGGCCGCTTCAACTTCAAGGGCACCGACCAGCAGAAGCTGGTGGGCAGCCTGTCCGGCGGCGAGCGCGGCCGCCTGCACATGGCCAAGACCCTGCTGCAGGGCGGCAACGTGCTGCTGCTGGACGAACCGTCCAACGACCTGGACATCGAGACCCTGCGCGCGCTGGAAGACGCGCTGCTGGAGTTCCCCGGCAACACCTTCGTGATCAGCCACGACCGCTGGTTCCTGGACCGCATCGCCACCCACATCCTCGCCTTCGAGGGCGACTCGCACGTGGAGTTCTTCCAGGGCAACTACCGCGAGTACGAGGAGGACAAGAAGCGCCGCCTCGGCGACGACGCCGGCCCGAAGCGGCTGCGGTTCAAGGCGCTGAAGTAAGCCTCGCTGGCCGGTGCGCGTGGACCGTGCGCACCGGCATCAGGCAGGCCGCGGGCCGGCCAGCATGGCGAGCGTGCCTGCGCGATCAGCGGAACGGCACGCGCTCGAAACCGAAGGTGCTGAAATGCGTGATCCGCGACGGATACAGGATGCCGTCTGGGTGGTCCACCTCGTGCTGGACCACGCGCGCTCGACCTGGTCGACCTCGCCCACGCTGCGGCAGGCTATTCGCGGCCGGGATATCACCGATCTCCGGGATGGCAGGATGCTTGAGGCAGCCCTATAGTCGTGCCCTGCCCGCCAGACCCGCAGAGCATGTATCCCCCGACCCCCGTGCCTGGCACGCCGCTGTTGCCCACGCCCGTGCTGGTCGTGGAGGACGAGCCGGTATTCCAGCAACGCATCCTGCGCATCCTGCTGCAACTGGGTTACGAGCAGGAAGCCCTGTGCATGACCGGCACCCTGCGAGCTGCCCGGGATCTGCTGGCTCAGGATCCGGTGTCGTTGGCCCTGATCGACCTGGGATTGCCTGATGGCTCGGGGATCGAGCTGATTTCCGAGCTGCGCCAAGACGATCCGGCCGTGGGCATCCTAGTGATTTCCGCCTGGAGCACCCAGGGGGCCATCCTGGAGGCGCTCAAGGCCGGCGCAACCGGCTACGTGCTCAAGGAGCGCGAAGACATCGAAATCTCGCTGGCCATACGCAGTGTCCTGCGCGGCGGGGCACCGATCGACCCGTTCATTGCCCGCGACCTGATCACCGAACTGCACCCGCCCCTGGCCGATGGCGCACCCATGGACTCCGCGCACGCCGGCTTGCTGAGCGCACGGGAAGGGCAGATCCTCCGCATGATCGCCGACGGACTGGCCAATCGCGAAGTGGCCGGGCAGCTGCATATCTCCCGCCATACCGTCGAATGCCATATCAAGCACATCTACCGCAAACTGGCCGTCTCCTCGCGCACCCAGGCTATCCACGAGGGGCGCACCCTTGGCTTGTTGCGCTGATCGCATGGGGCTGGATGCTGCTGGCGCTGGCGATGACCGGCCCGGCCGCGGCCGCCACGCAGGCGCCCGCCGCGCCAGGCCCCGCGGTCCCTTGCAGCGCTCGACTGCTGTCCATCGAGGCGTCCAAGGCCTTGGACGATGGCCGCACCCCGATCTCGGGCTGGCAGCCAATCACCCTGCCTGACTACTGGGGCACCCGCTGGCCGGGGTTTTCGGGGCAAGCCTGGTACCGCATCCAGTGGCAACCAGCCTGCCTGGATGAGCACGGCTCGCCCCGGCCGCTGGCCCTGTTGGTCAAGTGGATCAGCCTGGCCGGGCGCATCCAGCTGGGCCCCTCCCTGCTGTGGCAGGACCGCTACCAGCAGGAGCCGCTGACCCGCAGCTGGAACATGCCGCGCTACCTGCAGCTGCCCTCCGGCGAGGTTCATCCCGGGGTCAACACCGTGTGGATTCGGGTCACCGGGGTGACCGCACAGAACCCGGGGCTGGGACCGGTCCTAATCGGCGATCCGGCCACCCTGCAGGACCTGCAGGATCGCAAGACCTGGAACCAGCGCACCGCACTCACGCTGAGTTTGGCCATCACCTTCTGCCTGGGTTGCACCTTCACATGCATCTGGTTGTGGCGGCCCTCGCAGAAACTGGCGCTGTGGCACGCCCTGCAGTCGTTTTCCTGGGTGTTTTTCGGCTGGACGATGCTGGCCACCACGCCGTGGCCGTTTCCCACCTCGCTGGGCATGGCCCGGGCCAGCAACATGGGCCTGGTGATCTTCCTGGCCTGCTTCTGCATGTTCGGCTGGGAGCTAGTCGGCGGTGCGCGGCGGCGCTGGAGCAAGGCCCTGCTGTGGGGACATGCCGCAGTGCTGATGGTGGCCTCCGCCTGCATCCCAGCCACCGTATTACCCGCGCTCCAGCGCTGGACCAGCGCCTCCCAGGTCGGCCTGCTCATGCTGATCGCCGTGCAATTCATCGTGCTGGCCATCCAGCGCCCGAGCCTGGAACGGGTGCTGTTTGCCCTGTGCATGCCGGCCTGCATCGTGGCCGCCACGCATGACGCCCTGGCAATCAGTGGACACCTGCAGAGTGACAGTCCGGCGTACACCATTTATGCCAGCCTTGCCTCCACCGTCCTCACCGCGCTGTTGCTGGGGCGGCGCGCGGCCCACAACGTCACCCGCATCGAGCGCTTCGAGGAAAAGCAGCGCCTGGCCATCGCCCAGGCCTGCGAGGAGCTGGGCCAGACGCTTGAACACAAGCACAGTCTGGCCATGAGCAACCTGCAGCTGCAAGAACGCCTGCAGCTGGCCCATGACCTGCACGACGGCCTGGGCGGGCAGATCGTGCGCTCCATTGCCATCGCCGAGCGCGATGCCACCGCGTCCTTGCGCCAGGGCGCGCTGCTGGCCTCGCTGAAGATCATTCGCGACGACCTCCGGCAGATCATCGACCAGGGCACCGGCCTGTCCAACCAGCCACCGGATACGCCCACCCGGTGGCTGGCCCCCTTGCGGCACCGTTTCATGGGCATGCTGGAAGAATTCGGCATCGCCCTGGACTGGGAGGTCCCCAGCCAGTGGACATGGATACCCTCCGCGGCCCAATGCCTGGCCCTGACCCGGTTCCTGGAAGAAGCTCTGACCAACGTGATCAAGCACAGCCGGGCGCACACCGCCCGAGTCAGCCTGGGCCAGCAGGCGACAACCGGCGAGCTGGTGCTGAGCGTTGAGGACGATGGCATGGGGTTCGACCCAGATGCCATCTGCCAGAACAGCCTCAACGTGGGCATGCAGAGCATGCACAGCCGCCTGGCCCGGATCGGCGGACAGGTGGAGGTCACATCGCGCAGCGGCCGCACCCGTGTGGCCGCCCATCTGCCGCCCCCCTTCGCCTAGGACCTGTCATCAATTGAGCAAGATGGCTGAGGCGATCCAGTAGATCGCGCCGAGGAAGTTGCAGGCGGTCTTGTCGTAGCGGGTGGCAATGGCCCGGTACTGCTTGAGTTTGGCAAAGAAGTTCTCGATCAGGTGCCGATCCTTGTACAGCGCCCGGTCCTAGTCTCGCTGCACTTTGCGCGTTGGATGGGAAGGGATGACGATCTGCGTCCCCTGCCGCTGCATCGGCTCAATGACCCGTGCCCTGGCGTCGTAGGCTCGGTCAGCGAGCAAGGCTCCGACCGACACTGCTGGTAGTAACGCATCGGCACCTTCCAGATCCGAAGCCTGGCCAGCGGTCAGATGAAAGGCCACCGGATTGCCCAGTGCATCGACCACCGCGTGGATCTTGCTGCTCAGTCCGCCGCGGCTGCGTCCGATGGCCTGTGGCGCCCCCTTTTACCCCGGCGCTGTGTTGATGCGCCCGGACGATGGTGCTGTCGATCATTGCGTATTCGTTGTCCGCGTCCTGCGACAAGGCTTCGAACACCCGTTGCCAGACCCCGGCGCGGCTCCAGCGGCTATGCCGCAGGTGGATCACGCGGAAATCGCCGAACCGTTCAGGCAGATCCCGCCAGGGAATGCCGGCCCGATAGCGGTAGAGGACGGCCTCGACAAACAGCCGGTTGTCCTTGGCAGTCACACCCACATGGCCAGCCCGGCCGGGAAGCAGATCGCGGATACGATCCCATTGATCGTCTCGCAGGGCGTAGCGGCGTGCCATTGCGCGGGGGAGGTCGGAAGGGGGCGACAAGCATCGCCCATCTGGGCAATTGATGACAGGCCCTAGGTCAGGGCTGCCTGAAGGGCCGCCCGCCAAATACCCAGATTCGGTGATAGGCAAGCTAATGCCTGTTCACTTTAATACAGGACGCGTCAAGACCCTGCCGTCCTGATGCTTTCCTTCTGGTCAGGATTCCATTTCATGAAAGATCCCCACGTTGTCACGCACCCATGCGTGTCCGCTGCCGCGCGTGCGCGCTGGATGCTAGCCCCTTTGGCGCTGGCCCTGTCCACCAGCCTGGCCATGCCGGTGGCTCATGCCCAACAGGCCCCCGCGCCTGAGTCCGCCGCCCATGCTCCCTTGCAGATCAGTGCCATCCACATCCAGGGCGCCAGCGCCCACCCCGCGCAAGGGCTGGACACTGCCAGCCTGCAGGCCCGGGCCAATCAGGCCCTGAGCCAACTGTCAGGTGGCCACTTGCCCGCCCAGGTCACGCTCGCCCAGCTCAAGGGTATTGCCGATGAGCTGACTCGCATGTACCAGCAGGCCGGCTTTCTGGTGGCCCGCGCCTACGTGCCGGCGCAGAAAATCGGTGCCGATGGCAGCGTGCGCATCGACATCGTCGAAGGCACCGTCGGCAAGGTCACGCTGGAAGGCAACACGCGCTATGCCGATGATCTGCTGCTGGCCCCGGCCCTGGGCCTGCAAGGCGCGGTCCTGCGCCAGCAGGACCTGCAATCAGCCCTGTTGCGGCTGGACGACCTGCCCGGGGTGACCGTCACCTCCCTGCTCAAGCCCGGCGCCCTGCCCGGCCAGACCGATGTGGTCCTGCAGGCGCATCAGTCCAATCCGGTGCAGTACAGCATCGGCGCCAACAACTACGGCACCGATTCCACCGGCCGCTACCGCGCACAGGTGGGACTGGACTGGAACAGCCCGCTGGGCCTGGGCGACCACCTGGGGGCGGCTGCCGCCTACGCCATCGACCCGTCCAGCAGCTGGCTTGGCAACCTCAATTACTCCATCCCGATACAGATGGTGGACGGGCTGTCGGCGTCGGCCAGCTACACCCGCAGCCGCATCTCGCTGGATACCGGCGCGTTTGCCGCCCTGGGGCTGCAGGGCCCCACCTCGCAGACCAGCCTGGGCCTGGACTGGACCTTCCTGTACATCCCGCAATGGCGCGGCCAGAGCTGGCTGCACCTGGTGCATGAGACTTCCAGCCTGGAGGCGCTGGGCATCACCCTGTCCAAGCAGGATTTCGATGTGGCCGAAGCCGGCATAAACCTGCGCCATGTGTCCCCGGCCCAGCACGCCATCGACGTGGTCCAGCTCAGCCTGCGCCAGGCCCTGCACGATGGCTCCCAGGCCACCGATTACCTGTACCCGGCCCACAACCGCCACTTCCTGCTGGCCCGCCTGAACTATGCACGCCTGCAGGGGCTGACCCCCACCCAGCGGCTGAAGTTCAGTTTCGACGGCCAGTACACCCGCGATGCGCTGACCCCGCTGGAACAGTTCTCGCTGGGCGGCCCTACCAGCGTGCGCGCCTTCTCCCTCAGCGAGGCGCTGGGTGACCGCGGCTTTTCCAGCAGCCTGGAATACCAGGTCGATGGCCCGCGCAGTGCCTCGCCGCTGGGCGGACGCTCATGGAACCAGTTGGTCACCTTCAATGCCTTCTATGACTACGGCCGGGTGTATCCCAACCACGCCAACCGGCTTGCCTATCCGGCGGTCACCACCTTCCAGGGCCCTGGCGCGGGCATGACCGTGCACCTGCCGCACGGCCTGTCGCTGGACCTGTCGGCCGCCAAGTCCACCGGCAGCACCGACCCAGACGACGGCAAGAACGTCCGCTACTGGGCCAGCGTCGGCTTCACTTTCTGATCTGGGGACTCCACACATGAACTTTATCTATCGCCTTGTTTTCAATCGCGCCCTGGGCGTGCTCCAGACCGTGTCCGAACTGGCCACCCGCAGCACCGGCGGCGGCGGCGTGCGCGCCAGCGCCCATCCGCTGGCCCTGAGCCTGCTGTCACTGTGCGTGGGCTGGTCGCTGACCGCACCGGCCAGGGCCGCTACGACCCTGCCGGCATTGACCTCGATGAACGGCGTCGACTCCGTCATCAGTAGCAGCAACGGCACCATGACGGTCAAGCAGACCGCGGCCAAGGCCGTGCTGAACTGGGACAGCTTCAATGTCGGCAGCGACGCCAAAGTGGTGTTCAACCAGCCCGGCACCAGCTCGGTGGCCCTGAACCTGGTCAACGCCAGCAACGGCATCAGCACCATCAGCGGCAAGCTGACCGCCAACGGCAACATCTTCCTGATCAATACCGCCGGCATCCTGTTCGACACCGGTTCCACGGTAAATGTGGGTGGGCTGGTCGCCAGCTCGCGCACGCTAGTCGCGCAACCCACGTCCGACGATGGCGTGGGCACCTACAGTTTCGTCCCGACCGGTGCGGCAACGGGCTCGGTGGTCAACAAGGGTACTATC
Source organism: Xanthomonas massiliensis (assembly GCF_900018785.1). GTDB lineage: Bacteria > Pseudomonadota > Gammaproteobacteria > Xanthomonadales > Xanthomonadaceae > Xanthomonas_B > Xanthomonas_B massiliensis. The sequence continues at coordinate 228,705 of NZ_FCOY01000006.1, read as the reverse complement.
ACGGTCCGTGATGGCGGCGGCGTGGCCCTGCTGGGCACGACCGTGACCAACAAAGGCACCATCACCGCCGATGGCGGCAACGTGTCGCTGCTCAGCGGCGGCCAGATCAACGTCAGCATGGATGCCAGTGGTGCATTGACGGGCACCGTCGTTGACACGATGGGAGGTGCGATAAGCCTCACCAACGATGGCACCATCACAGCCCATGGCGGCAGCATCTCGATGCAGGCCAACGGCGGACTGGCCATCACCGATGGGATGATCAACAACCACGGCCTGCTGGATGCCTCGGGCGTGACCACCTCCGGTGGCAGCGTGACCCTGACTGCCACCGGCGCAAGCATTACAGGCGGCACGATCGACGTTTCGGGCGCTGGCGCAGGCGGCCAGGCCACGCTGACGGCCACCGGGGGTGTTTCCATCGACGACATCAATGCCTCGGGCACCGGGTCCGGCGGTTCAGTCACTATCACAACAACCGATTCCCCCATCACCGTGAGCGGCCGCATCGCCGCCACCGGCGCCGCAGACTCGACTGGCGGCATCACGCTGGTTTCCGCGTATGGCATCGATATCGATGCGCCCATCACCACCACGGGTCTGCTGACGCTCCAAGCTACCAAGGGTTCCCTGATCAACGCCAATGCAGACGTCAGCAGCGGGGCTTTCCTGCTCAATCAAGGCTACTGGTGGCAAAACAGCAGCAGCTTGCCGGCGTTCTCCACCGGTGATTTCGAGATCGCCGGTGGCAGCTTCCTGCGCGTGCTGGGCGGTGATGGCAGCACGGCCTCGCCCTGGCAGGTAGCCGATATCTATGGCCTGCAGGGCATGGCTGGCCAGTGGATGAGCAGCAACTTCACCCTGGCCAACGACATCGATGCCTCCAGCACCGCCACCTGGAACGACGGCTTAGGCTTCGACCCCATCGGATCCTCGCAAAGCGGGTTTGCCGGCACCTTCGATGGGGCCGGCCACACCATCACCGGGCTGACCATCGACCGGTTCACATATAACATCGGCTTGTTCGGCACCATCGAGAGTACCGCCAGCGTCGGCAACCTGACCCTGGCCAACGTCGATATCACCGGCAGCCAAAGTACGGGGGCATTGGCAGGCTTCAGTGCCGGCACCATCGACAACGTGCAGGTCAGCGGCACCGTCAGCGGCCAGAACCAGACCGGCGGACTGGTCGGCTCCATCTTCGGGCAAAACGTCACCACCACCGATGCCAGCGGCACCGTCACCACGCTCGCCACCGGCAATGTCTCCAACAGTTCATCTACGGCGGACGTGACGGGCGGTCAGTACACCGGCGGCCTGGTCGGCATTAACATTGGTGGCAACCTGAGCCATGTGTCGGCCAGCGGAAACGTGGCCGGGTACCAAAATCTGGGCGGTCTAGTCGGGCTTAATCAAGGCTCAAACTTCACCACCACCACCTACGACCCCGGCACCGGGGCGGTCACCCAGGTGGCGGACACCCATCAGGGCAACATCACCGACGCCCAGGCCAGCGGTGATGTGAGCTCTATCGATGGAGTCCTTGCTTCCCGGGTCGGGGGACTGGTCGGCGCCAACACTGACGGCAACCTGGATTCGGTGTCAGCCAGCGGCCATGTGACTTCCACCAGTGATCTTACGGGTGGACTGATCGGTTACAGCGAAGGCCGCGGCAGGGTAACCACCAAGAAATACAACACCAGCAGCGGCGCGTTGACGGACATGACCGTCGAGGCCAGCGGCATCATCAGCCATGCCACCGCCACCGGTGATGTTTCCAGCAGCGCTTACAGCGTGGGCGGGCTGGTAGGCTATTTCAACGGCGGGTTCATCACCGACAGCCATGCCAGTGGCGCGGTAGCGGGAAATAAGTCTGTGGGCGGGCTGGTGGGCGAAGGCCATGGCAACGCCAGCTACGGTGCCACCACCCAAACCACCATTTACGCCCCCACCGGTGTCACCACCCAGACAGTGACCCAGGACACGAGCTATGACATCGCCAACAGCGATGCCAGCGGCAACGTGACCGCCTGGGGAACGGCAGATGCCTCCCAGGGGCAGGCTGCCAACGGCGAAAATGCAGGCGGACTGGTGGGCGATGCCGGATATCTGGTCATTACCGGCAGCCATGCCAGCGGCGATGTGAGCGGCGGGACAGCGGTGGGTGGCCTGGTCGGACATTTGTATGGAGCCAGCTACACCCACAACTATGCTTCGACGGGCTCCACGTTCTACGCTGCAGCCTTGGTTGATGCCAGCTACGCCACCGGGACGGTGACCGCCAATGGTCACAATGGCCAATCTGTCGCCGGCGGACTGGTGGGGGGCATGGATAGCGGCAACATCACGGCCAGTTATGCCACTGGCGCGGTGACCGCCCTCAAGGACACCACCGAGCAGGACGATTACATCGCCGCCGCCGGCGGACTGGTGGGCATGGTGGTGGGCGAAAACACTACCACCACCTATAGCGGGACGAGCACGATCCAGACGACTGCCGGCGGCTCGATCACAGGCAGCTATGCCACCGGCACGGCAACGGCCACCGGCGATACCACCGATGGCCACACCTTGGTGTTGGCCGGCGGTCTGGTGGCCGACCTTGGCCCCAGCACCACCCTCAGCGGCAGCTTCGCGACCGGGGCGGTCAGCAGCGCGGGCATTGCCGGCGGACTGGTGGGCTACGGCTTGAGCCAGCCGGACACCACGACTACTAACAATTCCAGCACGGATAGCAGTTCCGGGGCCACCGTAATCAAGGACAGCTATGCCAGCGGCGCAGTCAGCGGCGGCCTGACCGCCGGCGGACTGGTGGGATACAACGGGGCCCAGATTGTGGACAGCTATGCCACCGGCGCGGTCAGCGCCGCGGCCAGCGGTGTCACCGTGGGCGGCCTGGTGGGCATCAACGGCGACTCCAGCGGCACCGGGCTGCCGAGCGCCTTCGTGGTCAGCGACGCTCCGTCGGTAGTACTTGGCTCGATCACCGCCAGCTTCTACGCCACCAGCGATGCCAGTGGCGCGGCCATCAACAGCGGTCTGGATACCGTGGGCAGCGGCAATGGCACGGTGGACAGCTTCAGCGGTGGCAAGAGCTGGGATGGCTTGACCACCCTGTCCACCTTCACCGATGCCGGCTGGGATATCGACGCCACCGGTGGCACCAGCGCCACCTGGCGCCTGTATGCCGGCAACACCTCGCCGCTGCTGCGCAGCTTCCTGACCGCAGTGACCCTGGATACCAGCGCGACCAGCGACAGCAAGACCTACGATGGCAGCGTGGCTACCACCACCGGCAGCTACACCGCCGGCACGGATGTGGATACCAGCCTGGTGCTTGGCAATGTCAGCTACACCACCACCAGCAAGAACGCCGGCACCTACAGCGTGGCCGACGGCACCCTGCTGAGCAGTGGCAGCCTGTATTCCACCCAGCTGGGCTACGACATCATCGAGCAAGGCGGCAGTGACGCCACGCTGACCATCACCCCCAAGGACCTGACCGGGCTGATCATCGCTGCCGACAAGACCTACGACGGCAGCACCGGTGCCACCACGTCCGGCACCCTGGACGGGCTCATCGAAGGTGACCAGGTCAGCCTGGCCACCTCCGGCAGCTTTGCCGACAAGAACGCCGGCACCGGCAAGACGGTGAATGTCACCGGCACCCTGTCCGGCGCCGATGCCGGCAACTACGTGCTGGATGCCAACGCCACCACCCTGGCCACCATCGACCCCAAGGCACTGACCATCACCGCCGCCGACGCCAGCAAGACCCAGGGCCAGACCGCCCAGCTGGATGACTACAGCGTGGATGGCCTGGTGGACGGCGATGCGGTCACCAGCGTGAGCCTGGACAGCGATGGCACCCCGGCCGGGGCAGCCGCCGGCAGCTACACCATCACTGCCAGCAACGCTGCAGGCGACGGACTGGGCAACTACGTGATTGCCTATGTGGGCGGCACCCTGACGGTGATCCCGTCGCAAGCCGGCGGCGGTGGCGACACCGGCGGTGGTACGGGCGGCGGCTTCCCCGGTGGCGACCTGCCGTCCGGCACCCTGCCTTGGGCCAGCAGCGCCCTGGCCGCCAGCCGATCCCCAGTCCTGGACCCGTCCGGGCAGTCGACAGGCGGTGGAACGCAAGGTGGCCCGGGCCAGGCTCCGGCTTCTCGATCGGATGGAAGCTCCATCCAGATTTCCGCTGGCGGCATTCACCTGCCCCCGAACCAGTGCAATCCGGACCACGGACATCCCTGCCTGACCATGCGCTAGGGCCGCGACAAGCATGGACACGGACAGGGCGCCTACGGGCGCCCTGTCCGCATTTGCGCCCATGGCCGAACGCGCCCGGCCCCCTTCCAACGAGGCATCAATCCCCGGGCACGGCCGCCAGAAACGCCTCGAGCAATGCGCCGCGATAGCGCCCTTGGTGCCAGCAGTACCGACAAGGTCCGCTGCAAGGCCAGGAACGGGGTCGACAGGATGACCAGCGGACCCGCAGCCACCGCATCGTCCACGGCAGTGCGTGGCAGGCAGGCAATGCCCAGCCCGGCAGCCACCGCCTGTTTCACCGCCTCGGCCTGATCAAGCTCCAGCAGTCCGGCCGGGGGCGGCGAAAGCGTCAGCGCCTGCTCGCTCAATGCGCGGGTGGCCGAACCCGGCTCGCCAGACCACCAGCGGGTCCTGCCGCCACAGGCGCACCTCCAGTGCGGCATGCAAGACCGAGCCTTCCACACACAGCCCACGTCCAGCGCGTGGTCCAGCACGGCCCGGGCGATGGCCTCGGTATTGCCTACTTGCGGGCGCATCAATACATGCGGGCGTTGCCGCAAAAAGCCGCCCAACAATTCCCCCACCCGATAGTCGCCCACGGCTTGCCGGCGCCGATGCGCAACTGCCCGCGCAAGGTGGCCGCACCCACGGCCGATGCCCGCTCCAGCTCGGCATAGCGCTCCAGCAGCTCCCGGGCCAGCGGCAACAGCTCGCGCCCGTAAGCGTTCACCCGCAGCCGCTCACGGATGCGGGTCGAACACCGGCGCACCACAGGCGCTCCATATCGGTCAAGGCCATGCTGGCAGTCGACTGGGTCACATGCAGCCCGGAAGCGGCGGCCCGCAAGCTGCCCTGCGCCACCACCTGCATGACCAGTTCGAGCTGACACGGGCTGACATGGATCATCAGAAACTCTTGCCGCCCATCTAAAAATCCAAAGTTTTCTTATCGATAGATCCGAGGACGGAGCGTGTCCTTCGCGGCCACCGGAATCTTCACCACTGCCGACGATCTCTACCGCTTCGACCGGGCGCCGTACGGCGAGCGCCTGCTGCGCGCGGATACGCGGCGAACGATGCTGCAGGTACACGCCGCGGCCTACGGCTATGGCTGGGGCGTGGAGGACTGGGCGATTCCCGATGGGCGTACTGTTGCCGGGGGTTTCCCATACCGGCAGCGTTCCGCGGTACCAGAGCTACTACCTGCGCTCGGAACCCCACCAGGATTGCGTGATCATCCTCGACAACTTCTGGCAGGGTTCCTTGGTGGTGGCGATGGGCAAGGACCTGATGGAAGTGCTCAACGGCAAGCCGATGCAACCGGCGCAACGCAGCCTCGACGACCTGCTGACGCCCATCGCGTACCGCCAGGGACTGGATGCGATGACCGCCGCCTACGAAGGCCTGGGCAAACGTGCCGACGAATACGACCGCAGCGAGCGAGCATTGAATGCGCTCGGGTACAAGTTTCTGGCAGACAAGCCGACGATCGCCGTGCGCGTATTCCAATGGGCCGTGGCGTCTTATCCGGATTCCGCCAATGCCCACGACAGTCTCGGCGAGGCATATCGAGCGGTGGGCCGCCTGGACGATGCGCGCCGCAGCTACCAGGCGGCCCTGAAACTCGATCCAGCCAGCAAGAGCGCCCGTGCCGCGCTGGCCGAATTGGCGGCGGGCGGGCAGCCGGACTAGGCACGGCCCCGTCGTATCCGAGCCGCGGGAACCTTCACCCGAGGTGACTGCCAGCCCCCGCGCGGGTGCCGCCTGCGCGGGAGCGGCCCATCCGCGGGTACCTGGTTCGAAACTGCCCCGGCACGCCTATTGCGCGTAGGGCGAGGCCAGCACCTGCGGCTCGCGGGCCAGGGCCGCGCCGAGGCGGTCCAGCACCAGGCGCACGTAGATGTTGGCGCCGAACTGGCGGTAGTCGCGGGCATTGTTGAAGCTCATGCGCCCGCCCAGGAACAACTGCGGGGCCACCTGCCACTCGGCCGCGCCGGAGAGGTTGTAGGACACGCCGGTGCGGTTCTGGCCGTCGTAGACCGGCGCGACGTACTCGCTGGTCAGGCCCAGCAGCGCGGCGATGGAGGCGGCATCGTAGGCGGCCTGTTGCAGGGTGGCATCGGTCGGGAAATACGGCGTGGCATCGGTGCGGAAGTGCTGCACGCCGACGCTGGCGTCCACCCGCCAGTTCACCTTCTGCCCGGCCGAGCGCCCGCTCCAGTGCACCGGGAAGCCCAGGTCGAAGTACTGCTGCGGGCTGAAATAGCCGCCATGGCCGTAGGTGTAGCCGCTGAGGTTCTTGTCGTACTGCATCGCCGTCAGGTTGACGCCGGCGGTCAGCGACTGGTTCTCGGTCTGCAGGGCGTGCACGTAGAAGCCCAGGTCGACCTGGCGGTGGTCGTTGTCGGCCACGTTGCGCCCGGTGATCCGGTGCGCGGCGAGGTTGACGTAGCCGCCGAGCAGGCCGTTGTCCAGCGTGCCGGAGACCGAGGCGCCGTTGCTGGTCACCCCGCCCCACTCGCGGCCGGTGCGGGGGTCGCGGGTGCCGGCGAAGGACAACACGCTGTCGCTGACTGCGCGACGCGAGGCCTCGGCCGTCCAGGTGAACAGCCGCCCGGCCTGGCCGCGGTAGCCGACGCCGCCGACCACGTTGCTTTGCTGGAAGCCCAGCGGGGTGGTGCCCACGTCGGCGCTGAAGCCGCCGTTGCGGTAGCTGAGCGCGACCCCGACCCCGGTGTCGTCCTGGCTCATGCGCCGCGAGCCGTTGCCGGCCGCGGCCATCGAGTACATCGCGTCGCGGAACTGGACCGGGGTGAGGGTGGCGGCGCTGCTGGCGGCCAGCGACTTGAGCATGGCCGCCGAGGTCGCATCCAGGTCCGCCGCGATCGAGCTGTCGCCCAGCACCTGGGTGGCGATGGTGCCGATGCTCAGCGACGACACGTCGTGGCTGAGCAGGTACTGCGACAGCGGCGCGGCGTACAGCGCGTCCAGCGCCGCCTGCCGGCGTTCGGCCGTGGTATCGCCCTCGGCCTCGTTGTACAGGGTCTGGAAGGCACCCGAGGCCACCGCCGCGTCGTAGATGAAATTGCGCGTGGCGGTGCTCTCGCCTTCGGTCAGCAGCCCCTGGTAGAGCGTGGAACCGACCAGGGTGTCGATCTTGGTGGCGTCGGCCGCCAGGGCGTCGGCGAGCGCGGCGGCCGGGCCGGCGCCGAAGCGGCTGGCCCGGGAATAGTCGGTTCCCACGGCCCCGGCATCGACCAGGGTCGGGGTGATGCCGACGCCGAGCTTGCCCTCGCCCACCGCGAATTCGGCCTGGATCGGCATCTCGATGTCGTCCAGCCGCCCCAGCCCCGACTCTCCGTCGCGGCTGCGGTAGGCCGCGCCGCCGGCGACCTGGCTGCTGGCGGCGGACTGCACCTGGCGCAGTTCGTCGACCAGGCTGTCCTGGACCGGCGCGCCGGCCGGAGTCCCGACGGAGGCGGGAACGGCGGATGGCACCAGGACGTCGGCGGCCACCGGCCGGCTGCGCGCGGTGCGCGGGGTCGCCGGTACCGGCAGGGCCGCGGTCCCGGTGGAGGAAGCGGCCACCGGGGCCGGCAGCCCGCCGTCGGCGGTGTATCCGCCGGCCGGCGGGAGCGATGCCGCCGCGGCGACGGGGGGCAGGCCCGCGCCCGCCAGCCCGGCCGGCGCGGAGATCACCGCCGCCGACACCGGCACGCCGCCGGTCATGCCGGCGAAGGGATTGAGCGGCCGCCCCGATGCCCCCACGGCGGTGCCGCGCGCGGCCGGCAGGCCGTTGTCGGCGGCACCGCCCTGGCGTTGCTGCGCCACCAGCGCGGCGCGGAAGTACTGCGCCGCCTTGCGGTCCTTGCCGGCGGCGCGGTACATGCGACCGGCCGCGGCGAGAACGTCCGGCGAATCGGGCGCCTGGGCCAGGGCACGGTCGAGGTAGGCCTGCGCGCTGCGCAGGTCGGACTGGGCCGCGGCGGCGTTGGCCGCGGCCACCAGGGTGTCGAGGTCGGCAGGCTGGCGCTGCAGTACCTGGCGGTAGATCGCCAGCGCCTGGCCCTGGTCGCCCGCGCTCGAATACAGCCGGGCCAGGGCGGACAGCACCTGCGGATCCTGCGGTTGCTGCGCCAGCAGCGGGGCGAGGATGTCGTAGGCGCCTTCCAGGTTGCCCAGCTCGCGCAGCGCATCCACCTGGCGCAGGGTGTAGCCGGTGCGCAACTGGTTGTAGCGCGAGAGCTGGTCCGGGGTCATCGTCAGGGCCTGCAGCTGGCGCAGCACCGCGGCCAGTTCGGCATCCTGGTGGGCCCGCAGCAGCACGCCGGCGTAGAGCAGGCGGTCCTCGGTATCGACGTTGCCGCCGGCCACCAGCCGCTGCGCCAGCACCAGCGCGCGCTGGACGTTGCCGGCATCGGCCCAGGCACCGGCCAGGGCGGCCAGCAACGCGGGCTGGTCGAGCCGGTCCGACAGCGAGGATTCGGTACGCGACAGCAGCAGCTGCGCCTCGGCGAGGCGGCCCTGCGCCTGCAGCTGGCGTGCCTGGCGCGCCTGCAGCTCGATCCAGGCGCTGTCGTGCAACCGGTTCATCGCCTCGTCGCGCGAGGCCGCCGGGATGCGCTCCAGGCTGGCGTAGGCACCGGCCCAGTCGCCGGCCTGCTCGGCCAGCAGGGCATTGGCGTACAGCGCCTCGGGCATGTCGCCGTGCACCGCCAGCAGGCCGTCCATGACGCTGCGCGCCTGGTCCGGGCGACCGGACTGCTGGTAGAGCCGGGCCAGGTCCAGGCGGATCCAGGGATCGCCCGGCTGCTCGACCATCGCGGCCTCCAGTTCGCGCTGCGCGGTGGCGGCATCGCCCTCGGCCAGGGCCTGGCGGGCGGCGGCGCGACGCGCGTTGGATTGCAGCCGGGTCTCGCCGCCGGCCTGGGCACGGGCGCTGGCCGGCAACCGCGAGAAGTAGCGGTTGGCTTCGTCCAGGCGGCCCTGGCGGCTGTACAGGTCGGCCAACCCCTGCAGCGCGCCGGTGTTGTCGGCGTCCAGGGCCAGTGCCGCGCGATAACCGGCTTCGGCGGCGGCAGGATCGCTGGCCGCCTGCAGCCCGGCCAGCACGACATGGCCGGTGGGCTCGCGCGGCTGCAGCGGCAATGCCTGGCGCAGCAGCGCCTGCGCCTGATCGGTGTCGCCGGCCTCGGCCCGCGCCTGGGCCTGCTGGAGCAGTTGCCAGTAGCGCGCCGAATCGTAGGCGGACTTCCACTTGCCGTCGCTGGCCGCCGCCTGGCGCAGCAGTTCCTGCGCCTCGGAGAAACGCTTCTGCCGCAGGCGTACCGAGCCCAGGCCGCCGAGCGCCTCGGCATCGCGCGGACGGTCCTTGAGCACCTGCAGGAATAGGCGCTCGGCCCCGGCCAGGTCGTCGCCGTTGAGCGCCTTGAACCCCTCGCCCAGCCGCTCGGCGTTCTGGTCGCGGGCACCGCCGGCGGCCGCCTGCCGGCCCAGTGCATCGAGCTTGGCCTGGACTTCGCCGTCGCCGGGGCTGCCCGCCAGGTAGGCCTGGTAGAGGCCCGCATCGCCGCTGCGGGCATCCAGCCACAGCAGTGCCTGGCGCCAGCCGCGCCGGGCCGGGCCCGCCGCCGCGCCCTGCCCGGCCAGCGCCTGCAGTTGGGCGATGCCTTCGCGCCGGGTCGGCTCGCGGTAGGTCAGCACCTGCGCCAGCGCCAGCGCGACCGCCGTGTCGTTCGGGCGTGCCGCGTGCAGGCCGGCCAGCCCGGTACGGGCCTTGTCCCAGCCCGCCGGGGTGCCGGCCAGCGCCTGGTAGTACTCCAGGGCCAGGTCGGCCGGCGGCGCGTGGCCGTTGAACAGCGCCTCGTAGCTGCGCACCGCATCGGCATAGCGGCCGGCCGCGGACGCGCGCCGGGCATTGGCCAGGTTGGCATCGCCGCCGGCGGTACCGCCTTCGACCGCCACCCGGAGCCGCTGCGTCTGCGGCGCACCGGGATGCCGGGCCTGCAGCAGTTGCAGGCGCTGCCGGGCCTGCTGGGCGTGGCCCTGGGCCAGGTCGATCATGCCCAGCCCCAACAGCGCGTCCGGCTGCGCCGGATCCACCGCCAGCAGCTTGCGCCAGACGTCGGCGGCCAGGTCGTCGCGGCCCTGGTCGTGCCAGTAGTTGCCCTGGTTCACCAGCTGCTGGGTGGCGCCGGACTGGGCGAAGGCCGGCGCCAGCACGCACAGGTCCAGCAGGCCGGCCAGGTACAGCGGTTTCAGCTTGTCGCGGAACATGCATCTCTCCAGGCGGGCAGCAATTGCCCGTCGGTGGAAAATCGGTAGCGCCCCTCGCTCCAGCCCTTGCCGAACAGCACCAGGGCGCGCTCGTAGTACGGCAGCGCCTCGGCGGCGCTGCCGCTGGGAAGGGCATTGCGTTGCGAGGCCAGCAGCGCGCCCTCGCCGAGGGCATCCAGGTACGGCAGCAGCGCGGCGGCGAAGCCGGCCGGCGCGCGCCCGCTGCCGGCGCCGTTGCGGGTGTCCACCTTCTCGGCCAGGTAGCCCTGCGACTTGAGCATCTGCTGCGGTCCGGACAGGGCCGCCAGCAGGCCCGCGCGCAACGGGTCGGCCGCGGCGGTCATCCCCGCCCACAGGTAGACGCGGATGGCGTCGTAGCTGCCCATGGCGCCGTGCGCCGGGTCGTTCACGAAGGCCTTGCCGTCCCACAGCGTCCAGTCCGGGACGAAGCCTACCGGTGCGCTGTCGTGGATCATGCGCGCGGCGCGCGTGGCCACCCCGGCCCAACCGCCCTGCGGATCGACCGCGGCGAAGCGGCGCAGCAGCGGCAGCGGCAGGTAGCTGGGGTTGAGCGTGGCATGCGGCCCATCCACGAAGCCGGCCGCGCCGGGCAGCACCATCCGCCCCAGCCCTGGCAGCTCGGCGGTCTCGCGCGCACGGACCAGGGCCAGCTTCTGCAGGCCGGCATGGCTGTAGCCCGGGCGATGCCACAGCCTGCCGGCCTCGACCAGGGCATAGGCTTCCCACAGGTCGGCATCGGAGGCGCTGTTGGCGTCGAGCACGCCCCACTGGCCCGCCGCGTTCTGCCCCCACAGCCACGCCGGCAGGTTCTGGTCCGGCCGCCCCCCGCTGAGATTGTGGCGCGACCAGTCGAGCACCTTCTCGAACAGGACCGCGTCGTTGGCCAGCAGCGCGAAGAACATCGCATAGGCCTGGCCCTCGGAGGTGGAACGCTTGTCGGGCGTGGCGAGGTCCACGACGCGGCCGTCGTCCTGGACATGGCGGGCGACGAAGGAACGCCATTCCGGCCAGTCGCGGCAGGCCGGCTTGGGGCCCATGCCGGCAGCGGGGGCCGCCACCGGCCTGGATGCCGCCGCCGCGGGCGCGTCCTCGGCATCGGCGTCCTCGCCGGAGAAGGCGCAGGCGTCCAGCAGCGGCAGCAGGCCCAGCCCGCCGAGCATCCACAGCACGCGGCGGCGGCCGGCGGGCATCGCTGTACGCATCGCGTCCTGGCTCATGGCCGTTCGTCTCCCTCTCCGGACAGCATCCGCGCGCGCGAGTGCCGCAGCAGCACGAAGCGCGCGCCCAGGGCGAGCAGCAGGCACAGCAACACCACGCCCAGGGCCAGCCACAGCGGATGCTGGGAGAAGTACCAGCGCAGCCAGGTCGGCCAGGGCAGATGCCCCACATAGTAGGTCTGGTTGCCCGCCACCGAGGTGATCTTGCCGTCGCGCAGCAGCACCAGGCTGCCCTGCACCTGCTTGAGCTGGTCCGGGTCGTCGAGCGCGACGGCCAGGGCGCCGACGTTTTCGGCCTGGTTGGCCATCACCGCGACCACGCTGCGGTGCGCGGCCAGCGGCGACTCGAAGCCCATCAGCACCACGTCGCCCGGCCCGGGCGTCACCGACACGTCGGCCAGGGTCGGCAGGTCGGTGCGGCGGGCATCGAAGGACAGGAAGCCGGGGAAGCGCTCGAGCAGCCAGTCGCTCAGGCTGAACCGGCGCGCCCGGTCGTCGCCGCCCAGCGGCAGGCGATCGCTCCACTGGCGCAGCAACGGCTGCGCGTCGCGCGAGCCGAATACCAGCAGGTCGCTGTCGGCATGGGCGCCGACGTCCGCCGCCGCCACGACCTCCACCCGCAACGCGGGATAGCCCGTGGCCGCGCCCATCCGGCCCATCGCCCACAGCACGTTGGCCACGTCCGAATCGTTATAGCCGTCGGGCATCACCACGGTCGTGTCCGCCAGGTCGGCCAGGCGCGTGAACGGGTAGCCGGCGTTGGCGAAGGCCGCCAGGTTGGGCATGGCCATGTAATGGTGGAAGCTGCTCAGGTCGATCGTCGAATCGGCGTCGATGGCACCGGACACGTCGGGGAAGGTGTTCTTGCACTCCTGCGCGCGCGGCCGGTCGAAGAAGAAATGGAAGCGCAGCTGGCTGTCGGGCGAGAACGCCCCGGTCGGCAGGGTCAACCGTTGCTCCACCGGCATGCGCCCGCGCGGCGAGGACAACTGGTTCCACCACTGCAGCGGCAGCGAGTTGGCATAGGGACGCCCGTTCAGCGGCAGGGTCGCCACGAAGGTGTCGTTGACGCTGAGGTTGAGCGCGGACTGGTTCTCCTGCCCGGGTACCGTGTAGCGGTACTTGAGCGTCATCGGGATGCCGTCGCGGCGCCAGGTGAACAGGTCGGGCGGCAGCCGCAGGCCGAGCCGGATCACGTCCGGGTGGTAGCCGCTCACGCTCAGCCGGCTGCCCTCGGAAAGCAGGTCGCGGAAATGCACCGGATGCGTGCCGGGCACCCAGTTCGGCGCATCGTAGGGGCGGCGCCTGGCCGGCTCGTCCAGCCGCGAAACCAGCGCGCGCGTACCGCTCATCGGCGTGCGCAGCGCCAGCGCGGTGGCGGCGGCGACCAGTTCGTCCGGCGTGCGTCCCAGCACCAGCAGCAGCTTGCCGGCATGGTCGTTGGGATTGGGCGCGACCGCGATGGTGGGCCCGGCCAGGGTGCTGGCCAGCGACGGCAGCTGGCCGGCGAGCGCGGCCGGCAGCGTCGCCGGCGTGGCGAACACCACGGCGTTGCCCGAGGCCGGCAGCAGGCCGATGGCCACCGGGAAGGCGGCGCCGCGATAGCCGGCCAGTGCCCCCAGCCAGGAGGTGACGATGCCGGCCGCGCGCACCGTGCGCATGTCCGGGTGCTGCGGGAAGAACACCGGCAGGCTCAGGTGGCGCGTGTCGCGCGGATCGAAGAACGGCGCCGGCAGCAGCGCCAGGTCGTCGGCCAGCGGCAGCGGCAGGGTGTCCAGGGTCAGGCTGCTGGCGGTGTCGATGTTGGCCCACAGGCTGGTGTGGTCCGGGTCCTCGCATTCGCGCGAGTAGTGGCCGATCAGCTGCACGTCGAGCTGGTTGTAGGCGCTGACCAGCACCGGGTTGATCGGCACGTCCGCCTTCAGCCGCTGCCCGGCGGTTTCGCGCGGGGTCGGCAGGGTGGCCACGGTGACGCCGTTGACCGTCACCTTCAGGTGCGACAGGTCCGGCAGCAGCGCCGGGGAATAGCTGTATTCCAGGTGCAGGGTCGCGCCCTGGACCAACTCGTCCAGACGCACGCTGAAGGGCACGCCCACGCCGCTCTCCAGGCCGCGCAAGGTGGCCTCGTAGTTCATGCCGAGCTGGCGCAACGTGACGGTGCGCGAGGACACCGTCCCGGCCTCCGCCGCAGGCGCCTGGGCCACCGGCACGATGGGCTGGCCGGCGATGACCGGGACGGCACCGTCCTGGGCATGGGCCAGGCCGGCGACGGAAGCGACGAGACAGGCCAGGCCGGCCACGAGCACACGCATGGGACGCGATTCCCTGTTCGATGAGCGGGACACTTGGTTCACGATGCCTTTCCCCGTCCGGTACCGGCGTAGCCGCCGCCAACGCTCTCGGCGATGTGGCGGCCGAGGCGATGGAAGCCGCGCAGACTGGTCGCGGCGACATCGCCGAGCGCGCGCCAGAAGGATTCCTTCTCGTGCACGCCCCACAGCGACACCCACACGTCCGCCCGCGCGAACGTGGAGGCCACCAGCCAGCGCTGCTGGTCGACGTCCAGCTCGCCGAACTTCAGCCCCAGCTCGGTGCCGCTGCGGCGGCGGACCACGGCCGGCAGGCGTCGCTCGATGCCGCGGTGGGTCAGCCCCACTTCCAGCGCCTGGCCTTCGGCCAGCGCCGCCGGCGCGGCGACCGACACGCCCATGCCGCCCGAGGAGAAATCGACGGTGCGGCAATCCACCGCTTGCCCGTCGCCGGCATAGAGGACGACCGGGATGTCCAGCGGCACCCGCGGCGTCTTGCGCACCTGGCGATGTTCGCTGGCGGTGGCGATGGTCGCGCCCAGGATCAGCACGTTGTACAGGGTCCAGGCCAGGTTGAACCAGACCGTCTGCACCTCGCCCACGCTTTCCGGCGCCAGCAGGCGCAGGATGCCGGCGGCGATGCCGGCCAGGTTCAGCACCATCAGCAGCAGGTAGGGCCGGGCGATCTGCGCATCGAAGTAGCCGCGCTCCACCAGGCCGCCCTTGGGCGTCACGTTGAACTTGCCCAGGCGCGGGTTGAGCAGCGCCATCCAGGTCGGGCGCAGGATGTACCAGGCCAGGGTGGTCTCGTAGACCTCGTTCCACAGCGGATGGCGGAACTTGCCCTGCATGCGCAGGTTGGTGACGCCCGCCTGCAGCACGTGCGGGAACGCATAGGCGACGATCATCAGGGCCGAGGCATGGATCACGTGGGCGCCGAAGAACAGGTAGGCCAGCGGCGCGGTCAGGTAGACGATGCGCGGCAGGCCGTAGAAGAAGTGCAGCATCGCGTTGAAGTAGCACAGCCGCTGCGACAGGCGCAGGCCGCGCCCGCCCAGCGGATTGTCCACGCGGAAGATCTGCGCCATGCCGCGCGCCCAGCGGATGCGCTGGGCCACGTGCGCGGACAGGCTCTCGGTGGCCAGCCCGGCGGCCTGCGGGATGGCGATGTAGCCGCTGCGGTAGCCGGCGCGGTGCAGCTTGAGCGCGGTGTGCGCATCCTCGGTGACCGTGTCGGTGGCCACGCCGCCGATCTCGGCCAGCGGCGCGCGCCGGATCACCGCGCACGAGCCGCAGAAGAAGGTCGCGTTCCACTGGTCGTTGCCATCCTGCAGCAGGCCGTAGAACAGCTCGCCCTCGTTGGGCACGCGCCGGTAGGTGCCCAGGTTGCGCTCGAACGGGTCCGGCGAGAAGAAGTAGTGCGGCATCTGCATCACCGCCAGCTTCGGGTCGCGCAGGAACCAGCCCATGGTCACCTGCAGGAACGAGCGCGTCGGGATGTGGTCGCAATCGAAGATCGCCACGTACTCGCCGCCGGTGCGCTTGAGCGCGGCGTTGATGTTGCCCGCCTTGGCGCCAGCGTTGTCGCTGCGGGTCAGGTAGTTCACCCCGGCCTGCTCGCAGAACTCGCGGAACTCGTCGCGGCGGCCGTCGTCGAGCACGTAGACGTTGATCTTGTCGGCCGGCCAGTCGATCACGGTGGCCGCCAGCACGGTGTCGCGCACCACCGACAGCGGCTCGTTGTAGGTGGGGATGAACACGTCCACCGAGGGCCATTGCGCCTGGTCCTGCGGCAGCGGCAGCGGGCTGCGCCGCAGCGGCCACAGCACCTGGAAATAGCCCAGCACCAGCACCAGGAACGCGTACAGCTCCGCCGCCAGCAGGCCCAGGCCGAGGGTCAGGTCGACGAAGCTGCCCACGCCGACGGTCTGGGTCAGGCGCCACCAGATGTAGCGCGAGGACACCGCCACCGAGATGGCCATCATCACCAGCGCGGAGATCCTGCCGGCGCGCCGGCGCAGGACCAGGGCGACGATGAACAGCGCCAGCGAGAACAGGGTCTGCTGGAGCACGTCCATCGGCACGGCGACCACGAACACCAGCAGGATGGCCGCCAGCAGCCACAGGGACCAGGAGACCAGGCGGATCGACAGGGACGTGCTGGACAGGGGGGGCGTGGCGAGGCTCATCAGGGGTTTCCGGGGTCCGGCAGGGCGCAAGTCAGGACGCACGACGTCCCGGATACGACGAGGTCAGTGATTGCCCAGGACCCTTCTCAGCGGCGAGGAAGTCTCCACGGGCGGCGCGGCCTGCAGCAGGCGGCGGAACAATGCCTGCAGCGGCGTGGACGCGGCGTCGGCAGGCGCCGCCGCGGTCGCCTCCGGCTCCTGCGGACGGACCGGCACCGCAGGCGGCGGCGGGACTCCCGCGCCGGCGGGACGCACGCCCTCGCCCGCCGGCGCGGCCGGCGCCGGACGGGCCGGCGCTTCGTCCGCGGCCGGCGGGACGGGCGCCGCGCGCAGCCGCGATGCCGGGCCGGGGCCCAGGTCCCGCGAGAAATCGCGGTAGGTGGACGCCACGCCGCCGAACCGGGAGAACAGCCCGCGGATGTCGTCGTCGCCCTGGGGGGCGGGAACTTGCTTGTCGTCGTCTTCGCTCATCAACTGATTGCCTCGTCGTTGCGCGGTGCCTCAGGCCCCGCGCGCCAGCACGAACCGGCGCATGTCCCGCGATTGCGGCGGCACCGCCTTCACCGCCAGTCCGGCGAGCAATCCCTGCTGTTCGAACCAGGCCTGGTAGACACCCTGCAGGAATCCGTCTGCCCAGTCGCCCTCCAGGGCGACATTGATCGGCGGGGCCAGGTGCACGATCCCGACCCGGCCGGGCTCCTCCTCGAAGCTGCAGCGCCCCCAGCCGATCGCCTGCCATTGGCGGTTGGCCGCCTGTTCCAGCTCGGCCAGCGTGGCGCATGCGCCCAGGACACGGTCGCGCCCGAAGCGCAGGCCGATGCGGGCCAGCAGGTCGAGCATCTCGCGCTCGTCCAGCTCGCCGGCGAACTCCTCGCCCATGGCGCGGACGAACCCCAGCCACTGGGGCGAGCAGGCGCGCCTGCGCAGATCATCGACCACATCCTGGGGACCCATCGGCGCGTCGCCCTCCTCCAAAGAGACTGGTCAAACAAGTACCACGCCAATCGCACGGCGCACTGTCGATCTGCGTTATCGCCCGCAAATTGTGACGCAAATCGCACACAAAGCCCAACCGCCTGCGCATCGCGGCGTGGGCGCCGCGTCAGTGGGTCGCACCCGCGGGCACTCCGAACACCTGGCGCAGGTAGGCCAGGTAGCCGGGGTCGTCGCACATGCTCTTGCCGGGCGAATCGCTGAGCTTGGCCACCGGCTGGCCGTTGCAGCGGACCATCTTGATGACGATGTTCAGAGGCGTCGGGCCCAGGTCGTTGGTCAGGTTGGTGCCCACGCCGAAGGCGACCTGGCAGCGCGTGCGGAAGTGGGCGTACAGCTGCATCACCTTGCCGATGTCCAGGCCGTCGCTGAACACCAGCACCTTGCCGCGCGGGTCCACGCGGTTGCCGCGCAGGTGCGCCAGGATCCGCTCGCCCCACTCGAACGGGTCGCCCGAGTCGTGGCGCATGCCGTCGAACAGCTTGCAGAAATACAGGTCGAAATCCTGCAGGAACGCATTCAGCCCGACCACGTCCGACAGGGCGATGCCCAGGTCGCCGCGATATTCCTTGGCCCAGGCCTCCAGCGCGGCGACCTGCGAATCGCGCAGGCGCGGGCCCAGCGCCTGGAAGGCCTGCAGCCACTCGTGCGCCATCGTGCCCAGCGGCGTCATCCCGTACAGGCGCGCGAAATGCACGTTGCTGGTGCCGACGAACTGCGCGCCCAGCTCGCGCTGCAGGGTCAGCAGCAGTTCGCCGTGCCACTGCCGGGAATAGCGCCGGCGGGTGCCGTAGTCGGCGATGCGGCAATCGCCGTAGCCGTGGGTGTCCTTGAGCTGGGCGATCTTGGCCGACAGGCGCCGCCGGCCCTCGTCCTCCAGCGAGCGCAGGTCGCGCGGCTGGCGGCGGAACCAGACCTCGCTGATGATCGCCAGCAGCGGCACCTCGAACAGGATCGTGTACAGCCACGGCCCCTCGATCTCCAGCTCGATCTCGCCGGGCGAAGTGGCCGAGGCCTGCAGGCGCACGTACTTGCGGTCCAGGTGGAACAGGCCGAGGAAATCGACGAAGTCGGGCTTGATGAAGCGCAGCCCGCGCAGGTAGTCCAGCTCCTCCGGGCGGAAGTACAGCGAACACAGCGCGTCGATCTCGTCGCTGATCTCGTCCAGGCACGAGGCCAGGTCCACGCCCGGGGTACGGCAGCGGAAGCGGTACTGGACCTGGGCACCGGGATACTGGTGCAGCACGGCCTGCATCATCGTGAACTTGTACAGGTCGGTATCGAGCAGGGAATCGATGATCATCGCGGGGCCGCCGAGGCGCGTAGGTTGGCGGCCAGGATAGAAGCGATCCTGGCCGCCAGGTGTGCACAGATGGCCACCGCCACGCCGGCCTGCACCGGCAGGCTGCGTCGCGGGGCCTCGAACTTGCGGAAGTAGCGCCACAGGCCGCGGTGCTTGTGCCATTCCACGAACAGCGGCACCGAGGCGCTGGACACGCCGCGCACGTGGACCACGCGCAGCCCGTTGGCGATGCCGACGAAGGCGCCGGCCTGGCGCGCGCGCCGGCACAGGTCCAGGTCCTCGGCGTGCAGGCGGTAGCCCGCATCCCAGCCGCCGAGGCGATCGAACAGCGCGCGCGGCAACAGCATCAGCGCGCCGGAGATCGCCGGTACCGCCTGCAGCGCGCTGCCGTCGGCGGCCAGCGCCAGGTCCGCGCCGCGCCGCGGCGAGAGCAGCATCGCGGCGAAGTCCGGGTCGCGCCGGCGCACCGCCGGATCGGGCCGTCCGGCCTCGTCCACCTGCTCGGCACCGAGCAGCGCCTCGCCCTGGCCGGCCGCCAGCCCGCACAGGTGCGCCAGCGTGTTCTGCTCGACCATCAGGTCCGGGTTGACGAAGGCCAGCCACGGCGCGTCCGAGGCCGCCGCACCCTGGTTGCAGGCCGCGGCGAAGCCCGGGTTGTCGGGATTGGCGATGAACTTCACCCGCGGATCGGCGATGGCGTGCTGCTGGGCGACGGCCACGCTGTCGTCGTCCGAGCCGTTGTCCACCACCCGGATCTGGGCCACGCCGGCGGCCGCGCGCAGGCGGCCCAGGCAGGCGTCGAGCGTGGCGCCGCTGCGGTAGGTCACGACGACGGCGGCGATGCGGGGCTCTTCCATGCCGCGATTATCGCGGTTGTGCGCCTGGCGCAGAAGTTCGGCGTGCATGGCGGCGCCCGGCCCGGGCGTGCATAATGCGCGCCCCGTGCCTGCGTCGGCCCCGTGCCGCGCACCGCGGTCCGCGGATCCCTTCCGCGGCACGACATCATGACGGCCAGCGCCTTTCTTCGTCCCACGCTGCCCCGCACATTCCGATGCCGCCTTCGCCCCGGCGAAACGCGCGCCTCCCGACGGCCCGGCAGCGCCGTCTCCAGGGCCGGCTCCCACGCCGGACGAGCTCCCGAAACGCCACCGCGCTGGTCTAGACCAGCCCCCGCCGCCCGCACGCCGCCACACCGCCATGCGCGCGTCCGCCCGCTCGCCACCGGGGTCCTGCCATGAACGACACCCACCTGATGCACGGCCTGGGCGCGGCGGCCATCGCCGCCGACTGGCCGGCGCTGCGCGAGGACGAGGTCGACCGCGTGCTGGCCCGTGCCGGCCTGCCCGGCGTGCTGCGCGGCCTGCGCTGGCACAGCCCGCGGCCGTTCTCCGCCGCCGCCGCCGCGGACACGCGCCTGGGCACGCTGTTCGTCAAGCGCCACCACCGGCGCCTGCGCGACGTCGCCACGCTGGCCGAGGAGCACCGCTTCATCGAACACCTGCGTGCGCGCGGCCTGCCGGTACCCGCGCTGCTGCGCGATGGCGGCGGGCACAGCGCGTTCGCCGATGGCCACTGGACCTACGAGATCCAGCGCGCCGCCACCGGCGAGGATCTGTACCGCGACGCTCCCTCCTGGACCGCGTTCCGCGCACCGGCGCATGCCGAGGCCGCCGGTGCCATGCTCGCGCGCCTGCACCGCGCCGCCGCCGGCCATCCCGCCGCGCCGCGCTCCACCTCGCTGCTGGTGGGCAACCTGCGCCTGTTCGGCCAGGCCGATCCGCTGCAGGCGATCGTGCGCGACCTGCCGCGGCGGCCCGCGCTGGCCCGGTGGCTGGCCGGGCGCGACTGGCGCGCGGAACTGGCACGCCACCTGCTTCCGTGGCATGCCGGCGCCCGCGAGGTCCTGGCAGCGCCGGCAGCGCTGTGGACGCACGGCGACTGGCACGCCTCCAACCTGCTGTGGCACACGGGCGCGACCGGAGCCGCGCAAGTCTCGGCGGTACTCGACTTCGGCCTGGCCGACCGCAGTTTCGCCCTGTACGACCTGGCCATCGCCATCGAGCGCAACCTGGTGCCGTGGCTGGCGCTGGACGACGGCCATGCGGCCGTGGCCGAACTCGACCAGCTCGATGCCCTGCTGCACGGCTACGCCGCGGTGCTGCCGCTGGAGGCGGCCACGCTGCGCGCCCTGGCCGCGCTGCTGCCCATCGCCCATGCCGACTTCGCCCTGAGCGAGGTCGAGTACTACGCAGGCATCACCGGTTCGGACGCCCACGCCCGCATCGCCTGGGAACGCTACCTGCTCGGCCACGCCGACTGGTTCGCCGGCGCGCAGGGCCAGGCCCTGCTGCGGCACCTGGCACGCCGTGCCGCGCAGGCGCCCTGACACGCGCCTGCATCCATTCCTTCTTCCTTCGTCCCATCACCCGAGGCAACCCATGTCCCTTGCACGCATGACTCCCGCCCCCTTGGCACTGGCCCTGGCCCTGGCGCTCGGCCTGAACGGCCATGCCCGCGCCGACGACGCCGCGGCGCAGGCGGCCGCGACGCAGGCATCGCCGTCGCCGGTGCAGCTCGATACCGTGGACGTGCGCGGCCGCCGTGCCGGCCGCACCGACCTGGGCGGCTTCGGCGAGGCATCCCTACTCGACACCCCGGCCGCAGTCGCGGTGATCGACCGCCAGCTGCTCGACGACCGCCAGGCCCGCGTGCTCGCCGAGGTGCTGCGCAACGACGCCTCCAGCGGCGAGGCCTACGCGCCGATCGGCTACTACGGCAACTGGTCCATCCGCGGCTATTCGCTCAACGCCGCCAACAGCTACCGCATCGACGGCATGACCGTGGTCGGCGAGCAGGAGGTGGCGCTGGAGAACAAGCAGCAGGTGCAGGTGCTCAAGGGCCTGTCCGGCCTGCAGTCGGGGGTGAACGAACCGGGCGGCCTGGTCGACTACGTCACCAAGCGCCCCGAGCACGTGCGCAGCCTGACCCTGGGCACCGACGACCAGGGCGGGCGCTACTACGCCGGCGACTGGGGCGACTGGTTCGGCCCGGAGCGCCAGTTCGGCCTGCGCGTGAACGCCGCGCACGAGGACATGCGCAGCTACGTGGACCACGCCGACGGCCACCGCAACTTCCTCTCGCTGGCCGGCGACTGGAAGATCGCCGGCAACCAGCTGCTGCAGCTGGACGTGGAATACCAGGACCGGGCGCAGCGCTCGGTGCCCGGCTACCAGCTGCTCGGCGGCAGCGTCGTCCCGCACGACATCGACGTGCACCGCCTGCTCGGCTACCAGCCCTGGGCGCGCCCGGTGGACATGGCCGCGCTCAACGCCCAGGCCCGCTACCGCTACAGCTTCGGCGACGCCTGGAGCGCGACGCTGGCCGCCTCGCACAGCCGCGTGGTGATCGACGACTTCTCCGCCTTCCCGTGGGGCTGCTACGGCGCCGCGAGCTGCGCGGGCATCGACGTGGCCAACTTCTTCGGCAGCGACGGCGCCTACGACGTGTCCGACTACCGCAGCCCCGGCGACACGCGCCGCGCCGACCAGGTGAAGGCCAGCCTCGAGGGCACGTTCGCCACCGGCGCGGCCAGCCACCAGCTCACGGCCGGCGTGGACTGGCTGCACCGCACCGTCGATCGCCACGGCTCGATCAACGAATGGGTCGGCACCGCCGGCATCGATGCCGATCCGCCGGTGTTCGCGCCGGCCGACGACGCCGAGCTCGGCCCCAAGGTTCGCCGCCTGGACGCGGTGCAGAAGGCACTGTTCGCCAGCGACCGCATCGGCCTGGGCGAGGCCTGGCAGCTGCTGCTCGGGGCGCGCCAGGTCCGCTACGACGAGCGCGTGCGCGACCGCGACGGCGCGATGACCCGCCATACCCGCCGCAGCGACCTGCTGCCGCACGCTGCGCTGCTGTTCAAGCCGGCCGCGGACGTGTCGCTCTACGCCAGCTTCTCCAAGGCGATCGCGCCGGGCACCGAGGCGGCCTGGTTCGCCAGCAACGCCGACGAGATCCTGCCGCCCACCACCGCCTACCAGCGCGAGATCGGCGCGCACGTGCAGCGCGGCGGCGTGCTGCTGGGTGCGGCCCTGTTCGACATCCGCCAGGCCTACCAGTTCGCCCAGCCGCAGGCCGACGGCTCGTTCCTGTACGTACAGCAGGGCCGGCTGCACAACCGCGGCATCGAGCTGTCCGCCAGCGGCGAAGTGGCCGACGGGCTGACCCTGTGGACGTCGCTGGCCGGCATCCGCGCGCGTACCGAGGACACCGGCGTGGCGGCCTACGCGGGCCACCAGGCCCTGAACGTGCCGCGCCTGCGCGGCAGCGTGCAGGCCAGCTGGGCCGTGCCCGGCGTCGAGGGCCTGGCACTGCTGGGCGGGGCACAGTATTCGGCGCGCAAGTACGCCGACCGCACCGGCGAGGTCGATGTCGGCGGCTACACCGTCTACAACCTGGGCGCGCGCTACGCGGTTCGGCTCGGCAGCGTGCCGACCACCTGGTGGCTGTCGGTGGACAACCTCACCGACAAGTTCTACTGGCGCGACACCGGCGATTACCTGGGCGACGTGTACCTGTTCCCGGGCGCGCCGCGCAGCGCCCGCCTGTCGGTGCGCTTCGACTTCGACTGACCGCCTTGCGGGTGCGTACGCCACCCGGGAGCGCGATCGCCAAGCGCCCCTGGTGGCGCATCCCGACCCGGGCGGCGCCACCGGCCCAGCCACACCTGCCAGGCCGTTTCCCGGCCCGGCAACCGCAAGAACGGCATCGTGGCGGACCCGCAGGCCCCGCGCCTCCCGGCGGCCCTCCCTTCCCCGCGACACGACGCGCCACCGCGCCCATCATTCCCTTCACCATGTCCTCTATCGAAATCATCGCCGTCCTGGTCAACGTGCTCGGCGTCTGGCTGACCGCCCGCCGCATCCGCTGGTGCTGGCCGGTCGGCGTGGTCGCGGTGTTGCTCTATGCCTGGCTGTTCCACCAATGGAAGCTGTACTCGGACATGCTGCTGCAGTGCGTGTACGCGGTACTGCAGGGCTATGGCTGGTGGCAATGGAGCCGCGGCCGCCTGGCCGACGGGCGCATCGCGCCGACCGCGCTGCCGCGGCCGGAAATGCTGGCCTCGCTGGCGGCCGGCACGCTGGGCGCCATCGTCCTGGGCGTGGTCATGCACGCCTGGACCGATGCCGCCCTGCCCTGGGTGGATGCCACGCTCACCGCCTTCAGCCTGGTCGCCAGCTTCTGGGCGGCACGCAAGCGCATCGCCAGCTGGACCCTGTGGATCGTGCTCGACAGCGCCTACGTCGCCCTGTTCGCGTACAAGGCGCTGCCGCTGACCGCCGCCCTGTACGCCGGCTTCGTCGGCCTGGCCGTGTACGGCCTGCGCAGCTGGCGCGCCGAACGCCGGGCAGCCGCCGGTGCGGCCTGATCCCGGCGCCGCGGCCCGCCCCGCTACCATGGCGGCGACGCGGCCCTCCCGCCGCGACGGAATGCCCGTGGTCCCCCATCGCCAGCACGCCATCGCCGCCTCCCTGCTCGCCGGCATCGCCGCCGGCGAATGGGGCCCGGACCAGCGCCTGCCGGTGGAGCGCGAACTGGCCGAACGCTACGGCTGCACCCGCATCACCCTGCGCCAGGCCCTGCAGCAGCTGGAAGCGGAGGGCCGCATCTACCGCGAGAACCGGCGCGGCTGGTTCGTCAGCCCGGCGCGGATCCGCTACGACCCCACCTCCATCGCCGGCTTCATGCAGTACGTGGCCGCGCAGGGCCGCATCCCGCGCACCGAGCTGCTGTCCGCCCGGCGCCAGCCGGCCGGCGCCGACCTGGCCGCGCGCATGGCGCTGGCCACGCCGCAGGAGCAGGTATTCGTCCTGCACCGCCGCCGCTGGATCGACCGCCGCGCCGTGCTGCTGGAGACCAACGTGCTGCGCACCGACTGGGCCCCGGCCCTGCTCGACCACGACCTGGCCGGCTCGCTCGGCGCCGTGCTCGACGCCATGGGGCTGCACCTGGCCCGCAGCCGCCTGAGCCTGTTCCCCGCCGCCCTCGACGCCCGCCAGGCCACCCTGCTGCACTCCACCGCCGGCGCGCCCTGCCTGCACCTGCAACGCCTGAACTACGACGTCGACGACCGCATCGTCGAACTGGACCTGGAATCGTGGCGCCACGACGCGCTGGAAGTCGGGGTGGATGTGGTGGCGACCAGTTCTCATGGCCCGGCCAACACGGCCTTTCAAGAAAAATAGATTGATCACAATTAAGGTAACAACGCACCAATCTCAACCGGCTTGAATACTATGATGATCCAGCCGACAATCAATTGGTTGCCGGGGATTGCGTCAAGAAGGTTACGCCCGTCTTCCAAGCGCAACACGCCGAATGCAGAATATTGCAATGAGACAGAAATCCACAAATTGCGCATTTATTTTCCAATATTAATTATCAATAGCACCCTGAAAACAAAATAATAAATTCCAACTGGATAATAAATCTCAACTGGAGATAACAATGGGACGGTCATGGAAAGATCTGCATAGTAGTAGCCTAATTTTGTTGTGGGCAATATCGATTGCAGCGCAAGCACAGAGCCCGATCCCAGCCTATTACGAGCGCGTCAAGGCCTATACGGATGTTAAGTCGCTAAGCGATGCCCCTTTCGGCGAACGAATGAGTTTCTACAAGGGTGAAATTTCCTTCTTCCAGACCGATCTTACGCTATTGGGGAATGGCCCAGATATTATTGTCGCGCGTAGCTTCAACCCGATGGAAGAACCGATCCCAAGCAGTCCGCCAGGCTTCGGCGATTGGAGCATCAATATCCCACGCATGATGACTCGTAGCCCATCGCACGACCTGTGGACGAATCCGAGTGGCAACGGGCGTTGCACTGGCTTTTCTACAGGCGTCGCACTTACGGCACACGTGCCAGCGAATTTTTGGTGGAATGGCTACCAATTTATAGATATCGATGGACAAACCCGGGAAATAATCAAACGCGTACCAAGCAGTCCAGCAGCGCCGGGAGGCGTCGATGCCAACTTTCCGGCATTGACCACGGATAACTGGCAATTCGGGTGCCTGGCGAACACGGCCAACGCTACAGAGGGCGAAGGCTTTCTGGCCGTCGCGCCAAACGGTACCCGTTACTGGTTCGATTGGCTGGTGTTGAGTCGCGGCTATTCGCTGGAAGAAAGCCCCATCGGCAGTAAGCCGGCGGTCCACGACAACATCTACAACGCGATGCTGCTGGTCACTCGCATCGAAGACCAGTTCGGCAACTACCTGGTCTATGCCTACGATAATGATCGATTACTTTCCATTACCGCAAGTGATGGCAGATCGGTGAACTTCAGCTGGGATGCAGGAGCCAACAGAATCTTGCGGATGAGCGTCGCCAGCCGCATCTGGAGCTATACTTATAATAGTGGTTCATTGTCTTCGCTCACGTTGCCTGACGGCACCGCGACAACGTTCGATCTGGCTAGTTTCAAAACCACGCTTGGCTGGCAGAATGACGGTGCCTGTGGCGAAATAACCAGTTACGAGAATGCACCGATCTCCGGCTCGATGACGCTACCCTCCGGCCTGTCCGGTACTTTCACTGTGCAGGAAAAGTCGAAAGGCCGATCGAAGGTGCCTTACATCTGCAATCTCGACCTGAGCGGCACCTATCATATGGCGATTCCCGCGACTTACACTTCGCTATCGTTGCTAAGCCGCGTCTACTCGGGACCGGGCATCAATGCCGTGTGGACGTATGCCTACGGTCCGCTCAACGCTAGCTGGGACACGGCTTGCGGCAGCAATTGCACCACAACCGTCACGGTGGACGAGACCCGTCCGGAGGGCGTAGTCAAACGCTACACCTACAGCAACGAATGGAGCGCCTATGAAGGCAAACTGCTGTCCGTAGAAGAAATCTCCGGGAGCGCCGGCGGCACAAGGCTGACGACGTACGTCTATGCATCGACCTCGGGCATGCCATATCCCGATAAGGTCGGGCAGGCACTGACGCATGGCGTGTTATCCAATACCGCTCCCCTGCAAACATTGTCACCGCTGCGCCAGCAGGTGATTGCACAGGATGGCCAGGATTTCGTCCGTGCGGTTGATGTATTCGATGCCTTGGGGCGACCGCTGCAGATCACCAAACACAGCGAGCAGGTGCCATGAGGATCAGGCAAATGGAGGAAGCCGACGCTCGCGTGCATGCATCGCCGATAACACCGGCGGGAAATCAGTATTTCTACTGGATCCGGAAGTGTCTGTACCAGTTTGCTCTATGCATCCTGTGGCTGGCTTCGTACCCGATAGCGGCACAGACGACGACAGCCGCGCCACAGAGCGTATGTCTAGATTGCGATGGCAGCGACCCACCAGCGGCAAAAGTGTACGGCGCTACGTATGTGAGCCAATCGGTGCCAACCAGCCTGCAGGCTGGACAGACGTCGTCTGTGACGATCAGTTTCAAGAACACGGGCAGTCTGGTCTGGGCCGCTTCCGCCGTGGCGCTGGGTACGACGAGCACGGCTTGGGGCGTGAGCCGAGTCGCACTGCCAGGCAACAGCACGAGCCTGAACGCAATTGCGACCTTGACGTTCACCGTAACGGCGCCAAGCACCGCGGGGATTTATACCTTTCAATGGCAGATGGTCAATGAAAACGGCACGGGCTGGTTCGGCGAGCCCTCGCCGAACGTGACCATTCAGGTCACAGAGCCACCCGTCGACAACGCCGAATACGTAAGCCAGAGCGTACCGGCGAGCCTGACCGCGGGTCAGGTGGCTACGGTCAGCATGCAGATGAAGAACACGGGGACGACAACCTGGACGACCGGGCAGAATTACCGGTTCGGGTCGTCCAATCCTATCGACAACCTCACCTGGGGCCTGGACCGGCTCGAGCTGCCCGGCGATGTGGCTCCCGGACAGACGGTGACGTTCAACTTCGATATTACTGCGCCCGTCACCACCGGCAACTACGACCTGCAGTGGCGGATGGTGCGCGAAGGCGTAGCCTGGTTCGGCGATCCCACAACCAACGTGAGCGTCGCGGTGACAGCGCCATTGCCGGCTGATCCTCCGCCGACGAGCGATCCACCGCCGGCCTCGCCGACGAGCAGCTACAGCCAGGTCGAGGAGATCACCTACTACGACGACACGACCCATTGGGTGCTCGGGCAAGTGGCCCAGCGCAAGATCAACGGGATCGTGGTGGAGGCCACCACGTTCGACACGGCCACCGCCCAACCGTTGACGCAATCGACCTACGGCAAGCTGCGCCAGACGGTGACCTACAACGCCGACGGCACGGTGGCCACGGTGAAGGACGGCAACAACAACGTCACTACGCTGGCGAACTGGAAACGCGGCATCCCCCAGGCCATCACCTATGCCGACGGCACCACGCAATCTGCGGGAGTGGACGACAACGGCTGGATCACCTCGATCACCAACGAGATGGGCAGCAAGACTTGCTACGCCTACGACGCGATGGGCCGGATCAGCCAGATCACTTACCCCTCGGAAACCCAGGTCGGGGCATGCGACACCTCGCACTGGAATGCCACCGTGCAGACGTTCGAGCCCGTCAACGGCAGCGAGTACGGGTTGCCGGCAGGCCATTGGCGCCAGACCGTCGCCACCGGCAATGCGCGCAAGATCACCTATTACGACGCGCTGTGGCGGCCACAGCTCACGCGGGAGTACGACGCGGCCGACGAGACCGGCACGATCCGTTTCCAGCGCTTCGCCTACGACCATGAAGGTCGAGTGACGTTCGCTTCCTATCCGGGCAGCAGCGACAGCCTGAGCACCGGCACCTGGACCGAGTACGACGCGCTGGGCCGGGTGACCGCGGTGGCCCAGGACAGCGAGCAGGGTCTGCTGGTCACCACCACCGAGTACCTGGCCGGGGCCCAGACCCGGGTGACGAACCCGCGCGGGCAGCAGACCACTACCCGGTACATGGCCTACGATCAGCCCACCACCGACTGGCCGGTGGCCATCAGCAGCCCGGAGGGAGCCACCACCGAAATCGTGCGCGACGCGTTCGGCAAGCCGATGACGATCGCTCGCCGCAACGACGATGGCAGCCTGTCGCTGACGCGCCGTTACGTCTACGCATGGGACCAGAGCCTGTGCAAGGCGATCGAACCGGAGACCGGCGCCACGGTTTTCTACAACGATGGCGCGGACAACCTGTCCTGGTCGGCCGGCGGGCTGGACCTGCCGTCCACCGCGGACTGCAACTTCGGCGAAGCCCAGTCCAGCGGCCGGCTGGTGGGTCGCACCTACGATGCCCGCAACCGGCTGCTGACCCTGAACTTCCCGGACGGCCGGGGCAACCAGACCTGGACCTACACGGCCGACGGCCTGCCGGCGACGATCACGACGAGCAATGCCCCCGACGATCAGCAACGGGTGGTCAACGCCTACAGCTATAACGGACGGCGCTTGCTGACGGGAGAAAGCAGCAGCCAGCCCGACTGGTACATCTGGAGCCTGGGCTATGGCTACGACGCCAATGCCCACCTGAGCGTGCAGACGTATCCGACCGGCCTGCAGCTGGACTATGCCCCCAATGCGCTGGGCCAGCCGACCCGGGCGGGCAGCTATGCCACCGGGGTGAGCTACTTCCCGAACGGGGCGATCGCGCAGTTCACCTACGGCAACGGCATCGTGCACACGATGCAGCCCAACGCCCGGCAGCTGCCGGCGCGCAGCACCGACAGCGGCGTGCTGGACCTGGGCTACGGCTACGACGGCAACGCCAACGTCGCCCAGATCACCGACTACGTCGATGGCCGGCAGACCCGGACGATGAGCTACGACGGGCTGGACCGGCTGATCCTGGCCACCAGCCCCATGTGGGGAACGGCCAGCTACGCCTACGACGTGCTGGACAACCTGACCCACGTGGCGGTGGGCGCCTCGAACAACCTGGCCGCCCGCGACCAGGCCTACTGCTACGACGGCCACCATCAGCTGACCAACGTCAAGACGGCCAGCTGCGACGGCGCCACGGTGATCGGGCTGGGATACGACCTGCAGGGCAACCTGAGCAACAAGAACGGCCAGGTCTACGGCTTCGACTACGGCAACCGGCTGCGCGAAGTGACCGGCCAGGAGTACTACCGCTACGACGGCCAAGGGCGGCGGGTGCTGTCCTCCAACCCGGCACTGGGGAATTACTTATCGATCTACAGCCAGGCCGGACAAATCCTGTATCAGCAAGACAGCCGGGCGCCTAAGACATCAGCCATTGAAAACATCTATCTGGGCGGTAGCCTGGTTGCTATCCGCGAACGGGATTGGAGCAATGATGTCGTAACCATCAAGTACCAGCACACCGATGCATTGGGCAGCCCAGTGGTAGTGACCGACACGGCCGGCAACGTGCTCACCCGGACGGAGTACGAACCGTATGGGCAACAGACGAACCGGCCGATCACGGACGGAGTGGGCTACACCGGGCACGTGCAAGACGCGGCGACCGGGCTGGTGTATATGCAGCAGCGCTACTACGATCCCACTATCGGGGCATCTCTCAGCGTTGATCCTGTCACCGCTTATGACAATGGCGATATGCGGTTTTTCAATCGCTACGCGTATGCCTTCAACAACCCTTACAAGTTCACCGATCCAGATGGCCGATGCCCTTCTTGTGCGGGGGCAGCAATCGGCGCTGGCTTGGATTTTGTAATTCAGGTCGCTGAGATTGGGATGGGAACCCGTACTGAGATTGATGGGACGAGCATTCTGATCTCGGCTGGAACTGGCGCTCTTGGTGTAGGGCTTGCAGGAAAGGTAGGGCGAATTGGGGGGTTGCTTGTTGACGTAGCTATGAGTGCGGGCTCCACAGCAGCCAAGGGAGAAGAGGTCACTGTTGGTGGAGTAGTTGCCGACGTGGCGTTCGGTCGAGCAGGCGGTGCGGCTGCGGAACGTGCAATCGTTAAGACGGCTGAGCATAAGGTTGCTCAGCGACAAGCAAACCGGCTTGAACGAATAGGCAACAAGCCTGGCGCGAGAAATGCACAGCAAGAGCGTGCCCGTACGGCTGGACCTGCCCTGCAAAGAAGTGTAGAGCAGAAAGCTGCGCAAGCAGGTGTAGTGTCATCGGGCGTGGGGTCAGCCGTAGAGAAGCAAGTTGAGCGCAAGATCGACGAGGAGAAGTTACGATGACCCCGTCGTCTGCTGCTGTTCTCGTGTTGGCTGTCGCATGTGCCTACTCGAATGCGCTCTTCCTGCCGAATCCGAAGAAGGTTCTTAAGGCGCGTGATGCAAGATCCATAGGGATAGTGGTTTGCGTTGTGGTGACAAATTTAGTGCTTTGGTATTTGACGGAGTTCGATCCGCTAATTTGTCTGCTGGTGTGGTTGCCAGCAATCGCTGGGATAACTGCGGCTTGGTTGCTTCGCGGGAGTAGAAATGGCGGGAGGTAATTGCAGTAACGGTTCCAGGTTCACTTCCTGATCGCCCATGAAAAACAAGGCCCGCATCCGCGGGCCTTGTCGTTGTTGCGGTGTGCGTTGGCTCAGAACCCGCACCTGCTGATGCCGTGCCGGTAGTCGTGATCCCACGCCATGCGCCGCGACGCCTGCATGGCGCGTGCGGTGAACGCATCGATGCTGTCGCCGCCGTGCTGCCGCAGCCACGCGCTGCCGGCGTCCTGCGCGTCGGCAAATCCTTCCACGCCGAACTCGCGCCGCTCGACCGTGCCGCCGTCGGCGCACAGCGTCAGCCGCCACCCGACCACCGGCGGCGGGATCGGCGCCAGCGGTTCCCCGTGCACCGCGAGCCAGGCGTCTTCCATCATCCGCGTGATCGAATCCGCGTCGCGCTGCCTGCGGATCGGATCGATGATGAAAGCGTGGCGCGGCGTGGTCATGGAGTGTGGTCCGGTTGGGGTGATGGCGATGCGGCTACCGATCCAGCGGCGCGACGAACGCCCGCGCCTTGTCGGCGTCGGCCGTCCACCGCGAGCTCTGGTTGGTGCGCCGGCAAATGTCGTGGACACGTTGCCCGAAACAACGCCGGGTCTTGTCGAGGTTGAAGTCCCTGATGTGAGCCAAATCGTTCGCGGTGATACTGACTTTTATGCGGGCGGATTCAACTCTCGATCGCAACACCCAAGGTTGTGAAGAGGCCCAGGCGACCTGACCTGAGCAGCTTCACCGCCAAGTGGAGTTGCCCATGGCCAATGGCCGCCTGAACCAGCACGAACGATATCGCATCCACGCCTTGCATGAAGCCGGCTGTTCCCTTCGCGGGATCGCGTTTGCTCTGGATCGTGCGCCCAGCACGATCAGCCGCGAGTTGCGGCGCAACAGCCCTGGTCGGTGTTACGACCCTGCCCAGGCACAGCGGATCAGTGACCATCGCCGTTCACAGGCCAGCCGTCGCAAACGCATCGGCCCGGAGCACATCGCGCGGATCGAAGCGTGCCTTCGCGAAGACTGGAGCCCGGAGCAGGTGGCAGGCGCCACCGGACTGGCGAGCCACGAGTGGATCTATCAGCACATCTACGCAGAACAGCGGCGCGGGGGCACCCTGTTCAAGACCTTGCGCCGCCGTCGGCGCCAGCGCCGCAGGCGTGGGATGCGCGATGGCCGGGGCCAGCTTCGGCACCGCCGCAGTTGGCGTGAACGCCCTGCAGTGGTCGAACAGCGCTCCCGCCTGGGCGACTGGGAGATCGACTCGATGCACGCCTCGAGCGGCAAGACGGTTGTGGTGACCATGACCGAACGACGCTCCCGGCTCCACCTGCTGGCCAAGTCGGTCGATCGCACGGCCGAGAACGTAATGCGCGCCATCGTCGGCAGGTTGGGCCGCGTACGCGATGGCGTGCATACGCTGACCGCCGACAACGGCAAGGAGTTCGCCGAACACCAGACCATCGCTGCCTCCCTGCAGGCAGATGTCTACTTCGCCGATCCGTACTCGGCCTGGCAGCGTGGCAGCAACGAGAACGCCAACGGACTGACCCGACAGTACCTTCCACGAGGCATGGACTTCGCGGCCATCACCGATGAACAATTGCGCTGGGTCGAGCAACGGCTCAACACGCGACCACGCAAGACACTAGGATTCAAGACGCCCCTCGACGTCTTCGTCAAGGAGTTCAGCAATTGTGTTGCGAATCAAAGTTGAATTCGCCGCGCATGTCTTTTTAAGTGTTGGCGCTAAGCAAAAGTTCTGGCGAAAGGTGGCTCACGCTGACGTTGTGGGCGAGGTAGATGTCTTATTCAGGAACAGTAGTGATTACGGCAAGTCAAAGCAGAAGACGTCGAACAATTGGTTCGTTTGGCAAATCGATGGCCCTTACATGCATGTCGGCGCATTGTCTGGCCCTTACCGAAATGCGGAAGTCGGAGTTGTAGTGCCCCCTGACAGCTTGGTGTATCGGATGAATAGCGGGACTTATGACTTCTTTTACCCGGAGCCGGAGTGATCCAGTGAAGAGCGATTGAAGCCCGCTTCGGCGGGCTTTTGCTGCCAGTTCGGTCGGGGGTGAAGCAACTGCGATAGCCGGGGGCGGATTCAACTCTCGATCGCAACACCTACCTCAGGGTCAGGTTCACTTTCTGATCGCCCATGACGCACAAGGCCCGCATCGCTGCGGGCCTTGTTGTTTGCGGGGTTGTGGTGCGCGGCTACTGAGGACGCTAAGCGGCTGAAGGCGTTTGAATCTGGAGAACGGATAAAGGAGCCAGAGGAAATATCCGATGGCCATCGACGGCCCGGAGGAGGCCACCACCGAAATCGTGCGCGACGCGTTCGGCAAGCCGACGACGATCAGCTGCCGCAACGGACCCGGCTGCGTCTGCAACGCCAACGCCGGCCAGATCCCGGGTGTGCGAGGAATGCCCGCATCCCGTTCTTCTATTCTATTCCGCCGCCCCATCGAACAATTCGCCCTGCGGATCCTGTGGCGGTTGCGCGGCGAACTGCTGCGCGAGCAATTCGCGCTCGGCGTGCAGGGGGTCGCGCATGAGGAAGGCGGCCAGGCGGGCGTGCCAGGCCGGCCAGCGCGCGGCCAGGGCGTCCAGGTCGCCGTCGGCCGGGCCGCCCTCGCCGCTGCGGGCGACGAAGGCGGTCTCGCACAGCACGTTGCGCCAGCCCAGACCGGCCAGGCGCAGGCTCAGGTCCACCAGGGCGCCGTACCAGGAGCCGTAGCTGGCCGTGTCCAGGCCGCCGGCCCTGGCGCGGGCGCGGCCCCGCAGGAGCACGGCGTGGGCGACGGCATTGGGCAGTTCCGGATGCACCGGCGGCAACATGGCACAGGCGGCGGCCAGCCGGGCCGGTTCGTCCGGCACCGGGTTGATCTCGCCCAGCCGGGGCCAGGCCGCGGTTTCGCCGGCGTTGCTCCACGGCGTGGCGGTGGCGATGGCGGCATCGCGCGCCAGGCAGTCGGCCAGCCGCTGCAGCCAGCCCGGCAGCGGGCGCGCGTCGGGGGCGAGCACGACCACGTCCAGCGCGCCGCAGGCACCCAGCATCTGGTCCAGGTGCGCGACCTCGCCCACCGCGCGCTCGCGCCGGCTGTAGGTGGCCTGCAGCCGGGTGCGAGCGAGCCAGCCGTCGATCACCGCGCGGGCGCGCGGACCGGCCTGCGCATCGTCGCCCAGCCACACCCGCGTGCCCGCGGGGGTGGCCTGCTCCAGCGCCCCCAGGCAGGCATCCAGCGCGGCATCGTCCACGCATGCCGGCAGCAGCACGATCGGCAGGGACGCGTTCACTGCCGGACGGGGTTGCGGATGGGGTCCATCGCGCGGAAACGCTGGCCGTACTCGTCGGTCAGGTCGATGGCCTCCTGCGGGTTGCGCACCAGGGTGGGCGTGAGCAGCACGATCACCTCGTTGCGGCGGTGGCTCTGGGTCTTCTGCCCGAACAGCGCGCCGACCACCGGCAGGCGGCTGAGGAACGGCAGGCCGGAGGAGCCGTCGGTGGTGCTGTCGTCGATCAGCCCGGCCAGCATCACCGTGTCGCCGGCGCGCACCGCGGCCTCGGTCTGCATGCGCCGGGTGTTGATGCGGTAGTTGCCGTACTGGTCGCGGTCGCCCTCCGGCGCGCTGATCTCCTGGACGATGTCCAGGAACACCATGCCGTCGCGGGTCACCCGCGGGCGCACCTTGAGGATGGTGCCGGTCTCCAGGTACTGCACGCTGGTGTAGGTGTTGTCGCCGATGGTGGAGACCGAGGTCGAGTTGACTGGGATCCGGCTGCCGACGTTGAGCGTGGCGGTGGCGTTGTTGCGCACGAACAGCGAGGGGGTCTGCAGCAGGCGCACGTTGGAGACCTTGTCCAGCGCGCTGATGATCGCCGCCGCGTTTTTGCCGAGGAAGGTCCAGGCGGCGCCGTCGCCGGTGACCTTGCCGGCGATGTCGCCCCAGATGCTGCGGCCGGCGGCGCTGGGCAGGCCGGCGCCGCTCATGCCGATGGCGCTGCTGCCGTCGCTCGCGCCATCGACCGCCTGTTCGAAATACCAGTTCACGCCGTAGCTGAGCTCGCCGGTGAGCGCCACCTCGGCCACCTGTGCCTCGATGTGCACCTGCAGCGGCATCACGTCGAGCTTCTCCACGACCTCGCGGATCGAGCGCCAGGCCTGCGGCGTGGACCGCACCAGCAGGGTGTTGGTCTCCTCCACCGCCGACACGCCGACGCGGTCGCCGTCCACTTCCAGGGTGACGCTGCCGTTGCCGCTGCCGCGCTGGGGCAGCGCCAGGCTGCCCTCGCCCAGGCCGCCGCCGGTAGAGGTGGAACCGGACGTGGAGGACGCCCCGCCGGTACCCAGGCCACTGGCGGACAGGCCGCCGTCGCGGCTGCCGTCGCCGCCGCCCGCGTTGCCGCCGTCCAGTTGCACCGGGGTGGCCCCCGGCGCCAGCGCTGCGGCACCGTCGCCACGGCCGCTCCCGCCGGCGCCGAACACCTCGCCCAGCCGGTCGGCCAGTTCGCGCGCCTTGACGTACTTGAGCTCGTAGGAGAACAGGCGGCTGCCGCCGCCGGCACCGTCGATGCGCTCGAGCCAGTCGCGGATCTGGTCCAGGTAGCGTGCCTGCGGGGTGATCACCATGATCGCGTTGGCGTTGTCCAGCGGCATGAAGCGCAGCATGCCGGCGCTGGGCGTGCCGCTGTTGGCGCCGAACACCTTCTCCAGGTCCGAGGCCACGCGCTCGGCGCGCCCGCTCTGCAGCGGGAACACGCCCACCGACATGCTCGCCATCCAGTCCACGTCGAACACGGCGATGGTGCGCAGGTAGTTCTCCAGTTCGGCGCGGGTGCCGGCCACGGTGATGACGTTGCGGCCGTTGTCGACGTTGACGATGGCGTTGGGCCGCGCGTACGGCTCGAGCACCTTCTTCATCTCGGTGGCGGAGATGTAGCGCAGCGGCACCACGCGCGCCTCGAAGCCGCGCGCGGCCGCGGCCGGGGCGGTGCTGGGCGCGACGTTGCCGGCCACCGCCTGGTCGGCCGGCACGATGTTGTAGCGCCCGCCGCTGAAGACCATGCGCGCGTTGTTCCAGCCCAGCACCATCTCCAGCAGGTTCAGCGCCTGCGCCGGCGAGACCGGGTTGGGCGTGGCCAGGGTCACGGTGCCCTGCACCCCCGGGGCGATCACGTAGTTCTGGCCGAGCAGGTCGCCGAGGATCGCCTTGACCACCGCCTGCACCGACTCGCCCTCGAAATTGAAGGTGGCCGTGCCATTGCCCGCGGTCGCCAGCGACGGCGGGCGCCGCGCGGCGGCCGCGCGGTCGATCACCTCGCCGTTGCCGCGCCGGATCAGCGGCTGCAGCGCCGCCGCCTCGTCCTGGCTGTCCCGCTCCACTTGCGCACGCGTGTCCAGCGTGGCCGCCGGTGCCGGGTGGCGCTGCACCGTCGGCGGCGGGGTGCTGGCGCAGCCGGCGAGCAGGCCGATCAGCAGCGGGAAGGAGACGATGCGTCGCTTCATGCGGTCACTCTCGATCATGGACGGGGGGCCACGCCACCGGCCTGTTGCTGCATCTGCTGGCGGCGCGCGCGGATGCGCTCGCGGATGGCATCCAGGGTCTGCGGGTCCGGCGCCGGGGCCGCCTGGCCGGGGGCCTGGCCGGGAGCCCGGTCGTTCGCCGGTGGCGGGGTCCCGCCGGACACCGGCGGCCGCGACGGGCCGCCAGGTGCGGGCGCGCCCGCTGCGGCCGCAGGAACCGGAGCGGGGCCTGCAGGCGCCGACGGCGCCGCGCCGCCCGGGCCCGCAGGCGTTCCCTGCCCGTCGAACACCTGCAGCACCAGGGTCTGCACCCCGCCAGGGCCCTCGACCGTGGCCTGGCGCGGTTGCAGGTCCAGCAGGCGCCAGCCTCCCTGTGCCTCGCCCTGTAGGCGCAGGCGCAGCGACTGGCCCTGCCCGGTGGTCAGGGTCGCCAGCGACAGCTGCGGCGTGATCAGCACGCCGGTCAGGCGCGGTACCTCGGCCGGGGCCTGGCCGGCCTGTCCGCCCAGGAAGAACGGATGCGGGCGCCGGTCGGGCGCGAACAGCGGGCGCGCGGCGATCCCGGCGTAGTCGGCGTCCGGCCGCAGCGGCGCGGCGAGCGCCGGCGCCAGTCGCGGCAGAGCGACGGCCCCGCGCTCGGCCGGGAGCGGGGGCGAGGCGAGCCTGGTACCCATGCCGGCCAGCGCCAGCGCCCAGGCCAGCGCGGCCCAGGTCGCCAGCGCCGCCGGCAGCAGCACGCGCCAGGCCGGCGCTTCAAGGCGCATGGTCGTCGCCTCCCGGGGGAACCGGCGCCGGCGCCGCGGCCGGGGCCAGGTAACCGGCCAGCACGAATTCCGCATCCAGGCCGCCGTCCTCGGTACGGCCGGGGCCGCCGCCCGCGCCGCGCACGGCCAGCACGTTCAGGTCGTCCACGAACAGGCGCGGGGTCCCGCCTTCCAGCGCGTACAGCACCTGCGCCAGTTCCGGCGTGCCGCAGCGCAGGCGCACCTGCACGGCCACCCGGGTGAAGCGCTCGCGTTGTTCCGGGGGCAACGGCGACCGGTTGCTGACCTGGCAGCTGCGGTTGCCGGGACTGGCCGTGGCCACGGCCGCCTCGAGCCGCTGCACCAGCGCCGCCGAAGCCAGCTCCGCCGAGGTTTCCGGCAGGAATCCCGGTTGCCCGTCCAGGGCCCGGCGGGTCCCGGCCAGGGCCGCGGCCACCGCCCCGGCCTGGTCCAGCTGCGCCTGCATGCGCTGCTGCCGCGCCTGCAGCGCGGCGATTTCCGCATCGGCGGTACGCAGCGGCACGGTGAACGCGGGATGCACCGTCGTCAGGTAGGCCAGCGCCAGCACGGCCAGCAGCAGGCCCAGGGCCAGCCAGCGCTCGCGCTCAGGGACGGGCGTCGCCATCGGCGGCCTCCCCGGGACGATCGCCGGGCCCGAGCTGGGCGACGAGGGTGAAGCGGTCGCGGCCGGCGCCGTCGCCCTGCAGCACGCCGGTCAACGCCGGCTTGTGCCACAGCGGCGAGCCTTCCAGCCGGCCGACCAGCGCCGAGGCCTGCGCGCTGGTGCCGATGAGCTGCAGCTGGCCGCTCTCCAGGGCGAACTTCTCCAGCACGGTGTCGTCGGGCAGGCGTCGGGTCAGTTCGTCCCAGACCGCGATGGCCGGCGGTCGCGCGGCGCGCTGGCGGTCGAGGAAGGCCGCGCCGTCCACCAGGTCGGCCAGCTGCTGGCGCTCGGCCGCGACCTGGCGTGCCCGGGGTGCCTGCGCGGCGATCGCCGCGCGCAACGCCGCGGCGGCCTGGTGGCGGTTGTCGAGCAGCCTTGCGCCGGCCAGCGCCAGCAGCACGAGCGCCAGCGCCCACAGGCCCCACTGCCAGCGCCGCGTCGGATCGCGACGGCGATGGCGCTGCGCCGGCGGCAGCAGGTTCACGCCGAGCGGGTGGCCCTGCGCGTCGGCCGCGTCCACGCCGGACAGCGTGTCGGCCCAGCCGTCGAGCGCCGCCAGGGCCCGTTCCAGGCCATGCCGCGGCACGACCACCAGCTCGACCTCGACCTGGCCGCCAGCGAGCGGGCACAGCACGCGCGCGGCGTATTCGACCTGGGTCGGCGCGAACGGCGTCTGCCGATCGATCTCGAAGCGCACCACGTCGCCCAGCCGCGGCACCGCGGCGGCCGGCAGGCGCAGCGTGCGCCGCAGCACCTGCTCGTGCGCGAGCACCAGGTACCAGGGC
The DNA here is from genome assembly GCF_900018785.1 of Xanthomonas massiliensis. Taxonomy (GTDB): domain Bacteria; phylum Pseudomonadota; class Gammaproteobacteria; order Xanthomonadales; family Xanthomonadaceae; genus Xanthomonas_B; species Xanthomonas_B massiliensis. Next base: position 189,949 of record NZ_FCOY01000006.1, on the reverse strand, counting down.
AGCACCGCGGCGGCACCGGCCTGGCGTGCCGGCGGCGCCACCGGCCAGGGCAGGCACTGCGGCGCATCGACCTGCTCGTCGTGCTGGCGCGCCAGATACAGGCTGTCCTGGCCCCGCCACAGCAGCAGCCGCGCCGGGGCCAGTTGCCCGCGCCAGCGCGCCGGCACCCAGGCCAGCAGCGCACGCCGCCACCAGGCCAGCCATCCCTGTCCGCGCAGGCCGCCCTGTCCGAGGCGATCGCGCATGTCCTGAAGCACGCTCATTCCGCCGCCATCCCCTCTTCCCAACGCAGCACGGTATAGGCCGCCCCGCCTGCCGGCGATCCCCCCGGGCGCACCACCGCGCGAAGTTCGGCCATGCCGCCGCGCGCGGTCCGTGCCCTGCTCCGGATACTAAGCGGTGGGCCGGAAGGATCGAAAGCCGCGCCCGCCGGCGCGCCGCTGCCGGGCATGGCCGCCTCCCGGCGGCGCGCGAGCACCGCCTGCGCATCCACGCCCAGCGCGGCGAGCACCGCCTCCGGGGCGAAGGCCGAATCCGGGCGCGAGCGTCCTGCGAACACGGTCACGTCCTCGCGCAGCCGCGCGTAAAGCGCCGCGTCCATGCCCAGCACCCGCTGCACCTCGGCCACGCTCTGGAAGGGCGCGTTGGCCGGGCCGTACGGCAGGCCGGCGGCAGCGTAGTCGCGCGCCTCGCCCGCGGCACCGGCCTGGCCGAGGTCGTCGGCATCGCGCCAGTCCACGATCGCCCCTGCCACCCGGTCGGCCTGCGCCGGCGCCGCCCCCTCGGCACGTGCGAGCGCGGCCAGCAGCGCGCGGTCGGCCAGGTTCAGGTCCACCTTGCCGCTCTCGGCCACCAGCCGCAGTTCCACCTGCGAACCGTCGAAGGTCCAGGGATACAGGCGCCCGTCCGCCACCCAGGCCGGCCGCGCGGGCGTGCCGCGCAGGCGCGAGAGGGCGTACTCCAGGCCGGCGCGGGCATGCTCGGCGGCCAGCGCGCCGTCGTCCTGCACCGTCGCGCCCATCGCTTCCACCCGCGCGGTCAGGGCGAAGGCGCCGACCAGCGCGGTGAGCAGCACCACCAGCCACAGCACCAGCACCAGGGCGGCGCCGCGGGCACGGTGCGCGGTCACGGGCGCACCTGGCTGTTGCCGCCCTGCGGCAGGTTCACCACCAGCCCGGGCCACGGACCGCCGTCGGCTGCCGTGACCGCCACGGACACCTGCAACGGCAGGCGCCGGGCATCGTCCCAATGGTCGCGCCACGCCCCGAGCACGCCGGTGGCCGGGTCCACACCGCGATAACGGAAGGCGACCTGCGCCAGCCCGTCGGCCAGCAGGTCCGGCGTGCCGTCCGGTACGGGTGCCCGGGCCTGGGCCGCGCCGGGCGGCAACAGCGCCAGGGCCAGGCGCAACCGCTGCCGGGGCGCCTCGCCGTCCACCTCCAGCGCGTGCACGTAGGGACCGCCGTGGCCCAGGTAGGACGGCAGGTCGGCGACGAAGCGCATCCGCTGCGGCTCGCCGACGAAGCGCTGCGGTTGACCGGTGGCCGGATCGACCTGCATCGCCAGCGGCTGCGCCGCGGCCAGGTGCCGGCGCAGGAAGCCTTCCACGGCGCGGATGCGCTCGTTGCGCGTCGCCAGGGCCTCGCCGCGCTGGCTCACCGCCATGGCCGCGCGTACCGTAGCGAAGGCCAGCGCCAGCCCGGCCGCCAGCAGTACCGTCGCCAGCAGCACCTCGATCAGGGTGAAGCCGGCCGCGCGGCGGGCGACGGCGGTCACGGCACGGCCTCGGCGGTCGCGTCGGCCGCGGCCAGCCGCAGGCTGCGCCAGTGCAGCGCCTGTCCGGCCTGCTCGCCCCAGCGCACCTGCAAATCCAGTTGCAGCAGCCGCGCCGCGCCCGGTGCCGGGGGTGCGCCGGATTCGGCGTAGGAGACGATGGCCAGTTGCCAGCGGTAGCGGCCCTGCTCGAAATCGCCGTCGCGGCGGCCGGGGCGCAAGGCGATGTCGGTACCCAGCGTGGCCAGCAGCGACTGCGCATGCAGGGCGGCGCGACCGGCGTCGTCCGCGCCGCGGATCTGGCGCGCCGCACCGGACAGCGTGCCCAGCAGCAGGGTCAGCGCCAGCGCCAGCACGGCGAAGGCGACCACCACCTCGATCAGGGTGTAGCCGCGCTGTCCCCTCATGGCGCCGCCACCGGCGCCACGCGCACCTCGCCGGTCATCCAGGCCACGTCCACGCGCCAGCTCGCCTGGCGCAGCGCCAGCTCGATGCGCCCGCCGCTGGATGCCCCGTCCGGGAAGAACACGATGCTGCCGCTGCCTTCGCGCGGCTGTACCTGGCGCGCGCCGGTGAAGCGCAGGCGCATCCCTTCCGGCAGGCGGCCGCGATGGCCGTTGGCGCCCCGCCAGCGGCCATCGCCCAGGTCCAGCTCGAAGCGCTGCACCTGGCCGCTGGCCAGGGCGCGGACCCGGGCGAAGCGCAGCTCGGCGCCCACCTGGCGCGCCGCCGTGCGCAGGCGCGTGCCGTCCAGGCCGCCGTGCAACGCCGCCGCGGCCAGGCCCGCCATGGCGGCCACCAGCACGATCACCAGCAGCATCTCCAGCAGCGTCACGCCCGCCGCTGCCTGCCGCCGAGGCGGGCGCCGACGGCACGACGCGGCACGGGCGGGCATGGCGTCCATCCTGTTCAATCGTTGTGGACGTCCGCGTCGTAGCTGCTGCCGCCGGGCTGGCCGTCCTTGCCCAGGCTGGTCAGCTCGAACGGCCGGCCCTCGTCGCCGGGCACCTTGTATTCCACCGGCCGCCCCCACGGGTCGTTGAGCTCGGCCGGCTTGGCATAGGGGCCGAGCCAGCCGGCCACGCCGCCCGGCGCGGCGACCAGGTCCTCCAGCTTGCCCGGCAGGCGTCCGGTATCGAGCTGGTAGTTCTCCACCTTGCCGGCCAGGGTCTGGATCTGCGAGCGCGCCAGGTTCGCCTTGCCGCGGTCGGCGCCGCCGAGCACGCGGCTGCCGACCAGGGTCAGCACCGCGCCGATCAGCACGATGACGATGATGATCTCCAGCAGGCTCATGCCGGCCTGGCGTGCCGGCGACGGCGAACGGGTCGTGGAATGCGGACGGGTCATTGCGGGATTCCTTCGGGTGGCAGGGGTTCCGGGACGGGAAACGGGGCGACCGGCCGGGCGCCGCTGACGGCGAGGCTGCATGGCATTGCCGCCCGGTGGTGGTGCCCGCCGACGGGAAGAGGACGATGGCATGGCTCAGCCCACCGCATTGGTCAGGTCGTACAGCGGCACCAGCACCGCCACGATCACGGTGCCGACCACCGCGGCCAGCACCAGCGTGATCGCCGGCACCAGCGCGGACAGCAGGCGATCGATCAGGCGCGCGCTGTCCTGCTCGAAGGTGTCGGCGGTGCGCAGCAACATGGCATCGAGGGTGCCGGATTCCTCGCCGACCTGGATCATCTGCAGCGCCAGCCGCGGGAAGCGCGCCTGCCGCGACAATGCCGCCGACAGCCCGCGGCCGTTGCGCACGGCCTCGGTGGCCTCGCCCAGGTCCGCGGCCAGCGCCCGGTTGCCCAGCACGTTGCGGGCGATGCCCAGCGCGGCGAGCAGCGGCACGCCGTTGCGCAGCAGCGTGCCCAGCGTGCGCGCCAGGCGCGCGGTCTCCAGCCGTGCCAGCAACGGCCCCAGCAGCGGCCGGCGCAGCAGCCAGGCATCGAATGCGGCGCGGAACCCGGCGTTGCGGCGGAGCCGCTCGAACCCGAGCACAGCCAGTGCCGGGACCGCCAGCAGCAGCGGCCACCACTGCCGCACGAACAGGCCCAGCGCCAGCACTGCGCGGGTGAACCACGGCAGCTGCACGTCCAGGCTCTCGTACATCTGCGCGAACTGCGGCACCACGTAGCCGAGCAGGAACATCAGCGCCAGCCCGACCACGGCCAGCAGGATCGCCGGGTAGACCAGCGCGTTCACCACCCGTCCCTGCAGCTCGCGGCCGCGCTCCAGGTACTCGCCCAGGCGCTGCAGCGTGGCGTGCAGGCTGCCGCCGGCCTCGCCGGCGCGCACCAGGTTCACGTACAGGCGCGAGAACGTGCCGTGCTGGCGCTCCAGCGCCGCCGACAGCGACACGCCGCCGCGTACCTGGTCGCGCACCGCCACGATCGTACGGCGCGCGCGCGCATCCTCGGGCAGGTCCGTCAGGATGCCCAGCGCACGGTCCAGCGGCTGCCCGGCCGCAAGCAGCGTGGCCAGCTGCTGGGTGAACTCCACCAGCGCCGCGCCGCGCAGCCCGCGCCGGCGCAGCAGCGCCTTCCAGCCGGGGCCGTCCTCGCCGTGGGCCGGCCGCGCCTCCACCGGCAAGTGGCCCTGCTCCTGCAGCCGCGCGGCCACCTCGGCGTCGCTGGCCGCCTCCATCTGGCCTTCCAGCATCTCGCCGTGGGCGTCGATGGCTTTGTAGCGATACAGGGGCATCAGAGCCTGGACTCGGAAATCGAAGGAAATCGAACACCGCCGTCCCCGCGCAGGCAGGGACCCAGTGCCTTCGTGCTTTTGCGCGCAAGTCGCTGGGTCCCCGCCTGCGCGGGGACGACGATTGAAACGTAATCGTCGTCGACTACCCCACTATCTCCGGCCACAAATCGTGCCAATAGGGATTGCGTTCCTCGATCAGCCGTATCTTCCATGCCCTGTTCCACCGCTTCAGTCGCTTCTCGTGGACGATCGCCGCCTCCATGGTCGGATGCAATTCGTACCAGACCAGCCGTTGCACCCCGTAGCACTGAGTGAACCCCGGTGCCACATGCTGCCGATGCTGCCAGATGCGGGCGACGAGATTCGATGTGACACCCACGTACAGCGTTCCGTTGCGTTTGCTGGCGAGGATGTAGGTCGCCGGTTGTTTTTCCATGAATCGCATTCCCTTGCGAAATTCCAAGGCGCTGGGTCCCCGCCTGCGCGGAGAAGACGGTCAAGTCGCGGTCTTCCGTCGTCCCCGCGCAGGCGGGGACCCAGCGCCTTTCACGACGGACACAGGAAAGCGACAGCATGCTCATCCCTCCTCCGTCACCCGCAGCACTTCCTCGAGGGTGGTCTGCCCGGCCAGCGCCTTGGCCAGGCCGTCCTCGTACATGGTGCGCATGCCGGCCGCGCGGGCGATGCATTCGATCTCGCCCATGCCGGCGCGTTGCATCACCGCGCGGCGCAGTGCGTCGTCCATCACCAGGAATTCCATGATCGTGGTGCGGCCCAGGTAGCCGGTCGGCGCCAGTGCCGAGGGCTGCGGCCGGTACAGGAAGATCTCGCCCTCGGGCTGCAGCCGGCGCAGGCCGAACTTCTCGATCTGCTCGGGCGTGGCGGCGTAGCGCTGCGCGTGCACCGGCTCGAGCCGGCGCACCAGGCGCTGGGCCAGGATGCCGTTGACGGTGGAGGTCAGCAGGTAGTCCTCCACGCCCATGTCAAGCAGCCGGGTGATGCCGCCGGCGGCGTTGTTGGTGTGCAGCGTGGACAGCACCAGGTGGCCGGTGAGCGCGGACTGGATGGCGATGCGCGCGGTCTCCAGGTCGCGCATCTCGCCGATCATGATGATGTCCGGGTCCTGGCGCACGATCGAGCGCAGCGCGTTGGCGAAGTCCAGGCCGATCTGCGGCCGCGCCTGGATCTGGTTGATGCCCTCGATCTGGTACTCGACCGGGTCCTCGACGGTGATGATCTTGACGTCCGTGGTGTTGAGCTGGCTCAGCGCGGTGTACAGCGTGGTGGTCTTGCCCGAACCGGTCGGGCCGGTCACCAGCACGATGCCGTGCGGCATCTCCAGCACCTTGCGGAACTGCGGCAGGAACGCCTCGGTGAAGCCCAGCCGCTCGAAGTCGAACACCACCGTCTGCCGGTCGAGCAGGCGCATCACCACGCTCTCGCCGTGCGCGGTGGGCACGGTGCTCACGCGCAGGTCCAGCTCCTTGCCCTGCACCCGCAGCATGATGCGGCCGTCCTGCGGCAGGCGGCGCTCGGCGATGTTGAGCCGGGCCAGGATCTTGACGCGGCTGATCACCGCCGCGGTGAGGTCGGCCGGCGGGCTCTCCCCGTCCACCAGCACGCCGTCGACGCGATAGCGCACCTTGAGCCGGTTCTCGAACGGCTCGATGTGGATGTCCGAGGCGCGCAGTTCGACCGCGCGCTGGATGACCAGGTTGACCAGGCGGATCACCGGCGCCTCCGATGCCAGGTCGCGCAGGTGCTCGATGTCGTCCTCGCCGCCGTCCTCGCGCTCGGCGCCTTCGACGATCGCGCCCATCGCACTGCGGCCCTGGCCGTACCAGCGCTCGATCACATCGTCGATCTCCGAGCGAAGTCCGACCTGCGGCCGCACCTGCAGCCCGGTGGCCAGCCGCACCGCCTCGATCGCATAACCGTCGTGGGCGTCGGCCATCCACAGATCGAGGGTATCCGCGTGCACCGCCAGCGGGCACAGGTGGAACTGCTTCATGAAGCGCAGCGACAGGGTGGCCAGTTCCGGCACCGTGTCCGGCGCGGCCTCGGGCAGCTGACGCGCCCCCAGCAGCGGCACCGCCAGCACCTGCGCGGAGGTCTCGGCCTGGTCGCGCTCGGACAGCAGGCCCAGCCGCACCAGCAACGGCAGCAGCCCGCCCCCGGATTCGGCCTGCAGCTGGCGTGCCCGGGCCAGGTCGCCGGCGCGCAGGCGCCCGCTCTCGAGCAGGGCATCGAGGATGCTCGCCTCCAGGGCATGTTCGTCGACGATGGGCCGGGCCAGCACGTTCAATCCATTTTCCTGTGCGTCGTGCCGGACTTTAGCAGTTGGTGGCACGCGTTCTCCGGCCACGATCACGCTCATCGCATCAAACCGCGATGTACTTCGCCGTTAGCCCGATCCCGCCCGCACCAAGGTCGCGTCGCCGTTGGCATCCTGGGCGAACGACGCGCCCTGTCTGCCCATGATCGCTTCCAGACGGGAGCTGCCACTGGCGATGGCGTAGACGTCGGTACGGCTGGACTGCCCGCTCAGCATTGCCAAGGTCCGGTTGCCCGTGCCGTCATAGCCGTGGTTCCACACGATGTTCGAGGCCGTGCTCGTCTGCTGCAGCCGCGACAATGCCGGTTCGTATCGCGCGGTCCCGGATCGTCATATCCAGGGACGGCATGAAAAATACTCGACCTGACATCGTCCTTGCCTTCCTATAGATCTTTCCACACGCTTGCAGCATCTCTAGGCGGATTATTTACAAGCAACTTCAATGCTTCACGATCACTAATTGGCCCAATAATTTTATGCGATTGAATATCAACTTTCATCCAGCCATCCGGATCACCTCGGAACGTCGCATTCCTCCAGGCCAGGATATAACGATCGTTCCAACCAATTCTTTCAATAGAACCTTCCAAAACTCCACCACCTTCCGGCTGCTCACCTGACCGCATAATCAGATAAGTGGATTGGTCGTCCACCTGGCACAGCGCGTAATACGAGTCAATATTCCGGCACCCCGCATTGAATGGATTCAAATCGCAGCCAGCCATAGCCACCGAAAGCAGTAGTATCAAAAATATTCTCATGGCGCTCTACCCGACTCAATCCACCAGTAAATCTGACTCATATTGCCCATTGGCCCGAACGTTGAACGACTCCAATCAGGTGCAACACCATAGGCAAAAGATCGAAAGCTAGATGTGTTTTGCAACAAAAAAATAACGTTGTTAGCATCAAGGGGAGTAATGTCTATTCGATAGCTTCCAACAAATTGCTCCGTAGGATTGAGCCCAGCCTTGATAAGACCGGAAAGCCCAAATTTAGCGGCGTAGTTATTCACCCCTTGCAATGGCGCACATGGATCAGAATTTTTCTTGTGTAATAGAGCCCTTGCTGCGTTTACGCTCGGTGCGCCCATCATCTCATTTACCTGACTCGTTCCTGGCCCGAATGTCCGATCAGTCGGACCTGTTCCGGTTAGCCAGTCCCATGTCATCCCTATGGAGCCTAGCCAATCCAATCCGAGCGGATCGATATTGCTGATCGGATTCCCCCCGACATAGGCATACGTATTCACCCCACCCGCCAGCCCGATCGGATCGCTCTGCAGGTAGCGTCCGCTGTTATCGTCGTACTCGCGGTAGCCGTTGTGCCACAGGTCGCTCTCGCTGTCGTAGTACTGCCCCGGGTAGCCCAGGTTCAATCCGCCAATGCCGTCCTGCACCAGCGTGCGCGCGAACGCCTGGTTGCTCGCCCGCCACACCACCGCCTTGCCGGCGTTCGTCACGATCTCCGGCCGGCCCAGGTGGTCGTCGTGCACCCAGTAGACCTGCCCGCTCCTCACCAGTCCCACCAGTCGCCCCCCGAAATACAGGTAGTCGGTCCACACGTCGCCGGCATCGGCGTGCTCGGACAGCAGCTGGTTGCCCGCCGCATGCACGTAGCGTACCCCGCCCTGGGCACTCTTCCAGCTGCGTTCGCCCTCGGCGTTGGTCGTATAGGCAAATGCCCCGGCCGCGCTCGTCACCGAGGCCAGCCGGCCCAAAGGATCGTAGGCCAGCGTGCGGCCATAGGCCTCGGTCGCACGGCCGTTGGCATCGTAGCTGAACGACGCGCTCTGCCCACCCGTGATCGCCTCCAGCCGGGAACTGCCACTGGCGATGGCGTAGACGTCGGTCCGGCTGGACTGCCCGCTCAGCATCGCCAAGCTCCGGTTGCCCGTGCCGTCATAGCCGTAGTTCCACACGATGTTCGCGGCCGTGCTCGTCTGCTGCAGCCGCGACAATGCGTCGTACCCATAGGCCTGCGTGGCTGCGGTGTTGACCGCGTCGGTCAGCGCGGTGATCCGGTCGTCGGCATCGTAGCCATAGGCCAGGTCCTGCACGCTGGTGCTGCCGTCCTTGACGGCCAGGCCGGTCAGTCGCCCATCCGCATCGAATGCGAAGGTCTGTGCCAGGCCGTTGCCATAGGTCCACGCCGTGGCCGTGCCGAAGGGCGCGTACGTTGCCGCCGCGACCACGCTGGTGGTGGCCCCGTTGACATTGACGGTCATGGACGTGGCCTGCCCGTGGGCATAGCCGTAGCCCACAGCATGGCCGTCCGGGTAGGTGATGGCGCTGGGCCGGCGCAAGTCGTCGTAATAGAAATAGGCCGTATAGCCGGTCTGCACCCCGTTGCCCGTCACCCATTCCGTCTTCGTCGCCGGCAGGCCGTCGGGGGTATAGGTGTAGGTCGTCTGGCTGTCGCCCGGGGCCGACGTCGCGCAAAGCCGGCCCTTGCCATTGGTACAAGTGTCATAGACATAGGTGAGCGCTTGCCCACCCGCGCTCGTGCCGGTCAGGCGGCCCAGGCCATCGTAGGCATAGGTGGTGGCGGTGCCGTCTGCGGCCGTGGAGGACATCGCCAATCCACCGCTGTACTGATAGGTGGTGGTACCCGTATCCGGGCTCGTCCGCCACCAGACCTGACCCAGGCCATCGACGCCATAGCCGGTGGCGAGCCCGCGTGGATCGGTCACCTGGACAAGCTGGCCGACGGCGTCGTAGGCATAGTGGACCTGCCCTCCGAGTGCGTCCTGGACCTGGACGACACGGCGATGGCGATCACGGGCCAGCGTGGTCGTGTTGCCCAGCGAATCCTGCGTGGTCAGCAGGTCGCCATTGGCATCGTAGGTGTAGCGGTAATTCTGCCCATTGTTGCCGCGCTGGGCCTGCACGAGCCCGCCTGCATCGTAGTCGATGTAGGACTGGGCCACGGTGGTATAGGACCAGCTCACGCTGATGCCGCCGCCGTTCTCGAGACAGGCTTCCGACAAGGGGTTTTTCTTGCAGTACGCATCGATCACAGTGACCAGGGTCCCGTCCTGCCGTGACGTAGACGTGACCTGGCCCAGCAGGTTCCTGGAATAAAGCAGGCGCTGACCCTTCGTGGAACTGCCATTGCTCACGCTGGCGCTGGCAAGCCACTTCGGATTACGGGCGTAGTAGTCGTAGCTGATCTGCTGGCCGTCGGGCGCGGTACTGGACACCAGGTTCCCCGCCCCGTCATAGGCAAAGACATAATCCTGGGTACCGCCGTTGAAATACGTCCGGCGCAACGTCATGCGACCCATGCCATCGTAGCCGAACGTGGTGACGTCGCCATTGGGGCCCGTCACCTGCCCCGGCTGGCCCAGCGCCGTGTAGCTGGCATAGGTCGTGGCATGGCCCAGTCCGTTGCTCTCGGACAACAGATTCCCCGACCCGTCGTACTGGCGCGTGACCGTGTCGCCGCTACCTGGTACGGGGCCATCGACGGTCTCGCTGGCAACGAGGTGGTTGCCAGCGACAGCGTAGTCGTACGTCGTCGCCAGGGCCTGTCCGTTCGTGCCGATGGACGTCCTGTTGACCTGGGCAATGCTCGCCAGCAGCCGGGCCCGTTCGTCCCCGTCCGGGTAATAGCTGAAGTTGGTCTCGCTGACGGGCACATCCGTCGAACTGCCAAAAACCTTGATGGTGTTCAGGCGTGCGATGTGGTCGGCATCCCAGGCGTACTGGGTGATCTGTTGCTGGTCGGTCTCGCCATTGGGGCCGATGCCCGCGATCTTCTGGGTCAACCGGTTGTAGGCGTCGTAGGTGTAGTCGGTGGTGACGCCGTTGGCGTCGATCTCGTAGTCGACATTGCCGTTGCCGTCGTACGCGGTGTACTTGCCGCCGGCCGGACAGATGCTGCTGGCAGGGCGCTCGACGCCAATGATTTGGGTGGTACCACCGATTTCCGCGAGTTCGTAGTGCGTCACCTGACCCAATGCGTTGGTAACGTCGACCGAATCGGTGCCGTAGACGAAGGAACTGCGATCGATGCTGCCGTCGCTGCCGAGGCCGGAAGACTTCACCCGTCCGTCGCTGTAATACTCGTACTTGCTGTAGCGAGTGCCATCGATGGTGATGCCGGTCAGGCCGCCCGGCTGCGCGGAATCCTCGTAGAGATAGCCGCGCGTCCCCAACGAATCCGGATAGGTGACCGCCGACAGGTAGCCAGGGCTGTAGGTATAGGTGTAGACCTTGCCGGCGGGATCGGTAATGGTCGCGACCCGCCCCGAAGACCAGGTCAGTCCTATGGACTTGCCCGAGGTGTGGGTGATGGTCGTGACCTGGTCGTTGGTGTACGCGTAGGTCATTCCGATCCCGCGCTCGTCCACGATGCTCAGCGGACGGCCCTGGCTGTCGTAGGTATCGGTCGAGCCGTCCCGATTCGTCAATACCCAGTTCGTTCCACTTTGGACCAGGACATCGCCGTCGTCATCCTTCCACACCCCGGACGCATCTTGACTGAACGTAACTCCATAGCCGCTGGCCCGATAGGCATATATATGGGTCAAAGCCAGCGAACCGTGCGAGCACGACGTCGCACCACTCATCTTGCCGATGCAAATCGCCGATCCGTAAACGAACGTCAGGGTGTATTCCAGACTGGAAGTCCATCGGTACCCAAAAATCCCGTACTTGGTTACGCCCTTGTCGTACAGCCGAAGCAATCCAAACGAAAGAGCATCCTTACCCACGACGAAATCCGTCTCGGGCTTGATCTTGTTGCCGGTAGCGATGACCACCGGTTGGCTGGTGGTCTGTTGCTTTGTCTTGCAGGGATCTTCTTCTTCCGTCTGGATTTTCTCGGCCAGCCGGCTATCCGTTTTCCCAGGGGCGTCACCGATGCTCCCGCCTCCCCGAGGCTCTGCAGGCGTATCACTTTCCGGCGCACCGCTGTATGTGCACACCAGCCCTGTGGTCACGCCGACCACACCTTCCGCCGAAACTGTTCCGGTCCTGGTCGTACAAACTTGGATGACCATTGCATCCGCATGGCCAACCATTCCCAGCCCCACGAACAGCAAGGCTCCCACCCACGGCAGGCGCCGCAATCCCTCACCCCCTAAATCGCCCCAGGACATCATTAACCTCAGTTGAATGGTCCGGAACGGATTCCTACAGGTCTCCTGCCAGCAAGTCAACCTTGCAACTTGGGAAACGATTTCGCAGGGTGGCGTGGGTCACAAATCAAGGCGAGGGACAGTATTGATTTCCAAGATGTGGTCCTGGAGAGAACGCTCACCATCTGCCACGCCACCGCCCCCCCCTCCAACGCGAGCACACCGGCCATCAATGCGGTGGCAACCCTGCTCCGGGTCAGAGGGGCCTGACGAGACATCCCCTGTCCGCCATCATTCCTGCGAAACGGCAATCTACAGCGCCTTCAGGTTGCCCATGTCCACCGCCAGGGCGAGCCGGCCGTCCAGTCCGCGGACACCCAGCTCAGGTTGAGCCTGCGCGGAGGGCGCGCGGGGTACGGCATGAGGATGGTGACGCAGTCGTCGGCAGTGGTCAGGCTGGTGACACCTTCGGGCGCGCCGCTGGGGAAGTGAGCGGACAGCCCGCCGTCGCCTGGCCGTGGGCCATCGGCGCGGCGCAGCGCCAAGAGCGCAACGGCAGGCCCATTCGCAACACATCAGACCTGGCCGCGCTCGCTTCGCGAAACCGCGATGCGGGTTCCGGTGTGCGCGGAACCCGCATCGGCGGATCACGGGCCGGCTACTGCCGCGCGCTCAGGCTGACGCCGCTGTAGGCCGCGGCGCCCACCAGCTTGATGTAGTAGGTGCCGGCCTGGGCCGCGTCGAACCGCACCGTCTCGCTGTTGCCGGCGCGGGTGGACCTGGCGTCGTAGTCGGTCGTGGTCGGCGCCTTGCCGAAGCCGACGTAGACCGAGACGTCGCCGCTGCCGCCGTAGGTGAGGATGCTCAGCGTCTTTCCGGCCTCGGCCTGGAAGCTGTACAGCGTCTCGCTGCCGGCGGCCCCGGACAGGCCGGACACCACCGCCTTGTTGGCCAGCGGGATCGCGGCCGGGCCGCAGTCCCCGGTGCACGGTTCGCTGCCGACGGCGGCCTCCACCGCGGCGGCGGCATCGACGATGCCGGCACCGATCGGCTGGCTGGCGGACGGCGCCACGCTGGGTACGTGCGCGGTGGCCTGCAGGATGTCCAGCACCTCGGTCGGGGTCAGCAGCGGCAGGCCCGCGTCCAGCCGCGCGCCCTGCATCAGCGCCACCACGCCGGAGACGTGCGGCGCCGCCTGCGAGGTGCCGGCGTAGCCGCCGTAGGAATACGAGCTGGTCGGCGAGGTGGTGCCGTTGTTCAGCGCCTGCCAGACGAAACCGTCGTAGGACGTCGTGCCCGACGCGGCGTCGTTGGCGTACACGCCGCCGCCGGGCGCGGCGATCTTCACGATGGCGCCGTAGTTGGAGTAGTACGCGCGCCGGCTGGTCACGCCGGTGGCGGCCACGGCGATCGCGCCGGGGCAGCTGGCGGGCGAATAGTTGGCCGCGTTGGCGCCGCTGTTGCCGGCCGAGACCACCACCACCGCACCCAGCGCATTGGCCTGGGCGATGGCCTGGGCCTGCGGATCGTCGGCCGGGCAGGCGCCGCTGCCGCCCAGGCTCAGGTTGATGACCTGGGCCGGGTGGGCATTGGCGGGCACGCCGTCGACCTGGCCGCCGGCCGCCCACACGATCGCATCGTTGATGTCGCTGTCGTAGCCGCCGCAATGGCCGAGCACGCGCACCGGCAGGATCTTGGCGTTGTAGGCGATGCCGGCCATGCCGACGCCGTTGTTGGTCAGCTCGGCGCCGGCGGTGGAGGCCACGTGGGTACCGTGCCAGGAGCTGTCGTCCGGCGGGTTGGCGGCGTTGGTGCACTCGCTCAGCCACGGCTCCTCCGTGGTCCAGTCGCCGAGGTCCCAGCCGCCCGGGGCACGCCCATCGCTGTCGCGCCCGGACACGAAGCTGTCGGTGATGAAGTCGTAGCCGGCGTCGGCCAGGGAAGTGTCGATGTCCGGGTGGGCGGTGATGCCGGTATCCAGCACCGCGATCACGATGCCGTTGCCGTCGGCCAGGTCCCAGGCGTTGGCCACGTTGGCACCGCCGGCGTTGGCCGAGCCGTAGTAGGTGGCGGCCCCGTCGGGAGCCTTCAGGTGCCACTGGTACTGGCCGAAATAGGGATCGCTGGGAGTGAAGGTGGCCGGCGCCAGCTTGGCGGCGGCGATGTCGCGCACCGGGCGGCGCAGGTGGTCGATCGCCACCTTGGCCACCGTCGGATCGGCGGCGACCTGGCGCATGAACGCCTCGGCCGCGACGCGATCGAGCTTGCGCGACACGCGCACCAGGTCGCTGCCGCCGGCCAGCTTGCGCAGGTAGCGGGTCGTCACCGGCAGGGACTTGCCTGTCGGCTGCGTGCGCGCCAGCACGGCATCGAGGTTCTTCTCGATCAGCGCGCCCTTGTTCCTGGCCGCCGTGCCCTCCTTGTAGGTGATGATGAAGCGCCCGAAGAACGGCTGTTCGTCCTCGCCCCCCAGGAAGGAACGGGCCGGATCCGGCGGCAGGACCTTCTCGGCCGCCACCGCACCGAACGAGGCGACAAGGGTGCCCAGCAGCATCGCCGCCGCGCCGGTACGTAGTGTGTTGATGGTCATCTCCAATGCTCCATGTGAAAGAACGGTAGTCCGGTATCACTCCTGCACGTGCCACTCCTGCACTGCTGCCACTTCCGATCGACCCGCTTTTGCCGCTTCTCCATGCATGCCGTCTGCCGGTTTCCCGGCGTCACCAGCCGAAGCCGGCACCCACGCCGACCGACTTGTCGTCGCCGCTGAACGCGCCGCCCAGGGTCACCGTGGCGCGCTCGCTGATCGCGCGCTGGTAGCCCAGCGACAACGCCGATTGCCCGCTCTGGAAGCCGACGCCGACGCCGACCCGGTTCTGGGTGCGGATGCCGGCCGCGCTGGTGGCCATGTTCAGCATCGCCGCGTTCATCGCGCCCTGGCGGTCGATGCGGCGGTCGGTGCGGCGCAGCCGGTCGTCGATCTCGCCCTTGTACATCTCGAAGCTGTCGCTCAGCGCGCCGAAGCGGCTGTCGGCGTAGCTGTTGGCGCTGGACAGCATCTGCTCGTCGGCCGCGCGCATCTGTTGCACGTTGACCGCGTCGGTATCGGCACTGCCGGCGGCGACGTTGGCGACCTGGCGTTCCTGGCCGACCGCTCCCACCGATACCGTGTTGGCGCGATCGGCGAGCGAGCCCTGGCCCAGGGCGACTGCGCCTTCTGCCGTCACGCTGGCGCCCTGGCCAATGGCGGTGCCGGAGGTCGCGGTGACGCTGGCCCCCTGGCCGACGGCCGTTCCAGACGCCGTGGTGACGCTGGCGCTTTCGCCCACCGCCACCGCGTTGGTCGCCTCGGCACCGACGTGGGTGTTGGCGCCATAGGCCGTGCTGCCGTCGGCATCGACCCGGGCATTGCTGCCGTAGGCCGTGTCGTTCGGGCCATGGGCATAGGCGTTGGTGCCGACCGCGCTGCCGCTGGCGTGGTTGGCGCGGGCGCCCTCGCCGTAGGCGGTGCCTTCGCCGGCCTCGCTGGCCGCCCGGCTCGTGCCGCCGGCGCCAGCGGCAATGCCGCCGCCGAGCGCGGTGACCTGCGTATCCAGCGCCGCCAGCGCCGCGCCCACGTTGTCGTAGCTGGTGCCCTGGATCACGTAGCTCGGCGCGACGAACGCCCCCTGCGCGCCGAGGCCCGCCCCGCCGCCGAGCAGGGCGGCGATGTTGCCCAGCGACTGGAACAGCTGTCCGCCGTTGATGGCGTCCAGGCTGCCCAGCGCCACCGCCCCGGCCGCCACGTTGCCCAGGCGCGTGCCGTGCAGGCCGGACAGGGTCAGGCTGTCGCGATCCGCGTCGTCGTAGGCGACCGCGTTGGCGACGACACCCTCGACCGAACCGATGCGGCCGTCGATGTCGCTGACCCGCGATTCGACCGCCCCCACGCGCTGGTTGGTGACGTACAACTGGCCGCCGGTGATCGCATCGGTACTGCCCTCGGCCACGCGACCGGCGCCGACGTTGACGATGCGGCGGGTCGCCGGCGCGTCGGCACCGTTGCCGCCGCCGACGGAGACGACGTTGGCCTCGGTGGCCCGGGCGCCGGCGCCGAGGGCGACACTGTTGGCACCGGAAACGCCGGCGCCTGCACCGATGGCGATGCTGCCCGTGCCATTGCTGGCGAAGGCGCCATAGCCGATGGCCACGCCATTGCTGGCGGTGATCGAGGTTGCGCGTCCGATCGCGGTGCTGTTGGCGGCCCGCGCGGAGCTGTCCGCGCCGATCGCGGTGGCGCCGGTGGCAGTGGCGCTGGCGCCGCTGCCCAGCGCACTGGAACGGGCGCCGCTGGCGGACGCGCCGGAACCGGCGGCCACGCTCTCCTCGCCGCTGGCCGTGGCCACGCCGGCGCCGTTGGCCTGGAACCCCGCGCTCGTCGCCTCGACGGTGGCGGCCACCGCATCGAGCTGCGACTTGTTCACCGCGTCGGTCTCGCCGACCGCGTCGGCCACGTTGACGATGCGGCGCGTGGCCGGCGAGGTGGTGCCGTCGCCGCCGCCGACCGAGACCACGTCGGCCTCGCTGGCGCGCGAACCGGCGCCCAGCGCCACGCTGTTGGCGCCGTTGGCCCAGGCCGAGGCGCCCAGCGCGGTGGCGTTGACGCCGCCGTAAGCATACGAGTCCTGGCCGATGGCAGTGGCGCCCTGCGAGGTGGCCCAGGCGAACTGGCCCAGCGCGGTGGCCTGCGCGGCGGTCGCCCAGGCGGTCGCGCCGACCGCGGTGGCATCCTCGCCGGTGGCGCGCGCACTGGCGCCGACGCCGGTGGCATAGGCGCCGCTGGCGGTGGCGCCATACCCGAGTGCGCTGGCGTAGCGGCCCGAGGCCAGGCTGCCCCAGCCCAGCGCCGCGGCGTAGTCGCCGCCGGCGTCGGCGCCGTAGCCGAGCGCGGTGGTACGCACGCCGCCGGCGCTGCTGAACGCCCCCAGCGCGGTGCCGTAGTCGCTGTCCGCCGCGCTGCCGTAGCCGACCGCGGTGGACTGCAGGCCGGCGGCGGTGGCACCGGCGCCGGTGGCGGTGGCGAACGCGCCGGAGGCTTCGGCACCGGCGCCGAAGGCGCTCGCCCCGGCGGCGCTCGCGGTGGTGCTGCGGTCGAGCAGCACGTTGCCGTCCTCGTCGGTGTAGTACAGCGCGCCGCCGACCGCGGTGGCCGACTCGGCCGAGGCGGTGGCGTTGTAGCCCGAAGCAGTGGCGTAGCGGCCGATCGCCAGCGCACCGCTGCCGATCGCGCTGGCACCGGTCTCGTAGGCGCTGGCGGCCTCGCCGATCGCCGTGGCGTAGTCGCCATCGACATAGGCACCGACATCGCTGCCAGCGCCGCCGGAGGCCTGGAAGTACTTGCTGGTGGCCTGCGCCACCTCGGCCACGGCGTTGAGCTGGTCCAGGTTCACCGCGTCGGTGCCCTCGGTGCCGGCGGCGACATTGGCGATCTGGCGTTCGGCACCGGCATCGCCGACCGACACGGTGTTCTCGCGGTCGGCCACCGAACCGGCGCCCAGCGCCACGCTGTTGGCCGCTCCCGCCAGGGCACTTTCGCCCACGGCGGTGGCACTTCCGGCATCGGCCCAGCTGTTCCAGCCGAGCGCGGTGGCGTAGTCCTGGGTGGCCCATGCGCCGGCGCCGAACGCCGAGGCGCCCGTCCCGGCGGCCTGGGCCGGGATCAGGCCGAAGAAGGTCGATCCGCCCACCGCGACGCTCTCGTCGCCGCTGGCCTGGCTGGACTCGCCCACCGCCACCGCACCGGAACCGGAGGCGTTCGCCGAGGCGCCGACCGCGGTGGCGTAGTCGCTCGCGGCGGAGGCGCCATAGCCCAGGGCCGAGGCGAGGAAGCCGCCGGCCGCGCTGTAGCTGCCCAGCGCGGTCGCTCCCTGGCCGCTGGCCTCGCTGCGGAACCCGGTCGCGGTGGCCTGCGTTTCCGAGGCGAGCGCCTCGCTGCCGCTGGCGGTGGCATAGGCGCCGGAGGCTTCGGCACCGGCGCCGGTGGCGCTGGCGCCGATCTCGCTGGCCAGCGCACCGGCCCCGAGGGCGATGCTGGTCTCGCCCAGCGCCTGGCTGTCCAGGCCGAGGGCCACCGCCCCCACGTCCGTGGCCAGCGCATTGAAGCCCACCGCGGTGGCGTTGTCGGCGAAGGCGGTCGCGCCGCTGCCCAGCGCGATGGCGCCGTTGCCGATGGCATTGCTGGCCTCGCCGGCCGCCAGCGCGTTGTCGCCTTCCACATAGGCGCCGGCATCGCTGTCGTCGCTGCCGGAGGCCTTGAAGTACTTGTCGGTGGTCGCCGCGGCCGCCGCCACTTCCTGCAGCTGCGCCACGTTCACCGCATCGGTGGCTTCGGTACCGGCGGCGACATTCGTGATCTGGCGTTCGGCCCCGGCGCTGCCGACCGAGACGCTGCGGTCGCGCTCGGCCACCGCGCCGGCACCGAGCGCCACCGCATTGGCACCGCTCGCCGCCGCGCCGGCGCCGATGGCGATGGCGCTCTCGGCATCGGCCAGCGTGTTGGTACCCAGGGCGATGGTGTTGACGTCGTTGGCCAGTGCCTGGAAACCGCCGGCGAAGCTGTAGTTCGCATAGCCGAACGCACCGCGGCCGATCGCCACCGCGCTCGTGCCGGGTGCCCAGCTGTCGTAGCCGATCGAGGTGGCGCCGCTGCCGCTGGCCCACGCACCGGCACCGAACGCCGAGGCGTTGATGCCCGTGGCCCAGGCGCTGGCGCCGAAGGCGCTCGCCCCGTCCTGCGTCGCCCACGCATAGGCGCCCACCGCGCTGCTGTCCCCACCGCTGGCCCAGGCGTCGTCGCCGATGGCGGTGCTGTAGCTCCCGCTGGCGCGGGACTTGTAGCCGCCGGCGAAGCTGCGATCGCCGGTGGCCTGCGCACCGTAGCCGAACGCGTTGCTGACCTCGCCGGTGGCCTGCGCTCCGGCACCGACGGCCGTAGCGCCCTCGGCCGCCGTGGTGCCGGTCAGCACCGGCCTGCCGTCTTCGTCGACGATCGGCGAGTTGTACTGGTCGTAGGCCTGGCCCTGGCCGCCGATGGCGGTGGCACTGGTACCCGCGGCCGAACTGGCGCGGCCCATCGCCACGCTGTCCTCGCCCAGGGCCAGCGCGGCGTTGCCGAACGCCGCGGCGCCGTCGCCGTAGGCACTGGCCACCGCGCCGGCGGCTACCGCACCGTTGCCCTCGGCATAGGCGCCCAGTCCGTTGTCCGCGTCCGCCGATGCCTGGAAATACTTGCCGGTGGCCTGCGCCACGCCGGCCACCTCCTGCAGCTGCGCCACGTTCACCGCATCAGTGGCTTCGGTACCGGCGGCGACATTCGTGACCTGGCGCTCGCTGCCCACGTCGCCGACCGACACCGTGTCGGCCCGGTTGGCGGTGGAGTTGGCGCCGAGGGCGACGCTGTTGGCCCCCAGGGCGGTGCTGTAGTAGCCGATCGCGGTGCTGTCGGCGCCGCTGGCCCACGACTCGGCGCCCAGCGCGGACGCATTCGTTCCCGGCGCATAGGCGAAGTAGCCGATCGCCGTGCTCTCCGCCCCGGCCGCCTCCGACAGGGTGCCGGCGGCCAGGCCGTAGTCGCCGGAAGCGATCGCGCCGGCACCCAGGGCCGCGGCGGCCTCGCCGCTGGCCTGCGTGGACACGAACAGGCCCCAGCCGGGGATCAGGTCGACCGGCCCGCCGATGGCGACGCTGCTGGTGCCCGACGCGGTGCTCTGGGTCCCGACCGCGGTCGCATAGTCGCCCACCGCATTGGCCACCGCACCGAACGCCGAGGCCTGCGCGCCCGGCGCATAGGCGCCCACGCCGAATGCCGAGGCGGCGAACCCGCCGGCGTCGGCGCTGGCGCCGACCGCGGTCCCGCCCACGCCGGCGCTGGTCGCGCCGGTCTCCACCGGCACGCCGCCGCTGGTGATCAATGCATTGCCGTCCTCG
The DNA here is from genome assembly GCF_900018785.1 of Xanthomonas massiliensis. Lineage (GTDB taxonomy): Bacteria > Pseudomonadota > Gammaproteobacteria > Xanthomonadales > Xanthomonadaceae > Xanthomonas_B > Xanthomonas_B massiliensis. The sequence continues at coordinate 170,096 of NZ_FCOY01000006.1, read as the reverse complement.
TCCACCGCGTTGCCGCCCACCGCCACGCTGCCGGGACCGGTGGCCTGGGCGTTGTTGCCGAAGGCGGCGCTGTTCTGGCCGCTGGCCAGTGCGTTGAAGCCCACCGCGGTGGCGTTGTCGGCGAAGGCGATCGCGCCGCTGCCCAGCGCGATGGCGCCGTTGCCGATGGCATTGCTGGCCTCGCCGGCGGCCAGCGCGTTGTCGCCTTCCACATAGGCGCCGGCATCGCTGTCGTCGCTGCCCGATGCCTGGAAATACCGGCCGGTGGCCTGCGCCACATCGGCTACCGCCTGCAGCTGTGCCACGTTCACCGCGTCGGAGGCTTCGGTACCGGCCGCGACATTCGTGACCTGGCGCTCGCTGCCCGCGTCACCGACCGACACGGCGTTCTCGCGCCCGGCCACGGAGCCGGTGCCCAGCGCAACCGCGCCCTTGGCCGAGGCGACCGCGTCGGCGCCCAGGGCCAGCGCGTCCGTTGCGGTCGCGCTGGAGAAGTTGCCGAGCGCGGTGCTGTTCAGGCCAGCCGCATAGGCCGCGCCGCCCACCGCGGTGGCGTAGTCGCCGGACGCCTCGGTCGGCAGCAGGCCCCAGAAGGCGCCGCCCACCGCGACGCTGTTGTCGCCGCTGGCGATCGCGTTGGAGCCCAGCGCGGTGGCGTCGTCGTGGCTGGCCAGCGCACCGAAACCGACGGCGGTGGCGGACGCTGCGCCGGCCAGCGCGCCATAGCCGAGCGCCGTGGCCCCGAAGCCGGTGGCGGCGCTGTAGCCGCCATAGGCCGCGGCACCGTCGGCGCTGGCCTCGGCGCGGAAACCGCCCGCCGTGGATTGCAGCCCCGAGGCCACCGCCTCGCTGCCGGTGGCGGTGGCGTAGGCGCCCCCGGCGACGGACCCCGCCCCGATCGCGGTGGCACCGCTCTCCCCGGCGCGGGTGCCGGCACCGATCGCCACGGCCTGGTCGCCCGCGGCCGTGGCCCCGCTGCCGACCGCGACGGCGCCTTCGCCCGCGGCCTTCGCACTGCCGTCGACCACGCATTCGTCGACCAGGCCGCTGGCCAGGACCACGCACGGCTTGTTGCCACCGACTTCCACCGATTGCGCCGCCGCCGGCGGCATCGCCGAGCCATAGCCGGCCAAGGCCAGCACCAGCGCCACCGGCAGCGCCGCCCGCGTCCCGACCGCGCTGCCCTGCCCGCCGCGTCCGTCCGATGCCTTCCCCCGCCCGGACGCCAGTTCCGATGCCACGATCCACTGGCCCAGCGCGCGATTCCACACCTTGCGATAAATCCGGTTCATCGACTGCTCCTTGTTGGGAAGGCTGTGTTTTCTGGAACTAGAAACACGCATTTCCGGCCGATCACGTCCTGCATGGCCTGGAATCCGGTGGCGCTTCGCGGGGGAAGGAACGGGTCCTCGGCAACGGCCGAAGATCGAACCTGAACGCCAATAAACTGTCGAATGGAGACGCTTGTTAGCAGTCGATGACAAATCGAGTCAAGTTTTTGTCACTTTGTGACATTCATCACACGAATTTCGGACATGATCCGAAACGCCACCCAAGATCCATGGAAGATCTGCAAACGCGCAGCCAACAGCCAGCTATTGCAAAAACCTTGGCATCCGCGCCCAGCTGCCTCGGGGCGGCGCCAGGCAAAAAAAATCCCGCCAACGCACGCGTTGGCGGGATCCGTCGCTTCCCCGGGCCGGATCAGGCGCTCAGGCCACCCATACCCGTGCATTGCGGAACATGCGCAGCCAGGGCGAGTCGGCCGGCCAGTCCGCCGGTGCCCAGCTCAGGTTGAGCGTGCGCGGGGTGCGCTCGGGATGCGGCATGAGGATGGTGACGCGACCGTCGGTCGTGGTCAGGCCGGTGATGCCTTCGGGCGAGCCGTTGGGATTGAGCGGATAGGCCGTCGCCGCCTGGCCGTGGCCATCGACGTAGCGCAGCGCCACGCGCGCGGCGGCCTGCTCGACCGCACTGGCGAACTCGGCCCGGCCCTCGCCGTGGGCCACGGCCACCGGCAGGCGCGCGCCTTCCATGCCGCGCAGGAAGATCGAGGGCGATTCCACCACTTCCAGCAGGGCCGTGCGTGCCTCGAACTGCTCACTGCGGTTGCGCACGAAGCGTGGCCAGCCGTCGGCGCCGGGGATGATCTCCTTGAGCTGGCTGAGCATCTGGCAGCCGTTGCACACGCCCAGGGCGAAGCTGTCGCTGCGGGCGAAGAACGCGGCGAACATCGCGCGCAGCGCCGGCCGCTCCAGGACCGAGGTCGCCCAGCCGCGGCCGGCGCCGAGCACGTCGCCGTAGCTGAAGCCGCCGCACGCGGCCAGGCCGCGGAAACCGGCCAGGTCCACGCGCCCGGCGACCAGGTCGCTCATGTGCACGTCGAAGCTGTCGAAGCCGGCGCGCTCGAACGCGTTGGCCATCTCGATCTGGCCGTTGACGCCCTGCTCGCGCAGGATCGCCACCTTCGGCCGCGCCCCGGTGGCGACGAACGGCGCGGCCACGTCCTCGGCCGGATCGAAGGTCAGGCGCGGCTTCAGCCCCGGCGCGGCGAAATCGCGCGCCGCCGCGCGCTCGGCATCGGCCGCCTCGGGGTTGTCGCGCAGCTTCTGCATGGCGTGGCTGACCGACCACCACGCGTCGAACAGCTCTTCCCAGCGCCACTCGGCCAGCACGTCCTGGCCCTCGATGACGCGCACCACCGGCGCGGTGGTCGGCCGTGCGATGCGCTGCGCGCATTCGGTCAGCGCATGGCGCTCGACCAGGTCGGCGAACGCGGCGCGGTTCTCGCCGGCCACCTGCACGATCGCGCCCAGCTCCTCGTTGAACAGGGCGCGGAACGGATCCTCGCCCCAGCCGTCCAGGCCGATGTCCAGGCCCAGGTGCGAGGCGAAGGCCATCTCGCACAGCGCGGCGAAGGCGCCGCCGTCGCTGCGGTCGTGGTAGGCCAGCAACAGCCCGTCGCGGCGCGCATCGCGCACCAGCTCGAAGAAGCCGCGCAGGCGCTGCGGGTCGTCCAGGTCCGGCACCGGCCCGGCGAACGCGGGCAGCGCGCCTTCGCCCGGGTGCACCTGCGCCAGCACCGAGCCGCCCAGGCGCTGCTTGCCGGCGCCCAGGCCGATCAGCCACAGGTCGGTATCGGCCTCGCGCGCGAGCAGCGGGGTGAGCTGGGTGGACGCATCGGCGACCGGTGCGAAGGCCGAGACCACCAGCGACACCGGCGAGACGCTCCTGTGCGCCGGCGCGGACGCAGGAGCGGCGTCCGAAGCGCCGCCATCCCATTGCGCCTGCATGGACAGCGAGTCCTTGCCGACCGGGATGGCCAGGTCCAGGTCGGGGCACAGCGCCATGCCCACCGCGCGGACCGCGTCGTACAGCAGCGCGTCCTCGCCGTCGAACCCGGCCGCGGCCATCCAGTTGGCCGACAGCTTGACCGTGTCCAGGGTCTCCACCGGCGCGGCGCACAGGTTGGTGATCGCCTCGCCCACCGCCATGCGCGCGGCCGCCGCCGAATCCAGCAATGCCAGCGGCGCGCGCTCGCCGATCGCCATCGCCTCGCCGGCCACGGTGTCGAAGCCGGCCAGGGTGATGGCGCAATCGGCCACCGGCAGCTGCCACGGGCCGACCATCTGCTCGCGCGCGGTCAGCCCGCCGACGCTGCGATCGCCGATGGTGACCAGGAAGCTCTTGGCCGCCACGGTGGGATGGGCCAGCACGCGCAGGCCGGCCTGGTGCAGTTCCAGGCCGCGGGTGGCCAGCTCGGGCCAGTGCGGCGCCGGCGGATGGACGGTATCGCGGTGCATCTTCGGCGGCTTGCCGAACAGCACGTCCATCGGCAGGTCGATCGGGTGAGCGGAGGCGCTTGCGCCCCCCCGGTCCGCGCCTTCGCCAACGCCCGCAGGCTGCGCCTGGGGGCCGGATACCGGGATTTCCGCCTGCGCGGCACTGCCGCGCAGGTCATCCGGACGCCCGGCGCGCTGTGCCGGGCCGGGAAGGGCCCCGTGCACAACACTGCCGCGCTGTTCGTCCAAATCCCCACCGTGCGGCGCAGGGCCGGAAAGGGCCTCATGCGCAACACCGCCCCCCTGCCCGTCCGGATCCCCACCGCGCGGCGCCGGGCCGGGCACGTCGTCGCGCGCGCCACTGCCGCCGTAGACGCTCGCCACGGTCGCGCCGTACCCGGCCACCAGCCGCTGCTCGGCGGTGGCCACGCCGACCGTGGCGAACGGGCAGCGCTCGCGCTCGCAGATCGCGGCGAACTCGGCCAGCCGCGCCGCCGGGACACCGAGCACGTAGCGCTCCTGCGATTCGTTGCACCACAGTTCCAGCGGCGACAGCGAGGGATCGTCGCTGGGCACCTTGTCCAGGTCGATCACCCCGCCCACGCCGGAATCGTGCAGCAGCTCGGGGATGGCGTTGGACAGGCCACCGGCACCGACGTCGTGGAAGAAGTGGATGGGGTTGTCCTCGCCCAGCGCCACGCAGCGGTCGATGACCTCCTGGCAGCGCCGCTCCATCTCCGGGTTGTCGCGCTGCACGCTGGCGAAATCCAGGTCCTCGGCGCTGTCGCCGGAGGCCACCGAACTGGCCGCGCCGCCGCCCAGGCCGATCAGCATCGCCGGACCGCCGAGCACGATCACCGCGTCGCCGGGCTGCAGCTTGATCTTCTGCACCTGCACCCGGTCGATCGCGCCGATGCCGCCGGCCAGCATGATCGGCTTATCGTAGGCGCGCACCAGGCCCGGCGCCTGCGCCAGCTCGAAGCTGCGGAAGTAGCCGAGCAGGTTGGGCCGGCCGAACTCGTTGTTGAAGGCGGCACCGCCGAGCGGGCCGTCGAGCATGATCTCCAGCGCCGGCGCCATCCGCGGGTTGAGCGCACGCGGCGCCTCCCAGGGCTGCGGCAGGGTCGGGATGCGCAGGTGCGAGACGGTGAAGCCGGTCAGCCCGGCCTTGGGCTTGCCGCCGCGGCCGGTGGCGCCCTCGTCGCGGATCTCGCCGCCCGCGCCGGTGGCCGCGCCCGGGAACGGCGCGATCGCGGTGGGATGGTTGTGGGTCTCGACCTTGATGCAGAACGCCGAGCCGGTCACCGGCTCGGCCCGGTAGCGGCCGCTGGCCGGGTCGGGCCGGTAGCGCGCCGCCGGCAGGCCCTCGACCACCGCGGCGTTGTCGCTGTAGGCGCTGAGCGTGTGCTGCGGGGTGTGCTGCTGGGTGTTCTTGATCATGCGGAACAGCGAGCGGTCCTGTTGCTTGCCGTCGATGGTCCAGCTGGCGTTGAAGATCTTGTGCCGGCAGTGCTCGGAGTTGGCCTGCGCGAACATCATCAGTTCCACGTCCGAGGGATCGCGGCCCAGCGCGGCGAAGCGTTCGCGCAGGTAATCGATCTCGTCGCCCGCCAGGGCCAGGCCCAGGCGCACGTTGGCCTGCTCCAGCTCCGCCAGGGAAATGCGCTGCAGCGGCTTGCGCGGCGGCGCGGCGAACAGCGCCTGCGCCGCCGCATCCGAATCGAGCAGCGACTGGGTCATCGGGTCGTACAGCAGCCTGGCCAGCGCCGCCTGGGCGGCGGCATCGTCCGGCCAGCCGGCCAGGTCCAGGCGCATGCCGCGCTCGACCCGGGCCACCGCCACGCCGGCACCGGCGATCAGCTCGGTGGCCTTGCTCGACCACGGCGAGCGCGTGCCCAGGCGCGGCACCACCCAGCGCGACACCGCCCCGGCCTCGCGCGCGGCCGGCTCGGGACGGGCCTCGAGGATGCGCTGCAGGGTGGCCAGGTCGGGCGCCTGGCCCAGGCGTGGCTGGATGAAGAAGACCTGCCAGGCGCCGGCGATGTGCAGCCCGGGGGCGATGGCGTGGAGGCGGGATTCGAGCCGGGTGCGGCGGAACGGCGACAGGGCGGAAGCGCCCTCGAGGACGATCATGTCCGGGAAACCGTGGCAGATGACGGGCCCGCCATTGTACCGGAGCGGCCCGCCGGGCCGGCCGGGCGCCGCAAACGCGAAGGCCGCCCGGAGGCGGCCTTCGCATCGTCGCGGCGTTGCCAAGGGCTCAGCGCGAGCCGCCCTTGCCGGCGGCGGCACGCTTGTCCAGGGCCTCGCGCAGCTTGTCCGGGGGCAGGTAGCCGCCCAGCTGAGTGCCGTCCGGGCCGAAGATCGCCGGCGTGCCGTTCACGCCCAGGCGCTCGCCCAGGGCGTACTCCATGTTCACCGGATTGGTGCAGCTGCGCGCGGTCACGCTGCCGTCCTGCTTGGCCTGGGTCAGCGCCTGCTTGCGGTCCGACGCGCACCACACCGAGACCATGTCCTTGTAGTCCTGGCTGCCCAGGCCCATGCGCGGATAGGCCAGGTATTCCACGGCGATGCCCTGGCGGTTGTACTCGGCGATCTCGCTGTGCAGCTTGCGGCAGTAGCCGCACTCGATGTCGGTGAACACCGACACGGTGTACTTCGGGTTGGGCGGGGAGAACACGATGCGCTCGGACGCCGGCACCGCCGCCAGCGCCTTGCGCCGGTAGGCCAGCAGGCCTTCGCTGGAGGCGAACTGGCGCTCGCGCAGGTCGAAGGGCTGGGCCTGCATCAGGTAGCGGCCATCGTCGGACACGTACAGCACCTGCCCGCCGACCACGACCTCGCGGAAGCCCGGGAACGGGGCCGCGCCCATGTAGTCCGGCTTGAACTTGGGATCGAGCGCCGCCAGCGCGGCGCTGACGCGCGCATCGGCGCCGGCATCGGCCGCGGGGGCCGCGGTGGCGGACGGGGCGGGCGCGGCCGGTTGGGCGCAGGCGCTCAGGCTGGCGGCGCCCAGCAGGGCGAACACGGCGGAACGAAGCATGGGGGCATCCCGAAGCAGCGGAAAACGTCGGGGATTCTCGCACAGCGCGGATGAAGCGGCTCCAAGTGGTCCAGAGGCCCGGGACCCCGGGTCCGATCCCGGTGCCGGGCCGGCGGCAGGTACCGGCGTCGCCATGAAGGGATCGCGCGACCGACGGCGGCGGGGATGGCTGCTGCCCTGCCCGGCCTGTCGAATGTCCATCCGCCCGCCCCGGACCGTCCGCCACCTGCCGCTGCCGGCAGGAATCAAGACGAGGCGATGGCTTTCCGGCGGCTCCGTGCCGCGACCGCGGCCACTGGCGCGGGCTGCCCGACGAAGGGCCAGGCACCGAACATGCGCAACTGGCCGTGATGCGCGCCATGAGCACCCGGCCCCGCGCCATCCGCCGCCATCCATGACAGTGCCCAGGCCGCGGAATGGCCGACCCATCCACCCTGCACCGGAACGCGCTGCCGCGCCCGCGGCCTCACCCCCGCGGGTGGTGTCTGGCGTGCAGCTGCTGCAGGTGCTGGCGCGCCACCAGGGTGTAGATCTGGGTGGTGGACAGCGAGCTGTGGCCGAGCAGCATCTGCAGCGCGCGCAGGTCGGCGCCGTGGTTGAGCAGGTGGGTGGCGAAGCTGTGGCGCAGGCCGTGCGGGCTGACCTTGGCCGGATCGATGCCGGCCACCGCGGCATAGCGCTTGACCAGCACCCAGAACCGCTGCCGGCTCAACGGCTGGCGCGCCGGGCCGATGAACAGCGGCACGCTGCCGTCGCCGGCGGCCGGCACCGCCTTGCCGCCGGCCAGGCGCGGGCGGGCCTGTTCCAGGTAGCGCTGCAGCCAGTAGCGCGATTCCTCGCCGACCGGCACCAGGCGGTCCTTGCTGCCCTTGCCGGTCACCCGCAGCACGCCCTGGCGCAGGTTGAGCGCGCTGGCCGGCAGGCCGACCAGCTCGCTCACGCGCAGCCCGGCCGCGTACATCAGCTCGAGCATGGTGCGGTCGCGCAGGCCCTCGTCGGTGGCCACGTCCGGGCTGGCGAGCAGCGCCTCGATCTGGCTCTCCGACAGGGCCTTGGGCAGCGCCCGCGGCAGGCGCGGCGGCTCCAGCAGGGCGGTGGGATCGTCGCGGCGCGCGCCGCGGCGCAGCTGCCAGCCGTAGAACGCGCGCAGGGCCGACAGCAGGCGCGCATTGCTGCGCGGGGTGTAGCCGTGGCGGGTGCGCCAGGCCAGGTAGTCGAACAGGCCGGCCCGGTCGAGCGCGGCCAGCCCGCCGTCGCGGCCGTCGCGCCAGCGGGCCAGGCCCTCCAGGTCGCGGCGGTAGCCGGCCAGCGAGGCCGCCGCCAGGCCCTGCTCGGCCCAGATCGCATCGAGGAAGGCGCCGATCGCCGCGCCGTCGTCGTCGCGCAGCGGCGGCAGCGCGGTGACGAGCATGCGCCGCTCGGCGGGCGTGGTGCAGTCGGACATGGCGTCATGCTACGCCAGCCCCGCTTATGCTTGCGGCAATGCCCGACGCCCCGCCCCCGCGCGCCCTGGTCGGTCGGCGCCTGCTGGCGCTGGCCTACGACCTGTGGCCGGCGCTGGCGCTGTGCCTGGCGCTGTCGCTGGGCTTCACCCTGGCCTACCTCGGCGCCGGGCACGGCGCCCGCGAGAACATCCCGCCCTTCAGCGCCTGGCAGTGGGCGCTGTGGCTGGCCTGCTGGGGCGTGGTCGGGCTGTACGCCACCTGGAGCTGGGGCCACGGCGGCCAGACCCTGGGCATGCGCCCGTGGCGGCTGCGCCTGGTCGCGCCGGACGGCACCGCCCCGTCGCGGCTGGCGCTGTGGCGGCGCTACGCGATGGGCACGCTCTCGCTGCTGGCCGGCGGCGCCGGCTTCTGGTGGGCCTGGCTGGACCCGCAACGGCTGGCCTGGCACGACCGCTTCAGCCGCACCCGCTTGCGCCTGGAGCCCGCGGCCCGGGGCGGCGGCAAGGCCGGCTAGCCGACCTTGCGCCTGAAGATCCAGCCGGACACGGCCAGCATCACCGCTGGCGGCAAGGCGTAGGCCAGCCGGTAGTCGAAGCGCAGCGCCCCGGCCATGCGCCCGAAGAACAGCTGCAGCAGCCAGAACGCCAGCGCGAACAGGATGCCCAGGAACAGGCGCTTGCCCATGCCGCCGCTGCGCAGCGCGCCGAACGCGAACGGGACCGCGGCCAGGCACAGCGCCAGCACGTTGAGCGGGTAGAACCAGCGCCCCCAGTACTGTTCCTCGTAGTCGCGCGCGTCCAGGCCGTTGCGCTGGCGGTAGACGATGCTCTGGTGCAGCTCGCGCGCGCTCAGGTTGCGCGGCCGCGCCAGCGCCGCGGCCAGGGCGGCCGGGTCCAGGCGCGAGGACCACACTTCGTCGTCCACGGTCTGCCGGCTCACCTGGTCGGTGCCGAAGGTGTCGCGCCGGACCTGGTGCAGCGCCCAGCCGCCGTCCTGGTGAACGGCAGTGGCGGCATGGGTGATGGTCTCCAGGCGCCCGTCCTCGCCCACCTGGTACAGGCGCACGTCGGTGAGCTGCAGCGAACGGCTGCCGTCCGCGCCGGCGCGCTCCTCGCCTCCCTGGGCATTGAGGAAGATGTCGCCCTCGCGCGCCCACAGCCCGGAATAACGGGCCGAGGCCATGTTGGTGTTGTACTTGGCGTTGGCCTTGAGCATGTCGCCGCGGTCCTGCGCCCACGGCGCCAGGGTCTCGCCGTCGAGCACCATCAGCGCGGTGAGCAGGGCGATGGTGGCCACCACCGACAGGCCGATGCGCCGGCGCGAGATGCCCAGCGCGCGCAGCGCGGTCAGCTCGGAGGTGGCCGCCAGCTGGCCCAGGCCCATCAGCGCGCCGATCACCGCCGCGGTGGGGAACAGGTTGTAGGCGGTGCGCGGCACGCCGTAGGCGATGTAGGCCACCGCATGGGCGAAGGTGTAGCTGCCCTTGCCGATGTCCTTGAACTGGTCGCTCACGCCCATCATCACGAACAGGCCGATGAGCACCGCCCAGGTCACCAGCACGGTGAGCAGCACCGAGCGGCCGACGTACAGGTCGTGCAGGCGGGGACGCCAGATCATCATGCCGCCCTCCGCGGCCGGCCGAGGCGGCCGTCGCGTGCATACAGCCATACCGACAGCGCCAGCAGCGGCAACGTCAGCCACCACAGGCCCAGCGGCGCCGGGATCTTGCCGTGCGCCAGCCACTGCGCGCCGAGCATGGTCAGGTTGGTGGCCACCAGGTAGGCCAGGAACGCCACCATCATCCGCCCGTAGCGCTGCTGGCGCGGCGAGCTGCGCGACAGCGGCAGGGTCAGCAGGGCGAAGGCCAGGGCCAGCAGCGGCGGGGCGATGCGGCGCTGCAGCTCGGCCTGGGCCTCCGGCCGGGCGTCGCCGAACAGGCGCGGCGTGGACAGCATCTCCGGGTCGTTCTCGTCCTGGCTGGGACGGCTGTCCGGCAGGGCGACCTCGTTGTCGCCGTAGCGCATCACCCGGTAGTCCAGGCCGGCGCCGTCGGCCGGCGCGTTGACCCGGTAGCCGTCCTCCAGGCGCAGGTAGCGCTGCGCCTTGCCCTCGAAGTACATGTGCCCGCGCTGGGCGGTGACCACGTCGATGCGCCCGCCCTGGTTGCGCTGCATGAACACGTGGCCCATCTGCCGGCCGTCGGGCGAGACGCTGGCCAGGTAGACGATGCCGCCGTTGGACATCGTGGTGAAGGTACCCGCCTCCAGCCCGGCGATGACCACGCTGCGGTTGGCCTGCTCGACCATCGCCTCGGCGGTGCGGTTGGCCCACGGCCCCAGCCACAGCGAGCTGGCCGCCACCAGCGCCACCACCGGCACCACCAGCATCAGGATCGGGCGCAGCAACCGCGCCGGCCCCACGCCGATGGACATCAGCACCGCCATCTCCGAATCGCGGTACAGCCGCGCCAGCGCCAGCAGCAGGCCCAGCAACAGCGCCAGCGGCAGGATCAGCGGCAGGTAGGTGACGAACTGCAGGCCCAGCTGGGAGAACATCAGGCTGGCCGGCAGGCGCCCGTCGGCGATGTTGCCGAGGATGTCCACCAGCACGCCGCCGGTGCCGACGACGACCAGCACCACCAGCGTGGCGGCAAAACTCTGGACGAAATCGCCCAGCAGGTATCGATCGAGCTTCGGCATGGGGGAGGGCTTGTTCTAGACTGTCCTATCTGCTCGCGGCGCGCCGAAGCGTGGCACGACTGGCGTAAACGGTCCGCGATTGTACGGTTTTTGCCTACGGAATCTGTCCAATGTCCCTGGAATTCACCCTGAACCACGAGGCGGCGGCCACCGCCCAGTCCGATTGCGTCGTGGTCGGCGCCTTCGCCGACAAGTCCCTGCCCCCCGCCGCGCAGGCGCTGGACGCCGCCAGTGGCGGGCGCCTGTCCGCGCTGCTCGCGCGCGGCGACGTGTCCGGCCGCGCCGGCGCCACCGCCCTGCTGCCGGACCTGCCCGGCGTGGCGGCCCCGCGCGTGCTGGTGGTCGGCCTGGGCGATCCGGCCCGCTTCGGCGTGGCCGCCTACCTCAAGGCGGTGGGCGATGCGGTACGTGCGCTGAAGGGCGGCCCGGCCGCCGGCGCGCTGCTGACCCTGACCGAGCTGGTGGTGCCCGGCCGCGACGCGGCCTGGAACCTGCGCCAGGCGGCGATCGCCGCCGACTACACCGCCTACCGCTATACCGCCACGCTCGGCCAGAAGAAGCCCCAGGCCGCCACCGGCCTGCGCACGCTGGCCCTGGCCGGCACCGATGCCGCCGCGCTGGCACTGGGCCAGGCGTTCGCGGCGGGCGTGGAATTCGCCCGCGAGCTCGGCAACCTGCCGCCCAACATCTGCACCCCGGCCTACCTGGCCGAGCAGGCCCGCGCCTTCGCCGATGGCCGCGACGGGGTCGAGGCCGAGATCCTGGACGAGGCGCAGATGCAGGCGCTGGGCATGGGCGCGCTGCTGGCCGTGGCGCGCGGTTCGGCCAACCGCCCGCACCTGGTCGTGCTCAAGTGGAACGGCGGCGGCGACGCCCGGCCCTACGTGCTGGTCGGCAAGGGCATCACCTTCGATACCGGCGGCGTCAACCTGAAGACCCAGGGCGGCATCGAGGAAATGAAGTTCGACATGTGCGGCGGCGCCAATGCGCTGGGCACGGTGGTGGCCGCCGCCCGCGCGCGGCTGCCGGTCAACGTGGTCGCGGTGGTGCCGGCGGTGGAGAACGCCATCGATGGCAACGCCTACCGTCCCTCCGACGTGATCACCTCCATGTCCGGCAAGACCATCGAGGTCGGCAACACCGACGCCGAGGGCCGCCTGATCCTGTGCGACGCGCTGACCTACGCGCAGCGCTTCGCGCCGGCCGCGCTGGTCGACCTGGCCACCCTGACCGGCGCCTGCATGGTCGCGCTGGGCCACCAGGCCACCGGCCTGATGAGCAAGCATGACGACCTGGCCGGCGAGCTGTTGGCCGCCGGCGAGCACGTCCACGACCGCGCCTGGCGCCTGCCGCTGTGGGACGAGTACCAGCCGCTGCTGGATTCGACCTTCGCCGACGTCTACAACATCGGCGGCCGCTGGGCCGGGGCGATCACCGCCGGCTGCTTCCTGTCGCGCTTCACCGAGGGCCAGCGCTGGGCGCACCTGGACATCGCCGGCAGCGCCAGCGACGAAGGCAAGCGCGGGATGGCCACCGGCCGCCCGGTCGGCCTGCTGACCCAGTGGCTGCTGGACCGCACCGGACACGGGGCGGCGTGACCGTCGCCCCGTGGATGCCCGCGCGCACATGAGCCTGGTTCGCGAAATTTTCCTCTGATCCCTTCCCGATGCCCCGCGCCGACTTCTACCTCATCGCCAAGCCGCGCTTCCTGCAGCAGCCCCTGCGGCTGGTGTGCGAGCTGGCGCGCAAGGCCCACGACAGCGGCCAGCCCACCCTGATCCTGGCGCGCGATGCCGCCCAGGCCGAGGAGCTGGACGACCTGCTGTGGGCCTTCGACCCGGACGCCTACATCCCGCACCAGATCGCCGGCATGGACGAGGACGACGACATCACCCCGGTGCTGATCGCCACCCCCGAGCACGATGCGCCGGCGCGGCCGATGGTGATCAACCTGCGCGATGCCGCCTTCGCCGGCCCGTGCGAGCGGGTGCTGGAGGTGGTGCCGGCCGACCCGGCCGCGCGCGAGCCGTTGCGCGCACGCTGGAAGCAGTACAAGGCCGGCGGCTACGACCTCAACAAGTACGACATGTAGTCCGTCCGCCGCCCATGCGCCTGCTCATCGCCTTCCTCCTGCCCTGGCTGCTCTTCTTCACCATCGGCCGCCCGTTCGCCGGGTTGCTGTGCCTGGTCCTGCAGATCACCGTGCTGGGGTGGATCCCGGCCGCGATCTGGGCGGTCTACGCCCTGGGCCAGTACCAGACGGACCAGAAGATCCGCCGCGCCCTGAATTCCTGACTTCCCTCGCGGCCCGCCGCACCCTTGCCATGACCGAACTCGCTTCCAGCTACGACCCCAAGTCCTTCGAATCGCGCCTGTACGCCGAATGGGAGGCCGCCGGCGACTTCAAGCCCTCCGGCGCCGGCACGCCCTACACCATCCTGCTGCCGCCGCCGAACGTGACCGGCACGCTGCACATGGGCCACGCCTTCCAGCAGACGCTGATGGACGCGCTGGTGCGCTACCACCGCATGCGCGGCTACGACACGCTGTGGCAGGTCGGCAGCGACCACGCCGGCATCGCCACCGAGATGGTGGTCAGCCGCAACCTGGCCGCCGAGGGCAAGGGCGAGACCCGCGACTCGCTCGGCCGCGAGGGCTTCATCGCCAAGGTCTGGGAGTGGAAGGCGCAGTCCGGTGACACCATCGAACGGCAGATGCGCCGCCTGGGTACCTCGGCCGACTGGTCGCGCAGCACCTTCACCATGGACGAAGGCCCCTCGAAGGCGGTGGTCGAGGCCTTCGTGCGCTGGCACGAGCAGGGCCTGATCTACCGCGGCCAGCGCCTGGTCAACTGGGACCCGGTACTGAAGACGGCGATCTCCGACCTGGAGGTGGAGAACGTCGAGGAAGACGGCTTCCTGTGGTCGATCCGCTACCCGCTGGCCGACGGCGCCAGCTACGAGCACGTCGAGGTGGACGCCGACGGCAACGAGGTCCTACGCGAGCGCCGCGACTACCTGATCGTCGCCACCACCCGCCCGGAGACCCTGCTCGGCGACACCGCGGTGATGGTGCACCCGGACGATGCGCGCTACGCCGGCCTGGTCGGCCAGGCCGTGACCCTGCCGCTGACCGGCCGCCGCGTGCCGATCATCGCCGACGACTACGTCGACCGCGCCTTCGGTACCGGCGTGGTCAAGGTGACCCCGGCGCACGATTTCAACGACTACGCCGTCGGCGTGCGCCATGCGCTGCCGATGATCAACCTGTTCACGCCGGAGGCCGCGCTCAACGACAACGCTCCCGAGCGCCTGCGCGGGCTGGACCGCTATGCCGCGCGCAAGGTGGTGCTGGAGGAGCTGGAGGCGGCCGGCCTGCTGGTCGAGGCCAAGCCGCACAAGCTGCAGGTGCCGCGCGGCGACCGCACCGGCCAGGTGATCGAGCCCTACCTGACCGACCAGTGGTTCGTGAAGATGGACGGGCTGGCCAGGCGCGGGCTGGAGCTGGTCGAATCCGGCCAGGTGAAGTTCGTGCCGCCGAACTGGATCAACACCTACCGCCACTGGATGGAGAACATCCAGGACTGGTGCATCAGCCGCCAGCTGTGGTGGGGCCACCGCATCCCGGCCTGGTACGACGAGGCGGGCAACGTCTACGTCGGCCGCAGCGAGGACGAGGTGCGCCGGCGCCACGGCCTGGGCAGCGAAGTCGTCCTGCGCCAGGACAGCGACGTGCTGGAGACCTGGTTCTCCTCGCAGCTTTGGCCGTTCTCCACGCTCGGCTGGCCCGATGCCGACGCGATGGCCGCGCGCGGCTTCGACCGCTACCTGCCCTCGGACGTGCTGGTCACCGGCTTCGACATCATCTTCTTCTGGGTGGCGCGCATGATCATGGCCACCGACAGCTTCACCGGGCGCATCCCGTTCAAGGACGTCTACATCACCGGCCTGATCCGCGACGCGCAGGGCCAGAAGATGTCCAAGTCCAAGGGCAACGTGCTCGATCCGCTGGACATCATCGACGGCATCTCGCTGGACGCGCTGCTGGACAAGCGCACCCACGGCCTGATGCAGCCGAAGCTGGCCGAGAAGATCGCCAAGGCCACGCGCAAGGAATTCCCGGACGGCATCATCGCCCACGGCGCCGACGCGCTGCGCTTCACCATCGCCGCGCTGGCCGGCCACGGCCGCGACATCAAGTTCGACCTCGGCCGCGCCGAGGGCTACAAGAACTTCTGCAACAAGCTGTGGAACGCCAGCCGCTTCGTGCTGATGAACACCGGCGGGGCCACGTTCGCCGGCGCGCCGCAGCCGCGCACCGATGCGGAGAAGTGGATCCTGTCGCGGCTGGCCGCCGTGGTCGCGCAGGCGCAGGAGCAGTTCGCCGCCTACCGCTTCGACCTGCTGGCGCAATGCCTGTACGAGTTCGCCTGGAACGAGTTCTGCGACTGGTTCGTCGAGCTGGCCAAGCCCGCGCTGCAGGGCGAGGACACCGCGGCGGCCGATTCCACCCGCCACACCCTGCTGTACGTGCTCGAGGCGCTGCTACGCCTGCTGCACCCGCTGACCCCGTTCATCACCGAGGAACTGTGGCGCAGCGTCGCCCCGCGCCTGGGCATCGCCGGGCGCACCGTCTCGCTGCGCCCGTATCCGCAGCCGGCCGACTTCGCCGGGCAGGACTACGCCGCCGCCGAGGCCGACGTGGAATGGCTCAAGGCAATGGTGTCGGCGCTGCGCCGCGTGCGCAGCGAGCTGCAGGTGTCGCCGGCGCGGCAGGTCGCCCTGCTGCTGCAGGCCGGCACCGCGGCCGACCGCGCCCGCGTCGCGCGCTTCGATGCGCCGCTGCGCTTCCTGCTGCGGCTCGACTCGGTGCAATGGCTGGCCGAGGGCGCGCAGGCGCCGGCCGCGGCCGCGGCGGTGGTCGGCGAACTCCGGCTGCTGGTGCCGCTGGAGGGCCTGGTGGACCTCGACGCCGAGCGCGCGCGCCTGGACAAGGAGATCGCCCGCGTGTCGGCCGAGAAGGACAAGAGCGAGGCCAAGCTGGGCAAGTTCACCGACAAGGTGCCGGCGGCGGTGGTCGAGCAGGAGCGCCAGCGCCTGGCCGACTGGAGCACGCAGCTGGCCGGCCTGCGCGAGCAGCGGGCCCGCCTCTGAGCCGGCGCGGCGCCCGGATCCCGCCGCCGGTGGCGATGGCGCTGTGCGCGGCCATCGCCTGGGCGGCGGCACGCATCGCACCCCCCCGCCTCGCGGACATGCCGATACCGGCCGCATTCGGCGCGGCGCTGGTCGCCGCCGGCATCGCGCTCAACGTGCTGCCCAAGCTGCACTTCCGCCGCGCCGGTACCCCGGTCAACCCGCTGCGCCCGCAGGCCGCGACGCGGCGGGTGGAGAACGGGCTGCACCGCTACTCGCGCAATCCGATGTACCTGGGCCACGCGCTGATCCTGCTCGGCCTGGCGATGCTGTTGCGCAATGCCCTCGCCCTGATCGTCGTGCCGGTGTACATGACGTACGTGACCCGCTTCCAGATCCTCGCCGAGGAACGCGCGTTGCGCGCACGCTTCGGCGCCGCCTACCTGGACTACTGCCGGCGCGTGCGGCGCTGGCTGTAGCCATGTCGGCGACCGTCTTCGCCCTGGTACTGCTGGCCGCCGCGCTGCATGCCGGCTGGAACGCGGTGGTCAAGAGCGGCCCGGACAAGCTGCTGGCCACCACCCTGGTCACCGGCGGCGCGGCGCTGATCGCCGCGGCGGCGCTGCCGTTCGTGGCCGCGCCCGCGGCATCGAGCTGGCCCTGGCTCGGGGTCTCGGTGGTGCTGCAGGTCCTCTACTACGTGCTGGTCGCGCTGGCCTACCGCAGCACGGACATGGGCGTGGCCTATCCGCTGATGCGCGGCAGCGCGCCGCTGCTGGTCGCCCTGGCGGCCGGCGCCGCCTTCGGCGAACGGCTCGCGCCCTTCGCGTGGGCGGGCATCGCCCTGCTGTGCGGCGGCATCCTCGGCATGGTGCACGGGCACCGCAGCCGGCGGCTGGTGTTGCCGTTGCTCAACGCGGCGGTGATCGCCCTGTACACGCTGGTGGACGCGGCCGGCGCGCGCCGCTCGGGCAGCCCGGTCGGTTACGCGTTGTGGCTGTTCCTGCTGTCGGGACTGCCGCTGCCGCTGTGGGCGCTGGTCCGGCACCGCGCCGCGCTGGCCGGCTTCGCCCGCGACGACTGGCGCCAGGGGCTGCTCGGCGGCCTCGGGACGGTCACGGCCTATGCCATCGCCCTGTGGGCCATGACCCGTGCGCCGGTGGCGATGGTCGCCGCGCTGCGCGAGACCTCGATCCTGTTCGGCATGCTGATCGCCACCGCATTCCTGCACGAACGGCCCACGCGCGCCCGCCTGGTGGCGGGCACGCTGATCGCGGCCGGCGCGGTGGTGCTGCGGCTGGCCTGAGCGGCGCTCAGTCCAGGGCGTCCAGCCCCAGTTCCATGGCCATGACGATCGCGTCCTCGCGGCCGTGCTCGGCCGGGTAGTAGCGCGGCCGGCGACCGATCTCGTTGAAGCCTTCGGCGTGGTACAGCGCCAGCGCATGGGCGTTGGACGGGCGCACCTCCAGGTACACCTGCGCGGCCCCGCGTTGCCGGGCCAGTGCCACCAGGGCGCGCAGCAATCGCCGGCCGAGCCCGCGCGACTGGCAGGCGGGATCGACGCAGACGTTGAGCACGTGCGCCTCGCCGGCGGCGACGCTGAGCATGCCGTAGCCGACCAGCACGCCGTCGCGCTCCATCACCCGGCCCGGGTAGCCGGCCTGCAGGCAGTCGCGGAAGATCCCGCGCGTCCACGGGAAGGGATAGGCGCGCCGTTCCACCGCCATCACCGCGTCCAGGTCGGCCTCGCGCATCGGCCGCAGGACCACGGCCGGCTCGCCGGCGGCGGCCGCGACGCTCATCCGGCCGGCCTCGCCCGGCGCAGCGCACGCAGCCGCGGCCACAGTGCGCGCTTGGCGGCGGGATCGGCGCGCAGGTCGGCCAGCGAACAGGCCTGCAGCAGCGCCTGCACCTGCGGATCGGCGGGGCCGCGGCCGCTGGCGCGCAGCAGGGCGATGTGCAGGCGATCGGGCAGGCGCATCGCCGCGCCGCCGCGCCCCGCGTCCGGCGCATGCCGCAGCGGCGTGCTGGCCGGGGCCGGCGGTGCGCGCCGCACCGGCGCGGCCGGGGACGCGGCTGTGCGCGTCGCCGGCCGGGAGGGAGCCGCCGTATCGACGGCGTCGGCGACCGGCGGCGCCAGCGGCACCGCCTCGGGGCTCAGGTACACCACGTGCCCCATCGCCTGCAGCCACGCCAGCTGCTGCGGCGACCAGGGCATGCCGGCGCCGGCCGCGCTCATGCGCCCTCGGGCACCTTGCGCCAGCGCCGGTACAGCCACAGGCCGGGACCGGACAACGCGTAGACCACGCCCACCGCCAGCAGCGTGCGCGGCAGGTCGATGACCAGGATCGCCAGCACGATCGGCACCAGCGCCAGCCCCACGAACGGCACGCGCTCGGCGCGCGGGCCGTGGCGCGGGCCGCCCTTGAAGCTCCAGAAGCGGATGCGGCTGACCATCAGCAGGCCCGAGACGATGGTCACCGCCAGCGCCACGTAGCGCAGCTCGTCGCCGCTCCAGCCGAGCTTGCCGTCGGCGAAGGCCCAGACGAAGGCCATCATCAGCCCGGCCGCCGCCGGGCTGGCCAGGCCGACGAACCAGCGCTTGTCGACCACGCCGACCTGGGTGTTGAAGCGGGCCAGGCGCAATGCGGCGCAGGCCGCGTACAGGAACGCCGCGGCCCAGCCGACCCGGCCCAGCGTGGGCCCGTCCAGGCGCAGCGACTCCAGCGACCAGTGGTACATCACCAGCGCCGGGGCCATGCCGAAGCTGACCAGGTCGGCGAGCGAGTCGTACTGCACGCCGAACTCGCTGCTGGTGCCGGTCAGCCGCGCCACCCGGCCGTCCAGGCCGTCCATCACCGCCGCCACGAACACGGCGATGGCGGCGTGCACGAACTGGTCGTTGGCCGCGGCGATGATGGCGTAGAAGCCGGCGAACAGGCCACCGGTGGTGAACAGGTTCGGCAGCAGGTAGATGGCACGCGGACGCGCGCGGTTGGGCAGAGGATCCATCGGCGCAGTTTACCTCGCCGCCCCGGCCGGACCAGCGTCCGGTTTCCGCCGTGCCGGGGTTGCCAGCCCGGCCGGGGGGTGGTGCAATCCCGCGGTCTTCCGCCCCGGCCCGACGTCCATGCGCCCAGTTCTGCCGCTCTGCCTGCTCCTGCTCGCCGTCGCCGGTCCCGCGGGGGCGGTCAAGATCTACCAGTGGAAGGACGCCCAGGGCGTGACCCACTATTCGGAGAACCCGCCCGCCGGCCAGGCCTACCAGACCCGCCAGGTCGGCGGGAACGGCGGCGCCTCGGTGCCGCAGGCCGGCCAGCCCGACGCCGCGGCCGAATCGCCGCAGTGCCAGACCGCGCGCAAGAACCTGGAGGTGCTCGCCGGCGACGGCAAGGTCGTGCAGCGCGGCGAGGACGGCCAGCCCACCGGCAAGCCGCTGGACGATAGCGAGCGCAGCGCGCAGAAGAACCTGGCCGAGGCCGCGGTCAAGGCCTACTGCAAGGCGTCGTAGGCACGCCGCGGGGCCGCTGCCGCCGGCGCGCGAAGCGCCGGGATCCCGGGACGGGGCGCGGTGCGGCAGAATAGCGGTTTCCTCTAGACCGCCGATCCCGTCATGCGTCTGTCCCAGTTCCACCTGCGCACCACCAAGGAAACCCCGGCCGACGCCGAGCTGGTCAGCCACCAGCTGATGCTGCGCGCCGGCATGATCCGCAAGCTGGCCTCGGGCCTGTACACCTGGTCGCCGCTGGGCCTGCGCGTGCTGCGCAAGGTCGAGCGCATCGTGCGCGAGGAGATGAACCGCGCCGGCGCGGTCGAGCTGCTGCTGCCGACCATCCAGCCGCGCGAGCTGTGGGACGAGAGCGGGCGCTGGGAGAAGTTCGGCGAACAGTTGCTCAAGATCAAGGACCGCAAGGACCAGGCGTTCTGCTACAGCCCCACCGCCGAGGAGGCGATCACCGATTTCGCGCGCCAGGAGCTGTCCAGCTACAAGCAGCTGCCGGTCAACTTCTACCAGATCCAGACCAAGTTCCGCGACGAGATCCGGCCGCGCTTCGGGGTGATGCGCGCGCGCGAGTTCCTGATGAAGGACGCCTACTCGTTCCACCTGGGCGACGCCGACCTGGCCCGCGAGTACGAGAACATGAAGGCCGCCTACGTGCGCATCTTCACCCGGCTGGGGCTGGAGTTCCGCGCGGTGCAGGCCGATTCCGGGGCGATCGGCGGCGACGCCTCGATGGAGTTCCAGGTACTGGCCGCCTCCGGCGAGGACGCGCTGGCCTTCTCCGATGCCTCCGACTACGCCGCCAACGTCGAAGCCGCCGTGGCCGCCGAGCCGGGCCCGCGCCCGGCCGCCGGCGAGGCCCTGCGCCGGGTCGAGACCCCGGTGCAGAAGACCTGCGAGGAGGTCGCCGCGCTGCTGGGCATCCCGCTGGCGCGCACGGTCAAGACCCTGGCGCTGGTCGATGGCGAGGGCCGCTTCGTGCTGGCCCTGGTGCGCGGCGACCACGAGGCCAACGAGGTCAAGCTCGCCAAGGTGCCGGGCATGGGCGAGTTCCGCATGGCCGGCGAGGCCGAGATCGCCGAGCACCTGGGCAGCGAACCCGGGTTCCTCGGCCCGATCGGGGCGAAGAAGCCGGTCCGCGTGGTCGCCGACCGCGAGGTTGCGGCACTGGCCGATTTCGTCGTCGGCGCCAACGTGCCCGGCTTCCACATCGCCGGGGTCAACTGGGGCCGCGACCTGCCCGAGCCGGAGGTGGTGGCCGACATCCGCAACGTGGTGGCGGGCGACGTGGCCCGCGACGGCGGCTGCATCCGCCTGGCGCGCGGCATCGAGGTCGGCCACGTGTTCCAGCTCGGCCGCAAGTACACCGAGGCGATGAAGGCCACGGTGCTCGACGAGAACGGCAAGGCCGTGGTCCCGGCGATGGGCTGCTACGGCATCGGCATCTCGCGCATCGTCGCCGCGGCGATCGAGCAGAACCACGACGAGCGCGGCATCGTCTGGCCCGAGGCGATGGCGCCGTGGACCGTGGCGGTGTGCGTGATCAATCCCAAGCACGACAAGGCGGTGGCCGAGGCCGCCGAGACCCTGCTCGGCGAGCTGCAGGCCGCCGGGCTGGACGCGGTGCTCGACGATCGCGGCCTGCGTCCCGGCCCGATGTTCGCGGACATGGAGCTGATCGGCATCCCGCACCGGGTGGTGGTCTCCGAGCGCGGCCTGGCCGCGGGCACCTACGAATACCGCGCGCGCGGCGCGGGGGAATCGGAAAACCTCGACCACGGCACCCTGCTCGAACGCCTGGACGCCTGATCCGGCCCGGGCCGGTGCCGACGAGAAGCCGCCTCCGGGCGGCTTCTCGCTTTTGCGGCATCGTCCTGTCGATCATCGGCCGGGAACCGCGCGCGATAGGCGACATCCCCGCGACCGGTCGTTGCGCCCACTTTTGAATACCTGGCGACCGCCGCGATTACCTCGAAGGCAAAGGCCGCGATCCAAGCGGAACATACCGGCCATTCGCACCGTTTTCCGACATCGGCGATATCGAATCCGGCCGCCGCGGACCACCGGGAAATCCTGCCGGGATTTGCCGGCCACGATTTTCATTTGTTTTGGACAATAGCCGCGCTTATTATCCGCACACGCCAGGGAATGGCATTTCCACCCCTTTATCATTCCAGCGGAGTTTCGATGAGCATCGACCTGACCAGCCTTTCGCCCCGTGAATTGAGCAGCCTGATCAAGACTGCGCAGAAGCGCCAGGCCACCATCGCCAAGCGCGTTCCCATCGCCAAGATCCGCGCCAAGATCACCAAGATGGCCAAGGCCGAGGGATATTCCATCGAGGAGCTGTTCGGCGCCGAAGTACCCGCCCGCGGCCGCCGTGCCGCGACCAAGGCCGCCAAGCCCGCGCGCAAGCTCGGCAAGGTCGCCCCGAAGTACCGCAACCCCGCCAATCCCAAGGAAACCTGGACCGGCCGCGGCAAGCATCCGCGCTGGCTGGCCGAGAAACTGACGGCCGGCAAGAAGGTCACGGATTTCCTGATCAAGAAGTGATCGGCCGCGCCAGGCCATGTCCCGCGACGCCGGCCCCGTGCCGGCGTCGTCGTTTCCGGGCCAGGCGGTGCCGGCGGATCACAGGTTCTTGCGTGCCGGGACCAGCAGGTTCCCGAACAGCAGCCCGGCGACCAGCGCCATCACCACGTTGGTCACCGCCAGCACCGCCGACTGGCCGATGTGCACGTCCTGCTGCTGCACCAGGTTGAGCAGGCCGCGCAGGCTGGTGCTGCCGGGCACCAGCATGATGATGCCCGGCAGGCGGATCAGCGCCCCCGGGCGCTGGATCACGCGCCCGAACAGGTTGCCGGCCGCGGTGGAGGTCATCGCCGACAGGAACACGCCGGACGGGCTGCCCCAGGCCTCGCCGGCATAGCGGGCGATGACGTAGCTGAGCATCGCCGCCGCCATCACCCACGGATAGTCGCGCCGGCTGGCCTTGAACAGCACGGCGAAGGCGTAGGCCGACACGCACAGCGCGGCCCATTCCAGCCAGGGCTCCTGCACGTGGCTGGCGCGCACGTGCGGGACCAGGCCCAGGATCCGCGCCAGGGTCACCGCGATCACCGCGCCCACGGTGAGCTTGAGCACCACCGTCAGCGCCCCGGCGAAGCGCGCGGTGCCCGAGACCCAGTGCTGGCTGGCCAGCTCGTTGACCGCGTTGGTCAGCGACATGCCCGGCAGCAGTACCACCAGCGAGGCAATGATCACCGTGTTGAGGTTCAGCGGCCCCACCCAGGTGGCCACCACCGCGGCCACGAAGCCGGCCAGCAGGGCCGCCAGCGCCTCGCAGGCCTCGCGCGTGGCCGGGCGCCGGTCGGTGTACTGCACCAGCAGGCCGATCAGCAGGCCGATGCCGCCGGCGGTGCCCAGGTCCAGCCACGGCAGCCGCCACAGGCCGGCGACCCCGGCCGCGGCCAGGCCGTAGGCCAGCACCTGCATCGCGTTCTCGCCGCGGCTCGGGCGCCGGTCCAGCCGGCGCAGCGCGGTCTGGCCCTGGGCGATGCTCATCCGCCCGTTGGCCACATCGTCGGCGATGCGGTCGGCCATGCTGAGCTTGTAGAGGTCGTTGTCGCCCGGGGCCAGGCGGATCACCCGGGTGATGTCGGAGGAGCCGATCGCCTTGGTCGGGTCGCTGAAGCTCAGGATCAGACCGGTCGGGTTGGACCAGGGCTCGCAGTCCAGGTCCAGCTGCTGCGACAGCGCGACCACCGCCGCTTCCAGGCGCTGGGCGGTGGTGCCGTAGCTGTGCAGGCGCCCGGCGATCTCGCAGACGAAGGCCACGCGCTGGGCGTAGGTGGCGCGGGAGGACGGGCGGACGGACGCGGTGGCTGGCATCGGCGAAGCGGGAGGCAGGGGAAGCGCGCACCGCGCGGCCGGGCAAGTGTAAAGCGTCCGCGGCGGGCCGCCACGACGCCGCATGCACCTGGCCCGCAAACGGAACGGGTATGCTCCGCCGTGCGATGACCCCGACCTCCGCGCCCACCATCGAACTGGACCCGCACGACCCCAGTCGCGCCGTCCTGGCCGGCTGCTGGACCCTGGATACCGCGCTGCAGGCCGTGCACCGCCTTTCGGCGCTGCCTGCCGGCGTCAGGCGCCTGGATGCACGCCAGGTGGAGCGGCTCGATTCGGCCGGCGTGCTGGCGCTGCTGCGCCATGCCCACCGCGCCCACATGGACGGGGACGCCCTGCAGTTCCGCGACGACCACGCCGCGCTGGTCGCCAGCATCGAGGAAGTCGCCGACGCACGCCCGCCGGCGGCCCGCGACTACGGCATCCGCGCCGCGGTCGCGCGCCTGGGCCTGGCCGTGTGCACGCTCGCCCAGGACCTGGTCTCGCTGGCCGGCTTCCTCGGCGAGAGCCTGGTCAAGCTGGGCCGGCTGGCCCTGCATCCGCGCCGCTTCCGGCTTACCTCCACCGTCGCGCACATGGAGCAGGTCGGCCTGGACGCGGTGCCGCTGGTGGTGCTGCTGTCCTACCTGATCGGCGCGGTGATCGCGTTCCTCGGTTCGACGGTGCTGCGCGATTTCGGCATGGAGATCTACGTGGTCGAGCTGGTCAGCATCGCCACGCTGCGCGAACTGGCGGTGCTGCTGACCGCGATCGTGCTGGCCGGCCGCACCGCCAGCGCCTTCACCGCGCAGATCGGCTCGATGCAGGCCAACGAGGAGATCGACGCCATCCGCACCCTCGGCCTGGACCCGATGGAACTGCTGGTGCTGCCGCGGCTGGTGGCGCTGATGCTGACCCTGCCGCTGCTGACGTTCCTGGCGATGCTGGCCGGGCTGGCCGGCGGCCTGACCGTGGGCGTGCTGGACCTGGACATCCCCGCGCAGATGTACCTGGCGCGGATGCACGACACGATCGAGCTGCGGCACATGCTGGTGGGGCTGTCCAAGGCGCCGGTGTTCGCCCTGGTCATCGGCCTGATCGGCTGCCTGGAAGGCTTCCGGGTCACGGGCACGGCACAGTCGGTGGGCGAGCGCACCACCTCCAGCGTGGTGCAGTCGATCTCGCTGGTCATCGTCATCGACGCGATGGCCGCGATCTGGTTCATGCACATGGACTGGTGACCATGGGAACGCGAACGATGCAACGGCGCAGGATCAGCAGGGCCGGCCCCCCGTCGCCGGCCGGGGAGCACGCACCGTGAATACCCCCCGCCCCCTCGGCGAGCACACCGACGACGAGCCGGCCATCCGCGTGCGCGGGCTGGTCAACCGCTTCGGCGAGCAGGTCGTGCACGAGGACCTGGACCTGGACGTGCGCCGCGGCGAGATCCTCGGCGTGGTCGGCGGCTCGGGTACCGGCAAGTCGGTGCTGATGCGCTCCATCCTCGGCCTGCACCGCCCCGACGCCGGCCACATCGAGGTGCTGGGCGTGGACACCGGCACCGGCGACGAAGGCGCGCGGGCGCACATCGAGCGCAACACCGGCGTGCTGTTCCAGGATGGCGCCCTGTTCTCCTCGCTCACCGTCGGCGAGAACGTGGAAGTGCCGCTGAAGGAGCACCACCCCGAACTGCCCGACACCTGGCGCTACGAGCTGGCGCTGCTCAAGGTGAAGCTGGCCGGGCTGCCGGCCGGCGCGATCGCCAAGCTGCCCTCGGAGCTGTCCGGCGGCATGCGCAAGCGCGCCGGCCTGGCGCGGGCGCTGGCGCTGGACCCGCCGCTGCTGTTCCTGGACGAACCCACCGCCGGCCTGGACCCGATCGGCGCCACCGCCTTCGACCAGCTCACCCGCACCCTGCAGCAGGCCCTGGGCCTGACCGTGTTCCTGATCACCCACGACCTGGACACGCTCTACGCCATCTGCGACCGCGTGGCCGTGCTCGCCGACCGCAAGGTGATCGCGATCGGCCCGCTGGCCGAGATCGAGAACATCGACCACCCGTGGATCCAGGCCTACTTCCACGGTCCCCGTGCCCGCGCCGCGCGCCAGGCACAGCACGACCATCCCGAGATCGCCTGACGGACGGACATGGAAACCAAAGCCAACTACGTGCTCATCGGCACCTTCACCATCGTGGTGGCCATCGCCCTGCTGCTGTTCGCGCTGTGGGCGGCCAAGTACTCCTCCGACCGCAGCTGGCAGAACTACCGGGTGGTGTTCCGCGAGGCGGTGACCGGCCTGTCCGAAGGCAGCCCGGTGCAGTACAACGGCATCTCGGTGGGCTCGATCACCCGCCTGCGCCTGGCGCCCAACGACCCGCGCCAGGTGATCGCGCTGATCCGCGTGGACGCGAGCACGCCGATCAAGGTGGATACCCGCGCCAAGCTGGGCATCACCAGCCTGACCGGGCCGACCATCATCCAGCTCTCCGGCGGCACCCCCGGCTCGCCCAACCTCGTCGACGTGGACAAGAGCACCGAGCCGACCATCCAGACCTCGCCCTCGGCGCTGCAGAACATCGCCGACATGGCCAACCGCGTGGCCGCGCGCATGGACGAGGTGCTCAGCGACCAGAACATCGCCGCGATCAACGACACGCTCAGGAACCTGCAGACGATCAGCGGCAGCATCGCCAATCGCGAGGAGGGCGTGCAGGCGCTGCTGGTCAGCGCGCGCGATGCCGCGCGCAACCTCGATGCCACGCTGACCACCACCAATGGCACGATGCAGGCGCTGGACCGCAACCTGGTGCAACGCCTGCCGCCGATCCTGGACAAGCTCGACGCCTCCCTGGCCAAGCTCGACTCGGCGGCCGGCAACGCCGATGCGATCCTCGGCGAGAACCGCGCGGCCATCAACAGCTTCGCCAACGACGGGCTGGGCCAGCTCGGCCCGACGCTGACCGAGCTGCGCGGCCTGATCCGCGACCTGCGCCAGATCAGCGACCGCCTGGACAACAACCCGGCCCGCTACCTGCTCGGTCGCGACGCCCCCAAGGAGTTCGAGCCGAAATGAAGCTGCCCCTCGCCCGCTGGTCGCTCGCCCTGCTGCTGTTCCCGTTGGCCGCCTGCTCGATGCTGGCCGGCGGCCGGAGCGCACCCACCACGTTGTACGCCCCGCAGGTACACGTCGCTCCCGATCCGTCCTGGCCGCGGGTCGACTGGCAACTGGTGGTCGCCAAGCCCACCGCGACGCGCCTGGTGGACAGCGCGCGCATCCTGGTACGCCCGACGCCGGACGAGATCCAGGTCTATCGCGGCGCGGCCTGGGTGCAGCCGGCCACCGACATGCTGCAGGACACCCTGCTGCGCGGCCTGGAGGACTCCGGCAGGATCACCGGCGTGGCCGCCACCGCGACGGGCATCCGCGCGGACTATCGGCTGGTGCTGGACCTGCGCCGCTTCGAATCGGACTACGCCGGCGCGGCCGTGCCCGCGGCCACGATCGAGGCCAACGCCAAGCTGATCCATGCCGCCGACCAGCGCATCGTCGCCACCCGCAACTTCGTGCAGGCGGTGCCGGCCACGTCCACCGACACGGCGGCCGTGGTCCGCGCCTTCGAGCAGGCGCTCGGCCGCATCGCCCCGGACATCGTCGGCTGGACCCTGGCCGCCGGCCAGGCCGACGCGCAACGCCCGGGTACCTCCCCGGTGGCGCCGGGCGGCCCTACCCCCTGACCCCAGCGCCACTGCGCAGCCCGATCAATCCAGCCAGCGGAAGGTCAGGTTGACGCGCTCGCCGACCGGGCGGACAGTGCGCGGCAGCGCGTGCTGGTACAGCGCCTGGGTGCGCCCGCCCATCAGCAGCAGGTCGCCCGGCCCCAGCACCAGCTCGCGGCGCAGCGCGTGGTCGTCGCGGCGGCGGAAGGCGAACCGGCGCGGCGTGCCCAGGCTCAGCGAGGCGATCAGCGGCTCGGGCCCCAGTTCGCGTTCGTCGTCGCTGTGCCAGCCCATCGCATCCTGGCCGCCGCGGTAGCGGTTGAGCAGCACGCTGTTGAAGCGGCCGCCGGTGAAGGCCTGCAGCCGCGCGCGCAGGGCCTGCAGCGCCGGCAGCCACGGCTGCGGCACGAAGCGGGCACCGGAATAGCGGTAGGTCGCGTCCGGATCGCCGATCCAGCAGCTCAGCCGCGGCGAATCCACCCAGCGGCCGAACATGCGGATGCGGTGCACCTCCCACGGCACGCGCGCGCACAGGTCGCGGTACAGGTCCAGTGCCGCCGCCGGCGCCAGCCAGCCGCGGTGCCAGCGCACGTCCGCCTCGGGCAGCTCGATCCGCATGCGGGGACTATAGCCGCCCGGGTTCGATACGCCGGTGTACGGAAGATTGCCCTGCCCCGCACAAACCCCGAAAATGCCGGCAGCCATCGAGCCAACCGGGAGTGGAGCCAATGTCGGGAACCGAGGACACCGTCGAGCGCGACGTGATGGAGTACGACGTCGTCACCGTGGGCGCCGGCCCGGCGGGACTGGCGTTCGCCATCCGCCTCAAGCAGCTCGATCCCGACATCTCGGTGTGCGTCATCGAGAAGGCCAGCACCGTCGGTGCGCAGATCCTGTCCGGCGCGGTGATCGAGCCCGGCCCGCTGGACGCACTGCTGCCGGGCTGGCGCGACGCGCCGCCGCCGATCTGCGTGCCGGCCACCGAGGACGAGTTCTGGTACCTCACCCGCGACGGCGGCCACAAGTTCCCGATGATCCCGCCGGGCATGCACAACCACGGCAACTTCATCGTCAGCCTGGGCGCGATGTGCGCCTGGCTGGCCCCGCAGGCCGAGGCGCTGGGCGTGGAGATCTACCCCGGCTTCGCCGCCGCCGAGACCCTGCACGACGCCGACGGCAAGGTCGTGGGCGTGCGCATCGGCGACATGGGCGTGGCCAAGGACGGCTCGCACAAGCCCGGCTACACGCCCGGCATCGATATCCGCGCCAAGGTCACCGTGCTCGCCGAAGGCGCGCGCGGCCACCTGACCAAGCGCCTGGTCAAGCGCTTCGCCCTGGACGCGGGCAGCGACCCGCAGGCCTATTCCATCGGCATCAAGGAGCTGTGGCAGGTGCCCGAGGGCCGGGTGCAGCCGGGCAAGATCGTGCACAGCTTCGGCTGGCCGGCCGACAGCCACACCTACGGCGGCAGCTTCCTGTACCACCTGGACAAGGACCGCATCGCCCTGGGCTACGTCAGCGGCCTGGACTACCGCGACCCGGAATACAAGCCGTGGGAGGCCTTCCAGCAGTGGAAGAACCACCCGCTGGTCAAGTCGCTGCTGGAAGGCGGCTCGATCCTTTCGGCCGGCGCGCGCGCCATCGTCACCGGCGGCTGGCAGTGCCTGCCGAAGGTGGAGATGCCCGGCGCCCTGCTGATCGGCGACACCGCCGGCCTGCTCAACGTGCCCAAGGTCAAGGGCACCCACCAGGCGATCCGCAGCGGCATGCTCGCCGCCGAGCACCTGGTCGCCACCGGCCTGGCACCGGAAGGCTTCGACGCCCGCCTGCGCGACTCGGAGGTGGTGAGCGAGCTGCGCCAGGTCCGCAACGTCAAGCCGGGCTTCAAGAAGGGCCTGTGGTTCGGCCTGGCCAACGCCGCCTGGGAGACCCTGACCAAGGGCGCCTCGCCGTGGACGCTGAAGGTGACGCCGGACTGGTCGTCGCTGGACAGGGTCGGCGAACACGAGGAACCCCGGCGCGACTACGTGCAGCGCACCCTGCCCCCGCGCGACCGCCTGGCCGGCGTCTACTTCGCCGCCACCGAGCACGACGAGGACCAGCCGGTGCACCTGCACGTGCAGGATCCGTCGATCTGCGTGACCCGTTGCGCCGAGGAATACGACAATCCCTGCACCCGCTTCTGCCCGGCGGCGGTCTACGAGATCGTGGAGGATGCCGCCGCCGAACACGGCAAGCGCCTGCAGATCAACGCCGCCAACTGCGTGCACTGCAAGACCTGCGACATCAAGGACCCCTACCAGATCATCGACTGGGTGACGCCGGAGGGTGGTTCGGGGCCGAATTACCAGAACCTCTGAGCGCGAGTTGATGCCATCGCCCACGCATGCGCTCTACCTCGTCCTGCGCGCCGCATTCCGGCGCGTGCCCATGGGGGAAGGCATGCGCGATCGCCTGCGCAGCTGGTTCCTGCGTCGCAATGCGTCCTGGGTCCCCCCGCCCCCCAAGGGACGGACCGTGGAACGCGCCGCGCCGCGCCGCCCTTATGTGCGTAGCGATACGGCAGCCGTCGGCCACACGCCATACCGCCGTACACCGCTGCCGGAACCGATGCCGGCCACGCTGGTCGCGTTCTACCTGCCCCAGTTCCATGCCATCGCTGAAAACGACGCGTGGTGGGGAAAGGGATTCACCGAATGGCGCAATGTCACCCGGGCCCTGCCCCAGTTCGAAGGACATTGCCAACCCCGGCTGCCGGGCGACCTGGGCTTCTACGACCTGGGCGAGGGCTCCGGCACCTTGCGCGAACAGGCGCGCCTGGCCCGCGAATATGGAATCGGGGCCTTCTGTTTCTACTTCTACTGGTTTGCGGGCAAGACCCTGCTCGAGCGCCCACTGGAACGGTGGCGTGACGACCGGACGATCGATCTTCCCTATTGCCTGTGCTGGGCCAACGAGAACTGGGCGCGGCGCTGGGATGGACGCGACGACGACCTGCTCATCGAACAACAGCATGGCGCCGAGGACGACGAAGCCTTCATCGCCCATGTCGCCCCCTACCTGAGGGACGAACGCTACCTGCGCGTCGATGGCAAACCGGTATTGCTGGTGTATCGCCCGTTGCTGATGCCGGACCCGGCGACAACGGCTTCGCGCTGGCGCCAATGGTGCCACGACAACGGCATCGGTGATATCCATCTCGCCTATGTCCAGAGTTTCGAGCGTCCGGACCCGGCCGAGATCGGTTTCGACGCCGCGGTGGAATTCCCGCCCAACATGAGCTCGCCCGCGTCGATCGCCGCACGCCAGCGATTGATCAATCCCGAATTCCGGGGCGAGGTGCTGGACTGGCGGTCATTGGCGCTGCAGGCGGCCAGCCGGCCGTTGCCCGACTATCCGTTGTATCCCGGCGTCAATCCCGGCTGGGACAACGAACCGCGACGCCCCGGCAAGGGCCGGATCTATCTCCATGCATCACCGCGGGGTTATGGCGACTGGCTCTCGGCCACGCTCCACGGGCGACTCGCGCACCTCGCGCCCCGGCAGCGCATGGTTTTCATCAATGCCTGGAACGAATGGGCGGAAGGGGCCGTACTCGAACCCGATCGTCGCCTGGGACATGCATGGCTCGAACAGACCCGCAAGGCACTGCAACCGAGAACCGTGCATTCGTCGCCCCGTGTCGCCGCCATCGTCCATGCCTGGTACCTGGACATCCTTCCCGGCATCGCCAAGCGTCTGGAGGCATGCGCCATGCTGCGCGTGGTGGTCACCACGGCACCGCATCTCGCCGATCGGGTTCGCGCGATCATGGCCGGCCATGCGCTGGAGTGGGAAATCAGGCTGCACGAGAACCGCGGCCGCGATGTCCTGCCGTTCCTCCACGAGGCCGACCGGCTTTACGAGGAGGGAATCGACATCGTCCTGAAGCTCCACACCAAGAAGACCACGCATCGCACCGACGGCGAACAATGGGCAAACGACCTGCTGGACGGCTTGATCCCCGGCCACGGCCTGGACACCGTCACCGGCGTTTTCGCGACGAACAGGAATCTCGGCATATTGGCACCGGAGGGCCATCTGCTGCCCGTACACGAATACGTCGGCGCCAATTCAGACGTACTGGACTACCTGTCGGTACGGCTTGGCGTCGAGCCTCCCGGCAAAGATGCCATCTTCCCGGCAGGGAGCATGTTCTGGGCACGGCTTGAGGCGTTGCGCCCCTTGCTCGACGCCCACCTGTCCCCGGAGGAATTCGAACCGGAACACGGGCAGATCGACGGCACGCTCGCCCATGGCATCGAGCGGTTCATCGGAGGGATCGCCGCCGCAGCCGGCTTCGAGAGCGGCGACATGGAAGGCATTCCGCCGCGCGGTATCGAGGGCCGGCCATATCGCTATGCCCGGCGCTCGCCCTGAGCCTTACACCAATTCGACGCCCGTCCGCGAACGAAGGTCCTCTTCGCCCACGCCCGGCGCCAGCTCCACCAGCTTCAGGCCCTCCGGGGTCACGTCCAGCACCGCCAGGTCGGTGACGATGCGGTCGACCACGCCCACGCCGGTCAGCGGCAGCGTGCATTCGGGCAGGATCTTCGGGCTGCCGTCGCGGGCCACGTGCTCCATCAGCACGACCACGCGCTTGACGCCGGCCACCAGGTCCATCGCGCCGCCCATGCCCTTGACCATCTTGCCGGGCACCATCCAGTTGGCCAGGTCGCCGCGGTCGGTCACCTGCATCGCGCCGAGGATGGCCAGGTCGATGTGGCCGCCGCGGATCATCGCGAACGAATCGTGGCTGCCGAAATAGCTGGCCCCCGGCCGCGCGGTGACGGTCTGCTTGCCGGCGTTGATCAGGTCCGCGTCCACCTCGTCCTCGGCCGGGAACGGGCCGATGCCGAGCAGGCCGTTCTCCGACTGCAGCCATACGTCCACGCCCGCGGGGATGTGGTTGGCCACCAGCGTGGGCAGGCCGATGCCGAGGTTGACGTACATGCCGTCTTCCAGTTCGCGCGCGGCGCGGGCCGCCATCTGGTCGCGTGTCCAGGCCATCTCAGTTCTCCTGCGCACGCACGGTACGCTGCTCGATGCGCTTTTGCGGATGCGCGTTGACCACGATGCGATCCACGTAGATGCCCGGCAGGTGCACCTGGTCGGGATCGATGTCGCCCACCTCGACCAGTTCCTCCACCTCGGCGATGCAGGTCTTGCCGGCCATCGCGCAGGCCGGGTTGAAGTTGCGTGCGGTCTTGCGGAACACCAGGTTCCCGGCGGCATCGGCCTTCCACGCCTTGACCAGCGCCACGTCGGCCACCAGCGCGGTCTCCAGCACGTACTGGCGCCCGTCGAACTCGCGGGTCTCCTTGCCCTCGGCCACCACCGTGCCGTAGCCGGTGGCGGTGTAGAACGCCGGGATCCCGGCACCGCCGGCGCGCAGGCGCTCGGCCAGCGTGCCCTGCGGGTTGAATTCCAGCTCCAGCTCGCCGGAGAGGAACTGGCGCTCGAATTCCTTGTTCTCGCCCACATAGGACGAGATCATCTTGCGGATCTGCCGGGTCTCCAGCAGCAGGCCCAGGCCGAAGCCGTCCACGCCGGCGTTGTTGGAGATCACCGTCAGGTCCCTCACGCCCGAATCGCGCAGGGCCTCGATCAGGGCCTCGGGGATGCCGCACAGGCCGAAGCCGCCGACCGCCAGAACCTGGCCGTCGGCGACCACGCCGGCCAGGGCCTGCCTGGCGTCCGGTTGCAGCTTCGGACTGCGTTTCGTGGAAGACGCTGGATTCATCGCGATTGTCCCTGTTCGACAAGACAGGGCGATTCTAGCCGCCGGAGGCGCATGCGGCCCTTGGACTTTGGTTCACCCCCGCGCATGCCAAGCCGGTTTGCAGACCACTAGAATGGGCACACATTTCTCCAATGGACTGCCATGACCTTGCCCGCCTTCAAGGCCTACGACATCCGCGGCCGCGTGCCCGACGAGCTCAACGCCGACCTGGCGCGCCGCATCGGCGTGGCCCTGTCCGACCAGATCGGCCCCGGCGCCGTGGTCGTGGGCCACGACATCCGCCTGAGCAGCCCGGAACTGCAGCACGCGCTCACCGACGGCCTGCGCAGCGTCGGCCGGGAGGTCATCGACATCGGCCAGTGCGGGACCGAGGAGGTCTACTTCCAGACTGCGCACCTGAAGGCCGCCGGCGGCGCCATGGTCACGGCCAGCCACAACCCGATGGACTACAACGGCATGAAGCTGGTGCGCGAGCAGGCCAAGCCGATCAGCTCCGATACCGGCCTGTTCGCCATCTCCGATGCGGTGGAGGCCGACACTCGGCGGATCGGGCCGCCGACCGCTCCGGAGATCGAGCAGCACGACAAGTCCGCCTACATCGAGCACCTGCTCGGGTACGTGGACCTGGCTTCGCTCAAGCCGCTCAAGCTGGTCGTGAACCCGGGCAACGGCGGGGCCGGGCCGGTGGTCGACCTGCTGGCCAGGCACCTGCCGTTCGAGTTCGTGCGCCTGTTCGCCGAGCCGGACGGGCATTTCCCCAACGGCATTCCCAACCCGCTGCTGCCGGAGAACCGGGCCGCGACCTCGCAGGCCGTGCTGGAACACGGCGCGGACCTGGGTATCGCCTGGGACGGCGATTTCGACCGCTGCTTCTTCTTCGACCACGAAGGCAACTTCATCGAGGGCTATTACCTCGTGGGCCTGCTGGCGCAGTCGATCCTGGCCAAGCACCCCGGCGGCAAGATCGTGCACGACCCGCGGCTGGTGTGGAACACCGTGGAGATGGTCGAGCAGGCCGGCGGCGTGCCGGTGCTGTGCAAGAGCGGCCATGCCTTCATCAAGGAGAAGATGCGCCAAGTCGATGCCGTCTATGGCGGCGAGATGAGCGCGCACCATTATTTCAAGCATTTCTCCTACTGCGACTCCGGGATGATCCCGTGGCTGCTCATCGCCGAGCTGGTCAGCACCAGCGGCCGCTCGCTGGGCGACATGGTCGCCGACCGCATCGCGCGTTTCCCCTGCAGCGGCGAGATCAACTTCAAGGTCGCCGATGCCAAGGCCGCGGTGGCGCGGGTCATGGATCACTTCGCACCGCTTTCCCCTGCCCTCGACCATACCGACGGCGTGAGCGCGGACTTCGGCGACTGGCGCTTCAACCTGCGCAGCTCCAACACCGAGCCCCTGCTGCGGTTGAACGTCGAGTCGCGCGGCGACCGGGCACTGATGGAAACCCGGACGCGGCAAATCTCCGAACTCATCCAGAAATAAGACAAGGACATCATGAGCAAGCTCACGCCCGTCATCCTCTCCGGCGGCTCCGGCACGCGGCTGTGGCCGCTGTCGCGGGAAATGTACCCCAAGCAGTTCCTGCCGCTGGTCGGGGAGAAGACCATGCTGCAGGCCACCTGGCTGCGGGTCGCGCCGCTGGCCGGCACAGGGCCGATCGTGGTGGCCAACGAGGAACAGCGCTTCGTCGCCGCCGAACAGCTGGCGCTGGTAGGCGGGCACGCCTCGGCGATCCTGCTCGAGCCGGCCGGGCGCAACACCGCCCCGGCCATCGCCGTGGCCGCACTGGAGGCCACCCGCGACGGCGGTGATGCGCTGCTGCTGGTATTGCCCTCGGACCACGTGATCCGCGACGAGGCCGCCTTCCGCCAGGCGGTGGTGGTGGCCACCGCCGCGGCCGAGGCGGGCAAGCTGGTCACCTTCGGCATCGTGCCTACCCAGCCGGAAACCGGCTACGGCTACATCAAGGCCGCTGCCGGCGAAGGCGTACGCGCGGTGGAGCGCTTCGTCGAGAAGCCCGACCCGGCCACGGCGGAACGCTACGTGGCATCGGGCGAGTATTTCTGGAACAGCGGCATGTTCCTGTTCAAGGCCTCGCGCTATCTGCAGGAACTGGAGCAGTACCAGCCGGCCATGCTCGAGGCTTGCCGCCAGGCCTGGCAGAAGGCCAAGCGCGACCCGGACTTCGTGCGCCTGGACAAGGCCGCCTTCGCGGCCAGCCCGTCCGATTCGATCGACTACGCGGTGATGGAGAAGACCCACGACGCTACCGTGCTGCCGCTGGATGCCGGCTGGAGCGACGTCGGTTCCTGGTCGTCCCTGCGCGAGGTCTCGCCCATGGACGAGGCCGGCAACGCCCACCACGGCCAGGTAATCGCCATCGACTGCCACGACACCTATGCCTACGGCGACAAGCTGATCGCGATGATCGGCCTGGACGACGTGGTGGTGGTGGAGACCCCCGACGCGGTGCTGGTGGCCAAGGGCGAGCGCACCCAGGAAGTGAAGGACGTGGTGGCCCGGGTGAAGGCCGCCGGCCTGCCGCAGGCCACCTGGCACCGCAAGGTCTACCGACCGTGGGGCGCCTACGATTCCATCGACAACGGCGAGCGTTTCCAGGTCAAGCGCATCACGGTCAAGCCCGGCGGCACGCTGAGCCTGCAGATGCACCACCACCGCGCCGAGCACTGGATCGTGGTCAGCGGCACCGCCGAGGTCACTCGCGGCGACGAAGTGCTGCTGCTGACCGAGAACCAGAGCACCTACATCCCGCTGGGCGTGACCCATCGCCTGCGCAATCCCGGCAAGCTGCCGCTGGAGCTGATCGAGGTGCAGTCCGGCAGCTATCTGGGCGAGGACGACATCGTGCGCTTCGAGGATACCTACGGGCGGACCTGAGCCTCGTCTTTCTTTTCCGCTGCGGGGCGGGCACCCTCGGAAGGTGCCCAGGCCGCCCCGGACCTGATCCGGAGGCGGATCGGGAGACGCGCCGAACCTCACTCTCGTCATTTTGCGAACACGCCCCCTGTCCAGGGGAAACCTCCATTCGTCGCTCCCGCACAAGCGGGGCCTCCGGACGTTGCCGTGATCGGCACGAAAGTCCTTGGATTGGGGGCTGTTCGATTTGCGAAAGGCACTTTCCCTCGTTCGCGGGATGACGGAACAGAGGCGTGGAGTTCGGCACACAGGCCTCTATCCGGGTTCCGAGGCAGTCCAGGCACGCCGGGAAGCTCACGCGCCGGGCATTGACTGTCCGACGCCCGGAGGTTTCCTGGGCAGCAGTTGCACCCGATGGGAAATGACGAATCCCGCCTTCCCTGGCAAGGCAGCCGCACGTTTACGACGGATCGCCAGATCCGATGTCGCCTCGGCCAGCCCGCGCCGGCAACGGCGATGCCGGCACTCAGTCCCGCCGATCCATCCCGCCGATCACCCGCCTCAGCGCATCGCGCCAGTCCGGCAGTGCGATGCCGAAATCCTCGCGCAACCGGGTCGTATCGAGACAGGACCAGGCCGGCCGGCGCGCCGGCGTCGGATATTGCGCGGTCGTGATCGGCAGCACCGGCGGCGCCCTGGCCAGTACGCCCTGCGCCACGGCCTCGGCGAAGATCGCCTCGGCGAAGCCATGCCAGGTAGTCTGCCCCAGCGCGGTCAGGTGCCAGGTCCCGGAAAGGCCACGCGGATGCGCCAGCGCCCGGGCGGTGACGTCGGCGATCAATGCCGCCGGCGTCGGCGTGCCGACCTGGTCGGCCACCACCTTCAACTCCTCGCGCTCGGCGCCCAGGCGCAGCATGGTGCGCAGGAAGTTGCTGCCATGGCTGGCATACACCCACGCGGTGCGGAAGATCAGGTGGCGGCCACCGGCGGCGCGGATCGCCTGCTCGCCCGCCAGCTTGCTGGCCCCGTACACGCTCAGCGGCGCGGTCGCATCGTCCTCGCGATACGGATGCGTGCCCTGGCCGTCGAATACGTAGTCCGTGGAGTAGTGCACCAGCGGCACGTCGTGGCCGGCACACCACTGCGCGATGACGGCAGGGGCCTCGGCATTGGCGGCGAAGGCGGCCTCGGGCTCGGATTCGGCCTTGTCCACCGCCGTCCAGGCGGCGGCATTGACCACGGTCTTCGGCTGCAGGCGGTCGAGCAGGGCCGGCAGCGATGCCGGATCGGCGAAGTCGGCCACCTCGCAACGCGTGCCCTCGGGCAGCTGTCCCGAGCGGGTCGTGCTTGTCACCTCGCCCAGTGGCGCCAGCGCGCGCCGCAATTCCCGGCCGACCTGGCCATTGCCACCGAGGACCAGCACGCTCATGGCGTGTAGACCGGCAGGCGGTCCTCGGGCACGTCCTCCAGGAACGGCGAGACCGCGTCCTTCGCCGACAGCACCGGATCGCCGATGGGCCAGTCGACGCCGACGCTGGCATCGTTCCAGCGGATGCCGGCATCGGCCTCCTTCACGTAGACCTCGGTGCACAGGTAGCTGAACAATGCCCGCTCGGACAGCACGGCAAAACCGTGGGCGAATCCTTCCGGGATCCAGAACTGGCGCTTGTTCGCGGCACTGAGAATTACCCCGGTCCACCTGCCGAAGGTCGGCGAACCGCGGCGGATGTCAACGGCCACGTCGAACACTTCCCCTTCCAGCACGGTCACCAGCTTGCCCTGCGGCCGCGGCCACTGGTAGTGCAGCCCACGCAGCACGCCCCTGGAGGAGGACGAGACATTGCTCTGCACGAACCGATCCGGCAGCCCGAGCTCACCATAGCGCTGCGCGTTCCAGGTCTCGTAGAAGAACCCGCGCTCGTCACCGAACACGGCCGGTTCGACCACCACGCACCCGGGCAGCTCGGTCTGGACGATCTTCATCAGTGCACCACTCCTCGTTGGGCCAGCTGCATCAGGTAGCGGCCATATCCGTTCTTGGCCAGGGGTGCCGCCAGCCGCTGCAGCTGTTCGGCATCGACCCAGCCGTTGACAAAGGCGATCTCCTCCGGGCAGCACACCTGCAGGCCCTGGCGCTGCTGGATGGCGCCGATGAAGTTGGACGCGTCCAGCAGCGATTCGTGCGTGCCCGTGTCCAGCCAGGCATAGCCACGACCGAGCGTTTCCAGGTACAGCTCGCCTGCCTCCAGGTAACAGCGGTTGAGGTCGGTGATCTCCAGCTCGCCGCGCGGCGAAGGCTTCAGCCCGGCGGCGTAGTCCGCGGCCCGCCCATCGTAGAAATACAGGCCGGTCACCGCATAGTTCGAGCGCGGCTGCACCGGCTTTTCCTCGATGCCGACCACCTTGCCGCCGGCATCGAACTCGGCCACGCCATAGCGTTCCGGGTCGTTGACCCAGTAGCCGAACACGGTGGCGCCGTCGGTGCGCGCATCGGCACGCTTGAGGGTCTGGGTCAGGCCCACGCCATGGAAGATGTTGTCGCCCAGCACCAGGCAGCTGGGCTGGCCGGCGAGGAAGCCGCGGCCGATCAGGTAGGCCTGCGCCAAGCCATCCGGAGAAGGCTGGACGGCGTACTCGATCCGCATGCCCCACTGGCTGCCATCGCCCAGCAGGTGCTGGAACAGCGCCTGTTCGTGAGGCGTATTGATGACCAGCACCTCGCGGATGCCCGCCAGCATCAGCACGCTGAGCGGGTAGTAGATCATCGGCTTGTCGTACACCGGCAGCAGCTGCTTGCTGACGCCACGGGTGATCGGATACAGCCGGGTGCCGGAACCGCCGGCCAGGATGATGCCCTTGCGTCGTGTCATCGGGTATGTCCTTGAAGCATGCGGGAAGATTCGCACTCTCTCGTCATTCCCGCGATAGCGGGGATCCAGAGACGTCGCTTCCCGAGAATTGTGCGACGGCCTTGACGGAAGACACTGGAGGGTCAACCGTTCGACTGCTGAAGAAGCCTCGCACTTCCGCAGGAGTACGCCTCACGCCGCGGTGCCGATGCGCTCGAGCCGATAGCTGCCATCCAGCACCCGGTTCACCCAGTCCTGGTTGTTCAGGTACCAGTCCACCGTGGCGGCGATGCCCTGTTCGAATGTGTGCTTCGGCTCCCAGCCCAGTTCGTTCTTGAGCTTGGAGGCATCGATGGCATAGCGGCGATCATGGCCGGGCCGGTCGGCGACGAAGGTGATCTGGCTCGAACGCGGCTTGCCATCAGCGCGTGGGCGACGCTGGTCGAGCAGATCGCAGATGGCGCGTACCACCTCGATGTTCTGCCGCTCCGAATTGCCGCCGACATTGTAGGTCTCGCCCACGGCGCCCTTGGCCAGCACGGTACGGATCGCCTCGCAGTGATCGGCCACGTACAGCCAGTCGCGCACCTGCTTGCCGTCGCCGTAGACCGGCAGGGGCTCGCCAGTCAGCGCCTTGGCGATCACCAGCGGGATGAGCTTCTCGGGGAAGTGATAGGGGCCGTAGTTGTTGGAGCAGTTGGTGGTCAGCGTGGGCAGGCCGTAGGTATGGTGGAACGCCCGCACCAGGTGGTCGGAGGCGGCCTTGGAAGCCGAATACGGCGAGTTGGGGGCATACGGCGTGGTCTCGGTGAACTTGCCGGTCTCGCCCAGCGTGCCGTAGACCTCGTCGGTGGATACGTGCAGGAAGCGGAAGGCGTCCTTCGCCTCGCCCTGCAGGCCCTTCCAGTAATCGCGTACGGCCTCCAGCAGGCCCAGCGTACCGACCACGTTGGTCTGGATGAACGCACCCGGCCCATCGATGGAGCGATCCACATGGCTCTCGGCAGCGAAGTTGACCACGGCGTCGGGCCGATGCTCGGCAAGCAGGCGCGAGACAAGCGCGCGATCGCCGATATCGCCGTGCACGAACACATGGTCCGGATTGCCTTCAAGCGAAGCCAGCGTATCCAGGTTGCCGGCATAGGTCAGTACATCCAGATTTATCACGCGGATGCCCCGGGCGACCGCCTCCAGCACGAAATTACCGCCGATGAAACCGGCTCCGCCGGTCACGAGCCAGGTTGTCACTCTCGTCATCCCATGTCGTTCATATTGTCGATGCTGCATAATTGTGCCGAGCGGGTCTATGGTCCAGTCTAAGGGAAGGATCATGTCCCAATGACGCTATCAGGTCGCGTACGGGGACGGCCCAATCGGGTCCTGCCGACACTCGAGCATCCGGTCGCCAGTGCGCAAAAGGACGCTTACATCTGCTCCACGAAGCCGCTTGGTTACCGGGACCTGAGCGCACCACTACGGAAATAGTCTCCACCACCATGCCTTCGCCCGACTTCACCCCCGGCCACGCACTCTGCATCGACCTGGATGGGACATTGCTGCGAACGGATCTGCTTCACGAGTCCGTTCTCGCACTTCTCTCATGCAACCTGCTGTACGCGTTTCTTCTCCCGTTCTGGCTGCTGAAGGGCAAGGCAGGGTTCAAGCGTGAAATCGCGCGCAGGGTGGCGATTGCACCCGCGAGCCTGCCCTACGACGAGCGCATCGTCGATTTACTGCGCACCACGGCGCAGCGGCCACGCGTCCTGTGTACCGCCTCTGACCTGCTGCTCGCCGAGCCCATCGCCCGGTACCTGGGACTGTTCGATGAAGTCATCGCCAGCGACGGGCATACGAACCTGGGTGGCAGCGCGAAGGCCGCGGCGCTCGTGCAACGCTACGGCGAACGTGGATTCGATTATGCCGGCAATGCCCCCGTGGACCTGAAGGTATGGGCACATGCCAACGGGGCCATCGTGGTCGATGCTGCTGAAAGTCTTGCCCGCGATGCCGCCAGGACGGGCAGCCAAGTGAGGGCGCACCTGCCTCGATCCCGTCCCGGCCTGCGTGTCTGGGCTAAGGCGCTGCGCCTGCACCAGTGGCTGAAGAACCTTCTGGTGCTTGTCCCGCTGCTGGCCGCACACCGCTTTCTCGACCCCACCGCGATTTTGCTCGCCACCGGTTCCTTCGTGGCGTTCGGCCTGTGCGCATCGGGTACCTACCTGCTCAACGACCTGCTCGATCTCACCCCGGATCGCCTGCACCCGCGCAAGCGCAGACGCCCGTTCGCCGCTGGCACCCTGCCGATCAGGCATGGCTTGCTGGCGTTGCCACTGCTAGTGATGGCCGGCTTCGTGATCGCACTTGCCATCGGCCCGGGATTCGCATTGGCCCTGCTGGCGTATTGCGCGATGACACTGGGCTATTCCTTCAAGCTCAAGCGCATCGTCATGGTCGACGTGGTGATGCTGGCCGCGCTTTATACCGTCCGCATCGTCGCCGGTGCCGTGGCCATCAACCAGCCGCTGTCGTTCTGGCTATTGGCATTCTCGATGTTCATCTTCCTCAGCCTGGCTCTCCTCAAGCGCTATACCGAACTCGATTCGGCGCGCAACAGCGGCAAGGAGAAGGCTGCCGGCCGTGGCTACGGCACCGCCGACCTACCACTGCTGCAGTCGCTCGGTGCCGCCTCCGGCTACATTTCGGTGATGGTGCTGGCCCTGTACATCAACAGCCCGGAAAGCCTCAGGCTCTACTCGCGGCCGCAGGTATTATGGCTGCTGTGCCCGCTACTGCTGTACTGGGTCAGCCGTGCCTGGATCATCGCCCACCGTGGGCGCATGCACGACGACCCGGTGGTGTTCGCCGCCACGGATCACGGCAGCCAGATCATCGGCCTGCTGTTCGTGTTCGTCGCCCTGGTCGCGCTGTGAGCCGGGCAGAAGACGAATCCTGGGGCCGCTTCCCCCGAGGGGGCGACCAGCGCCACCTCTGGCTGCACGATCGCAATGCTGCGCTGTCGCGCCCCGATTCCGGCAGCATGCTCGTGCGCGGTAACGGCCGCAGCTACGGCGACAGTTGCCTCAACCCTGGCGGCACCCTGCTGCACGCACGGCCAATGGACCGCTTCATCGCCTTCGATCCCGGCAGCGGCCTGTTGCGCTGCGAATGCGGAGTGACCCTGTCAGAAGTCATCGACTTGGTGCTGCCCCAAGGCTGGTTCCTGCCGGTCACGCCGGGCACGCGTTTTGCCACCGTCGGCGGTGCCATCGCCAACGACGTGCACGGCAAGAACCATCACTCGATGGGCAACTTCGGCCATCACGTCCGCCGGATGGAACTGTTGCGCAGCGATGGCACGCGTCTGGAGCTTTCGCCGCAGGCCGACGATGACCGATTGTTTGCAGCCACTATCGGCGGGCTTGGCCTGACCGGGCTGATCACCTGGGCCGAAATCCAATTGCGACGCGTGCCCGGCCCCTGGCTGGAAAGCGAATCCATCCGCTTCGGCAATCTCGACGATTTCTTCACGTTGTCCGCCGAGTCGGCGCGTACCTGCGAATACACCGTGGCCTGGATCGACTGCCTAGCCAGCGGCAAGCGACTCGGCCGTGGCCATTTCCTGCGCAGCGACCATGCTGCCTCCATCGCCGAAGAATGTCCCCGGGTACGCGACTCGCACCGGGTGATGCCGTTCACTCCACCATTCTCGCTGGTCAATCCGCTCAGCCTGCGCGCCTTCAACACGCTGTACTACTGGCGCCAGCCCCGGCGATGCAAGCGCGCCATTTCTCACTACCAGTCGTACTTTTACCCGCTGGATGGCATTGGCCACTGGAACCGCATGTACGGCCCGCGCGGTTTCATGCAGCACCAGTGCGTGCTCCCGCCAGCAACCGCGCGTGAGGGCGTTGCCGCCCTGCTAAGGGAGATCGCCCACAGCGGACAAGGGTCGTTCCTTGCCGTGCTCAAGGAGTTCGGCACCATTGCCTCGATCGGGATGTTGT
Source organism: Xanthomonas massiliensis (assembly GCF_900018785.1). GTDB lineage: Bacteria > Pseudomonadota > Gammaproteobacteria > Xanthomonadales > Xanthomonadaceae > Xanthomonas_B > Xanthomonas_B massiliensis. The sequence continues at coordinate 127,368 of NZ_FCOY01000006.1, read as the reverse complement.
CGTTCCCGCGTCCGGGCACCACGCTGGCACTGGATTTTCCCAACGGCGGACCGGATGTATTCCGCCTGCTCGATCGGCTCGATGCCATCGTCGCCGAAGCCGGCGGGGCGATCTATCCGGCCAAGGATGCACGCATGTCCCCTGCTGTATTCCGTGGCGGCTATCCTCGCCTTCAGGAATTCTGCCAATACGTAGATCCCGCTTTTTCATCCGGCCTCTGGCGCCGGCTCACGGAGCACCCATGCAACGTATCCTGATCATCGGCGCAACGTCCGCAATCGCTGAAGCGGTGGCGCGTGGCTACGCCCGGCGCGCGGCTGCCCTGATGCTGGTTGGCCGCAATCCAGAACGCGTGCAAGTCATTGCCGATGACCTGGCCACACGCGGGGCACATGCCGTCCACGCCTGGGTCATGGACGTCAACGATACCGCCGCCCATGCAGGCATGTACGAGGCTGCGGTGCAGGCACTTGGTGGGATCGACGTCGTACTGATCGCGCATGGCACCCTGCCCGATCAGGCCGCCTGCAATACCTCGGTAGACCTCTCCCTGCGCGAATTCATGACCAATGGAACGTCCACCATTGCTTTGTGCGCGCTGCTGGCGGAGAAACTGGAACGCGGTGCCTCACTGGCCGTGATCTCATCGGTGGCCGGTGACCGCGGCCGTGCCAGCAACTACCTCTATGGAAGCGCCAAGGCCGCGGTCAGCACCTACCTGAGCGGTCTCGGCCAGCAGTTGCGACCGGCCGGCATCAATGTACTGACCATCAAGCCGGGCTTCGTCGATACCCCGATGACTGCCGCCTTCCGTAAGGGGCCGCTGTGGGCACGGCCCGAGACGGTGGCGCGGGGCATTATCCAAGGAGTGGAAAAGCGCAGGGCCGTCATCTACCTGCCTTGGTTCTGGTGGGGCATCATGCAAGTGATCAAGCACATCCCCGAGTCCATCTTTCGTAGGCTCAAGTTGTGAAACGGCTGACCCTTGCCGGGCTCTACGCCGCATTCGCCGTGTTCGCGACCTTGGTGAATATCGGGACTCAGTGGACAGCACTGCGCCTGTTGGGCGGTGCCACCTTTGCGGTGTATGTCGCGATGGCGGCCGGCACTGCCACCGGCCTGGTCGCAAAGTACGTTCTGGACAAGCGCTGGATCTTCCGCTTCGTCACGCGTAGCCGTTCGCATGACGTATCGCTGTTCGCCCTCTATGCCGTCATGGGCGGCGCGACCACCTTGATATTCTGGGGTACCGAACTGGCATTCAACCACCTGTTCGGAAGCGAAGCGATGCGCTATGTCGGGGCCGTCCTGGGCTTGGCTGTCGGCTATCTGACCAAGTACCACCTCGACAAGCGCTTCGTCTTCACGACTCCGGCGGTTTCGACGCGGGGACCGGGCTGACCGGCACTCCACCGTCATCGATGGCGGTGATCCCATCGAGACGGTCCAGTGCTTCCAGCCTGAGGTCGAGCCGGCTGCCCGATTCGTGCCAGTAGCGGAATTCCACCGGCTGTATCTCTTGATCCGGATTGATGGTGAAGCGCAGGACCAGGGGACCATTCCGGGTTACCGGCTGCTCGACGATGACCTTCTCTCCCACCGCGACATCCAGTACGCCGGCGTTGGGGGTTGCGGCCTTTTCCAGTCCATCCACGCGCCATCGCACCTGGTAGATGCCACGTTCCAGTTCAAGATAGGGCCCCCAGATAGCGAATCCCCGCGGCGCATTAGGTCCGATCCGGAACAGGCTCCCGTCGGCGTCCTCACGGACGACGCCCGGATCGGCGATGGACAAAGCCGGGCCCAGCAGCAGTGCTTGCCTCCAGGGAGCCGGAAGCGCTGCACCAGCCGGCATCCACGCACGCAGGAATGTGCCAGGGACGAGCCAGACGTGCCGGCCGTCCTCCAGTCGCGCGACCGCGGAAGTCATCTCGGCTTGGGCCAAGCCGCTGCCGGCGAAGAGCACTGGCTTGGAGCCATCAGGAGGACGCTCTGCCGATACCAGGGTATCCCTTGACGGGTTCCGATCCAGCAGCAGGCCCGCTACGGTCCGGTCCATCTGGAAGCCACCCGCGGGAACCTTCTCCAGAAAACGAGATAAGCCGACTTCGGTAGCCATGTCGCTTATACCGGGATCACGACGAAGGCTATCGTGGACGATCGTCGCCACGGTCATGGGCTTATCGATGACCATTCCCAGCGTGGAGGCCAGCGTGCACAGTACGAGCCCAGCGACCAGGCCTCGCTGACGCTCCATCGAGTCCTGGCCAAGGCGGTCGCGCCAAACGACCAGCGCAAACGGCACGAACATAGCGATGATGAACGGGAAGCCGATGTATACCGACAGCTCGGCCTTGGAGTCGGCCGCTGCCAGCAGATTGAATAGCAGCCAGGGCGCATAGGCCACCCACCCCACAAGTGGAATGCTTGAGCGGACCACCAACGCCAACGCCATCGACAACACCAACGGATACCAGATGAACCTGCAGTTCTGGAAGAAGTAGAACGCCCGCCGCAGCAATGTCCCCGGGGTCAGATGGGAGAAAGCGGGATTGCCTATGTACTGCGTCCGCAGAAGTCCCTGTGCATCGAAAAGCAGGTTCTGCACAACGATCGCCGCCACGCCCAGCACGAGCCCAAGAGCTGCCAGCCGCAACGCCATCCTGACATCGGACCGCGTCGGACCGGTATCACCGGCTCGCCAAGCGCGCAGCCAAAGCCAGGACGCCACCGAAAGGAAGCCCAAGGCTGCCTGCAAGCCGCCATCCTCGCGCACGCCGGCCGCCGCCGCGACGCAGACTAGGGCACTAGCCCGGTGGCCACTCGCCCAGGCGATCAACGCCAGGTTCACCAGGACGGGGATCATGATCTCGAAGTGCGGATATGCCCAGCACATCAGGACTTGGCCACTGAATGTCGTGGCCAGCAGCATCGCCAGGCAGAGCCCCATCGAGCTGGCCATCTGGCGCCGGGTGGCCGTGCGGCGCAACCAGTAAACGCCGAACCCGCACGGTGCCAGGACCATGGCGGCATACATCGCCCCCTGAGTAAGCTGGTACCAGCGCACCGTCCCCATGTCCGTCGCCACGCTCAACATCGAAAGCAGGCTGATCAGGGGAGAAACATGGATATCGAAGAAGCTATGCGAGACCTGGATGGCGTCCGGATTGGCGGGGACCAGTCCGGCATGATAGGCAATTGAGGCCAACCAACTCGCATCCAGCAGGTAGGGGCCTCGCGAATAGAAGTGGTTCCATATGAAGTTGGACTGGAAGACGCCGGCCATCGCGCCACAAGCGAGCGCCAGCGCGAACCAGCCCCAGCAGGCGATCCGCCTGTCGCACGCCAGGTTCACCGTGCGCCTCCCTTGGCTGTCCTTTCCAGGATCGTCAGCAGTCCTGCCGCCGCATCCCGCCATGCGAAGCCCTCGACCCGCTCACGCGCGCGTGCAGCAAGCTGTTCTCGCAGTTCGGTGGCTCCAGCGATTTCCAGCATCGCCTCCACCCACTGCTCCGCATCATGCGGGTCGGCGAACAGTGCACACCCCTCCAATGTTTCGGTCATGGCCGGCCTGCGGCTGCAAATACTGGGTGTTCCCAACAGTGCTGCCTCCAACGGAGGCAAGCCGAATCCTTCGTACAGGCTGGGAAATACCATCGCAAGTGCGCCAGCGACCAGCAGTCCCGCCTGGTCGTCGGGAAGACGCCCGGCAAACACCAGCCGGTCCACAATCCCCAGTTCTTCGGCCAAGGGCAGGCACGCACCGTTATCGCCGATTAGCACCAGCGTCAGGTGGGAACAACGCGGATCTGCCAATGCCCTCAGCACGACTTGCAGGTTCTTGTGCTGATCGAACGAGCCCAGATACGCAAAATACGGCTCCGCAGGAATTCCCGGCGCACCAGGCACTTGCGCTACCGGCAACCGCGTGACGCCGTTGTAGACCACGTCGACATGGCCATCGATGCCCAGCAGGCGGGTTATATCCTTCGCGCTGGAATAGCTGATCGTCACGATCCTGTCTGCCTGTCGCGCGATGCGCGCATAGCGGCCCGACCACTCCTGCACGATCTCCTCGGGGAATTCTTGCTGGAAGAGCAGGGGAATGACGTCATGGACCATGACCACGCTGGGGTGGGGAAGGACCTCCGGGCACCAGTGGATGGACGAGTAGAAGTACACGATCCGTCCATCCTGCCTCCCCGGCGTGGACGATGCCTCGAGCCTGCGCAAGGCGTCGAGCTGTTCGCGGCTGACGCGACCGATACCACGATTGTCCCGCAGCGGTCCACGCGCGAACCGGACCTTCAGCCCGCCCAAACACAGGTCCTCGAACTCGTCGTCGGATGCCTCCACCGCGACGTCGCGATGCACCTGCGCCACGCCGACGTCCGCTTTCAGGGAATGTCTCAAGCCCAATTTTGGCATGGCTACCCCGGGTTTGCGTCCGATCAGTCCGAGGGCAAAGCGCTTGATCCAGCGCACCGGCGCCGTGATGCGCCAGGACGTGCTCGCGTGCAAGGCATCGCGTTCGCGCTGGAGGTGGTTGCAATAGGCCTCAAGCGATTGAATCTGATCGCCAGCGCGGGAAAGATCGAGTCGGCTGCCCTGCAAGGCGGACTCCTGCTTGGCGATGCGTTCCGCCTGCTGCAAGCGGACCTGGTCGTTTGCCGCCAGCGCCTGCTGCAGCGCCTCGATCTGTTCGCGGGCCTCGCGTGCGGTTCCGGACTGTCCCTCAAGCATTCTTTCCAACGACTCGACGCGCTCGACCTGCGAACGGGATTGCGCCAGTTCCGCATGGGCCTGTGCGAGCCTCCCCTGAAGCCCGGCAACCATGCGCCCGGCCTCACGCCCCGTCTCACGGGCCGCCATCACGCGCCCTTCGGCCAGTTGCAGCATACGCTCGGCCTCCTCAAGCCTGCCGGACAGGCGATCGACATCATGGGCCAAACCATCCCGCTGTTCGCGCATCGCGCCACACCAGACCGCAAGCATCTCGATCTGCCGCAATGCGCGAACCGACGACGACTCCTTCCCATCTCCGGCGGTCGCCGTCCCCCCGGTTCGTGCGCACAAATCTTCGATCGCCAGGGTCAATGCATCCAGCTCACCCGCTGTCTCGCCCAGCGCCTGCCGCAGATCCTCCACGAATACCTGATTCGCGCGACGGCTGAAACTGAAGCCATCGAACACATTCGGCGGACAGTCGATATGGTCCGCCAGCTCCGGATGAGCATCGGAAACGTAATACCGGTTGAGACCGTCGAAATAGCAGAACCTGTATCCCTTCGCCAGCAACAGAGGTTCCCATTGGTCATGGGATTTTTCCTGGCTCAGCGGCAGCGTGCTCTCGACCACGACCACCCAGGGCCGCACCGGGGAATCGTACCAACCCTCCAGAACGTCACATTCGGCGCCTTCCACGTCGATCTTCATCCAGTGCACCTGGTCGAAGGCCAGCTGACCGAAAAGTGCATCCAGTGTGATGACCGGCACGAGCCGTTCAACCGCGGCAAACCCTTCTGATTTGTGCCGCTCCGCAATATCCTCATCCAAGGTGGACAGGCCGGTATCGGGAAATTCATAGAAGCTCAGCAGACCATCTTCCCGGCCAAGCGCGGCGTTGACCAGCAGTTCGTCCGGCCGATCCTGGCCGATCAGCGTCGCATACTGCTGCGTCGGTTCCACGTGCACCCCGCGCCAACCACGCTCGTAGAAGGCCCGGCTGACCGAATCCACTACGGGGTGCTGCGCTCCCACATCGATGTAATGCCCGTCTTGGATGGAGCCAAGAGCGCGCCAGAGGATCACATCTTCGAAGTTCTGGGCGTATGAAATGAACATCTTGGCCACCTCAGCCATTGCCGGCAGCATCAATGCGGAACTCCGCATGCATGAAGCTGCTGCCGATGAAGAAATCCTTGTCGGCATTGACCACGTCGAAGACCAGCGCATTGTCGGTCCACTCATAGTTGTGCTCGAGATGCGTGTCCGAACTCACCAGTGCTGGCGAAAACGAATACGATCCCGGCCCCAAGGTGCAATCGAAGGCCAGCACGAACCGGACATGTGAACTGGCCGCCACTCCCTTCAGCGTCTGTCGTGTGTGCCAGGTGTTAGAACCCCACACGATGTGACCCAGCCGGTCTCGCAGCATGAAGCCCAACACCAATTCCGGAACATCGCTTTCCACCTGGACTTCGGCGACGAGCTCCAGCGCCTGACCCACCCGGGCAAGCCGGATCTCCTCGCCGCTAGTCGCATCGCGCAGGGACAACCCGGTCACCCTCGCTTCGCCCGTCCCACTGCGCGTGAACAGCCAACCGTCCTTCTCGCGGCGCTGCTCCACGGTGAGACTCGAGTTTTCCTTGGCAGCCATCAGCGCGTTGTAGTAATCGGCCACCTCGTCCGGAGCGCCGTCCTTGATAACCGAACCGGCCGACAGGAGGACAGCTCGGTCGCAAAGCGTGCGCACGTCGTCCATGCTGTGACTGACGAACAACAGCGTGGTTCCCTCTTCGCGGAATCGTCGCATCCTGCTGAAGCTCTTGTGCTGGAAATAGCTGTCGCCCACGCTGAGAGCCTCGTCGACGATGAGGATGTCCGGGCGAATCGCGGTGGCCACGGCGAAGGCCACGCGCATCTGCATGCCACTGGAATACGTGCGTACCGGCTGGTCGAAATAGTCGCCGATCTCGGCGAAGGCCTCGATCTCTGGCATCACCTGTTGCATCTGCTCCTCGCCATGGCCCATCAGGCCACCGGCGTGCATCGCGTTCTGGCGCCCGGTCATCTCCTGGTTGAAACCCATGCCGAGCTCCAGGATCGCCGCGATCCGGCCATGGTGGACAGCCTGGCCCTCAGTCGGCATCGTGGTTCCCGTGATCACCTTGAGCAAGGTGCTCTTGCCCGATCCGTTCTGGCCGATGATGGCCAAAGCTTGCCCGCGCTCCACCGAGAACGATACATCGCGGAGCACCCAATGCTCTTCCCGCGGGTGAATCGGCAACCCCATCCAGGAACAGAACCGGCGCCACTCCCCACCCCAGTTCCGGTAAGCCTTCCCGAGATGCCTGACTTCGATGGCCGCGCTCACAGTACATCCACCATTTCGACCACCGCCTTGCGGAACAGAAACAGTGCGAATGACATGATCAGTAGCGAAACGACACACAGGTCGGCCAGGCTGGACAGCGGCGGCGGTGTATTGAATACGAGCACGTTCTGGTAACCGGTCACCAGCGGGTACAGCGGATTGAGCTTGAAATAGTGTTGCAGCCGCTCCGGCAGAATGGAAAGCATGTAGACAACAGGGGTCAGCCAGAACAGGGCCTGCATCACCACGGGTACCACCTGTCCCGTATCGCGAATGAATACATTCAAGGTAGCCAGCAGCAATCCGATAGAACAGGCAAACAGAAGATTGACTGCCACCAGCAACGGCAGCCACAGGACCTGTATGCCCGGCATATGTCCCAGCAATGCGAACACCAAGAATACGGCAGCGATCAGGAGTAGGTTGTTCACCAGCACATAGCCGGCCGAAATGACCGGCAAGCAGATCCTCGGGAAGGCCATCTTCTTCATCAACCCGGCGTTATCCACGAACAAGGTGACGAAGCGGGTGATCACATCGTTGAACAGGTTCCAGGCAATCGTTCCGGACATCAGGTAGAGGGCATACGCATACTTGTTGTCGATACCCGGAAGCTTGGCAGACAGAATCTCCGAAAGGATCAACGAAAAGATCAACACCTGCGCCAGCGGGTGGATGATCATCCACAGGCCGCCCAGCTTGCTGCGAACAAAGCGCAGCCGCAGCTCGTTCCTGATGGAGGACAGAATGAAGAATCGGTAGGTCCAGATTGCGGTCAGCATGAGCAGGAGCCGTCGTTGCCGTGGAGGGGGCCGGCGGATGCCGGGACGCTGAGCCGCCACAGACGCTCGTGCACGACCGCGGCGACTGCTGCATCGCCGAGCCGGGCCTGAACCGCCTGGCGCCCCCCTTCTCCGATGCAGCGTGCAAATTCGGGATCATCGACCAGGCGCCTCATCCACGAGGCCGCCTGGTCGATATCCGGTTCGGCCCAGGTAGCGCCCTGGGCATGCGGGTACTGGCCCGGCTGCACCGGCACCCGGGTACAGCCAACCAGGCACGCGCTCGATCCATCCATGTAATCGAGATTGCCCGACCATGCCGTGGCCACCACGGGCTTCCCCCGTGCCATCATTTCGGCCATTCCGAGACCAAAGCCTTCTGCCCGGTGCAGGGACACGTAGGCGTCGGCGCGCCACTGTAGGGCCTCGAAACGGGGCGCGTCGAGCACCTGGTCACGCAGAATCACCCGGGCGTCGCCATCGCGCTGCACGAACAGTGGTGCGAGCTGCCCGCGATCCGGAGCGCCGTTGCTGCTCTTGACAAGCAGCTGGACATCATCGCGCCCCCTCGGGAAAGCCTGCTGAAACGCCTGGATCACTGCGGCAGGATTCTTGCGGGCAACCCCGGAACTCACGTCGAACGTGAACAGGAAAGTGAAAGCCCGCGGATCCAGGTCGAAGGCAGAACGATCGTCAAGGTGGCGAATGCCCCCGGTCCCGACCGGATGAGGCACCACCACAACCGGCTTGCGGGTTGCCTGCCGGACGACATCGGCCACGAACGTCGATGCGACCCATATCTCGTCCACCCGATCCACCGCCCAGCGCCATGCTGGAGGCATCACATCCAGTTCCCAGAACCACAACCCGATCCGGTATGTACCGCCTGCCAGCGGCAATTCGTCCAAGTGATCCGGGTTCACGACCACGAGGTCCACTAATGGCCGATCACCTTCGATATCACCCAGATCTGCTGCTGCATCCTGGTGCGAGGTCGGGATGCCGGCGTCGACAGCATGGACACGATATCCCGCACGTGCCAAGGCCGCGGCATAAAGCCGCGCACTCTGGCCCAGACCGAACTGTTTGCGGAAGAAGCCGTGCACGGCCACGACCGGCGCCCCGTCAGGATTCCGGGGGCAGGGAACGCGCCATGGAAGAGGCGAATGTCCGGCGGGCGGCAATTTTCGAAACGACAGCTCGCGCCGCGCCCGGGCCTGGTCCAGCCGCCGTGCCACGGCGCGTGGATAACGTAGCAGGTCAAGCATCAACGGCGACCCGCAGGCTCGGCCACGATCGGGTCGTCCTGCGTGGCCAAGTGGGACAACGCCACGGCAAGGTCCGCCTTCAGATCACCCGTGTCTTCCACTCCCACGCTCAACCGCACTAAAGCATCCGAGATGCCCAGCTTCTCGCGCCGCTCTATGGGCACTGATGCATGCGTCATCACCGCCGGGTGATTGACCAGGCTTTCCACGCCGCCGAGCGACTCGGCCAGCGTGAACAGCTCGGTGCGCTCGCAGAAGCGCTTGGCGGCCTCGAAGCCGCCCTTGAGGACGATGGAGACGATGCCACCGAAGCCCTGCATCTGCCGCTTGGCAAGTTCATGCTGCGGGTGCGAGGCCAGCCCCGGGTAGATCACCTTCTCCACTGCCGGGTGCTGTTCCAGCCACTGCGCCAGCGCCATCGCGTTCTCGCAATGAGCGCGCATACGCAGCGGCAAGGTCTTCAGGCCACGCAGGGCGAGGAAGCTGTCGAACGGGCCCTGGATGGCGCCGACCGAGTTCTGCAGGAACGCCAGCCGGTCGGCCAGCTCCGCATCGTCACCGACCACGGCGATGCCGCCGACCATGTCCGAGTGGCCGTTGAGGTACTTGGTGGCCGAGTGCACGACGATGTCCGCGCCCAGCTGCAGCGGGCGCTGCAGCATCGGCGAGGCGAAGGTGTTGTCCACCACGACCAGCAGGCCGTGGCGGTGGGCGATGGCGGCGATCGCGGCGATATCCACGATCTTGAGCATCGGGTTGGTGGGCGTCTCGATCCACACCATCTTCGTCGCAGGCCGGATCGCGGCCTCGAAGGCGGCGGGATCGGTGAGGTCGACAAAGCTGAAATCCAGTCCCGCGCTGCGCCGGCGCACGCGCTCGAACAGGCGGAAGCTGCCGCCGTACAGGTCGTCCATGGCGATGACGTGGTCGCCGCTGTCGAGCAGTTCGACCACCGTGGAGGTGGCGGCCATGCCCGAGGCGAAGGCGAAGCCGCGGCTGCCGCCTTCCAGTGTCGCCACGCAGCGCTCGTAGGCGAAGCGGGTCGGGTTCTGGGTGCGCGAGTACTCGAATCCCTGGTGCTCGCCCGGGCTGGACTGGGCATAGGTCGAGGTGGCGTAGATCGGGGGCATCACCGCCCCGGTGCTCGGATCAGGCGACTGGCCGCCGTGGATCGCCAGGGTCGCAAGCGCGAGCGCGCGCTCGCCGTCCTGGCTGCGATTGCTTGGGTCCGACATGGATGCTTCCGTCTGGTACGACCGGGGATTCTAGCAACGTTGACACTGAACCCCCGCTCCTACCCCTCCCTGCAACTGAACGACATGAGGCAACACCGGGCCTGGACATCCTTACGACGCGTCGCCCGGCGTACCCGCACGCTGACGGCACGCGGCGACGCAGGCCATCGTGCCTGCCCGGGGCCGGACACGGCGATGGGCCCGCGCAGGCGTCGTGGCACAGCCTACGGCTGCGGTGGCACCTGGTGTGCGCCCCCGATCACGATTGTCGTGGCATCCGGGGGCATGGCCGCGGCCTGCGGCCGTGGAGTCGGGCGCGTGGCCTCGACCCACGTGCGATGGATGTCGGGAGCCTGGCCCGGCCGTCGGCCCGCGCGGCCAATGCCGGACAAGCATCACTGCACGCGGCGGCGCAGGTAGTTGAGCAGGTCGATGCGGGTGATCAGGCCCAGGAACTGCGGCCCGTCCATGATGATCGCCACTTGGCCACGGTCGAACACCGGCAGCAGGGCCTCGATCGGCGACTTGACGTCGAGCCGGTCGAGCTTGCTGACCATGGCCGTGGAAACCGGGTCGCGGAAGCGGGCCTCGTCGCCGTAGACGTGCAGCAGGACGTCGCTTTCATCGACGATGCCGACCAGGTCGTCGCCTTCCATGACCGGCAGCTGCGACACGTCGTACAGCTTCATGCGCTGGTAGGCGGTGGTGAGCAGGTCGTTGGGGCCGACGATCACGGTATCGCGCTGGCTGTACGGGCGCAGGATCAGGTCGCGCAGGTCCCCATGCTGCGGCCGCGCCAGGAAGCCGTTGTCGGCCATCCAGTAGTCGTTGTACATCTTGGACAGGTACTTGTTGCCGGTATCGCACACCGGCACCAGCACGCGCTTGGGTTCGGTCTGCTCGCGGCAGTACCTCAATGCCGCGGCCAGCAGCGTACCGGTGGAAGAGCCGCCAAGGATCCCCTCGCGCGCCAGCAGCTCGCGCGCGGTGTGGAAGCTCTCGGCGTCGCTGATCGCGTAGGCCTTCGATACCCGGCTGAAATCGGAGATCGGCGGCAGGAAGTCCTCGCCGATGCCCTCCACCAGCCAGCTGCCGGACTTCTCGCTGAGCGTGCCCTCGTTGATGTACTGGGCCAGGATCGAGCCGACCGGGTCGGCCAGCACGATCTCCGTGTCCGGCGACAGCCGGGCGAAGGCGCGCGACAGGCCGGTCATGGTCCCGGAGCTGCCGCAGCCGACGACCACCGCGTCCAAGCGCCCGTCCAGCTGCGCCAGGATTTCCGGACCGGTGCCGAACTCGTGCGCCGCCGGGTTGTCCGGATTGCCGAACTGGTTGATGAAGTACGCCCCGGGCGTGTCGGCGGCGATCTTGGCGGCCAGGTCCTGGTAGTACTCCGGATGGCCCTTGGCCACGTCCGAGCGGGTCAGCACCACCTCGGCGCCCATCGCCTTGAGGTTGAAGATCTTCTCGCGGCTCATCTTGTCGGGCACCACCAGGATCAGCCGGTAGCCCTTCTGCTGGGCGACCAGGGCCAGCCCGAGGCCGGTATTGCCGGCGGTGCCCTCCACCAGCGTCGCGCCGGGCGCGATGTCGCCGCGCTGCTCGGCCGCCTCGATCATCTTCAGGCCGATGCGGTCCTTGATCGAGCCGCCGGGATTGGCGTTCTCCAGCTTGAGGAACAGCTGGCACAGGCCGGTATCGAGGTGCTGGGCCTGGACGATCGGCGTCTGGCCGATCAGTTCGAGTACGGAGGAATGGATGGTCATGGCAGCGGGAACGGCGCCGCTGTCGCGGCTGGACGCCCATTATCGACGGCCCGGCCGGCCAAGTCAGCGCATGACCTCATGCCGCACGGTCATGTACCGGGACAAGATCGGCGCGGACGGCAGGCGGCCGACGAGGTATCCGCCTGCGTCCGCGACGAGCAAAACCGGTCGCTAGTGCTTGCGCTCGGAGTACATGCGCAACAAGCGCTGCTTGGCCTGGAGCTTTTCGCGCTTCATCTGGGCCAGCGTGTCCGCATCGATCGGCAACACGCCAAGTTCGGCATCCATGCACTTCTTGTCCAGCGTCCTGTGGTGATGGTAGAGCTTGCGGAACGCGGGGTCGGATTTCGTCAGGGACTCGATTTCGGACGGGGACTGCCCTTCGAACATGATGGACCTCCTTCAGGCACAGACAAGAACGCCCCGGCCAGGGGCTCGGGGCGTCACAGGGAGAAGGAACCGGACCGGCGCGGCGGGCAACGAGCCTGCCACCTGCACTGCCCGCGGCAGCGGGCGGAATTGAGCGGGTTCACGCCAGCGCAGCATCGGCCGGATCCTCCGTCATTCCCGGCGGGCGAAGTCCCGCCGGACTTCCGACCCTACGCCTGCCTCCGGCGGCCGGCAAGGGCCCGGCGCGCATTCAGCGCGATGGCCGCATTCGCATTCAGCGCGGCGGCAGCAAGGTCAAGACGGTCGCTGCCAATTCCTTTCCAATCAATAGGATGCACGACGCTCCTCGCTCAGGGCGAGACCACCACGCTGGCCTTGGACGCACCCTTCTTGCCGGAGACACTCAAACGCGAAGCGGCCACGCCACCGGCCACCAGCGCGTCCTTCAGGGCCTGGGCACGCTTCTGCGCGGCGGCCGCATCGTCCGCGTAGGCCTCGATGCGCACCTTGCCCTTGGCCCCGATCTGCAGGTACTGGGCCAGCGCCTTGCCCTGGTCCTTGCCCGAGGCCGACAGCCCGGACCCGCTGAACGCGGCCGCGGCGAAGGCGAAGGTCTCGCCCCGCGCGTCGAAGTTCGACGGCGGCAACTTGGCTCCCGATTCCAGCTCGGCTTCCTCGCGGGCCAGCCGGGCCGCCTTCTGCTGGGCGGCGCCGAGCCGGGCGGTCTGCTTGCCGGCCGCCTGGTCCAGGGCCTGCTGGGCATCCTGGCGCGCCTGGGCCTCGTCGGCGGCCTCCTGGCGCAGGCGCTCGGCCTCCTCGCTCTGGATCTGGGCCTGGACGCGCAGGCGCTCGGCTTCCTGCCGGGCGCGGGCGACCTCCAGCTGCGAGGCCTTCAGCAGCAGGTCGCTGCGCTTGGCCTCCAGCGCGTCCAGCTGCTGGCGCAGGACCGCGGTGCGCGCGGTCGTCTCGGCGATGTCCACCCGGCGCTCGGCCAGGTAGCGGGCATCGTCCAGGTCGCGGCGCTTGGCATTGGCGAAGGTGGCCACGGCCTGGCGCGCCATCAGCTGCTCGTAGCGCGCCTGGTCGGCGGTCTGGGCGTCGGCCTGCAGCGCGTCCAGGCGCTGGTTCAGCTGGGCCACCTCCGGGTCCGGGGCGGCCAGGGCGGCGAGCGGCAGGGCGGCGAGCACCGCCAGGGGCAGGATCCGCGAACGCAGGGACAGGGCGCTCATTGGGCGGCTCCCGTGCCGACCAGCTTCTGCAGCTGCTGCACCTCGTTGCGGCGTTGCGCCAGCTGCGCGGCCACCGCGGCCTGGTCGCTGCGCGCCCGGGCCAGGTCGGCGTCGGCCGCGGCGCGCAACGCGATGCCCGGGGCCTGCTTGCGCTGGCGGCGGTCCTGCGCGGCGCTCTGGGCGGCCTGCAGCTCCTGCCGCGCCAGCGCCAGCAGATCCGGGGCGTACTGGTCGGCATCGGCGTCGGCGGCGCGCTGGACGGCCTGCTGGGCCGTGTCCAGCTCGGGCAGCGGGGCCTGCTGGGCCTGCAGCGGCGCAACCGCCAGTGCATACGCGCACGCGATCACATACAGGGGACGGCGCAATTGTGCGAAGCTAGATTTCATTGGGGAGCTGTGCTGGAAGTCCTGGCGCGGCCATTGTCGGAAGCGGAGGCGGCCCTTGCAACGGGCGGCGGCCGCGGAATTGGGGAACCGTTGCGCGATGGATATCGGCTATTTCCTGAAACTGATGACCGAGAAGAACGCCTCGGACATGTTTCTGACCACCGGGGCACCGGTCTACATCAAGATCGAGGGCAAGCTCTACCCGCTGGGCTCGACCGGCCTGCCGCCGGGCATGGTCAAGAAGATCGCCTACTCGCTGATGGACGAGGGCCAGGTGCCTCAGTTCGAGCGCGAGCTGGAGATGAACATGGCCATCGCCCTGCCCGACGCCGGCCGGTTCCGCATCAACGTGTTCAAGCAGCGCGGCGAGGTCGGCCTGGTGATCCGTGCGATCCGCAGCAAGATCCCGACCATCGAGGAGCTGAACCTGCCGCAGGTGCTCAAGGACGTGATCATGACCCCGCGCGGCCTGGTGCTGGTGGTCGGCTCGACCGGCTCGGGCAAGTCCACCTCGCTGGCCTCGATGATCGACCACCGCAACAGCACCACGGCCGGGCACATCCTCACCATCGAGGACCCGATCGAGTACCTGCACCGCCACAAGATGTCCATCGTCAACCAGCGCGAGGTGGGCCTGGACACCCATGCCTTCCACAACGCGCTGCGCAACGCCATGCGCGAGGCGCCGGACGTGATCCTGATCGGCGAGATCCTCGACGCGGAGACGATGGAATCGGCCATCGCCTTCGCCGAGACCGGCCACCTGTGCCTGGCCACGCTGCACTCCAACAACGCCGACCAGACCATCGAGCGCATCCTCAACTTCTTCCCCGAGAGCGCGCACAAGAACATCCTGATGAACCTGTCGCTGAACCTGCACGCGGTGATCTCGCAGCGGCTGGTCAAGGGCGTGGACGGGCGGCGGCGCCCGGCCACCGAGGTGCTGATCAACACGCCGATGATCCGCGACCTGCTGCGCCGCGGGCAGATCCACGAGATCAAGCCGGCGATGGAGGCGTCGCTGGAACAGGGCATGGAGACCTTC
Organism: Xanthomonas massiliensis; assembly: GCF_900018785.1. GTDB lineage: Bacteria > Pseudomonadota > Gammaproteobacteria > Xanthomonadales > Xanthomonadaceae > Xanthomonas_B > Xanthomonas_B massiliensis. The sequence goes on along the minus strand of NZ_FCOY01000006.1, from coordinate 112,171 downwards.
GACCAGTGCCTGTTCCGGATGGCCAAGCAGGGCATCATCGAGCAGGAGGAGGCGTTGCGCGCGGCCGATTCGCGCGATGGCCTGGCCCTCAAGTTCCGGCTGTCCGAGGGCGGTTCCGGCGAGCTGGACCCCTACTCGGACTTCAACCAGCAGGCCGCGCCGGCGATCACCCACGGGTTCGGCTGATCCCGCGGTATCGCGCCGGGCATCAGCCGGGCACGACCACGCGCTGCTCGATCGCGCCGAACGGCGAGGTCCCGTCGTCCAGCACCAGCTCGATCGCGATCGTGTCGCCCGGGCGCAGCCACGGCGTGGACGGGCGGCCGTCGCGCAGGGTCTCGATGGTGCGCTGCTCGGCCAGGCACGAGGCACCACGGGAGATGTCGTGGTTGGCCACGGTCCCGGCGCCGACCACGGTGCCGGCGACCAGGCCGCGGGTGCGGGCGGCGTGGGCGATGAGCCGGTCGAACCCGAACTGCATGTCCTGGCCGGCCTCCGTCATCCCCAGCAGGGCACCGTTGACGCGCACGCGCATCGCGCCGTGCAGGCGCCCGTCGCGCCAGGCCGGGCCGAGCTCGTCCGGGGTGGCCAGCACCGGCGACAGGGCCGAGCGCGACTTGGACTGGACGAAGCCGAAGCCCTTGGCCAGCTCGGCCGGGATCAGCGCGCGCAGCGACACGTCGTTGAGCAGGCCGACCAGGCGGACCTGGTCCAGGGCGCGCGCCGGCGACACGCCCATCGCCACGTCGCCGGTGACCACCGCCACCTCCGCTTCCAGGTCGATGCCGTGGCCGGGGTCGGGCAGCACGATGGCCTCGCGCGGGCCGAGGAAGGCGCCGCTGCCGCCCTGGTACATCAGCGGGTCCTCGTACAACGCCGGCGGCATGGCCGCACCGCGGGCGCGCCGGACCCGTTCCACGTGCGGCAGGTAGGCGCTGCCGTCCAGGAATTCGTAGGCACGCGGCAGCGGCGCGGCCAGGTCCTGCACCACCAGCGGGAAGGCCTGGGCGCAGCGGCCGGCCTCCAGGGCCGCGGCCAGCGCCTGCAGGGCCGGGGCGAGCGCGTCCCAGTCGTCCAGGGCGGCCTGCAGCGTCGGCGCGATGGCCCCGGCCGCCACCGCGCGCGCCAGGTCGCGCGAGACCACCAGCAGCCGGCCGTCGCGGCCGTGCCTGAGCGATGCGAGCTTCAACGGCCACCCTTCTGCATGAACCGCGTGCATTGTCCCGGTCGCAGGCCACTGCGACCAAGCTGCGCTGCCGCATGCACTGGCGCTACAATGCTCCGGTCTGCCAGCGCTCGTCCGTTTCCCCGGGCCTGTCGGCGCCCGTTCCGGGCCGCCGCCCCTCCGACGCCAGTGGCCATGCATTCCGGTCTGCGCATCCGCGCCGGCCGAGCCTTCGTTCGTACGCGCGGTTCAAGGGAACGCGGCGAACTGCCGATGTCGCCAGGCGCCTGCCTGCGCCGGCATCGCCCTCCCTTTCTGGAGCCATTGATGTCCTTCGAATCCCTGGGCCTTGCGCCCACCCTGCTGCGTGCCCTTTCCGAACAGGGCTACGACACCCCGACCCCGATCCAGCAGCAGGCCATCCCGCTGGTGCTGGAAGGCCACGACCTGCTGGCCGGCGCGCAGACCGGTACCGGCAAGACCGCCGCCTTCGGCCTGCCGCTGCTGCAGCACTTGGCCGCCACCCCCAACCGCAGCCACCGGCCGCGGGCGCTGGTGCTCACCCCGACCCGCGAGCTGGCGGTGCAGGTGCACGACAACCTGCGCGCCTACGGCAAGTACCTGCGCGTGCCGTCCACGCTGATCTACGGCGGCGTGGGCATGGGCAACCAGCTGACCGCGCTGCGCCGTGGCGTGGACCTGCTGGTGGCCTGCCCGGGCCGGCTGATCGACCACATCCAGCAGCGCAGCGTGGACCTGTCCGGCGTCGAGGTGCTGGTGCTGGACGAGGCCGACCGCATGCTGGACATGGGCTTTTTGCCCTCGATCAAGCGCATCCTCGCGGTGCTGCCCAAGCAGAACCGCCAGACCCTGCTGTTCTCGGCCACCTTCGCCGAGCCGATCCGGCAGCTGGCGCTGGAATTCATGCACGACCCGCGCGAGGTGATGGTCACCCCGAAGAACACCGTGGCCGATACCATCGCCCACCGCGTGCATCCGGTCGACGGCGGCCGCAAGCGCGAACTGCTGCTGCACCTGCTGGCCAGCGCGCCCGGCGTGCAGACGCTGGTGTTCGCCCGCACCAAGCACGGCAGCGACAAGCTGGCGCTGTTCCTGGAGAAGTCCGGCATCCGCGCCGCGGCGATCCACGGCAACAAGAGCCAGGGCCAGCGCCAGCGCGCCCTGGGCGACTTCAAGTCCGGCCGGGTGCCGGTGCTGGTGGCCACCGACATCGCCGCGCGCGGCATCGACATCGACCACCTGCCGCGGGTGATCAACTACGACCTGCCGATGGTGGCCGAGGACTACGTGCACCGCATCGGCCGCACCGGCCGCAACGGCGCCCAGGGCGAGGCGATCTCGCTGGTGGCCCAGGACGAGGCCAAGCTGCTGCGCCAGATCGTGCGCCTGCTCAACCAGGACATGGACATCCGCGACGTGCCCGGCTTCGAGCCGCAGGTGCCGATCCGCTGGGGCAACAGCGCCCCGGGCAAGGCCGAGCAGCCCGGTGGCGTGCGCCCGCCGCGCAAGCGTGCCCGCCGTCCGCACCCGCCCGTCGAGGGCCAGCGCCGTCCCGCCGCGCACGCCAGCGCCAAGCCGGCCGGCGAGCGCCGCGGCAACGGCGGTCCGCGTCCGCAGGAGACGCGGCGTCCGGCCGAGCGCCAGGCCCGGCGCGACCACCGCCAGGCCTGAGCGCCGCCGGCGTCAGCCGCCAAGCAGCGCGGTGCTGCGCTCGATGCGCTCGCGATAGGCATCGAGCACCCCGGCGGTCAGGCCGATGTAGCGCTCCAGGTCTTCCCAGCGCCGGCCCTCCGGCGCCGAGGCTGGCATACACGCCCCATGGCGACACGGAGCCCCCCGGTCCCGCCCGCTCCGTACAATGGCAGCCATGGACATTTTCAAGGTCTTCACCCTGGAAGCCGCGCATCGGCTGCCGAACGTGCCGGCGGGGCACAAGTGCGCGCGCCTGCACGGCCATTCGTTCCGGGTCGAACTGCATCTGCGTGGCGAGGTCGGCGAGGACAGCGGCTGGGTGATGGATTTCGGCCAGGTCAAGGCGGCCTTCCAGCCCCTGTACGACCAGCTGGACCACCACTACCTCAACGAGATCGAGGGCCTGGAGAACCCCACCAGCGAACGGCTGGCGATGTGGATCTGGCAGCGCCTGAAGCCGGCCCTGCCGCTGCTGGCCGAGGTGGTGGTGCACGAGACCTGCACCTCCGGCTGCCGCTACCGCGGCTGAACGTCCGCAAGGCCGCCCCCACTCCCTGTTGCACTGCAGCAGGAATTGGGTATGCTGCATCCCAACAGCCATGACACGACGTGTCTGGCGCACAGCGTTTTGCATGGGTCCCTCCCCCCGTGCAGACCCGGACCCGACAGATCCCTCCCTCTGTCGGGTCCTTTTTTTATGGCATCCGAAATTCGCAATGGCGACAGGCATCCGCCGGTAAGCGGCGGCTTGCGTCGCCGTCGCCGGGGCACCAGATCGGGACCCGGGGCACCTTGGCTCATTCCCCGCCGGCGCCGGCCCGGGTCCTGCCGCCGTTGCTTCCGGCCGGGGCCAAGCCCTGCCGCGGCTGCCGGAGCCGGCGCGCTTCAAGCCAGCGCATGCGGCATTGCCGGAAGGATGGCCGGCTCGTGCCCTCCCTCGCCCGCTCACGGACGAACGGTCCGGCGCGGGATTCCCGCTCCGCGCCGCTTTCCCATCCGGAACCGGCATGCCGGAACGTCTTCCCCGGCCCTACTGCCTGCAAGTCTCGCCGGCCCTGCCGTCTGCAGTACCGGCGTTCCGCCAGGACGATGCCCCGACCAGTCGCAGCCCCGCCCCGGCCAGAGGAGGCGGCCGCCGCTGCCGTCCCTGCTCGACCACCGGGAATGGCCCTAGAATCGCGTCATGTCCTTCGCCTCTTCCCCGCTCGCCGGCGGCAAGCCGGAACAGTACGCGCAGCTGGCCGACCAGGCCCGGGCCCTGGTCCACGGCGAGCGCGACCGCATCGCCAATGCCGCCAATCTCTCGGCCCTGGTCTACCACGCGCTGCCGGACCTGAACTGGGTCGGCTTCTATTTCTTCGACGGCCACGAGCTGGTGGTCGGCCCGTTCCAGGGCCTGCCTGCCTGCGTGCGCATCCCGCTGGACAAGGGCGTGTGCGGGGCCGCCGCGCGCAGCCGCCAGACCCAGCGCATCGAGGATGTGCACGCCTTTCCCGGCCACATCGCCTGCGACGCCGCGTCGCGTTCGGAGCTGGTGGTGCCGCTGGTCCGCCACGGTGAGCTGGTCGGCGTGTTCGACCTGGACAGCCCGGTGCCGGCCCGCTTCGACGCGCAGGACCAGCAGGGTCTGGAAACGATCGCCGCCGCCTTCGTGGACGCGCTGGCGTGAACACCGTCGGCCTGCGCAACATCGGCCCCAAGAGCGCGGCCTGGTTGCGCCAGGTCGGCATCCGCAGCCAGGCCGATCTGGTCGCCGCCGGGCCGGTCGGCGCCTTCCTCAAGGTGCGCCGGGCCGGCTTCCGGCCCAGCCTGAACCTGCTGTACGCGCTGGAAGGCGCACTGCTGGACTGCCATTGGCAACAGGTGCCCGAGCCGCGCCGGCAACAGCTGGTGGCCGAATACGAAGCCGCCGCCGGGCAGTCGCCTGCGGCGCAGGCACGGCCGGCCGGCGATCCAGCGCGCGCCCGCGACGACGATGGCGATGGCGCCGATGCCGACGGCGGGTTCCTGCCGGTGGAACCGGCGCACGACGATCCGGCGGTCGCGGATTGAAACCGCGCATTGGTCGCCGCGCGGCCATGCCGTAGACTGGCACGCACTTTCTGGTGACCCCGGCCCTGCCGGGGTTTAAACGGGAAGCCGGTGACGCGTCCGGTACGGGCGCCATGCCGGCGCTGCCCCCGCAACGGTAGGTGGGACAAGTCCGGACAACAGGCCACTGTGCGATGCACGGGAAGGCGTCCGGACGGGAAGGTGCATCCTTCCGCCCGCAAGCCCGGAGACCGGCCAGGAAGGCGACCGGTTGCGATGCGGCGGGCATGGCGGCGGCAGTCCGTCGTGCGTGCACGCCTTCCTGCCCGTCGTCTCCTTCCCGGCAACCGCCTATCCCCTGCTGTGGGCGGTGCGCGGGCGTGCGTGCCGCCGGGAGTTCCCACGATATGAAGCTGCACCTGCTTTCCGCCGCGGTCGCCATCGCGATCCCCGGCGTGGCGCTGGCCGACGGGGCCGCCGCCGACCTGGATCCGGTGGTGGTCACCGCCACCCGCACCCCCATCGCGCTGGAGGACAGCCTCGCCCCGGTGCAGGTCATCGACCGCGCCGACATCGAGGCCAGCCAGGCCCTGTCGCTGATGGACCTGCTGCGCGGCCGCGCCGGGGTGGACATCGTCAACCAGGGCGGCCTGGGCAAGCTCAGCTCGATCTTCCTGCGCGGGGCCGGTTCGTCGCAGGTGCTGGTGCTGGTGGACGGCGTGCGCGTCGGCTCGGCCACCAGCGGCCTGGCCGCGATCCAGGACCTGCCGCCGGCCCAGATCGAACGCATCGAGATCGTGCGCGGGCCGGCCTCGAGCCTGTACGGTGCCGACGCGGTGGGCGGCGTGATCCAGATCTTCACCCGCCAGGCCGGCCCCGGGCTGGCGCAGGACCTGAGCCTCGGCGGCGGCAGCCATGGCCTGCGCCAGGCCAGCGCCGGCTTCTCCAACCGCGGCGAGCGCGGCTGGCTGGCGGTGCACGGCGCCTGGCAGGACAGCGACGGCATCGACGCCTGCCGCGGGTCGGCGGCGCTGTTCGCCGGCTGCTACGTGGACGAGCCCGACCGCGACGGCTACCGCAACACCTCCATCGGCGTCCGCGGCGGCTACGCCCTCGGCGACACCGTCAGCGTCGAGGGCCAGGTGCTCCATGCCGCCTCGCGCAACTGGTACGACGGCAGCGCCTATGCCGGCAACCTGTCCGACAACCGCCAGCAGGTGGCCGGCGGCATGCTGGCCTGGCGCCCGGACGCGCGGGTGACGGTCACCGCGCGCGTCGGCCGCAACGAGGACGACGCCGACGTGTACTGGGATGCCAGCCACGATGTCCGCCAGCGCGTGCCCGTGGCCGTCTACGACACCCGCCGCGACACCGCCTCGCTGCAGGGCGACTTCGCCGCGACCGCCGACCAGCTGCTCAGCGCCGGCGTGGACTGGCAGCGCGACCACGTCGATGCCACCACTGCCTACGACGAGTCCAGCCGCCGCAACACCGGCGTGTTCGCCCAGTACCAGGGCCGCTTCGGCGCGCACCAGCTGCAGGCCAGCGTGCGCGAGGACGACAACGAGCAGTTCGGCCACCATGCCACCGGCACGCTGGGCTACGGCTTCGCCTTCGGGCCGGGCTTCCGGCTGACCGCCAGCGCCGGCACCGGCTTCCGCGCCCCGACCTTCAACGACCTGTACTACCCCGGCTTCAGCAACCCGGCGCTCAAGCCGGAGAAGTCGCGCAGCGCGAACCTGGGGCTGGCGCAGTACGGACAGGGCTGGAATTGGAGCTTCAATGCCTATCGCACGCGCATCGAGGACATGATCGGCTACGACGGCGCCTACAACATCGTGAACATCGACAAGGCGCGCATCCGCGGCGCCGAACTGGCCGGTGCGGTGAAGCTGGCCGGCTTCGACGTCGCCGCGCAGGCCAGCTGGACCGATGCGCGCAACGACAGCGACGGCGCCAACCACGACAACTGGCTCGCCCGCCGCGCCCACCTGGGCGGGCGCCTGGACGTGGACCGCGGCTTCGGCCCGCTGCGCCTGGGCATCACCGCCAACGGTGCCGGCCACCGCTTCGACGATGCCGCCAACAGCGTGCGCCTGGCCGGCTACGGCACCGTGGACCTGCGGGTGGAATACGCATTGACGCCGGCATGGGCCCTGCAGGCACGGGCCGCCAACGTGTTCGACCGCCGCTACGAGACCGTGGCCTGGTACAACCAGCCCGGCCGCGAGTACCAGCTGACCCTGCGCTACCAGGGCCGCTGACCGGCGCAGCCTGCCTTCCCCTTCGCTACCGGCGAAGGGAGCGCGGGCCATGCCTGGCGCCGTACACGTGCGGCGCCGATCTTCCGGCCTGCCTGGCGCACGCCAGGCAGGCCGGGCTAGCCTTGCGGGTACGAAGCCGGCGGGATCGGCACCACCATCGGCGTGGCGGTCACCGGATCGGGAACCACCAGCGAGCGGATGCCGAACACCGATTCGATGACCGGCGCCGTGATGACCTGCTGCGGCGTACCGGCGGCCACGATCGCGCCGGCCTTCATCGCGATGACGTGGTCGGCGTAGCGCGCGGCCTGGTTGAGGTCGTGCAGCACCATCACCAGGGTGCGGCCGCCGTCGCGGTTGAGCCGGCGGCACAGCTCCAGCAGCTCGTACTGGTGGGCGATGTCCAGGAACGTGGTCGGCTCGTCGAGCAGCAGGATCGGCGTCTCCTGGGCGATGGCCATCGCCAGCCACACGCGCTGGCGCTGGCCGCCGGACAAGGCATCCACCAGCTGGTCGGCCAGCGCGTCCACCTGGGTCCGGCGCATCGCCTCGGCCACCGCGCGCTCGTCGCGCTCGGACCACTGCCGCAGCAGGGTCTGGTGCGGGAAGCGCCCGCGCGCCACCAGGTCGGCCACGCAGATGCCCGGCGGCGCCACCGGCGACTGCGGCAGCAGGCCGAGCATGCGTGCCACCTCGCGGGTCGGATAGTCGCGGATGTCGCGCCCGTGCAGCAGCACCCGCCCGGCCTGGGGCACCAGCAGCCGCGCCAGTGCGCGCAGCAGCGTGGACTTGCCGCAGGCGTTGGGGCCGACGATCACGGTGACCTTCCCCGCCGGGATGTGCACGTCCAGCCCGTGCACCACCTGGCGCGATTCGTAGGACAGGGTGAGCTTCTCGCCGACCAGCGGCGCGGCGGACGCGCCCGCGCGTTCGTGCGTCATCGTTGCATCCTCATGCCCTGCGCGGCCGGGTCAGCAGCCACATCAGGTAGATCCCGCCCACGATCCCGGTGACCCGGCCGATCGGCAGCACCAGCCGCCCCGGCAGCGCCTGGGCCAGGGTATCGGCGAGCAGCAGCAGGCAGGCGGCCATCGCCGCCGATCCCAGCACCGGCAGGCGGCCGCCGCGGCACAGCCGCGCGGCCAGTTGCGGGGCGGCCAGCGCCACGAACGCGATCGGCCCGGCGGCGCCGGTGGCCAGCGCCGCCAGCAGCACGCCGCAGGCGATCGCCGCCAGGCGCGTGCGTTCCACCGCCACGCCGAGCTGGCGCGCCATGTCATCGCCCATCTCGATCAGCTCCAGGCGCCGCGCCAGCACCTGCACGCACGGCAGCAGCAGCGCCACGCCGGCCAGCACCGGCAGCACGTGCTGCCAGCCGCGCGCTTCCAGCGAGCCGGCGCGCCACAGGTTGGCCGTCACCGCGTTGTCGAGGTCGCCCTTGACCAGCATCAGGCCGTTGAGGGCATCCAGGATCGCGCCGATGCCGACGCCGACCAGCACCAGCCGGTAGCCGCCGCTCACCCCGGCGCGCAGCGACAGCAGGTAGACCAGCACCGCGGTGGCCAGGCCGCCGGCGACCGCGGCCAGTGCCACGTGAACCACGCCCTGGTCGAACAGCACGATCTGGGCGATGGCGCCGGTCGCCGCGCCGACGGTGAAGCCGATCACGTCCGGCGAGCCCAGCGGGTTGCGCGACACCGACTGGAACACCGCGCCGGACACGCCCAGCGCGGCACCGGCGAACAGCGCGGTCAGCGCGCGCGGCAGGCGGATGTCGAGCACGATGCGGTCGGCGATGCCGCCATCGCCGCGGCCGAGCAGCGCATCGAGCACCTGCTGCGGCGCCAGCGCCATGCGCCCGGCCAGCAGTTCGCACGCCACCAGCGCCAGCGCCAGCAGCACCAGCACCGCGGCGACGAGCCAGGCGCGCGGGTACACCACCAGCGAATGGCCGCCGCGGTGCCAGACCCGGTTCGCGCCGGTGCGGGCCGGCAGCGTGCTCACAGGCGCGCGATCCGGCGGCGGCGCGCCAGCGCCACGAAGAACGGCCCGCCCAGCAGGGCGGCCATGATGCCCACGCCGATCTCGTCGGGCCGTGCCACCACCCGGCCCAGGGTGTCGGCCGCCACCAGCAGGATCGCCGCCACCAGCATCGAGTACGGGATCAGCCAGCGGTGTTCCGGCCCGACCACCCGCCGCGCCAGGTGCGGGGCGGTCAGGCCGATGAAGCCCAGCGGCCCGGCCGCGGCAGTGGCGGCCCCGGAGAGCACCACCACCGCCAGCATGGCCAGCACCCACACCCGGGCCGGGTGGGCGCCCAGCGCATGGCCCAGGTCCTCGCCCAGCATCACCGCGTCCAGCGGCCGCGCCAACGCCAGCGCCAGCGCCGCGCCCGCCGCGGTGGCCAGCGCCACCGGCAGCAGCACGCCTTGGCCGCGTCCCTGCAGCGAACCGACCGCCCAATGGCGGAACTGGTCGAACACCGCATCGTCGCTGTTGACCAGGACCAGCTGGGCCAGCGCCTGCAGCACCACCGTCAGCGCCACCCCGGCCAGCACCAGCCGCACCGGGTCGATGCCGCGCCGCGCCCCGCCCAGCAGGTAGACGCCCACCGCGGCCAGGGCCGCGCCGGCCAGCGCGAACCACAGGTAGCCGGTGATGTCGGTGACGCCGAACACCGCCACCGCCACCACGATCGCGGTGGCCGCACCGCCGTTGACGCCGAGCAGGCCGGGGTCGGCCAGCGGGTTGCGCGTCAGCGCCTGCATCACCGCCCCGGCCGCGCCCAGCGCGCAGCCGGCGACGACGGCCACCAGGGTGCGCGGGATGCGCAGCATGCGCACCAGCAGGTGGTCGCTGTCGGCCGGGTCGAAGGCATGCACCGCCTGCCAGGTCGTGGCCAGCGGGACATCGCGCGTGCCGATGCAGAAGCTGGCCACCACCAGGGCCGCCAGCACCGCCAGGCCCAGCAGCAGGCCGTTGCGGCGACGCCGGTGCCGCGCCCGCGGCGACGGGCGCGCACGCTCAGTGCGCATGGTCCCCGGCGCCAGTGCCGCGAGCCTGCCCGCGCCGCCGGTTCATTGGCCGAACTTGGCGACGATGCCGTCGACGATCTCGGTCGCGCTGAAGTAGTCGATCCGGAACGAATCGCGGCCCAGCCCGTAGACCTGGTGCGCGCGCACCGACGGCAGGTTGGCCAGCAGGGGATCGTCGACGAACTTGCGGGTCCCGTCGTCGTCGACGCTGAGCAGGAAGGTGGTGCGCGCGGTGAGCCGCGGCAGGTTCTCGTACGGCGCCCAGACGAAATCCTTGCGGCCGCCGGCGTTGTTGGTCTGCCAGGACGGGTCCGGCTCCTCGATGTCGAACCCCAGGGCCTGCAGCAGGCGCCCGTGGGCGCTCTCGTGGGTGGCGATCGGGTTGCCCATGCCGGGGCCGTTGAAGCTGATGATGTCGGTCTGGCCTTCCGGCGGATGGATCTTCGCCCGGGCCTCGGCGACGTGCCGGTCGAAGGCGGCGATGCGCGCGGCGGCCTGCTGCTCGTGGCCGGTGGCGCGGCCCAGTTCGACGGCCAGTTCCTGCCAGGTCTTGTCGCCGTAGTCGAGCACGATCGTCGGGGCGATCTTCTTCAGTTCGGCCAGCTGCGCCATGGCCGAATCGTTGCCGGTGCGGGCCACCACGATCAGGTCCGGCTTGACCGCATAGGCGGCCTCCAGGTCGATGTTGCCGACCGGCCAGACGTTCTCCACCCCGCGCTGCGTGGCCACCTCGTTCCATTGTGCGAAGAACTGGTTCTTGGCCGTCGATGCACTGGCCGCCACCGGTGCGTCGATCGCCAGCAGGGTGCCGGTGATCGCCACCGAGGTGGACAGGATGCGCTGGGGCGGGCGCGGGATCGCGGTCGTGGTGCCGTCGGCGTTGGCGAAACTGCGCCATGCCGCGGCCGGTGCCACCGCTGCCGCGGCCTTGCCGGCGTCGCGGTCGGTGCCGCCGCAGCCGGCCAGCACCATGCCCAGGAGACCGACGGCGAACCCACCGAATACGCGCTTCACTACCGACACCTCGTCCATCCGACAGGGAAATGATTATCGCCCACAGTGTGCCCGATCCGCCGCCCGGACGGCAGCGGACCGGGCGGCGGTGCGCCATGCACGGTGCCGCGGCCGGGCCGGCCGCGGCACGGGCTCACTGGGCCCGGGGCGTGATGCGGGTGATGCGGTCGCCCTGGGGATCGTCCTCGCCGCGCGACTTGTTGATCAGGAACACGTCGCCCTTGCCGTCGGCCGCGACATGGTTGGGGTAGGTGCCGCCGTCGAGGTTGGCGACGATCCGGCCCTGCGCATCCACCACCGTGACCGTGCCGGCAGCGCGGCTGGCGACATAGGCCAGGCGGTGGACCGGGTCGTAGGCCACGCCCAGCGCGCCGGCACCGACGTAGACGTCGTGCAGCACGCGGCCGCTGGCCACGTCCACGATCAGCAGGTTGTCGCTGCTCTGCGATACCGCCAGCAGGTGGTGCGCGGCCGAATCGTAGGCCACGCCGATGGCGCCCTGGGTGCCTTGCAGCGGGATCACCTTGTCGACCTTGCCGGTGGGCCCGTCGATGACCGCGGCCTCGGCGCTGCGCAGGCTCACCGCGTACACCTTGCCGGTGGCCGCATCCAGCGACAGCGAGACCGGCGCGAACGTGCCGCCGGCCGTGGCGGAGGCCACCGGGATGTTGGCCAGCGGGGCGAGCTTGCGGGTATCGAAGACCGCGATGTAGTCCTCGCCCACGGCCGACACGTAGGCGCGGCCGCGCGCCGCGTCGACCACCACGTCGCGCGAATGCGGCACGGCGCCGACCGGGAACTGCTTGACCAGCTTCAGGTCGGACTGGCGGTATACCGCCACCGTATTCTGGCGGGTATTGGTCACCCAGACGTTGCCGTGCGCATCGTCCACGGCAACGCCGTAGACCGCGTACACGCCCGGCTCGCGTGCGCCCTGCCGGCCACCGGCGGCCGGACCGTCCTCGCCGTCGCCTTCGCGCGGCTGCACCGGCGCCGGCTGCGGGGCGACCTGGGCCAGGATGTCCAGGCTGCGCGGATCGACCTTCAGCAGCGCCGACTGGCTGACCGGGGGCCGCCCGACCGCGCTGGTGACGAACACCGCGTTGCCCTTGGCGCTGTAGGCGGACTGGTACAGGCCCTGGACCAGCTTCCTGGAGACGACCTCGAAGCCGCCCTGGCCCGACAGCGGCACCTGCTTGGAGATCTTCAGCTGCAGCGGCGACAGGCCCTCGGCGGTGCCGTCGGCCGCCACCGTCACCGGATAGGCGCCCAGGCCGGCGTCGGCCGGAACCACCAGCGTGCCGGCGAACTTGCCCTCGCCGTCGGCGACGTAGGGCTGGGCGTTGAGCGCGGCGCCGCCGGCGGACAGGGTGATCTTCTGGCCCGGCTTGAAGCCGCTACCGGCCACCTCGACGGTCGCACCGGCCAGCACCACCGGCGCGGTGACGCGCACCGCCGGGCCGGACGGGCCGCCGCGGCCGGGCGCCTGCTGCGCCAGCGCCGTGCCGATGCAGCCGGCCAGCGCCAGTCCCAGCAGGGACGTGCTCAGCCACCGGGAGGAAGGTGAAGCGTAAGAACGGAGTTTCATGGTTGGAACCTCTTCAAGGGGCGCCGGGAGCGCCGTTGCGATCTGCCTGGGATGAGGAGCTGCCTTGGCAACAGGGGATGGAACGAACAGCGACGGACCGGTTCACGGTGAATGCGGGGGCACGGCCGGTTGCGGCAGTGCGCTTCCGGCCTGCGGCCATGGCCGCCAGCGCGGAGCGGGACGTGCGTCCAGGCACCGCTGCAGTGCGGCGCTGGCACCGGACCCGTCGGCGGCAGCGGCCTGCGGGTGGATGCTGCCGGCCCACAGCAGCGCCTGGGTGACCTGGTTGAGTACGTCCGGTCGCTGCGCGAACGGAGCCAACCGGCGCAGCTCGGCATGCGTTGCCGGTCCCTGCGCCAGACGCCGCAGCAGCGGACCGCACAGCTCGGCCGGCACCTGCACCGGGCCGATGCGGGTATCGAGCACCAGCCCACCGGCGGGCGGCGACCCCGGCGCGGCGATCCACGTCAGCGCATCCAGCGCGGCCAGGTGCGCGGTGGTGTCGAGGGCGGCGCCGCCGCGCTGGAACAGGTCGCGGCGCAGGCTCTGGTGGCGCGCGGCATCGCGCACGGTCTCGGCCAGCGCCGGCGTGGTCGCCTCGCGCAGCAGCGGCAGCGCATTGCCCGGCACCGACAGCGCGTCGATGTTCTCGATCGGCGTGGCGCTGCCGATCCACTCGGCGTCGGCGTCGGCGAACGCCCGCATGACCTCGGCCGCGTGCAGCGGCTGCCAGTGCCCGGCGAGGAACTCGTGCGCCAGTTGCTGCGGCGATTCGGCCATCATCGCCTGCAGCTGGCGCGCCAGCCCGGGATGCTCGGCGAACAGCCCGGCACCGGCCGCGGCCAGGCGGCGGGCGAACGCCAGCGCCTGCGCTGCGCGCTCACCGGCATCGCCGGCGCAACCGGCGGCGTACTCGCGCAGCAGGCGCTGCAGCGCGGCCAGCACCGAGGCGCCGGGATGGCTCATGTAGCTGACCATGGCCAGCCCGCCGGGGCGCAGCAGGTCCACCGCCAGTGCGGTGGCGGCCTGGCGCGTGGCATCGGCAATCCACGACCACATGCCGTGGCTGACCACGAAGTCGAAGCTGCCGCGCGCCAGTGCGGCGGACGGATCGGCCACATCGCCGTGCACGAAGCGCACGTTGTCCAATCCCACGGCGGCGGCCAGTGCGCGCGCGGCGGCGATGTGCGCAGGGTCCAGGTCCAGGCCGACGAACTCGCCGTGCGGGTGCAGCGCCGCGGCCACCACCAGGTTCAGGCCGTCGCCGCAGCCGAGTTCGGCCTGGCGGAAGGCGCGGGCCGGATCAGGCGCGTGCCGGCCCAGGGCGATGGCCACCGCGTGCAGCCAGCCCGGCATGGTCTCACGATGGAAACGGCCGGGGTAGGCGACATCGACCGCATAGTCCCGGCCTTCGCCGCGGCCGTCTGCGCTCATGATCGCGCATCGCCGCTGTGGTCGGGGATGCCGGCCACCACGTGCAGCGCGTACAGCAGCGAGGCGCGCAGCATCGGCCCGTGCCCCAGGCCGGGAAATTCGCGGTACTCGACGTCCAGCCCGGGCAGCGCACGCAGCCGTTCGGACAGCTGGAATGCCGAGTCCGACGGCACGCAGGCCACGCAGCGCAGGTGCGCGGCCCGGCGCGGATCGCCGGCCGCGCGGCCGGCCTGCTCGGGATGGCGCTCCACGCCGCCGAGCATCACCAGCACGCGCGCGCGCGCATCGGCGTGGTGGTCGAAGAAGCCCCGCTCCGGTTCGCCCAGCAGGTAGCCCTCGGCCCACCACAGCGACGGGCTGGCCGGCGCATAGGTGGCGAAGGCGCCGTCGCCGGCATACAGCGCGTGCAGCGTGAACAGCCCGCCGAACGAGTGCCCCCACAGCGAGCGCTGCCGTGCATCGAGCGGCGCGCGCCGTTCTACCTCGGGCCGGATCAGCGTCTGGATGGCATCGAGGAACTCCGCCGCGCCGCCGCCGGCCAGCGCGGCCTGTTCGCCCTCGCCGCGCAGCGCCGCCACCGGCGTGTAGTCGCGGGTGCGCGCGGCGGTGTCCACGCGCTTCTGGTTGTCGTAGCCGATGAACACCAGCACCTGCGCACGCACCTGGGCCAGCTCGTCCAGCAGCGCATCGTCGAATTCCATCAGCGCCGCATTGCCGTCGAGCATCCAGAACGAGGGAAAGCCGCCGGCCGGCGGCGCCGCCCTGGGGATGCCCAGGTTGACGCGCCAGCTGCGCGTGCCGTCAGCACTGGCGACGACGAAGCGCTCGAAGCGGTACTGCGCGGCCGTGTGCTCGGCCACGGTGGGGCCGATCTCGCGCTGGAAGTCGCGCCGCTGCGCCAGCGCCTGCGGCGAGGCGGACAGCAGCGACAAGGCCAGCACACCCGACAGCAGGGGCAGGGACGCGATGTCCCTGCCCCTGCGGCGATCGCGTGGAACGGATGGCTTCACTCGACGCCCCGTATCAAAACCCGAAGCTGAGCGTAGCCCAGTAGGCGCGCCCCGGCTCGTTGTAGGTCGCCGCGCCGGCACCGCTGCTGTTGGCCTCGCGGAACAGGCGCTTGTCGAGCAGGTTGTTGACGCCGGCACCGAGGCTGACCTTCGGGGTGATGCGGTAGCGCGCGCTCACGCCCCAGATCTCGTAGGGCTTGCGCTTCTGCCGCAGCAGGTCGCAGGCGGCGGCGGTGGCGCCCTCGCAGCGATCGTCGTTGTTGACGTTGTTGAGCGCCGGTTCCTGCTCGCCGTAGAACGTGCCGGTCAGCAGCAACGTCAGGTTCTCGGTCGCGCGCCAGTCCAACGAGGTGTTCACCGTGTACTCGGGGATCACCGACAGCGGCTGGCCGGTCTCCTTGTTCTTGTTCTCGATCATGTAGGTGACGTTGGTGTTCCACTTGAGCACGCCGCCGCGCTCGCCCAGCAGCGGAATGTTGACGTTGCCCTCCAGGCCCCGCACCACGGCCTTGGGCGCGTTCTCCCACTTGAAGACCCACGAGCACACGCCGGCGCTGGTGCAGGACGTGGTGCCGACCGGCACGAAGCCGGCCTGGATCTTGTTCTTGTAGTCGTTGTGGAAGTAGGTCAGCGAGGCGTGGTAGCCATTGTCCGGCGCCCATTCGATGCCGATTTCCTTGTTGACGCTGGTCTCCGCGGCCAGGTCGGCATTGCCCTGCACGTAGCACCCGCCTCCGCCGGCGGCCGAGCTGGGGTAGTTGGTCGGGCAACCGTTGCCCCGGGTGTAGTACAGGTAGTTCGGGTTCGACTGGTACAGGTTCGGCGCCTTGAACGCACGCGCGATGCCGCCCTTGACCAGCCACTGCTCGGCCAGCTTGAACTGCGCGTTCAGGCTCGGGCTCAGGTTGTTGCCGAACTGGCTGTGATGGTCGAAGCGAAGGCCCGGGGTGAGGATCCAGCGGTCGCCCAGGTAGATGTTGTCCTCGACGAATACCGCCGAGGTCTGGGCATCGACCTTGCCGCCGCCGCGGTCCTCGTCCAGCCCCGGGATGCCGCCGCCGTTGCTGGCCGACTGGGTGACCGAGAACGGGTCCTCGAGGCGGCTGTCCAGGTACTCGAAGCCGAAGGTCCACACGTTCTCGGTTCCACCCAGCGTGGTCGGAACGTTCACCTCGCCATCGGCCTGGTAGTTGCGCAGGCGCGAGGTCGACCAGCCGGTGGCGGTGTTGATGCTGCCCTCGCCGCTACCGGCCAGGCCTTCGTTGAGCCGGGTGTTGTTGGTGCCTTCGTAGCCCAAAGTCAGGCGCGAGGTGACATCGCCCCAGCGGCCGCGATGGGTGATGCCGCCGCTGCTGCGGTACAGGCGGTTGGTCTCTGCACCCTCGTTGGCCAGTTCCGTCAGCAGAGCGGTACCGGCGTTGCTGACGGCGCGGTCGCCGGCGTAGATGTTGCCCTGGCGGCTGAAGCCGGCCTCGAACTCGACCACCTGGTCGGCGGTGACGTCCCAGCGCAGCAGGCCGTTGACGTCCTTGTTCTTGACGCCCTCGCGCCCGGCCGGCGGCGTGGTGCCGGCCGAATAGTCCGCGTTGAGGTCCAGCGAGTCGGCATCGGTCTTGTTGATGTTGCCGTACAGGCGGAACGACAGGGCGTCGCTGAGCGGCCCGCTCAGGGTGAAGCCGGCGCGTTCGCTGCCGCCTTCGTCGCCATGCTCGGGAACCAGGCCATACAGGGTGACCGTGCCGGTCAGGTCGCCGGTAGGCTTCTTGGTGATGATGTTGATCACACCGCCGGCGGCGCCGGAGCCGTAGCGCGCCGCGGCCGGCCCGCGCAGCACCTCGATCCGCTCGATCGCCTCGGCCGGCACCCAGTTGGTATCCCCGCGAGTGTTGCGCTCTCCGCTGCGACCCATGCGGATCGAGTCGCGCGAGCCGACCCGCTTGCCATCCACCAGCACCAGGGTGTTCTCCGGGCCCATGCCGCGGATGTCGATCTGGCGGTTGTTGCCGTACTGGCCCGAGGCGCTGTTGCCGGACAGGTTGATGCCGGGCATGCGCCGCAGGATGTCGGAAATGTCGTTGGCGGGTGGAAGCTGCTCGATGTCCTCGGCGGTGATCGTCGAGGTGCCCAGCGCCTGGCGCGCGATCTGCGCGGCGGTGACGTGCACGGTGTCGAAGTCGGTGGCCTCGTTGCGGCCCCGCTCGTGGCCGCCGCGGCGGCGATCGCCACGATCACGATGGCGGCGCCCCTGGTCCTTGTCGTCGCGGCGCTCGGATTGCGCCTCGGTATCGTCGTTGCTCGCCTGCTGCGCCGCCGCCGGCGCGGCGATCGCCAGCGCCACCGAGAGAGCCAGCGTATTGGCCGCGAAGAAACCCGACAGGCACTGGCCCGCCCTGGAAATGGTCATGTCGACGTGTCCTTTTGGAAGAAATCGGTTGCGCGCAGCACGGTGCTGCGCCGGCCTCTGGCAGCGGGCTGGAGGCGTCAATCGGATGGCCCGGTCCCCACGAAACGGATTCGTCACCGGCCTTAATCCGCAGTATACCCAAATGAGATCGATTATCACAAGCGATTGCGCACGCCACGCGACTGGACCTGGTTCTGCCCTCCTAGCTGGTTGTCGCCTACACGACGCTGGCGGCCACACCGTCACGCGTGTGCACGCCGCGCCTTGTCCGGCGGAAGCCTCGCCTGGCCCGCACGCGCATCGGCTCCGGGCAACACCGGAAGGAAAGACCGGAGGCGAGGTGCGAGGTGCGAGGTGCAGATGCCGAATGCCGAATGCCCGTGCCGAATGCCCGTGCCGAATGCCCGTGCCGAATGCCCGTGCCGGTGCCGGTGCCGGTGCCGGTGCCGGTGCCGGGTGCCGGGTGCCGGGTGCCGGGTGCCGGGTGCCGGGTGCCGGGTGCCGGGTGCCGGGTGCCGGGTGCCGGGTGCCGAGTGCCGAGTGCCGAGTGCCGAGTGCGGAATGCGGAATGCGGAATGCGGAATGCGGAATGCGGCAAATGATGAGCCGCCGTCGCGATGCTGCGTGCAGGTATTTCCAAGTACTCGCCGTAAGCGGCGAATCAACGATCCGTGCACTGTCCGCCACCACGTCGGCGACAGACCGGCATGGATGCGGGGTGGATGGAATCGACGCTCCAGCCTCCGGGATTCCATCCCCGCTTCCTACTTCCTACTTCCTGCTTTCGCTTTCGCTTTTCGCTTTTCGCTTTTCGCTTTCGCGATGGGAGCCTAGGCCTTGCCGATCCCGGCGCTGGTCCCAGTGTTGACGTTGGTGTTGGTGGCGGGCAACACGAGCAACTCGCGCAGGTCGTCCACCACGGCCAGGGCGCCGGCGGCGGCCAGGTCCATGCCGCGTGGATAGCCGTAGCGCACCAGCACCAGCGGCATGCCCGCGTCGTGGGCGGCGGCCGCGTCGGTGGCCGAGTCGCCGACCATCAGGCACGCCGCCGGCACCAGGCCCTGGGCCTGGGCCAGGTGCCGCAACGGCACGCCGCTGGGCTTGCGCTCGGGCAGGCTGTCGCCGCCGAGCCAGGCCGCGAAGAAGCCGTCCAGCTGCAGGTGGCGCAACAGCGGTTCGACGAAGCGCGACGGCTTGTTCGTGCATACCGCCAGGCGCGCGCCGCGCGCGTGCAGGCCGGCCAGGGCCTCGCGCACGCCCGGATAGACGCGCGGCGCCAGCAGCAGGCATTCGCCGTAGTGGCGCATCATGTCCGGCATCACCCGATCGATGTCGACGTCCGCGCCGGCGTGGGCGAAGGCCTGCTCCACCAGCCGGCGCACGCCGTCGCCGATCCAGCCACGCACCGTCGCTTCCGGCACGCGCGCCTGGCCCCATTGCGCCAGCGTGCGGTTCATGGCCTCGGCGATGTCGGCCGCGCTGTCCACCAGCGTGCCGTCCAGGTCGAAGATCACCAGCGGGTAGGGATAGGCCATCGCGTGCAACCGGCTGCAGGACAAGCCCGCCATTGTAGTGCCGGGGCCGCGCCCCGCCCTGCCCCGCGCCACCGCCTCAGGGCAGCAGGCGGCCGCTGTCCGGGTCGTAGCGCCAGGTCTCCACGACCCCGCCGAGCCGGGCGCGGATGAGGCCGGCGGCGAGATCATCCTCCACCCGCACGCCGATCGGCGCGGCGCCGTCGCAGGCCACCTGCGCCCCGTGCGCGAAGCCGCCTTCCTCGGCCGGGGTGATGCGGCAGGCGCGCCCGCGTGCATCGGCCAGGGTCAGCGCGCCGTCCTTGCCGATAGTGTGGCGGTAGACCGGCCGTCCCAGGCGATCGATCGTGATGAAGGTCTCGCCGGCGCCGAACTCGCGGTCCGGTGCCGACAGGCGCTGGTAGGAGACGCGATTGCGGCGCGGCGTGCCGGCCTCGTCCAGGTAGTAGTGCGCGATCTGGGTACCGGCCACGTCGGGCCAGCGCATGTGCATGTGCACGTGGGCCGGCGCATCGCGATGGCCGCCCGGGTCGTTGGTGTCGAAGCCCATGATGTGGATCGTGCCCAGCTTCTCCTCCTCCACCTTGCGCCCCAGGCCGAGGACGCGGGCGGCCTCGCGCATGGCGAATTCCAGCTGGGTGGCGGCCAGGCGCGCCGGCATCGGGCCACCGCCGCGCTGGGCGCGATAGTCGCCGTCGCGGCGCAG
The DNA here is from genome assembly GCF_900018785.1 of Xanthomonas massiliensis. Classification (GTDB taxonomy): domain Bacteria; phylum Pseudomonadota; class Gammaproteobacteria; order Xanthomonadales; family Xanthomonadaceae; genus Xanthomonas_B; species Xanthomonas_B massiliensis. The sequence continues at coordinate 92,275 of NZ_FCOY01000006.1, read as the reverse complement.
CGGGTCGTCGTGCTCCAGGCGCAGGATCAGGCCCGGCTCGGCGATCCGCGTGCTCAGCTCGGCGGCGTCGGTACGGTCGCCGTCCTGGGGCGGCAGCACCAGCACGAGCGCGCCGTCCTGCTGCTGCAGCGCCAGGTCCTCGTAGCCGAGCAGTGCGCGCCGGTAGGCGGTACCGGCACGGTCGAAGTGCAGTTCCAGCTGCCGCTGCCGCGGCACGTGCAGGTCGAGCACGGTCTCGCGCGGGTTGTCCTTCTCGAACGCGGGGTCGTGGCCCTGGCGGCAGGCCGGGCACGATGCCGCACGCAAGGCGGGCACGCCGGTGCCGTCGCCGCGCTTGACCAGGCGCACGGCCAGGTGGACGGTGCCGTCCTCGACCGCGGCCGGCGGTGCCTCGGCCGCCGCAGCCGTGGTCCAGGCCAGCGCCAGCAGTGCCAGCGCGCCGGCGCGCCGCGCGGCGGCCGCGGTGCGCGCGGGCAAGGTGTCGATGGCCATACTCATCCCTTGGGGTGCCAGCTGAAGCCGAGCCACAGCGTGGAGCCGACCGGGAAGTAGTTGTTCACGTAGGCACGGCCCGGGCCCTGCTTGATGACGAACGGCTCGCGGGTCAGGTTCTGCGCCTGGAACATCACGTCCCAGGCCGGATTGACCGCGTAGCGCAGCTGCAGGTCGAGCTGCTGCCGCGGCTCGGCGTACAGGTCGCGCTCGGCGGTGTCGCTGCTGGCCACCTGCAGCGCGCGGCCGATCCGGTTCCACGACACGCGCGCCTCGAACGGCCCGCGCAGGTAGAACACGGTGGCGTTGGCGATGTAGTCCGGCTGCTGGATCAGCCCGCTGCTGCGACGCGTGGCCGCGGCGCCGTCGGCGATCGCGGCATCGCTGGCGGGGATGTCGAACTCGCCGTCGAGCAGGGTCAGGTTGGTGCTCAGGCCCAGGCCCTTCAGCGCCGGCGGCAGGAACTCCAGCGCGCCGGTGACGTAGTTCAGCTCCAGGCCGCGCACCTTGCCGCGGGCCGAGTTCATCGGGGTGCTCTCGGTGACGTCCTGGTAGAGCACGCCGTTGTAGGTGGTCGGTTCGCCGGCGCGCACCGCGGTGAAGATCTCGTTGCGGATCTTCTTCTGGAACGCCGCCGCCGAGACCAGGCCGCCGTCGGGCAGGTACCACTCCCAGGACAGGTCCAGGTTGAGCGACTGGCGCGGCTTGAGGTCGGGGTTGCCGCGGCTGATGGCCAGGGTGTCGGCGCTGGTGACGCTGTAGCTGGTGGTGGCCGCGTACTGGCCGTAGTCCGGCCGGCCGATGGTCTTGCTCACCGCCGCGGTCAGGCGCGAATCGTCGTTGAGCCGCCAGGTGACCAGGGCCGAGGGCAGCATGTGCGTATAGCCGCCCTGGCGCTTGTCCGGCGAGTACAGGCTCGGCTGGCTCGGGTCCTGCACCGACCAGGTGGTCACGTCCACGTCGGTGCTGTCGTAGCGGAAGCCGGCCACCGCGTACAGGCGCTCGCTGCGGAACACCGCCTCGGCATAGGCGCCGGTCACGGTCTCCACGTCCTTGAAGTCGCCGCTGTAGTCGTCGGCGGTGCGGTCGGCCTCGGCCAGCCACTCGGGGTGGTTGGCGATCAGCGCGGCGGCCTTGGCCGGATCGACCACGAAGTACGGGATGCCGCTCATCACCGTACTGCTCCAGCGGCCACCGTAGATGTAGTCGGTCAGCCCGCCGATCGCCACCTGCGAGGCGGCGTCCTTGGCATACCACTCGCGGTAGGTCTGGTCGTTGGTCAGGCGCGTGCGCGTGTGCGCCCAGCCGAAGCGCGCGCCCAGGCCCTCGTCGTCGGCCTGCGCGTTGAGCGACAGGTTGCCGGCCAGGTAGCCGACGGTGGATTCGGAACGGCGGTCGATGTTGCGCAGGTAGTACAGGTCGTAGGAGTCCGGATCCAGCGCGCGCGCGGTGGACGGGTAGTCCAGCACCACCTTGCCGCCGTCGATGGTGTAGCCGTAGCCGTAGTCGGCGGCGTTGGTGTTGGTCTTGGTGCCCGGGGTGATGTCCGAGGCCCACTTGTACATGTCGCGGGTCAGGTCGCTGGTGGCCTTCGACCAGGAGGCGGTGAAGTCCAGGTGCACCCGCTCGGCCGGCTGGAACGCGCCCTTGAGGGTGGCGATGGAGGTCTTGCGCTCCTGCGGCTGGTAGACGATGCCCTGCTGGAAGCGTCCGGACGCGACGCTGCCGCCGTCGGCCGTCACCGCGGTCGGCGCGCCGCCGGGCAGCGCCAGCTGCTCGCTGCGCAGTTCCTCGTCGGTGTCCTCGTAGTGGCCGGCGAACAGCGACAGCTCGCCGCCGTCCTCGAACTGGTATTCGACCTTGCCGTTGACGCCCTTGCGCGTGCGCTCGTCCTGGAAGCGGTATTCCTGCGGCCGCACCGGCACCAGGATGCCATCGCGCGACTGGTCGGCGAACGGCGTGGTGCCGCCGCTGGCGGTGTAGTAGGTCCAGCCGCTGGCATCGTCGCCCGGCAGCTGGCTGTGCGAGGTGGACCACAGCTTCTGCCAGTCGGCCGAGACCACCACGCCGAGCTGGCCGCGATCGCCGAACACCCTGGAGGCGGTCATGTTGGCCTTCTGCGAGGGCTTGTCGCCCTCGACGAAGCCGCCGGCGCTGGAGGCATGGCCGAGCGCGCCGTTGACCACGATGAAGCCGTCGGGGTTGTCGAAGGCGCTGCGCGTGACCAGGTTGACCTGGCCGCCGAGGCCGTGCGGGTCGTACTCGGCGGTCAGCGTCTTGACCGCCTGGATGCTCGACACCATCGGCGAGGGCAGCTGGTCCAGGCGCGCGCCGCGCACGTCGGTCTCGCTGCTGGCCAGCGGCACGCCGTCGATGGTGATCAGGTTGTACTTGGGATCCAGGCCGCGGATGGTGACGCGCTCGTACAGGTCGCGGTTGCGCGAGGTGTCCATGCCGGCGACGGTGGACAGGCCGACGATGCGGCGCGCGGACTCGACGATGCTCAGGTCCGGCAGGCTGCCGATGTCGTCGTCGCTGACCGCGTCGATCACCACGTTGCTGTCGCGCTTGGCGTCCACCGCGGCGGTGGCGGCGGCCCGGTAGCCGGCGACCTGCACGGCATCCAGGGTCTTGGCTTCGTCCCGGGGCGGCGCATCGGCGGCGGGATCGGGCGCGGGCTCGGCGGCGTGGGCCGCCAACGGGCAGGCGGAAAGCAGCAGCAGGCGGATCGCTGCGCACAGCGGGCGTTGCAGGGTGGCCATGGCGTTGGATCGGTGTGGGAGGAGAGCGCCTTCGTCCCCGGAAGGCAGCCCCGCAATCTAGCGACACCCGATGACACGCCGGTTTCAGATACCGGCGCGGCCGCTCACGGCGCGTCGAACAGTTCCGGCTGCGCCACGCCCGTATCCGCGGACGCGTCCAGGAACCCGGCCAGGCCCACGCCGACCAGGCGGTAGCGCGTGTCCGGCGGCAACTCCACCCGCGCGCGCATCGCCTGCGCCAGTTCGCCCAGCTCCGCGCCCGTGCGCGGCATGCGTTCGGGCGTGAGGCTGCGGGTGAGGGTCCGGAACTGCGCGGTCTTGAGCTTGAGCACGACCGTGCGCGGCCGCCGTCCGGCATGGCGCGCGGCGGCCTGCCAGGTCTTGTCCGCCAGCTGCCGGATCGGCGCTTCCAGCGCCTCCAGCGGCAGGTCCTCGGCGAAGGTGTCCTCCGAGGACACCTGCTGCACCTCGCGGTGCGGCTGCACCGGCCGCTCGTCGATGCCGCGCGCGCGCTCGTACAGGCCCTGGCCGAAACTGCCGAAGTGCGCCTGCAGCTCCTGCAGCGGCCGCTCGCGCAGCTGGCCCACGGTGGCGATGCCCAGGTGCGCCAGCCGCGCCTCCATCACCTTGCCCACGCCCGGCACGCGCCCGACCGGCAGGCCGGCCAGGAACGCCTGTACCCGCACCGGCGCCACCACGAGCTGGCCGTCGGGCTTGCGCCAGTCCGAGGCGATCTTGGCCAGGAACTTGTTGGGCGCGATGCCGGCCGAGGCGGTCAGCCCGGTCTGCTCCAGGATCTGGGCGCGGATGCGCGTGGCGATGGCGGTGGCGCTGCCCAGCGCCTGCTTGGGCACGGTGACGTCGAGGAAGGCTTCGTCCAGCGACAGCGGCTCGACCAGGTCGGTATGGCCGAGGAAGATCTCGCGGATCTGCCGCGACACCGCCTTGTAGCGCGGGAAATCCGGCGGCACGAACACCGCGTCCGGGCACAGCCGCTCGGCGCGCAGCGCCGGCATCGCCGAACGTACCCCGAACCGGCGCGCCTCGTAGGAGGCCGCGCACACAACCGAGCGCGCGCCGCGCCAGGCCACCACCACCGGCCGGCCGCGCAGCGCCGGGTCGTCGCGCTGCTCCACGGAGGCATAGAACGCATCCATGTCCACATGGATGATCTTGCGCATGGAAGGCGACCCTACGGCAGCGAACGGCATGGCGCCCATGATACGGCGCGATGTCGCACCATCCGCGATTTCCGCCGCCGTTTCAGCAGGATAGGCGCGCACGCGGCGCGACCGTGCGGCGCCGTATCGGCCATCGCCATTTGCCGGTGGCGATGGCGGCGTGCACGCTTGCAGGTCCATCGTTCCCTTGCTGCAGGCATCTCCCTTGACCGAACAAGCACGTCCCCACGCCTATTCCCGCGAGCAATTGCTGGCCAGCGCCCGCGGCGAGCTGTTCGGCCCCGGCGCCGCGCGCCTGCCCGACGATCCGATGCTGATGTTCGATCGCATCACCGAGATCCGCGAGGCCGCCGGCGAGCACGGCAAGGGCATCGTCCGCGCCGAGCTGGACGTACGCCCGGACCTGTGGTTCTTCGGCTGCCATTTCCACGGCGACCCGGTGATGCCCGGCTGCCTGGGCCTGGATGCGATGTGGCAGCTCACCGGCTTCTTCATGACCTGGAGCGGCGCGCGCGGCCGCGGCCGCGCCCTGGGCTGCGGCGAGGTCAAGTTCACCGGGCAGGTGCTGCCGCAGGCCCGGCTGGTGGAATACGAGATCCACATCAGCCGCATGATCAACCGCAAGCTGGTGATGGCCGTGTCCGACGCGCGCATGCGCGTGGACGGCCGCGAGATCTATACCGCCAAGGACCTGCGGGTGGGCATGTTCACCTCCACCGACAGTTTCTGAGCCGGCCCGCGCGGGCCGGCCTCCCTGCCCGCGCCCGGCCGCGCGCGCCAGGCGGTATGCACGCGGACGAATAACTTTCCCGGATCACTTCTTCTCGCGATGGGCATGCCCGTCGTCGTGGCCATCGACGCCCGCATGCGCGTGGACGGCCACCGGATCTATACCGCCAAGGACCGGCGGGTGGGCATGTTCACCTCCACCGACAGTTTCCGAGCCGGCCCGCGCGGGCCGGCTCCCCGCCCCGCGCCCCGCCGGGCGCGCCAGGCGGCGTGCACGCGGCCGGATGGCTTTCCCGGATCACTTCTTCTCGTGATGGGCATGCTCGTCGTCGTGGCCGGCGGCCGCGGGCCTGGACGGCGGATGCGCCGGGCGCTCCGCCGGTGCGGCGGCGGGCCGCGGCGGCGTGTGCGGGGCCGCCGGCGCCACCGCCGGGCGTGCGGGCGACGGCGCCCGCTGCGGCGGTGTCCCGCCGGGACGGCCGGCGCCGGGGCCCTGGCCGCCATGCGGCCGCGCGGCCCCCGTTTCCGGCGACGATCCGCCCGGATTGCCGGGCGCGGACGGCGGGCGGTGCGGAGCGCCTTGGCCAGGCGACGGCGCAGTGTTCTGTCCGGCACCCGGGGGCAGGTGCAGGTCGGGACCGCGACGTACGGGCGACGCCGGGCGCGGTCCGGCTCCAGAACCGGCGCCGGGCCGCACCGGTGCCGGCGGACGCGCCCCGTTCCCCGGACGGTCACGGCCGGGCGGGCCTCCCGCATTGCCGGGACCGGCGTGCGCCGGCGGCCGCGGGCCCTGTCCCGACGCTTGTCCCGGCCTTGGCCCCTGTCCTTGTCCCTGCCCCGGCCTTGGCGGCAACGGCCTGGCCGGACGGGTCGGCCGGGCCGGATGCGGCGCCGGGCGGAAGTCGCGCCAGCGGTTGCGCTCGCGGTACCAGGGCCGGTCGCGGTAGTGGCCGGACCAATACAGGTCGAAAGCGAAGGCCAACACCGGCAGGCCCAGGTCCGGGCCGTAGTCGTAGACGTCCACCACCTCGCCGGCATCGTCGTAGCCGATCAGGTCCGCCGACATCCAGCCGCGCACGTCGCGCCACTGCACGTCGCACCAGGACCAGTCGCCGACGCAGCCGTAGATCTCCAGCGCATCGCCCACTGGCACGGTGGCCACGCGCGGATAGCCCGCGTCCGGCCCGGCCCGCAGGTTGGCGCTGACCAGCGCGTGGCCGAACCAGCTCTGCGCCTGCGCGGCGGGCGCGGCCGCGCATGTCGCCAGGATGCCCGCCAGGATCCATCGTCTCATCGCTCTCTCCCTAGGCGCCCGGCCACCCGGACATGGGCACCAGCATGCCGCATGTCCGTGTCGGCACGGCATCAACCGGCCATGCCGCTGTGCCGCAGCAGCGCGTCCAGGTCCGGTTCGCGCCCGCGGAACGCCCGGAAGTTCTCCGCGGCCGGACGGCTACCGCCACGCGCGAGGATCTCCTCGCGGAACCGGGCGCCGGTCGCGGCCAGCTGGTCCGGCGCCTCCTCGAAGGCGGCGTAGGCGTCGGCGCTGAGCACCTCGGCCCACTTGTAGCTGTAGTAGCCGGCCGCGTAGCCGCCGGCGAAGATGTGGCTGAACTGGTGCGGGAAGCGGTTCCACGCCGGCGGCAGGTTCACCGCCACCTCGGCGCGCACCGCGTCCAGCAGCGCCAGCACGTCCTCGCGCGCCGGATCGAAGCCCGTGTGCAGCTGCATGTCGAACAGTGCGAACTCGAGCTGGCGCACGGTGAACATGCCGCTCTGGAAGTTCTTCGCCGCCAGCATGCGGTCGAACAGGTCGCGCGGCAGCGGTTCGCCGCTGTCCACGTGCGCGGTCATCGCCTGCACCCGCGCCCATTCCCAGCAGAAGTTCTCCATGAACTGGCTGGGCAGCTCCACCGCGTCCCACTCCACGCCGTTGATGCCGGCCACGCCGAGGTCGCCGACCTCGGTGAGCAGCTGGTTCAGGCCGTGGCCCATCTCGTGGAACAGGGTGATGACCTCGCGGTGGGTGAAGGTGGCCGGCCGGCCGTCGCCGCCCTTGCCGAAGTTGCACACCAGGTAGACCAGCGGCGTCTGCATGCCCGAGGCGCGGTCGCGGCGGTTGCGGCAATCGTCCATCCATGCCCCGCCGCGCTTGCCCTCGCGCGCGTACAGGTCCAGGTAGAACTGGCCGACCAGGGTGCCGTCCGCGCGTTCGAGGCGGAAGAAGCGCACGTCCGGGTGCCACACCGGCGCACGGTCGGGCTTGACCTGCAGGCCGTACAGGTCGTGGATCAGCCCGAACAGGCCGGCCAGCACCTTCGGTTCGGTGAAGTACGGCTTCACCTCCTGCTCGGAGAAGCGGTAGCGCGCCTGCTTGAGCTTGTCGCTGGCGTAGGCCAGGTCCCAGGCCTCGACGTGCTCCAGGCCGAGATGCTCGCGGGCGAAGGCCTCCAGCTCGTCGCGGTCGCGGCGCGCGTGCGGCAGGGCGCGTGCGGCCAGGTCGCGCAGGAAACCGAGCACCTGGGCAGGACTTTCGGCCATCTTGGTGGCCAGCGAATACCCGGCGTAGTCGGCGAAGCCGAGCAGGCCGGCCAGCTCGGCACGCAGGGCGAGGAGGCGCCGCATCACCGGGGTGTTGTCCAGCTCGGGATTGCCGCCCAGTTCCGAGGCGCGCACGAAATAGGCGCGGCACAGCTGCTCGCGCAGCGCGCGGTCGTCGGCATGGGCCATCACCGGCAGGTAGCACGGCATCTGCAGGGTGAGTTTCCAGCCAGGCTTTCCGTCCTTCGCGGCCGCGGCCTTCGCCGCCGCCAGCACCTCGGCGGGAATGCCGGACAGGCGCGCCTCGTCCTCCACGTACAGCGCATAGGCGTCGGTGGCGTCGAGCACGTGCTCGGAGAACTTGGCCGACAGCGCCGACAGCTCTTCCTGGATCGCGGCGAAGCGCGCCTTGCCGGCCGCGTCCAGCTCGGCGCCGCCGAGGCGGAAATCGCGCAGCGCGTTATCGACGATCCTGCGCCGCGCCCCGGAATAGCCCGCCCATTCCGGCCCCGCCTTCAGCGCCTTGTACTGCGCGTACAGCGCCAGGTTCTGGCCGAGCGCGCTGGAGAAGCGGCTGACCTTGGGCAGGTTGGCGTTGTAGGCCTCGCGCATCGCCGGGGTATTGGCTACGGCCTGCAGGTGGCCCACCTGGCCCCAGGCGCGCCACAGCTTCTCGGTGGCATCGTCGAGCGGCTCGACGAAACCGTCCCAGGTCGCCGGCGCCACCGTCTCGGCGCGTTTCACCGCCGCCTCGGCCTGCGCCAGCAGCGTGTCGATGGCCGGGCCGACGTGCTCGGCGCGGATCTCGTCAAAGCGCGGCAGGCCGGAGAAGTCGAGCAGTGGGTTTTCGATCATGGCAATCCCGCGAACAGGTGTTGGGAAGGAATGCGGTCTCAGGCGCCGCCGTTCAAGTCGGCGACCGGCAACACCAGCGGCGCGTCGCCGGCGACCGCGGCGGCGACGATGGCGTCGGCCCCGGCCACGTCGATACCCTGGCGCGCGTACCAGTCCGGGTTGTAGTAGCTGTGGGCGTAGCGCTCGCCCGAGTCGCACAGGATGGTGACGATCGAGCCGCCGCGGCCTTCGGCCTGCATCCACTGCGCGGCCACCAGCACGCCGGCGAAGTTGGTGCCGGTGGAGCCGCCCACGCGCCGGCCCAGGCGGGCGCTGACGTAGCGCATCGCCGCCAGGCTCAGCGCGTCGGGCACCTTGGTCATCGCGTCGATGCAGGTGGGGATGAAGCTGGGCTCGTAGTGCGGCCGGCCGATGCCCTCGATGCCCGAGCCGCACGGCAGCACCAGCTCCGGCGTCGGATGGCCGGCGATGGCGTTGCGGTAGCAGTCGAAGAACACCGAGGTCTCCGGGTCCGCGCACAGCACGCGGGTGGCGTGGCGGCGATAGCGCACGTAGCGGCCCAGCGTGGTGCTGGTGCCGCCGGTACCGGGGCTGCACACGATCCAGGCCGGCTCGGGATGCTGCTCGGCCTCCATCTGCCGGAAGATCGACTCGGCGATGTTGTTGTTGGCGCGCCAGTCGGTGGCGCGCTCGGCGTAGGTGAACTGGTCCATGAAGTGGCCGCCGCTCGCGCGCGCCATCTGCGCGGACACCTCGTTGATCGCGCCGGCCTCCTCGACCAGTTCGCAGCGCCCGCCCTGGAACTCGATCGCGGCGATCTTGTCCGGCGAGGTGCAGGCCGGCACCACCGCGACGAACGGCAGCCCCAGCAGCCGGGCGAAATAGGCCTCCGACACCGCGGTCGAGCCGCTGGAGGCCTCGATCACCGGCGCGCCCTCGCGCAGCCAGCCATTGGCCAGCGCGTACAGGAACAGCGAGCGCGCCAGCCGGTGCTTGAGGCTGCCGGTCGGGTGGCTGGATTCGTCCTTGAAGTAGAAGTCGATGTCCGGGAACCCGGGCAGCGACAGCGGGATCAGGTGGGTATCGGCCGAACGGTTGAAGTCGGCCTCGATCTTGCGGATGGACTGGGCCACCCAGTCGCGGGAATTCATCGACAACGGCTCGCGGCAACACGGCGGGAAGCGCGCAGTATCGCGCATCCCGCCACCCCCGCGCCGCCGTTCAGGCGGCCACGACGCTGAAGCCGGCGTCGGCCACCGCCTCGCGCAGCGCCGCCGGGCCGGTCCTGGCGGCGTCGTAGTCCACCGCCACGCGCCGGGCCGGACGTTCGACCCGGGCGGCCTGGACGCCGTCGGTGGCCTCCAGCACGCGCTTCAGCCGCGCCGAGCAGCCGTCGCAGGTCATGCCGTCCACGGTGAATTCGATGTGTTGCATGGGGCGTCTCTCCTGTCTTTCAGGGGCCGGCATGCGGTCGGGCCGCGCCGGCGGGGGAAGGTGCGCCGGGAATGGCGCGGTCCGCGTGCCCGAGCAGCACCGCCGAAGGACGATGGCCACTGACGGCGTGGAAACACGTGCCGCGGCGTCCGACCGTCGCGCCCGGTGCCGGGACCGGGCGCACGCAGGCCACCTGGCGCGGCAACATGCGCCGTACCCGGGCGACGCCGCGCTCGGCCGGCTTCGGCCACCGGCGTCGCCGCCGGCAGCCATGCCCGCGGGGCACGGGGACGTCGCCAAGAAGCACGTGGCCGGCGGGCTTCCCCGGGCGATGCCCGCGGAGTCGGCCGGCTCCGGGAAACGTGTGCCGCGGAAGGAAGCCGCGCGGCGTGCCCTGCCGCGACGCGCAGTCGCCGGCCATCGCCGGCGCACTCGCGCGGCACGGCACGGCGGACGGGCCAGCGCACGGATTCGCGTCACGATCCGCTCGCCACGGGATGGGCCGTCACCGCGTCCCGGCGGGAGCCGGCAACGCCGGGCCCCGGCGCCACCCGCGGCGGGTGCCAGCGGTTCAGCCACAGCGAGCTGGCCACCACCGACACCGAGCTGAGCGCCATCGCCGCGCCGGCCAGCACCGGGTTGAGCAGGCCGAAGGCCGCCAGCGGCAGGCCGAGCACGTTGTAGACGAAGGCGAAGAACAGGTTCTGGCGGATCTTGCGCACGGTCGCGCGCGACAGGCCGATGGCGATGGCCACGCCGCGCAGGTCGCTGCCGACCAGCACCACGTCGGCGGCTTCGATGGCGATGTCCGCGCCGGCGCCGATGGCGAAGCCGACGTCGGCCGCGGCCAGCGCCGGGGCGTCGTTGATGCCGTCGCCGGCCATGCCCACCGCGCCCGGATGCGCCTGCTGCAGGCGCCGCACCTGCGCGGCCTTGTCCTGCGGCAGCACCTCGGCGGCGAAATCGGCGATGCCGGCCTCGCGCGCGATCGCGGCGGCGGTGTGGCGGTTGTCGCCGGTCAGCATCGTCACCCGCACGCCGAGCGCCTGCAGCTGCCGCACCGCCGCGCGCGCGTCGGCGCGCAGGCGGTCGGCCACCGCCAGCCAGCCGAGCAGCGCGCCGTCGCGGACCACGCCGACCACGGTCTGGCCGCCGGCCTGGGCCGCGCGCGCGCGATCGTCGAGCACCGCGTCCGCCGGCATGCCGCACAGCCCCGCCACCCAGCGCGGCGCGCCGAGCGCGACCTCGCGACCGGCCACGCGCCCGCGCACGCCGTGGCCGGGCACGTCGGCGAAATCCTCCAGCGCCGGCACCGCGACGCCCGCCCCGGCCGCATGCTCGCGCACCGCGCGCGCCAGCGGATGCGCCGAGCCGGCCTCCAGCGCGGCGGCCAGCCCCAGCAGGTCGCCCGCCGCCGTGCCCGCCGCCGGCAGCAGCGCGACCACGCGCGGACGGCCCTCGGTCAGGGTGCCGGTCTTGTCCACCACCAGCGTGTCCAGCGCGCAAGCGCGTTCGAGCACCTCGGCATTGCGGATCAGGATGCCGTGGCGCGCGCCGACGCCGGTGCCGACCATGATCGCGGTCGGCGTGGCCAGGCCGAGCGCGCACGGGCAGGCGATCACCAGCACCGCCACCGCATGCACCAGCGCGGTGGCGAAGGTTCCGCCCAGCGCCCAGGTGGCGGCGAAGGCCACCGTGGCGATGGCCAGCACCGCCGGCACGAACACCGCGGCGATGCGGTCGGCCAGCTTCTGGATCGGGGCGCGCGAGCCCTGCGCCTCGTCCACCATGCGCGCGATCCGCGCCAGCAGCATGTCCGCGCCGACGCCGGTGACGCGCGCGCGCAGCATGCCGCCCTGGTTGACGGTGCCCGCGTACAGCGCATCGCCGGGCGCCTTGGCCACCGGCATCGATTCGCCCGAGAGCATCGATTCGTCGACGCTCGAGCACCCGCCCAGCACCTGCCCGTCCGCCGCCACGCGCGCGCCGGCGGCGACCACGAGCACGTCGCCGGGCGCAAGGCCGGCGGCATCCACCTCGACCACCTGCCCGTCACGCTCGACCCGGGCGCGCGCCGGCGCCAGTTGCAGCAACGAGCGCACCGCCGCCGTGGTCCGCTGCCGGGCGCGCGCCTCGAGCAGGCGCCCGAGCAGCACCAGGGTGACGATCGACGCGCTGGCCTCGAAATACACGTGCTGCCCGTGCAGGCCGACCACCGTGACCACGGTGCTGTACAGCCAGGCGATGCCGGTGCCGAGCGCGACCAGCACGTCCATGTTGGCGCTGCCGTTGCGCAGCGACTTCCAGCCGGCCACGTAGAAAGGCGCGGCGATCCACAGCTGCACCGGCGTGGCCAGCGCCCACTGCAGCCAGCGCGGCAGCTCGGCGTGCATGCCGGCGTGGCCGCCGCCACCGAACATCATGGCCATCTGCGCCAGCAGCGGCAGGCTCAGTGCCGCCGACAGCACGAACATCGCGCGCTGCCGGCGCCAGGCCGTGCGCTCGGCGGCCTCGCGCGCGGCCAGCGCGGCGGCGCCGGGGATGCCGGCCTCGCGGGCGCCGAAGCCGGCCTTGCCGATGCGTGCCGCAATCCCGGCCGGGTCGATCGCGCCGGGCAGGTAGTCCACCTGTGCCCTCGCCGAGGCCAGGTTGACGCGCGCGGCCAGCACGCCCGGCGCCTTGCCGAGCACGCGCTCGATCGAGGCGGCGCAAGCGGCGCAGGTCATGCCGTCGATGTCGAAATCGGCGCGCGCCGGCTTCACCGCGTAGCCGGCCTTGCCGATGCGCTCGACCAGTCCGGCCACGCTGGCCTGCGCCGGGTCGTAGTCGATGCGGGCGCGCTCGCCGGCGAAGTCCACCTGCGCCCGCACGCCCGGCGCGCGGTTCAAGGCGCGCTCCAGCCCGCTCGCGCAGGCGGCGCAGCGCATGCCGCCGATCGGCAGCTCGATGCGCGCGGCGCTCATCGCTTCGCCTTGCCGCTGGGCTTTGGCGTGGTCCTGTCGCTGGGGCCGGGATGGCCGCATACCGGCACCGGGGCGCCCTCGGCATGGATGCGGCCGAGGATCGGGCAGGCCTGCGGGTCGCCTTCGCCGGGGCAGGCGGCCACCAGCGCGGCCAGCGCGTCGCGCATCGCCGTCATCCGTGCGATGCGCGCATCGAGTTCGGCCAGCCGCGCCTGCGCCTGGCGGCGGATGCCGTCCACGCCATGCTCGGGGTCGGCCTGCAGCCGCAGCAGGCCGGCGATGTCCTCCAGGCTGAAGCCCAGCTCCTTGGCCCCGCGCACGAATCGCACCCGGCCCACGGCGTCGCCGTCGTATTCGCGATAGCCGGAAGGGCGCCGCCGCGGCGCCGGCAGCAGGCCCTGGCGTTCGTACCAGCGCAGCGTATCCGGCGACACCCCGGTGGCGCGGGCGAGGGTGCCGATGGTGAAGCTGCGGGCGGTCTTCGGGTCCATGGCGCGCAGCCTAAACCCTGGAGCCGGCTCCAGGGTCAAGCATCGCGGCCGCGGCGTTCAAGCGCCGTTTCCGCTTGTCCTGCGCGGGCATGCGGTGCTTGCCCGGCGCGGCCGGCTTCGTGGTTCAATGGCGGCATGTCGCCGTTCCCGCTGCTGCTGCGCCTGCTGCTGTGCCTCTGCCTCGTGCTGAACGGGCCGGCGGCGCTGGCGGCCGCGCCGATGCCGGGCGATGCGATGCCGGCGCACGCGCACGGCATGGCCGCCCTGGACGAGGATGCGGATTGCGGGCATGCACCGGCGGCCATGCCGATGCCAATGCCGATGCACCACGCCGCGGGCACGGCGATGGCCGGCCACGGCCACGACTGCTGCGATCCCGGCCAGCCCCCGCATCCGGACGGCCTCCACTGCCCGCATCCCTGCCACGCCGTCGGCGCCTCGGTCGCCGTGCTGCCCGCGCTGCCGGTGCTGGCCGCCATGCGCCCCTTGCCGACCCGCTTCGCCAGCGTCCATGCCGCATCGGCGTCGCCGCCACGCGTGCCCCTGCACCGCCCGCCCATCGCCTCGGCCTGATCGCCCGCCTCCTTGCGGAGGCTGTTGCCGGCGCGTCGTGAAGACGCACCGGTGCCCGTGTTCGCCGTGCGCGTCGTACCGCCCCTCGCATCTTCGCGCCGGCCCGATCAGGTCAACCCCATGTCCCGCATTCCCGATTTCCCGCGGCAGCCTGCGCGCCGCCGCTTCGTCCAGGGGCTCGCGCTGGGCGGCATCGCCGCCGGCCTCGCCCCATGGATGCGCCCGGCCTTCGCCGCCGGCACGCCATCCAATGCCTTCTCGCCCGCGCCGGAACTGGCCGGCACCGGCTTCGACCTCGCCATCGGCCGGAGCCCGGTCAATCTCACCGGCCGCCCCCGCCCGGCCGTCACCGTCAACGGCAGCCTGCCCGCGCCGATCCTGCGCTGGCGCGAGGGCGATACCGTCAGCGTGCGCGTGGCCAACACATTGCCCGATGCGGTCACCTCGCTGCACTGGCACGGCATCGTGCTGCCCGCCGACATGGACGGCGTGCCGGGCATGAGCTTCGACGGCATCGCCCCGGGCGAGGCGTACCTGTACCGCTTCGAGGTGCGCCAGGCGGGCACCTACTGGTACCACAGCCACTCGATGTTCCAGGAACAGGCCGGACTGTACGGCGCGCTGGTCATCGATCCGCGCGAGCCGCCGCCCTGCCGCTGGGATCGCGAGCACGTGGTCCTGCTGTCGGACTGGACCGACCTGGACCCTGACGCGCTGTACGCCCGGCTCAAGAAGATGCCCGCGTACGACAACCGCCACCAGCGCACCGTGGGCGACTTCGTCCGCGACGCGCGCCGAGACGGCCTGCGCGCCACGCTGGCCGACCGCGGCATGTGGGGACGCATGCGGATGACGCCCACCGACCTGTCCGACGTCGATGCCGGCACCTACACCTACCTGGTCAACGGCCTGCCGCCGGCGGCGAACTGGACCGGCCAGTTCCGCAGCGGCGAGCGCGTGCTGCTGCGCCTGATCAACGGCTCGGCGATGACCTATTTCGACGTGCGCATTCCCGGCCTGAAGATGACCGTGGTCGCCGTGGACGGGCAGTACGTGCATCCGGTGACGGTGGACGAGCTGCGCATGGCCGTGGCCGAGACCTTCGACGTGATCGTCGAGCCGTCCGGCCAGGATGCCTTCACCGTGTTCGCCCAGGACATGGGCCGCACCGGCTACGCCCGCGCCACCCTGGCCGTGCGCCCGGGGCTGGAAGCGCCGGTGCCGGCGCTCGATCCGCGCCCGATCCTGACCATGGCCGACATGGGCCACGACATGGGCGCGATGGCCGGCATGCCCGGCATGGCGCACGACACGACGAATCCCGCCTCGCTCCACGACGCCACCGCGCAGGCCGGCGCGATGCCGGCGATGGACCACGGCGGCATGCAGCACGGCGGCATGGCGATGCCCGGCATGGACGCCGCGATGGATCACGCCACGATGGACCATGCCGGCATGGCGATGGCGGGCATGGCCCCGGCCGCGATGCATCCTGCGGGGACGCCCGGCACGACGGCCGCCGCCGGCGCCCTCGCGCTGCCCGCCGGCGTCCATCGTCCGGCCAGCGAGCGCCACAACCCATTGGTGGACATGCGCAGCGACGCCACCGCCCCGCGCCTGGACGACCCGGGCGTCGGCCTGCGCGGCAACGGCCGCAAGGTGCTGACCTATGCCGACCTGCACAGCCTGTTCCCCGACCCGGACGGGCGCGAACCCTCGCGCCAGATCGAGCTGCACCTGACCGGGAACATGGACAAGTTCGCCTGGTCCTTCGACGGCATCCCGTTCGCCGGTGCCGAGCCGCTGCGGCTGAACTACGGCGAGCGCGTGCGCATCGTGCTGGTCAACGACACGATGATGAGCCACCCCATCCACCTGCACGGCCTGTGGAGCGACCTGGAGGACGCGGACGGCGCCTTCCAGGTCCGCAAGCACACCGTGGACATGCCGCCGGGCACGCGCCGCAGCTACCGTGTGCGCGCCGACGCGCTCGGCCGCTGGGCCTGGCACTGCCACCTGCTGTTCCACATGGAAGCCGGGATGATGCGCGAGCTGCGCGTGGAGGACGCCGCATGAACGCCTCCCGCCACGCGCTGGCCATCGCATTGGCCGCAATCCTCGGCATCCCGGCGCATGCCGCCCACGCGCAGGCCATGTCCGCCATGGACATGCCGGCCATGAGCAGGCCGGCGATGGACATGCCGACCATGCCCGCCATCGATCCGGATTGCCCCCCCGAACATGCCGCAATGGGTCACTGCGTGCCGAAGTCCTCCACATCGCAACCCATGCCCGTCGATCCGGCCTGTCCACCCGAACACGCCGCGATGGGCCACTGCGTGCCGAAGCCGGGCGCGACCATGCCATCCACGCTGCCGCGCACGCCGATCCCGCCCCCCACCGACGCCGACCGCGCCGCCGCGTTCCCGGTGCTGTCGCATGGCGCGATGGTGCACGGCGCCACGACCCGGCATTACGTGCTGCTCGACCGGCTGGAGACCTGGAACGCCGATCCCGGCCGCGGCCAGGCCTGGGAGGGCAGCGCCTGGATCGGCGGCGACATCGACCGGCTGTGGCTGCGCAGCGAGGGCGAGCGCGTCCGCGGCCGGCTCGCCGCGGCCGACCTCGAAGCGCTGTACGGCCACGCCGCCGGCCCGTGGTGGGATGCGCTGGTCGGCGTGCGCCTGGATGACGGTCCCGGCGGCATGCCGTCGCGGCAATGGGCCGCGTTCGGCGTGCAGGGGCTAGCCCCCTACAAGTTCGAGGTCTCGGCCACCGCCTACCTCGGCAGCGGCGGCCGTACCGCCGCCCGGTTCGAGACCGACTACGACGTGCTGCTGACCAACAGGCTGATCCTGCAACCGCGCGTGGAAGCGTGGTGGCACGGCCGGACCGATCCGGCCACGCGCACCGGGGCCGGCCTGTCCTCGGTCGAGGCCGGCCTGCGCCTGCGCTACGAGATCACCCGCCGGTTCGCGCCCTATCTCGGCGTGGTCCACGCGCGCCGCTTCGGCGATAGCGCCGACCTGGCCCGCGGCGACGGCGAGCGCGCGCGCGACACGCGCTGGGTGGTCGGCGTGCGCGTCTGGTTCTGACTCGGCGCCAGGGCGCCGGCGCACGACGTGCCCGGCGCCCTTAGAATCCGTGCATCCCTTGCGCCCCTGAATCCGAGGCACCCCATGACGCTCAGCTCCCTCCAGCACCAGCCCGGCGTGGCCGCCGAACGCGCGCCGGAAACCGCCGGTTTCGTCTTCAACCACACCATGCTGCGGGTCAAGGACATCGCCGCATCGCTGGATTTCTACACCCGCGTGCTCGGCTTCCGCCTGATCGACCAGCGCGACTTCCCCGAGGCCGAGTTCAGCCTGTACTTCCTGGCGATCCTGCCGGCCGACGCTGCCATTCCCGAGGCCGACGCCGAGCGCCGCGTGTGGATGGCCGGAATCCCCGGCGTGCTGGAACTGACCTTCAACCACGGCACCGACACCGAGCCCGGCCCGGTCTACCACAACGGCAACAGCGAGCCGCGCGGCTTCGGCCACATCTGCGTGTCGGTGCCGGACGTGACGGCCGCCTGCGCCCGCTTCGAGGCGCTGGAGGTGCCGTTCCAGAAGCGCCTGAGCGACGGGCGCATGAAGGACATCGCCTTCATCAAGGATCCGGACGGCTACTGGGTGGAAATCATCTCCAACACCCGCTACGACCGTCCCTGAGCGACAGGGCACCGCCGCGGCCGTGCGAGCACGTGGAGCCGGCCCAGCGCCGGGATGCGCCCCCCGCCGGTCGCCGGTCAGCGCAGGCGGAAACCCACCGTGCCCAGGCCGTCGGCGCGCACCAGGACGGAATCGCCGGCCGCCACCGGAATCGCCGCCGTCACCGCGCCGGCCAGCACCAGGCTGCCGGCCGGCAGGGCCTGGCCGCGCGCGCCCAGCATGTTGACCAGCATCGCCACCGCCCTGGCCGGGTTGCCGAGCACCGCCGCGCCGGCCCCCACCTCCATCACCTGGCCGTTCTTCTCCAGCACCACGCCGAGGGTCTCCAGGTCCAGCCCGGCCACCGGCACCGGCCGCGAGCCGACCGCATAGTGCGCGGCGGAGGTGTTGTCGGCGATCACGCTGGGCAGGTCGAACTTGAAGTCCCGGTAGCGCGAGTCGATCAACTCGATCGCCGGCAGCACGAAGGCGGTCGCGGCGAGCACCGCCGCCTCGTCGCAGCCCGGGCCGCGAAGCTCGCGCGCGGTGACGAAGGCGATCTCCGCCTCGACCTTGGGATGGATGAGCGCCGCGGCCGCGACCGAGCCGCCGTCGTCGACCGCCAGCTCGTCGGTCAGAAACCCGTAGATCGGCGTTTCCACGCCCATCTGCTTCATCTTCGGGTACGAGGTCAGGCCCATCTTCATCCCGGTGATGCGCAGGCCGCGTGCCTGCTGCAGGTCGCGCAGCGCTTCCTGGACGTCATAGGCGCGCTCGACGTCGATCCAGGGATTGTCCGCGGTGACCATCGTCACCTCGCGCACTTCGCGGCGTGCCGCGTCGAGCCGTCCGGCGCAGGCCTGCACGGCCTCGCGGTCGGCGCCGCTCATGCCGGCACCTGCAAGGCCGCGGCGTCCTTGCGCCGGTCGAGCAGGTCCAGGGCGACATCGACGATCATGTCCTCCTGGCCGCCGACCATGCGCCGCCGGCCCAGTTCGACCAGGATGTCCACGGTATTGAGCCCGAACTTGCGGGCCGCCACCTCGGCGTGGCGCAGGAAGCTGGAATAGACCCCGGCATAACCCAGCGCCAGGGTCTCGCGGTCCACCCGCACCGGGCGGTCCTGCAGCGGGCGCACGATGTCGTCGGCCGCGTCCATCAGCCTGTACAGCTCGCAGCCGTGGTTCCAGCCGAGCTTGTCGGCCGCGGCGATGAACACCTCCAGCGGCGCGTTGCCGGCACCGGCGCCCATGCCCGCCAGGCTGGCGTCGATGCGGTCGCAGCCCTCCTCCACCGCGACGATCGAGTTGGCAACGCCCAGGCCGAGATTGTGGTGCGCATGCATGCCGGTCCGGGTCCGCGGGTCCAGCACGTCCTTGAACGCGCGGAAGCGCTCGCGGATGTCCTGCATGTTCATCGCCCCGCCCGAGTCCACCACGTACACCGTGGTCGCGCCGTAACTCTCCATCAGCTTGGCCTGTTCGGCCAGCTTCCGCGGCGTGGTCATGTGGCTCATCATCAGGAACCCGACCGTGTCCATGCCGAGCTTGCGCGCGTACTCGATGTGCTGGCGGGAGATGTCGGCCTCGGTGCAGTGGGTGGCCACGCGCACGATGCGCGCACCGGCGTCGTAGGCGGCCTTGAGATCATGGATGGTGCCGATGCCGGGCAGCAGCAGCGTCGCCACCTTGGCATGCTTGACGGTCGCGGCCACCGCCTCGATCCATTCCACGTCGCTGTGGGCGCCGAAGCCGTAGTTGAAGCTGGAGCCGCGCAGGCCGTCGCCGTGGGCGACCTCGATGGAATCCACTTTCGCCTCGTCCAGCGCGCGGGCGATGTCGATCGCGTTCTGCACGCTGTACTGGTGGCGCACGGCATGGTTGCCGTCGCGCAGGGTCACGTCGGAGATGTAGAGCTTCTTGTTCGGGTCGGGAGCCATGGGATCGTCCTCGGTGCTCAGGCCGCCTGCGGCAGCAGGCGGGTCTCGGCCAGGCGCTCGGCGCAGGCCAGGGCGGCGCTGGTCATGATGTCCAGGTTGCCGGCATAGGCCGGCAGGTAGTGCGCCGCGCCCTCGACCTCGATGAACACACTGGTCTTGAGCCCGCTGCGCAGGCCCAGGCCGGGCACGTTCACCGGCCGGTCGGCCGGGATAAGGTCGAACTGCACCTGCTGCTTGAGCCGGTAGCCCGGCACGTAGGCCTGGACCTCGGCGACCATGCGCGCGATCGAGCGCGCGATCGCGTCCTGGTCGGCCGGATCGCTCAGCGTGTACACGGTGTCGCGCATCAGCAGCGGCGGGTCGGCCGGGTTGAGCACGATGATCGCCTTGCCGACCCGCGCCCCGCCGACCTCCTCCAGCGCCTTGCTGGTGGTCTCGGTGAACTCGTCGATGTTGGCGCGGGTGCCGGGACCGGCGGACCGGCTGCTGATCGAGGCGACGATCTCGGCGTAGTGCACCGGCGCCACCCGCGACACCGCCGCCACGATCGGCACCGTCGCCTGGCCGCCGCAGGTGACCATGTTGATGTTGGGCGCATCCAGCTGCGCGTCCAGGTTCACCACCGGCACCACGAACGGCCCGAGCGCCGCCGGGGTCAGGTCGATCACCTTGATGCCGTGCTTGCGCAGCGCGCGGTCGTGATCGGGATGCGCGCCGGCGCTGGTGGCGTCGAAGACGATGCGGATGTCCTTGAAGCCCGGCAGCGCCAGCAGGCCGTCGATGCCCTCGTGGGTGGTCGCCACGCCCAGCCGCGCCGCGCGCGCCAGGCCGTCGGACCTGGCATCGATGCCGACCAGCGCGGCCATCTCGATGTTCCGGCCATGCCGGAGGATCTTGATCATCAGGTCGGTGCCGATGTTGCCCGAGCCGATGATGGCTGCCTTGACGCTCATGGGTATTCCTCCTGGAGTGGGAAGGGGTGCGGGAAGCACGCCATCAGGTGAAGCGGACGCTGGCGCTGCCGATGCCGCCGATGCGCACGCGCAGCCGGTCGCCGGCCGCGACCGGGCACAGCGGCACCAGCGCCCCGGAAAGGACCACCTCGCCGGCGCGCAGCGGGATGCCGAATCCGCCCAGCCGGTTGGCCAGCCAGGCCACGCACGCGGCCGGCGAGCCCAGCGCCGCGGCACCGGCGCCGGTGGCGGCGAGTTGGCCGTTCTTCTCCACGACCATGCCGCAGGTGCCCAGGTCGATGCCCAGCGGCGAGACGCGCTCGCGGCCGAGGACGAAGGCGGCGGCCGAGGCGTTGTCGGCCACGGTATCGGCGATGGATATCTTCCAGTCGGCGATGCGCGAGTCGACGATCTCGAAGCACGCCGCCAGGGCGCCAGTGGCGGCCAGCACGTCGTGCGCGGTGATGCCCGGACCGGCCAGGTCGCGCTCGAGGATGAAGGCGATCTCGCCCTCGATGCGTGGCGCGATCATGCCGGCCAGCGGGATCGACGCCCCGTCCTCGTGCCCCATCGCGTCGGTCAGGGTGCCGAAGTCGGGCTGGTCCACGCCCAGCATGCGCTGCACGGCCGCGCTGGTCAGCCCGATCTTCCGGCCGACGACGCGCTCGCCCTCCTCCAGGCGCAGCCGCAGCAGGTGCTCGGAGATGGCATAGGCCGTCTCGATCGTCATCCCGTCCACGCGCCCGGCCAGCGGCGCGACCGGCGTGGCGCTGCGCAGCGCCCGGTGGAGGACGTGCGCCCACTGTTCCACCGGGGTCGGGCCCGTCATGCCGGGTCGCTCCTGAGCCGGTCGCCGACCGCGAAGCGGGTCGGCGGCACCTCCTCGACCATCACCCGGACGGTCTGAAGCGGCGCATCGAGGGTATCGGCGGCCAGCCTGGCCACTTCGCGGATGAAGCGCTGGATCTTGTCCTCGTCGCGTCCCTGGACGAGGGTCACATGGATGATGGGCATGGGGGATCTTTCCTTCAGGTCAGTTCGACGCCGCGCGTCTCCGGCAGGAACAGCGCCACGATCAGCGCGGCCAGGGCGAAGAAGCCGGCGGTGGCGGCCAGGCCGATGCCCACGCCGTAGCCATTGGCCAGGAAGCCGATCAGCGCCGGGGCGATGGCGGCGATGGCGCGGCCGCCGTTGTAGACGAAGCCCTGCGCGGTGGCGCGCACGCGCGTGGGGAACAGTTCGGCGAAGGTCGGCGCGAAGCCGCTGTAGAAGCCGGTGCCGAAGTAGGCGACGACGATGCCGAAGACCATCAGCACCGCCGGCTGCTTGAGGATGGCGAACACCGGCACCGCCAGCGCCGAGCAGACGAAGAACAGGATGAAGGCCTTCTTGCGGCCGATCACGTCGGCGATGTAGCCGAAGGTGATGTAGCCCAGCGCGGCACCGACCTGCATGATCACGATCCACACCGTGGACTTGACCAGGTCCAGGCCCGGCCCGCCCGCGGCCACCGGCGTGGCCAGGTAGGTCGGGATCCAGGTGAACAGGCCCCAGTAGCCGCACATCGCCGCCGTGGTGAAGGCCAGGCCGACGAAGGTGTTGCGCGCGTGGCCGGTGAACAGGGTGCGGATGGTCTCGCCGAACCCCATGCGGCGCTCCTGCCGGGCCCAGATCTCCGGCTCCTCCACATGCCGGCGCACGTAGAAGCCCAGCAGCGCGGGCACCAGGCCGGCCACGAACACCCAGCGCCAGCCGCCCAGCGGGACGATCACCGCCGCCAGGATCGCGGCGATGGCATAGCCGGCCGCGAACGCGCTCTGCACCCAGGCCATGACCTTGCCGCGATGGCGCGCCGGCCAGGTCTCGGACACCAGCGCGGAGCCTGCCGACCATTCCCCGCCCACGCCCAGGCCGACGATGATCCGGAACAGCATCAGCTGTCCCAGGCTGTCGGACAGGCCGCACAGGGCGGTACCCACCGAATAGCAGATGATGCTCAGGATCATCGAGCGCGCGCGGCCGATGCGGTCGGCCAGGTAGCCGAACACCAGGCCGCCGCCGGCGGTGGCCAGCAGCGTGGCCGACACCACCATGCCTGCCGCGGACTTGTCGAAACCCAGGTCCGCGCCGACATGCTTGATCACCATCGCGAACAGCATCAGGTCCATCACGTCCAGCGCCCAGCCCAGGTAGGCCGAGCCGAACGTGTGCCATTGCTGGCGGGTGGCACCCTGCCACCAGCGGTCGTTGCCAAGGGCTTGCTGCTGAAGCGGCCGTATCTGCGCCATGGGGCATCCCCTCCCGAGGGATCGATATACATGTTTCGATGAACGATACCAATGTATCGTACATGCGGTAATACCGGATGAAACACCCGTACCATGGTCTAGTGTATCGATCATCGATACAAAACGTATTACTTTCGGTAAACCAAGGAGGCTTCCCCATGCCCGTGCTCTCGCTCCGCCTGTACGAAGACCGGCTGCCGGCCGGCTGCCCGCCGGTCTTCCTGCCCCATGTCCCGCGCGCGCTCTACGTCCGCGAGGGCGGCCTGATGGCCGACGACGCCAGTGGCGGCCGCCTGCTCGACACCGACCAGGGCCACGTGGTGGACGGCACGCTGGTCCTGCGCAACGACGCCGCGCCGACCCTGCTGTGGCGATGGGAGCTGGACCTGGCCGAGCGCCCGGCCACGGCGGCCCTGCCCTCGGCACCGGCCACGACCAGCAGGCTGCTGCTCGAGTCGCCGGTGGACCTGGACCCGCGCTTCGACTGGCTGATGCGCTGCGACTGGGTGGCGTTCCCGCCGGGCGGCGTGGCCTTGACCCATGTCCACCAGGGCCCCGGCATCCGCGTCGTGCATCATGGCCAGATCGCCATCGAGACCCTCGGCCAGCGCCATGTGCACGAGGCCGGAGAGGCCTGGTTCGAGCTGGGTCACGCGCCGGTGCTGGCCCCGACCACGGAAGCCGGGCCGACCGCCTTCGTGCGCTGCTTCCTGCTGCCGCGCCCGCTGAAGGGGCTCAGCTCGATCCGCTACGTCCGCGCGGAGGACGCCGGCGCCCCGAAGACGCAGCGCTACCGCGTGTTCGCCGAACGCTTCATCGCCCTGCCGGCGATCTGAGCTGTCACGGCTGGCGAGACGCCGGGCCGGCGCTGGGTTAGCCTAGTCGGCCCGTCCCCGCTTGCTGGCCATGACTGCCGATACCTCCACGCCCGCCACGCCCGACGCGCCCGCCGGGCTTCCGCCCGGCGAGAACGCCATGCCGGTGGCGATCGTCTCGCTCAAGATCATCGAGGCGCTGGTCGCCTCGCCGACGGGGCTGGGCGTGACCCAGCTCGGCCAGCAGCTGGGCATGCCCAAGGCGCGCATGCATCGCCACCTGGCGGCCCTGCGCGAGCATGGCTACGTGGTCCAGGATCCACGCACCAGCGCCTACCAGGTCGGCTGGCAGCTGTACCTGCTCGGCCAGTCCTGCAGCCGGCACTTCAACATCATGACCCTGGCCAAGCCGTCGATGCAGGCACTGCGCGACCGGATCGGCCAGACCGTGGTGGTCTCCAGCTTCAGCGGCACGGAAGTGGCGGTGATCGACCTGCTGCGCGGTACCGCGCCGGTGGAGATCAGCCTGCGTCCCGGCACGCGCTTCCCCTTCAACGCGGTGGCGCAGGGCAAGGTGGTCCTGGCCTTCGGCCCGGAAAGCGTGCTGCAGCAGACCCTGGCCGCCCCGCTGCCACGGCTGACCCAGCGCACCATCACCGATCCGGAGCGGCTGCGCAGCGAGGTGGACCTGGTGCGCCGGCGCGGCTGGGCCGACGCTCCCGAAGAGCTCTACACCGGCATCAACGCCCTGGCCGCGCCGCTGCTGCAGGCCGACGGCAGCCTGTTCGGCACCATCGCCATCGTCGGCTCGATCCATTTCCTGCCGTCCGAACCGGACCCGGCCAACGTCGATGCCCTGCGCGAGACCGCCAGCCAGATCTCGGCCGCACTGGGCTATCGCGGTTGAAACGCCCGGCCTCCGGCAAGCCGGGCAGCCGCGCCCTCCCGCTCCCCGGCGGGCGATAGCGAAGCCACGGAAAGCCGGAAGCGGCGCGATCGTTGCCGCATCGGCACCGTGCCCACCCGTGCTGCCGGCGGGCCGCGGTCCCGGCCGGTCGCGTTCCGGCATGCCGCGGGCACCGGCCCGGCGATTCACGACACCGGCTGCTCGCGGCGGATGCGCGCGGTCTCGGCCTCCAGCAGCTGCGGGTGCAGGTCGAACTGGTCGGACAGCAGCAGTTCGCGCGCGGCCGGCTTGACCTCGATGCGCTCGACCTGCAGCAGGTCGCCGTCGCGGAACAGCTCGATGTAGCTGTCGAGCACGCCCGACAGCGTGCCCTGGGCGGTGTCCGGGGCGGCCAGCACCAGCTGCAGGCCCAGCGAGCGCAGGTAGCCGGTGATCGCGCGCGCGTTCTGCGCGTCGATCTTGTCGCCGAACTCGTCGAGCAGGATCAGCCCCAGCCCGCCCGGGTGCGCCTCGCTCTTGCCGTAGGCCGCCGCCAGCGCGGCGCCGGCGATCACGTACAGCGGCGCGCGGTGTTCGCCGCCGGAACCGGAGCGCATGCGGTCGCTGAGCGAGCCGATGACGCGGTCCTCCTGGCGGATCTGCACCTCGAAGCGGAAGAAGCGGCGGTAGTCGTCCAGCGGCGAGGTGGCCAGGCCGCCGGCGCTGGCGCTGTCCTCGACCAGCTCGCGGAACGCCGGCGGCACCTGCCCGGCGCTGCCGAACAGGGTGTCCTCCCCGCCCAGGTCGGCGGCGCGCTGGATGAAGCGGTGCAGCGCCTGGTACTCGGGCACCACCTCGTAGTGGAACTGGTAGCGCTCGTTGTTGGAGAACGCCGGGCTGGCGCGCAGGGTGCGGTTGAGCGTGGCGATCTGCTGCTTCAGGCGCACGAAGTTGTCGTACAGCGCCGAGGCCACGCCGCTGCGGAAGGTGTCCACCGCGGTGGCGTAGGCCTGCTCGGCCTCGGCGCGGTGCTGCACCAGCTCGGTGTCGCGCAGGCGCTGCAGGTCCTCGTGCAGCAGCGTGCGCGCGGCGCGCCAGTCGGCGGCGTCGAAGTCCGGCGCCAGGCCGTGGTCGCGCGCGTACTGGGCCAGCGCGCTCCACGCCTCCGGCAGCAGCCGCGACAGCTGCGCGTCGGCGTCGCGGGCGCGCTCCTCGCAGCGCTGCGCGCGTTCCTCCAGCGTGGGCAGCTTGGCGTCCAGTTCCTCGCGCAGGCGCTCGACGCGGTTGGCGTCCACCTCCGGGTCGGCGAAGGCGGCCACCGCCTGCCGCGCGACCTTGTCCTGCTCGGCGCGCAGGCCCTCGAGCAGCTGCTCGCCGCGCGCCAGTGCGCCGGCGGCCTCGCGCTCGTCGCCGACGCCGGCCTCCACCTGCTGCTGCACCGCCGCCAGGGATTCCTGCAGGCCGCGCACCTGCTCGCCCAGGCGCAGCAGGTCCGGATCCTGTCCTTCCTCCTGCCCGGCCTGCAGCGCGTGCAGGTGCGACAGCGCCTGGCGGTGGCGCAGCAGCAGCGCATGCATGGCACCGGCCACCGCCTCGGCGTCGCCGAGCTGGGCCAGGCCGTGGCGCGCGGCCTCGGCGCGGCGCGCCAGCGGTTCCAGCCGCTGCACCTCGCGCCCGGCCTCCTCCAGTTCCTCGTGCAGGATGCGCGCGCGCTCGCGCTGGTCGCCGGCGCCGATGCGCAGTTCGGCCGGCCCGGGCAGGCGGCGGCGCTCGATGCCGCCGCCCTTGGCGACCAGGCCGTCGCGGGTCAGGCCCTGGCGCGAGCGCACCAGCTCGGCCTCGCTGTCCACGCAGCGCAGCTCGCCGAGCTGGCGGCGCAGGTAGGCCACCGCGTCGGCGTCGCCCTCCACGAGCGCGGCCACGCTGCCGTCCTCGGGCCGCCCGCCGCGGCGCTCGCCGTGGCTGGACAGCGCCAGCTTGACGCCGTACACGGCGCGCGCGCCCTGCAGCGAGCGGTACAGCCTGACCGCCTGCTGTTCCTGCGCGGCCGGCACCAGCAGCGCCTCGACGTGGCTGCGCAGGTAGGCCTCGATCGCCGGCTGCCAGGCTACGTCGGCGATGCGCACCAGGTCGCACACCGGGCGCGCGGCGATGCCGGCGTCCTGCAGGTAGTTCATCAGCCGCGCCACGTCGGCGCGCAGCTCGGCCTGGCCGGCCTGCACCCGCGCCTGGTTGCGGCGCGCGGTGTCGCGGCGCTCGCGCGCCTGCTGCAGCGCGCCGTGCAGCTGGTGGGCATGGGCGGACACCGCGGCCACCACCGGCGCGGCAGCGGCCAGCGCCTGGCGCACCTGCGCGTGCAGCGTGTCCGCCGCCAGCGGCAGCGCGGCCTCGGCCGCGGTGGCCTGCAGCTGCGCGGCCCAGTCGCGCCACGGGGCGCTGGCGCGCGCCAGCGTGTCGGCCGGCAGGTCCGGCAGGTCCAGCGCCTGCGCGGCGGCCAGCTGGTCGCGGGCGAAGCCGACCTGGCGGCCCAGTTCCTGGCCGATCTGCGCCAGCTCGGCGCGGTCGCGCCCGGCCAGTTCGTCGTAGGCGGCGCGGGCGCCATAGCCGTCGCTGCCCTGCAGGCGGGCGCGGGCCTGTTCCAGCTCGGCCTCCACCGCCTGCCGCTCGCCGCGGGCGGTGGCCAGGCGGTGGCGGGCGTCGGCCAGCGCCAGGGTGGCCGCCTCGCGCGCCTGCTCGGCCAGCTCGACCTGCTCGCCGAGCAGGTCGCGGCGGTACTCGGCCGCCAGCGCGCGGCCGGAGGCGGCGCGCACCGCCTGGGCGGCGATCCGGCCGTACTGCTGCTCGGCCGCCTCGGCCTCGCCGATGCGTCGCTCGACCTGCTCGATCTTCTCCTTGATCAGGCGGAAGCTCTCCAGCAGGCCGCGGAAGCGGGCGATGTCGGTGGGCCGGTCCTCGGCCACCAGGGTGCGCACGAACAGGTCCACGTCCTCCACGCGCTGCAGGTTGAGCGCGTTCTGGAACGCCTTGCGGTAGGCGGCCAGATCCGGCTGCGCGGTGGGCGCGGCGCGCAGGCGCAGCAGCAACTCGCGCAGGAAGCGCTCGGCGTTGGGCGGGAACTCGGCCTTGCCGCCGGCGGCCTTGCAGCGCTGCGAGGCGAGCTGGCGGAAGGTGGTCCAGGCCAGCGGCAGCTCCGCATCGCCCTGGCGCTCGAGATGGTCCTCGCGCGCCAGCGCCACGCCGGGCAGCAGGTACAGGCCGTGAATGCGGTGCTCGGGCTCGTCGACCGATGCGCCCAGGCCGATGCCGGCGGTGAGCGTCTCGCCGCTGTCGCTGTCGCGGAACACCAGGCTGATGTAGGTGGTGGCGGTGCGGCGCTTGCGCCCGCCCTCGCCCGGGCGGTAGGTGCCCAGGCAGTAGTCGCGGATGGTGCGCGCGCGGGCGCTGCCGCCGGCCTGGGCGTTGAAGCGGATGCGGCTGCGGTCGCCGCCGAGCAGGACGATCTGCAGCGCATCCAGCAGCGCGCTCTTGCCGGCGCCGTTGGGCGCGATGATGGCGCTGGTCGCGTCCAGCTCCAGGGTCTGCGCCTCGAACAGGAAGAACTGCACCAGGTGCACGCGTTCAAGCTGCTGCATCGTCGTCCTCCAGGCCGGTGTCGATGTCGGCGGCAACGACGTCCGCGCGCGGGCCGTCGGCGTCGGGATCCTCGTCCTCCTCGTCGTCGCGGTTGTGCTGGTCCAGCCGCTGCAGCCAGGCCTCGCCGACGATCTCCACGATCGCCGGGCGCACGCGCAGGTGGAACGGCTGCGCCTCGTCAGGCTCGGATTCCACCAGCCGCACGCAGCCCCAGCGCCGCAGGGTGCGGGCCAGCGCGCGCAGCGTGCCGACCTCGGGCATCGGCCGGCCGGTCAGTTCCGGATAGGCCTGCTGCAGTTCGGGCAGCTCCACCACCGCCTCGCCCTGGTCCTCGATGCTGCCCTCGCGCATGGCCGCATCGAAGCGCTGGCGCAGCACCAGCAGCAGCAGGGTCTCCTCCAGCGACACCGGCACGCCCTCGCCGTGGGTGGGCAGCGCGACCACGTAGCGGTAGTGCGCGTTGCGCTCCAGGCGGATGCCCAGCGGCGCCAGCGCGGCGACGAAGTCCTCGAAGAATTCCTCGACGATGCGGTAGGCCACCCGCGCGTTGCGGTCGGCCGAGTACAGCACCTGCTCGACCACCAGCCGGTAGGCGGTGCGTTCGAAGTCGGCCTCGGTGTACAGGCCGGAGGCCTGGCTCAGGGTTTTCCAGCTGCGTTTCATGCGGTCTTGCCGATGCGGTGGAGGACGAAGCGCGGGGCGCGCAGGAAGTCGTTGTCGTCGGTCGCGCCGGCCAGCTCGACGGTGAAGCCGCGCAGCAGCCGGCCGAGCGGATCCTCGCGGCGCAGCCCGCCGGCGCGGTGGCTGCGCAGGGCGGCGGTGAGCAGGCACTGGTAGGCGCGCAGGTCGCCGATGCTGGCGATGGACAGCGCCTGCGAGTCCACCCGGTCGGCGCCGTCGAGGTGGCGGCCGACATAGCGCGCCATGTCCTCGGGGGTGACCAGCCGCGCACGCTTGATCCGCCGCAGCAGCGCCAGCCGCGCCAGCTCCCGCCCACCCCCGAGCAGCTGGCGCGGCTGGCGCTGCGCGCGATCGGCGCCGGGCGGCGCTGCGGGGCGCGCAGGCGCTCGGCGTCCATCAGCGCGCCGGGCGCCACCGCCAGGCGCAGGGCCTCGGCCGGCGCGGTCTGGGCGCCGCGGCAGGCGCGGCGCAGCAGCGCGTCGAGCCGGTCGGGCGCGCGCAGGCGGTAGTCCAGGAACGCCAGCGCGCGGCGGTTGGCCTGGCGGATGTCCTCGTCCAGGCGCTGCAGGTAGTCCTCGATGCGGTCGATCTCGCCGAGCCGGCGCAGGCTGCGCGACAGCCGCGCCCGCGCCCGTGCCTCGTCGCCGCCGGTGGCGTGCTCGCGGTACCAGGCGGTGAGCGCCTCGGCGCGCCCGCCAGCCTCCAGCGCGCGCGCCATCGACAGGATCGCGCTGCGCCGCGCCAGCGGGTGGTCGGCCTTGTGCAGTTCGGCGTAGTCGCCGATGAAGAACTCGGCGACGTAGCGCTCGAACCACTGCCGCGCGAACTGCGCGGTGCTCTCGGCGCGGCTGAGCTCGGGCATCAGCTCGCGCACCTGCAGGCTCATCGACGACAGCGCCACCAGCAGCCGCCGCGCCTGGTCGGCGGCCTCGTCGAGCACGTCGCCGCCGGCGCGGCCCTCGACCACCTGCTGCAGCTGCAGCTCGACCGAGCGCATGCGCGCGGACACGTAGGTCGGCCCGCGCTCGGCGAACTCCACCAGGGTGGACAGCAGCTGCGCCACCGCCGGCACCATGCTGGCCATCTCGCGCGCGCCGATGCGCTCCTGGCGCAGCCAGCCGGCGCTGCGGAAGCGCTCGTAGATGGCGTTGGCACGCGCGGCCAGCGGCGCGTC
This sequence comes from Xanthomonas massiliensis, assembly GCF_900018785.1. GTDB lineage: Bacteria > Pseudomonadota > Gammaproteobacteria > Xanthomonadales > Xanthomonadaceae > Xanthomonas_B > Xanthomonas_B massiliensis. The sequence goes on along the minus strand of NZ_FCOY01000006.1, from coordinate 62,193 downwards.
GGGCGCGGTGCCGTCCTCGTCCTGCCACGGGTCGTCGGTGAGCAGGTAGCGCTCGAACGCGGCGACGATCTCGCGGCGCTGGAAGCCGTGGCTGGGCGGCACCGGCGCGTCCGGGCCGAAGTACTCGTCGAACAGCCGGCACAGCAGCCGCCAGTAGTGCTCGCGGTTGGGCGAGGCCAGCGGGCCGAACACGCCCTCGGGCACGAGCGCGAACAGCGAGGGCGTGGCGGTGGAAGTCGTCGAAGGGTCCAGCACGAAGATCCGGGCGGCAAAAACCGCTACTTTAGCCGGATCGGCCGGTCCGGGCCCGCCGGCGCCACGGCCCGGCGCCGCAGCGGCCGGCGCGGCTACTCCACCGTCACCGCCTTGGCCAGGTTGCGCGGCTTGTCCACGTCGGTGCCGCGCGCCAGGGCGACGTGGTAGGCCAGCAGCTGCACCGGGATGGTGTGCACCACTGGCGAGAGCAGGCCGGCGTGGCGCGGGGTGCGGATCACGTGCACGCCCTCGGAGGCGCTGAAATTGCTGTCCTGGTCGGCGAACACGAACAGCTCGCCGCCGCGCGCGCGCACTTCCTGCATGTTGGATTTCACCTTCTCCAGCAGGCTGTCGTTGGGGGCGATGACCACCACCGGCATGCGCTCGTCCACCAGCGCCAGCGGGCCGTGCTTGAGTTCGCCGGCCGGGTAGCCCTCGGCGTGGATGTAGGAGATCTCCTTGAGCTTGAGCGCGCCTTCCAGGGCGATCGGGTAGTGCAGGCCGCGGCCGAGGAACAGGGCGTTGTCGCGCTGGGCGAAGCGCTCGGCCCAGGCCACGATCTGCGGCTCCAGGTTCAGCGCGTGCTGCACGCTGCCGGGCAGGAAGCGCAGTTCCTGCAGGCACGCCGCCTCGCGCTCGCCGTCCACGCGCCCGTGCAGCCGGCCCAGCGCCACCGCCAGCTGGAACAGCACGGCCAGCTGGGTGGTGAAGGCCTTGGTCGAGGCCACGCCGATCTCGGCGCCGGCGCGGGTGTAGCAGACCAGTTCGCTGGCGCGCGGGATCGCGCTCTCGGGCACGTTGCAGATCGCCAGGGTATGGCGGTGGCCCAGCGCCTTGGCGTGCTTGAGCGCCTCCATCGTGTCCAGGGTCTCGCCGGACTGGGAAATGGTCACCACCAGGTGGTCGGGGTTGGCGTAGGCGCTGCGGTAGCGGTACTCGCTGGCGATCTCCACCGCGCACGGCAGCCCGGCGATGGCCTCGATCCAGTAGCGCGCGGTCAGGCCGGCGTAGTAGCTGGTGCCGCAGGCCAGGATCTGCACGCCCTCGATGCCGGCCAGCACCTGCGCCGCCTCGCGCCCGAACAGCGTGGCCGGGAAGCCGCCGGCGTCGATCGCCGCCTCGATGGTGTCGGCGATGGCGCGCGGCTGCTCGTGGATCTCCTTCTGCATGAAGTGGCGGTACGGGCCCAGTTCCAGCGAGGCCAGCGACACGTCCGAGACGTGCGCCTGGCGCTGCACCGGGCGGTCCTCGGCATCGAAGAAGCGCACCTCGCGCAGGCGGATCTCGGCGGTGTCGCCCTCCTCCAGGTAGACGATGCGGCGCGTGGCCTGCACCAGCGCCGACACGTCCGAAGCGACGTAGTTGCCGTCCTCGCCCAGGCCGACCAGCAGCGGGCAGCCCTGGCGCGCGCACAGCAGCCGGTCCGGCTCACGGGCATCGACCACCGCCAGCGCGTAGGCGCCGGTCAGCTCCTTGATCGTGCGCTGCAGCGCCACGCGCAGCTCGCCGCACTCGCCCAGGTGGTGGTGGATCAGGTGGGCGATGACCTCGGTGTCGGTCTGCGACTCGAACACGTAGCCCAGCGCCTTGAGCCGCTCGCGCTGCGCCTCGTGGTTCTCGATGATGCCGTTGTGCACCAGCGCCACGCCGTGGCTCACGTGCGGGTGGGCATTGGCCTCGGTCACCCCGCCGTGGGTGGCCCAGCGGGTGTGGCCGATGCCGAGCGTGCCGTGCAGGCGTTCGGCCAGCGCGGCGTGTTCCATCTCCGCGACCCGGCCGATGCGGCGCACGCGGTGGATCCTGCCGTCCTCGACCACGGCCAGCCCGGCCGAATCATAGCCGCGGTATTCCAGGCGCTTGAGGCCCTCGATCAGGAAGGGAACCACATCGCGATCCGCGATCGCGCCGACGATGCCGCACATGGGCCGATGTCCTGCAATGGGAAGCGCGGCATTTTATCCGTGTCCGATCCTGTCCACCGCCTGTCCACTGCCCGGCACCGGGCGGACACGGTGTCCGCGCCCTGTCCGCGGACACGCCGGACACCGCGTCCGCCCGGTTGGCGTCAATGGAATCAATGGCTTGCCGTTGGCACGCAACCTGCGATGAACGGGGCAACCTTCCTCGAGACCCGCCATGATCCGCGACACCTCCGCCCAGGACCAGGTCCTCGCCGCTCCCGCCAACGCACGCTGGAAACGCTGGCTGTGGCCGGCCGCCGCCGCGGTCGTCCTGCTTGCCGGTGCCGGCTGGGCGGTCTCCGGCTGGCTCGGCGGGGCACGCTCGATCGGCGCCGACCGCGTGCGCATCGCCACCGTCAGCCGCGGCGACCTGGTGCGCGACATCGCCGCCGATGGCCGCGTCATCGCCGCCAACAGCCCGGTGCTGTACGCCATCTCCGCCGGCACCGTGGACCTGAAGGTGGTGGCCGGCGACGTGGTCAAGCAGGGCCAGGAGCTGGCGGTGATCGACAGCCCGGAACTGCGCAGCAAGCTGGCCCAGGAAGAGGCGACGCTGGCCGGCCTGGAGGCCGAGGCCAGCCGCGCCGCGCTGGATGCCACCCTGGCCCGCGCCGAGGCCGGCAAGCTGACCGACCAGGCCCAGATCGAACACCAGGCGGCCGCGCGCGACCTGCAGCGCTACCAGCGCGGCTTCGACGGCGGCGCGGTCGCCCAGGTCGACCTGGCCAAGGCCCAGGACGGCCTGAAGAAGGCCGACATCGAGCTGCAGCACGCCAGCCAGGATGCGCGCCTGAAGAGCCAGGCCGGCGAACTGGACGCGCGCAACAAGCGCCTGCTCGCCGACCGCCAGAAGTCGGTGGTGGTCGAGGTCCAGCGCCAGGTCGATGCACTCACCCTGCGCGCGCCCTTCGACGGCCAGGTCGGCCAGGTGCAGGCGGTGCCGCACACCCAGGTCGCCGCCAACGCGCCGGTGCTGGGCGTGGTCGACCTGTCCAAGTTCGAGGTCGAGATCAAGGTGCCGGAGAGCTTCGCCCGCGACCTGGCCATCGGCATGCCGGCCCAGCTCACCAGCGGCAGCGGCGAGCCGTTCCCCGGCGAGATCTCGGCGGTGTCGCCGGAAGTGGTCAACGGCGAGGTCACCGCGCGCATCCGCTTCTCCGACAAGCAGCCGCCGGGCCTGCGCCAGAGCCAGCGCATGAGCGCGCGGGTGCTGCTGGGCACGCGCAAGAACGTGCTCAAGGTCGAGCGCGGCCCGTTCGTGGAGCAATCCGGCGGCCGCTATGCCTACGTCATGGACGGCCACAACGCGGTGCGCCGGCCGGTGCAGCTCGGCCTGTCCAGCCTGGGCGAGGTCGAGATCCTGTCCGGCCTGCAGCCCGGCGACCGCGTCGTGGTGTCCGGCAGCGACCTGTTCGGCGACGCCGAGCGGGTGAGGATCAGCCGATGATCCGCGCCGCCCCGCTTCCACCCCGGAGCGCCAGCGCCCCGCCAAGGCAATGCGTTCTCTCCCGCCCACCGGCCCACCGGCCGTACCGCTCCCGGGTGGCTTTCTCTGCGCTGTTCCCCTCCCTTGCCTCCACTGCTTCCATTGCCCACGAAGGAAACCGACATGCTTGAGATGCGCCAGGTATCCAAGGTCTACCGCACCGAACAGGTGGAAACCCACGCCCTGCGCCAGCTGGACCTGCACGTGAAGGAAGGCGAGTTCGTCGCCGTCACCGGCCCGTCCGGTTCCGGCAAGACCACCTTCCTCAACATCGCCGGCCTGCTGGAGACCTTCACCAGCGGCACCTACCTGCTCGATGGCCAGGACGTGAGCCACCTCGGCGACGACGCCCGCTCGCGCCTGCGCAACGAGAAGATCGGCTTCATCTTCCAGGGCTTCAACCTGATTCCCGACCTGAACCTGTTCGACAACGTGGACGTGCCGCTGCGCTACCGGCGCATGCCCGCGGCCGAGCGCAAGGCGCGCATCGAGGACGCGCTGGGCAAGGTCGGCCTGGGCTCGCGCATGCACCACTACCCGGCCGAACTGTCCGGCGGCCAGCAGCAGCGCGCGGCCATCGCCCGCGCCCTGGCCGGCAGCCCGCGCCTGCTGCTGGCCGACGAGCCGACCGGCAACCTGGACACGCAGATGGCACGCGGCGTGCTGGAGCTGCTGGAGGAGATCAACGCCGCCGGCACCACGATCGTGATGGTCACCCACGACCCGGAGCTGGCCGCGCGCGCGCAGCGCAACGTGCACATCGTCGACGGCCAGGTCACCGACCTGGTGCGCGAGCCGGTGCTGGTGGAGACCGAGACCGTGATCGTGCAGACCTCTCCCCGGCCCTGAGGCACGCCCATGCTCGCCTACTACTTCCGCCTGGCCCTGCGCAGTTTCCGCCGCAACAAGGTGCTGACCGTGCTGATGGTGCTGGCCATCGCGCTGGGCATCGGCGCCAGCATGACCACGCTGACCGTGTTCCACGTGCTGTCCGGCGACCCGATCCCGGGCAAGAGCGAGCGTCTGTTCCGGGTCCAGCTCGATCCGGAGACGAAGGATGGCTACAAGCCCGACCAGGAGCCGCAGCGCGACCTCACCCGCTTCGACGCCGAGGAGCTGCTGCGCCAGCACAAGGCCAAGCGCCAGGCGCTGATGACCGGCGGCGGCGGCGCGGTGGAGCCGGAGAACAGCACCCTCAAGCCGTTCGTGCTGAGCATGCGCTACACCAGCGCCGACTTCTTCCCGATGTTCGACACGCCCTTCCTCGCCGGCCGGGGCTGGACCCGGGCCGACGACGATGCGCATGCGCGGGTGGCGGTGATCACCCGCAAGCTCAGCGAGAAGCTGTTCGGCACCGACGACAGCGTCGGCCGCCAGGTGCGCGTGGAAGGCAACGGCCTGCGCATCGTCGGCGTGCTCGAGGACTGGGACCCCAAGCCGCACTTCTACGACGTCAATGTCGGCCGCTACAACGCCGACGAGCAGGTGTTCGTGCCGTTCACCACGGCGATGGACCTCAAGCTCGGCCGCAACGGCAACATGAACTGCTTCGGCCGCGAGGTCGTCAACGACACCCTGGCGGTCAACGCACCCTGCGCCTGGCTGCAGTACTGGGTGGAACTGGACAGTGCCGGGCAGGCCAGCGACTTCAAGGCCTACCTGGACAACTACTCCGAGCAGCAGCGCGCGGCCGGCCGCTTCGAGCGCCCGGCCAACACCCGCCTGCGCGACGTGATGGCGTGGCTGGACTACAACCGGGTGGTGCCGAGCGACGTGCGCCTGCAGATGTGGCTGGCCTTCGGCTTCCTGCTGGTGTGCCTGGTCAACACCATCGGCCTGATGCTGGCCAAGTTCCTGCGCCGCAGCGGCGAGATCGGGGTGCGCCGCGCGCTCGGTGCGCGCCGGCTGGAGATCTTCAAGCAATGCCTGGTCGAGGCCGGCACGATCGGCCTGGCCGGCGGCATCCTCGGCCTCGGCCTGGCCGAGCTGGGCCTGCTGGCGGTGCGCCATCGCCCGACCGGCTACGCGCAACTGGCGCACCTGGATGCCTCGATGCTGCTGCTGACCTTCGCGCTGGCCATCGTCGCCAGCCTGCTGGCCGGCACCCTGCCCGCCTGGCGCGCGATGCAGATCACCCCGGCCGTGCAACTCAAGTCGCAGTAAGCCGCCCAGACCCTCCGGAGACATCCATGGAAATCCGTCCGATCCTTTCCTCGCTGCGCCGCCATCGCACCGCCGCCGCGCTGATCGTGCTGGAGATCGCGCTGAGCTGCGCGATCGTGAGCAACGCGCTGTTCCTGGTGGCCCAGCGCGTGGAGGCCCTGCACCGGCCCAGCGGCATCGCCGAGCACGAGCTGCTGCAGATCCGCCTCGGCGGGGTCGGCACGCAGGCCGATGCCGACGCCCGCAGCCGCGAGGACCTGGCCGCGCTGCGCGCGGTGCCGGGCGTGGCCAACGCGGCCATCGTCAACCAGGTACCGTTCCAGCACGGTTCGTGGAACACCTCGCTGTCCAACACGCCCGACCAGGAAGTGCCCACCCTCAATGCGGCCCAGTACATGGTCACGCCCGGCACGCTGGACACCTTCGGCCTGAAGCTGGCCGCCGGCCGCGACTTCAACGCCGAGGAGTACAAGGACGGCTCGATCCTGGAGCAGGCCACCGACATCAAGAGCCTGAGCGGCCCGATCATCGTCAGCGAGACGACGGCCCGCAAGCTGTTCCCGGACGGTGGCGCCAACGCCGCCATCGGCCGCACCGTGTACATGGCCAACATCCCGCTGACCATCGTCGGCGTGGTGCAGACGCTGACCCGGCCCAACGACGGCAACGGCGAGTGGAACGACTCCATGCTCCTGCCGATCCGGCTCAACTACGACATCGGCGGCTTCTATCTGGTGCGCGTCACCGACCCGGCGCGCCGCGCCGAGGTGCTCAGGAACGCGGTCGCGGCGCTGGAGAAGGTCGATCCCAACCGCCTGGTGCTCGACCAGCAGCCCTACGACGACATCCGCAACGACTACTTCGCCAGCGACCGCGACATGATCGGCCTGCTGATCGCGGTCAGCGTGCTGCTGCTGGCGGTCACCGCGCTGGGCATCGTCGGCCTGGCCAGCTTCTGGGTCCAGCAGCGCACCAAGCAGATCGGCATCCGCCGCGCGCTCGGCGCCACCCGGAGCCAGATCCTGCGCTACTTCCAGACCGAGAACCTGCTGCTGGCCACGGTCGGCATCGCCGCCGGCATGGTGCTCGCCTACGCCATCAACCAGCTGCTGATGAACAAGTACGAGCTGCCGCGCCTGCCGCTGTACTACCTGCCCATCGGCGCGGTGCTGCTGTGGCTGCTGGGCCAGCTGGCCGTGCTCGGCCCGGCGCGCCGCGCCGCGGCGGTGCCGCCGGCGGTGGCCACGCGCAGTGCCTGACCGCCGACCGAAGGAACCCTGCCATGAAAGCCCTTCCCATCGCCCTGTCCGCCCTGCTGCTGGCACTGCCGGCCGCCCGGGCCGCCACCGTCACCCACCACGCCTCCAGTTCGCACCACAGCCACCTGCGCGTCGACGACGACACCCTGGACTGGCAACGCGACGGCCGTGCCCTGCGCCTGCACGACACCGGCGCCGGGGTGGCGGTGACCGCGGTGCAGCCGGACGGCTGGCTGGGACTGCACGACGGCGATGTCATCGCCGCCGTCGACGGCCGCGCGACGTCGCGGATCGCGCAGATGCGCCAGCAGCTGGCCGGCCTCGGCGACCAGGCGGCGCGACTGGCCGTGCGTGCCGCCGGCGGCGCCCGGCGCGAGGTGCGCCTGGCCCACGACGACTATGCGCCGTGGCTCCCGGGCGCGCCGATGCCGGTGCCCCCGGCGCCACCGGCGCCGCCCGCCCCTCCGGTCCGTTGACGCGGGATCGCCGATGTTCGCCTACTACCTGCAACTGGCGCTGCGCAGCCTGCGCCGCAACCGGGCGCTGACCGCGCTGATGGTGCTGGCCATCGCGGTCGGCATCGGTGCGGCGATGACCACGCTGACCGTGTTCCACGTGCTCTCCGGCGACCCGATCCCGGGCCGCAGCGACCGCCTGTTCTACGTGCAGACCGACCCGCGCCCGCTCGGCAGCTACCGCCCCGGCGATCCGCCGTCCCCGCAGATGACCCGCTACGACGCGGAAACCCTGCTGGCGCAGAAGCGTGGCAAGCGCCAGGCGATGATGTCGGCCGGCTCGGTGGCGATCGAGCCGGACACGCAGGGGCTGACCCCGTTCAACGCCGAGGCGCGCTACACCTCGGCCGACTTCTTTCCGATGTTCGGCGTGCCGTTCGCGCAGGGCCGGCCCTGGACCGCGGCCGAGGACGAGGCCCATGCGCGCGTGGCGGTGATCAGCCGCGCGCTGGCCCGCAAGCTGTACGGTGCCGGCGCGGCGGTCGGCCGCACCCTGGCGCTCAACGGCACCGGTTTCCGCGTGATCGGCGTGCTCGACGGCTGGAACCCGAACCCGCGCTTCTACGACCTGACCAACCAGCAGTACGGCGAGGTGGAGGACGTGTTCGTCCCGTTCTCCACCTCGCGCGACCTGCGCATGGGCGCGACCGGCAGCCTGAGCTGCTGGGGCAGCGCGAGCGCGGACGATCCGGAAGGCGACTTCGGGCGCGACGCGCGCTGCGCGTGGGTGCAGTACTGGGTGGAGCTGGCGGACCCGGCGCAGGCCGGCGACTACCGCGCCTACCTGGCCAACTACGCCGGCCAGCAGCGCGCCGCCGGCCGCTACCAGCGGCCCGCCAACGTCGCCCTGTACGACGTGATGGGCTGGCTGGACCACAACCAGGTGGTACCGGCCGACGTGCGCCTGCAGCTATGGCTGGCCCTGGCCTTCCTCGGCATCTGCCTGCTCAACACGGTGGGCCTGATGCTGGCCAAGTTCCTGCGCCGCAGCGGCGAGATCGGGGTGCGCCGCGCCCTGGGCGCGACCCGTCGCGCGATCCTCGCCCAGTGCCTGGTCGAGGCCGGCATGGTCGGCCTGGCCGGCGGCATGATCGGCCTGGCCCTGGCCGGCGCCGGCCTGTGGCTGGTACGCCGGCAGCCGGCCGACTATGCCCCGTTCGTGCACCTGGACACGCCCATGCTGCTGGCGACCTTCTGCCTGTCCATCGCCTGCAGCCTGGCCGCCGGCCTGCTGCCGGCGCTGCGCGCGATGCACATCGCGCCGGCCATCCAGCTCAAGTCGCAGTGACGCGCCCGCGCGCCTTCCGGAGACGACCATGCAACTGCGCCCCATCCTGTCCACCCTCGGCAAGCATAAAATCGCCTCGCTGCTGATCATTCTGGAGATCGCCGCGAGCTGCGCGATCGTGTGCAACGCGCTGTTCCTGGTCGGCGAGCGCATCGCCCGGGTGCAGCGCCCGTCCGGCATCGACGAGACCCACCTGGTCGCGGTCAAGACCAACGCCGTGAACCGCGACGACGATGCGGTGGCCGTCACCCGCGCCGACCTGGATGCCCTGCGGGCACTGCCGGGCGTGCGCTCGGCGGCGATCGTCGGCATGGTGCCGTTCGGCAGCTCCAGCTGGAGCAGCGGCATCAAGCTGGCGCCCGACCAGGACGGCAGCTCGGCCAACGCGCCCAACTACATGGTGGGCGAGGACGGGGTGCGCACGCTCGGCCTGCAGCTGGTGGCCGGCCGCGATTTCGCCGCCGACGAATACGTCGACACCGCCGGCGTCAGCGACGACGCGCTGGTCTTCCCGTCGGTCATCCTCAGCCAGCCGCTGGCCCATCGGCTGTTCCCGGACGGCCAGGCAGTGGGCAGGTCGATCTACGTGTTCGGGTCCACCCCGCACCGGGTGGTGGGCGTCGTGGAACGGCTGGTGCGCCCGCGCGACGACGACCGGCCGGCCACCTACGGGGACGCCATGCTATTCCCTGGCCGGCCCAGCTACGTCGAGGGCACCTACCTGCTCAACGTCGCCGACCCGGCGCGCCGCGAGGCGGTGCTGGAGGCGGCCAAGCAGGCGCTGGCCGCGCACGGCCCGCTGCGCATCCTCAGCCAGCGCCAGAGCATCACCCTGGAGGCCCTGCGCCAGCGCTACTACCGCGCCGACCGCGCCATGGCCTGGCTGCTGTCGGGCGTGAGCGGCCTGCTGTTGCTGGTCACCGCGCTGGGCATCGTCGGCCTGGCCAGCTTCTGGGTGGCCCAGCGCACCAAGCAGATCGGCATCCGCCGCGCCCTCGGCGCCACCCGCGGCGACATCCTGCGCTACTTCCAGACCGAGAACTTCCTGCTGGCCGGCATCGGCATCGTGCTGGGCATGGTGCTGGCCTACTCGCTCAACCTGCTGCTGATGAGCCGCTACGAGCTGCCGCGCCTGCCGTGGTTCTACCTGCCACTCGGCGCGGCGCTGCTGTGGGGCCTGGGCCAGCTCGCCGTGCTCGGCCCGGCGCGCCGCGCCGCCGCGGTGCCGCCGGCGGTGGCCACGCGCACGACGTGATCGCGCCCTGCAGCGACGCCCTCCTTCGCCCCTGTCCGGAGTCCCGATGTTCAGCTACTACGTGCACCTGGCCATCCGCAGCCTGCGCCGCAACCCGGTCCTGACCACCCTGATGGTGCTGTCGATCGCGATCGGCATCGGCGCGACCATGACCACGCTGACCGTGTTCCACATCCTGTCCGGAGATCCGCTGCCGGGCAGGAGCCGGCAGATATTCATCCCGCAGCTGGACCCGCGCCCGGACAACCAGCCCGGCCAGCATCCTTTCGACAAGCTGGACTACACCACCGCCATGGACCTGTGGCGGGCGCGACGCGCGGACCGCCAGGCCGTGGTGGTGGACAGCCAGGTCAAGCTGCGCGCGCCCGAGACGGGCCGCCCGGCGCTGATGCTGCAGATGCTGTCCACGGATGCGGACTTCTTCCCGATGTTCCAGGTCCCGTTCGCCTACGGCAGCGCCTGGAACGCGCGCGACGACGAGGACCGTGCCCGGGTCGCGGTGATCTCGGCCGACCTCAACGACACGCTGTTCGGCGGCCGCGACAGCGTCGGGCGCAGCCTGCTGGTGCGCGGCAGCGCGGTGCGGATCGTCGGCGTGCTCGGGCGCTGGCGGCCGTCGCCGCAGTTCTACACGCTGGCCGGCGGCGGTTTTGCCCATGGCGACACCGCGGAGTTCTATGCCAGGCCGCAGGACGTGTTCATGCCGCTGTCCACCAGCCTGGAGGTGAACGGCGACCACTTCCAGCCCTGGACGTGCTTCGCCAAGCCGTCGATGCCGTTGAACCTGCCCAGCGCCCCGTGCGTGTGGCTGCAGCTGTGGGTGCAGCTGGAAACGCCGGCCAAGGTCGCCGGCTACCGCCGCTTCCTCGCCGACTACGCCGCCCAGCAGAAGGCGTCCGGGCGCATCGGCCGCAGCGACACCGCCGCGCTGCTGTCGTTGCCGCAATGGCTGGACCACAACCGGGTCGTGCCCGGCGACGTGCGCCTGCAGAGCTGGCTGGCCCTGGCCTTCCTCGGCCTGTGCCTGTTCAACACCGTGGGCCTGCTGCTGGCCAAGTTCCTCCGGCGCGGCGGCGAGATCGGCGTGCGCCGCGCGCTGGGCGCGTCCAGGCGCGCGATCGTGGCCCAGTGCCTGACCGAGGCGGGCCTGATCGGCCTCGTCGGCGGGACCCTGGGATGGCTGCTGACCCTGCTGGGCCTGTGGGCACTGCGCCAGCAGCCGGTCGCCTACGCCGACCTGGCCCACCTGGACGTGTGGACCTTTGCCGGCACCTTCCTCATGGCGCTCGCCTGCAGCGTCGCCGCGGGCCTGTTCCCCGCCTTCCGCGCCAGCCGCATCGCACCGGCGATGCAACTGAAGACATTGTGAGGCCGCCCATGCACCTGGACATCAAGCCCATCTTCTCCGCGCTGGGACGCCATCGCATCGCCACCGCGCTGATCGTGATGGAAATAGCGCTGGCCTGCGCGGTGTTGTGCAACGCCGCGTTCCTCATCGGCAACCGCCTGGCCCTGGTGAGGCTGGACAGCGGCATCGACGAGGCATCGCTGGCTACGGTCGTGCTGTTCGGGTGCGACGAGTGCAGCAACACCGACCTCAATGCCCGCGTACTCGGCGCGCTGCGCCGGATCCCCGGCGTGCGCGCGGCCGGCACCGTCAATACCGTGCCCTTCGCCCCGCCCGCGGGCAACAGCGGCATCTGCCTGGACCAGGCGTGCCACCACGTCGGCGGCGCCGTTCCCCACTTCTACCTGGCCGACCCGGGCGCCGTCGATGCCCTGGGACTGCGGCCCTCGGAGGGGCGCCCGTTCTCCGACGACGATTACCAGGCGGTCGAGGGCTTCATGCCCACGTCCGCCGGCGTGTGGATCACCCGCGCGCTGGCCGACCACCTCTGGCCCGGCCAGCCCGCGCTGGGCAAGGAATTCTGGGCCGATGGGCACTTCCACGTCGTCGGCGTGCTGGAACACCTCGCACGCCCCGACCCCGGCCGCAGCGAAGACGGGGCGGCAGGCGGCGACTGGTCGGTGGTGGTTCCGGTCCGCGAGGAGTCGCAATCGGGCATCTACGTGCTGCGTGCCGATCCCCGCGACATGCCGCAGGTGGCCATGGCCGCGCGCACGGCCATGGCACGCGACGTGCCCGAAGCCGTGCTGGATGGCGAGTACAGCAGGCCTGTCGGCGAACTGCGCCAGCGCTACTTCCAGGGCGACCGCACCATGGCGTGGCTGCTGCTGGCGGTGATCGCGGCGATGCTGCTGGTCACCGCGCTGGGCATCGTCGGCCTGGCCAGCTTCTGGGTGGCCCAGCGCACCCGCCAGATCGGCATCCGCCGTGCACTCGGCGCCACCCGCGGCGACATCCTGCGCTACTTCCAGACCGAGAACTTCCTGCTGGCCGGCGCCGGCATGGCGCTCGGCATGGTGCTGGCCTACGCCGGCAACCAGTGGCTGATGCGCCACTTCGAGCTGCCGCGCCTGCCGTGGTTCTACCTGCCGCTCGGCGCGGCGCTGCTGTGGGGCCTGGGCCAGCTGGCCGTGCTCGGCCCGGCGCGCCGCGCCGCCGCGGTGCCGCCGGCGGTGGCCACGCGCAGCACCTGAGGACCGATGCCATGCCGACCGCCTGCCCGCCCATCCGGGCCATGACCAAAGCCCGCCCGGCCTGCCTGCTGGCCGCCGCCCTGCTGTGCGGACACGCGTTTGCACGGCCGTCCGCGCCGGCCGATGCCGACCTGCAGGCCACCATCGCCGATCTGGACGAGGCCGTGTTCGATGCCTTCAACCGGTGCGCCGACCCGGCCGAGCTGCAGCGCCACGCCGGCTATTTCGACCCGGGCGTGGAGTTCTACCACGACACCGGCGGGGTGACCTGGACCCGCGAGGCGATGCTCGCCAACACCCGCCGCCATGCCTGCGGCCGCTACACCCGCGAGCGGGTGCCGGGCACGCTGCAGGTGTATCCGGTACCGGGCTTCGGTGCGATCGCGCAGGGCCGGCACCGCTTCTGCCAGTCCGATACGCACACCTGCGACGGCCTGGCAGACTTCGTCATCGTCTGGCGCCTGCGCGAGGGGCGGTGGCAGATCACCCGGGTCCTGAGCTTCGGCCACCGCACCGCCCGCGACTAGCCGCTACGATGGCCCATCCCGGCGAGCCCATCCCATGCCCCAGATCCTGATCATCGACGACAACCCGGCCGTGGCCACCGCGCTGGAAGTGCTGTTCTCGCTGCACGACATCGAGACCGCCCACGCCGCCTCGCCCCAGGAAGGCCTGCACCTGCTCGATACCCAGCCGTTCGACCTGGTGGTGCAGGACATGAACTTCACCGCCGACACCACGTCCGGCGAGGAAGGCCAGGCCCTGTTCCGGCGGATCCGCGAACGCCATCCGGACCTGCCGGTGGTGCTGCTCACCGCCTGGACCCACCTCGACGCGGCGGTCGACCTGGTCAAGGCCGGCGCCGCCGACTACCTGGGCAAGCCCTGGGACGATGCGCGCCTGCTGACCACGGTCAACAACCTGCTGGAACTGTCCGAGGCGCGCCGCGAGCTGGAGCGCCGGCGCGGGCGCGAATCGGCCGAGCGCCAGCGCCTGGCCGAGCGCTACGAGCTGCGCGGGGCGGTATTCGCCGATCCGGCCAGCGAGCGCGCCTTCGCCCTGGCCTGCCAGGTGGCGCGCTCGGAACTGCCGGTGCTGATCACCGGCCCCAACGGTGCCGGCAAGGAGAAGATCGCCGAGGTCATCCAGGCCAATTCGGACGTGCGCCGCGGCCCGTTCGTGACCCTGAACTGCGGCGCGATCCCGGCCGAACTGATCGAGGCCGAGCTGTTCGGCGCCGAGGCCGGCGCCTACACCGGCGCCAACAAGCCGCGCGAAGGCAAGTTCGAGGCCGCCGACGGCGGCACCCTGTTCCTGGACGAGATCGGCAACCTGCCGCTGGCCGGACAGATGAAGCTGTTGCGCGTGCTCGAGACCGGGCGCTTCGAGCGCCTGGGTTCCAACCGCGAACGCCAGGTCAAGGTGCGGGTGATCAGCGCCACCAACGCCGACCTGCCGGCGATGATCCGCGACGGCACCTTCCGCGAGGACCTGTACTACCGCCTCAACACGGTGGAGATCGCGCTGCCGCCGCTGGCCGACCGCCCGGGCGACATCCTGCCGCTGGCACTGCATTTCCTGGGCGGGCGCAAGCCGCTGGCCCCCTCGGCACGCCAGGCGCTGGCACGCCACGCCTGGCCGGGCAACGTGCGCGAGCTGCGCAACGCGATCGCCCGCGCCGAGCTGCTGGCCGGCGGCGAGCACATCGAGGCCGGCGACCTCACCCTGCCGCGCCCGACCGGCGCGCCGGTGCGCCCGGCCACGGCCACGGCCGCCGCCGAGCCGGACCGCGCGCGGATCGAGCAGGCGCTGGCCGATGCCGGCGGCGTGGTCGCCCAGGCCGCCACCGAGCTGGGCATGAGCCGGCAGGCGCTGTACCGGCGCATGGAACGCTTCGGCCTGGCGCCGCGCTGAGCACGACGATGCGGCGCTCGTTCACCTTCGCCCTGTTCCTGCGCCTGCTGCCGGTGCTGGTGCTGGCCGCGGCGCTGCCCTGGCTGGTGGCGTACTGGCTCAACCGCGGCTGGGAGGTGGTGGGGTTCTCGGCGCCGGTGCTGCTGGCGCTGATGTGGTGGACCCTGCGCCGGGCCACCGCGCCGATGCGGGCGCTGTTCCGCGCCCTGGCCGGGGCCACCGGCTCCTACCGCGACGGCGAATACAACTTCGGCGTGCACTGGCACGGCGACGACGAGCTCGGCCAGCTGGTGCGCGCCCACGGCGAGCTCGGCGAGGTGCTGCGCCAGCAGCGCCAGGGCCTGGTGCAGCGCGAGCTGCTGCTGGACACGATGATCCAGAACACGCCGGTGGCGATGCTGCTGGTGGCCGCGGGCGGCGACGGCAAGCGCCGCGTGGTGTTCTCCAACCTGGCCGCACGCAGGCTGCTGCATGGCGGCTGGAAGCTGGAAGGCGAACGCATGGAGGACCTGGTCGCGCACGCGCCGGAGGCCATGCGCGAGGCGCTGGACCGTGGCAACGACGGCCTGTTCTCGGTCCCCGGCGCGGACAACGGCGAGGAGGACGAGCAGACCTGGCACCTGGCCCGGCGCCAGTTCCAGATCAACGGCCGCCGCCACGAACTGCTGCTGCTGCGCCGCATGACCAGCGAGCTGCGCCGCCAGGAAGTGCAGACCTGGAAGAAGGTGATCCGGGTGATCAGCCACGAGCTCAACAACTCGCTGGCACCGATCGCCTCGCTGGCCCACTCCGGCCAGGAGCTGCTGCGGCGCGAACGCACCGAGCGCCTGGGCGAGCTGTTCGCCACCATCGAGGAGCGCGCCCGCCACCTGGAGGGCTTCGTGCGCGGCTACGCGCGCTTCGCCAAGCTGCCGGCGCCGCAGCTGGAATCGCTGCGCTGGGAAAGCTTCGCCCACGGCCTGCAGCAGCACATCCCGTTCGTGCTGGACAACCGCGCCGGCGACATCGTCACCCGCGCCGACCCGGCCCAGCTCGGCCAGGCGCTGCTCAACCTACTCAAGAACGCCAAGGAGGCGGGCGACGGCGGCGAGGTGGTGATGCGCCTGTCGCGCCAGCCGCAGCACCTGCGCGTGGACGTGCTCGACCGCGGGCCGGGCATGAACGAGGCGGTGCTGCACAACGCGCTGACCCCGTTCTATTCGACCAAGCGCAACGGCACCGGGCTGGGCCTGGCGCTGACGCGCGAGATCGTGGAAGCGCACGGCGGGCACATCTCGCTGCGCAATCGCGAAGGGGGCGGCCTGTGCGTGAGCCTGTCGCTACCGATGGACGACGGCACGCCCCAGGCCGCCTGAGGCTCAGCCGCCGGCCGCGCCCGCGCGGGCGATGCCGGCACCAGGCTGGGCCTGGCGCTTACGCGCGAGATCGTGGAAAGCGCACGGCGGGCACATCTCGCTGCGCAATCGCGAAGGGGGCGGCCTGTGCGTGAGCCTGTCGCTACCGATGGACGACGGCACGCCCCAGGCCGCCTGAGGCTCAGCCGCCGGCCGCGCCCGCGCGGGCGATGCCGGCACCAGGCTGGGCCTGGCGCTTACGCGCGAGATCGTGGAAAGCGCACGGCGGGCACATCTCGCTGCGCAATCGCGAAGGGGGCGGCCTGTGCGTGAGCCTGTCGCTACCGATGGACGACGGCACGCCCCAGGCCGCCTGAGGCTCAGCCGCCGGCCGCGCCCGCGCGGGCGATGCATTCCACCTCGACCGCCGCGCCCAGCGGCAGCCCGGCCACCACCGCGGCGGTCCGCGCCGGCAGGCGGCTGGTCTCGAAGTAGCCCGCGTACACGCGGTTGAACACGGCCCAGTTCGCCGCGTCGGTGATCAGGGCGGTGCATTGGCCGACCTGGTCGAGCCCGGAACCGGCGGCGCGCAGCTGCGTGGACACGTTGTCCATCGCCTTGCGCACCTGCGCCTCGAAGTCGGCCAGCGGCTTGCCGTCGGCCCCCAGGCCGAGCTGGCCGGACACGTACAGCACCTCGCCCAGGCGCACCACCGGCGAATACGGCGAGGTACTGGCGGGATCGCGATGGTAGGCCAGCCCCGCCTGCGCGGCGTGGGCGGGCAGGACGGCGGCGGCCAGCAGGAGGGGACACAGGCACGACACGGCATGGCGCAGGAGCGACATCGGACACCTCGGATATGTGGGGGCTGCAGACCCCGCCCCGCCGGCGTGCCCCCTACCTTAACCCCTGCACCGGGGCGGGGTCTGCAGCACGGGCCACGGTACCGGCCATGCCGCGGCCGAACCACCCGCACCGGGACCGCACGGCGACAGCTTCCGGGCCGGCCGGCCCGCCGTGGAGGTCGCGCCTGCCTGGCGCCACCGCATCGGCAACCGCAGCCAGCACAATCCGCAGGCCCGGTTCTGGCGGTGGGGCCGCGGCACATGGCCGCCGAGGTGGGGCAGGCCCAGCTCGTGCTCGCGGCGTCCGGCTTCGCCTTCCCTCCCGGCGGTCCGGCCGCGCCGCGCCGGTCCGGATCCGGCGCACCATCCACGGGGAATACGCAGGAGGCGTGCGGGCCGGGACGCCGGCGCGCCACTGCCAGGATGCATCACGCCGTACGGAACATCTCAGCCCTTCTTCGCCGGACGGCTCCAGCCCTCGATCGTGGCCTGCCGTGCCCGCGCCACGGTGAGCTGGCCGGCCGGGGCCGGCCGGGTCAGCACCGAACCGGCGCCGATGGTGGCGTTCTCGCCCACCTCCACCGGTGCCACCAGCGCGCTGTTGGAACCGATGAAGGCGCCATCGCCGATCACCGTCTGCCACTTGTTCACCCCGTCGTAGTTGCAGGTGATGGTGCCGGCGCCGATGTTCACCCCGGCGCCCACCGTGGCATCGCCCAGGTAGGTCAGGTGGTTGGCCTTGCTGCCCACGCCCAGGGTGGCCTTCTTGGTCTCCACGAAATTGCCGACGTGGACGCCATCGGCCAGCACCGTGCCGGGACGCAGCCGCGCGAACGGGCCGATCTGCGCGGCGCCCTCGGTCACCACGCCCTCCAGATCGCAGTGCGCGCGCACCACGGTGCCCGCCGCCAGGGTGACGTCCTTGAGCCGGGTGAACGGACCGACCTGGACGCCGTCGCCGAGCTCGACCCGCCCCTCCAGCACCACGTCCACGTCGATGCGCACGTCGCGCCCGACCGTGACCGTGCCGCGCTGGTCGTAGCGGCCCGGGTCGGCCAGGTGCGCGCCCTGCAGGCAGACCTCGCGCGCCGCGCGCTGCTGCCAGGCGCGTTCCAGCCGCGCCAGCTGCCAGGGATCGTTCGCGCCCTCGGCCTCGACCGGATCGGCCACCCACACCATCTCGGCCGGGGTGAACTCCTCGGCGGCGAAGGCGAACACGTCGGTCAGGTAGTACTCGCCCTGGGCATTGGCGTTGGACAGGCGCGCCAGCCAGGCGCGCAGCGCGGTCGACTCGGCGGCGATGATGCCGGTGTTGACGGTGTGGATCCGGCGCTGCGCCTCGTCGGCATCCTTCTGCTCGACGATCGCGGCGACCTTGCCCTGCACGTCGCGCAGGACGCGGCCGTAGCCGGTGGGATCGGCCAGCTCGGCGACCAGCACGGCCAGCCGCCCCGGGGCGTGCAGCAGCGGCTGCAGGGTCGCCGGCCGCAGCAGCGGCACGTCGCCGTAGAGCACCAGCACGGTGGCATCGTCGGGCACGCCGTCGATCGCCAGCCGCACCGCATGGCCGGTGCCCAGGCGCCGGTCCTGTTCCACCCAGCGCAGGTCCGGCGCGTCGGCGAAGGCGGTGCGCACCGCCTCGCCGCCGTGGCCGTAGACCACATGGATGGCCTGCGGCTGCAGGGCGCGGGCGGTATCGACCACGTGCGCCAGCATCGGCCGCCCTGCCACCGGCTGCAGCACCTTGGGCAGGGCGGACTTCATCCGCTTGCCTTCGCCGGCGGCGAGGATGATCACGTGCAGGGGCAGGCTCATGGACGGTACCGTCGTTGCGGAAAGGACCGGATTCTAGCCGCGCGCCCGGTTAGCATGGCGTCCTTTGCCAGGACGACCCGCATGGCCCTGCTGCGCCAAGGCAGCCAATTCCTCGTCATCGGCCTGCTCCAGCTGGTGCTGGACTGGGGCCTGTTCGTGGCCGCCAGCGCGCTGGGCGTGGCGGTCGCGCCCGCGAACCTGGCCGGCCGCGTCGGCGGTGCCCTGCTCGGGTTCTGGCTCAACGGCCGCTTCACCTTCGCCGAGCGCGTCGGCGGCAAGCTGGACTGGCGCCACTTCCTGCGCTTCTGGATCGCCTGGGCCGTCCTGACCGCCCTGAGCACCTGGCTGGTGGCTGCCACCGCGCACGCCTTCGGCCTGCACTGGGCCTGGCTGGCCAAGCCCGTGGTCGAGGGCGTGCTGGCGGTGCTGTCGTTCTTCGTCTGGCGCCAGCTGGTGTTCCGCTGAGCCGGGATCGCCGATGCCTGGCCTGGTGCCGTCCCGATAGTCTTTCCCGGGAGTGCCGAGGCCGCCCGCAGGCGTGGGACGGCAAGCGGATCCCTCCCGCGAAAGGCACGACAGAGGCGTCGTCTTCGCGCCTGTTCCGCGTGGCCACCCAGGTTCCCGTCTGCGCCGGATCCACGGGGCGGCCCTGCCGGCGCCTAGCGCGACGGCGGCAAGCTGCACCGGCGTCACTTCCCGCGTTTGCGGATCGCCCGGGCCTCCTGACCGCCCCGTGCAGCCCCTGGCTGGTGGTGCCGCCGCGCACGCCTTCGCCCTCCATTGGGCCCGACCAGCTCAACCCGTGGTCGAAGGCGCCGCGCGCGGCGGCGGCATGCTGTACTGGCGACACTTCCCGCGCTTGCGGATCGCCCGGGCCTCCCGGCCGCCTCGTGCAGTCTCTGGTTGGTGGCGCCCTCGCGCATGCCTTCGGTCCTCCGCTGGGACTGACTGCCCAACCCGTGGTCGAAGGCGCCGCGCGCGGCGGCGGCAAGCTGCACCGGAGTCACTTCCCGCGCTTGCGGATCGCCCGGGCCTCCCGGCCGCCCCCGTCTAGCCCCTTGGCTGATGGCGCCGCGGCGCGCGCCTTCGACTCTCCGCTGGGCCCGAATGCCCAGCCCGCGGCCGAAGACACCGCACGCGGCGGCGGCAAGCTGCACTGGCGTCACTTCCCTTGCTTGCGGATCGCCCGGGCCTCCCGGCCGCCCCGTGCAGCCCCTGGCTGGTGGCGTCCCCGCGCATGCCTTCGGCCCTCCGCTGGGACTGACTGCCCAACCCGTGGTCGAAGGCGCCGCGCGCGGCGGCGGCATGCTGTACTGACGACACTTCCTGTGCTTGCGGATCGCCCGGGCCTCCCGACCGCCCCGTGCAACCCCTGGCTGGTGGCGCCGCCGCGCACGCCTTCGCCCTCCATTGGGCCCGACCAGCCCAACCTGTGGTCGAAGGCGCATTGCGCAGCACATGCCTTCGGCCCTCCGCTGGCCGCACTGGCCACCCGTGGTCGAAGACGTGCTGGCGGTGTGTCGCGGCAGCGGGCGAGGATGCCTTCCCTCGCCGCGTGCTTCCGCCCGTGCGCTGTCCGGGAATCCGCGCTGCCTGGCGCGATCCGCTCTCCGTCCCGGAAGACCTCGGTTCGGGTTTGGATTCGCGACGGCATCCGCCGGCAACAAGCCATGCGCGGGCACGGTGAATCGGCGGGACTCGCCCGCCTGCGCCACCGCCAATCCGGCGTTCCGGGCGCGCATTCCGGCGTACGCGGATCCCCGCGGCAAAAGCGGCCAGGAAAACAAAACGCCGGGACAAGCCCGGCGTCTGGCGGATACGGCGGCGGCGGCCGGCCTCAGTGCCGCAGGTTCTTGCGCAACCGCTCCAGCGCCTGCAGCTGCACCACCGCCTCGGCCAGCTTGGCCTCGGCCTCGGCCACGTCCACCGCCTCGCTGCGGTTGGCGAGGATGCGCTCGGCTTCCTCCTTGGCCTTGCGCACCGCGACCTCGTCGATGTCCTGGGCGCGCACGGCGGTGTCGGCCAGCACCGTCACCACCTGCGGCTGCACCTCGAGGATGCCGCCGGAAATGGCGAAGTCCAGCTGCTCGCCCGCGGCGGTGGTCACCACCACCTTGCCGGGCTTGAGCCGGGTGATCAGGGGAGCGTGCTGGGGGGCGATGCCCAGTTCGCCCAGCTCGCCGGTCGCCACGACCAGGGTGGCTTCGCCCTGGTAGATCGCGCGCTCGGCGCTGACGATGTCGCAACGGATGGTGGACATGGTTTCCTCGTCTGCTCGGAAACGGGATTGGTGATTGGTGATCGGCCGGGGCACGCCCCCGCGCCGACCAGACCACCCCACTACCCGCTCGTTCGGATCACGTACTGCGAATCACCGCCCGCCGCTTACGCGGCGAGCTTCTTGGCCTTCTCGACGGCCTCGTCGATGGTGCCGACCATGTAGAACGCCTGCTCGGGCAGGTGGTCGTACTCGCCGTCGACGATGCCCTTGAAGCCGCGGATGGTCTCCTTCAGCGGCACGTACTTGCCCGGCGAACCAGTGAAGACCTCGGCCACGTGGAACGGCTGGCTGAAGAAGCGCTCGATCTTGCGCGCCCGCGACACCGACTGCTTGTCTTCCTCCGACAGCTCGTCCATGCCCAGGATCGCGATGATGTCCTTGAGCTCCTTGTACTTCTGCAGGGTCTGCTGGACGCGCTGGGCGGTGTCGTAGTGCTCGTTGCCGATCACCAGCGGATCCATCTGGCGGCTGGTCGAGTCCAGCGGGTCCACTGCCGGGTAGATGCCGAGCGAGGCGATCTGGCGGCTCAGGGTAACGGTGGAATCCAGGTGCGCGAACGTGGTGGCCGGGGACGGGTCGGTCAGGTCGTCGGCAGGCACGTACACGGCCTGGATCGAGGTGATCGAACCGTTCTTGGTCGAGGTGATGCGCTCCTGCAGCGCGCCCATCTCCGAGGCCAGGGTCGGCTGGTAGCCCACCGCCGACGGCATGCGGCCGAGCAGCGCGGACACCTCGGTGCCGGCCAGGGTGTAGCGATAGATGTTGTCGATGAACAGCAGCACGTCCTTGCCCTTGCCGTGCTCGTCCTTCTCGTCGCGGAAGTACTCGGCCATGGTCAGGCCGGTCAGGGCCACGCGCAGGCGGTTGCCCGGCGGCTCGTTCATCTGGCCGTAGACCATCGCCACCTTGTCCAGGACGTTGGAGTCCTTCATCTCGTGGTAGAAGTCGTTGCCCTCGCGGGTACGCTCGCCCACGCCGGCGAACACCGACAGGCCGCTGTGCGCCTTGGCGATGTTGTTGATCAGCTCCATCATGTTGACGGTCTTGCCGACGCCGGCGCCGCCGAACAGGCCGACCTTGCCGCCCTTGGCGAACGGGCACATCAGGTCGATCACCTTGATGCCGGTCTCCAGCAGCTCGGTGGAGGAGGACTGGTTCTCGTAGGACGGCGCCTCGCGGTGGATCTCCCAGGTCTCCTTGGCCTGCACCGGGCCGGCCTCGTCCACGGGCTGGCCGAGCACGTTCATGATGCGGCCCAGGGTGCCCTGGCCGACCGGCACGGAGATGCCGCGGCCGGTACCGGTCACCTGCATGCCGCGCTTGAGGCCGTCGCTCACGCCCAGGGCGATGGTGCGCACCACGCCGTCGCCCAGCTGCTGCTGGACTTCCAGGGTCAGGCCGGCTTCGTCGACGATCAGCGCGTCGTAGATTTCCGGCACCTCGGCGCGGGGGAATTCGACGTCGACGACGGCGCCGATGATCTGAACGATCTTGCCCTGACTCATTGCTGCAATCCTCTGGATTCTTGATGCCTGAATGGGGGTATGGAGGGACACCGGGCGGATCAGACCGCCGAGGCGCCGCTGACGATCTCGGTGATTTCCTGCGTGATCGCCGCCTGGCGGGCCTTGTTGTAGACCAGGCTCAGCGTGTCGATCAGCTTGGTGGCGTTGTCGCTGGCGGCCTTCATCGCCACCATGCGCGCCGCGTGCTCGGACGCCACGTTCTCCAGTACCGCCTGGTAAACCAGCGACTCGATGTAGCGGGTCATCACGTGCTCGAGCACCGTGGCCGGGTCGGGCTCGTAGATGTAGTCCCAGTCGTGCGCGGACACCGACTCGGACACCGGCAGCGGCAGCAGCTGCTCGACGCTGCCCTTCTGCACCATGGTGTTCACGAAGCGGTTGTAGACCAGGTACACGCGGTCCAGCCGGCCCTCGATGTAGGCGTCGAGCATCACCTTGACCACGCCGATCAGCTGCTCGACCTGCGGCACGTCGCCCAGGTTGGCGACGCTGCCGACGACATCGACCTTGACGTGGCGGAAGAACGCGCCGGCCTTCTGGCCGATCGTCACCACCTCCACGCCCGCGCCCTGCTGCTGGCGCTGGTGGATCTCGCCGAGTAGGCGGCGGAACAGGTTGTTGTTCAGGCCGCCGGCCAGGCCGCGGTCGGAGGACACCACGATGTAGCCCACGCGGCGCACGTCCTGGCGGCTGACCAGGAACGGATGCGGGTAGTCGGTGCTGGCCTGGGCCAGGTGGCCGATCACCTGCTTCATCGCCTGCGCATACGGGCGCGAGGTCTTCATCCGGTCCTGCGCCTTGCGGATCTTGGAAGCCGAGACCATTTCCAGCGCGCGGGTCACCTTGCGGGTGTTCTGCACGCTCTTGATCTTGGTTTTGATTTCGCGTCCGCCTGCCATTTCTCGCTCCGCTCGCGGTGATTCGTGATGGGTGGTGCGTGGATCCGGGACCGCGGGCGCCTCGCGCGCCGCTCACCGGCCCCGGACCACGGCGCCCTTACCAGGTACCGGTGCTCTTGAACTCTTCGATGCCCTTCTTGAAGGCGGCCTCGATCTCGTCGTTCCAGGCGCCGGTCTGGTTGATCTTCTTCACCAGCTCGCCCTGGGTGTTGTCGAAATGCGCGTGCAGGCCGGCCTCGAAGGCGCCGATCTTGGCCACCGGCACGTCGTCCAGGTAGCCCTCGTTGACCGCGTAGATGGACAGCGCCTGGTTGGCGATGGACATCGGCGCGTACTGCTTCTGCTTCATCAGCTCGGTGACGCGCTGGCCGCGCTCGAGCTGCTTGCGGGTGGTCTCGTCCAGGTCCGAAGCGAACTGGGCGAAGGCCGCCAGCTCGCGGTACTGCGCCAGCGAGATGCGGATGCCGCCGGACAGCTTCTTGATGATCTTGGTCTGCGCCGCGCCGCCGACGCGCGAGACCGAGATGCCGGCGTTCACCGCCGGGCGGATGCCGGCGTTGAACAGGTCGGTCTCCAGGAAGATCTGGCCGTCGGTGATCGAGATCACGTTGGTCGGCACGAACGCGGACACGTCGCCGGCCTGGGTCTCGATGATCGGCAGCGCGGTCAGCGAACCGGTCTGGCCCTTGACCTCGCCGGCGGTGAACTTCTCCACGTACTCCTCGGACACGCGCGCGGCGCGCTCGAGCAGGCGCGAGTGCAGGTAGAACACGTCGCCCGGGTAGGCCTCGCGGCCCGGCGGGCGGCGCAGCAGCAGCGAGATCTCGCGGTAGGCCACGGCCTGCTTGGACAGGTCGTCGTAGATGATCAGCGCGTCCTGGCCGCGGTCCATGAAGTACTCGCCCATGGTGCAGCCGGCGTAGGCGCTGATGTACTGCAGCGCGGCCGACTCGGAAGCGGTGGCGGCCACGACGATGGTGTGGGCCAGGGCGCCGTTCTCCTCGAGCTTGCGCACGATGTTGGCGACCGTGGAGGCCTTCTGGCCGATCGCCACGTACACGCACTTGATGCCGGTGTCCTTCTGGTTGATCACCGCGTCGATGGCCAGCGCGGTCTTGCCGGTCTGGCGGTCGCCGATGACCAGCTCGCGCTGGCCGCGGCCGATCGGGATCATCGCATCGACCGACTTGTAGCCGGTCTGCACCGGCTGGTCGACCGACTTGCGCCAGATCACGCCCGGCGCCACGCGCTCCACCGGCGCGGTCAGCTTGGCGTCGATCGGGCCCTTGCCGTCGATCGGCTCGCCCAGCGGGTTGACCACGCGGCCCAGCAGCTCGGGGCCGACCGGCACCTCGAGGATGCGGCCGGTGGTCTTGGCCACGTCGCCCTCGCGTACGTGCTCGTACTCGCCCAGCACCACGGCACCGACCGAGTCGCGCTCCAGGTTCAGGGCCAGGGCGAAGGTCGGCGCGCCCGACGGCGCGGACGGCAGCTCGATCATCTCGCCCTGCATCACGTCGGCCAGGCCGAAGATGCGCACGATGCCGTCGGCGATGCTGGTGACGGTGCCTTCGTTGCGGGTCTCCGCGGCCAGCTTGACCTTCTCGATGCGGTTCTTGATCAGTTCGCTGATTTCGGAGGGGTTGAGCGTGGTTGCCATGTTGGTTTCCTGTAGGACGGGCAGGGCCCGCCATGTCGAAGTCGGCGGGACAAGGCCCGCCCTACATTGCGAATCAGTCCGCCAGCGACGCCTGCAGGCGCGCCAGCTTGCCCTTGACCGAGCCGTCGATGACCGTGTCGCCGGCGTCGATGACCGCCCCGCCGATCAGCGAGGGGTCCACCGCGGTGTCCACCTTGATCTCGCGGCCCAGGCGGCGCTCGAGCGCGGCCACCAGCCGGTCCAGCTCCTCCTGCGACAGCGCGGCGGCCGAGGTCACCTTGGCGTGCACCACGTGCTCGGCCTCGGCGCGCAGCGCCTCGTAGAGCGCGGCGATCTCCGGCAGCAGCGCCATGCGGCCGGCCTGGGCGAGGATGTCCAGGAAGCGGCGGTAGTGGCCGGCCACGCCCTCGGGCACGACCAGGTCCACGGCCTGCGCGCGGCTCAGCGCCGGGCTCAGCAGCAGGCGCATGACCTGCGGGTCGGCGGCGATGCGTGCCGACTCGGCCAGCGCGCCGGACCACGCGGCAAGGGCGCCCTCGTCGCGCGCCACGGCGAAGGCCGCGCGGGCGTAGGGTCGGGCAAGAGTGAGGGCCTGGGTCATCGGGTGAACTCCTGGAAACGGTCGGCGGGCATCGGGCGGGCGGCCAGCGGGCGGCGCATCGCGCCTGACCGGCGGCCGGCCACGTCAGATCTCCGCGGCCAGCTCGTCGAGCAGCGCCTTGTGGGCGTTGGCGTCGATCTCGCGCCGGATCAGCTTCTCGGCACCGGTCACCGCCAGCGTGGAGACCTGCTTGCGCAGTTCCTCGCGGGCGCGGGTGGCGGCGGCCTCGATCTCGGCGCGGGCCAGATCCTTCTGCCGGTTCGCCTCGGCGATGGCCTCGTTCTTGGCCGCCTCGACGATCTGGTTGGCGCGCGCGTGGGCCTGGTCGATGATCTCGTTGGCCTTGATGCGCGCGTCCTTCAGGGTCTCGTTGACCTTTTCCTGGGCCTGCGCGAGATCCTTCTGGCTGCGGTCGGCAGCGGCCAGCCCTTCGGCGATCTTCTGCTGGCGCTCCTCGATGGCCTTCATCAGCGGCGGCCAGATCTTGGTCGCGACGAGCCAGATCAGGCCGGCGAATGCCAGCGCCTGGGCAAAGATGGTCAAGGTGATGTTCATGGGTCGCTCGGTCGTTGCTTGGGGTGGAGACGCCGCCGCGGCGGCGTCCCCGGTCCTTCATCCGCGTCCCGGGCGCGGAAGCCCGGGACCGTCGGTCGCCGGGATCAGCCCTGCGACAGCTGCTGGATGAACACCTGCGCCAGCGGGTTGGCGAAGGCGAACAGCAGGCCGACGGCGACGCTGATGATGAACGCGGCGTCGATCAGGCCGGCGGTGATGAACATGCGGACCTGCAGCACCGGGATCAGCTCAGGCTGGCGGGCCGAGGACTCCAGGAACTTGCCAGCCATGATGGCCAGACCGAGGCCGGCGCCCAGCGCGGCCAGGCCGATCATGATGCCGACGGCAAGGACGGTGGAGCTCTGGACTTGGGCGAGGTTGGTCAGGACGGCGAGGTACATGATGGTCTCCAGAAACGAAAGTTGCTTGAGGTTATGAAGCGGATGAAGGGTTGGAACGGTTGGAACGTGGAAGCGGGTGGAGCGTGGCTCAGTGGCTGTCTTCGGCCAGGCTGAAGTAGACGATCGACAGCATCATGAAGATGAAGGCCTGCAGCGGGATGATCAGCAGGTGGAACAGCATCCAGCCCAGGCCGAACACGCCGCCGGCGAACATGCCGGCCACGCCGGCGCCGCCCAGCATCCAGATCAACAGGAACACGATCTCGCCGCCGAACATGTTGCCGAACAGTCGCATGGCCAGCGAGACCGGCTTGCTCAGCCACTCCACGAGGTTGAGCAGCAGGTTGAACGGCATCAGCCACTTGCCGAACGGCGCGGTCAGGAATTCCTTGCCCAGGCCGAGGAAACCCTTGGAGCGCAGCGAGAAGAACAGGGTCAGGAAGAACACGCTGATGGACAGGCCGAGCGTGGCGTTCACGTCGGCGGTCGGCACCGGCTTCCACGCATGCACGCCCAGGCCCAGCTCCAGCGGCTTGACGAAGATGTCGACCGGGATCAGGTCGATCAGGTTCATCATCAGGATCCAGAAGAACAGGGTGATCGCGATCGGCGTGACCAGCTTGCTGGTGCCGTGGTAGGTGTCGCGCGCCTGGCGGTCGACGAACTCCAGGCAGATCTCCACGAAGGCCTGCCACTTGCCCGGCACCCCGGAGGTCGCCTTGCGCGTGCCCAGCCAGAACGCGAACACCATGACCAGGCCGGCCAGCAGCGCCATGATCAGCGTATCCAGGTGGATCGCCCAGAACGAGCTGCCTTCCCGCAACTGCCAGGTCAGGTTGTTCAGGTGATGCTGGATGTAGGTGGTAGGAGTCAGAGCCTCGCCCGCCATGTGTCCGGAACCTTCTGTTTGGATCAACGCCTGGCCAAGGCCAGAACCTGGAAAATCAAGCCGACGGCCACGCCCGCCAGCATCGGAACGATCGGCAGGTGCCACGCCAGCAGCCCCGCCGCCAGCACCACGATGAGCAGCACCCACTTGAAGGCCATGGCCAGCACCAGCCGCAGCACGGCCGACCCGGCCGCCTGCACGCCGCCGCCCAGCGCCACCCAGGCCGCCGCGCTGCCACCGACCACGGTCGCCCAACCTGCCAACAACGCGGCTGCCGCATGGCGGGGGCTCACGGCCAGGAAGGCCAGCGCAAGCACGAGCACCGCCCCTGCCGGGTACAGCGCCGCGCGCAGCATGAGCCGCCGACCTGAGTCAACGGAATTCAGCACCACGTGATTCCTGAATTGGCTTTACTTGAGAAGTGCGGAGGCCAGTAGGCGCCTCATCGAGCTGCAGAAGTATAGCAATCACGGCATTTGTCCGACAACCGCGAGCGTGGTCCATCGCCGGAAAACGCCTTCCGCCGCGTGAAAACGATTGCATCGTCGCGGAACTTTTCCGGCCGGGGGCAGTCACAGGAACAGGTCTGTCCTTCCTCGTCGACAGCTCCTTGTGGCAGGCCTCTTGCGGAGTGCCCCGGGCGACCGGGGCGCTCCTTTTTTTGCGCCGCCGCACGTATTCGCGCAGGCGGCGACGGCCACGCTCCATCCACATGGATGAACCGTTTCATGCCGTGCCGCCATATTTCACGGGGTGGGGACAGTACGGCTGCGGATAGTGAAGGCACATCGCACGACGCGATACCGCTTTTGCCTTGATGGAGACGACCGATGAAGAATCCCCTGCTGTTCGCTGCCCTGCCCTGCGCCATCGCCGCCGGCATCGCCGCCCTGCCCGCGCATGCCGAGGACGGCGATGACCGCTTCGTCCTGCGCCTGGGCGCGATGTACGCCGATGGCAGCATCAAGCCCAACGCCAGCGGCGAAGTCGCCGACTATCCGCTCGACTGGTCCGGCAAGCTGGGCTTCGGCAGCCGCAAGGTCTCGCCGCGGGTGGATGGCGTGTTCCGCCTGTCCACCCGCCAGCGCCTGATCTTCGACTACTTCCAGTACAAGAAGCACGACGGCCTGGCCTGGTCCGACGCCAGCGAGATCCTCGGGCAGGACCTGTCCGGGGCGGCGAGCCTGCGCTACGGCGGCAAGTTCCAGCTGGCCAGCCTGGTCTACGACTATTCCGTGGTGGATACGCCCAATTTCTCGATGGGACTGGAGCTGGGCGGCGAGTGGGCCAAGCTCGGCCTCGACGCGCACGCGCATGCCGACGTGAACGGCGTGGCGGGCGTGGACGGGCCCTACGACTACACCGCGCGCTGGTCCGACGACGGCATCGCACCGGTGGTCGGCGTGCGCTTCTCCGGCAAGGCCGGCGAGCACGTGCGCCTGAACCTGCAGGCACAGTACCTGGACGCCAGCTGGGGCAGCTTCGACTACGACGGCAAGATCAAGCGCGCCAACGCCAACGTCGAGTACATGTTCACCGACAACTTCGGCGCCTTCGTCGGCTACGACTACTTCAAGGTCAACTACGAGGACCACGACCACGGCGCGAACTATGGCGCCGACCTGAAGTTCCATGGTCCGACCGCCGGCGTGACGCTGGCCTTCTGACGGCATCGCACCGGGCGCGGTTGCGCCATCGGCGTACGCAGGGAGGCAGCCACGGCCGCCTCCCTGCGCTTGTCCGCCTTTCCGCCTCCCGCGGCACGGGCGCCGCGCCGATCCGCTTCCCGGTCGCGCCTGCCGCCGCCATCGGCATGCGGGCGGCAACGACACCATCGATTTCCTCTATCCCACCGGCCCGGCGGGCATCCCTGCCGCCTGCGGGCCCGGGAGCACGGGCCCGGGTCTACGGCGTGGCGGGGGGCGGCGCGAACAGCTGCGAGGCGACGCAGACATAGTCGGCCAGCGGCATCTCGCCGACCTGCGCACGGCGCCGATCCACCTGCTCCGGTGCCTCCATCGGCTTGGGGACCCACTTGCCGTCCACCGCCAGCAACTGGCTGCCGTAACGCTGCGGCTTGCCCTGGTTCACCAGCACGCGATCGGTCAGCAGGACGTATTCGTTCGAGGTGATCCCGCCGCTGCACACGAGCGGCGAGAGCTTCTCCAGCACCTGGGCCTGGAAGGCCGGATCGCGATCGGCATGCTGCACCAGCAACCACGCCGCCGCCACGCCGTCGGCGCCGACCTCGGCCGCGGTGGGCAGGCCATCGTGCTCGGCGACGATCCGCTTGATCTGCGGCAGGTTCGCCGCATCGACCTCCAGCATCCTCTGTATTTCCGCCTGCGACCAGCCGCCGCTGCGCGCCTGCTGGTCGACCCGTGCCATGTCCAGCAGTTGCTGCCGCAGCGCCGGCGCGCCCGGCGGACCGGCATCGGCCTGGGGCGCGGCGCGCTCGGCCGAGGGCTTGCCGTGCAGGCGCACGAATTCGGCCGCCGAAGGGCACTGGGCCAGCGCCGCGGCAAGTTTGGGATCGTCTTCCTGTGCCCACGCCGGCAGCGCCAGCAACAGCAGTGCGACACCCAGGCCCTTGCGCATCACGCCACCATCCCGACGGGTCGTCATCGAAGGCACGCAACATAGCCGGTCGATGGATCGCCACCAAGCGCGTCCCGGACACGACGACGCCCCGGCGGGCGGGGCGTCGTGCTCAGTCACCGCGAGCGGCGGTCACTTCTTCTTGGGGATGTACAGATCGGTGATCGAACCGTCGTAGATCTCCGCGGCCATCGCCACCGACTCGCTGAGGGTGGGATGGGCGTGGATGGTGTGGCCGATGTCGCCGGCCTCGGCACCCATCTCGATGGCCAGGCCGATCTCGGCCAGCAGGTCGCCGGCGTGCACGCCGAC
This sequence comes from Xanthomonas massiliensis, assembly GCF_900018785.1. Classification (GTDB taxonomy): domain Bacteria; phylum Pseudomonadota; class Gammaproteobacteria; order Xanthomonadales; family Xanthomonadaceae; genus Xanthomonas_B; species Xanthomonas_B massiliensis. The sequence goes on along the minus strand of NZ_FCOY01000006.1, from coordinate 31,780 downwards.
GATGGCGCCGCCGATCACCCGGTGGGTGGCCTCGTCGAAGATCAGCTTGGTGAAGCCCTCGGTGCGGCCCAGCCCGATGGCACGGCCGCTGGCCGCCCACGGGAACTTGGCCACGCCGACCTTCAGGCCCTTGGCCCTGGCCTCGTTCTCGGTAACGCCGATCCAGGCGATCTCCGGATCGGTGTAGGCCACCGACGGGATCACCCGCGCCACCCACTCGTGCTTCTCGCCGGCGGCGACCTCGGCCGCGAGCTTGCCCTCGTGGGTGGCCTTGTGCGCCAGCATCGGATTGCCGACCACGTCGCCGATGGCGAAGATGTGCCCGACATTCGTGCGCATCTGCCGGTCCACCGGGATGAAGCCGCGCTCGGTCACGTTCACGCCGGCCTTGTCGGCGCCGATCTTGCCGCCGTTGGGCGCGCGCCCCACCGCCACCAGCACGCGGTCCCAGGTGCCCGATTCCAGCGCCGGCGCGGCCCCTTCCTCGGCGGCGAGGAAGTGCACGGTGATGCCCTTCTTGCCGGCCTCGACCTTGTCGGCCTTGGTCTTGAGGTGGACCTCGACGCCCTGCTTCTTGAGGCGGTCGGCCAGCGGCTTGACCAGGTCCTTGTCCGCGCCCGGCATCAGCTGGTCCATGAACTCGACCACGGTGACCTGCGCGCCCAGCGCCGAATAGACCGTGGCCATCTCCAGGCCGATGATGCCGCCGCCGACCACCAGCAGCTTCTTCGGCACCTCGGCCAGCTCCAGCGCATCGGTGGAATCCATCACCCGCGGATCGTCCCACGGGAAGTTGGGCAGCTTCACCGCCTGCGAGCCGGCGGCGATGATCGCCTGCTCGAAGCGCAGCAGCTGGGTATTGCCGTCGTCGCCGACGATCTCCAGCTCGTGCGGCGAGACGAACGTGGCCACGCCCTGCACGGTGCGCACCTTGCGCTGCTTGGCCATGCCGGCCAGGCCCCTGGTGAGCTGGCCGACCACCTTTTCCTTGTACTCGCGCAGCTTGTCCAGGGCGATCTTCGGCTTGCCGAACTCCACGCCGAACTCGCCGGCGTGCGCGGCCTGCTCGATCACGTCGGCGGCGTGCAGCAGCGCCTTGGACGGGATGCAGCCGACGTTGAGGCACACGCCGCCGAGCGCGGCGTAGCGCTCGATGAGCACCGTATCCAGGCCCAGGTCGGCGGCGCGGAAGGCGGCGGTGTAACCGCCGGGGCCGGCGCCGAGCACGACGATGCCGCACTCGATGTCGGCGCTGCGGCCGGTGGCCGGCAGCGCCTTGGCCGCCACCGCCGGGTCCGGGGCGCGGTGCGAGGGCGTCACCGGCGGCCTGTGCTCGGGGACCTCGATGCCCTTGGCCGGCTCGGCGGCCTTGGCGGCGGGCGCATCGCCGGCACCCTCGGTCTCCAGCAGGGCGATCACGTCGCCCTCGGACAGGTGGTCGCCAAGCTTGACCTTCAGCTCCTTGATCACGCCGGCGGCGGCCGAGGGCACTTCCAGCGTGGCCTTGTCCGATTCCAGCGTCACCAGGCCCTGGTCCTTGGCGACGGCGTCGCCGGGCGCGACCAGCACTTCTATCACCGGCACGCCGCTGTAGTCGCCGATGTCCGGGACCTTGACCTCGATTACCGCCATGGGGCTTCTCCTGTTGGCCCGCGCCGTCGGCGGCGGGCATTGCTGCTGTTCTTGGAAGCGGCGCCGGATGCTGTCCGGCGCGCGCGAAGGATCGCGCCGCCGGTTACAGCAGCACGCGGCGCATGTCCGCCAGCACCTGCGACAGGTAGGTGGTGAAGCGCGCGGCGGCGGCGCCGTCGATGACGCGGTGGTCGTAGCTCAGCGACAGCGGCAGCAGCAGCTTGGGCTGGAACTGCTTGCCGTCCCACACCGGCTGGATCGAGGACTTGGACACGCCCAGGATCGCCACTTCCGGCGCGTTGACGATCGGGGTGAACGCGGTGCCGCCGATGCCGCCGAGCGAGCTGATCGAGAAGCAGCCGCCGCTCATCTCGGCCGGGCCGAGCTTGCCCTCGCGCGCCTTCTTGGCCAGCGCGCCGGTCTCCTCGGCGATCTCGAACACGCCCTTGCGGTCGACGTCGCGGATCACCGGCACCACCAGCCCGTTGGGCGTGTCGGCGGCGAAGCCGATGTGGAAGTACTTCTTCAGCGTCAGGTTCTCGCCGGCCGCGTCGAGCGAGACGTTGAAGTCGGGGAACTGCTTGAGCGCCGCGGCGCTGGCCTTGATCAGGAAGGCGAGCATGGTCAGCTTGACGCCGCTCCTGGCCTTCTCCTGCTCCTTGTTGAGCTGCACCCGCAGGGCTTCCAGCTCGGTGATGTCGGCCTGCTCGAACTGGGTGACGTGCGGGATCATCGCCCAGTTGCGGGCGAGGTTGGCGCCGGAGATCTTCTTGATCCGCGACAGCGGCTTGACCTCGACCTCGCCGAACTTGGCGAAGTCCACCTTCGGCCACGGCAGCAGGTTCAGGCCGCCGCCGGCCGCCGGCGACGCGGCGGTGCCGCCACTGGCGCCGCCGGACAGCACGCCCTTGACGAACTTCTGCACGTCCTCGCGGGTGATGCGCCCGCCCTTCTCGCTGCCGCCCACCTGCGCCAGGTCCACGCCCAGCTCGCGCGCGAAGGCGCGCACCGCCGGGCTGGCATAGGGCACCTTCGACGGCAGCACCGCATCGGCATCGAACTTCACCGGCGGGGTGCTCGGTGCGCCGGCCGCGGGTGCGCTGGCCAATGCGTCCTCCTGGGCGATCTCGCGCCGGGCCAGGCGATCGGGCACCTGCGCCGCCTCGGCGGTCGGCGGCACCTCGGCGCCGGTCTCGCTGGCGCGCACCTGGGTGGCGGCCGCGGCACCGGCATCCGGGACGACCAGCGCGACCACGTCGCCCTGCGAGAGCGCGTCGCCGACCTTGACCTTCACCGCCTTGACGATGCCGGCCACCTGCGAGGGCACCTCCATCGTCGCCTTGTCCGATTCCAGCGTGACCAGGCCCTGGTCCTTCTCGACCCGGTCGCCGACCGCGACCAGCACCTCGATCACCGGCACGCCGTGGTAGTCGCCGATGTCGGGCACGCGCGCCTCGACCTCGCCCTCCCCCGTCGCACCGGTACGGCTGGCCGCAGCCGGCGCCGCCTTGGCGGGCGTGGCCTTGGCCGGTGCATCCTGGGCCGCGGCAGGTTTCGCCGCCGGCGCGGCAGCGGCGGCAGCGTCGGCCTCGACGACCGCGACCACGTCGCCCTGCGAGAGGGTGTCGCCGACCTTGACCTTCAGCTCCCGGACCACGCCGGCAACGTCGGACGGCACTTCCAGCGTGGCCTTGTCCGACTCCAGCGTGACCAGCCCCTGGTCCTTCTCGACCCGGTCGCCGACCGCGACCAGCACCTCGATCACCGGCACGTCGTGGTAGTCACCGATGTCGGGGACGCGTGCTTCCTTCAGATCGGCCATGCGGGGACTCCGGGGTTGCAGATGGGAAGCGGCTATTTTGGCGGCCAGCCGCGCCAGCGCCAACCGTTGCCGACGATATTTTCCGCGCCGGCCTGCCGCGGGCGCTCAGTACGCCGGCGCACGGTACGCGCCGGCCACCGTGATCCAGGGCGCCAGCACCTGCCAGGCCTGCCGCAACCGGGCCATGTCGAAGGCCGCATTGGCCGCGCTGGTGGAGGGCAACGCATGGACCGGCGGCAGCGGCCCGGGCCAGTGCGGCTGCACGAAACGCTCGAACGCGCGGGCGGCGAGGCCGCCATTGCAGGCGATGGCCGCCAGCGACGGCAACCCGGCGGCGCACGCCGCCAGCGGATTGGGCTCGGCGCTGGCGGCCACGATCGCGCTGTCCAGGCTGCCGCGACGGCGGCAACGCGCGATCACGTCCCACAGGCCGATCCCGCTCCGTTGCAGCGCGTCCAGGCGCGCCTCGTAGGGCAGTCCGGGATCGAAACCCGCCAGCTGCGCCATCAGCGGCCAGAACCGGTTGCGCGGATGGGCGTAGTAGCGCTGCGCCTGCAGCGAGGCGGTGCCCGGCATGGAGCCGAGCACCAGCACGCGGCAATCGGGCGCGATCCGCGCAGGCAGGCCATGCAGCAGTTCCGTGCCCGTCACGCCACGGGCACCTGCGTGAACGTGCCGGCGCGCGCAAACCGCGCCGCCGCGGCGATCGCCGCATGGCTGCCTGAACGGCTTTCGCGCCCAGGCCCCCTGCGTCGGATGCGATTCATGCGGCCGCTCCTAGCGTGGGCCCCGCCTCTCGCAAGTGGCATTACGCAAAACCGAGGAGTCATCATCATGAAGTCCATCAAGATCCTGGGCCTGGCCGCCGCGACGGCGGCCGCCGTCGCCACCGTTCCCGCCGCCTTCGCGCAGGAGGCCGCACCGGCCGGCGCGCAGCAGGACATCTACGGCAAGCCGGTGAGCAACGATACCGCCTCCGGCAAGCACTGGGCCGTGGTCGGCGGGGTCACCCTGCTGCAGCCCAAGGACGATGCGGCCGCGGGCATCCGCAAGCTCGACGGCGACGTGGCACCCACCGTCAGCGCCAGCTACTTCTTCAACGACAACTGGGCGGTGGAACTGTGGGGCGCGGCCGACAAGTTCGACCACCGCGTCAAGGGCGATGCCGGCAAGATCGGCACCGTGCGCCAGCAGCCGGTCGCACTCAGCGCCCAGTACCACTTCGGCCAGGCCGACAACACCTTCCGCCCGTTCGTCGGTGCCGGCTACTACGAATCGCGCTTCAGCGACGGCAAGATCGCCGGCCTGGACGAGGACGAGATCGGCCTGGACAAGGCCAAGGGCGCGATCGGTACCGTCGGCGTGGACATGAACATCAATTCCACCTGGTTCGCGCGCGTGGATGCGCGCTACCTGCACGCCCGCCCCGAGCTCGAGGTGGCCGGCACCGGTACCGGCGAGAAGCTGAAGCTGGATCCGTGGACGGTCGGCGTGGGCGTGGGCGCGCGCTTCTGAGCCGCCTGGCCGGCGCGGACCGCTCGACGACGACGGGCCCCGCGGGGCCCGTCGTCGCGTGCGCGGCGGCTCAGAACGCCGGCAGCACCGCGCCGTGGTACTTCTTCTCGATGTAGATGCGCACCGCCGGGCTGGTCAGCGCCTGGGCCAGCTTCTGGATGCGCGGGTCGTCCTTGTTGTCCGGGCGCGCCACCAGGTAGTTCACGTACGGCGAATCCTTGCTCTCGATGGCCAGCGCATCGCGGGTCGGGTCCAGGTCCGCGTCCAGCGCGTAGTTGGTGTTGATCAGCGCCAGGTCCACCTGGCCGAGCACGCGCGGCAGCATCGCCGAATCCAGCTCGCGGAACTTCAGGTGGCGGGGATTGGCGACGATGTCCTGCTGCGTGGCCATCGCGTCCTTGGGATCCTTCAGCGCGATCAGGCCGGCCTTGTCGAGCAGGATCAGCGCGCGCGAGTTGTTGCTCGGATCGTTGGGGATGGCCACCTCGGCGCCGTCGGGCAGGTCGGCCAGCGACTTGTAGCGGCGCGAGTAGGCGCCGAACGGCTCGATGTGCACGCCGACCACCGGCACCAGGTCGGTGTGGTGGTCGGCGTTGTACGCGGCCAGGTACGGCTCGGTCTGGAAATAGTTGGCGTCGATGCGCTTCTGCGCGACCTGGTCGTTGGGCTGCACGTAGTCGTTGAAGATGCGGATGTCCAGGCGGATGCCCTCGCGCTCCAGCGCCGGCTTGACCACCTCCAGGATCTCCGCGTGCGGCACCGCGGTGGCGGCCACCGTCAGCGTCTGGCCGCGCGTGTCCTGGCCGGCGTCGCCGCAACCGCCGAGCACCGCCGCGACCAGGGCGAGTGCGACCACAAGGGGAAACCTGTTCATCGGGCAAATCTCCAGCCGGCCATGTCCGGCCGGCGAATGACGGGGGAAGGAGGAACGCCGGTCAGCGCCGGCTGTAACGGGCGACCAGGCGGTCGCCCAGCATCTGCAACACCTGCACCAGCACCAGCAGCAGCACCACGGTCACCAGCGCCACGTCCGTGTGCGAGCGCAGGTAGCCCTCGCGGTAGGCGACATCGCCCAGGCCACCGGAGCCGATCGCCCCGCCCATCGCGGTGAAGCCGATCAGGGCGATGGTGGTGACCGTGGCGCCGGCGACCAGCGCCGGCCGCGCCTCCGGCAGCAGCACGCGCCAGACCAGCTGCCAGGTGGTGGCGCCCATCGCCTGGCTGGCCTCGATCACGCCGCGGTCGACCTCGCGCAACGCCGTCTCCACCAGCCTGGCGTAGAACGGCGCCGCGCCCACCACCAGCGGCAGGATCGCGCCGCGCACGCCCAGCGAGGTGCCCATCACCCACAGGGTCAGCGGGATCATCGCGATCATCAGGATGATGAACGGGATCGAGCGCAGCAGGTTGACCGCCAGCGCCAGCGCCCCGTGCAGCGCCGGGCGGCGACGGAAGCGCGGCGAATCGCTGAGGAACAGGGCCACGCCCAGCGGCAGGCCGGCCAGCAGGGTCAGCGGCAGCGACCCGGCCAGCATCAGCAGGGTGTCCACGCTGGCGCGGCCGATGTCGGCCCACTTGGCCGCGTCCAGGTTGTGGAAGAAGCCTTCGGCGGCGGCGAGGATCATGGGCGCAGTACCTCCACGGCGACGCCGGCATCGGCCAGCCAGGTGCAGGCCTGCTGCGCCTGCTCGCCGGACAGGGCCACCACGACCTGGCCGTAGGGCGTGTCCTTGATGCGGTCGATGCGGCCGGACAGGATCGAGAAATCGACGCCGCAGGCGCGCGCGGCCTCGGCCAGCAGCGGCTCGAAGGTCTGCTGGCCCAGGAAAGTCAGGCGCACGATGCGCCCGGGCACCTGCGCCAGTGCCGGCAGCAGGGCCTCGTCGCCGCCATCCTCGCGCACGAAGCGGCGCGTGGTCGCGTGTTGCGGATGCAGGAACACCTGCGCCACCGGCCCGGTCTCCACCAGCCGGCCGCCGTCGAGCACGCCGACCCGGTCGCACACCCGCCGGATCACCTCCATCTCGTGGGTGATCAGCACGATGGTCAGGCCCAGTTCGCGGTTGATGCGGTCCAGCAGCGCCAGCACCGAGGCGGTGGTCTGCGGGTCCAGCGCGCTGGTGGCCTCGTCGCACAGCAGGATGTCCGGGCCGGTGGCCAGGGCGCGGGCGATGCCGACGCGCTGCTTCTGCCCGCCGGAGAGCTGGGCCGGGTACTTGCCGGCGTGCTCGCCCAGGCCGACGCGCTCGAGCAGCTCGTCCACGCGCGCGCGGATGCGCGGGCGCGGGGCGCCGGCCAGCTCCAGCGGGAAGGCGACGTTGCCGGCCACGGTGCGCGAGGACAGCAGGTTGAAATGCTGGAAGATCATGCCGATGCGCCGGCGCAGCGCGCGCAGGCCGGCCGCGTCGAGCGCGGTGACGTCCACCCCGTCGATGCGCAGGTGGCCGCCACTGGGCTCCTCCAGGCGGTTGACCAGGCGGATCAGGGTCGACTTGCCGGCCCCGGAGTGGCCGACGATGCCGAACACCTCGCCCCGCTCCACGCGCAGGTCGAGCGGGTGCAGGGCCACGACCTCGCGGCCGTCCACCCGGTAGGCTTTGCGCAGTTGTTCGAACTCGATCACACCGGCACGGGCACGGGAAAACCGCAAAGCCTACCAGCGTCCGCGCGCCCCTGCCGGCCGGGACGGAAGCACGTCATGCCGTTCCTTCATGAAGGCGGTTCACGGCGACGGTTCGGGCGGCGGCGGGCTCACCCCGCGCACCCGCTCGCGGTGCATCAGGTACAGGCCGCTGGCGACGATGATCGCCGCGCCCAGCCAGGTGGCCCGGTCGGGCAGGACCTGCCACAACAGCCAGTCCCAGGCCAGCACCCAGACCAGGCCGGTGTACTCCAGCGGCGCCACCATCGATGCCTCGCCGTACTGGAAGGCCCGGGTCAGCGCCACCTGGCCCAGTGCCCCGGCCAGGCCCATGCCGGCGATCAGCCAGCCGTCGCGCGCCTGCAGCGGCGCCCAGTGCGGCCAGGCCAGCACGCCGGCACCCACCGCCATGATCGCCAGGAACCCCACCACCATCGACTGCGGCGTGTCGGTGCGCGCCAGCAGGCTCACCAGCACCGAGGCCACCGCGTAGGACAGCGCCGCCAGCAGCACCATCAGCCCCGGCAGGAACGCGAAGCCCTGCGCCCCCGGGCGCAGCACCACGATCACCCCGGCCAGCCCCATGAGGATGGCGATCCAGCGGCGCGGGCCGATGTGCTCGCCCAGCAACGGCACCGACAGCGCCGCCACCAGCAGCGGCGAGACGAAGTAGATCGTGTAGGCGGTGGACAGCGGCAGCCGGCGCAGGGCGAACACGAAGCAGGCGATCATCGCCACGCCCAGCGCGCCGCGCAGCAGGTGCAGTGCCCAGCGCCGCGGCACGATCGAGCGCACGCCGGCGCCGGCCACCACCCAGGCCAGCACGAACGGCAGCGAGGCCGCGCCGCGCAACGCGGTGACCTGCATCACCGGATAGCGCGCCGCCAGCAGCTTCATCGCCGTGTCCATCAGCGAGAACGCGGCGACCGCGCCCAGCATCCAGGCGGCGGCGCGGGCGGGATGGCGTACGGGAGTCATGCGCCATTATCGCCGCACGGCGACCGCGCCCGGCAGGCCCGATAGACTGTGCGCTTCCGCAACAGGCCGCACACGGGAGTAGCCATGCCTTCCTTCGACGTCGTCTCCGAAGTGGACAAGCACGAATTGACCAACGCGGTGGACCAGGCCAACCGCGAACTGGCCACCCGCTTCGACTTCAAGGGCGTGGATGCCAGGTTTTCACTGGAGGACGACAAGCTGATCACCCAGTCCGCGCCCAGCGACTTCCAGCTCAAGCAGATGGGCGACATCCTGCGCCAGCGCCTGGCCGCGCGCGGCATCGATTTCCGCTGCCTGGAATTCGGCGAGGTGGAGACCAACCTGGCCGGTGCGCGCCAGAAGATCACCGTGCGGCAGGGCATCGAGCAGAAGGTGGCCAAGCAGATCGCCGCCAGGATCAAGGAGGCCAAGCTCAAGGTCGATACCCAGATCAACGGCGACAAGCTGCGGGTGACCGGCAAGAAGCGCGACGACCTGCAGGACGCCATCGCCCTGCTGCGCAAGGCCGAGTTCGAGGTGCCGCTGCAGTTCGACAACTTCCGCGACTGAGCCGCGGCAATGCCCGCCCCCCCGCCACGCCACATCGGCATCGTCGGCTGCTCGGCCGAGGGCGCCGCGCTCTGCTACCGGACCATCTGCGCGGAAGGGGCATCGCTGCTGGGCCCGCACGCCCATCCCGAGGTGTCCCTGCATACCGCCTCCCTGGCCGCTTACGTGGAGTGCCTGGAGCGCGGCGACCTGGACGGCGTCGCGGCGCTCATGCTGGCCTCGGCACGCAAGCTCGCCGCGGCCGGTGCCGATTTCCTGGTCTGCCCGGACAACACCATCCACCAGGCCTTCGACCGCGTCGCGGCCGCCTCCCCGCTTCCCTGGCTGCACATCGCGCGGGTCGTCGCCGTGCAGGCACGGGCCCGGGGCTTGCGCCGCCTCGGCATCCTGGGAACCCGCTGGCTGGTGGCCAGCGACGTCTATCCCCAGGCCCTGCGCGCCCTCGGGCTGGAGCATGTCCGCCCGACCGAGGCCGAGCGCGACGAGATCGGCCGGCTGATCATGGACGAGCTGGTCAACGGGATAGTCGAGCCGGCCACCGTCGCCCGTTTCCAGGCGGTGATCCGCCAGTTCAGGCAGCGCGGCTGCGATGCCGTCATCCTCGGGTGCACGGAGATCCCGCTGATCATCCACGACGGCAACTCCGATCTTCCCACCCTGGATTCCACGCGCCTGCTCGCCCGCGCGGCCCTGCACAGGGCGGTCGAACCGCACCGTGCCGCGTGACCATCGCCCTGCGGCGCCTTCTTTTCCCCGGTCGATTCCCATCATGGATACCCTGCCTCCCCTTCCCGACGCCGGCCTCGACGAGGCGTCGGTACTCGACGCCACCCGCCGCTGGATCGAGCGCGCGGTGATCGGCCTGAACCTGTGCCCGTTCGCCAAGGCGGTGTACGTCAAGCAACAGGTGCGGCTGGTGCTCAGCGACGCCACCACGCCCGAGGCGCTGCTCGAGCAGCTGGCCGAGGAACTGGTGCTGCTGCGCGATACCCCGGCCGAACGGATCGACACCACCCTGATCGTGCACCCGCGCGTGCTCGGCGACTTCCTCGAGTACAACGACTTCCTCGACAACGCCGATGCCGCGGTGGAGGCGCTGGACCTGCAGGGCATCCTGCAGGTGGCCAGCTTCCACCCGCACTACCAGTTCGCCGGCAACGCGCCCGAGGACATCGCCAACTACACCAACCGCGCGCCGTTCCCGACCCTGCACCTGCTGCGCGAGGACAGCGTCGAGCGCGCGGTGGCCGCCTTCCCCGATCCCGACGTGATCGTGGAACGCAACATCGCCACGCTGGAGGCGCTGGGCCTGGACGGCTGGAACCGGTTGATGTCGCCCGAAGGCGCGTCGCGCGACCACTGAGCCATGACGCTCGTACCCGCCATCGCGCCATGGGACCCGCAGCCGCTGCGGGAGCGGGTGATCCTGGTCACCGGCGGCGCCCAGGGCATCGGCCGCGGCATCGCCCAGGCGGTGCTCGGTGCCGGCGGCCGCGTGCTGATCGGCGACCTGGACGTGGCGGCCGGACGCGCCTGCCTGCAGGAATGGCAACGGCCGGACCAGGCAGCATTCCGCCGGCTGGACGTCGCCAGCGAACGCAGCGTCGCCGCCTTCGCCCGGACCGCGCTGGAGACGTTCGGCCGCATCGACGGGCTGGTCAACAACGCCGGCATCGCCGATCCGCATGTCGCGCCATTGCCGCGGCTGGAATGGAGCGAATGGAACCGGCGGCTGTCCTCGCTGCACGGCGCCTTCCTGTGCAGCAAGCACGCGCTGCCGGCGCTGGAGCGCAGTCCCGGCGGCGGCGCCGTCGTCAACATCGCCTCCACCCGCGCCTGGCAGTCCGAGCCGCACAGCGAGGCCTACGCCGCGGCCAAGGGCGGGCTGGTGGCCTTCACCCATGCGCTGGCGCTGAGCGCGGGGCCGGCGGTGCGGGCCAACAGCATCAGCCCCGGCTGGATCGCCACCGAGGCGTGGCAGTCGCCGGCGCGGCGACGCAGGCCCAGGCTGTCGCGTGCCGACCACGCCCAGCATCCGGTCGGCCGCGTCGGCACGCCGGAGGACATCGCCACGCTGGCGGTGTACCTGCTGGCGCCGGCGCTGTCCGGGTTCGTCACCGGCCAGGACTTCGTCGTCGATGGCGGCATGACGAAGAAGATGCAGTACGTCTGAGCAGGCGAGGTCGTTGCGATCGCCCGCAGGGGCGCCGCAATCCGAGGCCATGCGCGGTGCGTGGTCGAAACGCTTGATCGAATCGCCTCGATCGCCGGCCTTCCCAGCCACATCGACACGGGCCCGCACCTGGATGCCGCATCCGGCCGTGCGCCGGCCGGAGCCATCGCCCGGCGCGGATCAATGCATGCGCCCGGGCGTGGCGCGCCCGAACCGTGCGCCGCGGCCTCAGCCGGCGCGCAGCCGCGCCTCCAACAGCTGCCGCGCCTCGTCGAGCGAGGCGAGGACGCGATGGCCGAGCGCGCGGGTAGCCGCGTCCGGTGCCAGCAGGTCCGGCACCTGGATCACGGTCATGCCGGCGGCCAATGCGGCACGCACGCCGGTGGGCGAATCCTCCAGCACCAGGCAGGCGCCCGGCGCCACCTGCAGGCGGCTCGCCGCCAGCAGGTAGACGTCCGGCGCCGGCTTGGGCCGGACCACGTCGCTGGCGGTGCACACCGCGTCGAAGTAGGGCAGCAGCCCGGCCATGCGCAGCTTGTGCAGCGCGCGCCCGCGCAGCGAGGAGGTCGCCACCGCGCGCGGGATGCCGTGGGCGGCGAGCAGTTCGAGCAGCGCGCCGATGCCGGGCCGGCGCGGGATGCCGCTGTCCTCCAGAATGGCGTCGTAGAGCGCGTAGCTGCGTGCCAGCAGCGCCTCGGCGGCGGCGTCGCCGACGCGCGTGCCGAGCATCCGCCGGCAGGTGGCGTCGTCGCGGCCGACCATCTCCAGCCAGCATCCCGGGGCGATCGCCAGGCCGAGTTCGGCGGCCGCGCGTGCCAGGCACTCGCGGATGATGCGCTCGCTGTCGAGCATCAATCCGTCCATGTCGAACACCACCGCCCCGGGCACGGACGCGAGCGGCGCAGCCGCGGCGGCGGCGCTCACGGCGAGAACAGCCGCAGGCGGTCGTCCTCGCCGAGCACGCGCCACTGGCCGGCGGCCAGGTCGTCCAGCGCCAGTCCGCCGATGCGGCTGCGGTGCAGCGCCTGCACGTGGTTGCCGACCGCGGCGAACATGCGCCGCACCTGGTGGTAGCGGCCCTCGTGCAGGACCAGCCGCGCCCGGCGCGAATCCAGCGGCGCCATCTGCGCCGGCAGCAGCGGCGTCTGCTCGCCCTCCAGCAGCAGCGTGCCGCTGGCGAAGATGGCCGCCTCGTCGCCGCGCAGGTCCCCGGCCAGGCCGGCCTCGTAGACCTTGGGCAGCTTCGACTTGGGCGCGATGATCCGGTGCAGCAGCGCGCCGTCGTCGGTCAGCAGCAGCAGGCCGCTGGTGTCGCGGTCCAGGCGCCCGACCGTGGACAGGACCGGCGAGCGCAGGCGGAAGCGCGCAGGCAGCAGGTCGTAGACCAGGCGGCCGGCATCCTTGGTCGAGCAGGTGTAGCCGACCGGCTTGTGCAGCATCAGCAGCAGGCCCGGCGGCGGATCCAGCGGTTGCCCGTCCAGGCGGATGCGGGCCGGGTCGCCCACCTCGTCGTCGCCGTAGAGCACCTCGCCGTCCACGTCGGTGACCGCGCCCTCGCGCAGCAGCGCCTGCACCTGCTTGCGGCTGCCGTAGCCGAGGTTGGCCAGGTAGCGCAGCAGCTTCATCGCCGGCCCCCTGCGCGGGTGGCGACCAGGGCCTTGTAGCCGTCGCGCTCGGCCAGCACCTTCACCTCGGCGAAACCGGCGGCCAGCGCCTGCTCGTAGGGCAGGTGGCGATTGGCCACCAGCCACAGCCGCCCGCCCGGGCGCAGTGCGGCCGCGGCCGCGGCGATGAACGCCTGGCCGATCTGCGGCCGGCCGTCGCGGGCGGCGCCATGGAACGGCGGGTTGCTGACGATGAAGTCGTAGTCGCGCGCCGGCAGGCCGGCGGTGACGTCGGCCCAGTGCAAGCCCAGCGCGCGCGTGCCGGCCCACGGCGCGAGGTTGCGCTCGGCCAGCGCCAGCGCGCGGCGCTCGGCCTCGTACAGGTCCAGCGCGGTGATCGCCGCGCAGCGTTCCAGCAGCTGCGCGGCGAGGAAGCCCCAGCCGCAGCCCAGGTCCGCGCCGCGTCCGGCGAGCGTGTCCGGCAGCTGCTCGGCCAGCAGACGCGAGGCCGGATCGACGCGGTCCCAGGCGAACACGCCGGGCCGGCTGAGGAAGCGTCCGTCCAGGATCGGCCGCGGCGCGTCCAGCGCGCGCCAGGCCTCGACCAGGGCCGGGTCCGCGGGCGCGGCCAGCGGCGCGGTCCAGTACACCCGGCAGTGGGACTTGGTCAGGGTACCGGCCAGCGGCGCCAGCCGCGCCAGGTCGGCCTCGCCGGAACGCGCGCCCTCCGCATTCGCCTGGCAGGCCACCACCACGCCGCCGGGCGTGGCCAGCGCCACGGCCCGGGCCAGCAGCGCGCGGGCCTCCTCGCGCTGGCGCGGCGGCAATACCAGCACCAGCGGATGGCCCGCGCCGTCCGGGCGCGGCGATGCGTCCCCGGCGATGGGCGCCAGTCCCTCGCGGCGCAGCGCCTCGGCCGCCGGGTACCAGTCCTGCTCGCACAGCACCGGCCCGCGCGCCTGCTCGCGCAGCGGCCAGCCGGCGCGCGCGCGCAGGAACAGCGCGGTCCCGTCGGGCCAGCGCAGCGCGCCGGTGGCGAAGGGCAGCAACAGGGTCTGGAGCGGGGCATCCTGGACGGCGGGCATGACGGACGATGGCGGCGACGGCGCACAATTCTAGGGCCTGCGGGGCCGGCGGCCACGTCCGTGCCGGTCGCCGCCGGTCTTGGCCGGGCCGACAACGACCGCGCCCGCCAAGCGTTGCGCGGGCCCGGCGGCCTGGAGCACCCGTCTCGGCGGGATACGGCGCCCGAGTGCGCTGGGCCGTTCGCGGCGGGAACGAAAGCATCCGGCCACGGCTCGGGCGCGTTCCGGCCTGTCGTCTCGCCGCTCAGTCGCCCGCCGCCGGCACCACCCGCCACACCGCGTTGCCGACGTCGTCGGCCACCAGCAACGCGCCGTCGCGCGCCTCGGCGACGCCGGCCGGACGCCCGCGGGCATTGCCCTTGCCGTCCAGGAAGCCGTCGAGCACGGTCCGCGCCGGCCCGGACGGGCGCCCATCGCGGAACGGCACGAACACCACCCGGTAACCGGCCGGCGGGCGCCGGTTCCAGGAACCGTGCTCGCCGACGAACGCCCCGCCGCGGTAGCCGGCCAGGCGCTGGCCGCGGTAGAACGCCAGCCCGAGCGGCGCCACGTGGGCCCCCAGCCCGTAGTCGGGCACGATCGCGCGCGCCACCACGTCCGGCCGCGGCGGCTGCACCCGTGCATCCACGTGGCGGCCCCAGTAGCTGTAGGGCCAACCGTAGAAGCCGCCTTCGCGCACCGAGGTGAGGTAGTCCGGCACCAGGTCGCTGCCGAGCTCGTCGCGTTCGTTGACCACCGCCCACAGCTGGCCGCTGTCGGGCTGCCAGTCCAGCCCGACCGGATTGCGCAGGCCGTCGGCCCAGGTGCGGATCGCGCCGCTGCCGGCATCGATGGCCAGGATCGCCGCGCGCCCCAGCTCGGCCTGCATGCCGTTCTCGGCGACGTTGCTGTTGGAACCCACGCCCACGTACAGGGTGCGGCCGTCGGGGCTGGCCAGCAGGCTCTTGGTCCAGTGGTGGTTGATGCCGCCGGGCAGGTTGGCCACGAAGCTCGGCTTGGCGTTGATCCGGGTCTGCCCGGCCTCGTAGGGAAAGCTGACCAGCGCGTCGGCGTTGGCCACGTACAGGCGGTCGCCGACCAGGGCCATGCCGAACGGCGAATACAGGCCGGTGAGGAACTGGCTGCGCAGTTCGGCCACGCCGTCGCCGTCGGCATCGCGCAGCAGGGTGATGCGGTCCGCGCTGGGCGTGCGCGCGCCGGCCTTGCGCATCACCGCCGCGGCGACGCGGGCCTTCAGGCCGTCCTCCTCGCCGGCGCTGGCCGGCGCATTGCTCTCGGCCACCAGCACGTCGCCGTTGGGCAGCACGTACAGCCAGCGTGGATGGTCCAGGCCGCGGGCGAAGGCAGCCACCGCCAGGCCGGCGGCCGCGCGCGGGCCGTCGTCGCCTTGCCAGGGCCGCGCCGGCGCGACGTCGACGGTGGGAATCAGCCGGTGGACCGGCGGCGGCAGCACCGGGTCCGGGCCGGAGCCCTGCTCGATGCTGTAGCGGGCGGTGTCGCCGCAGGCGGCGAGCAACAGCAGGAGGACGGACAGCAGTGGCCAGCGCGGAAAACAGGACATCGGGGCGATCTCGGGGAGGGACCTGCCGCCATCATGCCTTCCACGCAGCGGCGCCGGCACGGCGGCACGCCCGGCTGCGACCCCGGTCACGGCCTCGACGGCAGCACCCGGACCTCCTCGATCGCATCCAGCCACACGTGGTGCTGGATCGCCGGCTCGTCCAGGTCGTCCAGGCGCAGCAGGCCGTTGCTGCCCTCGTGCTCGTCGGCATCGCGGAACATCTGCAGGGTCGGCTGCACCGGCACCACCCCGAGCACGCGGCTGCCGTCGGTCTGCACCACCTCCACCCGTGCGCCTTCGCGCAGCAGCGGCAGCAACGCCTCCATGGCCTCGATGCGGGCCTGCTCGGTCTGGACGCGGGGAGCGTACTGGGTCATCGCGGTTCTCCGGTTGCGGGGGCCGGCAACGCTAGCCCGCCCTGCGTGAAGGATGCGCGCGGATTCAGCCGGGCACGGCCGCATCGACGACGCCGCGGATCGCGGCCACCAGCTGGGCGATGCTGTACGGCTTGGCCACGTAGCCCTGGAAGCCGGAGGACAGCGCACGCTGGCGGTCCTCCTGGCGCGCCAGCGCGGTCACCGCCAGCGCCGGCAGCGCACCCGCGTCCAGGCCCAGTTCCTCGCGCACGGTCCGGACCAGGCCGTAACCGTCCATGCCCGGCATGCCGATATCGGTGGCGAGCAGGTCGAAGGGGGCCTGGTCGTCGTCGCCGAGCAGCGCCAGGGCCTCGGTGGCCGAGCTGGCAGCCACCACCCGCGCGCCCTGCTCCTCGAGCATGCGGCACAGGTAGTCGCGCACTTCGGCCTGGTCGTCCACCACCAGCAGCCGCAGCCCCTGCAGCGGCTGGCCGTCCTCCATCGGGGCCTCGGCCAGCGGCGCGTCCGCGACCGGCGCCGGCACGCCGGCGTGCGCGGGCAGGTGCACCACGAACGTCGCGCCCTGCCCGGTGCCGGCGCTGTGCGCGCCGACCTTGCCGCCGTGCATCTCCACCAGCTGCTGGACGATGGCCAGGCCCAGGCCGAGGCCGCCGTGGCGGCGCGTGCTGGAGGCATCGGCCTGGCGGAAGCGGCTGAACAGGTGCGGCAGGAATTCGGCGCTGATGCCGTCGCCGTCGTCGCGCACGGAAATGCGGTAGCCGGACGGCTCGTCGTCGACGACGACCTCCACGTGGCCGCCGGACGGGGTGAACTTGAGGGCATTGGACAGCAGGTTGCCGAACACCTGCTGCAGGCGCACCGCATCGCCGAGCACCGGGCGCACGCCGCCGTCGCCGCGCAGGCTCAGCTGCTGCCCGCCCTCCTCGGCGATCGCGGCCTGGGCGGCGACCACCTCGCGCAACTGCGCCGACAGGTCGAGCGTGACCAGCTCCAGGCTGACCTTGCCCAGCAGCATGCCCGACAGGTCGAGCATGTCCGAGATCAGGCGCCGCTGCGCGCGGGCACTGGCGGCGATCGCGCCCAGCCCCTTGCGGCTGGGATCGTCGGCGGCCACGCGCTGCAGCAGCAGGTCGCTCCAGCCGAGGATGGTGGTGAGCGGGGTGCGCAGCTCGTGCGACAGGTTGGCCAGGAACTCGTCCTTGAGCCGGGCCATGCCCTCGGCCACGTTGCGCGCGGTACGCTCGGACTCGAGCAGCTGCTCGCGCGCCATCTCGATCTCGCGGCGCTCGGTCACGTCCAGGCCGCAGCCGGCCAGGCCGATGAAGCGGCCCTCGACCGAGTGGCGCGGCGAACCGTCCATCTCCAGCCAGCGCCACTGCCCGTCCCGGCGCCGGCCGCGCACCAGCGCGTGCATCGGCCGGTGGTCGCGCAATGCGCCGTCCAGTTCGAAGCGGAACGTGGCCAGGTCGTCCGGATGCACCAGTTCGGTCCACGCCACGTCCTCGCGGCGACGCCCGAAGAACGCGACGAAGGCGACATTGACGAAGCGCAGCGCGCCGGTCTCGTCGATCACCCACACCGGCATCGGCAGGGCGTCGGCCAGCGCGCCGAAGCGGCTCTCGCTCTCGGCCAGCGCGCGCTCCATGCGCTTGCGCTCGGTGATGTCCACGAAGGTCACCGCGATGCGGTGCTCGTCGTCCTCGCCCAGCCGGCACAGGTGCACCTGGTGCCACAGCCCGCCCAGGCGGGAGGGCAGTTCGCCCTGGATCGGCTCGGGGCTGGCATCGGCCTCGGCCAGCACCGCCAGCCAGGGCGCGGCCTGCTCGCCGAGCAGCTCGCCCAGCCGCTGCCCGACCACGTCGCCGAGCCGGGTCTGGCGGGCGAAGGCCGGATTGGCATCGACGATGCGCGCGTCGGTGGGCCGGCCCGCGGCATCCAGGCACAGTTCCAGCACGCATATGCCCAGCCCGGTGCGCGCGAACAGCTGCGCGTGGTCCAGCGGGGACCGCGGATCTGCACGTGGCGCCGAAACGGAAGAAGACGCGTTCAAGAGGGCAGTACCGGTAGGGGGAGGACCTGGCGTGCCGCCTGCGTTGGCCGAAGGCCGTCCTGGGTCGCCGCAAGCAGGGTATCTTCGGGAGCCGTGTCCGGCGCGTCAAACCGGCAGCCGCCGGGCCGTCGCCGCCTCGCCGCCTCGCCGCTGAACGGGCGGCGCGGCGGACCGCATCCGCCGCTTGCCCGCACGCGCGCAGGCGCCACACTGCCACCCATCCATCGATGGAATCCCAGGAGGTGCGCTCATGAACATCGTCTCCCGCGGGCGCTGGCCGGCGATCCTGTGCGGCCTGTTGCTGGCCGGCAGCGTCGTCGCCGCGCCGCGTACGGTCACCGACCCGGCCGCGCCCCGTGCCCTGCCCGCCGAAGGCCCGGTCCAGGTGAGCTGGACCGACCCGGCCCAGTTCAGCGAGATCGCCCAGAGCCGCAACCGCTGGCAGGCCGAGCGCGGCGACTGGGTGCAGGACCTGGCCAAGTACCTGCGCAAGCAGGCCACGGCCCGGTTGCCGGCCGGCGAGACCCTGGCCGTGACCATCACCGACATCAAGCGCGCCGGCGACTACGAGCCATGGCGCGGCCCGCGCATGGACGACGTGCGCATCATCCGCGACATCTACCCGCCGAAGATCCGCCTGCGCTACACCGTCAGCGGCGCCGATGGCCAGGTGATCGACCAGGGCGAGCCGACGCTGACCGACCTGGGCTTCATGTACGGCAACGTCGGCACGATCGGCGATTCCGATCCGCTGCGCTACGAGAAGGCGCTGATCGACGGCTGGCTGCGCAAGGAGTTCCCGAAGCAGGGGACCCGGCGCTGAATCCGCACCACGCCGGCGCCGGCCGGGCACCGGCGTCCGGCCGCACTTTCAGCCGAGGTACTGGCGCGGCACCCGCTTGAGCCCGCACAGCAGGCGGTAGGCGCTGGTCTGGCAGCGCGCGGCCAGGGCGTCGGCGCGCGGCGCCTCGCCCCACAGCTGCACCGGCGTGCCGATGCCGGCCTGCGGATGCCCGTCCAGGTCGACGGTGAGCATGTCCATGGACACGCGCCCGATCACCCGCCCCGGGCGGCCGTCGATCAGCACCGGAGTGCCGTTGGGCGCGAACTGCGGGTAGCCGTCGGCATAGCCGATGGCGACCACGCCCACGCGGGTGGGTTGCGGGGCGACGAAGCGCGCGCCGTAGCCCAGCGGCTCGCCCGCCTCCAGCACGCGGGTGGCGAAGATGCGCGACTGCAGCGTCATCACCGGACGCAGCGTGCCCGGCAGCGGCGTGCCTTCCGGGAACGGATTGGCGCCGTAGAGCATCAGGCCGGGCCGCACCCAGTCGCTGCGCACCTGCGGCCAGCCGAGCAGCGCCGGCGAATTGCACAGGCTGGTCTGCCCGGCCAGCCCGGCGGTGGCCGCGGCGAACACCTGCGCCTGCTCGGCGGTGCGCGGGCTTTCCAGCTCGTCGGCGCGCGCCAGGTGGCTCATCATCACCAGCGGCGCCAGCTGCGGCAGCGCCGACAGGCGCGCATGGGCGGTCCGGAATTCGGCCGGCGACAGCCCCAGCCGGTGCATGCCGCTGTCCAGCTTGAGCCACACGTGCAGCGGCTGGGTGGCGCGGGCAGCGAACTGCGCCACCGCCTCCACCTGCCACGGCGCGCCGACCGCGGTCCACAGGTCGTGGGCCTGGATCAGCTCCAGTTCGCCGGCCTCGAAGAAGCCCTCCAGCAGCACGATCGGCGCGCGGATGCCGGCCTGGCGCAGTTCCAGCGCCTCCTCGATGCAGGCCACGGCGAACCCGTCGGCCTCGCCCTCCAGCGCCTGGGCGCAGCGCACCGCGCCGTGGCCGTAGGCATCGGCCTTGACCACGGCCAGGGCCTTGCCGCCGCCCAGCTCGCGCGCCAGGCGATAGTTGTGACGCAGTGCGTCCAGGTCGATCAGCGCGCGTGCGGGGCGCATTCCAGTGACTCCTGCGCGGCGATGGCGCGATGGGTGTAGCGGGAAATGTCCAGGCCTTCGCTGCTGATGCGCGGCCGGGTGCCGGCCACCAGGTCGGCCAGGTAGTGGGCCGAGCCGCAGGCCATGGTCCAGCCCAGCGTACCGTGGCCGGTGTTGGTGTAGAGGTTGGCGTAGGCAGTGGCGCCCACCACCGGCGTACCGTCCGGGGTGGCCGGGCGCAGGCCGCACCAGAACTCGGCACGCGCCAGCTCGCCGCCGCGCGGGTACAGGTCGGCGACCACGCGCTCCAGGGTCTCGCGCCGTGCCGGCGGCAGGGACAGGTCGAAGCCGGCCACCTCGGCCATGCCGCCCACGCGGATGCGCGTGTCGAAGCGGGTGATGGCGACCTTGTAGCTCTCGTCCAGGATCGTGGACACCGGCGCCATGCGCTCGTCGGTGATCGGGACGGTCAGCGAATAGCCCTTGAGCGGGTACACCGGCAGGCGCAGGCCCAGCGGCGCCACCAGCGCCGGCGAGTAGCTGCCCAGCGCCAGCACGTAGCGGTCCGCGGTCTCGACGCGGCCATCGATGCGCACGCCGGTGATCCGGCGGCCGTCGTGCTCCAGCGCCTGGATGTGCTGGCCGAAGCGGAATTCCACGCCCGCCTGCGCGGCCATCGCCGCCAGGCGCTGGGTGAACAGGCGGCAGTCGCCGGTCTGGTCCAGCGGCGTGCGCAGCGCGCCGACCATGCGCACCGGCGCATCGGCCAGGGCGGGCTCCAGCCGGGCGATGCCGGCCGCGTCGAGCAGCTCGTAGGGAACGCCGTACTGCTCGAGCACGGCGATGTCCTTGGCGGCCGCGTCCAGCTGCTGCTGGTTGCGGAACAGCTGCAGGGTGCCCAGCGCGCGGCCCTCGTACTGGATGCCGGTCTGTTCGCACAGCTCGTGCAGGCACTGGCGGCTGTACTCGGTCATGCGCACCATGCGCGCCTTGTTGACGGCGTAGTGCCCGGCCGTGCAATTGCGCAGCATCTGCCACAGCCAGCGGTACTGCAGCGGATCCAGGCCCGGCTTGATCGCCAGCGGCGCATGGCGCTGGAACAACCACTTGATGGCCTTCAGCGGCATGCCCGGTGCCGCCCACGGCACCGCATAGCCGAAGGACAGCTGGCCGGCGTTGCCGTAGCTGGTCTCCAGCGCCGCGCCGGGCTGCCGGTCCACCACCACCACCTCGAAGCCGGCCTTGGCCAGGTACCACGCACTGGTGGTGCCGACCACGCCGCTGCCCAGGACCATCACGCGCATGTTCGTTATCCTCGCGGGAAGTTTCCCTGGCTTGGCACGAAGACAGGCCAGGATCGGCGCAGTATAAGAAGCAACATCCGGGTTTTTCCCCTGAATTTCACATCGATTCCAGGGAAAACATCCGCCCATCGCCCACCCGGCATCGCCACCATGAACCAACGCCCGCGCAAGCTGGACAAGATCGACCGCCGCATCCTGCGCATCCTGCAGGAGGAAGGCCGCATTTCCTTCACCGAACTGGGCGAGCGCGTCGGCCTGTCCACCACGCCCTGCACCGAGCGCGTGCGCCGGCTGGAGCGCGAGGGCGTGATCACCGGCTACCACGCGCGGCTGGACCCGCAACAGCTCGGCGCCAGCCTGCTGGTGTTCGTGGAGATCTCGCTGGCCTACAAGTCCGGCGACATCTTCGAGGAATTCCGCCGCGCCGCGCTGCACCTGCCCAACGTGCTCGAATGCCACCTGGTCTCGGGCGACTTCGACTACCTGCTCAAGGCGCGCATCAGCGAGATGGCCTCCTATCGCAAGCTGCTCGGCAGCACCCTGCTGGCCCTGCCGCACGTGCGCGAATCCAAGAGCTACATCGTCATGGAAGAGGCCAAGGAGACCCTGGCCCTGCCGATCGCCGACTGAGCCGGCGCGCGGGTCACGGCAGGCGGTAGTGCAGCGTGTAGCGATGCGTGCCGCCGTCGACGGCGATGTCCAGCGTGCCGGCGATGCCCTGCAGGGCCCCGGTGCCGCTGTCCGGCACGATCTGCACCTGCAGGCTGGCCGCGCCGCGGTCCATCACGCCGCGGTGGACGAGCAGGAAGCCGCCCCGGCGCCCGTCCAGCGTGCCGTCGACGTGTTCCATCGCCACATAGGCGGCCGAGCCCGGCACGCCGCCCGCGCCGGTCAGCATCGTGCCCGTGCCCTGCGCCTGCAGCCCGCCTGAATACCGCTTGTCGATGTGCATCCGGCCGATGCCCGCGCCCGCCTGGCCGGGGTCCGGTTGCAGCGCCACCGTGAAGGTCCCGCTCGCCTCGTGCATGTTCGCCTCGTGGATGTCGGAAGAGACCGGCAGCGCCCGTGCCGTCGGCGCCGGAACGACGCCGGCCACGACCAGGCCGGCGACGACTACCGCCCACGCGTGGCGCGCAGGATGCCGGACGCCGCCGTTGACGGCGATGCAGTCCCGGGGCGTCATGGCTTGGCGGGCGGCACCGTGCCCTGGATGCGCTGGCCGTCGCCGCTGGGCACGGTGTCGTAGTAGCGGCCGGTACGCGTGTCCTGCACGCGCCCCGCCCCGGCCTGGCGCATCGCCGGCAGGCGCCGGCCCTGCCGGTCGTAGACGGTGACGTAGGGCGGCGTCGCCTTCCCGGTGGCGCCGGTGTCGTTGCCGCGGCCCGCGTCCTCCACCGGCGAGCGTGCCGGGGGCACCTGGCGCGGGGCCGTCTGCGGCGCGGTCACGGTGGTGGTCGAACGGGTCTGCAGCGGCGAAGCCGGCGCCGGCGTGAGCTCCTGGCCGGCCGGCGACTTCGCCGCCGCGATCCCGCAGGACGCCAGCAGGGCGAGCACCAGCAGGTGCCGCCTCCGGATCGATCGCATGCGCTGCCTCCCGCGGCCGGTGCCGCCGTGTCTCGAATCCCGATCATGCCGTCGATGCCTTGCCGTGGCCAGCTTGCGGCACCATGTCTTCATCCCGTGCACAGGAACGCCGCCATGCCCAGCTTCGATCTCGCCCCGCCCACGCCCGCCCAGTATCGGTCCCTGGTCGCCGGCCTGGACGAGGAGGAAAAACGCGTCCTCCTCCACCACGGCACCGAAGCGCCGTTCTGCGGCATGTTCCTGGACAACAAGCGCGAGGGGATCTACTGCTGCCGCCTGTGCGGCCTGCCGCTGTTCCGCTCCAGCGCCAAGTTCGATTCCGGCACCGGCTGGCCCAGCTTCTTCGCCCCGGTGGACGAGGCCTACATCCGCCGCATCACCGATACCAGCCACGGCATGGTGCGCACCGAGATCGTCTGCGCCCGCTGCGGCAGCCACCTCGGCCACGTATTCCCGGACGGGCCGCCGCCCACCTTCGAGCGCCACTGCCTCAATTCGGTCTGCCTGCAGTTCGTCGCCGCGGGCCAGCCCCTGCCCGACCCGCTGCACCGCGGCGGTGCCGAGGCCGGCGTGGCCGGCTGAGCCGGCGGTACCACCGGCTCGCCTACAATGGCCGGCCCTCTTTCCCTACAGGAACCGCCGTGTCCCGCAATTCCAAGGCCAAGCGCGACCAGCGCAAGAAGCTGCAGCCCCGCCGTCCGTTCGCCCGCCTGGGCCGCGAGGTCCCGGTGACCAACCATGCCGTGCTGCGCGACGGCGACGGCCAGGTGGTCGCGGCCATCGGCCTGCAGTCCCCGGGCGAATGGCTGCTGGCCATCGGCGGGCAGACCATGGGCTCGGCGGAGGACCCGGTGCCGATGCTGGCCATGCTCCAGCACCTGGCCAACGTGCAGAACCAGGACGGCAAGGCACTGACCCTGGAGTATTCGGACACCCTCACCCGGTTGCTGGCCGCGGCCGCCGAGGATGCCGGCCGCGGGGCCGAAGAGCACCTGGCCGCGCTGGTCGCCGAATTCGAGCAGGAGCAGGCGGCGGCGGACACGGACACGGACACGGACACGGACACGGACGACGATGCCGATGCCGATGCCGACGCGGACGCGACGGCCGGCGACGGCGAAGCAAGCGCGCCGGACGCGGGCGACGCCGCGCACGACCCGGCGGCGCCCGACCGGGGCTGAACCCGTGGCGGTGTATCTGGACGACACGGTGCATCCCTGGCGCGGCGAGCGCTGGGGTCACCTGCTCGCCGATACCCTGGAGGAACTGCACGCGATGGCCGAATGCCTGGGGATTCCGCGCCGGGCATTCCAGAACAAGCGCAGCGGCGCGCACTACGACGTGCCCGCGCGCCTGCGCGACAAGGCCGTCGCCCTGGGCACCGTCCCGGTCTCGCGCCATACCGACCGCGAGCGGCTGCGGGCCCTGATCGCCAACGCACGCCGACAGGCCCGCGACGGCCATCCCTGAATCCGCGGCTGCGCGCGGACTTGCGTTCTTGACGCCTGCTGGACCGCGCCGGTGGGATCCTGCACGCATCGGCCGGGACCCTGTCCGGCCGCATTGTCGGAGGAGTCCCCCATGCATCTTCCCTTCCTTGTCGCCCGGCGCGGCCTGCGCGCCGCATTCGTCGCGCTCGCGCTGCTGGCCTGCACCGCCGCGGGCGCCGCGCCGCCGGCCACCACCGCTGCCGCACCGCAGCGGATCGGCATCATCGGCGCCGGGCACATCGGCAGCACCCTGGCGGCCCATTGGGTCGCGGCCGGCCACGAGGTGATGCTCTCGTCCCGCCATCCCGAGCAGTTGCGGGCCCTGGCCGCGCAACTGGGGCCGCGCGCGCATGTCGGCACGCCGGCCGAGGCCGCCGCCTTCGGGCCGGTGGTCCTGGTCTCGGTGCCGTACGGCGCCCTGCCCGGGATCGGCCAGTCGCTGGCGCCGCAGCTGGCCGGCAAGGTGGTCCTGGACACCGGCAACCCCTATCCGGGGCGCGACGGCGCCGTGGCCGAGCAGGCGCTGCGCGAAGGCACCGGCATCGCCTCGCAGCGCTTTCTGCCCGGCACCCACCTGGTCCGCGCGTTCAACACGCTCGCTGCCGGCGACCTGCGCGCCCAGGCCCATCGCACCGATCCGGTCGCGATCCCGATCGCCGGCGACGACGCCCATGCCCTGGCGGTCGCCTCCGCGCTGGTGCGCGACGCCGGCTTCGCCCCGGTGGTGGCCGGGGGCCTGGCCCAGGCATCGCGTTTCGACCCGGGCACGCCGGTGTTCCTGCAGGTGATGGACGCCGCGCAGATGCGCCGCGCCCTGGACCAGGCACGATGACGCGGAGGATTCGCCCATGGCTTCCCGTATTTCCCGCCGCCGCGTGCTCGGCTGGGGCGCCGGCCTGATGGCCGCCGGCATCGTCCCGGCGGCCGCGGCCGCCGTGCCCGCGCCGCAGGCCCTGCACTTCGCCGACGACGGCACCATCCCCAACAGCCGCCTGCCGCTGCTGCTCTACCGGCACGCCTTCGCGTCCGGCGGCAGCGCCGGGGCGGACTGGCTGCAGGCGCGCTTCGCCGAGAACGGCTGGACCAACAGCTGGCGCTGGACGGTGTACCCGTTCCACCACTACCACAGCAACACGCACGAGGTACTCGGCGTGTTCGCCGGCACCGCCACCCTGCAGCTCGGCGGCGAGGCCGGGCGCGCGGTGGACGTGGCGGCCGGCGACGTGATCGTCATCCCGGCCGGCGTGGGCCACAAGCGCCTGCGCTCGAGCCCCGATTTCGAGGTCGTCGGCGCCTATCCCGACGGCCGCAGCCCCGACCTGATGCGCGGCGAGCCCGGCGAACGCCCGGCCGCCGATGCGCGCATCGCCGCGGTGCCGGTGCCTGCCCGCGATCCGCTGCTCGGCGCCGACGACGGCCTGCGCCGCCTGTGGCGCTGAGCGGCGCTCAGAACGCGTCGCTGCCCGGTCGGATCTCCACGTCCAGCAGCGTGCACAGCGCCGCCATGGCCTCGTCGTCGCGCGACAGCGCGATCCAGCCGGCCAGGATGTCCTCGCCGGTGTTCCAGTTCCACAGCGTGTAGCCGTGTTCGCGCAGGCGGTCGTAGGCGATCGCCATCAGCGCGGGGACGTCCTCGACGGCGAGGAACTCCTCGTCGTCGACGTCCCCGCCCCAGTCGATGCGCAGGTTCCAGCGTGCGGCCAGCTCGTCGATCGCCTGCACGAACGTCGCGGTGTCCTGCGCCTCCACGTGGAAGCCGGCGCGCCAGTCGATGGCCTCGTCCAGCGCCCGCAGCCAGCCATCGTCGCCGGTATCCAGGGACAGGCCCTGGGCCTCCATGGCCTCGCGCCAGGCATCGAACTGGGCCAGGGCACCGGCCTCGTCGCCCGGGTTGACCAGCAGCAGCAGGTTCCACACCAGCGCCGAACGGTCCTCCGGATCAAAATCGGGCAGGTCGTCGTCCAGATCGTAGTCGGCACTGTTGTCGGGCATGGGCGTCCTCGGCTGCCAGGTCGTGCCATTGTCGCCAGTCGGGCAGGCATCGCCAAGGCGCCGTTGCTATGCTTGCCGCCCTGAAGGACGCCCCTCCCGGCGCCACGCCCGCGACAGGCCCCATGAGCGATACCCCGCCCGACCACCTGGCGATCGACCCGCGCAGCCCGTTCCACGATGCCGACGCCCTGTCGCGCGGGGTGGGCGTGCGCTTCAACGGCATCGAGCGCGACAACGTCGAGGAATACAGCGCCAGCGAGGGCTGGATCCGGGTGCAGGTGGGCCGCGCCCGCGACCGCCGCGGCAACCCGATGACGATGCGGATCACCGGCAAGGTCGAGCCGTACTACCTGGACAGCGCCGGACCGGCCGATTCCGGACCGGCCGATTGACGTGCCGCGCCGGGCGCGCACGCTCCGGCGCCAGGCGCTCGCCGCCCTGGTGGTCGCCGGCGGACTCGCGCTCGCCTTCGCACTGCTGCGCTATGCCCACCTGGACAACCGCGTGCTGCGCTGGACCCATGGCCTGGCCCCGGGCAACGAGTGGAACCGGTCGCGCTGGCGCGGCGCCAGCCTGTGGCTGCCGGGCTACGAGTACGACATCTACGCCCGCCAGGTGGACGTGGACGACAACCTCTCCGGCCTGGACTACGACGAGGAGAACGGCCGCCTGCTGGCGGTGGTCAACCGCCCGGCGCAATTGCTCGTCCTCGACGAACGCGGGCGCGTAAGGCAGCGCCACCGCCTGCGCGGCGCCTCCGACGTGGAAGCGGTCGCCTGGCTCGGCCACGACCGGGTGGCGCTGCTGCAGGAAGGCCGGCGCTCGATCCTGGTCGTCGAGCTGCCCCGTGCCGACGGCCAGGACATCCACGTCCAGGACGCACGCACCATCCCGCTGGTGCTCGACGCCGGCGGCAACGACGGCCCGGAAGGCCTGGCCTACGATGCTGCCGGCGACGTGCTGTACATCGCCAAGGAACGCGATCCCACCGCGCTGTACACGCTGCACGGCGTCCTCGGCAAGGGCGCCCTGCGCCAGGAGGACCGCAGCGACTGGTTGGCCTCGCTGGGGTTCGCCACCGACATCTCCAGCCTGGACTTCGACCCGCGCAGCCGCCACCTGCTGCTGCTCAGCGACGAATCGCAGCTGATGGCGGAACTGGACAGTGACGGCCGGCCGGTCAGCTGGCGGCCGCTGGCCACGTCCGGCCTGCACCTGCCGGTGCCGCAGGCCGAAGGCATCGCCGTCGACCCGCGCGGCACCGTGTACGTGGTCAGCGAGCCGAACCTGTTCTACCGCCTGCGCCCGGCGACGGCCGTGTCGGGTGGCCGTCACGCCGCCCCTTGAGGCCGGCCCCGCAGGTCAGCTGCGGCGACGCGCCTCGATCAGGTCCAGGTTGCGGATCAGGCGCCGCGATACCTCGTCGGAAATGCGGCGCTGGCGCGCCAGCCGGAACAGCTCGTCGCGTTCGGCCTGCAGACCCGCACGCCGGTATTGCGCGATCGCCTCTTCGAGCAGTCGTGCCTGTTCCGGGTCGGTCTCGGTACGTTCCACCCGGTCCAGGTGGCGCTGGTAGAGCTGGCTGACGCGGCTCGCCGCCTCGTTGTAGATCTCCACCTGCACGCCGCGCTCGACCAGCTGCTGGCGCAGCTTCTCCACCGCGGTCAGCGCCGCCTTGGACGATTCGCGTTCGGCCACGTCCTCCTCGGCACGGTGCTCGGGCTCGTCGGGCAGCTTCAGGTCGCGCAGCAGCCGCGGCAGGACCAGGCTGGCGATCAGCAACGACACCAGGATCACCGCCGCCGCCAGGAAGATGGTCAGGTCGCGCGCCGGGAACGGCGAACCGCCGGGCACCACCAGCGGCAGCGTCAGCACGCCGGCCAGGGTGATCGCGCCGCGCACGCCGGCCAGCGAGGTGGCCACCAGGATCCGCCACGATGGGCTGATGGCCTGCTCGCCGCGGTAGCGGGCCTTGAGCAGGTTCCAGCGCAGCGACAGCCACACCCACAGGAACCGCAGCGCCGCCAGGCCGGCGTTGATCGCCACCACGTAGACCAGCAGCCACCAGGGCGACAGGTGCCCGGTCTGCTCCATGCTGTGGATGGCGCGTTCGACGATGCCCGGCAGCTGCTCGCCCAGCAGCACGAACATGATGCCGTTGAAGGTGAACTGCACGGTGTCCCACACCGCCGAGCGCTGCACGCGGGTGCTGCCGGCGGCACGGCCGCTCAGCTCGACATAGCTCATCGTGATGCCGGCCGAGACCGCGGCGAGGATGCCGGAGGCACCGAACGCCTCCGCCAGCAGGTAGGCCGCGAACGGGGTCAGCAGGTTGACCAGGATCGCCGCGCCCGGCTCCTCGCCGAACCGGCGCCAGATGGTGCGCTGGACCAGGCTCACCCCCACCGTCGTGCCCACCCCGAGCCCCAGCCCGACCAGCGCCACCCACAGGAACGTCAGCGAGGCCGAGGCCAGCGAGAAGGTGCCGGTGAGCACCGCGGCCACCGCGAACTGGAAGCACACCAGGCCGGATGCGTCGTTGAGCAGCGACTCGCCCTCCAGGATGTGCATCAGCCGCTTCGGGATCGGCACGCGCGAGGCGATGGCGGACACCGCCACCGGATCGGTCGGCGAGACCACCGCCGCCAGCGCGAAGGCCACCGCCAGCGGCATGGCCGGGATCATCCAGTGGATCAGGAAGCCCGCGCCGAGCACGGTGAAGATCACCAGGCCGAAGGCCAGCTCCAGGATCGCGCCCTTGTCGCGGAACAGGCCCTGCTTGGGGATGCGCCAGCCATCCAGGAACAGCAGCGGCGGCAGGAACAGCAGGAAGAACAGCTCCGGATCCAGGTCGTAGCCCTTGTTGAACACGCCGGCGATCACCGCGCCCAGGCCGATCTGCACCAGCGGCAGCGGCAGGGAGAACGGCACGATGCGCACCAGATAGCCGCTGACCGCCACGGCCAGCAACATCGCCAGAACTACGTCGATCGAATGCATGCCTCGTCCATTTCAAGCATGGCCCGGCCAGCCGCCTTGCGCGGCCCGCAGGACAACGGGAAGAGGCAAAAGAAGACCCGATGGACGCCGACTTGTCCAGTCCCGCGTTCCGCCAGGACCCGTGCATCGGCGCGATGGCACCCCGCGCAGCCCCTCAGTCCCGCCGCATCCGCTGCAGCCAGGCGCGGAAATCGCTGCGCATGGCGGGCGTCAGCGCGTGGCCGGCGTCGTAGGCTCGCAGCTCGTGCGCGATGCCGAAATGGGCCAGGCGCGCGGCGGAACGCTCGGCCAGCGCGAACGGCAGCTTGTCGTCGCGCCGACCGTGCATCACCAGCGCCACGGTTGTGTGGCTGCCGACGTCGGCCGGAACCTGCGGTTCGATCTCCGGCAGGATGCGCCCGGACAGGATCGCGAACCCGGCCACGCTCGCCGGCGCGGTCAACCCGACGCTGGCGCTCATGATGCCGCCCTGGCTGAAGCCGGCGATCACCGTCCTGGCCGGCGCGATGCCCAGTCGCGCCTGTTGCGCTGCGACGAAGTCGATCAGCAGGCGGCGGCTGGCCTCGGCCTGCGCTGGATCGATCACCGGACCGTCCGGGCCGAACCGCACCTGGAAGAACCCGTAGGCACCGGGGGCGAAGGTCAGCGGCCCGCGCGGCAGAATCACGTGCTGGTCCGGCGCCTGCTCCAGCGCCAACTCGCCCAGGCTGCGCTCGTCGGCCCCCACGCCATGCAGCAACAGCAGCAGGCCGCGCGGCGTGCCCTGGGCCGGGCGTTCGACGAATGTGAGGCGCGCGCTGCTCATGCCGCCTCCTCCATGCGCGGGGCGCCGTCGAAACGGTAGATGTCCATGGCGAGGAACCCCATGTCCACGCCGGCGTCGATGCGGCGTGCACCGAGGCTCTCGCCACCGGCGGCCCCCATCGCAAAGTACAGCGGCAGCAGGTGCTCGTCGGTGGGATGGGCGTGCTCGGCGAAAGGCGCCTGGCGGCGATAGTCCACCAGCGCGGCGATGTCGTCCCCGGCCAGCCTGTGCTCGAACCATTCGATGAACGGGCGCACGTACGGCGCCTCGTTGGCGGGCGAATACCCGCCCCGCCAGTCGTGCAGGTTGTGGGTGATGCTGCCCGAACCGATCAGCAGCACGCCCTCGTCGCGCAACGGCGCCAGGGCGCGGCCGAGCGCGAGCTGGTGGGCCGGCCCCAGCTCGGGCTGGATCGAGAGCGGCACCACCGGGATGTCGGCCTGCGGATAGAGGAAGCGCAGTGGTACCCACACGCCGTGGTCCAGGCCGCGCTGCACGTCCAGGTAGGGCTGCAGGCCGGCGTCGTCCAGGCGGCGACGGACCTGCTCGGCCAGGGCCGGGGCGCCGGGGGCCGGGTACTGCAACGCGTACAGCGCCGGCGGAAAGCCGCCGAAGTCGTGCACGGTCTGCGGTCGCGCGGCTCCGCCCACCAGCGGGCGCCGGCCCAGGTAATGCGCCGAGGCGACCACGATTGCCCGCGGCCGGGGTATCGCCGCCGCCAGTTCGGCCAGGCGCGGACCGACCGCGCCGGGCTCCAGCGCGGTCATCGGCGAGCCGTGGGAAATGAACAGGGCAGGAAGACGGGACATGACGCGCTCCTCGAATTGGTGGATGCAAGCGCAGGACGGCATCGCATCGAGTGCCGCCTGCAGCCAGGACGTTGCCGCCTACTTCGCGGCCGGCCTCAGCGCGAAGGCGCCTTCGCCGAGCAGGGCCGAGACGATCAGCAACAGCGCCCATACCGCCGGATATTCCCAACCGCCGCCGGCATTGGCGAACCCGAAGCCGTTGGCTCCGTGCACGGCCGCGATGGTCCCCAGCAGCAACGGCACGCCGAGCAGGCCCAGCCACCGCGACCAGAGGCCCAGCACCAGCACCACGCCCAGGCCGAGTTCGGTCGCCATGACGAGATAGGCCAGTCCTCCTGGCAGGCCCAGTGACTGGAAGTACGCCACCGTCCCGGCGGGAGTGAACACCAGCAGCTTGGTCAGGAAGTGAAGCAGGAACAGCACGCCCAGCGTGATGCGCAGCAAGGCGGCGCCATAGGCGGAAAGACGGTAGGCAGCGACGTCGGTCATGGCGAGCTCCGTTGGAAGGGATCGGCATAGACTATTCCTCCGTTTTAAGGGATAAATATCTACACCATCCATTGTTTGTTTCATTACTGGAAATAAATGGACACTCTCGAAGCCATGCGCGTGTTCGTGACCGTGGTCGAGCGCAACGGGTTCAGCGCCGCTGCCGACGCACTGGACATGTCCACCGCCAGCGTCACCCGCCAGGTCGCGGCACTCGAAAAGCGCCTTGGCACGCGCCTGCTGAACCGCACGACGCGTCGCGTAGGCCTGAGCAGTGCGGGATCGGGGTATTACCAGCGTGCGGTGGAGCTGCTGGGGGAGCTGGCGGAGCTGGAGGCGGCGGTGGGGGCGCAGGCGCTGGCGCCGGCGGGG
>NZ_FCOY01000005.1 GCF_900018785.1 Xanthomonas massiliensis | reverse complement strand
CGTTTCCGCCGAAGTGAGCCGCCCATTCTAGCGGACTTTTTCTTTCCGTCAACACCTCTTTCGAGGTCTTTCCGGCCCGGCGTCCGATCCGAAGATCTTTGCCGAAGTGAGCCGCCCATCTTAGCCGACTCTTCCGATCTGTCAACACTCCGCTTCGCAGCGCCTTCCAGATCCGGCAGCCGAACCAGCCGGCCGCCCCAGGGAGCCGCACATCTTAGCCGGCTTCCCCATCCCGTCAAGCCCCCAATTCAGGGAAGCTTGCCGGTCCACCCGATGGCGGCCTAGACCGTCATCAAGGGAGCGGGATTATGAAGCAATCCAACGGCGCCGGGAAGACGGCTTCGACGGCCCGGCGCAGGCACGATTCAGCCCGCCGTCACCAGCACGATGCGCGCGAAGTTGCGCTTGCCAACCTGCAGCACGCCCTCGAAGCCGGGCGCGAACATCTGCTGCGGGTCCTCGACCACCTCGCCTTCCACCTTCACCGCGCGCTCCTTGAGCTTGCGGTTGGCCTCGGAATTGCTGGGCGTCAGGCCGGCGGCGGTCAGCAGCGCAGCGATGCGCAAGCCCTCGGCCGGGACCGGCACTTCCTGCAGCGGCAGCAGGCGGGTGTCGCCCTGGCCGGTGACCACCGCCTGCCACCCTTCGACGGCACGTTCGGCCGCGGCCGCGTCATGGAAGCGGGTGGCCAGTTCGCGCGCCAGGCGCAGCTTGACGTCGCGCGGGTTGAGCTCGCCGGCTTCCACCTGGCGGCGCAGGCGCGCTGCCTCCTCCAGCCCGATGTCGAAGGAAAGCAGGTCGATCCAGCGCCACATCAGCGCGTCGTCGATCTTCATGGTCTTGGTGACGATGTCGATCGCCGGCTCGTCGATGCCGATGTAATTGCCCAGCGACTTGGACATCTTGTGCACGCCGTCCAGCCCCTCCAGCAGCGGCATGGTCAGCACCACCTGCGGCGCCTGCCCGAAGTGCTCCTGCAGGCCGCGTCCCATCAGCAGGTTGAACTTCTGGTCGGTACCGCCGAGCTCGACGTCCGCGTTGAGGGCCACCGAGTCGTAGCCCTGCACCAGCGGATAGAGGAATTCGTGGATGGCGATGGACTGCTGGGCGGCATAGCGCTTGGCGAAATCGTCGCGTTCGAGCATGCGCGCCACGGTCTGCTGGCCCGCCAGGCGGATCATGTCCGCCGCGCCCATCTTGCCGAACCACTCGGAGTTGAAGCGCACCTCGGTGCGCTCGCGGTCGAGCACCTTGAACACCTGGTCGGCATAGGTGCGCGCGTTGCGCTCCACGTCCTCGCGGGTGAGCGGCTTGCGGGTAGCGTTCTTGCCGGTGGGATCGCCGATCATGCCGGTGAAATCGCCGATCAGGAAGATCACCTGGTGGCCCAGGTCCTGGAACTGGCGCATCTTGTTGAGCAGCACGGTGTGCCCGAGGTGCAGGTCCGGGGCGGTCGGGTCGAAGCCCGCCTTGATCCGCAGGGAGCGCCCACTGGCCAGGCGCTTTTCGAGTTCTTCGATCTTCAGGACTTCATCGGCCCCGCGACCGATGGTCGCCAGGGCTTCGGCAAGGGACTTCACTGGAACGGACTCCACGGACACGGCATCAGGATGATGAACGATGTTAAGTGACAGTTAACCGGCAGGCAAACGAAAAACCGAACCGGCTCAATGGTTTGACGCGTCGTTGCCACCTGACTATGGTAGCCCCGGTCCGGGCCCGCTGCCGGCCCAAGGATCCCGCCTGATGCCTCAGTTCGACCCGTCCCTTGCGCGCGACAAGCGCCGCGTCCAAGAGCGCCTGAACGTCCTCCACGGCACCCTGCTCCGCAGGAAACTGCAACAGCACATCCCCGGATTCAACGCCCGCTGGACCCGCCGGCACTGGATCCATGCCACCTTGTTCGCGACCATCGGCGCGCTCGTGGCCACCATCGTGCCCGGCTTCTCCAACGCGCTGGCACCGCCGCTGCAGACCCATTCCACGCTGGCCCTGCCCTTGCCTCCCGCCGAGGCGGCGCAAGGCCCGCGGGCGGTAATGGACCAGTGGCAGATCCTGCACGTCGAGCCGGGCCAGACCCTGGGCGCGCTGTTCGAGCAGCTGAGCATCCCGGCCACGGTGATGCACCGGATCCTGGAACACCCGGGCACCCGCGAGGCGCTCACCCGCCTGCGCCCGGGCGCGGAGATCGCCTTCGACCTGCCCGCCGACGGCGAGCTGCGCGGCATCCGCTTCGATCGCGATCCTTCGCACCGTATCGAGCTGTCGCTGCAGGACGATGCGATCCGGGAAAAGGTGCTGGAACGGGCCACGAGCACGCGCACCGTCGTGGCCAGCGGCGAGGTCGATTCCTCGCTCTACGCCGCCGCGCAGAAGGCCGGCGTGTCCCCGGCGGTCGTGGTGGCCATGGCCGACGACATCTTCAAGTACGACATCGACTTCGACAAGGACGTGCAGCCGGGCGACCGTTTCAGCGTGGTGATGGACGAGACCTGGCGCGAAGGCGAACGCATCGGCACCGGCGACATCCTCGCGGCCACGTTCACCTCCGGCGGCAAGACCTATACGGCCTTCCGCTTCAGCCGTGACGGCAAGAACGCCGAGTACTTCGACATCGACGGCCGGCCGTTGAAAAAGAGCTTCATCCGCATGCCGATCCCGTATGCGCGCCTGAGTTCCAGCTTCGGCGCGCGCAAGCACCCGATCCTGGGCACGATGCGCATGCACAAGGGCGTGGACTACGCCGCCGCCTCGGGCACGCCGATCATGGCCGCTGGCGATGCGCGGGTCGCTTTCGTCGGCAAGCAGAACGGCTACGGCAACGTGGTGATCCTTGACCACGGCCGCGGCTATTCCACGCTGTACGGGCACATGTCGCGCTTCGCCCGCATCCGCGCAGGCGAGCGCATCGCGCAGGGCACGGTGATCGGCTACGTCGGCATGACCGGGATGGCCACCGGGCCGCACCTGCACTACGAATTCCGGGTCAATGGCGCACAGCGCAACCCGCTGTCGGTGACGATGCCGCCGCCCGAGCCGCTGCGCGGTGCCGAGCTGGCCCGCTTCCGGACGCAGACCGCGCCGGCGCTGGCCCGGATCGAGGGACTGGAAAAGCGGATCTACGCCCAGGCCGGAACGCGCCGCGGCCAGGAACGCGGCTAGACTCCCGGGGCGGCCACTGGCCGCCCTTTTCGTTTCCCGGACCGCCCCATGCTCCTGCCCGCCGACGAGACCCCGCTGTACCTGGGCCTGATGTCCGGCACCAGCGCCGACGGCATCGATGCCGCCCTGGTGCGCTTTCCGGAATCCGGCACGCCCCGTTGCCACCTGGTGCACGGGCACACCTTCGCCTGGGAGCCCGCGCTGCGCGAGACGCTGGTGCGCCTGGGCCAGGCGCTGGAGCCGATCGCGCTGGACCGCCTGGGAGCGCTGGATGCGCGCGTCGGCGAGGCCTTCGCGCAGGCGGCGCTGACCGTGATCGCGCAGGCCGGCGTCGACCCGCGACGGATCGCCGCGATCGGCTCGCACGGGCAGACCATCCGCCACCGGCCCCTGGCGACGCCGGCGTTCACCTGGCAGATCGGCGACGCCAACCGCATCGCCGAAGCCACCGGCATCGCCACGGTGGCCGATTTCCGGCGCCGCGACATGGCCGCCGGCGGCCAGGGGGCGCCGCTGATGCCGGCCTTCCACCTGGCCATGCTCGGCGCCGCCGACGAAGACCGCGCCGTGCTCAACCTGGGCGGCATCGCCAACCTCACCCTGATTCCCATGCACGGCGACGCGCGCGGCTTCGATACCGGCCCGGCCAATGCACTGCTGGATGCCTGGTGCCAGCGCCAGCTCGGCCAGCCCTTCGACGTGGACGGGCGCTACGCCGCCAGCGGCCAGGTGCACGTCCCGCTGCTGCAGCGCCTGCTGGCCGAGGACTGGTTCGCGCTGCCGCCGCCCAAGAGCACCGGCCGCGAGCAGTTCCACCTGGACTGGGTCGAGGTGGCGCTCGCCGGCGAGCAGGTGGCCGCGGCGGACGTGCAGGCGACCTTGCTGGAACTGACCGCCGCCACCGTGGCCGATGCATTGCGGGCGTGGCAACCCGGCACGCGCCGGGTGATCGTCTGCGGCGGCGGCGTGCGCAACCCGCGCCTGCTCGAGCGCCTGTGCGCGCAGCTGCCGGGCGTGAGCGTGGAATCGAGCCAGGCCTGGGGCCTGGATCCGGACTACATGGAAGCGATGGGCTTCGCCTGGCTGGCGCGCGAGACCCTGGCCGGGCGGCCCGGCAACCTGCCCACGGTCACCGGCGCGCGCGGGCCGCGCGTGCTCGGCGCGATCCATCCGGCCGGCTGAACCGGCCCGGCCTCAGAAGTTCGGCCCGGTCGGCAGGCCCTGCAGCGCGGCGATCGCCTCGGACAGCACGTCCACCTCGCGATTCTCCAGGCCCGAGCGCACGTCCAGCTCGCTGGCGAACAGGCCCTGTTCGAGCAGGGCCAGCAGGGTCTGGCGCTGGCTCCACGCCCGCGCCACCGAAATGCGGCGGATGCGTTCGACCAGCACGGGGTCCACGTCTTGCAGCAGCAGGTCGGCCATCGCTCCTCCCCCGGTCCCGGCTCCCCCCGGAGGGCAGATGATGGTCAGGCCCGCGCCCGGATGCAATCAGGCCACCGCGGTGCGCTCGCCGATGCGCGGCCACAGCCAGGCCAGCAGCAGCAACGTGGGCACCACCGTGACCGCGCTGAGGATGAAGAAGGTGCTGTAGGAGGTCGCCTCGACGATGTAGCCGGACACGCCGCCGACGAACTTGCCCGGCAGGTTGGCCAGCGACACCAGCAGGGCGTACTGGGTCGCGGTGAAGGCGCGGTCGGTCAGCGAGGACATGAACGCCACCAGCACCGTGCCGGCGAAACCCTGGAACAGGTTGTCGGCCGACAGCGCCGCGTAGAACGCCCACAGCTGGCCGGGGTGGTGCGCCATCAGCAGGAACGCGAGATTGGACAGGGCCACGCCCAGCGCTGCCAGCAGCAGCATGCGACGGAAGCCGAACGCCGCCACCGCCGCGCCGCCGGCGAACGCGCCGACGATGCCCATCCATACCCCGAACAGCTTGGACACGGTGGCGATGTCGGCCTTGGTGAAGCCCGAATCGAGGTAGAACGGGCCGGCCATCACCCCGATCACCTGGTCGGGGAACTTGTACAGGCCGACGAAGGCCAGCAGCACCAGGGCCAGGGCCACGCCGTTGCGGCGGAAGAAACTGGCGATCGGCTCGACGAAGGCCTCGGCCACGTCGATGCGCCGCTGCACGGTCTGCCGCGGTGCCGGCTCGCGGCAGCACACGGTAGCCAGGATCGGCAGCAGCATCAGCGCCGCCATCGCCAGGTAGGCGATGCGCCAGCTCTCGAACTGGGCCAGGTACAGCGCGCCGGCGCCGGCCAGGATCAGGCCGATGCGGTAGCCCAGGGTGTAGGTGGCCGCGAGCGCGGCCTGGGTGTCGTCCGGGGCGATCTCGATGCGATAGGCATCGACCACCGAATCCTGGGTGGCGCCGGCGAAGGACGCCAGCAACACCCAGGCCACCAGCGGTACCACGCCGCGCTCGGGATGGACGAAGGCCAGCGCGACCAGGCCGGCGAGCACCCCGACCTGGGCCGCCAGCAGCCACGAGCGGCGCCGCCCCAGGAACGCCAGCGGCGGGAACGGATAGCGGTCCAGCAGCGGCGCCCACAGGAACTTGAGCAGGTAGAAGAAGCTGGCCAGGCTGATCAGGCCGATGCTGCCCAGGTCCAGGCCCACGTCGCGCAGGCGCGTGGACAGGGTCTGCGAGGCGATCAGCAGGAACGGCAGGCCGCTGCCGAAGCCGAGCAGCGCCATGGTCGCCGCCGACGGCGTGGCGAAGGCGCGGCGGATGCCCGACCAGCCGCGGTAGGACGGGCGCGCGTCGCCGGCCGGGGCGCTCACAGGTCGTAGTCCACGGTATAGGGTGCGTGGTCGGAGAAGCGCTCGGCGGCGTAGATCGCGCAGTCGCGCAGGTGCGGGCGCAGGTTGGGCGTGGCCAGCTGGTAGTCGATGCGCCAGCCCACGTTGTTGGCCCGGGCCTGGCCGCGGTTGCTCCACCAAGTGTAGTCCTGGCCCTGCGGATGCAGCACGCGGTAGCTGTCCACCCAGCCCTGCCGCGGCTGCGGCGTGCCGTCGCTGCCCTCGTCGGCCCCGACCAGGCCGTTGAGCCAGGCGCGCTCGGGCGGCAGGCACCCGGAATTCTTCTGGTTGCTGGTCCAGTTGCGGATGTCCAGGCGGCTGCGCACGATGTTCCAGTCGCCGCACAGCACGTACTGGCGGTCGCTGCGCAGCCAGGCCTCCAGGGTCGGGCGCAGCCACTCCATCACCTTGAACTTGAAGTCCTGGCGCACCTCGCCGGAGGAACCGGAGGGGATGTAGAAGGACACCACGCTGAGCTTGCCGAAGCGCGCCTCCAGGTAGCGGCCCTCGTCGTCGAAGGCGTCCCAGCCCAGTCCGGTGCGCAGCTCGTCCGGCTCGCGCCGCGCATAGATCGCCACGCCGCTGTAGCCCTTCTTGGTGCTGGCGTCGCGGAACCAGGCCTTGTAGCCCGGCGGCAGGTAATCCGGCCCCGCAAGCTGGGCTTCCTGGGCCTTGGTTTCCTGCACGCACAGCACGTCCACGTGCTGGGCGGCGAACCAGTCGAAGAACCCCTTGCGGGCGGCCGAGCGCAGGCCGTTGGCATTGAAGGTGGTGATACGCATGCGCGGGATCGGGAAGCCGGAGGGAAGGGCGTAAAGCGTACCCCAGCGCGGCCTTCGGGCAGCCGACCGGCTATGCTTTCACCCTTTCTGGTTTCCCGTCCCGGTTGCCCCCATGACCGATCACCGCTCCCGCTTCCTGCAGCTGGCGCTGGATGCCGATGCCCTGCGCTTCGGCGAGTTCACCCTCAAGTCGGGCCGCGTCAGCCCGTATTTCTTCAACGCCGGACGCTTCGACAGCGGCGCGCGCATGGTCGCGCTGGCGGCCTGCTACGCCGATGCGATCGACGCGGCGGGGCTGGCGTTCGACACCTTGTTCGGCCCAGCCTACAAGGGCATCCCGCTGGCCACGGCGATCGGTTGCGAATACGCACGCCGCGGCCGCGACCTGCCGCTGGCCTTCAACCGCAAGGAAGCCAAGGACCACGGCGAGGGCGGCACGCTCATCGGCGCGCCGCTGGCCGGGCGCCGGGTGCTGATCGTCGACGACGTGATCACCGCCGGTACCGCCATCCGCGAGGCGCTGGCCATCATCCGCGCCGCCGGCGGCATCCCGGCGGCGATCGCGGTGGCCCTGGACCGCCAGGAGATCGCCTCCGACCACGACCGGCGCTCGGCGGCGCAGGCGGTGGCCGCCGAGGCCGGCATCCCGGTGGTGGCGGTGGCCGGGCTGGCGGACCTGCTTGCATTCGTCGGCACAAACGCCGAACTTGCCGCTTTCCGGGAACCGCTGCAGGCCTACCGCGCCCGCTACGGCAACCACTGACCGGCCAACTTCAGGGGGAAGGCCATGGATCGCATCATCCGCAGCAGCCTGCTGGGCACCGCGCTGGCGCTGGCCTGCGCCGGCGCGGCGACGGCACAGGACAAGGGCACGGCCAAGAAGCTGTACTGCTGGGACCAGAACGGCCAGCGCATCTGCAGCGACACGCTGCCGCCGGACGCGGTGAACCACGCGCGCGAGGAATTCAACGCCAAGAGCGGCATGCGCAGCGCCACGGTGGACCGCGCGCTCACCCCGCAGGAACGCGCCGCCCAGGCCGCCGCGCAGGCGCAGCAGCAGCTCGATACCGCCGCCGAGCAGACCCGCAAGCGCACCGAGCAGGCGATGCTCACTTCCTACGCCAGCGAGGACGACCTGCGCCGCGTCTTCAACGAGCGCACCGCGATCCTGGACAACAACGTGCAGACCGCGCTGTACAACGTGAACAGCCTGCGCGACGGCCTGGTGACCCAGTTGCAGAAGGCCGGCGACCAGGAGCTGGCCGGGCACAAGGTGCCCGACAAGCTGGCCGCCGACATCGCCGCCCGCCACCAGGAGCTGCTGGACCAGCAGCGGCTGCTGGCGGGCTTCCAGGCGCAACGCGCGGCGCTGGACGTGGAGATCGAACAGACCCTGCAGCGCTACCGCGAGCTGAAGGGCACCACCGCGGTCGCCACCGCGCCCTGACGGGCGCGCCGCCTGCGGCCGCACCGGCCCGCAGGCGACGGCGGTCGGATCAGAAGCCGATCGCCAGCTGCGGGGCGACCTGGCCGAGCAGCGCGCGGAACAGGCCGCGGATGCGCTCCAGCGCGGCTTCGTCGTCGGCCTCGAAGCGCAGCACCAGCGCCGGCGTGGTGTTGGAGGCCCGCAGCAGGCCCCAGCCGTCGGCGAAATCCGCACGCAGGCCGTCGATGGTGGACAGGCGTGCCTGGGCGAAGGGGCTGTCCTCGGCCCGGGTGGCCACCTCGAACGCGGCAACGATGCCCGCCGCGGTGCCCGCATCGGCCACCTCCACCTTGATCTCCGGGGTCGCCACCAGCGCCGGCAGCGCCGCCAGCACCTCGGTCGGGGAGGCCTCGTCCTGGGCCAGGATCTCCAGCAGCCGCGCGGCCGCGTACAGGCCGTCGTCGAAGCCGTACCAGCGCTCCTTGAAGAAGAAGTGGCCGCTCATCTCGCCGGCCAGCTCGGCGTCGGTCTCGCGCATCTTGGCCTTGATCAGCGAATGGCCGGTCTTCCACATCAGCGGGCTGCCGCCGTTGCGCAGCACGTGGTCGGCCAGCTTGCCGGTGCACTTGACGTCGTAGATCACCAGCGCGCCTGGATTGCGCTGCAGCACGTCCCCGGCGAACAGCATCAGCACCCGGTCCGGGAAGATGAAACGGCCCTCGCCATCGACCACGCCGAGGCGGTCGCCGTCACCGTCGAAGGCCACACCCAGGTCGGCGCCGAACTGGCGCACGGTCTGCGCCAGGTCGGCCAGGTTGGCCGGGTCGCTGGGATCGGGATGGTGGTTGGGGAAGGTGCCGTCGACGTCGCAGTACAGCGGGATCGGATCGGCGCCGATGGCCTCCAGCAGGCGCGGGGCGATCTCCCCGGCGGCGCCATTGCCGGCATCGACCACCACCTTGAGCGGGCGGTCCAGCTGCACGTCGTCGGCGATGCGCTGGATGTAGTCCTCGGCCACGTCCTGCTGCTCGTAGCCACCCGGCGCCTCGGCCACGTGCAGGCGGCCGTCGCGGATGCGCGCGTACAGGTCGGCGATGGCGTCGCCGGCCAGCGCGGCACCGCCCACCACTACCTTGAAGCCGTTGTATTCGGGCGGGTTGTGGCTGCCGGTGACCACCAGCGCGTTGCCCACGCCGAGGTGCTCGGCGGCGAAATAGGCCACCGGCGAGGGCACCATGCCCAGGTCCACCACGCGCACGCCGGCCTCGCGCAGGCCCTGGATGGCGGCGCTCATCAGCTCCGGACCGGACAGCCGGCCGTCGCGCCCGACGACGATGGCCGCCAGGCCCCGTTCGTGGGCCAGGCTGCCCACGGCCTGTCCGATCAGCCGGGCCGTGGCCGGGGTCAGCTCGCTGCCGACCTTGCCGCGGATGTCGTAGGCCCGGAAGATCCCCTCGGCCACGCCGGGCGCCTTGCCCGGACGCGGTGCGGCGGCGGCAGGCGCGGCCCCGGCATCCGCGCCCTCGGCCACCGGCGCCGCCGCATCCTCCTCGGGGTGTGACAGGGCCTCGGCCAGCGTCGGTCCCTCGCTCGCGGGCGTCGCGCCGCTGCCGCGACGCGGCAGGCGCAGCGCCAGCCGGCCCGACAGCACCAGCAGTAGCGCGATGCCGGCCAGCGCCAGCACGATCGCGATCACCAGACAGGCGACCATGCCCAGGCCGAGCGGGCCGGGGGCGACGTCGGCCATCGCCATGGCGATGCGCAGGCCGGTCTTGCCCACCGGCCGCGACAGGGTCTCCCCGCCCTGGGCCAGGGCGCTGTCGCCGCGCTCGACCACGTTGTAGTTGCCCTGGCGCAGCGCCAGGTAGGCCCCGCCGGGCAGGTCGGCGGTGGTGACGGCCGCGGTCAGCGCGGACAACGGCAGGCGCGCATAGGCGACCGCCGGGCGCTCGGCCAGGCCCACCGCCTCGGCCACCCCCAGGCGCGCGCCGCCACCGTCGCGCACCACCCGCGCCACCGCGACGCCGTCGCGCTGGGCCTGCTCGAGCAGGCCCAGGCGGCCATAGCCGAAGGCCGCCGGGTCGGTGAACGCCTGCGCCAGGTCCGCACCTTCCACCCGCACGTCCTCGGCGCCCTTCCAGGCCTGTTTCAGCGCCGCGGCGGCGGCATCGGCATCGCCTTGCCGCAGGGCCTGCGCCACCGCCGGCTCGGCCAGGTGGCGCTTCATCGCCGCCAGCTGTGCCTGCAGCGCCTGCTGGGTGGCGGTCACCGCCGCATCGCGTGCCTGTTCGGTCCGGTCGGTGGCCTGCGTCTCGCGCCACTGGCGCGCCCCGCTCCAGCCCAGCCAGCCGGCCCCCAGGAACAGCAGCACCGCCAGCAGCGGCGCACTCTTGCGCATGTCGGCGGGCAGATGCCCGCGATCTCCTGCCTTGCTCATCCCCGTCGCCCCCTGTCAGCGCACGCCGGTGTGGCCGAATCCACCCTCGCCACGCGCGCTGTCGGCGAAAGTATCCACCACTTGCAGGCGTGCACGCACGACCGGCACCAGCACCAGCTGGGCGATGCGGTCGCCCGGTTCGATGTCGAAGGCCTCGCGGCCGCGGTTCCACAGGCTGATCAGCAGCGGCCCCTGGTAGTCGGCGTCGATCAGGCCGGTGCCGTTGCCCAGCACGATGCCGTGGCGGTGGCCCAGTCCCGAGCGCGGCAGCACCAGCGCGCACAGGCCCGGATCGGCGATGAACAGCGCCAGGCCGCTGGGCACCAGCGCGACGTCGCCGGGCGCCAGCCGCATCGGCGCCTCCAGCGCGGCGCGCAGGTCGAGCCCGGCGCTGCCGTCGGTGGCGTAGGCCGGCAGCGGCCAGGCGTCGCCGAAACGCGGGTCGAGCACCTTC
The DNA here is from genome assembly GCF_900018785.1 of Xanthomonas massiliensis. Taxonomy (GTDB): domain Bacteria; phylum Pseudomonadota; class Gammaproteobacteria; order Xanthomonadales; family Xanthomonadaceae; genus Xanthomonas_B; species Xanthomonas_B massiliensis. The sequence continues at coordinate 346,953 of NZ_FCOY01000005.1, read as the reverse complement.
ACCTGCAGCGCGTGCACGCCCGCGGCGGTCATGCGCGCAGCCTTTCGGCGACCAGCTCGACCAGCTGCTCGGCCAGGCGAGCCTTGGATGTGGCCGGGAACACGCGCTCGCCGTCGGCCCAGTAGGCAGTGGCGGCGTTGCTGTCGCTCTCGAAGCCGCTGCCGGCCACGCCGACCTGGTTGGCGATCACCAGGTCCAGGTGCTTGTCCACCAGCTTGCCGCGCGCGTAGCGCTCCACGTCGTGGGTCTCGGCGGCGAAGCCCACCACCAGCTTGAGCGCATGGGTCTGCGCGGCGACCTCGGAAAGGATGTCCGGGGTGCGCACCAGTTCCAGCGCCAGGGTCTGGCCGGTCTTCTTGATCTTCTGCTCGGCCACCTTGACCGGGGTGTAGTCGGCCACCGCCGCGGCGCCGATGTAGATGTCCGCCGGCAGCGCGGCGAACACCGCCTGGCGCATCTGCGCGGCCGAGCGCACGTCCACGCGCTGCACGCCCGCCGGGGTCGGCAGCGCCACCGGGCCGCTGACCAGCACCACCTGCGCGCCCTGCGCGGCGGCCGCGGCGGCCAGCGCATAACCCATCTTGCCGCTGCTGCGGTTGCCCAGGAAACGCACCGGGTCCAGGTCCTCGTAGGTCGGCCCGGCGCTGATCACCACCCGCTGGCAGGCCAAGCGGCCCGGGATCGCGGCGCCCGCCTCCTCCCCGCCCGCGGCGGACGCCAGCGCGGCGACGATCGCCGGAGGCTCGGCCAGCCGCCCCGGCCCCGACTCGCCCTCGGCCAACGGCCCGTCCTCCGGACCGACGACCTGCACGCCGCGCTCGGCCAGCGTGCGTACGTTCTGCCGGGTCGCCGGGTGCAGCCACATGCGATGGTTCATCGCCGGGCAGACGGTGACCGGCGCGGTGGTGGCCAGGCACAGCGTGGTGACCAGGTCGTCGGCCAGGCCATTGGCCAGGTGCGCGATCAGGTCGGCCGTGGCCGGCGCCACCACCACCTGCTCGGCCCAGCGCGCCAGCTCGATGTGGCCCATCGCCTGTTCGGCGGCCGGGTCCCACAGCGAAGTGCGCACCGCGTGCCCGGACAGGGCCTGGAAGCTCAGCGGGGTGACGAACTGCTGGGCGCCGGCGGTCATCGCCACCTGCACCTGCGCGCCGGCGTCGCGCAGCCGGCGCACCAGCTCCAGCACCTTGTAGGCGGCGATGCCGCCACCCACGCATACCAGCACGCGCCGCCCGTGCAAGGCCTGCTCACGGAGGGATCCGCTCACGTCCGGAAATTCCTACTGTTCCAAAGGCCGCTAGCTTACCGCGAAGCCCGGGACGGCCCTGATGCCCCGCCGGCATGAGCAGCGCCATCCTCGTCCTATGCACATACGCGACTGGCCCGCCACCGAACGTCCCCGCGAGAAGCTGCTGCGCCACGGCGCCGCGGTGCTCTCCGACGCCGAACTGCTCGCCATCTTCCTGGGTTCGGGCCTGAGCGGCCAGGACGCGATCCAGACCTCGCGCCAGTTGCTCGGCGACCACGGCCCGCTGCGGGTGCTGCTCGACCGTGCCCCTGCCGACCTGATGCGCCTGCCCGGCCTGGGCCCGGCCCGCGCCAGCCGCCTGGCCGCGGCACTGGAGCTGGGCCGCCGCCACCTGGCCGCCGAGCTGGAGCGCGGCGATCCCCTCACCGGCCCGGCCAGCGCCGGGCGCTATTTCGCCGCACGCCTGCGCTCGCGGCCGCACGAGGTGTTCGCGGCGCTGTTCCTGGACACGCGCCACCGTGCCCTGGCCTTCGAGGAGCTGTTCAGCGGCACCATCGACGGCGCCGAGGTGCATCCGCGCGAGGTGGTGCGGCGCGCCCTGGCGCTCAACGCGGCGGCGTTGATCGTCGGCCACAACCACCCTTCCGGCAATGCCGAGCCGTCGGCGGCCGACCGCGCGGTGACCGCCCGCCTGCGCGAGGCGCTGGAGCTGGTGGACGTGCGCCTGCTGGACCACTTCGTCATCGGCGACGGCGCCCCGGTGTCGCTGGCCGAACGCGGCTGGCTGTAGCGCGCCGGGCGGGATAACGGACCCGGAACAGCCGGGTCGGGTAAAATGCCTCATTCGGTGCTTCTTGCAGATTCCCACGTGAAACCCCAACTCCGCGCCCTGATCGGCCAAGGCATCGAAGCCTTGCGCGCCAACGGCACCCTGCCGGCCGACACCCTGCCGCCGGACTACGTGGTCGAGCGGCCCAAGACCCGCGAGCACGGCGACTTCGCCACCAACGCCGCCATGCTGCTGGCCAAGGCCGCGCGCACCAACCCGCGCGCCCTGGCCCAGGCCCTGGCCGCGGCGCTGCCGGCCAGCGACGACGTGGCCAGCGTGGAGATCGCCGGCCCCGGCTTCATCAACTTCCACCTGGCCCCGGCCGCCTACCAGCACGAGGTGGTGCGCGTGCTCAAGGAAGGCCACGACTACGGTCGCAACGCCTCCGGCAACGACCGCTCGGTGGGGGTGGAATACGTCTCGGCCAACCCGACCGGGCCGCTGCACGTGGGCCACGGCCGTGCCGCGGCGATCGGCGACAGCCTGGCGCGGGTGCTCGAGGCCAACGGCTGGAACGTCAAGCGCGAGTTCTACTACAACGATGCCGGCGTGCAGATCGCCAACCTGGCCCGCTCGGTGCAAGCCCGCGCCAAGGGCCTCAAGCCCGGCGACGCCGGCTGGCCGGAGGCGGCCTACAACGGCGAATACATCGCCGACGTGGCCCGCGCCTACCTGGCCGGTGCCACCGTGGACCTGGAAGGCACGCCGATCACCGGCGCCCGGGACCCGGACGACCTGGAAGCGGTCCGCCGCTTCGCGGTGGCCTGGCTGCGCAACGAGCAGAACCACGACCTGGCCGCTTTTGGCGTCGATTTCGACATCTACTTCCTGGAAAGCTCGCTGTACCGCGACGGCAAGGTGGAAGAGACGGTGCACAAGCTCGTCGCCTCCGGCCACACCTACGAAGAGGGCGGCGCGCTGTGGCTGAAGTCCACCGACTTCGGCGACGACAAGGACCGGGTGATGCGCAAGTCCGACGGCACCTACACCTACTTCGTGCCGGACGTGGCCTACCACCTGAGCAAGTGGCAGCGCGGCTACGAGCGCGCGATCACCGAACTGGGCGCGGACCACCACGGGTCGCTGGCGCGCGTGCGCGCCGGCCTGCAGGCGCTGGAGCTCGGCATCCCCAAGGGCTGGCCCGAATACGTGCTGCACCAGATGGTGACGGTCATGCGCGGCGGCGAGGAGGTCAAGCTCTCCAAGCGCGCCGGCAGCTACGTGACCCTGCGCGACCTGATCGACGAGGCCGGGCGCGACGCCACGCGCTGGTTCCTGATCGCGCGCAAGCCCGATTCCCAGCTCACCTTCGACATCGACCTGGCCCGCCAGCAGAACAACGACAACCCCGTGTTCTACGTGCAGTACGCGCATGCCCGCGTGTGCAGCCTGCTGCGCCAGGCGCAGGAGAAGGGGCTGAAGTTCGACCAGGCCCGCGGCGCGACCGAACTGCGCCGCCTGGACGATCCGGCCTCGCTGGCCCTGATGACCGAGATCTCGCGTTACCCGGAGGTGGTCGAGGCCGCCGGCCAGGCGCTGGAACCGCACCAGATCGCCCAGTACCTGCGCGAATTGGCGCACGAGTTCCACACGTGGTATCACGGCACCCCGGTGCTGGTGGACGATGCCGGCGAACGCGACGCGAAACTGGCGCTGGCCGTGGCCGCGCGCCAGGTGCTGGCCAACGGCCTGGACCTCCTGGGCGTGACCGCCCCGGAAAAGATGTGATTCGGAGACAGCGGTAGATGGCAGCAGCAAGACGCGGCAAGAGCCAGGCACGGCGCACCGGCGGTGGCCAGAGCACGCCCGGTTGGGTATGGCTGGTCGCCGGGGCGGCGATCGCGGCCGTGGTGTTCCTGGCCGCCCCCGACCTGTTCCACAAGAAGGGCGACTTCCTGCGCGCCGGCCCGCGGCCCGATCCGGACGCGCAGCCGGCCGCCGTGGCCGATGCCGACGTGGATGCCGCCAGCGAGCCGGCCAAGCCGCCGGAGCCCGACAAGAAGCCGGACGGCGCCAATACCCAGTTCGACTTCTACACCCTGCTGCCCGGCAAGGAAGTGCAGATGTCCGACGCGGAGATCGCCGCCACCAGCAAGGCCGAGACCGCGCGCAAGCAGGCCCAGGACGCGGCCCGCGCCAAGGCGCTGCTGGAAGGCCGCGATCCCGGCCCGCAGCCGTTGCCCGCCCCGGTAACCGCTCCCTCGCCGGCGAACACGGCCACGGTGGCTTCCGCGACACCGGCACGGCCGCTGCCGGCGCCCGTGGCCACGCCTGCCGCGGCCGCGCCGGCACCCCGGCCGGAAGCCGGCAGCATCGCACCGCCAGCGGCACCGACCGCACCCGCTGCCCAGACGGCTTCCGCCGCCAAGGCCACCGCGGTGCCCGACGGCCATTACCTGCTGCAGGCCGGATCCTTCGGCGGTTCCAGCGACGCAGAAAACATCAAGGCCCGCATCGCCATGCTGGGCCTGAGCGCACGGGTGGAATCGGCGGATATCGGCGGCAAGACCGTCTACCGCGTGCGCATGGGGCCCTACGCGAGCGCCACCGAACTGGCGGCCGCCAAGCAGAAGCTGGAGAACAGCGGCCTGCCGGCCATCGCGATCCGCGCCCAGTAATCGGGTTGCGCATGCGGGCGCCGACGCGCCCGCCACGGCAGCGTCCTCCGCGGCCGCGTTGGCCACGCCCGCGGCACCGGTGCGAGAATCTCCCGTTCTTCCGCAACGGGATCCCCGCCCATGTCCAAGACCGTCCTCATCACCGGCGCCACCTCCGGCTTCGGCGCCGCCGCGGTACGCCGCTTCGCCGGCGCCGACTGGAAGGTCGTCGCCACCGGCCGTCGCGCCGAGCGCCTGGCGCCGCTGGTCGATGCCTTCGGCGCCGAGCGCGTGCACGCGGCCGTGTTCGACATGCGCGACAGCGATGCCATGCAGGCCGCGCTGGACGAGTTGCCTGAAGGCTTCCGCGACATCGACGTGCTGGTCAACAACGCCGGCCTGGCCCTGGGCACCCGGCCCGCCCAGGACTGCGACCTGGCGCAATGGCGGCAGATGATCGACACCAACGTGACCGCCCTGGTCACGATCACCCGCAAGCTGCTGCCCACGCTGATCGCGCGCAAGGGCGCCATCGTCAACCTGAGCTCGGTCGCCTCCACCTATCCGTACACCGGCGGCAACGTCTACGGCGGCACCAAGGCCTTCGTGAAGCAGTTCTCGCTGGGCCTGCGCTCGGACCTGTCTGGCACCGGGGTGCGCGTGACCAGCATCGAGCCGGGCATGGCCGAGACCGAATTCACCCTGGTGCGCACCGGCGGCGACCACGCCGCCTCGGACAAGCTGTACGCCGGCTCCCACCCGATGACCGCCGAGGACATCGCCGAGCAGATCTACTACGTGGCCACCCTGCCGCCGCACCTGAACATCAATCGCCTGGAGATCATGCCGGTGAGCCAATCATTCGCCGGGTTCCAGGTCGCCCGCGATCCGGTCTGACGACCATCGGCCGGGCCGTGCCGGCGCGTTCGCCAGGCACCGGCCCGGCCGGTAGCGGGCGGACGAGCCGGTATGCCGGACCCGCCTGCCGCAAGATTCATCCAGCCCGCTCCGGTGCGGAGCGACGCCGCAGGCGGGCTCGCGTGGTGGTCAAGGCTCTCAAGGCCACGATCGCGACCGCCATTCCCGCAGCGTCGCTGCATACCCGGAAACGGACCAACCCTCACTAACGCGATGCGAAGGGCCTCGGCGCGGCGTGCTCACAGATAGCGCAGCCACGCCAGGTCGCGACGGCGCGCCTTGAACCGCGCGAATGCGCGCACCGGCCAATACAACGCCAGCGCCAGCAGCGCCGCCGCCGCCCACAGCGAGGCGACATGGTCGAAACCGAACACCTGCCCCTGGTTGGCGCCCCGCCAGGCCAGCGCGACGAGGTACAGCGCCTTGAGCACGTACAGGTGCAGCAGGTAGAAGAACATCGGCGCCGCGCCGAAGGTCGCCATCCAGCCCAGCCGGGCGGACAGCGCCGGCCATTCGAACAACCGCAGCAGCAGCAGCAGGCCGATGCCCAGGGTCAGCAGCAGGAAACACAGCGACGGCGGGTACTTGGTGACGTTGAAGAAGCTCATCAGCGCGTGCCGCGGATCGCCGAACGACTGCCACGGGGTATCGCCATAGCCGTTCCACAGGCGCAGCGCGAAGAACCCGGCCAGCAGCGCCAGACCCGTACCGAGCAGCAGGCGCCGGCGCGCGGCGGCATCCGTTGCCCGCCCGTACCAGGGCCCGGCGGCATAGCCCAGGGCGATCACGCCGATCCACGGCAGCAGCGGATAGGACGTGCGCAGCCGCAGCCCGTCGCCGAGCACGATCCAGTCGCGCTGGTGCAGCACCTTCCACAGCACCGCCAGCGGCCCGGTGCCGGATGCCTGCAGCGGGTCGAACAGGTTGTGCCCGGCCACCAGCAGCAGGCCCACCGCCACCAGCGCCGCGCGCGGCAGCCACAGCAGTCCGGCCAGCGCGATCATGCTCAGGCCGATCGCCCAGATCACCTGCAGGTAGACCACCGAAGGCGGGAACTGGAAGGTCCAGGCGAAATTGACCAGGGTCAGCTCCAGCGCCACCAGGAACAGCCCGCGCTTGAACAGGAACGCCGAGGCCGCCCTGCGCGGATCGTCGCGGTTCTGGCCGTAGAGCCAGGCCGACAGCCCGGTCAGCCCCACGAACACCGGGGCGCACAGGTGCGCCAGCATCCGGCACGCGTACAGCGCCGGCGATACCTGGGTCACGTCCATTGGATCGGACACCTGGTGCTGCAGGTAGAACGTCTCGCGTACGTGGTCGAGCAGCATCAGCAGCATCACGCCGCCGCGCAGTAGGTCGATCGAGGGCAGGCGCTGACGGGGGGCGGCAGCGGAGAGTGGGGGCATGCGGATGGAGGAGTGGCAGGATTCCGTTACATCGTAACAAGCCAGCGACTGTACAACCCAGCGAAGTCATGTCCTGCTGTCCATGTCGGCGCCGCGGATGCACGACGCGGCCGCCACCTGCTCGCCGGGCCAGGCACCCTCAAGGAGATGGACGGCACGACCCGACAACAGTGCCGCCAGTGCCCCGGCGGTTCCGCGCCGGACCGCCACGCGGCCCGGCGCGGGCGCCGGCTCAGCCCAGCGGCTCGTCGGACAGGTAGGTGTAGCCGGTCAGGCCGGCCTCCAGCTCGGTACCCAGGCGCCGGGCCTCGTCGGCCGGCAGCCGCGCGGCGGCGATGCGCTCGGCGTAGATCGCGCGCAGCGCGTCCAGGCGGTAGCCCACGTAGTCCAGCATCACCTCGGTGGTGTCGCCGCGGCGCTGCTGGGCGATGCGGTAGCCGTCGCCCTCGGCCCGCACCTCGACCGCGTCGGTGTCGCCGAACAGGTTGTGGATATCGCCGAGGATCTCCTGGTAGGCACCGACCAGGAAGAAGCCGATGCGGTAGCTCTCGCCGCGCTTCAACTCGTGCAGCGGCAGCGAGCTGTCCAGGCTCTCGTTCTCGACGTAGCTCTTGACCATGCCGTCGGAGTCGCAGGTCATGTCGCAGACCACGCCGCGCCGGGTCGGGCGTTCGTCGAGCCGTTCGATCGGCACGATCGGGAACACCTGGTCGATCGCCCACACGTCCGGGATCGACTCGAACACGCTGAAGTTGACGAAGTACTTGTCCACCAGGCGCTCGTTGAGCTCGTCCAGGATCGGCCGGTGGCTCTTCTCCTCGGGGCTCAGGCGCGCACGCACGCCGTGGGCGATGGCGTAGAACAGGTCGTCGATGCGCGCGCGCTGGGCCAGGTCGATCTGACCCAGTGCATAGGCGCTCAGGCCCTCGGCGTGGAAGTGCTGGGCCTCCTGGAACAGCTCCACCGCCGGGCGCACGTCCAGTTCCTCGTGGATCTCGCGCAGGTGGCGGATGGCCGCCGGCTCGTCGTCGTGGGCCTCGGGCACGCGGCCCTCCGGCGCGGTCTCGACCTCGGCCACGTTGGCCACCAGCACGGCGTGGTGGGCGGTCAGCGCACGGCCGCATTCGGTGACGATCCGCGGCGGCGCCAGGCCATGCTCCTGGCAGGCGCTGGCCAGCGGCTGGACGATGTTGCTGGCGTAGGCCTGCAGCCCGTAATTGATCGAGCAGTAGCTGCGCGAACGGGTGCCCTCGTAGTCCACGCCCAGGCCGCCGCCGACGTCGACGTGGGTGATCCGCGCGCCCAGCCGCGACAGTTCCACGAAATAGCGGGTCGCCTCGCGCATGCCGTTGGCGATGTCGCGCACGTTGGAGATCTGCGAGCCCATGTGGAAGTGCAGCAGGTTCAGGGTGTCGGCGAACTCGGTGTCGCGGATCTGCTTCCACAGGTCCAGCAGCTGCCGCGGCGAGAGCCCGAACTTGGCCTTGTCGCCGCCGCTGTTCTGCCACTTGCCGGCGCCCAGCGAGGCCAGGCGCATGCGCACGCCCAGGCCCGGCTTGACGCCCAGCGCCTGCGACTCCTCCAGCACCAGCTTCAGTTCGGAGGGCTTCTCGATGACGATGAAGGTCTGCAGGCCGAGCTTGCGCCCGATCAGCGCCAGGCGGATGTACTCGCGGTCCTTGTAGCCGTTGCACACGATCAGCCCGCCCGGCCGGCTCAGCGCCAGCACCGCCATCAGTTCGGGCTTGCTGCCGGCCTCCAGGCCGAAGCCCTCGCCGTCGTGCGCGGCCAGCGTGGCCGCCACCGAGCGCTGCTGGTTGACCTTGATCGGATAGACCGATGTGTAGCCGCCGGGATAGTCCCAGTCGGCCTGGGCCTGGGCGAACGCCGCCTGCAGCTTGCCCAGGCGCTGGCCCAGGATGTCCGGGAAGCGCACCAGCATGGGCAGCCGGGCGCCGGCGGCGCGGGCGGCGTCGACCACCTCCGGCAGCGGCACCTGCACGCCCGCCTCGCCCTGCGGCTTCACCACGACGCGCCCGGCCGCATCCACGTCGAAGAATCCGTCCGCCCAGTGCGGGATGGAATAGGTCTTGCGGGCCTGGCCGGCGGACCACTGGCTCATTTCGGGCGGACTCGATAGCGGGAAAAGGGCGGCGATTGTAACGCCCGGCCCGCGCGGGGTCCGTTACAATCCGCGCCCGCGCGGCGCCCGGCCCGCGGCCCGCCGTTCCCGGCGCCGCGGGGGCACCTGCCCGACGGCCGGCCCGCCGCCCCTCCACACCCTCGCCATCGCCGCCGGCGGTGGCCGCCATCGTCCAGCAAGGATTCCCCATGAGCAGCAGCGACACCTGGTTCATCGAGCATTTCGACCCCACCGGCTCGGCCATCGGCTTCCGCACCACCGCCAAGCTGGACGAGGTGCAGTCGCCGTTCCAGAAGATCGAGATCTACCAGTCCACCGACTGGGGCAAGCTGATGGTGATCGACGGGGCGATGATGCTGACCACCCGCGACAACTTCTTCTACCACGAGATGATCGCCCACCCGGTGCTGTTCACCCATCCGGCGCCCAAGCGCGTGGTGATCATCGGCGGCGGCGACTGCGGCACCCTGCGCGAGGTGCTCAAGCACCCGGAAGTGGCCTCGGTGACCCAGTGCGACATCGACGAGCAGGTCACGCGCATGGCCGAGAAGCATTTCCCCGAGCTGTGCGAATCCAATGCCGACCCGCGCGCGGAGCTGCTGTTCGACGACGGCGTGGCCTACATGGCCAATTGCGAGCCGCGCAGCGTGGACGTGGTGATCGTCGATTCCACCGACCCGATCGGCCCGGCCGAGGGCCTGTTCAACCAGGCGTTCTTCGAGAGCTGCTTCCGCGCGCTCAAGGACGATGGCCTGCTGGTGCAGCAGTCCGAGTCGCCGCTGGCGCTGCTGGACCTCATCAAGGACATGCGCGCGGAGATGGGCAAGGCCGGCTTCCAGTCGTTCCGGACCCTGCCGTTCCCGCAGCCGTGCTATCCCACCGGCTGGTGGAGCGTGACCGTGGCCGCCAAGCCCGCGGGCTTCGGGTTCGGCTTCCGCGAGGCCGACGCGCAGGCCAAGCCCTTCGACACCGGGTACTACACCGCCCACCTGCACACCGGCGTACTGGTCGCACCGCCGTTCGTCGCCCAGGCCCTGGGCGAATAAGCCACCGATCCGCGGCGGGCGGCCGGCGCCGTTCGCCGCACGGGTGGAACAGTTCGTCCACCTCCCTGGCCATCATGGCCGTGGGAGAAGTGTCGGAGCGGCGTTAGAATTCAATTAATGAACCATAGGGTTCAATTGAATCGACGCCCATCTCCGGGTGCGCGCCCGCGCACCGGCGAACCACCATGAAAGAACTCCTGCCCTCCTGCCTTCTCGCTCCCGAGCCGGTCGCCTGCGACCCCGCCCGGACCAAGCTGCTCAAGCGCGGCCGCCGCCTGCTCGAGCCGGACGTGTACCAGACCTGCCTGGACGGCCGGCCCGCGGTGGTCAAGGACTACACCCGCTACCGCCATACCCCGCTGTCGCTGCCCGCACGCCTGCTGGTACGGCGCGAGGCCCGCATGCTGCGGCGGCTGAACGGCTGGCGCCACGCGCCCGCCCTGCTCGGCACCCTGGGCAGCCTGGCGCTCGGCATGGAGTACGTGCACGGCCAGACCCTGAGCGAATGCGCTCACCAGGTGGGCCGCGAGGTCTTCGACCAGCTGCAGTACGCCCTGCAGCGCCTGCATGCGGCCGGGATCACCCACAACGACCTGCACGGCACCAACGTGCTGATCAGCGCCGGCGTGCCGGTGCTGATCGACTTCACCGCCGCCTGGCAGGCGCCGCGCTGGCTGCGCGAGAGCTTCATCGCCCGCCAGCTGCGCCGCGGCGACCAGGCCAACCTGCTCAAGCTGCGCCAGCGCCTGCTGGGCGTGGCGCCGAGCGAGGCACAGCGCGCCGCGGTGGCCGAGCCGGCCTGGATCCGGCGCCTGCGCGGGGGCTGGAAGCGCGTCTACCGGCGCTTCAAGCGCGCCGGCTAGGCCCGCGCCGCACCGTCACAGCGCATCGGCCCCCAGCTCGCCGGTGCGGATGCGCAGCACCGAACCCAGCGACTGCACGAAGATCTTGCCGTCGCCGACCTTGCCGGTACGGGCGGCGGCCACGATCGCCTCGATGGCGGCCTCCACCCGCTCGTCCGGCACGGCCGCCTCGATCCTGGCCTTGGGCAGGAAATCGACGACGTACTCGGCACCGCGGTACAGCTCGGTGTGGCCCTTCTGCCGGCCGAAGCCCTTGACCTCGGTCACGGTGATACCGGTGACGCCCTGCGCGGCCAGTGCCTCGCGCACTTCGTCGAGCCGGAACGGCTTGACGATCGCGGTGATCAGCTTCATCGGAACGGCATCGACGGCTTCGGAACGGGGTGGCGAGGATAGCGCCGACCGGTGGCCGCGCAGTGACGCGCTGCGGCATGAGCTCATGCCGGGCAGGCGCGATTCGGATTATCCTTACTGTCCCATCCACGCGCGGCCGATGCTCCAGACCCGGACCTGCGCCCAGTCTGCAAGTCCCTTCCGCGGAGCCAGCCCGATGATCGACCTCAACCAGATCGACGCCCTCGCCCGCCGCCTCGGCGAGCTGGTGCCGCCCGGCCTGCGCGAATCGCGCGAGGAGATGGAAACCGCGTTCAAGGGCGCCCTGCAGGCCGGCCTGGCCAAGCTGGACCTGGTCACGCGCGAGGAATTCGAAGTCCAGCGCGCGGTGCTGCTGCGCACCCGCGAGAAGCTGGACGCGCTGGAAGCGAAGGTCGCCGGGCTCGAAGCCCGGCAGGCCGGCCCGGCCGCCCCCCAGGCCTAACCCTCCTCGTTGCCATGAGCCTGGCGCTGGTCCACAGCCGCGCCCGCGCCGGCGTGCATGCGCCCGCAGTGCGGGTGGAAGTACACCTGTCCGGCGGCCTGCCCTCCACCCAGATCGTCGGCCTGCCCGAAGCGGCCGTGCGCGAATCGCGCGACCGCGTGCGCGCGGCGCTGCTGTGCGCGCAGTTCGAGTTCCCGGCGCGGCGCATCACCATCAACCTGGCACCGGCCGACCTGCCCAAGGAGGGCGGGCGCTTCGACCTGCCGATCGCGCTGGGCATCCTCGCCGCCAGCGGGCAGATCGACCGGCAGGCGCTGGACGGCTGGGAATTCCTGGGCGAGCTGGCGCTGACCGGCGAACTGCGCGCGGTGGACGGGGCGCTGCCCGCCGCCATCGCCGCCGGCAAGGCCGGTCGCCGCCTGCTGGTGCCGGCCGGCAACGGCGCCGAGGCGGCGCTGGCACGCGAGGTTGACGCCTATGCGGCCCGCACCCTGCTGGAGGTGTGCGGCGCCCTGGCCGGTGCCGCCGCACCGCGGCGGGCCGAGGCACCGCCGATGCAGCCCCGCCCGTACCCCGACCTGGCCGACGTGCGCGGCCAGGCCCAGGCCCGGCGCGCCCTGGAAGTGGCCGCGGCGGGCGGCCACCACCTGCTGTTCGTGGGCAGCCCCGGCTGCGGCAAGACGCTGCTGGCCTCGCGACTGCCCGGCATCCTGCCCGAGGCGGACGAGGAGGAGGCCCTGGAATCGGCCGCCATCGCCTCGGTCAGCGGCCACGGACTGGATCCGTCGCGCTGGCGCCAGCGCCCCTATCGCGCCCCGCACCACACCGCCAGCGCGGTCGCCCTGGTCGGCGGCGGCGGCCATCCGCGCCCCGGGGAGATCTCGCTGGCGCACAACGGGGTGCTGTTCCTGGACGAGCTCCCGGAATGGAACCGGCACGCGCTGGAAGTGCTGCGCGAACCGCTGGAGTCGGGCACGGTCACCGTCTCGCGCGCGGCGCGCAGCGTCGAGTTCCCGGCGCGGTTCCAGCTGGTGGCGGCGATGAACCCGTGTCCCTGCGGCTGGGCCGGCGATCCGTCCGGGCGCTGCCGCTGCAGCCCCGACAGCGTGCGCCGCTACCGCGCACGCATCTCCGGCCCGCTGATGGAACGCATCGACCTGCACGTGGAGGTGCCACGCCTGGCCCCGCACGAACTGCGCCCCGACCAGCCCGGCGGCGAGGATTCGCGAAGCGTGCGCCAGCGCGTGGAGGCCGCGCGCCGGCGCCAGCTGGAGCGGGCCGGCACGTCCAATGCGCGCCTGTCCCAGCACCAGACCGAACGCGACTGCCGCCTGGCCGCCGGCGACCAGGCCCTGCTCGAGCGGGCCATCGAGCACCTGCGACTGTCGGCACGCTCGATGCACCGCATCCTGCGTGTGGCGCGCAGCATCGCCGACCTGGAAGGGGAAGCCCGCATCGCCACCCCGCACCTGACCGAGGCCATCGGCTACCGCCGCCTCGACGCGGCCACGACCTGATCCGCAAACGCTGCGTTGCCCGGAGAGCAAGGCAGGGGCACCTATAATCGGCCCCCACATTCCGGCATCCGCCAAGGATCACCGACTTGACCGCCCTACCCGCTTCCGGCGCCCCGGCGCTGCACGTGCGCGACCTGCGCAAGACCTACGACAACGGCGTGCAGGCACTGCGCGGCATCGACCTGGACGTGGCGCCCGGAGACTTCTTCGCCCTGCTCGGCCCCAACGGCGCCGGCAAGTCCACGCTGATCGGCATCGTCTCCTCGCTGGTCAACGCCAGCTCCGGCGAGGTGTCGGTGTTCGGCACCGACCTGCTGCACCAGCGCGGCGCGGCCATGCGCCTGATCGGCCTGGTGCCGCAGGAAATCAACTTCAACCTGTTCGAGAAGCCCTACGACATCCTGGTCAACTACGCCGGCTTCTATGGGATCCCGCGCGAGGTGGCCGAGCCGCGCGCCGAGCAGGAACTGCGCCGCGCCCACCTGTGGGACAAGGCGCAGATGATGAGCCGCACGCTCTCCGGCGGCATGAAGCGCCGGCTGATGATCGCCCGCGCGATGATGACCGCCCCGCGCCTGCTGATCCTGGACGAGCCCACCGCCGGGGTGGACATCGAGATCCGCCGCGACATGTGGCATGCCCTGCGCGAGATCAACGCCGCCGGCACCACCATCATCCTGACCACGCACTACCTGGAAGAAGCCGAGAGCCTGTGCCGGCACCTGGCGATCATCAACCACGGCCGCATCATCGAGCAGGGCCCGATGCGCCAGCTGCTGGCCAAGCTGGACACGGAGAGCTTCGTGCTCGACATCGACGGCACCCTGCCGGCGCAGCTGCCGCTGATCGAGGGAGCGCGCCTCGACGCCACCGACCCGCAGACCCTGGCGCTGGACATGCCGCGGGCGATGGACCTCAACCGCGTGTTCACCGCGCTGAGCGGCGCCGGCATCCACGTGCGCTCGATGCGCCCGCGCAGCAACCGCCTGGAGGAATTGTTCGTGCGCCTGACCACCGACAAGATGGAGCAGGCCGCATGAGCACCGCCGCCCCCTCCATCGACCGCCGCAACTGGATCGCCTTCGTCACCATCGTGCGCCGCGAGGTGCAGCGCATCCTGCGCATCTGGGGCCAGACCCTGGTGCCGCCGGCGATCACCATGACCCTGTACTTCCTGATCTTCGGCAACCTGATCGGCTCGCGCGTGGGCACCATGGACGGGTTCTCGTACATGCAGTTCATCGTCCCCGGCCTGGTGATGATGAGCGTGATCCAGAACAGCTACGGCAACATCTCCTCCTCGTTCTTCGGCGCCAAGTTCGGCCGCCACGTCGAGGAACTGCTGGTCAGCCCCGCGCCCAACGCGGTCATCCTCTGGGGCTACGTGGCCGGCGCGGTGATGCGCGGGCTGATGGTCGGGGTCATCGTCCTGGTGATCGCCATGTTCTTCACCCCGGTGCGCATGCCGCACCCGCTGGTGACCGTGACCACGGTGCTGCTGGGCGCGACGATCTTCTCGCTGGCCGGCTTCGTCAACGCGGTCTACGCCCGCAAGTTCGACGACGTGGCGATCGTGCCGACCTTCATCCTGACCCCGCTGACCTACCTGGGCGGCGTGTTCTATTCGGTCAAGCTGCTGCCCGGCTGGGCGCAGGCGCTGACCCACGCCAACCCGATCTTCTACATGGTCAACGCGTTCCGCTACGGCCTGCTCGGCCAGTCCGACGTGCCACTGTGGGTCGCCTACGCGCTGATGATCGGCTTCGTCGTGGTGCTGTCGCTGTTCGCGGTGTGGCTGCTCCGGCGCGGCATCGGCCTGCGCAGCTGAGGACCGGTCGCCGCCGCGCGACGGGACTGGAGGCCCTTCGATCGCGCGCGACGAGAGCCGGGCATGCCGCAACCGGCCGCCGCATACCGCCGGTCTCCCCGCGCCAGCCCGACCGCGCTTGTCATCCTCGGATACGCTTGGGCCACTGGCCGTGCGCGGCGGAACCAAGGGAGCGTTCGATGAAGACAGGAAAAATCGGGTGGCGATCGTGGATCGGTGTCTGCCTGGCATTGGCCGTGGCAACGCCGGCAGGCGCATCGACGCCGGGGCAGACCTACTCGGGCACCGACTGGGGCAGCGTGGTCGGCATGACGTATGCGACGGCCAAGGCCTGCGGCGCTTCCCAGGCCCAACTGGAGGCCTACAAGCGCCGCAATCTCGCCAAGGGCCGCGGCATGGATCCCAGTCCGGACTATGCGGCCAAGTTCGAATCCGGCTTCAAGCAGGGTGTAGACAGCATGACACCTCTGGTACTGATGGGAGGCGGCAAGCCCGACCCTGGATCCTGCAAGACCGCGAGCGCGCAGTTGGCGGAATGACTTGAAGTCCCCGGGGGGAGGCCCCCCCGGGGCCACAGCGGGCTGCCAAGTCCGCTTGGCACACGACCGCCCGGAGACGTGCATTCGCGAGCACGCGGGCAATATCCGCGCGCGCCCATCCGGACCTTCGCGTCGCCCCTGGCGACGCCCCGGACGCGAACAGGAGCCGGGGCCACCAGTCGTGGCTCAAACCGGTCGCGGGCATCCGACCCGCCCCTGCCCTGGTCGCGCCGCCATCCGTCTTCATGCAGGCGGCTTGCCTGGCCGTCCCCCAGCCACTCCCCATTGCAAGGCATGACCCTTGCCTCGCAATCGTGATCGTGCTCACGACCGGCCGAAGCATGCCGCGCGCATGGCAGGCATCTACGCGGTTTGTCTGCCGACCTTCGATGCATGCGTGCTGTTGTCCCAGGCAGACGAATGCAAGTGCGAGGCCGCGTCATGGAAACGACACATGATCGACACCATGAGTCACGGGGTCACACACCCGAAGTGACGGCGGACACAATTCGACACACAACGTCAAAAAAACGCGTCCACGGCGTTGTTTGGTCATTTTCCGACTGCTAGCTTCGGCTCGCCTGACATATCGGCAATCTTCAAGAAAGCCGGAATGCAGACACGCATCGTTCCATTCCTGCAGTCAACCTCGCCCCGGTCCAGGTCCGATCCAGCACGACCGACCGCGCTGCAAGGATCGGGCAGCAACCCAGGAGATCCACCTCATGAAGAACCATTTCCGGCGTTTCGGCTTCAAGAAGCAGCACGGCCAGGGCATGACCGAGTACATCATCATCGTGGCCCTCATCGCGGTCGCCGCGATTGGGGTGTACTCGTATTTCGGCAAGACCGTCCGCAACCAGACCGCCGGCATCGCCCAGGAAATCAGCGGCAAGGGCGGCAAGTCGCAGATCCAGAAAGCCCAGCAGGCCTCCAACCAGGCCGCCAGCCTGGCCAACCAGGACAAGAAGATGGGCAGCTACGCCGACGGCAACGGCGACTGATCCATCGCTTCCGGAAGGATCGAGCACGGCGAAGGATCGCCAGATACCAAGGCCCGCTTTCCTTTGATCCCCCAACGGGTGAGGAACGGCGGACCGCCCCGGAACCCATCGAAACGGCGACGGCCCGGCAACGCCGGCCCATGCCGTCGCGTCGATACCCCCAGCGACCACCGAGGAGCTGCCAGTGTTTCCATCTGCCCGGCCGCCAGCGCGTACCGTCCAGCAGGGACAGGCGTTACCGCTGGTGCTGGTGTTCCTGGTGGTGCTCTGCGTGGGCCTGCTGGTGACGTTCAATACGGAGCAGGTCGTTTCCAAGAAGGTCGAGCTGACCCATGCCGCCGATGCGGCTGCCTACAGCATCGCCATCGAACAGGCGCGCGCGCGCAACCTGGCGGCCTATCTCAATCGTGCGCGCGTGGCCAACGAAGTGACCATCGCGCAGATGGTCAGCCTCAATTCCTGGCTGACCATGGTGCACTCCACCTCCGAACACTTCGAGAAGCTCATGAAAGTGGTGGGCATCCTGACCTCCTGGCTGGGGATCGGCGAGGTATTGCTGCAGGTCGGCCAGGTCATGGACCAGTTGAACAACGTCCTCACACAAGTCAGGCGGGCCCTCGTCATTCCCGGGTTCAACGGTGCGATCACCGGCCTGGACGGAATGGACTTCATCTACGCCGGCGCTGCCCAGGCGGCGCTGAGCGATGCGCTGAGCATCACCAACATCTCGCTGATGGCCAACAAGGTCGTCCAGGACAACGCCCCCGACGCCAGCCTGACACTCGGCGGGCGCGCGGTGCTGGTGAAGAACCTGGCCGCAGCCAACGATCAGCTGCAGCTGTACACCCCGGGCAGGCGCAACGGCGCCAGCGGCAGGACCAACGAAGGCGGCGAGCGCTATCGCAACGTGGTGATGGCCTCGCGCGACAAGTTCACCCGCGAGCGCAAGAGCGGTTTCCTGTTCCTGAAGAGCAACGGCGGCACCGATCTGGTCGATTACGACCGCTGGGCGGCCGTGGATACCTTCCAGTTCGAATTCGGGGTGATCAAGTTCCCGATCGGCTGGGGGGGCACCCAGGCGGTGGAAGGACGCAGGCCCAGTTTCTTCCCCGGCATCAATGGCAACCGCGGCTGGAAGTCGCCCTACGACAACAAGACCTACAAGGCCTACAACGGCATCAACAGCCGGCGCCTGGCCGGAAAAATGGTCGACGGCGATCCTGCCGGCACCGAAATGGGATTCAAGCGCAACGAGGCCTATTTCACCGGCTACAGGCACGGTTTGTCGCCGGCGTACTACGACGTCCGCAGCGAATACTCGCGCACGCCCGATGGAACCCGGGCCGGCCCGATCTACACCGTGGAAGTGGGCAACGACATCGGCAAGGTGCACACCAGCACGATGCTGGGGATGGGCTCTGACGACATGCGACTGCAGGACGAAGCGCGCAAGGGACAGATCCGCGCCGTCGCCAGTGCGCAGGTGTACTTCAACCGCCCCCACAAGAGCTATGACCTGTTCCGGCGCAGCGTGTGGGGCAAGCAGGACGACGACAAATTCGAAATGGGCAGCCTGTTTGCTCCCTATTGGCAGGCGCGCCTCGTCCAGACGCCGGACCAGGACCGGCTTGCATTGATGGTGCCTTGAACCTTGAACCTCCCATGCTCCCACCGTTGCTTGTCCATGCTGGCCTGCTGCCTGCTGATGGCGGCCTGCAACGCCAGCTCCGATGCCACTTCCGGGGGCGATGCCCCTCATCGCCCGCTGCCGGCGATAAGCGCGACCTTGTCCTGGGAGCGCCTGGATGGCGGCAGCAACCGCGTTCGCGAGGCCTATGCGACCTACATCGACAGCTGCAGGCAGGCGGGATTCCCCACCCGCGAACTCGCCCCGGACGAGGTCGACAAGCTGGGCCACGGCCAGGTGGACATCCGGATCGACGACCGGCACCAGCACGTGCGCCAGACCCGCTGGGAGTTCGAGCAGGACAGTGCGTCGGCCGGTCCAGCCGGCTGTGCCGCCAGGCTCGTGGCACACCAGGACGAGGCCGACGGATCCACCGATCCGGCCGATGGCATGTTCCTGCCGACAGAGGCGACCCCGCCGGAGCATGACGAAGGCGGCTGGCGCTATCTGGGAACGGGCCAGGTGCGCGGACAGGCCTGCAAGCGCTGGCAGAAGCAGGACCAGGAAGTGTGCATCTGGTCCGGTGGTACGGAGTGGGGGTTTGGCGATGGTCCCCTCGATGTGGCCGGCTGCGCGGTGGACAGCGCCGGCAGCTATTTTTCGGCCATCCCGCTGGAGGGCAACCCGCTGGCCGGCAATGGCTGCAAGCTGATGCTGCAGGCCTTCACCATCGGCAAGGGACCGCTGCCTCCCGAGCCCGCGAAGCCTCGCGGCAACTGACCGGGAGCCGACGTGCGACCGCCCCCCTCCATGACCGGCAGTTCTGCGCAGTGCGGCCAGGCCCTGGTCGAACTGGCGATATGTTGCGCGGTCCTGATACCGCTGTTCCTCCTGATTCCCTTGGTGGCCAAATACGGCCACGCCACCATCGTCGCGCAGCAGGCCGCACGCGATGCGGCCTGGGAAGCGACCGTTGCACCCAGCTACCACCTGCCCGATGCGGGCCAGCTGCGCAAACGCGTGCTGGATCGGAACTTCGCCACTGCCGACGCGATCATCCGGACCACGCCCACGGCGTCCGCCTCGCGCAAGTTCGGCGATCCGATGCTCGGCACCTTCTCGGGCCGGACGCTGCTCGATCGCGACGGCGTCACGGTGGCCAAGCCGGTCGAGCATGCCTCGCCCGGCTACACCCGTCTGGCCACCTTCGCGCTGAAGGTCAATGCGAATCGCTACGTCACCTCGGAAGTGACCATGCGCTACAACACCATCGCCCAGGCCAACGGCAGCCCGAACACCTATCTCGCACCCCTGGATTCCCTGGACCTGGTGCAGACGCGCCGGCAGTCCCTGCTGGCCGATGCGTGGAACGCCTCCGGCAGTCGCGACGGCGAGCGCAGGGTGCAGGACACGATGAAGGCGCTCGCGCCCGCGGGCTTCCTGTCCGACCTCGGGCTGGGCGGCGTGTTCGATGCGCTGGAACCGATGGGCGCGGTGCTGCCGATCGTCGGCGAACTGTCCCAGCTCGACCCGGGACACCTGGAGCCGGACATCGTGCCGGCCGATCGCCTGGCCAAGGATCCGGCCACGCCATGACGCATGGGTGCACGCATCCTCCTGGCCGGGCGTGGGCCCTGGCCTGCCTCGTACTGGCGGCATCGTCGGCGCAGGCCATCGACTGGCCGTCCGTGCCGGTGCCGGCCGCGGCACGCGGCGAACGGGTCAGCGACCACATGGTCTACAACGGGCTGGACATGCGCGCCAGCCGCTTCACCGTCGCCGCGTCGATGGACGAGGTGGTGGCGTTCTACCGCGCGCAATGGCCGGAGACGATGGCCGTCACGCCGCTCGGCAACGGGCGCATGGTACTGGGCCACCTGATCGACAGGCGCTTCTACGTCACCGTCGACCTGTCGCAACAGCCACAGTCGGTGCGGGCGCAGGTCGGAATCCTGCAGATGCCCGATGCGCCGGCACGCCCGAAGACGCTCGGGCAGGGCTTCGACAAGCTCCCCGGTACCCGCGTGGACCAGGATGTGGTGTACATGGACCTGCCCGCACGCGTGCGGACCCTGGGCATGAGCAACCGCTACTCCCCGTTCCAGAACGACCAGTTCTACCAGCGCCGGCTGGCGGGCCAGGGGTACACGCGGGACACCGCCGCGCAGGCCTGCGCGGCATCCAGCAGCAGGTGCGTATCGCGCTACGACGCCAAGGGCAGGCGCGTCACCGTCATCACGTCCCGCAGCAAAGGCGAGACCGCGGTCGTGGCGGTGATCGAATGATCCGCAGGCAGGTCATCCCGACGCGCGCGCAAGGCGGCCAGGCCACCATCGAGTACGCGGTGGTGCTGATCGCCCTGGTGCTGGTCCTCATCGCCAAGCCCGACGTGGTGACCGAGCTCGTCCAGGCACTGAAGGACGCCTATGCGGCATTCGTCTACGCCATTTCGGCTTCGGATCTCCCCGTCAGCTGATTCCCCCCGACCCTCCACCGGCACGCTCCATGCAGAAACCGAAACTGAGCAAGAACGTCCTGTACATCGTCATCGCCGTTGCCATGGCGGCGCTG
This sequence comes from Xanthomonas massiliensis, assembly GCF_900018785.1. GTDB lineage: Bacteria > Pseudomonadota > Gammaproteobacteria > Xanthomonadales > Xanthomonadaceae > Xanthomonas_B > Xanthomonas_B massiliensis. Next base: position 325,999 of record NZ_FCOY01000005.1, on the reverse strand, counting down.
GCCGCGCTGGTCGCCGTCAGCTACGTGCGCACGACGGTAGCGGAGAAGACCCGCGACGACCGCCCCATGCTGGAAGTCGCCGTGCCGCTGAAGGACATGGAGCGGGGCACCATCATCCAGCCCGGGGACCTGGCCGTGCGCACCGTGCCCGAGGAGTTGGTGCCCGCCGATGCGGTGACCCCCGGCAACCACGAACAATACGAAGGGCGCATGCTCCGCGCCCCGATCCGCCGTGGCGCGCCGCTCAGTGCCAGCACGCTCGTTCCCCTGTACGACCAGTTCTCGCGGCTGATCCCCCAGGGCAAGGTGGCCTATACGCTGAGCGTGGACGAGAACAATTCGATCTCCGGGATGCTGGCACCCGGCGACCTGATCGACATCCTGTTCCTCAAGGATGCCGCCGCCGACAGTGGCCCCGGCACGCAGGCAGGCGCCGAGGTCCTGCCGCTGCTGCAGCAGGTCAAGGTACTGGCCACGGGCAACCGCATCGGCGAGCGCCTGCCGTCGCCGGACGAGGGCGATACCCCGGCCAACGAAGGCTTCTCCTCGGTCACCCTCGAACTGGACCAGTACCAGGCCAGGCGCCTGGCGATCGCGGCCAAGGTGGGTGCGCTGCGCGTGCTCCTGCGCGAAGTCGGGGACCGCTCGCCCGGCGCGGCCAACGGCCTTTCCGAACGCCAGCTGATGCAGTCGCTGGGCGGAGACCACCCGCAGGGCGGGGGCGCCAGCGGCGTCGAATTCATTATTGGGGCAAGGGGTTGACGATGAAGGATGTATCCGGCTGCGGTCCTGCATACCGCGGCATTGCGATCACGTGCGTGCTGGGCATGGTGCTGGCGGGGGCGCTCGTGCCGACCACGGTACGGGCCGACTCGCGGGCACCTGCGGGCGGAGCGCTGCCACCGGACGTCGCCGCGGCGCTGGCCCGTTCCGGGCAGGTCACCTCCGCGGCCGATGCCGCTGACCAGGAACCGCGCCCGACCGAGCGGGCGGCGCAACCGGCTGCCGCGGCCACGGCGCAGATCCAGGAAATCAATCCGAGCACCGGCGGAGGTGTCGCATTGCCGGGCGACAACCAGCGTTCGGTGGCACCGCTGATGCCGGCGCGGCTTGCCCTGCATGCCGGCGAGGCCATCGTGCGCCGCATGCCGACCTCATTGCGCCGGGTCGCGGTGGGCGACGGGGAGATCGTCAATGTCTTCACCGTGGGCAAGAGCGAGGTCGTGCTCATCGGCAGCAAGCCGGGCGAAACCAATATCCACCTGTGGATGCACGACGGCAGCCAGCGCGATGTCGCGGTGAACGTCGCCGGCGAGCGGTCCGATGCCGCCGCCGAAACCGTCCGCCAGGTGATCGGCGACGTCCCGGGGATGCAGATCAGGACGATCGGCTCCCACATCGTCGTCACCGGCAAGGAGATGGACCTGGCCACGCGCACCAAGCTGGAGGCATTGCAGAAGGTCTATCCGCAGATCCTCAATTTCGTCGGCAACAATCCGGTCGAAATGAAACCCATGGTGATGATGGATGTCACCATCATGGAGTTCAACAAGAATGCGGTCGAGGACCTGGGCATCCGCTGGGACAGCACGATCGCCGGCCCGTCCGGCGGCCTGATCCGCGACTGGCGCGGCAACAATTACTTCCGGGTGCTGCCGGAGGGCAACCAGACCTTCGACGACGTCAAGGACAACCTGCCGACGCGGTTCAGCCATGCCCAGGGTTATTTCGGCATCGCCAGCACCATCGCCTCGCAGATCAACCTGCTGATGAGCCGCGGCAAGGCCTGGGTGCTGGCCGAGCCCAAGCTGAGCGCCAAGAGCGGCAGCAGTGCCTCGTTCCTGGTGGGGGGCGAGGTGCCCATTCCCATTCCCGCCGGCTTCGGCCAGACCCAGATCGAGTACAAGGAATACGGCATCCGCCTCAACATCAGTCCTTCGGTCAACACCAACAACGAGGTGTCCACCTCGATCATGACCGAGGTCAGCCGCGTGGACCCGTCGGTGTCGGTGCAGGGCGTGCCGGGCTTCCTGACCCGGCGCGCGGACACGGAGATCAACGTCAAGGCCGGAGAAACCATCGTGATCTCCGGGCTGCTCGACCGCGAGGCCTCCAAATCGGTGGACAAGCTGCCCATCCTTGGCGATATCCCGATCCTCGGCAAGCTGTTCCGCTCCGACGGCTTCCGCGGCAACAAGACCGAACTGGTCATCTTCGTGACTCCGCACGTGGTTTCGCCCACCTCCCCGGAGAACCTGCGCGAGCTGGACCGCAGCGGCGAGATGATCCGCTCCATGGGGTCGGACATCAGCCCGCGCCAGAACACCCTCGTGCAGTAATTTCCGGATACGCACTGCCGCCGATGTTTACCGTAGAGATCCAGACACAAGGCCGCCAGCCCCGCCAGGTACGTTGCCTGCACCGCGAATGCGGCATCGGCCGCGGCGATGCCAACCTGGTCGTGCTGCAGGGCTGGACCATCGCCAGCAGGCACGCCAACCTGACCCGCGAGGACGACGGCGTCTACATCCTGTCCCTGGGCGGCAAGGAGCCGATCCTGCTCAACGGCAAGGTCGTCACCGCCAGGCGCGGGCCGATCAGCGGCGAGGACGAGATCCGGATCGGCAGCTACTTCCTGAGGATCACGGGCGAGGACGCGGTGCCGCGTGCAACGTCAGCGCCCTCTTCCGGGGCCGCCACCGGGGCCGCTGCCGCCACGACGGCCGTCGCGGCCGACGCGCCGCCGGCCGCGGCCGTTCCGCAGCCGGTCGCCAACGCGCCAGACATCGTGGCCTGGCGCCACAAGTTGCACCTGGCGCTGGTGCGGCAGATGGACCTGCGCCGCATGGACGTGCGCAGCATGGACGATCAGGCGCTGCGCGAGACCGTGGCCAATCTCATCCGCGACATCATGGAGCGCGAATTCCGCGACCTACCCAAGGGCATCAATCCACGCCGGCTGGCCAAGCAGGTGCTCGACGAGGCGGTCGGGCTCGGGCCGCTGGAGGACCTGATCTCCGACCCCACCGTCACCGAGATCATGGTGAACTCGCACGACGACATCTTCATCGAACGGCAAGGCCGGATCGAACGCTCGGACGTGACCTTCTCCAACGAGCGCGCCTGCCTGGCCGCCATCGAACGCATCGTCACCCCGCTGGGCCGCCGCATCGATGAAAGCTCGCCCCTGGTCGATGCACGCCTGAAGGACGGCTCGCGCGTCAACGCGGTCATCCCGCCGATCGCGCTGCGCGGGCCCAGCATCAGCATCCGCAAGTTCGCCACCCGGCGCCTGCTCGGCGAAGACCTGCTCAAGTTCGGCACGATCAACGAGGCGATGCTCGAATTCCTCACCGTCGCCGTGCGGGAGCGACGCAACATCGTCGTGTCCGGGGGCACCGGATCGGGCAAGACCACCCTGCTCAACATCCTTTCGAACTTCATTCCCGACGGCGAGCGCGTGGTGACGATCGAGGATGCCGCCGAGCTGCGCCTGGTCCAGCCCAACCTGGTGTCGCTGGAAGCGCGCCCGGCCAACATGGAAGGCAAGGGCCAGATCACCATCCGCGACCTGGTGAAGAATTCGCTGCGCATGCGCCCGGACCGGATCGTGGTCGGCGAATGCCGTGGCGGCGAGGCGCTGGACATGCTGCAGGCGATGAACACCGGCCACGAAGGCTCGCTCACCACCGCCCACGCCAACAATCCACGCGAGACCCTCTCGCGCCTGGAGGTGATGGTGATGATGGCCGGGATGGAGCTGCCCATGGTCGTGGTGCGCGAGCAGATCGCCTCGGCGATCAACCTCATCGTGCACCAGCGCCGCTACCCCTGCGGTTCGCGCAAGGTCAGCCACATCACCGAGATCACCGGCATCGAGAGCGGCACGATCCAGATGCAGGACATCTTCCTGTTCAAGCCGACCACCTACCACGGCCAGGACGGCAAGGTCGCAGGCAACTTCATCGCCACCGGCGCGGTGCCCGAGTTCTACGAGTCGCTGGCCGAACGCGGCGTGGCGGTGGACCTGGGCATCTTCCGCAATGCGGGCGGAGGACTGTGATGCTGATCTGGCTGGTGGCACTGCTGGTATTCGTCTTCGCAGGCATCGTGACCTGGATCGCGGCGCGCTCCAGCGAGGCCTTCATGGCGCGTTACCGCGAGAACTTCATGCACCAGGCCAGGTTGAACCTGGCTGACATGTTCCTGTTCATGGATACCACCCAGCTGTTCTGGTTCAACGTGGCGGTGCTGCTGGTGGTGCCGGTGGCCATCCTGCTGGCCACCGGCAGCCTGCTGCTCGCGGTACCGGCGGTGATCGTGCTGTTCTTCGCACCGCGCAAGATCTACCTGTGGCTGCGGCGGCGGCGCCTGGAGAAGATCCAGGAGCAGCTGCCGGAGACACTGCAGATGCTCTCCAGCAGCCTGCGCGCCGGCGTGGGTTTCGCCCCGGCCATGGAGGTGCTGGTCGCCGACGGCCAGCCGCCGCTGGCCCAGGAGCTGGCACTGGTGCTGCGCGAACAGCACCTGGGCGTGCGTGCCGAAGAGGCCATGGAACATTTCGCGCAGCGCGTGCCGATCGTGGATGCCGAGCTGTTCGTTTCGGCCGTGAACATCTCGCGCGAGGTGGGCGGCAACCTGGCCGAAACGCTGGCAACGCTGTCGGAGACTTTGCGCCGGCGCCTGATCATGGAGAAGAAGGTCAAGGCACTGACGTCGCAGGGCAAGCTCCAGGGCATCGTGATGGCGGCGCTGCCGGTGTTCCTGGTGGGCTATCTCGTGCTCATGTATCCCAGCACCATGCAACCGATGTTCCACAGCTGGCACGGCTGGATGGTCATCGGCGTCTGCGCGGTGATGGAATACCTGGGTTATCGCCTGTGCAAGAAGATCATGACGATCGACGTATGACCTGGATGCTCGTACTCGTGGGGATACTGGTGGCCGCCGCGGTGGTGCTGGCGGTCGTGGGCACCCGCGGCGCGATCCGCGAAGTGGAACTGGAGGACCGTACCTACTACGACCCGCTGCCACGCCTGATGCAGCTGATGTGGCCGCTGGTCACCGTACTCACGCGCAACATCGCCCCGCGGCTGAGCGTGACGCAGCTGGAGGTCACCCATCGCCAGCTCCAGGCGGCCGGCCAGGACTACACGCTGACCCCGGAGGAGTTCTACGGCCTGCGTGCGGCCAGCGCGATCGTCGCCGTGCTGTTCTTCTCGCTGTGCCTGCTGATGCTGGGCCGGCTGGACGTGGGCAGCTTCGCGCTGTGCCTGGTATTCGGCGGCCTGCTGGGCTGGCTGTATCCGAGCCTGTGGCTGAGCGAGCGACGCAAGACGCGGGTGAAGTCGGTGATACGCGACCTGCCCATCTACCTGGACTTCCTCACCATGTCGGTGGAAGCCGGCCTGAATGTCACCGGCGGCATCGAGCAATCGGTAGCCAAGGGTCCGCCCGGGCCGCTCTCGCAGGAGTTTTCGCGCATGCTGCGCGACATCCGCGCCGGCCTGCCACGCGCCGAGGCGCTCAAGCGCATGGCCGAGCGCATGAACATCGGCCAGATCAACAACTTCACCAGCGCCATCATCCAGGCGGACAAGGTCGGCGCGAGCCTGAGCGCCACGCTGCGCGCGCAGGCCAACCAGCGCCGCGAGGAGCGCTTCCTGCGCGCGGAGAAGCTTGCGCTGGAGGCGCCAGTAAAGATGATGGCGCCCCTGGTCATGTTCTTCTTCCCGCTGATCTTCATCTTCATCGGCTACTTCATCTATCTGAAGATGATCGAGGAGGGCCTGCTGTGAAAGCCGGGACGATCGAACGCGACGCGGCGCCTGCCATCGCGCTGGCATGGAACGCGGACCGCTGGTGGACGCGGTTGCGTGGCCTGCTCGGGCGCGCGCCATTGCCCGCCGACGGTTCGCAGGCGCTGCTGATCCAGCCCTGCGCCAGCGTCCACACGTTCTGGATGCGTTATCCACTGGACATCGTCTTCCTGGACCGCGCGCAGCGGGTGCTCGGCTGGCGCGAGAACGTACGCCCCTGGCGTGCTGCCGCCCAGCCCGGCGCCCGGACCACCGTCGAATTCCATGCCGGCGCGCTGGCGATCCTGCAGCCGCGGCTGGGCGAACGATGGACATGGCGGCCGCTGCCGTCGCCCCCCGCCGGAGGTCGCGGATGATGCAGACAACCCGATGTGGGCCGCGCGCTTTCCCTGTCCGCGCCATGCGCGGGCAGTCCCTGGTGGAGTTGCTGGTGGTGGCCCCGGTGCTGTTTTTCCTCATCCTGGCGGTGATCCAGGCGGTACTGCTTTACCGTACCAAGGCGACCCTGGATTACGCCGCGCTGATGGCCGCACGCGCCGGCGCCACCAGCGGCCTGAAGAAGGCGGAGATGGATGCGGCCTTCGCCAAGGGCATGATGCCGCTGTACGCTCACAAGACCGGAATGACCGAGCTCCAGGCCGCCTACGTGCGTGCCCGGGCCGATCTCCTGCTGCATGGCAGGATCGAGATCGTCAGTCCCACCCGGGCCGCCTGGAACAGCTTCAAGGAGAAGCAGTACCACGACGGCAAGTACCAGTACGTCCTGCCCAACGACAACCTGGCCTACCGCAGCACCGCCATCAAGGGGGCGGTCAATGTCCAGGACGCCAACATCCTGAAGGTCCGGGTGGTGTACGACAGCCCGCTGGTCGTGCCCTTCGTTGGCCTGGTCCTGGGTGGTCGTTCCGGCTATCTCAAGCCCGATACCGCGGAAGGCTCGCTGCTCGACCGGCTCAGCGGCCGGTTGCCGATCGAGGCGTCGGCCATGGTCCGCATGCAGTCGCCCATCGGCACCGCCCAGGCAGGCGCCCTGCCATGAAGGGACACGCCACTCCCGGATGTGTCCTTGGTGCAACGGCGATGCTGACGCTGATGCTGCCGGTGCCGGGAGGCGCCGCAGCCGGGCTGCCCCTGTCCGGTGTCGCCGAGGTGGCCACGGACCAGTTCGGCCACGCCGCCGGACCCGCCGCACCCGCTCGGGTAACCGTGTATTTCCGCGGCGACGATCTGCGGATCGAATTCGATGACGACCAAGGCGCGCACCGCGCCCTGCTGGCGGTGCGCGGCGCGCCTGTCGCCTGGGTGATGGACGGACACGCCGGAGCAATGCCCGTGGCCAATACGCCCTGGCCGCTGCGCTTCGACCCCGGCGCTCCCTGCGACGGACTGGGCATGTTCGCCGACTGCCAGGCGATCGAGCGCGGGAAAGTCGCAGGGCGCGATGCCGTGCAATGGCGCTACCGGCTGTCCTCGCCGCGCGGGCCCGGCCGCAGCTCGCGCGGCAGCATGTGGCTCGATGCGAAGACCGGCTTCGTGCTCGGCTACAGCGCCGACACAGGCACCGGACGCCCCCGGCAGTGGCGGGTGGAACAGGTCCGCTACGGCACAGTACCCGATGCCCTGTTCGACCCGCCGGCCATGCCAGTGCGGTCGGCGTCGGCACCATGACCGGGGTCGACCCTGCGGCCCGATCGGTGCCATCCGGGATTCATGCGACTGCCGGCATCATCGCCCGGCCCGAGCCGGATACCGATTCTTTCCAGGGGCCCATCGGCCCAGTACACGTGACAGGAGCCCACGACTTGAACAACAGCTTGCGCATGCTTGGCCTGACGCTGGCCATCTCGATCGCCGCCACCGCCACTGGCTGCCGGAAGCACGACACGTCCGCCGATGACGACGCACCACAGGCCAAGGCCGCTGCCGACACTGCTGCACAGGTGGCGGACGCGCCACCGGCGGCCAGTGGTGCCGCGCCGGCAGGCGCCGGCTTCGACATCGACAGCATCCCCGTATCCACGGCCACGCTCGGCCCGTTTCCCTACGTCACCCTGCCCGCCGGCTACAAGGTCAGCAATACCGAGGACAAGGCATTCGCCCGCTTCCCGTTCTGGGTCAAAGGCGCGCCGGCATGGGTGGAGGGCCGGTTCCAGCTCACCGAGTTCGTGCCCGAGGATGGCCACGCCATGTCCGAGTACGAGGTGGCCAGGAACTTCGAGGCGCTGGTCTCGCAGATGGGCGGGCAGAAGGTCTCCGAGGAGAGAATCCCCGGACAGGTGATCGATGGCTGGGGCAACGAGATCACCCAAGGCTTCATCACCGGCCTGGGCGATGTGTACAACGAGCCGGCACGCACCTATGTGATCCATCGCGACGACGGCAACATCTGGCTGCAGCTGGTCACCAACTCGGCCGAGGGCTGGTACATCGTCGGCAAGGAGAAGGCGTTCGCGCGGACCGCGCAGCTGATCCCTGCCAGCGAGCTGAAGGCCCAGATCGATACCGCCGGCAAGGTCGCCCTGCACGTGAACTTCGCCACCGACAGGACCGACATCCTGCCCGATTCGCGGCCACAGATCGCCCAGGTCGTGCAGCTGCTCGAACAGGACCCGGGCCTGAAGCTGGCGGTGAACGGCTATACCGACGACACCGGCAACGCCACGCACAACCAGGCCCTGTCCGAGGGCCGCGCCCGGGCCGTGGCCGCTGCCGTGACCGCGCAGGGGATCGATGCGGCGCGCCTGTCGGCGGCCGGCTTCGGCGCCAGCGACCCGGTGGCCGACAACGGCAGCGAGGCCGGCAAGGCACGCAACCGCCGGGTCGAGCTGGTCAAGCGCTGACCATCGTCGGGTGGCGGGCCGGTACCGGCCGCGCGATCATGGCGCCACACGAACCGTGCAGGCACGATACCCCATGCGCATCCTGATCCTCGGCGCCGGCGGGACCGGCGGCTACTTCGGCGCTCGCCTGGCCCAGGCCGGCGTCGACGTCACCTTCCTGGTGCGGCCGGCGCGTGCCGCGCAGCTGGACCGCGACGGGCTGGTGGTCCGCAGCCCGCTCGGCGATGCCCGCCTGGCGGTGGCGCACGTCGTTGCCGAGGCGTTGCCGGCGCTGGCCCGGGCGCGGCCGTTCGACCTGGTGATCCTGAGCTGCAAGGCCTACGACCTGGACAGCGCGATCGCGGCGGTCGCGCCCGCGGTCGGCGCAGGTACCACGGTGCTGCCGATCCTCAACGGCCTGCGCCACTACGCGGCGCTGGACGCGCGCTTCGGCCACGACCACGTGCTCGGCGGGCTGTGCTTCATCAGCGCGGCCAAGGGCACGGACGGGGAAGTGCTGCACCTGGGCAAGCCGGCCTCGATCACCTTCGGCGAGCGCGACGGCGGCGCCGACAGCGCGCGCGTGCGCGCTTTCGCCGAGGCCTGCACGCTGGCCGGCATCGACCACCTGGCCTCGTCGCACATCGCCCGCGACCAGTGGAGCAAGTTCACCTTCCTGGCGGCGCTGGCGGCCGGCACCTGCCTGCTGCGCGCGCCGGTCGGGCGCATCGTCGCCACTGCCGACGGTGCCGCGCTGATGGAGCGGCTGTACCGCGACTGCCTGCTTGCCGCCGCGGCGGCCGGCGAGCCGGTCCCGGACGCGGTCCGCGCCAAGGCCCTGGCCACGCTGACCGAGGCCGGCTCGGCGCTGACCGCCTCGATGCTGCGCGACCTGCAGGCCGGCCAGCGGGTGGAGGCCGACCAGATCGTCGGCGACATGCTCGAGCGCGTGCGGGCCAGCGGCCATGCCTCGCCGCTGCTGGAGGCGGCCTACAGCCACCTGCAGGCCTACGAGCTGGGCCGCGCGCAAGGCTGACGCTTCGCCGCGCGTCCGCGCCGGCGGCGATCCACCGCCCGCCGGCCGCGCCCGCGAACCAACCGGCCAGGGCGCATCCGATCCCCGTCGCCGGAAGACGCAATTCCCCGCCTCAAGCGCCCGGCGGATCCCAGCCCACGCCGCTCTCCACCGCCGGCGTCAAGGCCTGGATGGCCAGCTGCGCCGCGCGCGAGAGCTGGCGCTGCGGGGCCACGCACAGGGCCAGGGTGAGCGGCTTGGTCAGGTGCGCGCGCAGTGGCACGAAGGCCAGGCGCCCGGCGGCGACGTCGGGGGCCACGTCCAGCCACGACAGCAGGCCGACGCCGGCGCCGTCGTGGATCAGCGCGCGCAGCATGCGCACGTCGTTGCAGCGGGTCAGCCGCGAGACGTCCACGTGCTGGCGCTGGTACAGCACCTTGGCGTGCTCGGACACCATCAACGGCGCATCCGGCAGCAGCAGCCCGTGCTCCAGCGTCTCGGGCAGCTGCAGTTCGCGGTGCGCGGCCAGCGGGTGCCCGGGCGGCATGGCGATGCCCAGCGGCACCTCGGCGAACGCCCGCACCTCCAGCGCGGTCCCGGCGACGGGGTCGAGCATCAGCCCGAAGTCCACCTCGGCGGCGGCGATGCGGCGCGCCACCTCCTGGTTGCCGGCGGTGACCAGGCTGAAGGTGATGCCCGGGTACTCGCGGATCAGCGCGGCGATGGCCTGCATCGCCATGCCCTCGCTGAGGGCGTCGATCAGCGCGATCTCGACATGGCCGCGGCGCAGTCCCTTGAGCTCGTCGAAGCGCTCCAGGGTACGGGTGAAGCTCTTCTCCCATTGCTTGACGTCCACCAGCAGCAGCTCGCCGGCCGCGGTCAGGCGCAGCCGCCCGGGCAGGCGCTCGAACAGCTGCGCCCCCAGTTCCTCCTCGGCGCGCAGGATCTGCCGGTCGATCGCCGAGGCGGATACGTGCAGCACGTCCGAGGCCTTGCGGATGCTGCCCTGGCGCGCGACCTCGATGAAGTAGCGGGTGAAGCGGGAGAAGGTGAACATGGTGGTGGCGTTGCCTTTTTCGCAACGCGATAGCCCAAAAACGGTGTTTGATCATGACACGAGGCGGTTCCTAGAGTGAAACCGTCCGGCGCGATCCGCGCCAGGCACGCTCCCGCCGCCCTGCGCCCGCCACGAGACCGCCGATGGATGCCGCCGTTCCCACCCTGCCCCTGGACTGCACCTTCGAGGAGGGCGACTGGCTGCGGCTGGCCCGGCACTGGCATGCGGTGGCCCTGTCCGGCGATGTCGGCCAGGCCCCGGTCAAGGCCACGCTGCTGGACGAGCCGCTGGTGCTGTACCGCGTGGACGGCGAGCTGGTGGCGGCGCGCGACGTGTGCCCGCACCGCGGCGTGCCGCTGAGCAAGGGGTTCGCCGACGGCCAGGGCGTGGTGTGCCCGTACCACGGCCTGCGCTTCGGCGCCGGCGGCCGCTGCAACCGCATCCCGGCCAGCCCGGGCCAGGCCATCCCCGGCAAGATGAGGCTGCACACCTATGCGGTGGCCGAGCGCTACGGCCTGGTGTGGGTGTGCCTGTCGCGCCCGCCGCTGGGCCCGGGCGAGGAAGCGGACATCCCGCCGATGCCGCACTGGGACGACGCCGGCTACCAGCAGATCAACTGCCCGCCCTTCGACATCGCCGGTTCGGCCGCGCGCCAGGTCGAGGGCTTCATCGACGTGGCCCACTTCGCCTGGATCCACACCGCCACCTTCGCCGATCCGGACAACCAGGAAGTGCCGGCCTACACCACCGCCGAGACCGCCGCCGGCTTCACCGCCGACTACCTGAGCACGGTGAGCAACTACGGCAAGGGCGTGGACCCGGGGCCGATGCCGCCGGGCTTCCTGTGGCTGCGCCACTTCGAGGTGCACGTGCCGTTCACCGCGACGCTGACCATCCACTTCCCCACGCCCGGCCAGCGGCTGGTGATCATGAACGCGGCTTCGCCGGTATCCAAGCACCGCACCCGCCTGTTCGTGCCCATCGCCCGCAACTTCGACCTGCACGTGCCGGTGGAGGACGTGCACGCCTTCAACCTGCGCGTGTTCGAGGAGGACCGGTCGATGGTGGAGACCCAGCGCCCCGAGTACCTGCCGCTGGATCCGCTGCTGGAGGTGCACATCCCCGCCGACCGCAGCTCGATCGCCTACCGCCGCGCCCTGCGCCGCGACGGCTACAGCGACTTCTTCCTGCGCTGAGGTGGCGGCCATGTCCCTGTTCCAGGTCGTCGTCACCGAAGCCACCGACCAGGGCGAGGGCAACCGCGCCCTGCGCCTGGAGCCGGTGTTCGAGCCGCTGCCGCCGTTCGCGGCCGGTGCCCACGTGGACGTGCACCTGCCCGGCGGGCTGGTGCGCCAGTACTCCATCGCCAGCGATCCGGCCGCGCACGACCACTACCTGCTGTGCGTCAAGCGCGAGCCCGACTCGCGCGGCGGTTCGCGCCACCTGCACGAGCAGCTCGGGCCCGGCCACCGGCTGTGGATCTCCGCGCCGCGCAACCTGTTCGCGCTGCAGCCGCAGGGCCCGCACCTGCTGCTGGCCGCCGGCATCGGCATCACCCCGCTGCTGTCGATGGCGCAGGCGCTGGAAGCGCGCGGCGAGCCGTTCGTGCTGCATTACTACGTGCACGCGCCGGCGCAGGCCGCGTTCGCCGAGCGCCTGCGCGCCGGCTTCGCCCATGGCCGGGTGGAGCTGCACGCCAGCAGTGCCGGCGAGAGCCCGCGCCGGCACGTGCCGGAGGAACTGATGCAGGCCGCCGGCCACCTGTACCTGTGCGGGCCGAACGCGTTCATGGACCGCTTCTCGGCACTGGCCACCGCGCATGGCTGGCGCGGCGACCAGGTCCATCGCGAGCACTTCGCCGGCACCGCCAGCGGCCCGCAGCCGGGCGACACCGCCTTCGAGGTGGAACTGGCCTCCACCGGCGAGGTGGTCGAGGTCGCCGCCGATACCACCATCGCCCAGGCCCTGGCGGCCGCCGGCGTGCCGTTGCCGGTGTCGTGCGAGCAGGGCATCTGCGGCGCCTGCCTGACCCGCGTGGTCGCCGGCACCCCCGACCACCGCGACGCGGTGATGAGCGCGGCCGAGCACGCCGCCAACACCCGCATCACCCCGTGTTGCTCGCGCAGCCGCTCGCCGCGGCTGGTACTGGACCTGTGAGGCCGGGCTCCCCGCCGCCGACCGGCGTGGGTGCCGTATGTGGCAGTCCCGCCACACACGGGATGCTGCGTTGCGGCATCATGGCGCCCATTGGCCCTGCCGCCACCTCGCCAGGCCCACGTCCCCCATGAGACCGGTCGCCATCGCTTCCCGCTCTCGCCGCCGCCCGGGCGCCCCCGCCGGAGGCCAGGCATGAAGGTCCTGGACAGGTTCGGCATCGCCGCCGAAGGCAGCAGCCCGCGCACCGAGCTGCTGGCCGGCCTGACCACCTTCCTGACGATGTCCTACATCGTCTTCGTCAATCCCGACATCCTGTCCTCCACCGGCATGGACCGCGGCGCGGTGTTCGTGGCCACCTGCTTGGCCGCGGCGCTGGGTTCGCTGCTGATGGGCCTGGTCGCCAACTATCCCATCGGCCTGGCCCCGGGCATGGGGCTGAACGCGTTCTTCGCCTACACCGTGGTCGGCACGCTCGGCTATGGCTGGCAGCAGGCGCTGGGCCTGGTGTTCGTCTCCGGCTGCCTGTTCCTGCTGCTGACCGTGACCGGGGCGCGCGGCTGGCTGGTGGCCGGCATCCCGGTCTCGCTGCGCAGCGGCATCGCCGCCGGCATCGGCCTGTTCCTGGGCTTCATCGGCCTGCAGAAGGCCGGACTGGTGGTGGCCAGCCCGGCCACCCTGGTCACCCTGGTCACCCTCGGCGACCTGCACCGGGCCGAGCCGCTGCTGGCATTGGGCGGCCTGCTGCTGATCGCCATCCTCGACCTGCGCCGGGTGCGCGGGGCGATCCTGATCGGCATCCTCGCCGTCACCGCCGCGGCCTGGGCGCTGGGCCTGGTGCACTGGCAGGGCCTGGTGTCCTGGCCGCCGAGCCTGGCGCCGACCTTCCTCAGGCTGGACATCGCCGGCGCGCTGCACGGCCACAGCGCCGGTTCCGCGCTCACCGCGGTGCTGCACGTGGTGCTGGTGTTCGTGCTGGTGGAGGTGTTCGATGCCACCGGCACGCTGATGGGCGTGGCCAAGCGCGCCGGCCTGCTCGGCACGCCGGCGCGCCAGCGCCAGTTCAACCGCGCCCTGTTCGCCGACAGCGGCGCGATCCTGGCCGGCTCGCTGCTCGGCACCTCCAGCACCACCGCCTACGTGGAGAGCGCGGCCGGGGTGCAGGCCGGCGGCCGCACCGGGCTGGTGGCGCTGACCGTGGCGGCGCTGTTCCTGCTGGCGCTGCTGTTCTCGCCGCTGACCGCGATGGTGCCGGCCTGCGCCACCGCGCCGGCACTGGTCTACGTGGCCCTGGGCATGCTCCGCGAGCTGGCCGAGATCGACTGGGACGACCTCGCCGGCGCGCTGCCCGCGGCCGCCTGCGCGCTGGCCATGCCGCTGACCTACTCGATCGCCGACGGCCTGGCGCTGGGCTTCGTCGCCCACGTCGCGCTCAGGCTCGGCACCGGCCGCTGGCGCGAGGTGCATGGCGCCACCTGGGCCATCACCGCCCTGTTCCTGCTCCGCCACGCCCTGGAATGACTGCATGATCCGTACCGGCCGCTCCCCGTCCCCGTGGTCACTGGCCGCGCTCGTGCTGGCCGCGGCCCTGGCCGCGCCGGCGCAGGCCCGGCCGGCCGGCACGCCAGCCGCGCGCGAGGCGCAGGTCGGGCGGCTGATGCAGCAGGCCAGCGCCTCGCCGACGCAGCTGCGCGCCTTCCTGCAGCGCATGCCCAAGGGCGCGGACCTGCACAACCATGCCGGCGGCTCGGTCTACGCGGAGGATTTCCTGCGCTGGGCCGACGAGGACGGCTGGTGCGTGGACGGGGACCATGCACTGCGGCCGCCGCCGTGCCGCCCGGACCAGGTGCCGGCGCGCGGGCTGGGCGCGCGCGATCCGGCACTGTATGCGCAGGTCGTGGACGCGCTGTCGATGCGCAACTTCCTGCCGTCGGCGCAGCAGCCCTCGGGCCACGACCGCTTCTTCGCCACCTTCGGCAAGTTCGGCGCGATCTCCCGCGCGCGCCGTGCCGACGGCATCGTCGCCACCCTGGAACAGGCCGCGCGCGACCAGGTGGGCTACGTGGAGCTGATCCTCAACCCGGACCAGAGCGACGTGCTCGGCAAGCATATGCAGGCGGCGGCCTGGGATGCCGGCGATCCGGCCGCGGACCTGGCGCGGATCGCGCCCGAGCTGCCGGCGCTGGTACGCGCCGCACGCGAGGACACCGACCGCACCGATGCGCAGGTGCGGCGCCTGATGCGCTGCGGCCAGCCCGACGCCTCGCCCGGCTGCCAGGTGGAATACCGCTACCTTGCCTACGTGCTGCGCACGCTGCCGCAGCCGTTCGTGTTCGGGCAGATGGCGCTGAACTACGCCCTGGTGGCCGCCGACCCGCGCTATGTCGGGGTCAACATCGTCGCCCCGGAGGACGCCCCGGTCGCACGTGCCGACTACCGCGCGCACATGGCGATGTTCCGTTTCTTCTCCTCCCGCTACCCGCAGGTGCAGCTGAGCCTGCATGCCGGCGAACTGGCGCCGGGCCTGGTGCCGCCGGCCGACCTGCGCTTCCACATCCGCGAGGCGGTGGCCGCCGGTGCCGCGCGCATCGGCCACGGCACCGACCTGGCCCACGAAGACGCGCCGCAGGCGTTGCTGCGCACCATGCGCACGCGCCAGGTCGCGGTCGAGGTCAACCTGACCAGCAACGACCAGATCCTCGGCGTGCGCGGCGGCGTGCATCCGCTGGCGATGTACCTGGCCGCCGGCGTGCCGGTGGTGCTGTCCACCGACGACGAGGGGGTATCGCGCGGGGACATGACCGGCGAATACCAGCGCGCGGTGACCGAGCACGGGCTGGACTACGCCGCGCTCAAGCGCATCGCGCGCAACGGCCTGAGCCACGCCTTCCTGCCCGGTGCGAGCCTGTGGCAGGCCGACGGCAATCCGGTGCCGGCCTGCGCGCCCGCCCTGGCGGCGTGGCAGGCGCCGCCGCCGGCCTGCCGCGCGCTGCTGCAGGCCAGTCCGCGGGCCGGCCTGCAATGGCGGCTGGAGGAGCAATTCGCCCGCTTCGAGGATGCGGTGCTGCAGGAGGAGCCGGCGGCATGAACGCGTCGCCGTCCCTGCGGCAGGCGCGGATCCGCACGGCGGCGGCGGCGGGCGTCGCCGGCCGGCGCGACCGCGGGCACCGCGGCAGCACCCCGGTGCTGCCGTACGCACCGCGCACCGCCAACCGGGCCTGCCTGCCCATGCCGGGCCGGAACCCGCCTGCCTGCGGCAGCGGCCGGGTACCGGCGCGGCCTGCCGTCCACGAGGCCGGCCACCGCGTCGCGGCGCCGGCGGTCCACCCCTTGCACCAAGACACGAAGCGCCATCGCGGTGCCCCGCCCCACGCTTCGCCGCTGCCACCTCCCTGATCGCTCCAGGACGAACGACCGACCCGGCCCATGGATGGCCTCGCCCCGCCGCTGCACCGTTGTCCGCCGCACCGCTCATCCACGCAGATCCACACACACAGGTACTTCCATGAAGATCACGCTCCTGGCCCTGGCCATCGGCTCCGCCCTCTGTCTTCCCCCTGCCGCGCTGGCGCAATCGCAGTCCGACCAGGACACCGCCGCGCGCAACAGCAGCAGCGTCACCACCACCTCCAACACCACCAACTCCAACGCCACCAAGCGCGTGCAGCAGCTCGACGCGATCCAGGTCAGCGGCCAGATCGAGTCCATCGGCGGTGGCAACATGCAGTACCAGGCCGCCTCAAAGGCCGTGTCCACGATCGGCCGCGAGGCCATCCTGAAGGCCGCGCCCGGCGCCAACTTCACCCAGATGCTCAGCTCGATCCCGGGCGCGATCTCGGCCACCAACGACGTCACCGGCCTGAACGACGGCGCCTTCACCGTGCGCGGTTTCCCCGCCGACGAAGTGGGCGTGACCGTCAACGGCGTGCCGATCAACGACTCGGGCAACTACAAGATGTACGCCACCGAGTACGGCGACACCGAGAACATGGGCGACATCACCGTCGAGCAGGGCTTCCCCAGCGTGACCTCGCCGGTGATCGGCGCGGCCGGCGGCAACATCGCCTGGGTCACGGTCGACCCGACCCACGACGCCGGCGTGGACCTCAGCCAGAGCTTCGGCAGCAACAGCTACAAGCGCACCTTCGTGCGCTACAACACCGGCGACCTCGGCCCGGTGCGCTCGTGGCTCTCCTATTCCAACAACCAGACCGACCTGTGGCGCGGCGCCGGCCAGGCCAAGGTGACCAAGATCGACGGCAAGTCGGTGTGGACCATCGACGACGGCAACTCGATCACCGCCTCGCTGCAGTACAACCGCGAGATGAAGAACAACTACCGCGCCCTGACCAAGGCGCAGGCCCAGGCCAGCAACTACAAGCTCGGCTACGACCGCTTCTACAACCCGGCCTCGGCCAACACCTACAGCGGCCTGCAGACCAACCCGTTCCGCAGCTGGATCGCCAGCCTCGACGGCGAGTTCACCCTGACCGACAGCCTGCACCTGTCGGTGGTGCCGTACTTCGTCTACGGCTACGGCGGCGGCGGTTCCGGCTCGGGCACCGGCGTGGGCAACTACTACAACTTCTACACCTCCGACACCTACCGCCCGGGCATCCACGTCAAGTTCAAGCAGGACTTCAGCGAGAACGACAGCCTGGAGTACGGCTTCCTGTACGAACGCCCGCGCCAGCAGGGCCTCAACGCGCGCCTGGGCGTGGATGCCGGCGGCAACATGTCCGACCTGTGGGCCCACAACAGCGCCTACTACCTGCCCACGACCAACGGCAGCCCGTACGTCGCCTACAGCTACTACGCGGTCACCCCGACCAAGCGCGTGTTCCTCAACAACACCTGGACGCCGACCGATGCCCTGTCGGTCACCGTCGGCGGCGCCTACACCTGGGTGACGCGCAAGGGCTGGTACTGGAACCAGCCGAACTGGGGCACGACCACCGAGTTCTACGCCTCCGGCGGCAAGGACTACAAGAAGTTCACCCCCAGCGCCGGCGTCAAGTACCAGCTCGACGACGCCAACCAGCTGTACTTCGGCATCGGCAAGACCTACCGCGCGCCGATCGCGCTGGCGGCCATCGACGACGTCTACAACGCCGCCTATGCCGCCGCCCACGGCACCAGCGTGAGCGCGGGCGATGCCGATCCGGAGCAGGCCACCACCGCCGACCTGGGCTGGCGCTTCTACGGCGACAAGGTCAGCACGGTGATCGACGTGTTCGCCACCAACTTCAAGAACAAGCAGTTCAGCGGCACCGACGCGGTCACCAGCCAGTACGTGTACTTCCCGCTGGGCGCGGTGCACATGCGCGGCGTCAACGGCGAGTTCAGCTACAAGTTCAACGACAACTGGAACCTGTACACGTCCTATGCCTACACCAAGGCCACGATCCAGGACGACCTGACCTTCGGCACCAGCACCTACCTGATCGGCGGCAGCACCCTGGTCAACACGCCCAAGCACGCCGGCTACGCCGCGCTGAACTATACCGACGGCCCGTTCTGGGCCAGCCTGAGCGCCACCGTGCAGAGCGGCATCTGGGGCACGTTCACCAACGCGGCCGGCTCCTACGCCGGCGGCTTCGCGGTGTTCAACCTCAACGGCGGCTGGAACTTCCAGGACCTGGGCAGCCTCAAGAAGCCCTACCTGAAGGTCAACGTGTTCAACCTCGGCGACCGCAAGGCGCTGAACTACTCCTCGACGACGTCCCTGACCACGGCCGCCAGCGCGGCGACCTGGCAGCTGCTGCAGGACCGCACCTTCATGGTCACCTTCGGCGCTTCGTTCGACCTGTAGCCGTGGCATCGTGGCGGGAGCGCCCGCTTCCGCCGCGCCCGGCGCCGCGCATCGACGCGCGGCGCCCCCATTTCCGCGGCCCGCTCCCGGGCGGGCCGCTCCCTCCCTGGATCCCGCCCAGCGCATGACGATTCCGCCCGAAGCCTTCCCGCCGCGCCGCAAGGTCATCCTCGAGGACGACATCGACGGCTTCACCCCCGCGCAGGTGCTGCTGCTGCAATCGCCCGAGGTCGAGGTGCTGGGCATCTCCGCGGTCAGCGGCAACATCTGGCGCGACGAGGCGCTGGCGCATACCTGCCGGCTGCTGGAGATCGCCGGCCGCCCCGAGGTGCCGGTGCTGCCCGGCCCGGTGTTCCCGCTGCTCAACTCCGAGGCCGCCACCGAGCGCTGGGAGGCCCTGCACGGCAAGCTGCTGTGGAAGGGCGCGTGGACGAAACAGTGGGTCGAGGGCGACACCGTGCAGAGCGCGCCGCGCTACCACGCCCACGACGTGGTGCCCGAGCTGGCGCTGGGCAACCCGTCGGTGGTGCGCCCGCGCGAGGAGCACGCCGCGCTGTTCATGCTGCGCATGGTGCGGCAGTACCCCGGCCAGGTCAGCATCGTCGCCACCGGCCCGCTGACCAACCTGGCACTGGCGCAGTCGCTGGACCCGGCCTTCGCCGGCCTGGTCGGCGAGCTGGTGTACATGGGCGGCAGCCTCAACCCGCAGCGGCGGCTGGACAGCGTCTCGGCGCGGCAGTTCGCCCGCGAGTTCGTCAACTCGCCGCGGCGCGAGTTCAACATCCGCTGGGACCCGGAGGCCGCGCGCATCGTGTTCCGCGCGCCGTGGCGCAAGCTGACGATGGTGCCGGTGGACCCGTCCACCGCCACCGAGCTGAGCCCGGCGCTGCTGGCGCGCATGGGTGCGGCCGACACCCCGATCGGCCATGCCCTGCGCCGGCGCGAACCCGGTTTCCCGCTGTGGGACGAGCTGGCCACCGCGATCTGGCTGCAGCCGCGGCTGGCCACCGCCAGCGAGCCGCTGTACATCGACGTCAACACCGGCTTCGATGCCGGCTACGGCGACATCGTGTCCTGGTCGGAGGGCTACCAGCCCGGCCTGGGCGAACGGCTGCAGACGGTGGTGCGCGAGGTGGACGTGGCGGCGCTGGAAGCGCTGCTCATCGAGCGCCTGACCGCCCAACAGCCACCGGCGGTCGGCGCGCCGCTGCCGGTGGTGTGAGCATGTTGCTTCGCCCCTTCCTTGCGCGAAGCGCCGGGGGCGGAGATCCGCTTGCGGGCCACCGGCTGGTGGCCGATGAACGCCCGAAGGCCGTGCTCGCGGGTCGGGGAGAGTTGCTGTCGCTTTGGCTTTTGATCTACCCGGTTCCTTTCCGCAGCCGGGAGCCAGCGGGCAAAGCCCCGCAGGAGCGACGCACACGGATGTGCGCCGTTTCCGGCACGGCAGGGCGAGCCGGGAGAGGCGAAGCACGGCTTCGCCCCGGCGAGCGGGCGGGCGCCGCGAGGCGACTGCCCTGGACTTGGCCGCGTAGCGGTCAAGCTCCTTCCGAACATGCCTGCCGGATCCGCGAAACTGGCGCGCGTAGTGCGCAGGGCGCGAAGGCAGGGCGCGCTTGACCAGCCCGCGGCTGTGGAGAAACGCTTCTTTTGGTTACCTTTTCCTTGCACGAGCAACGCAACGCTTCACAGCAGCCGAATCGCTGATCAAGGCAACTCGCTCCGCAAGGAGCGAAAGCCTTTGCTTGGCAAGCATCATCGGCAAGGCGGCTGACACCGCTCCCACGACGCCGTCCCTACACAAACAGCGAAGCCCCGAAGCCATGCACATCCCCACCGAATACCAGCCCGGCATCGCGTGCAACACCGCCCTGCTCGACGGCTACGCGCGATTGCTGGCGACGTTCTCGCCCGCGCCGCCGGCGGCGGTCACCCCCATCCCCGGCGCCATCGCCACGCTGCTGCACCAGGCGCGCCGCGGCGACGGCCAGGCCGGACGCAACGCCCAGGACACCCTGGTGCGCATCGAACGCGCCAATCCGGCGCTGGCCGCCTTCACCCGGCTGCTGCCCGAGCGCCTTGCCGCCGGCGCCGCCCAGGTGGAGGCGGCGGTTGCCGCTGGCGGCGACGGCGGCGCGCTGGCCGGCGTGCCGTTCGCGGTCAAGGACCTGTTCGACGTCGCCGGCCTGCCGACCACCGCCGGGGCGGCGATGCGCGCCGATGCCGCGCCGGCCGCGCACGATGCCGCGGTGGTCCGGCGCCTGTGCCAGGCCGGCGCGGTGCTCGCCGGCACCACCAACATGGACGAGTTCGCCTACGGCTTCGCCACCGTCAACGCGCACTACGGCACCACCGCCAACCCGCACGATCCGCAGCGCCTGGCCGGCGGTTCCTCCGGCGGCTCGGCGGCGGCGGTGGCCGCGCGCCTGGTGCCGTTCGCGCTCGGCTCGGACACCAACGGCTCGATCCGCGTGCCGGCCGCGCTGTGCGGCATCTACGGCCTGCGCCCGACCCACGGGCGGGTGCCATTGGAAGGCGTGTTCCCGTTCGTCGACGCGCTCGACGTGGCCGGCCCGTTCGCCACCAGCGTGGACGACCTGCTGCGCGTGTACCGGGTGATGGCCGCCGATGCCTGCGTGCTGCCCGATCCGGCGCGGCTGCGCATCGCCCGCCTCGGCGGCTGGTTCGCGCGCAACCTCGATGCCGAGCTGGCCGCCGGTCTGGACGCGGTGGCCGCGCACCTGGGCGTGTCGCGGCTGGTCGAACTGCCCGAGGCCGAGCGCGCGCGCGCGGCCGCGTTCGTGATGACCGGCATCGAGGGCGGCCATCGCCACCTGGCCGCGCTGCGCGAGAACGCCGCCGGCTTCGACCCGGCGGTACGCGACCGCCTGCTCGCCGGACTGCAGCAGCCCGCACGGGTGCTGCTGGACGTGCAGCAGTTCGCCGCCTGGTTCCGCCAGGCGATGGCGCGGCTGTGGGACGAGGTGGACGTGCTGGTGGCCCCGGCGGTGCCGTGCGTGGCCCCGCGCTCCGACCAGGACAGCATCGAGATCGACGGCAAGCCGGTGTCCGCGCGCGCCAACCTGGGCATCTTCACCCAGCCGCTGGGGCTGGCCGGCTGCCCGGTGCTGGCGGCGCCGCTATGGCGTCCCGGCCGGTTGCCGCTGGGCCTGCAGCTGATCGCCGCGCCCGGCCGCGAGGACCGGCTGTTCGCCCTGGCCGCCCGGCTCGAGCGCGACGGCCTGGTCGGCAGCAGCCCGCCCGACGACGGCCTGCGGAGGATCGCCTGATGAAGGGCCGCCTGATGCTGCACACCCTGCGTTCGCGCCGCGGCATGGCGGTGGCCCCGCACCACCTGGCCGCGCAGGCCGGTCGCGACGTGCTGCGCGAAGGCGGCAGCGCGGTGGAGGCGACGGTGGCGATGGCCGCCACGCTGGCGGTGGTCTATCCGCACATGACCGGGATCGGCGGCGACGGCTTCTGGCTGGTCCGCGAGCCGGACGGCCGCGTGCACGCCATCGACGCCTGCGGCCGTGCCGCGCACGCTGCCACGCTCGACTTCTACGCCGGTGCCGAGGCGATCCCGTGGCGCGGCCCGGGCGCGGCCAACACCGTCGCCGGCACCGTGTCCGGCTGGGCACTGGCGCTGGCCTCCGGCGACGGCACGCTGCCGCTGGCGCGCCTGCTGGAGGACGCCATCGCCCTGGCCCGCGACGGCGTGGCGGTCAGCGCCGGCGGCGCGCAGATCGCCCAGGCCAAGGGACCGGAACTGCGGGTGCAGCCCGGCGCCTATGCGGCGATCTTCGAGCCCGAAGGCCGGCCGCTGCGCGAGGGCGACACGCTGCGCCAGCCGCGGCTGGCCGACACCCTGCAGCGCCTGGCCGACGCCGGCCTGGACGATCTCTATCGCGGCGAGCTGGCCGCGGCCATCGCCGAGGACCTGGCCGCGCTCGGCAGCCCGCTCGCCCTGGACGACCTGCACGCGCACCGCGCCGAAGCCAGCGTGCCGCTGCACGTGCGCCTGCGCGAGGCCACCCTCTACAACCACGCCCCGCCGACCCAGGGGCTGGCCTCCCTGCTGATCCTGGCCCTGTTCGAGCGCCTGCAGGCCGACATGGCCGATGGCTTCGACCACCTGCACGGCCTGGTGGAAGCGACCAAGCAGGCGTTCCTAGTGCGCGACGCCGAGGTCGGCGACCCGGCCTACATGCGCCTCGACGCGCAGGCGCTGCTCGACGACGATGCCGCGCTCGACGCGCTGGCCGCGCGCATCGACCCGGCGCGCGCGCTGCCGTGGCCGCAGCCCTCGCAGCCCGGCGATACCTGCTGGTTCGGCGCCGTCGACGGCGCCGGCCGCATGGTGAGCTGCATCCAGTCGACCTACTTCGAGTTCGGATGCGGGCTGGTGCTGCCGCGCACCGGCATCACCTGGCAGAACCGCGGCTGCAGCTTCCGCCTCGCCCGCTACGGCTGGAACGCGCTCAAGCCCGGCCGCAAGCCGTTCCACACCCTCAACCCGGCGCTGGCGGTGTTCGACGACGGCCGGGTCATGAGCTACGGGACCATGGGCGGGGAAGGCCAGCCGCAGACCCAGGCCGCGATCTTCAGCCGCTACGCCCGCTACGGCGTACCGCTGCAGCAGGCGGTCACCGCGCCGCGCTGGCTGCTCGGCCGCACCTGGGGCGAGGACAGCACCTCGCTCAAGCTCGAGGACCGCTTCGACCCGGCGGTGGTGCAGGCGCTGCGCGCGGCCGGCCATGCGGTCGAGCTGATGCCCGCCTTCACCTCGGTGATGGGCCACGCCGGCGCGCTGGTGCGCCACGCCGACGGCACCCTCGAAGGAGCGGCCGACCCGCGCTCGGACGGCATCGTGGCGGGCTGGTGAGATGACGCCGATGCCGGGGAAACCGTTCCTTTCCTCCGTCCTCGCCCCCTTCGTGGCCGCCGCGGCCACCGGCTGCCGGACGCGCCCCGCGCCGATGCCGGCGCCGGGGCGGGTGAAGGTGTTCGTCGCGGAGATGTTCCAGCACCTTTCCCACGTTGCGACGACGCCCCAATGATGGGCCACCTGTTCGATGGCCTGAGGCAGACGAATCCATCGCCATGAAGACCCGCCCCTGCGCAACGAGTCATCGCCCGCTGCCTTCCCTGCATCTTGCCTGGCGCCTGTTCCTGCTGCTGATCTGCGGCGTGCCGGGCCCGGTCCTCGCCCAACCCGGGCCGCTCGCCCCGCGGGTGCTGGTGATCACCATGTTCGACGGCGAGGCCAAACCCTGGCTGGAACCGGCCGGGGCGGCGCATCCCAAACTGGTGCGCGAGGTGAGGCTGCCCGGGCTGGCGCCGCGCTATCCAGTACTGCACTGCACCCCGGATGCGACCCTGTGCATGGCCACCACCGACATGGGCTACGCCAACGCCGCCAGCACGACCGCGGCGCTGGTGCTGTCCGCGGAACTCGACCTGCGCCGCAGCTACGTGATCGTCGCCGGCATCGGCGGCGTCGATCCGGCCTTCGGCACGCTGGGCTCGGTGCACTGGGCGCGCTACGTCGTCGATGGCGGCCTGACCTACGCGCTCGACCCGCGCCAGGCGCCGCGGGACTGGCCCTCCGGCATCCTCGCGCTGGGCGCATCGCGTCCCGGCGAGAAGGGCTGGCGCACGGGCACCGAACTGTACCGGCTCGACGAGGCCCTGCTGCAGCGCGCCTACGCGCTGACCCGCGGCGTCGCCCTGCTCGACGGCGAAGCCGCGCGCCGGTACCGCGCCCGCTATCCCGCGGCCCCGGCGAACGCGCCGCCGCAGGTGGGCATCTGCGACACGCTGTCCTCGGACACCTATTGGCACGGCTCCGCGCTGGCCGCGGCCCTGGCCACGCAGGTGGCGGTCGTCAGCGACGGCCAGGCGCGGGTGTGCACCACACAGATGGAGGACAACGCCACCCTGGCCGCGCTCGCGCGCGGCGCCGCGGCCGGGCGCGTGGACCTGCGCCGCGTGGCGGTGCTGCGGGCCGGTTCCAACTTCGACCGCGAGGCGCCCGGCGAGGACGTGGCCGAATCGCTGCATGCCAAGTCCGGCGGCTTCGTGCCGGCCACCACCAACGCCTACCGCGTCGCCGACGCGCTGGCGCAGGCGATCCTTGCCGACTGGCCGCACTGGCGCGACGGCGTGCCGGCGCAGGCCGGGCCATGAGCCCCTGCGGACGGGCGGCCCTGCTGCTGCTCCTGCTGGCTCCGGCACTGCCGGCCGATGCGATCGAGGTGGTGGCGCACCGCGGGCGGCTGGCACCGGACCAGGCCGAGAACAGCCTGCGGCAGATGCGCGCCACCGCCGCGGCCGGCTTCGCCATCGAGCTGGACCTGCGGCAAAGCCGCGACGGCACGCTGTGGCTGCTGCACGATCCCACCCTGGAACGCACCACCACCGGCCACGGCGCCATCGCCGGACAGCGCGATGCGGCGCTGGCGCGGCTGGCCCTGCGCGGTGCCGCCGGGGAGTCCGACGGCGAACCGCTGCCGCGCTTCCAGCAGGTCGCGCGCTGGGCCGGCGCCACGCCGGGGGTGACCTTGCTGCTGGACTTCAAGGACATCGACCCCGCGCGGCTGCGCCCGCTGCTGCGGCGCCACCGCCTGCTGGCGCGCGCGATCCTGCTGACCTTCGATCCGGACAGCGCGCGCCGGGCGCTGGACCACGGCGGCGGCGCCCGCGTCTCGGTGCTGGTGAAGGACGAAGCCGACCTGGACCGCTACCGACGCCTGGCCGCCGGCCGGCCGCTGGCGCTGTACCTGCCGCAGGACGCCGCCCCGGCGCTGTTCCGGGCCGCGGCGGCCAGCGGCATCCCGGTCATCAGCGACGCGTTGCCGCTGCGCAGCGGCACCGCGCTGGACGCGGTCGCCGCAGGCGAAGGCTGCGCCGCCTATGCCCGCTTCCTTGCCGGCCACCCGCTGGACTGGCTGGTCAGCGACGCCCCCGCCTGCGCGCGCGCCGGCCTGGCCGGCACCGGCGCGGCCACCCCGGCCACGGCGGCCGCCCCGGCGCCCGGGCCCACGCATCCCTAGCCAACCGGCGTGGCGGGCCCGCCCGCGCCGCCTCCGGGACGTGCCGGCGCTCGCGGAGCCCGGCGCCACCTACCCGGCCGACGGCGGCCTACCCGCGACAGCTGCGAGGCCCTCCGTCCGGGGCGATAGGGTGGGCCACGACGGCATCGCGGGACGCGCGCCCGGCCGCGTGCTCCGCCCCCGGCGCACGCGCAAGCGCACGGCCCGCTGCCCCGGCAGCGCAGGCTGGCCCCTTACAACGCCCCAGGCTTAGGAGAGATACGCATGAGCAGCACGGCTTCACGCAGAGGTTTCCTGAAGAGCTCCGTCTACGTGGCCGGCCTGGTCGGGTCCGGCCTGCAGGTGCTGCCGCGGCAGGTGCTGGCACAGGCCGCCCCGGCCACCACGACCCCGGCCTACGAGCAGCCCAGCGTCATCAACCTGGGCTCCAACACGCTGTCCATCGGTCCCTGCCAGGCGGCGCTGCTCAAGATGGTGGAGGCCGCACCCTCCGGCGGCAGCTACGCGATGGCCGAGTCGCGCGAGTTCCAGACCACCCTGGCCGATTCGCTGAAGATCCCGGCGGAGTACATCAGCGTCTATCCCGGCTCGAGCGGCCCGCTGGACCTGGCGGTGACCACCTACGTCTCGCCGGAGCGCTCGCTGGTCACCGCCGACCCGACCTACGAGCAGGCCTGGCGTACCGCCGGCATGCGCATGAAGGCCAAGGTGATCAAGGTGCCGCAGCGCGCCGACTACTCGCACGACGTGCAGGCCATGTGCGCGGCCGACCCCAAGGCCGGCCTGGTCTACATCTGCAACCCGAACAACCCCACCGGCGCGATCACCACCCACGCCGACCTGGAATTCGCCGCCGAGCACAAGCCCAAGGGCAGCATCCTGCTGGTCGACGAGGCCTACATCCATTTGTCCGACAACGCCCAGACCGCGATCGACCTGGCCGTGTCGCGCCCGGACGTGATCGTGCTGCGTACCTTCTCCAAGCTCTACGGCATGGCCGGCCTGCGCCTGGGCTACGCGGTCGCCCACCCGGACACGCTCAAGAAGATCGACCTCAACAGCAACGGCTCGGTGGCGATGACCACCCTCGTCGCCGGTACCGCCAGCCTGCGCGATCCCGAGCTGGTGCCGGGCCGGCGCCGCATGCTCGGCGATGCGCGCCGCCGCACCGTCGCCTGGCTGGAAGGCCAGGGCTATACCTGCACCAAGTCGGAGAGCAACTGCTTCATGGTCGACATCGGCCGCGACGGCAAGGCGTTCCAGAGCGCGATGGCCACCTGGGGCGTGATGGTCGGCCGCACCTGGCCCGGCTTCGAGAACTGGCCGCGCATCAGCGTCGGCACCGAGGCCGAGATGGCGCGCTTCCGCGAGGCCTTCACCCAGGTGATGGCCGGCAAGACCGGCCCGCTGCCGCCGCCGCCGCCGCGTTCGCCGCGCATGGCGCTGGACACCCGCGGCCTGGGGCTGGGCCAGGATCCGGAACTGCGCGTCTGCTAGTCCCGCATCGCCGCGCCGTCCGGCCGGAGCCGGCGGCGCGGGGCGTCGTGGCGACCCGGCGCCGGGCACAATGGCGTTCCCCGCCCCCGCGTGCCCGCCGCCCATGATCCGACCCGCAAGCCTGCTGCCCCGCCTCTGCGCGGCCCTGCTCCTGGCCGGCGGCACCGCCGTGGCCGCGCCACAGGCACCGCCTGCGTCACATGCGCCGCAGGCGGTGATCGTGGACACCGACTTCGGCAGCGATATCGACGATGCCTTCGCCATCGCCCTGGTGCTGGCCTCGCCCGGCCTGGAGCCGGTGCTGTTCACCGCCAGCCAGGGCGACACCGCGCTGCGCGCACGGCTGCTGCGCCGCTTCCTCGATGCGGGCGGCCGCCCCGACCTGCCCGTCGCCGCCGGCCCCGCCGGTCCCGGCGACGATTCCCCTGTCACCCAGGGCGAATGGGCCGCGACGGAAACCCGCGCATCCCCCGATGCGGTCGCCGCGCTGCTCGACACGCTGCGCGCCGCCCCCGCACGGCACATCGTGCTGCTCGCGCTCGGGCCGCTGACCACGGTCGATGCGGCCCTGCAGCGCGATCCGGCCACGTTCGCGCGGCTGCGCAAGGTGGTGCTGATGGGCGGCTCGATCCGGCGCGGCTACGGCGACCAGGCCGGCACGAATTCCGAGACGCCCGGCGCCGAATACAACGTCAAGCTCGCCCCGGCGGCCCTGCGCCGCCTGCTCGCCTCCGGCGTGGCGGTGGAGATGCTGCCGCTGGACGCCACCGAAGTGGCGCTGCCGGCCGACCTGCAGGCGGCCGTGTTCGCGGCCGCCACGCCCTGGGCGCGGCCGCTGTCCCAGCTGTACCCGCTATGGGCCGCGCGCAGCCCGTGGGGCACGGTGCCCACGCTGTTCGACGTGGTGCCGGTGGCGCGCCTGCTCGACCCCGGAGTGTGCACGCCGGTACCGATGCACGTCGCGGTGGCCGACGACGGCATGACCCGGCCCGCACCGGGCCGCGCCAACGCCGGCGTCTGCCTGGACGTGGACCGGGCGCGTGTCCTGGCCCTGCTGCGCCGGGCCCTGGTGCCGGCCCCCTGACCCGGCGGCCCGGGACTCACGCCCGTGGCCGTGCTCATGCCCTCCGCGATGGCGCGTGGCGGGGGCTTCCAGGTGCCCGACGCGGCCAAGGCCGCCTCCGCGGCCGCCGACATCGAGATCGCCACGGTCGCGCGGGTGCAGACCAACGTACGTACCGTGATCGGTCCGTACCGTGATCGGCTCGATGGGCCGGGATGGCTGGTCCGCAGGCGCTCGCGGCATGCGGCCGCGCGGGATCCCCGCACGGCGTGCACCGGGCCGGCCGCCGGGCCTCGGCGCAGCCGGACGAACGCTCGGCAGAGCCGCCGGTCCCGATCGCTTCCGACAATTCCCTCTTCCAGCGCCTCCATGCCGGGGCGGCCGGGGTTCCCCGCCGCGGGCACGGCTCCGCATGCCATTGCGTTTTTTGCAACGAGAATGTGAGAAAAAAACTTTTGAAGGCGACGGAAGCCCGTTCGTATAGTCCCAGCACGGCGGCCCGCAGCGGCCGCCCTCCGGAAACGCCGTCATCGCCCTGCCCGCCTCCGCCTCTCCTTCCGCCAGTGCCCCCGGCCAGCGCGCCATCGCCCGCTGCGATGCCCTCGGCGCGGCGCCCTACAGCGACAGCGAGACCGGCCTGTACCGCGCCTGGCTCTCGCCCGCCCACCGTGCCGCGCAGCAGGCGGTGGCCGACTGGATGCGCCAGGCCGGCATGGCGGTCCGCATCGACGCGGCCTCCAACCTGGTCGGCCGCTACGAAGCCGACGCACCCGGAGCGCCGGCGCTGCTGATCGGCAGCCATATCGACAGCGTGCGCGATGCGGGCCGCTACGACGGCCCGCTCGGGGTGATGCTGGGCATCGAGTGCGTGGCCGCGCTGCACGCCGCCGGGCGGCGGCTGCCGTTCGCGATCGAGGTGATCGCCTTCGGCGACGAGGAAGGCTCGCGCTTCCCGGCCTCGATGTTCACCAGCCGCGCGGTCGCCGGCGCGCTCGATCCGGCCGATCTCGCCGGCGTGGCCGACGGTGCCGGCGTGGCCGTGGCCGACGCCCTGGCCGCCTGGGGACTGGATGCGGCGCGCATCGGCGAGGCCGCGCGCGCGGCGGCCGGCGTAGTCGGTTACCTGGAGGCGCACATCGAGCAGGGCCCGGTGCTGGAGGCCGAGGGCCTGCCGCTCGGCATCGTCACCGGCATCGCCGCGCAGCTGCGTTTCAACGTGACCGTGAGCGGCCAGGCCGGCCATGCCGGCACCTGCCCGATGCCGCTGCGCCACGACGCCCTGGCCGCCGCCGCCGAGTGCGTGCTGGCGGCCGAGGCGGTGGCGCGCGAGGCCGGCTCGGACCTGGTGGCCACGGTCGGGCGCCTGCAGGTGCGGCCCGGGGCGACCAACGTGATCCCCGGCCGGGTCGAGTTCTCGCTGGACGTGCGCGCCGGCCGCGACGACCTGCGCGATGCCGGCGCCGGCGAGATCCTGCGCCGCTTCCGCCGCATCGCCGGCGAACGCGAGGTGGCGATCGCCGCCGACCAGGTGCAGGACCTGGCCGCCAGCCCCTGCGACCCGGCGCTGACGAAACTGCTGGAACAGGCGGTCGCCGCGCAGGGCGTCGCCCCGCGCCGGCTGGTCTCCGGCGCCGGCCACGACGCGATGGTGATGGCGGCGCTGTGCCCGACCGCCATGCTGTTCGTGCGCTGCGACGGCGGCATCTCGCACAACCCGGCCGAGCGCGCCAGCGCGGCCGACGCCGGCGTGGCCGTGGCGGCCATGCTGGATTTCATCGAACGATTGGGAGCAACCCGTGGCAACTGAGTTCTTCGCCGAGATCGATCCCCCGCAGCGCCTGCTGATGGGCCCCGGGCCGGTCAACGCCCACCCGCGCGTATTGCGCGCCATGTCCGCCGACCTGCTGGGCCAGTTCGACCCGGAAATGACCGCGTACATGAACGAGGTCATGGCCCTGTACCGGCCGATCTTCGGCACGCGGAACCAGTGGACCTTCCTGGTGGACGGCACCGCACGCGCCGGCATCGAGGCCGCGCTGGTGTCGTTGGTCGCGCCGGGTGACACCGTGCTGGTGGTCAACTTCGGCCGCTTCGGCCTGCTGCTGACCGAGATCCTCGGCCGCATCGGCGCCAGGATCGAGACGGTCGAGGCGCCGTGGGGCAAGACCGTGCCGCTGGACGAGATCGAGGCCGCCGTCGCCCGCGTGCAGCCGAAGCTGGTGGCCACCATCCACGGCGACACCTCCACCACCATGGCCCAGCCGCTGGACGGCTTCGGCGCGATCTGCCGCCGGTACGGCGCGCTGTCCTACGTGGACGCCACCGCCACCATCGGCGGCATGGAGATCGCAAGCGATCGCTGGGACGTGGACGTGGTCACCGGCGGCCTGCAGAAGTGCCTGGGCGGGCCGTCCGGCTCGGCGCCGGTCACCGTGTCCGAGGCCGCCGCCGAACGCATCTTCGCCCGCCGCCACGTCGAGCGCGGCATCGTCCGCGCCGACATCGACGACGGCGACGAGCCGCGCATCCTGTCCAACTACTTCGACCTGGCCATGGTGATGGACTACTGGTCGGACAAGCGCCTGAACCACCACACCGAGGCCACCACCATGCTCTACGGCGCGCGCGAGTGCGCGCGCATCGTGCTGCAGGAAGGGCTGGAAAACCGCTACGCCCGCCACCGCGCCGCCGGCCGCGCGATGACCGCCGGCGCGCGCGCGCTGGGGCTGGAGGTGTTCGGCGACGACGCCACCCGCATGACCAACGTCACCGGCGTGGTCATCCCCGCCGGCATCGACGGCGAGGCGGTGCGCCGGCGCATGCGCGAGGACTTCGAGATCGAGATCGGCTCCGCCTTCGGCCCGCTGCAGGGCAGGATCTGGCGCATCGGCGCGATGGGCTACAACGCCGCCAAGCACAAGGTGCTGATCACCCTGGGCGCGCTGGAGACGGTGCTGCGCGCGGAAGGCTACCGCTGCCCGCCCGGCGCCGGCGTCGAGGCCGCGCTGGCGGCATGGAATGCGGAAGCGCAGGCATGAGCGGCGAGCGCGACCTCGTCGGCTATGGCGCCACGCCGCCGGATCCGCGCTGGCCCGGCGGCGCACGGGTCGCCGTGCAGTTCGTGATCAACTACGAGGAAGGCGGCGAGAACAGCGTGCTGTACGGCGACCAGGGCTCGGAGGCGTTCCTGTCGGAGATGGTCGGCGCGCAGTCGCACACCGGCATGCGCGCGATGGCGATGGAGAGCCTGTACGAGTACGGCAGCCGCGCCGGCTTCTGGCGCCTGCACCGGCTGTTCGCCGAGCGCGGCGTGCCGCTGACGGTGTTCGGCGTGGCCAAGGCGCTGGAGGCCAACCCGGCCGCGGTGGAGGCGATGCTGGCCGCCGGCTGGGAGATCGCCAGCCACGGCTACCGCTGGATCGACTACCAATACGTGCCCGAAGCGGTCGAGCGCGAGCACATCGCCCGCGCCATCGAACTGCACACCGCGCTGACCGGCCGGCGCCCGCAGGGCTGGTACCAGGGCCGCACCAGTCCCAACACCGCGCGCCTGGTGGTGCAGGAAGGCGGCTTTACCTACGACGCCGATTCCTATGCCGACGACCTGCCCTACTACGACACCCGTTTCGGCAGGGCACAGCTGATCGTGCCGTATACGCTGGACGTCAACGACATGAAGATCGTCGCCTACAACGGCTTTTCCGAGGGCGAGGAATTCTTCCGCTACCTGCGCGACACCTTCGAGCAGCTGCGCGAGGAAGGCGGGCGGATGATGTCGGTGGGCCTGCACGGGCGCATCGCCGGGCGCCCGGGCCGGGCGCGCGCGGTGGCGCGCTTCCTCGACCACGTGCTCGCCAGCGGCGATGCCTGGATCGCCCGGCGCATCGACATCGCCGAGCACTGGCGGCGCGAACATCCGTTCGCCGGAGCCGGCGCATGAAGGTCAACGATCCCGCCGTCGTCGCCCAGGTGCGCGCCGCGTTCGACGAATACGAACGCGCGCTGATGGCCGACGAC
The DNA here is from genome assembly GCF_900018785.1 of Xanthomonas massiliensis. GTDB lineage: Bacteria > Pseudomonadota > Gammaproteobacteria > Xanthomonadales > Xanthomonadaceae > Xanthomonas_B > Xanthomonas_B massiliensis. Next base: position 293,694 of record NZ_FCOY01000005.1, on the reverse strand, counting down.
CTGCCCGCGATGGATGCGCTGTTCCACCCCGCGCCGGGCACCGTGCGCTACGGCGTCGGCGAGGTGCTGTACGGCATCGACGAAATCCGCGCGTTCCGCAACGGCCGCGGCGGCTCGCCGCAACGGCGGCTGGCGCGGGTGGAGATCGCGACCTACGGCGACGACTTCGCCACCGCCAACGCCGAATTCTTCCGCGCCGGCAGCGAGCGCCGCGGCCGCCAGAGCCAGAGCTGGGTGCGCTTTGCCGATGGCTGGAAAGTGGTGTCCGCGCACGTCTCGCTGGAGGGCACGCACGCATGAACACCGCCGTCGCCGACTGGAACGCCTTGAGCGATGCGGACTTCGTCGCCCGCTACCGCACGCTGTTCGAGCATTCGCCGTGGGTGGTAGAGCGCGCGGCGAAACGGCGCCCGTTCGACGACCTGCTCGCCGGGCTGATGGCGCCGCTGCACGCGGCCACGCCGGAAGAGAAGGTGGCGCTGATCCGTGCCCACCCGGAACTGGCCGGCAAGGCCGCCATCGACGGCACGCTGACCGCGGCTTCGGCCGCCGAGCAGGCCAGCGCCGGCCTGGACCGGCTCACCCCGGACGAATACGCGCGCTTCCACGCGCTCAACAACGCCTACCGCCACCGCTACGGCTTCCCGTTCGTGATCTGCGTGCGGCTGACCGACAAGGCCGGCATCCTCGCGGCGATGGAGCAGCGGTTGGACAACGGCCGCAGTGCCGAGATCGCCACCGCGATCGAGCAGATCGGCGAGATCGTGCGCCTGCGTCTCGAAGCGCTGGAGGCCGGCGCATGAGCCTGGCGCAGCTCGAACGCGATGTTGCCCGCGACCTGCAGCGCCTCGCCCACGGCGGCGAACGCTGGACGCGGCCGCGCACGCACGCCGACGGCCACGTGTTCGATGCGGTGATCGTCGGCGGCGGCCAGAGCGGCCTGGGCGCGGCGTTCGCGCTGATGCGCGAGCGCGTGTCCGACCTGCTGGTCATCGACGAGAACCCCGAAGGGCAGGAAGGCCCGTGGGTCACCTATGCGCGCATGGTCACCCTGCGCACGCCCAAGCAGCTGACCTCGATCGACCTGGGGCTGCCGTCGCTGACCTTCCGCGCCTGGTGGGAGGCGCAGCACGGCGCCGAGGGCTGGGAGGCGCTGGACAAGATCCCGCGCGACGCCTGGATGGACTACCTGCGCTGGTACCGGCAGGTGCTCGGCATCCCGGTGCGCAACGGCACGCGGCTGCTGCGCATCGAGCCGCTGCCCGACGCCGGCGTGCACCGCCTGCACCTGCAAGGCGGCGACACGCTGCTGGCGCGCAAGGTGGTGCTCGCCACCGGCATCCAGGGCGGCGGCCAGTGGACGGTGCCGGCCTTCGTCCGCGAACGGCTGCCCGCGCGCCTGTACGCGCACACCTCCGGCCCGATCGACTATGCCGCGCTGGCCGGCAAGCGCATCGGCATCCTCGGCGGCGGCGCCTCGGCCTTCGACAACGCCCAGTACGCGCTGCATGCCGGCGTGGCCGAGGCGCACGTGTTCGTGCGCCGGCGCGAATTGCCGCGCATCAACCCCATCCGCCACATGGAGCAGGCCGGCATCATCGCCCGCTTCCCGGCCCTGCCCGATGCTGACAAGTACCGGCTGATGGCCAGTTTCTTCGAGCGCAACCAGCCGCCCACCAACGACACCTTCGCCCGTGCCACCGCGCTGCCCGGTTTCCGCCTGCACCTGGGCGCGCCGTGGCTGGACGTGGCCGAGCGCGATGGCCGCGCCGTCGTGACCACGCCGCAGGGCGAGCACGCGTTCGATTTCCTCGCCATCGCCACCGGCCTGGTCACTGACCCGGACCTGCGCCCGGAACTGGCCGACGTGGCGCCGGCCATCGCGCGCTGGCGCGACCGCTACACCCCGCCGGCCGCCGTCGCCAACCCGCTGCTCGACGCCCATCCCTACCTCGGCCCCGGCTTCGAGCTGCTGCCGAGGACGGCGGCCGACGCCGCGCCGCTGCACGGCCTGTTCGCATTCAACTATTCGGCCCTGCTCAACCACGGCCTGTCCGCGGCCGCGCTATCGGGCCTGAAGTACGCCCTGCCGAAACTGGCGCGCGCGGTCGCCGACCAGCTGTTCGCCGACGACCACGACGCGGTGGTGGAGGACTTCCTGGCCTACGATGTGGCCGAGTTCACCGGCCAGTGCCCAGCACCGGCCGACGATCCCCGGGAATCCGCCGCATGACCACCCTGTCCACCCACGTGCTCGACACCAGCCGCGGCGGTCCCGCCGCCGGCGTCGCCGTGCGCCTGCTGCACGCCGGCCTGCCGCTGTGGAGCGGGGCCACCGACGACGACGGCCGCTGCCCGCCGCTGCGCATGCTGCAACTGCATGCCGGCCGCTACCGGCTGGAATTCGCCGTGGCCGACCACTTCCGCCGGCTGGGCACGCCGCTGGCCGAGCCGCCGTTCCTCGACGTGGTGGTCATCGACTTCGGCCTGGCCGACGAGGGCCACTACCACGTGCCGCTGCTGCTTTCGCCGTACGGCTACTCGACCTATCGCGGCAGCTGAAGGGGGATCGCCGGCCGACTGGCGGTATCGGCGCATCCGCTTGAGCACTCCCGGGTGGTCCTCGCCGACGGTGAGCAGGTCGAAGTGGGTGCGCCCTTCCGGGAAGCGGAAATCCGAGTGCGCGCCAAGGCCGTCCGCCGCCTGCAGCCGGGGTGCGGCGCCGGCCACGGCCGGAGCCACTCCTCCCTTACCTACCCGCCATTCGCTCCCACCTGACGTGACCGATCATGGCCGGTCGATCAGCGACCGGCGGCCGGTGCCGGCGCATCCGTTCCCGGCCGCGCCACGGCGTACATCTCCCGGGCGATCCGCTTGGGCACGCCCGGGCGGTCCTCGCCGACGGTGAGCTGGTCGAAGTGGGTGCGCCTTCCGGGAAGCGGAAATCCGAGCGCACGCCGAGGCCGTCCAGCACCGCCTGCAACCGATCCGCGGCGCCGACTGCGGCCGAAGTCACTCCCTTACCGCCCCGCCAGTTGCCCGCACCTGACGTGACCGATCGTGGTCGGTCGATCAGCGACCGGCGGCCGGTACCGGCGCATCTGTTCCCGGCCGCGCCACGGCGTACATCTCCCGGGCGATCCGCTTGGGCACGCGCGGGTGGTTCTTGCCGACCGCGAGCTGGTCGAAATGGTGCGCCCTTCCGGGAAGCGGAAATCCGAGTGCGCGCCGAGGCCGTCCGCCGCCTGCAGCCGGGGTGCGGCGCCGACCGCGGCCGGAGTCACTCCCACTCCCTTACCGACCCACCAGCTGCCCGCACCTGACGTGACCGATCGTGGCCGGTCGATCAGCGACCGGCGGCCGGTGCCGGCGCATCCGTTCCCGGCCGTGCCACGGCGTACATCTCCCGTGCGATCTGCTTGAGCACGCCCTGGCGGTCCTCGCCGACGGTGAGCAGGTCGAAGTGGGTGCGCCCTTCCGGGAAGCGGAAGTCCGAGCGCGCGCCAAGGCCGTCCAGCACCGCCTGCAGCCGGTGCGCGGCGCCGTCCAGGTAGAAGGTGTCGGCGGTGCCGACGATCACGTGGATCTTGCCGTCCAGGTCGGGCTTGAGCGCCGGCCAGTCGCGTTCGATGCGGTGGGCGATGTCGTAGTGCTCGCGCCAGTACGCCACCACCGCCGGGTCCACGTCGCCGCTGTCGCGGTCGAACATCGGCAGCGGCCGGCCATCGGCGCCGCGCGGCGAGAACACCCATTCGAACGAGGCCATCTGCCCGCCGTACGCGCCCAGCACCCGCTCCAGCTGCGCGAACTGCTGGAACGTGGCGATCACCTTGCCGTCGTTGCGCACCAGCGGCAGCACGCTGCCGTCGGCACGGTGGTAGACGTTGGCGTGCGCGGCGTAGAGGTCGGCACCGGTGAAGTCGTGGAAATCGCTGGAGTCCGGCGCGGTGGACCAGGTGCCGCCGAACACCGCCGGGTAGCGCACCTGCAGCCACAACGTGGCCCAACCGCCGGAGGAATGGCCGGTGAGCAGGCGCCCGGACGGCCGCGCGTCCATGCGGTAGCGCGCCTCCAGCGCCGGGATCAGCTCGGCGGTCAGCGCCTGGCCCCAGGGGCCGTTGTTGACCGAGTCGGCGAACTCGTGGGTGCCGGTGGGGCCGGACTGGTCCAGCAGCACCCAGATCATCGGCGGGAACTGGCCCTCGGCCATGCCGGCGTAGAACGTGGCGGCGTTGGCCAGCAGGTAGTCCAGCCGGCCGCCGAAGCCGTGAGTGAAGTAGACGGTGGGATAGCGCTGGCTGCCGCGCTCGTAGCCGGGCGGCAGCACCACCCAGCCACGCATCGGCACAGGCTCGCCGCGGAAGGCCGACAGCGCCGGGCTGGTGAAGTCGATCGGCTCGATGTGCGCGCGTGCCTGCCCCAGGTGCGGCTGCAGCGCCGGCGGCAGCCGCCCGGCGACCGCGGTCCAGGGGTCGCCGCGCCCCGGCAGCGTGCGGGCCAGCTGCAGCCGCGGCGGCACGGTGCTGGGCAGGTGCACCGATACCACGTCGCTGACCAGATCGCCCGCGCCGCGGCCGCCGTAGTTGTAGTCGTGGTCGACGTCCAGCACCGCCTGCATCAGGTAGTCGCCCGGCGGCAGCTGCGACAGCGGCGCCGGGAACGCCAGGTCGCTGTCGTCCAGCGTCACCGCCACGCCCGGCCGCAGGCGCTGCACCTCGCGCGCGACCACCGTGGTCTGGGTGGGTCGGAACGGGCTGGTGTCCACCGCCTCGACCTTGCCGTCCTTGGCCTGCGCGCGCGCGGCCTGGGCATCGATGGCGAACACCAGCAGGCGTCCACCGGCCTGCGCCGACGCGGCGGCATCCAGTACCACCTCCACGCCCGGATGCGTGGCGGACGCGGACGGGCGCGCCTGGGCAGGCGCGGCGAGCAGGCCGGCCCCGAGCAGGACGAGGAGCGATGCGGACTTGAACATGGACGGGTTCCCTGGAGGCGGCAGGCGGGGGCCTGCGACGGCGATGGTCGGCAATGCCGGCGTGCGCGTCCATAGGCCGACGGTCACGGCGATCCCCTGCGCCCCGGTCGCGCGCGTCGTCCCTGCCATCGCGCGGCACCTGCCATCGCGCGTCGGCCGCGTGGGGCCGACCTACGCCCCCCCCAAGCGGCATCGCACGATGGTAGGTCGGGGCCACGCCCCCGACACCTTGGCACCGGGAACGGGCACCGTGCCGGCGTCGCTCAACCCGGCAGGCCGAAGAAGCGCTGCGCCGTCGCCGTGGTCGCGCGCGCCGTCGCCTCGACGTCCTCGCCGCGGTCGCGCGCCACTTCCGCGGCGAGGTGGGCGAGGAACGCCGGCTCGTTGCGGCGGTCCTTCGGCATCGGCCTGAGCGTGCGCGGCAGCAGGTAGGGCGCGTCGGTCTCGATCATCAGCCGGTCGGCGGGGATGTGCCGCACCAGCTCGCGCAGGTGCGCGCCGCGGCGCTCGTCGCACAGCCAGCCGGTGATGCCGATGTGCCAGTCCCGGTCGAGGCAGTCGAACAGCTCCTCGCGGCTGCCGGTGAAGCAGTGCACCACCACCGCGCCGAGCCTGCCGTCGAAGTTCTTCAGCATCGCCATGAAATCGGCATGGGCGTCGCGCTGGTGCAGGAACAGCGGCTTTGGCGTGCCGGCCGCGACGAGGTCGGCGGCGATCTGCAGCTGGCGCTCGAAGGCCTTGTGCTGCGCCGGGCGCGGGGAGAGATCGCGGAAGTAGTCCAGCCCGCATTCGCCCACCGCCACCACTTCGGCGTGGGCATGCAGCGCGCGCAGCTCGGCATCGCATTCGTCGGTGTACTCGGCGGCGTGGTGCGGATGCACGCCGGCGGTGGCCCACAGCACGCCGGGATGCGCCTGCGCCAGGGCCAGCGCCTTCGGGTTGTCGGCGCGGCTGGCGCCGGTGACCACCATGCGCGCGACCCCGGCCGCACGGGCGCGCGCCAGCACGGCGTCGCGGTCGCGGTCGAAGCTGTCGTGGGTGAGGTTGGCGCCGATGTCGATCAGGTCCATGGGGAGCGCGCGGCCGTCGTAAAAGCGGGGGATTGTAGAGTGTCCCTTCCCTGCCACGTCGAAGGAGACGAATGCCCATGGCCCGATTGCGCCTGCCGGTGGCCTTGCTGCTGGCCGCGGCCCTGCCCGTGCTGGCCTGTGCCGCCGACAACGGGCCGGCCTACGGCCCGCAGCTGGAAGGCTTCGACTACCCGTGGCCGGTGCACCGGTACGAGTTCACCTCGCAGCAGCAGCATTTGCAGATGGCCTACCTCGACGTGGCGCCGACCGGCCCGGCCAACGGCCGCACCGCGGTGCTGCTGCACGGCAAGAACTTCTGCGCCGCGACCTGGGAGGACACCATCAAGGCGCTGAGCGCCGCCGGCTGGCGGGTGATCGCGCCGGACCAGCTCGGCTTCTGCAAGTCCACCAAACCGGCCGAGTACCAGTACACGGTGGCCGGGCTGGCGGCCAACACCCGCGCCCTGCTGCAGTCGCTGGGCATCGCCCGGTTCGACCTGGTCGGCCACTCGATGGGCGGCATGCTCGCCATCCGCTACGCGCTGACCTGGCCGCAGGACATCGACCGCCTGGCGCTGATCGGCCCGCTCGGCCTGGAGGACTGGCGCGTGGCCGGCGTGCCCTACGTCAGCGTGGAGCAGTGGTACGCCGGCGAGCTGAAGACCGACTATGACAGCATCAAGCGCTACCAGATGGACGTGTACTACGCCGGGGCCTGGGAACCGCGCTTCGAGCGCTGGGCGCGGATGCAGGCCGGCATGTACCTCGGCCCGGGCAAGGAACGCGTGGCCTGGAACCAGGCGCTGACCTACGACATGCTCTACAACCAGCCGGTGGTGTACGAACTGCCGCGGCTGCAGCCGCGCACCACCTTGTTCATCGGCGGCCACGACAAGACCGCCATCGGCAAGGGCTACGCCCCGGCGCAGGTCCGCCCGGCGCTGGGCAACTACGTCGAGCTGGGCCGACGCGCGGCCCGGGCGATCCCGCACGCCACCCTGGTGGAGTATCCCGACCTGGGCCATTCGCCGCAGGTGCAGGATCCACAGCGCTTCGATGCCGACCTGCTGAAGGCGCTGTCGGCGCCCGAGTGATCGCTGCCCGCCGCTGTCAGGCCCGCAAGCCATCGCGCACGCTCGCGGCCACGCTTCTTGCTGCCGCAGCCAGATGCGGCGCAGCCGGGCGTGCCAGCAGCACGATCCGGGAGCTGGGTAGCGGCGGCAGGCCCAGGGCCGTGCCGCGATCGGGCAGGTCGCCGCCGGCCAGCCGGCCCAGCGGCGCCACGCCGATGCCGGCATCGACCGCGGCCCTCAACGCGAGGCAACTGCCACCGACGAAGGCCTCGCGCCACGGCAGTCCGGCGCGCTCCAGTGTCTTCAACGCCACCTCCCGCACGCCACAGGGGGGTGGCAGCAGCGCCAGCGGCAGTGGCCCCGGCGATGGCGACCATGTCGCCGGTGCGCGCCAGGCCAGCGGATCTTCGCCCAGCACCTCGCCGTCCTGGCCGCCGCCTTCGCGGCGTACCAGCGCCAGGTCGATGTCGCCGGCGTCGTACAGGGCGCGGATCTGCTGCGATACCCCCAGTCGCATGGAGAAGATGGCATGGGCCGGCAGCGCCGCACGCAAGCGGCGCAACACGGTGGCGAACGCGGTCCCGAGCACATGGTCGCTTACGCCAAGCATGACGTGCATGCCGGGGCCATCCTCCGATGCCAGGGCGGCGTCGTGCGCGGCCAGCAGTTGCCGTGCATGCATCAGAAACGCGGTGCCGGCATCGGTCAGACGCACGAAGCGCGGCGTGCGGTCGAGCAACCGGCGTCCCAGCGTCGCTTCAAGCGTCTTCAGCCGCTGGCTCACCACCGGCTGCACGGTGCCGGCCGCTTCGGCGGCACGGGTCAGGTTCAGGTGTTCGGCGACCAGCACGAACAGGCGGACTGATTCGAGATCGAGCATAGCAAAACCCAATCGTAGATATAGGGATTGATCCAGTTCCGTTATTCAACGCCGGAACCCATGCTGCCGTCTCCTACCCGCGAAGGAATTGCCGGCATGCCCATGATCAACATCCGCTACACGACTCCGGTGCCGCATCCGGACCTGCGCCGTCCGATCGCCGAACTGGCCGCGCGGCTCGCCGCCGACCTTTTGGGCAAGGATCCCGGCGTCACCGCGGCGCTGGTCGAGACGGCCGATCCGGACAGCTGGTTCGTAGCCGGCGAACCACTGGCGCGCACCGGGCTTTCGGCCTTCTGGCTGGAGATCCGCATCACCGCCGGTACCAACACCAAGCCCGAGACCGCCGCTTTCGTGAAGGCCGCCTACGACGGCATGGCAGCCCTGCTCGGCCCGCTGCACCCGGAATGCTACGTGCACGTACACGCCGTCGATGGCGACAGTTACGGCTACGGCGGGCGCACCCAGAACGCCCGCTGGGCCGAGGCGCATCCCGGCTGAACCGTCGCCGACAAGGCGTTCCCGGCACGCACGTCGCCGGGAACGATGCAGACGAACTTGTGCAGAGAGGTCGTGGTGCCACATCCGGCATGCGCTCCCCGGCCGGTGGCGCGGCCGGAAGGCCATCGCATCGGCACCGCAAGGCATTGTCCGTATCCTTGCCGCGCATGAATCGCGCCGACTTCCCGATCTCCCCGTTGCTGCCGGCCATCGCCGACAGCCTGGCCACGCATCCGCGGCTGGTGCTGGAAGCCCCGCCCGGTGCCGGCAAGACCACCCAGGTGCCGCTGGCGCTGCTCGATGCGCCGTGGCTCGAAGGCCGCAGGATCGTGATGTTGGAGCCGCGTCGGGTGGCCGCGCGCAGCGCCGCGCAGTTCATGGCGCGCCAGCTCGGCGAGGACGTCGGGCAGACGGTCGGCTACCGCATCCGCTTCGAGAACAGGGTCTCGGCGGCCACGCGCATCGAGGTGGTCACCGAGGGCATCCTCACCCGCATGCTGCAGGACGATCCGCTGCTGGACGGCGTCGGCGCGCTGCTGTTCGACGAGTTCCACGAGCGCCACCTGTCGGCTGACCTCGGCCTGGCGCTGGCGCTGGACGTGCAGGCCTCGGTGCGCCCGGACCTGCGCATCGTGGCGATGTCGGCCACCCTCGACGGCGCGCGGCTGGCGCAGTTCCTCGACGCGCCGCGGCTGTCGAGCGCCGGGCGCGGCTTCGAGGTGGAGATCGCGCACTTTCCCGCGCGCCGCGACGAGGCGCTGGAAGCGCAGGCGCGCCGCGCCGTCGAACACGCACTGGCTGCGCACCCGGGCGACGTGCTGGTGTTCCTGCCCGGCCGGCGCGAGATCGCGCGGGTGCAGGCCGCGCTGGAGGCGGCCGTTCTGCCAGCGTCCGCCCACCAGCGGGAAGCAGGGCCAAAGCCCATCGGCGCGAACGAGCTCGCCTCCCGCTCGCAGATACAGACATCCGCAGGAAGCAACACGGCCCGCACGGCGGACGCCATCGAGATTTTGCCGCTGCACGGCGACCTGCCGGTGGAGCAGCAGTCGCGCGTGCTGCAGCCCGCGCCCGACGGCCGCCGCCGGGTGGTGCTGGCGACCAACGTGGCCGAATCGTCGGTGACCCTGCCGGGGGTGCGCGTGGTCGTCGATGCGGGGCTGGCGCGCGAGCCGCGCTTCGACCCCAACAGCGGCTTCTCGCGGCTGGACGCGGTGGCCATCAGCCAGGCCTCGGCCGACCAGCGCGCCGGCCGTGCCGGCCGCGTCGCCGCCGGCTGGGCCTACCGGTTGTGGCCGGCCTCGCAGCGGCTGGAGGCGCAGCGCCGGCCGGAGATCGTCCAGGTGGAGCTGGCCGGGCTGGCGCTGGAACTGGCGGCCTGGGGCAGCGACGACCTGCGCTTCGTCGATCCGCCGCCGCCCGGCGCGCTGGCGGCCGCGCGCGAGCTGCTGCAACGGCTGAGCGCGCTGAGCGAGGGCGGCGGCATCACCGATGCCGGCCGCCGCATGCTGGGGCTGGGCACCCATCCCCGGCTGGCGGCGATGCTGCGGGCGGCCGGATCGCCGCGCGAACAGGCGCTGGCCGCCGACCTGGCCGCGCTGCTGGAAGCGCGCGATCCCCTGCGCAGCCGCTCCGACGCGCTGGCCGAACGCTGGCGTGCGCTGGCGGCCTTCCGCCACGGCCACGTGCCGCACGATGCCAGCCGCGGCGCGCTGGCTGCGATCGATGCGGCCGCGAAACAATGGCGGCGGCGCCTGCGCAGCGAGGCCGCGCCGCCGGCCGCGATCGAGGCGCACGAACTCGGCGACCTGCTCGCCCATGCCTTCCCCGACCGCATCGCCCTGCGCCACCGCGACGACCCGCTGCGCTACCAGCTGGCCAACGGCCGCATGGCGAAACTGTTCGACGACAGCGCGTTGCGCGGCGAGCCGTGGCTGGTGGCCAGCGAGCTGCGCTACGAAGCGCGCGGCGACGCGCTGCTGCTGCGTGCCGCGCCGGTGGACGAGGCGCGGCTGCGCGCCGATTTCCCGCGGCGTTTCGTCGAACACGAGGGCGCGGTCTGGGACGCCGGCAAGCGCGCGCTGGTGGCCCGCCGCGAGACCCGCTTCGACCGCATCGTGATCGACAGCCGCGCCGCCGGCCGGGTCGATCCGGCACAGGCCGCGCAGGCGCTGACCGAGGCCGTGCGCGAGCTCGGCCTGGACGCGCTGCCGTGGACCGAGGGCCTGCGCCAGTGGCAGGCGCGCGTGGCCGGCCTGCGCCGGTGGATGCCCGAGCTCGACCTGCCCGACCTGTCCGACGCGGCGCTGCTGGCAACGCTGGACACCTGGCTGCGTCCCGCCTTCGCCGGCAAGACCCGGCTCGACGCGCTGACCGAGGGCGAACTGGGCGAAGCGCTGAAGTCGCCCCTGCCGTGGGCGCAGCGGCAGCTGGTCGAGCGCCACGCGCCGGCGCGCATCGCCGTGCCCTCCGGGCTGGAGCGGCGCATCGACTACGCGCTCGACCACGAGGGCAACGCGCAGCCGCCGGTGCTGGCGGTGAAGCTGCAGGAACTGTTCGGCCTGGCCGACACCCCGCGCATCGCCGACGGCCGCGTGCCGCTGCTGCTGCACCTGCTCTCGCCCGGCGGCAAGCCGCTGCAGGTCACCGCCGACCTGCGCAACTTCTGGGACACCACCTACGCCGAGGTGCGCAAGGAGATGAAGGGACGCTATCCCCGGCATCCGTGGCCGGAGGATCCGTGGACCGCCGCCGCGACGCATCGCGCCAAGCCTCGCGGTACGTGAACCGCGTCGGCCCATCACGACGGCGGCCCATCGCCGGACTTCATCCTTCCGCCTGGTGCGGATCGTGGCCGCCACGTCGCGCCGAGCCCAGGCACATGAACCGCACCGGTCAGTGGCAGCGGCAGACCATTGCCGGACTTCATCCTGCCGCCTGGTGCGGACCGTGGCTGCGCCCCATCGCGCCATGCCCCGCGGCACATGAACCGCGCCGGCCCATGGCGACGGCAGACCATTGTCAGACTTCATTCGTCCACCTGGTGCGGCCTACAGCCGCGACCCATCGCGCCAAGCACCGCGGTACGTGAACCACCCCGGCCCATGACGACGGTGGACCATTGCCGGACTTCATCCGTCCACCTGGTGCGGACCATGGCTGCGCCCCAGCGCGCCAACCCCCGTGGTACGTGAACCACGTCGGCCCATCACGACGGTGGACCTGTGCCGGACTTCATCCGTCCACTTGATGCGGACGGTCGCCACAATCCATCGTCGCCACCGGTGATACGTAAATCCACCGGCCCGTGACACGGCGAACCCGGGCGGAGTCGCAGCGGCCCGCCTGGCCTGGCCAGACCATTCGCGGACCACATCCGTGCACCGTGGCGCCCAAGCCGCGCAAGCCGCGCAAGCCCGAGATCGCGGCGGGAAGCCCCAGGAATCCTTCAGAAGGCCGCCTCCCATCGCATCGCCCCAGAGGAGATGTCCGGCGGCCATGTCCCGCGGCCGGAAGCGGGTGGTGGGGACGAGCCGGCTGCAAAATGGCGAGCCGGTTGCAAAACGGACGGAATGGCGTGGCGGTACGCCCCCGGCAAGGCCATTGCATTCGACCTGCAAACGCCGAAGGAAAGGGGTTCCCCGTCGAACGGCCCGCCATGCACGGCGTTGCGGCGGCCCGGCGCCACGACCCGGGGCGGTGAGGTGCCATGGCCATCGGGTCGCCAGGCAAGCCTCCGGCCGGCACGGGCGATCGCGCATTCCATTGCCGCACGCCAACGCCAGCGGGACGCGGCCAGCGCCCGCCCGGCACCGAGGCATGACTTCCGGCGCTGTCGCGGACGCGGGCGGCGGGGCGATGATCCCGAGGTTGCGGCCTCGCCGCATGCATCCCGCCAACGAGGAATCCCATGCGCCATATCCTGGCCTCCGCCATCGCGCTCGCCCTGACCGGCACCGCCGCCTCCCTGTCCGCCCAGCCCGCCGCCGCCCCGGCCGCTGCCGAGGTCACCACCCAGCTGCCGCGCACCGCGCGACCCAGCCACTACACGGTGGAAGTGACCCCGCATGCCGAGCAGATGCGCTTCGACGGCAAGGTGCGGATCGACCTGGAGGTGCTCGCCGCCACCGACCGCATCGTGCTGCAGGCCGCCGACATGAGTTTCGCCCACGCCACGCTGGTACCGGCCAAGGGCAAGCCGCTGGCCGCCACGGTCAGCGTGGACGCCGACGGCCAGACCGCCACCTTCGCTTTCGCCAAGCCGCTGGCACCGGGCAAGTACGTGCTGTCCACCGACTACAGCGGCAAGATCAACACCCAGGCCAACGGCCTGTTCGCGCTCGACTACGCCACCCCGGACGGCCAGAAGCGCGCCCTGTACACCCAGTTCGAGAACTCCGACGCGCGCCGCTTCATCCCGTCGTGGGACGAGCCCGACTTCAAGGCCACCTTCGACCTCACCGTGGTCGCGCCGGCCGCGCAGATGGCGGTCAGCAACATGCCGGTGGCCAGATCCGAGGACATCGGCGGCGGCCTGAAGCGCGTCACCTTCGGCACCACGCCGAAGATGTCCACCTACCTGCTGTTCTTCGGCCTGGGCGATTTCGACCGCGCCACCCTGGCCGGCCCCAACGGCACCCAGATCGGCGTGATCGCGCAGAAGGGCAAGGTCGACCAGGCCCAGTTCGCGCTGGAGTCCGGCCGCGACGTGCTGGCCGAGTACAACGACTACTTCGGCGTGCCCTACCCGCTGCCCAAGCTGGACAACATCGCCGCGCCGGGCCGCAGCCAGTTCTTCAGCGCGATGGAGAACTGGGGCGCGATCTTCACCTTCGAGTATTCGCTGCTGCTGGACCCGAGCATCTCCAACGTCTCCGACCAGCAGCGCGTGTTCACCGTGGCCGCGCACGAGATCGCCCACCAGTGGTTCGGCGACCTGGTGACCATGGCGTGGTGGGACGACCTGTGGCTCAACGAGGGCTTCGCCACCTGGATGGAAGGGCGCACCACGCAGAAGCTGCACCCGGAGTGGGACATCGACCACACCGATGCGGTCCATACCAGCCGCGGCGCGATGGGCCGCGACGCCTACGCCACCACCCACCCGATCGTGCAGCACGTGGCGACGGTGGAGCAGGCCAGCCAGGCCTTCGACGGCATCACCTACGGCAAGGGCTCGGCGGTGATCGGCATGCTCGAGGACTACGTCGGCTCGGACCCGTGGCGCGACGGCGTGCGCAGCTACATCAAGAAGCACGCCTACGGCAACGCGGTCACCGACGACCTGTGGGCCGAGATCGACCAGGCCGCGCCGGGCAAGCAGTTCACCCAGGTCGCGCACGACTTCACCCTGCAGCCGGGCGTGCCGCTGATCAAGGCCAGCGCCCGTTGCGAGGCCGGCAGCACCGTGGTGGCGCTGGAGCAGGATGAATACACCATCGACCGTCCCGGCAAGACGCCGCTGCGCTGGCACGTGCCGGTGGCCGTGCGCGGTGGCGACGGCACCGTGGTACGCACCCTGGTGGACGGCCAGGCCAGCGTGACGCTGCCGGGATGCAGCGGGCCGGTGCTGGTGAATGCCGGGCAGAAGGGCTACTACCGCACGCTGTACGCGCCGGACCAGTTCAAGGCGCTGGCCGCCGGGTTCGCCGCCCTGCCGGCGGTGGACCAGCTCGGCGTGATGATGGACGCCGGCGCGCTGGCGGCGGTGGGCCTGCAGCCGGAGGCCGACCTGCTCGACCTGACCGCCAAGGTGCCGCTGGATGCCTCGCCCGACCTGTGGCAGCAGGTGGCCGGCACGCTCGGCGGCATCGATGACCTGTACGAGGGCGACGCCAAGCAGCAGGCCGCCTGGCGCAAGTACGCGTTGTCGCGGCTGTCGCCGGCGTTCGAACGGCTCGGCTGGGACAACCGCGAGGGCGACTCCGCCCAGACCAAGCAGCTGCGCGCCACCCTGCTCGGCATCCTGAGCACGCTGGGCGACCAGAAGGTGATCGCCGAGGCGCGCCACCGGTTCGCCGCCTTCGTCGCCGACCCGGCCTCGCTGGCCGCCGACCAGCGCCGCACCGTGCTGGGCATCGTCGCGCGCAACGCCGACGCGGCCACCTGGGACCAGCTGCACGCACTGGCCAGGAAGGAGACCTCGTCGATGATCCGCGACCAGTACTACAGCCTGCTGGCGATGGCCAAGGATCCGGCCCTGGCCAAGCGCGCGCTGGACATGGCGCTGACCGACGAACCCGGCGCCACCAACAGCGCCGGCATGATCAGCGCGGTATCGCGCCAGCATCCGGACCTGGCCTTCGACTTCGCCGTCGCCCATCGCGAGCAGGTGGACACGCTGGTGGATTCGACCTCGCGCGCCCGCTACTACCCGATGCTCGGCGCAAGTTCGTCCAAGCCGGAGATGGCCGACAAGATCGCGGCCTTCGCCGAGCAGCACATCGCCGCGACCTCGCGCCGCGACGCGCAGACCGCCATCACCGGCATCCAGACCCGGATCAAGCTGCGCGCGCAGCGGCGTCCGCAGATCGATGCCTGGCTGAAGCAGCAGCACGCCTGAGCCGACCGGCACGCGTGACACGACGGAAAGCCCCGCGATCGCGGGGCTTTCCGCATCCGGGCCCGCCCTCTTTCGTCACGCCCTTTCGTCGCCCTCTTTCGTCGCGCCGGACGCGCCGTCCCGGTCAGCGCCGCGGCGTGCGCTCGGCAGCGCGCCTGGGCTTCGGCGGCGGCATCCGCTCGGCGGTACCCAGGACCAGCGCCCGCAGGGCATCGGCATCGTCGAGCAGCTCGTCGGCGACCGGGTAATCCTTCGCGCCCGGATACGGCGGCCGCATCGGCAGGCCGGGCGCCAGTTCGGCCACCGCCGGCGAGGGCTTGACGAACAGGCTGTCGTCGCAAAGGAAGGCGACCACCTTGTCGTCCACGTACAGCGCGTATTCGCCGAACAGCTTGCGGCAGGCGAGCCGGTCGCCGAGGCCGATCTGCTCGCGCACGTATTCCACGAAACCGGGGTCGGTCGCCATGTCCTATCCTGGTTGCCTGTCCATCCCGCGATGCGCGGCGATCGCCCCGATCCCGCTCGTCGGGCAACGCCGTGCGACCTATGCAGGGGATGGTACCCGGTGATCGTCCTCCGCTTCCGCGGCGCAACGCCCCTTCATGACAGGCCGGACGAGCAAGCCGGCCATCGGTGCCGACCGGGCGATGGACATCGCCGGGCCACGCCGGCAAGGACTGCCCCGGGACCGCGGCCAGGCGCCATCCAGCGCCACAGACCGGCGACGGGCGAACGCCGGCAGCGCTCGGCGCGATGAAGCCCGGCGGCGAGACGGCGGCCCGGTGGGCGCGGCGCGACCCGCCGCGGCAACGGCGCCGGTCGCGGCTGGCGCGGACCCGATCGGCCGGATTGTCCGGCGCCCCCCAAAAAACGCAGGCCGAGGCGGCTGCCGGTACCCCGGCCATCGAAGGCGTGTCGCAGGGCTCGGAAACGCGGCGCCCTGCACCGGACGCATTGCACTGGGCGCTCGGCACTGGCACCAGCACTGGTAGCGGCATCGGCACCGACACGGCGCGGCATCGGCGCTGGTAGCGGGTAGCGGGTAGCGGGTAGCGGGTAGCGGGTAGCGAAGGTGGCGCATCCCGGGCATTCGCGCCATGTCCATCCCGCGGCAGACCCGGTGGCGCCCCGCATCCCGGCGCGCCGCGTCAGCGCGCGGCGGCGTCGGGCAGGGTCAGGCGGTAGACGAGGACGCGGTTGTCGTTGTCCTCGGCCGAATCGCAGGCCTGGCCCTGCATCACGCAATGGCGCGCGATGAAGTCGTTGATTGTTCTTCCTCCATATGACCGGACGATGACCACGTGCCCCGCCGCGGCCGGCGACCGCCCCCCGTATGTGCGCCCTCGCCGGCCACGGCCCCGCCGGCGTCGCCTGCGCGTCACCACGCCGCCTATACGGGACGTGGAGGACCCTCATCGTCCGTTTCCTCCACGCAAGGATCTTCAATGAGCAAGCTCACCGTCATCACCGACCGTGCCCTGGAACGCGCGCTGGACCTGGCCGGCCAGGCCGGCGACGGGCTGCGCAACGCCGGGCACCACCTGCGTGGCGACGCCCATACCGCCGTGGACTGGGTCAAGACCGGGGCCGCCCTGGGCGCGGTGAAGACCGGCGGCAAGGTCGCCACCCGTTTCGTGCGCCGCAACCCGGCGGTGGCGATCGCCGCGGCGGTCGCCGGCGCCGGACTGATCGCCTATGCGGTCTACCGCAAGCGCCAGAAGGCGCGGCAGGCGCCGATCGAAGGCAGCGCCCAGCGCCTCGAATCGCACGCCGGCAATGCCGACGCCCGCGCGGCGGCACTGGCGCGCCGCGCCGCCGAGACCGAGGAATAATCCCCGGCCCTCACCCGAGCTGGCGCCATTGCCCCGGCGCCAGCCCGTCCAGGCGCCGGTCGCCGATCGCCATGCGGACCAGCCGCAGCGTCGGCAGTCCGACCGCGGCGGTCATGCGCCGCACCTGGCGGTTGCGTCCCTCGCGCAGCACGATCTCCAGCCAGGCGTCCGGCACGGTCTTGCGGTAGCGCACCGGCGGCTCGCGCGGCCACAGCGCCGGGGCCGCCGCCAGGCGGCGCACGCCGGCCGGCAGGGTCGGCCCGTCCTTCAGCAGCACCCCGCGGCGCAACGCCGCCAGCGCCGCATCGTCGGGATCGCCCTCCACCTGCACCCAGTAGGTCTTGGGCTGCTTGTGGCGCGGATCGGTCAGGCGGTGCGCCAGTCGCCCGTCGTCGGTGAGCAGCAGCAGCCCCTCGCTGTCGTAGTCCAGGCGGCCGGCGGCGTAGACCCCCGGCGGCAGGCCGAACCCGGCCAGGGTGCGACGCGGCGGATCGCTGCCGTCGGTGAACTGGCACAGCACGTTGAAGGGCTTGTTGAAGGCGACGAGCATGCGGGCGCCATGATCGCATGCCCCCCGCGATGCGTCTCCGGCGCCCCTGCGACACCGCATGCCTTGCTGCGCAGGCGGCTCTCCCGCATCGGCATCCGTGCAGCGCGCCACGATGTTCCCCGCCCAGGATGCGGCCGGGACGCGCGCCATCGCCCCGCGTGCCGCCGCTCCTTCCTGCTTGCGGCGCCTGCCGGGGCACGTCCCGCCGGCGTCGCGCCCCCGTGTCCGTGCGTGCCGCGCGGCGCTGCCGATGAAACGCGGTTTCCCACTGCCGTCACATGCGGGGAAGGATTTGGTCCTTATCCTGACCGGTCTCGCCCCTCATCAGATTCATCGATCCAAAGGAGTCCCCCCCGATGACCGACTATCGCGAACTCGGCCGTTCCGGCCTCAAGGTCCGCCCCATCGCCTTCGGCGGCAACGTGTTCGGCTGGAGCGCCGACGAGAAGACCTCATTCGCCCTGCTGGACGCCTTCGTGGACGCCGGTTTCAACCTGGTGGACACCGCCGACACGTACTCGGCCTGGGTGCCGGGCAACCACGGCGGCGAGTCGGAGACGATCATCGGCAAGTGGTTCAAGCGCAGCGGCAAGCGCGACAAGGTCGTGCTCGCCACCAAGGTGGCCAAGTGGGCCGAGCATCCCGGCCTGGCGCCGGCCAACATCGCCGCCGCGATCGAGGATTCGCTGCGCCGCCTGCAGACCGACCACGTCGACCTGTACCAGGCGCACGAGGACGATGCCTCGGTGCCGCTGGAAGCCACCCTGGGCGAATTCGGCCGGCTGATCGGGCAGGGCAAGGTGCGCGCCATCGGCGCCTCCAACTACAGCGCGCGGCGCCTGGCCGATGCGCTGAAGGTCTCCGAGCAGCAGCACCTGCCGCGCTACGAGACGCTGCAGCCGCAGTACAACCTGTACGACCGCGCCGGCTACGAGGCCGAGCTGGAGCCGCTGGTGCGCGAGCAGGGCCTGGGCGTGATCAGCTACTACTCGCTGGCCAGCGGCTTCCTCACCGGCAAGTACCGCAAGCCCGAGGACGCGGCCAAGAGCCATGCCCGCGGCGAGCAGGTGGTCAAGCAGTACCTGAACCCGCGCGGGCTGCGCATCCTGGCGGCGCTGGACGACATCGCCGGCAAGCACTCGGCCACGCCGGCGCAGGTGGCGCTGGCCTGGCTGATCGAGCGTCCCTCGATCACCGCGCCGATCGCCAGCGCCACCAGCGTGGAGCAGCTGCACGACATCCTCAAGGCCGCCACGCTGGGGCTCTCGCCCCAGGACGTCGCCCAGCTCGATGGTGCCAGCGCCGAAGACGTGGCCTGACGCCCCGCCGCCACACCTGCCGGCCAGCCGATCCCGCGATCGGCTGGCCGGTTTGCTTTTGCGCCTGCGTTGGGACGCATGACGGTGTCGCCCGCGCCTGGTCCGCGGGGGCACCGCCGATAGCCGCAGCCCCGCATGTCCGGGACGTTGTCCGGGATCGCGCCCCGCCCCCGTTGGACAGGGCGACGGGAACCGGTCGCGGTCGCGCGGGGCGGTCCCGACAGGCAGGAGGCACAGGTCATGCTGTTCGTTCCGCTGCATTCGCAAACCGCCGCACGCTGGCACAGCGGCAGCAGTTCCTTCGGCACCGCGCTGGGCATCGGCCTGCGCCTGGGCGACCTGCTGGTCCTGGCCGGCGGCGCGCTGCTGGCCCACCGCCTGCGCTTCGGCACGGCGGGCCTGCCGCTGGAATACCTGCGCATGCTGGTGCCGGGGCTGGCGTTCGCGGTGCTGGTGTTCAACGCCTCGGGGCTGTACCGCAGCTGGCGCGGCCGCGCGCTGGCCAGCGAGGTGGCGCAGCTGGGGCTGCAGTGGACGCTGCTGTTCGCGCTGATGGCGCTGTACATGGCCGCCCTGCACCTGACCCTGGAGGTCTCGCGCACCTGGCTGCTGGCCTGGTACCTGGTCAGCCTGGCCGGCGCGGCCGCGCTGCGCCTGGGCGCGCGCGGCGCCGCCGCCTGGGTGCGCGCCCGCGGCGTGGACCTGCGCAGCGCGGTGGTGGTCGGCGCCACCCCGGGCGCGCAGCGGATCGTGGACAGCCTGGCCGCCCATCCCTGGGCCGGCATCGCCATGCGCGGCTGGTTCGCCACCGGCGCCGACCGCGGCGACCTGGCCGGCCTGCCGCGGCTGGGCGAACTCGACGCGCTGGGCGAATACGTCGAGCACCATGCGGTGGACCAGGTCTGGATCGCGCTGCCGCTGGGCGAGCAGGCCAAGATCGCCCGCGCCCTGGCGCAGCTGCGCCACGCCACCGCCGACGTCAAGTTCGTGCCGGACCTGCTCGACATGCACCTGCTCAACCACTCCGTCGAGCAGGTGGTGGGCCTGCCGGTGATCACCCTGCAGCAGACGCCGCTGCAAGGCGCCGCGCGCCTGGCCAAGGACCTGGAGGACCGGTTGCTGGCGGCGGCGATCGTGCTGGCGATCTCGCCGCTGATGCTGGCCATCGCGGTGGCGGTCAAGCTCAGTTCGCCCGGGCCGGTGTTCTACCGCCAGGAACGCATCAGTTGGAACAACCGCCCGTTCCAGATGCTCAAGTTCCGCTCCATGCCGGTGGACGCCGAGCAGGCCACCGGCGCGGTCTGGGCCAGGTCCGGCGAGAACCGCGCCACCCGGGTCGGCGCGTTCCTGCGCCGCACCAGCCTGGACGAGCTGCCGCAGTTCCTCAACGTGCTCAAGGGCGAGATGTCCATCGTCGGCCCGCGCCCGGAGCGGCCGGTGTTCGTGCACCAGTTCAAGCACGCCATCCCGGACTACATGAAGAAGCACATGGTCAAGGCCGGCATCACCGGCTGGGCCCAGGTCAACGGCTGGCGCGGCTCCACCGACCTGGGCAAGCGCATCGAGTGCGACATCCACTACATCCAGAACTGGTCGCTGTGGTTCGACCTGAAGATCATCGCGCTCACCCTGTTCAAGGGCTTCGTCCACAAGAACGCGTACTGAGCGCCCACCCAGGAAGGACCCGATGCTGCAGCTCGCCCCCGCCCCGGCCGACACCGCGCCCCCGGCCCCGGCCGCCGCCGACCGCAAGGTGGCGCTGGTGCACTACTGGCTGGTGGGCATGCGCGGCGGCGAGAAGGTGCTCGAGGCGCTGTGCGAGATGTATCCCCAGGCCGACATCTACACGCTGGTGTGCGATCCGGACAGGATCTCGCCCACCCTGCGCCGGCACCGCATCACCACCTCGTTCCTGCAGCGCATCGGCGGCGTGCGCCACTACCAGAAGATGCTGGCGCTGATGCCGTTCGCGCTGGAGTCCTTCGACCTGACCGGCTACGACCTGGTGATCTCCAGCGAGGCCGGCCCGGCCAAGGGCATCATCCCCGGCCCGGACACGCGCCACGTGTGCTACTGCCACTCGCCGATGCGCTACATCTGGGACCTGTACCCGCAGTACCGCGCCGCCTCCGGGCCGCTGACGCGGCTGGCGATGTCGCTGGCCGCGCCCTGGCTGCGCCAGTGGGACGTGACCACCTCGCACCGGGTGGACCGCTTCATCGCCAATTCCGCCTACGTGGCCAAGCGCATCGGCAAGTTCTACCGGCGCCACGCCGAGGTGGTGCATCCGCCGGTGGACGTGGCGCGCTTCCAGGCCGCCGAGCACGTCGGCGACTTCTACCTGTGCGCCGGCCAGATCACGCCGTACAAGAGGATCGAGCTGGCGGTGCAGGCCTGCACCCGGCGCGGCGCGCGCCTGCGGGTGATCGGCAGCGGTGCCGACGAGCGGCTCAGGCGCCTGGCCGGGCCGACGGTGGAGTTCCTCGGCGCGGTCGACGATGCCGAGATGGCGCGCCAGTTCGGCCAGTGCAGGGCGCTGCTGTACCCGGGCGTGGAGGACTTCGGCCTGGTGCCGCTGGAGGTGATGGCCAGCGGCCGCCCGGTGATCGCCTACGCGCGCGGCGGTGCGCTGGAGACCGTCGTCGACGGCCGCACCGGCCTGCTGTTCCACACCCAGAGCGTCGATGCGCTGGCCGAGGCGATGGAGCGCTTCGAGCGCTGCGCGGCGGACTTCGACACGGCCACGCTGCAGGCCCACGCGCGCTCCTTCGGCATCGAGGCGTTCAAGCGCGAGATCGCGCGCCTGGTCGACGCCGCCTGCGCCGAACCGGTCCCGGCCTGAGGCGACGGCCATGGACTTCGTCCCCATCGCCATCTTCTGGGCCCTGGTCGTCTGGGCCCTGGCCAGCCGCAAGCCGGTACTGGTCTACCTGTTCTTCGGCTCGATGCCGTTTGGCTCGTTCGCGGTCGTCCCCACCGCCGTCACCGCCGGGCTGACCCTGACCCCGACGCCGATGGTGGCGCTGCTGCTGATCGTCCGCCAGCTGTTCGACGCGCGCGGCGCGGCCTGGGCGATCGGCACCGCGCTGCGCCCGTCGGGGCTGTTGCTGCTGTTCCTGTTCTGGATCGTGGCGGTGTTCGTCACGCTGTTCATGCCGCGCTACTTCGCCGGCCTGGACATCGTGCCGCTGAAGGTCACCCAGTTCATGTCGGTCGAGTCGCTGGGACCGACGATGCAGAACCTCTCCCAGCTGATGTACCTGAGCATCTCGGTGCTGGCGGTATTCGCCTTCGCGCGCCTGCTCGGCCAGGCCCGGATGCGCACCCACGTGGTCGGCGCGATCAGCCTGGGCGCGGCGATCACGGTGGCCACCGGCCTGCTCGACGCGGCCAGTCAGTACGTGCCGCTGCAGCCGCTGCTGGAACCGTTCCGCACCGCCAGCTACGCGCTGCTGACCGACGTGGAGATGGAGGGCGCCAAGCGCGTGGTCGGGCTGATGCCGGAGGCCTCCTCGTTCGGCAACCTGGCGGTGGGCTTCCTGTCGCTGCTGTACTTCTTCCGCCGCACGATGGCGCCGGGCCTGCTGCGCGACCGCCTGGCGCCCGGGCTGCTGGCGTTGCTGGTGGCGATGATCTGGATCTCCACCTCCTCGGCCGCCTACCTGGGCCTGTTCATCTTCGCCTGCGTGGCGGTGGCCGAATGGCTGTGGCGCGCCGCCTGGGTGCGCGACAACGCCTACCTCACCCGCGGTCTGGGCCCGGAGTTCTGGATCGTGGCGCTGGGCATGTCGGCGCTGATCCTGGTGGCGATGCTGGCACCGGGCGTGCTGCAGCCGGTGATCGAGGCGGTGGACCTGCTGGTGTTCCGCAAGAGCGAGACCAGCTCGTTCGAGGAGCGCGGCATGTGGACCACGCTGTCGTGGGAGGCGTTGCTGGCCACCCACGGCCTGGGCACGGGCCTGGGCGGCACGCGTGCGTCCAACTTCGCCGTGGCCCTGACCAGCAACGTCGGCTTCCTCGGCGCGGGGCTGTACTTCCTGTTCGTGCTGCAGAGCCTGCTGCTGCGCCGCGCGCCGGCGCAGGACAAGCAGGGCCAGGCCTTCCTCAATGCCGCGCGCTGGTCCTGGCTGGCGCCGTTCGTCTCCAGCCTAATGATCGGCACCACCCCGGACTTCGGCCTGCTCAACGCCTTCCTGTACGGCTTCGCCCTGGCCATCGCCCAGCCGCCGGCGGTGGCGCGGGCGCAGGCCTACCCGGCCTGGACGCCCGCGGCCACGGCCCTGCCGCGCGCGCCGCACGGGACGCCGTGACCGTGGCAGGCGCGCCCGCCAGCCTGGCCCGCAAGACCCTGGGCGCCGGCGCCTGGACCATCGGCGCGCGCTGGGTCGCCAAGCTGATCGATTTCGCCGCGCTGCTGCTGCTGGCGCGCTTCCTGGGGCCGGCCGACTTCGGCCTGGTCGCCACCGCGATGGTCGCCATCTTCATCGTCGAGGCGGTGCTGGAGCTGCCGCTGTCCTCGGCCCTGCTGCGCGTGCGGCGGCTGGACCGCACCCTGCTGGGCACGGCCTTCACCCTGGGCCTGCTGCGCGGGCTGGCCATCGCCGTGCTGATGGCCGCGCTGGCCTGGCCGCTGGCGCGCTTCTACGGCGATGCGCGGCTGGTGCCGCTGATCGCCGTGCTGGCCCTGGCGCCGGCCATGCGCGGCCTGGTCAGCCCGCGCATGGTGGTGTTCGCCCGGCGCCACGATTTCCGCCCGGAGGCGTCGATCGAGGTGCTCGGCAAGGCCACCGCGTTCCTCGTCGCGCTGGCGGTGGTGCTGGCCACCGGCAGCTACTGGGCGATCGCCGCGGCCACGCTGTGCACGCCGCTGGTGATGCTGCTGGCGTCCTACCGGCTGGCGCCGATGCGCCCGCGCCTGGGCCTGGCCGGCTGGCCGCAGTTCGCCGACATGCTCGGCTGGAACCTGGTGGCGCAGACCGCCGCGGCGCTGAACTGGCAGCTGGACCGGCTGGTGCTGCCGCGCTTCGTGCCGGTCGCCGGTTTCGGCCGCTACGCCATGGCCGGCGACCTGTCCACGCTGCCGTTCCAGGCGATCACCACGCCGATCCAGCGCCCGCTGATGGCCACCTTCCGCGCCGCCGGCCAGGCCGGGCGTACCGCCGAGGTGCACGCCCACGCCACCCGCGCACTGATGCTCCTGCTGCTGCCGCTGTTCGTCGCCCTGGCGATCTGGGCCGAGCCGGTGGTGGCGCTGGTGCTCGGCCCGCGCTGGGCCGAGACCGCCTCGCTGCTGCGCTGGATCGCGCTGGTGCAGGTGCTGGCGATCCCGACGATCCCGGTGGCGCCGCTGGCGATGATGCTCAACCGCACCCGCCTGGTGGCGCTGCAGACCTTCGCCCAGCTGCTGGCGCGGCTGCCGCTGCTGTACCTGCTGGTCAGCCGCTTCGGCGCCGAGGGCGCCATCGCCAACACCGCCCTGGCCCTGCTCGCCGGACTGCTGGCCACGCTGGCCGTGGTGCACCGCCTGACCGGGCGCGGCACGTACCGGCAGCTGGCCAACCTGGTGCCGCCGCTGCTGGCGGTGCTGCCGGCGGCGGCGCTGGCGCTGCTGCTGGTGCCGGCGCTGCATGCCGGCACGCTCGGCACCGCCGCGCTGCTGCTGCGCCTGGGCGGCGCCGCGCTGGCGTTCCTGGCGGTCTACCTGGCCTCGGCCTGGCTGCTGTGGCAGGCGCTGGGGCGCCCGGCCGGCCCGGAACGCTACCTGCACGAGCGCGTGGCCGCG
This sequence comes from Xanthomonas massiliensis, assembly GCF_900018785.1. GTDB lineage: Bacteria > Pseudomonadota > Gammaproteobacteria > Xanthomonadales > Xanthomonadaceae > Xanthomonas_B > Xanthomonas_B massiliensis. The sequence continues at coordinate 269,153 of NZ_FCOY01000005.1, read as the reverse complement.
CGGCTGTCGCGCTGCACCCGTCCCGCCCCGCTCACCGATCCCTGACCCCGACGCGCCCGGAGCCCGCCATGGACCGCATCACCATCAACGGCAAGTTCCTCACCCTGTCGGCCGCGCGCTCGGGCGTGTACCGCGTCGCCCACGAGCTGCTGATGGCCATCGACGCGCTGCTGGCCGCGGACGACCCGCGCTATCGCCACCTGCGCTGCGAGGTGGTGATGCCGGGCCGGCCGGCGCAGCCGCTGGCGCTGCGCGCTGTCGCCCAGCGCTGCATCGGCGGGCCCAGCACGCGCCTGAAGGGCATCCCGTGGGAGCAGTTCGCCCTGCCGCTGCACGCGCGCGGCAGCGTGCTGCTGAACCTGTGCAACCTGGGCCCGGTGCTGTACCCGCGCGCGCTGACCATGATCCACGACGCCCAGGTGTACCTGTCGCCGGGCTCGTACTCGCGCCCGTTCCTGGCCTGGTACCGGACCATGCTGCCGCTGCTGGGCCGGCGCAACCGCGCCATCCTCACCGTGTCCGGCTATTCGCGCGAGCAGCTGGACCGCCACGGCGTGGCCGCGGCCACGCGCATCCACGTGGTCCACAACGGCTGCGACCACGTGCTGCGCACGCCTGCCGACGCCACCGCGCCCGCCCGCCACGGCCTGCGCCACGGCCGCTACGTGATGGCCCTGGCCACCGTGCAGGCGCACAAGAACATCCGCGTGCTGCTGCGGGCGTTCGCCGACCCGGCCCTGGCCGACATGACGCTGGTGCTGTTCGGGGCCGGCAGCGCCGCGGACTTCCATGGCGCCGGCGTGGACGTGCCGGCCAACGTGCGCTTCGTCGGCCGGATCGACGACGCCGCCCTGGCCGGGCTGCTGCAGGGCGCGACGGCACTCGCCTTCCCCTCGCTGACCGAGGGCTTCGGCCTGCCGCCGCTGGAGGCGATGCGCCTGGGCTGCCCGGCCATCGTCGCGCCCTGCGGGGCGTTGCCGGAGGTCTGCGGCGCCGCCGCGCTGCAGGCCGCGGCGGACGACCCGCAGGCCTGGACCGCCCAGATCCTGCGCCTGCGCCGCGAGCCGGCGCTGGCCGCGGACCTGCGCCAGCGCGGGCTGGAGCATGCCGCCCGCTTCACCTGGGCCGGCGCGGCCGCGCGCCTGCTCGACACGGTGATCGCCCAGGCGCTGCCGGCGCGGTGCGCGGACGCCGCCGCGGCGGGCGCCCTGCACGCTGCCGTCCCCCGCTCCCCGCCCACGCCCGGTACCCCATGAGCCCACGCATCGCCATCGCCATCGCCACCGCCGGACGCCGCGACATCCTTTCCGACACGGTGCGCTTCGTCGCCCGCCAGCAGCGCCGCGCCGACGAGCTGCTGATCTGCCCGGCCGGCGCGCAGGACATCGACCCGGCGTGCCTGGCCGGCTATCCCGGCGAGAGCCGGGTGGTGCTCGGGCCGGTGGGCCTGCCGGCCCAGCGCAACATGCTGCTGGCGCGCACCGACGCGGACATCGTGGTGTTCCTGGACGACGATTTCCTGCCCGCGCCGGACTACCTGGCCGAGGTCGAGGCGCTGTTCGACGCCCGGCCGCGCACGGTGGTGGCCACCGGCCACGTCGTGGCCGACGGCATCCTCGGCCCGGGCATCGACTTCGCCGAGGGCCACCGCCTGATCGAGGCGCTGGGCGAGAACGCCGCACCGGCGCAGCCGCTGCCGGAATACGGCGCCTACGGCTGCAACATGGTGGTGCGCATGGCGCCGGTGCGCGCGCACGCGCTGCGCTTCGACGAGGCCCTGCCGCTGTACGCGTGGCTGGAGGACATCGACTTCTCGCGCCAGCTCGCCCGCCACGGCGAGATCGTCCGCAGCCTGCGCCTGCGCGGGGTGCACCTGGGCACCAAGAAGGCCGGCCGCAGCCCGGGCCTGCGCCTGGGCTATTCGCAGATCGCCAACCCGGTGTACCTGGCGCGCAAGGGCACGCTGAGCTGGAAACGCGCGCTGGGGCAGATGAGCCGCAACCTGCTCGCCAACGGCGTGCGCAGCCTGCGCCCGGAACCGTGGGTGGACCGCAAGGGCCGCCTGCGCGGCAACCTCACCGCGCTCGCCCACCTGGCCGGCGGCGGCCTGCACCCGCGCCGGGTGCTGGATTTCGCCTGAGCCTCAGCAGCCCACCAGCCAGCGGCTGCGCTGCCCGGCCAGGCGCTGCACCGCCTGGACCGCCAATGCGCTCAGGCCGGTGACCGCCAGGGTCATCAGCAGCAGGCTGGCGCCGTTGCCGACGAACAGGCCCGGGTGCCGCCCGGCCAGCATCCGGCCGCCGGCCACCACGTAGCCGTGCAGGAAGAAGATGCCGAAGGACAGGTTGGCCAGCACGCCGAGCGCGACCGGATTGAGCGCGGACAGGTTCAGGCACAGGCCGTACAGGCCGGCCAGCAGCAGCAGCTTGGCGTGCAGCACCGCGCCCTCGGCCACGAGCAGCGAGGCCGCCGTGGCCAGCGCCACCATCGCCAGCGCCAGCCACGCCCGGCCGCGGAACAGCGCGTCGATGGCGGCGCGGTAGCGGCACGCCAGCATCCCGGCGACATACACCGGCAGGTAGTGCAGCGCCGCCTGCAGCGGGTTGTCGTTGAGCGGCGGGCGCGGCACCCAGACCGGCAGCGCCAGCAGCGGCAGCCAGGCCAGGTACAGGCGCGGGCGCCGGTCGACGAAGTGGAACAGCGGCGCCGCCGCGTAGTACAGCAGGATCATCGGGATGAACCACAGCGGCCCCAGGTGGGTACCGGTCAGCAGCAGGCGCGCGGCCAGGCCGGCGCCGCCGCTGTCCAGGTACTGGGTCGGGTGCGCCTTGGCGCCGGCCAGGTAGATCGCCAGCGCCGGTACCGACACCGCCAGGTAGGGCAACACCACGCCGGTGAACTTGCGCCGCAGGAACCGGCCGTAGGCGAAGCGCGGCAGCAGGAACTGGAACAGGTAGCCGGAGACGAAGGTGAAGGCGATGTTGGCCTCGTTGAACAGCCGCCCCAGCGGATCGCCGGGCCAGGACTGGGCCGAATAGACGTGGGCGGCGACGATGACCAGCACCGCGACGCCGCGCATCAGGTGGATGTGCGGCAGGAACGTACCTGCAGGCGTGGAGGACATGCCGGCTCCCGGTTGGACGGTATCCCCCTGTGGCACCGCGGGCGGCCGCACGGGCGACCGTCATCCGGGGCCACGCGTTCGGCACGCCGATGCGGCCATGCAGCATTCAGCCGCGGTGCGGCTGGCCGGTTCCGGCACGGTCCGCCGTTTCGCCACTGCACGCCACCGCAAGGACACCGGATGGACAGCCCCGTTTCGCCCCTGGCGCCGCCGCCGTGCAGGCACTGCGGCCACGCGCTCGACCTGCCGCTGGCCGACCTCGGCCTGTCGCCGGTCGCCAACGACTACGTGGCGCCGCAGGACTACGCGCGCGGCGAGGCGTTCTATCCACTGGAGGTGTGGGTATGCCGCCACTGCCGGCTCGCCCAGACCCGCGACCTGCTCGCCGCCGAGGCGATCTTCCGCGCCGACTACGCCTATTTCTCCTCGGTCTCCAGCTCGTGGCTGGCGCACGCGCGCGCCTACGTCGAGGCGATGCTGGCGCGGCTGCGGCTGCGGCCGGGCGAGCGCCACGTGGAGATCGCCTCCAACGACGGCTACCTGCTGCAGTACTCGCAGGCCGCCGGCCTGGACTGCCTGGGCGTGGAGCCGTGCGAGAGCGTGGCCCAGGCGGCGCTGGACAAGGGCATCCCCACCCGCATCGCCTTCTTCGACCCGGCCTGCGCCGAGGTGCTGCTGGCCGAGGGCGGGCCGGCGCGGCTGATCACCGCCAACAACGTGCTGGCCCACGTGCCCGACCTCAACGGCTTCGTGTCCGGGGTGAAGCGGCTGCTGGCGGCCGACGGCGTGGCCACCTTCGAGGTCCAGCACCTGCTGCGGCTGATGCAGCGCAACCAGTTCGACACGATCTACCACGAACACTTCTCCTACTTCTCGCTGATCGCCGCGCGCCACGTGTTCGCCAGTGCCGGCCTGCGCGTGTTCGACGTGGACGAGCTGGAGACCCACGGCGGCTCGATCCGCTTCCTGGTGTGCCATGCCGACGCGGAGATCGCCGACACCCCGGCGCTGGAACGCGTGCTGGCCGAGGAGCGCGCCTACGGCCTGGACCAGGACGCCGCCTACCTGGCCTGGAACGAGTCGGTCAAGCGCACCAAGCGCGCGCTGCTGGCGCTGCTGGCCCGGCTCAAGGACGAGGGCCGGCGCATCGTCGCCTACGGCGCGCCGGCCAAGGGCGTGACCCTGCTCAACTACTGCGGCATCGGCCGCGACTTCCTGGAGTTCACCGTGGACCGGGCGCCGTCCAAGCAGGGCCGCTTCCTGCCCGGGGTGCGCGTGCCGATCCTGGCGCCGGAGGCGCTGGACCGGGCACGGCCGGATTACGTGCTCATCCTCGTATGGAACCTCAGGCAGGAGGTCAAGGCGCAGCTGGCGCACGTCAGGGACTGGGGCGGGCGCTTCATCGTGCCGCTGCCGCAGGCCGCGATCGAGGACTGAGGCATGCACAGGGAACCGTCACGCGGCACGCGCCGCATCGTCAGCAGGGGGGAGGCAGCGGCATGAAGGTCGTGATCCTGTCCGGCGGGCTGGGCACCCGCCTGAGCGAGGAAACCGCGGTACGCCCCAAGCCGATGGTGGAGATCGGCGGGCGCACGATCATCTGGCACATCATGAAGTGCTACGCCCAGTACGGGCTGACCGATTTCGTCGTGCTCGGCGGCTACCGCGTGGAATTCATCCGCCAGTACTTCCTCAACTACCGGATGCACTCCTCGGACTTCACCATCAACATGGCCAGCGGCGAGGTCAGCTGGCATGCCGAGTGCGCCGAGCCGTGGAACATCACCATCCTGGACACCGGCCTGGACACCATGACCGGCGGCCGCCTGCGCCGCGCGCGCGAGGCGATCGGCGCGGACACGTTCTGCCTGACCTACGGCGACGGGGTCAGCGACGTGGATATCGGCCGGCTGATCGCCTTCCACCGCGAGCAGGGACTGTGGGCGACGGTGACCGCGGTGCAGCCGCCGGGCCGCTTCGGCGTGATGACCTTCGACCACCACGGCACCCGGGTGGAATCGTTCCGCGAGAAGGACGGCAACGACGTGGGCATGATCAACGCCGGCTTCTTCGTGTGCGAGCCGCAGGTGCTGGACCTGATCGACGACGACAGCACGGTATGGGAGCAGCAGCCGATGCTGCGCCTGGTCGAGCACGGCCAGCTGGCGGCCTACCGCCACGACGGCTTCTGGCAGAGCATGGACACCCTGCGCGACAAGGTCACCCTGGAAGAAGCCTGGCGCAACGGCGCGCCGTGGCTGCGCTGAGGCGGTCGTGGACTTCGTGCCCGTCGCCGATTCCGATGCCTGGCTGGTCCGGCCGGTCGTGCACGGCGACGCGCGCGGCAGCTTCTGCCGCACCTGGTGCGAGGCCAGCTTCCGCGAGCGCGGCATCGCCTTCCGCCCGGTGCAGGGCAACAGCTCGCTGACCCGCCGGCGCGGCACCGTGCGCGGCATGCACTTCCAGCGCGCCCCGCATGCCGACGCCAAGCTGGTGCGCTGCAGCCAGGGCCGCATCCACGACGTGATCGTGGACCTGCGCCCGGCCTCGCCGCAGCGCGGCCGCCACTACGCCACCGTGCTCGACGCCCGGGCGCCGGCGCTGCTGTTCGTGCCGGCCGGCTTCGCCCACGGCTTCCAGGCCCTGAGCGACGGCGTGCTGGTCGAGTACCTGATGGGCGAGGCCTACCAGCCCGGGCTGTACGACGGCTTCCGCCACGACGACCCGGCCGTCGGCATCGCCTGGCCGCTGCCGGTGGCCGCGCTGTCCGAGGGCGATGCGGGCTGGCCGCCGCTGGCCGCGCGCTATCCCTGGCTGGGCCGCCGATGACCATGGACACCGCCGCGCCCGCCGCCGCCACCGGCCTGGTCCGCGAAGCGCCGCCGCTGGACCTGCACGCGCTGGTGCGCCGGCTGTACCCGCTGCCGCGCAGCCTGACCGGCGACGGCGTGCGCGCGACCCTGGCCGAACTGGCGCGCCACGTGCCGCTGGCCGTGCGCGAGGTGCCCAGCGGCACGCCGGTGCTGGACTGGGAGATCCCGCCGGAATGGAACATCCGCGACGCCTGGATCGAGACCCTGGACGGCCGGCGCCTGGTGGATTTCGCCGACAGCAACCTGCACGTGGTCGGCTACAGCCTGCCGGTCGACGCGCAGGTCAGCCGCGAGGAACTGGCCGCCCACGTCCACACCCTGCCCGGGCAGCCGGACCTGGTGCCCTACCGCACCGGCTACTACGCGCGCGACTGGGGCTTCTGCCTGAGCGACCGGCTGTGGCGGCAGATGCGCGAGCCGGCCTACCGGGTGCGCATCGACAGCACCCTGGCGCCCGGCGCGCTCAGCTACGGCGAGCTGTTCCTGCCCGGCGAGAGCGACCAGGAGGTGCTGGTCAGCGTCCACGTGTGCCATCCCAGCCTGGCCGACGACAACCTCTCCGGGATCGCCGTGGCCACCGCGCTGGCGATGCGCCAGGCCACGCGCCGGCGCCGGCTCGGCTACCGCTTCCTGTTCGTGCCGGCCACGATCGGCGCGATCGCCTGGCTGGCCGCCAACGAGGCGCGGCTGGAACGCATCGCCCATGGCCTGGTGCTCACCTGCGTCGGCGACCCCGGCCCGTTCCACTACAAGCGCAGCCGCGACGGCGCGGCGGTGGACACCGCGGTGGCGCACGTGCTGCGCCATGCCGGGCTGGCGCACGCGCTGCTGCCGTTCAGCCCCTACGGCTACGACGAGCGCCAGTACGCCTCGCCCGGCTACGCCCTGCCGGTGGGCTGCTTCATGCGCGGCGTGCACGGCACCTTCCCCGAATACCACACCTCGGCCGACAACCCCGGCTTCGTCACCGCCGCGGCGCTGGAGCAGTCCTGGGCGGTGCTGGCCACGGTGCTGGACGTGCTCGACGGCGAGCGCCGCTACGTGCGCGTGGACGGGCGCGGCGAGCCGCAGCTGGGCCGGCGCGGGCTGTACCGCGCCATCGCCGGGCAGAAGGAAGCCGGCGGCGCCAGCCAGATGGATCTGCTGTGGGTACTGAACCTGGCCGACGGCCGCCACGGCCTGCTGGACATGGCCGAGCGCGCGCAGGTGCCGTTCGCGCGCATCGCCGCGGCCGCGCGCATCGCCGCCGATGCTGGCCTGATCGTCCCTTCCCCCTGACCGGCCGCTGGCCCCCAACCCGGAGCACCTGCCATGCAAGACACCCGATACGCGATCCTCGGCGGCGGCATGGCCGGCTTCGGCGCCGCCCACCAGCTGCACGACCACGGCATCCGCGCCGACCTGTACGAGCAGCGCGCGCGCCCGGGCGGGCTGACCACCAGCTTCGACCACGGCGACGGCTTCGTCTTCGACGAGGGCGTGCACATCTCCTTCCCCAAGAACGAACGGGTCAAGCAGCTGTTCGCCGCGTCGGCCGGCCGCTACGAGAGCGGCAACGTCTACTGCAACAACTACTGGCACGGGCACTGGATCAAGCATCCGGCGCAGGTCAACCTGCACGGCCTGCCGCCGGAGCTGGTGGTGGACTGCATCGCCGACTTCGTCGCCGCCGCCGCGGTCGAGGCACCGCCGATCCGCAACTACGAGGACTGGCTGCTGGCCGCCTTCGGGCGCAGCTTCGCCACCCGCTTCCCGATGGTGTACACGCGCAAGTACCACACCACCGAGGCGGCCAACATGACCGTGGACTGGCTCGGCCCGCGCCTGTACCGGCCGGACCTGCGCGAGGTGCTGCGCGGCGCGCTCGAGCACGAGCCGCTGGACGTGTTCTACGTCAACGAGTTCCGCTACCCGTCCGAGGGCGGCTTCGAATCCTTCGTCCGCGGCTTCTACCCGCAGGCGCAGGTGCATTGCGGCCACCAGGTCGCCGGCATCGACCTGGCCACGCGCACGCTGCGCTTCGCCAACGGCGCCACCGCCGGCTTCGACCAGCTGATCTCCTCGCTGCCGCTGCCGGCGCTGGTGCCGCTGATCGACCAGGCGCCGGCGGCGGTGCGCGCCGCCGCCGCGCGCCTGGCCTGCTCGCAGGTGGTGGTGGTCAACATCGGCGTGGACCGGCCGATCGACACCCGCGCGCAGTGGTCGTATTTCTATGACGAGGACATCCCGTTCTCGCGCATCAGCTACCGGCGCAACCTGGCCCCGGGCAACGTGCCGCCCGGCTGCGACGCGATCCAGGCCGAGATCTACTTCAGCGAGAAATACCGCCCGCTGGCCGGCCGGCCCGACGACTGGATCGAGCCGGCGGTGGCCGCGCTGCTGCGCTGCGGGGTGATCGCCGACCGCCGCCACATCGTCCACCTGAGCTCGCTGTGGATCCCCTGGGGCAACGTGATCTACGACCTGGACCGTCCCGAGGCGGTGCGCACGGTGCTGGACTGGCTGCGCGCGATGGGCGTGCAGACCTGCGGGCGCTTCGGCCTGTGGGGCTACATCTGGACCGACCAGGCCTTCCTCAGCGGCGAGAAGGCGGCCACCCGCGCGCTGCAGGCGGCCGGCGCCGGGGTGGCGGCCTGACGGCTGGCCCCTTCCCGGCGCGGACGCCGTTGGATGCGGCAGGACCGTCGCGACGGACGGGAGGGAAACGAGCACATGGACCACGCCAACGGCCGCCACCTGGTGATCGCCCGGGTCGGCGACAACTCCCTGCATGGACACTGGATCGCCGGCGGCCGCGCCGCGCGCGACTGGGACATCCAGCTCAACGCCTTCGGCCGCCAGGCCGCGGCGCTGGCGCCGGGCGACCTGCCCACGGTGGTCGACCCGGGCACCAAGCTCGACAGCCTGGCCCGCCACCTGCGCGCGATGCCGGCGCTGCTGGAGGACTACGACTACATCCTGCTGCCGGACGACGACCTGCTGATGGGCCCGGGCGACATCGACCGCATCTTCGCGGCGATGCGCCGGCACGACCTGCTGATCGGCCAGCCCGCGCTCACCCCCGACAGCCACGTCGGCCACCCGATCTTCCTGCACTGCCCGGGTTTCCGCCTGCGCTACACCGACTACCTGGAAGGCATGGCCTGCTGTTTCCGCAGCGACTACCTGCGCCAGCTGCTGCCGCTGTTCGAGCGCTACCCCAGCGGCTGGGGCATCAGCCACCTGTGGGCGCTGCTGATGGAGGCGCCGTACCGGCGCGCGGCGATCATCGACGAGGTGCGCATGGTCCACACCCGCCCGTTCCACTCCGGCCCGCTGTACTGCAGCCTGGCCGCCGGCGGGATCAGCCCGGCCGCCGAGGTCGCGGCGGTACGCGCCGACTACGCCGGCGTGCCGCGGCGCATGACCGTGTACGGCGGCCTGCGCGAGGATGGCCGCAGCTGCGGGGCGGGCGAGACCCTGTGGCGCAACGGCCTGCACCTGCTGGGCGCGGCGCCGGCCGCACGCAACCGCCAGCGCATGCTGCGCAAGGGCACGGACATGCTCGCCCGCGCCGTGCTCGATGCCGGCTACCAGCCGCGGCCGCTGCGTCAGGCCACCGCCGCCACGCTCGGCTCGGGCCGCACCGCGCCGGCCTGAACCGCCTCGGCGCGCCAGTGCAGCGTCTCGTCCAGGTGGCCCTGCGCCATCAGCCGCTGCAGCACGTTCAGGCGCACCAGCCCGTGCTCGCGGAAGTGCGCGTCGGCAAAGCCCATGTGCCGCAGCCCCGCCACCAGCGCGGCGATCGAGCCGGCCAGGTCCACCCGCGGCTGGTGCGCCGGCGCCAGCGCGCGGTACAGGCCGAAGTCCACCCGGTAGGAACGGCTGTCGGCCGGCGCGTCGCGGTTGATCGACACCCGCGTGCCCGGCACCTGCGCGGCCACCGCCGCGGCCAGGTCGCGCACCTGGTAGTTGCGCTCGTCCGAGCCCACGTTCACCGCCAGGAAGCGCCCGCCGGCCGCCGCCGGGCGCAGCAGCGCCCACTCGATCGCCCGCGCCATGTCGGCCACGTCGATCAGCGGCCGCCAGGGCGATCCGTCGGAGAGCACGCTGATCTCGCCGCTGGCCAGCGCGCAGGCGACGAAGTCGTTGAGCACCAGGTCCAGGCGCAGCCGCTCGGACATGCCGCAGGCGGTGGAGAAGCGCAGGCAGGTGACCGCCATGTCCGTGTCCAGCGCGGCCAGGCCCTGCTCGGTGCCGATCTTGGAGCGGGCATAGGCGGTGATCGGGTTGACCGGGTCGCGCTCGCTGCGCGGCCCGCCGGCGGCCACGCCGTAGACGCTGCAGCTGGAGGCGAACACGTAGCGGCCCACGCCGGCGCGCGCGGCCAGCGCGGCGATGTCCACGCTGGCCTGGCGGTTGATCGCCGCGGTCACCGCCTCGAACCGGTTGCCCATCGGGTCGTTGGAGATCGCCGCCAGCTGCACCACCGCGTCGCAGCCGGCCAGCAGCGCCGGATCGAACGCGCGCACGTCGCCGAACACCTGCCGGTCCAGCATCCGCTCGGGCAACGCCTCGGCCGCGGTCAGGCAGTGCCCGAAGAAGGCGGTGTCGTAGCCGACCAGTTCGGCGCGCGGGAACGCGTGGCGCAGGTGGCGCACCACCGCCGGGCCGACATAGCCCATGTTGCCCAGGATCAGGATCTTCACGGTACGGCCCCCATGCGGCCCGGCGGATGCCGGTCGCAGGGCACAACGGCGGCCCGCGCCGGCGCCGGCCATTGCCGCGCGCGCGACGGCCGCCGGCCGCGCCCTGTCCGGTCTGCCGCCAGGTTCGCGTTAGCGGGGGATCGCCGTCTTCATGCCGGGACTTCCATGGCCATGCCCACCGCATCGCGTCTTCGCCTTCCCGCCCTGCCGCCCCGTGCCGGGGTGCGGTGGCGGCCGGTACTGGCCGCCCTGCTGGCGATGCTGGCGCTGGGCGGCTGCGCCAGCGCCCGCCTCAGCCAGCCGGCCAACACGCCGTTGCCGCCGGCCGACCCGGTCGAGGCGCTGCTCAACCGGCCCGAGTACCGCGTCGGCCCCAGCGACCTGCTCAGCGTGACCCTGTTCCAGGTCGAGGACCTGGACCGCGAGGTCCGCGTCAACAATGCCGGGCAGATCTCCCTGCCGCTGGTGGGCGTGGTCAAGGCCGGCGGCCTGACCGTGGACGAGCTCGAGCACAACCTGGCGCAGCGCTACCGCGACCGTTTCCTGCAGGACCCGCAGATCACCGTGTTCGTCAAGGAATTCGCCAGCCAGCGCGTGACCGTGGCCGGCGAGGTCAAGAAGCCCGGCATCTACCCGATGACCTCCGCGCGCCTGAGCCTGATGCAGGCGCTGGCCATGGCCGAGGGCTTCAGCAACATCGGCAGCAAGCGCAACGTGTTCATCTTCCGCACCGTCGACGGCCAGCGCATGCTGGCGCGCTTCGACGTGGACGCGATCGAGCACGGCGTCTATCCCGACCCGGAGATCAGCGGCGAGGACATCGTCCTGGTGGACCGCTCCTTCGGCCGCGAGGCGATCCGCACGCTGATCGAGCTGACACCGTTCGTGGCGGTGTGGAGGGCCTACCGATGAGCGCCCAGGCCAGCGTGCCGCCCGCCGCGGCGGATACCGTCTTCGTCGCCGAGCCGGACACCGGCGAGGTCAAGCTGCTGCACTACTGGCAGGTGCTGTGGAGCCGGCGCTGGCAGGTCGTGGCGGTGGCCGTGGCGGCGCTGGTGGCCGCCCTGGCCGTGTCGCTGCTGACCACTCCGCGCTACCGCGCCGCCTCGGTCATCCAGATCGAGCGCGACGCGATGAAGGTGGTGGACGTGGAAGGGCTCACCCCGGTCGAATCGCCGGCCGACCGCGATTTCTACCAGACCCAGTACGAGCTGCTGCGCAGCCGCTCGCTGGCCGAGCGCGTGGTCCGCGACCTGCAGCTGGTGCGCGACCCCACCTTCGCCAGGGTGGTGGCGAAGGTGGACGCGCAGGCCGCCAAGGAACGCCCCGGGGCGACGGTGCCGCCGCGGCTGCTGGAGGCCGAGCGCGCCCGCGCGGTGGTGGCCGCGGTGCAGCAGGCGCTGTCGATCGAGCCGATCCGCAATTCGCGCCTGGTGCGCATCGCCTACGATTCGCCCAGCCCGCAGGTCGCCGCGCGCGTGGCCAACGCCTATGCCGACGCGTTCATCGACAGCACCCTGCAGCGCCGCGTCGATGCCTCCGCCTATGCCGGCCAGTACCTGGAGGAGCGCCTGGCCCAGCTCAAGGCGCGGCTGGAGAACTCGGAGAAGGACCTGGTGCGCTTTTCCACCGACGAGCAGATCGTGGCCATCGGCGAGGGCAAGCCCTCGCTGCCCGAGCAGAGCCTGGGCGACATCAACACCGCCCTGACCCTGGCCGAGCAGAACCGCATCCGCGCCGAGTCGATGTGGCGCCAGGCCAGCACCGGCTCGAGCATGGGCCTGCCGCAGGTGGTGGCCAACCCGCTGATCCAGCGCCTGCGCGAGCAGCGCGCGGTGGCCGAGGCCGACTACCGCAACAAGCTCACCACCTACAAGCCGGACTACCCCGAGATGCTGCGCCTGAACGCGCAGATCGCCGAGCTGGACCAGCAGATCAAGGCCGAGGTCGGCAACATCCGCACCTCCATCGACACCGACTACCGCGCCGCCACCGCCCAGGAGGACATGCTGCGCGGGCGCGTGAACGCGCTCACCGGCGCGGTGCTGGACCAGCAGCGACGCAGCATCCAGTACAACATCCTCAAGCGCGAGGCCGAGACCAACCGCGAGATCTACGACGCCCTGCTGCAGCGCTACAAGCAGATCGGCGTGGCCAGCGGCGTGGGCATCAACAACATCTCCATCGTCGACCGCGCCGACGTGCCCGACCGCAAGGCCTCGCCGCGGCTCGCGCTCAACCTGGCCGCCGGGCTGGTGCTGGGCGGGGTGGCCGGGGTGCTGCTGGCGTTCCTGCTCAACGGCCTGGAACGCGGGATCCGCAGCCCCGAGCAGCTGGGCGGCCTCAGCCAGGACGCCGTGCTCGGCGTGGTGCCGCGCCTGCCGGCGAACCAGACCCCGGCCCAGGCGATCGCCGACACCCGCTCGCCGTTCACCGAGGCCTACCGCTCGGTGCGCACCGCGCTGCAGTTCTCCACCAGCCACGGCGTGCCGCACTCGCTGTTCATCACCAGCACGCGCATCGGCGAGGGCAAGAGCACCACCGCCGCCGAGCTGGCGCGCAACATCGCCCAGCTCGGCAAGCAGGTGGTGCTGGTGGACGCGGACATGCGCGTGCCCTCGCAGCGCGCGCCCGGCGAGATCGGCCTGTCCAACCTGCTGGCCGGTGCGGCGGAGATCGACCAGATCGTGCAGCACCCGGCCGACCGCAACTACGCGCTGATCGCCTCCGGGCCGCTGCCGCCGAGCCCGCCGGAGCTGCTCGCCGGCGACCGCCTGCCGCAGCTGCTGGCCTACCTCAACGCCCACTTCGACGTGGTCATCATCGACGGCCCGCCGGTGATGAACCTGGCCGACGCGGTGATCCTGGCGCACCACGCCGAGGCCACCCTGGTGGTGGTCGGCGCCGACGGCCAGACCGGCTCGGACGCGCTGCGCCAGACCCTGGCACGGCTGCGCAGCGTGCACGCGCGGGTGATCGGCCTGGTGATGACCCAGTACAAGCCCAAGGCCGGCAGCCCCTCGCCCAACTTCAGCTACCACCGCTACGAGGCCAAGGCCGGCTGAGGCCGGCCGCGCTCAGCGCAGCAGCCACTCGCGCATCGCCGCCGCCACCGCCTCGGGCTGCTCCAGCGGCGCCAGGTGGCCGCATGCGGGCAGCACCACCAGGCGCGCGCCGGGCATCAGCGCGGCGATCTCGCGCGACAACGCCGGCGGGGTGATGGCGTCCTCGGCGCCGCACAGCACCAGCGCCGGCCCAGCGAAGGCGGCCAGCACCGCGCGCCCGTCGCGGCGCTCGATCCGGCTCTGGCGCACGAACACCTCCGGCCCCAGGCGCCGGGTCATCGCCTGCACGCGCCGCAGCAGCGCGCCGTCGCCATGGCGCGGGGCGGCCACGTAGCTGCGCATCAGCCGCTCGCCGAACCCGACGAAGCTGCCGGGGGCGCGTGCCACCGCGCGTTCCTGCGCGCGCCGCTGCAGGACGCGCTGCGGCGGGTCGGCGCGGGCGGAGGTATCCAGCAGCGCCAGCCGTTCGACCCGCTGCGGCGCGATGCGCAGGATCTGCTGGGCGACGTAGCCGCCCAGCGAGAAGCCGGCCAGGGCGAAGCGCTCGGGCATGCCGGCCAGCACCTGCTCGGCCAGGGCCTGCAGGGTCTCGCCGCGGCTCAGGTCGCCCACTTGGCACGCGGCGATGTCGCCCAGCGCGGCGAGCTGCGCGCGCCACAGCTCGGCGTCGTTGAGCAGGCCGGGCAACAGCAGCAACGGAATCGGGCGGGACATCGGCAGCGGCACGCAGGCGAGGGGGACGGCATTGTGCCCCCTCGCGCCGCCGCCGTGACCGGGCTACTCGCGGCGGCGCTGCGGTGCGTGCGGATCGCGCGCGCGCATCTGCATGCGCTCGGTGCCCCAGGCCAGGGCCAGCCCGGCCAGCGCCGACATCACGCTGGCCCAGTCCTGCACCCGCGGCGCCAGCCCGGCGGCGCGGTAGCCCCACACGTCCATCAGCAGCAGGATCACCGCGGTGGCCACCAGCCCGACGCGCATCCAGGCGCGGCTCACGCCGACCGCATAGAACGCGAACGGCAGGCCGAAGGCCAGCGGCAGGTAGACCATGAAGAAGTAATGCGAGCCGTACGGGCGCACGAAGAACCAGACGATGGCCGCGGCCACGACGCCGAACAGGAACAGGCCCAGTGCCAGGCTGCGCACGCGCTCGCTGGAAAGATGGCTCAGGTGCATGGAGGAACCTCCTTTGCCCGTACCCTAGGCCGGCCGCGGTAACGGCCAGGTCAAGGGCAGCCAGGACGAGGGCGCGGCCGCACTCAGGCGCGGTGCGGGGCGGACAGGTATTCCGTGCTCTGCATCTCGATCAGGCGCGAGGCGGTGCGCTCGAACGCGCCGGCCAGGCGCGTGCCGGTGTACAGCAGCGGCGGCGGGTCCTGCGCGGTGCACACCAGGTTGACGTGGCGGTCGTACATCTCGTCGATGAAGTTGACGAAGCGCCGGGCCGCATCCTCGTTCATGCGGTCGAAGTGCGGGATCGCGCCGACCAGCACGGTGGTGAACTCGCGCGCGATCTCGATGTAGTCCGCCGGCCCGCGCGGGCCCTCGCACAGCGCGGCGAAGTCGAACCAGGCCACGCTCTTGCCGCGGCCGCGCACGGGGATCTTGCGGCCCTCGATCTCGATGTTGCCCGCCCGCGCCTCCACGCCGCCGGACAGCGCGTTCCAGCGCTGCGCCAGCCACGCGTCCGAACCGGCCTCCAGCGGGGCGCGGTACACCGGCGAGCGGGTCAGCGCGCGCATCCGGTAGTCCTCCTCGCCCTCGGCGTGGAGCACGGTGCAGTGGCGCTGCAGCAGGTCGATGGCCGGCAGGAAACTTTCGCGCTGCAGGCCGTGCAGGTACAGGTTCTGCGGCTCGGTGTTGGAAGTGGTCACCAGGGTCACGCCCTCGGCGAACAGGCGCTCGAGCAGGCGCGCCAGCAGCATCGCATCGCCGATGTCGGTGACGAAGAACTCGTCGAGCACCAGCACCCGCAGGTTGGCGCGCCACTCGCGCGCGATCCTGGCCAGCGGGTCGGCCTGGCCGGCGTGCGCGTGCAGGCGCTCGTCGATGCTGCGCATGAAGCGGTGGAAGTGGGTGCGGTACTTCTGCCGGATCGGCAGGCCCTCGTAGAACAGGTCCACCAGGAAGGTCTTGCCGCGCCCCACCCCGCCCCACAGGTACAGGCCTTTCACCGGTTCCGGGCGGCGCCAGGCCGTGGACAGGCGCCCGAGCAGGCCGGCCGGCGCGGCGTTGGCGAGCACGCCCTGGTGGATGCGGTCCAGTTCGCGCAGCGCGGCATGCTGGGCCGGATCGTCGCGCCAGTCGCCGCGGGCCACGCCCGCGGCATAGCGTTGCGAGGGAAGGGTTTCGCTCATCGGGGACGTCCTCGTGCCGGCGCCGCTCAGGCGGCGGCCGGCAGCCAGTGCTTGACCGCGTGCTGGATCGCCCCGCGCAGGTCGATCAGCTTGCGGTGGAAGAAGTGGCTGGTGTCGGGCATGCGCACCAGCACCGGGTCCTCCGGGCGCGTGGCCAGCCAGGTGTAGACCGCCTGCGGATCGACGATCTCGTCCTGCTCGCCCTGTATGACCAGCCAGTGCGCCGGCGGCCGCACCCCGGAGAAATCCCAGCGGCCCACCGGCGGGGCGATGGAGATCAGCGCCTGCGGCCCGATCGAGGCGCTGGCGCGCAGCGAGACGTAGGCGCCGAAGCTGAAGCCCGCCAGCCACAGCGCGGCGCCGGGCCGCTGCCCGCGCACCCACGCGGCGACCACGCGCAGGTCGTCCTGCTCGCCGGCGCCGTCGTCGAAGCTGCCGGCCGAGGCTCCCACCCCGCGGAAGTTGAAGCGCACCGTGGTCACGCCCAGCTCGCGCAGCGCGCGCGCGGCCATGGTCACCACCTTGTTGTGCATGGTGCCGCCCTCGGTGGACAGCGGGTGGCAGACGATGGCCACCACCGGCAGCGCGGCGGCATCGTCGGCGCCGGGCAGGTCCACGGCCACCTCCAGCGCACCGGCCGGGCCGGGCAGCATCACGGTGGCCGATCCGGACGTGGGGAAGTCGGGTTCGGTCATGCCGCCATAATACCGGCCCCCGCGCCGCGCCCGGCCGCCCCGGACCTTCCGCCGATGACCTACCTGCTGTTGAGCGTGGCCTGCAGCGTGCTGGTCTCCGTGCTGCTCAAGCTGGCCCCGCGCTGGCGCGTGGACCTGGGCCAGGCGGTGACCGCCAACTACCTGGTCGCGGCCGGGCTGACCGCCTGGCTGCTGCAGCCGCCGCTGCAGGGCCTGCGCGCGCCCGGTGCGCCGTGGGGCGCGCTGCTGGCGCTGGCGGTGCTGCTGCCGGCCGGGTTCCTGGTGCTCGGGCGCGCGGTGGCGCTGGCCGGGATCGTGCGCTCCGACGCCGCCCAGCGCCTGTCGCTGCTGCTCTCGCTGCTGGCCGCCTTCGCCCTGTTCGGCGAGCGCGCCCACGGCTGGAAGCTGGCCGGGCTGGCGACCGGGCTGGTGGCGATGGCCGGCATCCTGGCGCGCCCGCGCGCGCCGCTGGAGCGCGAGGCCTGGCACCGGGCCTGGCCCTGGCTGCTGGCCACCTGGATCGGCTTCGCGCTGGTGGACGTGATGCTCAAGCGCATCGCCCTGTCCGGCACCTCGGCGATGGCCGCGCTGCTGGCCGCCTTCGCCATCGCGTTCGTGCTGATGCTGGCGGCGCAGGGCCTGCGCTGGGCGCGCGGGCAGGCACGGCCACAGGCGCGCGGCCTCGGCGCCGGACTGCTGCTGGGCGCGCTGAACTTCGGCAACATCCTGTTCTACGTGCGCGCCCACCAGGCCCTGCCGGACAGCCCGGCGGTGGTGTTCGCGACGATGAACATCGGCGTGGTCGCGCTCGGCACCCTGGCCGGCGTGCTCGGCTTCGGCGAACGCACCAGCCCGCTCAACCACGCCGGCCTGGCGCTGGCGGTGGCGGCGATCGCGATGATCGCCTGGGGCGCGCGCGGCTGAGGGGTGCCGGCGGCGCGCCCACGCCCGCCCGTTGCGCCGGAGCGGGGGCATGCTTCCTTCCGGGAGGGGCACGACGGCGGAGCGCCCCGGTACCGGCGCCGCGGTCCTCGCGGAAGCCGGGCAACGCGCAGGGGGAATCGCGAAGCGCCAGATGCCGCTCGGGGACACGTGCAGGCCCGGCAAGACGCCGGACCGGCGCGGCCGTTGCCGGCGACGGCCGCGGGCAAACCGGCCGTCCCGGCGACCCGCCTGCCCGCACGGGAAGCCATGCCGGTGCGGCGCCTCCTGCCCCGCGTGCGTCCCGGCCAGGGGCACCGGCCAAGGCCCACGGCGGCGCGGACCGGAATCCGCTACCTGGCTTCCAGGCTGGCCAGCATCCAGTCCACCGCGGCGTGCACCTGGGCATCGTCCAGTGCCGGATTGCCGCCGCGGGGCGGCATCACCCCGCCGTCGGGGCCGATGTAGCCGTCGATGGCGTGGCGGTACAGCACATCCCGGCCCTGGGCCAGGCGCGCCTCCCAGTGCGCATGGTCGAGCGTGGGCGCGTTGCCGACGCCGCTGGCGTGGCAGGCGAAGCACTGCCCGTCGTAGACCGCACGGCCATCCGCCGGCGGCGCAGCCGCCGTCCCGGGCGATGGCGCCTGCGGCCCTCCGGCGCCGCCCGCGTTCGCCGCGCCCGCGCCGGTCTGGTCGCCAGCGGCAGTCCCGGCCCCGGGCGTCCCGGTGCCAGCGGACGCGGCCGCGGCGCGTTGCCGCTCGCCGTCCGCGCCGACGTACACCGCGCCTTCCGGCGCGATGCGCGACTGGACCGCCGCACCGTCGTCGTCCGGCGCCGAGGGCCGGCACGCGGCCAGCAGCAGCAGGCCCGCCGCCGTCAGGGCGAGGCGGGGGCGGGCAACGGCCACCGGCCGGACCGGGGCGCGGCGGTCCCGCTTCGCCGTTCCGGTCCGCGGGCGCGGGTCAACGCATGTCGAGCGCATTGGGCAACCACAGGGAAATGCCCGGTATGTACGTGATCGCGACCAGGAATGCCAGCAGGATCATCAGCCAGGGCAGCGCGGCGCGGATGGTCTGGCCCAGCGTCAGCCCGGTCACCGCCGAGGTCACGAACAGGTTCAGGCCCACCGGCGGGTGCACCAGGCCGACCTCCATGTTGACCACCATGACCACGCCCAGGTGGATCGGGTCCACCCCCAGCCGCATGCCGATCGGGAAGAAGATCGGCGCCAGGATCAGGGTGATCGCCGAAGGCTCCATGAAGCTGCCGGCGATCAGCAGCACCACGTTGACCATCAGCAGGAACATGATCGGGGTCATGCCGTGCTCCATCGCCCAGGCGGTGATCTGCTGCGGCAACTGCTCGGTGGGCGCGGCGCGAGCGCTGCATGATCGTGCGCGAGCTGGACGCGTTGCCGGCCTCGGCGCGGGCGCTGATCGAGGCGATCAAGGCCCATCCCTGGCCGCAGCCGGCGCCGTGACGGACGGACGACGCCAGGAGCCCCGCCGATGGGCGGGGCTCCTGGCAGGCGGCGGCGGCGGCGCTCAGGCGGCCTTGTGGTCGCCGTGGAACTGCGCTTCCTCGGTCGAGCCGGTCAGCGCGGTGACCGACGAGGCCCCGCCCTGGATCACCGTGGTGACATCGTCGAAGTAGCCCGCGCCCACTTCCTGCTGGTGCGAGACGAAGGTGTAGCCCTGCTCGCGCGCGGCGAACTCCGGCTGCTGCACCTGCTCGACGTAGTGTTTCATGCCTTCGCCGCGGGCGTAGTCGTGGGCGAAGCGGAAGGTGTTGTACCAGTTGATGTGGATGCCGGCCAGGGTGATGAACTGGTACTTGTAGCCCAGCGCCGACAGCTCGTCCTGGAAGCGGGCGATGGTCCTGTCGTCCAGGTTCTTCTTCCAGTTGAACGAGGGCGAGCAGTTGTAGGCCAGCAGTTGGCCGGGATGGGCGGCGAGCACGGCCTGGGCGAACTCGCGGGCGAAGCCCAGGTCCGGCGTGCCGGTCTCGCACCACACCAGGTCGGCGTAGGGGGAATAGGCCACGCCGCGGCTGATCGCCTGCTCCAGGCCGTTCTTGACCCGGTAGAAGCCCTCGGAGGTGCGCTCGCCGGTGACGAAGGGCCGGTCGTTGGGATCGAAGTCGGAGGTCAGCAGGTCGGCGGCCTCCGCGTCGGTGCGCGCCAGCACGATGGTCGGCACGCCGAGCACGTCGGCGGCCAGGCGCGCGGCCACCAGCTTCTGCACCGCCTCCTGGGTCGGCACCAGCACCTTGCCGCCCATGTGCCCGCACTTCTTGACCGCGGCCAGCTGGTCCTCGAAGTGCACCGCCGCCGCGCCGGCCTGGATCATGTTCTTCATCAACTCGTAGGCGTTGAGCACGCCGCCGAAGCCGGCCTCGCCGTCGGCCACGATCGGCAGGAAGAAGTCGATGGCGTCCTCCTCCTCGAGCTTGCCGTCGCAGATGGCCTTCCACTGGATCTCGTCGGCGCGCTCGAAGGTGTTGTTGATGCGGCGGACCATCACCGGCACCGAGTTGTAGGCGTACAGCGACTGGTCCGGGTACATCGTCTCGGAGGTGTTGCCGTCGGCGGCCACCTGCCAGCCGGACAGGTACACCGCCTCCAGCCCGGCCTTGGCCTGCTGCATGGCCTGGCCGGCGGTGATCGCGCCGAAGGCGTTGACGTAGCCCTTCCGGGCGCTGCCGTTGACCAGGCGCCACAGGCGCTCGGCGCCGCGCTTGGCCAGGGTGTACTCGGGCTGCACGCTGCCGCGCAGGCGCACCACGTCGGCGGCGCTGTAGGGGCGCTTGACGTCCTTCCAGCGCGGGTTGCTGGCCCAGTCATGCTGCAGGGCGGCGATCTGGTCCTGGTGCTTGCTCATGGTCGTTCTCCGGGTCGGGGAATGGGGTTCTGGGTTCGGGAAAGCCGGGCGGTCAGTCGATCAGCTCGTAGGCCGGCAGGGTCAGGAAGTCGGCCAGCTCGGGCTCGCGGCTGAGGCGGTCGAGCAGGGCGATGGCGGTATCGACCCTGTTGCCGCCGGGCAGGCGGGCGCGGTCGCCCAGGCGCGCCGGCAGCGCCTTGAGCACCGCCTGCAGCAGCGCGGTGTCGATGGCGGTGCCGTCGTCCAGGTGCTGGTTGCCCACGTGCAGCCATTGCCAGATCTGGCTGCGGCTGATCTCGGCGGTAGCCGCGTCCTCCATCAGGTGGTGAATCGGCACGCAGCCGTTGCCGTCCAGCCATGCCGCCAGGTAGCGCACGCAGACCTCGACGTTGCCCTCGAAGCCGGCGCGGCTGATGGTGCCCTTGCACGGGGCGATCAGTTCGTCGCGGGTGACATGCACGTCGTTGCGCAGCACCTCGTGCTGGTCGGGCCCCGGCATGTGCTCGTCGAACACCGCCATCGCCACCGGGATCAGCGCCGGATGCGCCACCCAGGTGCCGTCGTGGCCGGCACTCACCTCGCGCAGCTTGTCGGCGCGCACGCGCGCCAGCGCCTGCTCGTTGGCGGCCTCGTCGCCGCTGATCGGGATCTGCGCGGCCATGCCGCCCATGGCGTGGGCGCCGCGGCGGTGGCAGGTCTGGATCAGCAGTTCGGAATAGGCCTTCAGGAACGGCTGGGTCATCGTCACCTGGCTGCGCTCGGGCAGCACCCGCTCGGCGTGGCGGCGGAAGGTCTTGATGTAGGAGAAGATGTAGTCCCAGCGGCCGCAGTTCAGGCCGACGATGCGGTCCTTCAGCGCGTGCAGGATCTCGTGCATCTGGAACACCGCCGGCAGGGTCTCGATCAGCACCGTCACCTTGATCTGTCCGTGCGCCAGGCCGAGCATGGCCTCGATGTGCGACAGCGCGCTCTCCCACAGCGCCGCCTCCTCCATCGACTGCAGCTTGGGCAGGTACAGGTACGGGCCGCGGTCGCGCGCCGCCAGCGCCTTGCCGTTGTGGAAGGCGAACAGGGCCGCGTCGAACAGGCTGCCGGCCATGCGCTGGCCATCGACCAGCACGTGCTCCTCGTCCAGGTGCCAGCCGCGCGGACGCACGATCAGCACGGCCTGCTGCTCGAGCGGCTTGAGCGCGTAGTGCCTGGCCGGCTTGCCGGCGGCGGCCGGCGCGTCGTAGGCGAGGTCGCCGCGCACCGCGCCGATCAGTGCGCGCTGGCCGGCCAGCAGGTTCTTCCAGGTCGGCGAGGTGGAATCCTCGAAGTCGGCCATGAACACCCTGGCGCCGGAATTGAGCGCGTTGATGACCATCTTCGGGTCGGTCGGCCCGGTGATCTCCACGCGCCGATCGCGCAACGCGGCCGGGACCGGGGCCACGCGCCAGTCGCCTTCGCGGATGGCGCGGGTATCGGCGCGGAAATCCGGCAGCGCGCCGGCGTCGAACTCGGCCTGGCGAGCGCGGCGCGCGGCCAGGCGCGCCTGCCGCTCCGGCTCGATGGCACGGTGCAGCGAGGTCAGCAGGGCCAGGGCGGGCGGCGGCAGCAGTTCCTCCTGGCCGGCCAGGCGGGTGGCCAGGGTGATGCCCGGGGTGGGCGCGGACAGCGACGATGCGACGGCGGACATGGCGGGACTCCTCTGAGCTTCCGGACTGCCACCGTGCCCACGCCACGACTATTTGACAAAACAGTTTTTGCAATCATATGGATAAATCTGCCTTATATTTACCCATATGACCGCCAAGAAAGCCGCCGCCCCGAGGTTTTCCTACAAGTCCGACCGGCTCAAGCCGCTGCGCGCCTTCTGCCAGACCGTGCGCATGGGCTCGGTGTCGCGCGCCGCCGAGGCGCTGTACGTGTCGCAGCCGGCCGTGACCCTGCAATTGCAGGCGCTGGAGCGCGAGCTGGGCGTGGGCCTGTTCGAGCGCGCCGGCCGGCGCCTGACGCCCACCCGCGAAGGCCAGCTGCTCTACGAGATGGCGCAGCCGCTGGTGGAGAACCTGGACGGCCTGGAGGCGGCCTTCCGCGACAAGGTGAAGGGGCTCGACGCCGGCGAGCTCAACGTGGTGGCCAACAATTCCACCATCCTGTACCTGCTGCCCAAGATCGTCGGCCTGTTCCGCGAGCGCCATCCGGACGTGCGCCTGATCCTGCACGACGCGATCACCGCCGACGGCACCGACCTGGTGCGCAGCGACGAGGCCGACCTGGCCGTGGGCTCGATGCTCGACGTGCCCAGCGACCTGGCCTACGAGCCGGTATACCGCTTCGAGCAGCTGCTGCTGACCCCGCGCGAGCACCCGCTGGCGACCAAGCCCGAGCTGGCGCTGGAGGACCTCTCGCCCTACCCGCTGATCCTGCCGCACAAGCGCCAGATCACCTACCGCCTGGTCGACCTGGTGTTCCAGCAGAACCGGGTGCCGTACACCGTGGCGCTGGAGGTCGGGGGCTGGGAGGTGATCAAGCAGTACGTGGCGATGGACATGGGGATCTCGATCGTGCCCTCGATCTGCGTGACCGAGCGCGACCGCGAGCGGCTCGCCACGCGCTCGCTGAAGGGCTACTTCCCGGCGCGCAGCTACGGCGTGGTGGTACGCCGCGGCAAGTACCTCTCGCCGCAGGCGCGCGCGTTCATGGCCCTGATCCAGCCGCAGCTGTTCGCCCCGCGCGACTACGACGATTCCGGCCCGTCCGAGCGCTGATCGGCCTTTTATTGATGATTCTTATGAATCCATAAGTCCATCAAATGGCCACACCCCGACAGGGCCGGGGCGCCGCGTCAGGTGGGTGAACCCTGCCCGACCGTGCCGAACTCGGCCGGCGTCTTGACGTAGAACAGCGCCAGACGCTCGGCATCCAGGCGCGCGAACAGGCGTGCGGACTCCTCCTCGGTGACCGCCATCAGCACCAGCTGCGGCTGTCCGGCCAGCTCGAAGAAGCCGGCCGCGTGAAAACGGTGGTCGTGGCCGAGCCCTTCGCCGGCCGCGAGCAGGGTGGCCCCGCGCAGGCCCAGGTCGCGGGCCAGTTGCAGCAGCCATGCGCCCAGCGGCTGGCCGTCGTGCTCGCGGCCCTGCAGGCTGAAGAAGATGATCTGGTACCCGGAAGTGGACATTCGCGTTCTCCTCAGTGCGCGCGCAGCCAGGCCACGGTGCCCATGCCGGCGAAGGTCAGCAGCAGCGAGCCGAGCACGTGGGTGGCCACGACGCCCAGGCCCCAGCCGAACTGGCCGCGCTGCACCAGCGCCGCCAGCTCGGCGGAAAAGGTGGAAAAGGTGGACAGGCCACCGCAGAAGCCGGTGATCACCAGCAGGCGCCACTGCGGCGACAGCTGCGGCATGGTGGCGAAGAAGGCGATCGCCATGCCGATCACGTAGGCGGCGACGAGGTTGGCCGCCAGCGTGCCGATCGGCATCTGCGGCAGCAGGCCATTGAGCCGCAGTCCGAACCACCAGCGCAGCAACGCCCCCAGCACGGAGCCCAGGGCAATGGCGGCAACGGGTTTCCACATGGTCACATCCTCGCGGCAGGAACGGATCGAGAACGGACACAGGCACGCCTACGCGGCCTGTGCGGCCCGCTCGTAGGCATCATCAGCCGGGGGACCGGCGGTTCGGGGAGGCATGCCATCTCCCATCGCGCAACAGTCTAGGCATCCGGCGGCCGGCGTCAACGTGGCGGCCGCCGGCCCGTGCCGCTCAACCCGACTTGCCTTCCAGAGTCTCGATGGTGATGTGGCCGTTGGTCTCCAGGATGGCCAGGTGGATGTCGCGCTCGTGCTCGCAGCCGGACTGGCGCATCGCCTTCTTGAAGTCGGCGTCGCTGACCAGCTCGTGCCGGAGCACGTCGTGGTACACCTGCCCGTCGCGCGCGAGCAGGGTCGGATGGCCCTCCGCCAGGTGGCGGAAGCGGACCGAACGCGAGGATCCCCACGCCACCGCGTAATTGAGCGCGATCAGGGTGGCGGCCATGATGAACGCGCCGGTCAGCGAGTTGTCGCCGCCGTTGATGCCGTTCTGGACGGCGTTGCCGATCAGGATCAGCAGGATCAGGTCGAACGGGGTGAACTGGCCCACCGCGCGCTTGCCCGACATGCGCATCAGCACGGTCACCAGCACGTAGATGACCACCCCGCGCAGGACGAAATGCCACCACGGCGCGGACAGGGCGAACAGCTCGGTCATGCCCGGCCCTCCTGCCCGGCCGCCCTGGCCGCGGCTGCCCCCCGGCCTTGCGCCTGCGGTTCTTCCCGCCGGCCACGGTCCGCGCCGGCGCGACCGATGCCAGGCACTGCCCCGGCCCCATACGGCCCACGGCCGCGCCCCTCCTGCGATGAAAACCCGCGCTGCGTGCTGGCCATGCCCGTCCCTCCGGATCGTTCGTTCGCTGCCCGATTGCCTGCCGCGCCCCTCCGGCCGGCCTGGCGCACCTTATCACCCGCATCGTCCCCGCACCGACGCATCGGACCCGGCCAGGCCGCGCCGCAACCACGGCAAGATTCCAGACCTGCCTCGCCCGCCAACGCGCCCAGGACGGCGCACTCCGGCGGCGTTGCCGGCCCTTCGCCCTTCGCCCTTGCCCTTCGCCCTTGCCCTTCGCCCTTGCCCTTCGCCCTTGCCCTTCGCCCTTGCCCTTGCCCTTGCCCTTTGCCTTCGCCTTCGCCTTCGCCCTTGCTTTGCCTTTGCCTTTGCCTTTGCCTTTGCCTTCGTCCTCGCCCCCCGCGCTCGCCCTTGCCTTCTCACTCGCAGGAAGGGCGGCAAGGCGCGTCCAGCCGTTCGTACCCCACCGACCCGCTGCAGCGCGCCACAAAATGCGCACCACGAAAAAAGGAGGCGGCCACCGGCCGCCTCCCCTGCTTCCGCCGTGCCTGCCGGCACCGGCTCACTTCAGCCCGCGGTTCTCCAGCAGCGGCTCCACGCTCGGATCCTTGCCGCGGAACGCGCGGTACAGGTCGGCCAGCTCGACCGTGTTGCCGCGCGAGAGGATCTTGTCGCGGAACACCTGGCCGTTCTCGGCGGTCAGCCCGCCGTGCTCCTTGAACCACTCGAAGGCGTCGTCGTCGAGCACTTCCGACCAGAAGTAGGCGTAGTAGCCGGCCGAGTAGCCGCCGCCCCAGATGTGGTCGAAGTAGCTGGTGCGGTAGCGCGGCGGCACTTCCGCCAGGTCCACCTTGTACTTCTTCAGCGACTGCGCCTCGAAGGCGTCCACGTCCTGCAGCGGCGCGTCGGCCGGCAGGGTGTGCCAGGCCAGGTCGAGCAGCGCCGCCGACAGGTACTCGGTGGTGGCATAGCCCTGGTTGAAGGTCTTGGCCTTCTGGATCTTGTCCACCAGCGCCTGCGGCATCGGCTCGCCGCTCTGGTAGTGCTTGGCGTAGTGGGCGAACACCTTCGGGTCGCTGGCCCAGTGCTCGTTGAACTGCGAGGGGAACTCGACGAAGTCGCGCGAGGTGCTGGTGCCGGACAGGGTCGGGTACTGCACCTTGGAGAACATGCCGTGCAGGGCATGGCCGAACTCGTGGAACATCGTGGTGACGTCGTCGAAGCTCAGCAGCGCCGGCTGGCTCGGGGCGGGCTTGGTGAAGTTGGCCACGTTGTAGACCACCGGCTTGGTGCCGGCGAGCCCGTCCTGGCCGACGAACTCGTCCATCCACGCGCCGCCGGACTTGCTGTCGCGCTTGAAGTAGTCGCAATAGAACAGGGCCAGCGAGCTGCCGTCCTTGTCGAACACCTCGAACACGCGCACGTCCGGGTTGTAGACCGGGATGTCCTTGCGCTCCTTGAAGGTCAGCCCGTAGAGCTGGTTGGCGGCGTAGAAGACGCCGTTCTGCAGCACGTTGTCCAGCTCGAAGTACGGCTTGATCTGCGACTCGTCCAGGTCGTACTTGGCCTTGCGCACCTGCTCGGCGTAGAAGTCCCAGTCCGAGGCGGCCAGCTTGAAGCCGCCCTTCTGCGCGTCGATCACCTTCTGCATCTCGGCGATCTCGCCGCGCGCCTTGGCGGTGGCGGCCGGCACGGTGTCGGTGAGCAGCTTGAACGCCTTGTTCGGGGTACCGGCCATCTGGTCGGACAGGCTGTAGGCGGCCCAGCTGTCGAAGCCGAGCAGCCTGGCCTTCTGCGCGCGCAGCTGCGCCAGGCGCTGCACGGTCTGGCGGGTGTCGTTGCCGTCGCCCTTCTCGGCGCGCGTCTCCGAGGCCTTGAGCACCTCGGCGCGCAGGTCGCGGTCCTTGAGCGAGGCCAGCACCGGCTGCTGGGTGGTGTTCTGCAACGCCAGCAGGTACTTGCCGTCGAGCTTGCGCGCGGCCGCGTCCTGCGCGGCCGAGGCGATGTCGCCCTCGCCCAGCCCGTCCAGGCGGGCCTTGTCGTCCACCACCACCGCGCCGGCCGCGGCGGCGGCCACCAGCTTGGTGTGGAAGGCGGTGGACAGCGTGCTCTCCTCGACGTTGAGCTTGCGCAGGGTGTCCTTGTCGGCATCGGACAGCTGCGCGCCGGCGCGCACGAACTCCTTGTACTGGTACTCGACCAGGCGCTTCTGCTCCGGGTCCAGGTTCAGCGTGTCGCGCTGGTCGTAGATCGTCTTGATGCGCGCGAACAGCTTGGGATCGAGCGCGATCTCGTCCTGGTGGGCGGCCAGCTTGGGCGCGATCTCCTGCTGGATCTTCTCGCGCTCGGGATTGGTGTCGGCCTGCACCAGGCCGAAGAAGATGCGCGAGACCCGGGTCAGGGTCTGGCCCGACTTCTCCATCGCCTCGAAGGTGTTGGCGAAGGTCGGCGGCTCGGGGTTGTCGGCGATGGTGCGGATCTCGGCCAGGTGCTGCTTCATGCCCTCCTCGAAGGCGGGCAGGTAGTCGCTGTCCTGGATCTTGTCGAACGGCGGCGCCTGGAACGGCAGGGTGCTGGCGGCCAGCAGCGGGTTGGCGCTCTGCGGCGCGGCGGCGGCGGCAGGGGTGTTCACGGCGGGTGCCTCTTCTTTCTTGCAGGCGGCCAGCGCGAGTCCGATCGCGGCGGCGAGGATCAGGGTGCGGTTCATGCGGGTACCGAAGGCGGTTGAAGAACCGGCCAAGCGTAACCGCCCGGCCGCCGCGCGTGCATGTGCCGGCGGTCCCGGTCCGGCCACCGCGCGTTCAGCTGCCGATCGGCGACGCCAGCGGCGCGGCGAACGACCGCCGGCGCCGTTGCGCCGGATGCATGGGCACGGGGTGGGAGAGCGCGTGCGGGCTCGTGCGTGCGGGCTCGTGCGTGCGTGCGTGCGGAAGCGGGCAGCGGCAGCAGGCAGCAGGCAGCAGGCAGCAGGCAGCAGGCAGCAGGCAGCAGGCAGCCATGATCCACCCCATCCCGTGCACTGGCGGGACGCGGCATCGGCCTGGATACCGGCGCCCGGCCGCCGTTGCTGGCGGCCTCGATCCCGCGTCGGCCTGCACCGGCATCGCGGCAGGGCGATGCGGTTCGGCTGGCGGCCGGGCCCCGGCGGCGCGGCCGACGGGAGCGGGCCGCTCAGACCGTGCCGCGGTTCTTGCCCATCCACGGCCGGTACCAGGCACGGATGCGCGCCATGTCCGCGTCCATGTCCTCGCCCAGGTGGAACACCTCGCCCACGCCGATGATCTTGTCCGGGTAGTGGAAGTACACCGGCAGCACAGGTACGCCGGCGCCCTTGGCGATCTTCCAGAAACCGGTCTTCCAGTGCTCCACGCGCCGGCGCGTGCCTTCCGGCGCCAGGCCGTACCAGAAGCGGTCGGAATGGCGGATCAGGTCGATGGCCTGCTCGACCACGCCGGTGGCCGCCTTGCGATTCACCGGGATCACCCCGAGCCTGCGGATCACCCGGCCCAGCACCGGCACCTTGAACAGCGACTCCTTGCCGAGGATGCGCACGTCCAGGCCGAGCGCCATCTTCGCGCTGAAGGCCCACAGCCCGTCCCAGTTGGACGAGTGCGGCGCGCCGATCATCACCAGCTTGGGAATGTCGGGGAAGCGCCCGACCATGTGCCAGCCGCCCAGGCGCAGGATGGTACGGCCGATCCAGCGGACGAGGCGGTTGGACTTCACGCGCGGGGCGTTCGGCGGCAATGGCAGCACGGGACTGTCGGTGGACATGCGGGGGTTCCAGCAGGTGAAGGCCGTGGTGGGGGTCAGTCCCAGTCCGGCCGCGTGCGGCCGCGCTTGACCTGGCCCTGCACGCGCTTGGCCTCGAGGCGGCGGCGCTGCGAGGCACGGGTGGGACGGGTGGCGATGCGCGGCCGCGCCACGGTCATGGCGGCGCGGATGAATTCGACCAGCCGGTCGCGGGCATCCTGCCGGTTGCGCTCCTGGGTGCGGAAGCGCTGCGCCTCGATCACCAGCACGCCCTCGGCGGTGAGCCGGCGGTCGCGCCGGGCCAGCAGGCGCGCGCGCAGCGGCTCGGGCAGCGAGGGCGAGGCGGCCACGTCGAAACGCAGCTCCACCGCGGTGGCGACCTTGTTGACGTTCTGGCCGCCGGCCCCGCTGGCGCGCACGAAACGCTCGCACAGTTCGTCACCGGCGATGGCCAGCGTGGCATCGATGTGGATCGCGGTCCCCATGCACCCGGATTGTAAACGCCGGGCGCCTGCGCTGCCCCGGGGACATGGCTTATCCTCGCCCCGACCCCGTTGCAGGATGCACGCCATGACCGCCATCGCCCGCCCGTTGCGCTGCCTGCTCGCCGTGCTGCTGGCCCTGCTCGCCGCACCGGCCCTGGCCGCGCCGCCCACCGACGCCGACATCAACCGCCTGCTCGCCGCCTCGCGCGCGCAGTCGCTGCTGGAGGGCCTGCTGCCGCAGATGGAAGCCATGCAGCAGCAGCAGTTCGACCGCCTGCTGGCCGGCAACAGGCTCGAAGACGCCCAGCGCCAGCGCGTGCTGCAGGTGCAGGAGCGCACCCGCCAGGCGCTGCGCCGGCTGCTGTCCTGGCCGGAGATGCGGCCGCTGTACCTGGACCTGTACAAGCGCACCTTCAGCCGCGAGGACGTGCTGGCGATGGCCGAGTTCTACGAGAGCCCGGCCGGCCAGAGCCTGCTGGACAAGACCCCGCTGCTGATGCAGAACCTGATGGTCGCGATCCAGCAGAAGATCCAGCCGCAGTTCGCCGAGCTGGAGGCGGAGCTGCGCCAGGCCGGCACCGCCCCGGCACCGCCGCCGACCGGGCGCTGAGCACCGGTTCAGGCCGCTTCGGGCGACCAGCCGAACAGCGCCAGCGCGCGCAGGAACTGGGCGTCGAGCGGCGCCACCGCCTGCACCCGGCCACCGTCCGGATGCGGGAACGCGAGCCGGTGCGCATGCAGCAGCATGCGGTGCACGCCGAGCCTGCGGAAGGTGCGGTTGTGGCGGCCGTCGCCGTGGCTGGTGTCGCCGATCAGGTGGTGCGAGACGTGCTTGAGATGGCGCCGGATCTGGCGGAAGCGCCCGGTCTGCGGGCTGGCCGCCAGCAGCGCGTAGCGCGAGGTGGCGAAACCCTGCGAGGGCTGCGCCAGCTCGCCGGTGGCCAGGCGCCGGAAGTCGGTGACCGCCGGCTTCCTGAGCGGCTTGCCGGGCCCGCCGTCGAGGTCGTGGTCGATGCGGAAGCACGCCTCGGCCGGCCAGCCGCGGCACACCGCCAGGTAGTCCTTGCGCACGTCCCCGCCCATCAGCGCCTTGCCGAGCGCGCCGGCGGTGTCGCGGTCGAAGGCCAGCAGCAGGCAGCCGCTGGTGGCCCGGTCCAGGCGATGGACCAGGAAGATCGGCCGGCCCAGCTGCGCGCGCAGGCGATCGGCCAGGAAGTCATCCTCGCCGCGGGCCAGCTTGCTGTCGTGGACCATCAGCCCGGCCGGCTTGTCCACCACCGCCAGGCGTTCGTCGCGGTACAGCAGGGAGACGGGGTCGGTCGGTATGTTCACCGCGGGATTATCCCGCGCCGGCCGGCGGCCACGCCATCGGCCCGCTGTTTTCCGTTCGCGCCCTTCCCCTGGCGCCGCGGCTGCGCCACGCTGCGGCATTCACTTGCCATTCCCGGAACCGTCATGAAGAAGACCTGGCTGCTGCTGTCCCTGCTCGTGCTCGCCCCGCTGGCCCAGGCCGCGGACCTGCCCTACGACACCCACGCCGATGCCCGTGCCCAGGTCGACACGGCCCTGGCCGCCGGCAAGCGCGCGCACAAGCCGACCCTGCTGATCTTCGGTGCCAACTGGTGCGGCGACTGCCGCGCGCTGGACGCCTCGCTGCACTCCGAGCGCAACGCGGCGCTGATCCGCCAGCACTTCGAGGTGGTCAAGATCGACGTCGGCAACTGGGACCACAACCTGGACGTCAGCCAGGCCTACGGCAACCCGATCGAGAAGGGCATCCCCGCCGCGGTGGTGGTCTCCCCCGAGGGCGGCATCGTCTACACCACCAAGGCCGGCGAGCTGGCCAACGCGCGCAAGATGAGCGACGAAGGCATCTACGACTTCTTCTCCCAGGTCGCCACCCGGCACTGAGGCCGGCTCAGGCCGAACGCACCGCCAGCAGTTCGCCCTTGCCCACCGGCACCGTGCTGGTGGCGAAGCCGGGATCGGCAGCCAGCAGCGCCTGCAGCGGCGCCAGCTGGGAAGCATGGGAAAGCGCGTTGTCCACCACCAGCAGGCCGCCGCGGCGCAGTACGCGGCGCAGGTCCGGCCACCACGCGGCGTACTGGCGACGGTCTGAATCCAGGAACAGCAGGTCCACGCTGGCCTGGCCGGCCGCGGCCAGCCAGGGCCCGGCATCGGCGTGGACCAGGTCGATGTGCGCGGCCAGGCCGCTGCGGGCGAAGTTGTCGCGCGCCATCGCCACCTTGTCGGCGGCCGCCTCCAGGGTGGTCACGCGGCCGCCGCCGGCGGCCGCGGCCTCGGCCAGCCACAGGGTGGAATAGCCGTTGGAGGTGCCGATCTCCAGCACCCGCCTGGCGGCCGTGGCGCGCACCAGCACGGCCAGGAAGCGGCCGGTGTCGGGGGTGATGTTGAGCATGCGCCTGCCGCGCTCGGCCTGGCGCGCGTCGTTGTCGGCGCCGTGGCGGGCCAGCGCCTCCTTCAGCGCCTCCAGCGGCGTGTTCACCGCCATGCCGCACGCAGCAGGGTCAGCGCGCCGATCACCCCGGTGACCCAGCTCCAGGCCGGCGCGCCGGCCAGCTGCGGGCCGGCCGCCTTCAGGCCGTAGAGCACCGCCGCCACCAGCAGCAGGCCGCTGCCGGCGATCGCGGTGACCACGCGCACCTGCAGCCGGCGCAGGCTGGCATCGAGGGCGCGCAGGTCGGCCGAGCGCACCGCCACCTGCTGCCGGCCCTGCACCTGCTGGCGCAGCCAGGCATAGGCCAGCGACGGCATCTCCGGCGCGTGCGTGGCCAGCTCCGGCAGGCGCCGGCGGAACTCGCGCGCCAGCCGGCGCGGGCTGTAGCGCCGGCGCAGGATGCGCTCGAGCACCGGATGGGCCACCGCCCAGATGTCCAGCTGCGGATCGAGCAGGCGGCCCAGGCCCTCGACGTTGAGCAGGGTCTTCTGCAGCAGGATCAGCTGCGGCTGCAGGGTGAGCCGGTAGCGCTGCGCGGTACGGAACAGCTTGACCAGCACCTCGGCCAGCGAGACCTGCGACAGCGGCCGGGTGAAGTACGGCTCGCACACCGCGCGCACCGCCGCCTCCAGCTCGTCGATGCGCACGTCCGAGGGCATCCAGCCCGCCTCCACGTGCAGTTCGGCCACGCGCCGGTAGTCGCGGGTGAAGATGGCCATGAAGTTCTCGGCCAGGTAGTACTGGTCGGCGTCGGAGAGCTGGCCGACGATGCCGAAGTCCAGCGCGATGAAGCGCGGGTCGGCCCGCCGCGCCGGGTCCGGATCGACCCAGATATTGCCCGGGTGGGCATCGGCGTGGAAGAAGTTGTCGCGGAACACCTGGGTGTAGAACACCCGCACGCCCTTGGCCGCCAGCACCTTGCGGTCGATGCCGGCCGCGTCCAGCGCGGCGACGTCGTCGGAGGGGATGCCGTGCACCCGCTCCAGGGTCAGCACCCGTTCGGCGGTATGGCTCCAGATCACCTCCGGCACGTACAGGTCGGCCGAGTCCCGCCAGAGCCGGCGCAGCACGCTGGCGTTGGCGCCCTCGCGCTGCAGGTCCAGCTCGGCGGCCAGGGTCGCCTGGACCTCGGCCACCACCTCGCGCGGGCGGATCCGGTCGGCGCGCGGGTGCCAGCGCTCGACCCAGCCGGCGAGCCGGTCCAGCAGCGCGATGTCCGCGTCGATCTGGCGCTCGATGCCCGGACGCAGCACCTTGACCACCACCTCGCGCCCGTCGCCCAGCCGCGCCGGGTGCACCTGGGCGATGGAGGCCGAGGCCAGCGGCCGTTCGTCGAAGGCGGCGAAGGCCTCGCCGACGGGCCGGCCCAGGGCCTGCTCGACGATCGCCCGCGCCTGGGCGCCGTCGAACGGCTTGACCTCGTCCTGCAGCAGCGCCAGCTCGTCGGCCACGTCGGCCGGCAGCAGGTCGCGGCGGGGGGACAGCACCTGGCCGAACTTGACGAAGATCGGCCCCAGGTCCTGCAGCGCCAGGCGCAGGCGCGCCCCGCGCGGCAGCCGG
This sequence comes from Xanthomonas massiliensis, assembly GCF_900018785.1. GTDB lineage: Bacteria > Pseudomonadota > Gammaproteobacteria > Xanthomonadales > Xanthomonadaceae > Xanthomonas_B > Xanthomonas_B massiliensis. The sequence continues at coordinate 235,931 of NZ_FCOY01000005.1, read as the reverse complement.
GCCAGTTGCGCGCGGCGCGGCAGCAGCGGCGCCAGGCGCCGCAGCCACGGCCCGGCCGGAGTATCGACCAGCAGTTCGTCCAGGCGGTAGCGCACCACCACCCGGGCGATGCGGCCGGCGCGCAGCAGCGCGGTCATGCCGCCGCTCCGGCCGGGCGCAGCCGGGCCACGCGCGCGGCCAGCCGCTCCACGCCGTCGCGCAGGCCGTCCACGTCGTCGCAGAAGGCCTCCAGCTCGGCGCGCGGAATCGCGTCGCGCGACTCCTCGGTGACGAACTCGGCCGCGGCGTGGGCCAGCTCGCCGGCGTCGCGGCGCGCCTGCACGAGCGCGCCGCGCACGGCATTGGCGACCTGCACGCCGAGCACGTCGCCGAACACCGCCACGAACGGCAGCTGCCAGTCCGGATCGAAGCGCGTGGCCAGCTGCTGCAGGCGCCGGGCCAGGTCGGCATCGCCGGACACGCGCAGGCGCCCGGCCGGGGCCGCGCCGGCCCGGGTCCTGGCGAACGCCGGCCATTGCCGCAGCAACCCGCCCAGGGTGCCGCGCACCGCCAGGTCGGGCTCGCCGTCCTCGACCGGCCCGACCTGCAGGCGCGTGCCGGCCACGCGGATCTGCAGGGCCAGCGCCGGCGCATCCAGGGCCAGGGCGATGCGCTGGCCGTCCAGCGCGCCCAGGGCGTCGCGGGTATCGGGGTCGAGCGCCACGGCGCGGTTGAGGGCGGCTTCCAGCGCGCGGCCGGCCAGCGGCTTGAGTCGGTCGAAGGGGGAGGCGGACATGGCGGCATTCTAGCCGGCGCACCCGCGGCCCGTGCCGGCACGGGCAATGCATGCGCGAAAGGTTCATGCTATGCGGCCTTTTCGAAGACACAGGAGCGGCAGGGCATGGGCAAGACGCGGGTGGGCATCATCTTCGGTGGCGTCTCGGCCGAGCACGAGGTCTCGCTGCAATCGGCCCGCAACATCCTGCAGGCCCTGGACCGCGAGCGCTTCGAACCGGTACTCGTGGGCGTGGACAAGCACGGCCGCTGGCAGCGCTGCGACCCGGCCGACTTCCTGACCGATGCCGACGACCCCTCGCGTATCGCGCTGCGCCCGTCGCCGGACGTGCTGTCGCTGCTGCCCGGCGCCGAGCACCCGCTGCGCGCGGCCGACGGCAGCGCGGTGGCGCTGGACGTGGTGTTCCCGATCATCCACGGCACCGGCGGCGAGGACGGCTCGCTGCAGGGCCTGCTGCGCATCGTCGGCCTGCCCTTCGTCGGTTCGGGCGTGCTCGGCTCGGCCGCGGCGATGGACAAGGATGCCAGCAAGCGCCTGCTGCACGAGGCCGGCATCGCGGTGGCACCGTGGGCATGCCTGTACGCCGGCGAGGCGGCCGATTTCGATGCCCTCGTGGACCGGCTGGGCCTGCCGCTGTTCGTCAAGCCGGCCAACCAGGGCTCCTCGGTCGGGGTGAGCAAGGTGCGCGACCGCGCCGGCTTCGACGCCGCGCTGGCCGAGGCCTTTGCCTACGACCGCAAGGTGCTGGTGGAATCGGCGATCGTCGGCCGCGAGATCGAATGCGCGGTGCTCGGCAACGCCGACGCGCAGGCCAGCACCTGCGGCGAGATCGTGCTGCACGACGAGTTCTATTCCTACGACACCAAGTACATCAGCGCCGGCGGCGCGGACGTGGTGGTGCCGGCGCGGATCCCGCTGGACGCCAACGACCGCGTGCGCGCGCTGGCCCTGCGCGCCTACCGCGCGCTGGACTGCGCCGGCCTGGCACGGGTGGACGTGTTCCTGCGCGAGGACGGCGAGGTGGTGATCAACGAGATCAACACCCTGCCCGGCTTCACCCGCATCAGCATGTATCCCAAGCTGTGGCAGGCCAGCGGCCTGGCCTACGGCGCGCTGATCACGCGCCTGCTGGAGCTGGCGCTGGAACGCCACGCCGCCGAGCGCGCGCTCAAGTCCAGCCACGACTGACCGGCCGATCGGCCGCCGCGCCGATGCCAGGCCGCCGGACGCGGCCCGGATGGCGATCGTCATGAGTTGCATCGGAGCGTGGGCCGGCCGGACCGAGGCCCCCGCCGCGACGGGGAGCGGGCTTCGGCTGGACGGCGGACGCCACCGGGGAATCCATGGGCGGACGCGCAACCGCGCCGCCCGGCGACGATGTTGGCAAGGCAGGGGGAGAATGGCCTGTCCGGCAGTCTTCCCCGACTTGCCGGCCATCAGGCATCAATCGTCGGTCGTAAGCCGTAAGCCAGCCATGTTCCAGGCAGGCCACCCGCGCTCGATAGGCCCTGGGACACTGGGGAGTCGAACTCGGCATGGCGGGGTGGATCGGATCGAACACGACAGCTGGTCGGGCCTGCAGTCCCGACCGCGCCCGTGACCGGAGCGGTGGCGAACCGCCCGCCCGGCACGGGTGGATCGAGCACGGCACCCGGCCCGACATGCAATCCCGGCCCGCGCCCTTGATCCGAGCGATGGCGAACGAGGCTGGGACGCGCCTGGCGGAATACGCGCCAAGATCCGGCCGCGGTTCGCGGCCCCATCCAGCCCATGTCCCGCCGATACCGTTGGGGGGAAACGAAGACGCGCCGACCAGAGCGAACGCCTCCTACTGACCCTGCGGGCCTCGCTCAAACCAGCCCGAGCCCGCAGCGCGCCCGCGCGAAATACGCGTCAAGATCCGAACGCGATTCAGACCTCATCCGGGCCCACGTCCCGCCGACCGTGGCGGGGAACGAAGACGCGCCGACCGGAGTGAACGCCTTCCGTTCCCCCCGCGGGCCGCGCTCAGGCCAGCCCGCAGCGCGCCCGCGCGAAATACGCGCCAAGTTCCGACCGCGATTCGGACCCCATCCAGGCCTACGTCCCGCCGATAGCCTGGCGGGAAACGGAGGCGCGCCGGCCGGAGCAAATGCCTCCCACTGCCCCCTGCAGGCCGCGCTCAGGCCAGCCTGCAGCGCGCCTACGCGGAATACGCGCCAAGACCCGCGCGATTCGAGCCCCATCCGGGCCCATGTCCCGCCGATCCCTGGCGGGAAGCGCAGACGCACCGGCCGGAGCGGATGCCTCCGGTCGGCCCTCCGCGGGCCTCGATCAGTGGCTAGGAACGTTTGCGGAACAGCGAGACCACCGCCAGGATCAGGAAGATCACGAACAGGATCCAGGCGATGTTGCTGGCGGCCCCGGCGATGCCGCTGAAGCCCAGTACCGCGGCGATGATGGCGATGATGAAAAAGATGACAGCGTAGTGCAGCATGGTTTGCCTCCCTTCTTGGGCAATGCGAGCCAGCTCGCCCATGCATCCTCGCGCAGGGCCGGTCAGGGGCGGGTGACGGCGGCGGCCGCATCGGTCCCGGGCCACGCCGCCGCCAGGCGGCGCAGGCCTTCGGCGAAGTCCACCCGCGGCACGTAGCCGAAGTCGCGCCGGGCCGGCTCCATGCTGTACCAGTGCGGCGTGCACAGCTGCTCGGCCAGGAAGCGCGTCATCGGCGGCTCGCCGGGCAGGTGCAGCCATGGCCACGCCTTCTCGCAGACCGCGCCGATACGCCAGGCGGCCTTGAACGACAGGGACTTGTGCACGGTCGGGGCGCCCACCGCCGCGAGCAGGCGGTTGAGCAGTTCGCCGATCGGCAACGGCTCGCCGTTGGAGATGAAATAGGCCCTGCCGGCGCAGGCCGCCCCCGGAGCCAGCTGGTCGAAGGCATCCAGGTGCGCCTGCACCGCGTTGTCTATATAGGTGGTGTCCACCTTGTTGCGCCCGTCGCCGACGATGCGCAGGCGCCCGGCGCGGGCGCGCTGGACCAGCCGCGGCAGGAGCTGGGTATCGCCCGGGCCCCAGATCAGGCGCGGACGCAACGCCACGGTCGCCAGGGCGGCATCGTTGGCGGCGAGCACGGCCTGCTCGGCGATCGCCTTGGTGGCCGGATACGGGGCCTGGAAGTGCTCGCCGTACGGCACCTGGTCGGCACCCAGCCCCTCCACCGGATGGCCGGCCCGATGGGTGACGCTGGGAGTGGAGGTGTAGACCAGCCGCGCGACGCCGGCGCGGCGGCAGGCCTCGAGCACGTTGCGGGTGCCGGCGACATTGGCCTCGAAATAGCTGCGGTAGCTGCCCCACGCGCCGGCCTTGGCGGCGCAGTGGAACACCGCCTCGACGCCCTGCACCGCCGCGTGCACCACGCCGGCATCGGCCAGGTCGCCGCGGATCTGGCCCACCCCCAGCGCCTGCAGCGCCGGATAGGCGCCCCGGTTGAGACTGACCACCTCGTGGCCGCGCGCCACCAGCGCCCGGCACAGTGCCGAGCCGAGGAAGCCGCCGCCCCCGGTCACCAGGATCTTCATCCGACCACCCGCCCGTCAAAGCCGCACAGCTTAAGCCAAGCCCGCGGCCCGGCCATCCCCGCGCCACGGCAAAAGAAAAGGGCGCAGCCGCAAGGCTGCGCCCTTGAACAGGCCCGCGCCGGGAGAGAGGACGGCACGGACACCCGTGTTACTTGACCTCGAACTCCTGCGGCTGGCCGGCCGGCCGGCCATCGACCACGGCCTGGGCGGTGTACTTGCCCGCCGGCCAGGGCTTGGTGTTGGCGAAGGTGATGTTGGTGGTCGCCGGGCCGGTGGCATCCAAGGCCTGGCTCTGCTCGCCGGCGGTCTGGCCGTCCTGGAAGGTCAGCTTGGCGCCGATCGTGGTGTTGCTGGCGGTGCCGTCGGTCTTGACCGAGACCACGATCTGGTCGCTCGGGGCGATGCTGGCCACCGGCGCGACGCTCTTGTCGGCGGCGGCGCTGGTGCCGACGGTGACCGCATCGACGGTGACCGCGGCCGGGGCGGGCGCGGCCGGCGCCGTCTCGGCCGGAGCGGTGGCTGCCGGCGGCGGCATGGTGTCGGCGGGGGCTTCTTCCTGCTGCTTCTTGCAGCCGGCCAGGGCCAGCGAGCCGGCCACGGCCAGCATCAGGGTGTAGGAAAGGGAATTCAGGCGAATCATGCGGGTCTCCTTTGGAATGACCGCGGAAAGGGGTTCTTGCGGGGATGTGCCGGCGCGGCTCACGCCTTCGGCGGTACCTTCAGCACCTGCCCCGGGTAGACCTTGTCCGGGTCCTTCAGGGTGTCCTGGTTGGCCTCGAATATGCGCTTCCAGGCATTGCCGTCGCCGTAGAAGTGCTTGGCGATCTTGGACAGCGAATCCCCGGCCTTCACGGTGTACTGCTGCTCGCCCACGGCCTGGGCGGTACTGTCCACGGATGCGGACACACCGGAAAAGTCGGCCTTCTTGGCCGGTTCGGCGGTGCTGTCGACCTTGGCGCTGACGCCAGAGAAATCGGCCTTTTCTTCGTTCGACATGAGGTGTCCCTGTTGTATGGGTTCCTGCGGCGCCCGGCGGAGCGGGGCGACGCGAGCATCCTCGCACCGGATTCGTTAATTCCGTATCGCTGCCGCGTGAGCCTACTGTCGCGCCTCGCGCACGAACGCCGCCGGCGTGGTGCCGGGCGTGCCGCGCCAGGGATTGATGTCCAGGCCGCCGCGGCGGGTGTAGCGGGCCAGCACCTGCAGCGACTGCGGCCGGCAGCGGGCCATGACGTCCTGGAAGATGCGTTCCACGCACTGTTCGTGGAACTCGGCATGCTCGCGGAAGCCGACCAGGTAGCGCAGCAGGCCCTCGCGGTCGATGCGCGGGCCGCGGTAGCGCAGCGACAGGCTGGCCCAGTCGGGCTGGCCGGTGACCGGGCAGTTGGACTTGAGCAGGTCCGAGACCAGGGTCTCCTCCACCTGCCGGCCGGGATCGGCCAGCAGGTAGGCGGCGCGCGGCGGGCCGTATTCGTCGATCTCCACGTCCAGGCCATCGATCGACTCACCCGCCACCCGCGCCTGCAGCGGCGGCACGCCGAAGGCCACCTCCACCGTCGCGCCGGCGGCGGCCGACAGGTCCGTGGCGATCTGCGCGCGCACCGACTCGGCGCTGTTGAAACGCGTGCCGTTGTAGGAATTGAGGTAGAGCTTGAGCGACTTGGACTCGATCAGATGGGGCGAGTCCGCCGGCACCAGCACGGTGGCGGTGGCCACCTGCGGCTTGCCGCGCGCGTCCAGCCAGCCCAGCTCGTAGGCATGCCAGCGGTCCACCCCGACGAACGGCAGCGCGCCCGGGGCAAGGCCGAGGGCCGCCCGGGCGCCGGCGCGCGGGATCGGGAACAGCAGATCGGGCCGGTAGCGGTCCGGGTAGACCGTCTCGCGGCCCAGCAGAGAGTCCTGGGGCGTGTTCATGGCACCAGTCTAGGGGCCGCCGGGCAACGCCCGATGTACGCCGCCGCCGGCCGGCCGTTGTAGCCCGTCAGTCATGCTGTCTTTGCCGGCCCGCAAGGCTATTCTCTGCGGGCCGAACCTCGCGCCGGGACATCCGGGTCCCGCCCCCCGCCTCAGGAGTCTGGAATGTCGCGTTTCTGGAAGATTGCGCTGCCCGTAGCGGCGGTTGTCGTCGTGGTCGTGGTGCTGGTGGCCCGTACGGGCAGCGGCGGTGGCCACAGGAGGGGCGGCGAGGGCGCACCCGGCGGCGGGGACGATGCCGCCAACGCCGGCCCGGTGCCGGTGACCGTGGTGGCGGCGACCACCCGCGACGTGCCGGTCTACGCCAGCGCCCTGGGCACCGTGGCCGCGCTCAACACCGTCACCGTCAGCCCGCAGGTCGGCGGCCAGCTGATGAGCCTGAACTTCCGCGAGGGCGACGCGGTCAAGAAGGGCCAGGTGCTGGCCCAGCTCGATTCGCGCGCGCTGCAGGCCAGCTACGACCAGGCCGCGGCGGCCAAGCGCCAGAACGAGGCGCTGCTGGCCACGGCGCGCGACAACTACGCCCGCTCCAGCTCGCCGGCCTACGCCCAGTACGTGGCCAAGACCGACCTGGACACGCTGCGCAACCAGGTTTCCCAGTACCAGGCCGCCGTGGCCGCCGACGAGGCCTCCATGCGCGCGGCCCAGGTGCAGCTGCAGTTCACCAAGGTCGTCGCGCCGATCGACGGCATCGCCGGCATCCGCGGCGTGGACGCCGGCAACATCGTCAGCACCAGTTCGACCATCGTCACCCTGACCCAGATCCACCCGATCTACGTCACCTTCAACCTGCCGGAGATCCAGCTGCCCGACCTGCGCCAGGCCCAGGCCGCCGGCAAGGTCGAGGTGGCGGCGCTGGACCGCACCGACGCGCATCCGCTGGCCGAGGACGGCAGCCTGGACGTGGTCAACAACCTGATCAATTCCGACGCCGGCACCTTCGAGGCGCGCGCGGTGTTCCCCAACGCCGACGGCGCGCTGTGGCCGGGCCAGTTCGTCAACGTGCGGGTGCGCATGCGCACCATCGGCGGCGGCGTGGTGGTGCCGGCCCAGGCCATCCAGCGCGGCCCGGACGGCGACTATGTCTACCTGGTGCAGCCGGACAACACCGTCAAGGTGCAGACCGTGCTGCAGGGCGTGGAAGTGGACGACAGCAACGTGCAGGTGGCCAAGGGCCTGAAGGCCGGCGACCGGGTGGTCACCGAGGGCCAGTTCCGGCTCAAGCCCGGCGCCAAGGTGCAGGCGCTGGAACCGGGCCAGACCCCGGCCGCGCCGACCGATGCCGAGCTGAAGGCCGCCGAGCACCAGTCCCGCGGCGGCGGACGGCGCGGCCCGCCGCGCTGATCCGGACGTGACATCGCCGCCGGCGCAGGTGCCGGCGGCCACCCCAGCCCCTACCCCCAGGACCCGCCAGTGGGATTCTCCTCGATCTTCATCCGTCGCCCGATCGCCACCTCGCTGCTGATGGCGGGCCTGCTGTTGCTGGGCATCCTCGGCTACCGGCAGTTGCCGGTATCGGCGCTGCCCGAGATCGACTCGCCCAGCCTGGTGGTGACCACCACCTACCCCGGCGCCAATGCCAGCACCATGGCCTCGCTGGTGACCACGCCGCTGGAACGCCAGCTCGGCCAGATCTCCGGCCTGGAGCTGATGACCTCCGACTCCTCGGCCGGGCTGTCGACGATCATCCTGCAGTTCTCGATGGAGAAGGACATCGACATCGCCGCGCAGGACGTGCAGTCGGCGATCCGCCAGGCCACCCTGCCCTCCTCGCTGCCCTATCAGCCGGTCTACAACCGGGTGAACCCGGCCGATGCGGCGATCGTCACCCTCAAGCTCACCTCCGATACCCGGCCGCTGCGCGAGATCAACAACTACGCCGACTCGATCCTGGCCCAGCGCCTGTCGCAGGTGCCCGGCGTGGGCCTGGTGTCCATCGCCGGCAACGTGCGCCCGGCGGTGCGCGTGCAGGTCAACCCGGCGCAGCTGTCGAACATGGGCATGACCCTGGAGTCGCTGCGCAGCGCGCTGACCCAGACCAACGTCTCCGCGCCGAAGGGCTCGCTCAACGGCAAGACCCAGTCCTACAGCATCGGCACCAACGACCAGCTCACTGACGCGGCGCAGTACCGCGACACCATCGTGCGCTACCAGAACGGCCGGCCGGTGCGCCTGTCGGATGTGGCCCAGGTGGTGGACGGGGTCGAGAACGACCAGCTCGCGGCCTGGGCGGACGGCAAGCCGGCGGTGCTGCTGGAAGTGCGCCGCCAGCCCGGCGCCAACATCGTGCAGACGGTGGAGCAGATCCGCGCGATCCTGCCGCAGCTGCAGTCGGTGCTGCCGGCCGACGTGCACCTGGACGTGTTCTCCGACCGCACCGAGACGATCCGCGCCTCGGTGCACGAGGTGAAGTTCACCCTGGTGCTGACCATCTGTCTGGTGGTGGCGGTGATCTTCGTGTTCCTGCGCCGGCTGTGGGCCACGGTGATCCCGTCGGTGGCGGTGCCGCTGTCGCTGGCCGGCACCTTCGGGGTGATGGCCTTCGCCGGCATGTCGCTGGACAACCTGTCGCTGATGGCGCTGGTGGTGGCCACCGGCTTCGTGGTGGACGACGCGATCGTGATGATCGAGAACATCGTGCGCTACATCGAGCAGGGCAAGAGCGGCAAGGAGGCCGCCGAGATCGGCGCCCGCCAGATCGGCTTCACCGTGCTGTCGCTGACGGTGTCGCTGGTGGCGGTGTTCCTGCCGCTGATCCTGATGCCGGGCGTGACCGGGCGCCTGTTCCACGAGTTCGCCTGGGTGCTGTCGATCGCGGTGGTGATCTCGATGGTCGTCTCGCTGACCCTCACCCCGATGATGTGCGCCTACCTGCTGCAGCCGGACAAGCTGCCCGAGGGCGAGGACGCCCACGAGCGCGCCGCCGCGGCCGGCAAGCGCACCCTGTGGGTACGCACCGTGGCCCTGTACGAGCGCAGCCTGAACTGGGTGCTGGAGCACCAGCCGCTGACCCTGGGCGTGGCCCTGGCGACGATGGTGCTGACGGTGGTGCTGTACATCGTGATCCCCAAGGGCCTGCTGCCCGAGCAGGACACCGGCCTGATCACCGGCGTGGTCCAGGCCGACCAGAACGTGGCCTTCCCGCAGATGGAAGCGCGCACCGAGCGGGTCGCCGAGCTGCTGCGCCACGACCCGGCGGTGAGCGGCGTGGCCGCCTTCATCGGCGCGGGCACGATGAATCCGACCCTGAACCAGGGGCAGATCTCGCTGGTGCTCAAGGAACGCGGCCAGCGCGACAGCCTGGAGCGGATCCTGCCGCGCCTGCAGCAGGCGGTGGCCGGCGTGCCCGGCGTGGCGCTGTACCTCAAGCCGGTGCAGGATGTGACCCTGGACACCCGCGTGGCCGCCACCGAGTACCAGTACTCGCTTTCCAGCGTGGACAGCGCCGAGCTGGCCACCCAGGCCACGCGCATGACCGAGGCGCTGCGCAAGCTGCCCGAGCTGGCCGACGTGGACAACAACCTGGCCGCCGGCGGCAACGCCCTGGAACTGTCCGTGGACCGCGACCGCGCCAGCGCCCTGGGCGTGCCGATGCAGACCATCGACGACACGCTCTACGACGCCTTCGGCCAGCGCCAGATCTCCACCATCTTCACCCAGCTCAACCAGTACCGCGTGGTGCTGGAGGTGGATCCGGCGTCCCGCACCCCCGACGCCCTGCTCAACCAGATCGCCGTGGCCAGCAACGGCTCGGGCGCGCTGACCGGCACCAACGCCACCAGTTTCGGCCAGGTGACCTCGTCCAACTCCTCCACCGCCACCGGCGTGGGCGAGCGCAACACCGGCATCACCGTGGGCAGCGCCGGCGTGGTGCCGCTGGCGGCGCTGGCCACGGCCAGCTATGCCACCACGCCGCTGGTGGTCAGCCACCAGCAGCAGCTGCCGGCGGTGACCATATCCTTCAACCTGGCGCCCGGCTATTCGCTGTCGCAGGCGGTCAAGGCCGTGGACCAGGTGCAGGCGCAGATGCAGCTGCCCAGCCAGATCCACGCCCAGTTCATCGGCAAGGCGGCCGAGTTCTCGGCCAGCCAGACCGACGTGGTATGGCTGCTGCTGGCCGCGGTGATCGTCATCTACATCGTGCTCGGCGTGCTCTACGAGAGCTACATCCACCCGCTGACGATCATCTCCACCCTGCCGCCGGCCGGCGTGGGCGCGCTGCTGGCGCTGCTGCTGTGCGGGATGAGCCTGTCGGTGGACGGCATCGTCGGCATCATCCTGCTGATCGGCATCGTCAAGAAGAACGCGATCATGATGATCGACTTCGCCATCGATGCGCGGCGCTCGGGCATGGACGCGGTGCAGGCCATCCACCGCGCCTGCCTGCTGCGCTTCCGCCCGATCATCATGACCACCGCCGCCGCGCTGCTCGGCGCCCTGCCGCTGGCGCTGGGCAGCGGCATCGGCTCGGAACTGCGCCGCCCGCTGGGCGTGGCCATCGTCGGCGGCCTGATGCTCTCGCAGCTGATCACCCTGTACACCACGCCGGTGATCTACCTGTACTTCGAGCGCCTGGCCGAGCGCCTGCATGCCTGGCGCGAACGCCGCCAGGCCGCGCGCGCCGTGCCGGGGCGGGCGTGATGACGACGTCCCGCCGCCTGCAGGAGCCCGCCCGATGAACCTGTCCGGCCCGTTCATCCGCCGCCCCATCGGCACCGCGCTGCTGGCCATCGGCCTGTTCGCCATCGGCCTGATCTGCTACCTGCGCCTGGGCGTGGCGGCGCTGCCGAACATCGAGATCCCGGTGATCTTCGTGCATGCCAGCGAGTCGGGCGCGGACGCCACCACCATGGCCGCCACCGTCACCGCGCCGCTGGAGCGCCACCTGGGCCAGGTGCCCGGCATCGACCGCATGCGCTCGTCCAGTTCGGAAGGCAGCAGCATGGTGTTCCTGGTGTTCCAGACCAGCCGCAACATCGACTCGGCCGCCCAGGACGTGCAGACCGCGATCAATACCGCCCAGGCCGACCTGCCCTCGGGCATGGGCGCGCCGATGTACCAGAAGGCCAATCCCAACGACGATCCGGTGATCGCCCTGGCGCTGACCTCGGAGACCCAGTCGGCCGACGAGCTGTACAACCTGGCCGACTCGCTGCTGGCGCAGCGGTTGCGCCAGATCCTGGGCGTGTCCTCGGTGGACATCGCCGGCGCCTCCACCCCGGCGGTGCGGGTGGACGTGAACCTGCGCGCGCTCAACGCGCTCGGCCTGACCCCGGACCAGCTGCGCAACGCCGTGGCCGCGGCCAACGTGACCACGCCGACCGGGTTCCTGTCCAACGGCGACACCACGATGGCGCTGGTCACCAACAGCGCCGTCGCCAAGGCCGCCGACTTCGCCAACCTGGCCATCGCCACCCAGGACAACGGCCGCATCATCCGCCTGCGCGACGTCGCCAACGTCTACGACGGCCAGCAGGACGCCTACCAGGCGGCCTGGTTCGGCGGCAAGAAGGCGGTGGTGATGTACGTCTACACCCGCGCCGGCGCCAACATCGTGGAGACCGTGGACCGGGTGAAGGCGGCGATCCCGGAGCTGCGCGGGTTCCTGCACCCGGGCACCCGGCTGACCGCCTACTTCGACCGCACCCCGACCATCCGCGCCTCGCTGCACGAGGTACAGGCCACCTTGCTGATCAGCCTGGCGATGGTGATATTGACCATGGCGCTGTTCCTGCGCCGCCTGGCGCCGACCCTGATCGCCGCGGTCACCGTGCCGCTGGCGCTGGCCGGCTCGGCGCTGGTGATGTACGCGCTCGGCTTCACCCTCAACAACCTCAGCCTGCTGGCGCTGGTGATCGCGATCGGCTTCGTGGTCGACGACGCCATCGTGGTGATCGAGAACGTCACCCGCCACCTGGACGAAGGCATGACGCGCATGCAGGCGGCCGTGACCGGTGCGCGCGAGATCGGCTTCACCATCGTCTCGATCACCGCCTCGCTGGTGGCGGTATTCATCCCGCTGCTGTTCGCCAGCGGCATGATGGGCGCGTTCTTCCGCGAGTTCACCGTGACCCTGGTGGCGGCGATCGTGGTGTCGATGCTGGTCTCGCTCACCCTGACGCCGTCGCTGTGCAGCCGCTTCCTGAGCGCCGAGCCCAAGACCGGCCCGACCCGCTTCGGGCGCTGGCTGGACCGCGCGCACGACTGGATGCTGCGCACCTATACCGTGGCGCTGGACTTCTCCCTGCGCCATGCGCTGATGCTGGCGCTGACCCCGCTGCTGCTGATCGTGGCCACCGTGTTCCTGATGGGCGCGGTCAAGAAGGGCTCGTTCCCCGAGCAGGACACCGGCCTGATCTGGGGCCGCGCCAGCTCCAGCGCCACCGTGTCCTTCGCCGACATGAGCGAGCGCCAGCGCCGCATCACCGACATGCTGATGGCCGACCCGGCGGTGAAGATCGTCGGCGTGCGCCTGGGCAGCGGCCGCCAGGGTTCCAGCGCGCAGTTCAACATCGAGCTCAAGAGCCGCAGCGAGGGCCGCCGCGAGACCACCGCGCGGGTGCTGGCGCGGCTGAGCGCCAAGGCCGACCGCTACCCCGACCTGCAACTGCGCCTGCGCGCGATCCAGGACCTGCCCAGCGACGGCGGCGGCGGCACCAGCCAGGGCGCGCAGTACCGCGTCTCGCTGCAGGGCAACGACCTGGCCGAGCTGCAGGAATGGCTGCCCAAGCTGCAGGCGGCGCTGAAGAAGAATCCCAAGCTGCGCGATGTCGGCACCGACGTGGACAGCGCCGGCCTGCGCCAGAACATCGTCATCGACCGCGCCAAGGCCGCGCGCATGGGCATCTCCATCGGCGCCATCGACGGCGCGCTGTACGGCGCCTTCGGCCAGCGCTCGATCTCCACGATCTACTCAGATCTCAACCAGTACTCGGTGGTGGTCAACGCACTGCCGTCGCAGACCGCCACGCCCGGCGCGCTCGACCAGATCTACATCCCCAACTCCGCCGGCGACATGGTGCCGATCACCGCGGTGGCGCGGCAGGTGCCGGGGCTGTCGCCGCCGCAGATCGAGCACGAGAACCAGTACACGACGATGGACCTGAGCTACAACCTCGCCCCGGGCGTGAGCACCGGCGAGGCCGAGGCGCTGATCAAGGCCACCGTGGACGGCATGCGCATGCCCGGGGACATCCGCCTGGCCCAGGACAGCGGCTTCGGCGTGCAGCTCAATCCCAACTCGATGCTGATCCTGGTGCTGGCGGCGATCATCACCGTCTACCTGGTGCTGGGCATGCTCTACGAGAGCCTGATCCACCCGGTGACGATCCTGTCCACCCTGCCGGCCGCCGGCGTCGGCGCGCTGCTGGCGCTGTACGTCACCGGCACCGAGCTGTCGGTGGTCTCGATGATCGCCCTGGTGCTGCTGATCGGCATCGTCAAGAAGAACGCGATCATGATGATCGACTTCGCCCTGGTGGCGCAGCGCGAGCACGGCCTGGCCCCGCGCGAAGCGGTGCGCGAGGCCTCGATCGTGCGCTTCCGCCCGATCATGATGACCACGATGGTGGCAATCCTGGCGGCGGTGCCGCTGGCGGTCGGGCTGGGCGAGGGATCGGAACTGCGCCGGCCGCTGGGCATCGCCATGATCGGCGGCTTGCTGATCTCGCAGAGCCTGACCCTGCTGAGCACGCCGGCGCTGTACGTGATCTTCTCGTGCCTGAGCCAGCGCTGGCACGACGGACGCGAACGCCGCCGGCAGCGCCGCCAGGCGCGCGCCGCCGCACGGCGGCGACCGCTGGCCGCGCCGTAGCGCGCGGCCGCATCCCGGCGGCCATGGCCGGGATGCGGCGACGGACTCAGTAGCGATAGCCCAGGCGCACCCACCAGGTGCGGCCGGGTTCGTGGATGCGCACCGGGTCGGCGGGGAAGCCGAAGTCGGCACTGCCGGCCAGGTTCAGGTGCTCGCTGTAGTCGCGGTCGAACAGGTTGTCCACGCCGGCGGTGAGGCCCAGCGCGTCGCTGAAGCGGTAGCCGCCGTTGAGCGCGAAGGTGGCGAAGCCGGCGCTGCGGCCCAGGTCCTGGCCGGTGACGTTGCCCTGCCCCGCGGCTACCCGGCCCTGCCGCGCCACCGCGCGGAACACCGCGCCGGCCGACCAGCGCCGGCCCTGCCAGGCGGCAGTGATGCGCCCGTCCAGCGGCGGCATCTGCGCCAGCGGCCGGTGCTGGCTGAGGTTCTCGCCCCAGGCATAGGCCAGCGTGGTGCCCAGCGTCCAGCCATCGGCCGGGCGCCAGTCCACGCCCATCTCGCCGCCGGCGATGCGCGCATCCACGTTGCCCGCCTGCGAGGTATCGCCCATCGCCCCGCCGGCGCTGTAGGTGAACAGGATGTAGTCGCCGATCCGCCCGGCATAGGCCGATACCCAGGCATCCACGCGCTCGCCGCGGTACTGCGCGCCGATGTCCAGCTGGGTGGTGCGCTCGGGCCTGATCGCGGAGAACGCGTTGACGCTGCCGGCCGGCCCGCTGTCGGCGGAGAACAGTTCCCAGTAGTCGGGCATCCGCTCGCTGTGGCCCAGCCCGGCATACACGTTCCAGCGCGTGTCCAGGTCGCGCTCGTAGCGCAGGAAGGCGCTGCCCAGGTGCTCGCTGCGGGCCTGCCCGCGGGTGGGGTTGGCCATGCCCATCATGCTGGTGGTGGCGCGCCGGTCGCGGGCCTGGGCGCGGTCCAGGCGCAGGCCGCTCACCCAGCGCTGCGGCCGGCCCTTGCCGAAGGTGGCCTCGGCGAACGCACCGGCGCTGCGGAAGGCCGCGTCCTCGCTGCGCGGCTGCAGCCGGTAGGCGCCGCGGCCGCTGGCGCTGCGGCTGCGATGGCGGCTGTCCTGGGCGTCCACGCCGGCGGTCAGGGCGACCTCGCCCCACTGCCAGTCGCCGGCCACCCGGCCGCCGCGGGTACGGCGATCGACGTTGGAGGCCATCGCCATCGGCATCGCGCTGTCCGGGTTGGGCGTGCGCAGGGTGTAGTTGTCCATCACGTGGTCGGCGGCGTTGTAGTAGAGATTGGCCGCCAGGCCGGCCCACGTCTCGCCCGGGCGCTTGCGCTCGAAGCGCAGGCCGTAGCTGGTGCGCTCGAACGCGGCGCCGTCCATGCTGCGCCCGGCGTAGCGGGCCAGCGCGTTGCCGCGGCCGGCGCCGAGTTCGAGCACGGTATCGGCATCGGGCGTCCAGCCGACCGCCACGTCGCCGTTCCACTTGCGCCACTTCGACGGCACGACGTTGCCGGCGCCGTCGCGGTAGTCGCCCGACTCGGAGCGGTTGCCGCCCACCCGCACGTAGCCGCCGGGGTTGCCCAGGGTGGCATCGAGCACCTGGTCGTTGCGCCCGCGCGAGCCGCCCAGCGCGCTGGCGTCGAGCTTGATGCCCGGCGCGTCGAAATGCGGCAGCTCGCGCTCGAAGCGGACCGTGCCGGCCGACGCCCCCGGTCCCCACAGCACGGTCTGCGGTCCCTTGACGATGGTCAGCCGATCGTAGCTCTCCGGGGCGATGTAGGACAGCGGGTTGTCCATGCGCGCCGGGCAGGCGCCGATCAGGCTGCCGTCGTTGCCGAGCACGTTCAGGCGCGAGCCGAACATGCCGCGCAGCACCGGATCGCCGTTGCTGCCGCCCTGGCGCAGCACGGCGAAGCCGGGCACGGTCTTGAGGTAGTCGGCGCCGTCGCTGGCCGGCACCGGCTGCCGCGGCAGCTTGGGATCGGTGGTCCAGGTCAACGGCGAGGACGGACGGGTGGCGGTGACGACGACGGCGTCGAGGCTGCGGGTCTTGTCGTCGGCAACGTCGGCCTGGGCGGCCAGGGCGGGAAACGCCGCCTGGCACAGGCCGCACGACAGCGCCGCCCACAACGGCGGCGGGGAAAGGGATCGCATGCGGGAACTCCTGAAGGAACACGCGCGCACGCGCGGCCGCAACGACGGCGCGTGCAGGGAGGATGCAAGGGCGTGTGGATCAGGCGGCCGGCGGCGGACCGCGGGGCGCATGCGCGCGCCGCGGAACGGGAACGAAGAACGGCAGCCGGCGACGCACCCGCGGCAACGGCGGGGGCAGTGGCGGCAGCAGCAGCCAGGCGATGGCAAGGGCCGGCAGCAGCCGTGCCGCGAGCACGCAGTAATCGCAGGCCGCGCCGTGCGCGGCATGGTCCTCGCCGTCGCGCGCCCCCGGGCCGTGCCGGTGGCCGGAAGGCAGGGTCGTCCCGGCAGTGGCATCGGTCGCGGCGGGCATCGCCGTGCCCGCGCCATGGCGATGCATCCCGGCGGACATCGTGGGAACGGCGACCTCCCCCGTCATGTCCATGGCCATGTCGATGGGAGCGTCGCCGGGCATGCCGGCAGGGTTCGTCGCCGCCGTCGCCGGGCGCGCGGAACCGGCCGCCGCCGGAGCGGACAGCGGGCCGTGGGCCTGCACCCAGCGGCTCAGCGGCGGCGCGCACACCATCAGCAGCACGGCCAGCAGGGCCAGGGGCTGCATCGGGCGCGACAGGGAGCGGTACGGCTTCACGCCGTCATTCTAGCAAGGCCCCGCATCCGGCCCGGGGGCAAGGGTTCCGCCGGGCACGCGCCGGCATGCCGACCACGCGTGCCGGCCTTCTCCCGGAGCCTAGCCGCCGATCCCGGCGTCAGGTGCCTGCGCGCAGGCGCCGCAGCGAATCGTCCTGCAACTGCGCGTACAGCGCGAACGGATCGGCCACCGCCGCACCCAGCGCCTGTTCGAAAGCACCGCGGTTGGCACGTTCGGCATAGGCGCGCTGCTCGGCGCCGCCGAGGTTGGACTGGAAGATGCCGGCGGCGCTGACCGGCAGGAAATCCTCGTAGACGATCGGGTCGGCGCGGGCCAGGCCGTGCGCGAGCAGGTCCTCCAGCGGCCATTCGCGCAGCGCCTGCGGGTCGGCGCGGCCGCTGGCGGTGGCGGCGTAGCGGAAATAGCCCAGCGCCTCGCGGCGCAGCGTCTCCCAGTCGTCGGGGAACGCGGCGAAGGCGGCCTGCAGCCGCTGCACGTAGTCGCCGCCGGTATTGCCCTCGCCGGCGCGCACCTGGTCGAGCAGGCGGTCGTACAGCGCGCGGCCCCTGGCGGTGAGCGCCAGCCCGCGCTGCTCGATCTCGCCGAAGCGCGCGGTGTGCGTGCCGGCCTGCGCGCCGCCGTCCCCGGGGAAATCCACCGCCTCCTCCAGCGCCTTGAAGCTGGTCTGGCGCAGCAGGATCGGGCACTGCCGCCGCGGCGGGCCCTCGATCACCGCCTTGGCGTCGATGCCGCGCGCGAGCATGCCGGCCTGCACCGCATCGATGTCCAGGGTGCGCGGGGTGAGGTGGTTGATGTGCGGGCCGCGGAAGCAGACCACGTCGGCGACCAGCCGGTGCGCGTCGCCCAGGGCACGGTAGGCCGCCAGCGACACGGTGGCCTGGCGATGCCAGCGGAAGGTCTCCAGCGCCTCGGCGACGAAGCGCCCGGCCTCCTCGGCGGTCAGGCCGCCGGCACGTTCGTGGCGCTCGAGCAGCGCCAGCGCGCCGTCGGTGAAGATGCGGCGCCGCGCCAGGATCGCCGCGGCCTGCGCGCGCAGCGCCTCATCCTCGACCAGCTCCAGCCGCAGCAGCGAGGTGAACACCCGGAACGGGTTGCGCGCCAGCGCCTTCTCCTCGACCGGGCGGAACGCGGTGGAATGCACCGGCACGCCGGCCACGGCCAGGTCGTAGTAGCCGACCGGGTGCATGCCCATCACCGCGAACATGCGCCGCAGCGTGGCCAGCTCCTGCGCGGTGCCGACGCGGATGGCGCCGTGGCGCTCCAGGTCCAGGCGCGCCAGGTCGTCGTTGCGCGCGAGGCGTTCGCGCAGCGCCGGATCGGCGGCCAGCACTTCGGCGTTGACCTCGGCCACCAGCGCCATCAGCGTGCCGTACAGCGGCACCTCGGTGCGGTACATCTCCGACATGGCCTGGGCGAACAGGCCGCGGATGTGGTCGGAGGAGACGAAGGCGGCGCTCATGCGCGATCCCGTGGCAGGCCGCCGGCGCGGCGGCGCGCCATTCTCGCCGATGCCTGCCGGCGGCGGCCAGACGCGCTGCGGCAAACCCGCGTCAGCGGCCGGCGTCCGCGCCGGGCGATTGCAGGGCGCGCTGCAGGCGCTGGGCGCGGTCGCCGAGCTCGGCGCGCAGCGCCGGTTCCAGCGCGATCGGCCGGTCCCAGCGGTCGTAGCTGGCGACCAGCGCCCGGCGCAGCCCGCGCCACGGGGCGCTGCCGGCCTGCGGGTCCAGCGCCTGCACCACGGACTTCCAGTCCTTGCCGGCGGAGGCGGCGCGGGCGCGCACCACTTCGCGGCAGGTGCGGTGCACCGCCTGCGCCCAGTGGCAGGCGAACCAGACGTCGCCGGCGCTCCAGCCCGGCTGGCGCAGCAGCGCGGCCGCGTAATCGCGGCGGGTGCCGCCGTAGCGATCCATCTCGTCGAGGAACGCGGCCGGGTAGCGCGCGGCGTAGCGGTCGATGTCGGCCAGCTGCCGGTCCACCCAGGCATCGCCGGTGGTGGTGGCCGGCGCGGACGCCGGCACGGTGGCGGCGGGCGTCGCACCGGCGGGCAGCACGAAACCCCACCCAGGCATCGCCGGTGGTGGTGGCCGGCGTCCGCGCCGGCGGGCAGCACGAAACCCGGCAGCGACAGCAGCAGCAACCACCGGCAGCGGAAAGGGCACGGGCGCATGGCGCGATTGTGCCGTGCGCCGCCCGCCGCGTCAGCGCGGTCCGGGATCAGGCCACCGCCCGGCGCGCGCGCGCGGCGATGCGCGCCACCGCCTCGGGCCAGCCGGCGGCGGCAGCGACCTCGGACACGCGGCCATGCCCGGCCTGCACGTTGTGCTCGGTCTCGTGCGCCCAGGTCACCGCGTACGGGGTGTGGATGCCCCAGCCGCCCAGCTCGATCACCGGCTCGATGTCCGAGCGCAGCGAGTTGCCGACCATGACGAAGCGGCTGGCGGGCAGGTCGAACTCGGCCAGTACCCGCGCATAGGTGGCCGCGTCCTTCTCCGAGACGATCTCGATGCGCGGGAACAGTGCGGCCAGGCCCGAGCGCTGGATCTTCTGCTCCTGGTGGAACAGGTCGCCCTTGGTGATCAGCACCACCTGGAAGTCGCGCGCGATCGCCGCCACCGCCTCGCGCACGCCGTCGATCACCTCCACCGGATGCTGCAGCGTGCGCCGGCCGATCTCGACGATGGCCTGGATGTCGTGCGCGCCGATGCGCTCGCCGGTGAGCTCCACCGCCGCCTCGATCATCGACAGGGTCATGCCCTTGGCGCCGTAGCCGAAGGTACCCAGGTTGCGCCGCTCCACCTCCAGCAGGTGGCGGGCGGTGGCGGTGTCGTGCAGGTCGATGTAGCGGCCCAGGATGGCCTCGAACTCGGCCTCGGCGCGGCGGTAGTAGTCCTCGCTCTTCCACAGCGTGTCGTCGCCGTCGAAGCCGACCAGGGCGATGCCGTCGGCATCGGGGGTGACGTCGTTCTCCATCGCGCAAGGATACCGCGGGCGGATGGCGGCAGGCCTGGAGCCGCATCGCGTGGCGGGCGCCGGCGCAGCGCGCGATTGCGCGTCGAAGGCGGCGTCGCCGCGGCGGACCGCACGAAAAAAGGCGGCCGGTGGCCGCCCCGGAACGATGGTGCCGCCGGCCTCAGCGGCTGCCGGACTGGCCACCGGTGGCCGCGCCCTGCACCTTGGCGACGTAGTTCTTGTATTCCTCGGGCGTCAGCTTGCCGTCGGCATTGCTGTCGGCCTCGGTGAACACGCTGGCCAGGCCCGGATTGGCCTGCGCCTCGGCCTGGCTGATGGCGCCGTCGCCATCGGTGTCCAGGCTGGCCCAGGTCTGGCCCTTGCCCGACTGCGCCTGCTGCGCCGGTTCGGCCTGCGACTGCGCGGCCTGCGCGGCCGCATCCTCGGCGGCGCTCTGCGCAAAGGCGGGCGCGGCCACGGCAGTGGACAACACGGCGGTCAGGGCGATCAGGTGGGCGTTGCGGATATTCATCGGCACTCCTCCGTTGGGGTGGGATTGACGGTGCGGTCCTGCCGCACGCCTTCCACCCTAGCGGCGCCACATGAATCGTCCCTTCGGCCGGAACCGGCGGGAAACGAAGCGTTAACCCGCGCATGCCGGCGATGCGTTAGCGCGCCGGTAAAGATTCCGTAGGCATTGCGTTGGCCGCCCAGAAACCGACGCCCGGGGTGTGCGCCATGCCGCATTTCCGTACCGGTCAACGCTGGCCGTCGCGCCCGTGCGAACCCGTCCGCGCGCTGAACCACCAGTACGCCAGGGCGACGCCGGCGAGCGCACCGACGATCTCCAGCACCACGCGCGCGCCGAGCTGGTCCGGGTCGTGCACCGACTGCAACGCCAGCCGCGCGTACAGCGGCGACTCCAGGCGCACGCGGATGGTGGACAGGTAGAACAGGTTCCAGGCGTCCAGCCCCGCGGAGACCACCACCGCCACCACGCAGCTCCAGCCGATCACCGGCCCGGCCGGCCAGGCCAGGCGCCGGGCCGGCACGGCGACCAGCGCATAGACGATCAGGCCGGCGAGGAAGGCGATCAGGCCGGCCTCGAGCGAGCCGAGCAGGCCGAAGTGCAACGGCAGGTTCATGGCGTTCCCGCGATGGAAAACGCGCAGTCTAGCGGTCGCCGGCGGCGATCACCGGGAAATCGTAGGCCGTATGCGGCGTGGGCTCGGGCATCAGCGTGTAGTGCCACCACTCCTGGTCGTAGTTGGCGAAGCCGGCGGCCGCCATCGCCTGCACCAGCCGCTGCCGGTTGGCGCGCTGCGCCGGGACCAGCCCGGGGGCGTCGGTATGCGCGCGCGGGCCGAAGAAATCGAAGCCGGTGCCCATGTCCAGCGGCACGCAGGGACCGGCGCGGCAGTCCAGCAGGCCCAGGTCCACGGTGGCGCCGCGGCTGTGGCCGGAACGGTCGGCGATGTAGCCCTGCGCGATCAGCACCGACTTGTCCAGGCCGGGATAGAACTCGGCCTTGGCCACCTGGTCGTCAGGGTCGGCGACCCAGGCGACGAAGGCGCGCACCGCGGTGACCGGCCGGTAGCAGTCGAACATCTGCAGTGCGTAGCCCTGCGCGCGCAGCGCCGCCTGCACGCGCGCCAGCGCCTGCGCCGCCGGGCGCAGCAGGTAGCAGGCCGGCGCGGCGTAGCCGGGCACCGGCCGGCCGGTGAAGTTGTGGTGGCCGGCGTAGCGGATGTCCTCGGCGATGTCCGGCGCCAGCGCGCGCACCTCGACCATGCCGGCCTGCGCGGCATCGGTGGCCGGCGAGACCGCCACCGGCGCCGGCCGCGCCGGCCGCGCCGGCGACGCGGGCGCGGCGGCCAGCACCGCGAGCGCCAGGGCGGGCAGCCATGTCCGGCGCACCGGCTCAGCCCCCGCCCGCGGCCGCCGGCGGCGGCGTCCAGGCATCGCGGGTCAGGGCGTAGAGGATGCGCAGGTCCTGCGCGTCCAGGGCCGTGGCCGCGTCGCCGCGGTAGTGGTTGCGGTAGGCGCGCACGGTGGCCTGCGGGTCGTCGAGCGGGTAGCCGATCAGGCGCAGTGCCAGCCAGGGATCGAACCCGGCCGGCGGCGCCTGGCGGGTGTCCTGCGGCCAGCGGCCGAACCCGGCCTCGGCCAGCCGCCGCCACGGGAACAGCGGGCCCGGGTCGGGCTTGCGCGCGGGCGCGAAGTCCTGGTGGCCGACGATGGCCGCGCGCGGGATGCGCAGGCGCGTGCACAGGTCGTCCAGCAGCACCAGCAGGCTGTCGATCTGGGCCTGCGGGAACGGGCTGTGGCCGTCGTTGTCGATCTCGATGCCGATGGAGGCGGAGTTGACGTCGGTGATCGTGCCCCAGCTGCCGGCGCCGGCATGCCAGGCGCGCTTGCCGTCGGCGACCAGCTGGTACAGGTGGCCGTCGCGGCCGACCAGGTAGTGCGCGCTGACCGGGCCGCCGCTGTTGGCGGTGCGCAGCGTGTCCAGCGACTGCTGCGCCGATTCCTCGTCGGTGTAGTGCAGCACGATGAGCGTGGCGCGGCGCTCGTCGAAGTTCTTCGACGGCACCCAGGTCGCCAGCGGGTTGTGGGCCACGTGCGCGCAGGCGCCGAGCAGGGGCAGCAGCAACAGCGGCAGCAGGCGGGCGTGGTGGATCCGGGTCGGCATGGGGGAAGGCTCCAGGTCAGCGGCCGCAGCCGCCGGTACGGGTGAAATGCAGGTCGGCATAGTCGTAGCTGAAATCGGCGTCGGGATCGACCGCGGCCAGCTGCAGCGTGCGCGTGCCGTCGTCCTGCACGGCGAATGCCAGCCAGGGCTCGGCATCGACGCTGGCCTCGTCCCAGTGCACCAGCCAGCGCGTGCCGGTACGCATCACCCGGCCATGCAGCAGCGGCGACTTGGCCGAGCGGAACGCCACGCCGTCCGCCTCCGGACACAGGCTCATCGCGCCGAACCAGGGATCGCGCCACTGGCCCAGCCACGGCTGCAGTTCCGCAGCGGTGGCCGGGCGGCGGTCGGAGGTGTCGGGCAGGCGCGGCGTGGTCGCGGCATGCGCCGCCGCCTGCGCGGCCCGTGCCATCAGCCCGGCGTAGTGGTCCACGTCCAGTTCCGGATGGCCGGGCCGGGTGAAGCGCTTGAGCAGCGCCTCGCCCAGCGCCTCGCGCGCCTGCTCGCCCTCGCCGTTGGTGAGGATGACGAAGCCGTCCTGGCGCCCGGGCAGCAGCACCAGCGAGGAGTACATGCCCATCAGCGTGCCGGTGTGGGCCACCTTCCACTGCCCGTCCACGTCGGACAGGCGCCAGCCATAGCCGTAGCCGTACAGGTGGGTGCCGTCCCAGTCGCGCATGCGCGCGCTGATCGGCATCGGCGTGGCCAGCGTCCACAGCGCCTGGCGCTGCGCCGGCGAGAGCCAGCCCGGGTGGCGTTGCGGCTGCAGCCAGGCCTGCATCCAGGTCAGCATGTCGCGCACGCTGCAACGCACGCCGCCGGCCGAGGTGGAGGGCAGGTCCTGGACCACGTCCCCGTCCTCGCGCACCGGCACGTTGCGCCCGTCCTGGCGCATGTGCGGCTGGGCGACGTTGCCGACCTCGGCCGGGCGCCAGCGCCCGACCTGGCAGCGGGTCATGCCCAGCGGCGCGAACACCTGCTCGCGCACCAGCTGTTCGTAGGGCTTGCCGCCGGCCGCGGCGGCGACCTCGCCGGCGACCACGTACAGCAGGTTGTCGTAGGCGTAGTGCGAGCGGAAGCTGTGGGTGGGGCGCAGGTAGGCCAGCCCGGCGACGATGTCGGCGCGGGTGAACGCATTGGGCTCGGGCCACAGCATCAGGTCGCCCGCCCCCAGGCCAAGGCCGCTGTTGTGGATCAGCAGGTCGCGCACCTGGATGTTGGCGGTCACCCACGGGTCGTACATGCGGAAGTCCGGCAGGTACCAGGTGACCGGGTCGTCCCAGGCCAGCTTGCCGGCATCGACCAGCCGCGCCAGCACCGCGGTGGTCATCGCCTTGGTGTTGGAGGCGATCTTGAACAGGGTGTCCGGGGTGACCGGCGCGCCGCCGCCGGCCTCCAGCTCGCCAGCGGTGCGCACCCACGCGACCTGCCCGTCCTCGATCACGCCCACCGCCAGCCCGGGCAGCTGGTAGCGGGCCATGGCCTGGTCGAACAGCCGGTCCAGGGCGCGCGTATCGGTGCCGGGCCTGCCGGTGCCGGTGCCGGGATCCGGTGCGGCGGCGGCCGGCACGGCCAGGCAGGCCAGCCACAGCAGCAGGGCTCGGAGCGGTTTCATGCGGTCCTCCAGCGGTGGCGACATGGCGCGACGCAGGCGGGCGCCGTCGTCGCCGACGGCGCCCTGTCGCGATGATGGCACGCGGCCATCAATAGGTCAGCGACACCACCAGCTGCGCGTAGCGCGGCGACTGGAAGCTGGTCGGCCACAGGAAGGTGGAGCTGAGGTGGCCGATGTCGTCCTCCTCCACCTGGTCCACGCTCAGCTTCTTCTGCTGGTTGGTGAGGTTGTACACGGCGAACTTGACCTGCAGGTTCACGTCCTGGAACTGCTTGGTCCAGGTCGAGCTCACCCCCAGCGTGTAGGTCCACGGCATGCGGCCGTAGGCACCGCGCTTGGACAGGGTGTAGACGCGGTCGGCCGAATAGGTCGAGTCGCAGTTCTCCACGCAGATGTAGTAGCTGTGGTAGTTGGTCGAGTCGTACGGGTTGCCTACGCCGAAACCGGTGATCGGCCCGCCGGACTGCATGTCCAGCGTCGCGCCCACCATCCAGTTGTCGGTGATGCCGTAGCTGCCGCGCAGCTTGAACTGGTGGCGACGGTCGTTGGGCAGGTAGCCGTAGCCGTTGAGGTTGACCCACGGGTCGTCGAAGTTCTCGGTGCGGCCGGTGTCGGCGAAATCGGTATCCGAGTTCACCGGGCCCTCGGCATTGCCCCTGCCGTAGGACAGCGTGTAGGACGCGTTCATCGACCACTTGCCGTCCCAGGCGCGGTCCAGCTGCAGCTCCAGCGCCTTGTAGTCGCGCTTGGGCTTGCTCCAGCCGCGTTGGCCGATGTAGGTGTAGATCGGATCGCCGTCGGCATCCACGCCATCCTGGCGATACAGCGCCCAGCCTTCCTTGGCGGTGTCCACCGTGACCCAGCCGTCGGCGGTGCCGTCGCAATCGGTGTCGCCCCACACCGTGACCTTCTTGCCGGGGTTGGCCATCACCCAGCCGATGTAGCCGTTCTCGCCGCACTGGCCGGTGGCGCTGATCTCCATGTCGTCGATGGCGTTGTGCAGCTTGCGGTAGATCGCGCGCGCGCCCACCGACCAGCTTTCGTTGATCGCCTGCTGGAAGCCCAGGATCGCCTCGTCCTGGTAGACCGGATCCATGTTGCGGTCCACCTCCGAGCGCAGGTCGCCGACGGTGCCGTTGCCCTGCGAATCGTCCACCGGGCCGATCTGGTTGCCGAGGATGGGGGTCAGGTAGGTCTGGCCGTTGCGCTCGTTGCTCTGCCAGCCGGTCAGCACGTAGTAGGTGCGCTCGTCGAGCAGGCCGCCGGCCTGCTTGATGTTGATGACGTTGGCCACCGGCAGGAAGTAGCGGCCGACGTTGCCGAACAGCTTGGTGGAGCCATCGCCGCGCATGTCCCAGGAGAAGCCCAGGCGCGGTGCCCACATGTTGTCCATCTTGATGTAGCTCTTGCCGTCGGCGCCCTTGTTGTCGAAGCCCTCGTTGCGGATGCCCAGGTTGAGCAGCAGCCGGTCGGTGACCGACCAGTTGTCTTCCAGGTAGTAGGCGCTGTTGGTGGTCTCGAAGGTGCCGGCGATCTCGTAGCGGCGCGCGCGCACGTAGGCGGTCACCCCGGCCGGCACCACGCCGCCGTTGGCCAGCGTCGCGCCGGGGTTGGTCGCGTAGACGTTGTAGTAGTAGCCGCCGGGACCCGGGTAGTGGCGGTCGTAGTCGGAGGTGTCCTGCTCGTGGTCGAAGCCGAAGCGCAGCAGGTGCGCATCGCCCAGTTGCCACTCGAAGTCCAAGCGCCCCTGCTTGCGCGTGTCCAGCCGCGATTCCACCGCGGTGCTGGTGGTGCAGCCCAGGGTGCCGGCCGGCCGTACCGCGACCTCCGCGGCCACGTAGTTGCACTCCATGTCGGCCAGGCTGTTCTGCGAGGCGTTGCGCTTGTTCTCGCCGTACATCGCGCGCAGCGACAGGCCCTGGGTCAGCTGGCCGGTGTAGCTCAGCGCCCAGTTGCGCCCGCCGGACTCGGTATAGATCTGGTTGGTCCTGGCGCCGACGGTGTCGCTGGCCAGGTCGTAGTCGTGTACGTCGTAGGTCCAGTTGTCGGTGTCGTTGAAGCCCAGCAGGCTCAGCTTGTGGTTGTCGGTGATCTGCCAGTCCAGCTTGGCGCCCCAGAACCCGTCGTGGGTGGAGCCGTCGGAATAGCTGGTGCCGGCGCTGTTGGTGTAGCGGTCGCCGTCGTAGCGGCCCTCGTACAGGCCGAAGAAGAACAGCTTGTCCTTGATCAGCGCGCCCGAGCCCCACAGGTCGATCTTGTTGGTGTCGTGGTCGTCGCGCGCGGAGATGATGTAGGGCTGGCCGTCCGGGGTGTAGTGGTTGTCGGCCCTGGACTGCCAGGCGCTGGGCTCGAAGGTGGCCTGGATGCCGGCATGGAATTCGTTGGTGCCGGACTTGGTGACCGCGTTGATCACGCCGCCGGTGGTGCGGCCGAACTCGACCGAGTAGCCGCCGGTCTTGACCTGGAAGTCCTGGAAGAACAGGAACGGCGCGGCCGAGAAGCCGACGCGGTTGTAGAAGTCGGTGACGTTCAGACCGTCGATGTAGACCGCGTTCTCGGCCACCGAGGAGCCGCCGAAGGAGATGCCCTGCGAGCCCAGCGAGGACTTGCCGGCGATCACGCCCGGGGCGAGCATCGCCACGGACTTCAGGTCCTGGTCCACCGGCAGGCGCGCCACGTCCTGGGCGCTGATGTTCATGGCCGACTCGGTGGAGGTGACGTCGACCATGTTGATCACCCGTGGGGCCGAGACCTGCACCGCGCCGAGCGTGCTGATGCCGCTGATCGGCACGTTGACCGTGGTGGCGTTGCCGATGGAGACGCTGACGTCGGCGACCTTGGTGGCGGTGCCGCCGTCGCGGGCCACCTCGAGCACGTAGCGGCCCACCGGCAGCAGCGGGATGCGGTAGCCGCCGCTGGCGTCCACCGCCACCGAGCGCGAGAAGCCGGTGTCGGGGTTGCGCACGGTCACGGTCAGGCCGGAGAACGATTCGCCCCTGCCGGCGACCACGCGCCCGACCACCGAGCCGTCCTGCGCGAACGCGGCCGGTGCCAATGCGCCCAGACAGGCGCCCAGGGCGACGCACAGCGCCGCCTTCTTCAATGTCTTGCCTTTCATCCTGCTCTCTCCTTCAGGTGAAACGGTGTGGGGGGGAAATCCTTCGGGTTCAGGGCGCCTGCGCCGGCGATACCTGCCAGCGGAAGTCGTAGGTCCATTGATCGAAATAGAGGTTGCCGCCGCGCCACTCGACCTCGCCGCGCTGGTTGTCCACGGTCTCGGAACGGACGTAGCGCTTGGCCGGCACGAACGGCTGAGAAATCGCATCGTTGAAGGCGACGCGATAGGCGTCCAGGCCGCCCAGGTAGAACCAGTGCAGGGCCGGGTCCTCGGAGGCGAGCTGGCCGGTGGTCACGTCCATCGGCACCCAGCCGTAGGGCGCCAGGTACAGCTGGCCCCAGTCGTGCATGGTGTCGTAGTCGCCGTCGGAGAACGCCCAGCCGGACTGCCAGCGCGCCGGGATGCCGTTCATGCGCAGCAGGGTGATCAGCAGCAGCGTCTGCTGGCCGCAGTCGGCATGGCCGGCGCGGTAGGCGTAGTCGCCGAGATCGGTGATCGTGGAGTACTCGCGCGCCCCGCCCCACGGGATGGCATCGACCGCGGCGAACAGCTTGCGCGCGATGCGGTAGGGGTTGGTCTCCGCGCCGACGATGGCGCGCGAATAGGCGCGCAGCGCCGGGGTGAAGCGGATGTGCGGGCCTTCCTCGCCCAGGTACGGCGCCAGCGCCGGGTCGGACGCCGTCGCCGGGGTCACCCTGTCGGCATCGATGTCGAACCAGCGCCCGTGCGTGGTCAGCTCGTAGCTCACCTCGAACGTCGTCGGGCGGCCGGCCACGGCCTTGCCTTCCAGGTAGGCGGTGCGCTGCAGCGCCGATTCCGGGGCCAGCTGCGCGCGCCCGGGCGCGGCCTGGAGCAGGCGGAGGTGGTCCTGCTGGCCGGGGATCGCGCGCGGGTAAGGCAGCCACACCCGCAGGGTCTCGCCGGCCGGCACCGCATCGGCCTTCACCGTCAGGGTGTAGTGGATGCGCACGCGCCGCGGCTGCACGCTGTCGCGGCCGCTGGCGCGCGCCTCGGCCACCGCGGCGCCATGGTAGGGATCGAGGACGTCGAACTGGCCCGCCCGCGGCTCGCGCACCGGCGGGGCGCGGCGCGCGGCCGCGGCCGGATACAGCCGGAACAGGTTGGACGGGGCGCGGTTGAACCAGCGCCGCTCGCCGTCGATGTCCAGGTGCTCCAGGTAGCCGCTGCCGTCCCAGCGCCGGAATTCGGCCTCGCCCAGGTCCGGCACCTGCTGGCGCAGGCGCGCCAGCACCGCGTCGTGGTCCAGGGAGAAGTCCAGGCGCATGCGGCGCATGCGCTCGTGCTGGAATTCCCAGGCCGCGCGCACGTCCGGCGCCAGCGGCGCGCCGGCCAGCACGGCATCGATGCGGGCCTGGGCACCGGCGAAGTCGCCGGCATCGACCATCGCGATCACCGCGTCCAGGCCGGGCGCCGCCACCGCGGGCACCGGCACCTGCTGGGCGAATGCGGTACCGGCCGTGGCGGACACGGCGAGCGCCGCGCACAGCAGCGCGCGGCACAGGGGCGAAGCATGGGGCTGGCAAGCGCGGGCGATCACGTCGACACTTCCCACTCGGCGGAGGTCGGTGTTGATGTAACACGCGCTTCAGCGACCGGTCAATAAATTATTCACGCTTGTTGGCTATCGAGAAACAAGTATTCTTCAACCTTCGCGCGGCCTGGCCGCAAACCGGGGGTGCCACGATGTCCCGTTCCCATCCCGCCGGCCGCCGGCCGCCGTCCGGCCCGCATCGCGCCCTGGCCGCGGCACTGCTGCTCGCCACCGCGCTGGCCGGCGCGCCGCCGCTGGCGGCCAGGTCCGCGCCCGCCGCCCCGGCCCGTGTCGCGGTGGTCGTCGCCCCCGATGCCGCGCAGCTGCGTCCCGAGTACTGGATCGGCAAGCTGCCGGCCGCCGATGCGCCGTACCTGGACCCGGCCGCGATCGCCGCGCAGAACGCGCGCATGGCCGCGCTCGACCCGCACATCGAGGATCTGTCGGCCTTGCCCGCCACGCTGCCCGGCCAGGACGTCGCCGCCAGCCTCGGCGCGCTGTCCGCGCGCCCGACCCGTACCCTCTACGACGTGCACGGCCAGGCGCTGGACCCGGCCGCGATCGACGCCATCGTCGCCAATGCGGCGCTCGATGCGGTGCCGGCCACGGTGGCACCGCGCTTCGGCCTGGCCGTCGCCCGCGCCGACCTGCGCAGCTTCCCGACCGCCCAGCGCGTGTTCTCCACCCGGGGCGACCTGGACATCGACCGCTTCCAGGAATCGGCGCTGTTCCCGGGCGATGCGGTGGCGGTGCTGCACGAGAGCCGCGACGGCAAGTGGTGGTTCGTCGCCAGCCAGCGCTACCGCGCCTGGGTGGAAAAGGACCGCATCGCCCTGGGCGAGCGCGGGCAGGTGCTCGGCTACGGCAAGCGCACGCCGGTGCGCATCGTCACCGCCGGCACGCTGCGCACCACCTTCACCCCGGACCGTCCGGCGGTGTCCACGCTGCAGCTGGACATGGGCATCGCCCTGCCGCTGCGCACCGACTGGCCGGCCGGCACCCCGGTCAACGGCCAGGACCCGTACACCTCGTGGGTGCTCGACCTGCCGGTGCGCAACGACGACGGCACGCTGGCCTTCGCCCCGGCGCTGCTGCCGCGCATCGACGACAGCGCCGCCGACTACCTGCCGGCCACCCCGGCCAACCTGATCCGCCAGGGCTTCAAGTTCCTCGGCGAGCGCTACGGCTGGGGCCATTCGTTCGGCACCCGCGACTGCAGCGGCTTCGTCTCCGAGGTGTACCGCAGCGTCGGCCTGCTGCTGCCGCGCAACACCAGCGCGCAGGCGGTCAGCCCGGCGCTGCAGGCCGTGCCGCTGCCGCCGCAGGCCGACCGCGCCGGCCGCCTGGCGGTGCTCAAGACCCTGCGGGTCGGCGACCTGGTCTACATCCCCGGCCACGTGATGATGGTGATCGGCCACGACGCCGGCATGACCTGGGTGATCCACGACACCGCCGGCACCACCTACGCCGGCGCCGTCGGCAAGCTCGTGCACGCACGCCTGAACGGGGTGTCGGTCACCCCGCTGGAACCGATGCGCTTCGACGCCGAGACCCTGTACGTGGACCGCATCACCCGCATCCAGCGCATTCCCGAGAAGACTCCCGCTCAATGAAGATCACCGATATCCGCCTGGGCATGCTGCGCGTGCCGCTGAAGACCCCGTTCAAGACCGCGCTGCGCACGGTGGAGACCATCGAGGACATCGTCGTCGAGATCCACACCGACACCGGCCACGTCGGCTACGGCGAGGCGCCGCCGACGCCGCCGATCACCGGCGACACCCACGGCTCGATCATCGAGGCGATCCGCCATTTCATCCGCCCGCGCCTGATCGGCCAGGAGATCGCCAACCTCAACCGCATCACCGGGCTGATCCAGTCCTCGATGGAGCGCAACACCAGCGCCAAGGCGGCGGTGGAGATCGCGGTCTACGACCTGTGGGCGCAGCTGTACGGGGCACCGCTGTACAAGATGCTCGGCGGCGGCGACCCGGTCATCACCACCGACATCACCATCAGCGTGGACTACATCGACAAGATGGTGGCCGATTCGCTGTCGGCGGTGGAGCGCGGCTTCGAGTCGCTGAAGATCAAGGTCGGCAAGGACATCGGCCTGGACGTGGAACGGGTCAAGGCGGTGTACGCGGCGGTGGACGGCCGCGCCCTGCTGCGCCTGGACGCCAACCAGGGCTGGACCGCCAAGCAGGCCGTCTACGCGATGCAGACGCTGGAGGAGGCCGGCGTCGTGCTGGAACTGCTGGAGCAGCCGGTCAAGGCCGCCGACATCGACGGCCTGAAGTACGTCACCGAGCGCGTGCACACGCCGGTGATGGCCGACGAGAGCGTGTTCGCGCCCAACCAGGTGTTCGACCTGATCCAGCGCCGCGCCGCGGACATCATCAACATCAAGCTGATGAAGACCGGCGGCATCTCCAACGCCATCCGCATCGCCGACATCGCCGCGCTGTACGGCATCGACTGCATGATCGGCTGCATGCTCGAGAGCAGCATCAGCGTGTCGGCGGCGGTGCACCTGGCGGTGGCCAAGGCCAACATCATCAGCAAGATCGACCTGGACGGCCCGTCGCTGGGCCTGTTCAACCCGGTCGACGGCGGGGTGATCTTCGCCGAGTCGGAGATCACCGTGACCGACGCGCCGGGCCTGGGCATCCGCGAGATCCGCGGGCTGGAGCCGCTCGCGCCGTGACCCGCGCCGCGGCCCGGCGCGGGGCCACGGCCCGGTGGCCGGCCGCAGACCGCACCGGCCACCACCGCCCGGTTCCGGCCGTCGTTGCACCGCCCTGCCTCGCGCGCGGCGCCGCTACCGGCAAGCCCGCCGCCCACAGCAACAGCAACAGCAACAGCAACAGCAACAGCAAGGATGATTGCCTGCCATGCCCCGCGGAGACCATGATCGCGCCATGCCCCCCCTGGTGAAAATCCGCTCCGAGCGCGACCGCATGTCGGCGATCGAGCGCCGCATCGCCGATTTCATCCTCGACAATGCCCACCTGCTGCGCGACTACTCCTCCCAGCAGCTGGCCAGCGCGCTCGGCATCAGCCAGTCCAGCGTGGTCAAGTTCAGCCAGAAGCTCGGCTTCAAGGGCTATCCGGACCTGAAGTACTCGGTCGGCGAGGCGGTCGCGCGCGCCGGCGGCGGCGATGCCGGCCAGCGCCCGGCCGCGGACCGCGCCGACGACGCCTACCTGCAGCTGGACCAGTCGTTGCGCCAGGCCAAGGCCGCGGCCGAGGAGGAGACCCGGCTGATCAACCCGCGCGCGACCATCGAGGGCATCGCCGCCCTGCTCGACGGCGCGCCCAAGGTATTCGTCTGCGGGCTGGGCGACGACGGCCTGTTCGCGCGCGAGTTCGCCATGCGCCTGTCGCTGCTGGGCATGCTCACCGTGCACCACGCCGATCCGATCCTGATGGCCTCCAACCTGTCGGCGGTGCGCCCGGGCGACGTGCTGCTGCTGTTCTCCGAGTTCGGCCAGCTCGCGCCGCTGGCGCAGCTCGCCCGGCACTTCCAGGCCGGCGGCGGCAAGGTGGTGTCGATCACCCGCCACACCGCCAACCCGCTGCGCGCCCTGGCCGACGCCGCGCTGGCCATTTCTGCCCACGATCCGGCCCCGCACGTGGAACAGTTGCTGTACCGTTCCTCGCTGCAGTACCTGCTCGATTTCCTGTTCGTGCTGCTGTGCCAGGCCAACCCGGAGCGCAACCGCCAGCTGGCGGTGAACCTGGAGCGGGTGGCGCAGCTGCTCGACACCTGACTCCGGAGCCTCCCCCATGCCCAGCGTCGCCCCTGCCGTTTCCCGTCCCGCCGCACGACGCACACCCGCGGCAGGATGGCGACGGCCGCTGGCCTGGCTGCTGGCGATCGCCGCGGTGCCGGCGCTGGCCGGCGCGCGCGATGCGGCGCCCGATCCGCTGGCGCAGGCACGCCAGCTGGTGGTGGTGACCGCCCCGGACTGGAACGCCCCGCACGGCTGGCTGCAGGCCTGGCAGCGCGACGCCGCCGGCCGCTGGCAGGCGCACGGCGCCGGGTTCGCCGTGTCGCTGGGGCGCGCCGGCAGCGCCTGGGGCCTGGGCGTGCTGCCGCCCCCCGAGGACGCGCCGGGCCCGCACAAGCGCGAAGGCGACGGACGCAGCCCGGCCGGCGTGTTCGGCATCGGGACCGCCTTCGGCTATGCCGCCACGATCGACAGCGCCATGCCCTACCAGCCGATGCAGGCCGACAGCTACTGCATGGACGTCCCGGCTTCGCCCTACTACAACCAGCTGGTGCGCGCCGCCCAGGTCGGTAGCGACGCGGTCGCCGGCTCCAGCGAACCGATGCGCCTGGACCTGCACCACGACGGCGACCTCCGCTACCGCGAGGGCTTCGTCATCGAGCACAACCCGCAGGCGGTGCCGGGCCAGGGCAGCTGCATCTTCGCCCACCTGCGCCGCGCGCCGGGCGAGCCCACCGCCGGCTGCACCGCGATGGAACCGGCCAACATGCAGCGCCTGCTGGCGTGGCTGCAGCCGCAGGCACGGCCGCTGTTCGTGCTGCTGCCCCTCGATGCCTACCGCGGATTGCAGGCGGCGTGGCGGCTGCCGGCGCTGGCGGAGGCCGGCCGGTGAGCGCGCCGCAGCCGCACCTGGAGCGCGCGGTCAGCCGCTGGCAGATCGTCGGCCTGTCGATCAACGACGTCATCGGCAGCGGCATCTACCTGCTGCCGGCCGCCGCCGCGGTGCTGCTCGGGCCGATGAGCCTGTGGGCGGTGCTGCTGGCCGGGCTGGCGGTGGCCCTGCTGGTGCTGTGCTACGCGCAGGCGGCCAGCTACTTCGACGAACCGGGCGGCAGCTACCTGTACGCGCGCGAGGCCTTCGGCCGCTTCGCC
This sequence comes from Xanthomonas massiliensis, assembly GCF_900018785.1. Taxonomy (GTDB): domain Bacteria; phylum Pseudomonadota; class Gammaproteobacteria; order Xanthomonadales; family Xanthomonadaceae; genus Xanthomonas_B; species Xanthomonas_B massiliensis. The sequence continues at coordinate 202,237 of NZ_FCOY01000005.1, read as the reverse complement.
GGCTTCGAGATCGGCTGGATGATCTGGCTGACCCGCATCAGCTCGGCCGCCGCGCTCGGCAACGGCCTGGCCGACGCGGTGGCGCCGCTGTGGCCGGCCGCCGCGCAGGCCGGCTGGGCGCGCACGCTGGTGATCGTCGCCGCGCTCGGCGGACTGACCGCGATCAACGTGGTCGGGGTGAAGTCGGCCGCGCGCACCGGCGTGGCGCTGGTGATCGGCAAGCTGGTGCCGCTGGCCCTGTTCGTGGCGATCGGCGTCTTCCACGTGGACTGGCAGGCGGCCTTCTCCGGCACCGCCCCGGCGGTGCACGACTTCGGCAACCTCGGCCAGGCCGCGCTGCTGCTGCTGTTCGCCTACGCCGGCTTCGAGAACATCCCGGCCGCCGCCGGCGAATACCGCAACCCGCAGCGCGACGTGCCGTTCGCGCTGATCACCATGATCGTCACCGTCACCCTGATCTACGCGGTGGTGCAGGTGGTCGCGCAGGGCACGCTGCCGCAACCGATCACCGAGAACATGCCGCTGTCGGAGGCCGCGCAGCGCTTCGGCGGGCACGGGCTGGCGCTGGTGCTGGTGGTCGGCGCGGTGATCTCCATCCTCGGCACCACCAGCAACACGGTGATGCTCGGGCCGCGCTTCCTGTTCGCGCTGGCCAAGGACGGCTACGGCCCGGCGTTCCTGGCGCGCATCCACCCGCGCTTCCACACCCCGGCCGCGGCGGTGCTCACCCAGTTCGCGATCTCGCTGGCGCTGGCGCTGTCGGGCTCGTTCGCCGGGCTGGCGCTGCTGTCGATGGTCACGCGCCTGCTCGCCTACATCGGCACCGCCGCGGCGGTGCTGGTGCTGGCGCGCAGGTACGGCCGCCGGCCCGGGGCGCTGCAGCTGCCGGGCGGCCCGCTGATCCCGCTGCTGGCATTGCTGCTGTCGGTGACCCTGCTGCTCAGCGCCAGCTGGCAGAACCTGCTGGCGGTGGGCGTGGCGATCGCGATCGGCGCGGTGATCTACCTGTTCCCGCGCAAGCGCGCCTGAGCGCTAGCGGGCCAGCGCGCGCATGCGCCGGTTCAGGCCGATGGCCTGCACCAGGCCGTAGGCGACCAGCGCGGCGGCCAGGCTCATCGTCAGCGGGCTGGCGTTGCCGCCGGCATACGCGGCGCCCTGGCTGAAGGCACCGCTGTACCAGCGCCAGGCCAGGCGCGCGACCAGCAACAGCGACAGCGACCCGCCGATCCAGGGATTGGGCGTATAGCCGGGCTGGCCGTCGCGCACGTCGATGCGGGTATGGCGCAGCGCGAACAGGCCCAGCGCGACGCCGGCCAGCGCACCGGCGGCCATGCCCATGGCCACGTGCGGCACGAATACCGCGGCCGCGACCAGCAGCGCCGCCACCACGCCCAGCAGCACGATGCGCGCGACCGTGCGCCGCGGCTGCCACGGCTGGCGGCCGAAGTGGCGGCGGATGCGGCGGTAGTACAGCCAGCCGAAGCCGGCCGTCATCAGCCACGGCACGTACACGGGCATCGGTGCGGGCATCGGCGTTCTCGCGCGGGGAAAGCCGCACTTTCGCACGCCTGCGGCACGGTTCAAGGTGCCACTCGTCATCTCGGCCGCGCCGGGCCGTGAACACTCGTCCACGGCCGCGCAGGCATCATGGCCCGACCTCCGACCGGTGCACCGCCATGACCCGACGCCTGCTCCTGCCGCTGGCCGCCACCCTGCTGCTGGCCACCGCCGCCACCGCCTGCCGCGGCGCACCGCCAGCGGCCGCGGCCAAGCCGTTCACCACGACGACGCTGGGCCGTTTCGACGAACCGTGGGCGATGGCGTTCCTGCCCGACGGGCGCCTGCTGGTCACCGAGAAGCGCGGTGCGTTGAAGCTGTTCGATCCGGCCAGCGGCGCCACCGGCACGGTCGCCGGCGTGCCGGAGGTGGCCTACGGCGGCCAGGGCGGCCTCGGCGACATTGCCGTGCACCCGCGCTTCCGCGACAACGGGCTGATCTACCTCAGCTACGCCGAGGCCGGCGCCGGCGATACCCGCGGTGCCGCGGTCGCCCGCGCCCGGCTGGTACCCGACGCGCGCGGCGGCGGCCGGCTCGACGGCCTGCAGGTGATCTGGCGGCAGGTGCCCAAGGTGAGCGGCAACGGCCACTACGGCCATCGCCTGCTGTTCGGCCCGGACGGCAAGCTGTGGATCAGCTCCAGCGAGCGGCAGAAGTTCGACCCGGCCCAGGACATGGCCACCAACCTCGGCAAGATCGTGCGCCTGGACGACGACGGCAGCGTGCCGCCGGACAACCCGTTCGCCGACCGCGGCGGCGTGGCCGCGCAGGTGTGGTCGCTGGGCCACCGCAACGTGCTGGGCCTGGCCTTCGATGCGGGCGGCCGGCTGTGGGAGGTGGAGATGGGCCCCAAGGGCGGCGACGAGCTGGACCGGGTCGAGCGCGGCGCCAACTACGGCTACCCGCTGGTGTCCGACGGCGACCACTACGACGGCCGCCCGATCCCCGACCACGCCACCCGGCCGGAATTCGCCGCACCGGCGATCAGCTGGACGCCGGTGATCTCGCCGTCGAGCCTGGTGATCTACTCCGGCCGGCGCTACCCGGGCTGGACCGGCAACGCGCTGATCGGCGGACTGTCGTCGAAGGCGCTGGTGCGGGTCGAATTCGACGGAGACCGCGCACGCGAGGCGGCGCGCTACGACATGGGCGAGCGCATCCGCGCCGTGGTGCAGGCGCCGGACGGCCTGCTGTGGCTGCTGGAGGACGGCAAGGACGCGCGCCTGCTGGAACTGCAGCCACTCTCCGGCTGAGTCGCGGGCCTTCGCGGGCAATCATTCCGGCCTCGTGCCACGATCGCCCGTCCCCCCCTCCATGCCGCGTTCGACATCGGCAAGGCCCGGCTTCGTTGCGATCCAAGCCGGCCCATACCGGCGGGGCCGGACGCCGGCGTTTCCTCGCCGCGCCCTGCCCGCCGGGATGGATCTCGGGCAGGAACGCGAACGCGGCTGGCGCGAAGCCGAAGACCGGCCGATTGCCCGCCATCCGCGCCATGCCATGTGTTCGGCGCGTTTCGCCGGAGCGATGAGGGTGCCCTCGCGCCATGCCGATATGTTCGGCACGTTTCGCCGGGGCGATGAGGGTGCCCTCGCGCCATGCCGATATGTTCGGCACGTTTCGCCGGGGCGATGAGGGTGCCCTCGCGCCATGCCGATACGGTGGCCGTATGCGCGCCACCGATCGCGAGCCGCATCGACGTGGCCTTGATCGCCCACTTCGCCGCCGGCACGTTCCGCGAGGCCGGGCAGCGCCTTACCTTCCTCGGCAGCGCCCGCGGGGCCCTCGTGTCCGGGGCGATCACGCCCGACCGGCGATCCATGCGCCACAGGCGCGCGCTTGCTCGTGCCCGCATATGCCATTCATCGACGACGGGCAGGCCAAGGAGGACGCTGCCTGCGCCGCCGGCTGCCGGGCTTCCACCTCAGGAATGCACGGGGCCCGGCGCGCCCCGCCTCGCCCAGGGCCAGCCGGGCCGGGCGCCGTAGTCAGGGCGCCAGCAGCTCGAACTGCACCGGCTCGCCGGCCTGCGAATCGGCGCACACCCACAGATCGAACAGGCCCGGCTCGGCGCCGTACTCGCCGCGCGGGTCGGTGAAGGCCAGCGCGTGGCGATCCAGGGTGAACGCCACCTGCGCACTCTCGCCCGGCTGCAGCGCGATCTTGCGGAACGCCTTGAGCTCGCGCACCGGCCGCACCCGGCTGGCGACGCGGTCGTGCACGTACAGCTGCACCACTTCCTCGCCCGCCACCGTGCCGGTGTTGGTCACCGTGGTGGTCACGGTCAGGGTCTCGTCCCAGCCCAGCCGCGCGCTGCTCGGCACCGGGACGCCATAGGCGAACGTGGTGTAGCCCAGGCCGTGGCCGAACGGGTACAGCGGCGCGTCCGGCACCTCGCGCCAGCGCGCCTTGAATTCCTTCATGTCCGGCAGTTCCGGGCGGCCGGTGCGCGGGTGGTTGTAGAAGAACGGCTGCTGCCCGGAGGCCAGCGGGAAGCTCACCGGCAACCGCGCCGACGGGCTGTAGTCGCCGAACAGCACGTCGGCCACGGCATGGCCGGTCTGGGTGCCGAGGAACCAGGTCACCGCGATCGCCTGGGCCTCGCGCACCGCGCCGTGCAGCGCCAGCGCGCGGCCGTTGCGCAGCAGCACCACCAGCGGCGTGCCGGTGGCCGCCACCGCCTCGGCCAGCGCCTGCTGCGCCGCCGGCAGCACGATCTCGGTGCGCGACTGCGCCTCGCCGCTGTAGCGCTGCGGCTCGCCCAGCGCCAGCACCGCCACGTCGGCGGCGCGCGCGGCGGCCACCGCAGCCTCGATGCCGCCGTCCAGCGGCGCCTCCAGGGCGCAGCCGTCGACCACCGTCAGCTCGGCGCCGGGATCGGCCATGGCCGCGCGCACGCCGGCCTCGAGCGGCACGTAGCGCGCCTTGTCGCCGAACAGCGTCCAGCAGCCCTCGATGTTGTCGCGGTCGCGCGCGAACGGGCCGATCAGCGCGATCCTCTGCCCGGCCTTGCGCAGCGGCAGCACCGCGCCCTCGTTCCTGAGCAGCACGATCGCGCGCCGCGCCGCGTCGCGGGCAAGCGCGTCGTGCGCCGGCAGGTACGCGGTATCCGCCTCGCGCTGCGGGTCCAGGCAGCGGTACGGATCCTCGAACAGGCCGATCGCCTCCTTGACCGCCAGCACCCGCCGCACCGCCTCGTCGAGCATTTCCACCGGCACCTGGCCGGAGGCCACCAGCGCCGGCAGGTGGTCGGCGTAGAAGCCGCTCTGCATGCTCATGTCCAGCCCCGCGGCGAACGCCTTGAGGGTGGCGTCGCGCGCATCGGCCGCGTAACCGTGGGCGATCAGCTCCATGTCGGCGGTGTAGTCGGACACCACCACGCCATCGAAGCCCCACTCGCCGCGCAGCAGGTCGGTGAGCAGCCAGCGGTTGGCGCTGGCCGGCACGCCGTTGATGTCGTTGAACGAGGACATCACGCTGATCGCGCCGGCGTCGAGCGCGGCCTTGAACGGCGGCAGGTGCACATCGCGCAGGGTCTGCGGCGAGATGTCCACGGTGTTGTATTCCATGCCCGCGGCGACCGCGCCGTAGGCGGCGAAATGCTTGGGCGTGGCCAGCAGCGAATCGGCCGCGCGCAGGTCCTCGCCCTGGAAGCCGCGCACGCGCGCGGCGGCGAACGCGCAGCCCAGCACCACGTCCTCGCCGGCGCCCTCGGCCACCCGGCCCCAGCGCTGGTCGCGGGCGATGTCCATCGCCGGCGCGTAGGTCCAATGGATGCCGGCGGCGGTCGCCTCCACGGCGGTGGCGCGGGCGGTGCGCTCGGCCAGGTCCGGCTCGAAGCTGGCGGCCTCGCCCAGCGGGATCGGGAACACGGTGCGCATGCCGTGGATCACGTCGGCGGCCAGCGCCACCGGGATGCCGAGCCGGCTCTCCTCCACCGCCACCCGCTGGATCTGCCGGCCGAGCTCGGCGCCGACGCCGTTGAACAGGGAGCCGACGCGGCCGGCGCGCACCTGCTCGAGCACCTGCTCGGCATTGCGCATGTTGGCGTCGGGATTCACGTCCGGGGCGAAGGGACGGACCATGTCGGCGAACACGCCGAGCTGGCCGACCTTCTCTTCCAGGGTCATGCGGGCGAGCAGCGATTCGATGCGGGCGGAAGCCATGGGGGAACGTGGAACCGGTTACAGAAAGGGCGCCATTCTAGCGGTTCCGCCCGCGGCGGCCACGCGGCGGGCACGGCCGCCGCTCAGGAGTCGAAATAGGCCTGGGCCAGGGTGGCGTGCAGCGCGCCGAGCGAGACCTGCACCTCGTCCATGAAGCCGGCCACCGCGGTGCCGGCCAGGGTGGCCGGATCGGCTTCCTCCACGCGCGTGCGCGTGCGCGCCAGCGCCGCCTCCACCTGCGGCCGCGCCGGCAGGGTCGGCAGTACCGCGCCCGCGCGCTGCAGGCAGAACAGCACGCTGCGCGGGAACTGCTCGTTCTGCAGCAGGAAGCGCAGCGCCGCCTCGCCGCCGACGCGCCCGCGCACGTGGCGCCGGTACATCTGGTAGGCGGCCAGGGCCCGCAGCGTGGCCATCCACTGCATGTTGCGGAACGCCTCCTCGTCGTCGGCCTTGCGCGGGGTGACCAGGCCCGAGGCGCCGGCATCGATGATGCGCGTGGTCATGTCGGCCTGCTCCATCGCCGTGCCCAGGCGCAGGAACTGGAAGCCGATGTCGCGGCTGACGTTGGCCGCCAGCAGCCCGGACACCTTCAGGCAGGCATCGGTGATGCGGCCCAGGAACTGGGCCCGGTAGCGCCGGCCGATGCCGCGCTCGCCCTCCGCGTCCACGTACAGGTGCATGTCGTTGACCGCCTCCCACACCTCCTGGGGCAGCGTGTCGCGGATGCTGCGCAGGATCTCGCGCGCACATTCCAGCGAGGAACGCAGCGAGGAAGGGTTGTCGCGGTCCAGCAGCAGGAAGCGCATCACCTCGGTGTCGCCGACCGCATCGCCCACGCCGGGATGGCGCGCATCGAAGATCGCCCCGGCGCCGACCGTGTCGATCAGCGGCCGCCAGGCGAAGCGCACCGACGGCGGCAGGTCCAGTTGCAGCAGGCTGCCCACGTCGAGCAGGCGCGCGGTGTTCTCGGCCCGGCGCAGGTAGCGGCTGAACCAGTACAGGTTGTTGGCCACGCGCGAGAGCATCAGAGCGTCTCCTCGTCGACCACCCAGGTGTCCTTGGCGCCGCCGCCCTGCGAGGAATTCACCACCAGCGAGCCCTCCTTCATCGCCACCCGGGTCAGCCCGCCGGTGGTCACGTAGGTGTCCTCGCGCGAGAGGATGAACGGGCGCAGGTCCAGGTGCCGCGGCGCCGGGCCGTGCTCGGTGATGATCGGCGCGGTGGAGATGTCCAGGGTCGGCTGGGCCATGTAGTTGCGAGGGTTGGCCTGGATCAGCGCGCGGAACTTCTCGTGCTCGGCGCGGCTGGCGCGCGGGCCGATCATCATGCCGTAGCCGCCGGATTCGTTGGCCGGCTTGACCACCAGCTCGGCCAGGTGGTCGAGCACGTAGCGGCGGTCCTCCTCGCGGTGGCACAGGTAGCTGGGCACGTTGGGCAGGATCGGCTCCTCGTCCAGGTAGTAGCGGATCATCTGCGGCACGTAGGCGAACACCACCTTGTCGTCGGCCACGCCGGCGCCGGGGGCGTTGGCCAGCGCCACCTTGCCGGCGCGCCAGCTGCGGATCAGGCCGCGCACGCCCAGCACCGATTCCGGGTTGAACGCCTCCGGGTCGATGAACATGTCGTCCACCCGGCGGTAGATCACGTCCACCCGCTGCGGCCCGTGCACGGTGCGCATGTAGGTGCAGTCGTCGTCGTCGACGAACAGGTCGGTGCCCTCCACCAGCTCGATGCCCATGGCCTGGGCCAGGTAGGCGTGCTCGAAGTAGGCGCTGTTGTAGATGCCCGGGGTGAGCAGGGCGATCACCGGCTGCTCGCCCGGGCGCGGGGTGAGCGCGGCCAGGGTGTCGTAGAGCTGGCTGGGGTACTCGTCCACCGGCAGGATCGCGGTGGTGTCGAACAGCTCGGGGAACACGCGCTTGGCCACCTGCCGGTTCTCGAGCATGTAGCTGACCCCGGAGGGGATGCGCAGGTTGTCCTCCAGCGCGTACAGCACGCCGTCGGCGCCGCGCACCAGGTCCGAGCCGCAGATGTGCGCCCATACGTCCAGCGGCGGGCGCACGCCCACGCACTGCGGGCGGAAATTCACCGACTCGGCCAGCAGCTCGGCCGGGAACACCTTGTCGCGGACGATCCGCTGGCCGCCGTACAGGTCGCCGATGAACAGGTTCAGTGCGCGCATGCGCTGCTTGAGCCCAGCCTCGGTGCGCTGCCATTCGCGCAGCGGGATCACCCGCGGGATCAGGTCGAACGGCAGGGTGCGGTCGACGTTGGTGCCGTCGGAATAGACGGTGAAGGTCACGCCCATCACCCGCGCGACCACGTCGGCGGCGAGCTGGCGCTCGGCGATCTCGTGCGGGGAAAGGCTGGAGAGGTATTCGATGACCCGCCGCGCGGCCGGGCGCGGCGTGTGATCCGGCCGGATCAGCTCGTCGTAGGTGGAAGAACCGTACCTGCTCCAGTCCATCGTGCCCCTTGCTGGCTGGCATCCGGCGGCGGAGGCCGACGGGCATGCTGGCCTGCAACATGCACCGCGCTGTGAACCGCGTCAAGCATTCGGCCGGTGCCCGCGGCTAGCCGGTGATGGCCGCCAGGATGCGGTTCTTCTGCGGGTTCCTGGCCTCGGCATCGCGCATCAGCATCGCGTCGCTGGATACCTGGAACACGTGCAGGTCGAACGACGGCAGCACCGCCAGCAGGTGGTCGATCACGTCGGCCTGGATCCGCTCGTAGCCGACGATGCCGGTCTGGTCGGCGAAGCACCAGATCTCCAGCGGCAGGCCGTTGAAATCGGACTGCAGCTCGCGCACGAACAGCAGCATGTCCGGGCGGATCTGCGGGTGGTGCCGCAGGTACTGGTCGACGTAGGCGCGGAAGGCGCCCAGGTTGGTCAGCTGGCGCCCCGCGGTGGGTTTCATGCCCTTGGCCGCCAGCGATGCCGTCCACGCCGCGAACTCCTTGCGCTTGCCGTCGATGTAGTCGGTCAGCAGCGGGAACTGGTGCAGGCGCTCGACCTCCTCGTCGGTCAGGAAGCGCACGCTGTGCTGGTCCAGGCGCAGCGAGCGCTTGATCCGGCGCCCGCCGGAGTCGTACATGCCGCGCCAGTTCTTGAACGAGTCGCTGATCAGCTTCTTGGTCGGGATCGTGGTGACGGTCATGTCCCAGTTCTGCACCGTCACCGTGTGCAGGGCGATGTCGAGCACCGTGCCGTCGGCGTCCTGGCTGGGCATCTCGATCCAGTCGCCGATGCGCACGCGCCCATCGCTGCTGATCTGCACGCTGGCCACCAGCGACAGCAGCGTGTCCTGGAACACCAGGATCAGCACCGCCATGATCGCGCCCAGACCGGTGACGATGTGGCCGATCGACACGCCGGCGAAGGTGGCCACCATCGACAGCCCGGCCAGCACGTAGACGATGATCTTGACCACCTGCAGGAAGCCCTTGATCGGGCGGTTGCGGGCGTCGGGGCGGCGTTCGTAGAGCTCGTTGACCAGGTCCAGCGCCTTGGAGATCGCCACCGCCACGGTCAGCGCGATGAACACCTGGCAGCCCGCGCGCAGGCCGGCCACCAGCTTGGCCGGCAGGTCCGGCACCGCGACCAGCCCGGCCTGGATCACCAGCGCCGGCACCACGTTGGCCAGGCGCGGGATCACCGACATGTGCAGCGGCTTGCCGTCGCCGTCCTGGCGCGCCCACGGCGAGCGGCTGAGGATGTTCTGCAGGACGCGCAGCAGGATGCGCTTGGTCACCCAGTTGGCCAGCCACGCCACCAGCAGCAGCGTGCCGACCACCACCAGGTCGTAGACGCCCGGGTACGGCGCCAGCATCTTCTGCAGGACGTTGAGCTTCTCGTCCAGCAGCAGGTGGTCCACCTTCACGTCGGTCTTCAGGCTCGCCATCACGCCACCCCGCGCTCGATCACCACCCCGACCGCGTCGGCGCCGCGCACCGCGCCGGGCTTGCTCAGCTTCAACCGCAGCCACGGCACGCCGAATTCGTCCATCACGATCTGCGCGCAGCGCTCGGCCAGGGTCTCCACCAGGCCGTAGTCGGACTGCTCCACGAACTCGACCAGGCGCTTGCTCACCGCCTTGTAGTTCAGAGTGAGGGCGATGTCGTCGCTGGCGGCCGGGCGACGGTTGTCGAAGGCCATCTCCAGGTCGAAGCGCAGGGTCTGGCGGATGCGCCGCTCCCAGTCGTAGATGCCGATCAGGGCGTCGATGCGCAGCCCTTCGATGAAAACCTTGTCCATTGCGGCGTCGGGCGGTTGCGAGGCGGCCATGTTAGCCGCTGCGGCCGGCACGCACCGTGCACGGCGGGCGCCGGGACACACCGGCGGGCGCGCGCTGCGCGTTTCAGGCGGCCTGCAGCGGCGGCAGCGTGGCCATGTCCCAGCGCGGCACCACGCGCACGGACGCGTCCACGTGCTGGCCGGCCTGCAGGCGCAGCGCGCCGGCGAAGGCGATCATCGCGCCGTTGTCGGTGCACAGCGCCGGCGGCGGGAAGCACGCGCGGCCGCCGCGGCGTGCGGCCATCGCCTGCAGGCGCTCGCGCAGGCGGCGGTTGGCGCCCACCCCGCCGGCCACGATCAGCGTATCGGCGGCGGCGGCGTCCAGCGCGCGCTCGCACTTGATCGCCAGGGTGTCCACCACCGCGTCCTCGAAGCCGCGCGCGATGTCCGCGCGGGTCTGCTCGCCGCGGTCGCTGTGCTGCCAGGCCAGCAGCACCTGGGTCTTGAGCCCGGAGAAACTGAAGTCCAGGCCGGGGCGGTCGGTCATCGGCCGGGCGAAGCGGAACGCGCCGGGCGTACCGCGCTCGGCCAGCGCCGCCAGCTGCGGACCGCCGGGGTACGGCAGGCCCATCAGCTTGGCGGTCTTGTCGAAGGCCTCGCCGGCGGCGTCGTCCAGGGTCTCGCCGAGCAGGCGGTAGCGGCCGATGGCCTCCACCGCGATCAGCTGGGTATGCCCGCCGGAGACCAGCAGCGCCACGAACGGCGGTGCCGGCGGATCCTCGCCCATCAGCGGCGCCAGCAGGTGGCCCTCCATGTGGTGCACGCCGACCGCCGGCACGTCCAGCGCCCAGGCCAGCGCGCGCGCCACGCCGGCGCCGACCAGCAGCGCGCCGACCAGTCCCGGCCCGGCGGTGTAGGCCACCCCGTCCAGGTCGCGCGGGGCCAGCCCGGCCTCGGCCAGGGTCTGGCGGATCAGCGGCAGCGCCTTGCGCACGTGGTCGCGGCTGGCCAGCTCCGGCACCACGCCGCCATAGCGGGCGTGCAGGGCGATCTGGCTGTACACCTCGTGGGCGCGCAGCGCCGCCGGGCCGGACAGGGCGGTGTCGTACACGGCCACGCCGGTCTCGTCGCAGGAGGATTCGATGCCGAGGACTTTCATGCGACCATTGTGGGCCCTGTGGCGCGCCGCACAAGGGGACGGGACTTGCGGCGGCCGATCTGGCCGCTATAATGAGCGGCTCACCGGGCCAGCCCCGGTATCGTTTGTGCGAGTCCCATTCGCAAAGCCCGGCCACACCGGCCGGACTGCCCACTTTCCGGAGATTCCATGCCTAGCGTCAAAGTCCGCGAGAACGAGCCCTTCGAGTTTGCGCTCCGTCGCTTCAAGCGCACCTGCGAAAAGGCCGGCGTTCTGGCCGAGACCCGCAAGCGCGAGTTCTACGAAAAGCCGACCCAGGAACGCAAGCGCAAGGCCGCTGCCGCGGTGAAGCGCCAGCTGCGTCGCTCCTCGCGCGACGTCACCAAGCGCCAGCGCCTGTACTGATTCCGGGTAGACCCGCCGGCCATGGCCGACGGGCAGGCTCCGCAAGGCCGGCACGCGCAAGCGTAGCCGGCTTTTTGCGTTGGCCCGGTTCCCATCCTTCCGCTTCCAGGAGTCCAGCATGAGCCTCAAGCAGCAGCTCACCGACGACATGAAGGCCGCCATGAAGGGCGGCGACAAGCACACCCTCGGCGTGGTCCGGCTGATCAACGCCGCCATCAAGCAGCGCGAAGTGGACGAGCGCATCACCCTCGACGATGCCGCCGTGGTGGCCGTGCTCGACAAGATGGTCAAGCAGCGCCGCGATTCGGTGGAGCAGTACGCCGCCGCCGGCCGCGAGGACCTGGCCGACGTCGAGCGCAGCGAGATCACGGTGATCGAGCACTACCTGCCGGCCAAGCTCGGCGAGGCCGAAATCCAGGCCGCCATCGCCGCGGCCATCGCCCAGACCGGCGCCGCCGGCCCGGCCGACATGGGCAAGCTGATGGGCGCGCTCAAGCCGCAGCTCGCCGGCAAGGCCGACATGGGCCAGGTCTCCGCGCTGGTGAAGAAGGCGCTGGCCGGCTGAGGCCCCGTCCGGCCCTGCCTGGTCCGGATCGGATCCGGCGCGGGGCCGGGCCTCCGGCGGGCGGGCCGACGCACCCGCGCGCCGGCAGACGCTGGTATCGCGCTGTCCCCGTGGATGGCACCGGCGCGCCGAGGGCCGTGGCCTGTCAGCCGCGGGCGCAGGGCCGTCGTGTCAGCTTGGTGGCCTGGCAGGGTTGGCGGGCGGCAGGCGGTGGCTTGTGGCGGCTTGGCGGCTTGGCGGCTTGGCGGCTTGGCGGCTTGGCGGCTTGGCGGCTTGGCGGCTTGGCGGCTTGGCGCCAGGCTATTCCCGGACTGCCGGCCACAGGCGATCCTCGTAGGCGGGCTCGTCCGTCGCTCGACCTGTCCGGCAACATCGGCTGGAGTTCTCCTAGCTGATGTTGCCCGCGAAAGTGGGGATCCACCCCATCGAGGTCGAGCGGGTCATTTCTGGAACGCCAAACGGGAAAGGCGTGCCGGCGGAGCATGCCGCTGCACGCTTCCCCGCCCTGCGGGACTGGCGGCTGCCGTACCGGCGCAGCGGACACCGCAGCGATGCCCGCGTGGGATCGCTGCCCGGTCAACGCGGACCCGGGGCTGCTGCGCGCAGGTGCGCATGGTGTCGATGCCCGGCGCTTGCAGTGCCTTCGCCCCCCGCAACAGGCAGACAGGCGGATCACGGCCGGCGCGCAGCCGTGTCCAGCCGCAGCCGGCGGTCCTGAAAATCCGAAGGCCCGAAGTCCACGGGGCGCCAACTGTCCGGGAGCCAGGGACCCAGGACCGGGCCCGGGATGTCCTCTGCGCGGCAGACGTGCAGTCCCGCTAGCTCCCCCCGGACAGCCGCCCGCCTTCATGCAGCCTGGCCGGAAGGTCTGCTAGAAACGGGACGTTTCCCCCGCAGTGAGCTGCATGACCCTTTCCCTGTCGCCACGCGTGCAATCCCTGTTCGAGCGCCTCCAGCGCAGCCTGCCCTTCGCGGTGGGCGAGCGCTTCGTCGAGGCGGACGTGCTCACCCAGGCCGCCTCGCTCTCGTTCTATGCGCTGCTGTCGATGGCCCCGCTGCTGGTGCTGATCCTGTGGCTGACCGCCTCGCTCTATCCCGAGGCGCAGCTGGCGCTGCAGGGCCAGGTGCGCGAGATGGCCGGCCCGGAGGCGGCCGCCGTCGTCCACACCGTGCTCGACAATGCGCGCCAGCAGCCCAGCGTCGGCTCGCTGGCCGGGCTGTGGAGCACGCTGCTGCTGTTCGTCGGTGCCACCGCGGTATTCGCCCGCCTGCAGGGCGCGCTCAACCTGATCTTCCGCAACCCGCGCCACGACGGTGGCGGCGTGCTGGCATGGCTGCGCAAGCGGGTGTTCTCCTTCGGGGTGGTGTTCGCCCTGGGGTTCCTGCTGATCGTGTCGATGGTGCTCACCACCGCCCTGCGCGTGGCCTTCGACACCATTCCCTCGGTCCTGCCGCTGCTGGGCTACCTGGTCACGCTGCTGCTGTACATGACCGGCTTCGCCTTCCTCTACCACTTCCTGCCCGACCGCCCGGTGCGCTGGCGCGAGGCGCTGCTGGGCGGGGCGATCACCGCCTGCCTGTTCGCCGCAGGCCGCTACGGCATCGACCTGTACCTGGCCCGCGCCGCGCCCGGCAGCGCCTACGGCTCGATGGGCACGCTGGTGATCGCGCTGGTCTGGGTCTACTACGCCAGCGTGGTGTTCTTTGCCGGGGCGCTGATCACCGCGGTGCTGGACGAGCGCCTGAACGGGCCGGCGCACGCGGCACCCGCGCCGCCCCCGGACCCGCCTGCCGGCTGATCCGCGCGCCGGTGTCGCCCGGCACAGCGGGGGGACAGCCGGCACGTGGCATCCTATGCGGCCCGCCGGTACCCCTGGACGATGCCTCACTCGCGATCCCCCGTGCATCACCGGCCGCGCTCCGTCCGGTCGCGCTGCGTGCCGGGCGGCGCCGTCCTCGCCGCGCCCGGTGCCGCCGGACAGGTCGCCATGCTCCGTACGGATGGAGACCGCGGCATTGCATCCGGCGTGCACGGGACCGCACCGCATCCGCTCGCCCCGGGCCCCCGCCCGGGCCGCGGGCCCGCGGCCGGCTCCGGCGCGGGCAAGGCTCCGGACAGGCTGCCGCCCCTGGCCGCGCCGGGGTACCTTGCAGGGGTGGCCCGCACCCGGCCACTTCCGCCGCGGCCGTGCGCGGTGCAACGGCCACGGCCGGCTTCGCCGGGACCGGGCGCCCGCACGGCCTGACCCCGCACGCCCTTCCTCCCCCCCCCCATACCCGCAACGCTGGATTTCCGAAGCAATGGCACGCATCCCCGACGCATTCATCGACGACCTGCTGGCCAGGACGGACATCGTCGAGGTGGTCGGCGCGCGCGTGCCGCTCAAGCGCCAGGGCAAGGAATACTCGGCGCGCTGCCCGTTCCACGACGAGCGTTCGGCTTCGTTCTACGTCTCCCCGACCAAGCAGTTCTACCACTGCTTCGGCTGCGGCGCGCACGGCACCGCGATCAGCTTCCTGATGGAATACGACCGCCTGGAGTTCCTCGACGCGGTCGACGAGCTGGCCAAGCGCGCCGGCATGGAGGTGCCGCGCGGCGAGACCCGCGATGCCGCCCACCAGGACGAGAGCCGGGAGGTGTTCTCCGCGCTGGAGGCCGCCGCGAAGTTCTTCCAGAAGCAGCTCGAGGACAGCCCGGCCGCGCGCGACTACCTGGCCGGCCGCGGCGTGGATGCCGACACCATCGCCCGCTTCCGCATCGGCTACGCCCCCGACGGCTACAGCGCGCTCAAGGACGCGCTGGGCCGCGACGAGCGGCGCATGAAGCTGCTCGACAAGGCCGGCCTGTTCTCCAAGAACGAGCGCGGCCACGTCTACGACAAGTTCCGCGACCGGGTGATGTTCCCGATCTTCGACCGGCGCGGGCGGGTGATCGCCTTCGGCGGGCGCGTGCTGCGCAAGGAGGACGGCCCCAAGTACCTGAACTCGCCGGAGACCGCGCTGTTCCACAAGGGCCGCGAGCTGTACGCGCTGTGGCAGGTACGCCAGGCGCACCAGAAGATCGAGCGGCTGATCGTGGTCGAGGGCTACATGGACGTGGTCAGCCTGTTCCAGTTCGGGGTCACCCAGGCAGTGGCCACGCTCGGCACGGCGACCACGCCCGACCATGCCGAGCTGCTGTTCCGCAACGCCCCGGACGTGTACTTCTGCTTCGACGGCGACAACGCCGGGCGCAAGGCTGCCTGGCGGGCGCTGGAGTCGGTGCTGCCGCGGATGAAGGACGGCCGCCAGGCGTTCTTCCTGTTCCTGCCCGAGGGCGAGGACCCGGACACCATCGTGCGCAAGGAGGGCAAGGACGCGTTCGACGCGCGCCTGAAGGACGCGGTGCCGCTGTCGCGGTTCTTCTTCGACGAGCTCGGCCGCGAGGCCAACCTGGCTACCCTGGACGGGCGCGCGCGCCTGGCCGAGAAGGCGCGGCCGATGCTGGCGCAGATCCCCGACGGGGCCTTCGGCGACCTGATGCGGCAGGAGCTGGCGCGCCTGACCGGCGTGGGCGCCGGCACGCGCGCAGCGGCCGGCGCGCCGCCACCGCCGCGCGCGCCGGTGCACAAGCGCAGCCTGGTGCGCGGCGCCATCGCCCTGATCCTGCAGAAGCCGGCGCTGGCGCTGGTGCTGCAGGAGCGCCAGATCGCCGGCCTGCGCCAGCCCGGCGTGGACCTGCTGCTGGAACTGGTGGAACTGGTGCGCCAGCGCCCGGACATCTCCACCGGCGCGCTGCTGGAACACTTCGCCGGCCGCCCGGAACTGGACGCGCTGCAGCGGCTGGCGTCGCTGGCGCTGCCCGGCGATGCCGCCAGCTGGACCACCGAGCTGCAGGACGCCGGCCTGCGCCTGGAGCGCCAGCTGCTGCAGCAGCGCCTGGAGGAACTGCAGGCCAAGCAGCGCGAGCGCGGCCTGGACGAGCTGGACAAGTACGAGCTGCGCGAGCTGCTCAAGGCGCGCGCGGCCCAGCCCTGATCCGCCGGACTGCCATGCACGCGCCGATCGCCGGACAATAGCGCCACCGCGGGCCCGGGAACGGCCGGTCCCGCCTTCTCCCCCATGCCCCGGACATCCGCCGCCCCATGACCTCCCTGCTCAAGCGCCTGAACATCGACCCGTTCACCCTGGCCCTGCTGGCCACGGTGACCCTGGCCTCGCTGCTGCCGGTCTCCGGCGCCGCGGCCCGCGTCATGGACGTGGTCACCGACCTGGCCATCGCCGCGCTGTTCTTCCTGCACGGGGCCAAGCTCTCGCGCGACGCGATCAAGGCCGGCATGCTGCACTGGCGCCTGCACCTGACCATCCTGGCCTGCACCTTCGTGCTGTTCCCGGTGCTGGGCCTGCTGTTCAAGCCCCTGGCCCACGCCGTGCTCACCCCGGACCTGTTCGTCGGCCTGCTGTTCCTGTGCGCGCTGCCGTCCACCGTGCAGTCCTCGATCGCCTTCACCTCGATGGCCGGCGGCAACGTGCCGGCGGCGGTGTGCGCGGCCTCGCTGTCGAGCCTGCTGGGCGTGTTCATCACCCCGCTGCTGATGGGCGTGCTGCTCGGTACCCACGGTGCGATGGCCGACCCGTGGGTCGCCATCGGCAAGATCCTGCTGCAGCTGCTGGTGCCGTTCCTGGCCGGCCACCTGCTGCGGCCGTGGATCGGCGCGTGGGTCGAACGCCACCGCCCGGTGCTGCGCTGGACCGACCAGGGCACCATCCTGCTGGTGGTCTACACCGCCTTCAGCGCGGCGGTGATCGAGGGCCTGTGGCGCGACACGCCGCTGTCGGCGCTGCTGATGGTGGTGCTGGCCGCGGCGGTGCTGCTGGCCGCGGCGATGACCCTGATCACCTTCATCGCGCGCCGGCTCGGCTTCGACCGCGCCGACGAGATCGCCATCGTGTTCTGCGGCTCGAAGAAGAGCCTGGCCACCGGCGTGCCGATGGCCAAGGTGATGTTCGCGGGCTCCAGCCTGGGCGCGATCGTGCTGCCGATCATGCTCTACCACCAGATCCAGCTGATCGTCTGCGCCTTCGTCGCCCAGCGCTATGCGCGCGGCAACGCCGCCGCGAAGGCCGCGGCGGCCGGCAGCGCCGGCCGCTGAGGCTCAGGCCAGCGGCAGCACGTCCACCGACTGGCTGGACTCCTGCGCGCCGGAGGTCTTGAGCACGCCGTTGATCAGGCTGACGTCGCCGTAGTCGCGGCCGTAGGCGATCACGATGTGGTCGTCGCCGGCGGCGATGGCGTTGGTCGGGTCGAACTCCTGCCAGCCCATCTCGCGCCCGCACCAGGCGCGCACCCAGGCATGGGTGGCGTCGGCGCCTTCCAGCCGCGGCTGGCCCGGCGGCGGCACGGTGCGCAGGAAACCGCTGACGTAGCCGGCCGGGATGCCGAGCCCGCGCAGGCCGGCGATCATCACGTGGGTGAAGTCCTGGCACACGCCGCGGCGCTGGGCGAAGGCCTGCGCCAGCGGCGTGTCCACCTCGGTGGCCTCGCCGTCGTAGGCGAAATCGGCGTGGATGCGCCGGCACAGGTCCTCCACGCAGGCGCGCACGCTGCGCCCGGCGACCGCGCTGCGCGCCGCGTAGCGGGTCACCTCGTGCACCGGCGGCACGTACGGCGTGGCCCCGCAGAAGTGGTGCGGGGCGTCGGCGGCCAGCGACCAGACCGCGGCGATCTCCGCGGCCAGCGCCGGCAGCGGCGGCGACAGGTCCAGGCCCGGCGGGGTGCGCGCCACCCTGACCCGGGCGCGCATCACCGCCTCCAGCCCGGCATGGGCGCCGCGGTAGCCGGCGCGCACCACGCGGTTGCCGAAGAAATCGCGGAATTCGCTGCGCTCGGCCGGGCGCGGGTCGAGCTCCAGGCTGGCGCGGACCACCTCCTGGATGCCGGGCAGGTCCGCCGGCAGCACCCGCGCCAGGTGCTGGCCGCCGGCGGCGGGGGCGGCGTATTCGTAGGCCAGGCGCAGCAGGATGTCGTAGTCCATCGGATCAGGGCCTGTGGTTGTCGGGATACCGGGCCGCGCCGCCGCATCGGCGATCGCCCGGACCGCCCTGCATGCAGGGCGCGGCCATCGTCCTTGGTGGCAAGCCCGGGGCCATCCGGCGCCGCCCCGCCCGCTTCCCGCCCGGCAGGGGCGCCGCGGCCGTCGGCGCCCGCGGCGCGGTATTCCCGGCGAAGACAGGCATCGGCGGGCCTAGCCGAAGTAGGCCGAGGACAGGCGGTCGGACAGCCCGGCCAGGCCGTCGGCCACCGCCTCGAGCAGGCCGGCGTCCACATCGGCCGGCTCGCGGATCGCCAGCAGGGTCTGCAGGCGCAGGCTCTCCTTGGCGATGCCGGACAGGTGGCTGCCGTCGTCCACGTCCGGCAGCTGGCCCAGTTCGTGGCGCAGCACGTCGAGCTGGAACAGCACCGAGCGCGGGTTGTGCGGGTCCAGCGCGAGCAGGTCGAGCACGCTCAGGCGGCCGGTGTCCACGCCGTAGCGGGCGCGGTGGGTGATCACGCTGTCGCCGATCTCCAGCAACGCGTCGCTGGCCCCGGACGGGGCCTCGTGCGGGGTGAAGGCCGCCAGCAGCCAGGCCATCTGGATGCCGCGCTCGATGCGCCGGCCGACCTCCAGGAAGCGCCAGCCGGCGAAGCGGTACATGTTCTCGTGGACCAGGCCGGAGAAGCCGGCCAGCTTGCGCAGGAGCACGCCCATCGCGCGCACCGCGTCGTCGCCCGGGCCGACCACGCTGGCGAAGCGGCGCGCGGTCTTGGCCAGGTCGCGCAGCGCCATCCAGCCGTCGGGCGAGAACCGGTCGCGGATGCGCCCGGCGCTGGTCACCGCGCTGTCGATGGCCATGACCAGGCCGGCCGGTACCGGCTCGGCCACGTCCACGCCGAGCGGATCGAGGTAGTCGGCCAGCGCGCGCAGCAGCGGCAGCTCCGGGTCCGGGCTCTCGGCCAGGCGCGCGTGCCAGGCGCGCAGGATGCGCGCGTAGCCTTCCAGGCGCTCGATGTAGCGCCCCAGCCAGAACAGGTTCTCGGCCGCCCGGCTGGGCAGCGGCGGCGGCACGGCGCGGGCGAAGGCCTCGTGCTCGCCGCGCAGCAGGGTCTCGTGGCGCGCCGCCGGGCGGTCGCCGAAGATCCACACGTCCGCAGCCTGGCCGCCGCTCTGCATGGTGATGGCGCGGTTGTCCAGCGAGAAGCCGACCCGGGCGAAGCCGCCGGGCATGATCCGCCAGCCGTCCGGGGTGCGCGCGGCATAGGCGCGCAGCACCAGCGGCCGCGGCTCCACCCCGGCGCCGGGCACGTGCACCGGTGTGGTCGACAGGGTCACCGCCTCCTGCCCGACCAGCTGCGCGCCCTCGCGCTGCAGCCGCGCCAGCAGGGTGCGGCGCCCGATCGGGTTCAGGCGCGCGCCGAGCACGGTCTCGCCGCCGTCCTCGAACGGCAGGCGGGTGGACAGCGCCGGGCCGATCATCATCCGTTCCAGGTGCTCGACCACGTGCGCGCGCTCGCGCTCCTGCCCGCACCACCAGGTGGCGATGCCCGACAGCGCCAGCGGCGCGCCGTCCCAGGCCTCGGCGATGCCGGGCAGGAAGGCCAGCAGCGCGCGCGTCTCCAGCAGGCCCGAGCCGGCGGCATTGGCCACGGTCACGGCGCGCTGGCGCAGCGCCTCGACCATGCCCGGGGTGCCGATGCGCGAATCCGGGCGCAGTTCCAGCGGATCGAGGAACTCCGCGTCCAGGCGCCGCCACAGCACGCTCACCGGCTTGAGCCCGGCCACCGTGCGCACCAGCAGGCGCCCGTCGCGCACGGTCAGGTCCTCGCCCTCCAGCAGCAGGAAGCCGAGGTAGCGGGCGATGTAGGCATGCTCGTAGTAGGTCTCGTTGTTCGGCCCGGGCGTGAGCAGGGCGACCCCGCCCTCGCCGGACAGGCGCAGCAGCGCATCGCGGAAGTGGCGGAAGAAGCCGGCCAGGCGGTGCACGTTGAGCTGGCCGAACACGTCGCCGAGCGCGCGCGTGGCGGCGACCCGGTTCTCCAGCGCGAAGCCGGCGCCGGACGGGGCCTGGGTGCGGTCGCCCAGCACCCACCAGCGCCCGTCCGGGCCGCGGCCCAGCTCGAACGCGCAGAAGTGCAGGTAGTGCCCGCCGCGCGGCGGCACGCCGACCACCGGCCGCAGGAACTCGGGATTGCCGGCCACCAGCGCCGGCGGCAGCAGGCCTTCGCGCACCAGCCGCTGCGGCCCGTGCAGGTCGGCGATCACCCGTTCCAGCAGGTCGGCGCGCTGGGCCAGCCCGTCGCTGATGCCGCGCCACTCCGCCTCGTGCAGCAGCACCGGCAGCGGCGCCAGCGGCCAGTCGCGTTCCTGCACGCCGCTGCGCCCGTAGTAGCGGTAGTACACGCCGGCGTCGGCCAGGTACTGGCGGGCGCGGGCGAAGCGCGCCTGCAGCCCGTCCTCGCCGATCCGGTGCAGCGCCTGCACCAGCGCCTCCCAGCCCGGGCGCAGCCGGCCGCGGGCATCGACCATCTCGTCGTACACCCCGTCGATCGGGTGGTAGCGCGACAACGGATCGTCGTCGGCGGGAAATACGGGCTGGGGCGCGGACATGCCGGAATTATGCCGGATCGCCCATTCCCCAGAGACCCTCCGGTAGCCGCCCGGCAGCTGCCGCCACGCAAGGCGCCGGCGGCATCCTAGGTCGCCGGCGTGGCGGCGGCCTTCTGCTGCTCGATCTCGCGCTCCATGACCTGGCGGATCTCGGCGAGGATGCCGTCGATGGAATCCGTGCCGTACCCGACGTGGTGGCTGACCACCGTGCCGCGGGGATCGATGAGCCACAGATTCGGATAGCTGTTGATGCCGTAGTGGGCGGCGGCGCCGGCCTTGCCGGTATCGCGCACCACCAGCAGGCGGTAGTCCTTCATGTTCCGCAGGATGTTCCGGTAGGCCTGCAGGTCCTCGTCCTCGTTCACCGCGATGACCTGCAGGAAATCGGTGCCGACGCGTTTTTGCAGGGCATCGAGCACCGGCAGCTCGCTCCGGCACGGACCGCACCACGAGGCCCAGAAGGTGAGCACCACGATCTTGCCGCGGTACGCGGACAGATCGACCGTCTCGCCACCATGGCTCCTGCCGAGCGCGGGGGGCGCCACCTCGCCCACGCTCGGGCCGGCGGCATGGGCGGAAAAGGCGGACAGGCAGAACAAGGCAAGCGACAGCAGTCCCGCACGCATGTCATGGTTCCTTCGCTGGGTGGCACGGATGATAGGTTCGGGCGCACCGCCGCCACAATCCCGCCCGGGCGGCAAGCGGGGGCCGGCGACCGGCGTGCCGGCACCCTTGCGCCGCACGATCGCCGGGTGGACAGCGGCGTCAATCGAGCCGCGGCCGGCGCAGGTCCAGCGTATGCGGGAACTCGCCGGAACGGCGCTCGGCGCGCAGGGCATAGCGCCCGGGCGTGTGGCCGTCGGCGACGAAGCGCGCCAGGCGGCGTGCCTCGGCCTCGTTGCCGTTGACCGGGAAGGTGTCGTAGTTGCGCCCGCCCGGATGCGCCACGTGGTAGGTGCAGCCGCCCAGCGCGCGCCCGCTCCAGCGGTCGTACAGGTCGAAATGCAGCGGCGCGTTGACCGGCAGCACCGGATGCAGGCCGCTGGCCGGCTGCCAGGCCTTGTAGCGCACCCCGGCCACGGCGGTGCCGGCCACACCGGTCGTCGTCATCGGCACCTCGCGGCCGTTGCAGGCGATGGCGTGGCGCTCGGGATTGAAGCCCTCGGCCAGCACCTGCAAGCGCTCGACCGAGGAATCGACGTAGCGCACGGTGCCGCCGATGGCGCCCTGCTCGCCGAGCACGTTCCACGGCTCCAGCGCCTGGCGCAGTTCCAGCCGCACGCCGTCGTATTCCACCTGGCCGCAGAACGGGAAGCGGAACTCCAGCTGCGCGGCGAACCATTCCGGCCGCATCGGGAAGCCGTGGCGGGACAGGTCGTCGAGCACGTCGAGGAAATCGGCCCAGACGTAGTGCGGCAGCATGAAACGGTCGTGCAGCTGGGTGCCCCAGCGCACGCACTCGCCGTCCAGCGGCGCGGCCCAGTAGCGCGCGACCAGCGCCCGCACCAGCAGCTGCTGGGCCAGGCTCATGCGCGCGTCCGGCGGCATCTCGAAGCCGCGGAACTCCACCAGTCCCAGCCGCCCGGTCGGCCCGTCGGGGGAGAACAGCTTGTCGATGCAGATCTCGGCGCGGTGGGTGTTGCCGGTGACATCGACCAGCAGGTTGCGCAGCAGCCGGTCCACCAACCACGGCAGCGGCGCCTCGCCCGCGCCCGGCGCCGGGATCTGCGCCAGCGCGATCTCCAGCTCGTACAGGCTGTCGTGGCGCGCCTCGTCGATGCGCGGGGCCTGGCTGGTGGGGCCGATGAACAGCCCGGAGAACAGGTAGGACATGGCCGGATGGCGCTGCCAGTGCAGGATCAGCGACTTGAGCAGGTCCGGGCGGCGCAGGAACGGGCTGTCGGCCGGGGTGGCGCCGCCGACCACCACGTGGTTGCCGCCGCCGGTACCGGTGTGGCGGCCGTCGATCATGTACTTGTCGGTGCCCAGCCGGGTCTGGCGGGCCTCCTCGTAGATCGCCTCGGTGGTGGCCACGCACTGGCGCCAGTTCGCCGCCGGGTGGATGTTGACCTCGATCACGCCCGGGTCCGGTGCCACCCGGATCACGTTCAGGCGCGGGTCCTGCGGCGGCGGGTAGCCCTCGATCTGCACCGGCAGGCCGAGCCGGCGCGCGGCGTCCTCGGCGGCGGCGACCAGCTCCAGGTAGTCCTCCAGCGCTTCCACCGGCGGCAGGAACACGCTCAGGTGGCCCTCGCGCGGCTCGACGCTGACGGCGGTGCGCACCGCACCGCCGATCTCCACGCGCTGCTCGACCCGGGCCTGGCGGGTGCCGCCGTCGGCGACGAAACTCGCTTCCTGCTGCGCCGGCACGGGCGCACCGGTCCCGGGCACCGCCCCGTCCACGCCGCGGCGCCCGGCCAGCACGGCATCGCGCGGCGGCAGCGGGCCGCGCTCGACCGCCGGGTCGAGCGGCACCACGTAGGGATAGTCGGCCGCGCGCACGTGCGGCAACGAGCCCAGCGGCAGGCGATAGCCGACCGGCGAATCGCCGGGCACCAGGAACAGCTTGCCGCGGCGGGTGCTCCACTTCTCGCTGCGCCAGCGGCCCTGCGGCAGGGCGCGGCTGTTCCAGCGCTGCACCGGCAGCACGTAGCCGGTCGGCGTGGTCAGCCCGCGCGCGAACACCGCCGCCATGCGCGCGCGCGCCTCCGGATCCTCGAGCTCGGGATTGGACGGATCGACGTTGGCCGGCAGCTCCGCCTCCTTGAGCAGCCACTCGCCCGGGTCCTCGTAGGCCGGCATCACCGTGTCCGCGCCCAGGCCCAGGTCGCCGGCCATGGCGTCCAGCAGGCGCTCGGCATCGCCGGGGCCGACCTCGGCCTGCATACCCTCGCGTGCGATCAACCCCGGGTCGGTCCAGATCGGCTCGCCGTCGGCGCGCCAGTACAGCGAGAAGGTCCAGCGCGGCAGCGACTCGCCCGGGTACCACTTGCCCTGGCCGTAGTGCAGGAAGCCGCCCGGGGCGAAGCGCTCGCGCAGCCGGCGGATCAGCGCGTCGGCCAGCGCGCGCTTGGTCGGGCCGACCGCGGCGGTGTTCCACTCGGGCGATTCGAAATCGTCGATGGAGATGAAGGTCGGCTCGCCCCCCATGGTCAGGCGCACGTCGCCGGCCTGCAGCGCCGCATCGACCTGCCCGCCGAGCGCGTCCAGCGCCTGCCAGCTCTCCTCGGAGAACGGCTTGGTGATGCGCGGGTGCTCGGCCACCCGGGTGACGCGCATGTCGAAGTCGAAATCGGTCTCCAGCGGGCCGTCGGCGACGAGCCCGCCGCTGATCGGCGCGGCGTTGCGGTAGTGCGGGGTCGCCGCCAGCGGGATGTGGCTCTCGCCGGTGAGCAGGCCGGAGGTGGCGTCCAGGCCGATCCAGCCAGCGCCGGGCAGGTAGACCTCAGCCCAGGCGTGCAGGTCGGTGAAATCGTGGTCGGTGCCGGGCGGGCCGTCCAGCGCCACCCGGTCGGGCTTGAGCTGGATCAGGTAGCCGGACACGAAGCGCGCGGCCAGGCCGAGGTGGCGCAGCGCCTGCACCAGCAGCCAGGCCGAGTCGCGGCACGAGCCGCTGGCCAGCGCCAGCGTCTGCTCCGGCGTCTGCACACCCGGCTCCATCCGGATCACGTATTTCACGTGGTGCTGGAGCGAGGCGTTGAGGGCGACCACGAAATCCACGGTGTTGCGCGGGCTGCGGTCGAGCGCGTCGAGGAAGGCGCGCATGCGCGGGCCGGCCGGCTCGGGCTCGAGGTAGATCGACAGGTCCGGGGCGATGTCGGCCGGGTAGGCGAACGGCCAGCGCTCGGCCTCTTCTTCCACGAAGAAGTCGAACGGGTTGTAGACCGTCATGTCGGCGACCAGGTCCACCTCGATCTTCAGCTCGGTGACCGGCTCGGGGAACACGTAGCGGGCCAGGAAGTTGCCGTACGGGTCCTGCTGGAGGTTGACGAAGTGCTCGGCCGGCGACACCCGCAGCGCATAGCTGAGCACCTTGGTGCGCGACTGCGGCGCGGGCTTGAGCTGGATCACCTGCGGGCCGAGCCGCACCGGGCGGCTGTAGCGGTAGTGGGTGAGGTGGTACAGCGCCGCGTGTATGGCCATGGCCGTCCCGTGCGTGCCGGCGTGGGGAACCGGCCCCGGGCAGATTACACGCCCGCGGCGGTCACGGCAGCCAGTGGTCCACCAGCAGGAACGCGAACAGCCCCATCAGGTACACCACCGAGTAGCCGAACATGCGCATCGGGAAGAAGTCGTCCGGCGGATCGAGCATGCGCCAGGCGTACCAGAGGAACACCGCGTCCAGCACCACCGCCCCGCCCAGGTAGAACGCGCCGGACATCCCCACCGCCACCGGCAGCAGCGTGGCCAGGGCCAGCAGCACCGAATACAGCAGGATCTGCCGGCGCGTGTAGGGCACGCCGTGGGTCACCGGCAGCATCGGGATGGAGGCCTTGGCGTAATCGTCGCGGCGGAAGATCGCCAGCGCCCAGAAATGCGGCGGCGTCCACACGAACACGATCAGCACCGGCAGCGCCGCGTAGGCCCAGTCCCAGGGGCCGCGCATGCCGGTCACCGCCGCCCAGCCGAGCATCGGCGGCATCGCGCCGGCCAGGCCGCCGATGACGATGTTCTGCGGCGTGGCCCGCTTGAGGTAGACGGTGTAGATCACCGCGTAGCCGATCAGCGAGGCGAAGGTCAGCACCGCGGTGATCACGTTCACCCACAGCACCAGGACCAGCATCGACAGGGCGATCAGCGCGCCGGCGAAGACCAGCACCTGTTCGGGCCGCACCTTGCCCACCACCAGCGGCCGCCACGAGGTGCGCGCCATCTGCGCGTCGATGCGCGCATCCAGCAGCTGGTTGATCGCCGCCGCCGCCGAGGCCGCCAGCCAGATGCCGAGCAGGCCGAACACGGCGTCGGCCAGCTGCGCAGCGGTGGGCAGCCCGGGCACGGCCAGCACCATGCCCACCAGCGCGGTGAACACGATCAGGCCCACCACCTTCGGCTTGGTCAGGTCCCAGTAGTCGCGGACGGTGGCGCTCATGCGGTCTCCGGTTCGCGGATGCGCGCCAGCAGCGACACCAGCACGAACAGCAGCGCCACCGCGCCGGCGTTGTGCAGCACCGAGACCGCCAGCGGCAGGGCCAGCTTGACGTTGAGGATGCCCAGGCCGACCTGCACCACCACCAGCGCCACCAGCGCCGCGGCCCAGCCGCGCATGCCCGGCAGCCGCCCCAGGCGCAGCGCCAGCCACAGCAGGTAGGCCGCCGCGGCCACCGCCACCATCCGGTGGCCCAGCTGGATGGCGATGCGCGAGGCGCCGTCGAGCACCCCGCCCTCGTAGTCCACGCCGATCCCGCGCCACAGCGTGTAGCCCTCGCGGAAATCGTGCGGCGGCCACCACTGGCCCACGCAGCGCGGGAAATTGTCCAGCGACCAGCTGCCGCCGCCGCACGCCAGCGCGGCGTAGTTGGCGCTGACCCAGCCGCCCAGGGCGATCTGCAGCCCCAGCAGCGCCAGGCCCAGGCGCAGCAGCCACTTCCAGCGCGCGGCATCGGCCAGCAGGATCGGTAGGTGGGTGGCGCGCCAGGCCATCCACACCAGCAGCGCGAAGGTGACCATGCCGCCAAGCAGGTGGCCCATGACCACGATGGGCTTCAGCAGCCAGGTCACCGTCCACATGCCCAGCAGCGCCTGGAACACGATCATCGCCAGCGCCAGCGCCGACACCCGGGCGAGGTCGGCATTGGACCAGCGCAGCGCGGCCACCAGCAGCAGCGCCTCGCCGCCGAAGGCGAGCACGCTAGCCAGCACGTGCTCGCCGTGCATGTACAGGGGGATGCCCAGCGCCACCAGCACCATCGAGGCCACCACCTGGCTGACCCCGAGGCGGCGCCGGCGCGCGGCCAGGATCGCCAGCAGCAGGATCTCGATGCTCAGCGAGCCGGCCAGGAAGCGGTGCACCTGCTCGCGCCAGGCCTTGTGCGTCTCCAGCGGGCGGATGTGCGCGGCGGCATGGTCGAGGATCTCGGCGGGCGCCTGCGGCCAGGCGATGCGGCCGTAGCAGGTGGGCCAGTCCGGGCAGCTCAGCCCGGCATCTGACAGGCGCACGAACGAGCCGAACACGATGGTGCCGGCGGTCATCAGCGCGGCCAGCCAGGCCATGCGGTGGAAATGCCGGAACAGGGCCGGACGGGCGAGAAGGTTCATGTGCGGCAATTCTCCGGGATCGCGACGGCCACGCCGGGCACGGACTGCCGCCGACGGCGTCCCGGAACGGGGACGGGGGGACGGGGGATTTTCTCATGCCTGCCGCGCCATTGCCTGCCGGACCGGCGCCAGTCCGGCACAATGGCGTGCCCGCCCTGCGCTGGACGGGTCATCCACGCGTTCAGGACGAGCCTCATGGATACCGCCGTCATCCAGGCCATGCTCAGCGACCTGCTGCTGTCGCTGGTGCTGTTCGTCCTGTTCCAGCACGTGGCGCGCGTGTCCGGCCAGCTGGTCGGCATCGCCAGCTGGGGCACCGCGCAGCTGGCCTACACGGTCGGGGTGAACCTGCTGGACACCCTGCCGGCCATGCTCGGCAACGATGTCCTGGTGCGGCGCGCGATGCTGCACGACGTCGGCGCGGTGGTGGCCTGCGCCGGCATGGCCGGGCTGGCGCGCGCGACCGTGCACTTCGTCCACCAGCGCCCGCTGTACCCGGCCGAGCGGATCGCCTTCGCGCTGGCCGTGGCCCTGCCGCTGGCCGCCTGGGCGCTGGCCGGCGACGCCCTGCTGGACGGGATCCCGCTGACCCTGGTCGAGGTGGCGGCGCTGCTCACCATGGGCTGGCACCTGCACGCCCTGCGCGGGCCCGGCGACCGCCTGCCGCGCTGGCTGATGTCGCTGGGCTGCCTGGCGCTGGCGGTGCTGTACGCCAGCGTGATCCCCGGCTGGTTCGGCGGCCGCCACGGCCTGGACGACCAGTGGGTCAGCACCGACCTGGCGCTGTGGTTCCTGCTCAACTTCTGCATGCTGGTGCTGACCAGCTTCCACGCCGCCGAGGCGCTGCGCACCAGCGCGCGCACCGATCCGCTGACCGGCGCCTTCAACCGCCGCGGCCTGGAACAGCTCGCCACCTGGTCCGGCCCGCCGTGCAACGTCGCCGTGGCCCTGCTCGACCTGGACCACTTCAAGGCGATCAACGATGGCCACGGCCACGGCATGGGCGACCGGGTGCTGGCCCGCTTCGCCGACACCGTGCGCACCTGCATCCGCGCCGACGACCGTTTCGCCCGGCTCGGCGGCGACGAATTCCTGCTGGTGATGCCCGGCGTGGACGCGGCCCAGGCCGGGGTGCTGGTGGAACGCATCCGCCAGGCCTGCGTGGCGGGCATGGTGCTGGCCGAGGCCCCGGAGCTGCGCGTGCGCCTCAGCGCCGGCATCGCCACCGGGCTGAGTTCGGACCGGCTGGACGACCTGATCCATGCCGCCGACGCGGCCCTGTACGAGGCCAAGCGGCGCGGCCGCGACCAGGTCCGCGTCCACGTCCCGGAGCGGCCCGCGGCCTGAGCCGGCGCTACGCCGCGGGAAGTCCATAGAACGCGAGGCCGCCGGGAGTAGCGGCAGGAGCGCGGGCAGATCCGGCGATATGCCCGCAGAGGCCCCAAAAAAGCGAAGGCCCCGCCGGGGCGGGGCCTTGCCGTTGCATTGCGTGCGCGGGGCGGCGATCAGAACTTGTACTTGACCGCCAGCGCCAGCACGTCGCCGGTGACGTCGTAGCTGCCGGCCAGCGTGGTCGCGTAGGCCGAGGTCAGGTCGATCTTCGGATCGCGGGTGAACAGGTGGGTGTAGCCCACGCTGTACTCGGCCTTCTCCGACGGCGCCCAGCTCAGGCCCAGCGACAGCCACTTGCGGCTGGTGTCGGGCACGCGCACGTCGCGGTGGGCATCGGTGGTCGGGGTCTGGTCCAGGGCCAGGCCGCCGCGCAGGGTCAGGGTGTCGCTCAGGCGGTAGTCGCTGCCGATCGACACGAAGGTGGTGTCGCGGTAGTTGAACGCCAGCGGCAGGGTCTGCCCGGAATCGAGCTGGACCAGCACCTGGTCGAACTTGGACCACGCCGTGCGCGAGACATCGGCCATCACCGTCCAGCGCTCGTTGACGCGGTGGGTGAAGCTGGCCGTCGCCGACGCCGGCAGGATGATGTTGGCACGGCCCTTGGAATCCACGAACAGGCCCTGCGACTGCAGCACGGCCAGCGCCTGGGTGCCGGCGGTGGTCTCGGCACTGAAGCGGGCGGTACCGTCGTCGATCTTGTGCTTGACCTGCGAGCGGTAGCTCAGGCCGAAGTTGGTGCCGTCCACGATGGTGAACAGCGCACCCAGGGTGTAGCCGACCTCGGTGTTGTGCGCCTTGATCCGGTTGAACGCGTCGGCCGAGCCCGGGGTGAAGCCCGGCACCTTGCCGTACAGCGCGGTGCCCAGGTCCATGGCGCTGCTCAGGTCCACGTCCAGGCGCTCGGCGAACACGCTGCCGCCGAAGGACACGTACGGGTTGACGTCGTAGGAGAACGCCAGCGCCGCATCGACGGCCTGCAGCTCGGTCTTGATGCCGTGGTAGCGGCCGGTCCAGTGCTTGTCGTACTCGGTCTTGAAGCCGTACGGCACGGTCAGCGAGGCACCGAAGTGCATGTTGTTGTTCTCGCCGAACGGCAGGTGGAAGTACGCGGCCGGCACCGGCGCGGTGGTGCCCGCGTTGCCGCCGTTGCCGCCGGAGATCGGCTGGCCGGTGACGTACTGGCCGCCGTCGCCGTGGTACTTGGCGCCGAAGCTGATCGCGCTGACGTCGAACTGGAACTGGCTGCCGTCCAGCAGGCGCATGCCGGCGGCGTTGTTGGCGATGATGGAGGCGTCGTCCGGGGCGCTGGCGGAACCGGCGAAGGCGCGGCCCAGGCCCTTGGCGCTGTTTTCCTTCAGCTGGAAGGCCGCGCCGTAGGCCTGGCCGAAGGCCAGCGCGGCGGCGACACCGGCGGACACCGCAGTGATGCGGACGAAACGGGATGCGTTGTGCATGTCTCAAACTCTCCGGTTAAGCGAAATTGGCCTGTGCGCGTCTGCATGCGGCCGCCTGCTGCACGGCGGTCGCACGCGCCGGAGTCCCCTCCCGACATACGACGGCGTATGCAGTATAGCCATGCCGTTTAACCCGCCAATAACGACCTTGGTCTTATGCGGCGGGCCGGCGATTCTATTCACAACCGCTCGGGCAAGCTATGGACATGTTCGTCTCCATCCCCTCGCGCAAGCGTCCGCCCGTGCGCTGGGCCACGCCGTTGCTGTTCGCGGCGATGTGGCTGGCGTTCCTGTGGTCGATCAGCCGCCCGGCCGAGGCGCGCAATTCCCTGTGGATGGACTGGGGTGCCCTGTCCGGCGGCATCGGCCATGCCCGCGACTGGCTGGCCATGCTGCGCGACGGCAGCGTGCTGCGCCTGTTCACCGCGCTGTTCCTGCATGCGAGCTGGTCGCACCTGCTGGGCAACCTGGTGTTCCTGCTGATCTTCGGCCTGCCCGCCGAGCGCATGCTGGGGCCATGGCGGATGCTGCTGCTGTTCCTGTGCGGCGGCGCGTTCTCCAACGTCGTGGCGCTGCTGGCCATCGGCGCGCCGGACCAGGTCATCATCGGCGCCAGCGGCGCGGTGTCGGCGCTGATCGGGGCCTACCTGGCGCTGTTCCCGGGGGCGCGGCTGGGCGTGGTGGTGCCGCTGGGCCTGTTCCTGCAGTTCGTGCGGGTGCCGGCGTCGCTGCTGATCGGCGTGTGGGCGTTGCTGCAGGTCGTGTTCGCCTACATCGGGCCGGCCTTCGGCAAGGTGGCCTGGTCGGCGCACGTGGCCGGCTTCGTGTTCGGCGTGGCCTACGGCCTGTACGTGCACGCGGCGATCGCCCGGCGCATGCGCCGCCAGTACGGCTACTGAGGCCCCTTTTCGAGGCCGCGCGGCGCCCCCATATACTGCGCACCATGTCAGACAAGACGCTCTACAAGATCACATTCCTCAACCACGGCAAGGTGTACGAGCTGTACGCCCGCCACGTGGGCAGCAGCGCGCTGTGGGGATTCAACGAGGTGTCCGAACTGGTGTTCGACGTCCACGACGGCGTGGTGGTCGATCCCACCGAGGAGCGCCTGCGCGAGGAATTCGGCAACACCAAGGTCCTGCACCTGCCGATGCAGAGCATCGTGCGCATCGAGGAAGTGGAGAAGAAGGGCCAGTCCGCGATCCGCGATGCCGCCAGCGGCGAGAAGGTGGTCACCCCGTTCCCGATGCCGTCGCGGCCGCGCTGAGGGCGCTGCGAAGGCCCGTGCCTCTCGCTCCTGCCCGCACAGGCAGGTGTATGGCGCCTGCCAAGCGCCGGCACACGCGAGGGACGCGCCGGCAATCACGCTAGCCTGACCTGACCGGCGGCGCGGACGGCTATCGCCGGGAGGCGCGGCCGGGCGGGAACGTCCCTTCACCCCGGGGCATCGGCCTCCTTCTCCCCTGCCCTGCGGGATACGACCACGTGCGGCGCCGGCGCGGCCGGCAGCGGAAACGCACGCGCCCGCACGCGGCCCGGCCGGACGGAGGCGCAACGGTACCGGGCAGTTCCCCGCGGTGCGCCTCCGCCCCCGCCAGTGGCCCTGCGGGACCGCCGGCCACTGGCGGCCAATGGGGCGCCGCCTTCGGGGCCGCGGCCGCCGATCCCTCAGGAACGGCCTACTTCGCGGGGGCTGGCCTGCGCGCCTTGCCCGCCGGCGCGGTGGCCGCCGGGCGCGCCGTCGCGCCCGGGTGCTTGAGCTCGGCCAGGGCCGCGGTGATCGGGCCGTCGCCCGGCAGCACGTCGCCGGGGGCATAGCCGCCATCGCCCTCGGCGTCGCCGCGCAGGTGGCCCGGCAGCGAGGCCTCGCTGTAGTCGGCCAGCGCCTCGCTCTCCTCGGGATCGACGTGGTCGGGCTTGAGCACCACGTCCGGGACGATGCCCGCGGCCTGGATCGACTTGCCGCTGGGCGTGTAGTAGCGCGCCGTGGTGAGCTTGACCGAGTCGCCGTTGTCCAGCGGCAGCACGGTCTGCACCGACCCCTTGCCAAAGGTGCGGCTGCCGAGCAGGCGCGCGCGGTGGTTGTCGTGCAGCGCAGCGGCCAGCACCTCGGCCGCGCTGGCCGAACCGGCATCGACCAGGACCACCACCGGCGCGCCGTCGAGGATGTCCCCGGCGGTGGCATCGAACTCGGTGTCGCTGACCGCGATGCGCCCGCGGGTGGTCACGATCGTGCCGCGGTCGAGCAGGTCGTCGGCCACCTGCACGGCCGCGGTGAGCAGGCCGCCCGGGTTGGAGCGCAGGTCCAGCACCAGGCCGCGCAGGTGCCCGCCGGCCTGGGCCTGCAGCTGGGCCACGTTCTTGCCGAAATCGTTGCCGGTGTCGGCCTGGAAGGTGCTGATGCGCACGTAGCCGTAGCCCGGCTCGAGCATGCGGCTGCGCACGCTGGTGACGCGGATGGTCTCGCGCTTGACGGTCACGTCGAAGGGCTTGTCGCGGCCCTGGCGGGTCAGGGTGAGCACCACCTGGGTGCCGGACTTGCCGCGCAGCGGCTCCATGCCGTCGACGTTGGCGATCGGCTTGCCGTCGATGGCCACGATCACGTCGCCGGCGCGGATGCCGGCGCGCGCGGCCGGGGTGTCGTCGATCGGCGCGATGACCTTGAGGGTGTTGTCCGGCTGCTGCTGCAGCTCCACGCCGATGCCGTCGTAGGCGCCGGTGGCCTGCTCGTCGAAGGCCTCGGCGTCCTCCTTGTCGAAGTAGGTGCTGTGCGGGTCCAGGTCCGAGAGCAGGCCGCGCACCGCCGATTGCATCAGCTTGTGGTCGTCCACCGGGTCCACGTAGGCCTGCTTGACCGCGTTGTACACGGCAACGAAGCGGCGGATCTCCTCCAGCGGCACCTTGGACTCGGCGGCCTCGGCGGCGGTGGCGTCGCCCGGCGCGGCATCGGCCGCCGCTGCCGGCGGCGCCTCGGCCTGCTGTGCGGACAGCGCCTGCGGCGCGAGGGCGAGCAACAGGCACACGGCGGAGGAAACGACACGCATGGGGCACTCCGTGGGGTCAGGGTCGATTATGCGCGAAGCGGCCCACAATCCGCGTTGAACCGCCGGTACCGGCGGGTTCAGCGCCGCTGCAGCCAGGACGAGGGATCCACCGGCTGGCCGTTGCGGCGCAGCTCGAAGTACAGCGCGCTCACGCCCTGGCCGCCGGAATTGCCGACCCGCGCCACCGCCTCGCCGCGATGCACGCTGGTGCCGGCCTCGCGCAGCAGGGCGTCGTTGTGCGCGTACAGGCTCATGTAGCCGTTGCCGTGGTCGACGATGAGGATGTTGCCGTAGCCGGTCATCCAGTCGGAGAACACCACGGTGCCGTCGGCGACCGCGGTGACCGCGGTGCCGGCCGGGGCCGCGATCAGCACGCCGCTGCTGGTCCGTCCATCGGGCAGGCGGCCGCCGTAGCGGGCCAGCAGGTGGCCGCTGACCGGCCAGCCCAGGCCGCCCACCTTCGGCGCCGGGGCGTTGGCCACCACCTTGGGCGGCACCTTGCCCGGGCGCCCGCTCCGCGCCGCGGCGGCAGCGGCCTCGGCGGCGCGGCGCGCGGCCGCACGACGCTCGGCCTCGGCCCGGGCGGCGGCGGCGCGCAGGTTGGCCAGCAGCTTCTCCAGCGCCTTGGCGTCCTGGCCCAGGGCCTGCTCGCGTGCGGACCGGTCCTGGTAGCGCTGGTCCAGCTCGGCCACCAGGCCCGCACGCTGCTGGCGCTCGCGCGCCAGGGCCTGGGCCTGGGCCTGCTGCTCGGCCCGGGCCTGGCTCAGGCTGCGGGTGCGCAGGTCCAGCTCCTCGCGCGCCTGGCGCAGCTGCTGCAGGTCGGCCTCCAGGGCCCGCAGGCGGCGCGCACGCTCGGCCTGCACGTAGCGGTGGTAGGCCAGCACGCGGTTGGCATCGGCGACCTTGTCCTGGGACAGCAGCAGCTTGAGCGGCGCGTCGTTGCCCACGCGGTAGGCCCCGTTCAGCAGCTGCGCCAGTTCGCGCCGCTGCGTCGCCAGGCGCTGCTGCAGTGCCTGGTGGCGTTGTTCGGCTTCCTGCAGCGCCTGCTGCTGGCTGGCCAGGGCACGGCCGGTGTCCTCCAGCACGCGGCTGCTGCGCGCCACCTTGGCGTCGGCCTCGCGCAACTGGCGGCTGGCCTCGCCGCGCTGGCCCTCGATCTGCTGGCGCTCGCGGCCGACGTCCTTCAGCTCGCTGCGCAGCTTCTGCAGGCGTTGCTCGGCCTCGCGCGCCGAATCCTGGGCGGGCGCCGCGACCGGCCCGAGCAGGCCGAGCAGCAACAGCGCCGCCGCCGCGCGCCCCGGCAGGGCGGCGGTCCAGGGGCGAGGATAGCCGCCGTCGGCAAGGCTCACGGTCCGGTCCAATGACTTAAGACAGGTGCGGATTGTAGCCAAGGGTGGTCAGATACCGGTGTCCATATCAAGGTCATGGCATCCATGAAGCCCCTCCTCCTCCCCGTGTTGCTGGCCATGTCCCTGGTCGGCCCGGCGCAGGCCGCCGAGGACATCAGCAAGGTCAACGGCAGCATCCACGTGGCCGCCGGCGCCCGCCAGGACGATCTCGGCACCGTCAACGGCGCGATCCGCGTCGAGGACGGCGCGCAGGTGCGCGACGTGGAAACCGTCAACGGCGGCATCACCCTGGGCGAGCGCGTGTCGGCACGCGACCTGTCCACGGTCAACGGCAGCATCCGCGGCGGCCGCGGTGTCGAGGTCGGGCGCGACGTGGAAACCGTCAACGGCAGCGTGTTCCTCGACCGCGGCAGCCGCGTCGGCGGCGACGTGCAGACCGTCAACGGCAGCATCGGCCTGGTCGCCACCCAGGTGCAGGGCAGCCTGGAGACGGTCAACGGCGACATCACCGTGGGCATCGGCTCACAGGTGCACGGCGGCATCCATGTCAGCAAGCCCGGCTTCAATTTCTCGCTGGCGCCGGTGCGCCGGCCGCGCATCGTGATCGGCCCCGACGCCGTGGTCGACGGGCCGATGGAGTTCGAGCGCGAGGTCACCCTGTACGTGCACCGCAGCGCGCGCGTCGGCAAGGTCAGCGGCGCCAGCCCGCAGATCTACGACACCGATACCGCCCCGCGCGACTGAACCGGGCCGGCGCAGGCGCGGGACTGCGCCTAGAATCGGCGCCAGTCCGCGCCGAGGAATACCGATGCCCCGCCCCCTCCTGTCCGTGCTGGTGCTGCTGGCGGCCCTGGGTGCCTGCAAGCGCGAAAGCGCGCCGGCGCGCGCCGATGCCGGCGGCACGGCGCCGGCCGCCGGCGAGGTGGCGGTGCCGGCCGGTCCGGATTTCACCGGCACCATCGATGCGGCCAGCTACGGCGCGCTGGTGCAGACGCTGGCCTCGGACGCCTTCGAGGGACGCGGCCCCGGCACCCCTGGCGAGGACCGCACCGTCACCTACATCCGCGACCAGATGCAGCGCATCGGCCTGCAGCCGGGCAATGGCGACAGCTGGTACCAGGACGTGCCGATGGTGGAGACCACCGCCGCCCCGGCGACCGCGCCGGTGGTGACCCCGGACGACGGGCAGGCGCGCCCGCTCGCGTTCGGCAGCGACGTGATCCTGGGCACGCGCAGCGGCAAGGCGGAGGTGAAGCTGGCGGACAGCCCGATGGTGTTCGTCGGCTACGGCGTGGACGCGCCCGAGCGCGGCTGGAACGACTACGGCGACCAGGACTGGACCGGCAAGACCGTGGTGATGTTCGTCAACGACCCCGGCTTCCAGAGCGGCCAGGACACCCTGTTCGACGGCGCGCGCATGACCTACTACGGGCGCTGGACCTACAAGTTCGAGGAGGCCGCGCGGCGCCACGCCGCCGCCGCCCTGATCGTCCACGACACGCCCGGGGCCGGCTACGACTGGGACGTGGTGCGCAGCTCCTGGTCCGGCCCGCAATACGACCTGCCGACGGCCGACGACCCCGCCCCGCGCCTGGCGGTGCAGGGCTGGCTCAGCCAGGACGCGGCGCGCCGGCTGTTTGCCGACGCCGGCCTGGACCTGCAGCAGGCCTACCGCGACGCCGGCCGGCGCGGCTTCCGGCCGGTGCCGCTGCAGGCGCGCTTCTCGGTGGACCTCAGAAGCACCGTGGCCGAGAAGAAGTCGCGCAACGTGGTCGGCGTGCTGCCCGGTACCTCGCGCGCCGACGAGGCCGTGGTGTACATGGCCCATTGGGACCACCTCGGGCGGCACGCCGGCGAGGACGGCGACGCCATCTACAACGGTGCGGTCGACAATGCCACCGGCGTGGCCGGGATCCTGGAGATCGCCGACGCCTTCGCCCACCAGCAGCCGCGGCCGCAACGCTCGGTGGTGTTCCTGGCGGTGACCCTGGAGGAAGCCGGGCTGCTCGGCTCGCAGTACTACGTCGCCCATCCCACCTTCCCGCTGGACCGGATCGCCGGGGTCGTCAACCTCGACGCCATGTCGGTGGCCGGGCGCGCGCGCGACATGACCGTGGTCGGCTACGGCAGCTCGCAGCTGGAGGACCTGCTCCGGCGCGCGGCCAGGGCGCAGGGGCGCGTGCTGCATGGCGAGGCCGACCCGCAGAACGGTGCCTATTTCCGCTCGGACCACTTCAGCTTCGCCAGGGCCGGGGTACCGGCGCTGTACGCCGACGGCGGCGAGGACCTGCGCGAGGGCGGCGTGGCCGCCGGCCGCCGCGCCGCGCAGGCCTACGCCGCGCGCTACCACTCCCCGGCCGACGAGTACGACCCGGCGACGTGGAAGCTCGATGGCGTGGTCGAGGACCTGCAGGCGCTGTA
Organism: Xanthomonas massiliensis; assembly: GCF_900018785.1. Taxonomy (GTDB): domain Bacteria; phylum Pseudomonadota; class Gammaproteobacteria; order Xanthomonadales; family Xanthomonadaceae; genus Xanthomonas_B; species Xanthomonas_B massiliensis. Next base: position 165,636 of record NZ_FCOY01000005.1, on the reverse strand, counting down.
TGCGGTCGGGCGCGAACTGGCCGCGGGCGGGCAGTGGCCGGCCTGGTCGCCGGACAGCCCGTTCAAGGCCACGCGCGAGCGCATGATGGCCGCGCGCCCCGACCTGCCCCCGCCGGCGGCAACGCGTTGAGCCGCACCGGCCCGGCGCATCCGGCCGCCGCCATGCACCTGGACCTGCACGAGCATGCACTGCGGTTCCGTGGCACGGGCGCCACCGTGGCCGTGCCGTTCGGCATGGCGGCGCTGCAGGCGCGCATGCCCGGCTTCCCGCCCGGCGAGACGCAGGTGGAGGCCGCCATCGCCGACACCGAGGATGCGCTGATGCCGCACGTGGCGGCGATCCGCGCGCTCGGTGGTGACTGGCTGCACTGCGACGATGCCGACGCGGCCGCGCTGGTCGCCCTGGCCGCCGCCGCGGAACCGGAAGCGGACCGGGTCTCCACCGCGGCCATGGAACGCGTGTTCAACCGCTTCGTCGACGTGGTCGGCGGATGGCCGGCCCGCCAGGCCGGTATCGCCGAATCCCCGCGCCAGGCCGCGGTGCTGGTGCTGGTCCGCGAGATCCTGCACCACGTCGGCCTGCAGGGCCTGCAGGCCGCGGCGCCGGGCGCCACGCCCGCCCGCTGAGGCGGGCCCGCGCTCAGCCCGCGGCGAAGATCTTGCCGGGATTCATCACCCCGGCCGGATCCAGCGCGCGCTTGATCGCGCGCATCGCCTCCACCGAACCGGCGCCGATCTCCTCGAACAGGAAATCCATCTTGTGCAGGCCGATGCCGTGCTCGCCGGTGCAGGTGCCTTCCATCGCGATGGCGCGCCCGACCACGCGCCGGCTGATCGCCTCGGCCTCCTCCAGCTCCTCCGGGCGGTCCGGATCGACCAGCAGGATCACGTGGAAATTGCCGTCGCCGACGTGGCCGACGATCGGTGCCGGCAGCGAGGCCCCGGCCAGGTCGGCGATGGTCGCCTCCACGCATTCGGCCAGGCGCGAGATCGGCACGCACACGTCGGTGGTCACCGCCCGGCAGCCGGGCTTGAGCTGCAACGCGGCGAAATAGGCCTGGTGGCGCGCGTGCCACAGCCGCCGCCGGTCCTCCTCGTGCTCGGCCCAGGCGAAGCCGGAACCGCCGTTGGCCGCCACCAGCTCGCCCGCCAGCGCCACCTGCTCGTGCACCGCGGCGGTGCTGCCGGTGAACTCGAAGAACAGGGTCGGCCGCTCGGGCATCTGCAGGTGGGAATGGCGGTTGATCGCGTGCACCGCCAGCGCGTCGATGAACTCCACGCGCGAGACCGGCATGCCGCACTGGATGATCTGGGTCACCGTGGCCACCGCGTCGGCGATGCGCGCGAAACTGCAGGTCGCGGCCATCTCCGCCTCCTGGCGCGGGTGCAGGCGCAATGTGGCCTCGGTGATCACCCCCAGCGTGCCCTCGCTGCCGACGAAGACGTGGGTGAGGTCGTAGCCGGCCGAGGACTTCTTGGCGCGCGTGCCGGTGCGGATCACCTGGCCGTCGGCCAGCACCACGGTCAGCGCCAGCACGTTCTCGCGCATCGTGCCGTAGCGCACCGCGTTGGTACCCGAGGCACTGGTGGCGCACATGCCGCCGATGGAGGCGTCCGCGCCTGGGTCGATGGGGAAGAACAGGCCCGTATCGCGCAGGTAGTCGTTGAGCGTGCGCCGCGAGATGCCCGGCTGCACGGCGATGGTGAAGTCCTCGGCGTGCAGCGCCACCACCTGGTCCATCTGCGAGAAGTCCAGGCTCAGGCCGCCATGCACCGCCAGCACCTGGCCCTCGATGGAGGAGCCGTTGCCGAAGGGGATGATCGGGATCCGGTACGGATGGCACAGCGCCAGCACGCGCGAGACCTCCCCGGCGCTGCGCACGAACGCCACCGCGTCCGGCAGCCGCGGCGCGCCGCGCGATTCGTCGCGGCCGTGGTGCTCGCGCACCGCGGCGGACGTGCTGAAGCGCTCGCCGAGCAGGGCGGACAGCGCCTGGCACAGGGCATCGGGCAGGCCCGCGGTGGGCACCGCGGGGAGGACGGGATCGGGACAGGTCATGGACGCAAGCGGGGAAATCGACGGAGGGGGACCGGCCCGCGCCGCCGCTGCGCGGCGGCCGACGGACCGGCCGCCGCGATCATACGCCCCGCCCGCGCCGGCCTAGGGCGCCTTGCGGTGCGCGGCGCGCGTCCTGGCGGCCTTCTTGGCCTCGGCGGAAAGCTCCGCCGGGCCCTTGGTCTTCACCGCCTTGCGCGCGGCCGCGCTGCGTTCGGCCGGGGTGCGCTGCGCCGCCGCCTGGCGTCCCTGCTCGGACAGCGCCTTCTTGGTCACGGCGGCATTGCCCTCGCGCTTGAGCGCCTGGCTGACGGCGGCCGAGCGCTTCGGCGAGGGCACGTGGCCCGGATCCTCCTCGCCGGCCTCCAGGTCGTGCTCGGCCCGCGCACGGACCCGGGCCGGACCCTTGCCGGGCGGCGGCAGGTCCACGCCGGCGCGGCGTGCCTCGGACAGGCCGATGGCGATCGCCTGCTTGACTGAGCGTGCGCCGGAACGCCCGGACTTCACATCCTCGATCTCCTCGCGCACGAACTCGCCGGCCTGGGTGCTGGCCGATTTGCCTTCCTTCTTGTCCTCGCGCGCACGTTCGATGGCTTTTTTCAGGGGCATGACGTTGTCTCCGAGTGGACGATCCGGTTCTACGCTTGCTCGGTGGCGCCGGGAACCGGTCCGGGCGACGCCGATCGCAACGGTTCAGACCCAGCCGCGGCGACGGAACCAGGCCAGCGGCAGCACGATGCTCAGGGCGATCACGCCCAGGGCGATGTAGTAGCCGTAGTGCAGGTGCAGCTCGGGCATGTTCGCGTAGTTCATGCCCCATACGCCGACCAGCACGGTCGGCGGCACGCCCACCACGGAGGCCACCGCCATCACCTTCATCACCTCGTTCTGGTCCACGGTGATCATCCCCAGCACCCCGTCGAGCAGGAACTCGACGCGGTCGCCCAGCTGCTGCTCGAACTCGCTGAGCGAGGCCAGGTCCTTGTGGATCAGCTTGAGCCGCTGCGGGGCGTCGGCGCCGAACCAGGACGGCGGCGCCTCGTCCAGGTAGGTGACGATGCGCAGCAGGCCCAGCACGCAGTTGTGGACCACGCCCAGGCGCCGGCCGATGCCGCCGACCTCGCGCAGGGCGCCCTCGCGCGCGCCGCGGCGGTTGCCATGGAAGGCGTCGTGGGTGGCTTCGGTGACCTCGGTCTCCATCGATTCCAGGCGGTCGGCCAGGCGATCGACGATGTGCTCGACGATGCGCAGGAACAGGTCCACCGGGCTCTTGCACGGGTGCTCGCCGAGATCCCCGGCGATGGTGTCCAGCGAGCCCAGCGGGTGCTCGCGCTGGGTCACCAGGGCGCCGGGCGAGAGCGCGAAGCCCAGCGGCGCCACCGAGGTGTCGCCTTCCTGGTAGCGCGGCAGGTTGAGGAACAGCACCTCGCCGACCGTGCGCACCCGGCTGCTGAACTCGATCTCGCTGATCTTGGCGCGGTCGGGCACGCCGAATCCCACCACCTCGTCGGCGCGCTCGCGGTCGCCGGCATCGGGCTGGCACAGGTCCACCCAATGGCCGGGCTTGCCGTCTGCCCCCTGGATCGGGCGGACCTGGATCATCCTCTTGCTCCCTCCTGGCCGGCGACCGTGCCGGCACCGCGCATCTTCACATGCGCCGGCCGGTCATGGACCGGCGCGGGCGACCGCGACCGCCGGGATATCGCCCCAGCAAAAAGGCCGGCTCCCCCTGGAGCCGGCCCCGGCATCATTCGGCGGCGACGCCCACCTGCGGCTCAGTGGCCGGAAGCGTCGGCGTCGCGGCTGGCCTCGAACAGGAACCAGGTACGACGCTCGGTCTCGTCGATCCAGGTCTCGATCAGGCTGGCGCTGGCGATGTCGTTGTACTGCTCGCAGATCTCGTGCGCCTCGCGCAGGTGCGCGGCGAGCGCCTTGTTGTCGTCGCGCAGCTCGGCCAGCATGTCCGAGGGCTCGACGTACTCGGCGTCGTTGTCCAGCACCCGCTGCAGCCGGGCGATGTGGCCGATGGAGTGCAGGGTGCGCCCGCCGATCTTGCGCACGCGCTCGGCGATCGGGTCGGTCATCGCGAACAGCTGCGTGCCCTGCTCGTCCAGCAGCAGGTGGTAGTCGCGGAAATGGGGGCCGCTGACATGCCAGTGGAAGTTCTTGGTCTTCAGGTACAGCGCGAACACGTCGGCCAGCAGCGGGTTGAGCGCGGCGGTGATGTCGCGCGTGGCGGCCGGTTCCAGGTCGGTCGGCGTGGCCAGCGGCGCATCCTGCAGCTTGCGGGCCTCGGCTTCCTTCTTGGGGGAGAGCTTCTTCATGGCGTACTTCCTTTGGACATCCGTCCCGGTGTTGATGAACGGGAGTCTGGAACCGGCCGGGTGAAAACCGGGTGGAGGGTACGTGGCCTCCGCGCCCTGGAATGCCACATGACGCGGGAGGGGCGCCCCTGCGCTCCGGGAGCCGACGGGAATGCCCGACGTACGGGGAAGGCACCGACTGCTGGGCGTGACGGATGCCATGGCGCGGCCTCGGCGTGCGGCCGTCATGCCGCTGTCCACGATCCGGCCAACGACCGGCCACGATCTCCGCCCAGCCATGGATCCACGGCGAAGTGCCGCCGCCTCGAGGCGGTCGCGCGGCACCCTGCCCGGCGGTGGTCCCGGCGGGCCATAGGCACGGCAGCCCGGCAGCCCGGCGTCGCCACAGCGCCCGGTGCCCATCGCTGCGCCCCGTGCTGCAACACCCGGTGGCCGGCCGCGGGAAATCGCCCGCGGCCGGCGAGTCCGGCCTGAATGCATTTGATCCTCGTCATCCCCCCTGGCCGGCTGCTGCCGCACACTGCGAGCCGGCCTTTGTTCCCGCCCTTGTCCACGCACAGGTCCTGCCATGTCCCAACGCAAAGCCCCGCCCGCGTCCGCCCCTGCCCCGGCCGACGTTTCGCCGTCGGCCAACCGCCGCCCGCCGCGCGGCGTACGCAACGCGGACGCGGGCGACACCGCACCCGCACTGGACCCGCAGACCCTCGAGCGCTTCGTCATCGCCCAGGCGGTCAGCGCCGGCCAGGCGCACAGCGCCCAGGCGGCGCTGGCTACGCTGGACGGTGCCGGCCCGGCGGCCGAGCGCGCCCGGTCGCTGCGCGCGATCCTGGAGGAAGCCGATCCGGACGATCGCCGCGCGATCCGCAAGGCGCTGCGTCGCCTCGACCGCCATGCCCTGGGCCAGGACCCCGACCTGGAACTGGCCGCGGACTGGCGCGAGGGCGGCTACCCGTACCGCCACCTGCTGCGCCGCGCCACCTACGAGAAGGAGAAGTTCCACCTGCAGGTCGAGCTGCTCAAGCTGCAGGCCTGGGTGAAGGAACACGGCGAGCGGGTGGTGATCCTGTTCGAGGGGCGCGATGCCGCCGGCAAGGGCGGCGCGATCAAGCGCTTCATGGAGCATCTCAACCCGCGCGGCGCGCGCGTGGTGGCGCTGGAGAAGCCGACCGAGACCGAGCGCGGCCAGTGGTATTTCCAGCGCTACGTGCAGCACCTGCCCACGCGCGGGGAGATCACCCTGTTCGACCGCAGCTGGTACAACCGCGCCGGCGTGGAGCGGGTCATGGGCTTCTGCAACGATGCCGAGTACCGCGAGTTCATGCGCGAAACCCCGGAGTTCGAGCGCCACCTGGCCCACTCGGGCATCCACCTGATCAAGTTCTGGTTCTCGGTCAGCCGCGCCGAACAGCGCCGCCGCTTCAAGGAGCGCCAGGCGCACCCGCTCAAGCAGTGGAAGCTCAGCCCGATCGACACCGCCTCGCTGGACAAGTGGGACGAGTACACCCGCGCCAAGGAGGCGATGTTCCTGGAGACCGACACCGCGGACGCGCCGTGGACGGTGATCAAGAGCGACTGCAAGAAGCGCGCGCGCCTGAACGCGATGCGCTACGTGCTGCACAAGATCCCCTACGAGCCCCGCAACCTCGATCACGTGGGCAAGCTCGACCCGCTGATCGTGGGGCGCGCGCACATGGTCTACGAGCGCGGCGAGCACCCCGGCATGTAGCGGCCCATCCATGACCTCCGGAGCATGGGGCGGCGGCGCCGGCGGGAGTAACCTGCGCCCATCCTCCCGATCCGGTGCCCGACGATGGTGATTCCCGCTCCCCGTTCCCTGCTCGCCATGGCCCTGGCCGCCGGCCTGGTGGCCCCCGGCTGCCGCCGCGAGGCCCCGGCCGCCGCCACGCCCGCGCCGGCTGCGACGCCGGCCCCGGCCGCACCGGTCGCCGGCGTGGACCTGGCCGGCCGCGACCTGTCCACCACCCCGGGCGACGACTTCGAGCAGTACGCCAACGGCGGCTGGCGCAAGGACGCCGTGATCCCCGACGATCGCTCCAGCACCGGCGCGTTCCTGCAGGTGTTCGAGAAGGCCGAGCAGCGCACCGCCGACCTGATCCAGGCCCTGGCCACGCAGAAGCCGGCCGCGGGCAGCGACGGCCAGCGCATCGCCGACGACTACGCCGCCTTCATGGACGTGGACGGCATCGAGCAGCGCGGGCTGGCCCCGGTGCGCCCGCAGCTGGCCGCCATCGACGCCATCGCCGACAAGACCGGCCTGGCCGCCGCGCTGGGGGCGGACCTGCGCTCCGACGTCGATCCCATCAACGCCACCCACTACCGGACCGAGCACCTGTTCGGCCTGTTCGTCGCCCAGGCCCTGACCGACCCGGCGCACAACATCGGCTACCTGCTGCAGGGCGGGCTGGGCCTGCCCGACCGCGACTACTACCTGTCCGACGACAAGGACATGGCCGCCCTGCGCGGCAAGTACCGCGCCTACATCGCCCGCTTGCTGGAACTGGCCGAGGTGCCCGATGCGCAGGCGCGCGCCGCCCACGTCTACGCGCTGGAGGAACGCATCGCCCGCGCCCACGCCCCGATCGCCGACACCCAGGACGTGCACAAGGCCAACAACCCCTGGCCGCTGGCCGATTTCGCCAGGAAGGCCCCGGGCCTGGACTGGGGCGCCTACTTCAAGGCCGCCGGCCTGGATGGCCAGCCGCTGCTCGATGCCTGGCAGCCGCAGGCCATCGCCGGCCTGTCGGCGCTGGTGGCCAGCCAGCCGCTGCAGGACTGGAAGGACTGGATGACCTTCCATGCCCTCAACCAGTCCGCGGCGCTGCTGCCCAAGGCCTTCGACGACGCCCACTTCGACTTCTACGGCACCACCCTCAACGGCACGCCCAAGCAGCGCGAGCGCGCCAAGCGCGCCATCGCCCAGGTCAACGTCGATCTCGGCGACGCGGTCGGCAAGCTGTACGTGGAGAAGTACTTCCCGGCCAGCGCGCGCGAGCAGGTGCAGCAGATCGTGGCCAACCTGCTGGCCGACTACCCCAAGCGCATCGAGCAGCTCGACTGGATGAGCCCGCAGACCAAGGCCCGCGCCGTGGCCAAGGCCCGCGCGATCCGGGTCGGCGTGGGCTACCCGGACACCTGGCGCGACTATTCGGCGCTGGAGATCCGTGCCGACGATGCCCTCGGCAACGCGCAGCGCGCCGGGCTCGCCGAGTACCGCCACCAGCTGGCCAAGCTCGGCAAGGCGCCCGACCGCGGCGAATGGTGGATGACCCCGCAGACCGTCAACGCGGTCAACCTGCCGCTGCAGAACGCGCTGAACTTCCCGGCCGCGATCCTGGAGCCGCCATTCTTCGATCCCGCCGCCGACGCGGCCGCCAACTACGGCGCCGTCGGCGCGGTGATCGGCCACGAGATCAGCCACAGCTTCGACAACATGGGCGCCGAGTTCGACGAGCAAGGGCGCCTGGCCAACTGGTGGACACCGGCCGATGCGGCGCATTTCCGCCAGGCCGGCGAGAAGCTGGCCGCCCAGTTCGACCAGTACGAAGCCCTGCCCGGCCTGCACGTGCGCGGTGCGCAGACGCTGGGCGAGAACATCGCCGACCTGGCCGGCCTGACCGTGGCCCACGACGCCTACGTCGCCTCGCTGGGCGGCAAGCCGGCGCCGGTGATCGACGGCCTCAGCGGCGACCAGCGCTTCTTCCTGGCCTTCGCCCAGGTCTGGCGCGCCAAGACCCGCGACGCGGCGCTGCGCAACCAGGTGATGACCGACGAGCACGCCCCCGGCCGCTTCCGTGCGCAGACGGTGCGCAACCTCGATGCGTGGTACCCGTCCTACGAGGTGAAGGAAGGCCAGAAGCTCTACCTGGCGCCCGAGGCGCGCGTGCGCATCTGGTGAGCGGGCGAGCCGGCCCCGGCCCGGAGGGAATGCCGGCCGGGGACCGGGCTTCGCCTGGCCGGCGCCATCGCGGGCGCGGCGGGCATCGGGTAGCATCGCGTCCCTCCTCGCCCTGCCCGCTGCCGTGAGCCACTACGCCGGCCCCCTGCTGACCCGCGACACGCTCGCCGCCATGCTCGCGGCCCGGCGGGACGGTACCTGGACCGGCTCGCTGGACCTGGGCCGCTCGCAGGAAACGGTTGCGCTCGACGAAGCCGGCTGGTGCCGGCGCGGACACCGGTTCCCGTGGCCGGACAAGCTCAAGGACCGCACGATCTACTGGTTCGACGGCAATGCCTTCGAACCGGCCTCGCGCTATGCCGGGTCGCTGATCAAGCTGGTGCCCACCGAATGGGGCGTGCCGACCTTCGAGATCGACGGCATCAAGATGCTGCCGACCGCGCGCGAATCGCCGCTGGCCGACGCGCGCCGCAAGGTCACGCTGGTCCAGCCGGCCGGCAAGACGGTGCTCGATACCTGCGGCGGGCTGGGCTACTTCGCCGCCTGCGCCCTGGAAGCGGGCGCGGCGCGCATCGTGTCCTTCGAGAAGAACGGGAATGTGCTGTGGCTGCGCACGCTCAACCCGTGGTCGCCCGACCCGGATGCGCCGGCCGCCGGCGGCCGGCTGTCGCTCGATCACGCCGACGTGGCGCAGGCCATCGCCACGCTGCCCGATGCGGCCTTCGACGCCATCCTGCACGATCCGCCGCGTTTCGGCATCGCCGGCGAGCTGTATTCGCAGGCCTTCTACGACCAGCTGGCGCGCGTCCTGCGCGGCGGTGGCCGGCTGTTCCACTACACCGGCAGTCCCAACCGGCTCACCAGCGGGCGCGACGTCCCGCGCGAGGTGGCCAGGCGGCTGGAGAAGGCCGGCTTCCAGGCCCGCCCGGAACTGGATGGCGTGCTGGCGGTCAGGCAGCGTTCCTGAGCCATGCGCGACGGCACGTACGCATCGGGCGGATCCCACGACGTCCATCCGCCGGTCGCGCGGGCCGCCAAGCCGGCCGGGCCGCCCACCATTTCCTACCGGCGCGCGTCGGCACTGCGGTCGCGTACCGCCCGGAACTCCGAACCATCACCCCACTGCGGCCACTGGCGCGAATCGGCCAGCCCGATGCCCAGCGCATACAGCACCTGCAGGTCGCGCGCGGCGCCCGCGAAGGTCCAGTCCGGTTGCCACTCGTCGCCCTGCTGGTGATAGCGATGCGCGGTGTAGTCCTCCTGCGCCGCCTTGCCGGCGGCCACGCCACCGACCTCCCAGTCCTGTCCGGCCGAATACGAGATCGCCGGCACGCCGCGCTTGGCGAAGGAGAAATGGTCGGAACGGTAGAAGTACCCGGCCTCCGGCTTCGGATCGGGCGTGTAACGCAGGTTCCAGCCCTTGGCCACCCGCGCCAGGTCGTCCAGCAGGTCCAGCTTCGCCGTGCCGTAGATGCCGTAATCGCGCGAAGGCACGAACGGGCTCATCCCGTCCATGTTGATCACCGCCACCGTCTTCTCCAGCGGATACAGCGGCTTGCTGGCGTAGTACTCCGAACCGAGCAGGCCCTTCTCCTCGGCGGTCACCGCCAGGAACACCACCGAGCGCTCCGGCCTCGGGCCGGCGGCGAACCCGCGCGCCAGCTCCAGCAGCGCGGCGGTGCCGCTGGCGTTGTCCAGCGCACCGTTGAAGATGGTGTCGCCCTTGGCGTCCGGCTTGCCGATGCCGAGGTGGTCCCAGTGGGCGCTGTAGATCAGCGTCTCGTCCGGGTACTTGCTGCCCGGCAGGCGCGCCACGACATTGTGCGAGGTGATCACGTCGCGCTTGACCGCGAAGCGCGCGTTGAAACCCTCGCCCTTCAGTGCCACCGGCCTGAAGCCGCGGGTCTGGGCCTGCTTCTTGAGCGCATCGAAGTCCAGGCCGGCATCCTCGAACAGTTGCACGGCGAGATCGCGCTGGATCCAGCCCTCCACCTTCGGATGCACCGCCGCCGGATCGTCGCGGACCACGTCGAACATGGTGTTGGTATTGGAACTGGCCACGGTGTCCCAGCCGTAGGATGCCGGCGCGGTCTCGTGCACCACCAGCACGCCGAGCGCCCCCTGGCGCGCACCTTCCTCGTACTTGTAGGGCCAGCGTCCGTACCAGGTCATGCCCTTGCCGTCGAAATCGCCCACCCCGGTCTCGAAGTCCGGATCGTTGACCAGCACCACGGCGATCTTGCCCTTCAGATCCACGCCCTTGAAATCGTCCCAGTTCCGCTCCGGTGCCTTGACGCCGTAGCCGACGAACACCAGCGGCGCGTTACGGATGTCCACCTGCGTGGACCCGTCCATCGACGCGCGTACCGCGATCTGCCTGCCCTGCGCCAGCTCCACCGGCCTTCCGCGCACATCCACGGACAGCGACGGCGTGCCGACGATGTCGGCCCGCTGCAGCGGGACCGCCTGGGTCCACAGCCGGCTGCCATCGGCCTGCAGGTCGCCGCCCGGTTGCAGCCCTGCCGCCGCGAACTGCTGCGCCAGGTAGGCGACGGTCTTCTCCTCGCCCGCCGTGGCAGGGCCGCGCCCTTCGTAGGCATCCGAGGCCAGCACCTGCACGTCGCGCGAGATGCGCGCGCCATCGAACGTGGGCGCCGATGGCGCCGCGACCAGCGCGGCCGAAAGGGACATCGCTGCGATGCCCAGGGTCAATCGTTTCATGGCGCCTCCCCGTTGTCTGTCATGGCGGTGGAGTGTAGGCGATCGGCGGCAGGGGACGGACCGCCGGCAAACCCGTTGCGGCGTGCCCGGCACCATGCTCTTTCACCCTCCCCTGCATGCCTCGTCGAAGCCGGCAGAGTCTTTCCGGGCCGTGACCTGGCATTGCTCGAAGACGCCATTGCCCTCGCCCGCACCGATCGCCGGTGACCTGGCGTGGCCCGCCGGTCCCCAGGGAGACCTGAAGCATCCGGGACACGTTTCGGAGCTCGCGCTTCCGCCTCCGCCATCAGGAAAGCGGGACTCCGATGGCACAACGAACCTCACACATGTAGGCCGCCAGAGCGGGGCGTTGGCGCCCTGGGAGGGCCAGCCTTGATGCACACGTTCGTCATTGCACGCGGGTCGAGCCGGGTAGCACCTACCTTCTCCGGCATTGCCGTCTCCCATGCCTACGGCTCGCCTGCATCATCGGTCCGCCGCTGTACGCCCCTGTTGCGATGGCCCGTTCCGCGAGCACGCATCGCCGACGGCCCCGGGTCGGGCAGGCGCTGATCTTCCGCTGTCGCCCGAGAGCCCATGCCACTGGCAGCGAGGCATCGCCCGATTCGCGCAACGGCAGGGTATTGCGCTGTCGGGCATCCCCGGGACAAGCGGGAAACCCTCAATGCAAAAGACCCCGGCCACAACAGGCCAGGGTCTTCGGACGGATGGGCGGCGACAGCCTTGGCCGGGATTACTTGCCGGCAACCGTCAGCTTGGAAGCATCGACGGATTTCACGCCTTTCACTGCCTTGGCCTTGGCGACAGCACGGTCCCGCTCCGCCTCCGTCTGCACGTCGCCGCTGAGCCAGACGACCCCGTTCTTGGTGTCCACGGAGATCTCGGTGCTCGGCACCCCGTCGCTGGTCACCAGCTCCGATTTCACCTTGGTGGTGATCCAGGTGTCCTTGGCGGGCTGATCGGACTTGGCACTGGGCGCATCCGCCGCATGGGCATGATGCTGGGCGAAGGCAGGTACCGCGGCCAACGCGAGCACGAGGGCGGCGGCAATCACGGGGGTCTTGGTCATGGGCGTCTTGCGGTTCATGGGAGGCTCCTGGATCGTGGATGTGACCCCAACCTACCGAGCGCCACATGCGTGGCGAGTGAGGATCCAGACTGCACGCGTGCTGCACTTGCACAGCGTTCAACTACATCACGCCGGGATGAAATCGACACTGGACAGTTCTCCGCACACTGATCCCGACCCTGCACCCGGACGTGGTGCTGATGGACATGCGCATGCCGGTGATGTCCGGGCTGGAGGCGCTGCAGACCCTCGCCCGCGCCGGCCAGCTGCCCCCGACCATTATCCTGACCACCTTCGACGACGACCAGCTGGTGCTGGCCGGGCTCAAGGCCGGCGCCAAGGGCTACCTGCTCAAGGACGTGTCGCTGGAACAGCTGGTGGGCTCCATCCGCGCCGTGGCCGGCGACACCAGCCGAGGCAGGAGCTACGGCGCCCACTGTTCCTTCCACAAGGGCACTGGCCTTCGAGCGAGGACGCTCTCCCGGAAACATGCGAGTCACCCGGCCGAAGATCCATTGGATCAAGCAGCCTCGCCTGCCTTGGCCGGAGCAACGGATCTTCCAGCTCGCCCTGCCGACGGTTCCTCCAGGCATCAGTCGCCTGGGGCCATCCATGCCGTCATGGAACGCCCGCTATCCCGGCGACCGCAGCCAGAAGGTGTCGCCGTAGTCGCTGCCTTCGATCTCCGGGAACAATTCGCCTTCCTTGAACCAGCGCCGCGAATCGATCTCGGCCGGGGTGTACCACCAACCGGCAACAGGACAAGGCTGGCTCGCAGGCACGCGCTCGACACGACCCGAAGCGAGGTCCCCCCGAAGCAGATCGGCCAGCGGGTCGTCAACGAACTCACCGGGTACGCGTTCGACCAGAATCCACTGCGTGAATTCACGACTCACGTTCTGCATGGTTTCGGGGTCATAGCCAACATTGGCCTTGTCTGCAGGCTCGCCCGCGATAAGGAACTGCGCGCAGCTGTCGTCGACCAGCGGAAGATAGATGCCTGTCTGCGGGACGGAATCGTCAGTTTTTACAGTGACACCCGCATTCAGTTGGTACCTAGGCCACCGAACATCCGGCAAGGGACCACGGGCGTCAACGTCATAGTCGTACGACAGTTCTCCTTTTGCCCAATAAGCACCGGAAGTTGGCCATATGTTCGCCGCATAGCGATTCGCCCTCGAACGCAATTCGTAGAACTTGTCTTCCGCTCCCGCTTCGACCTCATCGAACCATGCCGTCGAGAACTCCCGTTGCCCCCGAACGTCATTGACCACGCGGTGGGCCGAATTAAGTGCATCCTGATTAGCACGCACTTTCAGTCGAGAACAGCGGCACATCGCGCAACGTTCTCTCCGGCCAAGGCTTTGCAGTAGCCGCCGTGGCCAAAAGACTCGGCACCAGCCGAGTCAGGTCGAAGCGACGGTTGAACCGCCACATCGTCTCGGCCAGGTAGCGCTGGGCGTACTTGGCGAACTTGAAGGCGTGATACGCCCCGTCCAGCGAGCGCTTGAGGTTGGACAGCACGACATTGACCCAACGGGCGTTCTCTTCCTTACAGCGGCCGCGGCCATGGCCTTCGATGACGGTGTGCGCATGCTCGGCTTCCAGCGCCCGAAACGCGCCCAGTCCGTCGCTGTAGACATCCGATCCCGGATGCAAGCGCTGCCCGATCCAGTCCGACAGGGCCGCCTTGGTGAAACCCGGCACCAGGTCGATCGCTGCGTGCCGTGGGCGACCGTCGTCAGTGGTCTCCACGGCGATCACGAAAGGGCGCTTGTTCTCCGAGCCACGGCCGGCCTTGCCGCCGTTGCGTTCCCCACCCAGGTAGGCATCGTCCAGTTGCACGATCCCGCCCAGCTTGCGGCCCGCCTCGCGCTCGGCCATCGCCTGCATCAGCTTGTGCTTCATCCGCCACGCCGCCGGGTAGCTCACGCCCAGGTGCCGCATCAGCTCCAGCGCCGACAGGTTGGTCTTGCTCTGGCCCAGCAGGTACATGCCCAGCAGCCAGGTCCGCAGCGGCAGCTTGCTGTTGTCCATCACCGTACCCGAGCGCAGGCTGGTCTGGCGGTGGCAGGCCGTGCACTGCCAGTACGTGGCACCGTGACGCTGGAACCGGCTGTGCGCCGTACCGGCGCAACGAGGACAGACGAAGCCATGCGGCCAGCGCGAGGCCTCCAGCGCCTGCTCGCACTGGCGCTCGCTGCCATAGCGCTTGAGGAACGCCGGCAACGACAGGCCCGGCTGGAACTGCACACGGTTCATGGCCATCTTCTGATCTCCCGAGAGCGATGACCCCAACATGCTGCGTAACGCTCTCACCACTTGCGACTGCGCTGAAAGATCGTGCTAATCAGGAAGTGCATTGGCATCGCCATGGGAAAGTTCTATGTAGGAATCAAACAGATCAAGCATCGTATCCCGGAAGTTCCTGATGACCAGTTCGCCCCAAACGACGTCCGGCTGCAAAGGCTGTGGGCGACGGCGGTAGTCTGCCGGCAGGTTGCGCATGAACCTCTGCAGACAATCCTCGCAATGCCTGACCATGGCTTCCCACGCATCCCGCATCAGCCCAAAGTATTCCAACGAGCTGTATCGTTCGAGTAGGTGGATCTCCTGGGGAATCAAGGGTGTGGGCATGATTCTATGGGCGGATTCAACTCTCGATCGCAACACCCGAGGTTGTGAAGAGGCCCAGGCGACCTGACCTGAGCAGCTTCACCGCCAAGTGGAGTTGCCCATGGCCAATGGCCGCCTGAACCAGCACGAACGATATCGCATCCACGCTCTTCACGAAGCCGGCTGCTCGCTGCGCGGCATCGCCTTTGCCCTGAGTCGCGCGCCCAGCACGATCAGCCGTGAGCTGCGGCGCAACTGCGCTGGTCGACGTTACGATCCGGCTCAGGCACAGCGGATCAGTGAGCGTCGCCGCACACAGGCCAGCCGTCGCAGACGGATGGGTCCGGAGCGCATCGCGCAGATCGAAGCGTGCCTGCGCGAGGACTGGAGTCCCGAGCAGGTGGCTGGCGTCACTGGATTGGCCAGCCACGAATGGATCTACCAGCACATCTACGCCGAGCAACGGCGCGGCGGCAGCCTGTTCAAGACCTTGCGGCGGCGGCGTCGTCAGCGCCGCAGGCGCGGGATGCGGGATGGGCCGGGGGCAGTTGCGGCACCGGCGCAACTGGCGTGAGCGGCCTACGGTGGTCGAGCCACGCTCGCGCCTGGGCGACTGGGAAATCGACTCGATGCACGCCTCCCATGGCAAGGCCGTGTTGGTGACCATGACCGAACGTCGCTCCCGGCTCCACCTGCTGGCCAGATCACCCGACTGCACGGCTGACAACGTGATGCGTGCCATCGTCGGCAGGCTCGGTCGCGTGCGCGATGGCGTGCATACGCTGACCGCCGACAACGGCAAGGAATTCGCAGACCACCAGACCATCGCTGCTGCCTTGCAGGCGGATGTCTATTTCGCGGATCCGTACTCCGCCTGGCAGCGCGGCAGCAACGAGAACGCCAACGGACTGACCCGGCAGTACTTGCAGAGACGCATGGACTTCGCGGCCATCACCGATGAACAATTGCGATGGGTCGAGCAGCGACTGAACACGCGACTACGCAAGACCCTAGGATTCAAGACGCCCCTCGACGTGTTTGCCGAGGAATTCAAGCGTGTTGCGAATCAGAGTTGAACTCGCCTCCCATTTTTCCAGGGCGGCTTGCTGCTCAAGCCACCATTTCCTCCGATTGCGACGTCTGCTGGTTCTGCGCCATTTGCTTGTCGTCGCCCGCATACCACCGGCGATAGCGCAAATAGCCTTCCGGCTCCCATGTGCCGGGAATGGGAATGAAGCCGAGAATGTAGCCGTCGAACGGCTTGAATCCCGCGTAAGAGTCGTGCGCGAACTCTCCGAACATGCGCGCCTCCGCCGGCGAAACCGGCCGTTGCTCACGAATCGCCTTGAGCACCTCGCGCGCCTCCGGCGCCAGTTTCGACAGGTCACGCGTGTGGCTGAGGGGACTCGTCAACGGCGACATGTCCAGCACGGAGTCCCATACCTTCTCGCCGAAAGTATCCGTGCCATCGAGCGCCGCGATATCGCGCAACAGCGTCGCATTGGCCCCTTCCAGATCGGCCACATCCCCGGCAGATGCATGATTGCGCCACGGCAACCGCGCATACGTGTCACGGACCTGATAGCGCCATGCGAGGTAGGGCAGCAGCCATGCACGCTGGCTGCCCTGTGCGGGCTGCGCCGCGATAAAGGCGTCGTAGGCAGCCTGCAGGTCGGGATGGATTTCAAACGGATCGACGCTCTCCTCCGTCGCAGTTCTCAGTTTCGCCGACTCCTTGTCCAACGGCACGCCCGCCGCCTCCGCCGCCCGGTACATATAGTTGAGCGGAATCTGCGATAGCTTCCTGCTGTCCAGTTTCCCATATCCCCGGCCCTGATCGTCCGGGGTATAGCCGCCGCCCACGTCCGAGTGCATGCCGGGAAACGCATACTGCCGACAGTTGCCCGGCAGCGTGGTGCTGCCCGGTGCCTGTACGTAGTCCAGCGGGAACGACGCGCGGTTCTCGTGCATCGCGATGTGGTGGACACAGTTCTCCACCCGCGAATCGATCCGCAGGAATTCCGCCTTCGCCCAGTCCAGGTGCCCGTCCGTCCAACCGCCCACCATCGGCGTCGACAGCGGTATGCCCACCGACGCCACGGTGTCGAAGATGCCCAGGAAACGGATCGTCGCCTTCACGCCGCACAGCTTGCCGCCCTGCATGATCTGCAGCAGCCAGTTGCAGAACACCCGCGCCTCCGCCGCGCCACGCGAGAAGCCGAACACGTCGATGAAGATTTCGGTCAGCTTCGGCTTGGTCTTGGGATCGTTGACACGTTCGGCGATCTTGCCGGCCCATTGCGTCAGGAACTCGATGCGCTGGCGGTCGCCGACGCCGCCACCGCGCAGAAGACCGCCGCTGGTCCCCATGCCCACCTTCTGCAAGGCGGCGGCATCACCGGAACCCTTCAGGGGTGCGTAGCCAAGGCGGGGGTTGTACTGCCGCTTGCCATTGCGGCACAGGGCCATGATGGTATCCGGCTGGAACACCGGCAAATTTCTGGCAACAGCACGATGCACGGAATTGAGCACATGCAGCAACCCGTAGTTAATCCGGCCGTCGCCGCCGGCGCCAAAGCCCATGCCTGTGGAACTGTCGCTCTCTTCACCGATCTGGGGAAACGGCGTTCCCACTCCGGGAATGTACATCGGATAGTAGCCATCCAGATTCTCCTGCGGGTACGCCCAATACAGACGATAGACATTGCTGTCCTTCTTCCGGTCTTCTTGCGTGCCTGTCGCCCCTGATTCCACCCAACTGTAATTATTGCCCGTACCATCGAAGAAAAGGCCAATATGCAATGGCATTTCGCACATTTCCGGCCGACAGGTTGCAGCCACTACCTGCACCACGTCCAGCGTGGGGATGCTGTCGCTGGCCGGCGACATCGCCGTGCTGTAGCCGTTGCCTTCCTGCCCGCTCATGACTTCTTCTCCAGCTCTTCCTTGCGCTTGCAACTCTCGTCCAGCGAGTATTCCTGCCACGGACGCTTCCGCGGAATCGGATCATGTGGACCGGGATAGCTCGGACTTTCCGGCGCATACAGCCCGGAAGACACGACTCGGATCGAATCATTCGCAAGAAAATGTATCCACAGATGTCCAGCTTCTTCATACCGATCCACCGGCACCTGCCGCACGAACTCCTGACCGTCGCAGTCACGCCAGTTGGTCACGTTCCAGCGTATCTCCACGCTCAAGCCCGGGCGCCACTTGGCCGGCAGCATCGCGCAGCAGACCGTTCCACCCCCTCCTCCGGCGCGCCCAGCCCTATAGCCGTCCACCGAGAATTCCTGCACGCTCAGATGGTCGGCCAGATGGTCCAGCCCGGTGATGCCCACACCGATCTTTTCCTCCTGCGCCTTGCAGCCGCCACCGACAACGACCAGCAGCGACAACAAGAGCCAGCGGATCGTGCGACGGCATTTGCCTTTGTGATCGATCATGACTTCTTCTCCAGCTCTTCCTTGCGCTTGCAACTCTCGTCCAGCGAGTATTCCTGCCACGGACGCTTCCGCGGAATCGAATCATGTGGACCCATGTACTTAGGATTCCCCGGACCCGGATTCGACACAATCACGCGAACATTGCCATTCGTCAAAAAATGCACCCACAACGTTCCAATCTCGTCGTATTTTTCCACCGGCACCTGCCGCACGAACTCCTGACCGTCGCAGTCACGCCAGTTGGTCACGTTCCAGCGTATCTCCACGCTCAAGCCCGGGCGCCACTTGGCCGGCAGCATCGCGCAGCAGACCGTTCCACCCCCTCCTCCGGCGCGCCCGGCCCTATAGCCGTCCACCGAGAATTCCTGCACGCTCAGATGGTCGGCCAGATGATCGATCCCGGTGATGCCCACGCCAATCTTTTCCTCCTGCGCCTTGCAGCCGCCACCGACAACGACCAGCAGCGACAACAAGAGCCAGCGGATCGTGCGACGGCATTCCCCTTCGTGATCGATCATGGCTCCTTGACCTCCGTCCATTGTTTGTTGCAGTGCGCGTCTGCCGGATAAACATGCCAAGGGTTCTTCCGCGGAATCGGATCATGTGGACCGGGATAGTCGGGATTTCCCGGCCCGGGATTCGACACAATCACGCGAACATTGCCATTCGTCAGAAAATGGACCCACAACGTTCCAATCTCGTCGTACCTTTCCACTGGCACCTGCCGATGCCGTTCCCTATAACTGCAATCACGCCAGTTCTGCTCCAGCCAGTCCACGCGGACGCTCAAGCCCGGGCGCCACTTGGCCGGCAGCATCGCGCAGCAGACCGTTCCACCCCCTCCTCCGGCGCGCCCAGCCCTATAGCCGTCCACCGAGAATTCCTGCACGCTCAGGTGATCGGCCAGATGGTCCAGCCCGGTGATGCCCACACCGATCTTTTCCTCCTGCGCCTTGCAGCCGCCACCGACAACGACCAGCAGCGACAACAAGAGCCAGCGGATCGTGCGACGGCATTCCCCTTCGTGATCGATCATGGCTCCTTGACCTCCGTCCATTGTTTGTCGCAGTGCGTATCCGGCGGACATGGCCGCGGATGCTTTCGGGGGACAGGATCGCCGACGGCACCGTGCCGCGCCTTGTCGGCAAATTCCGGATGGCCCAGGACTTCCCCTCCGCTGCGCAGCACCGCCACGCCGACCGCCTGCACCACCCGTTCAGGCAGCGCACCCTGCGCGCGCAGCCATTCACCCGTCAGGCGGGACAGTTTGCGCAGTTCCGCCGGCGAGTATCCTTCGCACAGTTGCGGCTGCGTTTTCAGCCATATCGACCATCTCTGCGTATCGCGCTGTGCCCGCAGCAGTTCGCCGAACTGGCGGGATGACAGCCGCAGGGGCAACGTGACGGATTGGGCCAACGTCCGGCCATCGTCCGGATCAATGTACCGGCTGGATTCGCCGGCAGCGCTGGCTTCCCATGCCGCGATCGGGCCGAGCAGCGCACGGCGCTGCGCCGGGTCCAGAACGCTCCAAAGATCGGAGAACGCGCGTGCATCGGCGTATCGCAGGTAATATCGTTTCCGGTCCGCAAACATTGTCTGCAACCTGCGCAGGTGCAGAACGATCGCATCGGCCGATGCCGACGTCGCCAGTCGCGACACGCCATGCGCGTGTTGCCCGCCCTCACGCAGGTCCCTGACGAGTTCGGCAACCCGGGACGACGGGGCCAGCAGCCAGGGCGAGACGCTTTTCGCCTCCTCCCCCCAATCGGCATAGAGGCAATGGCCCGGATACCCGTCATCGATGATCGACACGATGCGGTCCAACGGCACGATCGCGCTGTCGAACAGGATGAATCCCGTCAGTGTGCGCGAGCCGCTCATGCCGGGACCAGCGCCCCTCCCGCCCTTGCCGCCTGAATGAAGCATGGGATACAAAAATCGCTTTCAGGCAGGGGTGGCAGTTCCATCGAGGCACTTTTCGGCCCGGTCAGTTCTTTCCTCGTCGCCTTGAACTCGACCGTCCCCGGCGCGCCCAGCTCGATGTTGCCGCCCTCGATGCGGATGTAGGCGCCGGCCGCGGCGGCCAGCAGGTGCCTGTTCGGCGCGGCGATCTCCACGCCGGCCTCCGTGCTGGCAATCCTCACGTTGGTCTTCGCCGCCAGCTTGGCTGCGTTGCGGTGCGCGCGTGCGCTGACCTTGCCCTGCGCGGCGTGCAGGGCGATGCCGCGCTCCTGGGTCGGGCTGCCGCTGGCCGCTTCGCTGCCCTGGGTGTAGAGCACCAGCCCGCCCGCCACCGCCAGGGTCAGCTGGCCCTGGCTCAGCCAGTTCAGCGCGGTGCCCGCGGTCAGTACCGTCTGCGTGCCCGATACCCAGCCCTGGTCGGCTGGGGTCAGGCTCATCACCCCGGCCTGGCCGCTGCCCAGCAGTACCGGCGCGCTCCAGCCCGGCGCCTGGCCGTCGCCGCCGGCGATCGCGCCGGCCGCGCTGCCCTGCTGCGTCGCCTGCAGGCTGCCGTGCAGCGCCGTCCATGAGGTATCGGCCGGCAACGCCTGCGGCTCCTCGGGCAGCTGCGCCTGCTGCCCGCGCGCGGCCGCGGCCAGCGCCTGCAGCAGCTGCTGGCCCTCGGCCAGCTGCGCCTGCGCCTGCTCGGCGCTGAGCTGCTGGTGGCCGGGCTCGCTGCTCAGCAGCAGGCCTTGGCCGGCGCGCACGCTACCGCGTGCCTGCGTGGACAGTTCCGTGCCGTAGCCGCGCTCGCCCTCGCGCACGTTGTCCTGGCCGCCTTTCAGGTGGCCCAGCGTCAGCGCGCTCTGCTGCTGCGTGGTCGACAGCTGCGCGCGGCCCTGTCCCGGGGTGTCGTCCAGCCGCAGCTGCTGGTAGCCGCCGCTGCCGTCCTGGCTGTGCGCCAGCGCCTGGCTCTTGAACCCGGTGAATACCGCGGCATGCTCGTTGCCGTCGAACCACGACGGCGCGTTGCCGGTGGCCCCGGCACCACCGCCGCCGACCTGGTTGTGCGCCGCATCGGCCTGGCCGCGGCCGTTGTAGACGCTGCCCACCACCACCGGCCGGTCGATGTCGCCCTCCAGGAACGCCACCAGCACTTCCTGGCCCTTGCGCGGCAGCATCACCCCGCCCCAGTTGTCGCCGGCCCACGACGTGGCCACCCGGACCCAGGTCCAGGCGCTGCCGAGACCGGGAGCGTTGTCCTCGCCTGCTGGATGCGCCTGCCCGCTGCTGGCGTCGGCGCCGCGCTGCCAGGGGAACTGCACCTTGATGCGATGGTCGCGATCGGCCAGGGCCGGTTCGCCATCGCTGACCACGATCACGCTCTGGGTGCCTGCCACCGTGGGCCGGGGATGCAGGCGCACGCCACGGTCGTCCTCGGTCCTTGGGCGATAGGCCACCGATACCGGCAGTGCCACGAAACGATTCTGGTAGACCTCCGGCCAGGATTCGTCCGCGATGCATGCATGGCCGGCCAGCGTGGCAGGCAGCGCGAGGCCGGGCGCGGCAACGGCACCCAGCGCCTGTTCCAGCGCATCGAACACCTCGGCGCCGAGGTTGTTGCGGGCACGGTGCCACACCTGCAGGCAGGCGTAGCCGTCGTTCCCGGCCTGCGGGTGCTGGGTCAGCACGAAGCGGCCGCCGGCCGCCAGTTGCCGCCACGAGCCCTGTCCCTGCACGGTATGCGCCGGCACCTGCAGGGCCTCCAGGTGCCGACGCGCCAGGCGCTCGCCGCTGGCGGTATCGGGCCAGCCATACGGCGCGCCCATGTCCACGTCCTCGGCCGACATCAGGCCCGCCATCGGTGCGCTGGATTGCGCCAGCCCCAGTTCCAGGCTGCGATAGTCCCAGCTCGCACGCAGCACCTGGCCGGTGCGCCAGCGCCGCGCATCCTGCCAGCCCTGCACGCCATCGGATCGTTCGGTGGCATCCGCACGATGGAAGCGGACCGTCCCCAGTTCGTGCCACGCCGGTGCGTGGTCGGCCAGCACCAGGACGTGTTCGCCCAAGCCGTCGCTGTCCGCCTCGCCCCGGTGCTCGAACCAGTAGGCGATGCCCTCCTCGGCCAGCAGGCGCTGCACGAACGCCAGATCGCTTTCCTGGTACTGGGTGCACAGGCTGCGCTTGCGGTACACGGACGCATCCGCCAGGTCCCAGCGCCACCGCGGCGCGAGCGTGCCCAGGCCGGCATAGTCGGAGAACACGTTCTCGACGATCTCCACCACGCTCATGTCCTGGAATGCGTAGCTGTCCACGCGCTGCCCCAGCAACGACAGCCAGGGCTCCAGGACCAACCGGTAGCGCGCCAGGCCACCATTGCTGCCGACCAGCTCGGCGGAGGTGACTTGGCCGTGGAACGGCCGCAGGCCCGCATCGGCGGTGAGCAGCTGCAACAGTGCGGGACGGCCGAGCAGTGCGTCCAGGTCCAGGCCCGCCTCCGCCGACAGCGCCGTCAGCACCAGGCGGAAGCCAGCACCATCGACCTGCTCCAGCCCGGACAGGGTCTCGACCGCCAACCGTTCGCCGCCCAACGACGTATGCAGCCGCATCGATCGCCCCTGCTGGGACGGCAGCGCCCGCAGGCACGACAGGACCGTATCGACCGGATTCATTGTTCGCGCTCCCTGCGATGGAAGCGGCCGGAAATGCCGGGCCGCACGGGACTCAACCCACCTGGACGATGCGCTCGAGCCGGAGGAAAGGCGTCTGGGTGCACTGCAGGCGATACTCGCGGCCCGCTGCCGACAGCGCGATCTCGCGCACGTTGCTCACCAGCTGGTTGGCCTTGCCGGCCACCGGCGCCTGCACCTGGATGCGCCAGGGCGTGCGCGAGATGAGCCCGGCCAGGCTGCGGGCCTCGGCGCGGGCCTCGGCCGACGCTTCCTGCAGCAGCTGGACCACGTGTTCGGGACGTACGCGGTTCCAGGTGCACAGCCGGTCCGCCTTGCTGCCGGGCTGTCCATGCGCGAGGCTGGCGCAGCGGGCGGTGGCGGCCGCACGGTCGTATCCGTAGAAATCCATGGCACTCTCCTTGTCGTTTCGACTGTAGGGGCTACTTCTACCTCAAAGTCAGGCGATCTTGTATCGGAAACCTCCGGTTTTGCCGACGGTGGCCTTGATCGAGCCGATGCCGCTGCCTTCGGCCATGCGCGCCAGCACCGATTCGGCGATCTCCGGCAGCAGCGTGCCGTTGAGGATGTGGTCGACGTTGCGTGCCCCCGAATCCACCTCGGTGCATCGCGCCAGCACCGCCTCCACCAGGGCGTCGTCCCACTGGAACCTGGCCTTGTGGTTGGCGGCCACGCGATCGCGGATGCGCCCGAGCTTGAGGTCGATGATCGCGGCCAGCACGTCGTCGCCGATGGGGTAGTAGGGCACCACCTTCATGCGCCCGAGGAACGCCGGCTTGAAGCTGCGCGCCAGCACCGGGCGCAGGCTTTCGGCCAGGTCGTCGGGCGAAGGCAGTTCCGCGGCCGGCTTGTTCAGGCACGCCTGCATGATCTGTGCCGAGCCGACGTTGGAGGTGAGGATGATCAGCGTATTGCGGAAATCGATCTCGCGGCCTTCGGCATCGTCCATCACGCCCTTGTCGAATACCTGGAAGAACATCTCCAGCACGTCCGGATGGGCCTTCTCGACTTCGTCCAGCAGCACCACGCTGTAGGGATTGCGCCGCACCGCCTCGGTCAGCACCCCGCCCTCGCCATAGCCGACGTAGCCGGGCGGGGATCCCTTGAGCCCGGAGACGCTGTGCGCCTCCTGGTACTCGCTCATGTTGATGGTGACCAGCTTGCGCTCGCCGCCGTAGAGAATGTCGGCCAGCGCCAGCGCGGTCTCGGTCTTGCCCACGCCGGAGGGGCCGACGAACATGAATACCCCGCGCGGCTTGTTGGGGTCCTCCAGGCGCGCGGCCGCGGTACGCACGCGCTGGGCGATGGCTTCCAGCGCGTGGGCCTGGCCGACCACGCGCTCGGCGAGCAGGTCGCGCAGCTGGCGCACCACGCGCAGCTCGTCCTTTACCATGCGCCCCAGCGGGATGCCGGTCCAGGCCGAGACGATCTCGGCCACCACGGTGCCGTCCACCTGCAGCGGCACCATCGGCGACTCCCCCTGCAGTGCATGCAGTTCGCCGAGCAGGGCATCCAGTTCCTGCTGTTCGGCCGAAGCGGCCGCCTCCGCGCGCGAGCGGCGTCCCTTGCCCTTGGCCGATGCTTCGGGGGCGTCCAGGGCGGGCGCACCATCGGCGGCCTGCTCCATGCGGGCGCGCAGGGCGAATATCCGGTCGGCCAGTCCCCGCTCGCGCTCCAGGCGTTCCTGGTCCGTTTCCAGCCGTGCCTGCACGACCGCACGTTCGGCCTGAAGCTCGGCGATGCGTTCCCCGTGCCCGCGTGCGCCGCCGGCCGTCTCGCGGCCCAGCGCGGCCAGCTCGGCATCGATCCGCTCCAGCCGCTTGCCGGCCTCCTCGATCAGCGCGGGCGTGGCGCTGCGTCCCAGGGCCACCCTGGCACAGGCCGTATCGAGCACGCTCACCGCCTTGTCCGGCAACTGGCGGCCGCTGATGTAGCGATGCGACAGGCGCACCGCCTCGGTGACCGCCTCGTCGAGCACGCGGATGCCGAAGTGCCGTTCCATCAACGGCACCATGCCGCGCAGCATGGCCGCGGCCAGCGGCTCGCTGGGCTCGTCCACCTTGACCACCTGGAAGCGGCGGGCGAGCGCGGCGTCCTTCTCGAAGTACTTCTTGTATTCGCTCCAGGTGGTGGCGGCGATGGTGCGCAGTTCGCCCCGTGCCAGCGCCGGTTTGAGCAGGTTGGCCGCGTCGTTCTGTCCGGCAGTACCGCCGGCACCGATCATCGTGTGGGCCTCGTCGATGAACAGAATGATCGGGTGCGGGCTCTTCTTGACCTCGTCGATCACGTTCTTCAGGCGGTTCTCGAACTCGCCCTTGACGCTGGCGCCGGCCTGCAGCAGTCCCAGGTCGAGCACGTGCAGCGCCACGCCCTGCAGTACCTGCGGCACCTCCCCGGCGGCGATGCGCAACGCCAGGCCTTCCACCACCGCCGTCTTGCCCACGCCGGCTTCGCCGGTGAGGATCGGGTTGTTCTGGCGCCGCCGCATCAGCACGTCGATGACCTGGCGGATCTCGCCATCGCGGCCGATGACCGGATCGATCCGGCCCTCCCGCGCGCGTGCGGTGAGGTCGTGGGTGAACTGGTCCAGCGCCGGCGTGCGTGCCGGCCCGGGCGCGGAAGCCGGGTCGGCGCCAGCGTCGGCTTCTCCGGCATCGGTGCGATCGCCCGGCCGTGCCTCGACGGAACCGTGCGTAAGACGATCGAAATCGTGCTTGAGTTCATCGGTCTTCAGCCGCGCGAATGCCGCCGAGCCGCGACGGGCCAACTGGGCCAGCTCGGCATCGGCCAGCAGAGCGAGCAGCAGGTGGCCGCTGCGGATCCTCGGCGCATGCGAGTCCAGCGATGCGATCAGCCAGGCGTGCTCGAACAACGCGGGCAGGTGCGGGGAGAACACCGGGGTACGCGCATTGCCGCTACGGAAGCGGCCGATCTCGGCCTCCAGGTCGCGCCGCAATTCCTCCGGCTGGACGCCGCCGCGGCGCACGACCAGGGTGAAGTCGTTGTCCTCTTCCTCCAGCAGCGCCAGGAACAGATGCTCCAGGTCGACTTCATAATGGCCGCGCGCCATGCACAGGCTGGCGGCGCGCTCGGCCGCGCGGCGGCAGGTGTCGTCGAGTTTTCCGATCAGGGTCTTCAGGTTGATGCTCATGCCGTCGTGCCGCGCTCCTTGCCGCTCGGTCAATGCAGGAATTGGATGTGGTAACGCGTATCGTCGCGGGCACGGGTCTGCGGCCGCGAGCCGAGATAGCTGTCCCAGCCCAGGCGTGGCCCGGCCTCGGCGGACATGCGCATGCCCGGCACGTCCTGCGGGCGCAGGCAGAGCCGGATCTCGTATTCCAGGCCGGCATCGCCGAGCAGTTCCAGCCACTTGCGCAAGGCGCGCGCGCCCGATGCACCAGGCAGGAAATCGTCGAACGCACGGCGATGCAACGGACCGATGGACAGGCGCAGGCGCAGGTCGCGCTGGAACACGCGTCCGCCGGCCAAGGTGCTTACCCCGAGCCGTGCCTGGGCCTGCCCCAGACGGGTGGCCTGCGCGGGCGGCAACGGATACCAGGCGCCGACGAACTGCTCGATGCGGAACGGGACGCGGAAATGGTCCGACAGCACGCGCGCCAGCATCGTCGCCGACACCGGGCGCTGGCGGATCGCCCCGGCGTAGTAGGCCACGGACTGGTCGAACACGTCGCCGTGCCCGTCCACCAGCGCGTCGCGGGTGGACGCCGGACCCAGCCCCGCCAGCGACATCAGCAACGGCATGAAGCGCTCGCGCCGGTCCAGCTCGTACTGCAGCGCCAGGCGGTGCTTCTTCCACGCCTCGTAGTGCAGCGTCACCGCACGCGTGGTGAACATGTCCAGGAAGGCACGTGCGCCACGGTCGCGGCGGAACACCTCGCGCTCGTGCAACAGCTCGGTGTAGTGCAACGGCAAGGCCCCGGTGACCCCCAGCAGGCCCATGAAATGC
Source organism: Xanthomonas massiliensis (assembly GCF_900018785.1). Classification (GTDB taxonomy): domain Bacteria; phylum Pseudomonadota; class Gammaproteobacteria; order Xanthomonadales; family Xanthomonadaceae; genus Xanthomonas_B; species Xanthomonas_B massiliensis. The sequence continues at coordinate 138,890 of NZ_FCOY01000005.1, read as the reverse complement.
GGCGTCAGCTCCACCAGGCCGAGCTCGCCTTCCGCCACCACGCGGTCCATGTCTTCCGCCTGCCGCACGCGCTCGCCCTGGCGCGTACGCACGTCGGCGTCGGCATCCAGCTCGCTGGCCGGGAAGGCCAGCGACAGCGAATTGCGGAAGCGTACCCAGCCGGCCAGGCCGCCCTTCTTCCAGCCCGGCTGGCGCCGGTACAGCCGTTCCAGCACGCGCATGGCCTGGAAGAACTGGAAGCGCTCCGGATGCGCGAGCAGTTGCCGGGCTAGACCAGGATCGAGTCGCCGCTTCGTTCCGGACACCGGACGATCTCCCTGCCATTGCCGGCCGATACGAGCACCAGCCGGGTGAAACTGTTGGCCGTGACGTACAGGCCGAAGAAGCGGTCCATCACGTGGGCGAAGCAGGCCACGCCGGTGCCGACGAAATGGGCTTCGTCGATCACCAGGCGGATCTCCACCCCACGCACCACCGCGCCGAAGCGGGCACCGGGCAACCACGCGGTGGCGGCCTCGGCATGCAGGTCCACCAGGCCATCGATCATGTGCGTGGTCACGCTGCTGTCGCCGAGTTCGTAGAGCCGCAACATCTCCTTCAGTGCCGCCACGCCGCCCTTGGCCAGCGACAGCTGGTTGAGCGACAAGTGCGAGACCAGGCGCCATTGCGCGCCGCGCCCGTGCGGGAACCGCCACGGCGGACTCGGCTTGCGCAGGAAGCGGATCGCCTTGGCGGGCGTGCCGCCCTCCATGGCCAGGTCGCCCTGCGGCGCACCGTAGGACAGGTGTACCGGCAGGTCGCGGTTGCTGCAGGTCAGGCGCACGCTGACCACGTCGGCCTGCGGCTGCACCGGCTCGAATTCCAGGTCCACGAAGCTTATCTCCACCTCATGGCCAGGGCTGCGTGTGGCGACCTCCTCGTCGCGGCGCGCCATCCAGTACTGCCCCGCCCGCTCCGGCTCCTCGCCATGGTGCAGCGAGTAGAACGGCCGGAACTGGCGGATCGACTCGCCCTGGGGTCCCTGGCGGATCTGGTGCACGGAATCGATGGCATGGATCTCGTAGGCCCAGGCGCGGCGTGCGTCGGCGACCACCGGATAGGCCACCTGGCGGTGGGTGACGCGGATGGGCTCGCCGACCTGTTCGAACAGGTTGGCCACCGGCGTGCAGCCAAGCCGGATGTTGTCGGCCGACAGCGGCTCCAGGGCGCGGCTGGAACGCTCGCCGGCGGCCGAGCGCAGCACCAGGTGGAGGGTGAAGCCGCGACGTGCCCCGGCGGCCGCCACCGCCACGTCGAGGTCGAAGAAGCCGAACTTCTCCGGATAGGCGAAGAATTCGGTCAGCAGGCGATAGGCCGGATGCGAGCGCGCCGGGTAGTCGATCAGCGCCTCGTCCTCGCTAAAGCCCACCGGGCGCAGCGGCGAGGATGGCAGCGCACGCCAGCGCCCGTCCTCGTCCCATTCGACGTAGGCGGCGTGCACGTCGAGCGAGAGCGCATCGCGGAGCGCGGCCCGCAACGAAGGCTCGCCGTCCACGAACAACCGCAGCGTGCCGTCCATCTGCGCGAGCGCCTGTGGATCGCCGCCGAAATCGAACCGCATCGACACCTGCCCGCCGCTGCCGGGCGCCAGCGTGGTCGCCAATGGCGGCTCGGCCACGGGCCGATACGCGGCAGCGGCGACACCGACATTGCCCAGCACCACGTCGTAGACGGTACGGAACCGGCACTGCACGCCCCGGACGGGCCGCGATTGCAGCGGCGTGCCGCGGGGGATGCGCAGCGGCGCACTCAGCCGGGCGGCGCCGGTCATGTCGAACTGGGCGATCGAGCACGAGGGAAACGGCCGCAGGTAGTGCGGGTAGAGCACTTCCAGCAGCGCGTCGGTGAATTCGGGATAGTCGTCCTCGATGCGCTTGGAGATGCGCGCGCCGAGGAAGGCGAACGCCTCGATCAGTCGCTCGACATGGGGATCCTGGCTGCCCTCGGCGGCCAGCTGCAGGCGCCCGGCGATCTTGGGATAGCGATCGGCGAACTCGCGGCCGTAGCGGCGCAGGTAGCCGAGCTCGCGCTCGTAGTAGGGAAGCAGCTCGCGCATCAGGCGGCCTGCCGTCGCAGGCGGCTGACCTGGTACTGCAGCGTGGACGGCTGCAGCGTGGCATCGAAGCTGACCGGCTCCCGGGTCGGGGAGACGTCCAGGACCGCGTGGATCGTGAAGTGCAGCCCGCCGCCGGGCAGGGAGTTGCTCTCCAGCGACACCTGCACCGCGCGCAGGCGGCGTTCGTGGCGGGCGATCGCGCCCTCCAGGGAGCGGCAGATGCGCGCGCGGTCCTGGCCGTTGGCCAGGCTCATCGCCGAGAAATCGTCCAGTCCGTACGTCATCAGCGAGTGCTGGCACTCGGGGAATGCCGCCAGGGACTGCACGTCGTAGGCCGCGCGCGTGTTGAGCAGGCCCTCCAGGTCGCGAGCGACGGTTTCCTTCATCTGCTCCAGCGTCAACGCCCCGCTCCAGGCCGGCAAGGCCGAGGTCCTGGGATCGTCGTCGAACAGCTTCTCGAGCAGGGTGGGTTCGAGTCCTTTCATCACGCTCTCATCCGGCCATCGCTATCGCGGATCTTCGGGATCCGGCCAACCGCAGGAGGACGCCCGGACTTCGATGCGATGGCGCCGAAGCGCCATCGCACGACAACGTCGATCAGACGGTGTAGTTCGGAATGTTCTTGGTGGCGCTCCACTGCGCCACCGCCTTGCCTCCGACGCCGCCTTCCGGCTTCTGCTGGTTGTAGGTCCACTTGATGGCGCCGAAGCTCAACTGGACCACTTCCTGGGGCATGCCGTCTTCGTCCACGGTCGTGGTGACGCGATGCACGAGCACGTTCAGCAGCTCGACCTGGTAGTAGTTGATCGCGTTGCCGTCCTTGTCCGCGCGCATGAACTCGACCTTGGCCTTCGGGAACGTGGTGCCGTTGGCGCAGGCCTGGCTCAGCGCCGTGCTCGCCAGGTCGATGGACTTCACCACTTCGATCGGCGACAGGTTCACGCGGGCCGCGGTCTGGCCGCCGGTGGTGGACGCGGTGGCCGAGCGCGGCTGCAGCACGTCCTGGGTGAAGGACTTGATCTCGATCCAGTCGCGGTGCTTGTCGTCGTGCGACTCGCCCTTGATGGTATCGATGGTGAGGAAAGCGTGTTGCATATCTGGTCTCCTAAGTTCCGTTCTTCCATGAGAATGAGGCGGGCCGGACAACCGGCATCCGCCGGGGTTGCCCCTGCGGGCAATGCGTCAACAACAAGCACCGGGATCTCCGTCCCGTTGACGCACAGCGGAAACAACAAAGGATCGCTACGACTTGTTGGCGGCCGCCGGCAGTTCGGCGACCAGGCGCAGCGAAACAGACAGCTCGTCGAGCTGGAAATGTGGCCGGATGAAGGCCACGGCACGGTAGACGCCCGGCTTGCCGGGAACCTCCGAAACCTGCACGGAAGCCTCGCGCAACGGGTACTGCGCCTTGGCCTCCTGGTTGGCGTTGTCGTCGAGCAGCACGTACTGCGCGATCCAGCGGTTGAGGAAATCCTCGACGTTGCGCACCGAGGCGAAGCTGCCGATCTTCTCGCGCATCATCGCCTTCAGGTAATGGGCGATGCGCGATACCGCGAAGATGTATTGCAGCTGCGCGGACAGGATCGCGTTGGCGTTGGCCGCATCGGTGTTGTACTTCTTCGGCTTCTGCGCCGACTGCGCGCCGAAGAACGCGGCGTAGTCGGTGTTCTTGCAATGGACCAGGGGAATGAAGCCCAGGTCGCTGAGCTCCTTTTCGCGGCGATCAGTGATCGCCACCTCGGTGGGACACTTGAGCGCGACCTCGCCATCGTCGGTGCGGAAGGTGTGGGTGGGCAGGTCCTCGACCAGGCCGCCGCCCTCCACGCCGCGGATCGCCGCGCACCAGCCGTGGTTCTCGAAGGCGCTGGTGAGGCGCGCGCCCATCGCGTAGGCGGTGTTGCACCACAGGTAGCGGCCATGGTCGCTGGCATCCACGTCCTCGACGTAGTTGAAGCCCTCGACCGTGGTGCCGTCCTTGGGGTTGTACGGCAACCGCCCCAGGAAACGGGGCATGGTCAGGCCGACATAACGGCTGTCCTCGCTGTCGCGGAACGACTTCCACTTGGCGTATTCGACCGTGTCGAAGACCTTGGCCAGGTCGCGCGGCTTGCCCAGTTCGGTGAAGCTCTCCAGCCCGAACATGTCCTCCGACGCCGCGCTGATGAAGGGCGCGTGGGCCGCGGCCGCGACGTGGGACATCTGCTCGACGAAGTACATGTCCTCGGGCTGGCGACCGATGTAGTAGTCGCCGATCAACGCCCCGAAGGGCGCGCCGCCGAAGGTACCGAACTCCTCCTCGTAGACCTTCTTGAACAATGCGCTCTGGTCGAAGTCGATGGCCGACTTGAAGTCCCGCACCAGGTCCTTCTTCGGCGCGTTCATCACCTTGATCTTGAGCGTACCGCCGGTGGAGCTTTGCTGGCACAGGTAGTGCAAGCCGCGCCAGCTGCTCTCCAGCTGCTGGAACGCCGGGGCATGCATGACCGCGCTGAGCTGTTCGGAGATGATCCGGTCGAGCTCGGCGATGCGCGCGTCCAGGGTGAGATTGAGGTTGTCGGAGACGACGACGGTGCCGTCCATCACCTCGCGCGCCAGCTCGGCGATCAGGTCCTTGGCACGGCGGTGCTCGCTCTCGGACTTGGCGACCTTGCTGCGCTCGACGATCTGGTCGAGCAGGCTGGTCGATTCGGTGGCGGGTGCGTCCGCGGCGGGAGCGGCGTTCAGTGCCTGGTCGGCCATGTCATTCCTCCGGGGTTTCCTGGCCCAGCTTCCTGAGCTGCTCGGTATTGCTGAGCACCTCGCTCAGGATGTCCTCGAGCTTCTCGTTGCCGGCCAGCTTGTTGCGCAGGTCGGCCAGCTTGGTCCGCGACTCGAGCAGTCGGCGCAGCGGCTCGATCTGCTGCACCACCGCCTCCGGCCGGAAATCGTCGATGCCACGGAAGGTCAGCTCCACGCCGAACTCCCCGCCTTCGTCGCTGATGCGGTTGGGCACGCGGAAGGTGGCGCGCGGCGCCATGCCTTCCATGACCTCGTCGAAATTGTCCAGGTCCACGTTGACGAACTTGCGGTCCTTCACCTTGGGCAGCGGCTGCTCGGGGTTGCCGCTGAAATCGCCGAGCACGCCGACCACGAACGGCAGCTCCTTCTGCTCGATGGCGTCGCCCTTCTCGACGTCGTAGGTCAGCTGCACGCGTGGCGGCCGGACCTTCTGCAGTCGCTTCTGGATGCTGTCCTTCTTGCCCATCTGTCTGTTCCTCCGCAACGGTGGGGGCGGCGACCTGCCGGCCTACTTGCCCAGGTTCTTGAACGGATCGGAGGAGGCCGGTGCCGGGGCGGCCGGCTTGCCGTCCTCGGCCGTAGGCGCACGCCGCGGCGGGGTGGCCTTGCGCTTGGCCGGCGCCGGCTTGGGCGGCGCGATCACCGCATCGCCCATCGTCTTGCGCAGCGTGGCTGCCAGTTGCTCGGCTTCCCGGCGCGCGGTGTCCGAGGCCAGCGCGCCACGGCCCTGCAGCCGCTGCAACGATTGTTCGGCGATGCGAAAGCCGGCCACCGTGAGCACGCCGTCGGCGACCAGGTCGTCCGGATCACGTTGCAGGACTTCCTCGGCGGCGACGATCGCGCGCGCGTATTCGCCGCGGTCGAACTGCAGCTGCGCCATGCGCACCCAGGGTTCCTTGCGGGTGGGATCGGCCTTGGCCGCGTCGTTGAAGGTTTCCAGCGCCTGGGTGACCTGGCCGCTGGTGAGGTCGGCTTCCGCGCGCGACATCAACCCGTCGTACGGCGGAGGCGGGGCCTTCCTGGGAGTGCTGGCGCAACCGGCGAGCATCGCCAGCGCCACGAGTGCAAACAGAGGCCGCCATGCGGCCCGTCCATTCCTAACGTCCATGCTATTCCTTGGAATCGCTTCGCCATGCGCGCGCAAGGAAGACCCGATCAAGCAGTCCCTTGCTTGCCATTGCGAGTGTACAGCCCCCTGTGGGCGACGGTATAGTCCAAGCACTCGCGCGACGTCAAGCAAAGTCCTGCAGGTATCGGGACACGCATCCGGGATTGCGGATGCGAGCGGCGTCCGCTTCGTGTCGTTCGCCAAGGTAGGCCGCATGAAAGCCCTTCGTCTGTTCGCCCCGTTGCTGCTGGCCGTGCTGGCGGCCGGCTGCGCGTCCACCAATCCCGTCGGCAAGGCCGTACGCAAGACGCTCGAGGCCACCGGCCTGGCCGAGGCCAAGCCGCAGGCGCCGCCGGAAATTCCCCTGCGCCTGTTCGCCGGCGGCAACCTGAATTCCGGCACCGACGGTCGGGCGAGCGCGGTGATCGTGAAGATCTACCACCTGCGCAGCCTGCAGCGGTTCGAGCAGGCACCGTTGACGAGTTTCCTCGACGCCGCGGGCGAACAGGCGGCGCTGGGCGCGGACCTGCTGTCCTCCACGGAGGTCGTGCTGACGCCGGGCGGGCGCCAGCAACTGCAGGAAAAAATGTCCGAGGGCGCCACCGTACTGGGCGTGGTGGCACTGTTCCGCGCACCGGCCGAAGGACGCTGGCGCTTCGCCTTCGACACCACCCGCGCCGATGCCGCGCGCGACGGCGTCACCGTGGGCATCCACGCCTGCGCGCTCAGTACCGACAGCGCCGCATTGCTGACACGCGTGGTGGGTGACGCGGACAGCCTGGCTTCGGTACGCTGTCAGGCGCCGCGTCGCGACTCGCGCTGACCACGGCGGCGGCGCAGGCACGCGCAGGGACGGACAACACAGGGAAGGCAACAGTGGCTTACGCAAACGGGACGGCGAAGGTGTTGTGGGGGGAAGGACTCTTCCTGAGGCCGCAGCACTTCCAACGGCAGGACGCCTACCACGAGGCACGCCTGCACGCGCTGACGCAGGCCCTGCACCCCTACGCATGGGGCGTGGGCAAGGTCCGCTTCGACAGCCAGGCCCTGGCCGCAGGCAGCCTGAACGCACTGGAGCTGGAACTGGTGTTCCCGGACGGCGAGCCGTTCTGCGCACCGGCCCGCGACCCCCTGCCCGAACCGGTATCGCTGGCCGAGCTGCCGGCGGGCATGCAGGGCACCACGGTGTACCTGGCATTGCCGTTGCTGCGCGCCGACGGGCAGAACTGCGCCGAAGGCGGTGGCCGGCTCGCCCGCTACCGCCAGGAGGACGCCGCCACGCCGGACCTGTTCACCGATGCCGCCGAGGCCGAACTGGCCTATCTCGGCAAGGCGACGCGGCTGCTGACCGAGGACAAGCCGCGCGATCCGTTCGTGACCGTGCCGGTGGCGCGCGTCAACCGCACCCCGACCGGCGGCTTCGAGCTGGACGACGCCTTCGTCCCGCCGGCCCTGCACATCGCCGCCTCCGCGGCACTGACACGGCAACTGCGGGCGCTGCTGGATTCGCTGCAGGCCAAGACCGATGCTTTGTACGGCCTGCACCGGCAGCCGTCGCAGCACATCATCGAGTTCCGCTCCGGCGACATCGCCTCGTTCTGGCTGCTGCACACGGCCAACACCGCCTTCGCGGCGCTGGCACACCTGTTCCATCACCCGCAGTTGCATCCGGAGCGTCTGCACCAGGAACTGCTGCGCATCGCCGGCGCCCTGCTGACCTTCTCCAACGCCTACCAGCTCGCCGACCTGCCGCGCTACGACCATGCCGCACCGCAGGCCGGCTTCGCGCAGCTGTTCGCCATCGTGCGCGAGCTGCTGGACACGGTGATCTCGGCGCGTTATTTCCAGATCGCGCTGACCGAGACCAAGCCCTCCTTCCACGTCGGCCACCTCGATTCCCAGCGCATCGACGAGGGCGCCACCTTCTACGTCGGCGTATCCGCCGACCTGCCGGCGCAGGAGCTGGTGCAGACGGTGCCGATCCGCTTCAAGGTCGGCGCCCCCGACGACGTGGAGAAATGCGTGCTCTCGGCACTGCCCGGGGTGAAGCTGACCCATGCCGCCCAGGTACCGGCCGCGATCCCGGTGCGTCCGGGCAGCTACTACTTCGCGCTCGAGGCCCGCGGGCCACTGTACGAACGCATGCTCAAGGCGCAATCGATCATGATCTACGTGCCCTCCGGCATCCATGACCTGAAGATGGAACTCGTGGCGGTGACCGCATGATGGCTTCGACCCTGCCTCCCACGCCCGGCCCGATGCCCTCGCTGAGCTCGCAGGGCCCGCTGCCCGGCATCGCCCCGGCCAGCACCACCCCGCAGTCGCTGCTGGACCTGATGGCCGACGGCTTCTACCTGCTGCTGCTGCTCAAGCGCGGCCAGCTGCCGCGCGAGGCCGAGCCGTTCATGCAGTCGGTGCAGAAGTTCCTGGACGGGGTGGAGCGCGGGGCGATCAAGCTCGGCATTTCCGGCGAGGACATCTACGCGGCCAAGTACGCCTTCTGCGCCTCGGTGGACGAGGCGGTCCTGTCCCAGCCGTCGGCCCTGCACGAGGCCTGGGAACGCAATCCGCTGCAGTTGCGCCTGTTCGGCGAGCACCTGGCCGGCGAACGCTTCTTCGACAAGCTCGAGGAGCTGCGCCGGCAGGGCGCGCCGCGCCTGCCGTCGCTGGAGGTCTTCCACTATTGCCTGCTGCTCGGCTTCGAGGGCAAGTACCGGCTGGAAGGGCCGGAGAAGCTGGGCTACCTCACCGCCCGGCTCGGCGACGAGATCGTCTACCTCAAGGGCAAGCGCACCCCGTTCGCCCCGCACTGGCCGCCACCGGACAATTTCAGCCATGCCTTGCGCCGGGTGGTGCCGCTGTGGCTGCCGGCGGCGCTGGTGGCCGCGTTCGGGGTGGCCGGTTTCTTCGGCCTGCGCTTCTACCTGGACCACCAGACCCGTGAGCGGCTGGCCGCCTACCACGACGTGATCCAGATGCCGCAGCGCACCGCGCACATCACCATCACCCTGCCCTGAACCTTGTTGCCGCCCGCGGTGGAACCACCGCCGGGCGGATGCGAGAATCCATGCCGGCCGCGCCGGCACGGATGGGGGGCGCGACGCGCCCGGCCCCCGGCATGGCCGGTGCGCAAGGATCCCCACAAGGAACGGGTGAAATCCAGGCACCCGTGGCCACGGCCTGGCATCCCTCCCTCGAACGCCCGCTCCCGTGACCTCGCACATCCCGCCTTCCGACGACACCCCCGACGATCCGCAACGCCGCCGCCTGCTGGGCGGCCTGGCCCTGGCCGGTGGCGGTCTTGCCGTCGGCGCGGCTCCCACCGCGGCGGTCGCCGCACCGCGCGCGCGCGCCGCGGCGACCGCCCCCGATTCCGCCGCGGTGGACCGGGCACTGCGCGAACGCGTGGACCATGTGGTGGTGATCTACTGCGAGAACCGCAGCTTCAACAACCTGTTCCCGGAATTCCCCGGCCTGCAGAAGCCACTGTCGGCGCTGGCGCCGGCCGACTGCGTCCAGCGCGACCGCGACGGCAGCGTATTGCCGCACCTGCCGCCGATCTGGGGCGGGCTGGTGCCCGACGAGCAGGTGGTCGACCACCGTCGCTACCAGCTCGGCCAGGACGCCATCACCGGCCTGCCCAATGCGCCGTTCGCGCTCGCCACGCCCGACGGCCTGCCGCTGCCGCACGGCGTGGTGACCCGCGACCTGACCCATCGCTTCTACGACAACCAGCTGCAGATCAACGGCGGCCGCAACGACGGCTTCGTCGCCTGGGGCGACAGCGGCGCGCTGGTGATGGGCCACTACGGCGACGTGGCGGCCACGCTGCGGCTATGGCAGCTGGCCCGCGAATACACGCTGTGCGACAACTTCTTCATGGGCGCCTTCGGCGGCTCGTTCCTCAACCACCAGTACCTGGTCGCCGCGCAACCGCCGTACTACCCGGATGCCGACAAGGGCCCGGCCCGGATGCAGACCACGCTCCTGGAGACTGACGACCCGCGCGGCATCCGCCCGCTGCTGGACGAGAAATCCCCGCGCAGCGCGCTGGACGGCAATCCCCGCTACGTGCGCAACGGCGCGCTCACGCCCGATTTCTGGGCGGTGAACACGATGCTGCCCCCGTTCCAGCCCAGCCCCACGCGGGATCCGGCGCGGCCCGCCTACGCCAACCCGGACAGCCCGCACACGCTGCCGCCGCAGCACCACCGCCACATCGGCGATGCGCTGGACGCGGCGGGCGTGGACTGGGCCTGGTACGGCGGCGGCTGGGGCCTGGCGCTGCAGGGACGCGGCGACACCGGCGATACCGACCAGTTCCCGGGCAGCCCCAACTTCCAGTACCACCATCAGCCGCTCAACTACTTCGCCAGCCTGGCCCCGGGCACGCCGGCGCGCGAACGCCACCTGCGCGACGGCGGCCTGGGCGACAGCGCAGCGACCAACCGCTTCATCGCCGACGCGCTGGCCGGCACGCTGCCGCCGGTCGCGTTCTACAAGCCGCAGGGCAACCTCAACATGCATGCCGGCTATTCCGACGTGGCCGCCGGCGACCGCCACGTGGCCAGCGTGATCGATGCGCTGCGGCGCAGCCCGGCCTGGGAGCGGACGGTGGTGGTGATCACCTTCGACGAGAACGGCGGCTGGTGGGACCACGTCGCCCCGCCCAAGGCCGACCGCTGGGGCCCGGGCTCGCGCATCCCGGCGCTGGTGGTCTCGCCGCTGGCCCGGCGCGGCTTCGTGGACCACACGATCTACGACACCGGCTCGATCCTGCGCCTGATCACTCGCCGCTTCGGCCTGGAGAAGCTGCCCGGCCTGGTCGAGCGCGAGCGGGCCATGCTCGCGGCCAGCGGCGTGGCCCCCGGCGACCTGACCGGCGCGCTGGCGCTGGGCTGAGCGCGGCGGCCCGGGCCGGGGACGTGCCTCAGGTCCCGTGCCGCCCCGGGATCGGCGTGTCCGTGTCCAGCACGCCGCGCACGTACAGGCGCTTGACCAGCACGTAGATCGCCACGGTCATCGGTGCGGCCAGCACCACGCCCATCGGCCCGAACAGCGCGCCGATGCCGAACAGCGAGAACAGCAGCAATGCCGGTGGCAGGTCCACCGCGCGTTGCTGGATCAGCGGCTGCAGCACGTGGCCCTCGATCTGCTGGATCGCCACGAACACCAGCAGCGCGCCCAGCGCGACCTGCGGGCTCACGGTGAAGCCCAGCAGGATCGCCGGGATCGCCGCGACGATCGGCCCGACGATCGGGATGAAGTCCAGCAGGGCGGTGAGCAGGCCGATGCCGATCGCCACCGGCACGCCGAGCAGCCACAGGCCCAGGCCGGTCAGGGTGCCGACCACCGCCATCGCCAGCATCTGCCCGCCCAGCCATGCGCGCAGCGCATTGCCGGCATCGCCCAGCGCCTCGTCCACCAGCGCGCGGCGATCGCGCGGCAGCAGCTTGAGCAGGCCCTGCCGGTACAGCGCGGGCTGGGCCGCCAGGTAGATGCCGCCGACGATCATCAGTACCGCGTCGGTGAGGCCGCCGCCGGCGGACAGCGCCAGGGTGCCCGCGCGTGCGGCCAGCGCCGAGGCCCCGCTGCGCAGCTGGTCGGGCAGGTCGCGCACCGCCGGCCCCAGCGGGCTGGCCTGCAGCCACGCCTGGAAGCGCGCCCAGGCCATCGGCAGGCGTTCGCGGAAGGCATCCACCTGCGCGGCCACTTCCGATCCGAACAGCCACAGCAGGCCCAGCAATGCCGCCAGCAGCACCAGAATCACCAGCGCCAGCGCCACGCCCTGCGGCACGCGCACGAAGCGTCGCAGCAGCGCCGACAAGGCGTGCAGCATCACCCCGATCACGATCGCGCCGAACACGACCAGCAGCAGGTCCGACAGCTTCCACAGCAACAGCGCCAGGCCCGCCAGGGCCAGGGTGGCCAGGACGCGCGCGACGTAGGACCTGAACGGAGGAGAAGCCGGAAGCGGTGGACTCATGCGGAACGGGCCGGAAGGATCGGGAGCGCCACCCTACCAGCCCGCATGCAAAGGCCGTGCACGCGGCCGCGGCGCGCAGACGCCCGGCCGGCACTGCACGCGACGCAAACGGGACGCGGCGGATGATCCTGCCCCGTCATCGATAGCGGAGCGCTCGGCATGGACATCGGATTCATCGGACTGGGGCACATGGGCAAGGCGATCGCCGCCAACCTCGTGCGCGGCGGGCACCACGTGCGGGTCTGGAACCGCAGTCCGGCAGCGGCCACCGAACTGGCCCGCGACGGTGCCGAGGCGGTGGCCGGGCCGGCGGATGCAGCCGCCGTGCCGGTGCTGTTCTCGATGCTCGCCAACGACCAGGCGGTGCGCGAGGTGCTGATCGACCGCGGCGCGATCGACGCGCTGCCGGCCGGCGGCATCCACGTCAACATGGCCACCATCTCGGTGGACCTGGCGCGCGAGCTGGCCGCGCTGCATGCCGAACGCGGGCTGGGCTACGTCGCCGCGCCGGTGCTGGGCCGGCCGGACGTGGCCGCGGCCGGCCGGCTCAACGTGCTGGCCGCGGGCGATCGCCAGGCCATCGCCACGGTGCAGCCGATGCTGGACCTGGTCGGCCAGAAGACCTGGCATTTCGGCGAGCGCCCCGAGCAGGCCAATGCGGTGAAGCTGGCGGCCAACTTCTGCATCGCCAGCGCGATCGGCACGATGGGCGAGGCGGCCGCGCTGGTGCGCGGCTATGAGGTGGCGCCGGCCGATTTCCTGGCCATGCTCACCTCCACGCTGTTCGCCGCGCCGGCCTACCAGGGCTACGGCGGCATGATCGCCGCCGAGCGCTACAGCCCGGCCGGCTTCAGGCTGCCGCTGGGCCTGAAGGACGTGCGCCTGGGCCTGGCCGCCGGCGAGGCGGCGCACGTGCCGATGCCGCTGGCCTCGGTGCTGCGCGACGGCTTCATCGAGGCCATCGCCCAGGGCGACGGCGAGCTGGACTGGGCAGCCCTGGCCAAGGTCGCCAAGCGCCGCGCCGGCCAGGCTTGAATGCGGGTGGCCGTGCATCCCCGCCGGGATGCGCGGCGCTGCTGGTGCGCCTCCGCTCTGGAGTTGCGATAGCGTTCGGCGGAAATCGACCGCCGCCGGTCCGCCGATTCTGTCGTCCGTCGTCGGCAGGGACCGGGCAATAGCGGCCGCCGCACAACCCGGCGTACAGCGGCCGCGGTGACGGGGACATGTCCATCCCGCTCGCGCCGGCACGGCAGCACCGAGCCCGGGCCCGGACGCGGCGTAATGGCATCGGCGACGACCCCGTCGCGTTTCATCGCTGCCCGGGTCCCGCGATGCGCGAGCGGAACCGGCGTTGCGCACGCGCCCGCGGGGGCGGCGCTACGCTCCGGCGCTCCGGCGCTCGGGCACCGGGACCGGCGATCCGTGCCGAAGAGGCCCCCGTCGCCGGCGACCCTCCCGATCACGCACGGCACACCCGCTCAGTCGCCCGGCGTGCCGCCGCAGCCCGCGGTGGCGCAGGCCGCCGCGCGGCGCAGTTCGTCCTCGCTCAATTGCGGCGGCGGGCGGGCGATGGCGGACTGGACCTGCGCCGGCCCGCTGCCGAGTTTGTCGATGCCCTTGGCGACCAGGCCGGCGGCGGCATAGATGCCCAGCATGAGGTAGCCGCCGCCTTCGCTGACCTCCTTGACGCTCGGCGGCGGCCGGTAGGCGCGATCGAAGCGATTGGGCGGTACCTGGACCGGATTGCGGAAGCGGTACAGGTCCACGTCCTCGTCCGGCGCCACCGCCCGCACCTCGCCCAGCGTGGTCACCCGCTCCGCGGTCGCCGCGTCTGCAAGTGCCGTGCCTGCCGCCGGCACGTCCGGCCCGGGGACCGCAGGCGGCTGCGCATCCTGCCGCGCCGCGGCGGCCCCGGCCCAACCGACCAGTAGCAGCAGCCAGAGCGTCGCTCCGATCGATCGCCTCATCGCATGCCTGTCCCTTCGGTGTACGTCGAGCATAACCTTCATGATCGCGTGTGCCGGTCGTTGCCGGGACGCGGATACGCGGCCGCCGCCACGCCGGTCAGGCCTCGTGGACCGCGCCTTCGTCCGGCCAGCGGGCCGGCAGCGACGCCAGCGCGGCAAGGAACTGCGGATCCAGCGCCAGTGCGCCCAGCCAGCCCTGGCGGGTGCCGGTCAGCACGCGCAGCATCTGGCCGCGCCCGCCGGGCAGGCGCCCCAGCGGCAGCAGGCAGGCATCGCGCAGGCGCGCGGCCAGGTCGTGGTCAGACTGGAACACCGGCGTGAGCCAGCGGCTCCAGAACTGGTAGATCGCCACGTGGCGGCGGCGTTCGCGCTGGTAGCGCTGCAGCGCATCCGCCAGGTCGCCCGCCTGCCGCAGGGCGTCGGCCAGGGCCCAGGCATCCATCAGCGCCATGTTCACGCCCTGGCCCAGCTGCGGGCTCATCGCGTGCGCGGCATCGCCGACCACCGCCAGGCGGCCGCGGAACCAGCGCGCCAGCACGGCGTCGCGGTAGCCGGCGCGGGCCAGCTGGTCCGGTGCGGCCAGGCCGGCCAGGTGCGCGCCGAGTTCCGGCCACAGGCCGGCGACCTCGTCCTTCCAGGCGGCCATGCCGTCCTGCCGCCAGCGTTCGAAGTCCGCGCACGGCAGGCTCCAGAAGAAGCTCACGCGCGGCGTCGCATCGCCCGGGCGCGTCCCCACCGGCAGCACGCCGATCATCTTGCGCGCCCGCACGTAGCGCTGCCGCAGTTCGTCGGCGAACGCCCAGCCGTCCGCGGGCAGCAGGCACCACAGCGCGCCCCAGGGATAGACCCGGTCGCTGCGTACGCCGGCGGTGGACGCGCGCAGTGCCGAGGAGGCGCCGTCGGCGGCGACCACCAGATCGAACGGGCCATGCCAGCGACCGTGCGTATCGCGGATGCGGCCGTCGTCGGCATCGACTTCCTCGATGGCGGTGCCCGCATGCAGGCAGCGCGCGGTCCATGCCCGGTCGAGCAGCTGGAACAGCGCGCCGCGCTGCAGGCCCAGCCCGAACATGCGCCGGTCCAGCCCGGCGTAGGCCATGTCCATCACCCCGCGCCCGCCGGGCGTGTCGCCGTACAGCCGCCGGATCGGCGCGCCGTGCTCGAGCGCGCTGTCGAGCAGGCCCATCTTCCACAACACCTGCATGCCGGTCGGCTGCAGCAGGAACCCGGCGCCCACCGGCCCCGGCTCGGCCACCCGTTCGAACACCTCCACGCGATGCCCCTGCCGCGACAGCAGCACCGCCAGCGCCTGTCCGGCCGAGCCGTACCCGACCACCGCCACGTACAGCCCTTCCATGGAATCCCCGAGTCGTCGATGGCGCGATTATCCGCCATCGCCGCGGGGCCGCCGCAGGCCACGGGACCGATGCCTAGAATGCGGCTTCCCCGGATCGGAGATCGCCATGGCCGCGTCGCGTATCGCTTGCCTGTCCGTCCTGTTGCTGGCCGCGGCTGCGGGGGCGCCTGCCGCGCCGGCGGGCGCCCATGGCGATAACGGCCCCATCGCCACCGTGCGCGTGGCCTTCGATCGCGCCGGCATCACCGCCACGGCCACCACGGGCCTGGCCGACGTCGCCGCCGCACGCGCCGTCACCGCCGACGACCCGGTACGCGTGGCTTCCATCTCCAAGCTGGTGGTGGCCGTGGCGGTGATGCGCCTGGTCGAGCAGGGCACGCTCGACCTGGATGCCGACGTCTCCGCGCGCCTCGGCTGGCGCCTGCGCAACCCGCGCTACCCGGACGTGCCGATCACCCTGCGCCTGCTGCTCTCGCATCGTTCCAGCCTCACCGACAGCGCCGGCTACTACGCCACGCCGCTGGGCGGCAGCCTGCGCGAGCTCCTCGACGATCCGCGCGCCTGGGACGGCGAGCACGCGCCTGGCACCTACTTCCGCTATACCAACCTCAATTTCCCGCTGGTGGCGCAGGTGATGGAGAACGCCACCGGCGAGCGCTTCGACCGGCTGATGCAGCGCCTGGTACTGGCCCCGCTCGACCTGCATGCCTGCTACAACTGGGACGGCTGCGACGATGCCACCGTTGCCCGCGCCGTGGTGCTCTACGACCGCGACGGCAACCCGCAGAAGGACGACCACCATGGCGCCCGGCCCGCCTGCACGGTGGTGCCCGCACGCGACGGCAGCTGCGACCTGGCGCGCTGGCAGGCGGGCGTGAACGGTGCGCTGTTCTCCCCGCAGGGCGGCCTGCGCATCTCCGCCGCCGGCCTGGCGAAGATCGGCCGCCTGTTGCTGGGCGAGGGCGAGGTGGACGGCGTGCGCCTGCTGCGGCCGGCCTCGGTGCGCACCCTGGAGACCCCGGCCTGGACCTACGCCCGCGGCAACGGCATGACCTGGGAGGAGGACACCGCGCCGGGCTCGGGCAAGGCCACGATCTGCCGCTACGGCCTGGCCGTGCAGACCCTGGCCACGCCGGGCCCGGACTGCGGCGACGACCTGTTCGGCGACGGCATCGCCCGCGTCGGGCATGCCGGCGAGGCCTACGGCCTGCTCTCCGGCCTGTGGATCGACCGCGCCGCCGGCACCGGCGTTGCCTACTTCGCCACCGGCGTGGAGGACACGCCGCCGGGCCGCCACTCGGCGTTCAAGGCGATCGAGGAAAGCCTGGCCACGGGCAATGGCGGCAACTGAGGCGACGGCCGCGCCCTCAGGGATGCCGCGCGAATGCGCGCGGATGCGGCGAAGCCAGGCGATCAGGCCACCGGCGAGCCCACTGCTTCTACGCCTGCGCGTGCGCATCGCGGCGCGCGCCAGCTCGGCGCCCGCTTCCGGCCCAGGCGATCCGCGGGCAACGCGTGCACCTGGAACCGGCGGGGCCGGACACGATGCCGAAGATGCCGCTGCATCTTCGGCATCCCGCTTCCCGAAACGCTGGCGTGGCCAGGCCATGCCGTAGCTCAGCCTGCACGTAGTGCTTGTCGGCATGGAGGTAGAGACGGCTCAGGCAGAGGTGAAGCGGCCCGGGCCGCCTACACACCGCGAGGCAGATAGACGCCCGGTCGCAACGGCGTCAGCGTCAACGGCATGCAAGCGGCCACGGGGGACAGCCCCGGGGACTGGCATCCGGGCCCGTAGGGGGCCGCCGCGCAGCCTCGCCAGCTGCGTGGCGAAGCCGCCGGCGACCGGCCCGGGAAACACCGGAGCCGGAGGCGGCCACGCCAGAGCGGTTGGCAATCCTCGCCCTGCCCCAGGCCCGTGGCATGCGCACGTCCGTCAAGGCGGGGATCAGCCGCGCCGACGCCGAAGCCACAGCCAGTGCACGCCCCAGGCGCACAGGCCCGGCAGCAGCACGGCGACGCCGGCCAGGATGGCCATCCGCACCGCCCGGCCATGCTGGAACACCACCTCGCGGCCCTCGCCGTCCAGCGTGTAGGCGACGACGTAGTCGCCCATCGGGCTCAGGCCCTCGCGTCCGCCGGCGGCGATGGCCACGTACTGCCGGCCGGCGACGGCATAGACCGACGGCGTGGCGTTGCCTCCCGCCGGCAGCTTGGCGTCCCACAGGGTCGTGCCGGTGGCGGTGTCGAGCGCGCACAGGCGCGCATCGCCGGAGGCCGAGACGAAGGTCAGCCCGCCGCCGGTGGTCACCGCGCCGCCGAGCAGCGGCAATCCCACCTCCAGCGGCAACCAGGGCAGGGTTTCCTCCAGCGTCCCGAGCGGGCGCTCCCAGGCCACGCGCCGTGTCCGCAGGTCGACCGCGACCAGCTTGCCCCACGGCGGCCGCACGCACGGGGTCCCTTTCGAAGAGCTCAACGTGCCGCGGCGCATGCCGTAGGGCGTGCCGTCCATGCGGTTGAACTCCTGTCCGGGGAAAATCCCGGCGCGCGTTCCCGTCGAAGCGTTCGCGCGGGATCAGCGCGACCTGCATCGGCAGCTCGGTCACCGGCACGATCGCCAGCTGGCGCTGCGGATCGACCGCGATGCCGCCCCAGTTGACGCCGCCGGCCCAACCCGGCCATGCCACGGTGCCGCGCACGCTGGGCGGGGTGAAGATGCCCTCCGAGCGCAGCCCGGCGATCAGCCGCTCGCACTCGCGGCGCTCGCCCGGGGTCGGCCCCCAGGCATCGGCGGGCGTGAGCCGGTCATGGCGCGCCAGCCGCAACGCGGGCTCGGGCATCGGCTGGGTCGGCGCGGCGTGCTCGCCCGGCACGTCCGAAGCCGGTACCGGCACCTCCTCGATCGGGAACAGCGGCCGGCCGTCGCGGCGGTCGAACGCGAACAGGAAACCGGTCTTGGTCGCCTGCAGCACCGCCTGGCGCGGGCCCTGCGCGGTCTGCAGCGTGGCCAGGGCGGGCTGCGAGGCCAGGTCGTAGTCCCACAGGTCGTGATGCACCAGTTGCCGTGCCCACACCCGGCGGCCGCTGTGCAGGTCGAGCGCGACCAGCGAATCGGCATCGCGGTTCCCGCCCAGGCGTTCGCCGCCGTAGTAGTCGGGGCTGGCCGAGCCGGTCGGCACGTAGACCAGGCCCAGCGCCGGATCGGCCGACAGCGGCGCCCAGGCGTTGGCGGCGCCGACGGTGGCGGCCTGCTCCGGCCGCCAGCCCTGCGCCACCGCCGCGACCGGATCGCGCGGCACCGGATCCCAGCGCCACAGTTCGCGGCCGCTGCGCACGTCGTAGCCGCGCACCACGCCCTGCTCCTCGGCGTGCGCACGGTTGTCGCCGATCGAGCTGCCGACCACCGCCACGCCATCGGCGATCACCGGCGGCGAGGTCACCGCATAGTTCCCCCACGGGCCGTCCGCGTCGCGCAGCGCGATGCCCCGGCGCAGGTCCACCGTGCCGGCCTCGCCGAAGCCGGCGCAGGGCGTGCCGGTGGCCGCGTCCAGCGCGATCAACCGGGCATCGAGCGTGCCGAACAGGATGCGCGCGGCGCAGGGGGCGCCCGCCGCGGCCTGCGGGTCGCGCCAGTAGGACACGCCGCGCGAGGCCGGGTCGCTGAAATGGCGGTCGCGCCGGATCCGGGCATCGAAGCGCCACAGCAGGCGGCCGCTGGCCGGGTCCAGCGCGAACACGATGCCGGTGCCGGTGGCCAGGTACATCCGCCCGTCGACCACCAGCGGATTGGCCTCGAAGCGGCGGCGCTCCGGGTCGGGCAGGCCCCGGCCCATCTCGCCGGTGCGGAATGCCCAGGCGATGTGCAACCGGCCGACGTTGGCCGGGGTGATCTGCGCCAGCGCCGAATGCTGGCCGCCGCCGGGCGCCCCGCCATAGGCGGGCCAGTCGCCCGGCGCCGCCCCTGCCCCCGTGGCCGCCAGCAACAGCCCGGCCGCCACCATCCTCGATCGCATCATGGCCTGCCCTCCCGTTCGATACCGGCCGTCACTATTGCCTCCGCACCGGCCCGCGGCCACGTCGAAGGGACCAGGCGGGCGTGGGGAGGGACGAAACGACCGCGACCAGGGACGAATCGATACCCGGGCAGCGGCCCGGAGCTGCAGGAGCCGCAAACGGCCACGGGGCCGCGACCCGGGTTGCGTCCGGAAACCTCATCGGGCGCGGCATCGCCCGGCGTGGCCAGCGCCTGCGGGCCCTTGTCCCCGGCCGCATTCCGCCCCATCCCCGGTCATTCGTACCGCCCTTCCCGGAGACCCGCATGTCCCCTTCCCTCGAAAACGGCAAGCAACGCATCGCCGCCCTGTTCCGCGACGTGCTGCAGGCGCCGGTGCTGGACCCGGCCGCGGTCCAGGCGTACTTCGATCCGGCCTATGTGCAGACCGTCGATGGCACCACGCTGGACCACGCCGGCTTCCTCGCCCACATGCGCAAGCAGAAGGAGGCGATCGCCTCGATGGAGGTGGATTTCCTGGCCATGGCCGAGGACGGCGATACGGTGTTCACCAACCACGTGGTCACCGCGACCAGGAAGGACGGCGGCACCGTGGTGGTCAAGGTGATCGCGCAGTTCGTGTTCAAGGACGGTCGCCTGGTCCGCTGCGACGAACTGACCCGGCTGCTGCAGGGCGGCCACGACGATCGCGACATCGGCTCGCGCCATTGAGGGGCGTCCGCAGGCCGCGCTCGACCGGGCCTGACCGACCGGGCCTGACCGACCTGACCTGACCTGACCTGACCTGACCTGACCTGACCGGGCTGGGCCGGGCCGGGCCGGGCCGGGCCGGGCCGGCGAATCGTGCGTCAACCGCCCGTCTCATAGGCTGAGACGTGCCTGTGCTCACATGCCGATCCTTTGATCGACCAAGGGCGTCATGGCTTTCTCCCTCGCACCCCGCACCGAAGCCAGCGAACGGGCGCTGGCGACCACCGAGGGCCGGCCTTCGCGCGACGGCGCGCTGCTGACCGCGCGACTGGAGCGGCGCTACGGCGACCGCATCACCGGCAGCTTCACGATCCCCGGCCGCGAGGGACGCTACGCGCCGATCCCGGACGACGTGCCCGACGCGCTGAAGGCGGCGCTGAAGGCACGCGGCATCGAGCGGCTGTATTCGCACCAGGCCGAGGCCTGGGCGGCCACGCAACGCGGCGAGCACGTGGCCGTGGTCACCCCGACGGCCTCGGGCAAGTCGCTGTGCTACACGCTGCCGGTGGTCAGCGCGGCGATGCAGGGCCACGCCAAGGCGCTGTACCTGTTCCCGACCAAGGCGCTGGCGCAGGACCAGGTGGCCGAGCTGCTGGAGCTCAACCGCGCCGGCGAACTCGGGGTGAAGGCCTTCACCTTCGACGGCGACACCCCGGGCGATGCGCGCCAGGCGATCCGCCTGCACGGCGACATCGTGGTCTCCAACCCGGACATGCTGCACCAGGCGATCCTGCCGCACCACACCAAGTGGGCGCAGTTCTTCGAGAACCTGCGCTACGTGGTGATCGACGAGATCCACACCTACCGCGGCGTGTTCGGCAGCCACGTCACCAACGTGCTGCGCCGGCTCAAGCGCATCTGCGCGTTCTACGGCGTGCGCCCGCAGTTCATCCTGTGCTCGGCGACGATCGGCAACCCGCAGGCGCATGCCGAAGGCCTGATCGAGGACCGCGTGCACGCGATCACCGAGTCCGGCGCACCCACCGGGCCGAAACATGTATTGCTGTGGAACCCGCCGGTGGTCAACGCCGACCTGGGCCTGCGCGCCTCGGCGCGCTCGCAGAGCAACCGCATCGCGCGCATCGCCATCAAGTCGGGCCTGAAGACACTGGTGTTCGCGCAGACGCGGCTGATGGTGGAGGTGCTGACCAAGTACCTCAAGGACATCTTCGACCACGACCCGCGCAAGCCGCCGCGCATCCGCGCCTACCGCGGCGGCTACCTGCCGACCGAGCGGCGCGAGGTGGAGCGGGCGATGCGCGCCGGCCACATCGACGGCATCGTCAGCACCTCGGCGCTGGAACTGGGGGTAGACATCGGTGCGCTCGACGTGGTGATCCTCAACGGCTATCCCGGCAGCGTCGCGGCGACCTGGCAGCGCTTCGGCCGCGCCGGCCGCCGCCGGCAGCCGGCGCTGGGCGTGCTGGTGGCCAGCAGCCAGCCGCTGGACCAGTACGTGGTGCGGCACCCGGACTTCTTCGCCGATGCCTCGCCCGAGCACGCGCGCACCGCCCCGGACCAGCCGCTGATCCTGTTCGACCACATCCGCTGCGCCGCCTTCGAGCTGCCGTTCCTGCAGGGCGAGATGTTCGGCCCGGTGGACCCGCTGGTGTACCTGGAAGCGCTGGCCGAGACCGAGGTGGTGCACCGCGAGGGCGAGCGCTGGGAGTGGATCGCCGACAGCTACCCGGCCAACAGCGTGAGCCTGCGCGCGGTGGCCGACGGCAACTTCGTGGTGGTGGACCGCAGCGATGGCCACCAGCAGATCATCGCCGAGGTGGACTACTCCGCCGCAGCGCTGACCCTGTACGAGGGCGCCATCCACATGGTCCAGTCCACGCCCTACCAGGTGGAGCAGCTGGACTGGGACGGGCGCAAGGCCTACGTCACCCGCACCTTCGTGGACTACTACACCGACAGCATCGACTTCACCAAGCTCAAGGTGCTGGACCGTTTCGACGGCTGCCTCGCCGGGCACGGCGACTGCCACCACGGCGAAGTGCACGTGGTGCGGCGGGTGGCCGGCTACAAGAAGATCCGCTACTACACCCACGAGAACATCGGCTACGGCCCGGTCACCCTGCCCGACCAGGAGCTGCACACCACCGCGGTGTGGTGGCAGCTGCCGCAGGCCACGCTGCTGCGCGCGTTCGCCGACCGCCAGGACGCGCTGGACGGCTTCCTCGGCGCCGCCTACGCGCTGCACATCGTCGCCACGGTGGCGGTGATGGCCGATGCGCGCGACCTGCAGAAGGCGGTGGGCAGCGGCGACGGCGCCTGGTTCGCCACCGCCGACGAGCGCGGCCGCGGCCAGCTGCGCGGCGCCGAGGGCGAGGCCGGCATCGAGCTGCAGCAGAGCTTCGTGCCCACCGTGTACCTGTACGACAACTTCCCCGGCGGCGTCGGCCTGAGCGAGCCGCTGTGGCGGCGCCAGGCCGAGCTGGTACGGCGCGCGCGCGAGCTGGTGGAGCGCTGCGACTGCAAGGGTGGCTGCCCGGCCTGCGTCGGCCCGGTGCTGGCCGCACAGGAAGACGGCGACGGCGCCACGCCGAAATCGCTGGCGCTTCAGGTGCTGGGCCTGCTGCAGGCCGACGCGGCCGGCGCCGCGCGGCCGGCCATGCCGGACGCATCGGCGTGAGCCTGACCCTGGACAAGCTGAAGGCACTGCGCCGGCAGGCGGGCGCGGTGCCGGCGGGATCCGGTCCGGGGCCCGGGCCGGGCGCGAGCGCCGGTGCCGCCGCGTCGCCGGGAAATCCGGCCACCGACGCTGCGGCTCATCCGCGTCCCGACATCGCGGACGAGGCCGGTCGCATCGGCCACGCCGCGGCTTGCGCACCGACCGGCGCCGCGGCCTCGGCGACCTCCGCGACGCCACCGCATCACCCGGCCCGAAGCACCGGCCCGGCCACCCGCATGGCGTCTTCGTCGCCGGACCGCGCCACGTACCCAACCGCCGCGGACGTCATCGCCTCGACGCCCGCACCGGCACGGCGCCCCGACCCGCCGCCGGACGGGACGACCGCCACCGGCAACCGTTCCGTGTTCGACTGGATTTCCCCGGCCGCCAACGACAGCGCGCGGCGCGGCCTGCAACCGCAGGACGTGGGTGCGCTGCGCCGCCTGCTGGCCACACGCGAGCGCCGGCCTGCGCCCGTCGGCACTGGCACTGGCGTTCGGCCGGTCCAGCGCGGCACGGCACTGGACCGCAGCCTGCCCGGGGAAGAAATCGCGCCGGGCCTGTGGAAAACCGAGGCCTTCCTGCCGCAGCCGATCCCGCGCGCGGCCTTGCCCCTGGCCTTCGCCAAGCGCCCGGACGAAGCCGTCGATCCGCGCGCACTGCTGTTCTTCGACACCGAGACCACCGGCCTGGCCGGCGGCACCGGCACCCGCGCCTTCATGGTCGGCGCCGCCGACTGGCACGTGGCCACCGACGGCCGCGAAGGCCTGCGCGTACGCCAGCTGACCCTCGCCACCCTGGCCGCGGAAACCGCGATGCTGCGCGAATTCGCCGCCTGGCTGGGCCCGCGCACGGTGCTGTCCAGCTACAACGGCCGCTGCTACGACGCGCCCCTGCTCAAGACCCGCTACCGGCTGGCGCGATTGGCCGAGCCGCTGTCCGCGCTCGACCACGTGGACCTGCTGTTCCCCTCGCGCCGGCACTGGCGCGGACGCTGGGAGAACTGCCGGCTGGCGACCATCGAGCGCCAGGTGCTGGGCATCGTGCGCGAGGACGACCTGCCCGGCAGCGAGGCGCCGGCGGCCTGGCTGGGGTTCCTGCGCGGCGGCAGCGCGGTGGACGTGCGCCGCGTCGCCGCGCACAACCACCAGGACGTGGTGACCCTGGCACGGCTGTTCCTGCGGCTGGTGGAAGCGGAAGCCGCCGCCTCCGCGTGAACCGCGGCGGGCAGGTGCCTGGGCAGGCCGGGCGCGCACGGCTATTGCACTGCTAGCCGAGCAAAGGAAAAGCCCGGCTTCGGCCCGGGCGCGCGGACGGCGCCTCGGCCCCGTCCTGTGCGGGCGTGCCACGCAGGACGGTGGCGAGCCTGCCGGAATCCCGGTCAGTCGCGCTCGGCGTCCCGGGTCTCGGCCGCGGCGCGGCTGGCCTCTGCGGTCGCGCGCATCGCTTCGTCCACCGCCTCGCGCACGTCGCGCGCGATCTTCGCCGCGTCGATGTCGGCGACGGCGGCGCGGGCGACCAGCCGTGCACGGCGCTGTTCCGCCATCCCGTCGGCACGCGCGCGGCGGGCTTCGGCCTGGGCCTGGGCGATCTGCGGGCCGATGCCGGCCAGTTCGCGCCTCACCTCGTCCATCGCTTCGCGCGCGGCCTGGCTGCCGAGCGCGGCCGACAACCGGGCCAGCTCCCCGCGCTGGGCCTCCACTTCGCGCCGGGCCTGCGCGCCCGCCTGGCGCGCGGCTTCGGCCGCCGCCGCGATCGCCTTGCGGTCGGCTTCGCCCAGGCCCTGGGGGGCCTCACCGCGGATCACGTGGACATGGGTACGATACGGCGCCGCAGGTACCGGGGGCATCGGCGGCACGGGTGGGGACGGCGGCACGGCCGGCGCCGGCGGCGCAGGCGGAGGCGGCAACGCGCCGGGCATCGGCGGCGCCGTAACCGCCGGCGTTGCCGGCGATGCACTGGCGGCGGTGCGGACGGCCGGCGGCGCATGGGCCGCTGCCGGTTCGACCGCGGCGCCGCTGCGTTCGGCAACGATGTCGCGCGCGGCGAGGTCGGCCTCGTCGGCCGCCGACAATGGCGTGCGGGCGACGGCGGGATCGGCGATGTCGGCCGCGGCGGTACTGGCCGGGATCGCCGGCTCCGGCACCGCGGCGACGATCCGGAACGGGACGACACCGACCAGCGCCACCGCCGCCAGCAGCAGCGAGGTGGCCGGGCGCGGCAGGGATGCGGTGTGTTGCAGCATGACCAGTCTCCTCTTGAGGCTGCGGAAGGTCGGGGAAGCGCTGGCCAGGCCGGCGCAGGAACGCGGCGCCACGCCCAGCCGCAGCAGCAGGCGGCCGTAGTCGTGGCGGCAATGGCGGCTGCCCGCGACCACGGCGGCGTCGCAGGCCGCCTCGCGGGCGATGCCGTACTCGCGCACTGCCAGGTGCAGCAGCGGATTGAAGAAGAACAGGTGCCGGGCCAGTACCGGTACCCAGCCCCAGCGCAGGTCGTGGCGCTGCAGGTGCACCAGTTCGTGGGTCAGGGCCAGGTCCAGCGCATCGGCCGGCAGCGGCGTGGCCGGCAACAGCAGCACCGGGCGCCACGGCCCCACCAGCTGCGGCGAGGCGATCCGCGGTGAGAGGCGCAGCGGCGGCACCCGGCGCAGGCCGTGGGCCTCGGCGGCCAGCGCCACCGCACCGACCAGGTCCGCACCGGCCGGTATCGCATCGGCCAGCAGGCGCCGGCTGGCACGCCAGGCGAACGCGCTGCGCACGCCCATCCACGCGACCCCGGCCAGCCACAGCGCCACCAGCAGCATCGTCCAGTCGAAGCCCGGGAGAGCCGCGGCGGCCACGCCGGCATCCACGGCCGGTACCCGCGGTACCGGCGGCGGCGCGGGTACCGGCCACCAGGCCAGTTCCAGCGGCGCCGCGCACAGGCCCACCAATGCCTGCACGCCCACCAGCCACCACATCCAGCACTGGGTGGAGGCGGCCATGCGCGGCAGCAGGCGGGTGATCGCCCCCACCAGCGCCACCAGCAGCACCGTCTGCACGCTGGTGGCGGCCAACCGCCCCAGCAGTTCCTGCATCAGACCGTCCATGGCTCAGCCCTCCCGCCGCTGCGACTGCAGCCGCGCCACCAGGGCCTCGAGCTCGGCCAGCTCGCCGTCGCTGACCTCGCCGCGCTCGGACATCCACGCCACGAACGGGCTGACCGACCCATGCAGGGTCTGCTCGACGAAACGCGACACCGCGCCGCGCACCACGTCCTCGCGCGCGGCCGTGGCGGCGTAGCGGTAGACGCCGTCGACCTTGCGCCGCGCCAAGTAGCCCTTGGTGCGCAGCCGCTCCATCATCGTCAGCACGGTGGAACGGGCCAGGCCGCGGCCCTCGCCGAAATCGCCGGCGACCTCGCCCACCGTGGCCGTCCCGCGTTCCTGGATATGGCCCAGCAGGGCCAGTTCCTGATCGCCGATGCTTGCCTTCATGACGCCTCCACGAGGTTGACTACATGTGTAGGCGATAGTGCCATGGCGACACCTGTAGTCAAGCATGACCGATGGCACGGTGCCGGCGGTCGCGGGCCGCGATTTCATGTCGCGCACACGGCGCCGGCCGCAGGCTCGCTTGGCTGCCATCCGTTCCCGACAGGAGTCGCCATGCCGCGCATCGTCGTCGTCGCCCTCGTCCCGGTCCTCCTGGCGGCCTGCGCACCCACGCAACTGACCAGGATCGAGCCGCTGGACGGCACGATTTCCGGCCAGTGCCACGTGGACGCGGTCCGCGGCGTGGTCGGCCTGGCCGCCGGCCCGAACACGGTGGAACGCGCCCGCGTGGACAGCGACAGCCTTCATGTACGCACCGTGCCCACCGGCCAGGGCGAACGAGGCGCGGACACCGCCGCCGGCCAGGGCGGCGACCGCCTGACCCTGGAAATCGGCGCCACCCACGACATCACCGCGGTCTACTGCGGGTAGCCGCACCGCCGGACCCCGGAGGCCGCCGATGACGCAATGGATGCTGATCGCCGCCCTCGCCGCCGCCGCGCTGTGGCTGGCGCCCTGGCTGGTCATCCTGGTGCGCCTACGCCGCTGCCAGCGCCTCGGGCGGTTGCCACGCACGCTGCGCCGGACCGGCCTGCCGCCGGTGCCGCGCCGCACCCGCCCGCACCGGTTGCGCTCGCGCCTGTCCTGAACTTGCCCGCCGCCAGTGGCGGGGTTTGCGTATGCTTCGGGCATGCCCACACCGGAGATCGCGATGCGCCTGTCCGCCGTCCGCCTGCTGCTGGCCGCCACCGTGCTGTCGATCGCGGCCTGTTCGCCGCCGCACCCGGACGAGCAGGAGGCGGCCACCGCCCGCGCCCAGGCCGCCGCCGCGCAAGCGGCCGCGCCGGACCCGGCCAGCTCCCCGGTGCCGCCGCCGGCGGGCCACTGCGAGGCCGCCGCGGTGCAGGGCCTGGTCGGCCAGGTCCTGGGCGAAGACGACGATGCCCTGGCCGGGCAGGCGCGCCAGGATGCCGGCGCCAGCCGGGTGCGGGTGCTGCACCCGGGCCAGCCGGTGACGCTGGAATTCGACGGCGACCGGCTCAACATCGAGGTCGACGCGCAACGCCGCATCGTCTCGCTGCGCTGCGGCTGAGCATCGCTGGACGCGCGCCGGCCCGGCCCGCGCCGGCGTCGCCGCGGGCCGGCGCCTCGTTGCACCTGCAACGGCAGTTGCGGCACCGCATCAACTGTGCTTAATTCGATCATCCGGTGACCTCCGGATGCGCCAGGGAGCAGGGGCGGGCCAAGAGAGCGTCGCCGATTCCCCAGGACCGCTTCCGAGGCATACACACGATGGCCCCCCGCAACCGCCAAGGGCTCTACGATCCGCAGGACGAACGCGACGCCTGCGGCTTCGGCATGATCGCGCAGCTGGACGACCAGCCCTCCCGCGCGCTGGTCGATACCGCCATCGCCGCGCTCTCGCGCATGACCCACCGCGGTGGCGTGGCCGCCGACGGCCTGACCGGCGACGGCTGCGGCCTGCTGATCCGCAAGCCGGTGCCGTTCCTGCGCGCGCTCGCCGAGGAGGCCGGCATCGCCATCGGCCCGCGCTTCGCCGCCGGCGTGGTGTTCCTGCCGGTGGAGGCCGCCGCCGCCGCCCAGTGCCGGACCGAGCTGGAGGTCCAGGTCGCCCGGGCCGGCGCGGTGGTGCGCGGCTGGCGCGTGGTGCCCACCGACGAGCACGTGTGCGGGCAGCTGGCCAAGGACACGCTGCCGCGGATCGAGCAACTGTTCGTCGATGCCGGCGAGGGCCAGGACGAGGACGCCTTCGCCCTGGCGCTGTTCCTGGCGCGGCGCCGCGCCGAGCAGGCGCTGCGCGCGCATGCCGACTTCTACGTGACCACGCTCTCGCCGCACTGCGTGGCCTACAAGGGCATGGTCCTGCCCGACAAGCTCTCCACCTTCTACCCGGACCTGCAGCGCCACGAGCTGGCCTCCAGCGCGATCGTGTTCCACCAGCGCTTCTCCACCAACACCCTGCCGCGCTGGCCGCTGGCGCATCCGTTCCGGTTGCTCGCCCACAACGGTGAGATCAACACCATCGAGGGCAACCGGCGCTGGGCGCAGGCACGCAGCAAGGTGTGGAAGACCCCGCGCTTCGACATCGCCGAGCTCGACCCGGTGATCTCCATGCACGGCTCGGATTCGCAGAGCCTGGACAACATGCTCGAGCTGATGGTCGCCGGCGGCATGGAGCTGATCCAGGCACTGCGCATCCTGGTGCCGCCGGCCACCCAGGCGCTGGAGTTCAAGGACGCCGACCTGGCCGCGTTCTACGAGTTCTACGGCCTGAACACCGAGCCGTGGGACGGCCCGGCCGGCATCGTCGCCTGCGACGGCCGCTACGCCGCCTGCATGCTCGACCGCAACGGCCTGCGCCCGGCGCGCTGGATGCTGACTTCCGACCGTCAGTTCCTGGTCGCCTCCGAGGCCGGGGTGTGGGAAGTGCCGGCCGAGCGCGTGACCCGCAAGGGCAAGCTCGGCCCCGGCGAGATGATGGCCATCGACCTCAAGCGCGGCGACCTGCTCGACAGCGACGCCATCGACCGCATCAACCGCGCCCGCGCCCCGTACAAGCAGTGGCTGCACCAGGGCCTGACCTACCTGCAGACCGAGCTGATCGACCCGTCGCTGGCCGAGGAGCCGTTCGACGAGCCGACCCTGCGCACCTTCCAGAAGCTCTACCAGCTCAGCAGCGAGGAGCTGGAGCAGGTGCTGCGGCCGCTGGCCGAGACCGAGCAGGAAGCCACCGGCTCGATGGGCGACGACACCCCCATCGCGGTGCTCAGCACCCGCAACCGGCCGCTGTACGACTACTTCCGCCAGGCCTTCGCGCAGGTGACCAACCCGCCGATCGACCCGCTGCGCGAAGGCATCGCGATGTCGCTGGCTACCCAGCTCGGCAAGGAGACCAACATCTTCCATGCCGGCCCGGAGACGGTGAACCACATCCTGCTCAACTCGCCGGTGCTGTCCCAGCGCAAGCTGCGCCAGTTGCTGAAGATGGCGCCGTACGACGAGGCCAACGCGCTGATCGACCTGTCCTATGCGCCCGAGGAGGGCCTGAAGGCCGGCATCGAGCACATCTGCGCGGAGGCCGAGGCGGCCGCGCGCGCCGGCAAGGTCATGCTGCTGCTGTCGGACCGCTATCCGGTGCCGGGACGGCCGATGGTGCACGCGCTGCTGGCCACCGGCGCGGTCCACCACCACCTGTCGCGGCTGGGGCTGCGCTGCGACGTCAACCTGATCATCGAGACCGGCACCGCGCGCGATGCGCACCACATGGCCTGCCTGATCGGCTTCGGCGCCACCGCGGTGTACCCGTACCTGGCCTACCAGACCCTGTTCGACCTGGGCCGGCGCGGCATCCTCCGGCTGAAGAAGGGCGGCGAGGTCACCGAGATCGGCCGCAGCTACCGCAAGGGCCTGCTCAAGGGCCTGTCCAAGATCATCTCCAAGATGGGCATCTGCACCATCGCCAGCTACCGCGGCGCGCAGCTGTTCGAGATCCTCGGCCTGGCCCCGGACGTGGTCGAGCTGTGCTTCCCCGACACCCACTGCCGCATCGGCGGGGTCGGCCTGCAGCGGCTGGACGCGGAGGCGCGCGAGACCTGCGACCGGGCCTGGAACGCGCTGGCGCGCCCGGAGATCGGCGGCGTGCTCAAGTACGTGCACGGCGGCGAGTACCACATGTACAACCCGGACGTGGTGACCAGCCTGCAGCGCGCCACCCGCAGCGGCGATCCGGCCGACTGGCAGGCCTATGCCGAGGCCGTGCAATCGCGCCCGCCGTCGGCGCTGCGCGACCTGCTGCAGCTGAAGCAGGCACCGGTGCCCACCCCGATCGAGGAGGTCGCCGCGGCCGACGACATCCTGCGCCGCTTCGATACCGCCGCCATTTCGCTCGGCGCGCTCTCGCCCGAGGCGCACGAGGCGCTGGCCATCGCCATGAACCGCCTCGGCGGGCGCAGCAATTCCGGCGAGGGCGGCGAGGACCCGGCCCGCTACGGCACCGAGAAGCGTTCCAAGATCAAGCAGGTGGCTTCCGGCCGCTTCGGCGTCACCCCCGAGTACCTGGTCAACGCCGAGGTACTGCAGATCAAGGTCGCCCAGGGCGCCAAGCCCGGCGAGGGCGGCCAGCTGCCCGGGCACAAGGTCAACGAGCTGATCGCGCGGTTGCGCTATGCGCGCCCGGGCATCGGCCTGATCAGCCCGCCGCCGCACCACGACATCTACTCCATCGAGGACCTGGCGCAGCTGATCTACGACCTCAAGCAGGTCAACCCGCAGGCGCTGGTGTCGGTGAAGCTGGTCAGCCATGCCGGCGTGGGCACGATCGCCGCCGGCGTGGTCAAGGCCGGCGCCGACCTGATCACCGTGTCCGGCCACGACGGCGGCACCGGCGCCAGCCCGATCAGCTCGATCCACTATGCCGGCGTGCCGTGGGAGCTGGGCGTGGCCGAGGCGCACCAGGCGCTGGTCGCCAACGGCCTGCGTACGCGCGCGATCCTGCAGACCGACGGCGGCCTGAAGACCGGCCTGGACGTGGTCAAGGCGGCGCTGCTGGGCGCGGACAGCTTCGGCTTCGGCACCGCACCGATGATCGTGCTCGGCTGCAAGTACCTGCGCATCTGCCACCTCAACAATTGCGCCACCGGCGTGGCCACCCAGGACGAGCGCCTGCGCGAGCACTACTTCAAGGGCCTGCCCGAGCGCGTGGAGACCTTCTTCCACCTGCTCAGCCAGGAAGTGCGGCAATGGCTGGCCTACCTGGGCGCGCGTTCGCTGGACGAGATCGTCGGCCGCACCGACCTGTTCGAGCAGGTCGACTACGCCCCGCGCGAAGGCGTGCACGTGGACCTGGCGCGCCTGCTCGGCAATGCCGGCTACGACGGCGGCCACTGCGCGGCGCAGCGCCTGTACGAATCGCCCGACAGCCTGGCCACGCAGATGGACGGCCTGCTGGCCGACGCCATCGCCACCAAGGCCGGCGGCGAGCACCGCTTCCTGGTCCACAACACCGACCGCGCCATCGGCGCGCGCCTGTCTGGCGCCATCGCCCGCGTGCACGGCAACCACGGCATGGAGGACGCGCCGCTGAACCTGCGCTTCCGCGGCAGCGCCGGGCAGAGCTTCGGCGCCTTCAACGCCGGCGGCCTGAACCTGGAGATCGAGGGCGAGGCCAACGACTACGTCGGCAAGGGCATGGCCGGCGGCCGCATCGTGGTGCGGCCGCCGCGCGGGGCGCGCTTCGAGGCGCGCAGCACCGCGATCATCGGCAATACCTGCCTGTACGGCGCCACCGGTGGCGAGCTGTTCGCCGCCGGTCGCGCCGGCGAGCGCTTCGCGGTGCGCAACTCCGGCGCGCTGGCGGTGGTGGAAGGCGCCGGCGACCACTGCTGCGAGTACATGACCGACGGCATCGTGCTGGTGCTGGGCAAGGTCGGGCTGAACTTCGGCGCCGGCTTCACCGGCGGACTGGCCTACGTGCTGGACCTGGACCGCGACTTCGTGGACCGCTTCAACCACGACCTCATCGACATCCACCGCATCAGCGCGGAGGGCTTCGAGAACCACCGCCAGCACCTGCACCGGCTGATCGAGCGCCACCGCGAGCTCACCGGCAGCATCTGGGCGCAGCAGATCCTGGACGAGTTCCGCGACTACATCGGCAAGTTCTGGCTGGTCAAACCCAAGGCCGCCAGCATCGAATCGCTGGCCGACTCGATGCGCCGCGCCGCGTGAGCGGCAGCAACCGGGCCACGCGGGACCGGGCACGGCCAGTGCCCGGCCCCGTACCGCCTCCCCGTCCGCGGGTCCGTCCCCCCGACATCCCTCCTTCCTACCGATCGCCACGCCCATGAGCCGCAAGCAAGTCTTCCAATTCCTCGACCTGCCGCGCGAGATGCCCAAGCGCATCCCGGTGGAGCTGCGCACCTCCGGCGACTGGGGCGAGCTGTACGGCAAGTTCGGCCTGCCCGAGGCGCAGCACCAGGCCGGGCGCTGCCTGGACTGCGGCAATCCCTATTGCAGCTGGAAGTGCCCGGTGCACAACGCCATCCCGCAATGGCTGCAGCTGGTGCAGGAGAACCGCATCGCCGAGGCCGCCGCGCTGTGCCACTCCACCAACCCGCTGCCGGAGGTGTGCGGCCGGGTGTGCCCGCAGGACCGGCTGTGCGAAGGCAGCTGCACCCTGGAGGAGTTCGGCGCGGTGACCATCGGCGCGGTCGAGAAGTTCATCGTCGACTCCGCGCTGGACGCCGGCTGGCGCCCGGACCTGTCCAAGGTCCGGGCCAGCGGCCGCCGCGTGGCGGTGGTCGGCGCCGGCCCGGCCGGGCTCGCCTGTGCCGACCGCCTGGCGCGCGCCGGCATCGCCGCGGTGGTGTTCGACCGCTACGAGCAGATCGGCGGCCTGCTGCAGTTCGGCATCCCCAGCTTCAAGCTCGACAAGGGCGTGATCGCGCGCCGCCGCGACGTGCTCGAGGGCATGGGCGTGGAGTTCCGCCTGGGCACCGAGATCGGCCGCGACCTGCCCTTCGAACAGGTGCTGGAGGAATACGACGCGGTTTTCCTCGGGACCGGTGCCTACCGCTACACCGACGGCGGCCTGCCCGGCCAGGAGCTCAAGGGCGTGCTGCCGGCGCTGCCGTTCCTGGTGCAGAACGCCCGCATCGTCTCGGGCAACGATCCCTGGGGGCGGCCGATCGCCGGCTGGGAGGACAAGATCGCCCTGCCCGACCTCAACGGCAAGCGCGTGGTGGTGCTCGGCGGCGGCGACACCGGCATGGACTGCGTGCGCAGCGCGATCCGCCTGGGCGCGGCCAAGGTCACCTGCGCCTACCGCCGCGACGAGGCCAACATGCCCGGCAGCGCGCGCGAGGTCGCCAATGCCCGCGAGGAGGGCGTGCGCTTCCTGTTCAACCGCCAGCCGCTGGCGATCGAGGCCGGTGCCGACGAGGAAGTCATCGGCGTGACCGTGGTCGAGACGCGGATGGGCGAGCCGGACGATCGCGGCCGGCGCCGTGCCGAGCCGGTGGAAGGCAGCGAATCGCTGCTCGAGGCGGACGTGGTGATCATCGCCTTCGGCTTCTCCCCGAGCGTGCCGGAGTGGCTGGCCGCGCAGGGCGTGCAGGGCGCCGACAACGGCCGCATCGCCGTCGGCGGCACGCGCCTGCCCTACCAGACCGGCAACGCCCAGGTGTTCGCCGGGGGCGACTGCGTGCGCGGTGCCGACCTGGTGGTCACCGCGGTGGCCGAAGGGCGCGACGCGGCCGACAGCATCGCCCAGTGGCTGGGCGTGTCGACCGCCGCGCTGCATTCCGAGGCGGCCTGATCCGGCGCGTTGTATCGCAGCGGCGCCCTCGGGCCCGCCGCGCCGCGACCGCCGCATCCCGGCTCCGGCCGGCAGCCTGGCACCGGCAGCGACGCGGGCCGGCATGCCGTCGCGCGGAACACGCCGGGCCCATCTGCGCCGTGAATCGCCCTGAAGGGCTCGTCCCGTGGCGGGGAGCCGTAAAAAAAGGAGCGGGGCCGTCACGGCCCCGCTCCTCGCCCTTGCCAACCTCGGTCGCGGATCAGGCGAACACGCGGAAGCGCTGGGCGTCGTCCATGAATTCCTTTTCCAGGAACGGCGCCTCGTTGGAGCCGAACGGCATCTGCGCACGCAGCTTCCAGGTGCCCGGCAGGTTCCACTCGGCGGCGGCGGCGGCGTCCGGCAGCGGGTTGTAGTGCTGCAGGCTGGCGCCGATGCCGGCGGTGGCCAGCGCCGTCCAGACCGCGAACTGGGCCATGCCGCTGGCCTGCTCGGACCAGACCGGGAAGTTCTCCGCGTACAGCGGGAACTGCTCCTGCAGGCCCTTGACGATGTCCTGGTCCTCGTAGAACAGCACGGTGCCGGCGCCGGCGGCGAAGCTGTCGATCTTCTTCTCGGTCGCGCCGAAGGCCTCGGCCGGGACGATCTTGCGCAGTGCCTCCTTGACGATGCCCCAGAACTTCTCGCTCTGGGCGCCGTACAGGATCACCGCGCGCGAGCTCTGCGAGTTGAACGAGGACGGCGACAGGCGCACGGCCTGCTCGACCAGGGCGGTCACGTCTTCCTGCGGCAACGGCAGCGTCTTGCCGAGCACGTACTGGGTGCGGCGCTGCTTGATGGCTTCGATCAGCGGATTGCTCATGGGGGATTTCCTTGTTCTGTGTTCGGGAAGGCCCGTCACGCGGGGCGGACACGCAATGCGACGCCGCGCAGTCTGGTGGCGGCGGGGACGGGTGTCGAGGCCGGCGCGCGCAACGAATCGTTGCGCATGCCGCAGCGGTGCCGGCTCAGCCGAACAGGCCGCGCAGCTCGTGCGGCTCGCAGCGCAGGTACTGCGGCGCGGCGTGCACGGTATCGCCCAGCGCGGCGGCGGCATGCCAGGGCCAGCGCGGATCGAAGAGCATGCCGCGCGCCAGCGCCACCGCGTCGGCCCGGCCCTCGGCGAGGATCGCCTCGGCCTGGTCCGGTTCGGTGATCAGGCCGACGGCGATCACCGGCATGCGCACCTGCGCCTTGATCGCCTCGGCGAAGGGCACCTGGTAGCCCGGCCCCAGCGCGATCTGCTGGCGCGGGTCCAGCCCGCCGCTGGAAACGTGGATGAAGTCGGCGCCGCGCGCCTCCAGCGCCTTGGCCAGCTCGATGCTCTGCGCCAGGTCCCAGCCGCCCTCCACCCAGTCGGTGGCCGAGATGCGCATGCCGACGGCGACCTTGTCCGAGACCGCCGCGCGCACCGCCTCGAAGACGCGCAGCGCCAGGCGCATGCGGTTCTCCAGCGTGCCGCCCCAGGCATCGTCGCGGTGGTTGCACAGCGGCGAGAGGAACTGGTGGATCAGGTAGCCGTGCGCGCCGTGCAGCTCGATCAGCTGCAGCCCCAGGCGCTCGGCGCGGCAGGCGGCCTCGACGAAGTGCGCGATCACCGCATCGATGCCGGCCTCGTCCAGGGCCTGCGGCGAAGGGGCGCCGGCCTCGAACGGCAGCGCCGAGGCCGATACCGTCCGCCAGCCCAGCGCATCGTCCGGGGCGATCGCGCCGCGGCCGAGCCAGGGCTTGTCGGTGGAGGCCTTGCGCCCGGCATGGGCCAGCTGGATGCCCACGGCCATCGGCGACCAGCGCCGCAGCGAGGCCAGCAGCCCGGCCAGCGCGGCCTCGGTGGTGTCGTCCCACAATCCCACGTCGGCGTAGGTGATGCGCCCGCGCGGCTCCACCGCGGTGGCCTCGATGATCAGCAGGCCGGCCCCGGACAGGGCCAGGTTGCCCAGATGGATATGGTGCCAGTCGCTGACCGCGCCGCCGTTGGCCGAGTACTGGCACATCGGGGGGATGACGATGCGGTTGGGCAGGCGCAGCGGCCCCAGCGACAGGGGGGAGAACAGATGGCTCATCGCGATTCCAAGGCAGCGGGAGGGATTCCCCATTGCAACGCGCCGGGCCACGGCGATCAACCGCGGCGGGCCGTCGCCGGTGGAACATGCCGTTTTGCTAGGCTGCGCGCTTCGCAAAGGAGCCTGCATGCCTTCCGGTCACTCCCAGTTCGCGCTGCTGCGCCAGCGCCGCTTCCTGCCGTTCTTCGTGGTGCAGGCGCTGGGCGCCTTCAACGACAACGTGTACCGCCAGGCCATCATCGGCCTGCTGTTCTGGCTGGGGGTGAGCCCGGCCGAACGCACGCTGTACACCAACCTGGCACCGGCGCTGTTCATCCTGCCGTTCTTCCTGTTCTCGGCCATCGCCGGGCAGATCGCCGAGAAGCTGGAGAAGCAGAAGCTGATCGTGGTCACCACCACGATGGAGATCGCGATCATGTCGCTGGCGGCGCTCGGCTTCCTGCTGCAGAGCATGCCGGTGCTGCTGGTGGCGCTGTTTGCCACCGGCCTGCAGTCCACCCTGTTCGGCCCGACCAAGTACTCGATCCTGCCGGCGGTGCTCCGGCCGGAGGAACTGACCGGCGGCAACGGCCTGGTGGAGATGGGTACCTCCATCTCGATCCTGTGCGGGATGATCTTCGGCGGGCTGATCTTCCAGCTGGCCGGCGGCCACGGGCCGGTGGTGGCGGCCACCGCGGTGGTGGCGCTGGCACTGGCGGGCAACACGGTGGCGCGGCGCATCCCGCGCGTGGACGCCGGCGACCCGGCGCTGAAGGTGCGCTGGAACCCGCTGCCCGAATCGCTGGCGATCATGCGCCTGACCCGGCGCCAGCCGGCGGTGCGCAACGCGATCCTGGGGGTGTCCTGGTTCTGGTTCGTCGGCACCGTGCTGACCGCGCAGCTGCCCACCTACGCGCTGGACAACCTGGGCGGCGCGCAGGCGCTGTACGTGTTCGCCCTGGCGCTGTTCTCGGTGGGCACCGGCACCGGTTCGCTGCTGTGCGAGCGCCTGTCCGGGCGCACGGTGGAGATCGGGCTGGTGCCGCTGGGCGCGTTCGGCATCAGCGCGTTCCTGCTCGACCTGTACTTCGCCCGGCCCGGCCAGGCGCTGGCCGCCGGCCTGTCGGTGGGCCAGTTCGTGCACCAGCCGGGCAGCGCCCGCATCATGTTCGACCTGCTCGGCATCGGCGTGTTCACCGGCTTCTTCGTGGTGCCGCTGTTCGCGCTGATCCAGAGCCGCACCCCGCGCGGCCAGCTGTCGCGGGTGATCGCCGGGGTCAACATCCAGAACGCGCTGTTCATCGTGGTCGCCGCGCTGGTGGGCATCGCCCTGCAGCTGCACGAGCTGGTGCTGGCCGGCCACCGCATCCCGATGCCGGGCCTGTCGATCCCGCAGGTGTTCCTGGCGCTGGCCGTGGCCAACACCCTGGTGGCGCTGTGGATCTTCGCCCTGGTGCCCGAATTCCTGATGCGCTTCCTGAGCTGGCTGCTGGTCAGCCTGCTCTACCGGCTGCGCGTGCGCGGGATCGAGCAGCACGTGCCCGACGAGGGCCCGGCGCTGCTGGTGTGCAACCACGTCAGCTACATGGACGCGCTGATCCTGGCCGGCTGCGTCC
Organism: Xanthomonas massiliensis; assembly: GCF_900018785.1. Taxonomy (GTDB): domain Bacteria; phylum Pseudomonadota; class Gammaproteobacteria; order Xanthomonadales; family Xanthomonadaceae; genus Xanthomonas_B; species Xanthomonas_B massiliensis. The sequence continues at coordinate 101,619 of NZ_FCOY01000005.1, read as the reverse complement.
CGCGCCCGGTGCGCTTCGTCATGTACTACCGGATCTTCGACATCCCGGTGATGCGCTGGATCTTCCGCACCGCCAGGGCGATCCCGATCGCCGGGGCGAAGGAGGACCCGGCGCTGATGCAGCGCGCGTTCGACGCGATCGACGCGGCGCTGGCGGCGGGCGAGCTGGTATGCGTGTTCCCCGAGGGCGCGCTGACGCGCGACGGTGCCATCGCCCCCTTCAAGCCGGGCGTGGAGCGGATCCTGGCGCGGCGCCCGGTGCCGGTGGTGCCGCTGGCACTGCGCGGCATGTGGGCCAGCATGTGGAGCCGGCGCGACTCGCGCCTGCACCGCATGCGCCTGCCGCGCCGTTTCCGCGCCCACGTGGAGGTGGTCGCCGGCCCGGCCCTGGACGGCGCGGGCGTCGATGCCGCTACCCTGGAAGCGCGGGTAAGCGCCCTGCGCGGCGATCGCGCCTGAGAAGTCTGCCGGGAGACCGCGCCGCGGCCGCGGCCTGGCGGCCGTGTGCGCGGCTGGCTAGGATGCAGGCGTGCGCCGCCGGTCGGCGGCGCCGGGGACTCGACCTGGCGGGCCGGTCCGGCGCCTCGGCCGCGATGCGCCGGACCGGCCCGCCAGGCCCCGCCACCCAGCAAGGAGATGCCATGAGCACTGTCCCGCCCGTCCCTCCACCGCCGCCGGCGGTGCCGCCTCCGGCCGTCGCCCCGGCCCCCGGCCACGTCCCCAACCACCTGGCCTGGGCGATCATCGCCACCGTGCTAGCCACTTGCCTGTGCTGCCCGCTGGGCCTGCTGGGCATCGTCGCCATCGTCTACGCGACCAAGGTCAACACCCTGCTCAACCAGGGCGACATCGACGGCGCGCGCCGTGCCTCGGCCAGCGCCAAGACCTGGTGCTGGGTGGCCACCGCGCTGGCGATCATCGGGCTGGTGTACGGGATCTGGTGGGTCAGCAGCGGCAGCTACACCCAGTACCAGCAGATCATCGAGCAGTACCAGTCGACGCGGTGATCCGGCTGACGCCCGCGCGCCTGGGCTTCGTGGCGGCGACCCTGGCCGCCGCCACGGCAGGCACCGCGATCCTGCTGGCCGCCGATCCCAACGCGCCGGGCAGCCGTTTCCCGCCGTGCATGTTCCACCTGTTCACCGGCTATTGGTGCGTGAGCTGCGGCCTGACCCGGGCCCTGCACGCGTTGGTGCACGGCGACCTGCGGCGCGCGTTCGCGATGAATCCGCTGGCGATGGCCACGCTGCCGCTGATGCCGGCGATGGTGCTGTGGTCCTGGGGCTGGCAGCCGGCGCGGCTGCGGCCGCTGATGCGCGTGGTGATGGAGCCGCGGCTGTGGCTGGTGCTGCTGCCGGCCTACTGGGTGGCGCGCAACCTGCCGTGGTTCCCCTTCCGCCTGCTCGCGCCGGGCGGCCTGCTCGGCTGACCCGGCCTCAGCCGACCCAGCCGGCGATCACGAACAGCGCCAGCACCGCCAGCCACAGCAGCAGCATCCGCCACAGCAGATTCATCAGGTCGTGGAGCTCGGGCAGGCGGCGATGCGCGGGCACCAGCGCCGTGCCCTCGGCCTCGTCCTCGCGCAGCTCGGCGTTGACCGCGGCCTGCGCCACCGTGGCCAGGAACCCCTGGTCGCCGGTCCAGCGGTTGCCGCCGGCCGCGCGCCAGGCACCGAACACCGCGTCGTAATTGCCGGCCAGCGCCATCGACAGCGCCATCAGCCGCGCCACCGGCCACTCCAGCCCGGCCAGCAGGCGGCGCACGCCATCGCGCGCGGCCGGTGCCAGGGTCGCCGAGGTCCCGCCCCAGGCCAGCCGCGCCACCAGCCGGTAGCCCAGCGCGCCCACCGGCCCCAGCAGCAGGAACCAGAACAGCACGGCGAACCAGCGGCGCTGGGCGCTGGCCGCGGTGGCCGCCACCAGCGCCGGCGCATCGGTGGCCGGCAACTGCCCGTCCACCGACAGCGCCGCCGCCGCGGCGCGGCGCAATGCCTCGTCGCCGGCCTCGACCACCGCCTCCACGTCGGCGTCCAGGTCGCGCGGCCCCCAGCTGTAGACCAGCACGGCCACGGCGAACAGCAGCGAGAGCAGGCCGAGCCAGGGCCCGTGCAGGCCCCATTGCAGCAGCGCCACCAGCAGCAGCGGCGGTACCAGGGCCAGCGCGGCGCCCCAGCGCCCGCGCCAGGCACGGGCGAGCCCGCCCTGGCCCGCCAGCCAGCCCGCCCAGCCGTCGAGCCAGGCGAAGCGTCGCAGCTGCGCCACCGCCGCCGGGGCGACATGGCCGATCGCCAGCGCGACGATCACCGCGAGCAGGGTGCTGAACATGCAGGGATCTCCGGCAGCGGCAGGTCGGCCGCCCGTCGCCCGGATTCTAGCCGAGCGCCGGCACGGCGCCTCAGTCGGCGTGGGCGTGGTACCAGTCGGCGATCAGCGCGCGGGCGATGGACAGCGCCGGCGGCAAGCGCAGCGGCGCGTCCTCGCGATCGTCGCCATGCAGTGCCGGGCGAAGCTCCTCCGGCTCGACCCAGCGCGCATCCTCCAGCTCGCCGGTCACCCGCGGCGCATCAGGCTCGGCCTGGGCGGCGAAGCCGAGCATCAGCGCGCCCGGGAACGGCCACGGCTGCGCGCCCAGGTAGCGGCACGCGGTGACGCGCACGCCGGTTTCCTCGTGGACCTCGCGCACCACGGTCTGCTCCAGCGATTCGCCCGGCTCGACGAACCCGGCGATCACCGAATAGCGCCGCGGCGGCCAGCTCGCCTGGCGCCCCAGCAGCAGGCGCCGGCCATCGCTCACCGCGGCGATCACGGCCGGATCCACGCGCGGGAAGTGGTCGTTGCCGCAGCGCGCGCAGTGGCCGACGAAACCGGCGCGGCGGAACTCGATGGCGCCGCCGCACACGCCGCAAAAGCGGGTGCGTGCCTGCCACCAGTTCATGCCGCGGGCGTAGGCGAACACGCTCGCCAGCGACGCGCTCCAGGTGCCGGCGGCACTGCGCAGGTCCAGGCGCGCCGGGGCCTGCACCGACACCGCCTCGGCATCCACGCAGAACCAGGCGGTGCCATGTTCCAGGCCGAGGAAGATCGCGGTGCCCGGACCGCCGCCGAGCTGGGCGCCGGTCAGCGGCAGCGGCGCGCCGTCCGTGCCGACCAGCGCACTGCCGTCGGCGTCGAGCACCAGCACGCGCGCGGCCGGCCACAGGGCGGCGACGGCATCGGCGTCGTCGCGCAGCGCGTCGGTGCGATCCAGCGCACAGGAGGCGAAGGCGAACCCGCTCAGCGCACCGGCGATGGACATCGCGCCCGCGGCCGGCTCAGACGCTGAAGCTGCTGCCGCAGCCGCAGGTGGTCCTGGCATTGGGATTGCGGATCACGAACTGGGCCCCGGTCAGGCCCTCGGTGTAGTCCACCTCCGCGCCCATCAGGTACTGCAGGCTGAGCGGGTCGACCAGCAGGACGACGCCGTCGGTCTGCACCGCCAGGTCGTCCTCGGCCCGGTTCTCGTCGAACTCGAAGCCGTACTGGAAACCCGAGCAGCCACCGCCCTGGATGTAGACGCGCAGCGCCAGGTCGGCGTTGCCTTCCTCGGCGATCAGTTCGCGCACCTTGGCCGCGGCGGCGGGCGTGAAGTCGAGCGGCCGCTCCAGCGACTGGTAGCCCGGCGCGGCGTTGGGCAGGGAGACGAGCGTACTCATGCACGCAGGATGAGGGCGGCCGCCCCCCGAATCAAGCGCCGGCGAGCAACGCCTGGCCGTCCTCGACCCGGTCTGCGGCCTGCGGTGCCGGCAGCACGGCCTGGGCGCCGGCGTGGATGAGCTGGCCGGTCAGCTGCGCGCCGGCGGCCATTTCCACCACCTGGTAGTGGATGTTGCCGTGCACGCGCGCGGCCGCGGCCAGCTCGACCCGCTCGCTGGCATGCACGTCGCCGTCCAGGCGGCCGTTGATGACCACCACCGGCACGTGCACCTCGCCCTCGATGCTGCCCTGGTCGGAAAGCGTCAGCGAGGCCGGCGCGCCCTCGGTGGCGACCACCTTGCCGACGATGCGGCCTTCCACGTAGAGCCCGCCGCTGAACACCACATCGCCGCTGATGACCACCTGCGGTCCGATCAGCGTATCGACGACGGTCTGCCCGTCGCGCGCGGATTTGCTGTTGCCGAACATCTGCCTACTCCCCTTCGTTTCGTTTGCCGTTGCCGGCGACGTTCCAGTCGAACACCTGGCTGACCGGCGTGGCGCCGCCGGCCAGAGAGACTCGCACACGTTGCGGGGTGAAGTCCTTGGGCAGGATCACGCTCCCGTCCAGCTGCTGGAAGTAGCGGAACGAATAGTCCTGCCCCGGCGTGGCCGCCTTCTGGTGCAGCGCATCCCAGGCCACCGTTTCCAGCTTGCCATGGCGCACGCCTTCCACGGCCAGGCTCATGCGGCCCTGGCTGACCGCGCCGCGGTTGAGATTCTGGGTCAGCACCACGGTGTAGTGCCAGGTGCCCCCGGCTTCCGGCGCGAACTCCACCGAATGCACGTTCAGGCCCTTGCGCTGCCCGGTCGCGCCCACCAGGCGCTCGTAGAAGGCCACGTCGGCGCGCAGGCTGGCGATCTCCTCCTCGCGCTCGGCCAGCGAGGCCTGCACTTCGGTGTTGGCCGCGCGGCTGACCTTGTCCGACAGCTGCAGGTTGGCCTGCTCCTGGTGCAGGCGGGCGATCTCGCCCTGCTGCGCGGCGATCTGCGCCCGGGCCCGTTCCAGATCCGCACGCGCCTGGCCCAGGCGCGGCTCGGCCAGGTGGCTGGCCAGCAGCCAGACCAGCGGCAGCGAGGCCAGCCAGGCCGCCAGCAGCACCCACGGCAGCCAGCGCCGGGCCGGCGCGGCCGGGCTGCCGGCGACGATGCGGTATCGGGTGACCGGTCTGTTCATGGCAACGGCCGGGGGAGCGATGGGCCGGGTAGTATGCCAACACTGGCCACAGGCGATGGCCGCCCCGGGGAGAGGGCCCATGACCGAAGCCCACCTGTTCGCGATCGGCATCCTGCTGGCCTGGCTGGCCGGCATCCGCGCCTACCTGACCGTGTTCGGCATCGGCCTGGCCGGCCTGCTCGGCTGGGTGCAACTGCCGCCGGCCCTGCAGCCGACCGAATCGTGGTGGGTGCTGGGTACCTCCGGGGTGCTCGCGCTGGCGGAGTTCTTCGCCGACAAGATCCCGGGCGTGGATTCGGTCTGGGACCTGCTGCAGACCCTGGCCCGGGTGCCGGCCGGGGCGTTCCTGGCCGCGGCCACGCTGTCCCCGGACGGCCACCTCGGCACCGGCGCACTGGCGGCCGGCGCCGGCGTGGCCCTGGCCAGCCACGCGCTCAAGTCCGGCACCCGCGCCCTGCTCAACACCTCGCCCGAACCGGCCAGCAACTGGGTCGCCTCGGTCGGCGAGGACACGGTGGTGACCGCGACCCTGGCACTGGCGCTGGCCCACCCGTGGCTGGCCCTGGTCGTGGTCCTGGTGGCCAGCCTCACCGGTGCACTGGCGGTGTGGTGGGCCTGGCGCACCCTCTGGCGCGGCATGAGGAAGTTGCTGCCGGCACGATCGCAGCCGGTGCGCTGAGTTCGCCGCACCGCGACGGCCATCGCATAATGGCCGGCAAGGGGAATCCCATGACGACCATCATCGATCCAGCTTCCCGCCCGTCGCGCGAGAACGTCCCGGCCGCGTCCCGGCCGCGCCATGCCGAAACGCCGCCACCCGACCACTGGCAGCGCTGGCGCATGGGCGACGACGTGGCCGACGTGGCAGCGGCCACGTCGACGCCCGCTGCCGACATACCTGCTGCTGCGGCCGAGGCCGCGGCGCCGCCCCAGGCGCCGGCCGCCGACGATGACGCCCCCTACCGCATCCTGGTCATCGAGGACGACCGCACCCAGGCCCTGTTCGCGCAGAGCATCCTGCGCGGGGCGGACATGCAGGCGCGCGTGCTGGCCAGCGCCGAGGGCGCGATCGAAGCCATCGAGGACTACCGCCCGGACCTGGTGCTGATGGACCTGCACCTGCCCGGCACCAGCGGCATCGAACTGACCGAACGCATCCGCCGCCATCCGCAATGGCAGCTGCTGCCGATCGTGTTCCTCACCGGCGACCGCGATCCGGAGCGCCAGTACCAGGTGCTCGAGGGCGGTGCCGACGACTTCCTGGTCAAGCCGATCCGGCCGCGCCACCTGGTGGCCGCGGTCGCCAACCGCATCCAGCGTGCACGCCAGCAGGGCGAACCCGAGGCCGATACCGGCGCGGACCCCGCGGCGATCCCGGGCAACGCCCGCGTCGCGCCGCCCCCCGCCACGGCGGCCGCACCCGGCCCTGCCGGGGCCGCGCTGGATGCCGAGACCGGCCTGGCCCCGCGCCCGCGCCTGATCGCGATGCTGGACCAGCGCCTGCAGGCCCGCACGCCCGGCAGCGCGCTGTTCATCGAGGTGACCGGGGCCATCGGCCTGCGCGAGCGCTACGGCTACGCCGCGTTCGAGCAGCTGATGCACCAGGCCGGCCAGCGCCTGGCCGCGCTGGCCGGCGCCGGCACGATGACCCGGCTCGGCGACAACGCCTTCCTGGTGCTGGCCGGTACCGGCGAGGCCCCGCAGGCGCTGGCCGCCCGGCTGTGCACGCACCTGTCCCAGGCCCCGTTCCAGGCGCGCGGCGAGCCGCTGTTCCTGCGCGGCGTGGCCGGCTACGTGCCGCTGCCGGGCACCTTCGCCGAGGCCGGCCAGGCCATCGAGGCCGCCGAACGGGCGATGCTGCAGGCACGGCTGGCGCCGTCCGGGGTGGCCGCCTACGTGCCCGAGCAGGAGCAGCAGAACCTGGCGATGCTGGACGGCAAGCTGGAACCGGTCTACCAGCCGATCGTGGCCGTGGCCGGCAGCGCGCAGGCGCAGTACCAGCTGCTGCTGCGCCTGCGCAAGCCCGACGGCACGCTGCTGTCGGCCGCGCAGGTGGTGCCCGCGGCCGAGGCCGCCGGACGCATCGCCGACCTGGACCAGCAGATGATCGAGCACGCACTCGGCCTGCTCGAGCACTTCCGCCACGCCGGGCCGGCGCTGCGCCTGTTCGTGTCGCAGTCCCCGCGTACCCTCGCCCGCGACGCCTTCGCCGACTGGCTCATCGCCTCGCTGCGCCAGCGCCAGCTGCCGGGCAACGCGCTGGTGCTGGAGGTGCCGCTGGACGATGCCCTGGTGCACAGCGCCACGCTGCAGCACTTCTGCAGCCGGCTGGTGCCATTGGGGGTGCAGTTCTGTCTGGGCCGGTTCGAGCCCGGCGACGAGGCCAACGCCCTGATCGCGCGCCTGCCGTGGAGCTTCGTGCGCCTGTCGGCGCGCTTTGCCGGCAGCCATCGCGACCCGGCGCTGCGCGATGCCCTGCGCGTGGCGGTGGACACCGCCCACCAGGCCGGCCTGCAGGTGATCGGCCAGCAGATCGAGGACGCGCAGACCGCGGCCGCGGTGTGGATGGGCGGCGTGGACTACATCCAGGGCAACCTGGTCCAGTCCGTCGGCCGCGACCTGGATTTCGACTTCAGCCACGCGATCCTGTGACCATGCGCGACGCCTCCTCTTCCGCCCCGCCGCTGGCCTGGCTGGCCGCGGTGTTCGCCGCCACGGCCGCCGCGGCCTCGTGGCCCGCCCTGCTCGGCCATCCCGGTCCGTGGCCGTGGCTGGCCCCGGCGGCCGCCGCGCTGGCCGCGATCGCGGCCGCGGCCGCCGCCTTCCACCAGCGCCGCCGCGACCAGGCCCTGCAGCGCGCGCGGCGCCGCGCCGCCGAGGCGCAGGACGCGCTGGCACAGGCCGGCCAGGAACTGCACCGCCACTCGGAAATGGAGCACCAGCTCACCCGCGCCAAGCAGGATGCCGAGGCCGCGGCGATGGCCAAGGGCGAGTTCCTGGCCACGATGAGCCACGAGATCCGCACCCCGCTCAACGGCATCCTGCCGATGCTGGAGCTGCTCGGGCGCGGGCCGCTGGCCGAGGACCAGCGGCAGATGCTGCGTACCGCCTGGGAGAGCTCGCAACAGCTGCTGCGCATCGTCGACGACATCCTCGACTACTCCAAGCTGGAGGCCAACCGGGTCGAGCTGGAGATCACCAGCTTCAACCTGCGCGAGCTGCTGCAGGCGGTGGTGCAGCTGCTGCGCCGCAACGCCCAGGACAAGGGCCTGCGGCTGGACCTGCACATCGAGCCGGGTGTGCGCCTGGCCGTACGCGGCGATCCGGTGCGCCTGCGCCAGGTGATCGGCAACCTGCTCTCCAACGCGATCAAGTTCACCGCGCACGGCGGCATCGACGTGACCGTGCGCCGGCGCGGCGAGAGCGCCGACCAGCACCTGCTGCGCTTCGAGGTACGCGACACCGGCATCGGCATCGACGCCGAGCAGCAGGCGCGCCTGTTCGAGGCCTTCACCCAGGCCGATGCCTCCACTACCCGCCTGTACGGCGGCACCGGCCTGGGGCTGTCGATCTCCAAGCGCATCGTCGACCTGATGCACGGGCGCATCGGCGTGCAGTCCGAGCCGGGCAAGGGCTCGCTGTTCTGGATCGACGTGCCGCTGTTCAAGGTGGCCGGCGACCAGGGCATCGCCGCCCGTCCCAGCCGGCGCGTGCTGTTGGTCGATGCCGACAAGGCCGAGGCCTCGCGCCTGCGCCAGATCGTGCAGGACTGGCCGCTGGAGCTGGACGTGGCCCACAGCCACCAGGAGGGCCTGGCGCGGCTGCGCGCGGCCACCTCGCCCGAGCAACCGTGCGCCTTCGACACCGTGCTGGCCGACCTGGGCACGCTCGGCACCAGCGCCGAGGCGCTGCAGCGGGTGATCGGCAAGACCCCGGCCTACCGCCATATCCGCCTGGCGTGGCTGCACGACGGCCCGCTGCCTGAGGCGCTGCTGCTGGCCGGGGCCGAGGCGCTGCCGAGCCGTGCGACCGAATCGGAACTGCATGCCTGGCTGCTGCCGCCGGCGCAGGAGGCCACGGTCGCCGCCGTCGCGGAGGAGGCAGCCCCCGCCGCCAGCACCGAGGTCCCGGCTGTCGCCGGCGCGCGCCTGCTGCTGGTCGAGGACAACCCGGTCAACCTCGCCGTGGGCCGGCAGCTGCTGGCTTCGCTGGGTTACGGCGTCGATTGTGCGGAGAACGGCGAACAGGCGCTGGCGGCCATGGCCGAGGGTCGCTACGACCTGGTGCTGATGGATTGCCAGATGCCCGGCCTGGATGGCTACACCGCCGCCCGGCGCTGGCGTGAGCGGGAGGCGCAGGCGGATCCCGCCCGCCACCTGCCGATCGTCGCGATGACCGCCAACGCCATGGCAGGCGACCGCGAGCGCTGCCTGGCCGCGGGCATGGACGACTACCTGTCCAAGCCACTGGCACGCGACACCCTGTCCGGCTGCCTGCAGCGCTGGCTGGCCGACGCCGCCCCGGTTGCGGCGGCCGCCGCGATGCCCGCCGTGGAGATCGAGGAAACTGCACCCGTCGCGCCCCCCGCCGGCGCCGCGCAGGTGCCGGTCCCGGACATTCCCGTCGATTCCATCGATGCCGTGGAAACCGACGAGACCGACGAGACTGCGCCCACGGCAGCCACGGAAGTCGCGGCCACCGCATCAGCATCAGCATCAGCATCAGCATCCGCGGCCGACGCCGACGCCGACGCCGACGCCGGTCGCGGGATCGCACCGGACTTCCCGGCCGAGGCAGGCTCGCTGCCGGCACCGCTCGCCGCGCCCTCGACGGCCGGCCATGCCGCGTTCGCACCGCTCGCCGCCGATGATCCCGCCGGCGACGCACCGGCGGTGGCAATGGCCACGCCTTCCCGGGCCGCGCACGACGCCGCGCCGGCGCCGCCGGTACTGGAAACCGCCGTGCTCGACGAGCTGTATGCCTTCGCCGGCACCGAGGCGGACACCATCCTGGAGCTGTTCCTGGCCGACGCGCCGCGCCAGGTGCAGATGCTGGAACAGGCCGCCGCCGCCGGCGACATCGCCCGCATGGGCGAGATCGCCCACAGCCTGAAGTCCGCCGCCGCCAACGTCGGCGCCCTGGCCCTGTCGGCCACCGCCGCCCGCATCGAGGCCGATGCCCACGCCGGCACGCTGGAACTGCCCGCGGTGGCGGTCGCCCTGGTGATCGCCGAATCGGCGCGCATGCGCGTGGCGATCGCCGGCTACCGCGTGCGGCGCCGCGCCGGCGCGGCCGCGCACGCCTGAATCACCCGCGCAGGGCGACGGGTGCGCCCCCGTCGCCGGCCCGCGCTCAGTCCTCGATCTTGTCCATCAGGTAGTTGGCCTCGCCGACCCGCTCGATCAGGTCCAGCTGCGTCTCCAGCCAGTCGATGTGCTCCTCCTCGTCGTCGAGGATGTCCACCATCAGCGCGCGGCTGACGTAGTCCTCGATCGATTCGGCATGGGCGATGGCCTCGACCAGCGTGGCCCGCCCCTCCATTTCCAGGGCGAGATCGCAACGCAGCATCTCCGGCGGCTTCTCGCCGATGCGCAGCTTGCCCAGCGCCTGGAAGTTCGGCAGCCCTTCCAGGAACAGGATGCGGTCGGCCAGCCGGTCGGCGTGCTTCATCTCCTCGATCGAGGTGTGGTACTCGTGCTCGTGCAGTTCCTCCAGGCCCCAGTTCTTGAACATCTTGGCGTGGAGGAAGTACTGGTTGATCGAGGTCAGCTCGTGGTAGAGGACCTTGTTGAGGTACTGGAGGACCTTGGCGTCGCCCTTCATCGCGGGAACCCTTCCGGCATGGCACAGGACCGCACTCTAGCGGCATCGCCGCGGCGATGAAGTAACGCGAATCGTGATCAGTTGCCCGTGCCGATGCGGCTCGGGCGGCCTCGCGCAGGGTCAGGCGGCGTTGCGCAGCACCGGCAGCGGCAGCGGGTGGCGGGTGCGCGCCTGTTCGAGCAGCTCGGCCGCCACGCCCAGGCACGAGCCGCAGTTGGAGCCGCAGCCGGTGCGCATGGTCAGCTCGGCCACGCTCTGGCACCCGGCCTGGGCGGCTTCCTGGATCTGTTGGTCGGTGACCCCGTTGCAGATGCAAACGTACACGGCGATGGACGTGACCGGCGACACCCGATGTGCCGTCGGCGATTCAACCGCAAATGCGAATCGATGTCAATTCCAACGGTTCACTCGCCGTTGCCGCTCTGCCGACCGCCCGGCGGACGCCGCCGCGGGCGCTTGCGCGGGCGGTCGTGGCCGGCGTTGCTGCCGGGCATCCACGCCTCCTGGGCGCTGGCCGGCATGCTGCACACGCCGGCGCCGGCCACGCCGCGCGCCAGCGGCGCCAGGTGGCGCAGCGCCCGGGCATAGACCCCGCGCTTGAACATCACCACGTGCTCGACCGGGTACCAGAAATCCACCCAGCGCCAGTGATCGAACTCCGGCGTGTCGGTGGCGTCCAGGTCCAGGTGCGCCTCCTCGCCGGTGAAGCGCAGCAGGAACCACACCTGCTTCTGGCCGATGCATACCTGGCGCTCGTTGTGGCGCACCGCCCGCGCCGGCAGCCGGTAGCGCAGCCAGCCGGGCGTGGAGCCGAGCACTTCCACGTGCTCGGGCAGCAGGCCGGTCTCCTCGCGCAGCTCGCGGTACATCGCCTCGATGGGCGTCTCGTCGGTGTTCATCCCGCCCTGCGGGAACTGCCACCCGTCACGGCGTATGCGACGTGCCCAGAACACCTGGCCATCCTGCCGCATGAGCACGATGCCCACGTTCGGGCGATAACCGTCCGGATCGATCACGATGCGGACTCCTGAAAGATCCAATGGCCTGGACTCTGCCATGCCCATCGGGCGCCGACAAGCTTTTCCGCCCGGAGATTGACAAGGAACGCCGCGATCCTGAAAATTGGCGATTCGCTAGGCTACGTAGCTCAGCCGGTTAGAGCACAGCACTCATAATGCTGGGGTCGGTGGTTCGAGTCCACCCGTAGCCACCAATTGCAGGTCCGACCAGGACTACAAAAGCCCGGAAACGCCAGTAACACCAAGGCTTCCGGGCTTTTTTGTGCCCGCAATGGCCCGGGACCAGCCATTGCAATAGGCCGATCCGTGACAGTAGCTTTGACAGTAGGCAAGCCCGCCCCGATACCACCTACTGTCATGGCACGAACCATCGAGAAAGCGCTGACCGATCTGGCCTTGCGCAAAGCGAAGCCCGGAGACAAGCCGTTGCGCGACGGCGGTGGCCTGTATGCACTGCCCGGCCCCAATGGCCGGCACGGCTGGCGACTGGACTACCGCGTGCATAACACCCGCAAGACCATCAGCCTTGGCGTCTACCCCGACGTGTCCCTGACCGAGGCGAGGAAGCGCCGCGAGGAAGCCCGGCAAATGGTGGCGGCCGGCATCGACCCCAGCGAGAACAGGAAGGCCGAGAAGGCCGCCGGTGCCGAGCGTGCGGCCAACAGCTTCGAGGTCATCGCCCGCGAGTGGTTGGCAAGCCAGAAAGCGGGATGGACGGACAGCCATCACGCCAAACAGGTGGCACGGCTGGAGAACCACGCCTTCCCGTGGATCGGGAAGAAGCCCATCGCCGAGGTAGGCGTCGCCGACCTTCGCCCGTTGCTGGACAAGATGGCAAAAGCCGAACACAACGAGCAGGCCCACCGGGTCATGGCCGCCGTCGCCAGCGTGTTCAAGTACGCCGTCGCCACCGGGCGGGCAGAGCGCAACCCGGCCGCCGACCTGAGCGCCGCCCTGCCACCCCGGCGCAAGCGCAGCTTCCCGACCATCACCGACCCCAAGGCCATCGGCGGCCTGCTGCGAGCCATCGACGGCTACCAAGGCACAGCCACGACCATCGCCGCCCTAAAGCTGGCCCCCCTGACCTTCGTCCGTCCCGGCGAGCTTCGCGGTGCACGCTGGAAAGAAGTCGAGCTCGATCACGCGGACGGCCCGCGCTGGGTCATTCCGCCCGAACGGCGCAAGCTGCGGAAGGATGCCAAAGAGAACCCCACTACCGAGCCGCACGTCGTGCCACTGTCCCGACAGGCCGCCGCCATCCTGCACGAGTTACAACCACTGACAGGCAACCGGGAGTTCGTGTTCCCCGGTGTGCGCGACCCCAAACGCCCCATGAGCGAGAACACGATCAACGCGGCGCTGCGGAACATCGGCTACGACGGTGACACCATCGTCGGCCACGGCTTCCGACACATGGCATCCACCCTGTTGAACGAGCAGGGATTCAACCCTGACGCCATCGAACGCCAGCTCGCCCACAAGGGCCAAGGCGTCCGCGCCATCTACAACCTCGCCAAGTTCATGCCGGAGCGCCGCAAGATGATGCAGGCTTGGGCGGACTACCTGGACGGATTGCGTGCGGACACCAGCAGCACCGTGGTCCCGTTCAAACCCAAGGCCGCGTAGAACCGCCGGAGAAGCCCCCACAGGGCCAAGCCGGCACCGCCAAGGCGATCCCGTTCCCGAGGTCCACCACGGCCGCCTGCGGCCGCACAGCGCGCGCTGCGAGCACTACAACAGCACCACCATGGGCAGCCCTTGCGGCTGCCCTTTTCGTTTCCGCCGATGCGCTCGCCTTGGGCGACAAGGCTTGCAGCAGCATCGACCACGGGCACGCCGAGGTGTGCCGAGGACGTAGGCGGGGGACCGAGAGCGCCACGAGGGAAGCGGTCACCCTCGCAGGCTGCGCCGGCCCCCGCCGAACCTTCAAGCCAAGTCGAACCCCAGCAGCGGTGTACTTCGGCCCGTGCGCTGAATGAACAGGTCGGAATGATGGCTAAAGCGGAAAGTGAGGCAATCCGGGGTAATCCTGCGGACGAAGAACAGGCCCGGCTCCGGCGACCACTTGGGCGCCACCGAGAGCGACCAAGGCGTGAGTGGTAGACGGACGACCAGAGAGGACAGGACGGAACGGACGGTGTGCATGGCGATCCTCGCGTGAGTGAAAGTTTCTCTGTCCGCCCGGCCTGATCTGTTTTTTTGGGCTGGGCGGCAGCGAGAGCATGGACCGCCAAGGGGGGCTTGCTGCAATCCCGGTGCTACACTCCAACATACTGATTCCAAATGGAATTTTTCCATTTGGAAACCCATTTCCCGACGGAAAGCAGCGCATACAGCGTTTTAGTGGTCACTATCGGGCAAAGAACGACGATCACGTGCCATCCTGGATTTAGTAGTCACTTTTGGGGAAGCACAGCCCAACCGCTGGCCACCGACGTTCCCCATGCCCCGCCCAAGGTAGCCCCAAGGCCACCACAGGCCGACACCCCACCCACCCAAGTCCCCCGAGTGCTGCGCCGCAAGGCGACGGCAGCTTTGCCGTATGCGCTCGGCGGGCAATCCTGAGGAATCTGCAACGATGAAGAATCAAGAAGTCCCGTTTGCATGCGTGGAGGTCGGGCGCTCCGGCCACTATGCAAAACTCGACCGCGACGACCTCGCCGAGCTGTCCGCCATCGGATTGCCTCCCCGCCTTTGGTTCATTGTCAACAGGCACGCCACCGTGGTGATCCCCGGCGCAAAGCCCATCGCCATATCCCGCCTTATCGCCGAGGCACCAGCAGGCATGCGTGTGCGGCATATCGACCGCAACCCGCTGCACCTGCGGCGATCCAATCTGTACCTGCGGGAGTTTTCAAGCGCACAACAGGATGGACGGGAGGCCAAGAGCATGGCTGCCCGATTCGAGGAATTGAACCGGCAGATGCGCGCTCGCATCGCCGCCGCCGTGGAAGAACAGGCATGAGCTTCTTCCCCGCACCTGTCCCCCTGCCCGAGAAGGTCATCTACCGGGAGGTCGCCTTCGGCCTCGCCGCCTTCGACCATCTGAAGCGGTGGCAGCGATACCTGGAACGGAAAGAAGGCCGACGCCTGACCAATGGCGAAGTCATGGACAGGCTGATCCTTGTCGTGCCGGCACCGGACGAACCCGACACCCGCCGGAGGCCCTGACGTGGTGACGGAGAAGCTGGAATCCCTGCTGGCCGCTTGGCGGGCCGTAGAACCACAGCAGGTGGCCCTAGGCAAACTGAAGGAAGATCCGATGTTCCAACCGCGCAACCTGCGACTGATCCCGTTTGCCGACCGCGGCAGACAGGAAACCGCATCGAAGAACCACATCGACGACCTGGCCTCCAAGCTGTCCGATGGCCGCGAACTGGAACCCCTGCTGGCGGCGAGGATCGACGGCAAACTCTGGCTGGTCGACGGGCACCACCGGCTGAAGGCATACCGTCGCCAGCAGCGCCGCACTGCCCCCGTTCGGATCATGGATACCGACCAGACAACCGCGCTCTTGGTGTCCAAGGCGGTCAACTGCGACGGCGTGAAGCTACCCATGCACACCCGGCAGAAGGCTGAGAGCGCATGGCAGTACCTCGCCCTCGTCACCGACCACGGCCGCCTGCCGTTGCCCGAAGGCTCCTCTGAACGGAGCATCAGCCGAACCTTCGGCGTGTCACGAGCAACCCTTGGGCGGATGCGGAAGCGCCTGCCGACGATCAAGCCGGCCGAGTACGGTCCCGAAGCCTGCGATGCCGGCACAGGCTGGCCACAGTGGAAGCACTGCTGCGGCAACGCATGGAAGGGCATCAGCGACGACATGCCCGAGGACGTGCGGGAACAACGCCTGATCGAACGCACCGCCACCCGCCTTGCCGCCATCAAGGACAAGGTAGGCGCGGAGGTGCTCCTGAAGGCGCTGAAGGCTTTGCAGGACGAAGCCATCGCCGAAGCTGCCGACAAGCTGGCCGAAGCGGAAGCCACCGAAGACGCCGCCGACTACTGACCACCGCAGTGGCCCAAATTGACCCACCAACTGGGCCAGCAAGTGGCCCATTGGGCCACCCCCGGCACCCGCCCTGCCGGGCCAAATTGACCCACCAACTGGCCCACTAAGTGGGCCATTGGCCCACCCCCGGCCGGACTGAGAGGGGCCGGATGTTCACCCCGAATTTTCGAGAAGGTATTGGATAGGGTGGGCGAACGCACGTCACCCCCACCCACCCACCAACCACCACAGCCCGCCAGCGGTCGCCCCGTTGCGCGGGCTTCTTCATTTCCGAGGGATACCCCATGCACGACCAGCACAACAACGCCGAAGCCGCCACCGCCCCCGCGCACTTCCTACCCATCGCCGAGGTATGCCAGATTGCCGGCGTCGGCGAGTCCACCATCTGGGAGTGGTCCCGCCGTGGCAAGTTCCCCAAGCCTGTCAAGCTGGCGACCCGCACCACGCGCTGGGTATCCACCGAGGTCGAACGCTGGCAGGCCGACGTGCTCGCCAAGCGGGCCTGACATGACAGTAGTTTTGACAGTAGGTCGAGATGAACACCGGCGTGTTTTCTGCGCAGATCAATAGCATATGCCACGTTTTCGAGAGTACCCGTAACCAGACACCGGTCCGCCAGGACCACGAAGGCCGGAATCCGCACGGGATCCCGGCCTTTTTCGTGCGTGTGCGGAAGGCCGGGGCGCCGTCGGATCCTCGCCCCGGCTTCGCCGCGGCGGGCAGAAAGCACCGGCCGTCCTCCCGCGTCGTTGCGTTCAGCCCGGCGCGGCGGCGGCCGGGCGAGAGCCGCGCAGGCCGTAGAACACGATGTAGGCGTAGCACAGCAGCGGCAGGACGAAGGAAAGGTGCAGGCCGATGCGGTCGGCCAGCAAGCCCTGCAGGTAGGGCACCACCGCGCCGCCGACGATGGCCATCACCAGCAGGCTCGAGGCCGCGCCGGTGAGCGCGCCCATGCGCTCGATGCCCAGGGCGAAGATGGTCGGGAACATGATCGAGTTGAACAGGCCGATGGCGACGATGCCGTACACCGCGGCCATGCCGCCGTGGGTCATGGTCCACGCCAGCAGCAGGGCGTTGACGGCGGCGAAGGCGGCCAGCATCAGGCGCGGCGGGATCCTGGCCAGCAGCGCCGAGCCGACGAAGCGGCCGATCATCGCCAGGGTCCAGTAGGCGGACACGTAGTGGGTCGCCTGGCGCTCGCTCAGCGCGCCGATCTGCGGCAACGACAGGTAGCTGACCATGAAGCTGCCGACCGATACTTCCGCGCCGACATAGAAGAAGATCGCCAGCACGCCGAACCGCACGTGGCGGTGGCGCAGGGCGTCGCGCAGGCCGCGCAGCGCCGGCTCGCGGGGCTGGGCGTGGGCGTCGGCCTCGCCGATGGCCGGCAGGCGGAACAGGTAGACCACCAGCGCCAGCACGAACAGCGCCACCGCCAGCCCCAGGTAGGGGCCCTGCACCGCCTGCGCCTCCTGGGCACGGTAGGCGATCTGCCCGGCCGCCGGCAGGCGCGCGATCTCCTCCCCGCTCTTGACCGTGCCCGACAGGATCAGCCAGCCGCCGAACAGCGGCGCCACCGCCGTGCCGGCGGCGTTGAGCGCCTGCGCCAGGGTCAGGCGGCTGGAGCTGCTGCTCGCCGGCCCCAGCAGCGCCACGTAGGGATTGGCCGCCACCTGCAGCACGGTGATGCCGGTGGCCAGCACGAACAGCGCGCCGAGGAAGGCGCCGTACACGCGCAGTTCCGCCGCCGGCCAGAACCCGAGGGCGCCGATGCCGGCGATGGCCAGGCCGAGGACGATGCCCTTCTTGTAGCCCAGCCGCGTGACCAGGTTCCCGGCCGGCAGCGCCATCAGGAAGTAGGCGCCGAAGAACGTGGACTGCACCAGCACCGCCTGGGCGTAGTTGAGCTCGAACACCGCCTTCAGGTGCGGGATGAGGATGTCGTTGAGGCAGGTCAGGAAGCCCCACATGAAGAAGATCGCGGTGACGACCACGAGGGCGAGGCGGCGGCCGGTCGGCGATGCCGCGCCGGAAGCGGGGGAGGAGGCGGGGATCATGGATGGTTCCGTCTTGGGGCGCGCCGGCGCGCACGGTCGGCGATACGGCGCCGGCCGGTGCCGGCGGGCCGTCGGGGAGGGGTCATGGCTCGCTGTCCGGGGAGGACACCAGCCCGGCATCGAGCGCCAGGCGCAGCATCTCGCGCAGCAGGTGGATGGAGCCTTCCACCTCTTCCGGGCGCGAGGCGAGCAGGCGCGCGATGGACAGCCCGCGCACCGCCCAGATCATCAGCCGCGCCACGTTCGTCTCGACCCCGGTCTTGCCCAGCATCTGCCCGGCCTGCACGAAGGAATCGCGCTCGATCTCGATCTGCACCGGGCGCAGCCGCGCCGACAGCTCCGGATCGCTGCGCGAGGCCTGGATGATCTCCAGCACCGCCACACCGGAAGGCTGGCCGAGCACGTCCCACAGCAGCTGCGGCAGCATCAGCTCGCGCTCGCGCCGGTCGGGCACGTCCACCAGCGCCTTGCGGTACTGGGCGACCTCGTCCTCGTAGACGGCGCGCACCACGTACAGCATCAGGTCGATGCGCGTGGGGAAGTGGTGCAGCATCGCCCCGCGGCTGACGCCCGCGGCCTCGCACACCGCGGTGGTGGTGGTGGCGGAATAGCCGTGGCGGTAGAGCGAATCGATGGCGGCCTCCAGCAACCGGGCCCGCATCTGGGCGCTGCGGTCTTCCTGGGTGCGGCGCGGCCGGCGCGCGGGGGTCTTCTTGCGATCGTTCACGGATGGTTTCCGGCACGGGCGGTGGATCCCGGGAATGCCGGCGTGCCAGCCGTGGCGCCATTCCCGGGCGGGAGCGATCCCCCGCATCGGGGCGATCGCATGCGATCCGTCCAGACTACCGCGTGTCCGTGTCAATGCCATGCCCGTCCGATGCACGGCGTGCGCGCCGTCATGGTGCATCGGCCGCCTCCAGCGCGACGTGCGCGGCGAGGTCGCGCTGTCCGGCCGCGCGCCCGACATACAGGTCGTAGGTGCCCGCCTCGCGGTGCCAGCCGTGCGCACGGCTCCACGAGGCCAGCAGGCGCGGATCGGCCTGGATGGTGACCTGCGCGGACTGGCCCGGCTGCAGCGCCACCCGCGCCCAGCCGGCCAGGCGGTGGGTGCGTCCCGGCGGCGCCACGTACAGCTGGGCGATCTCCACGCCGGCGCGCGTGCCGGTGTTGCGCACGGTGAGGTCCACGCTCAGCGCCTTGCCGCCGTGGGCCCGCAGGTGCTGGTAGGCGAAGGTGGTGTAGGTCAGGCCGTGGCCGAAGGCGAACAGCGGGGCCGCGCCGGTGCGCTCGTACCAGCGGTAGCCGACGTCGCTGCCCTCGTTGAACACCACCGGGAAGGACGCGATGCCCTCAGAAGCGAGGAAATTCTCCTTCGCCCCGGCCTGCTCCGCGCCCGGGATCGCCGGGCGCGGCAGCTGCGCGGCGCTGGCCGGGAAGCTCATCGGCAGGCGCCCCTCGGGCGCGGCGTCGCCGGAGATGAGGCGGGCGATGGCGGTGCCGCCGCGCTGGCCCGGGTACCAGGCCTGGAGCACCGCGCCGACATCGGCCAGCCACGGCATCGCCACCGGATTGCCGGTCTCGAGCACCACCACCGTGTGCGGGCGGGCCGCGGCGACCTGGGCGATCAGCGCGTCCTGGGCGTAGGGCAGCTCGAAGCCGGGCGCGTCCTTGCCCTCGGTCTCCGGGCGCGTGGCGAACACGATCGCCGCATCGGCGCCGGCGGCCAGGCGCGCCGCGCGTGCCGGGTCGGTGCCGTCGTCGAAGCGCAGCTCGGCAGCCGGGAACTGCCGCTGCAAGGCCGCCAGCGGCGCGTCGGCGGTGCCGTACACCGGCGCCAGCAGGGCCTTCAGCCCCTCCAGGCCGCGCGGATCGGTGAAGCTGCCGCCGTAGGGCCGCACCGAGGAGGAGCCGCCGCCGCCGACCAGCACGCCGCGGTCGGCGAAACCGCCGATCACCGCGATCGTCGCGGTGCCCTTCGCCAGCGGCAGCACGCCGTCGTTCTTGAGCAGCACCGCGCCGCGCACGGCGACCTCCTCGGCGATCGCGGCATCGGCGTCGCGGTCGATCGCGCCGCCCGGCGCGGCCGGGTCGTCGACCACGCCGGTGGCGATCAGGCTGCGCACGATGCGCGTGGCGGACTCGGCCACGCGCGCGGCCGGGATCCTGCCCTGCTCCACCGCGTCCTTGAGCCCGGCGAAGTACGGATGGTCCTGCGGCGATTCCTGGTCCAGGCCGGCGGCGAGCGCCGGCTCCAGGCTGTGCACGGCGCCCCAGTCGGACATCACCCAGCCCGGGTACTTCCACTCCTGGCGCAGCACCTGGTCGAGCAGGAAGCCGTTCTCGCAGGCGTAGTCGCCGTTGATGCGGTTGTAGGCGCACATCACCGCCCCGGGCCGGCCCAGGTCGATGGCGATCTTGAACGCCAGCAGGTCCGACTCGCGCAGCGCGGCCTCCTCGATCTGCGCGTCGTGGACGAAGCGTCCGGTCTCCTGCGCGTTGAGCGCGTAGTGCTTGGTGGTGGACACCATGTGCCGGCTCTGGATGCCGGCGATCTGCTCGCCGGCGATGGTGCCGGCCAGCAGCGGATCCTCGCCGGCGTATTCGAAGTTGCGGCCGTTGCGCGGCTCGCGGACCAGGTTGACGCCGCCGGCCAGCTGCACGTTGAAACCCTTGGCGCGTGCCTCGGCACCGAGCATGGCGCCGGCGCGGCGGGCCAGCTCGGCATCGAAGCTGGAAGCCAGCGCAAGCGTGGCCGGCAGTGCGGTAGCCTCGTCGCCGCGGCGCAGGATGCCGCCGAGGTTGGCCACGCCCATGCCCGCGTCGGACATCTGCTGGGCGGGCAGGCCGAGGCGCTCGATCGCCGGCACGAAGCCGGCCGAGCCGAGCGCGCCGGGCGGGGTCGGCTTGCGCATCGCCTCCGGGATGGTCGGCGGCAGCGGGATGCCGGCCGAACCCAGGCCGAACCCGGGCTGGGTACGCATCAGCGCGATCTGCTCGTCCAGGGTCATCGCCTCGACCATGCGCCGCGCGCGCTCGTCCGCCGGGAGCCGGCGGTCGCTCCATGCCATGCCCTGCTCCACGTCCGGCTGCTCGGCGGCGGGCAGGCTGCCGGCGCCCAGCGCACCGGCCATCAGGGCGGTGCCCAGGATCTGCTTGACGGTCTGGCTCATGCGGTAAATCCCTTCTTGCTTGCGGGGGGTGGGGGTGTCATCCGGTGGCGGTCCTTGCCGGCCCGCCGGCGCGGGCGATGCGTCCGAGGTGGGCGGCGCTGGGCTTGGGGGTGCGCGCGAAGGTGGTGCGGTCGACCGCGACCAGGCCGAATTTCGGCCCGAACCCGTGCACCCACTCCCAGTTGTCCAGCAGCGACCAGTGCACGTAGCCGCGCAGGTCGATGCCGTCGCGCAGGCAGCCGCCCAGGCCGTCGAGCGCGCGGTCGATGAAGGCCACGCGCTGGCGGTCGTCCTCGGTGGCCACGCCGTTCTCGGTGACGTAGATGGGCTTGCGCCAGTGCGCGGCGACGGTGCGCACCACCGCGGCGACCGACTCCGGCGCGTACGGGTAGCCCATCTGGGTCAGGGGGATGCCGGCAGGCGGCGGCAGGTCGCTGTCGCCGCCGACCTCGCTCCAGGTGTAGTTCTGCACGCCGACGTAGTCGCCGCCGGCCTGCAGCCACGGCAGCATCGCCTGGGCATGCTTGCGCGCGATGGCCTCCGCCTCGCCGCGCTCTTCGTTGAGGGCCAGGGTCACGCCGGCCGGAATGCGCCCGCCGCTGGCCTGGGCGATGGCCGCGCAGGCCTGCTCGTGGGCCTGGATCATGATCGGCTGCTGCACGCGCCAGTCGCCCAGCATCGGCGGTGCGTAGCGTTCGGCGCCCACCGCCCGCGCCGCCGCCTGCAGCGCCCCGGCGATCAGCGGGCGCAGCGGCCGGATCGCCGGCGACCAGGCCATCAGCGCGCCCAGGTTGGGCTCGTTGAAGGTGGTGGCGATGCCGATCAGTTCGCCCAGCTCGCCGACCGTGCGGCGGCAGTGCTCCACGTAGGGGGCGATGCCGGCGGCCGTCTCGAAGCCGCCGGCGGCGGCGAACCAGCGCGGCGTGGTGAAGTGCACGCAGGTGACCATGGCCAGCATGCCGTGCGCGCGGATCGCCTCGAGCACGCGCCGGTAGTACGCCAGCTGCGCGCGCGACACCTGGCCGGGCTCGGGCTCGATGCGCGCCCATTCCAGCGACAGGCGGTAGGTGTTGAACCCCAGCGCCGCCGCCAGGGCGATGTCCTCGAACACGCGGTGGTAGCTGTCCACCGCATCGCCCGAGGGTTCCCGGAACAGGCTCGGCCGGGTGTGCTCCATCACCCACAGGTCGCTGGCCACGTTGTTGCCCTCGACCTGGTAGGCGGCCCCGGCCACGCCCCACAGGAAATCGCCGGCCCTGTACCGGGCCGGCACCGGCCCGGGCCGCACGGCGCCGGCCGGCGGCGCCGCCAGCGCGACGGCACCGGCCGCCAGGCCCGCGCCGAACCGCTTGAGTGCATTCCTGCGCTGCTCGTGCATGGTCACCTCCGGATGCGTCCGTTCATGGCCCGGGCCCTCAGAACCGGGCACCGAGGGTCACGCCCACGGTGCGGAACGCGTCGGTGGGCATCATCCGGAAGTAGCCGCCGGGGTTGAGCGTGCCGCCGGGGAACACGGCGTAGAAGTGCTTGTCCAGCAGGTTGCGCGCGTACACCCCCACCCGCCAGCGGCCGTCGCCGCGGCCGATGCCGAGGTTGGCGTTGAGGATGCCGAAGGCCGCCATCCGCGAATCGTCGTCGCCGGTCACCGAATAGGTATCGCTGCGCCAGGACCAGTTGGCGCCGGCATCGAACGCGAGCCCGCGGCCGAGCGCGCGGCGGTAGTCGGCGGTGAGGCCGTAGGTCCGGCGCGGGGCGTTGGCGAGGCGGTCGCCGGCATAGTCGGCGCTCTGCAGGCCACTGACCGGATCCTGGTAGCACATGCCCTTGGTCGGCGTGGTGACCACCGGCTGGTAGGTGTAGCAGGCGCCGACGAAGCGCCGGTAGGTGGCATCGCTGAGGGCGCCGTTGAGGCCCAGGCGCAGGCCGCGGGTGACCTGCCAGCTGCTCTCCAGCTCGATGCCGCGCGCGCGCATGTGGCCGGCGTTGGTGAGGGCGAACACCGGCGGCTGCGCGCTGATGTCCAGCGCCTGGGCCTGGAAGTCCTTGAAGTCGGACTGGTACAGGGCCAGGTTGAAGATCATCGCCCCGTCCAGCAGGGTCGACTTCAGCCCCAGCTCGTAGCTGTCCACCTTCTCGGGCCGGACCTCGCGCACCACGCCGGTGCTCCCCTCGATGGCCGGGCCCTTGTAGCCGCGGGCGTAGGTGGCGTACAGCATCAGCGCCTCGCTGGGCTGCCACTGCAGGCCGACGCGTCCGGACAGGTCGTTGCCGCTGACCGAGCCGTCGTAGGGCAGCGTGGTGCCCAGCGCGACCGTGGGGAACGCCAGCGGCGTGACCCACAGGCTGCCGGAGACCTTGTCGCGGGTGTAGCGCGCGCCGGTGACGAGCTTGACCCGCTCCGACAGCGCCCAGGTCGCCTCGCCGAAGGCGGCCGCGCTGCGGGTGTCGGCGGTCTGGCCGCGGCGGCCGCCGCCGAACACCACCTGCGGCATGTAGCCGCACAGCGGCTGGCCCAGGCCGCAGTACAGCCAGTTGTAGTAGTTGCCGTACTGGGACACCCAGCCGCTGACGTCGGTGCGGTAGTAGAACGCGCCGAGCACGTATTCCACGCGCCCGCCCGAGGGCGAGGTCAGGCGCACCTCCTGGGTGAACTGGTGGCTGTCCAGGCCGCCGTCGCTGTGGTCGAACATGTCCGAGGGCGAGGCGTCCAGGTCCGACAGCTGGGTCTGCTTCATCCGCCGCCAGGCGGTGATCGAGGTCAGCGTGTTCGATTCGAGGGTGTAGTCGAGCTTGAGCGATGCGGCGTCGGTGGACACGTCGGCCGTCCAGTCGCCGTCGTGGTAGGCCTTGTAGACGCCGGGGCCGGGCTTGGTCGCGAAGCCGGCGAACTGCGCGTTGTACAGGATCGTGGCCCAGTCGGTGGCGCTGGCCGGGGTACCCAGGCGCTCGATGGTGTAGCCGCTGCGGCTGAAGCCGTCCTGGTGCTCGGCCGAGAACAGCAGCGACAGGTCGTCGCTGGCCCACCACAGCAGCTTGGCGCGCAGGCCGCTGTTGCGCCGGTCGCCGATGGCGTGGTCGTGCAGCACGTAGGGGATGGCGCCGTCCTGCTCGGTGTAGAACCCGGCCAGGCGCAGCGCCACGGTCTCGCCCAGCGGCAGGTTCAGCGCCGCGCGCGCGACGTGCTCGTTGCGCTCGCCGAGCATGACCGTGCCCTCGCCCTCGGTGCGCCCCATCTGCGGGTCGCGGGTGACGATCTGGATGACGCCGGCCGAGGAGTTCTTGCCGAACAGCGTGCCCTGCGGGCCGCGCAGCACTTCCACCCGGTCGATGTCGCCGAAGCCGGTGGGGCCGGGATCGCGCGGCAGGCCGATCACCACGCCGTCCACCACCATGCCCACGCTCTGCTCCAGGCCGGCGTCGTAGGCCTGGGTGCCGATGCCGCGGATCTGGAAGCCGCCGCCGCTGGCCACCGATTCGGTGCTGGAGAAGGTCAGGTTCGGGACCAGGTACTGCAGGTCGGTGGCTTCGCGCACGTTCGATGCGGCCAGCGCCTGCGCCGATACCGCGCTGACCGAGATCGGCACGCTCTGCATCGAGGCCTCGCGGCGGGTGGCGGTCACGGTGACCGTATCGAGTTTCACCGGGGCGTCGTCGGTTGCGGCATGGCGGGTTTCCTCCGGTGGCGATGTCGCCTGCTGCGCCCATGCGGGCATGGACAGACAGGCCGAGACACACAGGGCCGCGTGCACGGCCTGGGCAAGCGCGTTCTTCATGTTTTCCCCCTCCCGTTGTGGGCCGACCGGTCCCGACATCGGTGCCGATGCGGCCATTGATCTGGTGCCACCTGCGCCGCTGCCGGTCCTTCCCCCCGGCAGCAGCGCCTCCAGTTCAAGTCAAGCATGACCGCAACTTACAGTCAAAACTGACTATATTTTAATTTCTCCTTTTAATTCAAAAATTTGCACGCTGTTTCGTGATGCGGCGCAGCAGTTCCCGCCCCCCGACATTGGTCTAAGGCGCGAGCCGCGCCAGGGCCGCGGCGATGCGCTGCAGGCACGCCGGATCCAGCACGTCCGGCCTGTACACGGCGATGGCCTCCAGGCCGAAGGCGCCGGCGTAGTCCGGCAGGCCCGCCAGGAACGCCGCGCCGAGTTCCGCCTCCAGTACCTGCCGGGCGCGCGGATCGGCAAGCAGGTCGGCCAGGCGCGTGCCCGTGGTGTAGGGCGTGCCAAGCGCGTGCGCCGGCGCGGGACGGATCGCCGCGGCCAGGGCGGCGTCACTGCCGGGGGCCGGATCGAGCAGCCCGCGCCCGCGCAGCCATTGCGCCAGCAGCATCGGCCATGCATCCAGCGCCGGATCGCCGCCGCCCAGGCCGCTGCCGTGCGCGCCATGGGCGAACAGGTGCAGCTCGACCGGTACCGCGGCCTGCACCAGCGCGTCGTAGAACGCAGTGATCGCCGCTACCGACACCACCGCATCGTCGGAGGTGGCATAGAGGAAGGTCGGCGGCGTCCTGGCATCGACGTGCGCGACCGGCGTGTAGGCCCGCGCATAGTCGGCGCAGCGCGCGGGCGGCAGCTTGCCGACCGTGCCGCAATAGGTGATCAGCCCGCGATCGTTGGGCTGCATGGCATTGAGCCAGGGATAGGCGAGCACGACGAAGTCCGGGCGCAGATCCGTGCCCGTGGTCGCGAGCGTGGCCATCAGGTGGCCGCCGGCGGAGAAGCCGGCCACGCCGATGCGGTCGCCGGCCAGGCGGTAGCGGGTCGCCAGCGCGCGCACCCGCGCCAGCGCCTGCCGGGCATCGTGCAGCGGCACCGGGAACGGATGTTCCGCACCGAGCCGGTACTCCAGCACGAAGGCGACGATCCCGTGCGCGGCGAACCAGTCGGCCGCCTGCCGGCCCTCGTGGTTGGTCGCCAGCGCGGTGTAGCCGCCGCCGGGCGCGATGATCACCGCGGTCCCGTTGCCGCGCGTGGCGGCCGGGGTGAACACCGTCAGGCGCGGGCCGTCGGGCTGGTCCGGGTAGAGCGGCATCGCGACGATGCCCAGCCCCGCATCGGCATCGGCACGCGCCCGCGGCGCCAGGCTGGCGACGGCGGCCACGGCCAGCGCCAGGACACACGAACGGAGGAGGGACATGGGCGGCTCCTGCCCGCTCCGGCACCGGGCCGGGACGGGTGGTGGGGATGCGCCGCGGGGCCGTCGCCGGCATCGCGGCCGCATCGGGTCGGGAAGGCGCGGCGGCCGCTCAGCGCGGGCAGCGCGGCGCGGTGGCGGCCAGCGCCCGTTCCAGCACCGGCCGCATCGCCTCGTAGCCGGCCCGGGTCGGGTGCACGCCGTCCTCGGTGTAGTCGCGGCGCAGGCCGCCGTCGCCGTCGGCGAGCACGGCGTGGTAGTCCACCCAGGTCAGGCAGTGCGCGGCCGCGTACTGCCGCAGCCAGGCGTTGAGCTCGGCGATGCTGGCGCGCGGGTCGATGCCCGGGCGCCAGTCGAAGGCGCGGGCCGGCGGCACCGAGGCCAGCAGCACGCGGATGCCGTGGGCCCTGGCCAGCTCGACCATGCTGGCGATGTTCTGCTCGGTCCAGGCCAGGCGCAGCGGCCCGGTGTTGCCGGCGATGTCGTTGGTGCCGGCCAGGATCTGCACGACCGCCGGTTGCAGTTCGATCACGTCCTGGCGGAAGCGCAGGAGCATCTGCGAGGTGGTCTGGCCGCTGATGCCGCGGTCGAGGAACTGCGGCCCGAACAGCGCCGGCACCTTCTGCGCCCAGAACTCGGTGATGCTGTCGCCGAACAGCAGCACGCGCTGCGCCGAGGCCGGGGCCAGCGCGGCGTTCTCCTGCTCGTAGCGGCAGTGGCCGGCGAAGTCCTCGGTCAGCCGGGTCTTCTCCCAGGCGTGATAGAGCGCCATGCCCTCGGCCAGCTTCTCCGGCGAGGGCGGCGCCAGGGTCTTGCCCTCGGCCTTGGCGCGCGCGGCGGCGGCCATGTAGTCGGTGATCTGGCGGGGCATCGGCGACAGCGCGCGGCACGGTTCGGCCAGCACCCCCACCTGCGGCGCCGGCGGCGGTTCGTCCGCCCGGGCCAGGGGCGCCAGGGCGGCCAGGGCGAGGGACAACGCGATGGATCGATACGACATGGCGATCTCCTTGCTGGGTCGGGAGGGCGCGGGGCGCGCGCCGGGGGCCATCACGGTGCGGGGGAGGAAGCGGAAGGCGCGGCCGGCGCGCGGGTCCAGCGCTGCAGCGCCTGGACGGTGGCATCGAGCACCTGCCCGGCCTCGGGCGTGCCGAAGTGGAACTGGAACTCGTGCGGTTGCGGATGGTCGCTGCCGCCGTCGACGTACATCCACTCGGTGGGCACGCCCGCCGCCTGCAGCGCCGTGGCCATGCGCCTGGACTGCGGCGCCAGCGGATCGCCGTTGCCGGCCACGATCAGCGTCGGCGGGAAGCGCCGGTCGACGAACTCCGGCAGCGTGGTCCAGCGCGCCGGGCCGTCCGGATCCGGCTCCTTCTGCCCCAGGTAGGCCCAGCGCAGCAGCCGGCCGAACTTCTCCATCTGCGCCGACACCCTGGCCTGCGGGCTGACCAGGAAATAGTAGGTCCCGGAGAACAGCAGCATGCCGCGCAGCTGCGATGGCTGGATCGCCGGTGCCAGGCCGGCCCCGCGGGCGTAGCGCGGATCGACGATCGCCATGGCCACCTGCGCGGCGATATGGGCGCCGGCCGAGTCGCCGCCGATCACGATGCGCGTGGGATCCACGTGCAGTTCGTCGGCGTGCGCCTGTATCCAGGCCAGCGCCTGCATCACCTGGTGCACCTGCACCGGATAGCGCTGCTCGGGCGCCTTGGAATACTCCAGGGCGATGCCGGTGTAGCCGTGCGCGGCCAGCTGCGGCAGGTAGGCGTCCATGCCGTCCTTGGTGCCGTCGATGAAGCCGCCGCCGTGCACCCACACCACCGCCGGCTGCGGCGTCTTCGCCCCGGCCGGCCAGTAGGCGTCCAGGCGCGTGTCGGCGTTGCCCTGGCCCGGCGCGTAGTCCAGGTCGCGCACCGCCGCGACCTTGCCGGAGGCCAGCAGCGCCTGCGCCACCGGCGAACTCGGCGCCGCGCTGAACACGCCGCTGCGGCGGATCATCATCACCGCCGGGGTGGGGCTGAGCGTCATCCACATGCATCCGCCGGCGGCCAGCAGCACGACCGCCAGCAGCGCCCACAGCAGGACCCGCGCGATGCGGCGCACGGCTACTTGCCCTCCGCCGCGTCGAGCAGGTGCTCGATGCCGGGCAGCACCGCGACGATCAGGTCGGCCGGCGGCTGCGCCGGGCTGACCATGGTCGCCAGCAGCGAGGACGAGGCCTGCTCCTGCGCGCGCAGCGCGGCCACGGCGCCGCGCGCCGACGCCAGCCATTGCGCGTCGGCGGGCGTGCCGGCCTGCACCAGCGCCAGGGCCTGCAGGCCGATGTCGGCCAGCGCCGCGGTCGCGGCCGAGGCCGGCAGCGCCGCCTCCAGCGCCGGGCGGCCGGGCGCGATGGCGCGCAGGCGCGCGTCGTTGGCCTTCCAGCCCTGCATCCGCGCCGCCAGGGTCGGCGCCGGCGTCCGGTCGCCGGCGGCGAAGCGCGCCGCATCCAGGTTGAAGGCCAGCGCGACCGGGTTGGACGGGGTGGCGATGTCGGCCGGCGCGGTGAACTGCTGCACCGGGATCGGCTGCTTGCGGATGTAGGCCAGCATCTTGTGCATGTGGGCGAAGTTGCGCACCGGCGTGGTGAGGTCGGCCAGCGCGGTCACCACCGCCGCGTCGCCGGGCGCGAGCCGTTCGGCCATGCGCGCACGGTTGCCGCGCGCCTGCAGGCCGAGGCGGTCGAGCTGACCGTCCAGCACCACCAGGCGGCGGTTCATGTCATCCACGTCGCGCACCGACTGCGGCGACCAGAAGCGCTCGGCCAGCGCGGCCAGGCGCGGCCACAGGCGGCTGTCGAGCAGTTCGTCGGTGACCATCTCGGCCCACAGCGGTGCCTCCGCGCCGCGGATCAGCGCCTTCTGCGCGTCCGAGTACGCCTGCCCGGGCCGGATCACCTGGCTCTCCGGGAACGGCCCGGCCAGCGCCGGGTTGCCGATCGCCTTGACCTTGGCGTAGATCGCCGGATCGATGCCGGCCGCGGCGGCGTCGGCCGGATCGCGCAGGTAGTACACCGAGGCCGGTTCCAGGTAGTCCAGGTAGTAGCCGGCCGAGACCACCACCGGGTTGCCGGCCTGGGTGGCCGCGTAGGCGAAGTTGGAGCTGGTCCAGGCCTGGATGTAGACCGAGCGCGGCACGTCGCCGTGGATGATCTCCTCCCAGCCGATCATCTTCTTGCCGAGCCCGGCGACGATGCCGTGCACCTGGTGCATGAAGTGGCCCTGCAGCGCCTCCTTGTCCTTCAGCCCGTGCTGCTGCATGAACGCCTGGATCCCGGCGTTGGCGGCCCAGTCGTCGCCGGCCACCTCGTCGCCGCCGACGTGGAAGTACGGGTCGGGGAACAGCGCCGCCATCTCGGCGAACAGGCCCTGCAGGAACGCATACGTGGCCGGATTGGACGGATCGAGCACCGCGCCGAACAGCGAGGCCGGCCTGGCCGCCGAGCCGTACTGCGGGTAGGCGCGGACGATCGCGGTGGCATGGCCGGGCACGTCGAACTCGGGCACCACCCGCACCCCGCGCGCGGCGGCATAGGCCACCAGCTCGCGCACCTGCGCCTGGGTGTAGAACTCGCCGTGCTCGCCCTCGGTCAGCTTCGGGTACTTCAGGCTCTGCACGCGGAAGCCTTCGTTGTCGCTCAGGTGCAGGTGCAGCACGTTGAGCTTGACCTGCTCCATCGCATCGACCTGGCGCTTGAGCGTGGCCAGCGACATGAAGTGGCGCGCGGTATCGACCATCACCCCGCGCCAGGGGAAGCGCGGCGCGTCCTCGATCGTCACCGCCGGCAGCGACCAGTCGCCGTCGCGCGCTTCCAGCAGCTGGCGCAGGGTGGCCAGCGCGCGCAGTACGCCCAGCCCCGTGCGCGCGCGCACGCCGACGCCGGCCGCGTCCACCTTCAGCACGTAGCCTTCGTCCTGCGCGTCCAGCGTGGCCGGCGCCAGGTCCGCCGCGCAGCAGTCGATGGCCAGCGGCACGGCCTCGTCCGGCCAGGTGCCCAGCCCGCTCAGGGTGCGCATGTCCTGCTGGAAGCGTGCGACGGCGGCATCGAGCAGCGGGCCGTGGCGGCCCTGCCAGCGGACCTCGAACGCACCGGCATAGGCGAGCCGTCCCGGCCCGGCCACCGGGGCGCTGGCCGGCACCGGCAGCAGCGCGGGAGCGGCCGGGGCCTGCCCGTGCACCAGCATCGCGCAGCACAGGGCGGCCGCGGCCAGCGTCCGCCCCAGGCGGGCACCGCCGGCGCGGCGATACGGCGGAATGGAGGGGGCGATGGACGGCATGGACGGCTCCTCGGGTCGGTCGGAAGCGTGCCCCGCGGCCGGGCCGCGGGAGACGGCGCGAGCCGGGCTCATTGCCCGGCCTTGCGCTTGAGCGAAACGGTACCGGACAACTGCGCCTCGCCGGCCGACTTGCCGACGAACCAGCGGTACGTGCCGGCCTGGCGCTGCCAGCCGTGGGCCCCGGCCCACGAGGCCAGCACGCGCGGATCGGCCCGGACGATGACCTCGCGGCGCTCGCCCGGCTGCAGCGCCACCTTGGCCCAGCCGGCCAGGCGGTAGCTGCGCCCCGGCGGCGCCACGTACAGCTGCGCCACCTCGGTGCCGGCGCGGGCGCCGGTGTTGGCCAGGGCGAAGGCCACCTCCAGCGCGTCGCCGCCGGCCGGGCGGCGCAGCCCCTCGTAGGCGAAGGTGGTGTAGGTCAGGCCGTAGCCGAACGGGAACAGCGGCCTGGCCCCGGTCTTCAGGAACCAGCGATAGCCCACGTCGCTGCCCTCGGTGTAGTCCACCGCGAACGGCTTGGGCTTGCCGCCCATGTCGAACGGCAGGCGGGTGTCCGGGTCGAAGCCGGGGATGGCCGGCCGCGGCAGCTGCGCCACGCTGGCCGGGAAGGTGATCGGCAGGCGCCCGGACGGCGAGACGCGGCCGTCGAGCATCGCCGCGATCGCCTCGCCGCCGCGCTGGCCCGGGTACCAGGCCTCCAGCACCGCGGCGACCTTGTCCAGCCACGGCATCGCCACCGGATTGCCGGTCTCGAGCACCACCACGGTACGGGGATTGGCGGCGGCCACCGCGTCGATCAGCGCGTCCTGGCCGTAGGGCAGGCCCAGGTCGGGCGAATCCAGGCTCTCGATCTCCGGCTTGACCGCGACCACCACCACCACGTCCGCCCGTGCCGCCAGCGCGGCGGCGCGGGCCGGGTCGCTGCCGTCGTCGTAGTCGATCCTGGTTCCCGGGCGCAGCGCCTGCAGCGCCTTCAACGGCGAGGAATTGCCATAGCCGGGGGCAAGCAGCGCGGCCAGCCCGGTGGCGCCGCGCGTGTCGCGGAAGCGGCCGCCGTAGGGAGAGACTTCCGACGAACCGCCACCGGCGAGCACGCCGCGATCGGCGTTGCCCCCGACCATGGCAATGGACTTCGCGCCGGCCGCCAGGGGCAGCACGCCGGCGTTCTTGAGCAGCACGATGCCGGCCTCGGCCAGCGCCTGCGCCTGCTCGGCATGGGCCTGCACGTCGATCGCGCCGCCGGGCAGCGCCGGATCGTCGAGCGCGCCGTTGGCGATCACCGGGCGGACGATGCGCAGCGCCATGTCGCGCACCCGCGCGCGGGCGATGCGCCCGTCGTCCACCGCCTGCCTGAGCCCGGCGAACCAGTCGGTGTCGTCGCCCTGCGGCGACTGCTGGTCCAGGCCGGCGGCCACGGATGCCTCCAGGCTGTGCACCGCGCCCCAGTCGGACATCACCCAGCCCGGGAAGCGCCACTCGCCCTTGAGCACCTGGCCGAGCAGGAACGGATGCTCGCAGGAATACACCCCGTTGACCTTGTTGTAGGCGCACATCACCGCGCCCGGCCGGCCTTCCTCGATGGCGATCTGGAAGGCGAGCAGGTCCGACTCGCGCAGCGCACCCTCGTCGATGCGCGCGTCCTGCGCGGTGCGCCCGGTCTCCATGCCGTTGAGCACGTAGTGCTTGACCGTGGACACCACGTGCCGGCTCTGGATGCCGGCGATCTGCGCCCCGGCCAGGGTCCCGGCCAGCAGCGGGTCCTCGCCGGGATACTCGAAGTTGCGGCCGTTGCGCGGATCGCGCGCCAGGTTGACGCCGCCGGCCAGCTGCACGTTGAAGCCCTTGGCATGGGCTTCCGCACCTATCAACTGGCCCTGGGCGTAGGCCAGGTCGCGGTCGAAGGCCGATGCCAGCGACAGCAGCGACGGCGTGGCGGTGGCTTCATCGCCCGGGCGCAGGAAACCGAAGTTGCTCACGCCCAGGCTGGCATCGGACTCCTGCAGCGCCGGCCAGCCCAGGCGCGCGATCGCCGGCACGAAGCCGGCCGAACCGATCGCGCCGGGCGGCTTGGGCTTGAGCTTGGTCTTGTCGAAGCCGGGCGGCAGCTGGTCGGCGATGTCGAGCAGGCTGGAGGCATGCAGCGAGCCGAGCAGGCCGATCTGCTCGTCCAGGGTCATCGCGTCCACCAGCGCCTCGGCGCGCTGTTCGGCCGGTAGCCGCGCATCGCGCCAGGGCGCGGCTTGCGGTTGCGCCTGCACCGACGCGGCGGCGAGAGCGAGCGAGAGCGCGAGGACCGGCAGGCGGCGCAAGGACATGGCGGGACTCCTGGGAAACGTGGCCGGCACGGCGCCGGCATGGGAAGTCCCGGCCGCCGCGCCAGCCGTTCCCGACGGGCGCGAGGACCGGGGCCGGGCTCAGAACTTCAGGTCCAGGCTGATGCCGACGGTGCGGAACGCCTCGTTGGGCAGGTGCTGCATCACCCCGCCGCCGTTGATCAGCGAGCCGTAGATCAGGTAGGTGCGGTAGTGCTCGTCGAACAGATTGCGGGCGTACAGCGAGACGTGCCAGCTGCCGCTCTCCGAGCCGATGCCGATGGCGGTGTTGAACACGCCGTAGCCATCGGTCCGGGTCTGCGACTGCGCCACCGCGTTGTAGAACGCGCTCTTGTAGCTCCAGCCGCCGTTGGCATCGAACACCAGGCCGTTGCCGAGCGTGCGGTAGTACACGCCGCTGAGCGAATAGCTGTACTTGGACACGAAGGTCGGCGCGAAGCCGGACAGGTCGGCCAGCGCGGTGCCGTTCACCACGTAGCACGGCACGTCGCCCGGGCTCGGGCAGGCGCCGATGTAGTCGAGGAACTTGGCGTCGGTGATCGCGCCGCTGGCGTTCAGGGTGAAGTCGGGGGTCAGCCGCCAGCTGGTCTCCAGCTCGATACCGCGGGTGCGCATCTTGCCGGCGTTGGCCATGCGGTAGCTGGTGGTCGCCGACTCGAAGGTCTGCGCCTGGAAGTCCTTGAAGTCGTCCCAGAACAGGCTGGCGTTGAAGGTCAGGCTGCGGTCGAGCAGCTGCGACTTCATGCCCAGCTCGTAGGCGGTGGACTTCTCCGGCTGGATGCGGTTGGAGGCGGTCGAGGTGACGTCGATGGTCGGGCCCTTGTAGCCGGTGCCGACGTTGGCGTACCACATCAGCTCGGGAGTCTGCTGGAACTGCAGGCCGACCTTGCCGGAGACGTTGCCCTTCTCGATCTCGCCGGCGGAGGCGATGGTGGCGCCGTAGGCGAACACCGGCTTGCCGTCGATGGACGACACGGTGATCGGCAGCATGTCGCCCTCCACCTTGTCGTGGGTGTAGCGCAGGCCGGCGCTGGCCGACCAGCGCCCGGCCAGCGCATAGGTGGTGTTGGCGTACAGCGCGTAGCTCTTGGTGTCGGCGTGCACGTGCTGCTTGGGCCCGGTCAGGCTGAGGTAGTAGGCCGGGTCGGTACCGGCATAGTTGAACCCGCCGTAGGGCATGTACTCGCTGGTGCTGTCTACGTTGCCGTAGTAGGCGCCGAGCACGTAGTCCAGGCGTTCGCCGAGCGCGGCCCCGGCCAGCCGGAACTCCTGGCTGACCTGGTGGGTGCGCATCCGGCTCCAGCTGTTGTCCAGGAAGTTGGCCGGCGACTGGTCCAGGTCGGCGTCCTGGTGGAAGTTCATGCCGCGGTAGGCGGTGATCGAGGTCAGCGTGGCCCCGCCGTCGAACCGGTAGTCCAGCTTGCCGGAGAAGCCGGTCACGCCCTGCCAGGCCGACCAGTCGGCATCGGCATAGCTCTTGAAGTCGTCGCCGCCGACGTTGCCGTACGCGGCGAACAGCGCGTTGTAGGCGGCCTGGCTGCCGAGCGAGTAGACGATGTAGGGATCGCGCGTGAACAGGGTCTGGCGTTCGGCGGTGAGCAGCACGTCGAACTGGTCGGTGGGAGCCCACAGGAACTTGGCGCGGATGCCGTTGCCGGTCTGGTCGCCGGCGTTCCACTTGTGGAAGACGTTGGGGATGGCGCCGTCCTGTTCCTTGTAGTAGCCGGACAGGCGCAGCGCGGCGGTGTCGGACAGGCCCAGGTTGGTGGTGAAGCGCCCCACGTGCTCGTTGCGCTCGCCCAGCGACAGCCCCAGCGAGGAATCGATGCTGCCGATCTCCGGATCGCGGGTGGCGATGTTGACCACGCCGGCCGAGGCGTTCTTGCCGAACAGCGTGCCCTGCGGGCCGCGCAGCACCTCGACGTGGTCGATGTCGTTGAAGCCGGCCACGCCGGGATCGCGCGGCAAGCTGATCACCACGTCGTCCACCACCGTGCCCACGGTCTGCTCGGAGGCGATGCTGTAGGCCTGGGTGCCGATGCCGCGGATCTGGAAGCCGCCGCCGTTGGCGGCGGTGGCCGAGGCCGAGTAGGACAGGCCCGGCACCAGGTACTGCAGGTCCGAGACATTGCTCATGTTGGTGCGGTCGAGCTGCTCGGCGCTGATCACGCCCACCGAGATCGGCGTCTTCTGCAGCGGCTTGTCGCGGTGGGTGGAAGTGACCACCACCGCGTCCAGGTCCTTGGTGCGGGGCTCCTCGGACTGCGCCAGCGCGGCCCACGGCGCCAGCGCCGCCACCACGGCGGTGGCCAGGGCCGAGCGGAGGAACGACCGGGACGGGGTTTCCGGGGAGACGACACAAACGGTATTCATGGCATTCCTCACGCTGGGTTGGGTTCGACCACTGCGAGCGCGTCGCCGGCCGCGGCCGGCGCGCGCCACCTCACCTCGCCTGCCGCAGGTACCAGTCGATGGCACCCATGACGCCCAGCTGCCCGTGGTCCACCAGGCAGACAGGGACCTGTTCCAGTACGGCGCGCATGGCGCCCTTGCCGACGAAGCGCGCGGCGAAGCGGCTGGCCGCCAGCAGGTCGGCCACCGCCGGCAGGATCCCGCCGGCCAGGCACACCGCACCGCGGCCGCCGTAGGCCAGGACCAGGTCGCCGGCGGCGCTGCCGAGCACTTCGAAGAACACCTCCAGCGCGGCGCAGGCCTGGGCATCGCCGGCGCGGGCGGCCAGGCTGACCTGTACCGG
Source organism: Xanthomonas massiliensis (assembly GCF_900018785.1). GTDB lineage: Bacteria > Pseudomonadota > Gammaproteobacteria > Xanthomonadales > Xanthomonadaceae > Xanthomonas_B > Xanthomonas_B massiliensis. The sequence continues at coordinate 66,094 of NZ_FCOY01000005.1, read as the reverse complement.
GCTGGCGGCCTGCGCCGGCACCTGCGCGAGCGCGCAGGCGGCGTGGTACAGCGCGAGCAGGCCGGGCCCGGACAGCACCGCCTCCAGCGACACGTACTCGCGCGTCTCCAGCAGGATGCCCAGCAATGCCATCTCGCGGGCGTTGCCCGGCGCCCAGGCCATCTGCCCCGCCTCGGTCGCCAGCACCCGGCCGCCGTCGACGTCGGGCAGCCACACCGCCGCGCCCAGGCCGGTGCCGGGGCCGATCACCACCACCGGGCCGCCGCCGTTGCCGCGCGGCCCGCAGACCGCGATCTTGTCCTGCTCGGGCACCCGCACCGCGGCGTGGGCGAGCGCCTCGAAATCGTTGACCAGGCCCAGGTCGTCCAGGCCCAGCTCGCCGCGGATCGCCTCGCGCGAGACGCCCCACGGCAGGTTGGCCGAGATCAGCCGGCCGTCGCCGAGCGGATGGCCGGCCGCGGCCACCACGCCGCGGCCGACGCGGGTGCCCGGCACGGTCTCGATGAAGTCGCGCAGGATCGTCGCCAGCCCGGGAAAGGCGGCACAGGAATACTTGCGGTAGGCGAGGATCCGACGCTGCGGACCGGAAGCGTCCACCAGCCCGATGCGCGCATAGGTGCCGCCGACGTCAGCCGCCAGGAGCGCCGCGCGCCCTTCCCGATCCACGACGGAACACGCCCCCATACACCGGCCCCCGAAGCTGGGTGTGAAGTTACAGTCAACGTTGACTGCAACTTAGTTAGATCATGAGATGACAACAATGTCAACACTGATCTCACCCAGCCTCGGCGCCCGGCGACGAACGGCCCGCCGGAATGTACGCGGCAACCCCATGCATGGCCCGGTCCTTCCGGTTGCGGCCCTGGTTCGCCCGCACCGCCCGCCTCATTTCACCCGCAGTCCCGGGGCACCCTCAAAAGATGCAATCAACAGCACGTGGCCTGATGATTTAGCGCGTGCGACGGCTCATCCATATCCGCCCGCTGGAGCCGGGCAAGAGGCGTTGCAGCGATGGTCAGGGCTCCGGCACCGGATCGAAGAACGTTTGGGAGCCCTGCACCACCGGACCACGCCGGTTGCCTGGTCCCAATCCCGCGCACCCCGGCGGACCCCGCATCCCCGAAGGTCCCCGCATCGCTCGCGACCGCCGTCCTTCGACCCGGCACGCCACGCTGGATCCGATGGCGCCAACAAGCCCCAAGACAGAGCCGCACCCGTCCTGCACGCCGGCGGCGAAGGCGCCGGCCTGCAAGGCCCTCGTTCCCTTCAGGGGCGATTCGCCGCCGGGGACGAGACGTCTTCGCAGGCACCGCAGGCGTCGTGGTCGCAGGCCGGCGCACAAGCGGCGTGCGGGAAGGGCCGCCGGCTCCAGTTCCAGACATGGGCCGTGGCCAGCATGAGGCTGCCGGCCACGGTGACCGGCGTATCCATCGCCTCCGGCCCGAAGGCACCGGCCACCAGGCCGGCCAGGCCGGTCACTGCCAGGAGCCGCAGCACGACCGGCAGGGGGCGGCGCCGGTGCGCGCGCCAGAGCGCCAGGCCGGTCAGGGGGACTGCGATCGCCGCGAACACCAGATGGACCCACTCGGCATGCGACCAGGCCCCGAACATGGGCAGGAACGCCGCAAGCACCGGCAATGCCAGGCAATGCACCAGGCACAGGCCGGACAGGCCGATGGCCGAGACGTCGAACAGGGGCAGCGCATTGTCTTTCATGGGGATCCGCCACGACTTGTGATGTTATAACAATACTTCAACGGATCCTGTTCTTCTATGCCCGGGCAGCACGCCGGACAGCTTGGAGTGGGGATCCTCGCCCCCGGGCGAATGGGGAGCTGCCGGAAACGGAGCCGGGTTGCCGGATGCCGGCTCCTGCGCTGCCTGCGTCCCGCCGCGCGGCAGGCGCTTCTGCCACCGGTGCCGGGAAGCGCTCGGATGGAAGCGCGGGCTTGGGATGACCCGGTTTCGCTGCACCGTTGGCCGGCCCGGCTGACGACCTGGCTCCGCCGGTGACTTGGCCCACCTGACGACCTGGACCGGCTGGCCAGTTCAGCTCAGCCGGTGGGCGGACTCGGCTGGAAACCCAACCGGCGATACGGCTCGGCGCTCGACCGGACTCGGCCGACCCTCTCGCCTGCCAGCGACGGGATCCACACCGTGCCGCAGGAGGGCGCAGGCGCGCATGCACCGGGCCATGCGACGGTAGATCCCGTCGGGCCTGCGAACCCCCTTGCGTATCGCGGCGCGATTCAGCCGCATGGCCATCGCGCCATGGCTCCTTCCGGACCGCGGCCTCATCTGCATCCGGACCGGCACCCCGCCTTCTCGCCGCGACCCGCGCCTTGCCGCGGCGATCGCCCGCCGCGACATCGCACAACCGCGTGGCCGCCTGCCTCAGTACAGGGCCCGGTCGCGCTTCCAGCCACGGACCTTGATGTCCAGGTACAGACTGTAGAACGCGGTGAAGGCGGGAAACAGGTTGCCGAGCACGCCCACCGAGTCCTGCTTGGCCGAGAACAGGAAGTAGCTCAGCGTCATCAGGCTGCCGACGATGCTCATGTACCAGAACAGGCGCGGGATCACCGGCCGGCCGGCGCGGCGCGAGGCGATGAACTGCACCAGCCAGCGCCCGCCGAACATCAGCGTGCCGATGTAGCCGATCAGCTTCCACGGGGTGACGTGCAGGCCGGTCCAGAACAACCAGGTGATCGGCTGGTCGAGGATGGACATCAGTCCTCCTCCACGGCGGTGCGCTTGCTGCGCGCGATCAGCCAGGCCACGCCCATCAGGTCGCGGATGCCGACCAGCGCGCGACCGAGGTTGTTGTACTTGGACACGCCGCTGGCGCGGGCGCGGTGGTGCACCGGCACGCTCACGGTACGCCAGCCGGCACGCTGCATCAGCGCCGGCAGGTAGCGGTGCATGTGGTCGAAGTACGGCAGGTCCAGGAACGCGGCGCGCTCGAACAGCTTGATGCCGCAGCCGGTGTCGGGCGTGTCGTCGTGCAACAGCCCGGCGCGGATGGCGTTGGCCCACTTGCTGGCCCAGCGCTTGGAGCCGCTGTCCTGCCGATCCACGCGCCAGCCGGCGAACAGTTTGACGCCGGCCTCGGCCGCCGCCCGGCGCTCGAGCAGCGCGGGAATGTCGGCCGGATCGTTCTGGCCGTCGCCGTCCAGGGTGGCGATCCAGGGCGCGCGCGCGGCCTTCACCCCCGTGCGCACGGCCGTGCTCTGCCCGCTGCGGCTGACATGGTGCAGCACGCGCAGTTCCGGCACCTGCGCCTTGAGTCCGTCGAGCACGGCACGCGTGTCGTCGGCCGAATCGTCGTCCACGTAGACGATCTCGAACGGCAGCCGGCCACGCAGCGCGGCGACGATCTCGCCGACCAGCGGGGCGACGTTGTCGCGCTCGTTGAACACGGGGACGACAACGGACAGCTGCGGCTCGCTCATGGGTTCCGGGCCGGCCACGGCGCCGGCGATGCTTCAGGGGGACCGCCTATTGTCCCATCTGCCGGGCATCGCGTGTCAGCCCTTTGGTCATCCGCATCGCCCGCCCTGCCCCGGCGGTTGGCGGCCACCGGGACGCGGACACCGGCACGCCTGCCGGATCCTTGCCGCCACGGCAGCGGGGACGGGCTTGCGTCTTCGCGGCGACGGGGGCATCCCGCTGGCATATCAGGCTGGCATATCAGGATCGCGATCAGCCGTCATCGGCCCGGAACCGTGCGGCTGCAGGCCGGCAGGATTTCCGGAACGACACCTCCGCACCCACGCCCCGCGATGCGCCCCACGCGCCCGATCGCGCACCGGCGGAACCTGCCCGAGGCCCGGGATGCGCCCATCGCCACGGCCGCGGCCGACGCGTCAGGCGGCGTCGCCGAAATACGCCTCGCACCAGGCCACCACCGGCGGCAGCCCGGTCTCGATCGGAAGGGTCGGCTCGAAGCCGAAGGCGGCCTGAGCACGCGTGGTGTCGGCCATGGTCTCGACCATGTCGCCCGCCTGCATCGGCTTGTAGACCTTGTGCGCGGGCTTGCCGGCGGCCTGCTCGATCACCGCGATGAAGTGCTCCAGCTCCACCGGCGTGTGGTTGCCGAGGTTGAACACCCGGTGCGGGATGGGGTCCTGCGAGGGATGGTCGAGTGCGCCGAGCACGCCGCGCACGATGTCGTCCACATGGGTGAAGTCGCGCCGCATGCGGCCCTGGTTGAACACCTGGATCGGCCGGCCGGCCAGCACCGCGCGCGCGAACAGCAGCGGCGCCATGTCCGGCCGTCCCCAGGGGCCGTAGACGGTGAAGAAGCGCAGGCCGGTCAGGCGGATGCCGTAGAGCTGCGCATAGGCATAGGCCATCAGCTCGTCGGCGGCCTTGGTGGCCGCGTACAGCGAGCGCGGCCGGTCCACGCGCTGGTCCTCGGAGAACGGCGGCACCGCCGAGTCCCCGTACACCGAGCTGGAGGAGGCGTAGGCCATGTGCGCCACGCCGCGGTGGCGGCACAGCTCCAGCATGTTGAGGAAGCCCACCAGGTTGCTCTGCACGTAGGCCTGCGGGTTCTCCAGCGAGTAGCGCACGCCTGCCTGCGCGGCCAGGTGCACCACGCGCTCGGGCCGCACCTCGTCGAACAGCGCCGCCAGCCCGTCCGCATCGACCAGGTCCAGGGCGCGGATGTCCACGCCGGGACACAGCGCCGCGACGCGGTCGCGCTTGAGCCGTGGATCGTAGTAGTCGTTGTAGTTGTCCAGCCCGACCACGCGCTCGCCGCGCGCGGCCAGGGCCTGGCAGGTGTAGGCGCCGATGAAGCCGGCGGCACCGGTCACGAGGATGGTCATCGGATCGCTCCGGGAAGAAGGACGTGCACGGCGGCACGGGCAGGCAGGAACGCGGCGTGGCGAGGCGGCGGACGCCCTGGCACCGGCACGTCACCGCCCAGGCGGCGCGGCGCGCGATGCCACTGCGCGTACGGCATCACCGTCGCAGTGCGCGCGCGCCCGCAACGCAGCGCCGCGCGGGCCGCGCCGCACTCACAGGTTCATCGGGTCCTGCGCCAGGGCGCGCTTGCGCTCGGCGCTGTAGGCCCACCACGGGCGCGCCGGCTCGCCTTCCATGAAGCGGGTGATCGACATGAACACATCGATCACGCAGGGATCGTGTTCCACCCCGGTCTTCAGGCACAGCTGCGCGTACATGTCGTAGGGATCGCGGCCCTTGAGGTGGGCCGGCACGCGGATGCCGATCAAGCGCAGGTCCTTCTCGGCGGCAGGCCCGACATTGGGCAGGTCGCTGAGGCTGTGCAGATGATGGCGGTCGACTTTGTTCGGGTTCATCGTCTCGCGATCCTCGTGCGGCGCATGCGCGTCGCGCTTCAGTCCTGCGGCGGGCGACCGCGCAGGCGTTCGAGCACGCCCTCGAGCGTGTCCAGGTCGGTGTAGTGGATGATCAGCTTGCCCTTGCCGCCGCGGCCGTGGGTGATGGCCACGCGGGTACCCAGGGACTCGGCCAGTTCGTTCTCCAGCGAGGCGATGTCGGCCTGCGGCGCGGTGCGCGCCGGGCGGGCCGCACGCGCACCGGGCACCTTGCCGGCGGCGAACTGCTGGGCGCGATGCTCGACCTCGCGCACCGACCAGCCGTTCTCGGCGGCCTCGTAGGCCAGCTTGCTGGCCAGCTCCGGCGACAGCGTCAGCAGCGCGCGGGCATGGCCCATCTCCAGGCGCCGGGCCTCGACCAGCGCGCGGATCGCCGGCGGCAGCTCCAGCAGCCGCAACAGGTTAGAGACCGAGGCGCGCGAACGGCCCACCGCCTCGGCGGCCTCGGCATGGGTCAGCGCGAACTCGTCGATCAGGCGCTGCAGCGCCTGCGCCTCCTCCAGCGGGTTGAGGTCCTCGCGCTGGATGTTCTCGATCAGCGCCATGGCCACGACGGTGCGGTCGTCGAGCTCGCGCACCACCACCGGCACCTCGGCCAGGCCGGCCAGCTGCGAGGCGCGCCAGCGGCGCTCGCCGGCCACGATCTCGAACCGGCCCGGCTCCAGCTCGCGCGCCACGATCGGCTGGATCACGCCCTGCGCCTTGATCGATTCGGCCAGCTCGGCCAGCTTGGCCTCGTCCATCTCGCGGCGCGGCTGGTACTTGCCCGGCTGCAGCTGGTCCACCGGCATGCGCCGCAGCACCTCGCCCGGCTGCGGCGCGCCGGCCGGATCGGCCGCCACCGTCGCGCCCTTGGGGCCGAGCAGGGCGTCCAGGCCGCGGCCCAGGCCGCGCTTCTTGGCGGGGATCGGCTTGCTGCTGCTCATGCGGAAATCGTCTCCATGGCCGGCGCCGGCCTGCTGCGTTCGTTCTGGCGGCGGATGACCTCGCTGGCCAGGCCCAGGTAGGCCACCCCGCCGCGCGAGGCGCGGTCGTAGCCGACGATGCTGCGGCCGTGGCTGGGGGCCTCGGCCAGGCGCACGTTGCGCGGCACGATGGTGCGGAACACCTTGTCGCCGAAGTGGCCGGTCAGCTCGGCCGAGACCGCGTTGGCCAGGTTGTTGCGCACGTCGAACATGGTGCGCAGCACGCCCTCGATCTCGAGCCCCGGGTTGAGCTGGCCGCGCAGCGCGTCGATGGTGTCCAGCAGCGCCGACAGGCCTTCCAGCGCGTAGTACTCGCACTGCATCGGCACGATCACCGAGTCGGCCGCGGTCAGCGCGTTGAGGGTCAGCAGCGACAGCGCCGGCGGGCAATCGACCAGGATGAAGTCGTAGTCGTCGCGGATCGGGGCCAGCGCCTGCTTGAGCCGCTGCTCGCGCCCGGACTGGTCCATCAGGCTGATCTCGGCGGCGGTCAGGTCGATGTTGCCCGGCAGCAGGTCGAATTCCTCCTCGGTGCGCACGCGCACGTCGGCGGCCTGGGCCTCGCCCAGCAGCAGGTTGCAGGTCGAGGCGACCAGCTCGCGCTTGTCCACGCCGCTGCCCATGGTGGCGTTGCCCTGGGCGTCCAGGTCCACCAGCAGCACCCGCTTGCGCGCACGCGCCAGCCCGGCTGCCAGGTTGACAGCCGTGGTCGTCTTGCCGACGCCGCCCTTCTGGTTGGCGATGGCGATGATCCGGGCCATGGCGGGGGCCTCTCGAGGAGGGGGTAGGACCTTTCATTATGCGACGGGCGGGACGCATCTGCGAATCGGCCGGCCACCCGGCGCTCAGCCGCGGCGGGCGACCTCCACCAGATGGCGCTCGCCGGCCTCCCCGGGGACCGCCAGCGCGTGCACCGCCAGCGCCTGCCAGCCGGCCGGCAGCGCGGCGATCTCCTCGTGCGGGTACACGCCCTTCATCGCCAGCAGGCGCCCGTCCGGGGCCAGCAGGTGGCCGCCGACGGCGACGATCCCGGCCAGGGTGTCCAGTGCGCGCGCGGTCAGCAGGTCATGGCTGCCCGGCTCGTCCAGCGCCTCGGCGCGCGATTCGGCCACGCGCGCGTTGCCCAGCCCGAGCCGGCGCACCGCCTCGCGCAGGAAGCGCGCCTTCTTGCCGTTGCTCTCCACCAGCGTGACCTGCAGGCCGGGCCGGGCGATCGCCAGCGGGATGCCCGGCAGGCCGGGGCCGGTGCCCAGGTCGGCGAGCCGGCCGGCGTGCACGAAGCGCGCCATGGCCAGCGAATCGAGCAGGTGGCGGGTGACCATCTCGCGCGGGTCGCGGATGGCGGTGAGGTTGTAGGTGCGGTTCCAGCGGTCCAGCAGGGCCAGGTAGTCCAGCAGCGGCGCGGCCAGCGCGTCGGCGTCGAGGCCCAGGGCGAGCAGCCCCTCGCGCAGGCGCGGGCCGACCTCGGGAGGAAGGGAGTCGGGATTCATCGGCGCAGTATCGCAGCCGCGGCCGCGCGCACCCAGCCTGCCGATGCCGGCGCGGCGGCGACCCGGGTCGCGCCTGTCCCCGTGGCCCCGGCCCGGCAGCGGCCGGACGCTCGCGCAGGACGCTCCATGCACCCCGTCGTGCGAGGCGCCCGGGCCAGGCCCGATCCGCGGCGAAGCGGGCCCGCTCAGCGCGGCCGCCATGCCAGCGCGGCGCGGAACACCGGCGTGGCCTGCCATTCGACCAGGCGCCAGTCCGCGGCCCGTCCCAGCGCCGGATCGCATTCGGCCAGGACCAGGCCGTGCTCGCCGGCGACGAAGGCGAGCCGGTGCAGGCCGAAGGAAATGCCGTGGCCGTGCGCCTTGAGCAGGGCCTCCTTGGCGCACCACAGGCGGAAGAACAGGCCGGGACGCTGGTCCTCGGGCAGGGCCTCCAGCGCGGCGATCTCGACCGGATGGAAGTAGCGGCGCACCACCTCCATCATCCGTGGCCGCGCGCGGATGCGCTCCAGGTCCACGCCCAGGCGCACGCCCTGCCCCAGCGCCACCAGCAGCTGGTCGCCGCTGTGGCTCCAGCCGGTGTCCCAGCCGCCGGCCGCATCCACCAGGTACGGCCGCCCGCGCGCGTCGCGCCGCAGCGGCACCGCCGCCGGCGCCACGTCCAGCGCCCGCCCGAGCAGCACGCGCGCCTGCGGCTCGCCGTGCGCGCCGGGCACATGCGGGCAACGCCAGGTGGTCACCGGGCCGAAGACGCGTTGCTCGCAGAGCGGGATCGGCGCCTGCATTCACTCCTCCTCCACAAAACCCAATGCTCCTGCCTTCCCGGACGCCGCCTTCACGGCCGCGCAGGTCGAATGGCGCCAACGCACCGCCCCGGTGCGACAGGAGGAAACACCATGGGCATCATCATCTGGCTGATCGTCGGTGGCGTCGTGGGCTGGCTGGCCAGCCTCATCATGAAGCGCGACGCGCAGCAGGGCATCATCCTCAACATCGTCGTCGGCATCATCGGTGCGCTCATCGCCGGCTGGCTGTTCGGTGGCGGCATCAACCAGGCCATCACCCTGACCACCTTCATCTATTCGCTGATCGGCGCGGTGATCCTGCTGGCGATCGTCAACCTGTTCACCCGCAAGAGCATCCGCTGAGCCACTCCGGGCCACGCAAGACCCAGCCCGGCTGCGGCCGGGCTTTTTCATGACGCGCATCCCCGTGCGTCACCCTGCGGGCGGCTTAGCCGCGGAAAAGGGTCGTCCTGCCATTTCTTCATGTCCGGTCGGCAGGATGGTGGACGCCGTCCTCGACCGGAATCGCCACCTCCAGCGCATACGGGTTCACCCCGTCCAGGCAACCGACGTTGTAGCCGTACTGCTGCGGATTGGAACGACGGCGATGGTGGGTATAGATGCCGCAACGGCCACAGAACCGGTGCTCGGCGGTGAACGTGTTGAACTGGTACAGGCGCAGCGCGTCCTCGCCCTGCAGCACCCGCAGCCCGGCCAGCGGCACCGAAGCGACGATCGCACCGCGGCGGCGGCACAGCGAGCAATCGCAGCGGCGCGGATCGACGATGCCGTCGGGCAACTGCAGTTCGATGACCACGGCTCCGCAGTGACAGCGCAGCAGATGCACCGGCCCAACCCGGGTACCGGCCACCTCGCGCACGGCCACGGATGCAGGTCCGGCCATTGCCTCAGCCTTCCAGCCGCACCCAGGCCGGGGCATGGTCGCTGGGCCGGTCCCAGGTGCGCGGTTCGCGGTCGATGTCCGCGGCCACCGCCTTCGGGCGCAGGACCTCGGAGACCAGGGTGAGGTCGATGCGCAGGCCGAGGTTGCGGCGGAAGCCGGCGGCGCGGTAGTCCCACCAGCTGAAGATGCCGGCGTCCTCGTGGTGCAGGCGGAAGGCGTCGTGCAGGCCCAGCGCCTGGATGCGGCCGAGTGCCTGGCGCTCGGCGGTGGAGGTGAGGATGTGGTCGTCGTTCCACACCAGCGGGTCGTGCACGTCGCGCGCGTCCGGGGCGATGTTGAAATCGCCCATCACCACCAGCTTCGGGTATCGCGCCAGTTCCGCCGCCAGCCAGCCATGCACGGCCTCCAGCCAGCGCAGCTTGTAGGCGTACTTGTCGGTGCCCACGTCCTGGCCGTTGACCACGTACAGGTTGACGATGCGGGTGTCGCCGACGGTGGCGGCGATCGCGCGGCGCTGCTCGTCCTCGAAGCCGGGAATGCCGACCTGGACCTCGGCCGGCGCCTGCCGGGCCAGGATCGCCACGCCGTTGTAGGTCTTCTGGCCGGCGAACACGCTGCGGTAGCCGAGCCCGGCCAGCACCGCGTCGGGGAAGCGATGGTCCTCCAGCTTGGTCTCCTGCAGGCCGACCACGTCGGGCGCGAAGTCCTTGAGCCACTGCTCCAGGTGCGGCAGGCGCACGTTGAGGGAATTGACGTTCCAGGAAGCGATCTTCATCGCGATAGCTTGCAGGGGTTTGCGCGCCGCGTCGAGGAACGGCGCGGGGATGGCCGGACCGTCGCCGGGCGGTGCTGCCGCCCTGCCGCGGCCGGGTCAGCGCACCAGGAACTCCAGCAGGCGCCCCAGCCGCGCGTACGGCGGCCGCAGCAGGTCGCTGGCGGCCCAGCGCGGCTGCCACAGCACCGGCATCAGCTTGCTCATCGCATCGAAGCCGGCCTGGCCGTGGTAGGCGCCCATGCCGCTGGCGCCGATGCCGCCGAACGGCAGGCCCTCGGCGGCGAAGTGCAGCAGGGTGTCGTTGACGGTGACGCCGCCGGCGACCAGCCGGCCGAGGATCCGCTCCAGCTGCGCGCGGTCGCGGCCGAAGGGGTACAGCGCCAGCGGCCGCGGCCGCGCCTGCACGTAGGCGATCGCCTCGTCCAGCCCGGCACAGCCGACGATGGGCAGCACCGGGCCGAAGATCTCCTCGCGCATCAGGGACAGCCCGTCGCCGGCATCGAGCACCACGGTGGGCGCGATCAGCCGCCGCGCCCGCGCCTTGGCCGGATCCACCCGGGTCAGCTCGATCACCTGCGCGCCGGCGCCGCGGGCTTCCTCCAGCCAGGCCAGCAGGCGCTGGTACCGGTCCTCGTCGAGGATGCTGCTGTAGTCCTGGGTGTCGGACAGGTCGCCGTAGCGCGCCTGCACCTGCTCGCGCAACGCGGCCACTAGCGCCTCGCGCCGCGCCGCGCCGACCAACACGTAGTCCGGCGCGATGCAGGTCTGGCCGGCGTTGAACCACTTGCCGGTGGCCAGGCGCGCGGCGACCTGGGCCAGCGGCGCGTCGTCGCAGACGATGGCCGGGGACTTGCCGCCCAGCTCCAGGGTCAGCGGCGTCAGGTGCGCGGCGGCGGCAGCCATCACCTTGCGGCCCACGGCGGTGGAACCGGTGAACACCAGGTGGTCGAAGGCCAGCCCGGCGAAGGCGGCGGCGACCTCCGGGCCGCCGCCGGCCACCGCCACGCGCTCGGGCGGGAACACCGAGGCCAGCAGCTCGGCCAGGAAGGCGGCGGTGCGCGGGGTGTGCTCGGACGGCTTGAGGAACACGTGGTTGCCGGCGGCGATCGCGGTGGCCAGCGGCACCAGCGCCAGGTTGACCGGGTAGTTCCACGGCGACATCACCCCGACCACGCCCAGCGGCACCGGGCGCAGCTGGGCGCGCGCCGGCCACAGGCGCCAGCCGGTGCCGACCGCGCGCGGCCGGCTCCAGGCCTTCAGGTGGGCGAGCAGGTGGTCGATGGCGGCAAGCACCGCCATGCCGTCGGCGAGCAGCGACTCGGCCTTGGCGCGATGGCCGAAATCGTCGGCGGTGGCCGCGGCCATCAGCTCCAGGCGATCGGCCAGGGCCACGCGCAGGCGCTTGAGGTCGGCCCGGCGCTGGGCCAGCGGCGGGCGCTGCTCGGTCCAGGCGCGGCGCAGGCGCTGCAGCGTGGGATGCAGGGTGGCAATGTCGGTATCGGCCGGCAGCGTCATCGTGTTGCGGAAGGCGGGAAGGCGGGAAGGACGCCGGCGACGCGGCGGTGCCCAAAGCAGGACGCCGGCGTGCGGCCGGCGTCCCGGGACGGCAGCGGCGACGGCCGCTGCAGGCGCGCCACGGCGTCAGCGCGTGATGTCGACGTCCTTGGTCTCGCGCAGGAACAGGGTGCCGATGACCAGGGTCATCACCGCCACGCCGATCGGGTACCACAGGCCGTTGTACATGTTGCCGGTACCCGCGACGAGGCCGAAGGAGATCGCCGGCAGGAAGCCGCCGAACCAGCCGTTGCCGATGTGGTAGGGCAGCGACATCGAGGTATAGCGGATCCGCGTGGGGAACAGCTCCACCAGGTAGGCGGCGATCGGGCCGTAGACCATGGTCACGTAGATCACCAGCACCCACAGCAGGAACAGCGTCATCGGGATGTTGATGCGGGCCGGGTCGGCCTTCTCCGGGTAGCCGGCGCTGGTCAGTGCGCCCTTGAGTTCCTTGGCGAAGGCATCGCCCCTGGTCTTGGCCTCGTCCTTCGGCAGGCCGCTGGCTTCGTAGGAGGCAAGTTCGGTGCCGCCGATGTCCACCTGCGCCAGCGAACCGGGCGCCGCAGGCTGGATGTCGTAGGGCACGCCGGCCTTGGTCAGCGCCGCGGTGGCGATGTCGCAGGAACTGGTGAACTTGCGCACGCCGGCCGGATCGAACTGGAAGCTGCAGGTGGCCGGATCGGCGACCACCAGCGCCGGCGACCGGGCACGGGCCTCCTCGATGCCGGGGTTGGCGTAGTGGGTCAGCCCCTTGAAGATCGGGAAATAGGTGATGGCCGCCAGCAGGCAGCCGGCGAGGATGATCTTCTTGCGCCCGATCTTGTCCGAGAGCCAGCCGAAGAACACGAAGAACGGCGTGGCCAGGGCCAGCGCGCCGGCGATCAGCAGGTTGGCGGTGGTGCCGTCGACCTTGAGCGCCTGGGTCATGAAGAACAGCGAGTAGAACTGGCCGCCGTACCACACCACGGCCTGGCCGGCGGTGGCGCCGAGCAGCACCAGCAGCATCAGCTTGAAGTTGCCGTTCTTGAGGCTGTCGCGGAACGGCTGCTTGGAGCCGCGGCCCTCGGCCTTCATCTGCTGGAACAGCGGCGATTCGCTCAGCTGCATGCGGATCCACACCGACACGCCCAGCAGCACGATCGACACCAGGAACGGGATGCGCCAGCCCCAGGCCTCGAAGGCCTCGGTCCCCAGCTTCATGCGGCAGCCGAGGATCACCAGCAGCGACAGGAACAGGCCGAGCGTGGCGGTGGTCTGGATGAAGCTGGTGTACAGGCCGCGCTTGCCGTTGGGCGCATGCTCGGCCACGTAGGTGGCCGCGCCGCCGTATTCCCCGCCCAGTGCCAGGCCCTGCAGCAGGCGCAGCACGATCAGGATCACCGGCGCGGCCAGGCCGATGCTGGCGTAGTTGGGCAGCACGCCGACCACGAAGGTCGACAGGCCCATGATCAGGATGGTGATGAGGAAGGTGTACTTGCGGCCGATGCGGTCGCCCAGGCTGCCGAAGAAGGCCGCGCCGAACGGGCGCACCGCGAAACCGGCGGCGAAGGCGAGCAGCGCGAAGATGAAGCCGGTGGTCTCGTTGACGCCGCTGAAGAACTGCTTGGCGATGATCGCCGCGAGCGAGCCGTACAGGTAGAAGTCGTACCACTCGAAGACGGTGCCCAGGCTCGAGGCGAAGATGACCTTCTTGTGGCCCTGAGTGAGTGCGCCGGCCGGGCCGGACGGATTGACGGTGACGGTAGACATGTTTGCTCCCCCTCCGAAGCAGTGAATGCCGGCCATGGGCGGCGTGGGTTCAGGTGGTCATGACGTGGCGTGGGTCTTGATGGTGGTTGGGTCTTGCGACGGGCGTGGACCTCCCTGTCCACGTCGCTTCGTCCCTGCAGGCCGAGGCCGGTCAGAAGGTGTACTGCGCGCTCACGCTGACCTGGTTGCCGCTGGTGGTGGTGGTGGCGGTGCCGTCGGTGGTATCGAGCTTGTCGTGCATCGCCTCCACGCCGAACTTGTACGGGCCGTTGGCGTAGATCAGGTTCAGTGCCGCCTGGCGGTTGCGCAGCAGGCCGCTGGACCCGAAGCCCATCCAGGCGATTACGTCGTCCTTGTCGGGCTTGTCCATCGAGTAGATCGCGTTGACGCTCCAGTTCTTGGTGAAGCTGTAGCCCACCTGGGCGTAGCCGCCGGTCTCGGAGATGTCGCCGAACTGCGACAGCGCGCCGAAGTTCTGGCCCAGGCCCTTGCCGGTGTAGACGAAGCCCTTCAGGTTCCACGGACCGGGCTTGAACGTGCCGCCCAGCGCGACGGCGCTGCTCTTGATTTCGGACTTGGGCATCGCCGCGGTGCTGGTGGTGCCGCCCACGCCGCTCAGGTCGATCTCGGAGTAGTGGCCGACCAGGTAGGCCAGCCAGTTGCTGCCGGCCACGTTCAGGCGCGCCTCGACCTGCGGCCGGAAGCCGGCATTGCCGCCGGTGAGGAAGTTGGTGGTGCTGCCCGGGCCGGTCCAGTTGCCGCTGAACGCGCCCACGTCCAGCCGCCACTTGGCGCCGGTGGTGCCATGGTTGAGGTCCTGCATCACCACGATGCCGGGGTAGCGCCAACCGATCATGCCGGTGCCGAAGCCCAGCGGGAAGGCGACGTGGGCGACCGAGTCGGTCACGCTGTCGAGCGGGAACAGCAGGTCGAACTGCTGGCCGATGCGGATCTTGGTGCCGGTGGCGGCATTGTCGAGATCCATGTACGCCTGGCGCAGGCGCGGGATCGGCTGCTGGCCGGCGTAGGCGCCGGTGCCGTTGTTGCCGCCGAACAGGTCGAACTCCAGGCGGCCGCCGCCGGTCCAGTTGTTGCCCATCTTGGCGCCGCTGATATCGAACCAGAAGCGGGTGTTGCGGATGTCCACGCCGCTCAACCGGCCGTCGCCGCCCGGCGTGGGCCACTCGGCGTTCTGGCCGTTGCCGAAGTTGTACGGACGCGACTGCGAGAACGCGGTCGCGTTGACGAAGCCGTGGAACGCCACCGAGATGCCGGGCGCGGTGGTGAACGCCGCCGGCTTGGCCGCCGCCTCCACGGCGGTGGTGCGGACCTTGTCCAGCTCGGTCTTGGTGTCGGCCACCTGGACCTGGGCCTGCTCGACCTGGGTCTGGGTCTGCGAGAGCTGGCTCTGTTGCTGCTGCTGGGACGAGACCAGCATCTGGACCTGGCGTTCCAGCTCGGCCACGCGCGCCTCGAGCGCCTTCTCTTTTGCGGTGGCGGCCAGGGCCATGCCCGGTGCGGCCAGGGCAACGAACATGGCCAGTGCCAGCGGCCGCCGCATGCGTGTTGCGATGGGGTGCTTCATTACTCCCTCCCGAATAATGACAGGAGCCGTCGATGCGGCGGCTGGGACGGAGCGTGCGGGGAGCAGGTGGCAAGCCTCCATACACCTTTGGTCGAAAAAGTGCCCGGGCGGCGCCCGTTTGCGACCATGGTCTAAGCGCCGGCACGCATGGCGGACGCGCGGCTTGCGGCAAACTGGCCTGCATACCGCGGTGCCGCATGATTCTCCGCGCGCAATCGCCGCCATTCCGCTCCAACGGCAAGGCTCAGGAAGCAAGAGAGGGTGCTATGACCGACATCTATCCCGTTCCGCCCGACATCGCCGCCAACGCGCGCGTGGACAAGGCGCAGTACCAGAAGCTCTACCGCGAGTCGGTGGAGGACCCCGACGCGTTCTGGGGCAAGGTCGCCGAGCGGCTGGACTGGTACGTCAAGCCGACCAGGATCAGGAACGTCAGCTACAAGCTCGACGATTTCCGCATCAAGTGGTTCGAGGACGGCGAGCTCAACGCCTCGGTCAACTGCCTGGATCGCCAGCTCGCCACGCGCGCGGACAAGGTCGCGCTGCTGTTCGAGCCGGACAGCCCCGACAGCCCCGTGCGCAAGGTCACCTACCGCGAGCTGTACGAGCGCGTGTGCCGGCTCGGCAACGCGCTGCGCAGCCTCGGCGTGAAGAAGGGCGACCGCGTCACCATCTACCTGCCGATGATCCCCGACGCGGCGGTGGCGATGCTGGCCTGCGCGCGCATCGGCGCGATCCACTCGGTGGTGTTCGGCGGCTTCGCGCCGAACTCGATCGCCGACCGCGTGATCGACTGCGGCAGCAAGCTGATCATCACCGCCGACGAGGGCCTGCGCGGCGGCAAGAAGGTGCCGCTCAAGGCCAACGTCGATGCCGCGCTGAAGATCCCCGGCACCCAGAGCGTGGAGACCGTGCTGGTGGTGCGCCACACCGGCGGCGCGGTGGACATGCAGGCCCCGCGCGACCGCTGGTTCCACGACGTGGTCGACAGCCAGCCGACCGAGTGCGAGCCCGAGCGCATGAACGCCGAGGACCCGCTGTTCATCCTCTACACCTCCGGTTCGACCGGCAAGCCCAAGGGCGTGCTGCACACCACCGGCGGCTACCTGCTCTACGCCAGCTACACCCACGAGCTGGTGTTCGACCTGCGCGAGGACGACGTCTACTGGTGCACCGCCGACGTGGGCTGGGTCACCGGCCACAGCTACATCGTCTACGGCCCGCTGGCCAACGGCGCCACCGCGCTGATGTTCGAGGGCGTGCCCAACTACCCCAGCGTGTCGCGCTTCTGGGACGTGATCGACAAGCACCAGGTCACCATCTTCTACACCGCCCCGACCGCGATCCGCGCGCTGATGCGCGAGGGCGAGGAGCCGGTGAAGAAGACCTCGCGGCGCAGCCTGCGCCTGCTCGGCAGCGTCGGCGAGCCGATCAACCCGGAGGCCTGGCGCTGGTACTACGAGGTGGTGGGCGATGCCCGCTGCCCGATCGTGGACACCTGGTGGCAGACCGAGACCGGCGGCATCCTGATCACCCCGCTGCCCGGCGCCACCGACCTCAAGCCCGGCTCGGCCACGCTGCCGTTCTTCGGCGTGCGGCCGGCGCTGGTGAACCCGGACGGCGAGCAGCTGGAAGGCGCCACCGAGGGCAACCTGGTGATCCTCGATTCCTGGCCCGGGCAGATGCGCACGGTCTACGGCGACCACCAGCGCTTCATCGACACCTATTTCCGCACCTACCCGGGCACCTACTTCACCGGCGACGGCTGCCGCCGCGACGAGGACGGCTACTACTGGATCACCGGCCGCGTGGACGACGTGATCAACGTCTCCGGCCACCGCATCGGCACCGCCGAGGTGGAGAGCGCGCTGGTCAGCCACCCGAAGGTGGCCGAGGCCGCGGTGGTCGGCTTCCCGCACGACGTCAAGGGCCAGGGCATCTACGCCTACGTCACCCTGATCGCCGACGAGCAGCCCAGCGACGAACTGCTCAAGGAGCTGATCGCCTGGGTGCGCAAGGAGATCGGCCCGATCGCCTCGCCCGACCACCTGCAGTGGGCGCCGGGCCTGCCGAAGACGCGCTCGGGCAAGATCATGCGCCGCATCCTGCGCAAGATCGCCGAGAACGCGCCCGACCAGCTCGGCGACACCTCGACGCTGGCCGATCCGTCGGTGGTCGATTCCCTGGTGAGCGATCGCAAGGTACGCTGAGCCACCGGGCACCGCGCGTGCGCCGCGCCGGTCCGGGAGGGGACCGGCGCGTGGCGCCGGCGTCCTCCGCCCATCGCGCACCTTCCCCCCTCTGATCCCGCACTGCCCATGCCCACCCTCCTGATCGCCGACGACCATCCGTTGTTCCGTGAAGCCCTGCGCGGGGCCGTGCAACGGGTGATGCCCGGCGTGGAACTGTTCGAGGCCGACACCGTCGATGCGCTGTACACGCTGGCCGACGCCCACCCGGACGCCGACCTGCTGCTGCTGGACCTGAACATGCCCGGCGCGCAGGGGTTCTCGGCGCTGGTGCACCTGCGCGCGCTGCATCCGCAGCTGCCGGTGGTGGTGGTGTCCGCGCGCGAGGAACCGACGGTGATGCGCCGGGCCATCGACCACGGCGCGTTCGGCTTCATCCCCAAGTCCGCCGACTCGGACACCATCGGCCAGGCCCTGTCCACGGTGCTCGACGGCGAGCGCTGGGTGCCGGCCGAGGTCGACAACGTGCCGCCCACCGACCGCGAGGAACGCGAGGTCGGCCAGCGCCTGCGCGAGCTCACCCCGCAGCAGTTCCGGGTGCTGCAGATGCTCGGCGCGGGCCTGCTCAACAAGCAGATCGCCTACGACCTGGGCGTGTCCGAGGCCACCATCAAGGCCCACGTCACCGCGATCCTGCGCAAGCTCGGCGTCACCAACCGCACCCAGGCGGTGCTGATGGCCGGCAAGCTGGCCATCGACGCCGACGGCATCGTGCTGCCGCCGGAAGAAGACTGAAGCCGAAGGCGCCTGACGTCCCGCGGCCGGATTCCGTGCCGCGCGGAACCGGGCGTCGTCCCCGCGAGGACGCGCTACCGTCCCCGGAAGTTTTCCTGCCCGGCCGGCGGGGGCTTGGCACGGGCCCTGCGCCCTCGCCGGGAACAGCGGGATTCGGGTCGTGGGCCACGCCATGCGTGTATGCGAGGCCGAGGTGCGTGACGTCGCACGAGGCACGTGACGTCTCACAGCCCGATTCCATGTTGCATGGAACCGAGCGTCGTCCCCGCGCAGGCGCGTTACTGTCCTGGAACCTTTCCTGCCGGGCGACGGGGGCTTGGCACAGGCCCTGCGCCCTCGCCGGGAACAGCGGGATTCGAATCGTGGGCCACGCCATGCGTGTATGCGAAGCCGAGATGCGTGACGTCGCACGAGGCACGTGACGTCTCACAGCCCGATTCCATGTTGCATGGAACCGGGCGTCGTCCCGCGCAGGCGCGCTACTGTCCTGGGAAGTTTCCCTGCCGGGCCGGCGATGGCTTGCGGCACGGGCCTTGCGACCGCGCTGAAAACATCGGGATTCGGGCCGTGGTCCCCCCATGCACGTGCGCGAAGCCGAAGGCACGTGATGTCGCACGGCCGGATTCCATGTTGCAAGGAACCGGCCGTCGTCCCCACGCAGGCGGGGACCCGGTGCCCGGGCTTGGAAAGGCAGGGCTGCCGGGGACTGCATAGCTGATTGATTTCACCGTGCAAGCCGCGGGATCCCGCCTGCGCGGGGATGACGAACACAACGCCACCTGCGGGCCGGGACACCCGCCACTGTCGCGCTTGCATCGCCTGGGGGATGATGCCGGTGCTCCCCCGTCCACCGTGGACCCTGCCGTGACTCCACCGACCCTGCTGGCGCTGGTCCAGCTCACCGACGCCGGCCGCCAGGCGATGGCCGACGAATTCGACCTGATCTACGCACCCGACCCGGCGACCCGCCGCGCCGCGATGAGCGAGCGCGCCGGCGACATCCGCATGGTCCTGAGCAACGGCACCACCGGCTTCGCCGCCGCCGACATGGACGCGCTGCCGCGGCTGGGGCTGGTGTGCGCGCTGGGTGTGGGCTACGAGAACATCGACGTGGCCCATGCGCATGCGCGCGGCATCGCCGTGGGCAACGGCGCCGGCACCAACGCCGCCTGCGTGGCCGACCACGCGATGGCCCTGCTGCTGGCGGCGGTGCGGCGCGTGGTGCGCTACGACCGGCTGTGCCGCCAGGGCGTGTGGCGCGCGACGCTGGAGATGCCGGCCAACGTCTCCGGCAAGCGCATGGGCCTGCTCGGCCTGGGCGAGATAGGCCTGGGCGTGGCACGCCGCGCCGCCGGCTTCGACATGGAGATCGGCTACGTCGCGCGCCGCGCCCACGACGACGTGCCCTACCGCCGCTTCGACGACGCCGTGGCCCTGGCCACCTGGGCGGACTACCTGGTGGTGGCCGTGCCCGGCGGTGCGGCCACCCGCCACCTGGTCGACGAACACGTGCTCGCCGCGCTGGGCCCGCGGGGCTTCCTGGTGAACGTCGCCCGCGGCAGCGTGGTCGACACCGCCGCCCTGGCGCGCGCACTGGCCACCGAGCAGATCGCCGGCGCGGCGCTGGACGTGTACGAAAGCGAGCCGGCGCCGCCGGCCAAGCTGATCGGCTACGACACCCTGGTGATCTCCCCGCACCTGGGCGGCTGGTCGCCGGAGGCGGTGGCCCGCTCGGAGCGCCACTTCATCGACAACGCACGGCGTTTCCTCGCCGGCGAGCCATTGCTGACGCCACTGTGAGCCTGGCCGCCCCCGGCATGTCCCCCCTGTCTCCTGCGGCCAATGCTTGCGGTGGCGGTGACTACGGCGGTGGCGGCAAGCGGCAAGCGGCAAGCGGTAAGCGGTAAGCGGTAAGCGGTAAGCACGAGACTGCGGGCGACGGCGGGATACGAGTCGTGGCCGACATCACACACTGTTCGTCTTCCCCGCGCAGGCGGGGACCAGCGACTTTCGCCGTGGAATCAATCGGCCACGAAAACGTTCGGCGACTCGTCCTGGAAGACTAAAGGCACGGGGTCCCCGCCTGCGCGGGGACGACGCGCTCAATGTCCATGGGGCATGCATGAGCGCATCCCATTTCTGATTCCCAGCTCCTCCCCTTCCGAGCCCCCCCCCCTTCGCCTGACGGTCGCGTATTCCGATGCCCCCCGGATGGCGCGAAGCCGGGGGCGTTCTTGTCGGCAGCCGAACGGTCTATCGCCCGAGGACAACCCGATCACCCGCGCAACGTCGCATCGGCTTCCGCTGGACCAGCCATGCGGCTGCGAAAAATCCGCGGGATCGAAGGTCTAGGTTTTCCCGGGCGGGGAACCAGGAACAACGTCCAGATGGACGGCGCGTCGCGCCCCCCCGTTGCCGTCAAGCGAATCGCATCGGCGCCACCGCGGGCGTTCGCCGTCACGGTGGCGCCGGGAAGGGCTCACTTGTCCAGGTACGGTGCCAACAGCGTCAGGTCGGCCGCGCCGAGGCGGTCGGCGGCGGTGTTGCGCTGGTGCCAGTACGGATACAGCAGCGGCAGCCGGCTGGCCTCGTCCAGCCGGGCGCGCTCCTCCGGGGCCAGCACGAGCCCGGCGGCGGCGAGGTTGTCCTTGAACTGCGCCTCGGTACGCCCGCCGATCACCAGCGAGGCCACGCCAGGACGCCCCAGCGTCCACGCCAGCGCCACCTGCGCGGCGGAGACGCCGTGCGCGGCCGCCACCTCCAGCAGCACATCGACGATGCGCCACAGCTGCTCCTCGTCGCGCACCGGCGGTTCGCTCCAGCCCGCCAGCCGGCGCGACCCCGCCGGCGTCCGGTCGTCGCGGCGGTACTTGCCCGACAGCAGGCCGCCGGCCAGCGGACTCCAGATCAGCGCGCCCACGCCCTGGTCCACGGCGATCGGCAGCAGTTCGTACTCGGCCTCGCGCGCCTGCAGGGTGTAGTGGATCTGCTGGCTGACGAAGCGCGGCAGCCGCTCGCGCGCGCCGATGCCCAGCGCCT
Organism: Xanthomonas massiliensis; assembly: GCF_900018785.1. Classification (GTDB taxonomy): domain Bacteria; phylum Pseudomonadota; class Gammaproteobacteria; order Xanthomonadales; family Xanthomonadaceae; genus Xanthomonas_B; species Xanthomonas_B massiliensis. The sequence continues at coordinate 44,898 of NZ_FCOY01000005.1, read as the reverse complement.
TCATCAGTTGCCAGCCGGTGAAGTTGGAGCAGCCCACGTAGCGCACCTTGCCCTGGCGCACCAGCGTGTCCAGTGCCTCCAGGGTCTCTTCCAGCGGCGTCTGCCCGTCCCATTCGTGCAGCTGGTACAGGTCGATGACATCCGTGCCCAGGCGCCGCAGGCTGGCCTCGCAGGCACGCAGCAGGTGGTGGCGCGACAGGCCGCGGTCGTTGGGGCCGGTGCCCATCGGGAAGCGCGCCTTGGTGGCGATCAGCACCTGCTGGCGGCGCTCGCCCAGGGCCTGGCCGACGATCTCCTCGCTGGCACCGTTGGAATACGCGTCGGCGGTGTCGATGAGGTTGATGCCCGCGTCCAGGCACAGGTCGATCTGGCGGCGCGCCTCGTCCAGGCCGACGTGGCCGACCTTGGCGAACTCGCCCTTGCCGCCCATGGTCATGGTGCCCATGGCGAGCACCGATACCTTCAGGCCGGAATGGCCCAGCAATCGATATTCCATGTCGCGTACCTCTGCAGGAAAGATGGAAGGGAAGGCGCTCGCGCGCCTCAGGCCGGCGGCGCCATGAAGGCCGGCGACAACGGCTGCGGCACGCAACGCGCGAGGATGGCGTCGATGCGGGCCAGGGCCTGCGCATCCAGGTGCCAGCCGTCGACCTCGGCCACCGCATCGAGCTGTTCGGGCCGGCGCGCGCCCCACAGGGCGACGGTGCGGCCCTGCTCGAGCACCCAGCGCACCGCCAGCGCCAGCACCGGCTTGCCGTAGCGGGCGCGGGCGAAGGCCGCCAGTTCGTCCACCGCCTCCAGGTAGTGCGGCAGGTGCTCGGGCTGGAACTTGGGATCGACCTGGCGCAGGTCGTCGCCGCCGAAGTGCGTATCGGCGCGGATGCGCCCGCTCAGCAGGCCACGGCACAACGCGCCGTAGCACAGCAGCACCTGGCCGTGGGCGCGCGCCCAGGGCAGCACGTCGGCCTCGATCTGCCGCTCGAACAGGTTGTAGGGCGGCTGCACCGCCGCCAGCGGCGCGACCGCGGCAAAGGCCTGCATCTGCGCCACGGAGAAGTTGCTCACGCCGATGGCGCGGATCTTGCCGGCCTGGCGGAACTGCTCGAGCGCGCGGGCGGTGTCCTCGAGCGGCGTGTGCGGGTCCGGCCAGTGGATCTGGTACAGGTCGATGACGTCGGTGCGCAGGCGCCGCAACGAATCCTCCAGCTCCTGGCGCAACCGCGCCGGGCTGCTGTCGCGATAGGGCTTGCCGTCGCGGAAGGAGATCCCGGCCTTGGTGGCGATGACCACGCCCGCGCGACGGCCGTCCTCGGCCAGGGCGCGGCCGACGATCTCCTCGGCATGGCCCTGGCCATAGGCCGGTGCGGTGTCGATCAGGGTGATGCCGCGTTCCAGCGCGGCGTGGATGGTGGCGATGGAACGCGCGTCGTCGCTGCCGCCCCACATCCACCCGCCGATGGCCCAGGTACCCAGGCCGATGCGCGAACTGGCGATGCCATCCGCGCCCCATTGGATCTGTTCCATGCAGGCCTCCTCACGAACCGGAGCGGGGCAGGATGCGCCCGCGGCCGGCAAGAGACGATGAAGCAGCGCCGGGCGCGGTGCGCTTCATAGTCGTGGCTATGAAGGATGAAGCGGCCTTCGCGTTTGATTCGAAACGGTTTTTTCGGCTTCCGCGCTGCTAGACTCCACGCCCCTGCTTGGGGAGTAGCCTGCTTCCACGACGGAAGCGCCCGCGTCAACATGCCCGGCCGATGCGCCGTGGTGCGGGCAGCCAGATCCGGCCGGCGAGACCAGCGGACCGCGTGCGCCACGATGCCGGGCGCGCATGCGGGCCGTCGTCCGTCCCCCGCCCGGGTCCGTTGGCCACCGCAATGACGCCTCTTTCCATCCTGATGCTCGGCTTCGCCATGTCCACCGACGCCTTCGCGGCGGCGATCGGCAAGGGCGCCGGGCTGCACCGGCCGCGGCTGCGCGATGCGCTGCGCGCCGGCGCGATCTTCGGCAGCATCGAGGCCCTCACCCCGGTGGTCGGCTGGCTGATCGGCCGCCTGGCCGCCGGCTACGTGCAGGCGGTGGACCACTGGATCGCCTTCTTCCTGCTGCTCTCGCTCGGCCTGCACATGATCGCCGGCGGCCTGCGCGGCGGCGGCACGGCGCCCGAGCCTGCGCCGCCACCGGCGCACCGGCAGGGCTTCTGGGGCCTGGCGATGACCGGGCTGGCCACCAGCATCGACGCGATGGCGGTGGGCGCGGGCCTGGCCTTCGTCAACGTGGACATCGGCGTGGTGGCGCTGGCCACCGGCCTGTGCACCCTGGTGATGGTCACCCTGGGCGTGATGATCGGCCGCCTGGTCGGGGCGATGGTCGGCCACCGCGCCGAGATCCTTGGCGGGGCGATCCTGATCCTGGTCGGCTCGGTGATCCTGTACGAGCACCTGCACGGCGCGGCCTGACCGGCGCGGCGAGGTTCAGCCGGCCGCGCCGCGCGGCACGTGGAAGGCGGTGAGGAAGGCGCGCAGCGAGGCCGGCTTCACCGGCTTGGTCAGGATCCGGTAGCCGCGCTGGCGCGCCTGCTGCTTGAGCTCGTCGCGGCCGTCGGCGGTGAGCAGCGCGCCGGGCACCGGCTCGGGCAGCGCCTGGCGCAGCAGGTCCAGCGTGTCCAGCCCATCCAGGCGGTCGTGCAGGTGGTAGTCCACCAGCAGCACGTCCGGGCGTTCGGCGATCTTCTCCAGCGCATGGTCCACCGAGGTGGCGGTGATCACCTCCACCTGCCAGCGTCCCAGCAGCGCGCGCATGCCTTCCAGGATCTCGTGGTCGTTGTCCACGCACAGCACGCGCAGCCCGGCCAGCGACTCGCCGCCGGCCACCGGCCGGGTCCGCCGCACCGCCTGCACCTGCGCGGCGGCCGGCGTGGCCACCGTCGGCACGACGATGGAGAACATGCTGCCCTTGCCGACCTGGCTGCGCGCGTTGAGGTCGTGGCCGAGCACCCCGGAGATGCGCTGGCAGATCGACAGGCCCAGGCCCAGGCCCTGCTCGCCCCAGTCGAACGGCTGCTGGTAGCGCTGGAACTCGTCGAAGATCTGGCGCATGTGGTGCTCGGGGATGCCCGGGCCGGTATCCCACACCTGCAGCTCGATGCGGTCGCCGCGCCCGCGCATGCCCAGCACGATGCGGCCGCTGCGCGTGTAGCGCAGCGCGTTGGCCATGAAGTTCTGCAGCACCCGGCGCAGCAGGCGCCGGTCGCTGTGCACCCATACCGGGCGCGCGTGCACGTGCAGCTGCAGGCCGCGCGCGGCCGCCACCGGCGCGTACTGCGCGCCCAGCTCGCGCAGCACCGCGCCGGCGTCGAAGTCGCTCAGTTCCGGGCGCAGGCCGCCGGCGTCCAGCCGCGACACGTCGAGCAGGCCGTCGAGCAGCTCCTCCGCCGCGCGCAGCGAGGCGTCCACGCGCTCGGCCAGGTGGCGCTGCTGCTCGTCGCCCTGGCTGCTCTCGCGCAGCGCCGAGGCGAACAGGCGCGCGGCGTTGAGCGGCTGCAGCACGTCGTGGCTGATCGCGGCCAGGAACCGGGTCTTGGACTGCTGGGCGATCTCGGCCTCGCGGGTACGGTCGGCCACGCGCTGTTCCAGGTTCTCGTTGGCCTCGCGCAGCGCGCGCTCGACGTGCTTGAACTCGGTGACGTCGTTGTAGCTGGTCACGTAGCCGCCGCCGGGCAGCGCCTGGCCGCGCATCTCGATCACCTTGCCGTCGCTGCGGGTGCGCTCGAACACGTGCGGGGTGCCGGCGCGCATGTGGTTGATGCGGCGGTTGATCTGCTCCTCGACGTCGCCCTCGCCGAGTTCGCCGCGTTCGGCGTTGTAGCGGATCAGGTCGGCCACCGGACGGCCGACGTAGAGCATACCGTCGGGGTAGCCGAACATCTGCTGGTAGCGGCGGTTCCACGCGGTCAGGCGCATCTCCGGATCGACCACGCTGACCCCGGCGCTGATGTTCTCCAGCGTGGTGGAGAGGATCTCGCGGTTGAAGCGCAGCTCCTGGCCGGCCTCGTCGAGCACCGCCACCACCTCGCCCAGGTCCATGCCCGAGCCGCGCAGCAGGCTGGTCAGCACCAGCCGCGCCGAGGCCGCGCCGATCGAGGCGGCGAGCAGGCGCTCGGTGAACTGCACCCAGGCGCGGTCGGCCACCGCGCCGGTCTGCAGGTCGCGGCCGAGCAGGTGCGCCTGCTCGCTGAAGGCACGGTAGGCATGGCGGTCGCCGACCACGCGTTCGGCCAGGGTCAGCAGGTCGGCCACGCGCACGTGGCCGGGCCACTCGCCGGCCACCGCCGGGCGCTGCGCATACGGATCCAGGAACGGCGTGGCGCGCAGGCGCTCGTCCACGCTCGGGCGCCAGCGCGCCGAGACGACCATCATCGCCCCGGTGTTGAGCAGCAGCGACCAGAACGTGCCGTGGGTCAACGGGTCCCAGCCGTTCATGCCGAACAGCTGCTGCGGGCGCAGCCAGGCGAAGCCGAACGGCCCGTCCTGCAGCCACTGGCCCGGCAGCCAGCCCGACAGGGTCAGCGCCGGCAGCAGCAGGGTGTAGGCCCAGGCCACGAAGCCCAGCGCCAGGCCGGCCTCCACGCCGCGACGGCTGGCCCCGCGCCAGTACAGCCCGCCGATCACCGCCGGCGCGAACTGCGCCACCGCGGCGAAGGCCATCAGCCCGTAGGAGGCCAGCGAGCTGTCCCCGCGCGAGCTGCGGTAGTAGCCGTAGGACACCAGCGCCAGGGCGAAGATCGCCAGGCGGCGGATCCACAGCACCTTGGGCGCCACCGCCGGCGCGGTGGCGCCGTGGCGGTCGCCGCGCAGCAGCAACGGCATGGCCAGGTCGTTGCTGACCATCGTCGCCAGCGCGATCGAGGACACGATGACCATGCCGGTGGCGGCGGAGAAGCCGCCCACGTAGACCACCAGCGCCAGCAGGTTCTGGCCCTCGGCCATCGGCAGGGCCAGCACCATCGCATCGTTGGCGACCGCGCCGGAGGCGCCGAAGCGGGCCAGGCCGGCGACCGCCAGCGGCACCACCGCCACCGAGATCAGCACCAGGTACAGCCCGAACAGCCAGCGCGCGCGGCGCACGTCGCCGACGTCGCCGCACTCGACCACCGCCACCTGGAACTGGCGCGGCAGGCAGACGATGGCCAGGAAGCTCAGCAGCGTCTGCGCCAGCAGCCCCATCGCCGGGGTGTTGTCGATCAGCGCGCCGGTGGCGGCGATCACGTCGATGTGGCGCGCGTCCAGCCACAGCCAGGCGAACAGGCCCACCGCCAGCATCGCGCCGAGCTTGACCAGCGATTCCAGGGCGATGGCCAGCATCATCCCGCGGTGGTGCTCGGTGGCATCGACCTGGCGGGTGCCGAACGCGGCGGCGAAGGTAGCCATCAGCATCGCCACGTAGAAGGCCGGATCGCTCCAGAACCCGGCGCCGCCGCCACGCCCGCTGAGCACCTCCACGCTCATCGCCACGGCCTTGTACTGCAGCGCCAGGTACGGCACCAGCCCGACCAGCGCCAGCAGCGCGACCAGCGCCGCCAGGCGCTGCGAGCGGCCGTAGCGAGAGGAGATGAAATCGGCGATGGACACCGTGTTCTGGCTGCGCGCGATCAGCGCCAGGCGCTCGATGATGCGCCAGCCGAACAGCATCATCAGCAGCGGCCCGACGTAGATGGGCAGGTAGCCGATGCCGTTGCGCAGCGCGGTGCCGACCGCGCCGTAGAAGGTCCACGAGGAGCAGTACACCGCCAGCGCCAGGCTGTACACCGCCGGGCGCAGCCACGGCCGCTCCGGGTACAGCGGACGCCGGTCGCCCCACCACGCCACGCCGAACAGCAGCGCCGCGTAGCACAGCGAAACCGCGAACAGCAGCCAGCTCGACAGCAAGGGACGCCTCCTCCCGGGACCTGGGGCAGTTTAGGGCCGCGCGCGCCCGGGAATCAGGATTCGGGCAAACCCATCTCGCGCAGCAGCGCCGGCGCCGGGTACACCTTGGCCAGCAGCCAGCGCAGGTAGCGCATGTCCACGTGGATGGCGCGCTTGGTGCGCGGGTCGTACCACCAGCTGGCGCTGACCGACTCCCAGTTGCTGTCGAAGTTCAGGCCGATCAGCTCGCCGCGGGCGTTGAGCACCGGCGAGCCGGAGTTGCCGCCGGTGGTGTCCAGGTTGGTGAGGAAGTCCACCGTCTGGGTCTTCAGCTGCGGGTCGGCGGTACTGCCGAAGTCGCCCCTGGCGATGGCCTCCAGCAGCGGCTTGGGCGCATCGAACGGCACCTGCCCGGTGTTCTTCTCGACGATGCCGGCCACCGTGGTCACCGGCGCGTAGGCCACCGCATCGCGCGGGGCCAGCGGCTCGACCCGGCCGTAGCTGACCCGCAGGGTGCCGTTGGCGTCCGGATACAGCGCCCGGCCCTGTCTGGCACGCCACGCGAACAGCGCGCGCATGTAGGCCGGGCGCAGGCGCAGCAGCTCGCCATCGCGGGCCTTGCGCTCGTCCTCCAGGCGCAGCTGCGCCGGCACCAGCGTGGCGGCCAGCGCGACCAGCGGGTCGGCGGCCAGCGGCTTGCCCTCGCGCGCGGCGGCGAAGCGCGACAGGCGCTCGCTTTCCTCGCCGAGTTTCGTGCCGGCATACAGCGCGTCCAGTGCGGCGGCCAGCTGTGCCGGGGTGCGGCCGAAGGCGGCGTCGAACTCGGGCACGCGCTGGGCGTCGGGCAGCTGCTGGTAGCGGGCGAGCAGATCGGCCAGCAGCGCCTTCTCCACCTGCGGCGCGTAGCGGCGCTGGGCCTGCTTCAGCCGCCCCTCGATCAGCGCCAGGTCGCGCTGCTGGTAGCCGCTCTCGCGCGCGGCATCGGGTTTGGCCGACTCGATGCGCAGCCGCTCCAGGGTCAGCGCCGCGCCGAACAGCTGGGTCTGGCCGGCGGCCAGTGCCAGCAGCAGGTCGCGGTCGCTGGTCGCGGCGGCGGCATCGAGCACCGCGTGCAACTCGGCGATCGCCTCGGCATCGGCACCGTGCGTGGCCGCCAGCATCGCCGCCTCGTCCTGCCCGCGCAGGCGCACCGCGTCGCTGCGCTGCAGGCCTTCCAGCTCGCCGGCGGCGCGCTTGCGGTTGTTCTTCAGCGACTGCAGCTGCGAGGCGTAGCGGGTCTTCGCATCGGGATCGGCCTGGCCCTGGGCCTCGATCACGGCGATCAGCGCATCGAAGGTGGCCACCCGCGTGGGCAGCACGTGGCCGACCTGGCGGGCGAACTCGCCTGCGGTGCGGTGGCGGTAGGTGGTGCCGGGATAGCCGGCCAGCATCGCGTAGTCGCCGGTCTTCGGCCCGTCCAGCGCGACCTGCAGGTGCGCCGGCGGCTGGTAGGGCACGTTGTCCGGGCTGTACGGCGCCGGCTTGCCGTCCTTGCCGACGTAGGCGCGCAGCAGGGTGAAGTCGCCGGCGTGGCGCGGCCACATGAAGTTGTCGATCTCGTCGCCGTAGTTGCCGATCGCGCGCGGCGGCGCGTAGACCAGGCGCACGTCCTTCAGCTCGAGCTGGGCGATGCGGTAGAAGTCGCTGCCGTAGTACATGTCGGCCACGCTGCAGCGCACCTGCCCGCCGGCCTCGCACTCGGCGACGATGCGCTTGCTGGCCGCCTCCACCGCATCGAAGTAGGCGCGCCCGGTCTTGCCGCGCGCATCCGCGAGCACCTCGTCGGTGACCTTGTCGAAGCCGACCGTGACCAGCACGCGGAAATCCGGGTTGGCCGCGCGCTCGTCGGCGCGGTCCTTGGCCACGAAGCCGCCGTCGATCAGGTTTTCCTTCGCGTTCGAGTTGTACTGGATCACGCCGAAGGCGACGTGGTGGTTGGTCAGCAGCAGGCCGTCGGCCGAGACGAACACGCCGGTGCCGCCGCCGACCTTGACCACCGCGCTCAGCGGCGGGCGGGTGACGTCCGACAGCGCCGCCGGGTCGCCGGCGAAACCGGCCTGGCGCAGCGCCGCGGCGATCTGCGGCAGCTGGGTGGGCATCCACATGCCCTCGTCGGCGCGGGCATCGGCGGCGGCGAAGGTCGCGGCCAGGGCGAGGGCGGCGGAGAGGCGGCTCGGCGGGGTCATGGCGGTCCTGCGGCACGGGGAAACGAGGCGGCGACGTTAGCGGCCCGGTCCGGATCGCGCAATGCGCGCACGGCGCGGCGGCCCGCGCGCGTCCACGCAGCGACAACGACGGCGGGCGCATGCTGCGCGCGCTTCGCCCGGCGCGCGCACGGGCGATCCATGGCCGCGCGGCCCTGGCCGGTCGCGTTCCGCCCGGCGCGCGGCCCCTGCCGTATTCCCCCCCGTCGCGCCGAAAGCCCTCTCCCCATGTACAACGATCAAGCTCGCCGGTGCCGCGCCCGTTTCGTGTTGCCGGCACTGGTGCTGGCCGGCATCCTCGCCGCGCTGGCCTGGGCGCAGTGGATGCTCGACCACCGCCAGCAGGCGCGCCTGCAGGACTACGCACAGCGCCTGCTGGCACGCGCCGACGCCGTGTCCGGCGAGGAGCAGCGCACCCTGCGGCAGCTGCAGCGCCCGGGCCAGCCGGCCTGCTCGCCGGCCGATCTGGACGAACTGCGGTTCCGCCTCTACCAGGCCCGCTACCTGCGCGACGTCGGGCGGCTGCGCGACGGCGCGCTGGCATGCACCGCGATGTGGGGGCGGCTGGCACAGCCGTGGCCGCTGCCGCCGCCGGACCACGCGGCCGCCGGCCGGCGCATCTGGAAATCGGTGGTCAACATCGGCGACGATCCGCGCATCGTCACCGACCTGACCGCCTCGGGCGCGGCCCTGGTCAGCACCGCGCCGCTGGTGTTCGAGGACTTCGCCCATCCGGGTGCGGGCCTGGCGGCCACGCTGCTGACGCGCGACGGCCGCCACGTCTACCACCGCTTCGCCGACACCGCCGCGCGCACGCACTGGCACGACCTGCCCGGTGCCGAGCACCTGCACCTGTGCAGCGACCGCCACGACCTGTGCGTGGCAGCGAGCATCCGTAGGCCGCTGGCCCTGGCCTTCGCCCCGCTGCTGGCCATCACCCTGGCGCTGATCGGCGCGCTGGCCGGTGCCGGCGTCGGCCTCGGCCTGGCGGCCTGGCACCGGCGCCGGCATTCCCTGCCGCGGCAACTGCGCCGCGCATTGGCCGATGCCGGCGGCGCGCTCGAGTTGCGCTACCAGCCGCTGCGCCGGCTCGGCGACCGGCGCCTGGTCGGCGTGGAGGCGCTGTCGCGCTGGCACGACGAGGACGGCCACGCGGTCGCCCCGGAGGTGTTCGTGCCGCTGGCCGAGCGGATGGGCCTGGCCGGGCGGCTGTCGCGTCGGATCGTGCAGCGGGCGCTGGCGGAGCTGGGCCCGCGCCTGCGCGACGACAGCGGCTTCTACGTCAGCGTCAACCTGACCGCCGCGGACGTGCTCGACGAGGGCTTCCACCGCTTCCTGGACGAGCAGGCCGCGCGCCACGGCGTGCTCCCGCCGCGCCTGGTGCTGGAGATCACCGAGCGCTCCACCGCCGGCCACGGCGCACTGGCGGCGGCGATCCGGCGCCTGCGCGCGCGCGGCTACCGCTTCTACATCGACGACTTCGGCACCGGCTATTCCTCGCTGGCCTACCTGGCCGACCTGCCGGTGGACGCGATCAAGATCGATCGCATGTTCACCGGCGCGCTGGGTACCGGCGCGCCGATGGAGCAGATCTTCGCCCCGCTGTGCGAGCTGGCGCGGCGGCTGGACGTCGCCCTGGTGGTGGAGGGCATCGAGCACGAACCGCAGGCCGCGCACGTGCTGCGCCTGGCCCCGGAGGCACTGGGACAGGGCTGGCTGCTGGGCCGGCCGGTGCCGGCGCGCGACCTGCCGCCGGCCTGAGCCGGCGGCCGTCCGGCCTATTTCTCGCGGCGCCAGTTGATCGAGCCGCGGTTCTCCACCGAGCTCGATTCCACCTCGATGTCGAAGCCGCGGCTGAGCAGGTACTTCAGCGTCAGCACCGAACCGGAGCCCACCAGCGATACGCCGTAGCCGACGTACAGCTTGGGGGTGAGGTACTTGCCGAAGCCGACCACCGAGCCCACCGAGCGCGACTGGCTCACCCCGGCCTCGTCCAGGCCGAGCTTGGCGCCGATCTCCGAGGCGAGCAGGCCGCTGCCGGCCGACAGCGCCGCCGAGGCCGCGCTGACCTGTTCGGACTCGCTGTCCGAGGCGCTGGACAGGCTGCGCCCCAGCACCAGGTAGGACATCGCCTCGGACTGGGACATGCTCGGGTTGGACCAGACGCTGGCATGCGGCGCCATCGCCCGGCCGGTGACGTCGATGCCGGCGGTGACGTCGGCGATCTGGCGCTCGGCACGCATGTTGATGCGCGGGTCGGAGACGATGTTGTTGCTCCAGGTCAGCTGGCCGCGGGTGATGGTCAGGTCCTGGCCGTAGGCCTTGTAGCGCCCGCTCACGTCCAGGTTGCCGGTGGCGGTGGTCTCGTAGCCCGGGCGCGAGCGCACCTGGATCTGCCCGGTCAGCCCGCCCTTCAGGCCGAAGCCGGTGAGCTTGACGTCCTTGCCCAGCGCCACCGCCAGGTCCATGTCCAGCGGCGAGGACGGCTCCTCCTGCGGGTTGGCCGGGTCGAGCACCACCACGTCCGGGGACACCGAGGTGCCGCGGTCCAGGCGCTCCAGGTCGATGTCCGCCTCCGGCACGGTGACCTTGCCGCGCAGGCGCATGGTGCGCTCGACGATGCCGAACTGCAGGTCCGGGTTGGCCACCGCGCGCAGCTCGGTGGTGTTGGATACCAGCACGTTCTGGCCGGTGATGTTCAGCTGCAGCGGCGTGGCCTGCCCGTACCAGGACAGGCCGCCGTCGATGTTCAGCGTACCCTCGCCGGACTTGAGCGAGCCGTCGATGCGCGCCGAGCCATCCGGCTGCGCCAGCAGCCGCGCCTTGCCGTCGGTCACGGTCAGGCCCAGCGACGGGAAGTCGCCGGTGAAGCCGCTCAGCGTGGCCTCGCCGCCCAGGCGCGGCTGCGCGCGCGTGCCGGCCAGGCTGACGTGGCCCTCGATCAGGCCCTGCGGGCGCACCAGGTCTGGCGAGAACAGCTCCAGCCAGTACAGCCGCGAGCTGTTCATGTACAGCTGGCCGGTCAGCGGCGCGGCAGCATCCCAACCAGTGTCGACGGTGGCGTCGACGAAACCATTGCCCTGGAAGCCGACGCCGAGCTTGCCGTGGATGTGCCGCGGGTCGAGCTGGGCATCCAGGCTGAAGTGGTCGTAGCGCACCACCTCGCCGCGGGTGTTGTCGCCCATGCGCACGCCGCCTTCCATCGACGCCGCGCGCAGGTGGCCGGTGTAGGCGCTGCCGGCCGGGCGCAGCTCGCCGTCCAGGGTCAGCTCGCCGCGCAGGTAGATCTGGCGGCCGTCGCTGCTGGCCAGCCACGGCTGCGCCAGGGCACGCGCTGGCAGGGCGAGGTGGCGAGCCTGGACCTGGCGCCATCCAAGGGCGCGGCCTGGGCGCTGCGCGCGCCGGGGCGCTTCGTCCTCGACGGCGACCGTTTCAGCCTCACCGACACCTGCCTGGGCGCGGCCACCGGCGGGGCGCTGTGCGCCAGCGCCGACTGGCCGGCCAGGGCGTCGCCGCGCACGACGACGCCCTTGGCCGGCCAGTCGGCGCTGGCGCACAGCGCCCCGCCGGTGGCCGCGCCCAGGCAGGTGTCGGTGAGGCTGAAACGGTCGCCGTCGAGGACGAAGCGCCCCGGCGCGCGCAGCGCCCAGGCCGCGCCCTTGGATGGCGCCAGGTCCAGGCTCGCCACCTCGCCCTGCCAGCGCGTGCCCTGGCGGCGCAGCTGCGCGGACAGGGCCACCGAGCCCAGGTCGGCGGCGACGCGGCCCTGCAGGCGCAGGTCCTCCACCGCACCGTGCGCCTGCACGTCCACGTGGCTGATCGCGGTGCCGGCGACGATGTCGCTGCCGGCCAGCTCCAGCGCGCCGCCGCTGCCGCGCCACGGCAGACGCCCGCGCAGCGACAGCTGCCCGGCCTTCCAGTCGTTCCAGGCCAGGCCGCTGCCGGCCAGGTCGGCGATCAGCTCCGGCGCGTCCTGCGCACCGCGCACCTGTATGTCGCCGCGCAGGCTGCCGGACGCGCCCGGCAGCAGGTCGGCCAGGTCCAGCGGCCGCAGGTGCGCGGCCAGGTCCAGGCGCGCGCCGACACTGCCCTTGACGCTGGCGCGGCTGCCGCCCAGCGCCAGCTCCAGCGCACCTTCGCCCTGGTCCACCTTCCAGGCGAAATCGCCGTGGGCGTCGAGGCGGCGCCCGCGCAGCTGGCCGGCCAGGCGCGGCAACGCCACCTGGGCCACGTAGCCGCCGGGCGTGCCGTCGGCGGCGGCCGGCTGCTGCTGCCCGCGCGAGGCCAGGTGGCCGGACAGGCGCCCGTCCCAGCCCGGCGCGAAATAGCCGGGGTCGAAGCGGTCCAGGTCGGCGGCCAGGTCCCAGTCCAGCACCGGCGACCAGGCCACCTGGCCGCTGGCCTGCAGCGAGCCGCCGGGCATGTCCGCGCGCAGCGCGTGGATGCGCGCGCCCTCGCCATTGCCGCGCACGTCGAATTCGAGCTTGGCCTGTTCCTGCTCGCGCTCCACGGCGGCGTGGCCGACCGCGGCCCAGGCGTCGAGGCGGCCTGCCACGCCCAGGCGCGCGTCGTGCACGACCACCGGCACCGGGGCCTGCTGCGGCGTGGCCGGGTCCGGACGGGCGGCGAAGCGCAGGCCGTCGGCGTTGATCGCGAACTGGAAACGGGTGTTCTCCGGGTCGCTGAAGTCGGCCTCGCCGCGCAGGCTGGCCTGGCCGTCGAAGGCGCGCAGCTGCAGCGGCGCCACCGTCAGCACCTGGTCGCGGATGGCGATGCGCGAGGGATCGAGCACCAGCTCGGTCCCGCCCTGGCTCACCCGCCCGTGCAGCTGGGCGTCGCCGCCGGTGCCGCTGGCCTGCAGGTCCAGCGCGACGGGGGCCAGCGTGCTGCCGGGGATCAGCAGCGTCGGGTCCAGCGCCTCGGTGGCGGCCTTGAAGGTCCACGTCGGCGTGTCGCCGCCGACCAGGCCGAGGGTGGCCTTGAGCGGCTGCGGCGCGCGCCCGGCCACGGCCACCTCCATCCGGTCCAGGTCGCCGCGGGCGACCAGGCCGAAGCGGGCCGGGCTGGTGCCGCGCGGCGCCGGCAGCACCGCGGTGGCGGTCAGGTCGGCGCGATAGTTGCGCCGCGGCAGGTAATCGCCGTGGACCTGGAAGTGGCCCAGGTCGGTCTGCGCGTCCACGCCCTTGGCGTGCAGCTCGCCGTCGGCCAGCTCGACGCCGCCGCGCAGCCGCGCGATGGCGATCACCGGCTTGCCGGCCTGGCTGACCTTCACGTCGTCCACGACGACGGTGTCGGCCTGGATCGCCAGCGGCACGCTGATCTGCGGCAGCGATCCCGGCCAGGTCGGCAGGGTGAACGGCTCCTCGCTCTTGGGCACGTCCAGGGTGGCGCCTTCCAGCTCCAGCCGGTCCACGCGCAGCTTGCGTCCCAGCAGCGGGCGGATGTCCGGGTCCAGCAGCACGCGGCGGGCGGTGAAGTGGATCTTGTCGTAGCGGAATTCCACCCCGCGCAGGGTCAGCGGCCCGGCCAGCGGGCCGTCGGCCTGCTCCCAGGTGAACACCGAGCCCGCCGGCAGGCGCGCGACCACCTGCGCCAGCAGCACGTCGCGCCCGGCCACGGTCTGCAGCAGCCAGTACAGCAGCACCAGCACCAGCAGCACCGCGCCCAGCACCGCCAGGCCCGAACCGATCCAGAAGCCGCGGCGCCGGTAGAAGCGCGCGCGCCGGGCGACGGGGGGGACGGGCGCGCTCACAGGTTCGCTCCGATGTTGATGTACAGCTGGAACTGCGAGTCCGGATGGTTCAGGCCGTGGCCGATGTCCACGCGCACCGGCCCCACCGGCGACTTGTAGCGGATGCCGAAGCCCACGCCGGTCTGCCAGTCGGGACGGTCGTCGAAGGCGCTGCCGCTGTCGACGAACACCGCCGCGCCCAGCGGCCCGCCCTTGAAGTAGTGCTCGTATTCCACGCTGCCGGTGAACACGTGCTTGGCGCCCTCGGCGTAGCGTTCGGGCGGCGCGGTACGCGGGCCGACCTCGCGGAAGGCGTAGCCGCGCACGCTGTTGTCGCCGCCGGCGAAGAACCGCAGGCTCGGCGGCAGCGACACCAGGTCGCCGGTCAGGGTGGTGCCGGCCTCGCCGCGCAGGATCAGCCGGCCGTTATCGCCGGCGGCCAGGAACCAGCGCAGCGTGCCCTGCACCTGCAGGAAGCTGGCATCCGAGCCGACGCCCTTGGTGCCGCCGCGCAGGGTCATGTCGGCGGCGATGCCGTGGCGCGGGAACATGCGGTCGTCCACCGCCGCGTAGTTGGCCGACAGCTGCGGGTAGACCAGCGTGGCGGTGCTGTACTGGCTGCCGTAGACGTCGTTGTGGGCATAGCGCCAGCGCTCGCGCAGCGCGTTGAGCGAGGCCACCGCGGTCCAGTGGTCGTTGATCTGGCCGCTGCGGCTGGCCACCAGCTTGAAGTTGCGCAGGTCGATGTACTTGGTCTGCTCGTCGTAGGCGCGCGCGGCGAAGGTGTACCAGCCGTCCAGCCACAGGAACGCGGGGATGCGGTAGCTGGTGGTCAGGCTCTTGCGCTTGTCGGCGTAGTCGAGCTGGGTGTCGACCTTGTGCCCGCGCGTGTTGATGTAGCGCCGCTCCACGCCGCCGCGCACGCCGGGCCCGCTCTCGCTGCCGTAGCTCAGGCCGGCGGTGTAGATGCTGCGCTTGGCGCGGGTCAGCTTGACGTCGATCGGCACCCGGCCCTGGTCGTCGGCCTCGTCGGGCTTGGGCTGGATGTCGATCGCGCCGAAGTAGTCGAGCTTGGTCAGCGACTCGCGCAGCCGGTCCAGCTTGCCCTCGTGGTAGTAGCTGCCCTCGTCCCAGTACACCAGCGGATCGAACAGGCCCGGCCGGAAGTAGTCGTAGTCGAAGCGCACCGGGCCCATGTCGTAGCGCCGGCCGCTGTCCCAGCCCAGGTCGATGTCGGCGGCATGCTCGGCGCGGGTGATCTCCACCTTGCGCTGGGTGAAATCGGCGTCGAAGTAGCCGCGCTCGGCCAGGCGGCGGGTGATGGTGACCTTGCTGGCCTCGTAGGTGGCGTGGTCGAAGGTCTCGCCGACGGCGGGCTTGAACGCCTTCAGGTCGTCCTGGATGTAGCTGTCCTCGGTGGCCCAGCCTTCCATGGTGATGTGCGAGTTGCGCACCCGCACCGGCTCGCCCTTGTCCACGTGCACCACCACGGTGAGGTGGTCGTCGCTGCGTGGCGCCTCCACGGTGACGGTGGGGTTGTAGTAGCCGAACGGCTCCAGCGCCTGCGCGGTCTGGCGCTGCGCCTGGCTGAGCATGTACTCCAGGCGCGATTCGCCCTGGGGCTTGCCCACCGCGTCGTACAGCGACAGCGACACCTCGATGTTCTCGATGATGGCCGCGTCATCGTCCGAATCGAGCCCTTCGATCCGCACCTTGTCGATGGTGGCACGGGCATGGGCGACGCCGGCACACAGGCTCAGCACGAGGGCGAGGGCGATCGGGAAAGCACGCATGCGGGTCAGGATAACGGTGCGGCACGTGAAACCGCCAACGACACGGCGGCCGCGGCACCGCGCCGGACCCGCCGTGGCAACCACGGCGGGTCCGCGGATCAGGCCGAAAGCTGGTCGATCGCCGCCACCGCGCCGAGGCGGTCGCCCAGGCGCTTGAGCAGGGCCAGGCGGTTGCCGCGCACCGCCGCGTCGTCGGCGTTGACCAGCACCTGCTCGAAGAACGCATCCACCTGCGGCCGCAGCCGCGCCAGGTAGGCCAGCGCCTCGACATAGTCGCGCCGCGCCAGCGCCGCGCCGGTCTCGGTGATGGCCGCCTCCACCGACTCGGCCAGCTCGGCCTCGGCCGGTTCGACCAGCAGCGCCGGATCGACCTGGCCGGGGATCGCGCCGTCGGCCTTGCGCAGGATGTTGCGGATGCGCTTGTTGGCCGCCGCCAGCGCCGCCGCCTCGGGCAGCTGGGCGAAGGTGCCGATCGCGTCCAGGCGCCGGTCGAAGTCGTACAGCGAGTGCAGGCCCTGCTCCTTCATCGCCTCGGCCACCGCGTTGAAGTGCGTGGCCGGCACGCCCTTGTCGGCGTAGTAGCCCTTCAGGCGATCGAGGATGAACTCGTAAAGGTCGGCCACGTCCGCCTGGACCTTCCTGCCGGCCAGGCCCTGGTTGGCCTGCGCCAGTGCCGCTTCCAGGTCCAGCTCGAAGCCCGACTCGATGATCGTGCGCGCCAGCCCCAGCGCGGCGCGGCGCAGCGCGAACGGATCCTTGTTGCCGGTCGGCTTCAGCCCCGCGGCGAAGCCGCCGGCCAGCGTGTCCAGGCGCTCGGCGATCGCCAGCACCTTGCCGGTGGCCGAGTCGGCGATGTCGTCGCCGGCGAAGCGCGGCCGGTAGGCCTCGTCGATCGCCAGCGCGACCTCGGCCGGCTCGCCCGCGGCGGCCGCATAGTGGCGCCCGGCGATGCCCTGCAGCTCGGGGAACTCGTTGACCATGCGCGACTGCAGGTCGTTCTTGGCCAGTTCCGCCGCGCGCACCGCCAGCGCCACGTCGGCGCCGACCTGCGGCGCGATCGCCTCGGCCAGTGCCTTCACCCGCGCGACCTTGTCGGCCACGCTGCCCAGCCTGGCCTGGTAGGTCACGCTGGCCAGGCCCTCGCCCATCGCCGCCAGGCCCTGCTTGAGGTCCTCGTCGAAGAAGAAGCGCGCGTCGGCGAAGCGCGGGCGGATCACCCGCTCGTAGCCGCGCCGCACCTGCGCCGGGTCGCGCGAGTCGATGTTGGCGATGCCGACGAAGTGCTCGGTCAGGCGGTTGGCCTCGTCCAGCACCGGGAAGAACTTCTGGTTGATCTCCATGGTCTCGATCAGCGCTTCCTGCGGCACCGCCAGGAAGTCCGGCTCGAAGCCGCACAGCACGCCGACCGGCCACTCCACCAGGTCCACGACCTGGCCGAGGTTGTCCTCGGTGATGCGCGCGGTGCCGCCGGCCCGCGCGGCCGCGTCCTGCACCTCGCGCACGATGCGCGCGCGGCGCGCCTGCGGGTCGACCAGCACGAAGGCGGCCTCCAGCGCGGCGACGTAGTCGCCCGGCGCGGCCAGGGTCACCGCCTGCGGGTGCATGAAGCGGTGGCCGCGGCTGTCGCGCCCGGCCTGGACGCCGAGCAGCCCGGCCGGCACCACCTGGTCGCCGAACAGCAGCACCAGCCAGTGCACCGGGCGGGCGAAGGCGTAGTCGTGGTCGCCCCAGCGCATCGGCTTGGGGATCGGCATCGCCGCGATCGCCTCGGCCACCACCTCGGCCAGCAGCAGCTCGGTGCGCACGCCCGGCTTGAGCGAGCGGTGCACGAAGCGCTCGCCGCGGGCGTCGCGGGTACGCTCCAGCGCGGTCCAGTCCACGCCGGCCTTGGCGGCGAAGCCGGCCAGCGCGCGCGTGGGCTGGCCAGCGTCGTCCAGGGCGATGTTCACGTAGGGACCGAGCACCTCGACGGCCTGCTCGGGCTGTTCCACGCCCACCCCCGGCAGCAGCACCGCCAGCCGGCGCGGCGTGGACAGCGGCCTGGCGTCGCCATGCTCGACGGCGATGCCGCGCTTCTCCAGCCCGGCCACGATGCCCTCGAAGAAGGCCCGCGCCAGGCCCGGCAGTGCCTTGACCGGCAGTTCCTCGGTGCCCAGCTCGACCAGCAGCGGCTGCATGCGCACGTTCTCGTTCGACATCACGCGTTCTCCTTCGCGTCCAGCGCGGGGAGGCCGAGTGCGGCGCGCCTTGCGGGATCTTTCAGTCCGGGGAAGCCCAGCTTCTCGCGCTGGGCGAAGTAGGCCTTGGCCACTGCCTGCGCCATCGCGCGCACGCGCAGGATGTAGCGCTGGCGCTCGGTCACCGAGATGGCGCGGCGCGCGTCGAGCAGGTTGAAGCTGTGGCTGGCCTTGGTGACCTGCTCGTAGGCCGGCAGCGGCAGACCCGCCTCGACCAGCTTCATCGCCTCGGCCTCGCACACGTCGAACCAGTGCAGCAGCTCGGGCACGTTGGCGTATTCGAAGTTGTAGGCGCTCTGCTCGACCTCGTTCTGGTGGTAGACGTCGCCGTAGCTCACCGGCGTGCCGTCCGGACCGTAGGTCCATACCAGGTCGTAGACGTTGTCGCATTCCTGCAGGTACATGCACAGCCGCTCCAGGCCGTAGGTCACCTCGCCGAGCACCGGCTTGCACTCCAGCCCGCCGGCCTGCTGGAAGTAGGTGAACTGGGTCACCTCCATGCCGTTGAGCCACACCTCCCAGCCCAGGCCCCAGGCGCCGAGCGTAGGCGATTCCCAGTTGTCCTCGACGAAGCGCAGGTCGTGCACCAGCGGATCGATCCCCAGTGCCTGCAGCGAGCCCAGGTACAGCTCCTGCAGGTTGTCCGGGTTGGGCTTCATCGCCACCTGGTACTGGTAGTAGCGCTGCAGGCGGTTGGGGTTGTCGCCGTAGCGGCCGTCGGTGGGGCGGCGCGAGGGCTGCACGTAGGCGGCGGCCCACGGCTCCGGGCCGAGCGCGCGCAGGAACGTGGCCGGGTGGAAGGTGCCCGCGCCGACCTCCAGGTCCAGCGGCTGGATCAACACGCAGCCCTGCCGGGCCCAGTACTGGTTGAGGGTCAGGATCAGGTCCTGGAAGGTCAGGACCCGCGAAGCGGTGGCGGACATGCGGCACGGCCGTTGCGATGGGGTGGGCTAGTATAACGACCGGTTTTGCGGGGAGCCCCGCGCGGGGCGAACGGACGAATGCACCAGGGCCAGGCCAATTCCACCGCGGCAGTGGCGGCGCCGTTGCCGCCGGGCCGGCTGCACTACGCCCAGATCGCCGCCGCGCTGCTGGCCGACGGCATGGTGCTGGCCGCCGACGCCGAGCGCATCGCCACCTCCGCCGGGCTGCACGGCAGCGCCGGGGCGGCGCGCGGGGCCGGCGAGGTCCACCCGCTGGTGCTGCTGTCCAACCTCAAGCTCCGGGCCGGCCAGCCGCCGGCCGGCGAGCTGGGCCTGGAGCGGCTGACCGAGTGGCTGGCCACCCGCGTCGGGGTGCGCTACCTGCGCATCGACCCGACCCGGGTGGACGTGGCCGCGGTCACCGCCATCGTCTCCCAGGCCTATGCGCGCCGCCACCGCATCCTGCCGCTGGCGGTGGACGCCGAGCGCGTGCTGGTGGCCACCAGCGAGCCGCTGGCGCTGGACTGGCGCGCCGACCTGCAGCACCTCACGCGCCGGCGCGTGGAGGTGGCGATGGTCAGCCCGCTGGACCTGGGCCGGTACACGATGGAGTTCTTCGGCGTCACCCGCTCGGTGCGCGGCGCGCGCGACGGCCAGGTGACCCAGGGCAGCGGCCTGCCCAGCTTCGAGCAGCTGGTGGAACTGGGCCGCACCGGCGACGTCAACGCCGACGACCACCACATCGTCCACATCGTCGACTGGCTGCTGCAGTACGCCTACGAGCAGCGCGCCTCGGACATCCACCTGGAGCCGCGGCGCGGGTCCGGGCGCGTGCGCTTCCGCATCGACGGGGTGCTGCACAAGGTGTTCGAGGTGCCGTCGGCGGTGATGACCGCCATCGTCAGCCGCATCAAGGTGCTCGGGCGCATGGACCTGGCCGAGCGCCGCCGGCCGCAGGACGGGCGCATCAAGACCCGCTCGCCGGGCGGGCGCGAGGTGGAGATGCGCCTGTCGACCATGCCCATCGCCTTCGGCGAGAAGTGCGTGATGCGCATCTTCGACCCGGACACCGCGTTCAAGGGCATCGACCAGCTCGGCTTCAGCCCCGAGGAGGCCGCCGGCTGGAACGCGCTGGTGGAACGCCCGGACGGCATCGTGCTGGTCACCGGCCCGACCGGCTCGGGCAAGACCACCACGCTGTATTCCACGCTCAAGCGCCTGGCCACGCCGGACGTGAACGTGTGCACGGTCGAGGACCCGATCGAGATGATCGCCCCGGAGCTGAACCAGATGCAGGTCCAGCACAACATCGACCTGGACTTCGCCACCGGCGTGCGCACCCTGCTGCGCCAGGACCCGGACATCATCATGATCGGCGAGATCCGCGACCTGGAGACCGCGCAGATGGCGGTGCAGGCCTCGCTCACCGGCCACCTGGTGCTGTCCACCCTGCACACCAACGATGCGCCCTCGGCGATCACCCGCCTGCTCGACCTGGGCGTGCCCCACTATCTGGTGGCCAGCACCCTGACCGGGGTGCTGGCCCAGCGCCTGGTGCGTACGCTGTGCCCCCATTGCAAGCGCCCGCACGTGCTCGGCCAGGCCGACTGGGCGCAGCTGGGTGATGACGATGAGGCATTGCCTGATAACCCCACGCCCTATGCACCAGTGGGTTGCCTGGAGTGCCGGCGCACCGGCTACCTGGGCCGCATCGGCCTGTACGAGCTGCTGCCACTGGGTCCGCGGCTGCGCGCGATGGTCCAGCCGGCCATGGATCTGGCCGCCTTCACCCGGGCCGCGCGCGCCGAGGGCATGCGCACGCTGCGCCGCACCGGCCTTGAAAAGGTGGCCGCCGGGCTGACTACAATCGAGGAAGTCCTGTCGGTGCTGCCGTCGCTGGAATGAACCCTTCCCCGTTCCTGATCCTGGAAACCGGGCAACCCCTGCCGCAGGTGAAGCGCTATGGCCGCTTCCCCCACTGGATCCGCGTGGCCGCCGGCCTGGAGCCGGCCGAGGCGGTATCGGTCAACGTCGAAGCCGGCGAGGCGCTGCCGCCGCGCCAGCACTACGCCGGGGTGATCGTCACCGGCTCGGCCGCCTACGTCACCGACCGCGCCGACTGGAGCGAGCGCTCGGCCGCCTGGCTGCGCGAGGCCGCCCATGCCGGCACCCCACTGCTGGGCATCTGCTACGGCCACCAGTTGCTGGCGCACGCGCTCGGCGGCCAGGTGGACTACAACCCGGCCGGGCGCGAGTCGGGCACGATCGAGCTGGAACTGGAGCCGCCGGCGTTCGAGGACCCGTTGTTCTCGGGGATGCCGCAGCGCTTCCCGGCCCACGCCACCCACATGCAGACGGTGCTGCGCGCGCCCGACGGCGCCACCGTGCTGGCCCACTCGCTGCAGGACCAGTGCCATGCCTTCCGCTGGGGCGAATCCGCCTGGGGCGTGCAGTTCCATCCCGAGTTCGCCACCCACCACATCCGCGGCTACGTCAGCGCCCGCGCCGACTGCCTGCAGCGCGAGGGCCGCTGCGCGCGCACCATCGCCCGCGAGGTCACCGCCGCGCCGCTGGCCCGGCGCCTGCTGCGCCGCTTCGTGCGCCACGCCCGCGACCTGCAGCCGGCCGCCGGACAGGACCGGGGAAAACGGCGATAATCGCCCGGCGCCGGGACACCGGCGGCGTCCTCCGCACCACTTCCAGGCAAGGGCCTCCGGCCCGGGGAACCGATGAGCGAGATACACAAGGTGCCGGCCTCGGCCGGCGCGGAATGGCTGATCGCAGGCTTTTCGCTGCTCAAGCGCGCGCCGCTGGGGCTGGGCGGGCTGGGCCTGATCTGGGGCGTGGTCGTCTCGGTGGTGATGTCCCTGTCGCTGCTGGTGCCGGCGCTGGGCACGGTGCTGCAGTTGCTGGTGGTGGTCGCCGGCCCGCTGTTCATGGGCGGGCTGCTGTGGGCGGTGCGCGAGGTCGACCAGGGCCGCGCGGCGCGGTCGGCGCACCTGCTGGAAGGCGTGCAGGAAGGCCGCGCGCCGCACCTGCTGGTAACCCTGCTGCCGCAGGTGGTGGCGGGCCTGATCCTGGGCGCGCTGCTGCTGCTGTTGCTGGGCACCACCGGCCTGCACCAGCTCGGCGAGGTGATGGTGCGCATGAACGAGATCAGCCAGTCCGGCCAGCAACCCGACCCGGCGGTGATCGAGGCGCTGGTCGCGGAACTGCCGGCCGGGCGCATCCTGCTGTGGCTGCTGCTGTGCGTGGTCACCCTGGCGGCGATCTCGCTGGCGATGTTCGTGATGCCGCCGCAGGTGATGTTCCAGCGCATGGGCGGCTGGCGTGCGCTGCGCCACAGCCTCAACGCCTGCCTGCACAACCTGCCGGCGATGCTGGTGTTCCTGGTGCTGGCGGTGATCGCGATGATGGCGATCTACTTCGCGGTGATGCTGGTGGCCATGGTGTTCACCCTGGTCGGCGGCCAGGTGGCCGGCATGTGGATCGCGCAGTTGCTGATGACCGCGGTGACCATGCCGGTGTTCGCCGGCGCGGTCTACACCGCCTGGAAGCAGATGGTCGGCCCGGCCGCGGCCGCGGTGCCCGGCGGCGACACGCCCCGGGACGGCGTCATCGCCGCCTGAGATCCCGAACCGGAAGCGGCGCACCGCTTCCGGCCACGCCCTCTCCCCGCGCAGGCGCAGGCGGGTCCGGAGCCTCCGGGCAGGGGCCCGGGCCGGCATCGCGTGCGCAGGTCCGTGGCCGCCGGACCGCGCCCCCCGCGGGATCGCCCCCGCCGGCGCGGCAGCCCCGCGCGGCAAGCCCGGCGCTACTTGCCGCTGGCCGCCGCGCCGGTCCCGGCCTGGCGCGGCAAGTAGCCAGCGCACGGCGTGGATGCCCAGCTCGTAGAGCAGGCACATCGGGACGGCCATCAGTTGCGAGACCATGTCCGGCGGTGTGATCACCTCCGCCAGGATGAAGATGCCCAGGCAACCGGCGCGGCAGCCCCCGCGCGGCAAACCCGGCACTACTTGCCGCGCCGGTCCCGGCCTGGCGCGGCAGCAGCCAGCGCACGGCGTGGATGCCCAGCTCGTAGAGCAGGCACATCGGGATGGCCCGCATCAGCTGCGAGACCATGTCCGGCGGAGTGATCACCTCAGCCAGGATGAAGATGCCCAGGCAACCGGCGCGGCAGCCCCGCGCGGCAAACCCGGCACTACTTGCCGCGCCGGTCCCGGCCCGGTGCGGCAGCAGCCAGCGCGCGGCGTGGATGCCCAGCTCGTAGAGCAGGCACATCGAGACGGCCATCAGTTGCGAGACCACGTCCGGCAGGGTGATCACCGCCGCCAGGATGAAGATGCCCAGGCGGCCGGCGCGGCAAACCCGGCGCTACTTGCCGCCGGCTGCCGCGCCGCTCCCGGCCTGGCGCGGCAGCAGCCAGCGCGCGGCGTGGATGCCCAGCTCGTAGAGCAGGCACATCGGGATGGCCAGCATCAGCTGCGAGACCACGTCCGGCGGGGTGATCACCGCCGCCAGGATGAAGATGCCCACGACCGCGTAGCCGCGTCCTTCCCGGAGCTGGGCCGGGGTCACCCAGCCGAGCAGGGTCAGGATCACCAGCGCCACCGGCAGCTCGAAGCTGGAACCGAAGGCGAAGAAGATCACCATGACGAAGTCCAGGTACGAGGCCGCGTCCGGGGTGATCGCGATCACGTCCGGCTTGAACGTGGTCAGGAAATGGAAGACCGACGGCAGCACCAGGAAGTAGGCGAAGGCGCAGCCGACGTAGAACAGCAGCACCGCCGAAACCAGCAGCGGCAGCGCCATGCGCTTCTCGCGCGCGTACAGCCCGGGCGCGACGAAGGCCCAAATCTGGTAGAGCAGCCACGGCACCGAGATGAACAGGGCGGCGAAGAAGGTCAGCTTGAGCGGCGCGAAGAAGGCGCCGGCGGGATTGACCGCGATCATCGTCTGCCCGGCGGGCAGCTGCGAGATCAGCGGCCCGGCCAGCCACGCGTAGATCTTCTTGGAAAACGGCAGCAGCACCACCAGCACCACCAGCAGCCCGGCCAGCGCACGCACCAGGCGCGCGCGCAGTTCCACCAGGTGCTCGATCAGGCTGCCTTCACCGTCGGGGTTGCCGTCGATCACGCTCACCGGTGCTCCTGCGCGGCGGGCGCGTGGGCCGGTGGCGGGGCGGCCTCGCCGACCGGCGGCGTCGTGGCGGCGGCAGGCACGGTGGCCGCAGGACCAGCGGCGGCCGGCGGGACCGGCGCTTCCGCTTCCGGCTCGATCCCCTCGCGCACGCTGTGGGCCAGCGCCTGGCCTTCATCGCGCAACTGGCGGTGGCCCTCCTGCAGCTTGGTCTCCACCTGCTGCAGCGAGGCGCGGGCCTCCTCCAGCTCGCGCTTGAGCTCCTCGGCCTGCAGTTCGCGCTCCAGCTCCTGCTTCACCGAATCCCACTGCGCGCGCGCGCGGCGCACCCACAGGCCGGCGAACCGCGCCGCCTTGGGCAGGCGCTCGGGACCGAGCACCACCAGGGCCACCACGGCGATGACCAGCAGCTCGCTGAAGCCGATGTCGAACACGCCCGCCCCGGATCAGCGCGGATCGCGCTCGTGGTCGGCCGGGGTGGACTCGCGCGCCTGCGGCTGGGCATCGCGCGAGGCATCGCCCAGCTGGCCGGCCGGCTTGTCGTCCTCGTGCATGCCCTTCTTGAATTCCTTGACGGCGCTGCCCAGGTCCTTCATGCCGCCGGTCAGGCGCTTGGTGCCGAAGATCAGCAGCACGATGGCCAGCACGATCAGCCAGTGCCAGATGCTAAAACCGCCCATAAGCGTTCTCGATGGATGGAGAGTCGGAACGCCGAGGATACCGCAGCCGGCGCCGGGCGTTGCCCGTTTTCGTGCGCCGGCTGCGCGGCGATTCAGGGCTTGCCGTCGTCCAGCACTTCGGTGCGCACGCTGTCGTCGCTGACCGGCTGGAAGCCCTGCTGCGACTGCGCCGGCGCCTGGCCCATCGGCACCGCGGTGGCCTCGGCGGGCGCCGGCGCGGCGGGCGCGGGGCCGGCCGGCGCGGCCGGACGCGGGGCGGGCGCCGCGCCGGCGGTGCCGCGGTTCTGCCGCGCGGCATAGGTGGATTCCTCGAGGCGGTCGCGGAAGCCGACCACGTCGCTGGACGGGGGCGTCTTCAGCCGCCCCTCGAAGATCATGCGCGGGGTGACGTCGTCGCCGTACACGGCCATGTCGGCCTCGTCGTCGATCTGCAGCGCGGCCCCGTCCAGGGCGACGCCGGCGAACAGCCCGCGCGCGCGCGACCACGACCAGATCTCGGCCTTGAGCTGGCCGTCGGTGGCCGCGGCGGCCTGGCGCCCGACCGGGCCGGCCGCCACCCCGGCGTCGGCGCCCAGGGTGAACTTGCCGTTGACGATGTTGTCCAGGCTGCGGTCGTTGCGGAACACCAGCACCACGTCGGAGGACTGCACCCCGGCCTGGAAGCCGATGCTGGCCCCGGTGAGCTTGACGAACACCGGGTTGGACCAGCTGCCGTCGGCGTTCTTGATCGACATCAGGCCGTGGCCGCGGCGCCCGCCGATCACCAGCCCGGCCTTGAGCGTGTCGGGGATCACCACCACCGCGCGGCCCTCGTCGAGCAGCTTGTCGGGGATCGCCTGCTCGGGGATCGACTGGATCTCGCTGAGCACGCGGGTGGCATTGCGGGCGCGCTCGTCCTCCTGCGGGCCGGCCACGGCGTGGCCGGCGACGGCGGCAAGGGCGAGCGACAGGGCGAGACGCGGCGACAGGCGCATGTGGTGAAGACTCCCAAGGTCGATCGGCAAGAAGGTACCGCAAGCAGCTGAATCGTGCCGGTATGTGGCGCCCGATGCCAGCGCCGATCGCCGCGATCGCCACGCCGTGCATGGCAAGGCGGCGGTGCTCTGCGACAATGCCGCCATGCCCGACGCTCCCGATACCGCCCTGCTGGCGGTCAACCTAGGCACGCCCGAGGCGCCCACCGCGCCGGCGGTGCGTCGCTACCTGGCCGAATTCCTCAGCGACCGCCGCGTGGTCTCGCTGCCGCGCTGGCTGTGGAAGCCGCTGCTGCATGGCCTGATCCTGCCGCTGCGCGGCCCGCGCTCGGCGCACAAGTACGCGCAGGTGTGGCTGGACGGCGGCTCGCCGCTGGCGGTGCACACCGACGCCCTGGCCCGGCGCCTGCAGGCGGAGCTGCCGCACTGGACCGTGCGCGCGGCGATGCGCTACGGCGCCCCGGCGCTGGCCCCGGCCCTGGACGCACTGCTGGCCGGCGGCGCGCGCCGCATCGTGGTGCTGCCGCTGTACCCGCAGTACTCGACCACCACCACCGCCTCGGTGGAGGACGTGGTCCGCGCCTGGCATCGTCGCCACCCGCAGGCCATGGTCGAGGTGGTCTACGACTACGCCGACGACGCGGCCTGGGTCGAGGCGGTCGCCGGCGCGATCCGCGCCTGGTGGCAGCGCCACGGCCGCGGCGAGCACCTGATGTTCTCCTTCCACGGCCTGCCGCAGCGCGTGGCCGATGGTGGCGACCCGTACCCGCAGCGCTGCCAGGCCAGCGCGACGGCCATTGCCGCGGCGCTGGGCCTGCAGGCCGGGCAATGGTCGCTGGGCTACCAGTCGCGCTTCGGCCAAGAACGCTGGCTGCAGCCCTACGCCGAACCCACCCTGTGGGCGCTGGCCGAGGGTGGCCACAAGCAGATCGACGTGGTCTGCCCGGGCTTCGCCTGCGACTGCCTGGAGACGCTGGAAGAGGTGGGCATCGGCTTCGTGCGCACCGTCGGCGAGCGCGGTGCGCAGCTGCGCTACATCCCGTGCCTGAACGACGCGCCGGCGCACGCCCGCGCGCTGGCCGGCATCGCCGCGCGCGCATGAGGCTGGACGAGCTCGCGCTCGAGCTGCCCGCGGGCCGGATCGCCGGCCTGCGCGGCGGCCGCCGCGGCGCGCGCCGGGTGCTGGCCCTGCATGGCTGGCTCGACAACGCCGCCGGCTTCGTGCCGCTGGCCCCGCACCTGGGCGAGGTCGACCTGGTCGCCGTCGACCTGCCCGGCCACGGCCACAGCGCGCACCTGCCGGCGGGCGCGGAATACACCCCGACGGAAGCGGTGCTGGCGGTGCTGGCCATCGCCGACGCGCTCGACTGGCCGCGCTTCACCCTGCTCGGCCATTCGCTCGGCGCCGGCATCGCCACCCTGGTGGCCGCGGCGGCGCCGGAGCGGATCGAGGCGGTGGCGGCGATCGAGGCGCTGGGGCCGTTGTCCGCCCCGGCCGCCGACACGCCCGCGCGCCTGCGCGAAGCGATCCAGGCCCGGCGCGCGGCGGCGCGGCCGCTGCGGGTGTTCCCCGACCTGGCCACCGCGGTGCGGGCGCGCATGCTTGCCAACCACCTCGACGAAGCCGACGCGCGCCTGCTGGTCGAGCGCGGCGTGCGCACGGTCGATGGCGGGCTGGCCTGGCGCACCGATCCGCGCCTGACGCTGCCCACCCCGGTGCGCCTGGGCGAAGACCAGGTGCGCGCGCTGCTGGAGGCGATCGCCTGCCCGGTGCTGGCGGTGTTCGCCGAGCCCGCGCAGCCCTATTTCCCCGAGGCCCAGCGCCGCGAACGGCTGGCCTGCCTGCGCCACGGCCGCAGCGTGGCGATGCCCGGCATCCACCACCTGCACCTGCAGCATCCGGCCGCGGTCGGCGGCCATGTCCGCGCCTTCTTCGAGGCGCTGCCGGCGGATGCCGCGGCCGGTTCCCCGCCGCCGGCCCGATAGCAGGCCGGCACTTCGCCCCCCCGGTATCCGGCGAACCGTCGCCGCGCGGCGCGATCCCCTTCCGCCGGCACGCCCGGGAGCCGGGCGGCGCACGACGGTGCGGGCCCGCCGCGCCGCGCGCCTAGCCGGACGGCTGCAGCAGCGCGCGCAGGGTCGCCTTGATGCGGCGGCCGTGCTCGTGGAACCAGTCGCGCTCCTCGCGCCAGTGCGGGCAGCGCGCTTCCACCTCGGCCCAGAATGCCGGCGAGTGGTTGGCCTGGAGCAGGTGGCACAGCTCGTGCACCAGCACGTACTCGAAGGCCGCCGGCCGCGCCAGCACCAGGGCCAGGTCCAGCGCCATGGTGCCGTCGGGAGCCAGCGAGCCCCATTGCGAGGACATGATCTTGTAGCGCACCGCGCGCGGCGCGCGCGGCAGGCCCGGCAGGTACCGGGGCAGCCAGCGGCCGACGTCGGCGCGCGCCTGGGCTTCGTAGAACGCGCGCAGGGTGCGCCGCAGCGCGGCCTCGCCGGCGCGTGCCGGCAGCAGGAAGTGCGCGCCGTCGGCGTGCAGCTGCAGGTCGGCGTAGCGGCCGGCCTGCCAGTGCAGCGGCAGGTCCTGGCCGCGCAGCGGCAGGTGCGTGCTCTGCCAGGGCACCAGCGCGGCACCGGCCGATTCGGCATGGCAGCGGCGCAGCTGGGTGGCCAGCCAATGGCGGTGCTCGAGCAGGAAGCGCTCGCCGGCGACGGCGGCGGCCCGCGCCGGCAGGGTCAGGCGCGCGCCGCGTTCGTCCACGCTGAGCTTGATCCGGCGCGCGCGCGGATCGCGCACGCGCCGCACTTCCACCACTTCGCCGTCCTCGAGCTGCACCTGCACGCTGTCGCGCTCGATCACCGCGGCGGGGGGCGCGAACAGGCGACGAAAGGCTCCGGACATGGCGGCAGCTTCTCACACGGCGCCGTCGCGCGGCGCCGCCCCGCTCACTCGGCCTTGCTCAGCTTCAGCGCCTGTTCGAGCAGCAGGAACAGGCGCCGCACCTCGCCGGTCATCAACGCGAACTGCGCGTCCAGCTCGGCGCGCATGCCGTCGGTGTCGGTGTTCTCCAACTGGTCCAGCGCGCCGTCGAGGAACTTGAGCTTGCGGATCACCAGGTCCTCGCCGAGCACGAAGGAGACATGGTCGTCCAGGTTCAGCGCCAGCTTGGTGACCTGCTTGCCGGCCTCCAGGTGCTTGTCGATCTCCTCGCAGCGCAGCTCCTGGTGCTGGCACTTGACCACCGCGCCGCCCTCGATCGGGTCCTTCATCTCGCATTCCTCGCCCAGCGACAGGCCCTCCGGCAGCGGCTCGCCGGCGATCCAGCCGGTCAGCACGCTGCGCGGGGCGACCTCGGCGTTGAGCGGCAGCGCCGGGAAGCTGCCGAGCAGGCCGCGGATCTCGCTCATCACGTTCTCGCCGCTCTTGCGGCTGGAAGTGTCCACGGCGACGTAGCCGTGCTGCAGGTCGAGCATGGCGTCGGTGCGCGAGGACTTGACGAAGGCGCGCGGCAGCAGCTCGTGCACCAGGTCGTCCTTGAGCCGCTTGCGCGCCTTGCCGCCGGGCTTGCGGCCTTCCTTCTCCTCGATCTCGGCCAGCTTGCGCGCCAGCAGGTCGTTGACCACCGAGCCGGGCAGGATCTTGTCCTCCCCGCCCACGGTCAGCCACAGGAAATCACCGAGGCGATGGCTGAGCGCCTCGGTCTCGTCGCGGCCGAACGGGGAGATGAAGCCGCGCGAGGTCATCTCCAGCGGGCCGACCGGCTTGAGCAGCGCCTCCGGCAGCAAGGTGTCCACGGCGGAGAAGTCCACGGCGGTGGGAAAGCGGAACAGGGTCAGGTTGCGGTAGAACATGCGGAATCCGGAAGTGGGGAAATGCGTAACGTGGGGGGATGGCCGCGCGGCGCAGTGCGGGCAGGCGCCCGCGCTTGCCGCCCGCGCCGCGGCGGCGGCCGACGCCTGGCCACGGGCTCAGGGCTCCGGCGCGGCGTCATGCGCCTGACCGGCCAGCCAGGCATGCGCGTCGGGCGCTGGCGCGGCGCCGCGGCGGCCCAGCGCGAGGAAGTCGAACAGCGCCGGATCGGCCAGCTGCGAAGGCTGGACGTTGGCCAGCGCGCGGGCGATCTGCTCGATGCGGCCGGGCGATTCCCTCTCCCACGCCTGCAGCAGGTTGCCGACCTGGCGGCGCTGCAGGTTCGCCTGGCTGCCGCACAGGTTGCACGGGATGATCGGGAACCGGCGCGCGGCGGCATAGGCGGCGATGTCGGCCTCGCGCACGTAGGCCAGCGGACGGATCACCACGTGGCGGCCGTCGTCGGACAGCAGCTTGGGCGGCATCGCCGACAGCCGGGCGTGGTGGAACAGGTTCATGAAGAAGGTGGCCACCATGTCGTCGCGATGGTGACCCAGGGCGATCCGGGTGAAGCCGTGCTCGGCGGCATGGCGGTACAGCGCGCCGCGGCGCAGGCGCGAGCACAACGAGCACAGGGTCCTGCCTTCCGGGATCACCCGGCTGACCACCGAATAGGTGTCCTGCTCGATGACGCGGAAATCCACGCCGAGCGCGCGCAGGTAGTCCGGCAGCACGTGCTCCGGGAAGCCCGGCTGCTTCTGGTCCAGGTTGACCGCGGTGATCGAGAACCGCACCGGCGCGGCGGCCTGCAGCTGCAGCAGGAGGTCGAGCATCGTGTAGCTGTCCTTGCCGCCGGACAGGCACACCATCACCTTGTCGCCGTCCTCGATCATGCCGTAGTCGGCGATGGCCTGGCCGACCTGGCGGCGCAGGCGCTTGGCCAGCTTGGCGTGCTCGCGGCCGGCGGCACGGCCGTCGCGGGCCGGCGCGGGCGGGACGGGATCGGGCAAGGGGATGACGGCGCTCATGCCCGTCCATTCTACCCTCGCGCCACCGCCGCCCCGGCCGGTGTAAAGTCGGGCCGTGGACCTGTCCGATGCTCCCGACCTCGCCGCCCGCCTGGCCGACCT
Organism: Xanthomonas massiliensis; assembly: GCF_900018785.1. Lineage (GTDB taxonomy): Bacteria > Pseudomonadota > Gammaproteobacteria > Xanthomonadales > Xanthomonadaceae > Xanthomonas_B > Xanthomonas_B massiliensis. The sequence goes on along the minus strand of NZ_FCOY01000005.1, from coordinate 14,298 downwards.
GCGCCGGGAACACCGTCTGCTGGACACCGACATCGCCCGCCGCGCGGCCGATCCGCAGGGGGACGAACTGGCGATCAAGCGCCTGAAGAAGCGCAAGCTCCAGCTCAAGGACTGCATCGCCCGCCTGGAAAGCGCGCTGATCCCGGACGAACCGGCCTGATGCGCCGCCGCGCCCGCAGGCCGGCCTCACCGCCGTGCCGGCCGCCGTGCCGCGCCGGCGCGGCGGGACGCTAGCGGTGCTGTACGGCATCGGCCACTCGACGTTGCCGCTGGAACGCTTCCTCGCGCTGTTGCAGGGTGCCGGGGTGCGCTGGCTGGCCGACGTGCGCGCGGTGCCGCGCTCGCGCCACGTGCCGCAGTACAACGACGACGCCCTCGCCACGGCGCTGGGGCTGGCCGGCATCGGCTACCGCCACCTGCCGGCGCTGGGCAACCGCCGCGGTCCGCAGGGCGTGCCGGCGGCGACCAACGCGTACTGGCGCGAGCCGGCACTGCACCACTACGCCGACTACGCGTTGGGCCCGGCATTCGCGCGCGGGCTGGCCAGCCTGCGTGCGCTGGCACGGCAGGCGCCGTGCGCGTTCATGTGCGCCGAAGGCGACTGGCGGCACTGCCACCGCCGGATCATCGCCGACCACCTGCTGCAGGCCGGCGAGGCCGTGGCCTGGCTCGGTGCCGAAGGCGCCACCGCCGCGCAGGCCAGCCCGGCCATGCGCGCCGACGCGCACGGCCGGCCCGTCTATCCGGCGGCGATCGTGCCCGGCACGACCGGCGACCTGTTCGGTCCCCTGCCCTGAACGCGCCGCGGCGCCGGCATCCGCATCGCGCTTGACCGCGCCGGCGGCGGCGCCTAACCTGCGCCCGCCGAAGGTATCCATCGCTTCATTCGGATGAAGGGATGGATTTAAACGGGAATCCGGTGACGGCCGCATGCCGCAAGGCATCGGCCCATTCCGGAGCTGCCCCGCAGCGGTGAATGGAAACGACCTCCGTCAACAGCACTGGCGCAGCCGCAAGGCGATGCCGGGAAGCGGCGGACAGTAGGCGGCGCACGCATCGCGTGCCCATGTCCATCAGCCCGAATACCGGCCCCGGCCGGAGGACACGAGCGTCCTTCGTTTCGACCTGGCTGCCTCGCGGGAGGCGGGCCGGAGCCTGCGTCCGCGGTCCGCCGCGTGCGCCCTCCGTCCCTGCCCGCAAGGCTTCCGGTTCGCCCGCGGGGGCGAAGGTCGCTGGCGTGGCGGGTTCCCGTGCGAGCGGGACGCGGCGCGCGGTTCCTTCGTTCCTCAATGCCACCGATGCAATGAGGACACACACACCATGACGATCGTGACCAACCTGGGCTTCCCGCGCATCGGCGCGCGGCGCGAACTCAAGCGCGCGCTGGAAAGCCACTGGCGCGGCGAGACCGACGCCGCACAGCTGCAGGCCGCCGCCCGCGAACTGCGCGCGCGCCACTGGCAACTGCAGCGCGAAGCCGGCGTGGACCTGCCGCCGAGCAACGACTTCAGCCTGTACGACCAGGTGCTCGATGCCGCGTTCCTGTTCGACGCCATCCCCGGGCGCTACCGCGCGCTGGCCGATGCCGATCCGCTGGCCGGCTACTTCGCCATGGCGCGCGGCCACCAGGCCGACGGCGTGGACCTGCACGCGCTGGAGATGACCAAGTGGTTCGACACCAACTACCACTACATCGTCCCCGAGCTGCACGCCGGCCAGCCGTTCGCGCTGCGCGGCGACAAGCCGCTGGCCGAGTTTCTCGAAGCGCGGGCGCTGGGCATCGCCACCCGGCCGGTGCTGATCGGCCCGGTCACCTTCCTGCTGCTGTCCAAGACCAGCGATGGCAGCGACCGCCTGGCCCTGCTCGAGCGCCTGCTGCCGGTCTACGCCGAACTGCTCGGCAAGCTGCACGCGGCCGGCGCCGAGTGGGTGCAGATCGACGAGCCGGCGCTGGTGCTGGACCTGGACGAGGCCGCGCGCGCGGCCTTCCGCCGTGCCTACGAGTTCCTGGCGCAGGCGGCGCGGCCGAAGCTGCTGCTGGCCACCTACTTCGGCGCGCTCGGCGACAACCTGGAACTGGCCACGGCGCTGCCGGTGGAGGGCCTGCACGTGGACCTGGTGCGCGGGCTGGAACAGCTCGACGCCGTGCTCAAGGCGCTGCCGCCCGGGCGCGTGCTGTCCGCCGGCCTGGTCAACGGCCGCAACATCTGGCGTGCGCCGCTGGACAACGCGCTGACCCTGGCGCGCTACGCGCAGGGCCACGTCGGCGCGGACAACCTGTGGCTGGCGCCGTCGTGCTCGCTGCTGCACGTGCCGGTGGATCTGGCGCAGGAGAAGTCGCTGGATCCCGAACTGCATGGCTGGCTGGCCTTCGCCCGGCAGAAGCTCGGCGAGCTGCGCACCCTGGCCGACGCGCTGGACGGCAAGCCCGAAGCCGAGCCGGCGCTGGAACAGGCGCGGGCGGCGATCCAGTCGCGCCGGCGCTCGCCGCGGGTGCACCGGGCCGAGGTCGGCCGCCGCCTGGCCGCGCTCGGGCCGGATGCGGCCCGGCGCGCCTCGCCGTATCCGCAGCGCCGCGTCGCCCAGCACGCCGCGCTGGACCTGCCGCTTTACCCGACCACCACGATCGGTTCGTTCCCGCAGACCCACGCCGTGCGCGAGGCGCGGGCGCGGAACAAGTCCGGCAAGCTCTCCGACGCCGACTACGCCGCCTTCCTCGAGGCCGAGACCGAGCGCTGCGTGCGCTTCCAGGAGCAGGTCGGGCTGGACGTGCTGGTGCACGGCGAGTTCGAGCGCAACGACATGGTCGAGTACTTCGGCGAGCAGCTCGACGGCTTCGCCTTCACCAAGCTGGGCTGGGTGCAGAGCTACGGCAGCCGCTGCGTGAAGCCGCCGATCATCTACGGCGACGTCGCGCGGCCGGCGCCGATGACGGTGCGCTGGTCGCAGTACGCGCAGTCGCTGACCGACAGGCCGATGAAAGGCATGCTGACCGGCCCGGTGACGGTGCTGCAGTGGTCGTTCGTGCGCGACGACCAGGAGCGCGCGCAGACCTGCCGGCAGATCGCGCTGGCGCTGCGCGACGAGGTCCGCGACCTGGAGGCGGCCGGCATCGGCGCCATCCAGATCGACGAGCCGGCCATCCGCGAGGGCCTGCCGCTGCGCCGCGGCGACTGGCAGGCCTACCTGGACTGGGCGGTGGAGAGCTTCCGCATCGCCTCGTGCGGGGTGCGCGATGCCACCCAGATCCACACCCACATGTGCTACTCCGAGTTCAACGACATCATCGAGGCGGTGGCGGCGATGGATGCGGACGTGATCTCGATCGAGACCTCGCGCTCGCGCATGGAACTGCTCGACGCGTTCGTCAGGTTCCGCTACCCCAACGAGATCGGCCCGGGCGTGTACGACATCCATTCCCCGCGCGTGCCCGGCGTGGCCGAGATGGTGGAATTGCTGGAGAAGGCGCGCGACGTGCTCGCGCCCGAGCAGCTGTGGGTCAACCCCGACTGCGGCCTGAAGACCCGCGGCTGGGACGAGACCCGCGCCGCGCTGACGGCGATGGTGGAGGCGGCACGGATCCTGCGCGCGCAGCAGGCACAGGCGGCCTGAGCGAGGGCGGCGGGGATGCCGGGAGTTCGCCGGCATCCCCGCCCGCGTCGAAGGGTGCCGTTCCCGACCCGCTTCGGCACGGTGCCGCGCACGCCGCGCCCGGCCAGGATGGCCGCCTTCCGACACGGCTGACTCACTGTCTGGAAAAGTTTCGGCGCTGGGACACATCGAATGCCTGGACCGCAAGGCTCCTGGCCTGCCCAGGCATTCTTGGAATCCGGATCGAGTCGCGCGCGCCAGACCTTGTCCCGTCGGCCCCGCGAAGGCGCACTACCCACTGGAGAAGTTTTCCTGCCTTGTCCGCGAGGGTATGCGGCAACGTTGTTGCGACGTCGCTTGGCAACGACGAGACTCGGATCGTGACGCCGGCATCTGTGTACTCGCCGTTCCCGCACAGGCGGGGGCCCAGTGCCTGTGCTTCGCTGGATGAGGCTACCGAGAGATCTCGTAGCTGGCTGACGAAAAAGCTCGTAGCTGGCCGATTTCACCGCAGAGGTCCCTGGACGATCAGTCGTTCAGCCGCAGAAGGGCGTTTCCGCCTCCGTGCACAGGTGTCTGGAGAAACCCCTGGTCGTCGCTCCCGCGCAGGCGGGCACCCGTGGACGTTGCCTCGGTCTGCGTGAACGTCCCGCGGTCCCCGCCTGCACGGGGACGATGAGAACCGAGGTCCGGCGCGCAAGCCGCGATCCGAGTCACGGCAGGGTCCCGGCATGCCGGGAGCCGGACGCTCGAGGCACTGCCGTCCCGGCGACAGAACTTCCCCGGGCCACAGTGGGCAACGCCGGGAAGACGGCACCCGCGCCGCCGCCTCAACCGCGCGGCGGGCGCCCTGGCTCCTCCGCCCCCAGCAGCCCGACCGAGGTGATGCCCTCGACATCGCCGAGGCGGTCGGCCACCTCGAGCAGGCGCTTGCGGCCCAGCAACGGCGGGCACATCACCTCGACCGTATCCTCGCGGTCGTCGCGGCGCTCGAGCACGATCTGCGTCACCGGCACGTGCAGGTCGGACAAGGCCGCCTCCACCTTGGCCAGCGACGAACCGCGCGCCAGCGTCACCCGCAGGCCGTTGCCCGGCGTGCGCTGCAGCCAGCGCATTTCCAGCGGCTTGAGCAGGGCCAGGATCATCCACGACAAGGCCGTCGCCAGCATCGCCGCGGCATACAGGCCGGCACCGGCGGCGAGGCCGATCATCGCCACCGCCCACAGGCTGGCGGCGGTGGTCAGGCCGCGGATCACCTGTTCGCGCTGCAGGAACATGATGGTGCCGGCGCAGACGAAGCCGATGCCGCTGACCACCAGCGAGGCCACGCGCGAGGGGTCCAGCGAGATGCCCGGCTGCCCGGCCAGCGGCAGGAAGCCATAGGCCGACACCAGGCTGCCCAGCGCCGCGCCGACGCATACGAGCATGTGGGTACGCAGGCCGGCGGCCCACTCCAGGCGGCCGCGGTCGATGCCGATCACCGCGCCGAGCAGCGCGGCCAGCAGCAGGCGCAGGACGATCTCACCGGTGGACAGCATCGCCAACCCTCGCGCGGACGGGACACCAGCATACGGCCCGGTCCGTCGCGCCGGCCACCACGCCCGGCTGCCGTGCCGCCCTGGCGGACAACGGCCAGCTACCGCCGGCGGACGTTCAATCCGCGTAGTTGCAGAGTTCGACCAGGTTGTCGTCCGGGTCGCGCACGTAGAGCGACAGGATCGGGCCGGTGGCGCCGGTGCGCGCGACCGGGCCGCATTCGATCGCCACCCCGGCCGCTTCCAGCTGCGCCTGCACCTGCTCCAGCGGCGTGGCGGCGACCAGGCACAGGTCGGCCGAACCCGGGGTCGGACGGCGGGCCTTGGGTTCGAACTCGTGGCCGGCCTGGTGCAGGTTGATCTTCTGCGCGCCGAAGGCCAGCGCGGTGCGGCCTTCGCCGAAGCGCACCACCTCCATGCCGAGCACGTCGTGGTAGAAGCGGCAGCTGGCCGGGATGTCGGCCACCGTCAGCACCAGGTGGTCGAGGTGGTCGATGCGGATCATGTTCAGTGCTCGGCGGTGGGCAGGATCGGGCGGCCGGCGCCGGGCGGGCCGGCGCGGGTGTCGTCCGGGGCGTGGCGCTGCAGCCGGCGCGCGGCCAGCATCGCCGCCACCAGCAGGACCAGGGCGAAGCCGACCAGGGCCTTCCAGCCGCCGTGCTGCCAGAACCAGCCGCTGCTGGAGCCGACCACGCTGGAGCCCACGTAGTAGGCCAGCAGGTACAGCGAGGCGGCGTGGCCCTTGTTCGCCCCGCCCATGCGGCCGACCCAGGCGCTGGCCGCGGAGTGGGCGACGAAGAAGCCGATCGTCAGCAGCACCACCCCGCCGATCAGCAGCGGCAGGCTGTGGGCGAGCGTGCACAGCAGGCCGACGATGCAGGCAGCCACGCCGGCGCTGACCACCGGCCCGCGGCCGAAGCGGTCGGAGGAGAAGCCCGCCATCGAGGAGCCGACGATGCCGAACACGTAGGCCGCGAAGATCAGGCTGATCTGGCTCTGGCTCAGGCCGAACTCGGGCCCACCCAGGCGGAAGCCGGCGTAGTTGTACACGCTGACGAACACGCCCATCACCACGAAGGAGATGGCGAACAGCAGCGGCAGGAACGGATGGCGCAGGTGCCCGTACCAGGCGCGCAGGTGGAAGTGCAGGTCCACACCGCGGTGGCGCACGAAATGGCGCGAGGGCGGCAGCAACAGCACGAAGCCGACCGCCAGCACCAGGTCGAACAGGCTCAGCGCGGCCATGGCGGTGCGCCAGCCGAAATGCTCGGTCAGCACGCCCATCATGATCCGCCCCATCATGCCGCCGAAGGCGTTGCCGCCCACGTACAGGCCCACCGCCGCCCCCAGGCGCGCGGCCGGCACTTCCTCGGCCAGGTAGACCATCGCCACCGCCGGCACGCCGCCCAGGGCGATGCCGGACAACGCGCGCGCGACCACCAGCGACCCCCAGTGCGGCAGCAGCGCGGCGACCAGGTTGAGCAGCGCCGCCAGGCTCATCGACACGAACATCAGTCCGCGCCGGCCCAGGTTCTCCGACACCGCGCCGGCGCAGAAGATCGCCAGCGCCAGGCAGCCGGTGGCCAGCGACAGCGGCAGCGAGCTGGCCGCCGCGCTCACCCCGTACTCGCGGGCGAACTCGGGCAGCAGCGGCTGCACGCAGTACAGCAGCGAGAAGGTGGCGAAGCCGGCCAGGAACAGCGCGATGCGGATGCGTCCGATATCGGGCGCGTCCTCCTGCGCAGCGGCCAGCGCGGATGGACGGACGGTGGTGTTCACGGCGCTTGTCGGGGTTCGGAAGGCGGCAGTATTCGCTCACGCCAGCCTTGTGTCCAATATATGATGACCGCCGTCTCCATATTCAATAGGTATCTCCATGGAGCTGCGCCACCTGCGCTACTTCCTGGCCGTGGCCGAGGAAGGCAACTTCACCCGCGCCGCCGCGCGCGTGGGCATCGCCCAGCCGCCGCTGAGCCAGCAGATCCGCGCCCTGGAGCAGGAACTGGGCACGCCGCTGTTCCGCCGCACCCACCAGGGCGCGGAGCTGACCGAGGCCGGGAGCGCACTGCTCTCCGACGCGCGCCGCGTGCTGGCCGACGTGGAGTCCGCGGCCGACGCCGTGCAGCGCGTGGCCCGCGGCGAACGCGGGCGCCTGCGGGTCGGCTTCACCGCCTCGGCCGCGTTCAACCCGGTGGTGCCCACGCTGATCCGCAATTTCCGCCGCGCCTGGCCGGGGGTGATCCTGGTGCTGCAGGAAACCAACACCGCCGGCCTGCTCAAGCAACTGCTGGATGGCCAGATCGACGCCGCGTTCATACGCCCCAGCCGCTCCACCCCCACCGAGCTGGACCGCGTGCAGTTCCCCGACGAGCCGATGAAGATCGCCGTGCCGGCCGCCCATCCGCTGGCCCGGCACGCGCGCCTGCCGCTGAAGGCCCTGGCCGAGGAACCGTTCATCCTGTTCCCGCGCAGCTTTGGCTCCAGCCTGTACGACGAGATCATGGACGCCTGCCGGCGCGCCGGCTTCACCCTGCACATCAGCCAGGAGGCGCCGCAGATGTCCTCCATCGTCAACCTGGTGGCGGCCGAGCTGGGCGTGTCGGTGGTGCCGCAGGCGATGACCCAGGTGCAGCTGCCGGGCGTGCGCTACCTGGACATCCAGGGACCGGCGCCGGTGGCGCGCCTGACCCTGGCCACGCTGCCGGACCCGCAGCCGCGCATCGTGCTGCAGCACCTGCTGGACCTGGCGCGCGCGCTGGCGTGAGGGGATAGGCGGGATAGGCGGGATAGGCGGGATAGGCGGGGAGCATGCGACCTGAAGGAGGATTGCGGATCTAAGGTTGCGAATCTTTCGCCTCCCTCGCCTGTCGGAGAAGGCCGTCGCCTGCCGCCTGCCGCCGGTCGCGACATCCCGACAGCCATGCGGTCGCATCGACCACGGCCATGGCCGGTGCAGGTCCCGCCCCCCCCCCGACAGCACCGGATGACATCCATCGGCCGCGGCCATGGCACGTCGCCGGATTTCAAATATCGAAGCCGATGGCCGCGGCGCCGGCGCCTTGCGCCGGCTTTCCTTCAGTCCGCGCGTACCTGCCAGCCGGACGCGTCCGCCAGCACGCCCGGGCGCACGTCCCGGACGTGCACGCGCAGGCCATCGCCACGCGGCAGGCGGGTCTGGTCGGGGAACCAACGCCGCTGCGCATCGCCGAGGATCAGCAACCCGGCATCGTCGCCCATCGGCGCGAAGACCGGCGAGGGCGGGGACAGCGGGCCGAGCCCGAAGACCGCCGTGCAGGCCGCGGCAGTGGCCGCCACGTCCGCGCACGGCAGGCCGATCTCGCTGATCGACAGCAACGCTTCCGGGCCGAATGCGCCATACCCGTCCGCCGCGACGCGCTGGCGCGCGATCAGTTCCAGCACCGCCCCGTCGGGGCCGTCGAAGTACACCGATTCCGAGCGCCAGGCATTACCGAAGGTGAAGCGCGTGGCACCGTGCGCGTCGGCCAGCAGCGGCACGCGCGCCGCCAGCCATGCCGCCGCGGCCTCCAGCCGGTTGCGCGGGATGTTGAAGGCCAGGTGCCAGGCGCGCGCGCTGGCTGCACCCGGACGCACGACCAGGCGACTGGCGCCCACCCGCACCGCACCGTCGTCCGCCAGCGGCAGGCCCAATACATCGCGATAGAACGCCACCGTCGCCGCCGGCACGGGAGCCGGCATCTCGATCTGCACGATCCGCATGTGGTCGTCTCCCGGCCGGCGCGGCGATCCGCGCCCGCTCAGCCCCCCGTCGCCGACAGCGGCAGCGGTGGTGCCGGAGTCGGTTTGCCCTGCGCGTCCAGCGCGACCATCACGAAATGGCCGCGCGTGCACAGCGCCCGGCTCCCGCTTAGCAGGTTCTCGGTAATTACCTCCACGTCCACATGCATGGACGTACGCCCGACCTTGACGATGCGCGCGATCGTCTCCACCAGATCGCCCTTGCGGATCGGCTGCTGGAAGTCCACCTGCTCCGAACGCGCGGTCACCACCGTGCAGCGCGCATAGCGCGAGGCCACGATGAACGAAGCCATGTCCATCCATGCCAGCGCCTGGCCGCCGAACAACGTACCCAGGTGGTTGGTATGGTCGGGGAACACCATTTCCAGCAGCCGCGCCTCGGTCGGGCGGGCCGGATTGTCGACGACAGCACTCAATGCACTACTCCGATTCAAGGCAAGGTCATCAGCACACCATGGACGGAGTTATGCCGACGCCAAGGCACTCGCCCGGCAAACCAGGGCAACCATCGCTGTGTGGTACGGCCAACCCGACACGAGTCCTACACCGCGGTGCGGAATCCTGATCGAATTCCGGCGCTCGACCGCGGTGGATACATGGGCCGGGGAATCCAGCGCGACCTGTATGTCCGGCAGCGCCTGGCCGGCCACCCGGCACTTGGTACTCCGCAAGTAGGCCCAATGGCCAAAACAGCGAGACAGACCAAAACCAAGAAAGGCAGCCACTTTGCAACGTGAGCCGAGAAAGGAACCGCGAGAGCAGAGGACGCTGTCAGAAGCAATGTCGCCCCAACTGAGTCCCAAGCCTACCCGCCCTTGATGGACACCGCAGAGCACGGCCATTGCCATCCGCAGTGCTCGCACTGCAGCCAGGAACCGCCGGCAATGTTAGCCAAGGAATCAGTCGCCGATATCGCACACTCACACCTAACGCCTGAGTTAAGCCGAGCCGCGAAGGGGTGTCGGCTTGAATGGATTGTTAGGCCGCGCGCCCGGTGAGCATGGATGCGACCACGAAGACGATGATTACAATAATGGTGCTGACAAACCAGATCACTGCCGTAACAACAGGGCCAATTAGCAACTTAATGATCCGGCCAGTCTCTGTTACGGGTATTGGTTTGGCGGCGTTTTCGCGCCGGAGTCGAGTTGTCGATGATCTCTCTATGCACACCTAACGCCTGAATTAAGCCGCGCCGCGAAGCGGCGTCGGCTTGAATGAATTGTTAGAGGGCGGCTGACTCATGGCACAACAGCCACCCATGACTTGTGCCAACGAGTCACGTTGCCGCTGCGAGAATGCTCCGCTGGTGTGAAACGCCGCTGATAACGAACGCCTTTGTGCTCAACGACCTCCTTGCTCCTCGCCTCCGGAAAGAGATGATCCAGCTCTCGCTCCACGATCTCGTGTTCGGATAGCGGGATGTCTCCGGAGCACTTTAAGTGAGCTTCAATCAAGTCGACCTTTGCTTTAGCTGCATTCCTATCCGAGTGGAATTTATTGGGATTGTTGCCGCTGTAGTTATCCCAGCGAGCCTCGATAGCTTCGCGCTCTGTTTTGGCCTTTTCTAGGTCAGGGATGGTGTACAAGTCCAAGCCCTCTAACGCCTGAATTAAGCCGCACCGACCGCGGCCTGTCGAGTGCAGTATGGCCCCAGGCGCGGCAGTGTTCAACGGAGCCAAGGACGGCGTCGGCTTGAATGAATTGTTAGGCCCTTGCTCGCGAGTTGACCGCAAGCCGGTAGGGCGTTAGATTAACCCAAGGTACTCAACATACCTTCCGCTAGCAGTGCCCGCGACTGAAACGCGGTTTTTTTGCGTCCATAGTTTCTATGGCCGAGTAGCGTCCAGTCATACAAGACCCGGCTTGCCGGGGAAAGCTGGGGGCCGTCTAGCGGCGGTGTTGAAGTACTCGGTCGCCCTCTCAACAGGGGCATAACTCAACAAACCGCTAGGAGGCCACTATGGCCGCAAAGAAAAAGACTGTACAGCCGAAGCCGCGCTTTTTAACAATTGGCTATCAGGTCTACGAGAGCCGGCACAGAGACATAGAGCGTCGGACCCGACCGCGACAAGTGCCGTTCCTGCGTTTGAGTAGCGCTTGGCTGCAAGCGGCAGGGTTCAAAGTAGGCCAGAAAGCACGAGTGCAAGTCACTAAGCGCGGAATTATGATTTTAGCCGAAGAGTAATGCGGAAAATGCCGCAGACGGATAAACATCCGCCTGCGGCGTTCTGCTTTGCATGGGCCTAACGCCTGAGTTAAGCCGCGCTGCGAAGCGGCGTCGGCTTGAATGAATTGTTAGGCTTCTATTTGCGTATCGCAGATTGCCCAATCAGTAACCACTTCATCCGCGCGAACTAGAATGTGATTCTTCATGATCTGATCAAGAGAATCAGAGATGAGTGCGGATGGTTGGGCGTAGCTCACATAGCGAGCCGAGCAAGAACTAGGGGCGGGTATCTGTCTTGCAGAGGGTGTGGCGTCTAAGTACGTGACGTGAAATTTAGTCTTCATGATGCCAAGCCTCGAAACTGCGGCGATCCTCAGTAGCTTCTTGTTGGCCAGCCGGCGTAGGAACGGCGACCCGCCGTAGCTTACCTTTGCTAGAGAACTTTGTCGAACCACCCTCTACGCTCTCCAGTAGGCCGCGTGTGAATATGTAGTCGACTTCTGGATCTTGGCCTAGCACAAGGTTCGGGTCGTACGGGCTGAGGAGTTGCAGTTCTGATGCGTAATCATCGTGTAGTGCTTTGATGATTTTGTACTGCGATTCAGTTGGCTTCTTGATCTTTAGGCCGAGTTGGTTCGCAGCCTCACGTCGATTGATGGTGTAGTCATGCGACCCGCTGTCACTGCAAAGAAAGTCAAGAATGCGGTCAACCTTGCTCTCATCTTTGATATGGCTTGAGAGAAGCCTCTTGCCAAGCATTCGGATTTGAGTTCGTGAGCGATAAACGTTCCCAAGAACTAGCGGATTAAGTTGGTGGCCTAAGTTTACAACAAGCTGCATCATCTCGCTTTCTGATGTAACTCCAAGGCTTTTGGCGAAATCGAAATAGCCAATGACAGATTCAACACTAACTGGTACACGAGCCATAGGGTTTGGCCCTGGAGCTGCGGGATTTAACGGGCCGTTGATGCTCGGATCAATAGGGCCAAGTGTTGCTTGCTTGGTCATCATTAGGCTTGAGGCACCAAGAGCGATAAGCGTGGCAGTTGAGTGTGCTTTTGTCGGAATAATTACTGTTAATTCATCACAGAATTGTCTGACTAGATTGACGATATTCCAGCCAGCAAGAAGGTCGCCTCCACGGGAGTAGATTACGAGGCATATTTTGTCTGTTACACCAATTGTATCGAGATGATGTACGAAGTAGTCAACGACGTCTTGAGCAATTTGAATTCCAAGATTCTGTCTGTCTCCCGTTACGTAGCAGAGTACTTTTGATTTTGTGAATCTCTCAATCTTCTTGTAGAGTTCTTTTCGCTGTTCGTACATATGATCCCCCCTGATGTCTGATATAGAAGCCTAACGCCTGAATTAAGCCGCGCCGCGGAGCGGCGTCGGCTTGAATGAATTGTTAGGCGGTGGTGCCAGGAGGTGATAAACCATGGACTGTGCTCCCCAGCACTGCCGCCGCCAGCCGAGCATGCCACAGATGGCGGGCTTGGGGCTTGCCCGAGGCACTGACCGCTGGATGTAACCGAAGCCGAAGGCAGCGAGCGCAGCGGGGTGATGAAGCGAAAGGGCGAAGCGGCGACCGGTCCGATGGCGGTGAACGTGAAGACGGCGACCCGGAGCCGACCGCCGAAGCGCCAAGGTGCTTGCCGAAGAAGGAAGCCGCACCGCACCTATGGCACTACCGCCTAACGCCAGAATTAAGCCGCGTTGCGAAGCAACGTCGGCTTGAATGATTTGTTAGGCGGCTTTGGCAGAGAACCTGCCGTCAGCCGATACCGCCCGCCTTGAACTGCGTAACGAAAGTTGATGATGCCACAGCGCACAGGACGAGGCTTGCCCGGTGAAGCCTGCCGCGCGGAACCACCGAAGCCAGCGGCAAACCGAGTGCGGCAGGCGTGACGCCAGGGCCGAAGTTATGGGCTTGCCGGCAGCAGAAGCGGTGAAGAGCGGTGACCGGAGCCGGCCGGAAAACGGCCAGTGGATCTGCCGAAACAGAAACCGCCACCCAACTTTGCTCCAATGCCGCCTAACGCCTTATGTCTTGATTTTCCCCTAGCTTAGGCGCCGAGAGCCCGGCGTGCGCGCCCGATAACGCCTCGGTGTAGCAGCACCGTAATTCAGCAGGGGCCGCACGCCGGATCTCGCGCCCTGCGCCCGGACAGTTGACCGAGGTCTCCCTCGAACTGATAAGCGTGGGCTCGGGCGCGATGCTCTCGACCGGCCAACTCTAACGGAGAACGGGCATGACGGCAGTGGGCATCGATGTGGGCAAGGCAAACCTGGACGTGGCCATCGAGGGCCGGCCCAGGGTGGTGCGGGTGGCCAACAGCGCGGCAGGCATACGCAAGCTGGTCCGGCAGCTGGCGGGGCTGAACCAGGCCCGTATCATGGTCGAGGCCACCGGTGGCTATGAAGAGCCCCTGCTGGAGGTCTGCTGCGATGCCGGCCTGTGGGTGGCCCGGGTCAATCCCCGCCAAGCCCGCAACTTCGCACGCGCCGCCGGGGACGTGGCCAAGACCGACGCCATCGACGCCCGGCTGCTGTGCCTGATGGCAAGCATGTTCGCCGACCGGCTGCAGCGCTACCGCGCCCCGTTGCCCTGGCAACGCGAGCTTCGGGACTGGCTGCGCCGACGCGGCCAGGTGGTCACGGCGCTGCAGGCCCACCGCCAGCAGATGGTGATGTGTCCGGGGCCGATCCGGTCGCTGGCGGCGAAGACCATGACCGCCCTGCGCCGCGAGCTGGCGGCGATCGACCAGCAAATGAAGGTCCTGCTGGACACGCATGCAACGCCGGCCCTGGGCTCCTGCAAGGGCCTTGGACCGATCTTCCAGGCCACCAGCCTGGCGCTGCTGCCGGAGCTGGGCGCGTTGACCCGCCGCCAGATCGCACGCCTGGTCGGCGTGGCGCCGATGAACCGAGACAGTGGCCAGAGCAGTGGTGTACGCCGGATCCGTGGTGGGCGGGCTCCGGTGCGCGTGGCCCTGTACATGGCCACGCTGTCGGCGGTGCGCTGGGACGAAACGATGAAGGCGCACTACAGGCAACTGCGCGCACGCGGAAAGCTGGCCAAGGTCGCGCTGGTCGCCTGCATGCGCAAGCTGCTGACGATCGTCAATGCGCGGCGACGCGATGAGTTGCTGCGGGAAGCCGCAGTGCCTGCCTGACCGCTGGTCGGAAGACAGTTGCTGAATTAAGCCGCGCCGCGAAGCG
>NZ_FCOY01000004.1 GCF_900018785.1 Xanthomonas massiliensis | reverse complement strand
GGCCTAACGCCTTATGTCTTGATTTTCCCCTAGCTTAGGCGCCGAGAGCCCGGCGTGCGCGCCCGATAACGCCTCGGTGTAGCAGCACCGTAATTCAGCAGGGGCCGCACGCCGGATCTCGCGCCCTGCGCCCGGACAGTTGACCGAGGTCTCCCTCGAACTGATAAGCGTGGGCTCGGGCGCGATGCTCTCGACCGGCCAACTCTAACGGAGAACGGGCATGACGGCAGTGGGCATCGATGTGGGCAAGGCAAACCTGGACGTGGCCATCGAGGGCCGGCCCAGGGTGGTGCGGGTGGCCAACAGCGCGGCAGGCATACGCAAGCTGGTCCGGCAGCTGGCGGGGCTGAACCAGGCCCGTATCATGGTCGAGGCCACCGGTGGCTATGAAGAGCCCCTGCTGGAGGTCTGCTGCGATGCCGGCCTGTGGGTGGCCCGGGTCAATCCCCGCCAAGCCCGCAACTTCGCACGCGCCGCCGGGGACGTGGCCAAGACCGACGCCATCGACGCCCGGCTGCTGTGCCTGATGGCAAGCATGTTCGCCGACCGGCTGCAGCGCTACCGCGCCCCGTTGCCCTGGCAACGCGAGCTTCGGGACTGGCTGCGCCGACGCGGCCAGGTGGTCACGGCGCTGCAGGCCCACCGCCAGCAGATGGTGATGTGTCCGGGGCCGATCCGGTCGCTGGCGGCGAAGACCATGACCGCCCTGCGCCGCGAGCTGGCGGCGATCGACCAGCAAATGAAGGTCCTGCTGGACACGCATGCAACGCCGGCCCTGGGCTCCTGCAAGGGCCTTGGACCGATCTTCCAGGCCACCAGCCTGGCGCTGCTGCCGGAGCTGGGCGCGTTGACCCGCCGCCAGATCGCACGCCTGGTCGGCGTGGCGCCGATGAACCGAGACAGTGGCCAGAGCAGTGGTGTACGCCGGATCCGTGGTGGGCGGGCTCCGGTGCGCGTGGCCCTGTACATGGCCACGCTGTCGGCGGTGCGCTGGGACGAAACGATGAAGGCGCACTACAGGCAACTGCGCGCACGCGGAAAGCTGGCCAAGGTCGCGCTGGTCGCCTGCATGCGCAAGCTGCTGACGATCGTCAATGCGCGGCGACGCGATGAGTTGCTGCGGGAAGCCGCAGTGCCTGCCTGACCGCTGGTCGGAAGACAGTTGCTGAATTAAGCCGCGCCGCGAAGCGGCGTCGGCTTGAATGAATTGTTAGGTGCCACCCTACGCCTCGAACCCGTTTGGGAGCAACCGAACCTCCGATGCCAAGCAAATACCATTGCCACCGGCGAGCGGGCGGACACCAAGAATGGTGCCATGCGGAGCAAGCTCGGCTTGAATGACAACAACCGGTTGCTCGGTGCCCCCCTCAAGTTGCTGATAAGCGCAGCACGGCAAAGGCATTGAGGCTGCAGCAGACTCCCCGGGAACATAGAAAACGGCAATGCCGGCAGCAACGTCCGCTTCCGTGGCTGGGCGACCGGTAATGTGAGGCGTGCTGCGCCAGTCCCTTGCCGAGATTGGGGCCCAAAGTTCCGACATAGCTTCTATGGTACCTAACGCCTGAATTAAGCCGCGCCGCGGAGCGGCGTCGGCTTGAATGAATTGTTAGGCGCTTCAACGTAAGAATGAAAAAAGCGCCCATGGTGGGCGCTTTTGTGTAGATGGAGTGCTGCACCGCTCGCTGCCAAGGCTGCCGTTACTGCTGATGAAACCGAAAAGAACGACTTAATTGACGAAACGACGACTGCATTAAAAGTATTGACTGTGTGCATAAGCACTTCCATTGATTTCATGATGAAACTTAGTGTTAAAACAGGCTCAAAAGAAATAAAACAAAGAGCCACACTTAAACAGAACCAACAGACAGACCTTTTAAGCAGCGATGGATTCGAACCACCCGCATCTCCGTAGATTTAAAATTATACCAAATAACCTGCATAAAGTCAACATTTTGTTAATAAGGCTGGTGGTTTTAGCGCCTAACGCCTGAATTAAGCCGCGCCGCGAAGCGGCGTCGGCTTGAATGAATTGTTAGCCACCATTCGTGTTTGGAATGATGATTGCTCGCGAGCCAGACAAAGATGCCTCGGATACGGGCGTCTC
Organism: Xanthomonas massiliensis; assembly: GCF_900018785.1. Lineage (GTDB taxonomy): Bacteria > Pseudomonadota > Gammaproteobacteria > Xanthomonadales > Xanthomonadaceae > Xanthomonas_B > Xanthomonas_B massiliensis. The sequence continues at coordinate 128,905 of NZ_FCOY01000004.1, read as the reverse complement.
TTCTCGATGCGTGAATGGGCCAATGATTGATTCAAGGTTGTTGAACCAACGCCACCCCAGACTATCAATGAAGTCAACCAGACTATCTGATGCTCTTTCACTGTATACGGGAGCCCACAGCAACCTAGGTGTGTCCGAATCCGGAAATTCAATGTATCGGTTTACCGTCAGGTAAAGAAAGCAGTCGATTGAAGAGTAGGAGTGCTGCAGAAGACTACAAGCTAGCGCCCGAATAGGCTCCGGGCCAAGCGAAGTGAATCCGTCGTTTACGAAAATAAGTACACCTGATCGATCTGTGATCTTGAAGTGGCTTTTCGTATCGCGAATCTGGCGATTGGCTTTTTTAAGGATTCTTGATATTGGTGGCCTGAAGATACGAACGAACTCTGGGTAGAACCATTTTGGATAGGCTCCCGATCCACCGAAGAGTTCTGGCCTCCAGCTTGGATCCTCCTCCACGACGCGACTCATTAGTTGATCGAACTTTGTAAAAAAAGCGTCTGATGAGGAAAACTCCGTCTCCACAACTTTAAGTTCTGCGACAACTTTCTCATTCGCGAAGAGAAAATCTGCGTTCTCAAAGTTTTCCTGATTAGCACGATCTTTCAGCGCAGTCGCAAGTGGTGAGAGCGTTACGCAGCATGTTGGGGTCATCGCTCTCGGGAGATCAGAAGATGGCCATGAACCGTGTGCAGTTCCAGCCGGGCCTGTCGTTGCCGGCGTTCCTCAAGCGCTATGGCAGCGAGCGCCAGTGCGAGCAGGCGCTGGAGGCCTCGCGCTGGCCGCATGGCTTCGTCTGTCCTCGTTGCGCCGGTACGGCGCACAGCCGGTTCCAGCGTCACGGTGCCACGTACTGGCAGTGCACGGCCTGCCACCGCCAGACCAGCCTGCGCTCGGGTACGGTGATGGACAACAGCAAGCTGCCGCTGCGGACCTGGCTGCTGGGCATGTACCTGCTGGGCCAGAGCAAGACCAACCTGTCGGCGCTGGAGCTGATGCGGCACCTGGGCGTGAGCTACCCGGCGGCGTGGCGGATGAAGCACAAGCTGATGCAGGCGATGGCCGAGCGCGAGGCGGGCCGCAAGCTGGGCGGGATCGTGCAACTGGACGATGCCTACCTGGGTGGGGAACGCAACGGCGGCAAGGCCGGCCGTGGCTCGGAGAACAAGCGCCCTTTCGTGATCGCCGTGGAGACCACTGACGACGGTCGCCCACGGCACGCAGCGATCGACCTGGTGCCGGGTTTCACCAAGGCGGCCCTGTCGGACTGGATCGGGCAGCGCTTGCATCCGGGATCGGATGTCTACAGCGACGGACTGGGCGCGTTTCGGGCGCTGGAAGCCGAGCATGCGCACACCGTCATCGAAGGCCATGGCCGCGGCCGCTGTAAGGAAGAGAACGCCCGTTGGGTCAATGTCGTGCTGTCCAACCTCAAGCGCTCGCTGGACGGGGCGTATCACGCCTTCAAGTTCGCCAAGTACGCCCAGCGCTACCTGGCCGAGACGATGTGGCGGTTCAACCGTCGCTTCGACCTGACTCGGCTGGTGCCGAGTCTTTTGGCCACGGCGGCTACTGCAAAGCCTTGGCCGGAGAGAACGTTGCGCGATGTGCCGCTGTTCTCGACTGAAAGTGCGTGCTAATCAGGAAAGTTTTTGAGGAGACGTTCGATGCGCACCCGGATTCCAGCATATCTGTTGCTCGCTTGCTGCCTTGCCCCTGCCGCGCAGGCGCAGAACTTCCTGCAGAAGCTCAATGACAAGCTGACCAAGGCCAGCAACGCCTTGTCAGGCAACGGCTCCCAATCTTTGGGAGCCGAGGCTGCACACCCCACCAGCCAGCAACTGCAGCAATTGGCCGATGCACTGAACGCACCGGGCAAGCCCCCGCAAGTGCAGCCGATGTACGAGGAAGCCCGCAAGACCATCGGCGATCTTCTGCTGGTTACCAGTTGCGACTTCACGCAAGGTGGCAAGCAGCTTGTCCCCTTCGTTGCAACCGGCGTGTGGGTGAACAGCTACGTCAGCCCGGTTTTGACCATGAGCCACCATTCGCGCTCGCAATGCCTGGACGTGAAGCGGGTGGATGGCTGGCAGGCCAAGGCGAAGAATAGCTTCCACTTCCGCACCTTGTACGTCTCTGCGCAAAGCGGCGAAAGCGCGACGAAGAGCTACGACCTGACCCGGCAACCCGATGGCACCTGGCTGGTCAGCGAGTACAGTTATTGACGTATGACAGTTCATGCGGCCATAGGTGCAGTGGCTCCACCCCCTCTTGCAGCAACGTGCCCAAATCAATTCGTCAAGAACAGCGCGGGAGAACACGATGGACGCCAAGCCGAAACCTGATTAGCACGCACTTTCAGTCGAGAACAGCGGCACATCGCGCAACGTTCTCTCCGGCCAAGGCTTTGCAGTAGCCGCCGTGGCCAAAAGACTCGGCACCAGCCGAGTCAGGTCGAAGCGACGGTTGAACCGCCACATCGTCTCGGCCAGGTAGCGCTGGGCGTACTTGGCGAACTTGAAGGCGTGATACGCCCCGTCCAGCGAGCGCTTGAGGTTGGACAGCACGACATTGACCCAACGGGCGTTCTCTTCCTTACAGCGGCCGCGGCCATGGCCTTCGATGACGGTGTGCGCATGCTCGGCTTCCAGCGCCCGAAACGCGCCCAGTCCGTCGCTGTAGACATCCGATCCCGGATGCAAGCGCTGCCCGATCCAGTCCGACAGGGCCGCCTTGGTGAAACCCGGCACCAGGTCGATCGCTGCGTGCCGTGGGCGACCGTCGTCAGTGGTCTCCACGGCGATCACGAAAGGGCGCTTGTTCTCCGAGCCACGGCCGGCCTTGCCGCCGTTGCGTTCCCCACCCAGGTAGGCATCGTCCAGTTGCACGATCCCGCCCAGCTTGCGGCCCGCCTCGCGCTCGGCCATCGCCTGCATCAGCTTGTGCTTCATCCGCCACGCCGCCGGGTAGCTCACGCCCAGGTGCCGCATCAGCTCCAGCGCCGACAGGTTGGTCTTGCTCTGGCCCAGCAGGTACATGCCCAGCAGCCAGGTCCGCAGCGGCAGCTTGCTGTTGTCCATCACCGTACCCGAGCGCAGGCTGGTCTGGCGGTGGCAGGCCGTGCACTGCCAGTACGTGGCACCGTGACGCTGGAACCGGCTGTGCGCCGTACCGGCGCAACGAGGACAGACGAAGCCATGCGGCCAGCGCGAGGCCTCCAGCGCCTGCTCGCACTGGCGCTCGCTGCCATAGCGCTTGAGGAACGCCGGCAACGACAGGCCCGGCTGGAACTGCACACGGTTCATGGCCATCTTCTGATCTCCCGAGAGCGATGACCCCAACATGCTGCGTAACGCTCTCACCACTTGCGACTGCGCTGAAAGATCGTGCTAATCAGGAGCCGAAAAGCTACATGACCGACGAAGAACGGGCTATGCGGCGCGCCAGCGGCATGTCGGAAAACGCGATCTTGATGGTTGAATCCAGAGCCGCCGACCATGCCGGCGATGAAGAAGCCGCGTGGGCGTGGCTGGCACTGGCCGAGCTACCGGCGCCTTCGCTGGCAATCATCAAGAATCTGCAGGGAGCGGATTTCATCCGCTCGCGAGGCTTCAAGACGAAGAATGCCGACATTGCCTACGGGCCTGGCTGGCTGGATCGCTGACCCCAACCGGCGCGGTCTCGGGGGGGGGGGGCGATCTAACGACGGGAGAAGCATGTCACATGCCTCTCCTGCCGACACGGAACCTCTACATCACAACTCATTCTGCGGAGTATGGCCGTGACCTCGTACCTGTTGCCTATCCTTGCCACCTTCTTTGGCAATGACAGGATGCTTGACCACGAGACTAGATGGCAGAAGCAAGGCCGCCCTTCGCTGTTCTTCCATGCCTGCATCCTTGAAGGTGACATCGAACCGATGCAGGCCCGCCAGCCGTGCCACGTCCTGCTTGAACGCATCCGTCCCTTCCACGACCAGCGCCTGCCCTGCGAACCTCTCGGCGGCCAGTGACAAGGCCACCAGCGCCGCTCCTGCCGTCGCTTTCTCGGCTTGCACGTGTCTTCTGCGATCCACCACCATGCCACCGTCGGCGGTGCGATAGGTCACCACCCCATCGCGGCGCGCCACCGGCTTCAACGAATCGAAGATGACAGCTTTCGCATGCTCGGCCCGCTCGGCGGTCAACAGATCACCCCGCAACTTCTCCTCTCGCTCGACACGACTGCGAAGGACCGCCAATGCCTCGACGTTCCCACGCTCGGCCTGTAAAGCCAGCCAATCCGCCCAACCCAGGGTGGCGGTCGCCTTGCGCAATGCCGCGCGACGTTGCGCCATGGTCTGCTGCTGACGGGTCATCGCCGCCCTGCCTTGTTCACGGAGCGTGGTGGCCATGACCTTGCGCGTGACACCCCGGCTGCTGGCTTTCAGCAAGGCGTGCTGCGCCGCCTTCCACTGGCGCAGGCTTGCTATGTAGCTGGCGTTTTCCTCACGCAAGCGCACAAGCCCGGTTCTACGCTCAACAAGTCGGGTTTGCCGGTCACGCTGGTACTCGGCAAACAGCTGTGCGGTCGATGGATGCGGGTGAACTGGCTTCAGGACGTAACCACGCGAAGCAGAATGCTTTGGTGGCGCGGCCTTGGATGCGTGACCCGTTGGTGGCACGAATGGCCCAAGCCGGTCAGTCATCGCCTTTATCGAGAACTCGCGTCCGCACTGGCTGGCACGTACCCACACCGAACGGCTGGCATCTCCGATCACCAACCCCGCGCCGCGCACCTTGATGCACAGGCCGTGCTCGGCCAGTGCATCGTGCACGCCCTGCCAGTCCGTTGCCATCCGCATCGCCGGGGCCACTTCGCGTGCGACATACCCCGCCAACGTTTCCAGGCCGCTGCGGGCCTCCACTGCCGCTGCGCGTTCGCCAATCGTCTCACCCTGTCCACGGGAAGAACTCTGCGAACGTTGCTGCCGTTCGGCCCCCTTCAGGCCATGATGGTCGCGTTCCAGGCCATGCTCGATTTCTAGACGCTCACAAGCCTCCATCAACCGCTGCATGTCGTAAAAGGGCTCGATATTCTGGAAGCCGGTGGGATGCACCTTGTTGATCGCCACATGCACGTGCAGGTGATCGGTATTCACATGCACAGCAGAAATACGCTGATGGTCGGCCAACCCGATGGCAGCACACAGTTCGTCCTCAATGGCATGCAGTACTTCTTGCGGCGGGTTCTCTCCTTCGCGAAATGAAAAGACGAGGTGATAGGTCTTGTCCTTCTTCGAGCGGGTGTTGATGGCTTGGGTTGCCTCGATCAACAACGTGGCCGCTGCCGGGTCGTCGGTGCCGCAGTTGGTCACACGCACGCCACTGACCTTCTCGCCTTCCCGGTTCATCTCCGCATTGAAGTCGAGGATGTAATCGGCAGTCCGCGACCAACTCCGGGGATCAAGCCCACCTTCGGCATTGACCGCGTAACGCACCAAACGCGCGATGCTGGAGGTCTGCTGCCGGCGTGGAATGCGCTTAGCGATCATGGATCACCTCGCCCATGAGATCGCGCACCTGACGTTGCAGATCGCGAAAATCACGCATCATGGCCTCGACCTCGGAAGGCTTTGCCCCTTCGCCACGTCGTTCAGCCAACCACAGTTTGAACAACCCCGCCACGCGCCCGAGGTCGCCATTGACCTTGGCCAGCATTTGCACGGCTTGGAGGTCGAGGACGGAACGTACCGGCTGATTCAGGCCAACTGCACGCAGATAACCTGACTGGGACATGCCGACCTGTTTTGCCATGGCAGACAGCCCGGCGGCTTCCTCCGGCGTCACCCAAACACTAAGCCGCTCACCACGCGGCCGCCCACCGTGCTTCTTCTTTGGTGTCTCGTTCGTCATGACAGCAGCCCTCCGCACGCCTCGCAGAGCAGGACGACCGTCGAGCCGCAGGCGAGTAAGGACAGGCGTTGAACGGCTACGGGCGCCGCCCGTAGCCGTGCAACGCACATCCTGCCATCAACAAAAAGGCGATTCTTGGCGATATTGATTCTGGTCATAGGAGCCTCTGGCGAATTCAGGCAATTCTAAGATTCATATTTGGCGATTCTTGGCGATTCTTGGCGACTTACAGATTCGAACTTGGCGATTCTTGGCGAATCTCGGCGATTTGATAGACATCAACCACATGAAATTCAGCACGAATCAGAACCCTGGCATTTCCGATGGCCATAGATGGCGCCCCGCGTTATCCACAGAATGCAACCATCCACTACAGGGTTATTTGATAGAGGGAAAAGCTATAGGTTTAGGGGGGTGCTATTGATCACCGTTTTTCGTGCTGAAAGGGTGCCAATGGTCACCAGCTAAGTGGGTGCCGATGATCACTGGATAACTCGGTTCACTCACAGGCTTTCCTGATTAGCCCTATCCCTCAGCCGCCAGTTGCAGGATTTGCGACGGCGTCGCCGGAAGATGGCTCCATCTGAAGGTAACGAAGGTGTGCCATGGGCATCAATGTCGTGCAGTTTCAGCCGGGATTGTCGATGAGCGAGTTCGTGGAACGCTACGGCAGCGAGGCCAAGTGCTATCGGGCGCTGTATCGATGGCGCTGGCCGAAGGGATTTCGTTGCCCGAAATGCAACGGGCGAGCGCATTGGCGCTTCCGACGTGATGCGCAGGTGTATTACCAGTGTCGAGGGTGCCGCCACCAGGCCACCTTGCGCGCCGGCACGCTGTTCCAGTCCAGCAAGCTGCCCCTGCGGCTGTGGATGCAAGCGATCTACCTGCTCACTTCCAGCAAGACCAACCTGGCGGCGCTGGAATTGAAGCGGCATCTGGGGGTGAACTACAAGGCGGCCTGGCGCATGAAGCACAAGATCATGCAGGCGATGAGCGAGCGCGAAGAATCCAGGAAGCTCAGGGGGTTCGTGCAGATCGACGATGCCTACCTGGGTGGCGAACGCACCGGCGGCAAGCGCGGGCGCGGCTCGGAGAACAAGCAGCCGTTGGTGATCGCGGTGCAAGTCGACGAACGGCACGAACACCCCACCTTCGCGGTGATCGAGCCGGTGAAGGCCTTCGACAACGCCTCGCTGGAGGACTGGATAGCGCGGCGCCTGGAGCCGGAATGCGAGGTCTACACCGATGGGCTGGCCTGCTTCCGCCGTCTTGAGGACGCCGGGCATGCGCACACCACGCTCGACACCGGCGGCGGCCGCGCCGCGACCGAAGTCAAAGGTGCGCGCTGGTTGAATGTGGTGCTGGCCAACGTCAAGCGCGCAATCAGCGGCACCTACCACGCGGTGCGCCAGGCCAAATACGCGCGGCGCTATCTGGCCGAAGCCGCCTACCGTTTCAACCGCCGGTTTCGTCTGAACCAGATGCTGCCGCGACTGGCGACCACACTGATGCGTTGCAAGCCATGTCCGGAGCAGATACTGCGCATGGCGAGCAATTTTCATGGCTGAGTGACGGGGCTAATCAGGCAGGCTTTTCCACCGTCGAACCGGAAGCGGGGCTGTACGGCAGGCTGGGACGAATACAGTCGTAATCCTCCTGAAACTTCTTCCACCTTGGCCATTGGGTACATAAGCAGCGCATCGCGCAGCGCGATCAGGAACTTGCGCTTGAAATTGCGGATATCCCGGTATTCGTGGCCAAACTGCTCTTTGAGCTGGCTCCAATACACTGTCGTGGATTTTTTTCTGATGCGAACCAGACGCGCAACGAGCCAGAGATACACATCCATCGCCAAGGCTGAACCACGCAACTTCAGCAGGGCGCGGAGGTCATAAGGCACGGCGCGCTCCATCAAAGTCTGCTGGAAGTCGCTGCTCAACACGATGCGGGAAGGCCACGGCGTCCGCTGCTTGCTGTCTGCACTCAGCCACGCATCGAATTGCTGCACCGGCCTGCCATCGAACGTGATGGCTCGTCCTTCAGCATTGAAACCCAGCGTGATTGAGCACGCCGCCAGCGCCTGTACCTGCCGCTGGAACATCACATACGAGCGACCACTTTTGTCGATGCCGAGCTGGCGCAACGCATCGTTAGCGCTTTTCCCGAATGGAATCTCGCGGGTTTTATGACGCACCGCATAGCGCGTCACATGTGCCAACACCAGCCTTGGAATCGAGCCGTAGGGAATAGGCTGCCTGACCATCGCCTGTCCATTCCAGATCTCGCCTGCATGTACCACAAGCGATGCCGAGCCACTGGTGCGCTCAAATCGTTCGCCAGGTACGCGCGAGCGCGGTAATCCGATCTGGCACAGGATGGCGTGCATGAAAGCGATGTCATCGCCGGAGGGCCTTTCGGCCTCGATCTGAACCGAAGCATCCATGAGGGCTGAAACGCGATTCACCTTCGCCCCTTTGTGTGCATTCATCGGCACTGAATCAACCAAAAATTCGGGCTCGTCGGTTGACGAAATATACTTGGAGATCATCACTTCTCCTCCAAAAGCAACGCGATGTCAGTCGCCCGAAAATAAATTCGGCGGCCGATGCGCACCTTGGCCTGATTGAGTGAATCAGAGTAACCACCCGCAGAAACAAGCGATAGGCGAAGCCCATCAGGACTGCGGTGCAAGACCTCAGCCAGATCCGTGAGGGTCAGCAATGCTCCATATTTGCGAGTTAGAATTTCTTCGGTTGTCACGTGTCAATCTCCAGCAGCATGCTATTTGCTGCATGGAGATTCACAGACCTACGGAGTCCTTGGTAAAAAATTACATGAGCGGAGGTTGACAATGTTTGAAGATGACAAGACAAACCCTCGCACAGCATCCATGCTGGACTTGGAAACGAACCGATATCGACGCATCAAGTTGGATAAGGGATTACGCAGGAGCAGGTCTACAGAGCTTCGTCACGAGTTACTTGAACCCGCGAACCAAGCAGATCTTCGATCAATAGTCGAAAAGGTCATCGCCGGGACAATTGGCCCTGACGCACTAGCACCACCGACTCCACATGCCAGCACATTAATGTCTCTTGGGAGAGTAGCTGAACCATACTGTGATTTATGCCATCAATGGACAGAGGCGTATTCCATGCTGATGAATCCAATAATGTGTAAGAAAGAAGGGCTACGCAAAATCAGCATCACTCCCACCCGGCAGACCCAGGAGATGGCCAATACTTATGGAGAAAAAATAATCGCGCGATTTCATGCAGAAAAATCAGGATCCAAAGGTCGATATTGGCCAATGTGGCTCTCAAATTTCTGCGATTTGACTGCTGCGTTCGAGTCCGTTCGGATCGAACGCACGGGCGATGGGAGAGCAGACAAGGAGAGGTTATGCCATGAATTGGATGAAGCTATTGAGGAACAGATACATAAATATGCACTTCAGTGGGCACTCTCCAAAGAGGGCGGCACCCCTGTAATACAATTCTCCAAAGGGATCCCAAAGAAAAAGAGAGCCACAAAAAACAGGAGATCAATTCCCGGTGAAGGACAAAATGACGAGAATTCATCTGAGTCACTTACTGATGGACTGACCACGCCAAGCCCATCATTTTGCAGGGACCATAACCCAAGCAGAAGCAATGCATCCAAAAAGCTATACGGCAAGGATCGCGCGCTCCAAACTGAATTTGAAAATGAGATTTTTCGAATAAATTCAGAGTGTCTACGGCCAGGCTCAGAATTTTTCCTGCGTTTCCGCCCATGGAGCCCCAGCGATCACGGGGAAATCAGGAAAATAGCCTACGAAAACATCCACCACGGGTGTAATCCAACAAAGACGATCGACTTGATCCGAGAGCTGCAAGCCAGCGGAATTTATTCAGTGAAGATCATAGCCGAGAAACTCAACATGACACGCCAAGCGGTCTACAAAGCCCTTGCAAAAGCCGAAGGCCGCTATCCAGGACCGAATAACCCCCCTATCGGCAATAACTGAGCCGCTTCGAACATGATGGTTATCCGCGCGATGACCTTCCAAATGGAGCAACCGCGTCGAGGCGCGTCACCAAGTCCTCTGCCCGCAGATGCGTATAGCGCTTCAGCATCTGCATCGACTTGTGCCCACTGATCGCCGCGACCTCTTGGTCGGACAGGCCCATTTCCACGAAACGACTGACCGCTTCGTGACGCAGATCGTGAAAGTGCAGATCGGCCATGCCGCACTCGCGCTTGATCGCCAGCCAAGTGGGGTTGAACTGATAAGGACGGCGCTTGCCGTCGCGGCCGGGCTCACCGAAGAACAACAGGTCGGTATCGATGGGGCGTACCGGGTTGTCCAAGGCCATTCGCAGGATACGCACGGCCTCCATGGTCAGTGGAACGGTACGGGATGTGCCGTTCTTGGTTTGCTGGAGGCGCACGATACGGCGCGTCAGATCCACCTGATGGCGTTTCAGTCCCAACAGTTCGGAGGCACGCATGCCCGTCTGTAGCGCCAAGCGGACGATCCAGCCAAGCATGGGATTGGAATGAGCATCCACTGCCGCCAGCAGGCGCCCTTCCTCGTCCACTGCCAAACGGCGATCCCGGCCGGCACCAGGTGGTGGCCGACGGATGCTTTGGACGGGATTGAAGCTGAGTCCCAGCCCCCATTCCTTCAGCGCCACGGTGAACATGTGACCGAGTAAGGCCAGTTCCAAGCGCACGGTGTTGTTGCTGCGTGGCCGGCGCTGCCCATCCTTACCGATGTCGCCGGCAAGGCGCTCATCCCGATAATTGGCGACGATGTCCGGCGTGACGGTCGCCAGCGAATAGCGGCCCAAGTGCTTGATCAGCACCTCGGCCCGGCGCACTTCATTGAGCTGGGTGACCGACCGCTTGGCCGGCGTGACTTCCGCCAGGTAACGCCGCAATGCGGCTTCAATAGTGGTGCGCTCTGAACCGGCACGGCGGATGTAGACACCGCGCACCATCTCATCCTCGGTGCGGCGAGCCCAATCCTCTGCATCACGCTTGGTGCGGAAGGTCTTGATAGTAACGGGCCATCCGGTCTTGCGGATGAGGGCTTTCCACGTGCCAGAGGCGGTCTTTGCGATGGTCGCCATGTAAGGTCTCCTGTTCCGGAGTGTACCGGAAGTGTACCGATGGCTGTTTTCGCACACCTCAACAACGGATTAAAACAACTTAAGTTGTTGATTTTATTGGTGGGCCCACCAGGATTCGAACCTGGAACCAAAGGATTATGAGTCCTCTGCTCTAACCGTTGAGCTATAGGCCCGCAAGGGGCGCAAGTGTAGTGGAACCCGGACGACGGCGGCCAGTTGGCGGCGCCAAGAAAAAAGCCCCGCCGGCACGGCGGGGCTTTCGCGGCATGCCGCCATCGCGCGGGGCGACGGTCAGTCGATGTCCAGGAACGAGCGCAGCTGCTCGGAGCGGCTCGGGTGGCGCAGCTTGCGCAGCGCCTTGGCCTCGATCTGGCGGATACGCTCGCGGGTGACGTCGAACTGCTTGCCGACCTCTTCCAGGGTGTGGTCGGTATTCATGTCGATGCCGAAGCGCATGCGCAGCACCTTGGCCTCGCGCGGGGTCAGCCCGGCCAGCACCTCGCGCACCGTCTCCATCAGGTTGGTGTTGGTGGTGGCCTCGATCGGGGACTCCACGTTGGTGTCCTCGATGAAGTCGCCCAGGTGCGAGTCCTCGTCGTCGCCGATCGGGGTCTCCATCGAGATCGGCTCCTTGGCGATCTTCATCACCTTGCGGATCTTGTCCTCGGGCATGTCCATTTCCTTGGCCAGCTCCTCCGGGGTGGCCTCGCGGCCGTACTGCTGGAGCATCTGCCGGGAAATGCGGTTGAGCTTGTTGATCGTCTCGATCATGTGCACCGGGATGCGGATGGTGCGCGCCTGGTCGGCGATCGAGCGGGTGATCGCCTGGCGGATCCACCAGGTGGCGTAGGTCGAGAACTTGTAGCCGCGGCGGTACTCGAACTTGTCCACCGCCTTCATCAGGCCGATGTTGCCCTCCTGGATCAGATCCAGGAACTGCAGGCCGCGGTTGGTGTACTTCTTGGCGATGGAGATCACCAGGCGCAGGTTGGCCTCGACCATCTCCTTCTTGGCCTTGCGCGCCTTGGCCTCGCCATAGGCCATGGCGCGGTTGATGTCCTTGATCTCGGCCAGGGTCAGGTAGTTGGCTTTCTCCAGGTCGATGATCGACTGCTGCTCGCCCACGATCTGATCCTTGACCTCGCGCAGCGAGGAGGACCACTTCTGCTTGCGCTTGAGCGCGTCGTCCACCCACTCCAGGTTGGTCTGGTTGCCTTCCCAGGTCCGCAGGAAATCCTTGCGCGGCATGCCGGCCACCGCCGTGGCCAGGTGCAGCGCCTTGCGCTCGCGCTCCTTGATCTCGGTCATCACGTCGCGCAGCTGCCTGACCAGCTCGTCGGTCAGCGGCAGCGGCAGCTTCAGGGTGACGAACACGTCGGCCATGTCCTGGCGCAGCTTGGCCACGCTCTTGTTCTCGGAGCCGTGCTTGGCCTGGGCCTTCTTGAACTTGGCGAGCAGGTCGGCCAGCGACTCCATGCGCGCCGCCACCTCGGCCGGGTCCGGGCCGGTCGGACCGGTGTCCTCGTCGCTGGCAACGTCGTCCTCGTCCTCGTCGGCGTCCTCCTCGACTTCGGCATCCGCCTCGCCTTCGTCGACGGCCGCGGCCACGACCGGGGCCGGCTCCTCCTCGACCAGGTCGTTGAAGCCGACCACCACTTCCGGCAGGCGCTTCTTGCCTTCCTTGTGCAGCTCGAAGTCGGCGAGCAGGCGCTCGACCGAGGCCGGGAACGTGCCCAGCGCGGCCTGCACCTGGCCCAGGCCTTCCTCGATGCGCTTGGCGATGGCGATCTCGCCCTCGCGGGTCAGCAGCTCGACCGTGCCCATCTCGCGCATGTACATGCGCACCGGGTCGGTGGTGCGGCCACCCTCGGTGTCGAGCGCGGTCAGCGCGGCGGCGGCTTCCTCGGCGGCGGTGTCGTCGACCTCGCGGTTGCCGGTGTTGCCGTCGTTGAGCAGCAGGGTCTCGGCGTCGGGGGCGACTTCATGGACATCGATGCCCATGCCGTTGATCATGCCGATGATGTCTTCGATCTGCTCCGGATCGACGATGTCGTCGGGCAGATGGTCGTTTACCTCGGCATACGTCAGGTAGCCCTGTTCCAGGCCCTTGCTGATCAGTTGCTTGATTTCGGATTGGGCAGGACGTTCGTTGGCCATGGATGCTCGCGCCACCGGCGGTTGGGATAAAGAGAACCTAGCATTATACCAGCCGGGCCGCCTTCCGTTCCCGGCGGGGTACCGCTCAGGTCTTCAGCAGGAAGGTGACCGGGCCATCGTTGACCAGGCTCACCAGCATATGGGCACCGAAACGGCCCGTTTCCACCCCGCCGCCGTGCTTTTCCCGGCACAGCGCGACCAGACGGTTGAACAGGCGTTCAGCCGCCGGCGGCGCGGCGGCAGTGCTGAAGCCGGGCCGCATGCCCGAGGACGTGTCCGCGGCCAGGGTGAACTGGCTGACCAGCAGCAGGCCGCCGCCGGCCTGGGCCAGCGAGCGGTTCATGCGCCCGGTCTCGTCGGCGAACACGCGGTAGCCCAGCAGCCGCTCGGCCATGCGCTGCACCTGGGTCTCGCCGTCGTCCGGCTGCACCCCCACCAGCGCCAGCAGGCCCGGGCCGATGGCGCCGACCGGGCTTCCCTCGACCTCGACGCGGGCATGGGTGACGCGCTGGATCAACGACAGCATGGACGGCTCCTGGCGGCGGCGGACCGCGCGGTTATAGCCGTTAAACTTCGCCGATGAAACCGGAATCCACCGCGGGCCTGCTGTACCGCCTGGCTTGGCTGTTCGCCCGCCTGCCATGGCCGCTGCTGGCCGCGCTGGCCGATGCGCTGGCCTGGCTGTGGCGGGCGATCGACGCCCGCGAGAGCCGGGTGACCCGGCGCAACCTGGAACTGGCCTATCCGCAACTGGCGCCCGCCGAGCGCGAGGCGCTGCGCCGTGCCGTGCTGCGCTCCACCGCCCGCCAGGCGATGGAGACGCTGCGCCTGTGGTCGCGGCCGCCGGCCTGGAACCTGGCCCACTGCCTGGTCGAGCGCCACGGCCAGGCGGTGTACGACGCCGCGCTGGCCGCCGGGCGCGGGGTGATCGTGGCCGCGCCGCACTTCGGCAACTGGGAGCTGCTCAACCAGTGGCTGTCCGAACGCGGCCCGGTGACCATCGTCTACAAGGCGCCGGCCTCGCCGGTGGGCGATGCCTTCCTGCGCCGCGTGCGCGGCGCGGCCGCGAACATCCACCAGGTGCGCGCCGAGGGACCGGCGGTGCGGCAGCTGTTCAAGGCGGTCAGGGCCGGCGGCGCGGTGGGCATCCTGCCCGACCAGCAGCCCAAGGCCGGCGACGGCGTGTTCGTGCCGTTCTTCGGCGTGCAGGCGCTGACCATGACCCTGCTCACCCGCCTGGCCCAGCATACCGGCGCCACCGTGCTGCTGGCCTGGTGCGAACGGATCGGGCCGATGCGCTTCGCCCTGCACGTGGAGCCGGCGCCGGCGGCGATGCTGGACCCGGACCTGGATACCGCCGTGGCCGCGCTCAGCGCGCAGATCGAGCGCATCGCCCGGCGCGATCCCGCCCAGTACCAGTGGACCTACAAGCGCTATACGTTGCGCCCGCCCGGCAGCGGCGAAGCCAATCCCTACGCCACCGCCCGCCATCCCCACTGAAGCGGCCGGCACGCAGTTTCCCGGCCGCGGGGTTTGGCCGATCCGCCGCCTGCCACGACAATGGCATGCCGGACGCATCGCCTTGCGGCCGGCCGCTCCCGTCGCCATCTGGTGTTCCATGTCCGTCGATCCATCCCCGCACACGCCCGATTCCCCCTTCGGCATTCCCGCCGCGATCCGCTGCGAGCGCGCGGTATCCGAGCTGCGCGCGGGGCGGCCGGTGCTGCTGGACGACGGCACCGGCACGCGCCGGGCGGTGATGGCGCTGGACAGCACCAGCCCGCAGGGCTACGCCGCCTTCGCCCGCGCCGCCGGCGGCCGCCACTACCTGTTCCTGACCGCGGTCCGCGCCGGCACGCTGGGCCTGCAGGCGCCCGAGGGCGCGCGCATCGCCCTGGCCGGGCGCGACCTGCCCGACCTGGCCGGCCTGGCCTATCGCCGCGATGGCCTCGCCCCAACCGAATGGCAGCCCGGCGACGTGCTCGACCGCGCCGCGGCCGAACTGGCGCGGCTGGGCCTGCTGCTGCCGGCGGTGCTCGAGGCGGACGTCGCGGCCGGCGATGCCTTCGAGGGCTGCAGCCGCCTGACCCTGGACGAGCTGGCCGAAGGCGGCGCCAGTGCCACGCGCAGCTACGAGATTGTCGCGCGCGCGCCGGTGCCGCTGCGCGAAGCCGGCCCGGCCGAGTTCGTGGTGTTCCGTGGCGGCGTGGCCCAGCGCGACCAGGTCGCGGTGGTGGTCGGCCAACCGGATCCGTCGCGCCCGGTGCCGGTGCGCGTGCATTCCTCGTGCCTGACCGGCGACCTGTTCGGCTCACTCAAGTGCGACTGCGGCGACCAGTTGCGCAACGCCCTGGTGGCGCTGCGCGCGCTGGGCGGCGGCGTGCTGGTGTATCTGGACCAGGAGGGCCGCGGCACCGGCATCGCCTCGAAGATGCGTGCCTACGGCTACCAGCACGACGGCCTGGACACCATCGATGCCGACGCCCAGCTCGGCTATGGCGCCGACGAGCGCCGCTACGGCGCCGCGGTGGCCATGCTGCGCGCCCTGGGCATCGCCCGGGTGCGGCTGCTGACCAACAATCCCTCCAAGGTCGAGCGCCTGCGTGCGGCCGGAATCGACGTGGTCGAGCGGATCCCGGTCACCGGGCGCATCACTCATGAGAACGAGCAGTACCTGCGCACCAAGGCCGCACGCGCCGGCCACCAGCTGGACGTGGACGCGCTGCTGCACGGCTCGCACTGAGCCGTTGCGTCGCGACGCGGGGCACGCATCCGCGGCACCCGTCGGCCGGAAGCCTGCCCTTGTGCGCCGGCGGCGCGCGCTCAGGGCGTCGCGCCGGTCGCGGATCCCCGTCCGGACGAGAATCCGGACGGGAACACCGCGCCGTCACGCATCCACCGCGGAATGCGACGCCGACCGGCGGGTGGCCCGGGCACGGCGAGGCGATCCCCATCCCGATCCGGACGATCCCGACTCCCGGCAAGCGCGCTCCGCCCCGACCGGGTGGAAGCGATACACGCCAGCGCCACGCGGCGCGGTCCCGGCCGCCACGCCGGCACCGTCACCGCGCCCCCGGCCCCCAGTAGCCCAGCTCGCGGCGGATCTGCAGGCGCCGCCACAGGGCGCCCGGCGGCTTGCGGCGCAGGCGCGCGGCGCCCCCGGCGGCGATGAACGCCTCGGTGGCCGCGATCACCCGCTCCGACGAGCGGCCGTCGCGGTACGGATGGATCCAGTCGGCATAGCGCACGATCTCGGCCATCAGCGCCGGCTCCGGCGCCAGCGCGCGCGCCAGCATCGCCGGCAGCAGCGCCGGATCGGCGAAATCGATCATGTGCGGCTGCGGCACGCGGTTGCGGAAGGTCACCACCGGTTTGTGCTGGACCACGAACTCGGACACGATCGAGGAGGTGTCCGAGACCAGCACGTCGGCGGCGCGCTGCGCGGCCATCACCTGCTCGGGCTCGACGAAACGCGCGTTCGTGCCGGCCAGCGCGCGGTAGCGGTCGAACAGTTCCGGCGCGCACTTGGGATGCAGGGTCAGCAGCCAGTAGCGTTCGCCGCGGGCGATGTCGGCGGCGATCTCCTCGTACAGCACCGGCGCGGCGCTGAGGCGCTCGGTGAAGGTCGAGCCGAACAGGATCACCGGCCGCCCCGCGGCCGGGGCGCGCAGCGCCGCGCTGGCGCCGCCGTCGTCGCGGAACAGCGGGTCGAGCTTGGGCCAGCCGGTCTCGGTGACCGCGAAATGCCCATCCTCGGCGGCCAGGGCCTGGAACGGCGCGGTGGTGGCCGGTCCCTGCGTGCAGTACAGGTCGAACAGGCCGCGCACGCGGAAGTGGCCGCGGCCGTCCGCACGCTTCTGCACGTTGAAGCCATGGAACAGCTGCACCTTGACGCCGGACACGAAGGTCGGCACCCAGTTGGCCGCGCTCAGCACCGCGCGCGGCCGCATCGCCAGCGCCTGGCGCAGGCCGATGCCTTCCACGCCGTCCAGGCGCGCGCCGGCGGCGCCGCCTTCGAACCACGCCGCCACCGGCTGGCCGGCGGCGTGCAGGGCGCGGGCCACTGGCGCCAGAATAGGCAGCGCATAACGCTCCGTCGCGAACAGCAGGTACCCGGCCATCGACACTCCATCCTCAACGACCGCCCGCGGCGAACGGCCTTGCGTCTCGGCCTGCATTATCGCGTTCAACGAAGCCGATCGCATCGGCGATTGCCTGCGCTCGCTGGACTTCTGCGACGAGATCGTCGTGGTCGATTCGGGCTCCACCGACGCCACCCCGTCCATCGCCGCCACCTTCGGCGCCACCGTGCTGCACCGCCCCTTCGACGGCTACCGCAGCCAGAAGGCCTTCGCCGTGGCCCAGGCCGGCCACGACTGGGTGCTGTGCCTGGACGCGGACGAGCGCATCGACGACACCCTGCGCGCGGCGATCCTGCGGGCCCGCGACGGCGGTTTCGCCGGCGCTGCCGGCTACCGCTTCGCGCGCCTGTCGGACTACTTCGGCAGGTTCCTGCGCCATGGCAACGCCTATCCCGACCGGGTGCTGCGCCTGTTCGACCGCCGGCGCGGCGGCTGGCGCGGCAGCCGCGAGATCCACGAGGCGGCCCGCGTGGACGGCCCGGTGCGCGACCTGCCCGGCGACCTGCTGCACTTCCCCTACCGCTCCCTGCAGCAGCAGCTGGCCAAGACCGAGCGCTACGCGCGGATGATGGCCGAGCACGACTTCGCCCGCGGCCGGCGCGCCACCTGGGGCAAGCTGGTGCTGGCGCCGGCCTGGCGCTTCTGGCGCGGCTACGTGTTCCGTCTCGGTTTCCTGGACGGCTGGCGCGGGCTGGTCTATGCCTACGTGCGCGCCAACTACGTGCGCCAGAAGGCGATCATGCTGTGGCTGCTCCAGCACGGCCAGCCGGTGTCCGACCCGGTGCGCGGGTGAGCGCGGCGCGCTGCATCGCCTGCAGCGACAGGCCGGCCAGCACGCCGACCGCGACGCTGTAGAAGCTGGCCGCGAGCTGGTGGGCGAACATCGACTGGGTCAGCCCGCACAGCGCGAACACCGCCACCAGCATCAGCCCGGCCGGCGCGGTGCCGCGGACCCCCCGCCACGGGCCGCGCCGCCAGGCGCGCAGGAACCACACCAACGGCACCGCGTACACCAGCACCAGCAGCGCCGCGCCCGGAAGGCCCTGCGTGGCGCCCCACTCGGCCAGGTCGTTGTGGGCATGCCCCAGGTGGCAGCGCGCGACCTGCGGCAACCTGCATTCGGGCACGTAGCGCTGCATGGCGCTGTCGAACTGGCCGATGCCCACCCCGGTCAGCGGATGGTCGAGCACGGTCCTGCCGGCCACCTGCAGGCGTTCCAGGCGTGCGCCGGTGGAGGAGTTATCGTCGCCCCGCTCCAGGCGCGACATGTCCTGGCGCAGCTCGGTGATGCGCGCCTGCCGCGCCAGGTCGGGCACGCCCACCAGCAGGGCCGTCGCCAGCGCCACCGCACCGACCAGCAGCCCCAGGCGCACCGCCAGGGTCCGCCAGGGCGCGGTGCACACCATCACCACCAGCAGCAGCGCCATCGCGGGCAGGGCCCCGCGGCTGCCGCTGAGGACGATCGTCGCCAGTGCCGCGACCAGGGTCGCCAGGCGGATGCGCGGGGCATCGGCGACCAGCAGGGCCGCGAGCACGGCCAGGCCCACGGTGACGTCGGCGAACACGATCGCGTTGTTCCAGCCGTCGGCCCGCGGCATGCCCAGCGCGAGCACCTGCACCAGCGCCACCCCCAGGGCGGCCCAGATGCCGGCGACCGCACCACGCCACAACCAGCGCGGATCCGGCGCCAGCGCGCAGGCCCACAACGCCGCCCACGGCAGGGCCAGGAAGCGCGTGCGCTTTTCCACCACGTGCAGGCCCAGGTCCCATCGCCAGGACGAGAACAGCGCCAGCACGACCACCGCCACGGACAGCCACAGGGTCCAGCGCAGGGCGCGCCGCTGCGGCGGGGCGATCCGCCACAGCGACCGTGCCGTCGCCACGCTGGTGCCCAGCAGCAGCGCCCCGAACGGCAACATGCCGCTGGGCATGGACACCGCGCACAGGCCGAACAGGAACAGGGCCAGCGAAGCGATTACCTGCGATTTGCCTTGCCATGGCCATGCCTGGCCGGTCGTGGGGAGCTGCGCGGTCGTCATGGGCCGCATTGTCCCGGCTGTCCCCCCAACGCCGCCTCAATCGCGGCACCGCCGGGCATCACCCCGGCGGCCTGCAAGGCGCCTTCCAGACGCAGGCGGAACTGCCGGTCATGCTCGAGGAAGAACGCCCTGGCGGCGGCGGAAAGCGCGCCGATCCGCGCCTCGTCCAGCGCCAGCGCACGCTCGATCGTACGCTCAAGCGCCGCGGCCTCCACGCGATAGCGCACGCCGAGGTTGTCGGCGGCCTGGCCCTCGACCGGGATCAGCAGCCCGCGCTGCGGCGTGACCAGCTCGTTCATCGGTGCCCCGTCGGTGGCCAGCACGATCGCGCCGGCACCGAGGGCCTCCATCAGGTAATGGCCGAAGCCCTCCACCCGCGAGGGGCACAGGTGGAACAGGTGGCTGTTCTGCAGGGTGCGCAGGAGCGAAGCCGGCATGTAGCCGGTGTGCTGCTCGACGTTGGGCAGGTCCACCGCCACCGCCTTGCGTGCGTCCTGCACCACGGTCAGCGGCGGCCACTCCGGATGCCGCGCCCACAGCTGCAACACCAGGTCGGTGTTCTTGGCCGAGCTGTGGCCGGCCAGGTGGAAGAAGCGGCGCTGCCGCGGCACCTGCGGCTCGTAGGGATCCTGGCTGGTGAAGCCGACGTAGCGGCAGGGACGGCCGAACGGCGCGAAGACGCTCTCGGCCTGGTGGCTCTTGCACCACACCGCATCGAAACGCGGCAGCCAGCGCGCCCAGCGCGGCTGGAACCATTCCGGATTGGGCACCAGCACGTTGCGGCGCCCCGCGGCCAGGCAGGACGGATAGACCCGTTCCAGGAAGATCTGCAGCTCCGCCGGCCGCTGCAGGCGCGGGCGCAGGCCCTGCAGCCACACCCGCGCGGCGCCGCTGCCGAATCCCAGCACCTGCACCTGCGCCTGGGGGCGCAGGCGGCGCAACGCCTCGGCCATCAATGCCAGGTCCTGGCTCAGGCCGACACCGTTGTCGCGGCTGATCAGGCGGATCAGGGGCACGCGCGGCCTCCCGGGCCAGCGCCGGCATGGCCGTGGTGTGTCCTTCCCTCCGTGGACCGGGCCGGCTTCGACATGCACCGATGATAGCGGTCAGTCGCGACGCCGCAGCCGCGCATAGAAGAAGCCGTCGGCGGCCTGCTCCCCGGTCAGGCGCTGGCGGCCCGCGCCGGAGGCGTGGCCGAACGCCGGCGCCAGCGGCTCGGGCTCGGCATCGGGCGTGCGGGCGAGGAAGGCCTGCACCTGGCCGGCGTTCTCGCGCGGCAGCAGCGAGCAGGTGGAATACAGCAGCACGCCGCCGGGCCGCAGCACCTGCCAGGCGGCATCGAGCAGGCGCGCCTGCAGCGCGGTCAGCGCGTCCAGGTCCGAGGCGCGCCGGTGCAGCAGCACGTCCGGCTGGCGCCGCACCACGCCGGTGGCCGAGCACGGCGCATCCAGCAGTACCGCATCGAAGGGCACGCCGTCCCACCACGCCCGCGGCGTCCCGGCATCGGCGGCCACCAGCCGTTCCGCGGCCGTGCCGGTGCGCGACAGGGTCTCGGCCACCCGCTGCAGGCGGCGCGCATCCACGTCCAGCGCGGTCAGGCGCAGCGAGGGATCGCGCTCGAGCAGGTGCGCCGCCTTGCCGCCCGGGGCGGCGCAGGCGTCGAGCACGCGCGCACCGCGCCCGGGAGCCAGCGCATCGGCCACCTGCTGCGCCGAGCCGTCCTGGACCGAGACCCGCCCCTCGGCGAAGCCGGGCAGCGCCGCCACGGCCACCGGCACGTCGAGCAGCACGGCATCGGCGAAGCCGTCCACGCAGCGGCCCGCCACGCCGGCCTGCGCCAGCGCCTGCACGTAGTCCGCGGGCGTGGCCAGGCGCCGGTTGACGCGCAACCACATCGGCGCGGGCAGGGCGCTGGCCCGGAACACGTCCCCGGCCTGGGCCGGCCAGGCCTGGCCGATCTCCCGCACCAGCCAGGCCGGCCAGCCGGCTTCCGGCGGCAGCCCGGGCAGGCCCTCGCGCTGCAGGCGCCGCAGCACCGCGTTGACCAGGCCGGCCTGGCGGGTGCGGCCAAGCGCGCGCGCGGCCTCGACCGTGGCCGACAGCGCCGCGTGCGGCGCCAGGCCGAGACCGTCGAGCTGGGCGAATCCCGCCAGCAGCAGGCCGAGCAGGTCGGCATCGCCGCGGCCCGGCGGGCGCGACAGCCATTGCCTGAGCGCCGCGGCATAGGCGGCATGCCGGCGCACGCCGGCCAGGCAGATCGCCTCGGCCAGGGCGCGGTCGCGGGGATCGTCCAGCCGTGGCAGGGCGGCGGCCAGTTCGGCCTTCAGCGAACGCCCCTTGCCCACCACCGCGCCGAGCACGTGCGCGGCGGCCACGCGCACCGCAACGCCCGGTGCCAGCGGGGAAGTGGGCGCCATCATGGTCAACCGGCGACCGGCAGGTCGCGGCGGGCGTTGAGGTAGTCGGCCGCGGTGATCGTCCTGCCGCCGTCGCGCTGGACCGCGAGCAGGCGCAGCGCGCCGCGCCCGCAGGCGATGTCGATGCCGGCCCGGGAAGCGGCCAGCACCGTGCCGGGCGCCGCGCCGTCGTGTCCGGGAACCGCCACCGCGCCGTGGATGCGCAGGCGCTCGCCGGCCACCTCGGCCTCGGCCACCGGCCACGGATCGAAGGCGCGCACCTTGCGCGCCAGCACCTCGGCCGGCTGGCCCCAGTCCAGCCGGGCCTCGTGCTTGTCGAGCTTGTGGGCGTAGGTGACCCCGTCCTGCGGCTGCGGCACCGGCCGCGGCGCCAGGCCGGCGCGCAGCAGGCCCAGCCCGTCGGCGAGCACCTGCGCACCGAGCTCGGCCAGGCGATCGTGGAGCTGGCCGCCAGTCTCCTCGGCGTCGATGTCGGTGGTGATGGCCAGCAGCACCGGGCCGGTGTCCAGGCCGGCCTCCATCTGCATTAGGCACACGCCGGTCTCGGCATCGCCGGCCTCGATCGCGCGCTGGATCGGCGCGGCGCCGCGCCAGCGCGGCAACAGCGAGGCATGCACGTTCCAGCAGCCCTGGGTCGGGATGGCCAGCACCGCCCGGGGCAGGATCAGCCCGTAGGCGACCACCACCAGCAGGTCCGGCGCCAGCGCGCGTAACGCCTGCTGCGCCGCTTCGTCGCGCAGGGTCTGCGGCTGGTACACCGGGATGCCGCGGGCGACGGCCTCGCGCTTGACCGGCGAGGCGGCCAGGCCGCGGCCGCGGCCGGCCGGGCGGTCCGGCTGGGTGTAAACCGCCACCACCTCGTTGTGGCGGGCGGCCGCGCGCAGGGCGGGCACGGCGAAGTCGGGGGTACCGGCAAAGACGATTCTCATCGGCGCTCGGAAGTCGGGGGACCGGGCGACCGGTCGTGACGAAACGGCCGCCCGCCACGGGCTGCGGCGGACGGCCGGAGGAGGAGCGGACCGCCCCGGATCAGGCGACGTGCTTGCGCTGCTTGGCCAGCTTCTTGCGCACCATCTCGCGCTTGAGCGGGGACAGGTAGTCGATGAACAGCTTGCCTTCCAGGTGGTCGATCTCGTGCTGCACGCACACCGCCAGCAGGCCGTCGGTGGTCAGCTCCTGCGGCTGTCCCTGGCGGTCCAGGTAGCGCACGGTGATGGTGTCGGCGCGGGTCACGTCGGCGAAGATGCCGGGCACGGACAGGCAGCCCTCCTGGTAGACCTGGCCGCCCTGGCGCTCGACGATCTGCGGATTGATGAACACCCGCGGAGCGTCCTTCCCCTCGCTCACGTCGATGACCATGAAGCGCTTGTGCACGTCCACCTGGGTGGCGGCCAGGCCGATGCCCGGGGCTTCGTACATGGTCTGGAACATGTCGTCCAGCAGCTGCTGGAACGGCGCGCCGGTGATTTCGCCCGGCTCGACCAGTGCCGCGTGGGTGCGCAGGCGGGGGTCGGGAAATTCGAGAATGGGAAGAAGTGCCATGGTTCTCCCTCTATGGGGGCGCCGGCGTCTTCCGGCAAGGGTCTCAATTCTAGCGCGACCGCTTGTGCGGCCGGAGGTGTTGTGCACTATAGTGCGCCCACCTGTTGGGGAATCAGGCTGAATCCGCATGTTTAAACGACTCCGCACGGTCGTCGCCGTGGCGGCCCTGACCGTGGCGACCTACGCCGCGGCCACGACCGCCGGCGAGCACCCGGACACCTACGTGGTACGCAAGGGCGACACCCTGTGGGGCATCGCCGGCCGCTTCCTGGGCAAGCCCTGGCTGTGGCCGGAGATCTGGCAGGCCAATCCGCAGGTCGCCAACCCGCACCTGATCTATCCGGGCGACGTGCTCAGCCTGGCCTACCTGGACCGGGTCGCCAAGGGCGAGATCGCCCCCGGCCCGCGCCAGGAAGCGCCGATCGACGCCATTCCGCTGGCCGAGGTCGAGCCGTTCCTGAAGAACCTGAGCATCACCGACGAGAGCTTCCGCCAGCTGCCCTACGTGGTCGGCCTGGAGGACAACCGCCTGCGCGCCAGCGCCGGCCAGCTCGCCTACGTCGCCAACCTGCACGACGCCCGTCCCGGCCAGCGCTACGCCGTGGTGCGGCCCACCGTGCGCTACGCGCATCCGCGCCCGAACGAGGACCTGAACGCCGACGGCTCGCTCACGCCCGGCAGCGGCAACCTCTGGAAGTCCTTCATGGCCCCGGACGAGCGCCACGAGCTGCTCGGCTACGAGCTGGCCCAGGTCAACGTCGGCACCATCGTGCCGAGCGTGGGCGAAGGCCTGGACAGCGTCTCGCTGCGCCTGGAGGACAGCGGCCGCGAGGTCCGTGCCGGCGACCGCATCGTGCCGGTGCAGGCCCATCCCTACGACCTGCAGTTCATCCCGCACCCGCCCTCGGCGCAGGCCCTGGCGGCGGACGGGCGCGTGCTGGCCGTGGCCGACACCTTCACCTCCGGCGGCCCGCGCGACGTGATCGCCCTGTCCGTGGGCGCCCGCGACGGCGTGGACAACGGCACGGTGTTCTCGTTGTGGAACCAGAGCTCGTACGTCAACGACCGCGTCGGCCACCACCGGTTCTCGCGCGCCAACGCCGGCTACACGGCCGGCAGCGGCACGGTGAAGCTGCCGGAGGAATACGCGGCCCATGCGATGGTGTTCCGTACCTTCGACAAGGTCAGCTATGCCCTGGTGATGAAGGGCGTCAAGCCGGTCAAGGTCGGCTACCAGGGCCGCTCGCCGGACGACGCACCGTTGCCGCAGTGAGGCCGGAAATCCCCGACAGGTGAATGCGAGGGCGCCCGAGGGCGCCCTCGTCGCATCCGCGCCAGGCTCGGCCGGATGGAACCCGCCCTCGATCCCGGCCGCGACGACACCCACGCCCTGCTCGCCCTGGTCCTGGCCGGCGGGGCGGCCGCACCCCGCCTGCGTTTGCTGGAATGCCACGCCGCGCCGGCCGCCGCCTGGCGTGCCGGCCCCGCCGCCTGGCGCGAGGCCGGCCTGGACGCGCGCCAGATCGCCCGCCTGGGCACGCCGGACCGCGAACGCGCCGCCCTCGGGCGGGCGTGGCTGGACCTCCCCGGCCACCACCTGATCGGCTGGCGGGCACCGCAGTTCCCGCCGCTGCTGGCCGCCGCGCCGCAGCCGCCGCTGGCGCTGTTCGTCGAGGGCGACCCGGCGCTGCTGTGGCGGGCGCAGCTGGCGGTGGTCGGCGCCCGCGCCGCCACCGCCGGCGGCCTGGCCAACGCGCGTCTGTTCGCCCTCGCCTTCGCCCATACCGGATGGTGCGTGGCCAGCGGCATGGCCGCGGGCATCGATGCGGCCGCGCACCGCGCCGTGCTGGAGGCCGGGCATCCGACCGTGGCGGTGCTCGGCACCGGCCCGGACCTGGCCTATCCGCGCCACCATGCCGGCCTGCGCGAGGCGATCGCCGCCCACGGCGCGCTGGTCAGCGAGCACCCGCCCGGCACCGCCGCGCGCGCGGCGCACTTCCCGGCCCGCAACCGGATCCTGGCCGGCCTGGCGCTGGGCACCGTGGTGGTCGAGGCGGCGTTGCGCTCGGGCGCGCTGATCACCGCGCGGCTGGCCGCCGAGGCCGGGCGCGAGGTCTTCGCCCTGCCCGGCTCGATCCACAATCCCATGGCCCGCGGCTGCCACCGCCTGATCCGCGACGGGGTCGCCCTGGTGGAAACCCCGGACCAGGTGCTGGAGGACATGGCCGCCGCGTTAACGCGCTACGCCCCCGCCCGGCCCCATTCAGGGCGACGGAGCGGCGCCGCACGCCGCCGTTCCCGCCGCCGCGACGGCCGATCCCGACTACAACCGCTTGTGGTCGGCCCTCGGACACGACCCAACCGGTATGGACGAACTGGTCGGGCGCACCGGATTGACGCCCGCCCGGCTGTCCTCCATGCTGCTGGCCATGGAACTGGATGGAAAGGTGGCGGCCGCCCACGGGCGCTACCAGCGCGCACCCTAGTTTCTCCACCTCCACAGCGTCCGCGCGACGCAGGCCGAGGGGCAATGAAAGAGAGCATTCTGGACGTCCTGCTGTACCTGTTCGAACACTATTTCTCCGAGGACGCGGACCTGATCCGCGATCGCGACTCCCTCCAGAACGGCCTCATCCAGGCCGGCTTCAGCCCCGCGGAAATCAGCAAGGCCTTCGACTGGCTCGACGCGCTCGCCGAGCAGCGCCCGGAACTGGCCCCCGCGCGCGTGGACGGCCCGGTGCGGGTCTACCACGGCGCCGAGCTGGACCGCCTGGACACCGAATCGCGCGGGTTCCTGCTGTTCCTGGAGCAGCACGGCATCCTCTCGGCCGACCAGCGCGAGCTGGTGGTCGACCGCGCCATGGCCCTGGACCAGGACGAGCTGGACCTGGACGACCTGAAGTGGGTGGTGCTGATGGTGCTGTTCAACCAGCCCGGCGCCGAGGCCGCCTACGCCTGGATGGAAACCCAGATGTTCCTGGACGAGCCCGAGCCGGTCCATTGACCAGCCAGGCCGGGCATCGCCGGGCATCGCCGGGCCGCGCCGGTGCCCGCCGGCGTTGCCGCCGCCGCGCCCGGTGCGCAGGCCGCATGCCTTGACAGCCCGGCGCCGGCCGTGATTTGACTATAATGGGTTCAGGCAGACGCCCGGGGAATCGGATTCTCCGGGCGTCGCCGTCTATGTGGCCGGCACCGCGGCGCGTTCACCTCGCCGTGCACCGCCCCCCGTATACACGTCCCACTCCCTCCTTCTGCGCGCTGCCCCCACCATGCCCAAGCATCTGCTCATCGTCGAATCGCCCGCCAAGGCCAAGACGATCAACAAGTACCTCGGCAAGGACTTCCAGGTACTGGCGTCCTACGGGCACGTGCGCGACCTGGTGCCGAAGGAGGGCGCGGTGGACCCGGACCACGGCTTCGCCATGCGCTACGAGCTGATCGAGCGCAACGAGAAGCACGTCGACGCCATCGCCAAGGCGGCCAAGGCCGCCGAGGACATCTTCCTGGCGACCGACCCGGACCGCGAGGGCGAGGCGATCAGCTGGCACATCGCCGAGATCCTCAAGGAGCGCGGCCTGCTCGAGGGCCGGCCGCTGCACCGGGTGGTGTTCACCGAGATCACCCCGCGCGCGATCCGCGAGGCGATGACCCGCCCGCGCGCGATCGCCGACCATCTGGTCGATGCCCAGCAGGCGCGCCGCGCGCTGGACTACCTGGTCGGTTTCAACCTCTCCCCGGTGCTGTGGCGCAAGGTGCAGGCGGGCCTGTCGGCCGGGCGCGTGCAGTCGCCGGCGCTGCGCATGATCGTCGAGCGCGAGGAGGAGATCGAGGCCTTCAAGGCCCGCGAGTACTGGACCGTCAGCGCCGAGTGCAGCCATCCGGCGCAGCCGTTCAGCGCGCGCCTGGTCAAGCTCGACGGCGCCAAGGTCGAGCAGTTCACCCTCACCGACGGCGAGGGCGCCGAAGCCGCGCGCCTGCGCATCCAGCAGGCCGCCCAGGGCCGCCTGCACGTCACCGACGTCACCAGCAAGGAGCGCAAGCGCCGCCCGGCGCCGCCGTTCACCACCTCCACCCTGCAGCAGGAGGCCTCGCGCAAGCTCGGCTTCACCACCCGCAAGACCATGCAGGTGGCGCAGAAGCTGTACGAGGGCGTGACCCTGGGCGAGGAAGGCACGGTCGGCCTGATCAGCTACATGCGTACCGACTCGGTGAACCTCTCGCAGGAGGCCGTGGCCGAGATCCGCGACGTGATCGCCCGCGACTACGGCACCGGCTCGCTGCCCGACCAGCCCAACGCCTACCACACCAAGTCCAAGAACGCCCAGGAGGCGCACGAGGCGATCCGCCCGACCAGCGCGCTGCGCACGCCCTCGCAGGTGGCGCGTTTCCTGTCCGACGACGAGCGCCGCCTGTACGAGCTGGTGTGGAAGCGGGCGGTGGCCTGCCAGATGATCCCGGCCACGCTCAACACCGTCAGCGTGGAACTGGCCGCCGGCAGCGAGCACGGTTTCCGTGCCACCGGCACCACGGTGGTCGTGTCCGGCTTCCTGGCGGTGTACGAGGAAGGCAAGGACAGCAAGAGCAGCGAGGACGAGGACGAGGGCCGCAAGCTGCCGCCGATGAAGCCCGGCGACAGCGTGCCGCTGGAGCGCATCAACGCCGAGCAGCACTTCACCCAGCCGCCGCCGCGCTACACCGAGGCCGCGCTGGTCAAGGCGCTGGAGGAGTACGGCATCGGCCGGCCGTCCACCTACGCCTCGATCATCCAGACCCTGCTGACCCGCAAGTACGCCGAGATGGAGGGCCGTGCGCTCAAGCCCACCGACGTCGGCCGCGCCGTGGCGCGCTTCCTGTCCGGCCACTTCACCCGCTACGTGGACTACGACTTCACCGCCAAGCTCGAGGACGACCTCGACGCGGTCAGCCGCGGCGAAGAGCAGTGGGTGCCGCTGATGGAGCGGTTCTGGGGCCCGTTCCACGAGCTGGTCGAGGACAAGAAGGACACCCTGGACAAGACCGACGCCGGTTCGGTGCGCATGCTCGGCAGCGATCCGGCCAGCGGGCGCCCGGTCAGCGCGCGCATCGGCCGCTTCGGCCCGCTGGTGCAGATCGGCACCGCCGAGGACGAGGAAAAGCCGAAGTTCGCCTCGCTGCGCCCCGGCCAGAGCATCTACACCATCTCCCTGGAGGACGCGCTGGAGCTGTTCAAGCTGCCGCGCGTGCTGGGCGAGAACAACGGCGAGACGGTCAGCGTCGGCGTCGGCCGGTTCGGCCCCTTCGTCAAGCGCGGCAGCACCTATGCCTCGCTGAAGAAGGAGGACGACCCGTACAAGATCGAGCTCGAGCGCGCCGTGGCGCTGGTGGAGGAGAAGGAGGAGATCGCCCGCAACCGGGTGATCAAGGCCTTCGAGGGCAGCGACATCCAGGTGCTCAACGGGCGCTTCGGCCCGTACCTGAGCGACGGCACGCTCAACGGCAAGATCCCCAAGGACCGCGAGCCGGCCTCGCTGAGCCTGGAGGAAGCACGCCAGCTGCTGGAGGAAACCGGCAAGCCGGCGCGCAAGGGCTTCGGCCGCAAGGCGGCCAAGGCCCCGGCCAGGAAGAGCGCCGCCAGGAAGGCGCCGGCGGCGACCGATGCCGCGCCGCCGGCCAAGAAGGCCGCCAAGAAGGCCGTGGCCAAGAAGGCGGTCAAGAAGGTCGCCAAGAAGACCGTGGCGAAGAAGGCCGCCGGCTGAGCCGCGCGCGGCCGTGCCGGCGACGCCCGGCCGCGCGACAATGGCGCTTTCCCTGCGAGGAGACCGGGTCATGGACCTGTCCCTGGACCAGGCCGTCGCCGCGCTGCGCCGCGGCGGGCTGGTCGCCTGCCCCACCGAAGCGGTCTGGGGCCTGAGCTGCGATCCGATGGACGAGGCGGCGGTGCTGCGCCTGCTGGCGGCCAAGCGCCGCCCGATCGAGAAAGGACTGATCCTGGCCGCCGCGCGGCTGGAGCAGCTGCAGTCGCTGCTGGACCTGGCACGGGTGCCGCGCGAGCGCCTGGACGAGATCACCGCGCAGTGGCCGGGCCCGCATACCTGGGTGCTGCCGGCCAGCGCGCGCGCGCCGCGCTGGGTGACCGGGGCGCACGACGGCATCGCCGTGCGCGTCACCGCCCATCCGCAGATGCGTGCCCTGTGCGAGGCCTTCGGCGGGCCGCTGGTGTCCACCAGCGCCAATTTCGCCGGCATGCCGCCGGCCTATGCCCGCGACGAGCTGGATCCGGAACTGGTGGCCGCCATCGACGGCGTGCTCGACCACGGCGAGACCGGCGGGCTGGCCGGCCCCACGCCGATCCGCGATGCCCTCAGCGGCGCGCAGTTGCGCGCTTGATCCCCACGGCGGGGCTTGCGGGCTTCCGTCGCCGGGCGCTTGCCCGCAAGATGCCCGCATGCGCCGCGCCTTCCGTCCCCGCTGGCTGATCGCCCTGCTGCTGGCCCTGCCGGCGACGGCAGCCGACCGGGCCGACGACGAGGTGGTGCTGTATCGCTGCACCGCCGCCGGCGGTGCCCTCAGCGTGCAGGACGTGCCGTGCCCGGCCGGCCAGCGCCAGCAGGTCCTGCGCAGCGCGCGCCCGAAGGATCCGCCGGCACCGGTGGCGGGACAGCCACCGCCCGCCGCGGCAACGCAGGCGCCGCGCGACGTCCGCCTGGTCCAGGTGGCACCGCCGCAGCCGATGTACGAATGCGTCACTCCCGACGGCACGCGCTACACCAGCGACGACGGCGAAGGCAATCCGCGCTGGGTGCCGACCTGGACCTACGCCTGGATACCGGGCGCACCGGGCGGCGGCGGCAGGGGCCCCGCACCCGGCCGTCCAGCGTCCGGCCCCGCCCCGGCGTCCCCTTCGGTGCCGCCGCCGCGCGGCGGCGGCCGTGGCGCCATCGTCCCCTACGGCAGCGTCCAGGTCCGCGACCGCTGCCACGCCCTGCCGCAGCAGGAGGTGTGCAGCCGCCTGCGGGACCGCCGCTGGGAGCTGATCCGCCGCTACAACAGCGCCTTGCAGGGCGAGCAGCACGCGATCGAGCGCGAACAGCGCGGCATCGACGCACGCCTGGCGCAGGACTGCGGCGGCACCTGATGGCCGGCCCGCGCGTTTGGCGACTGCTCCTGCCGGCCCTGCTGCTGCCGGGGCCCGTCCACGCCCAGACCGTCACCCTGTACCGCTGCACCGATGCGCAGGGGGCGGTGTCGCTGCAGAGCGAGCGCTGCGCCCGCGGCAGCCGCCAGGAAGTACGCACGATGACGGCGCCTGCCGATGCGGTCGCTCCCCCGGCTCCGGGCGTCCCGCCGGCCGGCCGGGACGGCGCCGCGACGATGTTGTACGGCTGCCTGGATGCCGGCGACCGGCTCAGCGTGCAACAGGCCCCCTGCCCGCGCGGCAGCCGCCAGAAGTTCAAGCAGGTGGTGCAGGCCCTGGCACCTCCGCCTGCGCCCGCGCCGGCCTCGGCTGTCGCCGCCACGCCGGTGTCCCCTGCCTCGCCAGCCACCGCCTCGCCAGCCCCTGCGACGCCCGCGACGGAGGCCGAGGCGCCCGCGCAGGTCCCGGCTGACGACGACCGGCGGGAAGCCCCGCCGCCGCTGTACCGCTGCCGGATCTACGACGGCCGGAACTACCTCGGCGAAACCGACCAGCCGCCACCGCGCTGCGTGGCCATGCGCACCACCGGCCTGGGCGGCGGACGCGACCTGGGCGGTGCCCAGGCCTGCGAGGTCAAGCGCGACAAGTGCGACCCGGTGCCCGAGGCCGGGCTGTGCGCGGCCTGGCGCGAACGCGCGGCCGCACAGGAACAGGCCTGGCGCTTCGGCGGCGACACCGGCGAGGGGGTGGAGGCGGATGGCGCGGACGGACACGATGCTGCGCGCCTGGCCTTCGAGC
Source organism: Xanthomonas massiliensis (assembly GCF_900018785.1). Classification (GTDB taxonomy): domain Bacteria; phylum Pseudomonadota; class Gammaproteobacteria; order Xanthomonadales; family Xanthomonadaceae; genus Xanthomonas_B; species Xanthomonas_B massiliensis. The sequence continues at coordinate 97,685 of NZ_FCOY01000004.1, read as the reverse complement.
GGGCCAGCGCCGTGCTGCGCGCCGCCGGCTGCGCGGATACGCCCGCCGACGGCGGGATTCAGAACCCGTAGGCGAGGAAGCCGCCGTCCACCGCCAAGCACTGGCCCGTGACGTAGGCCGCCGCCGGCAGGCACAGGAACGCGACCGCCGCGGCCACCTCCTCCGGCTCGCCGACCCGGCCCAGCGGGGTACGCTCGATCACCTGCTCGTAGTAGTCCGGGTCGGCCAGCAGCGCCGAGGTCCGCCGCGTGCGCACGTACCACGGCGCCACCGCGTTGACGCGGATGCCGTCGCCGGCCCACTCGCAGGCCAGGTCGCGGCTCATCTGCACCAGCGCGGCCTTGGCCATGCCGTAGACCACGCCGGTACGCAGGTGGGTCAGCCCGGCCACGCTGCCGACGTTGACCACCGCCGCGCCGGCATGGCGCGCCAGCTGCGGATGCAGGTAGCGCGACAGCTCGAAGGCGGAGAACAGGTTGGTCTCGAACAACCCGCGCCACTCGTCCTCGGTGTAGTCCACCGCCGCCCGCGCCAGGTTGGCGCCGACGTTGTTGACCAGGATGCGCAGGCCCTCGCCGCGGTCCTCCACCCAGTCCAGCAGGTCGCGCCGGTCGCCTTCCTCGGCCACGTCCGCGGCGATGGCCTCGATGGCGCAGCCGGGATGGTCCTCCAGCAGTTCCTCGCGCGCGGCCGCCAGCGCATCGGCATCGCGCGCGGTGAGCAGCAGGTCCGCGCCCAGCCCGGCCAGCTCGCGCGCCACCGCCAGGCCGATGCCGGCACTGGCGCCGGTCACGAACGCGGTCTGTCCATCCAGTCGCCAGCGGGAGGAAGTCATGGGCGGTCCGGTGTGCCGTGGAGGCGGGTAGGATACCCACAGCCCACCCTGGGATGCGCCGATGAACCGCTTGCCCCGTGTCCTGATCGCCGCCGGCCTCGTGCTGCTGGCCGCGTGCCGTCCCGAACCGCCGTCCCCCGACCGGCCGCCCGAGCCGCAGGCGCTGCGCCGCGCCATCCAGCAGCCGCTAGACAAGGCCAAGGCCGTGCAACAGAGCGTGGACGCCGACGCCGCGCGCCAGGCGGCGCAGATCGACCAGGCCAGCCGCTGAGCCTGCCGATGGCGGGTGCCGGGGACGCTGCTCGCGACGCCGCGCCACGTCCTGCCGTCCTGGCGGCCGGTGCCTCCGCGAGAAGGAGGCAGCAGGCATCACTCCCGGTGAGGTCGATCCGATACCGGCACTTCCGCCCCGCCAATTTCGCCGGACGCGCTGAATCCCCGTAACACCCGATAGAGCGCACGGGGGAACCACTTTCCTGCCGCGGGCCGCGCTGGGCTGCAGGCGCTCCCCAACGACGACGATGCCGGCCGGGCCTGACGTCGCCGACTGCGGCGCCACACCGGGAACGTCGCTCCAGCATCGGCGGAACCCCCATCCGGTCGCGCTAGCGCGGCCATCCAGGCATGGCGGACATCCAGACGAACGATGCCGCAAAACCGGTGCCGCAAAAAACCGCACCACAGGCGCCTGAGTGCCGGCCGGCCAGGCACAGGCGTACCGGCAACCCGGTGACCGGCTTCGTATCGGCCGGGCCGCTTCCCTGGGCCACGAGGACTGGCGGCGGCTGCCGGCCAGCGTCCACCCGATCACCTCGCTTCGAGCGCGCTACCGCGCGCCGGAGCGGAGCGGCACCGTAGCGCCGCCCCGTCCTTCAGCGCGCCCAGGTCACAGGCCCGCGCCGCAGAAGCAGTAGGCCAGCGTCTGCACCGGGGCCTGGCCGCTGCGCACGCGCTCGGCCGCATCCTGCACCATCTGCAGCTGCTGCTCGGTCTGCGGCAGCGTGCGCGCCAGCAGCACCCGCGCCAGGCTCGAATCGCCCAGCAGCCACGCCCCGACGCGGCTGCCGGAAAGCCCGGAGACGAACTGCGCGAACGGCGAGGCCGGCTTCTCCACGTAGCGCAGGCGGTATTTGCCGTCGGCCAGCTTGGCGCGGCTGGCCGCCTCGGCCACCGCGTCCTTGAGGCCGCCGAAGGCGTCGACCAGGCCGCGCTCCTTGGCCTGCGCGCCGCTCCACACGCGGCCCTGGGCGATCGCGTCGATGGCTTCCACCGACTGGTGGCGCGCGGCGGCCACGCGCCCGGTGAAGTCGGCGTAGCCCTTCTCGATCACCGACTGCATGGTCCGCGCGACCGCCGGATCCATCGGCCGGCTGATGTCGAACGCGCCGGCGAAGCGGGTGGTGCCCACGCCGTCGGTATGGACGCCGACCTTGTCCAGGGTGCGGGTGATGTTGGGCACCATGCCGAAGATGCCGATCGAGCCGCTGACCGTGGACGGGTCGGCGAAGATGCGGTCGGCGTCCATGCTGATCCAGTAGCCGCCGGAGGCGGCCAGGTCGCCCATCGACACCACCACCGGCTTGCCGGCCTGCTTGAGCGCATCGACCTCGCGGCGGATCTGCTCGGAGGCGAACACCTCGCCGCCGGGCGAATCCACGCGCAGCACCACCGCCTTGACGTCCTTGTCCTTGCGCGCCTGGCGCAGCAGCGCGGAGGTGGAGTCGCCGCCGATCTTGCCCGCGGCCTGCTCGCCGCCGCGGATCTCGCCCTCGGCCACCACCACGACGACCTGCGGCCGGCTGTCCAGCGCCGGGGTGCGGGCGTTGACCTGGGCCAGGTAGCCGTCGAAATCGACGTTGCGGAACCCGGTATCGGCGTCCTTGTCGGCCACGCCGCGCTCGGTCACCAGCTGCTCGAACTGCTCGCGGGTCTTCAGGCCGTCCACCAGCTTCTGCTGCAGGGCGTAGCGCGCCAGGTCGCCGCCGGCGGCGGACACGCCCTCCGGCAGGGTGTCGATGCCGGCGGCGATCTGCGCCGGATCGAGCTTGCGCGCCGCACCGATGTCGGCCAGGTAGCGCTGCCAGATGTCGCCCATCCAGGCCAGGTCCGCCTCCTTCGCCTCCGGCGAGGCGCCGTCGAGCAGGAACGGCTCCACCGCGGACTTGAACTTGCCGACGCGGAACACGTGCACGTCCACGCCGAGCTTGTCGGCCAGCAGCTGGTGGAAGTACTGCTGGTAACGCGCCAGCCCGGTCAGCATCACCGAGCCCATCGGGTCCAGGTAGACCTCGTTGGCCTGCGCGGCCAGCAGGTACTGGCCCTGGCTCATGCTCTCGCTGAAGGCCAGCACCTGCTTGCCCGAGGCGCGCAGGTCGGCCAGCGCCGCGGCCACCTCGCGCAGCGAGGCGAAGCCGGAAGGCTGCAGCTTGTCCAGCTCCAGCACCACCCGCTCGACCTTCTTGTCGGCCTTGGCCGCCTCGATCACCCGCACCAGGTCGCGCAGCTGCACTTCCTCGCCGCTCTTGTCGTCCACCGCCCGGGCCAGGGCACGGCTGACCGGATCGGCGCTGAACTGCTCCACCAGCTTGCCCTCCGGGGCGATCACCAGGGTGGTGCGATCGGCCAGCGGCTTGACCGCGCCGCTCTGGCGCGCGGCCACGAAACCGAGCAGGACCAGCAGCAGCAGGCCGAAGAACAGCACGTTCAGGATCAGACGCCGGGTGAAGTTCATCACCCCCCACAACCCTGCGAAGAAGGCGAGGATGGGGTTGCGGCGCGCGGGTTGGTTCATGGAAGGCTCCGTCGGGGTGGAAGCGGCGCATCGCTGCATCGCCGGACCAGCATAGCGGTCGCGCGGCGCGGCGGCATGCGCTGGAAGTCAGGGCAGCGGCACCAGCCGGCGCACGCTGGCGCGCACGCGCCAGGCCATCAGCACCGCGGCCACCAGCAGGCCGGTGATCAGGCCTGCCCACATGCCCTGCGGCCCCCAGCCCAGCCCCAGGCCCAGCCCGGCACCCAGCGGCATGCCCACGCCCCAGTAGGCGAGCACCGCCAGCAGCATCGGCACGCGGGTGTCGCGCAAGCCGCGCAGCGCGCCGCTGGACATCACCTGGATGCCGTCGGGGAACTGGAACGCCGCCGCGTACAGCAGCAGGACCGAGGCCAGCCCCGCCACCGCGGCATCGTCGGTGTACAGCGACACGATGGCGCCGTGGCCGGCCAGCAGCACCAGCGCCGACAGGGCCTGGGTGCCGAGCACGATCACGTAGCCGGCCTGCACCGCACGGCGGATGCCGTCGGGGCGCCCGGCCCCCAGCGCGTGGCCCACGCGCACGGTGGTGGCCTCGGCCAGCGCCATCGGCACCATGAAGCACAGCTGGGCCACGTTGATGGCGATCTGGTGCGCGGCCGCGTCCACCGCGCCCAGGCGGCCGATCAGCAGCGCGGTGACGATGAACAGCCCGCCCTCCATCAGGATGGTCACGCCGATCGGCAGGCCGGTGCGCAGCAGCTCGCGGATCGGCGCCCAGCGCGGCGGCTCGAAGCGCGCGAACAGGCCCAGGTCGGCGAAGCGCCGCGCGCGCCACAGGTAGGCGGCCATCGCCAGGCTCTGCGCCCACAGGGTGATGGCCGAGGCGATGCCCAGGCCGGTCGCCCCCAGCGCCGGCAGCCCCAGCCGCCCGTAGGTCAGCACGTAGCCCAGCGGTGCCAGCAGCGCCAGCCCGCCGAAGCCGAGCACCATGGTCGGCAGGGTCCAGTGGGTGCCCTCGCTGAGGTAGCGCAGGCTGAAGTACAGCGGCAGCGCCAGCGCGCCCCAGCGCACCGCATGCAGGAAGCCGGTGGCGCCTGGCACGATCTCCGCGGCGATGCCCAGCGCCGGCAGCAGCGCCGGCACCACGCTCAGGAAGGCGAACATGACCAGGCCCAGCGCGGCCGCCAGCCACAGCGCCTGGCGGAACAGCGGGCCGATCTCGGCGCGGCGCCCGGCGCCGTCCAGGTGCGAGACCGCGGCGGTGAGCGCCACCAGCGTGCCGATCGGCACCAGCATCGGCAGCCACAGCAGCGAGGTGCCGATGGTGACGGCGGCCAGGGTGTCGGTCGCATGGTGGCCGGCGATGACGTTGTCGACGAAGCCGATCAGGCCGGTGGAGACGTGGCCGAGCATCAGCGGCAGCGCCAGGCGCGCCGTGGCGCGCACCTCGGGGACCAGGCGCGCGGGGGAAGAGGAGACGGTAGACATGGAACCGGGAGCGACTGCGGTCCGGCGCGTCATGCGCTGGCACCGGGCCGGTGGAATGTCTATCTTACCGGGCTTCCTCCCCCCGTTCATGCGGCCATGGCCGACCATCCCGACGCGTGCGCGTCATGCCGCAACTGCGGTACGCCCCTGCAGGGCGAGTTCTGCTACCACTGCGGCCAGTCGACCCATGACCCGGTGCGCAGCGTGGGCCACGCCGTGGAAGAGATGTTCGAGTCGTTCTGGCACCTGGACGGACGCATCTTCCGCACCCTGCGCGCGCTGCTCGCTCCGGGCCGGCTGGCCCTGGCCTACCTGTCCGGGCACCGGGTGCCGTTCGTAGCGCCGATGCGCCTGTTCGTGGTGCTCAGCGTGTTGACCTTCTTCGTGGCGCGGCTGGCCCTGCACGTGGAATACGGCGCCAGCGACGAGGCCGCCGCCGACCACGCCGCCGCGGCCGACGGCGGCCAGGCGTCGGACCGCTTCTCCGCCGCCCGTACCCCCCAGCAGGTGCAGGCCCTGCGCCACAGCACCGTGACCGAACTGCAGCACGCCCTGGACGCGCTGCCCGACGGCATGGGCAAGGCCGCGGGCGAGGCCTCGATGAAGCTGGCCATCGCCCGCGTCAACCAGCGCGCCGATGCGCGCCTGGCCGAGCTCGGCCAGGCCGATGCCGATGCCGATGCCAATACCACGGCCACGCCGTCCGCCGCTTCCGGTACCGATGCCGAGTCCGCACCCGGCACCGGCAAGGACGACAGCGGCGCCGCCGTCGCGGACACGGACACCGGCGCGGCCGACGTGCACGTGGATTTCCTGCCCGGTTTCGCCAACCGCTGGCTGACCGGGCAGATCGAGCACATCAAGGCCAACCTGCCGCGCCTGCACGACAACCCGCAACTGCTGGCCAACGCCTTCCTCGGTGCGGTGCCGAGCGCGCTGTTCGTGCTGGTGCCGCTGTTCGCCGCCCTGCTGCGGCTGTTCTACCTGGGCAGCGGGCGGCTCTACCTGGAACATCTGGTGGTGGCGCTGTACAGCCATGCCTTCCTGTGCCTGGACCTGCTGGTGGTGCTGGTGCTGGCCATGGCCCGCGCCTGGATCGCCCCGCATGCCGGCTGGGCCGCCGCCGGCCTGGGCCTGGTCGTGGCGGCCCTGGTCGCGTGGATGCCGGTGTACCTGCTGCTGATGCAGAAGCGCGTCTACGACCAGCGCTGGCGCTGGACCGTGCCCAAGTACATGGTGCTCGGCTGGCTCTACGCCTGGCTGGTCACCTTCGCCGCGCTGTGGCTGGCCTTCACCAGCCTGGCCCACCTGTAAGCCCGCACCCGCGGCACCGCCGGGCGCTTCAGCGCCGGGCGTGGCTGGCCAGCCAGGCGTCGCGTTCGCCCGGGGGCACCGCCAGCAACGCCTCGCGCAGGGCCGCGCGCTCGTGCGGCGGAGTGCGTGCGGCCAGGCGCACCAGTTCGCTGCGCTGCGCCGGCGCCAGGCCGTGCAGCAGGCCGAGCAGGACCTCGCGCTGGGCCACCGGCACGAAGCCGAACAGGGGTTGCAGGCCCGCCCAGTCGCCGCCCAGTTCCGGACCCAGCTGCCAGCCTTCGCGATGCAGGCGGTCCAGCGCGTCGAAGCGCGCCCGCAACGCCTGCCGCGCGGCCGGATCCAGCGCCTGCACCTGCACGGCCGCCGCGCGCACCCGCTGGCGTTCGGCCGGCGGCAATGCCTGCCAGGCGGCATAGCGCGCCCGCAGGTCGCGGCGCTGTCCGGGAGACATCGCCTGCCATTGCGCCATGCCCACCGGCGCCGGCCCGGAGCCGGCGCCGCCGGCATCCACCGCCGGCGGCAACGCCGCCGCCGCGGCCCAGACCGCGGCCAGGGCGCACGCGCCACCGGCCAGCGCCCGCTTCAGGCTATTCGTCCGCACTCTCGGTCTCCAGGGCGCCTTCGGCGGGGGCGTTCGCCGGCGGCGGCTCGGTCTCGGGCGCGGGCACCGGCTCGCCGGCCGCCACCCAGGCATAGAAATCGGCATCGCGGGCCAGTGCCAGGTCCGGATCGGCCAGCATCGCGGCGTCGGCCGCATCCGGCGCGGCCGGTACCGGCGCGATGTCGGCGTTGGTCCCGGGCAACGGCTCGGTCACGATCGCCGGCGTCCAGCCGCCGTCGGCATCCGGCGGCAGGGTCACATGGTGGCCCAGGCGATGCCACAGCAACGCACCGCCCGTCACGCCCAGCACCGCCGCGACGGCCAGCCACAGGCGCCGGCCGGGCCGCCACGACGGCCAACGCCAGGCCCGGCGGACGCGGCGCGGCGACGGCGGCCGGGCCGGCGTGGCCGGGCGCGGCCCGCCGGGAACGGGGACCGCCGGCGTCGCCGCGGGCACTGCCGGTTCGCTCCGGTAAAGCGCGTGCAGGCGCGCGACGATGGCCTCCGGCAGCGTGCGCACGCGCGCCTGCAGGGCCTCTGCCAGGGACCGCCAGGCGCCTGCGTCCGGCCGTCCCTGCGCATCGCGCGGGCAGGCCCGTGCCAGCGCGGCGCGGTAGCCGCCCTGGTCCACGTCCAGCGCCCGGGCCGCGGCCGCCTCGTCCAGCCCGGCGACGAGGCGCAGCAGCAACGCCAGCCGGTCCAGGGGCGCGATCGCCGCCAGCGCGGCCAGGTCCCGGGGCCAGTCGCCCGCGGCCACCGGCTGCCGCAGCAACGGGCTGGCCGCCAGCAGGTGCCAGAAGCGCGCCGGCCAGTCCGCGATCGGCGACGGTGCGGCACGCCCGGCGAAGGTGCGCATGGCGGCCGCGAGCGCGCGCGTGCCGGCGTCCTCGTCGCCGCACTGGCACAGCGCCAGCACCAGTCCGCGCCGCTCGATCCCGCGCAGGAACGCCGCCAGGGCGGCAGGCGGGGCGCCGTCGGCGGGGATCGCGGAAGGTGCATTCATCGCCGGCATGATAGCCAGCCCCCGCCGCGCCTGCCCGCTTGACTTTTGCGGCCGCGGCGCTCCGGCCGCGCGACGTTGTGCACAGCACGATGCGCCCCCCTCGTCAACCCGCACCGTTGCGCCGGCCGGCGCCGCGCGGCGCCATGGTTCCACGCCCATGTGATTGAAATAAAAGGATATTTTCAATATGGCGTTTTTTTGACCAATCCGGTCCCGATGCCGCGGTCAGGGGCCTGACGGCGTGAATCCACTCCCTCATGCACAGACTTATCCACATGCCGTGTGGATAAACCGGTTTCCCCAACAGGGACGTGCATTTACGCGATTTTCATGATTCCGAACGCAGCAACGTGGGCCAAGTACAGCGGTCCCGGCCGGTAGACTGACGCCATGCCCGACGCCGCCCCCGTCCTGCGGCTGGCCCTGCCGGTCCCGCTGCCGCAGCTGTTCGACTACCGCCCACCGCCCGGCCCGCTGCCGGCGCAGGTCATCGGCCAGCGCCTGCGCGTACCGCTGGGCCAGCGCGAGGTTGTCGGCCTGGTCGTGGCCACCCCCGCCGAAGCCGACGCGGGGGCCGAGCTGCGCCCGGCCCTGGCCTGGCTGGACGCCGATGCCGATGCCGATGCCGGGCCGTTGCTGCAGGGCGAGCTGCTGGAATCGCTGCACTGGCTGGCCCGCTACACCCACGCACCGCTGGGCGAGGTGCTGGCCACCGCACTGCCGGCCGCACTGCGCCGGGGCGAGGCGCTGCCCGACCCGCGCCCGTGGGGCTGGCGCCTGACCGAAGCCGGCGCCACCGCGCTGGCCGGCATGCGCGAGGGCCGGCCGCGCCGGCTGGCACGGTTGCTGCTGGACGAGGGGGCCCTCGCCGAGGATCGGCTGGAAGGGGTCGTCGGGGACTGGCGCGATGCCGCCCGCACCCTGGCCCGGCGCGGGCTGGCCGAGCGCGTGCCGCTGGACGCGCCGGCGGCGGCCACCGCCAGCGTCGGCCCGCCGCTCAACGACGAGCAGGCCGCGGCCGTGGCCGCGATCGTCGCCGCGCGCGGCTTCGCCCCGTTCCTGCTCGACGGCGTCACCGGCTCGGGCAAGACCGAGGTGTACCTGCACGCGGTGGCCGACTGCCTGGCCCGCGGCCGCCAGGCCCTGGTGCTGGTGCCTGAGATCGGCCTGACCCCGCAGACGCTGGCGCGCTTCCGCGCCCGCCTGGGCGTGCCGGTGCACGCCCTGCACTCGGGCCTGTCCGACGGCGCACGCGCGCGGGTGTGGGCGGCCGCGCGCAGCGGCCAGGCGCGGCTGGTCGTCGGCACCCGCTCGGCCGTGTTCACGCCGCTGCCGGAGGCCGGGCTGATCGTGATCGACGAGGAGCACGACGGCAGCTACAAGCAGCAGGACGGCATCCGCTACCACGCCCGCGACTTCGCCCTGGTGCGCGCCCGCGCCCTGGACGTACCGGTGGTGCTGGGCAGCGCCACGCCGTCGCTCGAGTCGCTGCACAACGCGCACGGCGGGCGCTATGCGCACTTGCGCCTGTCGCGCCGCGCCGGGGCCGCGCGGCCGCCGGCGGTACGCGTGCTGGACGTACGCAAGCGCCCGCTGCAGGACGGCCTGTCGCCGGAGGCCATGGCCGGCATCGAGCGCGCCCTGGGCGCCGGCGGCCAGGTGCTGGTATTCAAGAACCGGCGCGGCTACGCCCCGGTGCTGCTGTGCCACGACTGCGGCTGGAGCGCGGAGTGCAAGCGCTGCGATGCGCCGATGACCGTGCACGCCGGCGGGCGCCGCCTGCAGTGCCACCACTGCGGCGCGCGCCAGCCGGCGCCGCTGGCCTGCCCGGCCTGCGGTTCGCTGGCGCTGCAGCCGCAGGGCGTGGGCACCGAGCGCCTGGAGCAGCGCCTGGTCGAGGCCTTCCCCGACGTGCCGGTGCTGCGCGTGGACAGCGCCACCACCGCGCGCCGCGACGCGCTGGAGAACCAGCTGGCCACGCTCGGCCAGGCGCCCGGCATCCTGGTCGGCACCCAGATCCTGGCCAAGGGCCACGACCTGCCGCAGCTGACCCTGGTGGTAGTGGTGGGCGTGGACGAAGGCCTGTTCTCGGCCGATTTCCGCGCCGGCGAGAAGCTGGCCCAGCAGCTCATCCAGGTCGCCGGCCGCGCCGGTCGCGCCGCATTGCCCGGCGAGGTCTGGCTGCAGACCCACCATCCCGGCAACGCCCTGCTCGGCACCCTGGTCCAGGGCGGCTACCACGCCTTCGCCGAGGCGGAGCTGGCGCAGCGCGAGGCCGCCGGCTTCCCGCCGTTCGCCCACTTGGCGCTGATGCGCGCCGAGGCCAAGCAGGGCCAGGTGGCCGAGCAGTTCCTGGCCCAGGTCCGCGCCCTGGCCGACGACCCGCAGGTGGAAGTGCACGGCCCGATGCCCGCGCCGATGCCGCGCCGGGCCGGCTTCCAGCGCAGCCAGCTGCTGTTCTCGGCCGGGCGGCGGCCGCCCCTGCACCACCTGCTCGACCGGCTGCTGCCGCAGGTCTATGCCCTGCCCGCCGCGCGCCGGGTGCGCTGGTCGCTGGACGTGGATCCGCTGGACCTGTACTGAGGCGACGCCGAGGCAGCCACGACGCCTGCCTCGGCCGCGCAACCGGGCCGAAGGGCGGCCGCCGCCTGCGCCCGACGCACATGCGGGGAGCGCGATGCCGCCAAGCATCGCCGGTACCGCCTCGCTCCGTCGCCGGCGGGTGCCTGCCGCGGGACCCTGTCGCGGACAGTCCCCTGCGTCGGCGACACCGGGCGAAAGCGCAAGCAGCGTGTGCGCCGCGCTTGGCTTGCGGGCCACCCTGCAGGCCGCTGCCGACTCCCTGCATGCGTAGATGGGCGAGTCCGTGTGCCGCCGGCTCGACGGCGTGTCGGACGGGCACGAGGGGCGAGGGGCGGCTACCATGCGCTGGCCGGGCAGCGGGGCCGCTACCCTGGCGCGTCGGCAGCCCGCCGGCCACCCTGCCCGGAGCACGCAGGACCCGCCGCCTGGTCCAGCGTCGCGCAGCTCCCTCCGCTTCGACCGCCACGAGCCAGGGGCCGGATCGCAGCAGCCATCCCTCCCCTGCGCCAGCGGCACCAACCTGGTTGCCGGCACCGGGACGCGGGAGCGCCTTGCGCCGGTCCCGCCGCGCAGCCAGGTTCCGCCCCGCTGCCGGCAGGCGCCCGCGAGCAGGCTCGCGTTCGCGTTCCCTCCGGCAGCCGTTCCCCGTGCCAGCGACGCCAACCTGCTTGCCCGCGGCGGGACACGGAAGCGCCTTGCGTCGGCCCCGCCGCGCAGCCAGATTCCGCCCCGCTGTCGACAAGCGTCCGCGGGCAGGACTACGTTCGCGTTCCCTCCGGCAGCCGTTCCCCGCGCCAACGGCACCAACCTGGTTGCCGGCACCGGGACGCGGGAGCGCCTTGCGCCGGTCCCGCCGCGCAGCCAGGTTCCGCCCCGCTGCCGACAAGCGTCCGCGGGCAGGACTACGTTCGCGTTTCCTCCGGCAGCCGTTCCCCGCGCCAACGGCACCAACCTGGTTGCCGGCACCGGGACGCGGGAGCGCCTTGCGCCGGTCCCGCCGCGCAGCCACCCGCTGCCGGCATGCGCCCGCGGGCAGGATCGCGTTCGCATTCCCTCCAGCAGCCGTTCCCCGCATCGGCGGCGCCCATCCGGCTGTCGCCCCAGGACGTGCGAAGACCCATGCATCAGCGCAATCGCAGCCCTGTTGCACCTCGCCGCGGTCATGCGACCGGCAGGCGGGATCGGGGCCGGCCGCCGCCCGTCCCGTGCGCTAGCATGGAGTGGCGGCCGGCGACGCGTCGCCGGCCGCCACTCCCCTCGCTTCCACATTGCCGATGCAAACCCCGCTCCCCCACCTGATCGTCGTCGGTGGCGGCTTCGCCGGTCTATGGGCCACCCGCGCCCTGGCCGACGCGCCGCTGCGCATCACCCTGATCGACCGGCGCAACCACCACCTGTTCCAGCCGCTGCTCTACCAGGTCGCCACCGCCGGCCTGTCGGCGCCGGACATCGCCGCGCCGCTGCGCCACATCCTGCGCGACCAGCGCAATGTCGAGGTCTGGCTCGGCGAGGTCGAGCACGTCGCACCGGCGCAGCGCCAGCTGCAACTGGCCGACGGCCGGCGCCTGGACTACGACTACCTGCTGGTCGCCTCCGGCGCCACCCACGCCTATTTCGGCCACGACGAATGGGCACGCGCGGCGCCGGGGCTGAAGACCCTGGGCAACGCGCTGAACATCCGCCGCAAGCTGCTGATGGCGTTCGAACGCGCCGAGATGGAGACCGATCCGGCCGCGCGCCGGGCGTGGCTGGATTTCGCCATCGTCGGCGGTGGTCCCACCGGCGTCGAACTGGCCGGCACCCTCGCCGAGATCGCCCGCCACACCCTGAACAACGAGTTCCGCCACATCGACCCGCGCCACGCGCGCGTGCGCCTGATCGAGGCCGGCCCGCGGGTGCTGCCGAGCTTTCCCGACGATCTCACCGCCAAGGCCCGCAAGCAGCTGGAGAAGCTGGGCGTGGAGGTGGTGACCGGCATGCCGGTCACCGAGATCAACGAACGGGGCTATCGGCTGGGTCCGGACTTCGTGCCGGCGCGCACCGTGATCTGGGCGGCCGGCGTGGCGGCCTCGCCGCTGGGCCGCAGCCTGGGCGTACCGCTGGACCGGGCCGGCCGCGTGCAGGTCGCCCCGGACCTGAGCGTGCCCGGCCACCCGGAGGTGTTCGTCGCCGGCGACCTGGCCGCGATCGCGCAGGCCGACGGCAGGCCGGTCCCCGGCGTGGCGCCGGCCGCCAAGCAGATGGGCCGGCACGTTGCCGCGGTGCTGCGCCGCCGCCTCGGCGGCGATACCGCCACGGTGCCGTTCCGCTACCGCGACCACGGCAACCTGGCCACCATCGGCCGCATGGCGGCGATCGTGCACCTCGGCCGGCTCAAGCTGTCCGGGCTGCCGGCATGGTGGTTCTGGCTGGCTGCGCACGTCTACTTCCTGATCGGCTTCCGCAACCGCTTCGTGGTGCTGGTCAACTGGGCGCTGGCCTACTGGAGCTACCAGCGCGCCGCGCGGATCATCTTCGGCCAGCCGCACGAGGCCGCGGCCAGACCGGGCGACGAGACCGGATTGCCGCCCTCGCCCTGACCCTGCCCCCGGTGCCGGCCTGCCCGGCACTGGGGCGGTTCGCTTCATCAGGCGCGGTCGCGCTGCCGACGGCACCGCGGGTGGCCAGGACTGGCCGGCCGCATCCGCGGCGTTTCCCGGGCCGCATACGCAAGGACCCGGCCGAGGCCGGGTCCTTGCTGCATCGCGACGCGGGTGGCGGCATCACGCCACGAACAGCGCCTTCATCTTCTTCAGCGCATTGGCCTCGATCTGGCGGATGCGCTCGGCCGACACGCCGTACTCGTCGGCCAGGTCCTGCAGGGTGACCTTGTGCTCATCGTCCAGCCAGCGCCGGCGGATGATGTCGCGCGAACGCGCATCCAGCTCGGCCAGGCCCTCGCGCAGCAGCTGCAGCTGGTTGTCCTCGCTGTCCTCGCGCTCGTAGGCCTGCGACGGGTCCTCCTGGTCGGCGACCAGGTAGGCGGCCGGCGACGGCGGCGCGTGGTCGTCGTCCTCGTCGGACGGCGCATCGAAGCCGATGTCGCGGCCGGACAGGCGCGACTCCATCTCCAGCACCTCGCGCTCGGACACGTTCAGGTCCTTGGCCACGGCGCTGACCTCGGCCGCGTTCATCCAGCCCAGGCGGGTCTTGGACTTGCGCAGGTTGAAGAACAGCTTGCGCTGCGCCTTGGTCGTGGCGACCTTGACGATGCGCCAGTTCTTGAGGATGAACTCGTGCATCTCCGCGCGGATCCAGTGCACGGCGAAACTGACCAGGCGCACGCCCATGTCCGGGTCGAAGCGCTTGACCGCCTTCATCAGGCCGATGTTGCCTTCCTGGATCAGGTCGCCCAGCGGCAGGCCGTAGCCGTTGTAGCCGCGGGCCACGTGGACGACGAAGCGCAGGTGCGAATGCACCAGCTCGCGCGCGGCGTCCAGGTCCTCGTTATCGCGGAAACGCACGGCGAGCGCATGCTCGTCCTCGGCCGTGAGCACCGGGATCTGGTTCACCGCGCCGATGTAGGCGTCCAGGGAACCGAGCGCGCTGGGGATGGGCAGGTTGTTGGGAACCAATGCGGTAGTGGTGTTCTGGCTCATGGGATCTCATCTTAGCAGTCGACTTATTGGACTGCTCGGTACAGGAAAAAGTTCCTGAATTCCAACGATGGAACGCCGGCCGGGCCGTCCTGCAGCCATACCCGACCGGAACCCGAGCCTAGCACCCTCCGCGGGCGCTGGCTGAACCGGCGGAAACGGCTTCAGCCGTCGCCCGGACCGCCGTCGTGGAGCATGGCCTCGACCTGCGCCCGCGGCGGCAGCGACCAGTCCACCGGCGCCTGCCCGCGGCGCTGCAGGTATTCGTTGGCGGCGGCGAAGTGGCCGCAGCCGAAGAACCCGCGGTAGGCCGACAGCGGCGAGGGATGCGGGGCCTTGAGCACCTTGTGGCGGCGCGTGTCGATGACCCGGCCCTTGGCCTGGGCGTAGCTGCCCCACAGCAGGAACACCAGCCCCTCGCGCTCGGCCGACAGGGTGCGGATGACATGGTCGGTGAAGCCCTCCCAGCCCTTGCCCTGGTGGCTGCCCGCACGGCCCTCCTCCACCGTCAGCACCGCGTTGAGCAGCAGCACGCCGCGCCGCGCCCACGGCAACAGGCAGCCGTGGTCGGGCGGGGCGATCCCCAGCTCGTCCTGGATCTCCTTGAAGATGTTGACCAGCGAGGGCGGCACCGGCACCCCGGGCAGCACCGAGAAGCACAGCCCGTGCGCCTGGCCGTAGCCGTGGTACGGATCCTGGCCCAGGATCACCACCTTGACCGCCTCGAACGGGGTCGCATCGAAGGCGGCGAAGATCTTGCGGGCCGGCGGGAAGATGCGCACCCCGGCATCGCGGCGCTGGCGCAGGAACACGGCCAGCTCCCGCATTTCCGGGCGCAACAGCCAGTCCCCGACCCGCGCCTTCCACGACGGTTCCAGGCGCACCCGCTCGAGCCCGGCGTTCATGCCGCCTCCGGCGCGTGCAGCCGCGCCAGGCGCAGCTGGAACAGCACCTTGGTCGCCAGCAGGCGCTCCTCGATCGGTTTGAGCACCAGGTCGTTGGCACCGGCGCGCAGCAGTTCGGACTGGTTGTGCGGGTTGCTGTCGCCGGTCATCACCAGCACCGGCAGGCGGCGCTTGCCGTAGTCGAAGTCCACGCGGATGCGCTGGACCACGTCGCGCCCGCTCAGCTCGCCCTTGAGGGTGACGTCGGTGAGCACCAGGTCCAGCGGCGCCACCTTGCCCAGCGATTCGGCGGTGAGCAGGGCGAAGGCCTCCTCGGCGCTGGCCACGTGCACCACCTCCAGCCGCTGGCGCTCGAGCATGCGCCGGGTGGCCTCGGCGACCACGCGGCTGTCCTCGATGTAGAGCACGCGCGCGCCGGGGATCGGCTCGGGCTGCACGTAGCCGCGCACGAACGCGGCCAGCGCCTCGTGGCCGAGCGACTTGTCGAAGTAGTCGGTGACGTACTCGGTGAAGCGTCGTTCCACCAGGTGCTGCTGGGCGTCGCCGGAGACCACGATCACCGGTACGTAGGCCTGGCCGGGGCTCTCGCGCACCAGCTTGGCCAGGGCCAGGCCGTCGCCGTCGTCCAGGGTCAGGGCGGTGGTCACCAGGTCCACCGGCCCGGCCAGCAGCGTGCGCCGGGCCTCCTCCACGCCGGCGCAGCCGACCACTTCCACGCCCGGCAGCTGGCGCTGCAGGACATCGCCGATCAGCTTGCGCACCAGGCGCGAGCCGTCAACCACCATCACCCGGGGATGGTCGCCGATGGCGTGGATCGGGGCGGACGCGTCGGTGTGCGGATGCATGCTCAGATCTCCGTGGGACGGGACTGGCGCAGGAAATGGCCGGTCACCAGCCAGGCGCCCAGCCAGCCCAGCACCGTGGTGCCGGCCAGCACCGCCAGGCACTGCAGCGGATCCAGGCCCTGCAGGGCGAAGCGGCTGCCGTAGCTCTCGCTGAGCGCCGCCAACGGCATGCGCAGCGCCAGCCCGGCACCGGCCACCAGCACCAGCGCCAGCGCGCCGGCCACCAGCCCGTACCAGGCGCCTAGATAGACGAACGGCCGGCGGATGAAGCCGTCGCTGGCGCCGAGCAGCTGCAGCACGCCGATCTCCTCGCGCCGCGACTGGATGTCCAGGCGCACGGTATTGCCGACCACCAGCACCGCCCCGGCCACCAGCAGCACGCCCAGCACCTGCACCAGCCGTACCCCCAGGCCGAGCCAGCCGTCCAGGCGCCGGCGCCACAGCGCGTCGTGCTGCACCTGGTCGACCTGCGGCAGCTCGCCCAGCGCCTGCGCCAGGCGCGCGTCGTCGGCCGCCGCCGCGGGCGTGACGATCAGCAGCGTGGGCAGCGGGTTCTCGCCGAGCGCATCGATGGCCGCGTCCAGCCCGGCGCTGGCGCGCAGCTCCTGCAGGCCCTGCTCGGGCGTGCGCAGCTGCACCCCGGCCACGTCGGCCCGGTCGCGCAGCTGCACGGCCAGGGCCTGCGCCGGCGCGGCAGCCACCTCGGGCTTGAGGAATACGTTGATGTCGCGCGAGGCCTGCACGTCGCCGGTGAAATGGCGCAGGTTGGCCAGCGCCGCGGACATGCCCAGCGGCAACGCCAGGGCGATGGCCATCACCAGCACGGTCAGTGCGGTCGACCACGGCCGCTGCAGCGCCCGGCCCAGGGCCAGGGCGATGCTGTGCAGGTGGTGGTTCCACCACACCACCACGCGCGCGGGAGAAGTCGAGGCAGGCTTGTTCATTCGGCCAGGTCCTGGGGCGAGATGTCGTCCACCAGCCGGCCGTGGTCGAGCACCAGCACGCGCCGGCGCATGCGCTTGATCAGTGCCAGGTCGTGACTCACCACCACCACGCTGGTACCGCGCCCGGGCAGTTCGGCGAACAGGGCCATGATCTCCTCGGCCAGGGTCGGGTCGAGATTGCCGGTCGGCTCGTCGGCCACCAGCAGCGGCGGTTCGGCGACGATGGCGCGGGCGATGCCCACGCGCTGCTGCTCGCCGGCCGAGAGCTGCTGCGGCAGCGCCTGCCCGCGCTCGGCCAGGCCGACCCGTTCCAGCGCCGAGCGCACGCGCTTGCCGGTCTCCGCGCGCCGGGTTCCGCGCAGGATCAGCGGCAGGGCGACGTTGTCGGCCACGCTGCGGTCGGCCAGCAGGCGGTGGTCCTGGTAGACCACCCCGACCTGGCGCCGGTGCAGGGCGACCTTGCCGCCGCGCACCTTCAGCAGGTTGCGTTCGCCGAACAGCACCGCACCGCGGCTGGGACGCTCGCTCAGGTGGATGAGCCGGAGCAGCGTGCTCTTGCCGGCCCCGGAATGGCCGGTGACGAACAGCATCTCGCCGGGGGCGACCTCGAAGCTGACGTCGACCAGCGCCTCGCGGCCACCGGCGTACTGCTTGCTGACGTTGTCGAAGCGCAGGACATTCATCCGGCGATTATGCCGGAGCGCCGCCCCGAGGGGGCCGGGGCGGCGCGCAGGTCAGGAACCGGACACCAGCGAACGCAGGCGCCGGCCCAGCCGGGTGAGGAACGATTCGCCGCGCACGCCGGCCGGCTTGGCCACCACCTGCACCGGCTTGTGCGCAGCCAGCGGCGCGGCCTTGTTGCCCGCCGGGCGCGGCGCGTGACGGTCGCGGCCCCGCTCGCCGGCGACGGCAGTCGCCGGGGCGGCCGCGGCTTCGCCGGCGGTCGGCGCCGAGCCGGGCGCGGCATCGACCGGACGGCCCTTGCGGCGACGGCGGCGCTTGCGCGGCGCCTTGCCTTCGCCGGATTCCGCGGCGACGGCCGCGGCAGGCACGCCCGGGGCGGCCGCGTTCTCGGTCACATCCGGCGCTGCAACCGGGGTTGCATCGGACGCGGCGGCAGCCGTGGCCGCCGGAGCACCCTCCACGCCCGCGTGCGGCGCACGCCGCCGGCGCGGCTCGCCCTCGCCCTCGCGGCGCGGTCCGCGTGCGGGCCGGCCATCGCGGCCGCCACGGCGCTGGCCCTCGGCCGCCTTCTGCTCGCGCACCTCGCGGAAGATCTCGCCGATGCTCTCGCCCTCGGCGTCGTCCTCCTCGCCGGCCGCCGGCGCGGCGCGCTCGGGCCGCGGCAGCGCGGTCAGCAGCTCCCGGGTGACGGTCTCGACCGGGATCTTCATGCCGATGTACTGCTCGATGTCCGGCAGGCTCATCGCGTACAGCTCGCAGGCGAAGCTGATCGCATCGCCCTCCTCGCCCAGACGCGCGGTGCGGCCGATGCGGTGCACGTAGTCCTCGGCGTCGAACGGCAGGTCGTAGTTGTAGACGTACTTGATGCCGTCGATGTGCAGGCCGCGCGCGGCCACGTCGGTGGCCACCAGCACTTCCAGCTGGCCCTTCTGGAAGCGCGCCAGCAGGCTCTCGCGCTTCTTCTGCGGCACGTCGCCGGAAAGCACGCCCACCCGGTAGCCGGCCCGGTCCAGCGCGCGCGCCACCTTCTCCACCCACGCCTTGGTGTTGACGAACACCATCGTGCGCGCTCCCTCGCTGCGCGAGAGCAAGCCCAGCAGCAGCGGGATCTTCTCCTCGTTGGCCGGGAAGTAGACGCGCTGGCGCACGCGGTCGGCGGTGACGTGCTCGGTCTCCACCACCAGCTTTTCCGGGTCGTTCATGTGCTCGTAGGCCAGCTCCAGCACGCGATGGCTGAGGGTGGCCGAGAACAGCAGGGTCTGGCGGGTGGTGCGCTCGGGCATGCGCCGCAGCAGGAAGCGGATGTCCTTGATGAAGCCCAGGTCGAACATGCGGTCGGCCTCGTCCAGCACGCACATCTCGCAAGCGTGCAGCGACACCACCTTGTGCTGTTTGACGTAGTCGATCAGCCGGCCGGGGGTGGCGATGATCACGTCGGCGCCGGCCTGCAGCTGCTCGCGCTGCTTGTCGTAGTCCACGCCGCCGTAGACCAGCGCGAAGCGCAGGCCCAGGTCGGAGGCGAACTTCATCGCGTCCTTGTGGATCTGGATGGCCAGCTCGCGGGTCGGCGCCAGGATCAGCGCGCGCGGGTCCTCGGGCTTGCGCTCGGCCAGCGCCGGGCGGGTCAGCAGGCGGTTGATCACCGCCACCAGGAAGGCCAGGGTCTTGCCGGTGCCGGTCTGCGCCTGGCCGGCGACATCGCGGCCCTTCAGCGCGAACGGCAGGGTCAGGGCCTGGATGGGGGTACAGCGGGTGAAACCCGCGCCTTCCAGGCCGGCCTGCAGGGTCGGGTCCAGGTCGAAGGCGGAGAAGGTGACGTCGGTCAGCGGTTTGTCGCTCATCAATTCATAATCTTGTCAGGGGGCGCACGGCTGCGGGGGGCATGCGTGCGCCGGAGCCGGGGCTTCCGGCCGGTCATGGGCGCTGGATGCGCGCGAACGGCCGGCGTCGGGATACCGGGGCGGCGCCAGGGCCGCCCCGGCCCCAAGGACCGGACATCGCGCGATCGTGCCGGAAAACGGCGCACGGGAAGGAGATCCAGGCCGGCGCCATGCGGTCCGGAAGCGGGCATGCCCGCTTCGCAGATTTACAAAGTGTAGCGCGCCACGGTGAACGCGTGGAAACGGCGTCCGTCCGGCCGGGCGGCTTGCAACGCCGGCGGGGGCGTCGCACACTGCCGCGGCCAGGCGGCCCGCCTTGCGCGCGTGCCGGGCCGTCCCCATGTACAGCAGACGCGGGCCCGCCGTTCCGGCACCCGCGAACCCTCCGGGAGATGCCAGTGAGCGACAAGGTCATCCATGTCGGTGACACCGACTTCGACACCCAGGTGTTGCAGTCCGACGAGCCGGTGCTCGTGGATTTCTGGGCCGAATGGTGCGGCCCCTGCCGCATGATCGCGCCGGTGCTGGACGAGCTGGCCACCGCCTACGACGGCAAGCTCAAGATCGCCAAGGTCAACGTCGACGAGAACCGCGCCCTGGCGGTGAAGTACCAGGTGCGCTCGATCCCGATGCTGCTGCTGTTCCGCGGCGGCCAGGTGCAGGCCACCCAGATCGGCGCGGTCGGCAAGGGCCAGCTGGCCCAGCTGATCGACAAGACCCTGGACAACGCCGCCTGACCCCGGCGGCGCCCCGCGCGCCGCTGAACCGTTCCATCTCCACCGTCTTGCGCGTCTTCACGCTGCGGTGTTAACGTCCGGGCATCTGGCATGCCGCACCCCCGTCTGGACCCTCTCCCCGGAATCCCCAGTCCCCGCCGGCACCGCCGCCGGGCGCTCGCAGCACGTCAAGCGAGGAACAACCCTTGTCCGAGAACACTCCGACCGAAATCGGGAGCGCCGACGCTCCTGTCGAGAAGCGCGTGCGCAAGCCCCGCGCAACCAAGGCCACCGCCAGCGAAGGCGACCAGGCCAACCTGCCCCTGCCCAGTGCCGAGGCGCCCGCCGCACCGGCGCAGCCCGCACCGGCAGCCCCGCCCGCGGCCCCTCCCGCCGCTGCCAGCGCATCCGCCGGCGATGCCGGTCCCGCGCCGCGCGAACCGCGTGCGGAAGGCCCCGCCCAGGACGGTGGCCAGCAGGAAGGCGGCCAGGATGCGCAGGGCCAGCCACGCAACGGCAACAACAACCAGCAGCAGTTCGGCAACGGTAACCGCCGCGAACGCTTCCGCAACCGCCGCAACCGCGACCGCTTCCGCAACGAGGAAGGCGGCCAGGGCAACCAGGGCGGCGAGAGCAACGAGAACTACGCGCCGCGGGCGCAACCCAACGTCCCGGAAGGGTTCCCGCAGTACACGCTGAGCGACCTCAAGCGCATGCCGGCGCAGAAGCTGCTGGAGATCGCCGACCAGCTCAGCATCCACGAGGGCGTGGCGCGTGCGCGCAAGCAGGACGTGATCTTCGCCCTGCTCAAGGTGCTGACCCGCCACGGCGACGGCGTGCAGGCCGACGGCGTGCTGGAGATCCTGCCCGACGGCTTCGGCTTCCTGCGCGCGGCCGAGGCCAGCTACCTGGCCGGCCCGGACGACACCTACATCTCGCCCAGCCAGATCCGCCGCTTCAACCTGCGCACCGGCGACTACCTGTCCGGCCGCATCCGCTTCCCCAAGGACGGCGAGCGCTACTTCGCCCTGTCGGTGGTGGACACCATCAACGGCGAGCCGATCGAGGCCTCCAAGAACAAGGTCCTGTTCGAGAACCTGACCCCCCTGTTCCCGCGCCGGCGCTTCCGCCTGGAGCGCGGCGACGGCTCCACCGAGGACATCACCGGCCGCATCCTCGACCTGATGGCGCCGCAGGGCAAGGGCCAGCGCGCGCTGATCGTCTCCCCGCCCAAGGCGGGCAAGACGATGATGATGCAGCAGGTCGCCACCGCCATCACCACCAACCACCCGGAAGTGCACCTGATCGTGCTGCTCATCGACGAGCGTCCGGAGGAAGTGACCGAGATGCAGCGCACCGTGCGCGGCGAGGTCATCAGCTCCACCTTCGACGAGCCGGCCGCACGCCACGTGCAGGTCGCCGAGATGGTGATCGAGCGCGCCAAGCGCCTGGTCGAGCACAAGAAGGACGTGGTGATCCTGCTCGACTCGATCACCCGCCTGGCGCGCGCCTACAACAACGTCGTGCCCAGCTCCGGCAAGGTGCTGACCGGCGGCGTGGACGCCAACGCGCTGCACCGCCCGAAGCGCTTCTTCGGCGCGGCGCGCAACGTCGAGGAAGGCGGCTCGCTGACCATCATCGCCACCGCGCTGATCGACACCGGCAGCAAGATGGACGAGGTGATCTACGAGGAGTTCAAGGGCACCGGCAACAGCGAAGTGCACCTGAACCGCCGCATCGCCGAGAAGCGCGTCTACCCGGCCATCGACATCAACCGCTCCGGCACCCGCCGCGAGGACCTGCTGATCGAGCCGGAGCTGCTGCAGAAGATCTGGATCCTGCGCAAGCTGCTGCACCCGATGGACGAGATCTCGGCGATGGAGTTCATGCTCGACAAGATGAAGAACACCAAGTCCAACGACGAGTTCTTCTCTTCGATGAAGCGGTGAACGGCTGCCCGGCCCGATGAAGCGCTGATCCGGCGCGGTATCGTCGATACGGAAACGCCCCGCGGTTGCGGGGCGTTTTCTTTTGCGACCGGCCCTGCGACGAAGGCGGTGGCGGGTGCGTTCAACCGCCCTGCAGCGGCGTGCGCAGTTGCGGCAGGTCGCTACGGTCGGCCATGTAGATGCCGCCTTCCCCGCCCAGCGCATCAGGCGAGAAATCCGCCTCTTTTCCCTTGCCGCGCCAGGGCGCGGGCGTACGCGGCCCCGGGATGTAGGCTTCCCAGACGCCGGACTCGTTGCCGGTCCTGGAATCGGAGTTCAGGCGGAAGCTGACCGGCACCCGCACGCTCCAGAACGGCGCGTCCACGCCTGCGCCCTGGGTGGGCGGGACGAACTGCCAGCCGCGCGCCGCGTCGAGCGACGCGTTGGCCAGCAGCTGGCGGGCACGGCGCATCTCCGCTTCGTTGCCGAGCACGCGCAGGTTGACCTGCTCGGCAACGACGTCCTCCACCTGCCCCTGGCGACCGATCTTCAGCAGCAGATAGACGTCGCCGGCGATGCCGGACTTGTACGCCGCCTCGGGATAACGCGGCGGCGTCATCTTGCGCGAACTGACCGAGCGGCCGCTCTTGTCATGCCCGTCGCCAGAGAAGTCCGCGTTGCGGATGGCGACCTCGTAATTGTCCTGGTCCTGCTTCTTGGCCACGAGGCGCACCGTCACCGGTGCCCGCGCCGGCACCGGCTGGCCGTTGCGCATGACCGGCTCGAACTTCCAGGCCATGATGGCATCGTGCACGAACGTGGCGATCCCGCCCGGCAGCTTGTTCGCCGGATCGATCGAGACGGCCGTGACATTGCCGCTGCGGTCGATATCCAGCTGGCCGCGTACCAGCATGCTGCTCTCGATCTGCTTGCGGATCTCGGCGCGGCTGGCGGCCTGCGCCAGCGGCGCCGCGACCAGCAGCGCCAGCACCAGCCAGGCGATGCGCCCCGGCAGCTGCCGAAAGGGGTGGAACGATGTATGCCCGTACGTCATGAGTCTCCTTCTCCCAACGGTGGTGGCTGACAGGCGGATTGAACCACACTCCGGCCGGCGCGGAAGCGGGAAGCCGGGCGCTCAGGCCAGCCGCAGGGCCGGCGGGTACGGCGGCGTGTCCGGCACGTCGCCCAGCGCCAGCCGCGCCTGCAGGGTGCGCCACCATTGCGGGTCGAATAGCTGGCCGTGGGCGGTGCGCACCGCCTCCAGCAGTGGCCGCGGCAGGCCCATGAACAGCGGGAAGCGCTCGGGGAACACGTCGCGCGGGCCGACATGGAACCAGGGCTCGTCGGCGATCTGCTCCTCGTAGCTCTGCGCCCTGGGCCAGTCGCGGAAATTGCAGTCCACCACCCGGCACAGTTCGTCGTAGTCGTAGAACACGGCCTTGCCGTGGCGCGACATGCCGAAGTTCTTGAGCAGCATGTCGCCGGGGAAGATGTCGTTGCGCGCCATGTCGGCGATCGCCTGGGCATAGTCGAGCGCCGCCGCGCGCGCCGCCTCCGGGGTCTGCTCGCGCAGGTACAGGTTGAGCGGGCGCAGGCGCCGTTGCACGTAGCACAGCGAGAGCACCAGGTCATCGCCTTCCTGGCGCACGCTGTGCGCGCAGGTGGACAGCAGCTCGGCCAGCAGCTCGGCGGAAAAGCGCGCGCGCGGGAAGCGCAGGGCCCGGTACGGCTGCGCATCGAGCAGGCGGCCGACGCGGTCCAGGTTGAACACCATGGCGTAGCGCGCCTCCACGTCCTGCCGGCTCATCGTCTTGGGATAGGCGAAGCGGTCGCGGATCATCTTGAACACCAGCGGGTAGCTGGGCAGGGTGAACACCGCCATGACCATGCCCGGCGTGCCCTCGGCCCGCACCAGGCGCTCGTCCGGGTGCTGGTCGAAATGGCGGAAGAAGGTACGGAAGCGCTCGGTCTTGCCCTGCTTCGCGCGGCCGAGCACGGTATACAGCTCGTCGATCGGCTTGTGCGGCAGCAACGTGCGCAGGAACACCACGGCATCGCCGACGGTGGCCAGGTCGGCGTGGAAGTAGCTGCGCGAGATGCCGAACAGCTGGGCCACGTCGGCGCGCCGGGTGAGCACCGCCTCTGCGCGCAGCCCGCGCTCGTCGTTGACCAGGGCGATCACGCAGGGCGAGTAGCGCAGCTCGCCGAACACGCGCCCCACCAGGTAGGCGCGGCGCTCGCGGTAGAACACCGTCTCCAGCAGTTCGATGCCGCGCACCGGCGCATGGCCCCAGTGCGCCAGGTCGTCCTGCAGGCGCACCGCGATGGCCGCCGCGCAGCGGGTGACATGGGCATAGGGCACGTCGAAGCGGTAGTCGCCGAGCAGGCGCACGAAGGCATCGATCGGCCGCTCCGGCGAGACCGCGTAGCTGTGCCGGGCGACCGGGTGGGTGATGGCATCGGTCGGCACGATGTCCAGGGCGACGAACTCGATCGCCGCATCCACGCCGCGGGTGCCGAAGAAGCGCCGGGTCAGCGTGTTGTAGAAGGTCTTGTACAGCTCCTGGTCGATCAGGCCGGCCAGCATCGCCTCGAAGCGCTGGCGCACCTGCTGCCACAGCCAGCGGTCATGGGCGCGATCGAGCAGCACCGTGCGCAGGCGCAGCATGCATTCGGTCACGCATTGGTCGTACAGGGCGATGCGCTCCACCGCGTCCTCGCGCGCGCCGGCCCAGTCGCGCGCCTCGAAACGCAGCCGCGCGCGCCGGGTGATGGCGGCGAAGCGGGCGTGGTAATCCTCGAAGGCGTCGCGGATCAGCTGGGCGATGGCTTCGGCGGGTTCGCTCATGGCCGCATCCTAACCGCCTGCCCGGCGAGGACGACGACGGGCGGGCACGGCCGCCATCTCGGCTGCCCGGTCCAGCGCGGCCTGCTCGCCCAGCCACTGGCGGAACGCGAGGAAGCCGCGATGGCCGGCCGAGCGCGGCGGGTAGACCAGGTAGTGCGACCAGGGCGTCTTCAGGCGCTGCCGGGACAGCGCCACCAGCTGGCCGGAATCGAGCAGCAGGCGCGCCCGGGTGACCCGTCCCAGCGCCACGCCGACGCCGTCTAGCGCGGCGCGATGGTGCGATTCGGAATCGTCGAACACGGCAACGTAGCGCGATGGCGGCGCCTCGCCGGCCAGCGCGAACCAGCGGTCCCACTCGCCGTCCGGGTCGCCCAGCAGCGGCCACTGCGCCAATCCGGCCAGGCCCTGGCTGCGCATGCGCTCGACCAGCGCCGGACTGGCCATCGGTACCAGCCATTCGTCCAGCAGCGGCTCGGCGGTGAGGCCCGGCCAGTGGCCGTTGCCCACGCGCAGCGCGGCGTCGACGTGGACCTGGCGCTCGAAATCCACCAGGCGTTCGCTGGAGAGCATGTTGAGCTCGATCTTGGGATGGCGGGCGAGGAAGTCGGGCAGGCGCGGCACCAGCCAGGCCGAGGCCATCGACGGGGTGATGCTGATGGTCAGTACGTCCTCGCGCCGCGCGGCGAAAGGCTGCAGGGCCTGGGCGATGGCGTCCAGGTGCGGGCCGATGCGATCGAGAAGCTGCCGCCCCTCCGCGGTGAGCACCACGCCGCGTGCGTGGCGTGCCAGCAGGCGATAGCCCAGACGGTCCTCCAGGGCCCGCATCTGGTGGCTGAGCGCGCTGACGGTCAGGTGCAGCGCATCGGCCGCGCGCGACAGGTTGCCCAGCCGGGCGGCAGTGACGAAACCCTGCAGGGCGTGCAGCGGTGCGCGTGACATGTTGAATCCAGTTCAAGCCTGGCTTGCGGAATGCTCGCTTTTCCAGCCGTGCACGCGAGCCTACCTTGAAACGTACTCAATCGGGAGCCCCGCCATGAAGCTCCATCGCGACCTGCTGTTCCACCACGGCCACGTGACCAACGCCGACCTGGCACGCGCCCTGGCCGAAGATCCGCCCGAAAGCGACGGCGCGCACGGCTCCGGCCAGTCCGGCGCCGAGGCCGAGGACGACTGCGACGCGCCGGTCCGCGGCCGCACGACTCCGGAGAATGCCGCACCGGGAACCACGGCCACCTGCGCCGACGCACGCTACGCCCGGCTGGTCCGCATGATGACGGCGCTGTCGCCGTTTCGCTGAATCCCGCGCAAGATCCGCGCGGCAGGGGCGGCACACGTTGCACACGTCTCGCACCGGTGCCGATGCCACGGCCGCAAGACTCCGAAAGACACCGGCCCGGAGCCACATCCACCTGCACCGACGCCAGCTACGCTCGGCCGGTCCGCATGACGACGGCGCTGTCGCCGTTCCGCTGAGCCCCGCGCACGATCCACGCGCCAGGGACGGCGCACGTTACACGCACCTCGCACTGGTGCCGACGCCACGCCCGCAAGGCTTCGAAGGACACCGGGTCGGGAGCCACAGCCACCTGCGCCGACGCTACGCTCGGCCGGTCCGCATGATGACGGCGCTGTCGCCGTTCCACTGAATCCCGCACACGATCCGCGCGCGGCACGGTGCGACGCGCGTTGCACACACCTCGCACTGGTGCCGACACCATGGCTGCAACGCTCCGGAGGACGCCGGCCCAGGTTCCATATCGCCCGACGCCGACGCACGCTACGCCCGGCTGGTCCGCATGATGACGGTCGCGTTGCACGCGCCTCGCATCGGTGCCGACGCCACGCCCGCAAGGCTCCGAAGGACACCGGGCCGGGAGCCACATCCACCTGCGCCGACGCACACTACGCCAGGCCGGTCCGCATGATGATGGGGCCGTCGCCGTTCCGCTGAGCCCCGTGCACGATCCGGTGTCCGCGCACGACGCGTGCAACTGGGTACGGCGCGCGTTGCACGCGCCGCACCCCGCACAGGTGCCGGCTCAGCCCGCCAGCGTCGCCAGCACGGCGTTGAACGTGGCGCTCGGGCGCATGGCCGCGGCGACCTTGTCCAGGTCCGGATGGTAGTAGCCGCCGATCTCCACCGGCTGGCCCTGCACCCCGACGAGCTCGGCGACGATGGCCTGCTCGTGCCCGGCCAACGCCTCGGCCACCGGCGCGAACGCGGCCTTCAGGCCGGCATCCTCGTCCTGCCCGGCCAGCGCCTGCGCCCAGTACAGGGCCAGGTAGAAATGGCTGCCGCGGTTGTCCAGGCCACCGAGCTTGCGCGTCGGCGAGCGGTTCTCGTCCAGGATCCGGCCGTTGGCCAGGTCCAGCGCCCAGGCCAGGGTCTTCGCCCTGGCATCGCCGGTGGTGTTGGCGACGAACTCCAGCGAGGCGGCCAGCGCGAGGAACTCGCCCAGCGAATCCCAGCGCAGGTAGTTCTCCTCGAGGAACTGCTGCACGTGCTTGGGAGCCGAGCCGCCGGCGCCGGTCTCGAACAGGCCGCCGCCGGCCATCAGCGGCACGATGGACAGCATCTTGGCGCTGGTGCCCAGCTCCATGATCGGGAACAGGTCGGTGAGGTAGTCGCGCAGCACGTTGCCGGTGACCGAGATGGTGTCCTCGCCCTTGCGGATGCGCTCCAGCGAGAACTTCATCGCCGCCACCGGCGGCAGGATGCGGATGTCCAGGTCGCTGATGTCCTGGCCCATCGCCTTCAGCTCGGCCTCGACCTTGGCGATCACCTGCGCGTCGTGGGCGCGCTCCGGATCCAGCCAGAACACCGCCGGCGTGCCGCTCAGGCGCGAGCGGTTGACCGCCAGCTTCACCCAGTCGCGGATCGGCGCGTCCTTGGTCTGGCACATGCGCCAGATGTCGCCCGCCTCCACCGCGTGCTCGAAGATCACCGTGCCGGCCTCGTCGGTGACCTGGACGATGCCGTCGTGCGGGATCTGGAAGGTCTTGTCGTGGCTGCCGTACTCCTCGGCCGCCTGCGCCATCAGGCCGACGTTGGGCACGCTGCCCATCGTCGCCGGGTCGAACGCGCCATGCGCCTTGCAGTCCTCGATCACCGCCTGGTAGATCGTGGCGTAGGAGCGGTCCGGGATCAGCGCCTTGGTGTCCTGCGGCTTGCCCTCGGCATTCCACATCTTGCCGCCGTCGCGGATCATCGCCGGCATCGACGCATCGACGATCACGTCCGAGGGCACGTGCAGATTGGTGATGCCCTTGTCGGAATTGACCATGGCCAGCGCCGGGCGGCGCGCGTATTCGGCGGCGATGTCGGCCTGGATGGCCGCCTGCTCGGCTTCCGGCAGCGTGGCGATGCGCGCGTACAGGTCGCCGATGCCGTTGTTCGGGTTGAAGCCGACCTGCTCGAGCACGCCGGCATGCCGGGCCAGCACGTCCTTGTAGAACTCGGACACGGCCACGCCGAACATGATCGGGTCGGAGACCTTCATCATCGTCGCCTTCAGGTGTAGCGACAGCAGCACGCCTTCTTCCCTGGCATCGGCGATGGCGTCGTCGACGAACTGCGCCAGCGCCTTGCGGCTCATCACCGCCGCGTCGATGATCTCGCCGGCCAGCACCGGGGTCTTTTCCTTGAGCACGTGGCTGATGCCGTCGGGCCGCACCAGGGTGATCTTCACGCTGCCGGCCTGGCCGACCACCGCCGAGCGCTCGCTGCCGTAGAAATCGTGGTCGGCCATGTGCGCCACGTGGGTTTTCGAATGCTTGTCCCATGCCGCCATGCGGTGGGGGTGCTTGCGCGCGTAGCTCTTCACCGACAGCGGCGCGCGGCGGTCCGAATTGCCCTCGCGCAGCACCGGGTTCACCGCGCTGCCCTTGACCTTGTCGTAGCGCGCCTTGACGTCCTTCTGCTTGTCGTCCTTCGGCACGTCCGGGTAGTCCGGCAGCGGGTAGCCCTGCGCCTGCAGCTCCTTGATGGCCGCCTTCAGCTGCGGCATCGAGGCGCTGATGTTGGGCAGCTTGATGATGTTGGCTTCCGGCGTCTTGGCCAGCTGGCCCAGCTCGGCCAGGTCGTCGCTCACCTTCTGCGCATCGGCAAGCAGCTCCGGGAACTGCGCCAGGATGCGACCGGCCAGCGAGATGTCGCGCGTCTCCACCGCGATCCCGGCGCTGGCGGTGAACGCCTTGACGATGGGCAGCAGCGAGGCCGTGGCGAGGAACGGGGCTTCGTCGGTAAGGGTGTAGAGGATCTTGGACATGGGTACCTGTCGGGCATGGACGCAGAAGGGAAGCGGGACGTGGCCGCCGGCCAGGCGCTGGAGCCCGGGCCAGGCGGAGCCGGGTCCCGCATCGGCCCTGGATTGTCGCGTTTCCCCGGGGCCAGGGCAAAGGGAGGATTCCGATGAAACGATGCCCATCCGGGACCCGGGCGGCAGGCCTATGATCTCGTCGGCTGCGACAGGCCCTCCTTAACCTAGAGATCCGGTGCCCTGTATCAACCAATGAGATGACTTGAGCGTAGTGTTCCTGCCATTCGGCTAGCCGTTGGCTGATGCCGTACGCGACAAGGGGAAACAAGGATGGAGTTCTACGCACATTCCTCATCACGGCCGGATAGGGCCGACTGGCAGCACCTGGCCGACCACCTGCGCCAGGTCGGCGACACCGCCGCGCGCTACGCCGCCGCCTTCGGCGGGCAGGACATGGCCCGGGTCGCCGGCCTGTTGCACGACCTGGGCAAATACACCGAACGATTCCAAGGCCGCCTGAGCGGCGACCTTCACAAGGTAGACCATGCCACCTGGGGTGCCATCGTGGTGCTGGAACGCTACAGCGCGCGCGAACGCATCCTGGCCATGCTGCTGGCCTATACCATCGCCGGCCATCACGCGGGACTGGCCAACGGCCATGGCGGAGAACAGCGCAGCGCCCTGCAGGAGCGGCTCTCGGCCGACTACCGGGCCACGCTGCCGCCGTTGCTCGACGCTTGGCGGCAGGAAATCGAGTTGCCGGCACATCTCGCCCTGCCCAAGGGCTTCACGCCCAGGCAAGATCGTGGTGCTTTCCAGCTCGCGCTACTGGCAAGGATGATCTTCTCCTGCCTAGTCGATGCCGATTTCGTCGATACCGACAACTTCTATCGTGGTATCGAGGGCGAGCCAGCGCGCAAGGAAAATGCCGGTCCTTCGCTGCAAGCCCTGCGCCAACGCCTGGACGCGTACCTCGCCGGCTTGCCGCGCGAGGGCGGCATCAACCCGCTGCGCACGCACATCCTCACCCACATCCGCGGCCAAGCGACAGAGAGGCCGGGCCTGTTCTCGCTCACCGTGCCCACAGGCGGTGGCAAGACCCTGGCCTCGCTCGCCTTCGCGCTGGACCACGCGCTCGTCCACGGCCTGCGCCGAGTGATCTACGTGATCCCGTTCACCAGCATCGTCGAGCAGAACGCGCAGGTGTTCCGGCGCGCCTTCGGCGATCTCGGTGAGGCTGCGGTGCTGGAGCATCACAGTGCCTTCTTCGACGATCCCCGCTCCGCGCCGCAGGCCATCGAAAAGCGGCGGTTGGCAATGGAGAACTGGGACGCGCCGGTGGTCGTCACCACCGCCGTGCAGTTCTTCGAGAGCCTGTTCGCCGACCGTTCCTCACGCTGCCGGAAGCTGCACAACATCGCCGGCAGCGTGGTGATCCTGGACGAGGCCCAGACTCTGCCGCTGGAACTGCTGCGCCCGTGCGTGGCGCTGCTCGACGAGTTGGCGCTGAACTACCGCACGAGCCTGGTGCTGTGTACCGCCACCCAACCCACGCTCACCCGTGCGCAAGGCTTCAAGGACGGCCTGGAGCATGTGCATGAACTCGCCCCCGACCCGCCAGCGCTGTATCGGCAACTGCGCCGCGTCGGCGTACGCCATGTAGGACCGCTCGGCGACGATGCACTCGCCGATTACCTGCGCCAACGGCAGCAGGTGTTGTGCATCGTCAACAATCGTCGCCATGCCCGCCACCTGTTCGAATCCATCGCCGATGCGCCGGGCACACTGCACCTGACCACACTGATGTATGCGCACCACCGCAGCCAGGTGCTGCACGAAGTGCGGCGGCGGCTCAAGGCCGGGGAGCCATGCCGGGTCGTGAGCACGAGTTTGATCGAGGCGGGCGTGGACGTGGACTTCCCCACCGTGCTGCGGGCCGAGGCGGGCCTGGACTCCATCGCCCAGGCCGCCGGCCGCTGCAACCGCGAGGGACGCCAGCCGATCGAAACCAGCGAAGTGCTGGTGTTCGAGACTGCCAATCCAGACTGGGCGCCGCCGCCGGAACTGCGCCAGTTTGCTGCCGCCTTCCGCGAGGTCGAGCGCCATCATCGCCAGGATCTGCTTGCGCCGGAAGCGGTGGATGCCTATTTCCGGCAACTCTATTGGCTGTTGGGCGACGACAAGCTGGACAAGCATGGCTTGCTCAACCTGCTCAAGGGCGCGCGTGAGGACAGCTTGCCCCTGGAGACACTGGCAGCCCGCTTCAAGGTCATCCAGACCGCGATGCGTCCTGTGATCGTGCCGTTCGATCCCGATGGCGGTCGCATTGCCGAGGTGGACAAGGCACTGGATGACCTCGCCTATGCGCCCGCTGCCGCCCGCAAGTTGCAGCCCTATCTGGTGCAGGTGCCGCGGCAAGCCTACGACGCACTGTGGCAGGCCCACGCCATCGAGCCGGTGGCACCGGACCGGTATGGCGACCAGTTCGTGAGGCTGGTCAATCCGCGGCTCTATGACACCCGCTTCGGGCTGCATTGGGACGATCCGCAATTCCTTGCAGCGGAGTCGCTGGTCGCATGAATCCAGTATCAGCCGGTGAGACAGGAATGCCTAGAATCAGGCACACAACAGGGGAACAAGGATGAGCTACGGAGTGAAGCTCCACGTCTGGGGCGAGCGGGCGCTGTTCACACGCCCCGAGATGAAGGTGGAAAGGGTTTCGTACGACATCATTACGCCGTCCGCTGCGCGCGGCGTTCTCGAGGCGATCCACTGGAAGCCGGCCATCCGCTGGGTGGTGGACAGCATCCAGATACTCAAACCGGTGCGCTTCGAGTCCATCCGCCGCAACGAGGTCGGCGGCAAGCTATCCGCCGCCAGCGTCGGCAAGGCGATCAAGGCCGGGCGCACGGACGGGCTGGTGAGCTACGTCGAGGACGATCGCCAGCAGCGTGCCGCCACCGTGCTGCGCGACGTGGGCTACGTCATCGCCGCGCATTTCGAGCTCACCGACCAAGCCGGTCCCGAGGACAACGTCGGCAAGCACCTGGATATCTTCAACCGGCGTGCGCGACGCGGGCAGTGCTTCCAGGCGCCGTGCCTTGGCACACGGGAATTCCCGGCCAGTTTCGCCTTGCTTGAAGAAGGCAGCGCGGCACCGGTCTCCGACGCCGCGCTGGCTGGCGAACGCGACCTTGGCTGGATGCTGCACGACATCGACTTCGCCCACGGCATGGCGCCGCGCTTCTTCCGCGCACGCATGGTCGATGGCCGGGTGGACGTACCGCCGTTCGACGGCGAGGAGGTCCGCGCATGATCCTCGCCGCGCTCGATGACTATTATCAACGGCTGCGGGACGACCCGGACTCCGGGATCGCTGCGCCCGGCTACAGCCAGGAGAAAATCGGCTATGCCATCGTGCTTGACCGCGATGGGCAGGTTGTCGACATCAATGACCTGCGCGATGCGAGTGGCAAGAAGCCACTGCCACGTCTGCTCGGCGTGCCTGCGCCGGAAAAGCGTACCGCTGGCATCAAGTCCAACTTTCTTTGGGATAAGACCAGCTACGTTTTCGGCGTCAGCGCCACCAGCAAGCGCAGCAAGCAGGAGCACGCAGCCTTCAAGGCCCTGCACCGGCAGGCACTGGCCTGCAGCGACGATCCCGGCCTGAAGGCACTGCTGGCGTTCCTGGATGGCTGGACTCCAGAAACGTTCCAGAACAACCCAAACTTCGCAAGCCAGGGCGAAGCCTTCCTCGACGCCAACGTGGTGTTCCGGCTGGACGGTGAACGCCAGTACCTGCATGAGAGGCCGGCGGCGCTTGAAGCATGGAGCCGGCTGCGGGATACGAGCGCCGACGGTGTGCAGGGCACCTGCCTGGTGACCGGGCAGCACGCTCCCCTGGCTCGTCTGCATCCGGCAATCAAGGGAGTCAATGGCGCGCAAAGCGCCGGCGCTTCCATCGTCTCGTTCAATCTCGATGCCTTTGCCTCCTACGGCAAGCGCCAGGGCGAAAATGCCCCGGTTTCCGAACAGGCAGCGTTCGCCTACACCACCGCACTCAACCACCTGCTGCGACGGGATACGCACAACCGTCAGCGCCTGCAGATCGGCGACACCACCGTGGTGTTCTGGGCACAGGCCGCCGAAAACGCCGAGGCCGAGGAAGCCGAGGATCTGATGGCTGCGTTTTTCGGCACCCAGGAGACCGACGAACAGGCCACCCAACGGCTGCAGACAGCGCTGGAACAGATCCGTCAGGCACGCCCGCTGCGCGAACTGCCCGGCCACCTGGACGATGGCACCCGAATTTTCGTGCTTGGGCTGGCCCCCAATGCCTCGCGCCTGTCGATCCGCTTCTGGGAGACCGCCACGCTCGACGTCTTCGCCCAGCGGCTGGCCGACCACTACCACGATCTGGCCATGGAACCGGCAGCGTGGAAGCGCACGCCCACACCCCAGTATCTGGCCCTGCAGACCGCACCGGTGTATGGCGAGAAGGGCAAGCCCAAGGCCGAGGACGTCTCGCCATTGCTCGCCGGTGAACTGACCCGCGCCATCCTCACCGGAACACGTTATCCACGCAGCGTACTGGCGGCGATCGTCATGCGCTTCCGCGCCGACGGGCAGATATCGCCGCTGCGCGTAGCGTTGTGCAAAGGGGTCCTGGCACGTTCGGCACGCCTGGACAAGCTACAAGGAATCACATCCAACAAGGGGGAACCACCCGTGAGTCTCGATATCGGCAATACCGATCCCGGCTACCTGCTGGGACGGCTGTTTTCGACGCTGGAGAACCTCCAACGTGCCGCACTTGGCAGTCAGATCAATGCCACCATCCGCGACCGCTACTACGGCGCCGCCTCGGCCACGCCGGCCAGCATCTTCCCGGTGCTGCTGCGCAGTGCGCAGAACCACCTGGGCAAGCTGCGCAAGGAGAGGATCGGCCAGGCCGTGAACCTTGAGAAGGAGATCGGCCAGATCATCGGCCTGCTCGGGCCAAGCTTCCCGCGCAGCCTGTCGATCGAGGAACAGGGCCGCTTCGCCATCGGCTATTACCACCAGACCCAATCCCGGTTTGCCCGCTACAACGAGCAGGACGCCACCGACATCGCATCCGAAGGAGAAGCCGCATGAGTGTCATCAGCCACCGTTACGAGTTCGTCTACCTGTTCGACGTCACCAACGGCAACCCCAATGGCGACCCGGACGCCGGCAACCTGCCGCGCCTGGACCCGGAAACCAACCGCGGCCTGGTCACCGACGTGGCGCTCAAGCGCAAGATCCGCAACTACGTGGCGCTGGAGAAGGAAAAAGAGGCTGGCTATGCGATTTACATGCAAGAAAAAGCAATCCTAAATCAACAACATCAGAAATCCTGGGAAGCTCTCGGCATCCCGCCCGATGCCAAGGACGGCTACAAGAAGCTCCCCAAGGAAGAAGCAAAGGCTCGTGAGCTGACTGCGTGGATGTGCCAGAATTTCTTTGACGTCCGCACCTTCGGAGCAGTGATGACGACCGGCGTCAACACCGGCCAGGTTCGGGGCCCGGTACAACTTGCCTTCGCCACATCCGTTGAGCCGGTGCTGCCTTTGGAAGTATCGATAACCCGGGTAGCTGTCACCACGGAAAAGGAAGCCGAAGCACAAAGTGGCGACAACCGCACCATGGGCCGCAAGCATATCCTGCCCTATGGCCTGTACCAGGTTCATGGCTTCATTTCCGCCAAGCTCGCCGAGCGCACCGGCTTCTCGGAGGACGACCTGCAACTGCTTTGGCGCGCGCTGACCAACCTGTTCGAGCACGACCGCTCCGCTGCCCGTGGCGAGATGGCTGCGCGCAAGCTGATCGTTTTCCAGCACGACCACCCAATGGGCAATGCCCCGGCCCACGTGCTGTTCGACAAGGTGAAAGTGGTGCGCAAGGACGGCCA
Source organism: Xanthomonas massiliensis (assembly GCF_900018785.1). Lineage (GTDB taxonomy): Bacteria > Pseudomonadota > Gammaproteobacteria > Xanthomonadales > Xanthomonadaceae > Xanthomonas_B > Xanthomonas_B massiliensis. Next base: position 62,533 of record NZ_FCOY01000004.1, on the reverse strand, counting down.
GGACACTCCTGCGCGCAGCTTTGCCGATTACGTGATCGAGATTGATCGTGACACGTTGCCGGCCGGCGTAAGCCTGACCGAACTGTTCTAGGAACCTGGAGAGCGGGCCCAGTGGACGACGAAGACCTCATCCCGCTCTCCGCCCTCCAGCACTATCTCTACTGCCCGCGCCAATGCGCATTGATTCATCTGGAGCAGCAGTGGGCCGAGAACCGGCAGACGGCCGAAGGCCGCCTGCTGCACGAGCGTGCCGACGTCCCGCAGGCCGAACGCCGGCGGGGCGTGCGAACTGTGACCGCGATGCCGTTGCTGAACCTGGAACTGGGCATCACCGGCAAGGCCGACGTGGTGGAGTTTCACCGCACGGATACCGGCGAACGTGCCTTTCCCGTCGAATACAAGCGCGGCCGCCCCAAGGCACATCGTGCCGACGAAGTGCAACTGTGTGCCGAGGGCCTGTGCCTGGAGGCAATGCTGGGTGCCACCGTCGATGCCGGTGCCCTTTTCTACGGTCAAACGCGGCGCCGCAAGGACGTGGCCTTCGACATGGAACTACGCGAGCTGACCCAGCGCACCATCGCCGACACCCGCGCCATGCTGGCGTCCGGGCAGACGCCATCTGCCCGCTACGAAGCCAAGCGCTGCGATGCATGTTCGCTGCTCGACCTGTGCCAGCCGAAGCTGCTCGGTCGTCGCAGCGTCACTGCCTGGCTGCAGCGGCAACTGCAAGATGGAGACGACTGATCATGCGACGCCAGCTCAACACCCTGTATGCCACCAGCGACGGCGCCTGGCTGCGCAAGGACGGCGCCAATATCGTGATGGAGGTCGAACGACAGGAACGGGCGCGACTGCCGGCACACATGCTCGAGAGCCTTGTCTGCATCGGTCGCGTGGCCGTCTCGCCACAACTGCTCGGCTACTGCGCCGAACAGGGCATCAGCATCTGCTACCTGACACCGCAGGGACGTTTCCTGGCCCGGGTCGAAGGGCCGGTTTCGGGCAATGTGCTGCTGCGCCGCGCCCAGTACCGCGCCAGCGACGACCCGCCACGCTGCGCCGCCATCGTGCGCAACCTGCTCGCCGGCAAGATACACAACCAGCGCGCCGTGCTCGCCCGCGGCTGGCGCGACCATGGCGACAAGCTCACCGACGTCCCCGCGTTCCGGCATGCGCTGCAGCGACTCAAGCGCATCCCGCAGCGGGTGATGCAGGAACAACACAACGTGGACGTGCTGCGCGGACTCGAGGGAGAGGCCGCACAGTCCTACTTCGGCGTGTTCGGGCAACTGATACGCGCCACATCGCCGCTGCTGCACTTCGGCGGCCGCAACCGTCGCCCGCCACGCGACGCCTTCAATGCCCTGCTCTCCTTCCTCTACACGCTACTGACCCACGACTGCCGCTCCGCATTGGAGACCGTTGGCCTGGACCCGGCAGTGGGCTTCCTACACCGCGACCGTCCCGGCCGGCCCAGCCTCGCCCTCGACCTGGCCGAGGAATTTCGCCCGCTACTGGGCGAACGCCTGGCGCTGTCGCTCATCAATCGGCGCCAATTGAACGAACGCGACTTCCAGGTCTTCGATAACGGCGCCGTGCAACTCAAGGACGACGCCCGCAAGACGGTGCTGGTGGCCTACCAGGAGCGCAAGCGCGAGCAGGTACAGCACCCGTTTCTGGACGAGAAGATCGACATTGGTCTGCTGCCGTTCGCTCAGGCACAGTTGCTTGCCCGCCACCTTCGCGGCGATCTTGACGGCTACCCGCCGTTCCTGTGGAAATGACTCGGGAGTCCGCGCCATGATGGTCCTGGTCAGCTACGATGTCAGCACGATCTCCGCTGGCGGGGAGAAACGCCTGCGCAAGGTCGCCAAGGCCTGCCGAGACCTGGGCCAGCGCGTCCAGTACTCGGTATTCGAGATCGAGGTCGAGCCAGCGCAGTGGGTACAACTGCGTCAGCGGCTGTGCGACCTGATCGATCCGGAGGTCGACAGCCTTCGTTTCTACCTCCTCGGCGCGAGATGGGAAGGTCGAGTGGAGCATGTCGGCGCCAAGCCGACCCTGAACCTCAAAGGACCGCTGGTCTTCTGACGCGAACCTCAAGCGACCGGAAAACCTCCGGCAGGTTCGCGCTCCTCCAAGCCATTGATCTGCAATGCAAACCGGGCGTGATCAGGTTCGGCCGTAGGCAAGACACACCGTTTCTCCCGAGGCTCGCGAAAACACGACTTCCCCGCTTGCGAGAACAAGCATTTATGCTGGGGTGGTCGCGCCCCACGCGGGGCGCGTGGATTGAAACTCCAACGCTCCCGGCATCGACGGCGGCGTGCTGACTGGTCGCGCCCCACGCGGGGCGCGTGGATTGAAACCCGAACGGGCTGGTCGATGCCATCGCCTATGCCGTCGCGCCCCACGCGGGGCGCGTGGATTGAAACCTCGTAGTCAGTGCCCCCCATGTCGCCCGCAGCGGTGTCGCGCCCCACGCGGGGCGCGTGGATTGAAACCAGGTCACGGTGTCCGATCACCCTCGCCAGTTCCAGTCGCGCCCCACGCGGGGCGCGTGGATTGAAACGCCTACCAGGGCAGCGGGCGCAAGACGAGGCACACGTCGCGCCCCACGCGGGGCGCGTGGATTGAAACGCCAAGGTCTTCGTCCCAGATCACCGGGTATACAGGTCGCGCCCCACGCGGGGCGCGTGGATTGAAACCCATCGAACTCCTTCGCCACGCGTCGCGTCTGCGCCGTCGCGCCCCACGCGGGGCGCGTGGATTGAAACGATGGCGGCACGATGTACGTTGCGCTCCAGGACGTGTCGCGCCCCACGCGGGGCGCGTGGATTGAAACTCGTACAGGGCCATGAACGGCGCACGATCCTCGCCGTCGCGCCCCACGCGGGGCGCGTGGATTGAAACCAACGAAGCACCCGAGGCCGAGGACTTCGAAACGGGTCGCGCCCCACGCGGGGCGCGTGGATTGAAACCTCTTGCGCTCGGCGTCCGCTTCTTCCCAGCCGGAGTCGCGCCCCACGCGGGGCGCGTGGATTGAAACCCGTATGATGTGCTTGCACCCACTGCAAACCATTGTCGCGCCCCACGCGGGGCGCGTGGATTGAAACTGGTGTCACGGCGAAAATACGGCGAGGGGTGCTGGTCGCGCCCCACGCGGGGCGCGTGGATTGAAACGGGGTCTACGTACCGGCGGCCGGCAACGAGGGAGGTCGCGCCCCACGCGGGGCGCGTGGATTGAAACATCCGCATCATCCACAGCGAGGGCCGGTACTCCATGTCGCGCCCCACGCGGGGCGCGTGGATTGAAACAGGCGTTAGCTGGCAATGGCACAACTCCAAGGCCTGTCGCGCCCCACGCGGGGCGCGTGGATTGAAACCCGGTCCTGCATTGGTCCGATCAAGAATACTGTTGTCGCGCCCCACGCGGGGCGCGTGGATTGAAACGTGCGAGCCATAAGGTCGGATGCGCGCGATGCGGTGGTCGCGCCCCACGCGGGGCGCGTGGATTGAAACCCGCGTGACGTGCTCGGCCCCGACTTCGTGCGAGCGTCGCGCCCCACGCGGGGCGCGTGGATTGAAACCAGGAAGTATTGGTTCTCGAAGTCCCGGACCTGCCGTCGCGCCCCACGCGGGGCGCGTGGATTGAAACATCGAGAGCCGGGCCGGCGCGCTCCAGATCGAGGGGTCGCGCCCCACGCGGGGCGCGTGGATTGAAACCAATACAATTGGTGGATTGGCTCCAATATGGATGGTCGCGCCCCACGCGGGGCGCGTGGATTGAAACTAGGTGGGAAGTATTCACCAGATGGTGAGGATGATGTCGCGCCCCACGCGGGGCGCGTGGATTGAAACTGGCCGAGGCGATGACGGATCTTGGTGCGCCGCCAGTCGCGCCCCACGCGGGGCGCGTGGATTGAAACGTTGCCAGCGCGGCGACGGCGACGATCCAGCCGGTGTCGCGCCCCACGCGGGGCGCGTGGATTGAAACTTCGGTCGGCGCGCAGATGCCCAGCACGTCGCGCAGTCGCGCCCCACGCGGGGCGCGTGGATTGAAACAAGTACCTGCCGGTGTCGATCGAGATCCAGCGCGGTCGCGCCCCACGCGGGGCGCGTGGATTGAAACATCGGTGGCCTGCTGGCCAAGCCGCCGCGCGAGACGTCGCGCCCCACGCGGGGCGCGTGGATTGAAACGATCAAGGCGTGTACTGGCAGCACTGGGATTTCCCGGTCGCGCCCCACGCGGGGCGCGTGGATTGAAACATCGGTGGCCTGCTGGCCAAGCCGCCGCGCGAGACGGTCGCGCCCCACGCGGGGCGCGTGGATTGAAACCGTGGCGGCAAGCCACGCGCCGAGCGCAATCTGCCGGTCGCGCCCCACGCGGGGCGCGTGGATTGAAACGGCCTGGAACCGCTGTCCGCGCTGGCCAGCGACCCGTCGCGCCCCACGCGGGGCGCGTGGATTGAAACGCTGCGAGCGACCTCAACGGCGACGAAACCGCGTAGTCGCGCCCCACGCGGGGCGCGTGGATTGAAACTCGTAAGGCAGAGCCATCACGGAACCTCCGGCGCGTCGCGCCCCACGCGGGGCGCGTGGATTGAAACTCGATTGTGGCAACCATATTGCTGATGTCGTGCGGGTCGCGCCCCACGCGGGGCGCGTGGATTGAAACAAGCATCCCTTCTGCCTTCGCTCGGCAATAGATTGTCGCGCCCCACGCGGGGCGCGTGGATTGAAACGCGCAGCTGGATGTGCAGGCCGCTGGCGATGATGGTCGCGCCCCACGCGGGGCGCGTGGATTGAAACCGGTGCTGGGCCGCCATGGCGCAACGCCGTTGAAAGGTCGCGCCCCACGCGGGGCGCGTGGATTGAAACCAGGTCCTGCGACAGGGCAGCGTACAGGCGGCGGTCGCGCCCCACGCGGGGCGCGTGGATTGAAACCAATGAATCCGTCCAATCCATCATCGGGGCCACGGTCGCGCCCCACGCGGGGCGCGTGGATTGAAACTGTTAAAGTGGACAATCGCAGACGCCCCAGCAGCTGTCGCGCCCCACGCGGGGCGCGTGGATTGAAACTGTTAAAGTGGACAATCGCAGACGCCCCAGCAGCTGTCGCGCCCCACGCGGGGCGCGTGGATTGAAACAACAACTACATCGTCAACCCCGTGGCGCGGGCGGGTCGCGCCCCACGCGGGGCGCGTGGATTGAAACGATAGTGATGCTGCTCATTACCATGCCCCCCAGGTCGCGCCCCACGCGGGGCGCGTGGATTGAAACCCGCTAGTGAATTCGTGCACCTACAGTGATCGGAGGTCGCGCCCCACGCGGGGCGCGTGGATTGAAACCAAACTCCGGCGCTTCGCCGGATGGCCTTATCGGCGTCGCGCCCCACGCGGGGCGCGTGGATTGAAACTGAAAGCATGGAAGATGAGCCAGGAGGCCGGCGATGTCGCGCCCCACGCGGGGCGCGTGGATTGAAACACCATTGCGGGCGTGTACGACGTTCACCCGCAGACCGTCGCGCCCCACGCGGGGCGCGTGGATTGAAACCGCACAGTTGCGCTTACGGTCGTCCTGCGAGCGCGTCGCGCCCCACGCGGGGCGCGTGGATTGAAACCCTAGCGCGTTGGACTAGATCACTCACCACCCACGTCGCGCCCCACGCGGGGCGCGTGGATTGAAACCAGGGCGAACAGGAAGGCAAGGGCGATCCGGTCAGGTCGCGCCCCACGCGGGGCGCGTGGATTGAAACATCCATGGAGCCAATCCTGTGGCATGGCGATAAGGGTCGCGCCCCACGCGGGGCGCGTGGATTGAAACTTCGTTCACCCCTTGAGACGACAAGGAATGAGGATGTCGCGCCCCACGCGGGGCGCGTGGATTGAAACGTCGTGTCGGGCACCGGGCTGTACCAGGTCAGTGGTCGCGCCCCACGCGGGGCGCGTGGATTGAAACTATAACGCCGACGGCAGCATTGCCGCGAATCATGCGTCGCGCCCCACGCGGGGCGCGTGGATTGAAACGCGTGCAGCAAATTGGGGTATGCACCCTTGAAGCGGGTCGCGCCCCACGCGGGGCGCGTGGATTGAAACCATCGCTCGCCTTCCGAAGCCTGCCGACCTGCAGGTCGCGCCCCACGCGGGGCGCGTGGATTGAAACGTCACAGATACTTTCAACATCATTTCGCCCGACGGTCGCGCCCCACGCGGGGCGCGTGGATTGAAACCAGAAAGTCGCTCAGTTTCTCGCTCATTTCCCAGGTCGCGCCCCACGCGGGGCGCGTGGATTGAAACTCGTGATGAACGCAGGCGACCTCGACCGCTTCTGCGTCGCGCCCCACGCGGGGCGCGTGGATTGAAACTGGATGGTCTTGGGTGCAGGTATGGAGTAACTACACGTCGCGCCCCACGCGGGGCGCGTGGATTGAAACCCTCGTTCCCCGTAAGCAATGCGCTCCCGGATGCGGTCGCGCCCCACGCGGGGCGCGTGGATTGAAACGTCAATGCGGTCGAGAGAACGCACGGCGCCGAAGTCGCGCCCCACGCGGGGCGCGTGGATTGAAACCGCTCCGATCATGGCGAGCAGGGAGGATGCGGCGCAGGTCGCGCCCCACGCGGGGCGCGTGGATTGAAACCGATCTTAACGACCGCAGCGCCGCAGCGAACAACGGTCGCGCCCCACGCGGGGCGCGTGGATTGAAACCTCGGATTGACCGGTACGGCTGGGTATGCGGCAGGGTCGCGCCCCACGCGGGGCGCGTGGATTGAAACCGGCACTTGCACAGGGCCACCGCATTCACTGCATGTCGCGCCCCACGCGGGGCGCGTGGATTGAAACACCTCGGCGCTGTTCGCGGTCGCGCGCAAGAACGCGTCGCGCCCCACGCGGGGCGCGTGGATTGAAACTCCGTCATAGTCTCGCAGCCACACAAGTTCGCGGCGTCGCGCCCCACGCGGGGCGCGTGGATTGAAACATGCGCTACTGCGCCGACAACGGCTACACGTACGATGTCGCGCCCCACGCGGGGCGCGTGGATTGAAACTGAGCGTGGCGTGCGCTGGTCGGCCAGGGCGAAGGTCGCGCCCCACGCGGGGCGCGTGGATTGAAACTTCGTAACGGTGGCCAGCCGTTACCGACTAACGGGTCGCGCCCCACGCGGGGCGCGTGGATTGAAACTGTTACCGGACGGCCGCGTAGGTCACCGGTATGCAGTCGCGCCCCACGCGGGGCGCGTGGATTGAAACATGCACTGCGTCACGCGCCCGTTCGTGCGGCAGCTGTCGCGCCCCACGCGGGGCGCGTGGATTGAAACATGCAGGCGGTCGCCAAGATGAACGAGGGAACGGCGGTCGCGCCCCACGCGGGGCGCGTGGATTGAAACATGCACTGCGTCACGCGCCCGTTCGTGCGGCAGCTGTCGCGCCCCACGCGGGGCGCGTGGATTGAAACGCTGCCGACCTGGCCGAGATGCAGGACCAGTTGCCCGTCGCGCCCCACGCGGGGCGCGTGGATTGAAACACTCAGTGCATCCCGGTATCCGCGAAGGCGGGCAGTCGCGCCCCACGCGGGGCGCGTGGATTGAAACCGGCGCAGAGCTTGCGGCCTAGCATCGCGTCCCGGTCGCGCCCCACGCGGGGCGCGTGGATTGAAACTTGTTGCCGCTACTGTCGGCTGGCAGCTTGATCGTCGCGCCCCACGCGGGGCGCGTGGATTGAAACGTTAGGAGCCACTGAGAATGCCGAGCTTTCTGGAGGTCGCGCCCCACGCGGGGCGCGTGGATTGAAACAGCAGGGTGCCGACTTGGATCGGCTTGAGAAGCTGTCGCGCCCCACGCGGGGCGCGTGGATTGAAACAGCCATAGGAGTGACTGCCATGTCATACGCGCCAGCCAGTCGCGCCCCACGCGGGGCGCGTGGATTGAAACGATCTTCGCGAAGCGGCCCGCGTGCAGCTCAAGGGTCGCGCCCCACGCGGGGCGCGTGGATTGAAACGTGCGCAGGGGGGCTTGGTAATGAGCAGCATCACTGTCGCGCCCCACGCGGGGCGCGTGGATTGAAACCTGAACTGGCGAATCGCAATCCGTGCCATCGCCGCGGTCGCGCCCCACGCGGGGCGCGTGGATTGAAACATTCAAGCCGACGCCTTCATCGCGGCGTCGATTGCGTCGCGCCCCACGCGGGGCGCGTGGATTGAAACTTCGGCATTGCTTTGACCGTCTTTGCCACCATCCCAGTCGCGCCCCACGCGGGGCGCGTGGATTGAAACGCGTGCCGCAGCCGCAATACCAGCGGCACGCTGTCGTCGCGCCCCACGCGGGGCGCGTGGATTGAAACCCCCAGGCCCTCGTCCCATATGATCGGATAGACGGGTCGCGCCCCACGCGGGGCGCGTGGATTGAAACTCGCCCTTGGCGCGCTCGGCCTCCAGCGCCTTGGCGTCGCGCCCCACGCGGGGCGCGTGGATTGAAACCACGCCCTCTGGACCAGCACCGGCGGCGACTGGGGTCGCGCCCCACGCGGGGCGCGTGGATTGAAACTGGGCACAACGGCTTGTTGTGCTTGTGCCATTCGGGTCGCGCCCCACGCGGGGCGCGTGGATTGAAACTTCATGTCAGGCCCTAAAAAGGAATCGAATCAAGGTCGCGCCCCACGCGGGGCGCGTGGATTGAAACACCGGCCTGGCAGCCAAGGGCCGCGGCATCGCCCGGTCGCGCCCCACGCGGGGCGCGTGGATTGAAACAACACGACGGGCACGAGTACGAGATCCAGGCGGTTGTCGCGCCCCACGCGGGGCGCGTGGATTGAAACTGCGGAGGGCCGACGAGCGTGCACTGTGTGAGCGCGTCGCGCCCCACGCGGGGCGCGTGGATTGAAACTTCCGTCCAATACTGCCGGATGCGATTCCATGCGGGTCGCGCCCCACGCGGGGCGCGTGGATTGAAACAAGGCCATGGCCCTCGCTGTCGTGGACAAGGGCGAGGTCGCGCCCCACGCGGGGCGCGTGGATTGAAACATGCTGCCCGAATCCTGCGCAGGACGATAGTGATGGTCGCGCCCCACGCGGGGCGCGTGGATTGAAACTTTGCGCAACTTGAGATTGCCGGCAGCAAGATCAGGTCGCGCCCCACGCGGGGCGCGTGGATTGAAACGCGTTTGCCGGCTTACAGGATCACACGGCAGACAGGTCGCGCCCCACGCGGGGCGCGTGGATTGAAACACGCCAGCCTCTGGTCTCGGTCGATGGCTGCCAGGTCGCGCCCCACGCGGGGCGCGTGGATTGAAACGACGTAGTGGACGCGGTGGTGGGCGTCATCGCAATGTCGCGCCCCACGCGGGGCGCGTGGATTGAAACGATTAGTGCCGGCTTGGTCACACCCCGCCGGCGGGTCGCGCCCCACGCGGGGCGCGTGGATTGAAACTTCACCCCGACGCCAGGGGGCTGGACGCAGAAGCGGTCGCGCCCCACGCGGGGCGCGTGGATTGAAACCTCCGCCCGTCTCTTGCACTCGTCCAGGTCCGTAGTCGCGCCCCACGCGGGGCGCGTGGATTGAAACGCCATGTATCGGCTGATCCTGTGTGGGGATCGCGGTCGCGCCCCACGCGGGGCGCGTGGATTGAAACGTGCTCGGTGACCTCGGCATTGAGCGACAGCAGCGCGTCGCGCCCCACGCGGGGCGCGTGGATTGAAACCACAACCCATCCGAGATCCTCACACGCATACGCATGTCGCGCCCCACGCGGGGCGCGTGGATTGAAACTCGCAGACCCCGCACATCGCGCAGGTCTACGTGGGTCGCGCCCCACGCGGGGCGCGTGGATTGAAACGTCTTGAACAGCTCGTCGGCGGTCAGCAGGCCCGTCGCGCCCCACGCGGGGCGCGTGGATTGAAACCATATTGTTGTAAAGGCGGTGGTGGGATGAGCGAGGTCGCGCCCCACGCGGGGCGCGTGGATTGAAACTCTGCCGCCGGGGCTGCCCTTGCCCTTGTCCTGGTCGCGCCCCACGCGGGGCGCGTGGATTGAAACACCTACTACCCGGGCGCTGAGAACTGGGCCAACGTGTCGCGCCCCACGCGGGGCGCGTGGATTGAAACAAGCAAGCCGCGCGCAATCTTGAGATGGCCCTTTCGTCGCGCCCCACGCGGGGCGCGTGGATTGAAACCTGACCACGGCGCAGCTTGCACGGGTCGATGCGCTGTCGCGCCCCACGCGGGGCGCGTGGATTGAAACATCGTCATCCCGCGGGCCCATGTCGCAGCGCTGATGTCGCGCCCCACGCGGGGCGCGTGGATTGAAACGAGAGAGAACAGCACCCACCATTGCCGCACCGCTGGTCGCGCCCCACGCGGGGCGCGTGGATTGAAACCAATTGGTTCGCGGCGGAGCGAACGCCCCGCGCCCAGTCGCGCCCCACGCGGGGCGCGTGGATTGAAACCATGTCCAGCGCCGTGGCCAGCGCCATCACCCGGAGTCGCGCCCCACGCGGGGCGCGTGGATTGAAACCAGTCCTCCGCGGCGACGCGATCCTTGATGTACGCGTCGTGCCCCACGCGGGGCGCGTGGATTGAAATGCCCACAAGATCGCGGGGTTCGAAGCTGAGCGCGCGTGGATTGAAACGGCTTCTACCACGCGCTGGCCGCGGTCGAGTGGCGTCGCGCCCTCACGGGCGCGTGAAACATCTCTGCGACCTTGAGCTACGTGTCCACGGGCGCCAAGCTTGAAACTGACCGAAGAGACCGCGAACCATAGGAGATGATGGTCGCACCCTCATGGCGTTGGCTAAACCCGCGTGCGCTCCGCAATGGCATCGAAGATGGTGCGCCCGGAGGGATTCGAACCCCCGACCAATGGCTTCGGAAGCCACTACTCTATCCGGCTGAGCTACGGGCGCGTAGGACACGCATTCTAGCGGCAAACGCGGCGCAGGTCTGCCCCCGTGGACGAGTCCGGAGGGACTGCTACCCTTTTGCCATGCCCATCCCCTCCGCCCTGCCCGCCGCCCCGCGCTGGCGCCTCTACTGGAAACTGATGCGCGCCGACCGCCCGATCGGCACGTTGCTGCTGCTGTGGCCCACCTGGTGGGCGCTGTGGCTGGCCGCCGACGGGCTGCCGCCGCCGTGGACGCTGTTCGTGTTCACCGCGGGGGTATGGCTGACCCGCTCGGCCGGCTGCGTGGTCAACGACTACGCCGACCGCTGGCTGGATCCGCATGTCGAACGCACGCGCGAACGCCCGCTCGCCACCGGCGCGGTGTCCGGGCGCGAGGCGCTGGCCCTGTTCGCCGCGCTGATGCTGGCGGCATTCGCGCTGGTGCTGACGATGAATGGGCTGACCATCGCGATGAGCGTGGTCGGCTTGTTCCTGGCCGCGAGCTATCCGTACCTGAAGCGCTATACCCACCTGCCCCAGGTGTACCTGGGGATGGCCTTCGGCTGGGCCATCCCGATGGCCTTCGCGGCCGTGCAGGGCCACGTGCCGGCGCTGGGCTGGCTGCTGTACGTGGCCAACATCCTGTGGTCGACCGCCTACGACACCTGGTACGCGATGGTCGATCGCGAGGACGACATCCGCATGGGCTCGCGTTCCACCGCGATCCTGTTCGGCGAGATGGACCTGGTGATCCAGGCGGTGCTGTACGCGCTGGTGCTGCTGGCGCTGGCGCTGGTGGGCCAGCGCGCCAGCCTCGGCCCGGCGTACTGGGCCGGGCTGGTGGTGGCCGCCGTGCTGGTGGCGTGGGAATTCCGCATGGCCCGCCAGCGCCAGCGCGAGGCCTGCTTCCGCGCCTTCCTGCACAACAACTGGGTGGGCATGGCGGTGTTCGCCGGCATCGCCGCGGCGACGATGCTGCGCTGAGCCGCGCCCGGGCCTAGACCAAGGTTCAGCAGACGTCCCCGCGCGCATTGCGCAGAATCCCGGCTTCCGCAACCGGGAGGAGAGACCCATGCAGACCGAAGCACCCAGCGGCAACGGCTGGATGGCGCGCGCGGCATTGCGCTGCGCGGCCTGGGCCGAAAGGTGGTTCCCCGACGCCTACATCTTCGCCGTGCTCGGCGTGGTGATCGTGGCGCTGGCCGCCATGGGGTTCGGCGCCACCCCGGCCGCGACCGCAGACGCCTTCGGCGAGGGCTTCTGGAGCCTGATCCCCTTCACCATGCAGATGGCATTCGTGGTCATCGGCGGCTACGCGGTGGCCACCGCGCCGGTGGTGGCGCGCTTCATCGACCTGCTGGCGCGGGTGCCCCGGACCGGACGCGGCGCGGTGGTGTACGTGGGCCTGGTCAGCATGCTGGCCTCGCTGCTGAGCTGGGGCTTCTCGCTGGTGTTCGGCGGCCTGCTGGTACGGGCGCTGGCGCGGCGCGAGGACCTGCGCATGGACTACCGCGCCGCCGGCGCCGCCGCCTACCTCGGCCTGGGTGCGGTCTGGGCGATGGGCCTGAGTTCCTCGGCCGCGCAGCTGCAGGCCAACCCGGCCAGCATGCCGCCGGGGCTGCTGCCGATCACCGGCGTGCTGCCGTTCACCGAGACCATCTTCCTGTGGCAGTCGATCCTGCTCACCGCGATCCTGATCCTGGTCTCGCTGGCGATCGCCTGGCTGACCGCGCCGAGCGGCAGTGCGGCGCGCACCGCCAGGGACTTCGGCCAGGCGACGGGCGCGGCGGCGGCGCCACCGGCGCGGCGTACCCGCCCGGGCGAATGGCTCGAGTACAGCCCGCTGCTGACCGTGCTGCTGTCGCTGCTGGCCTTCGGCTGGCTGTTCGCCGAGTTCGCGCGCAAGCCGGCGGTCACCGCCATCGCCAGCCTCAACACCTACAACTTCCTGTTCATCTCGCTGGGCCTGCTGCTGCACTGGCGCCCGCGCAGCTTCCTCGACGCGGTGGCCAAGGCAGTGCCGAGCACGACCGGGGTGCTGATCCAGTTCCCGCTGTACGGCGGCATCGCGATGATCCTGACCCACGCCGGCGGCGCCGACGGGGTCACGCTCTCGCACCGGCTGTCCGAGCTGTTCGTCAAGGTGGCCACCACCGACACCTTCGCCCTGGTGATGGGCGTGTACTCGGCGGTGCTGGGCTTCTTCGTGCCCTCCGGCGGCGGCAAGTGGCTGGTGGAGGCGCCCTACGTGATGCAGGCGGCCAACGAGCTGCACGCGCACCTGGGCTGGGCGGTGCAGGTCTACAACGCGGCCGAGGCGCTGCCCAACCTGATCAACCCGTTCTGGATGCTGCCGCTGCTGGGCGTGCTGGGGCTGAAGGCGCGCGACATCGTCGGCTTCACCTTCATGCAGTTGCTGGTGCACATCCCGCTGGTGCTGGGCCTGCTGTGGCTGCTGGGCATGACCCTGACCTACGTGCCGCCGGTGATGCCGGCGATGCCGTAGCCCGGACGGAAGCGGCAAACGAACGAAGGCCCGCGCGGCCAGACCGCGCGGGCCTTCTCATGCGGCAATCGTGCAGGCGGTCTACACCGGCTTGAACAGCTTGCGCACCTTGAAGCCGCCGACGATCTGCAGCACGCCGTAGACCAGCGCGCCGACGCCGATCCAGATCATCATGGTCAGCAGACCGGCGATCGGGAAGACCGCGATCAGCACGCCCAGCACGATGGCCAGCACGCCGGACAGCGCGATCAGCCACTCGCCCTGGATCTCCCGGCGCACGCGGATGGCGAACACGATGCGGAAGATGCCGGCCACCACCAGCCAGGCCGCCAGCAGCAGCAACAGCGCCCCGGCGGTCGCCACCGGGTAGAGCACGGCGAGCACGCCGAACACGATCGACGCCAGCGCATACAGCGCCAGCCAGCCCTTGGACACGCCGGCGTCGCGACTGAACAGCGCGACCACGCTGATCACGCCTTCCACCAGGGCCATGATGCCGAAGGCCCAGGCCAGGGCCACGCCGGCCTGGAACGGCTGGACGATGGCGATCACTCCGAAGATCACCGAAATCACGCCGTACACCACCAGCACCCACCAGCTGCGTCCGACGCTGGCCAGCAATCCCGTACTCATTGGCTCCACTCCTGGTTGGGGGTCATCGCCCCGTCCGCGGCATGATCGCCCCCCGTGGCGTCAACGGGCCGTGCATGGTCACGGCACCCGCGCGCAGACCCAGGCGTCGACCCGGGCGACCCCGGCACGGCGCAGCGCACGGGCGGCGGCGTGGACGGTGGCCCCGGTGGTCATCACGTCGTCGACCAGCGCCACGTGCGCGGGCAGCGGCGCGGCCGCCGCGAAGGCGCCGTGCAGGTTGCCGCGGCGACGGGCGGCATCCAGCCCGGACTGGGCCTCGGTGGCGCGCACCCGCCGCAGCCCCGCCAGGCACGGCAGCGCCAGCGCGCGGGCCAGCGGCCGCGCCAGCTCCAGGGCCTGGTCGTAGCCGCGGGCGCGCAGGCGGCTGCGGTGCAGCGGCATCGGCACCAGTGCCTGCGGGCGCGGCCAGTCGCCGGCGGCCCGGGCCATCGTGGCCGCCAGGGCGCGGCCGGCAGCCAGGTCGCCGTGGAACTTGAAGCGGCGCGCCAGGCGGTCCACCGGGGCGGCATAGACGAACGCGGCCCGCACCGCCTGCAGCGGTGGCGGACGGCGCAGGCACTGGCCGCACGGCACCGTCGCATCGCTCCCGGCCGGCAGCGGCAGCGCGCACTGCGGACAGGCGGGCCCGGACCGCGGCAAGGCGGCCTCGCAGGCCATACACAGGCCCTGCGGCCCGGCGCCGGCGTCGCAGACCACGCAGCGTGGCGGCAGCAGCCAGTGGCCCAGCCGGCCCGCCCATCCGTAAACCTTCATGAAATGCATGTTGTTGACAGGGATCGGCATGCTGTCCAGACTGCCGCGCGCTTCCCGCCGCCGCCGTCAGGAGAACCCCATGCCTGCTGTCATCCGCCACGACTGGCGTGCCGAGGAACTGCACGCGCTGTTCGACCTGCCGCTGACCGAGCTGCTGTACCGCGCCGCCGGCGTGCACCGCGAGCACTTCGACCCGGGCGAGGTGCAGGTCTCCACCCTGCTGTCGGTCAAGACCGGCGGCTGCCCGGAGGACTGCGCCTACTGCCCGCAGGCGCAGCGCTACGACACCGGCGTCGGCGCGCAGAAGCTGATGGAGACCGAGGCGGTGGTGGCCAGGGCGCGCCAGGCCAAGGCCGCCGGCGCCTCGCGCTTCTGCATGGGCGCGGCGTGGCGCTCGCCCAAGGACCGCGACATCCCCAAGGTGGCGGCGATGATCCGCGAGGTGAAGGCGCTGGGCCTGGAGACCTGCGCCACCCTGGGCATGCTCGACGACGGCCAGGCGCGCGCGCTCAAGGACGCCGGGCTGGACTACTACAACCACAACCTCGACACCGCGCCGGACTACTACGACGCGATCATCCACACCCGCCAGTACCAGGACCGGCTGGACACGCTCGAGCGCGTGCGCGATGCCGGGCTGAAGACCTGCTGCGGCGGCATCGTCGGCATGGGCGAGACCCGCGCGCACCGCGTCGGCCTGCTGCTGGCGCTGGCTAACCTGCCGGCGCATCCGGACTCGGTGCCGATCAACCGGCTGGTGCAGGTGGCCGGCACGCCGCTGCACGGCGCCGCCGAGCTGGACCCGTTCGAGTTCGTGCGCATGATCGCGGTGGCGCGCATCGCCATGCCGGCCTCGATGGTGCGGCTGTCGGCCGGGCGCGAGGCGATGAGCGACGAGCTGCAGGCGCTGTGCTTCCTGGCCGGCGCCAACTCGATCTTCTACGGCGAGAAGCTGCTGACCACCGGCAACCCGGACACCGAACGCGACCTGGCGCTGTTCGCGCGCCTGGGCCTGCGGCCGATGCAGGTGACGGTGGACGCCGGCGAGCACGACCACCCGCACACCGTCCACGCCGACATCACCGCCCCCGGTCCCAGCACCCGCGCCGCCTGACCGTCCGTCGCGGCCCCGGTCCGCGCTGCTACGCTACGCGTCCCCCGCCCCGGACAGGACGCCATGGCACGCGCCGATCTGCACGACCGCATCCAGGCCGAACGCCGCCTGCGCACCGCGCTCGGCCGCGCCGGCGCCCCCGCCCCGGTCGAGCGCCGCGACGGCACGCGCGTGCAGGTCGGCGGGCGCTGGCTGGCCGGCTTCAGCGGCCACGACTACCTCGGCCTGGCGCAGCAGTTCGAGGTCGCCGCGGCGCTGCAGGACACCGCCGCGCGCGAAGGCGTCGGCGCCGGGGGAACCCCGGCCGCCGGCATCCGCCACGCGCTGCACGTGCAGCTCGAGCGCGAGATCGCCGACTGGCTGGAATACCCGGCCGCCCTGCTGTTCGCCGATGCGTACCTGGCCAACCTCGCCGTGCAGCAGGCACTGCTGGGCGAGGAAGGCGACGTGTGCGTGCACGACCGCCTCAACCGCCCCAGCCTGTTCGATGCCACGCGCCTGGCCGGATGCCGGCTGCGCCGCTACCCGCATCGCGATCCGGAAGGTGCGCTGCGCCAGCTGGAACTGGCCGGCACCGGGGCCGCGCTGCTGGCCAGCGAGGGCGTGTTCGCCATCGACGGCGAGATCGCGCCGTTGCGCGCGCTGACCCTGGCCGGGCAGATGCAGCGCGCGCTGGTCTACGTGGACGATGCCCACGGCATCGGCGTGCTCGGCCCGCAGGGCCGCGGCAGCGTCGCCGACGCCGGCCTGGGCGTGGCCCAGGTGCCGCTGCTGGGGATCGCGCTGGATACCGCGCTGGGGGGCGCGGGCGCGGTGGTGGTCGGCGAGAGCGCGCTGATCGAGCACCTGGCCGAGACCGCGCGGCCATGGCTGCTCGGCGGCGCCCCCGCGCTGCCGATGGCCGCGGCCATGCGCGTCGCGGTGCGCCTGGCCCGCCGCGACGACTGGCGCCGCGAGCGCCTGGCCGAGCGCATCGCCGGCTTCCGCCGCCATGCCCAGCGCCTGGGCCTGCGGACCGCGGCGGGCGACACCCCGATCCAGCTGCTGGCCTTCGGCGACGAAGCGCGGCCGGACGCGATCGCCGCGCAGCTGGACGAGGCGGGTTACCGCGTCACCGCGATGCGGCCGCCGGCGGTACCCGAAGGGCACGCCCGCCTGCGCATCACCCTGTCCGCCCTGCACACCGAGGAACAGGTGGCGGGCCTGGCGGAGGCGATCGCCCGGGTCCGCGACCGCCTGCCGCTCGCCGCGGCCGGCTGAGCGCGCCGGGATGCACATCCAGGTCACCGGCCGCGGCCCGGCCCTGGTCCTGCTGCACGGCTGGGCCCTCAACGCGGCGGTGTTCGCGCCCCTGGTGGAGCAGCTGTCCGACCGCTTCCAGCTGCACCTGGTCGACCTGCCCGGCCACGGCCACAGCCGCGGCGACCGCCTGCCGCTGGCGCTGGAACCGGTGGTGGCCACGCTCGCGGCGGTGCTGCCGCCGGCACTGTGGCTGGGCTGGTCGCTGGGCGGCCTGTTCGCCCTGCATGCCGCGGCCACGCGCCCACAGCGCGTGCGCGGCCTGGCGATGGTCGCCTCCAGCCCGCGCTTCGTGCGCGGACCGGACTGGACGGACGCGATCGCCCCGCAGCAGCTGCGCCGGTTCGCCGCCGAGCTGGCCGCCGACTTCCCCGCCACGGTGGACCGTTTCGTCGCGCTCGACCTGATGGGCCGGCACGACGGTCCGGCGACGCTGCATACGCTGCGCCACGCCATCGTCGAGCGCGGCGCGCCCACGGCGGCGGCGCTGCGCGACGGCCTGGACCTGCTGGAGACCTGCGACCTGCGCGCGCGCCTGCCGGACATCGCGGCGCCGGCGCTGTGGATCGCCGGCCAGCGCGACCGCCTGGTCCCGGCCGCCGCGATGCGCGTGGCGGCAGCGGCCATGCCCGACGCCGTCGAAACCACCCTGGCAGGCACCGGCCATGCGCCGTTCCTCGCCCGACCCGCCCAGGTGGCCGCCCTGCTCGACGCGCTGCAGGCGCGCACCGCGGGTCAACGGGACTAGCCGCCGCGATGCCGGCGCCGTGGATCGCCGGCCAGCGCGACCGCCTGGTCCCAGCCGCCATGCCCGACGCCGCCGAGGCCACCCTGCCGGGCACCGGCCATGCGCCGTTCCTCTCCCGATCCGCCCAGATGGCCGCCCTGCTCGATGTGCTGCAGGCGCGCGCCGCGGGGCACCGGGACTGCCGCCGCGACGCCGGCGCCATGGATCGCCGGCCAGCGCGACCGCCTGGTCCCAGCCGCCATGCCCGACGCCGCCGAGACCACCCTGCCGGGCACCGGCCATGCGCCGTTCCTCGCCCAACCCGCCCAGATGGCCGCCCTGCTCGACGCGCTGCAGGCGCGCGCCGCGGGACACCGGGACTGGCCGCCGCGACGCCGGCGCCCGATCATGGCCGCCGGTTTCCCACGGGACACGCGACATGGATCTGGGCATCGCCGGACGCTGGGCGCTGGTATGCGGCGCCAGCAAGGGGCTGGGGCTGGGCTGTGCACAGGCGCTGGCCGCCGAGGGCGCGCACGTCGTCATCGCCGCGCGCCACGCGCCGGCGCTGGAACAGGCCGCCGCCCGGCTGCGCGCCCTGCCGGGCGCCGGCCAGGTCCGCGCGGTCGTCGCCGACGTGGCCACCGAGGCCGGGCGCGAAGCCGCGCTGGCGGCCTGCCCGCAAGTGGACATCCTGGTCAACAACGCCGGCGGCCCGCCCCCGGGCGACTTCCGCGACTGGACCCGGCAGGACTGGCTGGCCGCGATCGACGCCAACATGCTCGCCCCGATCGCGCTGATCCGCGCCACGGTGGACGCAATGTGCGCGCGCGGCTTCGGCCGCATCGTCAACATCACCTCCAACTCGGTGAAGGCGCCCATCGACATCCTCGGCCTGTCCAACGGCGCCCGTTCCGGCCTGACCGGCTTCGTCGCCGGGCTGGCTCGCAACCCGCGCATCGCCGGCAGCGGGGTGACCATCAACAACCTGCTGCCCGGGCGCTTCCTCACCGACCGCCTGCGCCAGACCTTCCGCATCCGTGCCGAGGCCGGCGGCGGGGACGAGGCCGCCATCGCCGCCGCGCAGCGGGCCGAGGTGCCGGCCGGGCGCTTCGGCACCGCCGAGGAATTCGGCGCCGCCTGCGCCTTCCTGTGCAGCGCGCACGCCGGCTACGTCACCGGCCAGAACCTGCTGATCGACGGCGGCGCCTACCCCGGCACGTTCTAGGCACGCCGGCGGCCGGGACGCGGAACGCCGGCCGGCATTGCCCGGCGGCCGGCCTGCCTCCGAAGCGTCCGCCGGTGGCCGCGCCGCAAGCCGGGAAGCGGCGCGAACGCAGGCCGCCGCGACATGCCCCTCCGGTCCGACGGGGGCTGCCGCCCACGCGTCGTGGCCCGGCCACCGCGGTTCGCGGTGCCGCCGCCAGGCCGCCGCGCTCGCCGCCGGCCGGCGCAGCCGCGACAATGCACGCATGACCGAGATGTTCGACCTCCGCCAGGTGCGCCGCGCCGCCGACCGCGCCGCGGCCACCTACGACGGCGCTGCCGCGCTGGCCCACGAAGCCCGCACCCATCTGCTCGAATCGCTGGCCTACCTCGACGACCGCGTGCCCCGCGTGGTCCTGGACCTGGGCGCCGGCACCGGCCAGGCCAGCGCGGCGATGAAGAAGCGCTGGCCGACGGCGCAGGTGATCGCCCTGGACCTGTCGCCGGCGATGCTGCGCCAGGCGAAGCGGCACGCCGGCTGGTGGCGCCCGTTCGCGCGCGTGGCCGGCGACGCGCGCGCCGTGCCGCTGGCCGACCACAGCGTGGACGTGGTGTTCGCCAACCTGTGCCTGCCGTGGACCGACGACCTGCCGGCACTGCTGGCCGGCCTGCGCCGGGTGCTGCGCCCGGGCGGCCTGCTGCTGTGCTCCACCTACGGCCCGGAGACGCTGCTCGAACTGCGCGAGGCCTTCGCCGCCGGCGACGACGCGCCGCACGTGCATCCGGCCACACCGATCGCCCAGCTCGGCGACGCCCTGCTGATGGCCGGGTTCCGCGACCCGGTGCTGGACCGCGACCTGTTCACCCTGACCTATGCCGACCTGCCGGCGCTGCTGCGCGAACTGCGCGCCACCGGTGCCGGCAACGCGCTGGCAAGCCGGCGCCGCACGCTGACCGGCAAGGGCCGCCTGGCCGCGGCGACCGCGGCCTACGAACCGTTGCGCCGGGTGGACGGCAAGCTGCCCAGCACCTGGGAGGTGATCTACGCCCAGGCCTGGGCGCCTGAACCGGGGGCACCGATCCGCGACCAGGGCCAGGAGATCGCCGCCGTCCCGCTGGCCTCGATCCCGATCCGCCGGCGGCCCGGCTGAGCCCGCCCGCCGCACCGCTGGCACCGAAGCAACGAGGGTGACCGTACGGAGAAGGCGCGCGACGCAGCCGGAAGCACGCCGGGGGAATAGCCGCGCCCGGCCGTTCCCGTCCCGGACCGGGAACCTGGAACGCCGGCTGGCCTCAGCCGGCCTCGACCTGCGCGATCCAGTCCTGCAGGTTGTAGTGGTCGCTGACCCGGGCGATGCGTCCGTCGCGCACCTCGAAGAACGTGCCGCCGGGCAGCACGTACTGCTGGCCGTGGGCCTTGGGCAGGCCGGACTCGCTGCGCAGATATTCGCCGTGGACCACATGCTCGGCCGCGACGCGGACGCCGTCGTCGCTGGCCATCACCACCACGTCTTCCAGCCGCTCGCGGTAGCTGGCGTCCCTCCGCGCCAGGAACGCGGCGAAGGCATCGCGCCCGCGCTCGCGCGCGCCCTGGTTGAGATCGTGGACCACGTCCCCGGCCAGCAGGCCGAGCATGCCGTCCCAGTCGCCGCGGTTGAAGGCCTCGTAGTAGTCGCGCACCAGGGCGATGGCCTGCTGGCGGGCGTCGGCGGTGTCCTGGCTCATGGTCGCTCCCGGTGTCGTCGAGCGGCCATGATAGCGGCCGCTCAGGTGCTGCCCAGCAGCAGGTCGTGGTGGAAGTAGTAGACCTCCTGCAGCAGGAAGCGCCAGCTGGTGCGCAGGCTGCGGAAGCGCGTGCTCGGCGTGCCCGAGGGCACCGCGGCGATGCCCAGCTCGCGGCACAGGCGCATGGCGCGGGCCATGTGCAGCGGGTCGGAAACGACGATGGCGCTGTGCAGCCCGTGGCGCTGCATCAGCGTGCGCGCCTGCACCAGGTTCTGGCGCGTGGTGCGCGAGGCGGTCTCGATCAGGATCGCGTCGGCCGGCACGCCATGGCGCAGGGCATAGCGCCGCGCCACCTGCGATTCGGAGAAGCGCGCGCCGCTGCCGCCGAAGCCGCCGGTGAAGATCAGCGTCGCGGCATAGCCGCGCCGGTACAGGTCCAGGCCGTGGCGGATGCGTTCCTCGAACACCGGCGAAGGCCGCGCATCGTAGGCAGCCGCGCCGAGCACGATGATCGCGTCGGCCGGCGCGGCCTGGTCGCGCCAGCCTTCCCAGAAGATCCAGCCGACCACGCCGGCCAGCCACAACACCACCGCCACGCACAGCCAGGCCAGCCAGCGCCAGCGCGGGCGGACGTGCGCCGCGCTCATCCCACGGGCGTCCAGGGCAGGGCATCGATGTCGATGTTGCCGCCGGACAGCAGCAGGCCCACGCGGTGGCCGGCGAAGCGCGCCGGCTCGGCCAGCACCGCGGCCAGGACCGTGGCCGAGGACGGCTCCACGGTCTGCTTGAGTACCTGCCAGAGCAGGCGCATGGCCGCCACCACGGCGGCATCGTCCACCACGATCACCTCGGCGGCATCGCGCAGCAGGGCGAAGTTGGGTTCGCCCAGGGTGCCGCGCAGGCCGTCGCAAATCGTGTCCGGGACGAAGTCCACCAGGCGCCGGCCCGCGGCCAGCGAGCGTGCGGTGTCGGCCGCTCCGGCCGGCTCGGCCAGCACCAGCCGGCTGTCCGGCGCCGCCCCGCGCAGCGCCAGCAGGGTGCCGGCAGCCAGGCCGCCGCCGCCGACCGGCACCACCAGGGTGTCCAGGCCGGGCTGCTGGCCGAGCAGTTCCAGCGCCGCGGTGCCCTGCCCGGCGATCACCGCCGCGTCGGCGTAGGGATGCACCAGCACCGCGCCGGTGCTGGCCTGCACCTGGGCGCACATGGCCTCGCGCGCGGCGATGTTCGGCGCGCAGCGCCACAAGGTGGCGCCATGGCGGGTGATGTTGGCCAGCTTGGCCGCCACCGCGCCCTCGGGCACCACCACGTGGCAGGCGATGCCGCGGGTGCGCGCGGCCAGCGCCAGCGCCGCGCCGTGGTTGCCGGAGGAATGGGTCACCACCCCGCGCGCCGCCTGTTCCGGGGGCAGCGACCACACCGCGTTGCAGGCGCCGCGGAACTTGAAGGCGCCGCTGCGCTGCAGGTGCTCGGCCTTGAAATGCAGCTCGGCCCCGGCGAGGGCGTCGAGGCTGTGCGAATGCAGGACCGGCGTGACGTGGGCATGGGGCGCGATGCGCACCGCCGCCGCCAGCACGTCGTCGTGGCTGGGCAGGGAGGAAGCTTCCATGATGCAAAGGGTAGCGCAGCGCCCCGCCGTCCGAGCACCATGGCGTATCGCCGGCGCGTGCCGGGGCGAATCCGGTCCAATTAAGGACGGATTCAATGCCCGGCGCCGAAGCTGGCCACATGCACGGAGAGGGGGCCCGATGAAAAAGCACCTGATGATCGCCCTGGCGGCCGCTGCCCTGTTGGGCGGTTGCGCCACCTACGACTACACCGGCGCCGGCGGCGGTTACTACCGCGGCACCGGTGGCGGCACCTATTACCGCTACGACGGCTACTACGGCGGTTACGGTGGCTGGGACGGCTACACGCCGTTTTACTACGGCTACCCGTACTACGACTACGGCGGCCGCCGCTATTACCGCCAGCCGCCGCCGCCCCGGCCGCGCCCGCCCGACGGCCATCCGTACCCGCCGCATGCCGGCCCGGGCCCGGGGCAACGTCCGCCGCAGATGGGCAACGGGCCGCGCCCGAACCGGCCGCCGCCGCAGCAGCGCCCCACGCCGCCGTCGGGCAGGCCCACCGCGCCGTGGCGCAACATGGGCCGGATGCGTTCGGGGGATACCGACAAGTGACGGGTTGGGCAAAACCGGACGCGGTACTTGCACAACGGCGCGCATGCCTGCATCCTGCGTCTCCGGAATGACCCATCGCGTCCAAAAGTGACACGTTCCGGTCGGCCACGCTTTCTATGCCGATGTCCGGCGGGATATCTGGATCCCCCCTGTTCCGGCCCTGGCGGGCATCGGCACCCATCCAGCAAAAAGCCCCGCGATCGCGGGGCTTTTTGCTGGGCGCCTGTGCGGGGAGATGCCCGCCGATGGCCCATGATCGGCGGCAGGTGCTTCCCCGGGGTGCGCCATGGCCGTCCCCTGTTCCAATGCCGGCCCGCGCACTGCGCGCGGCCACCCCGGGTGCAAGGGATTATCTGCATGAACCGTGCCAACGTCGGCCGCCGGGCCGGCCGGCATAGAATCCCCACCTCGCCGAGTCCCGCGGACGCCGCCATGTCCTGTTTGCCGTTCCTCCCCATTGCGCCTCGCGCCCGGTCCCCGCGGCCGGTACCTGCCCCCGCCAGGCGCGCTGCCGGCGACAACGACGCCATGGCCGGCAGCCGGCGACAGACCGTCGCCCGGGCGGGCGTTTGCCGGAACCTGCCGCGATGAACCACGCCTTCCACCGCTACGACGTGATCGTGATCGGCGGCGGCCATGCCGGCACCGAGGCCGCGCTGGCGTCCGCGCGCGCCGGGGCGCGCACGCTGCTGCTCACCCACAACATCGAGACGGTCGGGGCGATGAGCTGCAACCCGGCCATCGGCGGCATCGGCAAGGGCCACCTGGTCAGGGAGATCGATGCCCTCGGCGGGGCGATGGCGCACGCGGCCGACCTGGCCGGCATCCAGTGGCGCACGCTCAACGCCAGCAAGGGCCCGGCGGTGCGCGCCACCCGCTGCCAGGCCGACCGCGGCCTGTACCGCAGCGCAATCCGCCGCATCGTCGAGCACCAGCCCGGCCTGACCGTGTTCCAGGCGGCGGTGGATGACCTGGTGATCGAGGGCGATGCCGTGCGCGGGGCGATCACCAACACCGGGCTGCGCTTCGAGGCCGCGGCGGTGGTGCTGACCGCCGGCACCTTCCTGGCCGGCAAGATCCACATCGGCCCCACCCAGTACACCGCCGGGCGCATGGGCGACCCGCCGGCGACCACGCTGGCCGCGCGCCTGCGCGAGCGCCCGTTCGCCATCGACCGGCTCAAGACCGGCACGCCGCCGCGCATCGACGGGCGCACGCTGGACTACGCGGCGATGCAGGAGCAGCCCGGCGACGATCCGCTGCCGGTGATGTCGTTCATGGGCGAGGTGGCCGAGCATCCGCGCCAGGTCAGCTGCTGGATCACCCACACCACCCAGCGCACCCACGACATCATCCGCGCCGCGCTGGACCGCTCGCCGCTGTACACCGGCCAGATCGAGGGCATCGGCCCGCGCTACTGCCCGTCGATCGAGGACAAGGTGGTGCGCTTCGCCGAGAAGGCCAGCCACCAGATCTTCGTCGAGCCCGAAGGGCTGGACGTGGCCGAGATCTACCCCAACGGCATCTCCACCTCGCTGCCGTTCGACGTGCAGCTGGAACTGGTGCGCAGCATCGCCGGCTTCGAGCACGCCCACATCACCCGTCCCGGCTACGCCATCGAGTACGACTTCTTCGACCCGCGCGGGCTCAAGGCCACGCTGGAGACCAAGCTGGTCGAGGGCCTATTCTTCGCCGGCCAGATCAACGGCACCACCGGTTACGAGGAGGCCGCCGCGCAGGGCCTGCTGGCCGGCCTCAACGCCGCGCGCTTCGTGCATGGCCGCGAGGGCTGGTCGCCGCGCCGCGACCAGGCCTACCTGGGCGTGCTGGTGGACGACCTGATCACCCACGGCACCAGCGAGCCGTACCGCATGTTCACCAGCCGCGCCGAATACCGGCTGCAGCTGCGCGAGGACAACGCCGACGCGCGCCTGACCGCCATCGGCCGCGAGTTGGGCGTGGTGGACGATGCGCGCTGGACGCGCTTTGCCGCCAAGCAGGAGGCGGTGGAACGCGAGACCCAGCGCCTGCGTGGCCTGTGGGCGACGCCAGGCAACGCGCTGGGGCGCGAGGTGGAAGCCACGCTGGGCGTGGCGGTCAGCCGCGAGACCAACGCGCTGGACCTGATCAAGCGCCCGGAGCTGGACTACGCCAAGCTCGCGTCGGTGCCCGGCATCGGCCCCGGCGTGGACGATGCACAGGTGGCCGAGCAGGTCGAGATCGGCATCAAGTACGCCGGCTACCTGGACCGCCAGCGCGAGGAGATCGCGCGCCAGCAGCGCCACGAGGGCACGCCGATCCCCGCGGAATTCGACTACGCGTCGGTGCGCGGGCTGTCGGCCGAGGTGCAGCAGAAGCTCGAGCGCGTGCGCCCGCAGACCGTGGGCCAGGCCCAGCGCATCCCCGGCATGACCCCGGCGGCGATCTCGCTGCTGCTGGTGCACCTGGAGCGCGCGCGCCGCAGCCGGGTGGCGTAACGACTGGCCCGGTCGGGCAAGCGTGGCCCAGGCAAGCACAGCGCCCCGGGACACTGGATGGCATGCGACTGCCCCGTGAAGGCCTTTGGCCTGGCCGGGGTTGCACGTTGAATCGCGCCCGGCGCAGCCAAGGACAGGGATACTTCGGCTCTTTCCTTCCTCCCTTGCGAAGCAGGGGGCGAGTACGAGCGCCTGCAAGCCACTGGCTTGCGCTCGCCGCAGCGACCACTGGCTGCGCCGGGGTCCGGTCAGTCGGGGAGGGGTGCCGTTGCTGTCGCCTGGGCTTTCGACCTATCCGCTTGTTGATGGGCTACCGACGATCAGGCAATCAAGAGCAAAAGCACCCCTCCCCTGCGCTGCGCGCAAGGGAGGGGGAGAAGATCAATCGTTCTCTTCGGCCGCCTCGCGCCCCTGCTGGCGGATGAGCGCCTCCTGGCGCGCATCCTCGATCGAGGCCTGCACCGCGCGCACGTCGGCGCGATGGGTGTCGAACACGAAGCGGCCGGTCAGCGCCGTATCGGCGCGCAGCTCGCCCTTCTCGAACAGAGCCCACATCTCCTCGCCGTGGTGCAGTTCGGCCAGTGCCGGGGCGAAGCCGGCCAGGTAGTCGCGGATGCGGTGCACGTCGTGCAGCAGCAGCGCGCGCGCGGAATTGTTGCCGGCGGCGCTGACCACCTGCGGGAAGTCGATGATCACCGGCCCGTCCGGCGCCACCAGCACGTTGTATTCGGACAGGTCGCCATGCACCAGGCCGAGGCTGAGCATGCGCACCACGTCGGCGACCAGCGCGGCGTAGTACGCCTCGGCCTGGGCCGGTTCCAGCTCGATCTCGCCCAGCCGCGGCGCGCTGTGGCCGTCGGCATCGGTCACCAGCGCCATCAGCAGCACGCCGTGGAAATAGCCGTGCGGCCGCGGCACGTGCACGCCGGCATCGGCCAGCTGGTAGAGCGTGGTGGCCTCGATGTCCTTCCACGCCTCCTCCTGCTCGCGGCGGCCGAACTTGCTGGCCTTGCCGATCGCCCGCGCCTGGCGGCTGCCGCGCACCTTGCGGCCTTCCTGGTAGACCACGCGCGCCTGGAAGCTGCGCTGCGCCATGTCCTTGTAGAGCTTGGCGCACAGCACTTCCTCGCCGGCGCGCACCACGTAGACGGACGCTTCCTTGCCGCTCTTGAGCGGTCGCAGCACCTCGTCGATCAGGCCATCGTCGATCAGCGGCTGCAGGCCCTGGGGAGTTCTCATGGAAAAAGCGTTGGCGGGAGGAAAGGAAGTATGACCCAACGCCACCAAAACCCGCCGTGACCGGCGCACCGCCGCCGTCCGGCGGGGGCGTACAGTGGCCTGGACGGCCCGCGACGGCGCCGTCGCACGTTCCCACCGATCCACCACGCAGGCGAGGGTGTCATGAGCAAGGGAATGAACCAGAAGAAGGGCGAGAAGAAGCAGCCGACCAAGACGCTCAAGGAAAAGCGCGCGGCCAAGCAGGAAAAGAAGAAGCAGTCATGATCGGCAGGTGGCCGTGCCGGTATCGGCGCGGCCACTGACGGCGTCCACGCCCGTCACCGTGACCGGACAGGGACGGTTCCGCGGCCGTCACCCCTCGCTCCCGGCAACTGCGGAACGCAGCCTCGCCGTCCGGCCCCGCGTCCTCGCAAGATCAAGACAGGACGGCGCCGGCAAGGGCGACGCCGACCGCGAAAACGGCCAGCCGCCCGCGCCGGCGCCGATCCCTCAGCGGGCCGGCACGGCCGGTCCGCGTGCACGCTGCAGGAAATCCACCACCGACTGCACCCAGGCGGCATGGGTGTCCTCCACGTGGGCGACATGGTCGGCGGCCGGCAGCGTCACCCAGCTGCGGTCCTCGGTGCCCAGGCGCAGGTACAGGTGGTCGTTCTCCTCCTGGGTGGCCAGCGGGTCGCGCGCGCCGCGCAGCAGCAGCACCGGCACGCGTACCTGCTCGGGCACATAGCGGAATTCGGTGGAGGCGCGCCAGTCGGTCCTGACCGGATCGGCCGCCAGCGCCTGGGCCACGTAGGCCTCGCGCACCGCCGCCGGTGCCGCGCCGGCGACGACGAAGTCCGAGGCCGCCGCCTCGGCGGTGGTGCGCAGGCGCGGCGGTTGCGGGGCGTCCGAGCCCGGCTCGGGGGCCACCGGCACCGGCAGGGCGACGTCGTCGGGAAAGCCGTACAGCACCGCCGCCGAGATCGGGGCGCCGGGGCGCTGCGCCGCCAGCAGCGCCAGTCGCGCGCCGTTGGAATAGCCCAGCAGCGCCGGCGGCGGCAGCCCCGGATGGCGGCGGGCGATCCAGTCAAGCACGGCGTCCACGTCCGCCAGCGCGCGTGCCGGCGTGTCCCAGCCGCTGGCATCGCGCGGGGTGGCGCCGTAGCCGCGCAGGTCCACGGCGTACGCGGCATAGCCGGCCCGGGCCAGCGCCGCGAGCACCGAACGCGAATCGGCCGGCTCGCCCGGCACCTGCAGGTCGAAGTTGGGCCGCGCGCTCCACGTCCGCCCGTGCACCAGCAGGACGGTGCCGCGCGGATGCGCCGGCGCGCGCGCCCACAGCGCCAGCGGCAGGCCATCGTCGGCGGTGACGGTGAAGCGCTGGGTCGCCGGTACCACCGGCCGCGCCGGCGCGGCGAAGGCCGGCACCAGGGCCAGGCACAGCAAGAGGCGCAACAGTCGCGACATGCGCGTACTCCGGTCGGGGACCGGGGCATCTTCGCGCGGAAACGGCACCGACGTCATGATCGTCGGGCATATGGGCCGGTCGCCCGTGTCGCGATGCAACCTCGCCGCGGCAGGCCGCGGCCGGATATCGCCGGACTTACAATCCGGCGACCCACGCGAGATGCCCGCCATGACCCCGTTCCCCGACGACACCGCGCTGGTCGTGGTCGACCTGCAGCCGGACTTCATGCCCGGCGGCGCCCTGCCCTGCCACGACGGCGACGCGATCGTGCCGGCGATCGACGCGCTGCTGCGCGCGCGCCGCTACCGCACGGTGGTGGCCACCCAGGACTGGCACCCGGCCGACCATGCCTCCTTCGCTTCGCAACACCCCGGCCACGCGCCGTTCGAACGGATCGACCTGCATGGCCAGCCGCAGACGCTGTGGCCGGACCACTGCGTCCAGGGCACGCCCGGCGCCGCGCTCGCTCCGGGCGTGGACTGGGACGCCGCCGACCTGATCCTGCGCAAGGGCACGCACCGGCAGGTCGATTCCTACAGCGCCTTCCGCGAGACCCTCGGCCCGGACGGCACCCGCCCCGCCACCGGGCTGGCCGGCTGGCTGCGCGAGCGCGGCATCGCCGAGGTCCACGTGTGCGGGCTGGCGCGCGACTACTGCGTGCTGTGGACCGCGCAGGACGCGGCGGCCGCGGGCCTGCGCGTGCGCTTCCTGTGGGAGCTCACCCGACCGGTCACGCCCGACGGCGATGCCGCCACGCGCACCGCACTGGAAGCGGCCGGCATCGCCCCGGGCTGAGGGCGCCGTCGCCTCGGGGAGACCCGGCGGCCAGGCAGGGGCCATCGTCTCAGGTGCCCTGCCCGATCACGTCACGCCCCGCCATGGGGCTTGCCGGCCTGCTGGCCTGCGGCGAGGCTGGATGTGTCCGCGCCATCCCCGCCGCACGGCGACCGTGGCACCGGCCACGGTTCGGCGCCCGGCCGGTTCCCTCAACGCGCCGCGTCCACGGGTGCCGTCGTGCCCGACTGCGCGTCGGCACCGCCGCCGAGCACCTTGTACAGCGTCACCCGGTTGCTGGCCTCGCTCAGGCGCAGGGTGATCAGGTCCTGCTGCGCGGTGTACAGCGAACGCTGCGAATCCAGCGCGTCGAGGTAGCTGTCCACGCCGTTGCGGTAGCGCGCCTCGGCCAGGGTGTAGCTGCGCTGGGTGACCTCGACCAGGGCGCGCTGCGCATCGAGCTGCTCGTCGATGTTGGCGCGCGCGGCCAGTGCATCGGCGACCTCGCTGAAGGCGGTCTGGATCGCCTGCTCGTACTGCGCCACGGTGATGTCCTTCTCGATCCTGGCCGCGTCCAGCGAGGCCTTGAGCGCGCCGGCGTGGAAGATCGGCAGGGTGATGCTGGGCACGAACGACCAGGTGCGGGTGCCGGCGTCGAACAGGCTGGACAGCTGGTCGCTGCTGCGCCCGGTCGAGGCGGTCAGCGCGATGGTCGGGAAGAACGCCGCGCGCGCCGCGCCGATGTCGGCATTGGCGGCCTTGAGCGTGTGCTCGGCGTAGAGCACGTCCGGGCGCTGCAGCAGCACGGTGGAGGACAGGTCCGCCGGCAGCGGCGCCAGCGCGACCGCATCGCCGGTCGCATCGGTGCCGGGCAGCAGGGTATCGGCCACCGGCGCGCCGACCACCAGCTGCAGCGCGTTGCGCGCCTGCGCCAGCGCGGTGGTGTAGGCGGCCACGTCGGCGCGCGCGCTCTCCACGCTGCTCTGCACCTGCGCCAGGTCGACGCCGGAGACCACGCCCTGCGCGTGCCGGGCCTCGGTCAGCTTGAGCGTCTCGCGCTGGCTGGCCAGGGTCTGCTGCGCCAGCGCCAGCCGCTGCCGGTAGGCGCCGACGGTCAGCCAGTCGCCGGCGACCTCCGCGACCAGGCTCATGCGCGTGTCGCGCTGGGTCTGCGCGGTGGCCAGCCAGGTCTCCAGCGCCTCGTTCTTCAGGCTGCGGATGCGCCCGAACAGGTCCAGCTCCCAGCTGCTGACGCCGACCTCGGCCGAGAGGCTGCGGCTGACCTGCGAGGTGCCGCTGCTGCTGGTGGCGGCGCTGCTGCGCGCGGCGCTGTGGCTGGCGCTGGCGTCCACGCTGGGCAGCAGGTCGGCGCGCTGGATGCGGTAGCTGGCGCGCGCCTTCTCGATGTTGAGCATGGCCACGCGCAGGTCGCGGTTGTTGTCCAGCGCCAGCGCGATCACCTGCTGCAGCTGCGGGTCCAGGAATACCTGGCGCCAGTCCAGCTCGGCCACCGGCACCGCGGCCGCATCGGCCGCCGGCAGCGCGCCGAAATCCTGCGGCACCGGCGCGTCGGGCCGCGCGTAGCGCGGTGCCATGCTGGCGCAGCCGGACAGCACGGCCAGGCAGGCCGCGGCCAGCACGGCCCGCGCGACTGTGGGACGACGGCTCATGGGGTCACCTCGGGGGCGGGGGCCGCCGGCGCGCGGCGGCGACCGGGGAACAGGCTGCGCACGATCACGTAGAACAGCGGGACGAAGAAGATGCCCAGCAGGGTCGAGACCAGGGTGCCGCCGAACACGCCGGTGCCCAGCGAATGGCGCCCGCCCGAGCCGGCGCCGCTGCTGACCACCAGCGGCAGCACGCCGAGCAGGAACGCCATCGAGGTCATCAGGATCGGCCGCAGGCGCATGCGCGCGGCGTGCAGCACCGCCTCGACCAGCGGCTGGCCCTTTTCCTCCAGTTCCTGGGCGAACTCGACGATCAGGATGCCGTTCTTGGCCGCCAGGCCCACGGTGGTGAGCAGGCCGACCTGGAAGTAGACGTCGTTGTTGAGCCCGCGCAGGGTGGTCAGCAGCAGCGCGCCGACGATGCCGATCGGCACCGCCAGCATCACCGAGAACGGGATCGACCAGCTCTCGTACAGCGCCGCCAGGCACAGGAACACGAACAGCAGCGACACCGCGTAGAGGAACGGCGCCTGGTTGCCCGACAGCCGCTCCTGGTAGGACAGGCCGGCCCATGAATAGCCCATGCCGTTGGGCAGGTCCGCGACCAGCTTCTCCATCGCGGCCATCGCGGTACCCGAGCTGGTGCCGCTGGCCGCCTCGCCGCTGATCTCCATCGAGGCGCTGCCATTGAAGCGGGTCAGGGTGGCCGGCGCGTAGCTCCACTGGCTGCTGGAGAAGGACGAGAACGGCACCATCTGCCCGTCGCTGTTGCGCACCGACCAGCGGCCGATGTCGTCGGGCAGCATGCGCGCGGCGGCCTCGCCCTGCACGTAGACCTTCTTGACCCGGCCGCGGTTGATGAAGTCGTTGACGTAGGTGCCGCCCATCGCGGTGGACAGGGTGGCGTTGATGTCGCTGGTGGCCAGGTCCAGCGCGCCGGCCTTGGCGTCGTCGATCTGCACCTGGAAGCTGGGCGCGTCCTCGACCGCGGAATAGCGCACCTTGGACAGGGCCGGGTTCTGGTTGGCCAGCTGCAGCAGTTGCTGGCGCGCGGCGACCAGCGCATCGTGGCCGGCACCGCCCAGGTCCTGTAGCTCGAAGGTGAAGCCGCCGGTCTGGCCCATGCCGGGGATGCCCGAGGGCGTCACCGCGAAGATCTGCGCATCGGGGATGCCGGCCATGGCCTTGGTGATGCGGGTGCCGACCTCCTGCGCGCTGGCCTTGCGCTGCGACCAGTCCTTGAGCCGGATGAAGGCCTGGCCGCCGCTCTGCGAGCTGTTGCCGCCACCGCCGCCGGAACCGGCGTTGGCCATGATCGTGGACACCTCCGGCTGCGCCATCGCGTAGCGGGTGAGCTGGTCCATCGCCGCCTGGGTGCGCTGCATCGTGGTGCCGGCGGGCAACTTGATCTGCACGATCAGCGTGCCCTGGTCCTCCTCGGGCAGGAACGAGGTCGGCAGGCGCCAGAACAGCAGGCCCATCAACGCGATCAGCACCAGGTAGAAGGCCAGGCCCAGGCCGCGCCGGCCGAGCAGGCGCTGCACGCCGTGGTGGTAGCGCTCGGTGCTGCGGTCGAACAGGCGGTTGAAGCCGGCGAAGAAGCGCCCCAGCGCGCCGCGGTGCACGGCATGGCCGTCCGGGCCCGGCGGCCGCAGCAGGCTGGCGCACAGCGCCGGGGTCAGGGTCATGGCCACCAGCACCGACAGGATCATCGAGGCGGCGACGGTCACCGAGAACTGGCGATAGATCATGCCGGTGGAACCGCCGAAGAACGCCATCGGCACGAACACCGCGGTCAGCACCAGCACGATGCCCACCAGCGCGCCGGTGATCTGGTCCATCGACTTGCGCGTGGCCTCGCGCGGCGACAGGTGTTCCTCGCTCATCACCCGCTCGACGTTCTCCACCACCACGATGGCGTCGTCCACCAGCAGGCCGATGGCCAGCACCATGCCGAACATGGTCAGGGTATTGATCGAGTAGCCCATCACCGCGAGCACGCCGAAGGTGCCCATCAGCACCACCGGCACGGCGATGGCCGGGATCAGCGTGGCGCGCCAGCTCTGCAGGAACAGGTACATGATCAGCACGACCAGCACGATCGCCTCGATCAGGGTCTTGACTACCTCCTCGATCGAGATCTTCACGAACGGGGTGGTGTCCATCGCCACCTGGTACTGCAGCCCGGTCGGGAAGAACGGCTTGA
The DNA here is from genome assembly GCF_900018785.1 of Xanthomonas massiliensis. Lineage (GTDB taxonomy): Bacteria > Pseudomonadota > Gammaproteobacteria > Xanthomonadales > Xanthomonadaceae > Xanthomonas_B > Xanthomonas_B massiliensis. The sequence goes on along the minus strand of NZ_FCOY01000004.1, from coordinate 29,688 downwards.
GCTGCTCCAGCCGCGCCTGCACCGCCTCGGACACCTGCATGGCGTTGGCGCCGCTGGCCAGTTCCACGCCCATGCCGGCGGCCGGCTTGCCGTTGAAGGTGGAGTTGACGTTGTAGTTCTCCCCGCCCAGCTCGACCTTGGCCACGTCGGACAGGTGCACCACCGCGCCGGCGGCATCGGACTTGACCACGATCGCCCGGAACTGGTCCGGCGTCTGCAGCCGGCTGCGCGCGGTCACGGTGACGTTCAGCGCCTGGCCGTCCACCGCCGGCAGCGCGCCGAGCTGGCCGGAGGACACGTCGTTGTTCTGCGCGGTGATCGCGCTGGTGACGTCGGAAGGCATCAGCGAGTAGGTGCGCAGCTTCTCCGGGTCCAGCCAGATGCGCATGGCGTACTGCGCGCCCATCACCTGGACGTTGCCCACGCCGTCCACGCGGCTGATCGGGTCCTGGATCGAGGACACCATGTAGTCGGCGATGTCGGTCTTGGCCATCGAGCCATCGCTGGAGCTGAAGGCCAGCATCATGAAGATGTTGCCCGAGGACTTGGTCACGGTGACGCCGGTGCTCTGCACCGTGTCCGGCAGCTTGGACTGGGCCTGCTGCAGCTTGTTCTGCACCTGCATCTGGGCGGTATCCGGATCGGTGCCCGAGGTGAAGGTCAGGGTGACCGAGGCGGCACCGGAGGAGGTGCTGCTCGAGGACATGTACATCAGGTTGTCCAGCCCGGTCATGCTCTGCTCGATGACCTGGGTGACCGAGTTCTCCACGGTCTGGGCCGAGGCGCCGGTGTAGGTGGCGCGGATCGACACCGAGGGCGGGGCGATGTCCGGGTACTGCTCCAGCGGCAGCGTGCTGATCGACAGCAGGCCGGCCAGGGTGATGACGATGGCGATGACCCAGGCGAAGATGGGCCGGTCGATGAAGAAGCGGGCCATGGCGGTTCCTTACTTCGCCTGGCCGCCGGCCGCAGGCGCCTGCGCCTGCGCCTGGCCGGTCGCCACGTCCTGGACCTCGACCGTATCCCCGGCCTTGACCTTGCTGCCGCCCTGGACGATCAGCTTCTCGCCGGCCTTCAGCCCGGCGCCGATCACCCACTGGTCCTTGAGCGCGGTGTCGGCCTGGACCACGCGCTGCTCGACCTTGTTGTCCGCCCCGACCAGCAGCACCGTGGCCTCGCCCTTGGTGTTGCGGGTGACCGCGCTCTGCGGCACCAGGATGGCGTTGTCGTCCACCGCCATCGGCAGCACCGCGCGCACGTAGGTGCCGGGCAGCAGCAGGGCGTCCGGATTGGGCACCACCGCGCGCAGGACGACGTTGCCGGTGCCGGTATCCACCGAGGTGCCGACGAACTCCAGCGTGCCCGGATGGGCGTAGGTGCTGCCGTCCTCGAGCACGATCTGCACCTGGGCCTTGCCGTCGATGGCCTTGAGCGCGCCGCTGGCCAGCTGCTTGCGCAGCGCCAGCAGCTGGGCGCTGGTCTGGGTGACGTCCACGTAGATCGGGTCGAGCTGCTGGATGGTGGTCAGCGCGGTGTCCTGGCCGGCGGTCACCAGCGCGCCCGGGGTGTAGGCCGAGGTGCCGATGCGCCCGGAGATCGGCGCGCTGATGCGGGTGTAGTCCAGGTTGATCTTCGCGCTCTGCAGCGCGGCGCGGGCCGCCAGCACCGCCGCCTCGTTCTGGCGCAGGGTGGACACCGCGTTGTCGGCGTCCTGCTTGCTCACCGCGTCGAGCTTGACCAGGGCGTCGTAGCGCTGCACCTGCGGCCGCGAGGCCAGCACCGCCGCCTCGGCCTCGGCCAGCTGGCCCTTGGCGCTGTCGTAGGCGGCCTGGTAGGTGGCCGGATCGATCTGGTAGAGCACCTGCCCGGCCTTGACCTCCTGGCCCTCGGTGAACAGGCGCTTCTGGATGATGCCGCCGACCTGCGGGCGCACCTCCGAGACCATGTGGGCCACGGTGCGCCCGGCCAGGGTCTGCTGCTTCTCAAGGCGCTGGGTGGCGACGGTCTGCACGCCGACCACGGCCGGGGTGGCGGTTTGTTCGGCGTGGCGGGAACAGGCGGCCAGCGCCACCAGCAGGGCCAGCGCGCAGCCGCGGGCAGGCAGGGAATAGGGGCGGGAAACAGGCATGGGGGGCGACCGCTTCGGTTCTCCGGAGGCCGCCATGCTCGGCGGCGAATGTGCAGCAAATTTGAAGATTACACGTGACGGCCGGTTTGCCCTTGCCTTGCGCCCCCGCCTGGACCGCTAATGATGCCTTCTTCCACCTGCCCCGGGCCCGCGGATGAAACCCGGTCTGACCGCCAAACTGTTCCTGGCCGTGCTCGCCGCCTGCGCGCTGGTGCTGCTGGTCAACGGCGTGGCCGCGCGCATGTTCTTCCAGCGCGCGTTCTTCGGCTACCTCAACGACCAGGGCGTGGAGCGCATGCAGGAGGTGCTGCCGCGGCTGGGCGCGGAGTATGCCACCCACGGCAGCTGGGACTTCGTCCGCGACAACCCCTCGGCCTGGTTCGCGCTGATGCGCCCGGAACGGCGCGCGGACGCACGCCCGCGGGCGCCCTCGATCTCCGACCAGACCGGCGCGGTGCCGCGCTTCGCCGTGCTCGACCGCGACTACCGGGTGCTGGTCGGCAATCCCGCCGCCGGCCGCGATTCCATCCTGCGCCCGATCGATGCCGGTGGGCGCGTGGTCGGCTGGATGGCGATGGTGCCGTTCCAGCGCGCGCTCGGCGCCGGCGACGCCCGCTTCTTCGCAGCCCAGGTGCACGCCTGGTGGATGATCGGCAGCGCCTCGGTGCTGGTGGCCGCGCTGCTGGCCTGGCTGCTCTCGCGCACCCTGCTGCGGCGCATGCGCGGGCTGGCGCTGGCCACCCACCGCCTGGCCGCCGGCGACTACACCATCCGCATCGATGCCGGCGGCCACGACGAGCTCGGCCAGCTGGCGCGCGACTTCAACCAGCTCGCCGCCGCGCTCGAGCACAACGAGCGTGCCCGGCGCGGCTTCATGGCCGACATCTCGCACGAGCTGCGCACCCCGCTGGCGGTGCTGCGCGCCGAGCTGGAGGCGATGCAGGACGGTATCCGCCAGCCGACCGCCGACACTCTGGCGGCGCTGGACCAGCAGGTGCGCCAGCTCGGCAAGCTGGTGGACGACCTGCACGACCTGTCGCTGACCGACGTCGGCGCGCTGGCCTACCGGCGCACGCCGATCGACCTGGCCACGGTGCTGGAGACCGCCGTGTCGGGCATGCGCGGGCGCTTCGCCGATGCCGGCCTGGTGCTGCAGGCCAATGCCGGCGGCGGCCCGTTGCCGGTGCTCGGCGACGAGCGCCGCCTGCACCAGCTGTTCGCCAACCTGCTGGAGAACGCGCTGCGCTACACCGACGCGCCGGGCCGGGTGCACGTGGGCTGGCGCCGCCAGGACGGCCAGGCCGACGTGCGGGTCGAGGACACCGCGCCGGGCGTGGAGCCGGCGCGGCTGCCGCACCTGTTCCAGCGCTTCTACCGCGCCGAGGACTCGCGCAACCGCGCCAGCGGCGGCAGCGGGCTGGGGCTGGCGATCGGCCGCAACATCGTCGAGGCGCACGGCGGCCGCATCGACGCGACGCCCTCGCCGCTGGGCGGGCTGCGCATCACCGTGCACCTGCCGCTGCGGGAGACGCCATGAGCGTGGACGACGCCGGCCGGGTGCTGATCGTGGAGGACGAGCCGCGCCTGGCCGCGGTGCTCGGCGAGTACCTGCAGGCGGCCGGCTACCGCCACGACTGGATCGACGACGGCGCCCGCGCGGTGGAGGCGGTACGCACGCTGCGGCCGGACCTGGTGCTGCTGGACCTGATGCTGCCGCACCGCGACGGCGTGGAGATCTGCCGCGAGCTGCGCGGCTTCAGCGACGTGCCGGTGATCATGGTCACCGCGCGCGCCGACGAGGTGGACCGCCTGCTCGGCCTGGAGATCGGCGCCGACGACTACGTGTGCAAGCCGTTCAGCCCGCGCGAGGTGATCGCCCGGGTCAACGCGGTGCTGCGCCGCCACCGCCATGCCCCCGGCATGGCGCCCATGGCCGGCCTGCGCATCGACGAGGACGCCTTCCGCGCCAGCGTCGACGGCCGCGACCTGGACCTGACCCTGGTCGAGTTCCGCCTGCTGCGCACCCTGGCCGCCACCCCGGGCCGGGTGTATTCGCGCGAGCAGCTGATGGACCGGCTCTACGCCGACCACCGCATCGTCACCGACCGCACCGTGGACAGCCACATCAAGAACCTGCGCCACAAGCTGGCCGCGGCCGGCGGCGAGGACTGGATCCGCTCGGTGTACGGCGTCGGCTACCGCTTCGACGCCTGACGCCTGACGCCGGCCGCGCGGGCCGATAGGCTAGGCGCACGGCCGTCGTCCCGCCGCGGCCCTCCCTCCCCTATCCGTCGCCCTCACCCATGAAATTCGCAGGCACTTCCCGCTACGTCGCCACGCCCGACCTGATGCAGGCGGTCAACGCCGCCATCGCCCTGCAGCGCCCGCTGCTGATCAAGGGCGAGCCCGGCACCGGCAAGACCCTGCTGGCCGAGGAGATGGCCGCCGCGCTCGACGCGCCGCTGCTGACCTGGCACGTCAAGTCCACCACCCAGGCCCAGCACGGCCTGTACGAGTACGACGCCGTCAGCCGCCTGCGCGACTCCCAGCTCGGCGACCCGCGGGTGCACGACATCGCCCACTACATCCGCAAGGGCAAGCTGTGGGAGGCGTTCGAGAGCGAGCGCCGCGCGGTGCTGCTGATCGACGAGATCGACAAGGCCGACATCGAGTTCCCCAACGACCTGCTGCACGAGCTGGATCGCATGGCCTTCGACGTGCACGAGACCGGGCAGACCGTGGCCGCCGTGCACCGGCCGGTGATCGTGATCACCTCCAACAACGAGAAGGAGCTGCCGGATGCCTTCCTGCGCCGCTGCTTCTTCCACTACATCGCCTTCCCCGACGCCGACACGCTGCGGCGGATCGTCGACGTGCACTTCCCCCGCATCGACCAGGCCCTGGTGGGCACGGCGCTGCGCGTGTTCTTCGAGCTGCGCGAGGTGCCGGGGCTGAAGAAGAAGCCCTCCACCTCCGAGCTGATCGACTGGCTGCGCCTGCTGATGGCCGACGAACTGGTCGCGCGCCAGCTCGCCGGCGCCGGCGCGTCCAAGGCGCTGCCGCCGCTGGCCGGCGCGCTGATCAAGAACGAGCAGGACCAGCAGCTGTTGGAGCGGCTGCTGTTCCTCGACCGCCGCCAGGGGCGCTGAGGCATGCACGCGCCGGACGGGATCGGGATCGCCTTCGCCAAGGGCGAGAAGGCGCGGCGGGTGCACCGCCAGCAACGCTACTTCGATGCGGAACCGGGCCCGCCGCTGGGCCAGTCCGATGCCGGGTTCCTGCCGGACTGCCTGCCGCGGGAAACGGGCGCGCACGGGTACAACCGCGGCGTGCGCGCCGCGCAGGTGGTGCTGGCGGCGAGGCTGGACGACGTGCAGGACGCGCCGTGCCCGCGAACAGCCCGTGGAGGGCGGCCGGTGCACGCGACCGGCACCGCGCGCGCGGCCATCGCCGCGACGGCCGGCTGAAGGGCGCGCCGCATGTTCCTGCGCCTGTTCCAGGCCCTGCGCGCCGAGCGCGTGCCGGTCACCCCGCGCGAATGGCTGGACCTGCTCGGCGCGCTGCAGGCCGGCATCGCCCCGGCCACGCCCGAGGCGCTACACGCCCTGGCACGCACGGTGCTGGTCAAGGACGAGCGCCACTACGACCGCTTCGACCGCGCCTTCGGCCGCTACCTGCAGGACGTGGCCACCGCCTCGCCGGAGGACCTGAAGGCGGTGATTCCCGAAGACTGGCTGCGCGCCGCGTTCGGCCGCGAACTGAGCGAGGACGACAAGGCGAAGCTGCAGCAGGTCGGCTCGCTCGACGAACTGATGAAGAAGTTCGCCGAGCGCCTGGACGAGCAGCACGAACGCCATGCCGGCGGCAACCGCTGGATCGGCACCGGCGGCACCAGCCCGTTCGGCAACGGCGGCTACCATCCGGGCGGCATCCGCGTCGGCAGGGAGAGCCGCAACCGCAGCGCGGCCAAGGTGTGGGAGCAGCGCGCGTTCCGCGAACTGGACGGCGATGCCGAGCTGTCCCCGCGCAACCTGAAGATGGCGCTGCGGCGGCTGCGCCGCTTCGCCCGCGAGGGCGCGGCCGAGGAGTTCGACCTGGACGGCACCATCGCCGCCACCGCGCGCGAGGGCGGCCTGCTCGACGTGCGCATGCGCCCGCAGCGGCGCAACGCGGTCAGCGTGATCCTGCTGCTGGACGTGGGCGGCTCGATGGACGAGCACGTGCACGCCGCGCAGGCGCTGTTCGGCGCCGCGCGCGCCGAGTTCAAGCGGCTGGAGACGTTCTACTTCCACAACTTCCTTTACGACACGGTGTGGCGCGGCGCGCGCTTCGACCCGGCCGGGCAGGTGCCGACCTGGGACCTGCTGCACCGCTACCGCCCCGACCACCGCGTGATCGTGGTCGGCGACGCCTCCATGCACCCGTGGGAGATCACCCAGCCCGGCGGCGCCACCGACCACTGGAACGCCGAGCCCGGCGCGGCCTGGTTCGGCCGCCTGGCCGCGCAGTTCCCGCACCTGGCCTGGATCAACCCGGTGCCGCGCCAGCGCTGGGACCACACCCTGTCCATCGGCATGGTGCGCGAGCTGGCCGAGGGCCACATGCACCCGCTCACCCCCGACGGGCTGGCCGCGGCGATGACGGCGCTGGCGCGCTGATTGCTCTCCGCCAGGGAAGCGGCGACCAAGCAGGCCCGGCCACCCTGGCGGGCCTTTCCCGCCAGGAGGACCCGGCAGGATCCAGGATCGGGCGTAACCCCCAGCCTATCGGTGCGGACGGAGTTTCCGTCCCGTGCCGGACGCGATGCACGCAGCCGGCCGCAGCGGTCCCTGCCGCGAAGCGTCAGGAAAGGACGAAGAATCCCGTGCCCTCGTCCCGCGGCTCAGCCCGGCAAACCCCGGCCGCCGCCGCCGCAGTCGCGCAGCCCGGCCCGCAGCATCCGCTGCTGCATGAAATCCACGAATACCCGCAACTTGGGCGCCATGTGCCGGCCGGAGGGCCACAGCAGGTGGTAGCTGTTGCAGAAATCCATGCAGTCCTCGAGCACGCTACGCAAGCGTCCGGCGGCCAGCGCCGCGGCGGCCGAGAAGTCCGGCACGCAGGTGATGCCCTGCCCGCGCTCGGCGAAGCACAGCCGGCTCTCGATGTTGTTGCACACCATCGACACCGGCAACGCACACGCCTGGTCTTCGGGCCAACGCAGCGGCCACGGCTCCAACCGGCCGCTGGTAGGAAAGCGGTAGTGCAGACAGCGATGGCCGGCCAGGTCCGCCGGCTGCCGCGGCACGCCGGCCTGGGCCAGGTAGTCCGGCGAGGCCACCAGCAGCAGGCGGAAGTCGCCCAGATGCCGTGCCACAAGCCGCGAATCGCGTGGCGGCCCCAGCCGCACCACCGCGTCGAAGCCCTCCTCGACCACGTCGACCATGCGGTCGCTGAAATCCAGGTCGAGCTGGATCTGCGGATAGGCCGCGGCGAAATCCGACAGCACCGGCAGCACCAGCGAGCTGATCAGCGGCAGGCCGACCCGCAGTCGCCCGCGCGGCGCGCCGGCGCTGCTGCACAACTCGGCCTCCACCTCCTCGATCTGGCCGAGGATGCGGCGGCTGCGTTCCAGCAGCAGCTGGCCCTCGGCGGTCAGCGCCAAACTGCGCGTGCTGCGATGGAACAGCCGCACGCCCAGCCGCTCCTCCAGCCGCGACACGCGCTTGCCGACCGCCGAGGCGGAGGTGCCCAGCAGCCGCCCGGCAGCGGCGAAGCTGCCGGTCTCGGCCACCTGCACGAACACGTTGAAACCGGCCAGGCTGTCCATGATCCTCTCTTGTCAATTGCCGCTGCCGCCAACAGCGCTGCGGGAGCGACCAGTAAGAGCGACTTCCGTCGCGATGGGGCTTTCCCGGTAACGCGCCATCACGACTGAAGTCGCCCCTGCCGGACGGTCCCCCCCATGGGCTCAACTTAGCCTCTGATTGCGGATATTGGCGTCCTGGCAGCCGCAACCTATGCCCATCTTTTTCCGCGATGGCGCAATGCCTAGCTTGGAGATCTCCCGTTCCGCCGAGATCCCCATGTCCGATGTTCCTGCCGCCACCGACGGTTCCCGCCGCCGCTTCCTGCGCGACGCCACGCTCGCTGGCGCCGCGCTGGCCCTTCCGCACGCCGCCGCTGCCGCCGCGCCGATCGATGCCGCGATCGACCGCGCCCTGGCCGAGCGCCGCCTCGTCGGCACCGTGGTCCTGGTCGCCCGCGACGGCCGCACTGTCCATCGCCGCGCCGCCGGCTTGGCCGACCGCGAGGCCGGCACGCCGATGCGCGAGGACACCCCGTTCCGGCTGGCGTCGGTCAGCAAGCCGGTGGTGACCACCGCGGCGATGGCGCTGGTCGCGCAGGGCCGGCTCGAACTGGACGCCCCGGTGACGCGCTGGTTGCCCGGCTTCCGCCCGGCGCTGGCCGACGGCAGCCGCCCGCCGATCAGCCTGCGCCAGTTGCTCAGCCATACCTCCGGGCTCGGCTACCGTTTCCTGGAAGCGGACGCGGCCGGCCCCTACGCCCGCGCCGGCGTCTCCGACGGCCTGGACCTGCCGGGCTTCGACCTGGACGAGAACCTGCGCCGGCTGGCCTCGGTACCGCTGCTGTTCGCCCCCGGCAGCGCATGGCACTACTCGCTCGGCGTGGACGTGGTCGGCGCGGCGATCGAGCGCGCCGCCGATGCGCCGCTGGCGGACGCGGTGCAGGGGCTGGTCGGCGCGCCGCTGGGCTGGCGCGACACCGCGTTCCACGCCCTCGACCCGGCACGGCTGGCGGCGGTGTACGTCAACGACACCCCGGCGCCGCACCGCATGCAGGGACCGGAGACCGTGGCTTTCATGCCCGGCAGCGCCGGCGTCGCCTTCGACCCGGCACGCGCGCTCGACCGCAGCGCCTACCCTTCCGGCGGTGCCGGCATGGTCGGCACCGCCGACGAACTGCTGCGGCTGCTGGAAACCCTGCGCCAGGGCGGCGGCGACGTACTGCCCGCGGCCAGCGTGGCCGAGATGGCGCGCAACCAGACCGGGACGATGGGACCTCCCGACGCCCCCGGCAGCGGCTTCGGCCTGGGCTTCTCGGTGCTGCGCGACCCGGCCGCGGCGGCCTCGCCGGAAGCGCCCGGCAGCTGGCGCTGGGGCGGTGCCTACGGCCATGCCTGGTCCGTCGATCCGGTGCGCCGGATCAGCGTGGTGGCGCTGACCAACACCCTGTTCGAAGGCATGTCCGGCGCCTTCGTCGGCGAACTGCGCGATGCCGTGTACGCACAGCTGGTCGCGACCGGGGAGCGCGCATGAGCAGCCAGGACGGTTGCATGGCGGCCATCCCGGCGGCCGCCACGCGCCTGCCGGTCGCGCGCCTGCTGGTGCTGGCCAGCGGCGCCTTCGTCACCATCCTCACCGAGGCCCTGCCCGCCGGCCTGCTGGCCGACATCGGCGCGGGACTGCAGGTATCGGAGGCGCTGGCCGGGCAACTGGTCAGCGTCTACGCGCTCGGTTCGCTGCTCACCGCGATCCCGCTGGCGCGCGCCACCGCGCACTGGCCGCGCCGGCGCCTACTGCTGCTGGCGCTGGCCGGCTTCACCGTGGTCAATGCGATCACCGCGGTGACCACCAGCTATGCGCTGGCGCTGGTGGTGCGCTTCCTGGCCGGGGTCAGCGCCGGCCTGCTGTGGGCGCTGCTGGCCGGCTACGCCAGCCGCATGGCACCGCCGGCGCTGCAGGGCCGGGCGATCGCGGTGGCCACGGTCGGCACGCCGCTGGCGCTGGCGCTGGGCATCCCGGCCGGCACCGTGCTCGGCCAGGCCGTGGGCTGGCGCTGGACCTTCGGCCTGATGTCGCTGCTCAGCGCCGCGGTGCTGCTGTGGGGACGACTGGCGCTGCCGCCGATGCCGGGCCTGCCCGGTGCGCGCGGCTTCGGCATCGGCCAGGTGTTCCGGCTGCCCGGGGTGCGCCCGGTGCTGGCGGCGATGTTCGCCTTCGTGCTGGCCCACAACCTGCTCTACACCTACATCGTGCCGTTCCTGGACGATGGCCTGGGCGTGCCGGTGGACAAGGCGTTGCTGGCCTTCGGCCTGGCCTCGCTGGCCGGGATCGGCGTGGCCGGCGCCGGCGTGGACCGGCACCTGCGCGCCCTGGTGCTGGGCGGCACCGTGGCCTTCGCCGCGGCCGCACTGGCACTGGCCTGGAACGGTCGCCCGGTCGCGGTGACCTACGCGGCCTGCATCGTCTGGGGCATCGCCTTCGGCGGCGCCGCCACGCTGTACCAGACCGCGCTGCTGCGCGCGGCCGGCGAGGCCGGCGACATCGCCCAGTCGATGACCGTCACCAGCTGGAACCTGGCCATCGCCGGCGGCGGCCTGCTCGGCGGCGTGGCGCTGGCGGCATGGGGCGCCGCATCGCTGCCGTGGACGCTGCTGCTCCTGCTGATGGCCTCGCTGGCGATCGCGGCCGGCGCCCGGCGGTACGGTTTCCCGCCGGACAGACCAGGCAGTGACGCATCGGCGCCTGGGGAGCAACCAAAGGTCGTCTGACGCCGGCTCGCACTTCCAGCAAATACCCACGGGGTGCGGCCACGAACCACCCGGGTCGTCATCGCCGTCGCGACCCGGCTGGCGCGCCCGCGCGGCTGCGCCAATACCTCCATGCCGGCCCCCTTCGCGCATCGGGCGCGCAGCGCCGCCAGCCGGTCGCCCGGCATCCGGCGTGCACGGATACCGCGGCCGCCTGCGCCGCGACGATCACCCCGGCTCGGCCCGGCAAGCCGGAGCAAGACCGGCGCGATCGGGACGGACAGGCCGACGGCGCCGTGAAAGGCTCGCGCCCATCTTGGCGGTGCCCGCGGCAATGGTCGCATCCGCATCCATCCCTTAATTCGGATGAAGCGATGGACTATGCTTGCCGTTCCCCCACGCCACCACGATCGCATGGCCTGCTATCTCGGTATCGATGTCGGCCAGCAGGGCGCCAAGGCCGCCCTGCACGCCGCCGACGGCACGCTGCTGGCCGAAGCCAGCCACGCCCATCCGATCCATTTCCCGCAGCCCGGCTGGGCCGAGATCGAGCCGGAGGACATGCTCGACGGGGTGGTCGCGGCCATCGCCGAGGTGGTGCGCCAGTCCGGCATCGACCCGGCCGAGGTGCGGGCCATCGCCGCCAGCGGCTTCATCTGCACCACGCTGCTGGTCGGTGCCGACGGCCGCGCGGTGGCGCCGTGCCTGCCGGCGGTGGACCAGCGCTCCACCGTGGAACGCGATGAAGTCCGCGCGCTGCTGCGCGAGGCGTGGATCGACCAGAGCGGCAGCTCCACCGTGGACTGCTACGAGATGCCGGTGGCGCTGCGCTGGATCGCCCGCCATCGCCCGGACTGGCTGGAAAAGGCCGAGCGCCTGCTGCCGCCGGCGGTGTACGTCACCTGCCGGCTGGGCGAGTTGGACGCGGCGCACAGCTACATCGAGCCGACCCAGCTGTCGGGCTGGATCTTCGGCTTCGACGCGGCCGCCCGCGGCTACGCGCTGGACCAGCTCGACGCGCTCGGCGTGCCGCGCCGGCTGCTGCCGCGCATCGTCGAGTGCGACACGATCGTCGGCCGGCTCAGCGCCGAGATGGCCGCGCGCACCGGCCTGCGCGCCGGCACCCCGCTGGCCGCCGGCGCCGGCGACATCCAGCAGTCGGCGCTGGCCGCCGGGCTGACCGAACCGGGCTGCGCGGTGGACGTGGCCGGTACCTCCAGCCTGTTCTGCGTCGGCGTGGACGGCATCAACCCGCGCCTGGCGCGCACCGGCGGGCTGCTCAACATGCTGGCCACGCTGCCGGGGCAGTCGTTCTACTTCGGCTACAGCCTCACCGGCGGGCTGGCGCTGCGCTGGTTCCGCGACGAGGTCTGCGAGCACCGCGACGAGCCGCTGTTCTACGCCGAGCTGGACCGGCTGGCCGAGCAGGTGCCGCCGGGGGCCGAAGGGGTGCTGTTCTTCCCGTACCTGGGCGGCTACGGGCCGGAGCTGCCGGGGGCCTCGGGCACCTTCGTCGGCCTGGCCGGCGGCCTGGGCCGGGCGCAGATGTGGCGCGCGGTGCTGGAATCGATCGCCTTCGAGTACCGCCTGTTCACCGAGCAGTTCCGTGCCGCCGGCGTGGAGATCCGCCACGCCAGCGCGGTCGGCGGCGGCGCGGTCAGCCCGGTGTGGAACCGGATCAAGGCCGACGTCGCCGGCCTGCCGTGGCAGACCCTCACCCGCAACGACGGCGCCACCCTGGCCGACGCCGCGCTGGCGATGCTGGCGGTGGGCGACACCGACGACCTGGCCGGCACCGTCTCGCGCTGGTCGCAGGTGCGCCAGCGCTACCTGCCCGAGCCGCAGGCCTGCCACACCTACGCCCGCCTGGCCCGGTTGCGCGGCGCGCTGGTACATGGTCCCCTGCGCGAGACCTTCGCCGCGACGCTGCAGGCGCGCCGGATCTCCCAGGGACAGGAGCAAGCATGATCCAGGCCATCCTCACCGACATCGAGGGCACCACCAGCTCCGACCGCCACGTCAAGACCGGCATGTACGCCTACGCCAGGGCGCGGCTGCCGGCCTACATCGCCGGCCACCGCGACGAGCCGGAGGTCCGGCAACTGCTGGAGCAGACCCGCCGGCTCGGTGAACTGCCCGCCCAGGCCGACGAGCGCGCCCTGTACGAGCAGCTCATGCGCTGGCAGGACGCCGACCTGAAGGTCACCCCGCTCAAGGCCTTCCAGGGCCTGGTCTGGCACCAGGGCTACGAGGAAGGCGCCTTCCAGGGCCACGTCTATCCCGACGTGCCCGATACATTGCAGCGGTGGCGCGAGCGCGGGCTGGCGATCTACGTGTTCTCCTCCGGCTCGGTGTTCGCCCAGACCCAGTTCTTCCGCTTCTCGCCCTGCGGCGACCTGCGCCCGCTGTTCGACGGCCACTTCGACCGCGCCGTCGGCGCCAAGCGCGAGCCGCAGGCCTACGCCCGCATCGCCGCGGCGATCGGCCGGCCGCCGGCGCAGGTGCTGTTCCTGTCGGACGTGGCCGCGGAGCTGGACGCCGCGCGCGGAGCGGGCCTGCGCACCTGCGGGCTGGACCGCGGCGAGGCGCCGCCGCCGCAGGGCCACCCGCGGGTGCAGCGCTTCGACCAGATCGACCTGCAGGCCCTGGCATGAGCGTGCGCCTGGCACGCGACCCGGCCACGGCGCTGGCGCGCGAGTACGACCTGGCCATCGTCGGCGGCGGCATCAGCGGCGTGAGCATCGCCCGCGAAGCGGCCGGGCACGGCCTGCGCGTGCTGCTGCTCGAGCAGGACGATTTCGGCAGCGGCACCAGCGCGGCCACCACCAAGTTCCTGCACGGCGGCATCCGCTACCTCGAGCACGGCGACGTGGCGCTGGTGCGCGAGTGCCTGCGCGAGCGCCGCTACCTGGCCCAGGCCGCGCCGCACCTGGTGCGCCGCGTCGAGCTGATCATGCCGGCCTATGCCGGGCGCGACCCGTCGATGGCCAAGCTGGCGCTGGGCTGCAAGGCCTACGACCTGCTCGGCTGGGACCGCAACCGCGACCTCCCGCCACCGTTGCGGCTGCCGGCCACGCTGCGCCTGGACGCCGACGCCGTGCGCCGCGACGCGCCGTACCTGGACGGGCGCAGCCTGCACGGCGGCTGGGTCACCCACGACTACCAGAACCTGCACCCGGAGCGGCTGCTGCTGGAACTGCTCAAGACCGCGGTGGCCCACGGCGCGGTCGCGCTCAACCACACTCGCGTGCTGGCGCCGTTGCTGGAGGACGCCGGCGGACGCCGGGCGATCGCCGGGCTGGAGGTGGAGGACCGCCTCGACGGCCGCCGCCGCCGCGTGCGCGTGCGCTGCGTGGTCGATGCCGCCGGCCCCTGGACCGGCGAACTGCTGCGCCGGCAGGGCCTGCCGCTGCCGTTCTCCATCCGCCGGGTGAAGGGCATCCACATCCTGGTGCCGCGGCTGGGCGGGGACGACCTGCGCGGCGTGTACACGCGCGTGCCCAGCGGCAAGCACGTGGTCATCGCGCCCTGGCAGGGCATGCATTTCATCGGCCCCACCGACAGCACCTACGACGGCCCGGCCGACGCGCTGCACCCGGTCCAGGCCGACCTGGACGACCTGCTGGCCACGCTCGACGCCGCGCTCAGGCAACCGCTGGATCCGGCCCGGATCCGCAAGATCACCATCGGCGTGCGCCCGCTGATCGACGAACCGGGCCGCGACAGCGCCGCGGTCTCGCGCCGGCACCGCGTCTACGACAGCGCCACGCTGGGCGTGGGCGGCCTGTACGCCGCCGCCGGCGGCAAGTGGAGCGCCTCGCGCGCGCTGGCGGCCGACGTGCTGGCCGCGCTGCGCCGCGAGCCGCGCCTGGGCCATGTCGCCTGGCGCGGCTACGACTCCACCCGCGATGCCATCGCCGACGGCTACGGCTGGGCCTGCGACCCGGCCGACGGCATCGCCACGATGGCGGCCACCCTGCAGGCCGCCGGGCTTGCCGCCGGCACCGCGCAGCGGCTGGCGACGGTCTACGGCCGCGCCGGCCATGCCCTGGCCGCGCTGCTGCATGCCGATCCCGCGCTGGTGCGCACGATCGGTCCGGACTCGCCGGAGATCGCCGCCCAGGTCCGCCACGCGGTGGAGAACGAGGCCGCCCGCCGCCTGGAGGACGTGCTCGACCGGCGCCTGCTGGTCGGCACCCTGGGCACCCCGGAGGTGGACACGGTGCACGCCGTCGCCGCCCAGGCCGGCGACCTGCTCGGCTGGGACGCGGCACGCACCGCGCAGGAGATCCACGACTACCACGCCCGGCGCTGGCTGCCGCCCCTGCCGGCGGCGTAGCCGGCCGGGGCGGGGCATCCGCTTCCGGCCCCTGCCCGGGACCTGCCCGGGAATCGACGAACGTCCACGGCTCCGGCGCCATCTTCCGCCGGCGCCATGCGCCCTACGGCGACGCCGCCGTGGCCACCGCCTCGCGCAGGAAATCGATGAACACCCGCAGCTTCGGCGCCATCTGCGCGCGCGCCGGGTAGTACACGTACCAGCCGGGGAACGGCGCCTGCCAGTCGTCCAGCACCGTGCGCAGGCGGCCGGCCGCCACGTCCTCGCGCACCTGCCAGGCGAACACCTGGCCGAGCACGACGCCGCTGCGCAACGCCGCCAGCCCGACCGCGGTGTCGTTGACCACCAGCCGGCCGTCCACCTCCACCTGGAAGTCGCGGCCGTCGCGGGTGAATTCCCAGGGCTGGATGCGTCCGTCGCTGCGCCGCCAGCGGATGCAATCGTGGCCGACCAGCGCATCCGGCGTCCGCGGCACGCCCTGGCGCGCGAAATAGGCGGGCGTGGCGGCGATCACCTGCCGCTGCGACGGCCCGATCGGCACCGCCACCATGTCGCGCGCCAGGCATTCGCCCAGGCGGATGCCGGCGTCGAAGCCCCCGGCCACGATGTCGGCCAGCGACCGGTCGGCATACAGCTCCACCGTCACCTCCGGGTAGCGCGCCAGGAATCCCGGCAGGTGCGGGCAGACCAGCTGCTCGGCCGCCACTGCCGCCAGGTTGATGCGCACCGTGCCGGCCGGGCGATCGCGCAGGAAATCCAGGTCGGCGAACGCGGCATCGATCTGCTGCAGGCCCGGCGTGATCCGCTGCAGGAAGCGCTCGCCGGGCTCGGTCAGCCCGACCCGGCGGGTGGTGCGGTTGAGCAGGCGCACGCCGAGCTGCACCTCCAGCGCGCGCACCGTCTGCGACAGCGCCGAGGTGGACACGTCGAGCTCGGCGGCGGCGCGGGTGAAACTGCCGTGGCGCGCCACGTGGGCGAAGGCGACCACCGCGGGCAACGGGCTGGGCCGGGTCATGCCGCCTCCCTGCCGGGGCGGCGGCGCGCCGCCGGCGGGACGCGACCGACCGTCCCGGCCGGAAGCCGGGGACGCACGGCGGTTCGGTGCCTGGCGCTCCGGCACAGGCAGGCGCGGGTGCGATCGGCAGGCATCACGGGCACTCCATTGTTTAGCACTTCTTCAAGGTCGATCCCGATCTTACGTATTTATCCACCCTGGCGCCGCCCCTAGCATGGCCTCCCTTCCCTGCGGAGACCTGCGATGCAGCTCGACGACTACCGCCTGCTCGGCCGCTCCGGCCTGCGCGTCAGCCCGATGTCCCTGGGCACGATGACCTTCGGCAAGGACTGGGGCTGGGGCGCGGACGAGGACGACGCGCGCCGCCAGTTCGACCTCTACGTCGATGCCGGCGGCAACTTCATCGACACCGCCAACCTCTACACCAACGGCAATTCCGAGACCCTGCTGGGCAGGTTCGCCGCCGGCCGCCGCGACCGCCTGGTGATCGCCAGCAAGTACACGCTCAACCCGTTCCCCGGCGATCCCAACGGCGGCGGCAACCACCGCAAGAACCTGATGCAGTCGGTCGAGGCCAGCCTCAGGCGCCTGGGCACCGACTACCTGGACCTGCTCTACCTGCACATCTGGGACGGCACCACCCCGGTGGAGGAGATCATGCGCGGCTTCGACGACCTGGTGCGCGCCGGCAAGATCGTCTACGCCGGCATCTCCGACACGCCGGCCTGGCAGGTGGCGCGGATGCAGACCCTGGCCGAGCTGCGCGGCTGGTCGCCGCTGGTGGCGCTGCAGATCGAGTACAGCCTGGCCCAGCGCACGGTCGAGCGCGAGCTGGTGCCGATGGCCGATGCATTGGGGCTGTCGGTGCTGGCGTGGTCGCCGCTGGCGATGGGCATCCTCACCGGCAAGTACACCCGTGCCGACCTGGAGCGTGCCCGCGCCCAGGGCGCCGGCAACGCGCCCGGCGGCGACGGCGGCCGCGGCGCGGTCGCCTATTCGCACGACATGCTCGACGAGCGCACCCTGGGCATCGGCGAGGTGGTCAAGGCGGTCGCGGCCGAGAGCGGCCACTCGCCGGCGCAGGTGGCGCTGGCGTGGCTGCTGCAGCGCCCCGGCGCGCCGATCCCGATCGTCGGCGCGCGCACGCCGGCGCAGTTGCAGGACAACCTCGGCGCGCTGGAGGTCACGCTCGACGCCGCGCAGCTGCAGCGGCTGGAAACGGCCAGCGCGGTGGAGCTGGGCTTCCCGCACGATTTCATGCGCAGCCCGATCCCGCAGCAGCTGGTGTTCGGCGGTACCCGCGTAGAGTCGGCTCGCGCCTGACCCGCGCCACGGCCCGGCCGGCACCGCCTGCCGGGACCCGCAGCCAGCCCCGGCAGGCGCCCGGCCGGTTCCCGGTCCGGGCCATGCGTTCCGCCGTCCCCCTGCACCCCCGTTCCATCGATGAAAGGAGATTCCGCATGAAGACCCGCACCCTCGGCCGCAACGGCCCCGTCGTGTCCGCCCTCGGCCTGGGCTGCATGGGCATGAGCGCGTTCTACGGGCCGGACCAGCGCGACGACGCCGCGTCCATCCGCGTGATCCATCGCGCCCTCGACCTGGGCGTGAGCCTGCTCGACACCTCGGACATGTACGGCCCGCACACCAACGAGGTGCTGGTCGGCAAGGCGATCGCCGGGCGCCGCGACCAGGTGTTCCTGGCCACCAAGTTCGGCATCAAGCTCGATCCGGCCGACCCGTCGGTGCGCGGCGTCGACGGCCGCCCCGAATACGTGCAGGCCGCCTGCGAGGCCAGCCTGAAGCGCCTGGGCGTGGACCACATCGACCTGTACTACCAGCACCGCGTCGATCCCAACGTGCCGATCGAGGACACCGTCGGCGCGATGGCGCGCCTGGTCGAGCAGGGCAAGGTGCGTTTCCTCGGCCTGTCCGAGGCCGCGCCGGACACCATCCGCCGCGCCCACGCGGTGCACCCGGTCACCGCGCTGCAGACCGAGTACTCGCTGTGGACGCGCGACCCGGAGAGCAACGGCGTGCTCGCCACCGTGCGCGAGTACGGCATCGGTTTCGTGCCGTATTCGCCGCTGGGCCGCGGCTTCCTGACCGGCGCGATCCGCACGCCGGACGACTTCGCGGCCGACGACTACCGCCGCCGCTCGCCGCGCTTCCAGGGCGAGAACTTCGCCAGGAACCTGGCGCTGGTCGAGCAGGTCGAGGCGCTGGCCGCGGCCAAGGGCTGCACCCCGGGCCAGCTGGCCCTGGCCTGGGTGCTGGCCCAGGGCGAGGACCTGGTACCGATCCCGGGCACCAAGCGCATCGACCGCCTGGAGGAGAACCTGGGCGCGCTCGACGTGGTGCTGGACAGCGCCGACCTGGAGGCCATCGACGCGGCATTCCCGCCCGATGCCGCCGCCGGCACGCGCTACCCCGAGGCGATGATGGGCTCGGTCAACCGCTGAGCCCGCGGCCGCCGCCGGCCGGGCACGGACGGCGGCGCCTTACACTGGGCGCCGTCTTCCGCCACCGGTCCGCACCGCCATGTCCCAGCCCCTGCGTCCCTACCTCGGCAAGCGCCCCGTGCTGGGCGAGCGCGTCTACCTCGACCCGGCCTGCACCGTCATCGGCGACGTCGTGCTCGGCGACGACGTGTCGATCTGGCCGGCCGCGGTGATCCGCGGCGACGTCAACTTCGTGCGCATCGGCGCGCGCAGCAACATCCAGGACGGCACCATCATCCACGTCAGCCACCACAGCCCGTACAACAAGGCCGGCTACCCGACGATCGTCGGCGAAGACGTCACCGTCGGCCACGGCGCGATCCTGCACGCCTGCACCATCGAGGACGGCTGCCTGATCGGCATGGGCGCCTCGGTGCTCGACGGCGCCACGGTGAAGAAGTACGGCTTCGTCG
Source organism: Xanthomonas massiliensis (assembly GCF_900018785.1). Classification (GTDB taxonomy): domain Bacteria; phylum Pseudomonadota; class Gammaproteobacteria; order Xanthomonadales; family Xanthomonadaceae; genus Xanthomonas_B; species Xanthomonas_B massiliensis. Next base: position 10,762 of record NZ_FCOY01000004.1, on the reverse strand, counting down.
GCGCCGGCTCGCTGGTGCCGCCGGGCAAGGTGGTGGGCGAGGCCGAGCTGTGGATCGGCAACCCGGCGCGCTTCGTGCGCCGCCTCGACGACAAGGCGATCGAGGGCCTGCTGTACTCGGCCGCGCACTATGTCCAGGTCAAGGACGACTACCTGCGCGCGCCGGCGGGCTGAGCCGGCCGATCATGCCGCCCGCCGCCCGCCGCCGGCATGATCCACGGTCCCGCGGGCGGCAACGCCGGGACCGCATCCTGCTATAGGCTGCGCCGGAGCGGCCGGTTGCATCGCCGGCCTTTCCTCCATCGACCAGGAAGACCGCCATGTCGGCAATCGAACTGACGGAATCGGCATGCTTCGTGCCCGGCCTTGCCGGCCTCGCCGTGGGCTACTCCCGCAACAGCCGCAACCTGCTGCTGGCCTCGGCGCTGCTGGCCATCGCCGGCCTGGGCCTGGGCGATTTCGCCAGCGGGTTCGAGGCTGGCCTGCGCGGCACCCCGCCCGCGGCAGGCGCGCCCGCCCGTTGATCGCGCGGCCGGCGGCTCAGCTCAGGGCCGGGTCGCCGCTTCCAACCCGTCCAGCAGCGCCATCGCCTCCTGGCGCGTGGCGCCGCACATGTCCGCCCCCGGGCGCAGCGAGGCGCACACCTCGGGACGCTCGGGCTGGCCGAACAGGCGGCAGCGCATGGCCGCATCCAGCTGCACGCAGCGCACCCCGGCGGGCTTGCCGAGCACCATGCCGGGGATCGGCGAGCTGATCGAGGGGGCGATGCAGCAGGCGCCGCAGCCGTCGCGGCAGGCGCTCACGGCCACAGGACGATGCCGAACGGCCGGAGCAGGCGCGCGAACAGCGCGAAGCACGCCGCGGTGAACAGCACGCACACGCCCAGCGCGGGCCAGAAGCCCAGCCGCGGCAGCAGCACCGGGAACAGCAGGAACATCGGCAGGGTCGGCAGCACGTACCAGAACGTGTACCAGGCGTGGTTGGCCAGGCGCGCCTGCGGCTGCCGTTCCAGGTGCAGCCACACCAAAGTGAGCAAGGTCACCAGCGGCAGCGCCGCCACCAGCCCGCCGAGCCGGTCGTTGCGGCGCGCGAACTCGGAGACCAGCACCACCACCGCGGCGGTGGCCAGGTATTTGACGATCAGCCAGGCCATCGGTCGGGGCATCCACGGCAGGGAACGCCGATGATGCACGCCGCCCCGGCCCTGCGCACGCGGCTCAGGCGTAGAGCACCGTCGGCGCACCATCCTCGACGATGGCGTGCGGCACGAAGCGGGCGCCGTCGCCGGTGATCGGGCCGTCGTCCTCGCGGATGCCGATGCCGCAGGCCGCATCGCCGACGATCCAGCTGCCGACCAGCGCGTAGCCGCCGTCGAAGCGCGGCAGCGCATGCAGGCGCTGGCGGATGCACGGCCCGGCGTAGGGACCCGCGCTGGCGACCCGGCGACCGTCGTCCAGGCGCATTTCCACGTTGGCGCCCTCGCGCGAGTGCAGCGGCTTGCGCACCCAGCCCGGCGGCAGCTCGCCGCCGTCGTCGAAATGCGCCTCCAGCAGGTTGGGATGGCCCGGATGGCGCTCCCACAGCAGCGGCAGCAGGCCCTTGTCGCTGAGCAGCGCCTTCCACGGCGGCTCCAGCAGGCGCAGGCCGGACCCCGGCAGCGCCTGGCCGAAGTCGTCGGCGAACATGTCCTCCAGCGGGTAGAGCTTGAACAGCGCGCCGATCACGGTGTCGTCCAGCGCGGTGAAGCGCCCGTCCGCGGCCAGGCCGATGTCCTCCAGGGCGATCGCCTGCCCGTGCAGGCCGGCCTGGGCGGCGCAGTCGCGCAGGTAGTCCACGGTGCCCTGGTCCTCGTCCGAATCGCGCGCCGCGGCGAAGTACAGCGGCGGTGGCAGCTGCGCGGCGAGCTGGCCGAAACGCGCCACCAGCGCCTCGTGGATCGAATTGAACTGGTCGGCCCCGGCCGGCAGGCGCCCGGCCTCGCGCTGGTCCTCCAGCCACCGCCATTGGAAGAACGCGGCCTCGAACAGCGAGGTCGGGGTGTCGTAGTTCAGCTCGTACAGCTTGGCCGGCCCGGTCCCGTCGTAGGCCAGGTCCAGGCGCCCGTACAGGTGCGGCTCGCGGTGGCGCCAGCTGTCGGCGATCCAGTCGCGGAACGCCGCCGGGATCGCCAGGCGCTCCATCAGCGCCTCGCGCGCGACGATCTCCTCGACCAGGTCCATCGCCATCGCATGCAGCTCGGCCGACGGATCCTCCAGGTCGTCCTCGACCTGGCGCAGGCCGAAGGCGTAGTAGGCGCGCTCGTCCCAGTAGCGCGTCCCGTCGATGGTGTGGAAGCGGAAGCCGCACTCGGCCGCCTGCGCGCGCCAGTCGCCGCGCTCGACGATGGGAACCCGTTTCATGCCGCCGCGCCGGCCTCAGCCGCCGAAACTGCCGCGCGCCCGGCTGGAACCGCCGAAGCCGCCGCGGCTGACCGTGACCGCGCGATCGGGCACCGCGGTCACCGGCGCCAGCCCGGCCCGGCCGGTGCCGATGCGGCTGGCGGTGTTCAGCCCACCGGTACCCGACGGCGCGGTGGCCCGGCCCCACTGGTCGTTGCGGTCGCGCCACGCCGGCGCCGACTGCGGCGCCAGTCCGGCCGCACCGCCGCCAAGCATGCGCGACATGAAGAAGCCGGCCATCATCGGGCCGATGAAGGAGTGCCCGGCGGAGGTGTGCTGCTGCGCACACTGGCCGGCCGGGTAGTCGCGCTCGCAATCCTCGCGGCTGGCATACTGCGGCGCGCTGTCGGCGGCCTGCGCCTGGGCCTGCGCGGCCGCCTTGCGGCAGCTGTCGATGTCCTGGGTCTGCTCGGCACAGGCCTGCACCGAGGTGAACAGCCCTTCCTGCACCTGCTCCTCGCGCTGGCACGCGGCCAACAGCAGCGGCGCGGTGCCCATCAGCAGCAGGGCGGTCTTCCTGGATCGCTTCATGGCGGCATGTGTCCAAAGATGGCTGGCCATGATAGCGGCCGCGACGGTTGCAGCAGCAACCGCGCAAACGGACCACAATCGCCAGTCCGTACCGCCGCAAGCCACGCGCCAGCGCCACGCCATGCCCGAATACCGCTCCCGCACCTCCACCGCCGGCCGCAACATGGCCGGCGCCCGCGCGCTGTGGCGCGCCACCGGCATGAAGGACGGCGATTTCCATAAGCCGATAGTCGCTATCGCCAACTCGTTCACCCAGTTCGTGCCCGGCCACGTCCACCTGAAGGACCTCGGCCAGCTGGTGGCGCGCGAGATCGAGCGCGTCGGCGGGGTGGCCAAGGAGTTCGACACCATCGCCGTGGACGACGGCATCGCCATGGGCCACGACGGCATGCTGTACTCGCTGCCCAGCCGCGAGATCATCGCCGACTCGGTCGAATACATGGTCAACGCCCACTGCGCCGACGCGCTGGTGTGCATCTCCAACTGCGACAAGATCACCCCGGGCATGCTGATGGCCGCGCTGCGCCTCAACATCCCCACCGTGTTCGTCTCCGGCGGGCCGATGGAGGCCGGCAAGACCCGCCTGGCCGACCACAAGCTCGACCTGATCGACGCGATGATCATGGCCGGCAACCCGGACGTGTCCGACGAGACGGTGGCGGCGGTGGAGCGCAGCGCCTGCCCGACCTGCGGCTCGTGCTCGGGCATGTTCACCGCCAACTCGATGAACTGCCTGACCGAGGCGCTGGGCCTGGCGCTGCCGGGCAACGGCACCGTGGTCGCCACCCATGCCGACCGCGAGCAGATGTTCCTGCAGGCCGGGCGCACCGCGGTGGAACTGTGCCACCGCTGGTACGGCGCCGAGGACGCCGGCGCGCTGCCGCGCGGCATCGCCACCTTCGCCGCGTTCGAGAACGCGATGACCCTGGACATCGCCATGGGCGGCTCGACCAACACCATCCTGCACCTGCTGGCCGCCGCGCAGGAGGCCGAGGTGCCGTTCACCCTGCGCGACATCGACGCGCTCAGCCGGCGCGTGCCGCAGCTGTGCAAGGTCGCCCCGAACACGCAGAAGTACCACATCGAGGACGTGCACCGCGCCGGCGGCATCATGGCCATCCTCGGCGAGCTGGCGCGGGCCGGCCTGGCGCACACCGACGCGGCCACCGTGCATGCGCGCACCCTGGGCGAGGCGATCGCGAAGTGGGACGTGACCGCCACGCCGGACACCGCCGTGCACACCTTCTACCGCGCCGGCCCCGCCGGCATCCCCACCCAGGTGGCCTTCAGCCAGTCCGAGCGCTGGCCGGCGCTGGACACCGACCGCAGCGAAGGCTGCATCCGCGACCTGGCGCACGCCTATTCGCGCGAGGGCGGCCTGGCCGTGCTCCACGGCAACCTCGCCGTGGACGGCTGCGTGGTCAAGACCGCCGGCGTGGACGATTCGATCCTGGTGTTCGAGGGCCCGGCGCGGGTGTACGAGAGCCAGGACGCGGCGGTGAAGGGCATCCTCGGCGACGAGGTGCAGCCCGGCGACGTGGTGGTGATCCGCTACGAAGGCCCCAAGGGCGGCCCCGGCATGCAGGAGATGCTGTACCCGACCTCGTACCTGAAGTCCAAGGGCCTGGGCAAGCAATGCGCCCTGCTCACCGACGGCCGCTTCTCCGGCGGCACCTCGGGCCTGTCCATCGGCCACGCCTCGCCCGAGGCCGCCGCCGGCGGTGCCATCGGCCTGGTGCGCGACGGCGACCCGATCCGCATCGACATCCCGGCGCGCACCATCGAACTGCGGGTGCCCGAGGCCGAACTGGCCGCGCGCCGCGACGCCCAGGACCGCCTCGGCTGGAAGCCCGCGCAGCCGCGCGCGCGCAAGGTCAGCACCGCGCTGAAGGCCTATGCGCTGCTGGCCACCAGCGCCGACAAGGGCGCGGTGCGCAACCGCGAACTGCTCGGGGATTGAGCCGGCGAACGGTTGAGCCCCCTGGCATCGCGGGTCTGCCCGCCGCGCCCTGGCAGGTCACCCAGGCCAATCCGTCGCCACACCCGGTAACCGGTCCAGGGGGCTGGCCACCGCCGAGGCGCCGCGCCCCAGCACATGCGTGTAGATCTGCGTGGTCGCCACATCCTTGTGGCCCAGCAGTTCCTGCACCGTGCGAATGTCATGCCCAGCCTCCAGCAGATGCGTGGCGAAGGAATGCCGCAACGTGTGGCAGGTGGCCGGTTTGACGATGCCGGCCGCCACGCGGGCCGTCCTGACTGCCCGCTGCAGGACTTCCTCGGCCACGTGGTGGCGGCCTTCGCGCCCGCTGCGCGGATCGGTGGAACGGCGCGCAGCGGGGAACAGGTATTGCCATCCGGTTTCGGCATTGGCATTGGGATACTTGCGCGCCAGCGCATGCGGCAGAAAGACCCGGCCGCCACCTTCGCCCAGGTCGGCGGCGTGCAGCAGCAGGGCCCGTTGTCGCTGCCGTTCAAGCGCGCCGCGCAGTCGGGCGGGCAGGGGTACGCGCCGGTCCTTGCCGCCCTTGCCATCGCGCACCACGATCTCGCTGCGTGCGAAATCCACATCCTTGATGCGGAGCCGCAGGCATTCCAGCAACCGCATCCCGGTGCCATACAGCAAGCTGGCCATCAGCCAACAGGGTCCTTCCAGCATGGCGAGCAGGCGCGCCACCTCCTCGTGCGACAGCACCACCGGGATCTTCCGTGCCCGCTTGGCGCGCACCACGTCCTCCATCCATGGCAACTCGATTCCCAGCACCTCCCGGTAGAGGAACAGCAAGGCCGCCAGCGCCTGATTCTGGGTGCCGGCCGAGACCCGGCCACGGGTTGCCAGCGTCGTCAGGAAGGTTTCGACCTCTGTCCGGCCCATCTCGCGCGGATGGCGCTTGCCGTTGGCCACGATGAAGCGGCGAATCCAGCCCACGTAGGCCTGCTCGGTCCGCAGACTGTAGTGACGGAACCGCAGGCGATCGCGCACCTGGTCCAGCAATCTCGGGGAATTGGGTCCCGTTACGCCTCTGTCCGCGCGGGTGTAACCCATACGCCTGCCTTGGTGTCGGATAACACAGGCAGGCTTCGCCTTCCGCAGCATACGAACCATCCGGCAAGGCCATGATCTGCGGTAAGATTTTCCCTATTGGCTGTCGCTTGGCGATGCAGGATACTCGGCACAACACCGCGTTTAGGCGGTCCAATAGGCGTTAGGCGGCACAGGAGAGTTCGCAGGTGAGTACAGCGCTGTTCGTCATTGGGTCAATTGCTCTCATCGCGCTCATTGCATGGGCGAGCAACAATCTTCTTTATCGCGCCGCAAAGCCCCTTTCGCGCGTGGATCATCTAGTTAGCTTTCCGCCGCTAGTCACACTTTCCATTACTCGCAAAGAGGTTCCAGCCCTAGCTCATGCTGGCGTCTATGACTCTGTAGCTGTACAACGCAATCCATACGCACTTGAGTTGCGCCTTACCAATTCAACCGACCCAAAATCGTTAGACCCATTTTCGTTCTACGTACCTTTGGATCAAACCTCATTGCGCCAACTCGCATCGGTTCTAACCAGTGAGGCGGATCGGCTAGACGAGGTTGGTAGTCCATACTGGCGGTAGTGTGCCGCCTAACAATTCATTCAAGCCGACGCCGCTTCGCGGCGCGGCTTAATTCAGGCGTTAGGCCGCTAATCAAACTATGACGAAGACCATCAATTTATCTTGGTCCCGCTTCTGCTTCTGCTTCGCGGCCATCGGTATCTTTCCTGTTCTGCTGATCATCTCTGGCATCAACGACAAAGACTCACCTGATTAGCACGATCTTTCAGCGCAGTCGCAAGTGGTGAGAGCGTTACGCAGCATGTTGGGGTCATCGCTCTCGGGAGATCAGAAGATGGCCATGAACCGTGTGCAGTTCCAGCCGGGCCTGTCGTTGCCGGCGTTCCTCAAGCGCTATGGCAGCGAGCGCCAGTGCGAGCAGGCGCTGGAGGCCTCGCGCTGGCCGCATGGCTTCGTCTGTCCTCGTTGCGCCGGTACGGCGCACAGCCGGTTCCAGCGTCACGGTGCCACGTACTGGCAGTGCACGGCCTGCCACCGCCAGACCAGCCTGCGCTCGGGTACGGTGATGGACAACAGCAAGCTGCCGCTGCGGACCTGGCTGCTGGGCATGTACCTGCTGGGCCAGAGCAAGACCAACCTGTCGGCGCTGGAGCTGATGCGGCACCTGGGCGTGAGCTACCCGGCGGCGTGGCGGATGAAGCACAAGCTGATGCAGGCGATGGCCGAGCGCGAGGCGGGCCGCAAGCTGGGCGGGATCGTGCAACTGGACGATGCCTACCTGGGTGGGGAACGCAACGGCGGCAAGGCCGGCCGTGGCTCGGAGAACAAGCGCCCTTTCGTGATCGCCGTGGAGACCACTGACGACGGTCGCCCACGGCACGCAGCGATCGACCTGGTGCCGGGTTTCACCAAGGCGGCCCTGTCGGACTGGATCGGGCAGCGCTTGCATCCGGGATCGGATGTCTACAGCGACGGACTGGGCGCGTTTCGGGCGCTGGAAGCCGAGCATGCGCACACCGTCATCGAAGGCCATGGCCGCGGCCGCTGTAAGGAAGAGAACGCCCGTTGGGTCAATGTCGTGCTGTCCAACCTCAAGCGCTCGCTGGACGGGGCGTATCACGCCTTCAAGTTCGCCAAGTACGCCCAGCGCTACCTGGCCGAGACGATGTGGCGGTTCAACCGTCGCTTCGACCTGACTCGGCTGGTGCCGAGTCTTTTGGCCACGGCGGCTACTGCAAAGCCTTGGCCGGAGAGAACGTTGCGCGATGTGCCGCTGTTCTCGACTGAAAGTGCGTGCTAATCAGGAAGACTCATGGTCCGCGACAGCGGCAGTCTGTCTCTTTTTCATTTCACTCATGGGCTTCTTCTCACTCGGCTGGGGCCGGCTCCGGCGAGCAAACGCCATCCAGCCAATTTCCATGGCAGAGACTGATCGCATCCTTCAGTTACTTATCGGCCCTATTTTTCCAGCTGTGGCTTGGTTCGTCGGCACTATTTTCGTCATCATTGCTTTCGTGGTCGCATCTACCCTCTATGGGTACGCGGCCTAACAATTCATTCAAGCCGACGCCGCTTCGCGGCGCGGCTTAATTCAGGCGTTAGCACTCATATGCAGGATTTCGACGACCCCGAAGTAGAAGCTCAATGGCTCGCCGAGCGACGCGAGGAAATTCGTAAGTATTTGCGCGGCGAGGGTATTCCTCATGGCTCTGTCGGCGATGTACCTGCCTGGCATGTTTCACCATATGTTTCAGTGTGGGCCGTCGAGTCTTTCGCTAAACCGGGCTTAATTGGTTGGTGGGCAATCTGCGGCGACCTCCCAAACGACTATGTCTCAGCCAATGAAGCAAAGAACCCGCGTGAGGCAGTGCGCGCTATTGCTTCAATTTGGCAGGAGGCAGCACAGTACATGTCCCGTGGCATAAGGCATCCAACTTTTGTCATTGGCTCCGGCGACCGCGATGAAGAGCTTGCCCCGATGCTTGCCTCAAGAGCTGAGTTACTTCTTGATTGGGTTGCTGATGCCGATGCATGGGACACCGATGAGGGCTAACAATTCATTCAAGCCGAACCCGCTTCGCGGGTCGGCTTAATTCAGGCGTTAGGCGGGTGAACAAAGCATGCTTCGTCCACCCAACCTTATAGATCAGCCTTCCGAGCTCGGAATGATCGTGATGCACCCATCAGCAATATTGATGCTCACTTTTTGGCCAACGGCAAAGCCAGCCTGTCGCAACCAGTGGCCACGCAAGCGCAGGTACGGAACGGCCGGCGGTGGCGGTCGGTGATCGCGCTTGAGGGTATACGGGCTGTAGCCGACGGTGAGCACACGACGAGCGGGGAGAGTACGAGCTTGAGCAGCCATGATGGCCTCCTAGTAGTTTGTTCAATACGCCCCTTGTTCAGAGGGGCGGCCGGGTACTTGAACACCGCTACTAGACGGCCCGCAGCTTTTCCCTTTCGGGTCTTGTATGGCTGCGCGCTACCCGGCCATAGTCATAAACTACAGGCACAAAAAAACCGCGATCTTTCGGGTACGGTCAGTCCGCTAGTAGAGGTGTGTTCAGCACCGGTGGTCAACGTAGCGGTTTCAGCGGGCGTCGTCAACCAATGTCGGCGCCCGCCTAACAATTCATTCAAGCCGACGCCGCTTCGCGGCGCGGCTTAACTCAAGCGTTAGGCCGCTAATCAAACTATGACGAAGACCATCAATTTATCTTGGTCCCGCTTCTGCTTCTGCTTCGCGGCCATCGGTATCTTTCCTGTTCTGCTGATCATCTCTGGCATCAACGACAAAGACTCATGGTCCGCGACAGCGGCAGTCTGTCTCTTTTTCATTTCACTCATGGGCTTCTTCTCACTCGGCTGGGGCCGGCTCCGGCGAGCAAACGCCATCCAGCCAATTTCCATGGCAGAGACTGATCGCATCCTTCAGTTACTTATCGGCCCTATTTTTCCAGCTGTGGCTTGGTTCGTCGGCACTATTTTCGTCATCATTGCTTTCGTGGTCGCATCTACCCTCTATGGGTACGCGGCCTAACAATTCATTCAAGCCGACGCCGCTTCGCGGCGCGGCTTAATTCAGCAACTGTCTTCCGACCAGCGGTCAGGCAGGCACTGCGGCTTCCCGCAGCAACTCATCGCGTCGCCGCGCATTGACGATCGTCAGCAGCTTGCGCATGCAGGCGACCAGCGCGACCTTGGCCAGCTTTCCGCGTGCGCGCAGTTGCCTGTAGTGCGCCTTCATCGTTTCGTCCCAGCGCACCGCCGACAGCGTGGCCATGTACAGGGCCACGCGCACCGGAGCCCGCCCACCACGGATCCGGCGTACACCACTGCTCTGGCCACTGTCTCGGTTCATCGGCGCCACGCCGACCAGGCGTGCGATCTGGCGGCGGGTCAACGCGCCCAGCTCCGGCAGCAGCGCCAGGCTGGTGGCCTGGAAGATCGGTCCAAGGCCCTTGCAGGAGCCCAGGGCCGGCGTTGCATGCGTGTCCAGCAGGACCTTCATTTGCTGGTCGATCGCCGCCAGCTCGCGGCGCAGGGCGGTCATGGTCTTCGCCGCCAGCGACCGGATCGGCCCCGGACACATCACCATCTGCTGGCGGTGGGCCTGCAGCGCCGTGACCACCTGGCCGCGTCGGCGCAGCCAGTCCCGAAGCTCGCGTTGCCAGGGCAACGGGGCGCGGTAGCGCTGCAGCCGGTCGGCGAACATGCTTGCCATCAGGCACAGCAGCCGGGCGTCGATGGCGTCGGTCTTGGCCACGTCCCCGGCGGCGCGTGCGAAGTTGCGGGCTTGGCGGGGATTGACCCGGGCCACCCACAGGCCGGCATCGCAGCAGACCTCCAGCAGGGGCTCTTCATAGCCACCGGTGGCCTCGACCATGATACGGGCCTGGTTCAGCCCCGCCAGCTGCCGGACCAGCTTGCGTATGCCTGCCGCGCTGTTGGCCACCCGCACCACCCTGGGCCGGCCCTCGATGGCCACGTCCAGGTTTGCCTTGCCCACATCGATGCCCACTGCCGTCATGCCCGTTCTCCGTTAGAGTTGGCCGGTCGAGAGCATCGCGCCCGAGCCCACGCTTATCAGTTCGAGGGAGACCTCGGTCAACTGTCCGGGCGCAGGGCGCGAGATCCGGCGTGCGGCCCCTGCTGAATTACGGTGCTGCTACACCGAGGCGTTATCGGGCGCGCACGCCGGGCTCTCGGCGCCTAAGCTAGGGGAAAATCAAGACATAAGGCGTTAGG
>NZ_FCOY01000003.1 GCF_900018785.1 Xanthomonas massiliensis | reverse complement strand
GCCTAACAATTCATTCAAGCCGACGCCGCTTCGCGGCGCGGCTTAATTCAGCAACTGTCTTCCGACCAGCGGTCAGGCAGGCACTGCGGCTTCCCGCAGCAACTCATCGCGTCGCCGCGCATTGACGATCGTCAGCAGCTTGCGCATGCAGGCGACCAGCGCGACCTTGGCCAGCTTTCCGCGTGCGCGCAGTTGCCTGTAGTGCGCCTTCATCGTTTCGTCCCAGCGCACCGCCGACAGCGTGGCCATGTACAGGGCCACGCGCACCGGAGCCCGCCCACCACGGATCCGGCGTACACCACTGCTCTGGCCACTGTCTCGGTTCATCGGCGCCACGCCGACCAGGCGTGCGATCTGGCGGCGGGTCAACGCGCCCAGCTCCGGCAGCAGCGCCAGGCTGGTGGCCTGGAAGATCGGTCCAAGGCCCTTGCAGGAGCCCAGGGCCGGCGTTGCATGCGTGTCCAGCAGGACCTTCATTTGCTGGTCGATCGCCGCCAGCTCGCGGCGCAGGGCGGTCATGGTCTTCGCCGCCAGCGACCGGATCGGCCCCGGACACATCACCATCTGCTGGCGGTGGGCCTGCAGCGCCGTGACCACCTGGCCGCGTCGGCGCAGCCAGTCCCGAAGCTCGCGTTGCCAGGGCAACGGGGCGCGGTAGCGCTGCAGCCGGTCGGCGAACATGCTTGCCATCAGGCACAGCAGCCGGGCGTCGATGGCGTCGGTCTTGGCCACGTCCCCGGCGGCGCGTGCGAAGTTGCGGGCTTGGCGGGGATTGACCCGGGCCACCCACAGGCCGGCATCGCAGCAGACCTCCAGCAGGGGCTCTTCATAGCCACCGGTGGCCTCGACCATGATACGGGCCTGGTTCAGCCCCGCCAGCTGCCGGACCAGCTTGCGTATGCCTGCCGCGCTGTTGGCCACCCGCACCACCCTGGGCCGGCCCTCGATGGCCACGTCCAGGTTTGCCTTGCCCACATCGATGCCCACTGCCGTCATGCCCGTTCTCCGTTAGAGTTGGCCGGTCGAGAGCATCGCGCCCGAGCCCACGCTTATCAGTTCGAGGGAGACCTCGGTCAACTGTCCGGGCGCAGGGCGCGAGATCCGGCGTGCGGCCCCTGCTGAATTACGGTGCTGCTACACCGAGGCGTTATCGGGCGCGCACGCCGGGCTCTCGGCGCCTAAGCTAGGGGAAAATCAAGACATAAGGCGTTAGAACGCGAATGCAACTTTACTCGCACATTGTCGATCTGCGGATTTCGCATCCTATGCTTGATCCATCCCTGGTCACTCACACGCTAGGCTTGCAGCCTCAGCATGCTTGGCAAGCGGGTGATCCTCGGAAAACCCCAAAGGGTACTCTGCTTGCAGGTACTCGCACAACCGGCTACTGGGCTGCCAATCCATTCTCTTACGGGTGGCGCGAATCTACTGACGTACTAGTCGAGGATGCATTGGATGAGCTGATCACCTTCTTGGAACCACATCGAGATTTCCTCGTGGATCTCAGCAAGGGTGGCAATGTATGCATATGGGCAAGTACATCCAGCGACCGAAACTACACACTCGACCTTTCACCAGGCATGCTTATCCGCATTGCCTCGCTAGGCGCCAGTTTCATCCACGATGTGCATTAGAGCCTGACATTTCGTTCAAGGCGGACGAGTGTGCCTCAAGCATCAGGCAGTAGCGCTGCGCGTGCGGCGCGGCTTCCGTCTTGGGGAGCTCCTGAGCGCTTCGCCGGTCAGCTCCGGGACGCTGCTCTAACGTCACCAGCCACTGGATCGGCAGCCGCTTCGCCCTTTCGCTTCACCCCGCTGTGCCCATTGTCTTTAGGCTTCGGTCGCCTCTGGCTGCTAGTGCCACGGGCAAGCCCTAGTGCTGCCATCTGTGGCATGCTCAACCGGGCATTGCATTTACGTGTGAGTACCCGCTGACAGTTCATTCAAGCTGACACAGGTTCGCGGCGCGCCTTAGTTTAGGCGCTAGGCCTCAAGAAAAAGACCTCGAATGTCCGCAACACGAAAGCAAATACGGGAATTCGCCGTGTATGAGATTCTCCCCTTGCTGGCCAGTCACTTGGCAGTAAAAGCACTTCTCATCCATCCGAGCCGCGGCACATTTGACCTACGCCCCTCACAATCAGGCTGAACCCATGCTTCAGGACGACGGATTTGATGCTCAGCGTGCAGTTTGAGGTTCTGGGCGCCGTAGATCGACTACTAGCAACCAACTTCACCCATATGCTAACGAACATCAAATATCGGCCTAACAATTGATTCAAGCCGGCGCCGCTTCGCGGCGCAACTTATTCAGGCGTCAACTGCGGCGAGAGTACGTCAATGACTTTATCGAGAACACAGCGTGGAGTGGCCTTTGGCATGGCCTTCGGCCTCGGCACTACATTGATCAGTTGCGCCATCGCTGTTTGGGTTATCCCCCTGAACGATTCTCTTGGCGCCTTGGATTCCCGCCTTCAGATTCTTGTGTTATGCACTTTGCTTCCAGCACTTACCTTAGCAGTTGCTATTGGCCGCCTGGCTGCCCAACGTTTCCGTACGCCACAAGACATTAACGGCAGCGGACTTACCTCCGGCACCGAACAGGCCAAGGTTCTTCAGGCTCTGCTGCAAAACACGCTGGAGCAATTGGCACTGTCCCTGCCGGTCTATACCGCGTGGGCCGTGCTGGCTCCGCCACGTCTGATGACAGCCCTGCCCGTAGCCTCGCTACTGTTCTTGCTGGGCCGCGCACTCTTCTTCTGGGGATATCATCGCGGCGCGCCAAGCCGGTCGATCGGGTTTACCCTCACATTCTATCCAACTCTTCTGTTGCTGGCGGGGGCGCTCATCCTGGGTTTTCGTTCTATCGGCAGCTAAAAACTCATTCAAGCCGATACCGCGTCGCGGCGCGGCTCATTTCAGGCGTTAGGCTGCAACCGAATCCCATGAGCGGCCCTGGCCGGATGGTGTCTAGGCCGGCCGGAAAGTCTTCGGGCAACTTCCGGCAACCGATGGGCAAGATCCCTTCTGGATTCCGCGACCACTCGGCCTTCGATCATCGATTTCGGACCGACGTGCCGTCGCGGCCGAATGGCGTCGTGGGCGTGGATCGCGGTCTGGGGAACCGCCTGCACGACCGCGGCGCATACCGGCTGCACATCTTCGCCTTGTCCCCGCAAGTCCGCCGCTTCGCGCGCCGGGTACGCAACCTGCAGTCGCCACCGACAACAAGCCCGGCCATCCCCGTCACACGCGGAATCATTCGCTGCATGCCCGAGGGAGGGCCATCCCGGGCGAGCCGACCGGACGACATGGGCCGCCGGCATCGCTCCGCCCCACATGCCGGCCCGGATGTCCCCCCTGCCACACCTTGGCCGCGTCAGGCCGGCCGGTGCCGCCCGCGCGCCACGTCGGGCTCCAGCACCAGCAGGCTGCCGTCGGCCAGCACCGCGCGATTGCGGCCGGCCTGCTTGGCCGCATACATGCGCTGGTCGGCCAGCTCCACCAGGTCTTCCCAGCGCCGCGTCCGGTCGCTGCGGCGGTCGGCCAGGCCGACGGAGACGGTGATCGGGTCGCCATCCGGGCGCGTGCCGAAGCCGCCGCGCACCAGCCGCTGCAGGAAATCGCGCTGTGCCATGGCGGGCATGTCCGGCAGCACCGCCACGAACTCCTCCCCGCCCCAGCGCACCAGCACGTCGGCGCGGCGCAGCGCGCGCGCCAGGCACCGGGTCAGCGTGCGCAGTGCGCGATCGCCCTGCTCGTGCCCCCAGGTGTCGTTGATCCGCTTGAAGTGGTCCAGGTCGATGAAGGCGATGGCCAGGTCGCGGTCCTCGGCGCACGCCAGCCGCCACTGCCGGCCCAGCTCCTCCATGCCCGAGCGCCGGGTGCGGGCACCGGTCAGCGCGTCCAGCGAGGCGGTGCGCACCAGCGTCTCCACGTAGTGCAGCTGGCTCATGCCGGAGAAGGCGGCCACGCCGACCATCATCGCCATGAACCACAGCGTCGGCCCGTACGCGGCCAGCACGTGCACGTTGCCGGACACGTCGGCCCCGAACACCGCGATCGCCACGATCGGCACGGCGATCAGCACCGTCTCCAGCGCCGACAGCGGGAAGATCGCCAGCCCCGCCAGCGACAGCGTGGGCAGCAGCACGTAGATGTTCAGGACCAGGCGCTGGGTCTCGTCCAGCCCGGGCATGGCGTAGTCCACGAAGGACAGCGAGGCCAGGTAGAACAGCGGCGGCACCATCAGCATCGCCACCAGCAGCAGCAGCGCCTGCCGGTAGGGACGGTGCAGCGACGGCGGGTACGGCCATACCAGCGCCAGGAAGACCGCCGACGAGGCCAGGCGCAACGCCGCCAGGCGCAGGCCCAGGTGCAGGTCGAACACCAGCAGGTCCAGCAGCGCCCATGCCGGCACCAGCACCGCGAAGACCAGCGAAAGCAGCTGCACGCGCGCGGTGATCGCCGCGGCGATCTGCGGCCGGATCATCGCGTTGCGGCCCCACGGCACCAGCAATTGCAGCAACTGCCTGCCGGTGGCGTGCGAGGGCGCCAGCACGTCGCGGACGATATGTTCGCGCAGGCGCCTCCAGGACCCGTGCCCGGCCACCCCGCCCTCGCTCACCATCGTGCCACCGCCACCCTCACCGTCCGCCCTGGGGCGGCCTTGCCGGAACCGGGGCGCAATTCTAGGGGGTCGGCGCCGGCCGGGCTTCACCGGCGCCCACCGGTACGGAGGGACGCGATGTCGCAGCCGCGCGCCGGCCCCTGACCTTGGTCATTTGCGCACGCCCGGCCCCGCGGCATAGGCTCGCTCGACTCAAACCTACATGGAGCGTTACATGCTGCGTCCCTTGTCCCTGCTGGTCGCCGGCGTGCTCGGCCTCGGCACCGTCGCCTACCTGCCCGCGCTGGAGGCGGCCCCGGCATCGCTGGCCACGCGCCCGGCCGACGCTTCCCTGCCCGACATCGCCTATACCCGTTTCACCCTGCCCAACGGCCTGACGGTGGTGGTGCACGAGGACCACAAGGCGCCGGTGGTGGCGGTGGGCATCTGGTACCACGTCGGCTCGGCCGACGAACCGGCCGGCAAGACCGGCTTCGCCCACCTGTTCGAGCACCTGATGTTCTCCGGCTCGGAGAACCACAAGGGCACCTACTTCGCCCCGTTCGAGCAGGCCGGCGCCACCGACATGAACGGCACCACCTGGTTCGACCGCACCAACTATTTCGAGACCGTGCCGACCACCGCGCTGGACATGGCGCTGTGGATGGAGTCCGACCGCATGGGCCACCTGCTCGGCGCGATCGGCCAGAACGAGCTGGACACCCAGCGCGGCGTGGTCCAGAACGAGAAGCGCCAGGGCGAGAACCGCCCCTACGGGCGCGTGGACGAGAACATCCTGGCCAACATCTTCCCGGCCAACCATCCCTACCAGCACGACACCATCGGTTCGATGGCGGACCTGGACGCGGCCTCGCTGGACGACGTCAAGAACTGGTTCCGCGACTACTACGGCGCGGCCAACACCACCCTGGTGCTGGCCGGCGACATTACCCCGGCTCAGGCGCGGGCCAAGGCGCTGGAGTACTTCGGCGACATCCCCGCCGGCAAGCCGGTGCCGCGCCAGCAGCCGTGGATCACCCCGCTGGCGCAGCAGACCCGCGGCGTGCAGCACGACCACGTCGCCCAGCCGCGCATCTACCGCACCTGGGTGGCCCCGCAGCTGGGCACCGACGATGCGATCCAGCTCGACCTGGCCACCACCGTGCTCGGCGGCGGCAAGACCTCGCGCCTGTACCAGCGCCTGGTCTACCAGGACAAGCTGGCCGACGACGTGTCCGCCAGCATCCAGCCGTTCGCCCTGGCCAGCCAGCTGCAGATCCAGGCCGACGTGAAGCAGGGCGTGGACCCGGCCAAGGTCGAGGCCGCCATCGCCGACGAACTCGGCAAGTTCCTCGCCCAGGGCCCCACCGCCGACGAACTGCAGCGTGCGCAGGTCGCCTACCGTGCCGGCTTCGTGCGCGGCCTGGAGAAGGTCGGCGGCTTCAGCGGCAAGGGCGTGATCCTGGCCGAGGGCCAGGTCTACCGCGACGACCCGGGCGCGTACCGCAAGGACCTGGCGCGTGCCGCCGCGGCCACCCCGGCCAGCGTCAAGCAGGCCACCGACACCTGGTTCGGCAAGGGCGACTACCTGCTGACCGTGCTGCCGGCCGGCCCCGGCTTCGACCCGGCGGCCGAGGACAAGGCAGTGGTCGCGCTCGGCCCGGCGCCGGGCAAGCCGGCGCCGAAGCTGCCGGCCGCGCACACCTACACCGTCGCGCGCAGCGCGGTGGACCGCAGCCAGGGCGTGCCGCAGGTCGGCCAGTTCCCGGACCTGAGCTTCCCCGCCCTGCAGCGCGCCAAGCTGAAGAACGGCATCGAGGTGGTGCTGGCCGAGCGCCACACCATCCCGGTCACCCAGGTCGAGCTGCTGTTCGACTCGGGCTACGCCGCCGATGCCGGCCACAAGCTCGGCACCGCCGGCTTCACCGCGCAGTTGCTCAACGAGAGCACCACCTCGCTGGATTCGGTGCAGGTGGCCGAGCGCCGCCAGCGCCTGGGCGCGATCGTGCGCACCGGCTGCGACCTGGACGCGTGCAGCGCCTCGCTCAACGCCCTCAACGACGAACTGGCGCCCTCGCTGGCCCTGTTCGCTGACGTGGTGCGCAACCCCGCCTTCAACAGTGCCGACATCGAGCGCATCCGCGGCCAGTGGCTGGCCACCATCGCCCAGGAGAAGACCCAGCCGCAGGGCCTGGCGCTGCGCACGCTGCCGCCGCTGATCTACGGCAAGGGCCACGCCTACGGCATCCCGTTCACCGGCACCGGCACCGAGGCCTCGATCCAGAGCCTGCAGGCCGAGGACCTGAAGGGCTTCCAGCAGGCCTGGCTGCGCCCGGACAACGTGCGCATCCTGGTGGCCGGCGACACCACGCTGGAGCGCATCGTGCCGCAGCTCGATGCCGCCTTCGGCGACTGGCAGGCCCCGTCGGTGCCGGTGCCGCACAAGAACATCGCCGAGGTCGCCGCACAGCCGTCGCCGCGCGTGTTCCTGATCAACCGGCCCGATGCCCCGCAGTCGCTGATCCTGGCCGGCCTGCTGGCGCCGTCGACCAAGGCTCCGGACAACCTCGCCATCGGCGTGGCCAACGGCGCCTTCGGCGGCACCTTCACCTCGCGCCTGAACATGAACCTGCGCGAGGACAAGCGCTGGGCCTACGGCGCCTTCAGCTTCCTGGAGGATGCCCAGGGCCAGCGCCCGTTCCTGTTCTTCGCGCCGGTGCAGACCGACAAGACCGCCGAGTCGGCGGCCGAGGTGCTCAAGGAGGCCAGGGCCGTGGTCGGCGACAAGCCGCTGACCGCCGCGGAGGTGGACAAGATCAAGAACCAGCGCATCCGCGCCCTGCCCGGCAGCTTCGAGACCACCGGCGCGGTGCTGGGCGCAGTCGAGGGCATCGTCCAGTACGCGCGCCCGGACGACTACGTGCGCACGCTCAAGCCGCGCCTGGAGGCGATCTCCTCCGGGGACGCCGAGGCCGCGATCAAGGAGATCGTCAAGCCGCAGGCGATGACCTGGGTGATCGTCGGCGACCTCAAGCAGATCGAGGCACCGGTGCGCGCGCTCGAGCTCGGCCCGGTGCAGGTGCTCGACACCGACGGCAACCCGGTGAAGCAGTAAGCGCACCGTCGCCGGTTCCGCGCCTGCGGGCGCGGAACCGGCGGCAACGCGCGTGTCCCTCGTGGCCGGCGCCACGCCGGTACGGGGGCATTGGCGGCCGGGAATGCCCGGCCCGCCGCTGCCTGCGCGAGGGGGTGCCCGGGCGGCAGGATTCGATTCATCGACAAGGCCGCGCACGCTCCCGCTGCCTTCCGCTGGACCGCAACGCCGCGCTACTTCGCGCTCGTGCGCCGCGCGCCTCACGCCTCACGCCTCACGCCTCACGCCTTGCCGAGCGTGCCAAATTCCACCGCGAGCTTGGTGTAGAACACCACCACCTGCTCCTGCACCAGGTAGGCGAACAGGCGGTCGGCCTCCTCGGCGCCGACCACCAGCGTCACCTGCACTGGCTGGTCGGACAGGTCGAACACATCTCACATCTCACGCCTTGCGCCTTGCGCCTTGCGCCTTGCCGAGCTTGTCGAACTCCACCGCGAGCTTGGTGTAGAACACCACCATCTGCTCCTGCACCAGGTAGGCGAACAGGCGATCGGCCTCCTCGGCGCCGACCACCAACGTCACCTGCACCGGCTGGTCGGACAGGTCGAACACATCTCACACCTCACGCCTTGCCGAGCGTGCCAAATTCCACCGCGAGCTTGGTGTAGAACACCACCACCTGCTCCTGCACCAGGTAGGCGAACAGGCGATCGGCCTCCTCGGCGCCGACCACCAACGTCATCTGCACTGGCTGGTCGGACAGGTCGAACACATCTCACATCTCACGCCTTGCGCCTTGCGCCTTGCGCGTTGCCGAGCGTGTCGAACTCCACCGCGAGCTTGATGTAGAACACCACCACCTGCTCCTGCACCAGGTATGCGAACAGGCGGTCGGCCTCCTCGGCGCCGACCACCAGCGTCACCTGCACCGGCTGGTCGGACAGGTCGAACAGGTTGATCGCATGGGTCGTGCCGTCGTGGCCCAGGCCCTCGATCGCGCCGCTCAGCGTCGCGCCGCGGATGCCCAGGTGCCGCGCCGCCTCGACCAGCCACTGGGCCAGCGGCTGCCGGCCGTGGGTGCGGTCCTGCTGGGTGTAGAAGGTGATCTGGTAGCCGTGCATGGCGCTCTCCGAAAGGGGGCCGGGTGCGTTCATGCGCCGAGCATGATGCCGCCGTCCACCGCGAGGTGCTGGCCGGTGACGAAGCCGTTCTTCATCAGGAACAGGTAGGCCGTGGCCAGCTCGTCGATCGTGGCGGTGCGCCGCAGCGGGATGGTCTGCTCGAAATGCAGGCGCGTGGCCTCGACCTGCGCGTGCGGCACGTCGCGCCAGAACGGGGTGGGTGTCCAGGTCGGCGACACCGCGTTGACCCGCGCCCGCGGCGCCAGCTCCACCGCCAGGCCCTCGACCAGGGCATCGATGCCGAGATTGCCGACATAGCTGCCGCACGCGTCCTGGGCACGCCCGCCGGTGCCGGAGGTGAACACCAGGCTGCCGCCCTCGCGCAGCCGGGCCGCGGCGAGCTGGCCGATGCGCACGTTGGTGAAGAACTTGGATTCGATCACGTGGCGGATGGTCGCCAGGTCGTTGGCCAGGAAGCCGCCGCCGTTGACGTCGCCGATCATCGAGACCAGGTGGTCGAAGGCCGGCAGCCCCGCGAACAGCGCCTCGAGCGCGGCGTGGTCGTGGGCATCGGCCTGGCGGGTCTCCACCGCGGCGCCGCGCGTGGCGAGCCCGGCGCGGGCCGCTTCCAGGCGGCCGCCGTCGCGGCCGACCAGGACCAGCCGCGCGCCCTCGGCGGCGGCCAGCTGCGCCACCCGCAGGCCGATGCCGGAACTGCCGCCGATCACCACCAGGGTCTTGTCCTTCAGTTCGCTCATGATGCCGTCCTCAGGCGTGGGCCAGTGCCGCCGCCGCGACCGCGGCGACGTGCGAATCGTTGCCACCGTGGGCGCCGCTGATGCCGACGGCACCGACCACGCGGCCTGCGTCCACGAGCGGCACGCCGCCCTCCAGCGGCGTCGCGCCGGGCGTGGACAGGAAGCTGGGCCTGCCGCCGTTGACGAAATCCTCGAACGCCTTGGACGGTGCCTGCAGCAGCGCCGCGGTGCGCGCCTTGGCGATGGCCACCGCCGGGGTGATGCCGATGGCGGCATCGTGCTTCTCGAAGGCGACGAGTTCGCCTGCGGCATCGACCACGGCCACGGCGATCGCCCAGCCCTGGCGCGCCGCCTCGGCATTGGCGGCGGCGACGACGCGGCGTGCGCCGGCCAGCGCGACCACGGGCCGCACCAGGAGGGTGGCGGAATCGGTTGTTGCGGGGGAAGCGGACACGGAAATCCTCCTCACGGGGACGCGGCGGCGGCCGGCGCGGGAACGGCGGCGACGTCGATGGTGGGCCGCACCGACATGCCCACGCGCAGGCGGTGGATGGCGTCCTGCCCCGGCACCAGGCGGATGCGCACCGGCAGGCGCTGGACGATCTTGGTGAAGTTGCCGGTGGCGTTGTGCGGCGGCACCGGCGAGAAGCTTACGCCGCTGGCCGGGCCGAGGCTCTCGACCTGGCCCTTCAGGTGCACGCCGGGCAGCGCGTCCACGGCGATGTCCACCGGCTGGCCCACGCGCACCCGCGCCAGCTGGGTCTCGCGGTAATTGGCCTCCACGTAGACCGCATCCAGCGGCACCAGGGCAAGCAGCGGTTCGCCGACGCGGGCATAGCCGCCGACGCGGGCGCTGCGCTGGGCGACGACGCCCGACACTGGCGCGCTCACCCGGGCGTAGGACAGGTCCAGGTCGGCCGCGGCCTTGGCGGCGCGGGCCTTCTCCAGTTCCGCCTGCAGGATCGTGGTCTGCTGCTCGGCCGCGCGCACGCTCACCTGGTCGCGCGCCAGGGCGGCACGCTGCACCGCCCATTCGGTCTCGGCCTGCTGGTGCGCCTGCTCGGTGCCGGAGCCGTCGCGCGCCAGGTTGGCGAAGCGCCGGCGGTTGGCCTCGGCCAGGGCGAGGTTGGCGGCCGAGGCCTCGGCGGACGCGCGCGCCTGCGCGACGGCGCTGCCCTGGCGCTCGATCTGCGCCTGCAGGCTGGCGATGGCCGCCTGCGCGTTGGCCACGGCGATGCGCAGGGCGCGGTCGTCCAGTTCCACCAGAGGCGCGCCGGCGCGCACTTCCTGGTTGTCGGCCACCGCGACGCGGCTGATCACGCCGGCCACCTGCGGTGCCACCACTGTGGCATCGGCCTGCACGTAGGCATCGTCGGTGCCCTGGCGCGCGGCGCCGGACTCGGGCCGGTCGAGGATCAGCCAGGCGGCCGCCAGGACCGCGGCAATGACGATGCCGGCGATGACGCGGAAACGGGGGATCTTGGCCATGGGGGCTCTTTACGGGGAAGTGGGAACGGAGGGCGCGAGCGGCGGCGCGGCGGGGGCAGGCGCCGGCAGCGTCGTCTTCGGGGCGGGGATGTACTGCAGGGCCAGCACGAACGGGATCAGCGCCAGCGCCGCCACGGCGAACACGCGGTAGATGTCGGCGGCGGCCAGCACGCTGGCCTGCTCGGCGACGATGCCGGCCAGCGCGCCGGGCATGGCGTCCCCCGGCCATCGCGGCAGCAGGCGCCCGGCCTGGTCGAGCAGCATCTCGGCATGGAATTGCCCGCGCAGCGTGGTCAGCTCGCCGATCACCGCGCCGCCGCACACCGTGCCGAGCGCGCGCAGCGTGTTGACGATGCCGGACACGTACGCGCCCTCCATCGGCGCCACCACGCTGGTGGCCAGGAACAGCAGCGGCACCACCGCCAGCGGCTGGCCCACGGCCTGCAGCAGCTCGGCCCACAACAGCTGCCGCACCATCCATGCGTCGGTCAGGCCCGATGCCAGCCAGCAGGCCGCGGCGATGCACAGCAGGCCGAGCACGAACAGGTGGCGGGCATCGACCCAGCGCTGGTACAGCAGCAGCGCCACCGCCGGGCCGAGCACCAGCTGCGGCAGCCCGACGATGAGCCCGATCGCGGCCACCTGCTCCATGCGGAAGCCCTGCAGGTGGCCGAGCACCGTGGCCGGCAGGCCCACGGCGGTGGTCATCACCACCAGCAGGCAGAAGAAGATCGCGAAGCCCAGCCCCAGGTTGCGCCGCTCCAGCAGCTGCAGGCGCATGAACGGCGCCGGGTGGCGCCATTCGCTGGCCAGGAACACGGCGGTGAAGGCGCCGCCGACCAGCAGCGCGGCGGTCACCAGCGGCGAGTGCCACCAGTCCAGGCGCACGCCCTGGTTCAGGCCGACCACCAGCAACGCCAGGCCGGGCACGCCCAGCGCCATGCCGGGCCAGTTGGCCTGCCTGAGCCGCGGCAGCGCCATCGGCATCTTCGGGATGCCCCAGCCGACCAGCGCCATCGCCACCAGCCCCAGCGGGATCACGTGCCAGTAGACCCAGCGCCAGTCCTGCAGCCGGTCCACGCACAGCGCCGCCAGCCACAGCGCCACGTTCGGCGCGAAGGTCGCGGTCATCGCGTACAGCGCCAGCCCGTGCAGGCGGATCGGCGGCGGCAGGAAGCGCAGCGCCGACATCATCAGCATCGGGATCAGCGCGCCGGCGAACAGCCCCTGCGCGGCGCGCAGCGCCAGCAGCAGGCCGAGCCCGTGGACCAGCGGCAGCACCGCCGCCAGCGCCAGCGTCGCGCCCAGTGCCCAGCCGTGCGCGCGGCGCAGCGAGAAGGTCACCGCGAACCAGGTGGCGAACGGCATCGCCGCCAGTTCGCCGGCGTAATAGGCGGTATCGAGCCAGGAGGCGTCGTCCTGGGCGAAGCCGAGCGCGCCCTGCAGGTCGGCCAGCACCAGGCCGGGCACGCGGTTGTTGAGGCCGGCGACCATCGCCGCCAGCAGGATGCCGAGCAGGCCGAGCGCCAGGCGCGGGCCGAATACCGGCCCGGGCGCTGCACCCGGCCCCGGCGGCGCGGCAGGCGGGGCCGGCGTGCCCGCGGGCGTGCTCACGCGTGCGCCTGCGCCGCGGCGGGCACGGCCAGCGCGTCCGACCAGCCGCCGCCGAGGGCGCGGTACAGCGCCACCACCGACAGCGCCGACGCGGTGGCGCTGTCGTTGAGTTCGGACTGGCTGGCCAGCAGCGAACGCCGCGCCACCAGCACCGCGGTGAAGTCCGCGGTGCCCTCGCGGTAGGCGTGCTCGGCCACCTCCAGCGCGGTGCGGTTCTGCGCCAGGGCCAGCTGCAGCTGCGCGTGCCGCTTCAGTTCGCTGGCATAGGCGCCGAGCGCGTCGTCCACTTCGTGCCAGGCCCCCAGCACGGTGCGCTGGTAGTCGATCGCGGCCAGCGTGTGGCGCGCCTGGCTCAGCGCCAGGTTGCCGCGCAGGCGGCCGCCCTCGAAGATCGGCAGGTGCAGGGACGGGCCCAGCGAATACTGGCGCGAATCCCAGCTGCCCAGGTCGGACAGGTCGAAGGCCTGCACGCCCAGGCCGCCGGTCAGGCGGATGCGCGGATAGAAATCCGCCTCGGCCGCGCCGATGTCGGCCACCGCCGCGCGCAGCCGCGCCTCGGCCTGGCGGATGTCCGGGCGCTGCCGTGCCAGCTCGGACGGCACGCCGATCGGCAGCCGCGCCGGCGGCGCCGGCAACGGCGCCCCGGCCAGGCGCGCATCCAGCGCGCGCGGCGGCTGGCCGAGCAGCAGCGCCAATGCATTCATCAGCGTGTCGCGCTGGTGCCGCAGCTGTTCCTGGCGGGCCTGGATCCCGGCCAGGTCGGCCCGGGCGGAGGCCGCGTCGAAGCGCGTGGCCACCCCGTTGCGCTCGCGGCTCTCGGTCAGTCGCACCAGGTCCGCGGCGATCGCGCGGTTCTGCTCGAGGATCGCCTGCTGCGCCTGCACGCCGCGCAACAGCAGGTAGGTGCGGGCCACGTCGCCGGCCACCGAGACCCGCGCCGCGGCCAGGCCGTAGCCGCTCGCCTGCAGCCGCGCCTGCGCCGCTGCGTCGACCTGCTTCAGGTAGCCCCACAGGTCCAGCTCCCAGCCGGCCTGTACCCCGAGCGCCCAGGTGTCGGTGGCCTGGGTGGGCGCGCCCAGCAGCGCCAGCGGCGAGTTCTGGCTGAGGGCGCCGCGCGTGTAGCCGGCGTCCGCCGCCACCTGCGGCTTGCGCGCCGCACCGGCCAGGCCGAGCTGGGCGCGGCTCTCCTCGATGCGCGCGGCGGCCGCGCGCAGGTCGAAGTTGGCGCCGGCGGCATCGGCCTCGAGCGCGGCCAGGGCCGGATCGCCGAACAGCGTCCACCACTGCGCCGGTACCGGCGCGTCCTCGGCCAGCGCCGGCGCTTCGGCGAGCACGGCCGCGCGCGCCTGCAGCGCGGCGCTTGCCACCGGCACCCCGGGCATGTGCGGATCGGCGGTCGTGGCGCAGCCGGCGAGCAGCAGCGCCAGCACGGCCACGGCATGCGCGGCGCGCACCGGCGCGGCCCTGCGGGGAATGCGGTTCATGGAAGTCCTTGGGGGAGGACGGGCGGCCAGGACCGGCCCGAAAGTACCGATCGGTACTGTAGGGAGCGACGCAGCTTCCGTCAATCGACGCCGCGTGGAACGCGCCCGATCCAACCATGGAACGATGGGCTTCGTCGCGACAGGACCGTTCGGTATAGTCGGGGCTCCATGGATGCCGCCGAACCGCCCGCGATGTCCGGGCCCTGCCCCCCGGAGCGAAACGAGAAGGCCCTGCCGGTGCTGAGGGCGGCCACCGCCGTGTTCCTCCGCCATGGGTTCAGCGCCGCCACCACCGACATGATCCAGCGCACGGCGCGGGTATCGAAGGCGACCCTGTACGCCTGCTTCCCGACCAAGGAGGCGATGTTCGCGGCGGTGATCGAACGCCAGTGCGCCGCGATGGCCGACGCGATGCGGGCGATCCACACCGACCCCGGCGACATCCGCCGCACCCTGGCCGAGATCGGACAGGCCTACCTGAGCTTCATCCTCTCCCCGGACGGGCTGGCGCTGTATCGTGTCGTCACCGCCGAGGCGACGCGCTTCCCCGGGCTGGCGCGGCGCTTCTACCTGGCCGGCCCGCGGGTCACCGCCACCATGGTCGGCGAACGGCTGGTGGCCGCCTCGCAGGCCGGCGAGATCGACATCCGCTCGATCGGCACCGAGGCCGCGGCCGGCCTGTTCGTCAGCCTGCTGCGCGGCGAAGGGCAGATGGAGTGCCTGACCCACCCGGACGCCCGCCCCTCCGCCGCGCAGATCGACCACTGGGTGCAGCTCGCCGTGGAGACCTTCCTGCGCGCCTTCGGCACCGGGGCGTCCTGAGCCGCTTGTCGCCGCCAGGCCGGAGGCGGCCGGCACGGACAGGCAGCCCTGGGATCAGCCCGCTCGCGCGCAGCGCGCGCCCACGGCGCGCACCGCTCTTGCGCCTAGCCCGCCGCGGCGTCGCGGTGGTCGCGCACCCCAGGCTTCCAGTGGCCCACGCAGTGCGCGCCGATCCTGGCGCCGGGACGGGACGGCAGGACCCGGGCCAGGTGCTCGCGGGCGCGCTGCGCGGTGGTGGCGTCGGCGGCGATCCAGATCGCGCCGCGGCCGGCAGGCAGCGGGTGCCCGGCCAGCCGCGCCAGCAACGCGCCATCGCCCGGTTGCGAAGCGACGGTGGTGGCCATCGACACGTTGGCCCGGTGCGGCAGCGCGCATTCGTCCTCGCGTTCGGGCAGGGCCAGCAGCACCCTGATCGGCAGCCGCGCCGGCGCGGCCTCGACGATCGCGGCGATGGCCGGCAGCCCGGCGGCATCGCCGGCCAGCAGCAACCAGTCATGGCCGGGATCGATCGCGTAGCCGCCGCGCGGGCCGGCCAGCGCCAGCGCATCGCCCGCTTGCGCCCGCTCGGCCCAGCGCGACAGCGGGCCGTCGCCGCCGTGCAGCACGATGTCGATGTCCAGTTCGCCGGCAGCGGCACGGTGGCGACGCACGGTGTAGGCGCGGCCCACCGTGTCGCCCGGCGCAGCGCCGGGCACGGGAACGAACAGCTTGACCCACTGGCCCGGCTTGCGGATATCCAGCTCGCGCAGAGCCTCGCCGGCCAGGGTGAGGCGCCGCACGTGCGGGCTCAGCCGGCTCGTGCCGGCGACCCGCGCGGCAAGCCGGCGGTGGCCCGGGGCCGCGGCGAGGTCCACGCGCTCGTCCTCGAGCCGGCGCTGCCCCGCCAGGACGGAGCGGCGCGGGCCCAGCGACACGTCCGCGCGGCGCAACGCGCCGGCGCATGCGTCGAACGCCCCGGCCAGTGCGACCGCCGGGCCGGGGCCACCCGCGGCGGCCGGCCCGCGGCGCAGGGCGCGCTGCAGCGCGGCGACGACGCCCAGTTCGTCCGCCGACACGAACGGCGAGTCCGGCCCGTGCAACGCGATCGCGGGTGCGGCGTGGGCCAGCAGGCGGCTCAGCCGGGCGAAGGCCCACACGTCTTCCGCCGCGATCCCCAGGGCAAGCAGGGCGCGCGCGCCCTGCTCGCTGGCCTCGCTGCCGCCGGCCAGGTTGCGCAGGGCCCGGACCAGGCGCTGCTCCAGGCGGGTGCAGTGGCCGTGCAGGGTCAACAGGCGCGGGCCGGAGCCGCGGCCGCGCCGGCGTTCGTCCATCGGTGCGTCCACGTCCCGGCTCAGGCGCCGGCGGCCAGGTAGGCACGGGCCAGCGCCCCGGCCTCGGCATCGTCCGCCGCCACCGCCTGGCGGACGCCGAACGCCTTGCCGAGCCCGTCGATCCGCGCCCGGAATGCCTCGCGCTCGAGCGCATCGGGCTCCACGCTCACCAGGGCCAGGCACAGCACGGACAGGGCGTCGCGGTGCTGCCTGAGCCAGAGCCCGCGCTGCTTGCGGTCCTCGTGGGTTTCCTCGTGCGTGCCGGCCGGATAGAGCACCACGAACCGCTCGCCGGCGGCGAGCAGGCGGTCCATGTCCTCGATCCACTGCGCGGCATAGCCCGGCGCCATCGCCTCGGCACGGAAACGGACCAGGGGAAACGCGCCGGCATCGTGGACGGACAGGGAAGCAACGGACATGGCCAACTCCTGCAACAGGCGGGGAATGGAAAGGCGGGAAGGAAGACGGGCGGCGCGTCAGTGCTCGCCGGCACCGTCGGGGCCGAGCAGGTCCACCAGCGGTGCCAGCATGGCGCGGGCGCTGGCGGCGGCGCGGTCCTCGTCGCGGCTGGCGATGGCCTCGACCAGGGCGGCATGGGCCGCCAGGTCCGGCTCGGGCAGGTCGCCGACGGCCAGGATGGCGCGGTTGTGGCTGCGCACCGCGGCGGTGAAATGACGGTAGAGCGCCTGCAGCGCATCGTTGTGCGCGGCGTCGGCGACGGCCTGGTGGAAGGCGCCGTCGCGATCCAGGAACGCCTCCAGGTCGGCCGCCGGGGCATCGGCCGGGTGCCGGTATTCGCCACGGTGCGCCAGGGCGGCGCGCAGCCGGGCGATGTCCTGTGCCGTGGCGCGCCGGGCGGCGCAGCGCGCGGCTTCCGCCTCCAGCATGCGCTGCATCTCCAGGTGGTCGCGCAGGCTGGCGCGCGACAGCCCGCGCATGGTCTCGGCGGGGTCGGCGGCGCTGCGCACGTAGGTGCCGTCGCCCTGGCGGACCTCGAGCATCTGCGCATGGGACAGCACGCGCACCGCTTCGCGCACGGTGTTGCGGCCGACGCCGAAGTGCCCGGCGAGCTCGGCTTCCGGCGGGAGGCGCTCGCCGACCGGCCATTGCCGGCTGGCGATGCGCTCGCGGATGGCGGCGATCGTCGCTTCCACCAGGGAACGGCGCTCGACGAGAGGGGAAACGGGCATGGGTCGACCTTCGTTAATTCAACCTATCATCCCATGTTTTGCGGATCGATGCCGGTATCCGTGACGGCAGGGCGGGGACGCCGCCCCTTCCGTCTGCAGCCAGGCACGCGGGTCCAGCCCTGGCACATGGGCCCGCCCATCGCCTGCGCTCGGCCGGCGCAAGGTCCGCTTCTTCACCCCGAGGCCGCCGATGACGCAATCGATGCTGATCGCCGCCCTCGCCGCCCCGACGACGCGCAGACCCTGGGCTGCGCCGGCGGCGGCACGCCGGCCGGATCGGCCTGTCCCGCACCATGGCCGACCTGCCCGGCAACGCCTGGGCCCGCACCCGGGCCGAAGCGGCCCGAACATGAACCGACGACGACACGGATCGCCATTCCGACAGACGCTTAACGTCGTCGGCCGGCACCTGCCGATACTCGGACGGGTTGCGGCTGCGGCCGCGCGGCATCGGATCGTCCCGGCATGCGCGAACGACCCTGCATACCTGCCCGCCACGGACGGCGGCCCCGCGCCGGCTGGCGGCCCTGCCTGGCGGCGATCGTGCTGCTTGCCGTCCAGCAGGCCACGGCCATCGCCGCACCCGCCGGTCCCGATGCCGATGCCCTGCGCTGGCTGCAGCGCGCGGACTTCGGCCTGGACAGTGCCAGCGTCGATGCCTGGCAACAGGCGGGCCCGCGGCGCTACCTGCGCGAGCAGCTGCAGGCGCCGGCCGGCGACGATGCGCTGCCGCCGCCGATCCGCGAGCAGCTGCAGGCCATGCCCGCCCTGCACACGCCGGTGCAGGCCGTGCTGGCGCAGCAGGCCGAGCGCGCCCGGCAGCTGAAGGCGATGCCCGACGGCGACGACAAGGTGGCCGCGCGCAAGGCCGAGCAGGCCGCCGCCGCGCAATGGGCGCAGCAGGTGCGCCAGGCCCAGCTGCTGCGCTCGGTCTACGGTGCCGACCAGGTGCGCGAACAGCTGGTGTGGTTCTGGCTCAACCATTTCAGCGTCTATGCCGACAAGGGCCGGCTGCGCTGGACCCTGGCCGACTACGTCGACAACGCGATCCGCCCGCACGCGCTGGGCAAGTTCTCCGACCTGGTGCTGGCCACGCTCAAGAGCCCGGCCATGCTCGAATACCTGGACAACGCCCAGAACGCCAAGGGCAAGATCAACGAGAACTACGCGCGCGAGCTGATGGAGCTGCACACCCTGGGCGTGGATGCCGGCTACACCCAGCAGGACGTGCAGCAGCTGGCGCGGATCCTGACCGGCGCCGGGATCGCCCCGCCCGGGCGCGACGGCCCGCCGAAGCTGGCGCCGGCACTGCGCGGCCAATACCTGCGCGAGGGCGCCTTCGAATTCGACCCGGCGCGCCACGAGCCCGGCGACAAGACCCTGCTCGGCCAGCGCATCGCCGGCGGCGGCTTCGACGAGATCGAGCGCGCCGTGGTCCTGATCACCCGCCAGCCGGCCTGCGCCACGTTCGTCTCCCGCCAGCTGGCGCGCTACTTCGTCGCCGACGAGCCGCCGCCGGCGCTGGTCGCGCGCATGGCCGCCACCTTCCGCCGCAGCGACGGCGACATCGCCGAGGTGATGCGCACGATGCTGCTCGCGCGCGAGTTCGCCGACGCCTCGCAACGCAAGTTCAAGGATCCGTACCGCTTCCTGGTCTCGGCGATGCGCCTGTCCTACGACGGCCAGGCCATCGCCAACGCCGCGCCGCTGGTGGACTGGCTGGCGCAGATGGGCGAACCGCTGTTCGGCCGCATCACCCCGGACGGCTGGCCGCTGGATTCCAGCGCCTGGAACAGTTCCGGGCAGATGGCCAAGCGCTTCGAGATCGCGCGCGCCATCGGCAGCGGCGATGCGCGCCTGTTCGCAGCGCCGGCCGGCGACGGCAAGGCCGCCGCGGCAGCCGGCGGCTTCGCGCGGCCGGCCTCCGCGCTGTACTACCGCGCCATCGAACCCGGGCTGTCGGCCACCACCCGCGACGCCCTGGCCAAGGCGCGCTCGCAGCAGGAATGGAACGCCTTCCTGCTGGCCTCGCCGGACTTCAACTACCGCTGAAGCCCCGACCGTGCACGGACGCCTCTTCCCCCAAGAGGACATGCTGATGAAACGACGTCATTTCCTGATCGGTACCACCGCCGCGCTCGCCGCCGGCGCGGGCGCCATGAGCTGGTCCGGGCGCCTGTTCGCCGCATCCGCCGACGGCCCGCGCCTGCTGGTGGTGTTCCTGCGAGGCGGCTACGACTGCAACAACCTGCTGGTGCCCTACGCCAGCGATTTCTACTACGAAGCCCGGCCGACCCTGGCGATCGCGCGCCCGGCCGCGGGCGATGCAGCCAGCGCGATCGACCTGGACGGGCACTGGGGCCTGGCCCCGGGGGTGCGCGACAGCCTGCTGCCGCTGTGGCAGCGCCAGCAACTCGCGTTCGTGCCGTTCGCCGGCACCGACGACCTCTCGCGCAGCCACTTCGAGACCCAGGACGACATCGAGTCCGGCCAGGCCTCCGGGCCGGCGCACGACTACCGCTCCGGCTTCCTCGCGCGCCTGTCGGCCGAGCTGACCGGAGTGCCGGCCATCGCCTTCACCGACTCGCTGCCGCTGAGCTTCCAGGGCGGCCACGACATCCCCAACCTGTCCCTGCGCGGCAACCCCAAGGCGTCCTTCGACACGCGCCAGTCCGGGATCCTGGCGCAGATGTACCAGGGCACGCCGCTGGCCAGCGCCGCGCACGACGGCCTGCAACTGCGCCAGCAGGTCTCCGCGGAACTGCAGGAGGAAATGATGCGCGCCAGCCGCGGCGCCGCCAGCGCCGGCAGCTTCGCCGAGACCACCCGGCGCATGGCGACGATGATGCGCGAGCGCTACCGGCTCGGCTTCGTCGACGTCGGCGGCTGGGACACCCACGTCGGCCAGGGCAGCAGCGACGGTCCGCTCGCCAACAACCTCAAGAACCTCGGCCAGGGCCTGGCCGCCTATGCCGACGCGCTCGGCCCGGCCTGGCACGACACCGTGGTGGTGGTGCTCTCCGAGTTCGGCCGCACCTTCCGCGAGAACGGCGACAAGGGCACCGACCACGGCCACGGCACCGTCTACTGGGTGCTGGGCGGGCGCGTGCGCGGCGGCCGCATCGCCGGCGAGCAGGTGGACGTGGCCCAGGCCAGGCTGCTGCAGGACCGCGACTACCCCGTGCTCAACAACTACCGCTCGTTGCTGGGCGGGCTGGCATCGCGGCTGTGGGGCCTGGACGCCGCGCGCCTGGGACGCGTGTTCCCGGGCGCCCGCCCCGCCGACCTGCAGCTGGTCTGAGGCCGGACGCCGGACACCGCCCCGGCGCGTCCGCCGGGACACGCCGCCGCGCTCAGCGGAACGTGTCCTTGTACTTGTCCACCGCCGCCTGGGCGCAGGCCTCGTCCTTGTCCCCGCCGGAGGCGCCGGACACGCCGATGCCGCCCAGCACGGTGCGGTCGGCCGTGCGCAGGGTCACCCCGCCGGCGATGAAGATCACCTGCGGCACGGTGGCCAGCGAGCCGTCGGCCGGGCCGGTCAGCTTGGCCGCCACCAGCGCGCTGGTGGAATCCTTGTCGAAGGCCATGCCGTACGAATACGCGGTATAGGCCTTGCGGTAGGACACCGACAGCGACTGCAACGGCGCCTGGTCGCCCTTGATCACCGCCTGCTGCTCGCCGGAGGTGTCCACCACCGTGGCGGTCACCGAGAAGCCCCGCGCCGCGCACACGCGCACCGCCTCGGCCGCCAGCGCCTGCGCGGTCTGCCAGTCGAGCTTGGGCGTGAGCACCACGTGGCTGGGCGCGGCGCGCCCGGGGACGGGCAACGCCGTCGTCGCCAGGACCGCCGCCGCGCCGGCGGCCATGTACAGGGAACGCAGATGAAGGGCCATGGACGGCCTCCTTTCGCAATGGGAACGCCGTCCATGCTGGTCCGCGGCACGTAACGATCCGGCGAAAGCCGGCCCGCATGCGAGCCGTTCCGCACGCGGCGCCTGCCGCGGCATGCCCGCGGCGGTGCCGTGCTTCGCCGCCTGCCGTGCCGCGGCCCCGGGCTGCAGTCCCTCGGCCACCCGCGCGCAAGGCCGCCGGGCGCATATGCCCCCGGCGCCCCGCCGCGATCCGGCACCTGAACCGGCGCGGTCACGTCCACGCGGGCCGCGTGCCCGCGGCGGCGTCGCTGCGCTGGATCAAGGAAACGGCCATGAGCGCGTGCTAAGACGGCAATGCTGGGTATTCCAGCGATGTGTTTCCACGCAACCACAGACGGGAGAAGGTCATGGGACGTGTAACCGGAAAGGTCGCCCTGGTCACGGGCTCGGCCCTGGGCATCGGCAAGGCCACGGCGGAACTGCTGGCCAGCGAAGGCGCCAAGGTGGTGGTATCCGATCTCAAGGTCGAGGCCGGCCAGGCGGTGGCCAAGGGCATCGTGGACCGCGGTGGCCAAGCCATCTTCGTGCAGCAAGACGCCACCGAGGAAGCGCAGTGGGAGCAGGTCGTCGCCGCCGCGTTCGAGGCATTCGGCCAGCTCAACATCGTGGTCAACAACGCCGGCATCGCACTGAGCAAGAACGTGGAGGACACCACGCTGGCCGACTGGCGCAAGGTGCAGGCGATCAACCTGGACGCCGTGTTCCTCGGCACCCGCTACGGCATCGAGGCGCTCAAGCGCAGCGGCGGCGGCTCGATCGTCAACCTGTCCTCGATCGAGGGCCTGATCGGCGATCCCGACCTGGCCGCCTACAACGCCAGCAAGGGCGGCGTGCGCATCTTCACCAAGTCCGCCGCCCTGCATTGCGCCAAGGCCGGCTACGGCATCCGCGTCAACTCGGTGCACCCGGGCTACATCTGGACGCCCATGGTCCAGGGCCTGGCCGATAACGAGCAGAGCCAGGCGTACAAGCACCTGGTCAGCCTGCATCCGATCGGCCACCTGGGCGATCCGGCCGACATCGCCTACGGCATCCTCTATCTCGCCTCGGACGAATCCAAGTTCGTGACCGGCAGCGAGCTGGTCATCGACGGCGGCTACACCGCGCAGTGAGGCAAGGCAGGCGAGGGCCCGGTGCCCGGGCGGGTACGGGCATGGGTCCTCGGCGGCACGCCACATGGCGTGCCGGGTTCCCGCGTCGTGTCCGCGCCGCTGCAACCACGCGAATACGCACGCAGGCACGCAGGCACGCAGGCACGCAGGCAAAGACGTTACCCGCCGCCCGCGACATGCGGAACGGCACGGTCCACGCGCATGGATCGCGTCCCGCCGGCATCCACCGCAGGTGCCGGGCGGGATTGCCGCCCAGCCGGCCAATGCACCTTGACCGTCCCGCGGACCGCCGGGATGCGAGCCCGCCGACAGGACCGCCACGGACGACGGCATGCCCGGCCGGCCAATGCCGCATTCCTTCGATCCCGTTCCTCTGCCACGGGACCCGCGCGATATCCCCGCGACGCACGGATCCGGCGCCGCGCTTATCCCTCGCACCGCGGCGGAGCAGAATGCGACCTGTTCTCCCCAGCGAAAGGCGCCCGATGCAAGCACGGAAGGACCTGGCAACCGATGTCCCCGCCCCACCGGACCGCGTGGCGGCCATCCCGGCGGAATGCGCCCTGCCGGTGCTGACGTTTCCCGCCCTGAACCGGGTACTGGACGGCTACGCCGAAGCGATGGAGAAGGACAACGCGGCCGGCCCCTGGGAACGCGGCGCGCTGGTCACCGCCGTGGCCGGTGCCGGCGTCGGCCTGGTGATGGGAAGCCTGTTGGGCGGGCGCCCCGGCGTATGGATCGCCCTCGCCGGCCTGTGCGCGGAAATCGGCGGATTCGCGCTCATGGCCGTCCTGTGGCTGCGGCGGGAAGGACGCGAGTTCCGCCATCCGCGCGCCTTCCATGCCGAGGAACTGGAACGCAGTTTCGTCCTCTACCGGCAATTGGTGGGCCAGCTGCGGAGCTTCCCGCTGGAACCGCGCGCCGAGCGGCTGCGCTTCATCCAGGACCGCCGCGCCGTCATGTACGAGCGGCTCGGCCTGTTCACCGGCGGCATGGAACGCCTCGGCGTGTTGCCGGTCCTGCTGGCCCTGTACCTGCAGTTCAAGGACTGGCGGTGGCGCGACTGGGCGGCCTTCTCGCAGATCAACCTGGTGCAGGGCCTGCTGGTGTGGGCCCTGTTGCTCGCCTATGCCGCATCGTGGTTCCTGATCCACCTGCGCACCCGCGTGCAGGCCTACGAGCTGCTGCTGGCAGAAGCGAACCGGCAGGACCCGCCCGCAAGCCGCACGTGAGGGATACCGGGAGCGGAGCCATCACGCCGATCGCTCCGCCCCCCGGCCGAGCTACTTCAGCCCTGCGGCGCCGGCATGGCCACGCCGGGCACCTGGTTGCCGCGCGAATACATGCACTGCGCATAGGCGTTGTCGTACGCCTGCTGGATGCCGTACTGCGAACTGCCGGGACCGGCGCTGCCGTTGCTGGCGCCGATCGCACCGCCGGTCACCGCGCCCATCGCCACCAGGCCGTTGTCGTGGTGCGGCCCCGGGCCGCTGCCCAGGGCGGCGCCCACGGCGGCACCCAGCACCGTGCCCAGCACGGCCGAGCTGGCGGCGCGGTTGTTGGCCTGGTCGGTCATGCCCCTGACCGAGTTGGCGGCGTACTGGCGGCAGGTCGCATCGTCGGCCTGGAACGCCTGGAACGGCTGGTTGGGCGCCGGCATCACCCGCACGGTGGGTACCATCGGGGTGGTGGCGCAGCCGGCCAGCGCCAGCACCATGCCGCAGGCACCCCATACTCGAATGTTCATGTCTCGTGTCTTCTTGGAGAAGGGCTCAGGGAATCGGTTGCCTGACGAAGTCCGTCGGGCAGGCCTGGACCTCGGGGTAGTACCCCTGGCCCGGGCAGAAATAGCGGAAGCGCGGCGGCGGGGCGACCGGGGTGGCGGGCTCGGGCGGCGCATAGGTCATCGCCGGCGCCGGCGGGGCGTAGGTCACCAC
>NZ_FCOY01000002.1 GCF_900018785.1 Xanthomonas massiliensis | reverse complement strand
CGGCTAAGATGGGCGGCTCACTTCGGCAAAGATCTTCGGATCGGACGCCGGGCCGGAAAGACCTCGAAAGAGGTGTTGACGGAAAGAAAAAGTCCGCTAGAATGGGCGGCTCACTTCGGCGGAAACGCCGGGTGCGAAGGAAGAGGCGCTGAGGCCGATTCCAAGGTTCTTTGAAAGTATGCGCAGGTAACTTGTGCGGACGCCTGCAGGAAGGATGACTGTCCATCTTGCAGACGTTTGGAATCAAGCAACAAGTCAATTGCTTTGCAAGCGATACGTTGCCGGGTTCGAACTTCTGCAGCTAAAGCTTTTGCCTTCGGGCATGCAGTTTTAAGTGAAGAGTTTGATCCTGGCTCAGAGTGAACGCTGGCGGCAGGCCTAACACATGCAAGTCGAACGGCAGCACAGGAGAGCTTGCTCTCTGGGTGGCGAGTGGCGGACGGGTGAGGAATACATCGGAATCTGCCCAGTCGTGGGGGATAACGTAGGGAAACTTACGCTAATACCGCATACGACCTACGGGTGAAAGCAGGGGATCTTCGGACCTTGCGCGATTGGATGAGCCGATGTCGGATTAGCTAGTTGGCGGGGTAAAGGCCCACCAAGGCGACGATCCGTAGCTGGTCTGAGAGGATGATCAGCCACACTGGAACTGAGACACGGTCCAGACTCCTACGGGAGGCAGCAGTGGGGAATATTGGACAATGGGCGCAAGCCTGATCCAGCCATGCCGCGTGGGTGAAGAAGGCCTTCGGGTTGTAAAGCCCTTTTGTTGGGAAAGAAAAGCAGCCGGCCAATACCCGGTTGTTCTGACGGTACCCAAAGAATAAGCACCGGCTAACTTCGTGCCAGCAGCCGCGGTAATACGAAGGGTGCAAGCGTTACTCGGAATTACTGGGCGTAAAGCGTGCGTAGGTGGTGGTTTAAGTCCGTTGTGAAAGCCCTGGGCTCAACCTGGGAATTGCAGTGGATACTGGATCACTAGAGTGTGGTAGAGGGTAGTGGAATTCCCGGTGTAGCAGTGAAATGCGTAGAGATCGGGAGGAACACCAGTGGCGAAGGCGACTACCTGGACCAACACTGACACTGAGGCACGAAAGCGTGGGGAGCAAACAGGATTAGATACCCTGGTAGTCCACGCCCTAAACGATGCGAACTGGATGTTGGGTGCACTTTGGCACGCAGTATCGAAGCTAACGCGTTAAGTTCGCCGCCTGGGGAGTACGGTCGCAAGACTGAAACTCAAAGGAATTGACGGGGGCCCGCACAAGCGGTGGAGTATGTGGTTTAATTCGATGCAACGCGAAGAACCTTACCTGGTCTTGACATCCACGGAACTTTCCAGAGATGGATTGGTGCCTTCGGGAACCGTGAGACAGGTGCTGCATGGCTGTCGTCAGCTCGTGTCGTGAGATGTTGGGTTAAGTCCCGCAACGAGCGCAACCCTTGTCCTTAGTTGCCAGCACGTAATGGTGGGAACTCTAAGGAGACCGCCGGTGACAAACCGGAGGAAGGTGGGGATGACGTCAAGTCATCATGGCCCTTACGACCAGGGCTACACACGTACTACAATGGTAGGGACAGAGGGCTGCAATCCCGCGAGGGTGAGCCAATCCCAGAAACCCTATCTCAGTCCGGATTGGAGTCTGCAACTCGACTCCATGAAGTCGGAATCGCTAGTAATCGCAGATCAGCATTGCTGCGGTGAATACGTTCCCGGGCCTTGTACACACCGCCCGTCACACCATGGGAGTCTGTTGCACCAGAAGCAGGTAGCTTAACCTTCGGGAGGGCGCTTGCCACGGTGTGGCCGATGACTGGGGTGAAGTCGTAACAAGGTAGCCGTATCGGAAGGTGCGGCTGGATCACCTCCTTTTGAGCAAGGCAGCATCGTCTTGCAGACGTCCGCACAAGTAACCTGCATTCAGAGTTCCCCGCGAAATGAAACACGGGGCCATAGCTCAGCTGGGAGAGCACCTGCTTTGCAAGCAGGGGGTCGTCGGTTCGATCCCGACTGGCTCCACCAGGGTGAGTAGACTTTTGGGTCTGTAGCTCAGGTGGTTAGAGCGCACCCCTGATAAGGGTGAGGTCGGTGGTTCGAGTCCTCCCAGACCCACCACTCTGAATGACAAGCGCATACGAAGAATCTATTCGTTCCGACGTTGAGGTCGGTTCGAGTTCTTTAATAACTTGTGACGTAGCGAGCGTTTGAGATAACTATCTTGACGTGTCGTTTGAGGCTAAGGCGGGGACGAAAGTCCCTGAAAATTGAGTCGTTGTATTTGCGTCCAGGCTTTGTACCCCTGGACCGAGTATGGCTCCGAGGCGACTTGGGGTTATATGGTCAAGCGAATAAGCGCACACGGTGGATGCCTTGGCGGTCAGAGGCGATGAAGGACGTGGCAGCCTGCGAAAAGCGTCGGGGAGCTGGCAACAAGCTTTGATCCGGCGATGTCCGAATGGGGAAACCCACTGCTTCGGCAGTATCCTGCAGTGAATACATAGCTGCTGGAGGCGAACCTGGTGAACTGAAATATCTAAGTAACCAGAGGAAAAGAAATCAACCGAGATTCCCTGAGTAGCGACGAGCGAACGGGGACTAGCCCTTAAGCTGGTATGGTTTTAGAAAAACAGTCTGGAAAGGCTGGCCATAGAAGGTGATAGCCCTGTATTTGAAAGGGCCATACCAGTGAAGACGAGTAGGGCGGGGCACGTGAAACCCTGTCTGAACATGGGGGGACCATCCTCCAAGGCTAAATACTCCTGACCGACCGATAGTGAACCAGTACCGTGAGGGAAAGGCGAAAAGAACCCCGGAGAGGGGAGTGAAATAGATCCTGAAACCGTGTGCGTACAAGCAGTAGGAGCCCTTCGGGGTGACTGCGTACCTTTTGTATAATGGGTCAGCGACTTACTGTTCGTGGCAAGCTTAACCGTATAGGGGAGGCGAAGGGAAACCGAGTCTGAAAAGGGCGCATAGTCGCGGGCAGTAGACCCGAAACCGGGTGATCTAGTCATGCCCAGGGTGAAGGTACCGTAACAGGTACTGGAGGCCCGAACCCACTCCCGTTGCAAAGGTAGGGGATGAGGTGTGATTAGGAGTGAAAAGCTAATCGAACCCGGAGATAGCTGGTTCTCCTCGAAAGCTATTTAGGTAGCGCCTCATATGTATCCTCTCGGGGGTAGAGCACTGTTATGGCTAGGGGGTCATCGCGACTTACCAAACCATTGCAAACTCCGAATACCGAGACGGACTGTATGGGAGACACACGGCGGGTGCTAACGTCCGTCGTGAAAAGGGAAACAACCCAGACCCACAGCTAAGGTCCCAAATTCACTGCTAAGTGGAAAACCATGTGGAAAGGCACAGACAGCCAGGAGGTTGGCTTAGAAGCAGCCACCCTTTAAAGAAAGCGTAATAGCTCACTGGTCGAGTCGGTCTGCGGGGAAGATTTAACGGGGCTAAGCAGTGAACCGAAGCTTGGGGTGCATACTTTGTATGCGCGGTAGAGGAGCGTTCCGTAAGCCTGCGAAGGTGGCTTGAGAAGGCTGCTGGAGGTATCGGAAGTGCGAATGCTGACATGAGTAACGACAATGCGGGTGAAAAACCCGCACGCCGAAAGCCCAAGGTTTCCTTGCGCAACGTTAATCGGCGCAGGGTGAGTCGGCCCCTAAGGCGAGGCAGAAATGCGTAGTCGATGGGAAGCAGGTTAATATTCCTGCACCTCGCGTGAGTGCGATGGAGGGACGGAGAAGGTTAGGTGTACCGGGCGTTGGTTGTCCCGGGGAAAGGCGGTAGGTTTGGATCTTTGGCAAATCCGGGATCCTTTAAGACCGAGCACCGAGACGAGCCCTTTAGGGCGAAGTCACTGATACCACGCTTCCAGGAAAAGCTCCTAAGCTTCAGCTCACGCAGACCGTACCGTAAACCGACACAGGTGGGTAGGATGAGAATTCTCAGGCGCTTGAGAGAACTCGGGTGAAGGAACTAGGCAACATGGCACCGTAACTTCGGGAGAAGGTGCGCCATTGCCGGTGGCCCATGCGGGCTATAGCTGGCGATGGCCGAAGTGACCAGGCCGCTGCGACTGTTTATCAAAAACACAGCACTCTGCAAACACGAAAGTGGACGTATAGGGTGTGACGCCTGCCCGGTGCTGGAAGGTTAAGTGATGGGGTCAGCCGCAAGGCGAAGCTCTTGATCGAAGCCCCAGTAAACGGCGGCCGTAACTATAACGGTCCTAAGGTAGCGAAATTCCTTGTCGGGTAAGTTCCGACCTGCACGAATGGCGTAACGACAGCGGCGCTGTCTCCACCCGAGACTCAGTGAAATTGAAATCGCTGTGAAGATGCAGCGTTCCCGTGGCAAGACGGAAAGACCCCGTGAACCTTTACTATAGCTTTACACTGAACGTTGAGTTCGTCTGTGTAGGATAGGTGGGAGGCTATGAAACCGAGGCGCTAGCTTCGGTGGAGCCATCCTTGAAATACCACCCTGATGTGCTTGACGTTCTAACCTCGGTCCGTAATCCGGATCAGGGACCGTGTATGGTGGGTAGTTTGACTGGGGCGGTCTCCTCCTAAAGAGTAACGGAGGAGCTCGAAGGTACGCTCAGCGCGGTCGGACATCGCGCACTGTGTGCAAAGGCATAAGCGTGCTTGACTGCGAGATCGACGGATCAAGCAGGTACGAAAGTAGGACTTAGTGATCCGGTGGTTCTGTATGGAAGGGCCATCGCTCAACGGATAAAAGGTACTCCGGGGATAACAGGCTGATACCGCCCAAGAGTTCATATCGACGGCGGTGTTTGGCACCTCGATGTCGGCTCATCACATCCTGGGGCTGTAGTCGGTCCCAAGGGTATGGCTGTTCGCCATTTAAAGTGGTACGCGAGCTGGGTTCAGAACGTCGTGAGACAGTTCGGTCCCTATCTGCCATGGGCGTTGGAGATTTGAGAGGGGCTGCTCCTAGTACGAGAGGACCGGAGTGGACGAACCTCTGGTGTTCCGGTTGTCATGCCAATGGCATTGCCGGGTAGCTATGTTCGGAAGCGATAACCGCTGAAAGCATCTAAGCGGGAAGCGCGCCTCAAGATGAGATCTCCCGGGGCTCAAGCCCCCTAAAGGAACCATGTAGACTACGTGGTTGATAGGTCAGGTGTGTAAGCGCAGCAATGCGTTGAGCTAACTGATACTAATGATCCGTGCGGCTTGACCATATAACCTCAAGTGGCCTTGGACTCTGACGACGCGTCAAAGTCATCCAAGCCTCCTACGTCACAAGTCCCAATGCGAGACGGTGCGGTACGTATGCAAATCCATACGCGCCAGCACGCTCCAACCGTCTCCCTGGTGAAATTAGCGCTGTGGCACCACCCGATCCCATCCCGAACTCGGAAGTGAAACGCAGCCGCGCCGATGGTAGTGTGGGTTTCCCATGCGAGAGTAGGTCATCGCCAGGGTCTTATCCGAACCCCGTCCTTGCAAAAGGGCGGGGTTCTTCTTTGCGCGCGATTTGTTCGTGCGCGGCTTGGTGCCCTTGGCCGGGTGGCCCGCTACGCCTCGGCCGATGCCGCCAGCGCCTCCACCAGGTAGTCGATGAAACTGCGCACCTTCGGTGCCAGGTGGCTGCGGCTGGCATAGACCGCGTACAGCCCGATCGGCGCTACCTGCCACTGCGGCAGCACCGGCACCAGTGCCCCCGACGCCAGCGCCGGGCCCACCACGAACTGCGGCTGCAGCACGATCCCCAGCCCACTGCAGGCCGCCTCCCGCAACACCTCCCCGTTGTTGGCGCGCAGGCCCCCGGACACGGCCACCGTCGCCTCCCCGCCCGGGCCCTGCAGCTGCCACGTCTCCCCGCCGCTCCAGTAGCTGTAGGTCAGGCAGGCATGGCGCGACAGGTCAGAAGGCACCTGCGGCGTCCCCGCCCGCGCAAGGTAGCCCGGCGCCGCGCACAGCAGGACCGGCACCTGCGCCAGCTTGCGCGCGATCAGCGACGGCGATGGCTGGCGAGTGATGCGCAGCGCCACGTCGTAGCCTTCTTCCACGATGTCCACCAGGCGATCGCCCAGGGTCAGGTCCAGCTTCACCTGCGGATAGCGCGCGTGGTAACCCGCCAGCAGCGGGCCCAGGCGCGCGATGCCGAAGCTCACCGGCGCGTTGATCCGCAGCACCCCCGCCGGCGCCAGCGCCTGCGCCCCCACCGCCGCCTCCAGCTCCGCCAGCTCCCCCAGCAGCTCCACCGCACGCTGGTAATACCCCGATCCCGCACTGCTCAGGCCTACGCGACGCGTCGTGCGGGTGTTTTGCGAGACAACGACGCGCGATGCGTGGTTGGTGCGAGATCGGCACCCATGAAGGCCGCCAGCCGCCAGCCGCCAGCCGCCAGCCGCCAGCTGATGGCTGATGACTGATGACTGATGGTTGTGGCTTATGGCTGCCAGATGCCTGGCAGGCCATGCAGCAGCCGTTTGCCCATTCTCGCGTCGGCTGCAAGGGCATCCCCGCGGCGGCG
This sequence comes from Xanthomonas massiliensis, assembly GCF_900018785.1. Taxonomy (GTDB): domain Bacteria; phylum Pseudomonadota; class Gammaproteobacteria; order Xanthomonadales; family Xanthomonadaceae; genus Xanthomonas_B; species Xanthomonas_B massiliensis. The sequence goes on along the minus strand of NZ_FCOY01000002.1, from coordinate 269,894 downwards.
TGCTCGCCTATCATGGGCGGCCATGCGCGCCCACATCCTCACCCTGTCCTGTCCCGACCGTACCGGGATCGTCTTCCACGTGTCCGGGCTGCTGTTCGAATCCGGCTGCAACATCGTCGATGCCCAGCAGTACGGCGATGCCGAGAGCGGGCGCTTCTTCCTGCGCGTGCATTTCGACGCGCCGGAGACGGCGGACCTGGCCGTGCTGCAGGGACGCCTGGAAGTGCTGGCCGTCGACTACGCCATGCAGTGGCAACTGCACGACGCCGGTCGCCGGGCGCGGCTGATGGTGCTGGTCAGCCGCCAGGGCCATTGCCTGAACGACCTGCTGTTCCGGGCCCACAGCAAGCAGCTGGACGTGGACATCGCCGCGGTGGTGTCCAACCACGCCGATTTCGCCGGGCTGGCCGCGTCCTATGGGGTGCCGTTCCATTGCCTGCCGGTGGACGCGGCCAACCGCGCCGAGCAGGAGGCCGCGCTGCTGGCCCTGGTCGAGCGCGAGCGCGTCGATCTGGTGGTGCTGGCGCGCTACATGCAGATCCTCTCCACCGGCCTGTGCGAGGCCCTGGCCGGACGGGCGATCAACATCCACCACAGCTTCCTGCCGAGCTTCAAGGGCGCCCGCCCGTACCACCAGGCCTACGCGCGCGGGGTCAAGATCATTGGCGCGACCGCGCACTACGTGACCTCGGACCTCGACGAGGGCCCGATCATCGAGCAGGACGTGGCCCGCGTGGACCACGCGATGACGCCCGAGGACCTGGTGCGGCTGGGCAGCGACATCGAGTCGCTGGTGCTGGCGCGGGCAGTGCGGCGGCACGTGGAGCACCGCATCCTGCTCAACGGCCATCGCACCGTGGTATTCCGCTGAACCCGTGCCGGCTGCACGGCCGGGCATGTCACTTCCGGGACAGGGCGGGGTCACGCGGATCTGCTAAGGTCCGCGCGTCCTCCGCCGCCGAGACCGCCGTGATGCCTTCCATCGCCTCGCCTTCCCGCGCCCTGCCGCTGCTGCTGTGCGCATTGCTCGCCGCCTGCGGTTCGCTTCCGGTCGCCGACACCGGGCCGGCCGCCGCACCGGCCGACGGTGCCCGTGCCCGCATCGCCATCCTGGAGACGACGGACGTGCACTCCAACATCCTCAGCTACGACTACTACAAGCTGCGCGAGGACGATTCGCTGGGCTACGAGCGCCTGGCCACGCTGATCCGCCAGGCCCGGCAGGAATTCCCGGACAGCTTCCTGTTCGACGACGGCGACACCATCCAGGGCAGCGTGCTGGCCGACTACCAGGCCAAGGTGAAGCCGGTGGCCTGCGACGAGACGCTGGCCATCTACAAGGCGATGAATGCGCTGGGCTACGACGGCGGCACCGCCGGCAACCACGAGTTCAACTACGGCCTGGGCTTCCTGTCGCAGGTGACCGGCACGCCGATGAACGTGGAAGGCAGCGTCAGCGAGAAGTGCGCCGGCCCGGATTTCCCGCTGGTGCTGAGCAACGTGTTCTCGGCGCGCGACGGCCAGCCGATCTTCAAGCCGTGGACCATCGTCAGCAAGCCGGTCACGGTGACCGACGCCGACGGGCACCGCCGCCAGGTGCCGCTGCGCGTGGCGATCATCGGCTTCACCCCGCCGCCGATCATGGAGTGGGACAAGCAGAACCTGGAGGGCAAGGTGACGGTGAGCGGCGTCGTGGAAGCGGCGCAGCGCTACCTGCCGCAGATCCAGGCGCAGCATCCGGACCTGGTGGTCGGCATCCTGCACGGCGGGCTCAACCCGGCGCCGTACACCCCGGACATGGAGAACGCCGGCTGGCACCTGGCCGGGGTGCTAGGCATCGACGTGGTGCTGCTGGGGCATTCGCACACCGAGTTCCCGGGGCCGCGCTTTGCCGGCATGCCCGAGGTCGACGACGAGCGCGGCTTCGTGCGCGGCAAGCCGGCGGTGATGGGCGGCTTCTTCGGCAAGGACCTGGGCGTGATCGACCTGGCGCTGGTGCGCCGCGACGGCCGCTGGACCATCGACAAGGACGACACGCGCAGCCAGGTACGCCCGATCTGCAAGGGCAAGGACGACTGCGTGCCGCCCGATCCGGCCATCGCGCCGCTGGTGGCGCAGGCGCACCGGGCCGCGCTGGACTACGTGAACACGCCGATCGGCACGAGCACGGTGCATTTCTCCAGCTACTTCGCCGACGAGGGCAACAGCACCGCGCTGGCCGTGGTCAACGCCGCGCAGCGCGCCTACGTGCAGAGCGAGCTGCCGCGCATGCACCCGGAACTGGCCAGCGTGCCGGTGCTGTCGGCGGCCGCGCCGTTCCGTACCGGCTTCGGCGGCCCGGACGACTACACCGACGTGCCGGCCGGGCCGCTGACCCTGCGCAGCGCCGCCGACCTGTACTTTTATCCCAACACGCTGGCGGCGGTGGAGACCGATGGCGCCGGGGTGAAGGCCTGGCTGGAGAAGTCGGCCGAGCGCTACAACACGCTCGATCCGCACCGGTCCGGCGAGCAGGCGCTGATCAACGAGAAGTACGTCGGCTACAACGTCGACCAGATCCAGGGCGGGCTGCATTACGTCATCGACCTGGCCAGGCCGGCCGGCCAGCGCATCACCGCGCTGACCTTCAACGGCAAGCCGGTGGACCCGAAGCAGCCGTTCATCGTCGCCACCAACAACTACCGCGCCAACGGCGGCGGCAATTTCCCGGGCCTGGACGGCAAGAACGTGGTCCTGGCCGCGCCCGACGGCACCCGCGAGATCCTCGCCGACTGGCTGCGCACCAAGGGCACGGTGAACGCCGGCGACCTGGAACCGACCTCCTGGCGCTTCGCCCCGCTGCGGGTGGCCGGCCCGGTGACCTTCAAGTGCGCGGCCGGCAAGGAGGCCGTCGCCCACGAGGCCGGCCTGGCCAACGTGCGCCAGCTGCACGACAACGGCGACGGCACCGCGACCTGCGCGATCGACCTGGCGCGCTGAGCCGCCGCTTCAGCCGGCACCGGCGTTTACCGCCGGTGCCGGCGCGGCAAGCACGTCCCGGCGCAGCAGCGCCTCCAGCCAGTCGGCGAACACGCGCACGCGCCGCGAGAGGTGGCGCCGGTGCGGGTACAGCAGGGTCATCGGCAGCGCCGCCGCGCGCCAGCGCGGCATGACTTCCACCAGGGTGCCGGCACGCAGCGCGTCGCGCACGTCGTAGGCCGGCACCTGGATCATGCCGAGCCCGGCCAGGCAGCAGGCGAGGTAGGCCTCGGCGCTGTTGACCGTGACCTGCGCGGGCGGCGTGCAGCCGTGCACCTGCCCGTCCTCGATCCATTCCCAAGGCTCGACCCGGCCGCTGCCGGGCGAGGCGTAGCGCACGACGAAATGGCCTTCCAGTGCATGCGGCGAAGCGGGCGTGCCGTGGCGCTGCAGGTAGCCCGCGCTGGCGACGTTGACCAGCGGCAGCTCGCCCAGCGGACGCGCGACCAGGCCCGAATCGCCGAGCGGGCCCACGCGCAGAGCGCAGTCCACGCCGGCCTCGACCAGGTCGATCGGCCGGTCGCCGACCCCCAGCTCCAGTTCCAGCGCCGGGTGCCGGGCCAGGAACTCCGGCAGTGCCGGGGCCACCACCAGGCGGCCGATGCGCCCGGGCAGGTCCACGCGCAGGCGCCCGGCCAGCTGTTCCGGTCCCTGCCGGAACAGGCCCTCGACTTCCTCCACGTCGGCGACCAGGCGCAGGCAGCGGGCATGGAAGGCCTCGCCGTCCGGCGTGGGCGCGACGCGGCGCGTGGTCCGGTGCAGCAGGCGGGTGCCGAGCCGATCCTCCAGCTCGCGCACCGCGGCCGAGACGGTCGAGCGCGGCAGGCCGAGCTGGTCGGCGGCGCGGGTGAAGCTGGCGCAGTCCACCACGCGGGCGTAGATGCGGAACAGGTCGATGCGGTCCATGCCGCGATTGTCCTCGAATTCCGACCAGTGTTGTCCGGGACGAGGGCTTTATCCGGAAATTCGCGACGCCTATCGTCCGGGTTCCCCCGAAGCGGAGACAGCGACATGACCGATCACAGCCTGCGCGGCAAGCGCGTGCTCATCGCCGGCGGCGCCAAGAACCTCGGCGGCCTGCTCGCGCGCGACCTGGCCAGCCATGGCGCCGGTGCCATCGCCATCCACTACCACGGCGACGGCTCGCGCGCGGAGGCGGAGGCCACCGTGGCCGCGATCCGCCAGGCCGGCGCCCAGGCCTACCTCTTCCAGGCCGACCTGGGGTCCGCGGCCGCGGTGGAGACGCTGTTCGCCGACGCGGCCACCGCCATGGGCGGCATCGACATCGCCGTCAACACGGTGGGCAAGGTGCTCAAGAAGCCGATCCTGGACACCAGCGAGGCCGAGTTCGATGCCATGAGCGACGTCAACGCCAAGACCGCGTTCTTCTTCATCAAGGAGGCCGGGCGCACGCTGGCCGACAACGGCAAGGTGTGCACGCTGGTGACCTCGCTGCTGGGCGCCTACACGCCGTTCTATGCCACCTACGCCGGCACCAAGGCGGCGGTGGAACATTTCACCCGCGCCGCGTCCAAGGAGTTCGGCGAGCGCGGCATTTCGGTGACCGCCATCGGCCCGGGGCCGATGGACACGCCGTTCTTCTATCCGGCCGAGGGCGCCGACGCGGTCGCCTACCACCGGACGGCGGCCGCGCTGTCGGCCTTCTCCAGGACCGGGTTGACCGACATCGCCGACATCGTGCCGTGGATCCGCTTCATGGTCACCGACGGCTGGTGGATGACCGGACAGACCATCCTGGTCAACGGCGGCTACACCACCAAGTGATTGCGCAGCGCCGCGCCGCGATCGTGCGAGGATGGCGCGGGACGTCCGGAGGAGGAGTGCGATGCACGTGCTGGCGGTGATCGTGGGCGGCGGGCTGCTGCTGGCGGTGTTCCTGCTGTTCGGCTGGCACTGGAGCGGCGGCGCGCCGGCGACCCGGGCGCTGGCGGCGTGGGTGTTCGTCCCGGTGTGGCTGGTGGTGACCCTGGTCAACCTGTGGGTGGGTGTGGCGCGGGCCGGCTACCCGCTGCGCGGCGAGCTGCCGATCCTGCTGCTGGTGTTCGCGCTGCCCGCGCTGGCGGCGGCGGGGCTGGCCTGGCGCCTGGGACGGTGACGCCGTGACCGCACAGGAGGCGCACGACCCCGGCGCGGCCACGCATCCGCTGCTGCGGCGCCGCGACGGCCACCATGCCCGGGTGACCTACGAGGAGCTGTTCTTCGACCTGGTCTACGTATTCGCCGTGACCCAGCTGAGCCACGGCCTGCTGCACCACCTGGACGCGGTCGGCGCGGTGCAGACGCTGGTGCTGTGGTTCGCGGTCTGGCTGGGCTGGCAGTACACGTGCTGGATGACCAACTGGTTCGATCCGCAGGTGCCGCGCGTGCGCGGCCTGCTGTTCGCCACGATGCTGGCGGCCCTGTTGATGGCGGCCGCCATTCCCGGCGCGTTCGCCGGCCACGGCCTGGTCTTCGCCGGCGCCTACGTCGCCCTGCAGGCCGGGCGCACCGCGTGGCTGCTGCATGCGCTGGGCCCGCGCCACGCGCTGTCGTCCAACTACCGGCGCATGCTGGTCTGGCTGTGCATCGCCGCGGTGTTCTGGCTGGCCGGGGCGTTGCAGCCGCCCGCTCCGCGCCTGGCGCTGTGGGCGATCGCCGCGGCCTGCGAGTACGTCTCGCCGATGTTCGGTTTCGCGTTGCCCGGGCTGGGCCGCTCGCATACCCGCGAATGGACCATCGAGGGCGGCCACCTGGCCGAGCGCTGCCAGCTGTTCGTGATCGTCGCGCTCGGCGAGACCCTGCTCGCCAGCGGCGCCACCCTGGCGGAGGAGGCGCACTGGCACCCGGCGACGCTGTCGGCGCTGCTGGCCACCTTCCTGGGCACCCTGGCGATGTGGTGGCTGTACTTCGGCATCTCCAGCGAGGATGCCACCCGCACCATCACCCGCTCCGACGACCCGGGCCGGAGCGGCGCCCGGTTCCACTACGTCCACGCGGTGCTGGTGGCCGGGATCATCGCCACCGCGGTCGGCAACGACCTGGTCATGGAGGCCCCGCACGGCCCGCTCGGCCTGGCCGCCGAGGCGGCGCTGGCGCTGGGTCCGGCGCTGTACCTGCTCGGTTCGCTGGTCTACAAGCGCGTGGTGTACGGCGTGGTGCCGCGCTCGCACCTGGCCGGGGTGGTGGCGCTGGGGCTGCTGTTCCTGGCCGGGCCGTGGCTGGACCGCCTGTGGCTGGCCTGGCTGAGCACGGTGGTGCTGCTCGTCGTCGGCACCTGGGAACACCGCGTCCACCGGCACTGCCGCTGAGCCGCCTTTCCGCGGCCCGCTTCGGTCCGCCCGTTCAGTCCACCCGCACGATGTCCAGCGCCTTCGGGTTGCGCCAGCGCGCCAGCAGTTCGCGGCCGCGCTGGCGCGCGCGCGCGATGTGGGCGTGCTTGACGTGGCCGTAGCCGCGGATGTGCTCGGGCACGCTGGCGATCTCCACCGCCAGGCGCAGGCGCGCGGCGTCCAGGCCGGCCAGCAGCTCGTCCAGCAGCGCCGCGTAGTCCTCGACCAGCTGGCGTTCCTCGCGCCGCTCGGCGGTGCGGCCGAACGGATCGAAGGCGGTGCCGCGCAAGAACTTCAGCTTCGCCAGCCAGCCGAACGCGGTGAGCACCCACGGGCCGTATTCCCGTTTCAGCAGCCGGCCGTGCGCGTCCTTCTTCGCCAGCAGCGGCGGGGCGAGGTGGAAGTGCAGGCGGAAATCGCCCTCGAACTGCTCGCGCAGCTGGCGCAGGAACGGGCCGCGGGTGTACAGCCGCGCGACCTCGTACTCGTCCTTGTAGGCCATCAGCTTGGCGAGGTTGCGCGCCACCGCCTCGGTCAGCGCGGTGGAGCCGGGCGCCTTCAGGTTCTCGGCCGAACGCACCCGGCCGACCAGCCGCGTGTAGCGCTTGGCGTAGGCGCGATTCTGGTAGTCGGCGAGGAACGCGGCGCGGCGCGCGATCAGCTCGTCCAGCGAGCGCGACAGGCGGGCATCATCGAGCGGGTCGAAGTCCGCGTGCGCGTCCTCGTCGGGCAGGCCGCGCAGTTCGCTGTCGTTGGCCCCGGCGCGCGGCGCGCTCGGGCTGCCGGCCTCGCTGCCTTCCCACTGCCGCGGCGGCAGGGGCAGCAGGCCGGTGGCCACGCGCTCGGCGGCGGCAGGGGCATCGCGGGCGATGCCGGCCGCATCGAGCACGGCCGGCAGGTCGATCGCCGCCAGCCGGCCCCAGGCGAAGGCGGTCTTGTTCATCTCCACCGCGGCGCCATTGAGCTCGATGGCGCGCAGCAGCGCCTGCAGCGACACCGGCACCAGCCCCTGCTGCCAGGCGTGGCCGAGCATGAACAGGTTGGTGGCGATGGCGTCGCCGAGCAGCGCGGTGGCGATCCGGGTGGCATCGAGCAGCTGCGGGTCGCGCCCGCCCAGCGCCAGGCGCACGCCGGCGACGATCTCCGCCGCCGGGAACTGCATGTCCGGCTGGGTGGTGAAGCTGCCGGGCATCGCCTCGTAGGTGTTGAGGATCACCTGCGAGCGCTCGGGCCGGACCTTGGACAGCGCCCAGTAGTCGTTGACCACCACCATGTCGCAGCCCAGCACCAGGTCGGCCTCGCCAGCGGCGATGCGCACCGCGTGGATGTCCGCCGGCGTTCGCGCCAGGCGCACATGGGTGGTGACCGCGCCGCCCTTCTGCGCCAGCCCGGTCTGGTCGAGCACGGTGGCGCCCTTGCCCTCCAGGTGCCCGGCCATGCCCAGCAGCGCGCCGATGGTGACCACGCCGGTGCCGCCGACGCCGGTGATCAGGATGTTCCAGGGCCGTGCCAGGTCGCCGCGGAACGCCGGTGCCGGCAGGTCCGCCAGGCGCGCGGCCGCGTCCACGCGCCGGCCCTTGCGCGGCGTGCCGCCCACCACGGTGACGAAGCTCGGGCAGAATCCCTCCACGCACGAGAAATCCTTGTTGCACGCGGACTGGTCGATGGCGCGCTTGCGCCCGTACTCGGTGTCCTTGGGCAGCACCGAGACGCAGAAACTCTTCTCGCCGCAATCGCCGCAGCCCTCGCACACCAGCGAGTTGACCACCGCGCGCCTGGCCGGGTCGGCCAGCTTGCCGCGCTTGCGCCGGCGCCGCTTCTCGGTGGCGCAGGTCTGGTCGTAGATCAGGATCGAGACCCCCCCGACCTCGCGCAGGCGCTTCTGCACCGCGTCCAGTTCGCGCCGGTCGAAGAACTGCACGCCGGCCGGGAACAGGGCCGGGTCGTTCCACTTGCCGATGTCGTCGCTGACCACGACGATCGTGTCGATGCCCTCGGCGCGCATCTGCCGGGCGATGCCGGGCACGGTCGGCGCGCCTTCCACCGGCTGGCCGCCGGTCATCGCCACCGCGTCGTTGTAGAGGATCTTGTAGGTGATGTTGACCCCGGCGGCGACCGACTGGCGGATCGCCAGCGTGCCGCTGTGGAAATAGGTGCCGTCGCCCAGGTTCTGGAACACGTGCGGCGTGGCGGTGAACGGCGCCTGCCCGGCCCACGGCACGCCTTCCCCGCCCATTTGGGTGAAGGTGTCGGTGTGGCGGCCCATCCAGGTGACCATGTAGTGGCAGCCGATGCCGGCCATCGCGCGGCTGCCGTCCGGCACCACCGTGGAGGTGTTGTGCGGGCAGCCGGAGCAGTAGTGCGGCACGCGCGGAAACATGGCACGAGGACGGGCCATCTGCGCTTCCTTCTCGTCCATCCAGCGCAGCCGCTGCTCGATGGATTCGGTGCCGGCCGCGCCGGGCGCGCGTTGCAGCAGGCGCAGGATGCGCCGGCCGATGACGCCGGCGATGGTGGCCGGGGTCAGCTCGCCGGTGGACGGCAGGATCCACTCGCCGGCCTCGTCGTACTTGCCGACGATGCTCGGCCGCGCGCCCCAGGCCGCCGGCCAGTTGTAGAACTGCTCCTTCATCTGCGCCTCGATGAAGGCCTTCTTCTCCTCGACCACGACGATGTCGCCGAGCCCGCGCGCGAACGCGGCGATGCCCTGCGGTTCCAGCGGCCAGCTCATGCCGACCTTGTACACGCGGATGCCGATGTCGCGGCAGGCGGTTTCGTCCAGGCCCAGGTATTCCAGCGCCTGCAGCACGTCCAGGTAGCTCTTGCCGGTGGTGACGATGCCCAGCCGCGCGTGCGGCGAATCGAGCACGGTGCGGTCGATGCCGTTGGCGCGCGCGAACGCCTGCGCGGCCTTCACCGCGTAGCGGTGCAGGCGCATCTCCTGGTCCAGCGGCGGGTCGGGCCAGCGGATGTTGAGCCCGCCCGGCGGCAGCTCGAAATCCTCGGGAATGACGATGCTGCGCGCGAACGGATCCACGTCCACCGAGGCCGAGGATTCCACCGTCTCGGCGATCGTCTTGAAGCCGATCCAGCGCCCGGTATAGCGGCTCATCGCCCAGCCGAGCAGGCCCAGGTCGAGCACGTCCTGCACCCCGGACGGATTGAGCACCGGCATCATCGCGCTGACGAATTCCTCCTCGCTGCCGTGCGGCAGGGTGGAGCTGCGGCAGGCGTGGTCGTCGGCGGCCAGCGCCAGCACCCCGCCCAGGCGCGAGGTGCCGGCGGCGTTGGCGTGCTTGAACACGTCGCCGCTGCGGTCCACGCCCGGCCCCTTGCCGTACCACATGCCGTACACGCCCTCGACGGTGGCACCCGGGAACAGGTTGACCTGCTGGGTGCCCCACACCATGGTCGCGGCCAGGTCCTCGTTGAGGCCCGGCTGGAACCTCACCCCGGCGGCGGCCAGGTGCTTGCCGGCCCGCCACAGTTCCAGGTCGAACCCGCCCAGCGGACTGCCGCGGTAGCCGGAGACGAAGCCGGCCGTATTCAAGCCGGCCGCCTGGTCGCGCAGGCGCTGCATCAGCGGCAGCCGCACCAGCGCCTGCACGCCGCTCAGGTAGATGCGGCCTTCGTGGCGGCTGTACTTGTGGTCGAGGGTGTAGTCGGGATCTGCCAGGGGCCGCGATACGGGAGAAACGGGCGGCAGGGCGGTTTCGGCGTGGCGGGACATGGCGGGCCGATAGTGCGGCGGGCATCAGGCAGGGCCCGGGAGGCGCGAGTGTACCAGCGCGCTTTTTTCGGCTGCGGGCATTCCCGGCGGCCGCCGACACCGATTAGCATGCGGCGTTGCTTGCTGTCACAAAGGGGAAAGCGGGATGTGCCGTGCATTGCGTGTCTGCCTGTGGGTGGTGGCCTTGTCGTTCGTGGGCGTGCCCCTGGCGCAGGCGCAACGCGTGCCCGCGCCCAAAGAGTTCTATTTCGACGAGGACCGCGGCACCGCGCGCGCGGTGGAGGTCGTGCCCGGGGGCGGCGACGAGATGGTCGACAAGCTGGCCGCGATGCTGCAGCGCAACGACAGCCGCGCGCCGGAGATCCGGGCGCAGCTGGCCCACATCGCCTTCGCCGCCGACCGTCGCGACCTGGGCGAACGGCTCTACAAGGAAACCCTGTCCTCGCGCGCCCTGAGCCCGAGCCTGCAGCGCGCCGTCGCCTGGAACTACGCCTGGGACCTGTACCACGCCGGCGACGTGCAGGGCGCGCTGGCCCAGTGGACGGCGCTGGCCAACGGCCGCCCCGCGGCGCCGGACTGGTTGCCGCCGACGCTGGCGCTGGCACTGTGGAGCGCCGGCCAGCGCGAGGACGCGGTGGCCTGGTATGCCGCGGCGGTGCGCACCTGGCCGGACCGCTGGAACGATGCGGCCAATTTCCCGCAGCTGCTGCCCGCCTGGCGCGAGGCCGACCGCGCCACGCTGGCCGAGGTGTTCGCGGCCTGGCGCGCCCAGCCGCCGGCCTGGCCCTGAGTCCGCCGCGTGCGGGGCGAGCCCCCGAATGACCACGGATAGCGGTTCCCTGGTCGGCGCGGGCATGCCCTCGCGGAGCCACGCCGGCCGGGCCCCGGCCAGGCGACGCGGCCTGGGCGGATGGCCGGCCTGGCGGGTCGTCCGACCGCCGGCCACCTTGCCGATCGTGACGTAGCCGCCGGGCACGCGCGCGTCCTGAACCGGGCGCACGAACGTGCGATCCTGACGCCCCTCCCCGCATCCGTCCGCAATGGCGTTCGAAGCCTTCGCCCTGATCCTGGCCATGCTCGCCCTGGGCATGGTGTTCGCCCGCGTCCGCGCGCTGCCGGACAACGCGGCCGACGTGCTCAACCGCCTGGTCCTGTACATCTGCCTGCCGGCGGCGGTGCTGACCTACGTGCCGCGCCTGCACGTGGACGCCGCGCTGGCGGGCCTGATCGCCACCCCGTGGATCGTCGGCGCGGTGGCCACCGGCCTGATCGCGCTGGCCACGCGCTGGCTGCGCCTGCGCCGCGACGAGCACGCCGCGCTGATCATGTGCGTGGCGCTGACCAACTCCAGCTTCATCGGCTTCCCGATGGTGCGCGCGCTGCTGGGCGACGGCGCCTTGCCCTACGCGGTGCTCTACGACCAGTTCGGCACCTTCCTGATGCTGTCCACCTACGGCATCTACGTGCTCGCCCGCTACAGCGGCGACGTGCCGCCGACCGGGCGCCAGGTCCTGTTGCGCGTGGCGCGCTTCCCGCCGCTGTGGGCGCTGGTGTTCGCCGCCACGCTGATGCCGGCGCAACCGCCGCACTGGATCGGCACCGCGCTGAAGAACCTGGCCGACATGATGCTGCCGCTGGTGATGCTCTCGGTCGGCCTGTCGCTGCAGCTGCGCCTGCCGCTGGCCGAGCTGCGCCCGCTCGGCGTGGGCCTGGCGCTGAAGCTGGTCGTGCTGCCGGCGCTGGCGCTGGCACTGTCGTATGCCTTCGGCCTGCACGGCGACGTGTTCAAGGTCAACGTGCTCGAATCGGCGATGCCGACGATGATCACCGCCGCCGCCCTGGCCATCGCCCACCGCCTCGCGCCGCGGCTGGCCGCGGCCATGGTCGGCTACAGCATCCTGCTGTCGCTGGCCACGTTGCCGGCCTGGCTGTGGCTGCTCTCGCGCCTGGCCGGGGGATGAGGCAAGATCGCCCTGCAACCGCACCGGATCAGGGAGAGAACGGCGATGCAGGGGAAATGGAGGCGCTGGCTGTGGCTGGCGGCGGCGTGGGTGTGTGCCGGCGCCTGCGCGCAGGAAGGGGGCGGCGACGCGATCGATCCGGCGCACGAGGCCTGGCGCCAGGCATTGGCGGCGCGGGCCGAACAGCTGGCCACCGGCGGCGATGCCCGCGACCAGGCCGTGGCGGCGCTGCTGGCGGCGACGAGCGGTACGCAGTCACGGCAGGTGGACGCGCGCTTGTCTGCGGCGTGGGCGCGGGCGCCGCACGATCCGCTGGTGGCGCGGCTGGTGCTGCGTGTCTGCGGGGCCGGCTGCGACACGACCGCGGCAGCCGAGACACTGGTCGCCGACGACCCGGGCAACGCGGCCAACCACCTGCAGGCCTGGCAGCTGGCGCAGGCACGCGGCGACCAGGCCGCGGCACGCCGCCACTTCGACGCGGCCGCCGCGGCCGGCCGCTACGACCCCGGCTACCTGGACGTCGGCCGGCTGCTGCGCGCGCGCCTGGACGGCGTGCCCGGCTGGACCCCGCTGCAGCGCGACCGCACCGCCACGCTGCTGATGGAGGTGGGCCTGCCGCCGCTGGTCGAGCTGGACCGCGGCTGCCGGCAGTCGCCGGCGCTGCGCGGGGACTGCCGGGCGATCCTGGCGCTGATGGCCGCCGATGGCTCCAGCCTGCTCGTGCCGCTGCTGGCCACCGCCGTCCAGCAGCGCCTGGGCGGGGACGCCGCCGCCGCACGCCGCCTGCGCTGGCTGCAGCAGCAGGCGGTGCCCCTGCTCGGGCGCATCGAGCAGGATCCGCCGGCCCTGGCCGCCTACCTGGACAGCTACCTGGACGCCGGCGAGGTCCCGGCGATGCAGGCCCTGCTGCGCACGCATGGCATCGCCGACGAGCCGCCCGGGGACTGGCATCCGCCGGAACGGGGCTGACCGGCGCCGTCGCGACTGTTTCCTAACGAGGACGCGGTGTAGGCTGCAGGCCGGTGATCCGAAGGCGAGGACGCATGAAGACCATCCTGGTGGCCGGTTCCAAGGGCGGTGTCGGCAAGACCACCGTGGCCACGCAACTGGCCGCGCAGGCGGCCCTGGCGGGCCGGCGCACGGTCATCGCCGACGCCGACCCGCAGGGATCCTCGCGGCGCTGGGCCGAACGCCGCGCCGGCATGGACGGGGCGGTGGCGGCCATCGACGTGAGCCGCAAGCGCAAGCTCGGCGACAAGGTGCCCGACGACACCGAGGTCCTCGTCATCGACGCGCCCGCCGGGGCGATGGCCGAGGACCTGCGCCACCTGCTGGACCAGGCCGACGCGGTGGTGGTGCCGGTGATGCCGTCGGCGCTGGACATCGACGCCACCGTCGGCTTCCTCAATTCCCTGTCCGAGGTGCCGCGCGTGCACGCGCGCCGCCTGCCGGTGGGCCTGGTGCTCAACCGCTTCAAGCCCTGGACGCAGACCTCGCAGCAGGCGCTGGCGATGCTGCGCGGCTGGCCCTACCCGGTGGTGGCGACGATCCGCGACACCCAGGCCTACGTGGTGCTGACCGGCCTGGGGCGCAGCCTGTTCGACTACCACTCCGCGCACGTGCGCGAACACCAGGCGGACTGGGCGCCGCTGCTGCAGTGGCTGGACCAGCCCTGAGCGATCCGGCCGGAGGAGGCCTGCCATGCGTGAACTGATCCTGCTGCGCCATGCCCATGCCGAACCGGCCGACGTCGGCCAGGCCGACCTGGACCGGCCGCTGTCCCCGCACGGCGCCGCCGAGGCCGAGGCCGCCGGCCGCTGGCTGCAGGCCCAGCGCCTGGTCCCGGATCGCGTGCTGTGCTCGCCGGCCAGGCGCACGCGCGAGACCATGGAAGCGGTGCTGGCGACGATCGGCTACGTCGAACAGCGCCTGGAAGAGCGCATCTACGACGCCAGCGCCGGGGTACTGGCGCTGCTGGCCGAAGAACACGAGGACGTGGAGCGGCTGCTGGTGATCGGCCACAACCCGGGCCTGGAAAGGCTGGCGGCGCTGCTGCACAGCGGCCACACCAGCCAGTACCGCGGCATGCCGCCGGCCGCGGTGGCGGTACTGGCGCTGCCGACGCAGACCGGCGTCGTCGAACCGGGCGTGGCGCGGCTGACTGCCTTCTGGTGGCCCTGAGGCGATGGTCCGGCGGCGTGGCCGGACAGCCGCGGCGTTCGTCACCGGCGTGGTGGCCGCACTGCTGGCCGGTGCCGGCGCCGGCGCCGGCCAGGCAGGCACGATGCCTGCCGACGCGCAGGTGTCCTCCCTGCCGGCGGTCAACGCGCACGCCCCGGCGGTCGTGGGCCGGATCGATCCGGTGCATTCGCGCATCGGCTTCCAGATCCGCACCCTGCTGGGCCAGCGCATCGCCGGTGCGTTCCCGCGGTTCGAAGGCGAGGTGGAGCCGCAGGCGGACGGGCGCCATCGCGTCCACCTGCGCCTGTACGCGGCCCAGGCCGAGATCCCCAACCACCCGCGCTACAGCGAGTGGCTGCGCGGGCCGCAGTTCTTCGATGCGGCGCGCTTCCCGCTGGTGGAATTCGACTCCGATCCCTATCCATCGTCGGTGTCGGCCAGCGGCGGTGCCATCACCGGCCAGCTGAGCCTGCGCGGAACGCGGCTGCCGGAGACCCTGTCCATCCAGCCGGCCGGCTGCGACCGCCCCGGTTATGATTGCGACGTGGTCGGCCGCGGGGTGCTCTCGCGCGGCCGTTATGGCATGGGTGGCTGGGACGTGATGCTGAAAGATCGGGTGGTTCTGGAGATGCACGTGCGCCTGGACGGCAGAGCGCCGTCGCCGTGAGGTCCTGGCTGCGCCTGGCATTGCCGGCCGTGCTGCTGCTGGCCGGCGGCTGCGCCAGCCTGACCCCCATCCAGCACGAGCGCGCCGCCGCCATCGCCGCGGCCGCGCGCGATGCGCGCGTGGAGTGCACGCGGCCGGACAACTGCGCGCTGGCCTCGCCGCTGCGCGCGCTGGCCGGCGACGCCTTCGCCGAATCCACCCCGCAGCAGCCGCGCCACTACGCCACCCTGGTGGACGAGGGCGAGCAGTCGCTGGTGGCCCGGCTCAACCTGATCCGCAGCGCCAGCCGCAGCATCGACCTGCAGACCTACATCTTCGACCACGACGACAGCGCGCGCATGGTGATCGACGCGCTGCTCGACGCGGCGCGGCGCGGGGTCAAGGTGCGGGTGCTGATCGACCAGCTCTCGGCGATCCCGGACCTGCAGATCCTCGCCGCGCTGGCCGGCGTGCACGAGAACTTCTCGCTGCGCATCTACAACCCGACCTTCGGCAAGGCCCGGCTCAACTACTTCGACTACGCCGCCAGCGTGGTGTGCTGCTTCCGCCGCTTCAACCAGCGCATGCACAACAAGCTGCTGGTGGTGGACGACGCCATCGGCATGGTCGGCGGGCGCAACTACCAGGACGACTACTACGACTGGGACAGCGAGTACAACTTCCGCGACCGCGACGTGATGGTGGCCGGGCCGGCGGTGCGGCAGATGGCGGCGAACTTTGACGCCTTCTGGGACGCCTACCGCTCGGTGCCGGTGGAGCGGCTCAACGACGTCGGCAAGCTGCTGCTGGCGCAGGGCGTGCCGGCCATGCCGCCGGCGCTGTTCCGGCGCCCGGACCGGGTGCAGCGCGTGGCCGAGGAGGCGATCGACCCGGAATACATCGACGAGGCCTTCGTGGACACCGCCTTGCCGGTGCGCCAGGTCAGCTACGTCGCCGACCTGCCGCAGAAGCATCGCCGCGAACGGCCGGCCGAGGCGGCGCCGATCGGCCCGGAGCTGGACGACCTGATCGCCGGGGCGCAGCACGAGGTGATCCTGCAGACGCCGTACCTGGTGCTGTCAGACCCGGCGCAGGCGATCTTCCGCGCGCTGCGGCGCAAGTCCCCGGCGCCGCGGGTGATCGTGTCCACCAACAGCCTGGCGGCCACGGACAACCCGATCGTCTATGCCATGGTCTACAAGTACAAGCGCCGCAACGTGCGCGAGCTCGGCCTGGACCTGTTCGAGTACAAGCCGTTCCCGCAGGACCCGCCGGTCAGCGACGCCAACCTGCTGCCGCCGCCGGCCCAGGCGCCGGCCGCCGCGGTCGACCTGCCGGCGCCGCCGGGCGTCGGCGGCAGCGGCCTGCTCGGCGCCAGCGCCGCGGGCAGCAACGCGCACGGGCGGCTGTCGCGGCGCCAGCAGCGCCTGGCCGCCGGCAGCGAGGTCGAACGCCACCTGGTGCGCACCGAGACCCGCGCCATCGTGCCCGGCTCGCGCCGCGCGCGGCCGCTGCCG
This sequence comes from Xanthomonas massiliensis, assembly GCF_900018785.1. Lineage (GTDB taxonomy): Bacteria > Pseudomonadota > Gammaproteobacteria > Xanthomonadales > Xanthomonadaceae > Xanthomonas_B > Xanthomonas_B massiliensis. Next base: position 253,512 of record NZ_FCOY01000002.1, on the reverse strand, counting down.
GTGACCGGCAAGGGCGTGCGCATGGGCCTGCATGCCAAGTCGCTGGTGGTGGACGAGCGCTATGCCGTGGTCGGCACGCACAACTTCGATCCACGCAGCGAGAACTACAACACCGAGGCGGCGGTGGTCATCGACGATCCCGACTTCGCCCGCCTGCTCGCCGACAGCATCCGCCGCGACATCGCCCCGGCCAATGCCTGGACCGTCGCACCGCGGGTCAGGCCGCCGGTGGTCGGCGGCCTGACCTACAGCCTGGGCAAGGCCTCCGAGTCGTTGCCGGTGCTGGACCTGTGGCCGTGGCGCTACGCCACCGACTACGCCTTCCAGCCCGGCCCGGACTGCCCGTTGCCGCTGCCGCGCCGCGACCCGGACTTCTATCGCTGCTACCAGCCGGTGGGCGATTTCCCCGAGGTCAACGTCGGGCCGAAATGGCTGTTCGTGCGCATGCTCACCGCCTTCGGCGCCGGGCTGGTACCGATCCTCTGAGCCGGTGCGGCTGGGCTAGACTGCCGCCATTCCACGGAGGTGACCATGCTTTTCCGCCAGCCCGTTTCGGTCGAGCTCCTCAACGCCCATGCCGCGGGCAACATGGTCGGCCACCTGGGCATCGTGTTCACCGGGGTCGGCGATGACTGGGTGCGGGCGACGATGCCGGTGGACGAGCGCACCCGCCAGCCGTTCGGCCTGCTGCACGGCGGCGCCTCGGTGGTGCTGGCCGAGACCCTGGGCAGCATGGCCGGCTGGCTGTGCGTGGATCCGCAGACCCAGGCCTGCGTGGGCCTGGAGATCAACGCCAACCACCTGCGCGCGATGCGCGAGGGCACCGTCACCGGCACCGCCCGCGCCGTGCACGTGGGGCGCTCCACCCAGGTGTGGGACATCCTCATCGAGGACGAGGCCGGGCGGAAGGTATGCGTCTCGCGCCTGACCCTGGCCGTGGTGCCGCGGCGCTGAACGGGCACACCTCGGCCACGCGCACCGCGCGTGCGGCGTCCGCGCCGTGCCGGCACAATAGCCGCCTGCCTTCCCCGGCGGCTTGCGGTACCTTGTGCGAATGAGCCAGTCCTCTCTTTCCGTCGCCCGCGACGACGGCGCGCTGCGCGCGCTGCGCTACCTGTACCGCGTGCCGTTGCTGGCGCTGCTGGTCGTGCTGGGCCTGCCGCCGGTGCTGCTGTGCATCGCCATCGCCCCGCTGGGCGCGATCAGGGTGGGCGATGAAACCCTGGCGTATCGCATGATCCGCGGGTGGCAGGGCGCGCTGATGCGGGTGTTCGGCTTCCGCCTGCGCCGCTTCGGCACGCCGCACGCGGGCACCACCATGTTCGTGGCCAACCACGTCAGCTGGATCGACATCTGCACCCTGCACAGCCAGCGCATGATGGGCTTCGTGGCCAAGGCCGAGATCGCCGGCTGGCCGCTGGTGGGCTGGCTGGCCTCGCAGGCCGAGACCATCTACCACCGCCGCGGCGACCCGCGTTCGCTCGACGGGGTGATGCAGGAGATGGAGCGGCGGCTCGCGTCCGGCCGTTCGGTCGGCGTGTTCCCGGAAGGGCGCACCCGCGGCGGTGCCGAGATCGGCCCGTTCCATGCGCGCATCTTCCAGGCCGCGGTCGTCACCGACACGCCGGTGCAGCCGGTGGCGCTGCGCTACGGCGAGCACGGCCAGGCGCAGACGCAGGTGGCCTTCGCCCCCGGCGAGAGCTTCTTCGGCAACTTCCTGCGCCTGCTCGGCGATCCGCCGCGCCCGGCGGAGGTCCATTTCCTCGAGCCCATCGGTGCGCACGACGTGGAAGGCCGGCGACGCATCGCCGACATCTCGCGCGCCCGCATCGTGGCGGCGATGGAGTCCTGACGGGAGGCGAGCGGATGGATGGCGGCGAATCCGGCGGGTTGCACTTCGATCCGGGCGAGACCGCAGCGCCGGCCCTGCCCGACGTCGCCGAGTACCAGCCGCCGCTGTGGCTGCGCAATCCGCACGTGCAGTCGGTGCTGGGCAGCGGCCCGCTGCGCCATCGCCTGGGCCTGCAGCGCCTGCTGGCCACCGGCGCCACGCACAGCAGCCACATCCTCGACGGCGGCGACGGGGTGCGCCTGCAGGGCTGGCTGAGCGTGCCGGCCGGCCGCGGCGAGCCGCGCGGCACCGTGCTGCTGCTGCATGGCTGGGAAGGCAGCAGCGAATCGAACTACATGCTGATGACGGCGGCGCGGCTGCTGGAACTGGGCTACCAGGTATTCCGGCTCAACTTCCGCGACCACGGCGGCACCTACCACCTCAACGTCGACCTGTTCCACTCCGACCGCATCGACGAGGTGGTCAACGCCGCGCTGGACCTGCAGCGCCGCTTCCCGGCGCCGCGGCTGCTGGCCGCCGGCTATTCGCTGGGCGGCAACTTCGCCCTGCGCCTGGCGCTGCGCGCGCCGGCCGCCGGCCTGGCGCTGGAGCGGGTGGCCGCGGTGTGCCCGCTGGTGGATCCGGCCTCCACCATGGAATACATGGAACACGATGCGCACTTCTACAACTGGTACTTCAAGCGCAAGTGGCGCGAGTCGCTGATCCGCAAGCGCCAGCTGTTCCCGGACCATTTCGCCTACGACGACGCCACCCTGGCGCTGGACATGCGCGGGCTGATGGGCTGGCTGGCCGAGCAGCACGCCGGCTACGACAGCCTGCAGGCCTATTTCGACAGCTACACCATCGGCGGGGCGCGCCTGGCGCAGATGCAGGTGCCGGCCGAGATCCTGATGGCGCACGACGACCCGGTGATCCCCTTCGGCGACTTCCGCGCCTGGCAACTGCCCGCGCACGCGCACCTGCAGGTGGCGCAATGGGGCGGGCATTGCGGCTTCCTGGAGAACACCCGCGGCGACGGTTTCGCCGAGCGCTGGGTGGCGCAGCGGCTGGCATTCGGCACCGGCTGAACCGGAAGACGCTGCGGCGCCGCGGCTACAATGCCGGTTTTGGTGCGAGCCGCCGTGTCCGACATGCAGCAACAGATCCTGGCCGCGCTGCGCGGCGCAGAGCCCGAGGAAGCGGTGCAGCTGGCCCGCCGCTGGACCCGCGACGTGCCGGATTCGGCCCAGGCCTGGCGCTGGCTGGGCGTGGCCCTGCAGGAGCAGGGCGAGGACGAGGCCGCGCTGGACGCCACCGGCCGCGCGCTGGCGCTGGCGCCGGAGGACGCCGAGCTGCACCTGCAGCAGGCCGGCCTGCTGCTCGCCCAGCACCTGGCGGTGCAGGCCGAGCAGGCGCTGGACCGGGCCAACGCGCTGGACCCGAACCAGTTCGAGGCCTACCTGGTGCGCGCGCACCTGGCCCTGCTGCGCGGCGAGACCGACCAGGCCGAGCAGCTGGCGCGGACCGCCGCGCGCGTACGCCCACAGGATCCGCAGCTATGGCTGGTGGAAGGCATCGTCGCCCTGCAGCGCGGTGACGCCCCGCGCGCGCTGGCACTGCTGGGCCAGGCCGCGCGCGCGCTGCCCGACGACCCGCGGGTACTTCACGCGCTCGCCTTCGCCTACCTGCGCAACGGCCACCTGGCCTTCGCCGAGCAGGCGTTCCGGCGCCTGCTCGAGCGTGCCCCGGCGATGGCGCCGATGCGCGCGCTGCTGGCGCGCATCGTGCTGGAGCAGGGACGCGCGGACGAGGCCCTGGCCGAGGCGCAGGCCCTGCTCGCCCTCGACGAGGACAACCTGGCGGTGCAGCGCCTGGTCGGCGGCGTCGCCCTGCAGGCCGGCCAGCCGGCGCTGGCCATCGCCCATCTCAAGCGCGTGCTGGCGCGGGCCCCGGACGATCGCGCCAGCCTGCAGCTGGCGCTGGGTGCCTGGCGCCGGCTGGGGACCCTCGACGATGCCCGCGCCACCCTGGAGGCGGCGCTGGCCACGCGCGGCGACGCCCACGACCTGTGGCTGGCGCGGCTGGCGCTGGAGCCGGTCGGCGGGCCGGAGGCACATGCGGTGGTGCAGCGCTGGACCGAGGCCATGCCCGGCCACGTGCCGGCGCTGGAGGCCCTGCTGCGGGTGCACGACATGGCCGGCGAGGGCGATCGCGCCGAGGCCGTGGCCCGCCACATCGTGGACATCCAGCCGGGCCACGTCGGTGCCGAGCAGCGCATCGTCGAGGCCTTGCTGGTGCGCGACCCGCCGGCCGCCATCGCGCACGTGCGCGCGGTCATCGACGACGCACCGGAGGACGTGCGCGCGCGCGTGGCGGAGGAACTGCAGCCGTGGCTGGGCCAGGTGCAGGACCGCGCCGGCCAGCCGGCCGATGCGCTGGCGACCTGGCAGGCGCACCAGCACCGCATCGCCGGCGCGCGCCTGCCGCTGCCGCCGCTGGGCACGCCCCCGGCGCAGCTGCCGCCGCTGGCGGCGGTGGACCCGGCCATCGTCGCGCGGCCGTTGCTGGTCTGGGGAGCGCCCGGCGCGCACGTGGAGCGGCTGGTGGCGGCGCTGGCCGTCGCCAGCGCCCGCCTGCGCGGCGACCGCATCGGCGCGCGGCCGCCGGCCGATCCGCTGCAGCGCTACGACACCCTGGCCAGGCTGGCCGCCGGCGAGCTGACGCCACAGTCGCTGGTGGCCGCCTGGCGCGCGGCACTGCCGGGGCGCGGGATCGACGACGGCAACGTCATCGACTGGCTGCTGTGGTGGGACAACGCGCTGTTGCCGGCGTTGCGCCAGTACCTGCCCGAAGGACGCCTGGTGCTGGCCGTGCGCGATCCGCGCGACATGCTGCTGGACTGGCTGGCCTCCGGCGCGCCGGTGCCGCTGGCCCTGGCCGATCCGCTGCAGGCCGCGGCCTGGCTGGCCGCGGTGCTGGGCCAGGTGGCCACCCTGCACGCGCAGGACCTGTACCCGCACCAGTTGCTGCGCATGGACGAGACCGAGGCCGACCCGCAGGCGCTGGCCGCGCGCCTGCAGCAGGCCTTCGGCGTGGCCTTCCCGGCGCTGCCGGTGGAACCGGGCCGGCTGCCGGCCGGCCACTGGCGCCGCTATGCCGGCCTGCTGGCCGAGCCCTTCGCGCTGCTCACGCCGGTGGCACGCCGGCTGGGCTATCCCGAAACCTGATCCGAACGAGGAGTCCGCCATGCGCATCCACAGCGACAGTTTCCAGCCCGGCCAGCCGATTCCCCCCGAGTTCGCCATGGGCACCCCGCAGGGGTTCGGCGGCAACCGCAATCCGCACCTGGCCTGGGACGATGCGCCCGCGGCCACGCGCGCATTCGTGCTGCTGTGCGTGGACCCGGATGCGCCGACCGTGGCCGAGACCGTCGGCCGCGAGGACGTGCAGATCCCGGTGGAGCAGCCGCGCACCGACTTCATCCACTGGGTGATGGCCGACATCCCCGCCGGCGTGCACGAGATCGCCGCCGGTGCCTGCAGCGACGGCATCAGCGCCCGCGGCAAGCAGGCCCCGTCCGGCCCGGCCGGCGCGCGCCAGGGCCTGAATGGCTACACCGGCTGGTTCGCCGGCGATGCGCAGATGGCCGGCGACTACCTCGGCTACGACGGCCCGTACCCGCCGTTCAACGACCGGCGCGTGCACCGCTACTTCTTCCGCCTGTTCGCGCTGGACGTGCCGCACCTGGACCTGCCGGCACGCTTCGACGCCGGCGACGTGCTGCGGGCCATGCAGGGCCACGTGCTGGCCGAGGCGAGCACGTACGGCACCTATACGCTCAATCCCGCCCTGGCCGGCTGAGCCGGCCGTTCAGCGCGCGCCGGTGTCCTCGCTCTCGACCACCATGTCGAGCACGTAGGCCTCGTCGGCGCCGCCGGCCGCCGGCTCGGCGATGCGGTAGCGCTTGAGGCGCAGCACGTTGCGCACGCCGGCGACGTGTTCGTAGCCCTGGATCGGGTCGGCGAAGGCGTGCCAGGGCCCGGGCTCGCCGGCCTTCAGGCCGCGTGCGTCGTAGCGCACCTCGCGCACCTGCAGGCAGCGTCCGTCCGCCAGCGGCGCATGCACGCACGGCACGGTGGCTGCCGCGACCTCCAGGAACACGGTCTCGCCGGCATCGCCGTAGCGCGCGGCATCGCTGACCCGGCCGCGGAATTCCAGGCGATCGCCGCCCTCGCTGGTCAGCACCAGCAGCGGCGTGCTGCCGTCCATCTGCACCGCGGCCTGCAGCGCGCCGTGCAGCCGCGTGGCCAGGGCCTCGTCCAGCGCCATCAGCGCCGGCGCACAGGCGCGGCGGGTGCTGGCGAGCGCGCCGATGCGCAACTGCGCCCCCTCGACCGTGTAGCGTGCGCTCATGCCGTTGCAGGTGTTGCCGACGGACAGGCGGCCGTCGGCGCCCAGGTCCAGCTGCGGTGGCCGCGACGGATCGGGGACGGCCAGTTCGGCGATCGCCGTGCCGCTGCCGTCGTCGGCCCGTTGCAGCTGCCAGTGGTAGCGGCCCAGCCATTGCGGATCCGGCGCCGGCTGCGACACGGCCGCCGCCGGCGAGTGGCCACAGCCGGCCAACAGCAGGGCCAGGGTCACGACGGGCAGGTGGTTCATTCGCAGACTCCGCGATCGGGATCGATGGCGTCTGGATAATGCACCGGATCTGTACCGGCGGTGAGCCTCAGCCGCTGGCGGCCGGCAGCCAGGCCAGCAGGGCCGCGCCCAGCACCAGGCGGTAGATCGCGAACACGGTGAAGGTGTGGCCCTTGATGAAGCCGAGCAGCCACTTCACCACGACCACGCCGGTGGCCACGGCGGCGGCGAAGGCCACGGCGACGTCCAGCCAGTTCTCGTGGTCGATGCCGCCGTGCATGTACAGCTCCAGGAAGCTGTAGGCGCTGGCGGCGAACATGGTCGGGATGCCGACCAGGAAGCAGAACTCGGCCGCCGCCGAACGGCTGCTCAGGCCCAGCAGCATCGCCAGGAAGATGGTGGACGCCGAGCGCGAGGTGCCGGGGAACACGCCGGCCACCACCTGCGCCAGGCCGACGGCGATGGCGACCTTCCAGGTCACGGTGGTGCTCTCGGGCAGGCGTTCGGCGTAGTGCTCGGCCACCAGCATCCACACGCCGCCGATCAGCAGCGCCCAGGCCACCGGCGGCAGCGTCTCCGGCAGCTGCCAGCCGGCCTTGCGCACCAGCAGGCCGACCACCGCGGTCACCGCGAACGCGGCCACCAGCTTGGCCAGGTAGTCGCGGTTGGCGCGCTGGTCCAGGCCGGTGGCCAGGGCCCACAGCCGCTGCCGGTAGACCAGGGTGATCGCCAGGATCGCGCCGGCCTGGATGACGATGTTGAAGAAGTCCGAACGGTGCCCGAGCCAGTGTTCGGCGATCAGCAGGTGACCGGTGCTGGAGATGGGGAGGAACTCGGTGAGGCCTTCCAGGATGCCCAGCAGCAGGGCGGAAAGCAGGTCGGACATGGGGCCGATCCGGGCGGGAAAAGGGCGCCCAGCATAGAGCATCCGCACCGTGCCCCCGCCGCGCAGGGTGCATTGCACGATCGTGGTGCTATGCTCTTCATGTATCCCTTTATTGGTGCAAATCGTGCCGCAGTGCGCAGGGCAAGGCCTTGCGATTCAACGGGTTGCCACATGGCACGGCATTTGCTGCTATCGGCGCGGACCCATCCGACCCATTTACTCCCGAGGTTGCATCGAACATGTCCCTGGAAAACATTGAGAAGCTGGTCAAGGACAACAAGATCGAATTCGTCGATCTGCGCTTCGTCGACATGCGCGGCGTGCAGCAGCACGTGACGTTCCCGGCCAGCATCATCGAGCCCGAGCTGTTCGAAGAGGGCAAGATGTTCGATGGCAGCTCGATCGCCGGCTGGAAGGGCATCAACGAGTCGGACATGGTGCTGCTGCCCGACGCCAGCACCGCCTTCGTCGACCCGTTCTACGCCGATCCGACCCTGGCTCTGATCTGCGACATCCTCGATCCGGCCACGATGCAGCCCTACACGCGCGATCCGCGCGGCATCGCCAAGCGCGCCGAGGCCTACCTGAAGTCCTCCGGCATCGCCGACCAGGCGTTCTTCGGCCCGGAGCCGGAGTTCTTCATCTTCGACGGCGTGCGCTTCGGCAACGACATGCAGCACACCTTCTTCCAGATCGAGTCCGAGGAAGGCGCCTGGAGCAGCTCGGCCAAGATCGAGGGCGGCAACAGTGGCTACCGTCCCGGCGTGAAGGGCGGCTACTTCCCGGTGCCGCCGACCGATTCGCTGCAGGACCTGCGCTCGGAGATGTGCAAGGTGCTCACCGAGCTGGGCATCGAGGTCGAGGTGCACCACCACGAGGTCGCCACCGCCGGCCAGTGCGAGATCGGCACCAAGTTCAACTCGCTGGTGAAGAAGGCCGACGAGCTGCTCACCACCAAGTACGTGATCAAGAACGTCGCCTACCGCAACGGCAAGACCGCGACCTTCATGCCCAAGCCGATCGTCGGCGACAATGGCTCGGGCATGCACGTGCACCAGTCGCTGTCCAAGGACGGCACCAACCTGTTCTCCGGCGACGGCTACGGCGGCCTGAGCCAGCTGGCGCTGTGGTACATCGGCGGCATCTTCAAGCACGCCAAGGCCATCAACGCCTTCGCCAATTCCGGCACCAACAGCTACAAGCGCCTGGTGCCCGGCTTCGAGGCGCCGGTGATGCTGGCCTACTCGGCGCGCAACCGCTCGGCCTCGTGCCGCATCCCGTGGGTGTCCAGCCCGAAGGCGCGCCGCATCGAGATCCGCTTCCCCGATCCGCTGCAGTCCGGCTACCTGACCTTCGCCGTGCTGATGATGGCCGGCCTGGACGGCATCAAGAACCAGATCGACCCGGGCGCGCCCAGCGACAAGGACCTGTACGACCTGCCGCCGGAGGAGGAGAAGCTGATCCCGCAGGTGTGCTCGAGCCTGGACCAGGCGCTGGAGGCGCTGGATGCCGACCGCGAGTTCCTCAAGGCCGGCGGCGTGTTCACCGACGACTTCATCGACGGCTACATCGCGCTGAAGATGCAGGAGGTGACCAAGTTCCGCGCCGCCACCCACCCGCTGGAATACCAGCTGTACTACGCGAACTGATGGACGCCGCCACGCCGTGCGCGGTCCCCGCGTTCCCTGCCCGCGTGCAGGGAAGCGGGGCATCCGGCGCCGGCTGAGCGGCACCGGCCGGCGGCCGCATCCGCGGCGCGCCGGCCCACCGTGCAATTGCGGCGATGGCGGAGGCCTCCCCTCCCTCCTCCGCCATCGCCGCCCCCCGCGCCCCTGGCGCGGGATGCCGCGGAAGGGGCAGTGCCGGGGGAATGGCCGGCAGCGTGCGCGGCCGGCACCGGCGCCGTTTCCGCAGGATCGGGCGAGGAGAGACGCCCGGTCGTTGAACCACCGGCCGGCACGATGCCGGCCGGCTTTTTCCACCATCGGGGTACGCGCATGAAATTGATCACCGCCATCATCCGGCCGTTCAAGCTCGACGAGGTCCGCGAGGCCCTGTCGCAGGCCGGCGTGTCCGGCATCACCGTGACCGAGGTCAAGGGCTTCGGCCGGCAGAAGGGCCACACCGAGCTCTATCGCGGCGCCGAGTACGTCGTCGACTTCCTGCCCAAGATCAAGATCGAGACGGTGGTGCCCGACGAACGGCTGGAGGCGGTCGTGGAGGCGATCCAGGTGGCCGCCGGCACCGGCAAGATCGGCGACGGCAAGATCTTCGTGACCGCCATCGAGCAGGTCATCCGCATCCGCACCGGCGAACTTGGCGCCGACGCGCTCTGACGAAGGAGCCTTCCCCCATGAACATCGCAACCTTCGCCGGAATTCCCGCCCGCCTGCGCGGCGCGGCGCTGTCCACCCTGCTCGCCCTGGCGGCCGTGCTGCTGCTCGGGCAGGCGCCACGCGCCCTGGCCCAGGCCCAGGTCGCCCCGCTGCCGAGCGAGACGGTCCAGACCGAGCCGCTGGCCGATGCCACGCCGGCCGACAAGCCCCAGGCCGACGCCGAGCCGGTGGCCGCGGCCTACGACCACGGCGACGTGGCCTGGATGCTCACCTCCACGCTGCTGGTGCTGCTGATGACGGTACCGGGCGTGTCGCTGTTCTACGGCGGCCTGGTGCGCGCCAAGAACGTGCTGTCCATCCTCAGCCAGGTGCTGGTGGTGTTCTCGCTGGTGCTGGTGCTGTGGGTGTTCTACGGCTACAGCGCGGTGTTCAGCGCCGGCAACGCCTTCTTCGGCTCGTTCACCAGCAAGGCGTTCCTGAAGGGGATCTCGCCGGAGACCATCAGCAGCGGCCTGCCCGAACTGCTGTTCGTGGCCTTCCAGTCCACCTTCGCCGGCATCACCACCGCGCTGATCGTCGGCGGCTTCGCCGAGCGCATGAAGTTCAAGGCGGTGGTGCTGTTCTCGGCGCTGTGGTTCACCTTCAGCTACGTGCCGATGGCGCACATCGTCTGGGGCGAGGGCGGCTTCCTGAAGAACCGGGGTGCGCTGGACTTCGCCGGCGGCACGGTGGTGCACATCAACGCCGGCGTGGCCGCGCTGGTCGGCGCCTACATGGTCGGCAAGCGCATCGGCTTCGGCCAGGGCGTGCTCAAGCCGCACAACGTGCCGTTCACCTATGTCGGCGCGATGCTGCTGTGGGTGGGCTGGTTCGGCTTCAACGCCGGCTCGGCGGCCGCCGCCAACAGCACCGCGGCGCTGGCGTTCATCAACACCATCCTGGCCACCGCCGCGGCGGTGGTGGGCTGGGTGCTGGTCGAGGCGCTGACCAAGGGCAAGCCCTCCGCGCTGGGCGCGGCCTCGGGCGCGGTGGCCGGCCTGGTCGGCATCACCCCGGCCTGCGGCACGGTCGGCCCGATGGGCGCGCTGGTCATCGGCGTGCTGGCCGGCATGATCTGCGTATGGGGCGTGACCGGGCTCAAGCGCCTGCTGCGCGTGGACGACGTGGCCGACGTGTTCGGCGTGCACGGCGTGGGCGGCATCGTCGGCGCGATCCTCACCGGCGTGTTCAGCGCGCCGGCGCTGGGCGGCACCGGCTTCGCCGAGGGCGTGGACTCGATGGGCGCGCAGGTGCTGATCCAGGTCGAGAGCGTGCTGTTCACCGTGGTCTGGTGCGCGGTGGTGACCTTCGTCGCGCTCAAGATCACCGGCTGGACGGTCGGGCTGCGCGTGGGCAAGGACGCCGAGCGCGAGGGCCTGGACATCACCTCGCATGGCGAATCGGCCTACGACGTCTGAACCGGGCAGCGCCCGCCGTCGGCATGGCGGCGGGCGCTGCCGCCCGCGCCCGGGCCATGGCCCGGGACGCGCGGCAACGAGGGGCGAGGCCGTGACGAGGATGGTGGTTAGCACCAGGGTGGTGCAATGACGGTGCGCCGCGAGCCCGTCCCTGGCGTCGATGCGCTGGGTACCCCGGTGGCCTGGGCCGGCGCCGACGGGCGCGTGCTCGGGGTCAACCCGGCCTTCGCGCGCTGGCTCGGCACCGGGGAGCGGCGCCTGCAGGGACAGCCGCTGGCCTCGCTGGAAATGCGCAGCGACGCCCTAGTGCGGTTCCTGGAGAACCGCGAGCGCGACGTGCTGCGCCTGCACCGGCTGGCGTTCGGGCTGCCCGGCGAGGCGCCGCGCTTCGCCGACGGCTGGCTGTCGCGGCTGGACGACGGCGGCTGGCTGCTGGAAGCCCAGCCGGTGGACGAGTTCCCCGCGCTGGACCCGGAGCAGGCCCTGCCGACCGCGCTGTCGGCGGCGTTGCGCGGGCTGGCCCACGAGCTGCGCAATCCGCTGGCCGGGCTCAAGGGCGCGGCCCAGCTGCTGGCGCGCCGCATCGCCGGCCGCGACGAGGACGAGCGCGAACTGGTCGAGCTGATCGGCGCGGAGATCGAGCGCCTCAACGGCCTGCTCGACCAGCTGCTCTCGCAGGGGCCGGTGCGCGCGCATGCGCCGCTGAACATCCACGAGGTGCTCGAGCGCGTGCTGCGCCTGGCCGAGGCGGAGGGCGCCGGCCGGGTACGCATGCGCCGCGACTACGATCCCAGCATCCCCGAGTTCCCCGGCGACTTCGACCGCCTCACCCAGGCGGTATGGAACCTGGTCCGCAACGCGATGCAGGCCGGCGCGGCCAGCGTGACCCTGCGCACCCGCGTCGAGCATGGCCTGCGCATCCGCGACCGCGTGCACACGATGGCCCTGCGCCTGGAGGTCATCGACGACGGCGCCGGGGTGCCCGAGTCGCTGGCCGGCCACCTGTTCCTGCCGCTGGTGTCCGGGCGCGCCGAAGGCAGCGGTCTGGGCCTGGCGCTGGCCCAGCAGGTCGCCCGCGAGCACCACGGCACGCTCGGCTTCCGCTCGCGCCCTGGCCACACCGTGTTCACCCTGCTGCTGCCGCAGCTGCCCGAGGCCGGCGACGGCCCCGTGGCGCAATCCGGAGTCTGACGATCATGGCCACCGCTTCCGTTGCTCATCACCCCTCGCAGCGCATCTGGGTGGTCGACGACGACCGCTCCGTGCGCTTCGTGCTGGCCACGGCGCTGCGCGAGGCCGGCTACCAGGTCGATGGCTTCGACAGCGCCGCCTCGGCGCTGCAGGCCATCCGCCTGCAGGCGCCGCCGGACCTGCTGTTCACCGACGTGCGCATGCCCGGCGACGACGGCCTGGTGCTGTTGGACCGGCTCAAGGCCGCCCATCCCAAGCTGCCGGTGATCGTAATGTCCGCCTACACCGACGTGGCCAGCACCGCCGGCGCATTCCGCGGCGGGGCGCACGAGTTCCTGTCCAAGCCCTTCGACCTGGACGACGCGGTGGCGCTGGCCGCGCGCGCGCTGCCGGAACGGCGCCTGCCGCCGCGCCTGCCCCAGGCCGAGGCCGGGCGCACCGAGCTGATCGGTTCCACCCCGGAGATGCGCGCGCTGTTCCGCGCCATCGGCCGGTTGGCGCAGGCGCCGCTGGCGGTGCTGATCAGCGGCGAGACCGGGACCGGCAAGGAATTGGTGGCGCGCGCCCTGCACCGCGAATCGCCGCGCGCGCGTGCGCCGTTCGTGGCGCTCAACACCGCCGCGATCCCGGCCGAACTGCTGGAGAGCGAGCTGTTCGGCCACGAGGCCGGCGCCTTCACCGGCGCCAGCAAGCGCCACATCGGCCGCTTCGAGCAGGCCGACGGCGGCACCCTGTTCCTGGACGAGATCGGCGACATGCCGCTGCCGCTGCAGACGCGGCTGCTGCGCGTGCTGGCCGAGGGCGAGTTCTTCCGTGTCGGCGGGCGCGAGCTGATCCGCGTGGACGTGCGCGTGATCGCCGCCACCCATCAGGACCTGGAGGCCCTGGTCGAGCAGGGCCGCTTCCGGGCCGACCTGCTGCACCGGCTGGACGTGGTGCGCCTGCGCCTGCCGCCGCTGCGCGAGCGCAGCGCCGACGTGGCGCAGCTGGCCGGCAACTTCCTGGCCCTGGCCGCGGCCAAGCTGGGCACGCCGGTCAAGCGCCCGACCGCGGCGGCGCTGGAGGCGCTGCGCCGCCACGACTGGCCGGGCAACGTGCGCGAACTGGAGAACGTGTGCTGGCGCCTGGCGGCCATGGCGGCCGGGGAGAACATCGACGCGCGCGACGTGGCCCAGGCCCTGGCGCGCGGCGGACGCCCGCGGCGCAGCGCCGTGGGCGAATGGGACGAGCTGCTGGCGACGTGGGCGCGGCGGCGCCTGGAGGAGGGCGCCGAAGGCGTGCATGCCGAGGCGCGCGCGCGCCTGGACAAGGCATTGCTGGAGGTGGCGCTGGAGCTGACCGGCGGGCGTCGCTCGGAGGCTGCGCAGCGCCTGGGCGTGGGCCGCAACACCGTCACCCGCAAGCTCGGGCCCGGGCGCCGGCGACGCTGACCGGATGCGGGCCGCGCCTCTTTCATGGCGCCTCAACGGCGCCCACGGTAACGTCGCGCCATGATGCCTTCCGCGCTCCGTCTCCTGCCCGTGCCGGCGCTGCTGGTGCTGGCCGCCTGCAGCACCACGCCGCGGGCCCCGGCCCCGCCGCCGGCCCCGCCCGTGCCGCCGGCAGCGGCCGTGGCGCGTGCCGAGGTGGCGCTGGCGCCGGCCTCGGCCAGCCTGGTCAGCGGCCGCCTGGTGCTGGTCCCGGAGGCTGGCGGCGTGCACCTCCCCGGCACCGTCGGCGGCCTGCCGCCACTGGGCCGTTTCGGCTTCCACGTGCACGAGCACGGCGACTGCAGCGCCATGGACGCGGCCAGCGCCGGCGGCCACTTCAACCCGGCCAACGCGGCCCACGGGCGGCGCGGGCAGGGCACGTTCCATGCCGGCGACATGGACAACCTGGCCAGCGATGCCGACGGCGTGGCCCAGGTCGATCTTCATCTCGCCGGCCTGTCGCTGGGCGGCGATCCCGGCCACGACCTGATCGGCCGCGCCATCGTCGTGCATGCCGCCCCCGACGACTACCGCAGCCAGCCGGCGGGCAATGCCGGCGCCCGCGTGGCCTGCGGCGTGATCCGGCCCCTGGCGGCCGACACCGCCCGCTGACGCACGTTCCGGGCGGACCTTCGCCCACCCACCCGAGGAGCACACCATGCGACTGATCCATACCACCTTGTTCGTTGCCGCCGTGCTGGCCCTGTCGGCCTGCAAGCAGGAAGGCACGTCCGGTGCGGCCGACACCACCACCGCCGCGCCCACCCCCGAGAATGCCGGCCCGCCCGAGACCCCGGCCACACCGTCCGAGCCAGCCGAGGGCAAGGTCGTGGCCGTGGCCACGCTCGCCCCGACCCAGGGCAACGACGTCGCCGGCCAGGTCGAGTTCTTCCAGCTGCCGGACGGCCAGCTGCACGTCACCGGCAAGATCACCGGGCTGGCGCCCAATTCCCAGCACGGCTTCCACATCCACGAGAAGGGCGACTGCAGCGCGCCGGACGGCGCCAGCGCCGGCGGCCACTTCAATCCCGCCAGCACCGAGCACGGCAACGTGATGAGCGACCCGCACCATGGCGGGGACATGCCCAACATCGTCGCCGACGCGCAGGGCAATGCCACCGTCAGCGGGCCGGTGTCCAGCAACGTCGATGCCGGCAAGGGCGACGACTTCGACATCATCGGTCGCGGCCTGATCGTCCATGCCGATGCGGACGACTACAAGACCCAGCCGACCGGCAATGCCGGCGCGCGCCTGGCCTGCGCGGTGATCAAGGCGCCCTGATCCCCGGCCGCGGCGGGACCGCGCGGCGCGATGCCGGCCGTCCCGTCCGGCCGGTGTTCGCGGTGCAGGCGGGAGATGCCGGGTGCCGGCGCGTCGGCCGCACGATCGGCAGGCCTTGCCCCGCATCCGCATGCGCAGGGCGGTGGCATCGCGGCGGGGTCGGGTACGTTTCGACGGCGTGGCGATGCCTGCCGTGCGCTTCGTCCGCGGCGGGGACGAAGCGATGCCGGCCCGTCCGGCCGCGTCACGGGTGGACGGGCGCCCATGTCCGATAGGGACGGTCCGTCAGCGGCCAGGAGCCATGTCCCCGCACCAGGCGACGGGGTTGGCAGGACTCACAAGGAGGCCGGTCACGGCTCGCCGCCGGTCACGCCTTCTCGCCGGTGATGCCGCTCCATCGGCGCCGATGCGCTGCCGGCGCGGCCCCGTCGCCGGGCCGACTCAGCCGGCCTGCAGGGCCTCGCGCCCGTCCTGCCCGGCCTCCACGTGCACGAACAGCACCGGCAGGCCATGGGCCTCGAGCACCGCGGCCATCTGCCGCTGACGCATCAGGTACTGCTCGTAGGTCTTCTCCAGCCGCTCGCACTGGCTGCGCTCGTGGCCGTAGTGCGCGCACCAGCCGGCCGGGTCGAACAGCGCCATGCGCACCTCGCCGCCGGCCTGGCGCAGCAGCGGCTCGGGCGCGGCATCGAGCCATTCCTCGGCCTGCGGGGCCAGCAGCGCCGCCTCGATCAGCGGCCACAGCGGCGCCAGGCCCTGGTTGTCGTACTGCATGGACATCATCGCCGCCAGGTCGTGCACGGTGAGGTAGCGCGCATGCTCGATCTGGGCGCCGAACGCCTGCTGCGCCAGCAGCGCGGTATCCGGCTGGGCCATGCCCTGGGCCAGCAGCATGTCCTCCAGCGCGTCGGCGACCGGCTCGGCCAGCGCCGCCGCGCCCTGCAGCACGAACGGGACCACCCGCAGGCTGCCGCCGGCAAGTTCCAGGTCCGCCTGCAGCGGCATCGGCACCTCGCCCTTGGCATCGCTGCCGAAGGCCAGCACGCGCGGGCCCTGGTCGCGGCCGGGGGCGCGGTCGTGCAGTTCGCTCAGGCGCCGGTGCAGCGACCAGCCCGGGCGCAGGGCCTCGGCCGGGTCGAAGTGGGCCGCGCCCACGCTCAGGTCCAGCGCGCTGGCCTGCGGCACCAGCTGGGCCAGGTCGCGGCCGATCCGGGTGGCCAGTTCCCCGGCCTGGTCCGCGGTCAGGGCCGGGCGCGCCGGCACGCTGCCGCCGGCCAGTTCCAGCGCGAGCACGCCGCGCACGATTGCCGTGGTATCCGCCGTCATGGTTCTCGATTGGCCCGTGTCGGGCTCGCCGCTACACTTGCCGTCATTATGCCTGCCCGTTGCGTGCAGGTTCCGTCCCCGGCCAGCCCTTGCGAGAAGCCTCCATGTCCAATCCCCGTCCCGTCGCCATCCTCGGTGGCGTCCGCATCCCCTTCTGCCGCCAGAACACCGCCTACGCGGACGTCGGCAACCTCGGGATGTCGGTGCGCACGCTGGGCGCGCTGGTGGAGAAGTTCGGCCTGCAGGGGCAGGTGCTGGGCGAGGTGGCGATGGGCGCGGTGATCAAGCATCCCAGCGACTGGAACCTGGCGCGCGAGGCGACGCTGTCCTCCGGCCTGTCCCCGCTCACCCCGGGGATCACCCTGCAGCGCGCCTGCGGCACCAGCCTGGATTCGGTGATCACCATCGGCAACAAGATCGCGCTGGGCCAGATCGAGGCGGGCATCGGCGGCGGTTCGGACACCACCTCCGACGTGCCGATCGTCTACGGCAAGGCCCTGCGCGCGCGCCTGCTGGCCGCCAACCGCGCCCGGACCACCGGCGACAAGCTGCGCGCGCTGGCCAAGGGCTTCCGCTTCTCCGAGCTCAAGCCCGAGTTCCCGGGCGTGGCCGAGCCGCGCACCGGCAAGAGCATGGGCCAGCACTGCGAGGACATGGCCAAGGAATGGGCCATCGCCCGCCAGGCCCAGGACGCGCTGGCGGCAGCCTCGCACCACAAGCTGGCCGCCGCCTACGAGCGCGGGTTCTTCAAGGACCTGGTGGTGCCGTTCCGCGGCGTGGAGCGCGACAACATCCTGCGCCCGGACACTTCGGTGGAGAAGCTGGCCACGCTCAAGCCGGCCTTCGACCGCAGCTCCGGCCGCGGCACCCTGACCGCCGGCAATTCCACCCCGCTCACCGACGGCGCCGCGGCGGTGCTGCTGGCCAGCGAGGAATGGGCCAGCGCGCACGGCCACGTCCCGCTGGCCTACCTGAAGGACGCGCAGGTGGCGGCGGTGGACTTCGTCCACGGCGAGGGCCTGCTGATGGCCCCGACCGTGGCGGTGCCGCAGATGCTCGCCCGCCATGGCCTGAGCCTGCAGGATTTCGATATCTACGAGATCCACGAGGCCTTCGCCGCGCAGGTGCTGTGCACGCTGCGCGCGTGGGAGAGCGAGGACTACTGCCGCAACCGCCTGGGCCTGCCCGGCGCGCTCGGCAGCATCGACCCGGCGAAGATCAATCCGCTCGGGTCCTCGCTGGCCACCGGCCACCCGTTCGCCGCCACCGGCGCGCGGATCATCGCCACGGTCGCCAAGGAGCTGGCCGAACGCGGCGGCGGTCGCGCGCTGGTGTCGATCTGCACCGCCGGCGGCATGGGCGTGGTGGCGATCGTCGAGCGCTGAGGCGCCGATGACCCGCGGCCGGCCCCGGTTCCTGCCGCGCACCCGCGCCGGGCGCGTACGGCCGGCATCGCGCGGGGCGGTGGCCCGGTGACCGGGCCCACGCGGGGCATGGCGGCGATCGCCGGCCGCGCGGCGTGGCCGGGCCGTGCCACGCCGCGCGGCAGCGTCGGGCGGACCGGCGCGGGGATGCGGCGCCGTGACATGTCCGCCCGGGCTGGCCGCCGCACGCGCGATCGTTCCCCGCCGGCCGCCGTGCCCTGTCCCGCGTCCAGCCCCGGCGCGACAATACCGGCCCGTGTTGCAAGGAACCGGCGCTTGGCTTGCGCCGGCCGGGCCGATCCGTGACCACTCCCGCTGCTCCCGCGTCGCCGGCCGGCGTGCCGCTGCGCCGCATCCTCGGCGTCGTGCTGTTCAATTTCGTGGGCTATTTCTGCGTGGGCCTGCCGCTGGCGGCGATCCCCGGCCACGTGCACCACGACCTGGGCTACGGCACGGTGCTGGCCGGGCTGGCGGTGAGCCTGCAGTCGCTGGCCACGTTGCTCACCCGTACCCCGGCCGGGCGCCTGTGCGACGGGCGCGGGCCGAAGACCTCGGTGCTGGCCGGCCTGGGCGCCTGCGCCGTGGCCGGGGTGCTGCTGCTGGCCAGTGCCTGGCTGGCGGCCGTTCCCGCCGCGTCGCTGGCGATCCTGCTGCTCAGCCGCCTGGCGCTCGGGGCCGGGGAGAGCCTGGTCACCACCGGCACGATCACCTGGGGCATCGGCGAGGCCGGCATCGCCCAGTCCGGCCGGGTGATCTCCTGGAACGGGGTGACCACCTACGGCGCGCTGGGACTGGCGGCGCCGTGCGGGGTGTGGCTGGCCCGGCAGTGGGGATTCGCCGCGCTGGGCACGGTCACGCTGCTGGTGGCGCTGGCGGCCCTGTGGCTGTGCCGGCATCGGCCCGGGGTGGTGCCGATCCGCGGCCCGCGCGTGCCGGCGCGGCAGGTGCTGGCCAAGGTCCTGCCGTTCGGCCTGTGCCTGGGGCTGGGTTCGCTCGGATTCGGCGCGATCACCGCGTTCGTGGCGCTGTACTACGGCAGTCGCGGCTGGCCGCATGCGGCGCTGGCGATCTCGCTGCTGGGCGCCACGTTCGTGGCCACCCGCCTGGTCCTGCCCAATGCCATCGCCCGCTTCGGCGGCTACGCGGTGGCGCTGGGTTCGTTCGTGGTGGAGGCGACGGGCCTGCTGCTGCTGTGGTGGGCGCCGCTGCCGGCCTGGGCGGCGCTGGGGGCGGCGGTGACCGGGGCGGGATTCGCGCTGGTGTTCCCGTCGCTGGGCAGCGAGGCGATCCGCGCGATCGCCGCCAGCAGCCGCGGCACCGCGCTGGGCATCTTCTCGCTGTTCCTGGACGTGGCGCTGGCGGTGGTCGGGCCGCTGGCCGGCTGGCTGGCCCTGCGCGGCGGCTACGGCACGATCTACCTGGTCGCCGCACTGGCCTCGGCACTGGCCTCGCTGGTCACCTTCGGCCTGTGGCGGCGGTTGCGGCCGCCGCGCTGACGCCCGCTCAGGAACGCAGGCGCGGGATGCCGTGCGCGTCGCGCTCCTCGGCCACTGCCTGGTCGCGGATCTTCTCGTGCAGCTCGCGCGTCTGCGGCAGCGGCTGCACCGGCTCGCCGCGGTTCACGCGCAGGGCGTTGGCGTAGCAGGCCCGGGCACCGGCATCGTCGCCGGCGGCGGCCAGGCCATGGCCGAGCTCTTCCCAGGCCTGCGCACCGGCCCCCTGGGCGATGGCCCGGTGCAGGAACTCCTCGGCCTGCGGCCACTGGCCCTGGTGGCCGGCCAGCCGCGCCAGGGTCAGCAGCAGGCCGGGGCTGTCGGGATGGGCCTGCAGCCAGCGCTGGGCGCTGGCGCGGCGCGAGTCGTACTTCTCCAGCGGCAGCTGGCCGTAGAGGATCGCCAGGGATTCGTCCCAGCGCGTGTCCAGCGCCTGCTCGATGCTGCGCAGCGCGGCATCGTCCCAGTGCAGGGCGGCGGCGCGGCTGGCGTAGGTCGCGGCGACCTGCGGGTCCAGGCGCAGCGACTTGGGCAGCACTTCCCAGCGTTCGGCCAGGGCGTTGCCGTCGGCGGCCTCCTGCAGCGAGCGCGTGGCCAGGTCGTGTTCCAGTGCGGCGATGTCGTCGGCTTCCAGGACCTGGGCCTTGCGCAGCGCGCCGAGCTGGCCGTAGCCCTCGGCCGAGCGCCCGGCCTGGGCCAGGGCGCGGGTGCGCAGCAGCACGCCGCGCGGGGGCAGCGGCTGGGCCGCGGCCACGTCCAGGGCGGCGATGGCCTGCAGCGGCTGGCCGGCGGCGAGCAGGCGCTCGCCCTGCAGCAGGGCGTGGGCCACCGGGTCGCGCTGCTCCAGGCGGGCCAGCGTCTGCCGCGCCGCCTCGGCATCGCCGCGGGCCTCCTGCGCCTGCGCGGCACCGGCCAGGGCGATGGTGCCCACCTCGCTGTCGTCGGCCGCGGCCAGCAGCAGCTTCTCGGCGCGCGCCCATTGCCCGTTCTCCTGGGCCTGCAGGCCTTCGACCAGGCGCGCGCGCGCCTGCTTGCGGCGATGCCGGCCCCACAGCCGGAACGGCGCCAGCGCCAGGCGCCACAGCAGCCACAGCAGCAGCAGCGCGATGACCAGCACCAGCGCCGCCTGCGGCAGCTGGGTGATGTAGTCGTTGCCGCCCATGCGCACGACGACCTCGCCCAGGTCGTAGCGCTGCTGCACCGACAGCCAGTGCGCGCCGAACACGCCGGCGGCGATGCAGGCCAGCAGGATCAACAGGATGCGGACGGCTTTCATGGCGTGCTCCTTGCATCGCGCAGGGCGCGAAGCTGCTGCAGGGTGGTGCCCAGTTCGGGGATGTCCGGATGCAGCGGCGCCCGGGCCAGTGCCTGCAACTCGTCGAGGGCGTGGCTGCGCGCCGGCGATGCCGGCCACAGGCGTTGCACCCAGGCCGAGGCGCGGGCCAGCGCCTGGCTCCAGCCGGCAGCGTCGCCACGTTCCAGCGCGGCGCGCGCCAGCGAGAGCTCGATCTGCAGGCTGTCGGCGGCGGCGATCCGGTCGGCGCGTGCCACCGGCGTGTCGACGGTGGCCGGGCGCACGGTGACCAGGGGCGCGAGCAGGCGCTGCCACCAGGGCGCCAGCGCCGCGCCGTGGTCGTCGGCCACGTGGCGGGGCAGTACCGCCAGCGCGGCGGCGGTGGCGTCCAGGCGCGTGGCCAGCGCCGCGCGGGTGTCGGCGTCCGGGCGGGCGAGCGCCGCGCGCTCCTGGGCCAGGGTCTGGCGCAGGTCCAGGTAGTGCGGATCGTCGATCCCGGCCAGCGTCGTCGCGGCCAGCGCGTAGGCGCGCCGGGTGCCGTCCACGTCCCCGGCGATGGCCAGGCGCTGCTGGCCCAGGGTCAGCAGCAGCTCGACCTCGTCCAGGCGCAGCGCCTGGGCGCCGCCGCGGGAGGTGTCGGCCAGCTTGGCCACGGTGTCTTCCAGGGCGGCATTGCGCTGGCCCAGGCCCAGCACTTCGTCGCGCAGCACGCGGTTGGTGGCGGCCTGGTCCTGCAGGCCGCGGGCGAAGGCGCGCTGGTCGCCACGCAGGCGCTCGATCTGGCCCTGCAGGTCGCTGCGCTGGCGCGCTAGCAATGCCTCGCGCTGGTGCTCGCGCGATTGCCAGGCCTGCCAGCCGTACCAGCCGCCGAAGCCGGCCCCGGCCAGCACCAGCAGGACGACGACCCAGCCCAGGATCCGCCACGGGCGGCGGGGGACGGGAGCGGTGTACGACGCGTCGTCGATCATGGCGGCATTCCTTGGTTCCATCCATCCGCTGTGCGGATGCGCGCACAGGATGGCGTGGCCGCACGCGCCGCCGCAAGCGCTGCGCCGTGAAGAGTCAGCCGGCCAACGCGCGGGCGCGTGCGGCGCGCACCAGTTGCGCCGGCCGCGGACCGTCGGCGCGGTGCACGTCGCTGAATCCCAGGCCGCGGGCGAGCAGCACCAGGCGTTCGCTGGCGGCGACCACCGGCAGTGCCTTCCAACGCGCCAGCGCCTGTGCCGGCATCTGCGCGGTGATCCGCTGCAGCGCCTCGCCGCTGCTCACCGCCAGCACCGCCGGGCCGTGCAGCCGCGCCAGCCGCTCCAGCCGCGACGCGGCCAGCACCACCGGGACGCGCCGGTAGACGTCGCCGCGCACCACCGGCGTGCCGCGCGCGGCCAGGGCCTCGGCGAGCAGGCCGCGTCCGCCCGGGGCCGTGACCAGCCCGACCGCAGTCGCGTTCGCCAGCGCGGGCAGCGCCAGCAGGCCGGTGCTGTCCATGCGCGCCGGGTACGCCACCTCGGCCACGCCGTGGCGGTGCAGGGCCCGGGCCGTCCCCGCGCCGACCGCCAGCGCCCGGTCGCCCAGTGCCGGCGCCAACGGCAACAGCCGGGCCGCGGCGACCACCGCCGCCGGGCTGGTGAACACCACCGCCGGCAGGGCCAGGACCTGGGCCAGCCGGGCGCGGGTGGCGGCATCGTCGCTGGTCGCCAGCCGCCACGGCGACAGCGCCAGCACCCGTGCGCCGGCGCGTGCGGCGGCGCGGCGCAAGGCATCGTGGCCGCCACAGGGACGCAGCGAAACCAGGGTCCAGGCGGGGGCGAGGGTTGCAGGCGCGGCCATGCAGGGCATTATGCGAGGCCCGCCGCTGCCCGAACCGCCGATGACGCTCCGCTTGCCCACTTCCGACGACCTGGCCACGCTCCAGGCCGGGTTCGCCCTGATGCCGCCGGTGGTGGCCATGCAGGTGCGGGTGGAGGACTACCGCGACGACGAACTGGTGCTGACCGCGCCGCTGGCGGCCAACCTCAACGACAAGGGCAATGCCTTCGGCGGCAGCCTGACCTCGGTGATGACGCTGGCGGCCTGGGCGTGGCTGACCCTGCGCCTGCGCCTGGCCGGCCACGAGGCGGACGTCTACGTGGCCGACAGCCAGGTGCGCTACAGGACCCCGGTCTACGGCGAGCTGCGCGCGTTGGCGCGGGCGCACGAACCCGGGGACTGGCGCGGCTTCCTCGACACCTTCCGCCAGCGCGGCAAGGCGCGCATCGCCCTGCAGGCGCGACTGGTGCCCCCGGGCGCGGGCGAAGCGGCCACGCTGACCGGGCGCTACGTGGCCTTCGACCGGCTGCGGATGGCGGAACGTGCCCGGCTCGCCGGCGGAGCGGCGGCATGAAGCGCCTCGCCCACCGCGCGCTGCTGGCGCTGGTCCTGGCCGCGCTGGCATTGCCGGCGCTGGCTGGCGGCTACAGCCGCAGCCAGCTGCGCAAGCTGGAAACCACGCAGCAGGACTACGCCACCGCCCTGCGCTGGGAGGGCTTCGAGCAGGCGCTGAACTTCGTGGACCCGGCCTATCGCCGCGACCATCCGGTCGATGCGCTGCACCTGGAGCGCTACCGCCAGTTGCAGGTATCCGGCTACCACGAACTGGGCTCGGGGACCGACGAAGCGGGCAACCCGGTGCGCGAGGCCGAGATCGGCATCATCAACCGCAACACCCAGGCCGAGCGCACCGTGCGCGTGCGCGAGACCTGGCGCTGGGACCCGCAGGCCAAGCGCTGGTGGCAGGTCTCGGGCCTGCCCGACCTCTGGGACGGCCGCTAGCCGCCAGACCGGCGGGCCCCGCCCGCCGGCAGCGCCGGTACCGGCCACGCATCCGTGCGGATGTCCGTGAGGGTGAGCGAAGGGTCGTTCCCGTTGGAGGGCGGATGCCGCCCGTCTCGTTCTTCGGGGCATCCCTGCCAGGCGTCCCGCGTCGCCCTTGGCAGGATGCCCCGAGGTGCGAATGGCGCCGTCACGGCAAATGGTTCAGAAAAGTGAACGGGCGCAGGGCGCTGTCGCCGGAAGTGATGCCCGGGGTGCCCCGGGTGCTTGCCAAGCATGTCGCTGGCGTCCGGCGCAGCGGCGAGGCGAACCGCGGCCCCGGCTCCCGGACCGCGGCCGGTGCCGGCGCCCGCGCCCGCCGGGCGGCCCGGTGGGCCGGCGCACGTCCCGGTCGCCGGCCTGTGCGACAATCGCCTGCTTCCCGTTCCGCTGCCGACCGTCCGTGACCTTCCAAGAACTGCAGGCCTTCGCCGTCCGCAATCCGATGCTCTCGCTGGCCCTGGCCGGCCTGACCGTGGCCATCGTCGCCACCGAGATCGCCCGCCTGTTCCGCGGCTACAAGACGCTCAAGCCGGCCGAACTGGTGCGCCTGATCAACCGCGAGGATGCGGTGGTGATCGACCTGTCGGCCGCGGCCGACTTCCAGAAGGGCCACATCGCCGGCAGCCGCAACGTCGCGGCCGGCCAGTTCGACCCGGCCGCCAAGCAGCTGGCCGGCAAGCAGGCCCAGCCGGTGGTGCTGGTATGCCGCAGCGGCGTGGCCTCCGCCGGTGCCGCACGGCGCCTGAAGAAGGCCGGGTTCACCCAGGTCTATGCCCTGGACGGCGGCATCGCCGCCTGGCAGCAGGCCGACCTGCCGCTGGTCAAGGGCCGCTGAGGCCGCGCCGGCCGCCGCGTGCAGGCCGTGTGATAATCCCGCCTTTCACCGTTCCACCCCTTTCACCGGAGTAACGAGATGTCCGAAGAAACCACCAACGGCGCCGCCGCGCCGGCCGAGAACGCCGCCCCGGCCCCTGCCTTCACCATCGAGAAGATCTACGTCAAGGACGTCTCCTTCGAATCGCCCAACGCGCCGGCCGTGTTCAACGAGGCCGTGCAGCCGGAGCTGCAGCTGAACCTGAACCAGAAGGTGCAGCGCCTGAACGAGAACGCCTTCGAGGTCGTGCTGGCCGTGACCCTGACCTGCAAGGTCGGCGAGAAGATCGCCTACGTGGCCGAAGTGCAGCAGGCGGGCGTGTTCGGCCTGGTCGGCCTGGAGCCGCAGGCCATCGACGTGCTGCTCGGCACCCAGTGCCCGTCGATCCTGTTCCCGTACGTGCGCACCCTGGTCAGCGAGCTGATCCAGGCCGGCGGTTTCCCGCCGTTCTACCTGCAGCCGATCAACTTCGAAGCGCTGTACGCCGAGACCCTGCGCCAGCGCGCCGCCCAGCAGGGCGAGCAGTCGCTGGCCGATTCCGAGCCGGCCGGCAACGCCTGAGCCGGGCCGGTGCGATGAGCGGCAACGGACCGAAGAAGATCGCGGTCCTGGGCGCAGGGTCCTGGGGCACCGCCCTGGCGACCCTGCTGGCCCGCAACGGTCACCCGACCGTGCTGTGGGGGCGCGACGCCGACGTGGTGCGGGCCATCGACCACGACCACGAGAATCCGCGCTACCTGCCGGGCCTGCCGCTGCCGCCGTCGCTGCATGCCACCGACGTGCTGGCCGCGGCCCTCGACGGGGCCGACTGGATCCTGGTGGCGGTGCCTTCCCACGCCTTCACCGAGACGGTGCGGGCGCTGGCGCCGCTGCGTCCGGCACGGGCGGGCGTGGCCTGGGCGACCAAGGGCTTCGAGCCCGGCTCGGGACGCTTCCTGCACGAGGTCGCGCGCGACGTCCTGGGCGGCGCGGTGCCGCTGGCGGTGGTCACCGGCCCGTCCTTCGCCCGCGAGGTGACCCTGGGCCTGCCCACCGCGGTGACCGTGCACGGCGAGGTGCCGGCCTTCACCCAGCAGGTCGCCGATGCGCTGCATGGCGCCACGTTCCGCGCCTACACCGGCGACGACATGATCGGCGCCGAGCTGGGCGGGGCGATGAAGAACGTGCTGGCGGTGGCTACCGGCGTGGCCGACGGCATGGCGCTGGGGCTCAATGCCCGGGCCGGCCTGATCACCCGCGGCCTGAACGAGATGCTGCGCCTGGCCGCGGCGATCGGCGCGCGCCCGGAGACGCTGATGGGCCTGGCCGGCCTGGGCGACCTGGTGCTGACCTGTACCGGCGACCTGTCGCGCAACCGCCGCCTGGGCCTGGCCCTGGGGCGCGGGCAGTCGCTGCCGGAGGCCGTGCGCGAGATCGGCCAGGTGGTCGAGTCGGTGCAGACCGCCGACGAGGTCATGCGCCAGGCCGATGCCCTGGGGATCGACCTGCCGATCTCCCATGCCGTGCATGCGGTCCTGCACGGGGAGATCACCCCCGAGGACGGCCTGCGCCAACTGCTGGCGCGCGAGCGCAAGCCGGAATACCCGCAGGCGCTGTTCCGCTGACCTGGCCGGCGATGCCGCGTGCGCGGGACCGGGCACGGGGCCCCAATGGGACAAGGCAAGACAAAAAAAGCCCGGCCAGATGGCCGGGCTTTCGCGTCGCCGGCGGGAGAGAACGCCGGCGAATCCTTGCGGATGCGGTTTACCAGCTGAAGCGCGGGCCGACGAACCACTCCTTGTCGCCACCGCGGACCATCTTCATCTCGCCGCTCAGGCCCCAGTTCTGGTTGAGCTTGGCCTGCGCGCCGATGCGGCCGTACCACTCGCCGTCCGGGTTGATGCCGTGCTTCTTGGTGTAGTCCTCGTAGCCGGCCAGGGCATAGACCTCGAAGTGGTCGCCGAAGGCGTTGCGGATGCCCGCCTCGCCGCTGTAGCCGTTGAAGTCCAGGTTGCCCTTGGACGGGTCGAAACGCTGGTAGGCCACGCGGGCGATGAAATCGGTGCTGTTGGCGATGGCCTGGTTGTAGCCCACGCCCGCACGCCACTGGTTGACGTGGAAGTCGCTGGTGCCGTCCGGCTTCTGGCGGTTGAAGTCGCCGAAGACATGGAAGTTCGGCGCCACCGCGTAGGAGCCCTTCAGCGCCCAGCCGTCGGCGTCGCCGCCATCGGCCTCGGTCTTGATGTAGCCGGCCTCCGCGTAGTTGTAGGACAGCCCGTCCGCGGCCGAGGCGGCGAAGGGCAGGGCGGCCATCAGGCCGAGGGCAAGCAGGGAAGTCTTCATGACAGCATTACCTTGTGGATGTTTCGTCCGGGACGCGGGGTGCGTCCGCGGTTGTGAAGTATCCGTTAGGCGCCTCAATTTCCCCTGAATACAGAACTGACCGGTATATGAATTAGGGGATGGGTTCAGGTGGCACGTCCGGGTCCGTTCATGTCCCGGGCATGGGACGGGTGGACAACCGGTTGACCGTGCAGGTCACGGGCCGGTTTCGCCGTGATGCCCTTCGGCCAAGGGCGAAGGGCCGGCGGTGCATGCGTCCGGAAGCGTGTCTGACCGGCCGCCGGCCGCCGGCCGCAGCCGGCCCTGCCGCCTGGGCACGCCATGGCTCCAGTGGCGGCACGCGAATAGGGACAGGGACGCACCTCGCGTGGCGGCGGCGCACGGTAAGGAGTGCAAAGCCGCGCGTGCTGGATGCACGAGGAGGAACAAGACAAACGCGACCGCACGGCGAGGACCCCGAGCGATCCACATGCTTCCGTCGGCGCTACTGCCCGCCCTGGAAACCGAGCTGGCGCCAGGCCTCGTAGATCACCACGGCCACGCTGTTGGACAGGTTGAGGCTGCGGTTGTCCGGGCGCATCGGCAGGCGCAGGCGCTGGCCGGCCGGCACGGTTTCCAGCACGTCCTCCGGCAGGCCGCGCGTCTCCGGGCCGAACAGGAAGGCGTCGCCATCGGCGAAAGCGGGGCTGTCGTAGCGCAGGGAGCCGCGCGTGCTCAGGGCGAACAGGCGCCGCGGCGCGATCCGCGCCAGTGCCGTCGCCAGGTCGGGATGGACCTGCACCTGTGCGTATTCGTGGTAGTCCAGCCCGGCGCGGCGGAGCTGGCGGTCGTCCATGTCGAAACCGAGCGGCTCGATCAGGTGCAGCCGTGCGCCCGTGTTGGCGCACAGCCGGATCACGTTGCCGGTGTTGGGCGGGATTTCCGGCTGGAACAGCAGGACATCGAGACGGGGGGAGGGAGCCATGGCCCGATTTTACGCTGCCCCACCGGTCGGGCCGGCCTCAACGGACTTCGGCCAGTTCGACCAGGGCCGAGGAGAGGGCTTTCAGGTCCACCGCCGGACGCAGCGCGGGCAACGTCTCGCGCACCGCCGTCGCCAGCACGCCGGCGGTTTCGGCCAGCACCGTGCGGCCGCTGTCGCGCACCGACTCGCGCTCGGCCACCTGTTCTTCCGACGGGCGCACCTGGACTGTGGCCAGGGTGACGATGCGCGGCTCGCTGGCCGGTGCACGTTCGGCTTGCTGTTCGGCCGAGGGACGGACTTCCACCGTGGCCAGGGTCGGGATCGGGCTGGCCAGCTCGTACGCGCGCTGGGCGATTTGTTCGGTCGAGGGGCGGACCTGGACCGTGTCCAGGGTGGGGATGGATTGCGCCTGGGCCACGCCCGCGGCGGCCAGGGCGATGGCGGCGATCAGCGGCTTGATGTTCATGGCAGGTCCTTTGGTGCCATTGGCAAGTGGTGTGGTAGTAAACTAAAACACCAAATCATCTAGGTCAATCGAAATCTGTGCTTCGCCGATTTCATTCATGGATCAGTCAGGATCAAATCGGCTTCGATGTCTGGCACAGTGGATTAAGCACATAGCGTGCCAACTATATCCAATTGAAATAAAAGGATATTTTGATGAGTCGGGCTGTCCGGCCGGCTGTCCGCGCGGTGGCGGACGGACACTTGGAGGAGGCGGACGGCCTGCCGGCTGCCCGAAGCTGCCACCGAACATTGCCCCGCCGTGTGTCTGGCCCGCGCCGTTGCACCGAGGTGCCGCAAAGCCGCTCGCTGCCGTACGGTCCGCAGCCTTCGGCGAGCGATCGGCAGCCGCGCTGCGATCACGGGCATTCGCTGGGACGGGTGGCATGTCCGATGGCGGCTGCGGGCCATGCCGAACACGGGTCGCGGTCGACGATCGGGTGCAGGACGGTTCGGCGCGGCATCGCCGATGGCCGGGCCAGGAGGCAGGCGGCATGCTCTCGACATGCCCGTGTCTGTGCCGCGGGTTAGGATGCCGCGGCTTGATCCCGATCAATGCCGGCAGGCCCGGGCGATGGTGTCATGCCGTCAACGGCCGTTGCCGGTCCCTTGCGAGGAACACTCCATGTACAAGCGCATCCTGATTGCGGTAGACGGTTCCGAACTGGCCAACAAGGGCCTGCAGCAGGGCCTGGCCCTGGCCAAGGCCCTCGGCTCCAAGGTCGACATCCTGACGGTGTCCGAGCCGTGGGCCATGGGCATGTACGACGCGATGGGCTGGAGCGTGGGCTACCAGGCCACGCCCGAATACAAGAAGGAACGCGAGGAGGCCGCCCAGGCCGTGCTCAAGCCGGCGCTGGACCAGGCCAAGGCGGCCGGCGTGGAGGCCGACACCGTGCATGTGCTGGACCGCTACGCGGCCGACGGCATCATCGAGACGGTCACCGAGCGCGGCAACGACCTGATCGTGATGGCGTCGCACGGGCGCCGCGGCATGAGCCGCGTGCTGCTGGGCAGCCAGACGTCCGAGGTGCTGACCCGCAGCACCGTGCCGGTGCTGGTGATCCGCTGAGCGTGTGTGGGGCTCCGGCCGGGGGGCCGGGGTGAAGAAGGGAAGAGGGCCGCATGCGTGCGGCCCTCTTCTTTTCCGGTCTCTTCGGTTCCTCCCCGCCCACGCCCGGCAGCCGGGCGCGGGTGGCCGGGGACTCACCAGCTGTAGAGCTTCCAGTACACCGGCGAGACGCCGTCGCGGTTGCTGTCCATGTGGCCGTCGCCGTTGCGGTCATAGATGTAGTACGGCGCACCGCGCGACGGCGTGACCTTGACCATGCGCAGCTGGCCGCCCACGCGGTATTCCTGCACCACATCGCCGTTGTCCATGGTCTTGGTGGCCACGTCCGCGCCGGACACGTCCACCGGCGGTGCGCCTGCGTCGCCGACGCTGGCGCACCCGGCCAGCAACAGCAACGGAGCCAGGATCAGGGCTTTCATCGGGCGTTCCCTCGGTTTCGGATGAGTCCGGATTATGCGCGGTCGGGCTCGTCTCCGGGAGGCCACGGGTAGAATCCGTGCATGAACCGACTAGTGCTCATCGACGGGTCCAGCTACCTGTACCGCGCCTTCCATGCCCTGCCGCCGCTGAGCAACGCGGCGGGCGAGCCCACCGGCGCGCTGTTCGGCGTGGTCAACATGCTGCGCACGACGCTGAAGGAGCGGCCGGAGCAGGTGGCGTTCGTGCTCGATGCGCCCGGCCGCACCTTCCGCGACGACCTGTACCCGGCCTACAAGGCCAACCGGCCGCCGATGCCCGAGGAGCTGCGCGCCCAGGTCGAGCCGATGTGCGCCATCGTCCAGGCGCTGGGCATGCCGCTGCTGCGCGTGCCCGGCGTGGAGGCCGACGACGTGATCGGCACCCTGGCCCTGGCCGGCGTCGCCGCGGGCATGGAGGTGACCATTTCCACCAGCGACAAGGACTTCGCCCAGCTGGTGCGCCCCGGCGTGCGCCTGGTCAACACCATGAGCGGCAGCCATACCGATTCGGACGAGGCGGTGATGGCCAAGTTCGGCGTGCGCGCCGACCAGATCGTGGACTACCTGGCGCTGATGGGCGATGCCGTGGACAACGTGCCCGGCGTGGACAAGTGCGGCCCCAAGACCGCCGCCAAGTGGCTGGCCGAATACGGCTCGCTGGACGCAGTGATCGCCAACGCCGAGTCGATCAAGGGCAAGATCGGCGAGAACCTGCGTGCGGCGCTGCCGCGCCTGCCGCTCAACCGCGAGCTGGTGACCATCCGTACCGATGTGGTGCTGGAACAGGGGCCGCAGGCGCTGACCCTGCGCGAGCGCGACGTGGCGACGTTGCGTGGCCTGTACGAGCGCTATGGCTTCGTGCAGGCGCTCAAGGAGCTGGAGGGCAGCGCGGCCGCGGCACCGGTGGCGCCGGGCCTTGCCAGCGAGATCCCGCCCAGCCTGCGCGGCACCGCGGCCGGCTATGCCAAGGCAGGGGAACCCGCGCCGTTGCCGGTCGATGCGGCGCTGGCCGCCCCCGGCCACTACGAGACCATCCTCGCTCCCGGGCAGCTGCAGGCCTGGGTGCAGCGACTGCGCCAGGCCGGCGCCTTCGCCTTCGATACCGAGACCGACTCGCTCGATGCGATGCGCGCGCACCTGGTCGGCCTGAGCTTCGCGGTCGAACCCGGGGAGGCCGCCTACCTGCCGCTGGCCCACGACTATCCCGGCGCCCCGGCGCAGCTGGACATGGCCCAGGTGCTGGCCGCGCTGCGTCCGCTGCTGGAGGACCCGGACCTGGCCAAGGTCGGCCAGCACGGCAAGTACGACCTGCATGTGCTGCGCCGCCACGGCATCGGGGTGCGCGGCTACCGCGACGACACGATGCTGGAGAGCTTCGTGCTCAATTCCACCGCTACCCGCCACGACATGGATTCGCTGGCGCGGCGCTACCTGGGCTACGAGACCGTCAAGTACGAGGATGTGGCCGGCAAGGGCGCCAAGGCGATCCCGTTCGCGCACGTGGCGATCGACGACGCCACCGGCTACGCCGCCGAGGATGCGGACGTCACCTTGCGCCTGCACCGGGTGCTGTCGGAGAAGCTGGCCGCCGAGCCGGCACTGGCCCGGGTCTACCGCGAGATCGAGATGCCGCTGGTGCCGGTGCTCGAGCGCATCGAGGCCAACGGCGTGCACATCGACACCGACGAGCTGCGCCGGCAGAGCGCGGACTTGTCGCGGCGCATGCTCGCCGCCCAGCAGCGCGCCACCGAACTGGCCGGGCGCAGCTTCAACCTGGATTCGCCCAAGCAGCTGCAGGCGGTGCTGTTCGACGAACTCAAGCTGCCGGCGCTGCTGAAGACGCCCAAGGGGCAGCCTTCCACCAACGAGGAGGCGCTGGAGGCGATCGCCGACCAGCACGAGCTGCCGCGCACGATCCTGGAATACCGCGGCCTGGCCAAGCTGCGCGGCACCTACACCGACAAGCTGCCGGAGATGGTCAATCCGGACACCGGCCGGCTGCACACCAGCTACCACCAGTCTGGCGCGGCGACCGGGCGGCTGTCCTCTTCCGATCCCAACCTGCAGAACATCCCGGTGCGTACCGACGATGGCCGCCGCATCCGCCGCGCCTTCGTCGCCCCGCCCGGGCGCGTGCTGCTGGCCTGCGACTACTCGCAGATCGAGCTGCGGATCATGGCCCACCTGTCCGAGGACGCCGGCCTGCTGCGCGCCTTCGCCGCCGGCGCCGACATCCACCGCGCCACCGCCGCCGAGGTGTTCGGCAAGCCGCTGGACGAGGTCACCGCCAACGAACGCCGTGCCGCCAAGGCGATCAACTTCGGCCTGATGTACGGCATGAGCGCGTTCGGCCTGGCACGCAACCTGGGCATCGGCCGGGCCGAGGCCCAGGACTACGTGGCGCTGTACTTCAGCCGCTATCCGGCCGTGCACGCGTTCATGGAACGCATGCGCGCGCAGGCGCGCGAGCAGGGCTACGTGGAAACGCTGTTCGGCCGCCGCCTGTACCTCAACGACATCAACGCCCGTAGCCAGGGCCTGCGCGCCGGCGCCGAACGCGCGGCGATCAACGCGCCGATGCAGGGCACCGCCGCGGACATCATCAAGCGCGCGATGGTCTCGGTGGACGCCTGGCTGGGCGGGCAGCGCAAGGCCTCCGGCGAAAGCCCGGCATTGATGATCCTGCAGGTGCACGACGAACTGGTGTTCGAGGCCGACGCCGGCTTCGTCGATACCCTGCGGACCGAGGTGGTGCGGCGCATGGCGGCCGCGGCGGAACTGAAGGTGCCGCTGGTGGTGGACACCGGCGTGGGCGCCAACTGGGACGAGGCGCATTGAGACCCGTTGTCCCTGAATGGGCGCGTGGGTGAATTCCCACTTAATACAACAACTTATTAACGTAAATCTTCACGAACCAGCAAGGGTGACGGTGTTGATATAGCCCTCGACAGGTGCAACGCCTGTCTCCGGATCTCTCTCATCCCCTGGAGAAGATCTGACCCGGGCGGTGGCTCCTCCCCAAGCTGCCGTCCCCTAGCCCCGCCGGCCTCCCCCTTGGTCTGCGGGGCTTTTTTGTGGCCTGGCCGGAACTACACACCGCGGCTTCGGCCGGCGGCCCGGTCCCGGCCCCCTTTGCGCGCCGGCCTTTCCCCCGCCATGCCCCCATCGGGCCCGCTTGCAGCCGCCATGCTCTCCCACTTCCCGCCCTCGTCGCCCTCCGCCTCCGACCGCCGCTACGCGGCCTCGCTGCGCCTGTCGGTCGCGCCCATGATGGACTGGACCGACCGCCACTGCCGGGTCTTCCATCGCGCGCTGGCGCCGTCGGCGCGGCTGTATACCGAGATGGTGCACGCCAACGCGGTGATCCATGGCGATCGCGAGCGCCTGCTGGGGTTCGCTCCGGTCGAGCATCCGCTCGCCCTGCAGCTCGGCGGCAGCGAGCCGGCGGTGCTGGCGCAGGCGGCGCGCATCGCCCAGGAGTGGGGCTACGACGAGGTCAACCTCAACTGCGGCTGTCCGTCCGACCGGGTGCAGGCCGGACGCTTCGGCGCCTGCCTGATGCGCGAGCCGGGGCTGGTGGCCGACTGCGTGGCGGCGATGCGCGCGGTGGTATCGATCCCGGTCACGGTGAAATGCCGGCTGGGCGTGGACGATGACGACAGCTACGTGCGCTTTGCCGGCTTCGTGGACGGCGTGGTCGAGGCGGGCAGCGCGATGGTCGTGGTGCATGCGCGCAACGCGTGGCTGAAGGGGCTCTCGCCGAAGGAGAACCGCGAAGTCCCGCCGCTGCGGTACGACTGGGCCTACCGCCTGAAGCGGGAGCGTCCGGCGCTGCCGGTGGTGCTCAACGGCGGCATCGCCACGGCCGATGCGGCGCTGGAGCACCTGGGCCAGGTCGACGGGGTGATGCTGGGCCGGGCCGCCTACCACGATCCCTACCTGCTGCACCGCCTGGACTGCGCCCTCGGCGGCACGGCGCCGCGGCCGCGGGAGGACCTGTTGCGCGGCTTGCGCCCGTGGGTGGAGGGCTGCCTGGCCCAGGGCGTGGCGCTCAAGCACATCACCCGCCACGTCCTGGGGCTGTTCCACGGCCAGCCGGGCGGGCGCGCGTTCCGGCAGGTCCTGAGCGAGGCCGCCCATGCCCCCGGCGCGGACTGGCGGGTGGTCGAGCGGGCGCTGGCCGCCACCGAGAGGCGGGCGGCCTGAGCAGCGACCGTCGGAGACGGGCCACGCATGCGGGAGTGGGCCCCTGAGTGGTCGGTGGCTTCGTTCAAGTCCATGAACGGAGCGAATCGGATTCAGAAAAGTTCAGACCGGATTCACCCCCAAAAATCAAGAATTTGCCCTCGATTCCGGTGGCACGGACCTGGTCGTTGATCCGCGTCGTCTTCACGAGTTTTGAACGATTCGGAATGCTCCGTTAGGATTCGATGCCGTGACCCGTTCGCCTGCCCTGTCCGTCTTCCCCCTCCTTCTCGGGCTGGCCGCACTGGCGGCGCCTGCCGCGTTCGCGCAGGACGCGCCCGGCCAGCCGCGCATGGTGCGGGTGGCGCAGGGAGGGCCGCAGGAACGTTCGATGTCCGACACCATCCGCCGCGTGCAGCGCACCACCGGCGGGCAGATCCTGGGGGCCGAGCGCGTGCCCTTCGACGGGCGCGACATCAACCGGGTCAAGTACCTGGACGATCGCGGCCGGGTCCGCTACATGGACGATCCGGCGCCTGCCGCCAGCGCGCGCCCGCCGCGCCAGGATCCGCCGGCCCCGCAGCCACCACACGGCGATAACTCCTGAATCGGGCATAGTGGGGGCATGCCTCCGCGACCCTTCCCAGGCCGCCGGCCCAACACTGAAAGGGAGAATTCATGCGTATCCTTCTGGTCGAAGACGAAGCTCCGCTGCGCGAGACGCTGGCCGCGCGCCTGAAGCGCGAAGGCTTTGCGGTCGACGCCGCGCAGGATGGCGAGGAAGGCCTGTACATGGGCCGCGAGGTGCCCTTCGACGTGGGCATCATCGACCTGGGCCTGCCCAAGATGTCGGGCATGGAACTGATCAAGGCCCTGCGCGAGGAAGGCAAGAAGTTCCCGATCCTGATCCTGACCGCGCGTTCGAGCTGGCAGGACAAGGTCGAGGGCCTCAAGCAGGGGGCCGACGACTACCTGGTCAAGCCCTTCCACGTGGAGGAGCTGCTGGCGCGCGTCAACGCACTGGTGCGCCGCGCCGCCGGCTGGAGCAAGCCGACCCTGGAGTGCGGCCCGGTCGCGCTCGACCTGGCCGCGCAGACAGTCAGCGTCAACGGCCAGAACGTGGACCTGACCAGCTACGAGTACAAGGTGCTCGAGTACCTGATGATGCATGCCGGCGAACTGGTCTCCAAGGCCGACCTGACCGAGCACATCTACCAGCAGGACTTCGACCGCGACTCCAACGTGCTGGAGGTGTTCATCGGCCGCCTGCGCAAGAAGCTGGATCCGGACGGCGAGCTCAAGCCGATCGAGACCGTGCGCGGACGCGGCTACCGTTTCGCCATTCCGCGCACCGAGGGCTGACGGCAGGCACGGGCGCGTGGCATTCGGGCGCATCCGCACGTTCGGCCACTGGCGGCCACGCTCGCTCAAGGCACGACAGCTGCTGGCGGCCAGCCTCAGCCTGGTCGCGTTCCTGGCGCTGGCCGGCTACGCGCTCGATGCCGCCTTCGCCGACACCGCGCAGAACAACCTGCGCGAGCGCCTGAAGAACTACGCCACCGCCTACGCCGGCAACATCGAGTTCCTGCGCGACGGCTCGCTGTACATCCGCGAGCTGCCGCCGGACCCGCGCTTCGACGTGCCCGGCGGCGGCCTGTATGCCGAGGTGGTGCGCGCCGGCGACTACTGGCGCTCGATGTCGGCCGAGGGGCCGCTGCTGCCGCCCCCGGGGGCGCTGCTGGACGCGCGCCAGGAGGTGTTCCAGGGGCCGCTGCCGATGACCCAGATCGACGGTTCGCCCGGGCAGGTCTACCGCTACGGCATGGGCCTGGTCTGGGGCGGGGACAACAACGGCGAAGGCGAGTTTCCCTACACCATCTACGTGATGGAAGACGCGCGCGCGCTGGGCGCGCAGCTGCGCGTGTTCCGCAGCCGGGTGTGGTTCTACCTGGGCAGCGCCGGCGTGGTGCTGCTGCTGCTGCAGACCTTCATCCTGCAATGGAGCCTGCGCCCGCTGCAGCGGGTGATCAACGAGCTGACCAAGGTGCAGCGCGGCGAGGCCTCGCGCATGAGCGAGCGCCACCCGCGCGAGCTGGAACCGCTGACTGACAGCATCAACGCCTTCATCGAGAGCGAGCGCGAGAACCTGGAGCGCCAGCGCAACACCCTGGCCGACCTGGCGCACAGCCTGAAGACGCCGCTGGCGGTGCTGCGCACCCAGCTCGACAGCGGTGCCAGCGGCGAGGAACTGCGCCAGGACATGGACCTGCAGCTGCGGCGCATGAACGACCTGGTGTCCTACCAGCTGGCGCGCGCGGCCTCCAGCGGCCACAAGCTGTTCTCCGCGCCGGTGCCGATCGAATCCACCGCCGAGGAGATCGTGCGCGGACTGGAGAAGGTCTACGCCGCCAAGGGCGTGCTGTGCGAGTTCGAGCTCGACGAGGGCGCCAGCTTCCACGGCGAGCCCGGCGACCTGCAGGAACTGCTGGGCAACCTGCTGGAGAACGCCTTCAAGTGGGCCCACCACCGCGTGCTGCTGACCGCGCGGGTGCGCGTGTCCGGCGGGCGGCGCGATGGCCGCGAGGCCCGCACCGGCCTGACCCTGGTGGTCGAGGACGATGGCCCCGGCATCGCCGCGGAGGACGTGAGCCGCGTGCTGCAGCGGGGCGTGCGCGGCGACGAGCGGGTGCAGGGACACGGCATCGGCCTGTCCATCGTCCAGGACCTGGTCAAGGGCTATCGCGGCCTGCTGCAGGTGACCCGCTCGGAAGAATTGGGCGGGGCCCGGTTCGAGGTCGTGCTGCCGCCCGGTCCCTAGCCGGGCCTGAACGGCACCGGCGGCGGCGGGCGCCGTTCAAATCCCTGCCATCGGCGGTGTGGATACTGGCGGCCAGGCGCCCAGGAACCGCGACCATGTCCGACCTTCCCGAACCGCAAGCCCGTCCCGACCGTCCGTGGCGGCGCCTGGGCGATGGCCTGTACCGGCTGTTCCTGTGCGCGCTGCTGGTGGGCATCACCGCGCTGGCCGGCGAGGCCGCGCAGTACCACTGGAACCTGGAGGACGTGCGCTGGTTGCGCGGGGTGACCGCGCACCTCGACGCGGACCAGGACGTGGTGGCCCAGGCGCGCCGCATCGCCGACCCGGCGTCGCAAGGGCCGCTGCCGCAGCCGCTCAGTCCCGAGGTGGACGGGCTGGCCACGCCGCTGCCGCTGGTCCCGGGGCGCGACAGCGACGAGGTGTTCGTACGCCAGCGCCCGGGCCTGGGGACCCCGCCGGGGCCGGTGCCCACCGGCCTGCGCTGAGCCGGTTCAACGCAATTGCGGCGCGGCGCCGTAGAAGCGTTGCAGGTGCGCGGCCACGTCCGGCATCTGTGCCTGCAGCAGGTGCGGCGCGGAGAAGTGGTATTCCGACGCCACCGCGAAGAACTCCTCCGGCGACTCGGCCGCATAGGTATCCATCGTGCCGCGGTAGCGATGCCGGTCCAGCGCCTGGTTCATCGCATCGAAGGCCTGCTGGAAATCGTGGGCCCACTGCCGTTGCCAGGCGTGCGGCAGCGGCGGGGTGCCGTCCAGCGCGCCGTCGAGCGCGTCGAGCTTGTGCGCCATCTCGTGCACCGCCACGCAGAACCCGGCATCGGGCTCGGCCAGGTCCGCTTCGACGTCGGCCCAGGACAGGATCAGCGGACCGGCATCCCAGGCCTCGCCGATCAGCTCGTCGTCCCATTCGTGCAGCACGCCGGCCGCGTCCATGTGGCTGCGGTGCACGCGGAACGCATCCGGATAGACGATCAGCTGCGACCAGCCGCGCAGGCCACCGGCACCGAACTCCAGCAGGGGCAGGCAGCACAGCGCCGCCAGCAGCACCCGGTCGCCGTCGGTCAGCTGCAGGCCGTCGACGGGCGAGATGGTCTTCTCGTGCAGAAAGCGTGCGGCCAGCGCGTGCAGGCGCGCCTGGCGCACCTCGTCCAGCCCTGCGATCCAGGCGCAGCGGTCGCGCTGGGCCTGCCACAGCGATGCGTCGATGGGCGCCGGCCGCAGCCAGCCGAACAGGGAAGCCAGGCCCAAACGGACCTCAGCGGAACATGCCGGGCAGGAAGCTGTGCCAGCGCGGCAGCCG
Source organism: Xanthomonas massiliensis (assembly GCF_900018785.1). Lineage (GTDB taxonomy): Bacteria > Pseudomonadota > Gammaproteobacteria > Xanthomonadales > Xanthomonadaceae > Xanthomonas_B > Xanthomonas_B massiliensis. Next base: position 215,539 of record NZ_FCOY01000002.1, on the reverse strand, counting down.
GCTGCGCGGCAGCAACGACTCGCCGTCGCTGCCGCCGCCGGTGGTGACGCCCGGGGCGATGGCGCGCGGTGCGGTGCGGGACGCGCCCGGGATCGTGGCCGAGGCCGCGTCCGGGTCGTGCGCGGTGTCGGCGCCGTAGGTGCAGCCGTGGCTCAGCGCAGGCACGTCCGATGCCCGCGCACCGAAGACCGGCAGCAGCAGGAAGAGCAGGCGGCAAACATGACGGTGCATGGGCAAGGCTCCCACGACAGGATCCGGTCGATTCTAGCCCCATTTCCCCGGGCGTGTTGGGCGTGCGCGGGGCGCTCCGCCATAATGGCGCGTTCGTTTTCCCCCGGAACCGCCTTGGACGATCGAGAGCTGCTGCTCCAGCTGGAAGCCGGCTGCCATTCCGGCGACGCGCTGGCGCGCGCGTTCGGCGTGACGCGTGCGGCGGTATGGAAGCGCATCCGCGGGCTGCGCGCGGCCGGCGTGGAGATCGGCGGCAAGGCGGGCGAGGGCTATGCGCTGGCCGCGCCGCTGGACCTGCTCGACGCCCCGGCCATCGAGCAGGCGCTGGCGCCCGCCGCGGCCGCCGCGCTGGCCGGGCTGGAGGTGGTCTGGATGATCGATTCGACCAACAGTGCGCTGCTGCAGCGCCCGGTACCGGCGCGCGGCGCCCGCGTGCTGATGGCCGAGGGCCAGCGCGGCGGGCGTGGCCGCCGCGGCCGCGGCTGGGCCTCGCCGCTGGCCGCGCATCTGTACCTGTCGGTGTCGCGCGGGTTCGGCGGCGGCCTGGCCGGCCTGGCCGGGCTCAGCCTGGCCGCCGGCGTGGCCGTGGCCGAGGCGCTGCGTGCGCACGGCGCGGCCGGGGTCGGGCTGAAATGGCCCAACGACCTGGTCGTGGACGGGCGCAAGCTCGGCGGCCTGCTGGTCGAGGGCGGCGGCGAGTTCGCCGGCACCGCGCGCGCGGTGGTCGGGCTGGGCCTCAACGTGCGCATGCCGGCCGGCGTCGCCGCGACCATCGACCAGCCGTGGGCACAGCTGTCCGCGCTCGTGCCGGCGCCGGTGCGGCGCAACGCGGCGGCGGCGGCGGTGCTCTCGCGGCTGCTGCCGGCGCTGGAACAGTTCGATGCCGAGGGCCTGGCCCCGTTCCTGCCGCGCTATGCGGCGCTGGATGCCCTGGCCGGCCGCGCGGTGCGCGTGCTCGACGGCAGCCAGGTCCGCGAAGGGGTGGCCGAGGGCCTGGCCGACGACGGCGGCCTGCGCCTGCGCGCGCGCGACGGTAGCGTGCAGGTGTTCCATGCCGGCGAAGTCAGCGTGAGGGCGGCATGAGCCAGTGGTTGTTCGACCTGGGCAATTCCCGGTTCAAGTACGCGCCGCTGCAGGACGGCCGCGCCGGCGCCGCGCAGGTGTGGGCGCACGGGGCCGAGGCGATGGACGTGCAGGCCCTGCCTCGCGGGGATACCGCCTGGGTGGCCAGCGTGGCGGCACCGGCGCTCACCGCGAACGTGCTGCAGGCCCTGGAACAGCGCTTTGCCCGGGTGCGTATCGTCCGCACCGCGCCGGCCTGCGCCGGCGTGCGCATCGCCTATGCGCAGCCGGCGCGCTTCGGCGTGGACCGCTTTCTGGCGCTGCTGGCGGCACGCCGGGAGGACGGCGACGCGCTGGTGGTCGGGGTCGGCACCGCCCTCACCCTGGACCTGCTCGACGCCGGCGGCACGCACCTGGGCGGGCGCATCGCCGCCTCGCCCACCACCATGCGCGAGGCCCTGCACCAGCGGGCGGTGCAGCTGCCGGCCAGCGGCGGCGACTATGTGGAGTTCGCCACCGACACCGACGATGCCCTGGCCTCCGGCTGCCTGGGCGCGGCCGCCGCCCTGGTCGAACGCAGCCAGCGGCTGGGAGCCGAGCGCCTGGGCCGGGAGCCGCGGGTGCTGCTGCACGGCGGCGGCGCGCCGGAACTGGGGACCGTCCTGCCGCAGGCGCGGCTATGGCCGTCGATGGTGCTCGACGGCCTTGCGATCTGGGCCACGCACGACGACGGGGCCAGCCCCTAGAATCGCCGCATGCCGATGCGTGCCCTGATCGTCCTGCTCGTCGTCCTCAACCTGGGCGTGGCCCTGTGGTGGGTCACCCGCTCCGATGCCGTGCCTGTGCCGGTACCGCCCCCTTCGCCGGGCGTGCCGACCCTGCAACTGGTGGCCATGCCGGCGGCGCCCGCGGCCACCGTGCCGCCATCCGCCGCGGCACCGGCCAGCCCGGCGGCTGCCCCTGCCGATGCACCGAAGCCGGCTGCCAGCGTAGTCGCCGCCCCGGCACGGCCGCCGGTCGAATCCCTGCCCGTCGCGGCGCCTCCGCCACCGCCGCCGGCCGTGGCCGCAAGGCCGGTCTGCGCCAGCCTGGGGCCGTTCCCCGAGCGGGCGGCGGCCGAGGCCGCCGTCGCCCGGCTGGAGGGGCGGCTGGCCCAGAGCCGGATGCGCGAGCAGGCGGACGAGCCGAAGGGGTTCCGGGTCCTGCTGCCGGTGGACGGCGACCGCGATGCGGCCAAGGCCGTGGCCGCGCGCATCGTCGCCGCCGGGTTCAGCGACTACTACGTCCTCGCCCAGGATGGGCGCAGCACGATCGCGCTGGGGCAGTTCAGCAGCCGCGAGCGTGCCGAACAGCACCGGCAGCGCCTGGTGGCCGCGGGCTTTCCGGCCAGGATCGAGCCCTCGGCACCGGCTGCCAGCCAGTGGTGGGTGGATGCCCGCCTGGGTGAGGGACAGACGCGCGCGGCCCTGCGCGGCGTAGCCGCGCGTTCGCTGGACTGCGCGGGGCTGCGCTAGAATCCGACGTCTCCCGCACGTGCGCCGCCCCGTGCCGCTTTAGCTCAGTTGGTAGAGCAGCTGCCTTGTAAACAGCAGGTCGTCCGTTCGATTCGGACAAGCGGCACCATTCCTCGATTCATTGGCGTGTCTTCATCGCCGCTGCTCGTCACGGCCATCGTGGAAGGTTAGCGTGCGCCATGGTGGGCATCGTCGCTGGTGCAGCACCGCGGATACCGACGGGGCGGGTATCGCAAGGCGGAAGGCCTGGGCTGGGACGATCCGCCTGGCAAGTCGCCCGGACGGCAGGTGGGTGGCATCGAGAAGCGAGGAAACACGCAATGATCATCGCTGCGGGCATCGTGGTTCTGTTCTTGGCAATGGTTGTCTTCGGTCTTTCCTTCCTGGCCGCGATCGTGCGGTCGTTGGGTTCCAGGAAGTGAGCAGCGCCTGATCGGACAAGGAAGGCATTCCACCTGTCCCGTGCCACGTGGCATGCAGCGGGATCACGCTTTGGAATCGCGCTGCCGCCTTGCTCCTTATTCCTCGGCAGACGCTCGTGGCGGAAGAACCGCTTCACAGGATGCGGAGGCGCGACATGGGGTGGTCCGGCCGGCCCGGTCCATCACCCGCGGCTTGCTCTCTTCATTTTTCCGTCTTTTGCCAGCAAGGGTGGCCCCTGTCATCCACGAATATTTTTTTGAAACAACGGCTTGCCTGCTGAGACCAGGTGCGCCTGCGCTTTTCGGAAGCTTGGCCGCGGTAACGAAATTGCAATGTCCCCTCGGGTATGTTGCTGCGACAGGGGATCAGCGCAGGAGGAGTCGTCATGCGACACGACGTGCATTGCCTGTCTGACGCCAGCTTGAGCGAGCTGCGCGAGAGCCACCGCCGCTACGGCAGCGGGCCGGAGTTCTGGAGCGTGTACCAGCGCATCCTGGAGGATGTCGCCGGGCGCAGCCACGATCCCTGCGCCGCGGCCAATTCGCTCGCCAGGGCCGCCGAATCGATGGGTGCGGTCAGCCGCGCGCAACTGGTCTGACCCCGCCTCCACCCGGTGACGGCGCACCTGCCATCGATGGCGGGACGGGTGGGTTTTTGCACTGCCGCGGGCCTGCGGCGGCGCGCTCGCCTAGCATGGCGGCCCCGCAAGAGAGGAGAGTACGGTGGCCCATCGCCCCGCAGGAAAGGTATCCCTGATCGGCGTGCCGACGGATGTCGGCGCCGGCCATCGTGGCGCACGGATGGGGCCTGAGGCCCTGCGCCTGGCAGGACTGGCCGAGGCGCTGGTCGCGCACGGGGTGGACGTGCGCGACCTGGGCAACCTGGAGGGACCGCGCAATCCCTGGCAAGCGCCAGTGGCGGGCTATCGCCACCTCGACGAGGTGGTGGCCTGGAACCGGGCGCTGATGGAAGCGAGCCTGGCCGAGCTGCGCCAGGGCCGCATGCCGGTGATGCTCGGCGGCGACCACTGCCTGGCGATCGGGTCGGTGACCGCGGTGGCACGCCACTGCCGCGAGGTGGGGCGGCCGCTGCGGGTGCTGTGGCTGGATGCGCACTCGGACTTCAACACCAGCGCGGTCACGCCCTCGGGCAACGTGCATGGCATGCCGGTGGCCTGCCTGTGCGGACTGGGGCCGCATGCGCTCACCGCACTGGGCGGCCAGGCGCCGGCGATCACGCCGGCGCAAGTGCGGCAGATCGGCATCCGCTCGGTCGATCCGGAGGAGAAGCGCCTGATCCACCAGCATCGCGTGGACGTGTACGACATGCGCTACATCGACGAATTCGGCATCCGCCACGCGCTTGCGCAGGCCCTGGACGGGCTGGAGCCGGACGCGCACCTGCACGTGAGCTTCGATGTCGATTTCCTGGATCCGGCGATCGCGCCGGGCGTGGGGACGACCGTCCCCGGGGGCGTCACCTACCGCGAGGCGCAGCTGGTGATGGAGATGATCGCCGACACCGGGCGCATGGCATCGCTGGACATCGTCGAGCTCAATCCGGTGCTGGACGTGCGCAATGCCACCGCCGAGCTGGCCGTGGACCTGGTGGAGAGCCTGTTCGGCAAGTCGACGCTGATGCGCGGGCGCGAAAGCTGAACGAGGCGGGGTCCCGTTCACGCCGGTTGCACGCCGCGCCCGTCAGATTGGCCCTAAGCCTGCAACGACATACGCAACCGAATGTCGGCGGAGGCGGGCGATACCAGGACATGCCACCGCATGTCGGGAAGAAAGGGGCGGTATCCACCGCTGTGCATTACCAAACACCGAGGAGAAGACGATGAAGAAGATCGTGGCCCTGATGCTGCTGGCACTGTTCTCGGCGGGCGTGCTGTCCGCGTGCAACACCGTGGCCGGTGCGGGCAAGGACGTGCAGAAGGCGGGCGAGAAGATCGAAGGCACCGCCGACCAGCACAAGTAAGTCCAGCTGAAGTCGACGAGCAAGCGGGCGGGCCGGCCATGGCCCGCCCGTTTTTTTTGGGGAAGCACTTCGTGGTCGGCGCGGCCGGCATCCCCTGGGACTCGACCCGCATCCGTCGTCGCCGGCGTGGACCTCGTCACCGCGGGCAGGCGGCGGCACGCTTCGTGCCGGCCCGAAGTGGACCGGGCCGGACGAACCAGGCGGGCGAGGCGCGCCTGCACGCAGCCCGGGGCTACAGCGGGAAGATCGCCTTGACCGTGAACACCGCGCCCTGCGGCCGATTGCGCACGTCGAATTCCGGCGCGTACTTGGCCGTCACCAGCCAGCCCTTGCCGCTGTCGTACTTCACGTCCGGGCCGATGGACGGTTGCCTGGCCGGCTTGTTCGCTGCCCTGCGCCGCGGATGTTATCCGGGCTGCACACCGGCTTGACCCGCAGCGAATGGCGGCCATGGGAGGGTGGCCATGCCGGCATCGTCGCCGGCGCATCGAAGGAGAGGCCCATGAATACCGACATCATCGCCGGCAAGTGGACCCAGCTCAAAGGCACGCTCAAGGCCCGGTGGGGCCAACTGACCGACGACGATTTCAAGGTGCTGCAGGGCGATGCGCAGTACCTGTCCGGCAAACTGCAGGAGCGCTACGGCTGGGACCGCGACCAGGCCGACAAGGCGGTGAGCGAGTTCGAGCACGAGCTGCGCAAGCAGGACAAGCACTGAGGCCGGGCCGGGCGTGCCGCCGTCATGGCGGGCGCCCGGGCGGGGTGGCGGGGCGGGTAAACTGGCGCGACCGATTCCGCTTCGCGCTTCCCCGCAATGACCACCCGCGTCCTCACCGGCATCACCCCCTCCGGCACCCCGCACCTGGGCAACTACGTCGGCGCCGTGCGCCCGGCCATCCAGGCCAGCCACGCCGCGGGCACCGAGAGCTTCTACTTCCTGGCCGACCTGCACAGCCTGATCAAGGCGCAGGACCCGGACCGGACCCAGCGCTCCACCCTGGAGATCGCCGCGACCTGGCTGGCCGCCGGGCTGGACCCGGGCAAGGTGTGGTTCTACCGCCAGAGCGACGTGCCCGAGACCACCGAGCTGACCTGGCTGCTGACCTGCGTGGCCGGCAAGGGCATCCTCAACCGCGCCCATGCCTACAAGGCGGCGGTGGACAAGAACCGCGCCGAGGGCGAGGACGACGATGCCGGCATCACCGCCGGGCTGTTCATGTACCCGGTGCTGATGGCCGCCGACATCCTGATCTTCAATGCCGACAAGGTGCCGGTGGGGCGCGACCAGATCCAGCACATCGAGATGGCGCGCGATTTCGCCCAGCGTTTCAACCACGTCTACGGCCAGGAGTTCTTCGTGCTGCCCGAGGCGCTGGTGGACGAGCACGTGGCCACGCTGCCCGGCCTGGACGGGCGCAAGATGAGCAAGAGCTACGGCAACACGATCCCGCTGTTCGCCCCGCGCGAGGAGCTGAAGAAGCTGATCTTCTCCATCGTCACCGACTCGCGCGCGCCGGGCGAGGCCAAGGACACCGCGGGCTCGGCGCTGTTCCAGCTCTACCAGGCTTTCGCCAGCGAACAGGAAACCGCGCGCTTCGCCCAGGCCTTCGCCGACGGCATCGGCTGGGGCGAGGCCAAGCAGCAGCTGTTCGAGCGCATCGACGCGGAGATCGCGCCGATGCGCGCGCGCTACCTCGATCTGATCGCCCGGCCCGGGGACATCGAGGACATCCTGCGCGACGGCGGCCGCCGCCTGCGCGAGAAGTACGCCATCCCGCTGCTGGCGCGGCTGCGCGACGCGGTCGGGCTGCGCAACCTGGCCACGGTGCCGGTGGCGGCGCCGAGGAAGAAGGCCGGCAAGGCCGCGCTGCCGGCGTTCAAGCAGTACCGCGAGGCCGATGGCCGCTTCTACTTCAAGCTGGCCGACGCCGAGGGCACGGTGCTGGCGCAGAGTCCCGGGTTCGCCTCGCCGCGCGAGGCCGGCCAGCGCATCGCCGCGCTGCGCCAGGCCGGCGACGATACCGCCGCGCTCCAGGACCTGGAGCTGCTGGCACCGCAGGCCGAGGTGCTCGACGCGCTGCGTCAGCTGGACCAGGTCGACTGAGGCCCGCGCCGGCGGATGCGACCAAAGCCGGATCCTGCCGGCGCACGGTCCTGCCTAGAATCGGGGGCTTCCGACATGGAGGATCCCGATGGCCGTCGAGCATGGCATCCATACCATCGATACCGGCTTCCAGCGGCCGCGCTTCGATGCGGCCTACCTGGTCGTCGAGCACGGGCGCGGGGCCTTCATCGACAGCGGCACCGGGCGCTCGCTGCCGGCCATGCTCGCCGCGCTGGATACGGCCGGCCTGCGGCCCGAGGCGGTGGACTGGCTGATCCTCACCCACGTGCACCTGGACCATGCCGGCGGCGCCGGCGCGCTGATGCAGGCGCTGCCGCACGCGCGCCTGGTCGTGCACCCGCGCGGGGCGCGCCACATGATCGACCCGGCGGTCCTGGTCGCCGGGGCCACCGCGGTCTATGGCGAGGAAGCCATGGCCCGCGACTACGGCGAAGTCGTGCCGGTGCCGGCCGAGCGCGTGGTGGCGGCCGGCGACGGCCACGTGGTGGACCTGGCCGGCCGCGCGCTGGAATGCATCGACACGCCCGGCCATGCCAGGCACCACCTGTGCGTGTGGGACGCGCGCAGCCACAGCTGGTTCTCCGGCGACACCTTCGGCATCTCCTACCGCGAGCTGGACAGCGCCGGCGGGCCGTTCGTGTTCCCCACCTCCTCGCCGGTGCAGTTCGAGCCGGAGGCGATGCACGCCTCGATCGAGCGATTGATGGCCCGCGCGCCGCAGGCCATGTATCTGACCCACTACGGCCGGGTGCAGGAGCTGGCGCGCCTGGCCGCCGACCTGCACGAGCAGATCGACGCGATGACCGCGCTGGCGCGCGAGTGCGACGAGCGCGCGGACCGCCACGACTGCCTGCTGGAACTGCTCACCGACCTGTACGTGGAGCGCGCCCGCGCCCATGGCTGCGCCCTGGACGAGGCCGCCATCGAGCAGGTGCTGCACGGGGACATCGAGCTCAACGCGCAGGGCCTGGCCTGCTGGCTCGATCGTGACCGGCGCTGAGCGGCGCCGCCGCCGGACCGTCGCGGGCGCGGGTGCCCGCGGCATAGAATGGCGCCCCTTTGCCTGCCTGACCGCCGCGATGAACCCGATGCGCATGTTGTTGCTGTCCGCCTGCCTGTTCGCCGGCGGCAGCGCGCAGGCGGCCAACGATGCGGCCCTGGCGATCGATCCGCAGACGCTGTCCGAGCACGTGCGCATCCTCGCTTCCGACGATTTCCAGGGGCGCGCACCGGCCACCCCGGGCGAGGACCGCACGGTCGCCTACCTGGTCGAGCAGTTCGCCCGTGCCGGCGTGCAGCCCGGCGGCGAGGACGGCGGCTGGACCCAGTCGGTGCCGCTGGTGCGCGCCGAGGTGGACGGGCCGGTGCGCGCGCACCTGCGCATCGCCGGCCGCGACCAGGCACTGGCCAACGGCGAGGACGTGGTGCTGCAGAGCCTGCGCCCGGTCGCGCGGGTGCACCTGGAAGACGCGCCGCTGGTGTTCGTGGGCTACGGCATCCACGCGCCCGAGCGCCACTGGGACGACTACAAGGACGTGGACCTGCGCGGCAAGGTCGCCGTGGTGCTGATCAACGATGCCGATTTCGAGGCCGCCCAGGCCGGGGCGTTCGACGGCAAGGCGGTGACCTACTACGGCCGCTGGACCTACAAGTACGAGGAAGCCGCGCGGCGCGGCGCGGCCGGCGTGCTGATCGTGCACGAGACCGCGCCGGCGGCATACGGCTGGAACACGGTGCGCAGCTCGGGGCTGTCGCCGGTGTTCGACATCGAGCGGCCGCAGGCCGAGGCGCTGGCCGCGCATGTGCCGGTGCGCGGCTGGATGCAGCGCGCCCTGGCGGTGTCGCTGTTCCAGCGCGCCGGGCTGGACTTCGAGGCGGCCAAGCGCGCCGCGCAGCGGCCGGACTTCCGCCCGCTGGCGCTGGGCGATGCCACCTTGTCGGTGGACTTCGGGCTACGCCGCCAGCGGGTGGTGACCCGCAACGTGGTGGCGCGGCTGGAAGGCGCCAGCCGCCCGCAGGAGACGGTGATCGTGTCCGCCCACTGGGACGCCTTCGGCATCGGCGAACCCGGCGCCGACGGCGACCGCATCCGCCACGGCGCGGTGGACAACGCCACCGGCGTGGCCAGCGTGCTGGAGCTGGCGCGGGTGTTCGCCGCCGGCCCGCGCCCGGCGCGCACGCTGTACTTCATCGCCTTCACCGCCGAGGAGAAGGGCCTGCTCGGCGCCAGCTACTACGCCGCCCACCCGCTGGCGCCGCTGGACCGGACCGTGGCCGTGCTCAACATGGAGATGTTCAGCCCGGACGGGCCGACCCGCGACATCGCCTCCTGGGGCCTGGGCCACGTCAGCCTGGAGGGCGACCTGGCCCGGGTGGCGGCGGCGGCCGGGCGCAGTTACACGCCCGACCCGCACCTGGAATCGGGCTTCTTCTACCGCGCCGACCACTTCGCCTTCGCCCGCTTCGGCGTGCCGGCGATCACCATCGGCCCCGGCCTGGACCGGCTCGAGGGCGGCGTGGAGGCCGGCAGCGCGCTGCGCGAGCGCTACTTCGCCGACTGCTACCACCAGCCCTGCGACCGCTGGACGCCGCAGTGGGACGCGCGCGGCCACGCCGCCGACACCGAACTGGTGCATGCGCTGGCGCGCGAACTGGCCGAGGGCCGGCAATGGCCGCAATGGCAGGAAGGCTCGGAGTTCCGCGCCGCGCGCGAGGCCAGCGAGGGCGCGCGCCGCTGAAGCCGTGTCGGCCGCCGACCCGATCCGCCGGAGGGCCCGCTGCCGGCAGCGGGCGCGCGGCACCGGCGACGCCGCCTGCCGTGCCAGGCGAACGCCGCTAGAATCGCCTGCCTTACGCACGGATGCAGGCATGTCCTCCACCGAACGCTCCCCGGCCGTCCCCGGCACCTTGCAGGTGGCCATCGCCCTGGCCCTGGTCTACGTGGTGTGGGGCTCGACCTACCTGGCCATCCGCCTGGCGCTGCAGGGCGGATGGCCGCCGCTGCTGATGGCCGGCATCCGCTTCCTGCTGGCCGGCGCGCTGATGTACGCGTTCCTGCGCCTGCGCGGCATGGCCGCGCCGACGCGGCGGCAGTGGGGCTACAGCGCGGTGATGGGGGTGATGCTGCTGGGGCTGGGCAACGGCCTGGTGTGCATCGCCGAGCAGACGGTGCCTTCGGGGCTGGCGGCGGTGGCGATCGCCTCGGTACCGTTGTGGATCGGCCTGTTCTCGGCATTGCGCGGCGAACGGCCGACGCGGATCGAGGGCGCCGGGCTGGTGCTCGGCTTCGCCGGCGTGGTCTGGCTCAATGCCGGCAGCGCGGCGCTGACCGCCAGCGTATCCGCCATGGTCGCGCTGATCGTGGGCGCGGTGGCCTGGAGCTGGGGCTCGGTATGGAGCCGCGGCAAGGCGCTGGCGCCGCCGTTCATGAACGCGGCGATGCAGATGCTGTGCGGCGGCACGGCGCTGCTGGCCGCGGCCTGGCTGCGCGGCGAACGCCTGGCCGCCTGGCCCGCCGCGTCCGGCCTGGCCGCGCTGGCCTACCTGGTGGTGTTCGGCTCGATCGTGGCCTTCAGCGCCTACGTGTGGCTGCTGCCGCGGGTGCGGCCGGCGCTGGCCGGCAGCTATGCCTACGTCAACCCGGTGATCGCCGTGGGACTGGGCGTGGCCCTGGCCGGCGAACGCGTGGACGCGCGCGAACTGGGCGCGATGGCGGTGATCCTGGCGGGAGTGGTGGCGATCAACCTCGCGCGGCTGGCACGCCGGTGAGCGGCGGCGGACTGGACCGGGCCGGGGTGGCGATCACCGCCGGCACCTTCGTCATCTGGGGCCTGGTGCCGCTGTACTGGCACCTGCTGGCGGACGTGCCGGCGCTGCAGATCATGGCCCACCGCGTGGTCTGGAGCACGGTGCTGGTGGTCGGCTGGCTGCTGCTGGCGCGGCGCCTGGACTGGTGGCGGGCGCTGGCCGCACGGCCCCGCGCGCTGCCGGTGCTGGCCGTGACCAGCCTGCTGATCGCCTTCAACTGGGGCCTGTACATCTGGGCGGTCAATGCCGGCCACGTGATCGAGACCAGCCTGGGCTACTTCATCAATCCCCTGGTCAACGTGGTGCTGGGCGTGGCCGTGCTCGGCGAGCGCCTGCGCCCGCTGCAGTGGCTGGCGGTGGCCTGCGCCACCCTGGGCGTGGTCTGGCTGGCGTGGAGTGCGGGCGGGATGCCGTGGATCGCCCTGGGCCTGGCCGCCTCGTTCGGCCTGTACGGCCTGCTGCGCAAGCTGATCGACGTGGACGCGGTGGCCGGCCTGGGCGCGGAGAGCGTGTACCTGTTCCTGCCGGCGCTGGGCTACCTGCTGTGGTGCGGGCACAGCCATGGCGGCGGCTTCCTGCAGGGCTGGAGCACGGCCACCGACCTGCTGCTGGTGCTCGGCGGTGTGGTCACCGCGGTGCCGCTGGTCGGCTTCGCCTGGGGCGTGCGGCGCATCCCGCTCTCGCTGGTCGGCCTGTTCCAGTACATCGCGCCGAGCCTGCAGCTGGTGCTGGGCCTGCTGTTCTTCCGCGAGCCCTTCGATGGCGGCCGCGCGCTGGGTTTCGCCACGATCTGGGCCGGCCTGCTGCTGTTCGCCGGCGAGGGCCTGTGGCGTGCCCGGGCCAGCCGCGCCATGGGCTGAGGCCGGCGGATCAGTCGCGCCCCAGCGCCGCGCGCATGCTTTCCAGGAAGACCGGGTCCTGCAGGTAGGCGACATTGAGCCGGGTCCAGGGCGAGACGATGTGCGAGGCGGTGTGGAACACGGCTCCGGGCGCCAGGACCACGCCGCGCGGCAGCAACCGTTCGGTGAGCTGGCGGGTGTCGTCTATGTCCGGGAAGCGCGCCCACAGGTACAGGCTGTGGCCGGGGTTGCCGTAGACCTGTGCGCCCAGTGAATGCAGGGTCTGCCGGCCGGCCTCGGTGGCGACGCGCAGCTTCTCCTGCAGGCGGGTGGTGTGCAGGAGGAAGTTGCCCTCCTGCAACACCACTTCCATGATCCGCTCGCCGTATTCGCTGCCGGCGATGTGCAGGAGCATCTTCAGGTCGGCCAGCTCCTCGATGCGTGTCTTGTCGCCGGCGATGAACCCGACCCGCAGTGCCGCCGACACCGATTTGGAGAAACTGCCCACGTAGAGCGTGTTGCGCAGCTGGTCCAGCGCCGACAGGCGCAGCGTGGCGGCCGGTTTGAAGTCGGCCAGGGCATCGTTCTCCACGACCAGCGTGCCGTGGGCCTCGGCCAGCTGCAGGATGCGGTGTGCGCGGAACGGGGAGATGTCGGTTCCGGTCGGGTTGTGCCCCGCCGACTGCAGGAAGAACAGCTGCGGCCGTTCCCGTGCCAGGGCCTGTTGCAGCGCTTCCAGGTCTGGTCCGTCCTCGGTGCGGGGGATCGGCACCAGACGCGCGCCCTGCAGGCGCAGTTTGCCGAACAGCGGGTAGTAGCCGGGTTCCTCGACCAGGACGGGATCGCCCGGGGCGACGTAGCGGCGAATGATCAGGTCGAGCGCGTGGTTGGCGCCCAGGGTGGTGACGATCTGGCGCGGTACGGTCTCGATGCCGTAGCCGGCCAGGCGACGAATCAGCAACTGGCGCAACGCCGGATAGCCGTAGCGGTTGCCGTAGCGGAACAGCCCGCCGATGCCGTTGCGCACGATCTGGCGCTGGAACTTGTCCAGGCGCATGTCCATCAACCAGTCCACCGGCGGGAAGCCTTCCCCCAGGTGCGAGCTCCCCGGCTTGCGCACCGCCTGCTGGCGCATCAACCAGATGGTGTCGATGGCGCGGCCGTAGCCGACCTGTTCCTCGTCGTCCTCGCGCTTGCGCGGCGCCTGGCGGTGGGCCCCGCACACGAAGAACCCGCGCCCGTGGTGCGATTCGGCCAGGCCGCGTTCCACCAGCAGGTCGTAGGCGGCGATGACCGTGTTCTTGGCGCAGTCCTGGGCGCGGGCGTACTGGCGCAGCGAAGGCAGGCGGCTGCCCGGCCCCAGGGTGCCGGCCAGGATCTGCTGGCCCAGGTCGGCGGCGATGCGCTCGGCTTGCGTGGTGGTGTGCTTCATCACGGTCGGTAGTCCGGGGGTGTGTACCAACTGTACCCATGGAACGGGAACACACAACCGGCATGAATGCACGAGATGCTGCGCTGCAGTAGGCATTTCGTGCCCGGAATCATCCCTTCGTCTAAGCCAACTGTTCCCATCAACTGTACCTTTATGCCGCCCTGCGGATGCCACTAGATTCGCTGCCGGCGGTGCCTGTCCGCGCAGGCGTCCGCCGTTCCCCCGTCTTGGAGATGCTGCATGTCGATCGATTCGCGGCTTCCGCAGTTCCGGAAGCTCACCCCGTCGCAACGCCTGGACCATCTGGGCACCCTGCTCGGCCTGGGCCCGGACGAGCTTGCGCTGCTGGCGCATCCGGGGGCACTGCCGCCGGAGGTGGCCGACGGCATGATCGAGAACGTGGTCGGCAAGTTCGAGCTGCCGTTCGCGGTGGCGGCCAACTTCCAGGTCAACGGCCGCGACGTGCTGGTGCCGATGGTGGTCGAGGAGCCTTCGATCGTCGCCGCGGCCAGCTACATGGCCAAGCTGGCGCGCCCGGCCGGCGGCTTCCTGACGTCGAGCACCGGCCCGTTGATGCGGGCCCAGATCCAGGTCACCGACCTGCCCGATCCGCACAACGCCCGCCAGTCCGTGCTGCGCGAGCGCGCCGCGCTGATCGAGGCGGCCAATGCCCGCGACAAGACCCTGATCGCGCTGGGCGGCGGTTGCCGCGACATCGAGGTACACGTGTTCGAGTCCAGCCCGCGAGGCGCGATGATCGTCGTGCACCTGGTGGTGGACGTGCGCGACGCGATGGGTGCCAACACCGTCAACACGATGGCCGAAACGGTGGCACCGCTGGTCGAGCGGATCACCGGCGGCACCGTGCGCGCGCGCATCCTGTCCAACCTGGCCGACCTGCGCCTGGCCCGTGCGCAGATGGTGCTGGCGCCGGAGACGCTGGCCTTCGGCGGGTATGCCGGCGAGGAGGTGATCGAGCGCATCCTCGACCTATACAACTTCGCTGTCGTCGATCCCTATCGGGCCGCCACCCACAACAAGGGCATCATGAACGGCATCGACCCGGTGATCGTCGCCACCGGCAACGACTGGCGTGCGATCGAGGCCGGCGCCCACGTCTGGGCCGGCCGCCACGGTCACTACGGTTCGTTGAGCACCTGGGAGAAGGACCATCGTGGCCGGCTGGTCGGCACGATCGAGATGCCGCTGGCCGTGGGCCTGGTCGGTGGCGCCACCAAGACCCATCCGCTGGCGCGCCTGGCGCTGCGGATCCTGGGGGTGGAGACGGCGCAGGAGCTGGCCGAGATCGCCGTGGCGGTGGGCCTGGCGCAGAACCTGGGTGCGATCCGTGCGTTGGCGACCGAAGGCATCCAGCGCGGCCACATGGCCCTGCATGCACGCAACGTGGCGCTGATGGCCGGGGCCGGCGGCGAGGAAGTGGATGCGGTGGTCGCGCGCATGGTGGCCGAGCACGACGTACGCGCCGACCGTGCCGCCGAGCTGCTGGCGGAGCTGCGCGGGTGATGGCCGCCGCGGCCGCCGATGCCGTGCGCATCGTCGAGGTCGGTGCGCGCGACGGGCTGCAGAACCAGCCGCAGGTATTGGAGGTCGCGCATCGCGTGGCGCTGGTGCGCGCGCTTGAACGGGCGGGATTGCGCGAGATCGAGGTGGGCGCCTTCGTCTCGCCGCGCTGGGTGCCGCAGATGGCGGATACCGAAGCCGTATTCGCCGGCCTCGGCGCCCCGGCGCCGGGCATCGTGCATGCGGCGCTGGTGCCCAACCTGAGGGGCCTGGACGCGGCGATCGCGGCCGGCTGCCGCGACATCACCGTGCTCACCGCAGCCTCCGAATCGTTCTGTCGCGCCAACCTGAACTGTGGAGTGGAGGAAAGCCTGCAGCGCGTGGCGGACATCGCCGCGCGCGCGTTGCCGGTGGGCCTGCGCGTGCGCGCGGCGGTCTCCACGGTGGTGGATTGTCCGTTCGAAGGCGCGGTCGCACCGCCGCGCGTGGCGGCGGTGGTGGCACGGCTGCACGATATCGGCTGTCACCAGGTAAGCCTGGGCGATACCACCGGTGCCGGCACGCCCGGTTCGGTCGGCCGGATGCTGCAGGCTTGCCTCGCCCACGTGCCGCCGACCCTGCTGGCCGGCCATTTCCACGACACCTTCGGGATGGGCGTGGCCAACGTGGTCGAGGCGCTGGGCCACGGCCTGCGCAGCTTCGACAGTTCCGTGTCCGGCCTGGGCGGCTGTCCCTATTCGCCGGGTGCCACGGGCAATGTCGCCACCGAGGACCTGGTCTACCTGTTCGAAGGACTGGGCCTTGCGTGCGGCGTCGATATGGCGCGCTTGCTGGATGCCGGCGATGCGGTCGACGGCTGGCTGGGCCGGGCCGGCGAATCACGTACCGGGCGGGCATTGCGGGCCCGCCGCCGCCGAGCGTCCGGGGCGGACCGCACGCCGGGCTGAGGTCGCTGCACCTGTATCGGAGTGGAGGGCTCCATGACAACCGAGAAAGACGAGGTCCGTGCCGAAGAGGTGCGACGCGAGAATGCGGCCGGCGGCCGCCAGGCATTGGCCGAGGTATGGGGCGACACGGTGGACCTGCGCCACCTTGCCGGCGCCCTGCTCATCGGCGTCGGTGCCAGCCTGGGGGCCTACGCCGGGGCGCTGCACGCGCTGCACGCACTGCACGCGCTGGGCGGGCCCGGCGGTGGCGACCAGGTCGCCGGCACCTGGGCAATGCTCGCCGGCCTGGTCGGTTGCGTGCTGGCGGGCGTGGTCTGTGCGTGGCTGTTCCCGCCCAAGCGGATCGTGTCCGCCACGGGCGTGGACAGCGAGGCGCGTGCCGAGGCGATTGCCGAACTGTGCGCCGAACCGCGCGGACTGGGCACGCTCGACCAATTGCCGGCGGTGGTGGTCCAGGAACTGGAGCAGCTCGGCCTGCGCGAGGCGTTCGAACGGGCCCAGCCGGGCGCGGAGGGCGGGCGATGAGCGATCCAATGCTGCATGTGCTGCTGGTCGCGTTGGCCCTGGCGCTCGCCGGCGCGGTGTCCTTCACCCTGGTCGGCCTGGTCTCCGGCACCGACGAGACCACCACGATCGCCCCGCTGACGCTGATGGTGGTGCTGCTCGGCGCGCCACCGGAGGGAGTGCTGGCCTTCTTCATGGCCGCGGCGGTGGCCAAGCACATCACCCATGCCGTGCCGACCGCGCTGCTGGGCATCCCGGGCGACACCATGGCCACGGCGCTGATGCGCGAGGCCAACCTGCTGCGCAGGCTCGGCGTGCCGCACGTGGCCTTGCGCAAGATGATCTCCGGCTCGGTGATCGCCGCGCTGGTCGCGGTGCCGTTGGCGGTGGCGTTCGCGCTGGTACTGAGCCCGTTCGGCGAGGCGATCAAGCACGCTGCACCGTGGGTGTTCGCACTGGCGGCGGTGACCATCGCCTATTTCTCCGTGGGTCGCTGGGCGTCCGTGGCGGCGCTGGTCCCGTTCGTCACCCTGATTGCCGGCCTGCAGGCGATGACCGCCGCGCACGGCGTCAAGCTGAGCATCAGCTACTTCCTCGGCATCGCGGTCGGGCCGCTGGTGGCCGACCTGGTGCGCCTGCTGTCCCCGTCCGAGCGCGCGGCGATGCGTCGCGATGGTCCGCGGCGCGTGGCCCTGGCCCCGGACATCAAGGACTGGTCTGGCTACTTTCCCAATCCGCTGAAGGTGCTCGATGCACGCCAGAGCGCTTACACCGTGGCCGCCGCGACCATCTCCAGTGCGACCTTCGTGTTCAGCCCCGTGGCGATGACCGTGGTGCTCGGCGAGATCGTCGGCATGCGCATCCGCCACGCCTACCATCGCCTGACCTCGATGATCACGGTACGCAACGGCGTCACCGAGGCCACCTACATCGCCGAGACGCTGATCCCGCTCGTCGCCTTCGGCCTGCCGCTCAGTCCGGTGGCGGTCGGTCCTGCCGCGCCGCTGTTCAACGCGCCCCCGCGGTTCACCATCGACGCGAGCAGCGGCGCGATCCACAACCTGCATACCCTGCTCGGCCCGTGGCAGTTCCTAGGTTACGGCCTGGCCGCGGTGGTGATCGCGATCCTGGTGGCCTATCCGTTCGCGATGAACTTCGCCCACCGCGCCGCATCGTTCGTGACGCGGCGGGTAGGCCAGGAAGCCATCATCGCCGTATTCGCCGGCCTGGTCGTGACCATCAGCCTGTGGGAGGGCGGAGCGGTCGGCCTGCTGGTGACACTCACCGTCGGGTTGGTCGGCGGCCTGCTCAATCGTGCCATCGGCTTCGGCATCGGTGCGCAGTTCATGGGGTTCTACACCGCGGTGCTGACCGTGCCGGCCTTGCTGGCAGCCTGGCGGTAAGCCGTCCCGGCCGGGCACGCGGCCGGTGCATTCCAGGGCCGTTTCCGGCCCGTCGCAGAGGAGGGAAGGCAATGCAAGCGAGACAAGCGATGAGAAGAACCGGCGTGATGCGCAAAGGCGGCAGGCTCGCCATGGCGCTGATGCTGGTGCTGCCGGCAGCCACGGCATGGGCGGGCGATGCACTGACGTACGACAATTACTCTCGCAGCCAGCAGCCGATACCGTTGGCCGAGCAGGGCCTGCAGACGGTGGTGGCCGAGCCCTGGTACAAGGTGTCCGACCAGCGCCTGCAGCTGGAGGGTCCGGCGTTCGACCGCGCAGGCAATCTGTGGATGGTGGACGTGTTCAACGGGCGCGTGCTCAAGCTCACGCCGGAGCACGCGCTTTCGACCGTGTTCGAGAAGAAGGGACTCAATCCTGCCGGACTGGCGATCCACCGGGACGGCCGCATCTTCGTGGCCGGTCTCGGCGACTTCGTCGACAAGGGCGAGATCATCGCGTTCGACCCGGATGGCCGCAACGAGCAGGTCATCGTCCCGGCCTCGCGCGGGATGTTGCCGGACGATCTCGAGTTCGACGCGCAAGGAGGCTTCTATTTCACCGATTTCCGCGGCACGTCCACGCAGCCGACCGGAGGCGTGTACTACGTCGCGCCGGACCTGAAGACGATCACGCCGGTACTGCCGAACATGGCGGTGGCCAACGGCATCACCCTGAGCCCGGACGGCAAGACCCTGTGGACCACCGAGTTCTCGCTGAACCGCCTCCACAAGGTTGCACTCTCCGCCCCGGCCAAGATCGCCCCGTTCGGTACTTCGGTGCCCTATCACTTCGTCGGCGGCACTCCCGATTCGGCGCGCACCGATGCCGACGGGAATGTCTACGTCGCCCTGTACACCCAAGGACGCGTGCTGGTGTTCAACCGCAACGGCCAGCCGATCGGCCAGATCCTGCTGCCGCTGCGTGACCAGGGCCACAACCTGCTGTCCACCAGCATGACGTTCCGTCCCGGCACCAACGACCTGTACATCGTGACCAACGACGGCGAGGGCGGAAGCGAGGGTTCGCAGATCTTCCATGCCAAGGGCTTCGCCAAGGGCAAGCTCGAGTTCACCTTCCGCTGATCCCAACCATCCATGCATCGCCCGGGAGGGGACCCTGCATGAATCGCAATCCATCGAGAAGGCGCGGCCTGGGCCGCATGTCCACGCTGGCCGGTCTGCTGGCACTGGGCCTGGCCGCGCGGCCGGCACTGGCCATCGACACCCAGCCGTTCGACTACGGCACGCTGGCGCCCGGCACCAATGTGTTCATCGGCTACTACCTGGACGACGACTACGACCGCTACGTGGATGCCCGCGGCGACGAAACACGTGCCGGCACCGCGCTGCATACCTCGCTGGGCGTGCTTCGCTTCGCCCACTGGACTCGCTTGGCCGGCATGACCACGGTGGTGAACGTGCTCCTGCCGTTCGGCGAGTACACCCGAGGTTCGCTGCAGGGTGCCCCGCTCGGCGGCACGCATGACATGCAGCTGGGCAACCTACGCTTCAACACGACGGTGTTCCTCGTGGACGACGCCACCGCCAACCGGCATCTCGGTCTGGGCGTCTACGTGGACGCGCCGACGGGCAGTTACCGCCGCGACCGCGACCTCAACCTGGGCGACGACCGCTGGAGCGGTACGCTGCAATTCGGGTACCTGCAGGGCATCGGCGCCCACCTCAACGTGGAGCTGGTCGCCGATGCCACCTGGCATCAGGACAACGGCAACGCCACGCGCGATGGCCGGACCCTGTCGCAGGACCCCAGCTACAGCGCGCAAGGCTGGGTGACCTATGCCTGGAAGCCTGGCCAGTTCCTCAGCGTGGGCTACTCGGCCGCATTCGGCGGCAAGTCCTACCTGGACGACGTGGCCACCGGCAACCGCACCGACAGCCGGACCTGGCGCGTGGCCGGCGGCGTGCCGCTGGGTGGCACCACGTTCCTTGCGGCCGAGCTGGACTACCCGACGCGGGTGCGCGGCGGGTTCCAGCGCGACCTGGGCGTGCTGCTGCGGCTGGTCAAGGTGCTTTGAGTCGTCGGGGGCCGGCCTGTCCGGCCCCCGATACGACGGGACCGCCCGCTGGCTCACACCTCGCGCAACGCCGTGGTGATCGGCAGGCGCGCCGCGCGCAATGCCGGGAACAGGCCGCCGACAAGGCCGATCCCCAGCGCCCATTTCAGCCCGCTCCACAGCAGCGCCGGCGAGACGCGGAACTGGAACACCAC
Source organism: Xanthomonas massiliensis (assembly GCF_900018785.1). Classification (GTDB taxonomy): domain Bacteria; phylum Pseudomonadota; class Gammaproteobacteria; order Xanthomonadales; family Xanthomonadaceae; genus Xanthomonas_B; species Xanthomonas_B massiliensis. The sequence continues at coordinate 195,480 of NZ_FCOY01000002.1, read as the reverse complement.
CTGGCTGAAGTTGCTGCCGATGGTGGACACGCTGTAGTTGTTGAACACCGCCCAGGCGAGCAGGCCGCCGAGCAGGCCGCCGAGCAGGGCCAGCAGCATCGTCTCCAGCATCACCGCGGCCACCACCGGCAGGCCGCGGAAGCCGATCGCGCGCAGCGTGGCGATCTCCCGCGCGCGCGCGGCGACCGAGGCGTACATGGTGTTGAGCGCGCCGAACACCGCGCCCACCGCCATGATCGTGCCGATCACCGTGCCGAGGATGGCGATCAGCGTGCTCATCCCGCCGCCCTGCTTGGCGTAGTAGGCGCGGGTGGTCTCCACGTCCAGCTTCAGGCGCGGGTCGGCGGCCATCGCCGCCTTGAAGCGCTCGAACCCGGCCTTGCCCTCGGTGCGCACGATGATCGACTGGTAGGCGCCGCGGTCGTAGGTGGAGGCCAGGGTCTGCGCGTCGGTCCACAGCTCCGAGTCGTGCGCATCGCCCGAGGCGAAGGCACCGACCACGGTCCACTGCTGGTTGCCCAGGGTCAGGCTGCGGCCCACGTCGAGCCCGCCGAACTGGCCGCGCGCGCCCTGGCCGACCACGATCTCGCGCAGGCCGGGCTTGAACGCGCGGCCCTCGACGATGCGCAGCGTGTCGTGCACCGCCCAGGCCTCGTCGCCCACGCCGCGGAACTGCACGTTGGTGTCGGTGCCGTCGGCCTTCGACGGCAGGTTGACCACCTGCGACAGCTCGGCCGATACCTGCGGCCGGCCCTTCGCGTCGCGGGCGATGCCGGGCAGGCTGGCGACCAGCGGCACCTGGTCGCGCAGGATCACCGAGTTGGTCTCGGCCTGCGAGCCGCCGCGCAGCACGATTGCGGTGGTGTCGTCGCCGGTGCTGGCGAGCGTCGCCTTGAAGCCTTCGCCCATCGCCAGCATCGCCACCAGCACGCCGACCACGCCGGCGATGCCGACCACGATCACCGAGGCCGCGCCCCAGCGCTGCGGCAGGCTGGCGATACCGATGCGCGTGGCCTCCAGCGCCAGCCGCCCGCTGCGGGTGGCGACCAGCCACGCCGCCACCGCCAGCACCAGGGCCACCACGCCGATCCACGGCAGCGCGATCCACGCGCCCAGCCCGGCGGCGAGCAGCACGACGACCAGCAGGTTCCACAGCCATTGCGTGTTCATGGGGCGGCCTCTCCAGGGTTCATGTCGCGGGCACCGGCACCGGCGCGGGAACGCCGTTCCCGGCGCGCACGGTCAGCGCCCGGCCAGCGCATCGACGATCTTCAGCCGCTGCGCGCGCAGCGCCGGCAGCACGCCCACCACCAGCCCGATCAGCATGATCAGGCCGATGCCGATCAGCCAGGTCTGCAGCGGCACGTGCGCCGGCAGCATGCCCATCGACCTGCTGGCCACCGCCGGCAGCAGCAGCGCCGCCAGGCCCATGCCGGCCGCGCCGCCGACGCCGACCAGCAGCACCGCTTCGGCCAGCACCAGCCACAGCACCGTGCCGTCGCCGAAGCCCAGGGTCTTGAGCGTGGCCAGCTCGGGGATGCGCTCGCGCACCGCCTGGGCCATGGTGTTGCCGGTGAGCAGCAGCAGGGTGAAGAACACCGCGCCCATGATCGAGGTGACGATCAGGCCGATGTCGGCGAACTGCTTGGCGAAGGCCTGCTGGAACGCCGACTCGGTCTGGCTCTTGGTCTCGTGGTCGGAGTTGGCCGACAGCGCGTCGATCGCCTGGGCCACGCGCGAGGCGTGCGCCGGGTCGTCCAGGGTCGCGGTGAACCAGCTGACCTTGCTCTTGATGTAGTCGTTGGACTCGTCGAAGTAGGTCCAGTTCATCATCAGCTGGCGCTCCTCGTTGCCGGCGGTGGCGCGATCCTTGGCGCGGAAGATGCCGACCAGCTGCAGCGGCCAGTCGTTGCTGCCGCTGCGCGGGAAGATGGTGGCCTGCAGCGGGATGGTGTCGCCGATCTTCCAGCCGAATTCCCTGGCCAGGGTCTCGCCGACCACCGCGCCGGTGCGGGTGGCCTTGAACGCCTCCAGCTGGTCGGCCGGCAGCTGGTAGTCGCGGTACACGTCGAAGAAGTTCGGCGCCACCGAGAAGTTGGGGAAGAAGTTCTTCGGGTCCCGGTAGATGCCGCCGAACCACATCGCGTAGGTGACGTCGCGCACGCCGGGCACGGTGGCGATGCGATCGCGCAGGTTGACCGGCAGGGTCTGGGTGATCGACAGGCGCGAGGCGACGATGAGCCGGTTGGCGCCGTCCACGCTGCCGCCGGAATTGAAGGCCACCCGCACCGCATCGAGCATGCCGAACAGCATGAAGGCGGTGACCACCGACAGCAGCGTCAGCAAGGTGCGCGTGCGGCTGCGGAACAGTTGCGCCCAGATCAGCGGGAAATACTTCATGGCCGCATCCTCCGCTCAGTGCGCGGCCGGCGCATCGGCCAGCTCGCCCTTGTCCAGGTGCACGGTGTGGCTGGCGTACTCGGCCGCCTTGGGATCGTGGGTGACCATCACTATCGTCTTGCCGTGCTCGCGGTTGAGCAGCTGCAGCAGGCCCAGCACCTCCTCGGCCGAGTGCCGGTCCAGGTCGCCGGTGGGCTCGTCGCAGATCAGGAAGGTGGGATCGGAGACGATCGCGCGGGCGATCGCCACGCGCTGCTGCTGGCCGCCGGACAGTTCGCTGGGGCGGTGGTCGGCGCGTTCGGCCAGGCCCACCAGGGTCAGCGCGATCCTGGCGCGGCGCTTGCGCTCGGCGGCAGGCAGGTCGGTGAGCAGCAGCGGCAGCTCCACGTTCTTCTGCGCGGTGAGCATCGGCATCAGGTTGTAGAACTGGAACACGAAGCCGACATGGCGGCTGCGCCACTGCGCCAGCTGGCCGGCGCCCATGCGGTCGATGCGCTCGCCCTCGATCTCGATCTCGCCGGAGGTCGGCGTGTCCAGCCCGCCGATCAGGTTGAGCAGGGTGGTCTTGCCCGAGCCGGACGGGCCCATCAGCGCGACGAAGTCGCCGGCCTCGATGTCCAGGTCGATGCCGTGCAGCACCTGCACCGTCTCCGGGCCACGCTGGTAGGTCTTGACGATGTCGCGCAGGCTGACGAGTACGGTCATGTTCGGTGTCCTCGGGAAAGCAGGGATGGCGGCGCGTGGCGATCCGCTCGCGCCGGCGGGCCGGTGCGGGGTGCCGGATGCGGGGGGATCCGGCGGTACGGCGGTGCAGCGATGCGACGGCGTTGCGTGAGGCGGATTACGTCAGGGACCTTCGGTCGGCGGCAGCAGGCGCGAATCCTCCAGCGCCGCCACGCGGTGGCCGGTGCCGGCCATGCAGGCCGGGTCGGACGCAAAGGCGAGGAAGGCCTGCGCATCGCGTTGGCGCACCCGCATCGCCGCATCCCGGCGCTCGCTTTCCGGCCCGATCGGGAAGGTCCGTGCGGGGCCGATGAACAGCACTTCGCCGCCCGGTTTTTCGAGGAACGGCGCGGTATGCGCCACGCAGCGGCGGCAGGCCTCCCCGCCGCTGATCGGCGCGGGCGGGCCCAGCTGCGGATGCGCGGCATCATCGGCCACCGCGCGGAAGCGCGGCAGGTTGAGCATCACCACGGGCCCGGCGGACGGCGCGCAGGAGAATGCGCGGCCGGCTTCCTGCGTCACCCCGAGGTGCGCGGTCATGGCGCGGCCCCGGTGCCGGCCTCGGCCACGGCATCGCCGTCCTTCAGCGTGGCCGGCGGATCGAGCACCACGCTCTCGCCCGCGGCCAGGCCGGACAGCACCTGCCGGTCCTTGCCCATGTCGATGCCGGTCACGACGGCGTGCAGCTTCGCCCTGTCGTCGTCGCCGACGGTGAAGGCCACGGTCCTGCCGTCGCGCTGCGCCAGCGCCGCGGCCGGCACGCGCACGCCCTGCGGCGTGTCGTCCTTCGCCGCGCGCGGCGTTTCCAGGAAGCTCACCCGTACGCCCATGTCCGGCACGATGCGCGGGTCCTTGGCCTTGAGCGCCACGCGCACCTTGACCGTGGCCTTGCCGCGGTCGGCGGCCGGGATGATGGCGATCACCTCGGCCGGGATGCGCCAGTCCGGGTAGGCGTTGAGCACCACCTCGGCGGGCATGTGCGGCTGCACGCGGCCGATGTAGGCCTCGCCCACGTCGACCTCCACCTCCAGCGACTCCATGTCGACGATGGTGCCGATGCCGGTGCGGGTGAAGCCGCCGGTGGCCAGCGGCGAGACGATCTCGCCCGGCTGCGCCGCCTTGGCGGTGACCACGCCGGCGAACGGCGCACGCACGATGGTGTTGTCCACGCCGTTGTCGGCGATGGACAGGTTGCGCTCGGCCACGGTGACGCCACGTTGCGCGGCCTGCAGCTGCGCGCGCAGCGCATCGCGGTTGGCCACGGCCTGGTCGAACTGCGAGCGCGAGACCAGCTGCCGGCCGACCAGCGCCTGCAGGCGCGTCGCCTCGGCCTCGGCCTGGGTGAGCTGGGCCCGCATGTTGGCCACCTGGGTGCGCGCCGATTCCACCTGTGCCGAGGACAGTGCGCGCTGGGCGTCGGCATCGACCGGATCGAGGATGCCCATGATCTGGCCTTCCTCCACGCGCATGCCTTCCTCGATGCGGATCTCGCGCACCTTGCCGGTGATCTTGGCCGAGACCGTGGCGGTGCGGCGGGCGACGACATAGCCGCTGGCATCGAGCACCGAAGCGCTCTCGCCGCCGCTGCCGATCGCCACCACCGGCGCGGTATGCACTTCCAGCGGGCGGTGCCGCAGCGCCAGCCAGGTCGCCGCCGCGGCGAGCACCACGATGGCCGCCGCGCCGAGCACCCACCAGCGCCGCCGGCGCGGCGGGGCCGGGGGCGGTGCCTTGCGGTCGATGCGCAGTTCCTTGAGCAGTTCGGCGGAGGCGTTCATCGGGGTCCCGTGGGCGGATGGCCGGGCCAGTGTGGCCGGTGCCGGCGGCGGCGTCCAAGCTGCCGGAAGTCACTTTCCGGCGGCGGCCGGCCGGAGCGGGCGGCGGAAGCAGTCTGCGTGGCTGCGGCCGGTGCCACCAGTGACAGCTGTCACCTCATGTCCCTGATGGCCGCCACTGCCGCGTCGCCGGCGCCTGCGCGAGCCTGTGCGCACCCCGTCCAGGAGTCCGGCCATGCGCGTCATCCCCGCTTCCCCCCGCGACGATGCGGCGCCACGGGCGCTGCTGCAGGACGTGCACAAGCGCCACGGCGCGGTCACCGCCCTGGACGGCGTGGACCTCGCGCTGCCGGCCGGCCAGGTGCTGGCCCTGCTCGGCCCCAACGGCGCCGGCAAGAGCACCGCGGTCGCGCTGCTGCTGGGCCTGCAGGCGCCGGACGCGGGCCAGGTGCGCCTGCTCGGGCTGCCGCCGTCGGCCATCGCCGCACGGCGCCAGGCCGGGGTGATGCTGCAGTCGGCGGCGTTGCCGGAGACGCTGACGGTCGGCGAACTGCTGGCGCAGGCGCGCGGCTACTACCCCGCACCGCGCAGCCTGGCCGATTGCGTGGCGATGGCCGGGCTGGATGGCCTGCTGCCGCGCCGCTACGGCCGTCTCTCCGGCGGCCAGCAGCGGCGCGTGCAGTTCGCCCTGGCGGTGTGCGGGCGGCCGCGCGTGCTGTTCCTCGACGAGCCCACCACCGGCCTGGACATCGAGGCGCGCCAGGCCCTGTGGCAGGCGATCGCCGCGCTGGCCACGGAAGGCTGCGCGGTGCTGCTGACCACCCACTACCTGGAGGAGGCCGAGGCGCTGGCCGATGCCGTGGTGGTGCTGCAGGCCGGGCGCATCGTCGCCCGCGGCAGCGTCGCGCAGATCCGCGCGCGGGTGCTGCAGCGGCGGATCGTGGCGCATACCGCCATCGCCGCCGCGGAGATCGCGCGCTGGCCCGGCGTGGTGGCGGCCAGCACGCGCGAGGGCGTGACCACGGTGCAGGCCGAACCGGCCGAACCGGTGGTCGCGCGCCTGCTGCGCGAGGATCCGCGGCTGACCGGGCTGGAAGTCCAGCGCGCCGGCCTGGCCGATGCCTTCCTCGCCATCACCCGCCCGCAGGAGGCCGCATGAACGCCATCGCCTCGCACGTCCCGCCGCGCGCACCGTCCACGCCGCGCCTGCTGCTGGCCGAGGCGCGCTACGAATTCCTGCGCGTGCTGCGCACCCCGGCCTTCGCCATCCCGGCGCTGAGCTTCCCGCTGCTGTTCTACCTGCTGTTCGGCGTGCTGCTCAACCGCGGCAACCCGCAGGCCGCGCGCTACCTGCTGGCCACCTACGGCGTGTTCGGGACGATGGCGCCGGCGCTGTTCGCCTTCGGGGTCGGCTTCGCGGTCGATCGCGAGCGCGGCCTGCTCGCGCTCAAGCGCGCCCAGCCGGTCCCGGGCGTGGTTCTGCTGGGCGCGCGCCTGCTGATGGCGATGCTGTTCGCGCTGGAGGTGGCATTGCTGTTGCTGGCGGCCGGGGCGCTGCTGGGCGGGGTGGTGCTGCATGCGGGGCAGTACGCATGGCTGCTGGCGATCGACGTGGCCGGGGCGCTGCCGTTCTGCGCGCTGGGCCTGTTCATCGGCGGCCGGGTGGGCGGCGCGGCCGCGCCCGGCGTGGTCAACCTGGTGTACCTGCCGATGGCGCTGCTGTCCGGGCTGTGGCTGCCGCTGTCGATGCTGCCGCCGCTGTTCTCCACCCTCGCGCCGGCCTGGCCGTCGTGGCACCTGGCGCAACTGGCGTTGCAGGTGATGGGCCTGGCCTCCGCCGGCGGCGCGGCGATGCACCTGGGCGTGCTGGTGCTGTGGACGGCGGTATTCTTCGCCCTGGCGCTGCGGCGCCTGCGGCGGGCATGAGTGCGCCGGTGCACGAGGAGATGCGATGAACCTGCCGCTGCCCGCGTGGCTGCACCCGGCGCCCGATTCGGAAGTGGCGCTGCGATTGCGCTGCGGCAAGTCGCCCTGGGGCCTGTCGGTGCACCTGCTGTGGTCGGTATGGGTGTTCGTGGTGCCCCTGTTCGACACGGCAGGCTACACCTGGCGCTGGCTGAGCCTGACCCTGGCGTCCTATCCGGTGTTCCTGGCGCTGTATGCGATGAGCGCGCTGGCCCCGCAGCGGCGCGTAGTCGCGTATGCGCTGGGAATGATCGTGCTGAGCATGGTCCTGCTGCCGGTCTATCCCTCGGGGCTGACCTACTTCGTCTTCGGTTGCCTGTGCCTGCCCACCCCGGGTCGCGGCGGCTACCCGGGCTACATGGCCGTATTGGTCGTGCTCAACGCCGTGTACCTGTCGTTCGCCTATGCGCTGGGTTACACGGTCTCGGCGTTGCTGTGGTTGCCGGTCACCACCCTGGCGCTGGGCACGGTGCTGTACGTGGGCGAGCGCGAACGGCATCACGATGCGACCCTGCGCCTGTCGCACGAGGAGGTGCGGCGGCTGGCCGCGACCGCCGAGCGCGAGCGCATCGGCCGCGACCTGCACGACCTGCTCGGCCACACCCTGTCGCTGGTGGCGCTCAAGTCCGACCTGGCCGTGCGCCTGGCGCCGCCCGGCGCGGCGGCCGCGCGCGCGGAGATGGAGCAGGTCGGCGAGGTGGCGCGGCAGGCGCTGGCGCAGGTGCGGCGCGCGGTCAGCGGCATCCGCGCCGCCGAACTGGCTGCCGAGCTGGCCTCGGCCCGGCTGCTGCTGGAATCGGACGGCGTGGCGCTGGAGTACCGGGTGGCCGACGTACCCTTGCCCGGCGCGGCCGAGACCGCCTTCGCGCTGGTGGTGCGCGAGGCCGCCACCAACATCCAGCGCCACGCGCGTGCCCGCCGCGCGCGGATGGACGTTTCCGCAGCGGACGGCTGGCTGGTCCTGCGCGTCGACGACGACGGGCGCGGCGGCGATTGCGTGCCGGGCAACGGACTGGCGGGCATGCGCGAGCGCCTGCAGGCGCTCGGCGGCGACCTGCAGGTGGATTCGGTGCGCGGCCGCGGCACGGTGCTGCGCGCGCGCGTGCCGCTGGCGGCCGAACCGGTACCGGCACGCGCGCCATCCACGCCGGTGGAATGAGCGGACCTGGCCGTCATGTTCAGCGGCGCCGGCTGCCGCCGCGGGAAGAGGAGGCCCGGGCGGACGGCGCGGTCTCTGCCCGTTTGCGGGCGCAGCCGGTGTCGAAGGCTGTGCCCGGTGCGTAACGCGGCGGGGGGCGAACCGGGACCGGTGATCTCCACGCCGGTGGAACGAGCCGTCTGGACCGGGCATGCTCGGTGCCGGTGGACACCGCGCCTGCGGATGAGGATGCCCGGACGAACGGCCCGTCTCTGCCCGTTTGCGGGCGCAGCCGGTGTCGAAAGTTGTGCCCGGCGCGTAACGCGAGAGGTGAACCGGGACCGGTGATCTCCGTGCCGGTGGAACGAGCCATCTCGGCCGGCATGCTCGGGGTGCCGGTGGGCACCAAACCTGCGATTGAGGATGCCGGCGAATGGCCCATCTCTGCCCGTTTGCGGGCGCGACCCGTGTAGAAGGCTCTGCTCGGTGCGTAACGCGGGGGGGCGAACCGGTATCGACGCCCACCATGCCGGTGGAATGCGATGTCCCGGCTCGCCTGCTCCGTGGCGCCCGCGGTCGCCGCACCTGCAGGACGAATGTCACACAGGCGTACCCGCCCTCCTACGACTGTTTTCGGGTGCAGCCGGCGTTGCGGAAGAGATGCACTGGCGTGCCGGTTGCCGCGCTTGCGCCGGGAAGGCGGCTTCCCAGCCGGTACCGCGCCGCCTTAGCCCGGCGGCAGGCAACATCGGCGCTGGCGCGAGGGCCCGGTGCCGAGCCGCCGGCACCGGCACTGCCGGCGGCGTGGCGGCGGCCGCTAGAATCAGGCTCCGCCCCTACAGGACAGGCGATGATCCGGGTACTGCTGGCCGAGGACCAGGCGATGGTGCGCGGCGCGCTGGCCGCGTTGCTGGCGCTGGAAGGCGACATCGAGGTGCTCGGCGCCGCCGCCGACGGCGAGCAGGCCTGGCGCGAACTGCAGCGCCTGGAGCCGGACGTGCTGGTCACCGACATCGAGATGCCCGGCCTGTCCGGGCTGGAGCTGGCCCAGCGCGTGCAGCGCCACCAGCTGCAGACCCGGGTGGTGATCGTCACCACCTTCGCCCGCAGCGGCTTCCTGCGCCGCGCGCTGGATGCCGGCGTGGCCGGCTACCTGCTCAAGGACGCACCGCCACAGACCCTGGCCGAGGCGCTGCGCACCGTGGTGCAGCGCGGCGGCCGCGCCATCGCCCCGGAGCTGGCGCTGGAGGCCTGGTCCGAGCCCGACCCGCTCAACGAGCGCGAGCGCCAGGTGCTGCGCCTGGCCGGCGAAGGCCTGGGCGCGGCCGACATCGCCGCGCGCCTGAACCTCTCGCACGGCACCGTGCGCAACTACCTGTCCGAGGCCATCGGCAAGCTCGGCGTCGGCAACCGCATCGAGGCCTACCGACTGGCGCGGCAGAAGGGCTGGCTGTAGCGCCGCAGGCTCAGAACGGCAGCGGGTCCCACAGCACGTCGCGGCCGACCTCGGCGATGTCGCGCTTGCCGCACAGCGCCATGCTCACGTCCAGCTCCTTGCGCAGGATCTCCAGCGCCAAGGTCACGCCGTCGCGGCCGAGCGCGCCCAGCCCGTACAGGAACGGCCGGCCGATGTAGACGCCGCGCGCGCCCAGCGCCACCGCGCGCAGGATGTCCTGGCCGTGGCGCACGCCGCCGTCCAGGTGCACCTCGATGCGATCGCCGACGGCCTCGACGATGCGCGGCAGCGCGCTGATCGAGGAGGGCGCGCCGTCGAGCTGGCGCCCGCCGTGGTTGGACACGATCAATGCGTCGGCGCCGGTGGCGGCGGCCTGGCGTGCGTCGTCCGGGTCGAGCACGCCCTTGAGGATCAGCTTGCCGCCCCAGCGCTGGCGGATCCATTCCACGTCGTCCCACGACAGCCGCGGGTCGAACTGCTCGGCGGTCCACGCGCCCAGCGAGGACAGGTCGCTCACGCCCTTGGCATGGCCGACCACGTTGCCGAAGCGGTGGCGGCGGGTGCCGAGCATGCCCAGGCACCAGCGCGGCCGCTGCGCCATCTGCCACAGGTGCTTCGGGGTCAGCCGCGGCGGCGCGGACAGCGCGTTGCGCAGGTCCTTGTGGCGCTGGCCGAGGATCTGCAGGTCCAGCGTGAGCACCAGCGCGGCGCAGCCGGCGGCCCTGGCGCGATCGATCAGGTCGCCGACGAAGCCGCGGTCGCGCATCACGTACAGCTGGAACCAGAACGGCTTGCGCGTGGCCGCGGCCACGTCCTCGATCGAGCAGATGCTCATCGTCGACAGGGTGAACGGCACGCCGGCCGCCTCGGCCGCCTGCGCGGCGAGGATCTCGCCGTCGGCGTGCTGCATGCCGCACAGCCCGGTCGGCGCCAGCGCCAGCGGCATCGCCACCGGCTGGCCGGCCATGGTGGTGGCCAGCGAGCGCCCGCTCATGTCCACCATCACCTTCTGGCGCAGCTTGATGCGGGCGAAATCGGCCTCGTTGGCGCGGTAGGTGCTCTCGGTCCAGGCGCCGCTGTCGGCGTAGTCGAAGAACAGCCTGGGCACGCGGCGGCGCGCCAGCGCCTTCAGGTCGGCGATCTCCAGGATCGGTTTCATGGACGGCATCGGTCGGTTGCGGGAAAGACCCACCATTGTCCCTCCGATCGCCGGGGCGGGTCATGCCCGCGGCGCGGGGGGGTCGTTCGGGCGCGCCGCGCGGCGACTGGCCGGATACGCCGGCGCGGTGATGCGCTTGCACCCTGCCGCTGCCCCGCGCTGGCGCCTCCCTCTACCGGAAGCCGATACGGGCCGACGCGCCATCGGCATGTCGCTGCTGCCATGGCCGAGCGACCGCGTATCCAGGCTTGCGGCAGGAAGGCGGCGTGTGGGAAGACAGTGCCGAGGCCGAAGCATGGGGATCGCCCTGCGTGCGCGACGGCGCCGTCCCGTTGCGGACGCGGTCGCGGTGCTTCCGTCCGGGGCTGGGGACGAAGGCACGAGGCAGGGCCGAAGGATCGCCATCGTGCGCGGTGGCGCAGTCGTCACTGCCGCCGCGATGCGCCTGTCCGGGCGTGCTGGAGGAAGGCGGCGTGCAGTAGGACGGTGCCGAGGCCGAAGCATGGGGATCGCCCGGCGTGCGCGATGGCACCGTCCCGTTGCGGATGCGGTCGCGGTGCTTCCTTCCGGGGCTGGGGACGAATGCACGAGGCAGGGCCCAAGGATCGCCATCGTGCACGATGGCGCGGTCGTCACCGCCGCCGCGACGCGCCTGTCCGGGCGTGTGGAGTGCGCACGGGAGCGGAGCGCAGGGATCGCGGCGCGCTCGACCATAGCCTCCGGCGCGTGCCGGGGGTATCGCGGAGGCGTCCGCGCCTCAGCCCAGCAGTGCCTGCAGCCGGGCCAGGCCTTCCGGCCAGTCGCCATGGCCGGCGGTTGCGTTGATGTGGCCGGCCTTGCCGATGTCCCACAACGGCGCGCCCCAGTCGGCGGCCAGCGCCTGCGCGCGGGCGAAGCTGCAGAACGGGTCGTCGCGGCTGGCCACCAGCGTGGCCGCGAACGGCAGCGGCGCCTGCGGGGCGGGGGCGAAGTCGGCCAGTTCGGCCGGCAGGTCGTCGCGCCCGATGTCCGGGCTGGCGACGAGGAAGGCATGGCGCACGCGCGTGGCGGCGGCCGGGGCGCCGGCCGCCCAGTGCGCGACGGTGATGCAGCCCAGGCTGTGGGCCAGCAGCACCAGGTCGCCGGGCGTGGCCGCGGCGACGGCATCGAGCGTGGCCACCCAGTCGGCGCGGCGCGGATGGAACCAGTCGGCCTGTTCGACGCGCCGCCATGCCGGGTGCAGTGCCTGCCAGCGCGATTGCCAGTGCCCGGGGCCGGAATCCTGCCAGCCCGGCAGCACCAGCACCGTCGGCGCAGCGCGGGTTCCCGCGCTCATCGGGCGTAGCGCGCCTTGAGCATCGCCCAGGCCGAGCGCAGGCCCAGCGCCTCGCCGCCGGCCGGGCGTCCCGGCCGGTCGCTGTCGTTCCAGGCGTACACGTCCAGGTGCGCCCACGCGGTGCCGGCCGGGACGAACTTCTCCAGGTACAGCGCGGCGGTGACCGCGCCGGCCATGCGCGAGCCGGCGTTGGCGAGGTCGGCCACGTTGCTCTTGAGATAGCGCAGGTAGGGACGCCACAGCGGCATGCGCCAGACCGGATCGCGGGTGGCGAGGCCGGCCGCCAGCCAGCCCTCGGCCAGGGTGTCGTCGTTGGCGAATAGCGCCGGCAGGTCCGGGCCCAGGGCGATGCGCGCCGCGCCGGTGAGGGTGGCGAAATCGACGATCGCCTCCGGCTGCTGCTCGCCGGCGTAGGCCAGCGCGTCGCACAGGATCAGCCGGCCCTCGGCATCGGTGTTGTCGATCTCCACGCTGAGGCCGGCGCGGGTGGTGACCACCTCGCCCGGGCGCAGCGCGTCCGGGCCGACCGCGTTCTCCACCGCCGGCACCACCACGGTCAGCCGCACCGGCAGCGCGCGCGCCATCACCAGCCCGGCCAGGGCCAGCGCATGGGCGGCCCCGCCCATGTCCTTCTTCATGTTGCGCATGCCCTCGGCGCCCTTCAGGTCCAGGCCGCCGGTGTCGAAGCACACGCCCTTGCCGACCAGAGCCAGGTGCGGCTGGCCGGGCCGGCCCCAGCGCAGCACGATCACCCGCGGCGCGCGGTGCGAGGCGCGGCCGACCGCGTGCACGGTGGGGAAGCCGCGCTCCAGCAGCGCATCGCCGGCGGTGACCTCGATGTCGGCGCCGTGGGCGGCGGCCAGGTCGCGGGCGATGGCTTCCAGCTGGTCCGGGCCCATGTCCTCGGTGGGCGTGTTGACCCAGTCGCGCACGCGCAGGCTGGCGGCGATGACGTCGGCGACTTCGGCCGACGGCGCCACCGCCAGTTGCGCCGGTGCGCGCGCGGCGGCGCGGTAGCGGGTGAAGCGGTAGCTGCCCAGGCCCCAGCCCAGGGTCAGCGCTTCCAGCTCGGCATCGTCCAGGCGCCCGCCCAGGCTCCAGGTCGTGCCGGCCGGCAGCGCGAACGGCGCGTGTGCATAGGCGTGGGCGTCGAGCCGGTCGCCCACGCCGAGCACCGCCCCGGCCAGGGCGCCGTCCGCCCCCGGCAGCAGCACGCAGCTGCCCGCGGCGGCGGTGAACCCCTGCGCGGCGAGCCAGTGCGCGGTCGGCGGCGGCTGGGTGGCGAGCCAGGCGGCCAGGCCGGGGGCATCGAGCACGTACAGCGGCAGGGCGGCGGCAGTGGCCGGAACGAAGGCGGGCAGCGGGGTGGCGGTCATGGACAGGTCCTGGGGAAGGCCGGCCGGCGGGCGGGCGGCGCCGGCTCAGGCGCCGGCGGCATGGGGAAGGGGCGAGCCGGCCTGGGCATCGAGCCAGTCGGCCAGCCCGGCGAGGGTGGCGAAGTGCAGGTCCGGCGCCGTCGTGGCGGGCCAGGCCGCGGCCTCGCGGTTGATCCAGCAGCCGCGCAGGCCGGCGCGCATAGCCCCGAGCACGTCCATCTCGGCGTGGTCGCCCACGTGCAGCACCTGCGCGTGGGGCACCTGCAGGCGCGCGCAGGCGGCGTGGAAGATGCTGGCCTGCGGCTTGGCCGCGCCGTGCTCGCGCGCACCGAGCTGGAAAGCGAACAGGTGGCCGATGCCGATGCGTGCCAGGTCGGCGTTGCCGTTGCTGACCGCCGCCACCGGCACGCGCGCGGCGATGCGCCGCAGCGCCGCCAGGGCATCGGGATAGAACGCCACCCGGTTGCGCTCGGCGTAGAACACCTCGTAGGCCGGCACCGCCAGCGCCGGGTCGTCGCCGCTGGCGGCCAGCGCGTGCTCCAGGGTCAGGCGCCGGATCGCGCCCAGGTCGTGCACGTGCTCGGGGTGGTCCTGGAACATGCGCACGCGCAGCGCCTGCATCGCCGCGATCGGGAAGCGCGCGGCGGTGGCCGGCGCATGGACCTGCAGCCAGTCGTGCAGGGTGCGGTCGATGCGCTCGCCGATCGGCGCGAACGGCCAAAGCGTGTCGTCGAGGTCCAGGGTGATGGCGCGGACGGGGAAGTTCACGGCGGCCATTCTAGGCCAGGCACAGGCGCCGTCTCATTCCAGCAGGCGCGCCCAGCGCTGCAGGCCGTCCAGCCGCGCCAGCACGATCTTCACGCAGACCAGCATCGGCACCGCCAGCAGCAGGCCGATCATGCCCCACAGCCAGCCGAACAGCATCAGCCCCAGGATCAGCATCAGCGGCGACAGCGCCATGCGCCGGCCGAGCACGATGGGGGTGACGATCTGCCCTTCCAGCGTGTGCAGCCCCAGGTAGACCAGCGCCGGCAGCAGTGCGGCGGCCGGGTCGCGGAACTCGACGAAGCCCATCACCAGCATCATCAGCACGCCGATCAGCGGGCCGACGTAGGGCGCGAAGTTGAGCAGCGTGGCCACCGTGCCCCACAGCGCCGCCTCGCGCACGGAGATGCCCATCAGGTACAGCGCGCCGGCCAGCACCGTGCCGAGCAGCAGGTTGATGATGCTGATGGTGAACACGTAGCGCGAGACCTCGCGCTCGATCGAACGCATGATGCCGACGGTGAAGCGCTGCTGCTGGCGCGTGGGCATCAGCATGATGACGTGGCGCTGCAGGTTCTCGCCGTAGACCATGAAGAAGAAGGTCAGCAGCACCACCGCCAGCACCGAGGCGGCCAGCTTGGGGGTGCGCACCAGCGCGCGGTAGGGATCGTCGAGCTGGGTGCGCACGATCCGGACCTGGCGGTTGGTCTCGCCGGAGGCGGCGCGGGCGAAGTTCTCCGCCGCCTGGTTGGCCTGCTGCACCGGCCGGGTCAGGTCGCGTACCTGGCTGGCGATGCGGCGCAGCTGCTGCGGCGCCTGGGTGGCCCACTGGGTGGCCGGCTCGGCCAGCTGCACCGCCAGCGCGCCGGTGCCGGCGATGCCGAGCACGATCACCAGCAGCGCGCCGAGGAAGCGCGGCACGTGCAGGCGCTTGAGCCCGCGCAGGATCGGGTTGCCGACCAGGGCGAAGAACGCGGCCAGCAGGATCGGCAGGATCAGCGCCTGCGCCGCCCACAGCGTGTAGCCCACCGCCAGCGCGGCCAGCACCACCAGCGACAGCGGCGCGCGCGGGCGCGGCAGCGGCGGGGCCGGCAGCGGCCGGGGAGAAGGGGAATCGAGATCCGCGCGGGGATCCATGGCGGTGCACGCTTCGGTAGGGAGCGCGATTATCCGCTGCCGGAGGTCGGCGGCGCGCATGCACGCGCCGGCCATTGCGGCTTCAGTCGCGTTCGGACAGCTCGGTGGCCGCTTCGGCCGGCCGTGGCGCGGCGCCGGGGTCGCGCCCGGCGCTGGCCGGGGGGCCGGCAGGTGCGGGCGTGGGTGCGGGCGTGTCGGGAGCGTCGGCGTCGGTCTCGGCGTCCTGCGCCTGGAACAGGCCGACTAGGCCCGAGACCGCGCCGATCATGTCCAGCAGCTTGGGTGCGCCGCCGAGCCGGCCGGCCAGGCCGCCGATCGCGGCCACCGGCTCGGCGCGCCCGGCGAAGAAGCCCAGGCCGACGCCGGCGACGACGATGCGCCAGGGCGTCCAGGCCCGGCGCCAAGTGGTGGCCAGCGCCGACCACTGCTCGCCGGCCTGGCGTTCGCGGCCCTCCAGCAATCGCTCGGCACGCAGCACGCGCTCCCTCATGCGGGCAAAGCTCATCTCGCCTCCTCCCCGTCGGTGCGGCCGGTGGCGGCCGCGGCCGGGTCTTCCTCGTCCGCGTCTTCCTCGCCATCGCCGATGCCCAGGCGGGCCAGCTGGCGGCGCGTGGCGTCGAGCCGGCTCATGTCGAAATAGCGCAGCGCCTGCCAGGCGCCGAGCCCGGTCACCGCCAGGCTGATCGCGGCGGTGAAGCTGATCGAGGCCAGCCACGACCAGCCCAGCGCCTGCAGCAGGGCGATGCAGGCGCCCATCACCAGCAGCCACGCCGAGGCACCGAAGGCCACCGCCACGGTCAGCCACACCAGCGCCCGCACCAGCGCGGCGCGGGCCAGGGCGAGATCGGCCACGACCAGGTGGCGCAGCGCACGCAGGGCATCGAGGGTGGCCTCGATGCCGGCCTTGCCGGCGCGGCCGACCTCGCGCAGCGACGCGTCCAGCGACGGTGCCGGCGCGTCGTCGCCGGGCGGCCCGGCCTCCGGCGAGCGGGGATCGGGGGCGTCCACCCGCGCTTACTTGTCGCTGCCGCGGGTCAGCTTGGCGATCAGCCAGCCGGTGGCGAAGGCCACGCCGAAGGCGGCCAGCGGGCGCTCGCGGATCAGGTCGGTGGCGCTGTCGAGCAGGTCCTTGCCCTTATCGACCAGGGCGTCCATCTGCTCCTTGGCCACCGCACCGCCGGCCTCGGCGGCCGACAGGCCGGCCAGCGCGCTGTCGGACAGCTCGGCCTTGACGTTGGCCCGGCCCAGCTTGAGCTCGTCGCCCGCGGCGCCGGCCGCGTCCTTGATCGCCTCGCCGGCGGCCTTGCCGGCGGACTTGAGGTGGCTGCCGGCCTCGCTGAGGTTTTCCTTCAGGTTTTCGGTATTGGTCGGGCTCATCGCGGATCTCCTGTCGCATGGATGGGGCGGACCGTGTCCGCAGGTGTCGCACACCAATAGCATCGCGCCGGTGTAGGACGCGTCAGCGCATCATCAGGTTGCCCTGGCTGCCGTTGCGGAACACGCGCAGCACCAGTTGCTCCGGCTTGCGCGCCTGGAAGTTGGCGCGGAAGCTGGCCAGGTCGGCGAAATCGCCGGCGGTGGCGGCCATCACCACGTCGCCGCTGCGCAGGCCGCTGGCCTCGGCGCGGCTGCCGCGCTTGACCTGGCTGACCAGCACGCCGGTCAGCCCGGCCTGGCGCTGCTGCTCGGGCACGTCGGCGAAGCTGGCCCCGGCCAGGCGCGGGTCCAGCGCATCGCCGGCCACCGTGCGCGCCTGCGCCTTGAGCGTGGCCTTGAGCTGCAGGGCCTTGCCGTCGCGGCGCACGTCCAGGGTCACGGTGCTGCCCACCGGCTGCAGGCCCTCCCAGTTGTGCAGCGCCTCGGCGCTGTCCACGCGCTGTCCATTGGCCGAGACGATCACGTCGCCGGCCTGCACGCCGGCGGCGGCCGCGCCCGAGCCGGGCAGCACGCGCGTGACCAGCGCGCCGCGCACGTTGTCCAGGCCCAGGCCCTGGACCATCTGCGCCGACAGGTTCTGGGTCTCCATGCCCAGGGTGCCGCGCACCACCTCGCCGGTGGCGATCAGCTGGTCGACCACGTTGCGCGCCAGGTCGGAGGGGATCGCCAGGCCCAGGCCGATGTTGCCGGCCATGCTGCCCTGCGGGTTGAAGCTGGCGGTGTTGATGCCGACCAGCTGGCCCTGCAGGTCCACCAGCGCGCCGCCGGAATTGCCGGGGTTGATCGAGGCGTCGGTCTGGATGAAGTTTTGGTAGCCCAGCCCGCGGATGCCGCTGCGGCCCACCGCCGAGACGATCCCCGAGGTGACGGTCTGGGTGAAGCCGAACGGGTTGCCGATGGCGACCACGAAATCGCCCACCCGCAGCTTGCCGCTGTCGCCGAGCTGGATGGCGGTGAGGTTCTCGGCGGGAATGCGGATCAGGGCGATGTCGGTGTCCGCGTCCGAGCCCAGGAATTCGGCCTTGAAGGTGCGCCCGTCGGCCAGGGTCACCTGCACGTCGTCGGCGTTCTCGATGACGTGGTGGTTGGTCAGCACCAGGCCCTGCCTGGCGTCGATGATCACGCCCGAGCCGAGCGACTCGTTGATGCGCTCCTGCGGGATGTCCGGGAACAGGCGGCGGAAGAACGGATCGTCGAAGAAGGGGTTGCGCACCTTCACCACCTGCTTGGTGTTGATGCTGACCACCGCCGGCATGACCTTGGCCAGCATCGGCGCCAGCGAGGGCAGCGGCGCGCCGGCCGCCGCGGCCGGCAGCGCGGCGGTCGCGGTCAGCGGTTGCAGCGCCTGGGCGGCCTCGGCGCGGTTGTCCAGGTGGGCGTTGACGGCGGTGGCGGCGAAACCGCCGAAGGCGGCGGCCAGCGACAGGGTGAGCAGGGTAGGCAGGGGGCGCATGTCAGGACGATCCGAACAGCTTGCAGGTGGAAGGGAGGGCCAAAGATGGGCGCGGCGCGCCCGTCTATCAACCTGAACGAGAGTGAGGCCGCCGCATTTAACCGCCAGTGAAAGCCCGGCCGGGCCACGGCGGTTCCACGCCCGCCGCAGCGGCGCCGCACCGATGCGGCGGGCCTGTTCCACGGACCGGCGCGTGCGTATAGCATCGCGCTCGCAGTACCACCCACGCCCCCAAGGAGGGCTCCATGAGCAACGGCAATGGTGTGACGGCGAGCCTGTCCGAGGCCGCCGGTGAAGTGAAGGATTCGGCGGTCCAGGTCGGCGACACGGTGGCCGGCACCGTGGCCGGGGCGATCACCGCGGTCAAGGACCTGGCCGAGCAGGCCGGGGAGCGGGCCAAGGACACGGCGGTGCAGGCGGGCCAGGCGGTGCGCCAGGCGCGCAAGCAGGTGGCCAAGCAGACCCGTGCGGTGGTGAAGAAGACCGGCAAGGCGGTGAAGAAGACCGTGGCCGGCGCCCGCGCCAGGCTGGAGGCGGCCAAGGCCGACGCCCGCGCCGAGGCGGTCGCGCTGAAGAAGAAGACCGCGTCCACCCGCGCCAAGGTGGCGGCCGAGACCAGCGCGGCCTCGCGCAAGGCCAAGGTCGAGGCCGGCAAGCTCAGGAAGACGGTCACCGGCAAGGCCGCCGCGGCCGGGAAGACGATCAAGGCCGACGCCGCCAAGGCCGGCAAGGCCGTGGCCAGGAAGGCCACCGCGCTGAAGAAGGTCGTGGGCAAGGACGTGGCCCGGGCCGGGAAGACCGTGGCCGCCGCCAAGAAGACCGTCGCCAGGAAGGCGAGCGCCGCCGGCAAGGCGGTCGGCAAGGACGTGGCCAAGGTGAAGAAGGATGTCGCCGGCAAGGCTGCCGCGGTCCGCAAGACCGTGCGCAAGGAAACCGCCCAGACGAAGAAGACCGTGGCCGCGGCCAGGAAGACGCTCAAGCGCGATACCGCCACGGCGAAGAAGGCGGTGGCGAAGAAGACCGCCGCGGTCCGCAAGACCGTGGCCAAGGACGTGGCCCAGGCGAAGAAGCGCGTGGCCCGTACCCGCGGGTAAGCGACCGGGCGACTGCCGCGACGCCCCGTCCGCCCGCCGGACGGGGCGTCGTCGCATCCGCGGCCCGTTCACGGCGCTGTTTTAAGATCGCAGCCCGTCCCCGTTCGTCGTCGTCGCCGTGCCTTTTCCTTCCTCGCGTGTCTCCCGCTGGCGCCGGATCGCCTGCGCATTGCTGCTGGCGCTCGTCCTGCCGCTCGGCCCGGGCCTGGCGCAGGATGCCGCCGGCGACGACAGCGGTGCCGGCCTGGACCGCATCGAGCAGGCCCTGGCCACGGTGCAGAAGCAGCTGGACGACACCGAGGACCAGGACGCCCTGCGCGGCCTGGGCGATACCGTGGCCGGCGCCCAGCGCGATGCCGAGGCGCTCGAGCGCACGCTGACCCCGCGCCGCGACCAGCTCGACGCACGCCTGGCCCAGCTCGGCCAGGCCGACGGCGACGGCGCCGAGAACGGCGACATCGCCCAGCGTCGCGCCGCCCTGGAGGCCGAGCGCGGCAGCGTGGACGCGGCGATCAAGCGCGCCGGCCTGCTGCGGGTGGAGGCGCAGCAGCTCAACGCCACCATCGAGCGCGAGTTCGGCCAGCGCCTCGGCGCGCGGCTGTCGCAGCGCGCCGCCTCGCCGCTGGCGATATCGACCTGGCGCGCCATCGCCCGCCAGGTGCCGGAGGACTGGCAGCGCCTGCGGAGCCTGGCCGCCGGCATCGGCGAGCGCGTGCGTGCCGGCGTCGCCGGCAACGGCTGGATCGTGCCGGCGCTGGAGCTGCTGATCGCGCTGGCGCTGCTGTGGCCGCTCAACCGGATGCTGCGCTGGCTCGGCTGGCGCCATGCGGCGCGCCTGCAGGGGCCGGGCACGCGCCTGCGCCGTTCCGGGTTGGCGGTGTGGCAGCTGCTGGTGCGCACGCTGATGCCGGGTCTGGCCGCGATGCTGGCGGTGCAGGCGCTGCGCGGGGTGGACGGCCTGCCGGCGCGGCTGGACTGGGCCGGCGGCGCGATCGTCCTGGTGAGCATGCTCTCGGCGTTCATCGGCGCGGTCAGCGCCAGCCTGCTCATGCCCGGCCATCCGTCGTGGCGGCTGCTGGCCCTGGACGACGGCACCGCCGTGCGCCTGCGCCGCTACGCGCGCGCCACCGCCTGGCTGAGCTGGATCAGCGGCATGGTGCTGGTGGTCAACCGCGCCGCGCGCACCAGCACCGCGACCACGCTGCTGGTCGACGGCGTGCTCGCCCTGGCCTTCGCCGTGCTGGTGCTGGCGATGGTGGCCAGCCTGCTGCGCCTGCACCGCGCCCTGGCGCGCGCCGCCGGCGCGGACACCGACGAGGACGACGCGCCCGTGCCCCAGCGCAGCAGCGTGGTGATGCTGGTGGCGGTGCTGGCCGGGCTGGTGGTGGCGCTGGCGCTGCTGGCGGTGCTGGCCGGCTACGTCAACTTCGCCCTGTTCGCGACCCGGCAGGTGATCTGGGCGGCAGTGGTGGTCGGGGCGATGGCGGTGCTGATGATGTTCGCCGACGACCTGGCGCGCTGGCTGCTGGCGCCGGACAACCGCTTCGGCCGCATCGCCAACGCCGCCCTGGGCCTGCGCGCCAGCCACATGGAGCAGGCCGGCGTGCTGTTGTCGGCGCTGCTGCGCCTGGTCCTGCTGATGACCGGGCTGACCGTGCTGCTGCAGCCGTTCGGCTCCAACGTGCCGGCGCTGTTCGGCTGGCTGGACATCGCCAGCGGCGGGCTGACGGTGGGCAAGCTGCAATTGATGCCCGGCGACCTGCTGCGCGGGGTGGCGGTGCTGCTGGTGGGATTGGGCATCGTGCAGGTGGTGCAGCGCTGGCTGGTGGGGACCTACCTGCCGCGCACCGAGCTGGACGCGGCGTCCAAGGCGTCCATCGCCACGGTGGCGCGCTACCTGGGCATCGGCCTGGTGGCGCTGTGGACGCTGACCGCGCTCGGCCTGGGCCTGGAGAAGCTGGCGCTGATGGTCAGCGCGCTGTCGGTGGGCATCGGCTTCGGCCTGCAGGCGATCACCCAGAACTTCGTCTCCGGCCTGATCCTGATGGCCGAGCGGCCGGTGAAGATCGGCGACTGGGTGCGCATCGGCGACCAGGAGGGCGACATCCGCCGCATCAGCGTGCGCTCCACCGAGATCCAGGTCGGCGACCGCTCCACCCTGATCGTGCCCAATTCCGAGCTGATCACCAAGACCGTGCGCAACATGACCCTGGACAGTCCGATCGGGCGGGTGCAGCTGCAGTTCTCGGTGCCGCTCGGCACCGACGTGGCGCGGGTGCGCGCACTGCTGCTGGGGCTGTACGCCGAGCATCCCGGGGTGCTGGCCGAGCCGGCCGCGACGGTCTACATCGACAGCATCGCCGGCGGCCAGGTGGCGATCAATTCCTTCGCCTACGTGGCCAGCCCGCGCAGCGCGTACGCGGTGCGCAGCGACCTGTACTTCGCGCTGCTGGCGGCGCTGGCCGAGGCCGGCATCGCCCTGGCCGCGCCGCAGGACGTGCGCCTGGTCGGCGCGGCGCCGCCCCCGCGCGCCGAGGACGACGCCGCGGCGCCGGATCCGGCGTAGCCCAGGCAATCCCAGCGATGCTTCGGCAGTCGGCGCGGCGCCGCCCCCACGCGCCGAGGACGACGCTGCGGCGCCGGATCCGGCGTAGCGCAGGCGATCCCGGCGATGCTTCGGCAGTCGGCGCGGCACCGCTCCCGCGCGCCGAGGACGATGCCGCGGCGCCGGATCCGGCGTAGCGCAGGCAATCCCGGCGATGCTTCGGCGAGGGTGCGTGCGCACGCCGCGGCCGACGCGGTGCCGATGCAGTCGGCCATCCCATAGCGCTGCGATGGCATCGCACGTTGCGCTGTCTGTTGGCCCTGGGGACCTGGGGACCTGGGACCTGATCCGGCACGCGTCGGACGGCGCGCCTGCAGCACGCCAGGGCCGGGCGTCCCCCGTTCGCCGGCGATGGATGACGGATGCCATCGGCGCGCCAGGCCCGTCGACCGCGATGACGGCGACCCATGCCGGCCAACGGACCATGCGCCGCCTCATTGCGCGGAGCCACGCCGTAGCGGGCCGGACCGGCGGCCCGCAGCGATGCGCCACTTCGCCCATCGGCGGGTCCACCGGCGATGCCGGACGGCGCGGCACCCTTCAGCCGCGGCCGGCCTGTTCGCGGGCGATGTCGGGGTAGCGGACCTCGATCCAGTCGGCCAGCACCTGCACCTTGGCCGCGGCCTCGCGGCCGCGCCGGGTCAGGGTGTATTCCACCCGCGGCGGTACTTCCGGCCACGCGCGGCGTTCGACGATGCCGTCGCCCTCGAGCCATTGCAGGGTCTGCGCCAGCATGCGCTCGCTGATGCCGCCGATCTGGCGGCGCAACTCGCTGAAGCGGCGCGTGCCGGGGCGCAGCGCGATCAGCACCAGCACGCCCCAGCGGCTGGTCAGGTGCTTGAGCACCTCGCGCGAGGGGCAGTCGGCGGCCATCAGCTCGCCGCGCTGCAGGCGTTCGCCGAGGGTGGGGGCCTGGCGGTCGATGGCCGGACGCGGGGTCATGCTTACATTCCTGTGCGTACTTACGAAAGGTAAGCAAGGAGGATACGCTCGGTATCCACGGACCGGAACCGTCCGCCAATCCAACGCATTGCAAGGAGATTCCCATGACCATCGCCGTCACCGGCGCCACCGGCCACCTCGGCCGCCTCGTCGTCGCCGGACTGAAGGAACGCCTGCCCGGCGACGGGCTGCTGGCCCTGGCGCGCGACCCGCGCAAGGCCGCCGACCTAGGCGTGCCGGTCCGCCAGGCCGACTACGCCCGCCCGGAGACGCTCGCCCCGGCGCTGCAGGGCGTGGACAGCCTGTTGCTGATCTCGTCCAACCAGATCGGCGAACGCACCGCCCAGCACCGCAACGTGATCGAGGCCGCGCGCGCGGCCGGCGTGCGCCACATCGCCTACACCAGCCTGCTGCGCGCGGACACCTCGCCGTTGAGCCTGGCCGGGGAACACCGCCAGACCGAGGCGCTGCTGGCCGCGTCCGGCCTGTCGGTGACGGTGCTGCGCAACGGCTGGTACACCGAGAACTACACCGCCGGCCTGGGCGCCGCCGTGGCCCGCGGCGAGCTGATCGGCAGCGCCGGGCAGGGCCGCATCGCCTCGGCCGCGCGCGCGGACTATGCCGCCGCCGCGGTGGCGGTGCTGGTCGATCCGGCGCGGCAGGGGCAGCGCTACGAGCTGGCCGGCGACAGCGCCTGGACGCTGGCCGAACTGGCCGCCGAGGCCTCGCGCCAGAGCGGCAAGCCCGTCGCCTACCGCGACCTGCCCGAGGCCGGCTACGCCGCCGCGCTGGTGCAGGCCGGCCTGCCGGCGCCGCTGGCCGCCGCGATCGCCTCCTGGGACGCGGGCGCGCGCGAGGGCGCCCTGTTCGACGACGGCCACCGGCTGTCCGCGCTGATCGGCCGGCCGACCACGCCGCTGGCCGCCAGCGTGGCGCAGGCGCTGGCCGGTTGACGCCGGTGCGGGCTCAGGGCGCTGGCGCGGCGCCCTCGGGCACGTAGACCATGCGCCCGTCCGGCAGGCGGTAGGTGACCCCGGCCTTGACCCCGCCGCCCTCGCCGATCTGCCCGGTGGACTCGTAGCGGGTCAGTTCCTCGCCATGCTTGACGGTGATGCGCATGCCGGCCTCGCCCGGGTTCCCGATCACGGGGATGTTCCGTCGGCGAGAGGTCGAGCAGGCGCGACAGAATCCCGATCGGCGATGCCGGGTGCCGGTGGCGGTTCGCCTGCCCGCCACTTTGACAGAGGGAGCGGCAACGACGCTCATTTCGGCTGCCCACGTCCCGCGGGGAAAGGCATGAGGGGGATCGTCGGTCTAGGGAGCGGCCGGCCCGGGTGCCGCGATCGCGTCCGCGGTCGGGCATCGGGATCCGTGTGCGCAGACGTTGTCCAGCCATTGCCGCATGACCGGCTGCAGGCCGACGTGGCGGCGCCCCTGCCAGCCGTTGCCCAGTATCCGTCCCTGGCGGTCGAGCAGCACCAGGTTGGGCGGCCCCAGGCCGGAGAGGCCACGCAAGCCGGGGATGCGGTCGATGCGACGGTAGTCCACCGCCGGCCAGGGCATGGCCTGGGCCTGCATGTAGCGCCGCATCTGGGCCTCGGTGCCGTCCAGGCTGACGTAGACCACCTCGGTGTCCGCGCCGGCCGCGCGCAATGCGTCGCGCACCTGCACCAGGGTCGGTACGAAGGCATGGCATGGGCCACACCAGTCGGCACCGAAGTACAGTGCGATCACCTCCGGCTCGTGGTTCCAGCGGTAATGGCGCATGCGCCCGCCGTCGGGGACCACCAACGCGGCGGCGATGTTGCCACGCAAGCGCTGCGGTACCTGCGCCTGCGCGTTCGCCTGTGCAGGCAGGCCGCCCAGCAGCAGTGCCGTGGCCAGTACCAGCAGCGCGGGGAGTAGAGAACGTCGGTACCGCAACGCCGGCCGGTATGGCCCGGGCTCTTGCCGCGTCTTGGTCCGCCGTGTCGCTGCAGGCCGGCGGGCCGGCGCGGCATCGGTCCGGCGCAGCAGGCCCCGACTTGCCTCGCCGGGGTGAAATGTTTCGCCTTGGGCGTGCCCGCGGCCCATGTTCCCCGGATGCGGCGGCGTTTCAGAAGGCATGGCGCAGGTTGAGGTACCACGAGCGCGCGAAGCGCGGCCCGTAGACGTAGTCGCTGTCGCGGTCGGGGCCCGTTTCCAGGTCCTTCTGGCGGCGGTCGGCCAGGTTCTTCACGCCGAAGGATACGGCGGTCTCGCGAGTGCCTTCCGCGCCCCAGTGCAGGTGCCACATCGCGCCCAGGTCGGTGACCCAGAAGTCGGGGGTGTGGTGCAGTTCGCCCTCGCGATTGTTGAGTGCGTACATGCGCCCGGTGTAGCGGGTGGCGAGGTAGGCCTGGAATTCCTCCCGCGGCTGCCAGGTGAGCTGCGCCAGTCCGCTCCACTGCGGCGTCTTCAGGTAGCGGCGGCTGGCGATCACGGTGTCGCCGCCGTCGGGGGTGTCATCGTAGAGGGTCTGCGCCTGGTCGTAGCGCGAGCGGTACCACGACACCCCGGCGCTCAGCCGCCACTGCGCGGCCGGCTGCCAGGCCAGGTTGCTCTCGAAGCCGGCGACCTTGGAGCCGGAGGCGTTGTAGCGCAGCTGGTACAGGCTGCCGTCGGCGTCGCTGCGGATCTCGCCCAGGGCGAAGGTATCGCGCAGGCGGGCGTAGGAGGCGGTGGCATCCCAGCTCCAGCGCGGATCGGCCGGGTTTGAGCGCCAGTCGAAGCCGAGCATGGCGGTGGCGGCCTTCTCCTCCTTCAGCCCGGCGGTGTTGCGCACCCGTACCTGGTCGGCGCCCAGCGTGTCCACGTGCACGTCCTCGACGAAGATCTCCGGGGCGCGGAAGCCGGTGGAGATGCCGGCGCGCCACTTCAGCCGCGGGCTGGCCTGCCAGGCCAGCGCGATGCGCGGGGAGAACACCGGATTGTCCAGTTCCGAGCTCTTGTCCACGCGCGCGCCGAGCACCAGGTCCACGTCCTCGTTCAACGCCCACTCGTCCTGGACGAAGGCGCCCAGGTTGCGGAAGGTGGCATCGGTGAGCGTGCGCAGGCGGCTGCCGGTGGCGTCGAGGTTGTAGTCGCGCAGTTGCTCGTACTTGTATTGCAGGCCGAAGGCCAGTGCGTGCGCGCCGAGCCGCCAGTTGAACTGGCTGTCCAGGTATTGCAGCGGGTTCTCGGTGTAGCCGTACTGGCGATAGGATGCCGCGGCCGCACTGCCGGGGATGAAGGGGTCCAGTTGCGCGGCGTCGTAGCCCGGCGCGGATGGATCGGTCACTACGTTGCCCAGGCCGCCGTAGAAGCTGTCGCGGTCGATGTCGGCGAAGGCGTAGGCGATGCGGAAGTCGGCGTCGTCGCTGACGATCTGCTCCCAGCTCAGGCTGCCGCGCTGGTAATGGGTGTGCAGCGATTCGGCGATGTTGGCCAGGTATTCGGGCTGACCCAGGCGATTGCCGCCGCGGCGGTCCTCGTGGGTGTACTGGTAGTCGGCGCGGACCGTGGCGTTGTCGGTAGGCGAGAACCATGCCTGCAAGCCACCCACGCGCAAGTCCTTGCGGGTCACTTCGGTATAGCCGTCATGGTTGTAGTCGACGCCGTCGTCCCACGCGCGCTGCGCCGAGACCGACAGGCCGATGCGGTCATCGCTGCCGACCAGGTCGAGTCGACCGTCGAGCAGGCGTTGTGGCTTGCCCTTGAGCACATCGACGCCGGCCTGCACGTAGCCGCCGTTGCGGGTCGGCCTCTCGGGCACCAGGTTGATCACCCCGGCCACCGCGCCGGGCCCGTACAGCGACGAGCCGCCGCCCTTGACCACCTCGATGCGGTCCACGAACGCGGAGGGAATCTGTTCCAGGCCGTACACGCTGCCCAGGGTAGACAGCAGCGGGATGCCGTCGAACAGGATCTGGTTGTAGGCGCCGGGCAGGCCCAGCAGCTGCACCTCGGAGGTGTTGCAGTTCTGGCAGTTGCTCTCCACCCGCAGGCCATTGATCAGTTCGGCCGCGCGCGAGAAGTCGGTGGCCGCGCGCAGCGCCATGTCCTGCTGGCGCAGCACCTCGGTGCGCACCGGCACGTCGGCGAGCAGGCGCTCGGTGCGGGTGGCGGTGCTGACCGTCACCTGCACCTTGTCCAGGTCCTTGGTGCGGCGGTTGTCGGCATCGTCGGCGTAGGCGGCAGCACTGGCGGCCAACAACGAGGCAAGCGCGGCCGCCAGCGGCAGGCGGCGCAGCAACGTGGAAGTTTCGAGGTGTAGGGAGGAGAGGCACATCGGCGGTCATCCGTGGAGCGGCCGGTGTGGGCCGGGAACTAAATAGCAATTGCTATAATGATAAGCAAAGTAAAAACCATGGCGCAATTGCTTTGATTGAAGTGAAAAGTTGCGTTGCGTGACCAAGCGTGCATCGCTAGGTCTGTCCCTGAACGCGCCGTACTCATTCCGGCACGTAGACCATGCGCCCGTCCGGCAGGCGGTAGGTGACCCCGGCCTTGACCCCGCCGCCCTCGCCGATCTGCCCGGTGGACTCGTAGCGGGTCAGTTCCTCACCATGCTTGACGGTGATGCGCATGCCGGCCTTGCCCGGGTTCTCAATCACGGTGACGTCCTGGGCGGCGAACGGATTGAGCGGGTTGCGCACGATCACGATCATCAGGATGCCGATCACCACCAGGAACAGGTCGATCAGGTTCACCACCGACAGGATCGGGTCGTCGGCCTCGTCGTGGTCGAGGAAGCGCATCAGCCGGCCTCCTGCGCGCGTTCGATGTCGCGCAGCTCCACCAGCAGCCAGCGCCGGCACACGGTCAGCATCAGGAAGGCGAGGCTGGCCGCCACCAGCGCCAGGATCACCGCCGAGAACGCCACCACCATGTTCTCGCCCACGCCCTGGGCATCGCTGCGGGTCAGCGCCAGCAGCGCCGGGCCCATCGGGATCATGGTCGCCACCAGGCCCAGCATCGGCGCGGTGCGCGCGACGATGCGCAGCCATTCCAGCCGCCGCATGATCCACAGCTCCATGTCCTCGCCGTTGCCGCCGTGGGCGGCGTGCCAGGCCGCCAGCGCCGAGCGGTAGCGGCCGCGGCGGCGCTGCAGCGCCTCCAGCAGGAAGCCGCCGAGCGCGACGAAGGCGTACAGCAGGGCGAGCAGGATCAGCGCCATCACCGGCACCAGGAACAGGTGGGACAGGCCGTAAAGCCAGGTTTCCAGGGACTTCATCGTCGATTCTTCAGCGAACGGGAGGGGGAGAGGGGAGGCGCGCGCGGCGCTGGCGCCAGGCGCCGAAGGCCAGGCAGGCCAGCAGTACCGACAGGCCCAGCCAAGCCGGCCGCGACGACGGCGGCGGGGCCGGTTCGCGCCGGCGCATGACCTGGCCGCGCACCGGGACCGTGGCCGGCGCCGCCGGCACGGCGGATGACGGGGCGGGCGGTGCCGGTGCGGCCGAGCGGCCAAAGCCGGATACGCGCGTGCCGGGCGCGACGCTGGACGCCGCCGCCGCCGCCGCTGCCTGGGCCTGCAGCTGGCGCAGGCGTGCGTCCAGCTCCTGCCGGGTGCGTGCATCCGGCTGCCAGTAGCCGCGGGCGATGGCCTCGCGCATGCGCTCGATCAGCTGTGCCTGCGCGGCCGGGTTGCCCTGCCCGAACCACTGCGCCATGCCCAGGTGGCGGGCATCGCGCACGTAGGTGTCGTGCAGCGCCTGCCACTGGTCGGCGCGCACGCTGGCCGGGTCGGCGACCTGCCAGCCGAACAGGTTGTCCACGGTGCGCAGTACCTCCAGCGTGCCGGCGTAGCCCTCGCCCTGCATCGCCGAGATCCATTGCGGGTTGAGCGCGCGGGTGCGCAGCTCGTCGGCCAGGAAGCGGGCCGCGGTGGTGGTCTTCGGCGTGGCCTGGCGCAGGTCGGCCACGTACAGCGGCGGGCTGGCGCCGTCGAGGTGGCGCACCGCCAGTCCGAGGCCGCCGAGGTACTCGAACGGGTGGTCGGTGGACAGCAGGCCGTGCACGTTGGACGAACGCGCCAGCACCGCGGCCTGCACCCCGTGCAGCTGCTCGGCCAGCAGGTTGACGCCGTTGCCGCCCTGGATGCCGCCCTCGCGCGCGCCGTAGGCGTACTGCATGCGCGCCAGGAAGCCTGCGGCGAGGCTGGCATCGTCCTTGGCCGCGCCGTCGCGGCGCTCGAGGACGGCGTGGTTGAAGCCGCTGCCGTACTCGCCCGGCGCGTTGCCGAAGATGCGCAGCGCGGCGAGCGTGCGGGCGCGTTCGGGCGCGATGCCGCGCGCGATGAGGGCCTGCTCGGTCTGGCGGGCGTGGCCGGCGACGGGGTTGGCCGGGCCGGGCGGCAGCGCCGCGAGCCGGTCGATCGCCCCGGCCAGCAGGCGCATGAACGGCTCGAACTGGTCGCGGTAGACGCTGGTGACCTGCACCACCGCGTCGATGCGCGGATGCGCCAGCTCGGCGTCCGGCACGATCTCCAGGGCGGTGACCCGGCCGCCGGCATCCCACACCGGGCGCAGGCCGAGCGCGTGCAGCACCTCGCTCTCGAGCACGCCGAGGTGGCGGATCGCCTCGCTCGACCACAGGCTGAAGGCGAGCTTGTCCGGCAGCGCGCCGCCGTGGTCGGCGCGGTAGGCGTCCAGCAGCTGGTCCAGCGCCACCCGGCCGGTGGCGAAGGCGGCGCGGGTGGGCAGCTTGTCCGGCTCGAACAGGTACAGGTTGCGGCCGGAGCGTACGTCCGGGTTGCGGATCGGGTCGCCGCCGGCGCCGGGCAGGGTGAAGCCGCCGGCCAGGCCGTGCAGCAGCGCCTCGATCTCCTGGGTGTCCGACAGCGCCGCGTCCTGGGCTCTGGCGTGCTCGATCATCGCCCGCAGCGCCGGGTCGGCCACCTCGTCCAGCGGCGCGCCGTCGCGCAGGTAGCGCGCCAGGGTGCGGTAGGCCACGCCGGCCTGCAGCTGCCGGTAGTCGCCGGCGAACACCTCCTGCGGATCCTGGCCGAGCGCGCGGTAGTACGGTTCGCCGAGCTGCTGCATCACCGTGGACAGCTGGTGCTCGGGCGCGGCCGGCTCGCCGAAGGTGTGCAGGCCCAGCGGCGTGGCGGTGCGCGCCAGTTCGTGCAGGTGGTCGTGCAGCACCGCCATGAAGCCGTCGAAGTCGGCATCGATGCGTGCCCGGGTCCAGCCCAGGTCGGCGGCCATGCCGCTGGCCACCGCCATCGTCGCGATGCGCGCGACGGTGGCCTGGCGCACCTGGCCGGCATCGAGCTGCAGGTATTCGTGGATGGCCGCGTGCAGGTCGCGCAGTTCGTCGTACAGGCCGGACGGGGCCAGCGCCGGGGTCTGGTGGCTGATGGTCACCGCGCGGCCGCGGCGCCGGGCCTGCACCGCCTCGCCGACGTTGTCCTGGATGTAGGGATAGAACACCGGCAGGTCGCCGACGGCCAGGTACGGGTAGTCGTTGACCCACAGCCCGCGGTCCTTGCCCGGCGTCCACTCCTGGGTGCCATGGGTGCCGAAGTGGACCAGGGCGTCGGCGTGCCAGCCCTCGCGCAGGTAGAGGTAGGCGGCGAGGTAGCCGTGGGAGGGCAGCGACGCCATGTCGTGGGTGGCCTCGCCCAGGCGGGCGGCGCGCGGCGGCTGCGGCATCACCAGCAGCTTGCCCAGGCGCAGGGCCGGCAGCACGAAGGCGGGCACGCCATCGACGCTGCGCACGCCGGGCGCCTGCGCGGGATCGCCCCAGCGCGCGAGCAGCGCCTGGCGCTGCGCCGGTGGCAGGGTGTCCAGCCATTGCCGGTAGCGCGCCAGCGGCAGGGTCACCGCCAGTCCGCGCGCGAGCAGGGCATCCAGGGTCTGCGGACGGTAGTAGCCGCCGAGCATGGCCTGGGCATCGGCGGTGAAGGCCTTGGCCTGGACGGGGGTGGCGTCGTAGCCGGCCGCGGCCAGGCGCCGGGTCAGGGTCTCCAGGCTGGCCGGCACGTTCAGGCCGGAGGCGGACAGGTTCTTCTCCCCGTCCGGCGCGTTCCAGAACAGCAATGCCAGGCGCTTGTCGGCCGCCGGCGTGTGGCGCAGCGCGGCCAGGCGCGCGAGCTTGGCCGCCAGCGCGTCGATCTGCTCGGGAATCGGCTGCTCGGCATCGGCGGCGGTGGCCGAGACCACCATCGGGTCGATCAGGCCCCAGCCTTCGGGCACGGCCACGAAGGTGGCCAGCAGCGGCGCTGGCACGCCGCTGGATGCGGCACGCCAGGCGTCGGCATCGCCCTGGCGCCAGCCAAGCGTCTGCAGCGCCGGCACGTCCAGCGTCGGCAGCTCGGCGCTGCGCGCGCGGCCGTTCTGCAGGTGGGTCAGGTTCACCACCGCGTCCACCTCCAGCCCCTGCAGCGCGTGTAGCAGGCCGGTGTCCTCGCCCTGGTCGAACCACACGCCGAAGGCGGCGACATGGCGGCGCCGGGCGGCGGCGATCACGGCATCGAGCACCTCGGTCTGCAGCGCGCCGACACTGCCGGCGGCGACGATCACCGCGGCCCGCGGCCAGCCGTCCTCGCCGGCGCCGTGCCACGCCGCGCGCAGGGCGTCGGCGTCGCCGAGCCAGCCGGCGTGGCCGGGCAGGTAGTAGCCGGTGGCCGGCTGCGGTTGCGGCGGCGCCAGCGCGGCGGTGTCGCCGCCGTGCGCGCGCAGCGCCAGCCAGCGCGCCAGCTGGCGGTAGTTGGCCACGCCGCCGTTGCCGTAGTAGCCGACCAGCCGGCGCGCATCGGCCTCGGCCAGCCGACCCCACGCCGGCGCGCCGCCGCCGACGCGGATCCACGGCGTGCGTGCGGCGGCCAGGCGCTCGCCGACGCTCTTCTCCACCGCCTCGCGGTCGGCCGGGCGTGGCGTGTCGAGCACGACCAGCGCGGCATCGCCGGGCCAGCCCTCGGGCAAGGCGTGGCCGGGCCCGACCGCGACATGGCGGAACCGCACCTGCTCGGGCCGGGCGATGGCGTCCAGGCGCGCGGTGCGCGAGGGCAGCACGAAATCGTCGGCGACCACGTCCACCACGACCTCGGCCTGCGCCCAGGGCGCGGCGGTTGCCAGCACGGCCAGCAGCCACGCCGCCACGCCCCGCCGGCGGCGGCGGTATCCACCCGCCAGGTACGGCGCCTCCATCAGAAGCCCAGCTCGATGCCGGCGTGCACGTAGCGCCCGGTTTCCCCATAGGGGTACAGGGCCGAGGTCTCGTCCAGGCGCTTGTCGGCCAGGTTGTCGATGCCGCCCACCAGGCTCACCCGCGCGGTGACCGCATAGCGCGCGTCCAGGGCCCACAGCCAGTAGCCGGGCAGCGGCACCAGGGTGCTGCTGTACTGCGGGCCGACGTACTCGCTGCGCAGCGAGGCCTGCAGCCGCTGGCCGTGCCAGTGCAGCTGCGCGGCGCCGTTGCGGCGCGGGCGTTCGGTCAGCGGCGCGTCGGCGCTGAGGTCGCGGGCGCGGGTCCAGCTGAAATTGGCGTCCAGCGAGAAATCGGCGGGCAACTGCCAGCGGCCGACCAGCTCGGCACCCTGCACGCGGGCCCTGGCCACGTTGGTGTAGTTGCGCACCTCGCGGCCGCGGATGCCGCAGCTGGCCACGCACACGGTCTGGATCAGGTCCTCCAGGTCGTTGCGGAACAGCGTGCCCTGCAGGCTCCAGCGGTCGGCGTCCCAGCTGGCGGCCAGCTCGTAGCTGGTGTCGCGCTCGGGCTTGAGGTCCGGGTTGCCGTAGATGGTGAAGCGCCCGCCGCCGCCGACCGCCGAGTATTCCGGCGAGAGCTGCTTCAGGCTGGGCGCCTTGAAGCCGCTGCCGACGCCGCCCTTGAGCGTGAACATGTCGGTGGCGTGCCACACGGCGTAGGCGCGCGGGCTGTCGTGCCAGCCGAAGCGCGGGTGGTGGTCGGCGCGGTCGCCCAGCACCAGCGACAGGGCGTCGTCGAAGCGGATCTCGTCCTGCACGAACACGCCGGTCTGGATCGCCTGCACGTGGCCGGAGAGCGCCGCGGCGGTGTCGTCCAGGTGCTCGCGGTGCCACTCGCCACCGGCGGTCAGGCGATGGTGCGTGCCCAGGTCGACGGTGGCGCGCGCATCGCCGATGTCGTCGGTCAGCGACTGCGGCCGCGTCGGCTCGCCCTGCGAGCGCTGGTTGTCGCGGTCAAGGGTCGAGCGGTACAGGTTCACCTGGGTCTGGCCCCAGCGCCACTCGCCGCGATGGCTCAGCGTGGTCTGGGTGCGGTCGATCCGGTCGACGTTGGCGTAGACGTAGGCCGGCGAGCCGGATTCGAGCGAATTTCGCCAGCGCTTCTCGCGGCCCTGCAGCCGCGACAGGTCGATGCGCTGGGCCTCGTCGGGGGTCCAGGTCAGGGTGACGTTGCCGGTATCGGCGTCGCGCCCTTCCTGGTCGGACAGGCGCGCGTCGGTGGGATCGACCGTGGCCTCCTTGCGCCGGTGCTCGGCGAACACGCTCAGCCCGAGCGTGCCCGGCACCAGCGCACCGCCGGCATAGACGCCGGCCTGGGTGACGCCGCCGCCGCGCCCGCCGGCGACGGTGCCGCCGTTGTAGGACAGCGCGCCGTGCCAGTCGTCGGTGGCCTTGCGGGTGATCACGTTGACCACCCCGCCCAGCGCCTCGGAGCCGTACAGCGAGGACATCGGCCCGCGCACCACCTCGATGCGCTCGATCGCCGCGGCCGGCAGCCAGTCCAGGTCGAAGTCGGCATGCGCGATCGCGTCGCTGGCGGCGTTGACGCGGCGCCCGTCCAGCAGCACCAGGGTGTATTCGGCGTCCATGCCGCGGATGCGGATGCCGCGCCGGGTCAGGCCGACGCCGCTGACGGTGACGCCGGGGCTGCCGCGCAGGGCATCGGTCAGGTCCAGCACCGGGCGCAGGTCCAGCTGTTCGCGGGTGATGACGCTGACCGAGGCGGGCGCATCGCTGGCCAGGCGCGCGGTGGTCGTCGCGGTGACCACCACCGGATCCAGGTCGTGGGCATCCGGGGTGGAGTCGGCCAGCGCGGCGGACGGGAACAGGGCAACGGCCAAGGCCGCCGCCAGGGGCAGCGAAGTCGGGTGGGAGCGAGGCATGGGGGGAGGTGGAATAGGAAATGTTATAACATTCTTGTCATCGCGCTCCCGGTTTTGCAACAGGGACTTCCGGGGCATGCACCCGGTGCGGTGCGGGTGGGATGATCGCGGGCACCGCCCTGCCGCCAGGTTTGCCTTCGTGAGATCGTCCCTTGCCGTTGCCCTCTCGCTCGTCCTGCTGCCCGTGTCGATGACCGCCGTTCCCGCCGCCGATGCCCGGCCGCAAGCCCCGGCGCCCGCCGCCGCGGACCGGGAGCGCCCGGCCGATGCCGATTTCCGCGCGATCTACGAGAAGGAATGGGCCTGGCGCCAGGCCACCACCGGCGAGGCCGACGAGGACAGCGACAGCACCGGCGACAACCCGCAGCTGCCCGACGTGTCCCCGGCAGCGCAGCAGGCACGGCTGAAGGTCTGGCAGGACGTGCTGGCGCGGCTGGACGCGATCGACCCGGCGCGGCTCTCGCCGGCCAACCGCGTCAACTACGCGGTCTACCGCGACCAGGTGCAGAACCTGGCCGACGAGGTGCGCTTCGGCCTGTACGAGATGCCGTTCAACTCGGACACCTCGTTCTGGTCGAACCTGGGCTTCATGGCGCAGCGGCAGATGCGCACGCCGCAGGAGTTGCGCGCCTACATCGCCCGCCTGGACGACGTGCCGCGCTACTTCGACCAGCACATCGCCAACATGCGCGCCGGGCTGAAGCGCGGCTTCACCGTGCCGCGCGCGGTGCTCGACGGGCGCGACGTATCCATCGCGATGGTCGCCGAGGTGAAGGACCCGACCGCCAGCATCTTCTACGCACCGTTCAGGCAACTGCCGGCGACCATTCCCGCCGCCGAGCAGGACGCGCTGCGCGAGCAGGCCCGGGCCGCCATCGCCGGCGCCGTCGTGCCCGCCTTCGGCAAGCTGCTGGCCTTCTTCCGCGACGAATACGTGCCGGGCGCACGCACCACCCTGGCCGCCGAGGCGTTGCCGGACGGCAAGGCGTTCTATCGCCAGCAGATCCGCGAATACACCACGCTGGCGCTGAGCCCGGAGCAGATCCACCGCATCGGCCTGGAGCAGGTGGCGCAGATCCAGAAGCAGATGGACGCGGTGATCGACCGCACCGGATTCGCCGGGCGCTCGCCACGGACGCGCTTCGCCGACTTCCTGCAGTTCCTGCGCACCGACCCGCAGTTCTACGCCAAGACCCCGCAGGAGTTGCTCGACCGCGCCGCGTGGATCGCCAAGCGCGTGGACGGGGAGGTCGGCAAGTTCATCGGCACGCTGCCGCGCGGGCGCTTCACCATCAAGCCGGTGCCGGCCGACATCGCCCCGTTCTGGACCGCCGGCCGCGGCGGTGCCGACGTGTACTGGGTCAACACCTACGACCTGCCCTCGCGCCCGCTGTACAACCTGCCGGCGCTGACCCTGCACGAGTCCTCGCCCGGCCATTCGCTGCAGCTGAACCTGGCTGCCGAGCAGGGCGAGCAGCCGGCGTTCCGCCGCGACGGCTACATCTCCGCCTACGGCGAGGGCTGGGCGCTGTACACCGAGAAGCTGGGCGAGGAGATGGGCCTGTACGAGACGCCCTACGAGCGCTTCGGCTATCTGACCTACCAGATGTGGCGCGCCTGCCGGCTGGTGATCGACACCGGCATCCACCACGACGGCTGGACGCGGCAGCAGGCCATCGACTATCTGGCCGAACACACCGCGCTGAGCCGGCACGAAGTGGAAACCGAGGTGGACCGCTACATCTCCTGGCCCGGCCAGGCGCTGAGCTACATGCTCGGCCAGCTGACCATCCAGCGCCTGCGCGCCGAGGCCGAGCAGGCGCTCGGGCCGACATTCGACATCCGCGCCTTCCACGATGTCATCCTCGGCACCGGCTCGGTGCCGATGCCGGTGCTGGAGCAGCAGGTGCGCGCCTGGATCGCCGCCGAGCGCGCCGGCTGAGATTGTGTAACCGCGCCGGAGCCGGCTAGCCTGCCGGCATGTTGTCGTGCCTGCGCCAGCGCTCTGCCCGCCTGCCGCGCCTGTTGGCGTGGGCCTTGCTGCTGCTGTGCGTGCTGGCCGCGCCGATGGCTTCGGCACTGGGCGACGTGCATGCGCTGGCGCATGCCGGCACCGAGACCGGCGCGGATGCACACGCGACGGCGGCCGACGACCAGGCTGGCGATGCCGGCAGCCTGATGCATGCGCTGATGCACGGCAGCCATTGCCACGGCCATGCCGTGCTGCTGCTGCCGGCGCTGCCGGCATGGTCGACCGCCGTGCCGGCCGCCGAACCGCCGTGCCCGTTCCAGGCGCGCCCGGCGTGCAGCCGCGTCGCGTCCCTGCTGCGCCCCCCGATCGCCGCGTGAAAGCCTGCCGGACCGGTTGACGGCCCGGCCTGTCCCCTTTCCGCGGAGAATTTCCCATGTGGTTGCGATTGGCGGCAGTGGCCGCCCTCGCGGTCGTGCCTGCGCTGCATGCGCAGGAACGGCCGTCCTTGCCCGTCCTTACCCTCGATCAGGCGATCGCGCGCGTCGCCGCCGTCCATCCCGATCTGCGCCTGGTCGAAGGCCGCCGCGACGTGCTGCAAGCCAATCTGGATGCCGCCGGCCTGCGCCCACCGCTGACCCTGGGCGCGACGCTGGAAAACGCGGCCGGCAGCGGCGCCTACCGCGGCTTCGACCAGGCCGAACTGACCGTCAGCCTGGCCGGCGTGCTCGAGCGTGGCGGCAAGCTCGATGCGCGCCGCACCTTCGCCCAGGCCAACATCGACAACCTCGCGCCGCAGCGCGAGATCGCACGCCTGGACCTGCTGGCCGAAACTGCCCGGCGCTACCTGGCGGTCACCGCTGCGATCCGGCAACGCGAGATTGCCGAGACCGACATTGAGCAGCGCAAGCGAAGCGTCGAGGCGGCACAGCGGCGGCACGCCGCTGGTGCCTCGCCCGAATCGGTCGTGCTCACTGCGCAGGCGGCACTGGCGGAGGCCGAGCTGGACCGCGCCCGCACCCTGCAAAGCGAGCGGGCGGCACGGCAGACTCTGGCAGCGCTGTGGAACCAGCGCGATCCGGATTTCGGCACGGTCGCCGGCGATCCGCTGGCCCTGCCGGCGCTGGAGGACTTCGCGCAGCTGAGCGCTTGGCTGGAGAAGACCCCCGAACTGGCGCAGTTGGCGGGCGAGGCCCGCATCCGTGAGGCGCAAGTGCGCCTGGCCCGCAGCGAGGCCAAGGCCGACCTGCAATGGCAGGTCGGTGCACGCACGCTGCGAGGCGACGACAACGACGTGGCGCTGGTGGCCGGCCTGAGCATGCCGCTGGGCATGTCGCGTCGCGCCCAGCCGGGTATCCACGCCGCCGAGGCCGAACTGGCCCTGAGTGCGGTCGAACGCGAAGCGCTGTCGATCCGGCTGTATTCCACCCTGTCCGGTGCCTACGGCGACTACGTCACCGCGCGACTGGAAAGCGAAACGCTGGCCGGCGACGTGCTGCCACGGCTGGCGAAGGCCGAGCAGGCCGCCGACCTTGCCTGGCGTGCAGGCGCGATCAGCTACATGGAGTGGGCGATGCTGCAGGACCAGCGAGTGCAGGCGCGCAGACGCCAGTTGCAGGCCGCCCTGAACGCACAAACCGCCCTCATCGAAATCCAGC
The DNA here is from genome assembly GCF_900018785.1 of Xanthomonas massiliensis. Lineage (GTDB taxonomy): Bacteria > Pseudomonadota > Gammaproteobacteria > Xanthomonadales > Xanthomonadaceae > Xanthomonas_B > Xanthomonas_B massiliensis. The sequence continues at coordinate 158,021 of NZ_FCOY01000002.1, read as the reverse complement.
GCCTGACCGGCCAGCCCATCGTCGCGGCCGCCGGCAACGCCCCCCGTTCGGAAAGCACCCCATGAAGATTCTTGCGAAAAGCCTCTCGGCCACCACCCTGGTCTTGACGATCTCCCTGTTGCTGGCCGGTTGCGGCAAACAGGAAACCGCACCCGCTGCGGAAGAAAAAGCCGCCAGCGCAGAAGACGGTGGGCACGAAGAAGCCACCGAATCCACCGTAATCGACAAGGCCGAAGCCGACGCGAACGGCATCAAGACGGCCACGGCCGCGGCGGGCACCATTGCGCAGGAACTTGAAGTCCAAGGACTGCTGAGTGCGATCGACGGCAGCGTCGCCCAGGTCACCGCGCGCTACCCGGGCCGCATCCAGTCGCTGCGTGCCAACGTCGGCGACCAGGTCAGGGCAGGACAGCCGTTGGCCGCCATCGACAGCAACCTGAGCCTGAGCACGTATGCGGTGTCCGCGCCGATTTCCGGCGTGGTGCTGAGCCGCCAGGCCCAGCTGGGCGGCGGCGCGGCCGAGGGCCAGTCGCTGTTCGAGATCGCCAATCTTTCCAAGGTCTGGGCCGACCTGAGCCTGTTCGGCGAGCAGATCCGCCAGGTGCCGGCCGGCGCTCCTCTCACCCTTACCCGCCTGTACGACGGCAGCGCCATTGAGACCACCATCGAGCGTGTGCTGCCCGGCACGTTTGCCGCAAGCCAGAGCGCGATCGCCCGCGCCACGCTGGACAACGCCGACGGCCAGTGGCGTCCCGGTATGGCCGTCACCGCCCGCATCACCACCGATCGCCGCGACGCGGCGCTGGTGCTGCCGCTGGCGGCGTTGCAGACCATGGACGGCCACGAGGCTGTGTTCGTGCGCACGGGCGATACCTACACCGCCCGCGCGGTGAAGACCGGCGCACGCGATGCCACCCATGTGGAAATCCTCGAAGGCGTGAAGGCAGGCGAGGACGTGGTGGTGGCGCAGAGCTACCTGGTCAAGGCGGACATCGAGAAGTCCGGCGCATCCCACGAGCACTGACGGAGATATCCACATGCTCGACAAAATCATCCGCGCCTCGATCAACCATCGCTGGCTGGTCATGGCCCTGACCCTGGCGCTGGTCGCCCTCGGCATCTGGAGCTTCCGCCAGTTGCCGATCGACGTCACCCCGGACATCACCAACGTCCAGGTCCAGATCAACACCGCCGCGCCCGGCTATTCGCCGCTGGAAGTGGAGCAGCGCATCACCTATCCGGTGGAGACGGCGATGGCCGGCCTGCCGAAGATGGATTACTTCCGTTCGCTCTCGCGCTACGGCCTGTCGCAGATCACCGTGGTGTTCAAGGACGGTACCGACCTCTACTTCGCCCGCCAGCAGGTGGCCGAACGCCTGTCGCAGGTGAAATCGCAGATTCCCGGTGGCATCGAACCCACGCTGGGGCCGATCGCCACCGGCATGGGCGAGATCTTCAGCTACACCGTCGATGCCGACCCCGAGGCGCGCAAGCCCGACGGCACGCCGTATACCGCCACCGACCTGCGCACGCTGCAGGACTGGGTGATCCGCCCGCAGCTGCGCAACGTGCCCGGCGTCACCGAGGTCAACACCCTGGGCGGCTACAAGCGCGAGATCCATGTCACCCCCGATCCGGCGCGACTGCGCGCACTCGGCTTCACCTTCGATGACGTGGTGCAGGCATTGCAGGCCAACAACCGGAATGCCGGTGCCGGCTACATCGAGCGCAACGGCCAGCAGTTCCTGGTACGCGTGCCCGGCCAAGTGGGGGACATTCCACAGATCCAGTCCATCGTGCTGGGCACGCGCGGCCCCACCGTCATCCGCATCCGCGATGTGGCCCGGGTGATCGAAGGCAAGGAGCTGCGCAACGGCGCGGCCACCCAGAACGGCCATGAGGTGGTGCTGGGCACCGCGATCATGCTGGTCGGTGCCAACAGCCGTGATGTCGCCCGGGCCGTGGCCGCGCGCCTGAAGGAGGCCAGCAAGAGCCTGCCGGCGGGCGTCACCGTCACACCGGTCTACGATCGCACCGTGCTGGTGGACCGCACCATCGCCACGGTCGAGAAAAACCTGGTGGAAGGGGCGTTGCTGGTCATCGTCATCCTGTTCGCACTGCTGGGCAATTTCCGTGCGGCATTGATCACCGCGGCGGTGATCCCGCTGGCGATGCTGTTCACCCTGACCGGCATGGCCCGCACCGGGGTGTCGGCCAACCTGATGAGCCTGGGCGCGCTGGACTTCGGCCTGATCGTCGATGGCGCGGTGATCATCATCGAGAACTGCCTGCGCCGCTTCGGCGAGCGCCAGCACGAACTCGGCCGGACGCTGGCCCTGGACGAACGTTTCGACCTGACCGCCAGCGCCACCGCGGAGGTGATCCGGCCCAGCCTGTTCGGCCTGGGCATCATCACCACCGTGTACCTGCCGATCTTCGCCCTGACCGGCGTGGAGGGGAAAATGTTCCACCCGATGGCGATCACCGTGGTGATGGCGCTGGCAGGTGCGATGCTACTGGCGCTGACCTTCGTGCCGGCGGCGATCGCCTTGATGCTGGGTGGCAAGGTCGAGGAAAAGGAGAACCGGGTGATGGCCTGGCTGCGACGGCGTTACCAGCCGTTGCTGGACTTCGCCCTGCACCGCGGCGCCCTGGTCGCCATCGGTGCGGTGCTGTTGCTGGCCGGCAGCGCGGTGCTGGCCACGCGGCTGGGCAGCGAGTTCGTGCCCAACCTGGACGAAGGCGACATCGCCCTGCAGGCCATGCGCATCCCCGGCACCAGCCTGAGCCAGTCGGTGGCGATGCAGCGCCGGCTGGAAACGCGCCTGCTGGAAGTGCCCGAGGTCGAACGCGTGTTCACCCGGCTGGGCACGGCCGAAGTCGCCTCCGACCCGATGCCGCCGTCGGTCGGCGATGCCTACGTGATGCTCAAGCCGCGCGCGCAATGGCCGGATCCGCGCAAGCGCAAGGACGTCTTGGTCGAGGAAATCCAGGCCGTGGTCGCCACGGTGCCGGGCAACAACTACGAGTTCAGCCAGCCAATCCAGATGCGCACCAACGAGCTGATCTCCGGTGTGCGTTCGGACGTGGCGGTCAACCTGTACGGCGATGACCTGGACACGCTGCTGCGCGTGGGCCAGCGCATCGCCGCCGTGGCCGGCACCGTGGACGGGGCCGCCGACGTGCGGGTGGAGCAGGCCGGCGGCCTGCCGTTGCTGTCGATCGTGCCCGACCGGCTTGCGCTGTCGGCCTACGGTTTGAGCCTGCAAGACGTGCAGACGACGGTGGCCACCGCCATCGGCGGCGAGGTCGCCGGCCAGCTGTTCGAAGGCGACCGCCGCTTCGACATCGTGGTGCGCTTGCCCGAGCATCTGCGCCAGGACCCGGCGGCGATCGCTGCGCTGCCGATTCCGTTGCCTGCGACGGATGAATCGGCCAATGGTCAGGCTCCACGCACTGTGCCGCTGGGCAGCGTGGCCAAGGTCGAAATGATCGAAGGCGCCAACCAGATCAACCGCTACGACGGCAAGCGCAGGATTGCGGTCACCGCCAACGTGCGCGAGCGCGATCTGGGCGGCTTCGTCGCCGAGCTGCGGCGCACGGTCGATGCGCAGGTGAAACTGCCGACCGGCTACTGGATCGAATACGGCGGCAGCTTCGAGCAGCTGATCTCGGCCAGCCAGCGCCTGGCGATCGTGGTGCCGGTGACGCTGGTGCTGATCTTCGCACTGCTTTTCTGGGCGTTCGGTTCGGCCAAGGATGCCGCGATCGTGTTTTCCGGCGTGCCGCTGGCGCTGACCGGCGGGGTGATGGCCCTGATCCTGCGCGGGATTCCGTTCTCGATCTCGGCCGGCATCGGTTTCATCGCCCTGTCCGGGGTCGCGGTGCTCAACGGCCTGGTGATGATCAGCTTCGTCCGGCATATGCGCGAACAGGGCGAGTCGTTGGAACAGGCGGTGCGCCACGGCGCGCTGACCCGTCTGCGGCCGGTGCTGATGACCGCGCTGGTGGCCTCGCTGGGCTTCGTGCCGATGGCGCTCAACACCGGCGCCGGCTCGGAGGTGCAGCGCCCTCTGGCCACGGTGGTGATCGGCGGCATCGTGTCCTCGACCCTGCTGACCCTGCTGGTGTTGCCGGTGCTGTACCGCTGGGTGCACCGGCACGAGCGCCGGTGACAGGGCTAAGTGCTTGCATGCAAAGGAATCATGCAGGACAATGCACGGCTCGCTCGTCCCGGTTGCGGCCGGGATGGCGCCGGCAAGCGCGTTGCCGGCGCCGGCAAGGGGCGGATTTCCCTCCCGATCGCGCGCGGCCGCCGGCCGCCGGGGCCGCCGTCTTCCTGGCCAAGGAAGGCAACCGTTCACTATCGAGGTGCGCAATGTCCCGCGTATGCCAAGTAACCGGCAAGCGTGTGCAGACGGGCAACAACGTCTCCCACGCCAACAACAAGACCCGCCGCCGCTTCCTGCCCAACCTGCACGAGCGTCGTTTCTGGGTGGCCAGCGAGAACCGCTGGATCAAGCTCCGTGTTTCCAACCACGCCCTGCGCACCATCGACAAGAACGGCATCGACGCCGTCCTGGCCGAGCTGCGTGCCCGCGGCGAGAAGGTCTGAGGAGGTAAGCGAACATGGCTTCCAAGCGCGACAAGATCCGTCTGATTTCGTCGGCCAACACCGGCCACTTCTACACGACGGACAAGAACAAGAAGAACACCCCCGGGAAGATGGAGATCAAGAAGTACGATCCCGTCGTCCGCAAGCACGTGATCTACAAGGAAGGCAAGATCAAGTGACGCAATGGCGCGGGCACGAGCGCCCGCCTTTGCCATTGCGTCATTCCCGCGCAGGCGGGAAGTGCTGTTCAACAGCCGAATGGCTGGTCGTCCAGCGCCTTCGAGCAAAGCCCGCCGCAAGGCGGGCTTTGTGCGTTTTGTGTGTGCAATTTCCAGGCGGGGCGTTGGAAGAAAATGGCCGGAGTGGCGGCTCATGCGGACGAGAGCGGCTGAGCGGGTTCGGCCTGCCGCCATGTGATCGGTCCCGGTGCGCCTGGCGATGCGTCGTCGCAGGCATCCCGGCGGGAGACCGATTGATCGCGACACCTGGCGGGGCACCTTGAGCCCGCAGAACGTTAACCCGCCGGCCAGTACAGCCGCATCGGGTTGTCGACCAGCAGCTTGTGCTGGAGCTCGGCGGTGGGGGCGATGCGCGGGATGAAATCGACCAGCGCGCCGTCGTCGGGCATGTGGCTCTTCATGTTCGGATGGGGCCAGTCGGTGCCCCACAGCACGCGGTCGGGGAAACGCTCGACCAGGTATCGCGCGAACGGCACCACGTCGTCGTAGCCGGGCGGGCCCAGCCGCGACAGCCGTTCCGGGCAGCTGACCTTGCTCCAGACGTTGCCGCATTCGGCCATCAGCCGCACGAAGCGCTGGAATTCCGGCCCGTCCACCGGCTGGGATACGTCCGGCCGGCCCATGTGGTCCACCACCACCGTGGTCGGCAGCGAGGTGAAGAAATCCCAGCGCTCGGCCAGGTCGGCGGCCTCGAAATACACCACCACCTGCCAGCCGAGCGCGGCGATGCGCTCGATGATGCGGTGGTAGTAGGCATCCGGCTTGGGGTCCACCAGCCGCCGCACGAAGTTGAAGCGCACCCCGCGTACGCCGGCCGCATGCAGGTCCTGCAGCTCGGCGTCGCCGACGCTGTCGCGCACGGTGGCGATGCCGCGTGCGCGCCCGCCGGCACTGCGCAGCGCATCGACCAGGGCGCGGTTGTCGGCGCCGTGGCAGGTGGCCTGCACGATCACGTTGCGTTCGAAGCCGAGGAAGTCGCGCAGCGCGAACAGTTGTTCCTTGCCGGCGTCGCAGGGCGTGTACTTGCGCTCGGGCGCGTAGGGAAACACCGCGCCCGGGCCGAACACGTGGCAGTGCGCGTCCACCGCGCCCCGTGGCAGCACGAAGCGCGGCTTGCTCGGCGCCGGATCGAAGTCCAGCCAGTCGGCATCCTTCTGGAACGGTCCCGTCGTGGGTTGGCTCATCACAGTCCCCTCGCTTTCAGTTGCGCATCCAGGCGCGGGTACACGCGGCGTGCATTGCCCTCGAACACCTTGCGCTTGTCGGCCTCTGGGATCGCCAGCGCGTCGATGTAGCGCTTGGTGTCGTCGAAGTAATGTCCGGTCTGCGGGTCGATGCCGCGCACCGCGCCGACCATCTCCGAGCCGAACAGGATGTTGTCGATGTCGATCACCTCGAACAGCAGGTCGATGCCGGGCTGATGGTAGACGCAGGTATCGAAGAACACGTTCTTCATCACGTGCTCGGACAGCGGCGGCTTGCCGAGCATGTCGGCCAGGCCACGGAAGCGGCCCCAGTGGTAGGGCACCGCGCCGCCGCCGTGCGGGATGACGAAGCGCAGCTCGGGGAAGTCGCGGAACAGCTCGCCCTGCAGGAACTGCATGAAGGCGGTGGTGTCGGCATTGAGGTAGTGCGCGCCGGTGGCGTGGAAGTTGGCGTTGCAGCTGCCGGACACGTGCACCATCGCCGGCACGTCCAGCTCGACCATCTTCTCGAAGAACGGATACCAGGCGCGGTCGGTGAGCGGCAGGCCGGTCCAGTGGCCGCCGGACGGATCGGGGTTGAGGTTGCAGCCGACGAAGCCGAGCTGGTTGACGCAGCGTTCCAGCTCGGCGATGGAATGGGCGATCGGCACCCCCGGCGACTGCGGCAGCTGGCACACGCCGATGAAGGTCTCGGGGTAGAGCTGCACCACGCGCGCGATCAGATCGTTGCAGCGCCGGGTCCAGGCCTGGCTGACGGCCTCGTCGCCGACGTGGTGGGCCATGGTGCTGGCGCGCGGCGAGAAGATGGTCATGTCGGCGCCGCGCTCGCGCAGCAGGCGCAGCTGGTTGGCCTCGATGCTCTCGCGGATCTGGTCGTCGGAGATGTGCGGGTAGTCCGGCGCCGGCAGCGCCGGGTCGTTGAAGTGCGCCACCTGCGCCTTGCGGAAGGCGTCGTGGGCGGCCGGTGCGGTGGTGTAGTGGCCGTGGCAGTCGATGATCATGGGGGGCCTCGGTGGGGGAGGGAGGGTCACCAACCCAGCAGGTCGGCGAAGTGCACGTCCACGCGCAGCCCGACGATCAGCACGTCGGGGATGTCGTGGCGCCGGGTCGGGGCGTTGATGGGATCGGGATTGACGACGTACTGCAGGTTGGGCATCACGCGCAGGCCGCGGTACGCCGCCCAGCCGTAGCTGAGCTCGGCGATGATCTCGTCGTTGTGCGGGGTGCCGGTCCCGCCGGCGCGGGCGCGGCGGTCGCGCAGGTAGGCCATCTCCAGCGGATCGAAATGGGTGTCGGAGACGAACAGCGCCAGGGTGTCCTGGTCGCGCCCGGCGAAGGTGCCGGTCTTGACCGCGCCGAGCGCGGCGAAGTACTTCACCGCCGCCGGGTTGCCGGTGTTGATGAAGTAGCGGCCGAACAGCGCCAGGTTGCGCTTGCCGTCGCCGCGCCAGACGGTCTGGTCGCCCATCGCGTACCAGCCGACGCGGCTGCCGTCCTGGGCGGCGAAGCCCTTGCCGGTGAGCGCGGCGGAGTTGCCGTTCGCGTCGTAGAACGGGCTCTTGCCGCCGTCGCTGTTGCGGTACACGCCGAGCCGGTAGGCGCGCGGCAGGCGATCGTCGGCGAAGCTGGTCTGGTAGCCCAGCTCGCCGGCGCTGAGCGTGCCGGTACCGTCGCGCCAGGAGAAGTCCAGGCCGTTCTTGCCGGCCTTGTTGAGGTCGTTGTTGTAGTCGAACACGCCGGCCTGCACGTACCAGTGCGACTTCGCGTCGAAGCGCACCAGGCCGGCCCACGACGAATTCGGATAGGCGGTGATGCCCAGGTCGGTGATCGGCCCGTACGGGGTCAGGCACATCGCGTTGCTCATGAACACGCAGTCGAGCGGGGAGTTGTTGAAGTAGCTGTTCAGTGCCGTGCGCCCGGCGATGATGCTCAGGCCGTTGTCGAAGCGGTGCTTGACGGTGAACCGGGTCAGGCGGCCGCCGGCCACCGGGCGCCAGGTCTGCTGGGCGCTGATCGAGTTGCCGATCTTCTCGCGCGCCAGGTTGCGCCCGGCGAACCAGGCGCCCTGCACGTCCACTTCGGTGCCGTGCAGCCCGAACAGCTTGTCCAGGTCGAACCTGGATTCGGCCATGAACCAGTACGAGCCCTCGGTGCCCTGCTCGATGCCGCCGACCGGATTGGAGGCGGCATTGCCGACGAAGTCGAAGGTGAGATCGATGCCGTCCGGCGCCTTGGCGGCGGGCGCGGCGGCCTGCTGCTGCGCCACCGCCGGCGCGATCGTGCCGGCGGCGAGCCCTCCCAGCAGCAGGCCCAGGGTGGTGGAACGGGTGATACGCGACATGACGCCTCCTGCCCGGCCCCCTCCGGCCGGCACGATGGTGGATGGATGGCGCGGCGGCCGCGATGCCGCCGCGCGCGAGCGCTCAGGCCTGCTGCACGCGCAGGCGGCGGCGCAGGCCGCGGCGGCCGATGGTCTGGGCCAGTGCGGTCTCGTCGAGCTTGCCTTCCCACTTGGCGATGACGATCGTGGCGATCGCGTTGCCCAGCAGGTTCACGAAGGTCAGGCCCTCGGCCAGGATGCGGTGGATGCCGAGGATCAGCGCGATGCTGGCCACCGGGATGGCGCCGGTGGTGCCGAGCGTGGCCGCCAGCACCACGAACGCCGCGCCGGCCACGCCGGCCGCGCCCTTGGAGGTGAGCAGCAGCACCGTGATCAGCCCGATCTCGTGCCACAACGTCAGGTGGGTGTTGGTGGCCTGGGCCAGGAACACCGCCACCGTGGTCAGGTACAGGCAGGTGCCGTCGAGGTTGAACGAGTAGCCGGCGGGGATCACGAAACCGACCACGCTCTCCTCGCAGCCGGCCTTGCGCATCTTCAGGATCAGCCGCGGCAGCACCGTCTCGGTGGAAGTGGTGGCGGCGACGATCACGATCTCCTCGCGCAGGTAGCCCAGCAGCCTCACCAGGCTGACCCCGCACCACCAGCACACCGTGCCGAGCACCACCGTGGTGAACAGGGCGCAGACCACGAAGAACTCCAGGATCAGCTCGCCGAGCGAGAGCAGCGAGCCGGCGCCGAACTGGCCGATGGTGAAGGCGATCGCGCCGAACGCGCCGACCGGGGCGAACCACATGATGAAGCCGATCATCTTGAACAGCGCCTGCGAGGCGCTCTCGATCACCCGCATCACCGGGGTCGCGCGCTCGCCGATCGAGGCCAGCGCGATGCCGAACAGGACCGAGACGAACAGCACCTGCAGCACGTGCGGCTCGACTAGCGCGCTGAGCAGGGTGGTCGGGATGATGTTCATCAGGTAGGCGACCATGCCCTGGTCGTGGGCGGCGTGCACGTAGCCCTGGATGGCGCTGGCGTCGATCCGGCTGGCGTCCACGTTCATGCCGGTGCCGGGCTGCCACAGGTTCACCGTCACCAGGCCGAATACCAGCGCGATGGTGGTGATGACCTCGAAGTACAGCAGCGCCTTGAACGCGACCCGGCCGACGCTGCGCATGTCGTTCATGCCGGCGATGCCGTGCACCACGGTGACGAAGATGATCGGGCCGATCATCATCCGGATGAGGTTGATGAAGGCATCGCCGAACGGCTTCATCGCCGTGCCGATGTCCGGCGCCAGCCAGCCCAGCAGCACGCCGAGCAGCGTGCCCAGCAGCACCTGGAACCACAGTTGCTTGATGAAGCCGAAGCGGCCGGACCGCTTCTCCACGCTTGCCATGCTCTACCCTCCCAGGAAGAAAAAAACGGAAACGGGGGCGCCGGACTCAGCCGAACAGCACGCCGTCGAAGAGTTTCCGGGCGGTGCGCAGCACCGCGGCGCGGACCACCGCTCCGTGTTCGTCGAGCTCGATGACGCAGCCGGTCGCCCCGCTGGGGTGCTCGACGTCGATCTGTTGCCTGCGGCCTCCCGGCAGCCGCGCCAGCGCCTGCGCCGGCGAGCCCGGCAGCAGGCAGGCGGTGGCGACGCTGACCGCGCCGAGCACGCCGATCGAGGCGTGGCAGCGGTGCGGGATGAACGAGCGCACGCAGATCGAGCCGCCGGCGCGCGGCGCGGCCACCAGCATCATCTTCGGCACGGTCTTGTCGGCGACGTCGCCCAGGTGCATCGGCGGGCCGGCCTGCAGCCGGATCGACTCCAGCCGTGCCTTCAGCGCCGTGTCGGCATCGAGCGTGGCACGGTCCTCGTAGCCGTCGATGCCCAGATCCTGCGCGCGCATCACCACGCACGGCATGCCGTTGTCGATCAGGGTGGCCTGCACGCCGTCGATCGTGTCCACGACGTTGCCGGTCGGCAGCAGCGCGCCGCAGGAGGAGCCGGCGATGTCGGCGAAGGCGAGCGGGATCGGCGCGGCCGTGCCGGGCACGCCATCGATGTGCGCGGTACCGGCGTAGTCGACCCGGCCGCCCGGGGTACGCACCGTGGCGACGGCGAGCTTGCCGGTGTTGACCATGAAGATCCGCACCTCGGTCTCGCCGTCGCCGGCGGCCACCAGGCCGCGCTCGATCGCGAACGGGCCGACCCCGGCCAGCATGTTGCCGCAGTTCTGCGCATCGCTGACCAGCGCCTGGTCGACGTAGACCTGCAGGAACAGGTAGTCCACGTCGGCATCCTCGCGCGTCGAGGCCGAGACCACCGCGACCTTGGAGGCCAGCGGGTCGGCGCCGCCCATGCCGTCGATCTGGCGCGGGTCCGGCGAACCGTAGGCGCGCAGCAGGAAGGCATCGCGCGCGGCGATGTCGGCCGGCAGCTCGTCGGCCAGGAAGAACCCGCCCTTGGAGGTGCCGCCGCGCATCCACATCGCGCGCACGCCGCCGGCCGGCACCGTCTCAGACATACTTCAGGCCCTTCTCGGCCAGGCGCTCGCGCATCCTGTAGATGTCCAGGCCGAGTTCGCCGCGCGCCAGGCGCTCGCGCTTGTCGGTCTCGCGCGCCTCGCGCGCCTGTGCCTCGGCCAGCACGCGCTCGGCCTCGGCGCGCGCCACCACGCACACGCCGTCGTCGTCGGCGACCACCACGTCGCCGGGGTTCACCCATGCGCCGGCGCAAACCAGCGGCACGTTGACCGAGCCCAGGGTCTCCTTGACCGTGCCCTGGGCATGTATGGCGCGGCTCCACACCGGGAAGCCCATCGCGGTGAGCTCGCGCACGTCGCGCACGCCGGCATCGATGACCAGCCCGACGCAGCCGCGCGCCTGCGCCGAGGTCGCCAGCAGGTCGCCGAAGTAGCCGTCGGTGCACTCGCTGGTAGGGGCGACGACCAGCAGGTCGCCCGGGCGCAGCTGCTCGATCGCCACGTGCATCATCCAGTTGTCGCCGGGCGGTACCGAGACCGTCACCGCGCTGCCGGCGATGCGCGCGCCGGCGTAGACCGGGCGCAGCCGGTGATGCAGCAGGCCGATGCGGCCCTGAGCCTCGTGCACGGTGGCCACGCCGGCGTGGGCGAGGCCGTCGATGACCGCCGCGGGGGCGCGCTCGATCCGGGTGACGACGCTGGGCATCGGTCCATCCTCTCCTTCGGGGAGGGCGAGTCTGTGCAGCGGGGCGCGTCCAGCTCAAGATCGTTTTCCGACAGGGGTATAGGATCTGGTTATAGTTGTGGCAATGGACCGGCTGCCCGAACTGAACCTCAGACACCTGCACGCCCTGGCGGTGGTGTGCCGCAGCGGCAGCATCAGCGCGGCGGCCGCGCAGGTGAACCTTTCACAACCGGCGCTGACCCAGGCGGTGGCACGGGTGGAGAAGCAGCTGGATGCCGCCCTGTTCGAGCGCCAGCCCGGCGGCATGGTGGCGAGCGAGGCCATGCAGCTGTTGCTGCCGCGGATCGAGCGCGCGCTGGGCTACGTCGGCCGCGGCGTGCGCCTGGCCCGGCGCTCGCAGCGCCTGGCGGCGGTGGCCGGCATCGAGCGGCGGGTCACGCTGGGCCAGCTGCGGGCCCTGGCAGCGGTGGACCAGGCCGGCAGCTTCACCCTGGCCGCGGCCAGGGTCGGGATCTCCCAGCCCGCCATCTACCGGGCCGTGCGCGAGCTGGCCGAGCTGGTCGAGGTGCCGCTGACCCTGCGCCGCGGCAAGACGGTGCAGCCGACCTCGGCGGCGATCCGCATGCTGCGGCCGGTGCGCCTGGCGCTGGCCGAGCTCGCCGCCGGCCTGGACGAACTGGCCGCGCTGCGCTCGCACGACGCCGGCCGCATCGTCCTGGGAGCGATGCCGCTGGCCCGCGCGATCCTGCTGCCGCAGGTGCTGGCGCGCTTCGCCCGCGCCCATCCCGGGGCCAGCGTGAGCGTGGTCGAGGGCCCCTACAGCGAGCTGCTCGGCGAACTGCGCCAGGGCAGCCTGGACCTGCTGATCGGCGCCATGCGCGACCGCCTGCCGGTGCGCGACGTGGTGCAGGAGGGCCTGTTCGAGGACGACCCGGTGATCGTGGCCCGCAGCGGCCATCCGCTGGCGGGCGCCGCGTTCGCGTTCGAGCGCCTGCTCGACTATCCGTGGGTGATCGCCGCGACCGGCGCCCCGGTGCGCGCGCGCTGGGAGCGCATGTTCCGGGAACGCGGGCTGGAGCCGCCGATGCTGCGCATCGAGTGCGGGTCGGTGCTGATCATCCGCGGCCTGATGCTGGAGGACGACTGGCTGACGCTGATGTCGCGCGACCAGTTCCTGATCGAGCAGCGCGCCGGGCTGCTGGCCGAGATCGGCCTGGCCGGCCCGGCGGTACGCCGCAGCATCGGCATGACCACCCGCTCGGACTGGCACCCGACGCGGGTCCAGGCCGCCTTCGTCCGGGTGTTCCGCGAGGTGTGCGCCGCGCGCCGCGGCGACGAGGTGCCGGACCGCTGGCCGTTCCGCCACGGGCGCCGCAGCCGCGCCGCTTTGCCTGCGCGGGCCGGCCGACGGCAGAATCGGCCGTCATGAATCCCGCTCCCCTCCTTGCCGTGGCCGCCTCGCCGGAGATCTCCAGCGGGCTGCTGCTGCTGGCGCTGGATTGGCTGATCCGGGTGGCCGCGCTGTGCTGGATCCCCTCGCGCACCACCCCCGGCGCGGCGCGCAGCTGGCTGCTGCTGATCGGCTTCGTGCCGCTGCTGGGGCTGCCGCTGTACCTGCTGTTCGGCCATCCCTGGCTCTCGCGCGAGCGCGTGGAGCGCCAGCAGCAGGCCTCCCAGGTCATCCGCGAGCAGCAGGCGCCGCTGGACCAGCTGCGCTGGTCGCCCCCGCCCGGCAGCGCCGCCGCGGAGATGGTGCCGCTGGTGGAGAACCAGGGCGACTTCATGGCCACGCGCGGCAACGCGGTCGAGCTGATGGACAACTACATCAGCTCGCTGCGCGCGCTGATCGACGACATCGACGGCGCCACCAAGCGCGTGCACCTGCTCTATTACCTGATGTACGACGACCGCGTCGGCGACCGCGTGGTCGCGGCGCTGGAACGCGCCGCCGCGCGCGGGGTGCGCTGCCGCCTGCTGCTCGACGCGGTCGGGGCCAAGCGCGGCCTGCGACGCTACCGCAAGCGCCTGCAGGCGGCGGGGGTGGACGTGCAGGCGCTGCTGCCCGGCGGCCTGCGCTGGCGCCGCAGCGGGCGCATGGACCTGCGCAACCACCGCAAGGTCGCGGTGATCGACAACCGCGTGGCCTACGTCGGCTCGCAGAACCTGGCGCTGCCGGACTTCGTCGACCATTGCCCCAACCGCGAGCTGGTCGCGCGGGTGCGTGGCCCGGCGGTCAACCACCTGGAGGCGGTGTTCGCCAGCGACTGGTTCATCGAGACCGGGCAGCGCCTGGTGGTGCTGCCCGACGCCCACCGCTACCCGCAGGACGTGGCCGCGCAGCTGCTGCCGAGCGGGCCGGCCTATCCGTTCGAGAACGCGCGCGACGCGGTCAACGCGCTGATCCACCTGGCGCGGCGCAAGCTGGTGCTGGTGACGCCCTATTTCGTGCCCGACGAGGCCACCCTGAGCGCGCTGCGCATCGCCGCGATGTCGGGCGTGGACGTGCAGCTGATCCTGTCGGCGACCAACAACAAGGCGATCACCGCCTGGGCGCAGGAGGCGTACTACGAGGACCTGCTGCGCTGCGGGGTGAAGATCGCCCTGTACCGGCCGCACTTCCTGCACGCCAAGCACCTGAGCGTGGACGAGGACATCGCCCTGGTCGGCTCGATCAACCTGGACATCCGGTCCTTCGCCCTCAACGAGGAGATCGGCATGCTCTGCTACGACAAGGGCGTGGTGGAGCGCATGCGCCAGATCGAGGCCGACTACCTGGCCCATTCCGACCACGTGGACCTTGCCGCCTGGCGCCTGCGCCCGGCCTGGCGGCGCAGCCGCGAGGGCATCGCGCGCCTGGCCGACGCGCTGATGTAGCCCTTCATGCCTCGGCGCGGAAACTGCGCGCGACCGGGTCCCCGCCGCCCATGTAGTGGCGGAACACGTAGATCAGCGGCCGCCAGCTGCGCACGTCGATGTGATCGGTATGCTCGATCGTGATCGACGCGTGGGCATGCACGCAGCGTATCTCGCACTCGGCGATGACGAAGCTCTGGGCGGTCCCGCCATGGGGCACGTGCATGGCCAGCAGGCCGGCCTCGACCTGGAGCGGGCATTCGGCGATGGCCGGCGCGGCGACCTCGGCCGATGCCTCCGGCGTGAACCCCGCCATCGCAAACTTGTCGCGCACGTGCAGGTAGCCCAGGTCGCGCTTGGCCGCCGGCACCGGCGAACGCCCGGTGGCGCGCGCGATCGCCTCCACCGCGCCGGCCTGCCCGGCCGAGGGGAAGTTCAGCACGCACTCGCCCCGCGCGGCCAGGTTCGTCGTGCCCTGGCCGTCCTTGCCCAGGCCGAGCACGATGCGCTGTCCCAGCGACCAGAACGAGGACAGCGGGCTGATGTTGGCGCTGCCGTCCGGATTCACCGTGGTCATCAGTACCACCGGGGTGCCCGGATACAGCACCGAGGGCCTGATCCTGCGACGCGGGGGAAGGGGAAGCTGCATGGGGATCGGGTATCCGGCCGGGAAGGAAGGGGGAAGTCTGCGTGGCCGCGACCGGTCGTTGCTTCGGCCCGGATCGAAGCTTGCCGCCGTGGCGCCATGCCACAATCGCCGCATGAACCTTGTCCTGGCCTCGATCACCGACATCGGCGCGGTCGTCGGCGACCATGCCCGTGCGGCGATGCTGCTGGCGCTGATGGACGGGCGTGCGTACACCGCCTCCGAACTGGCCCGGGTCGCCGCGATCACGCCGCAGACGGCCAGCGCGCACTTGCGCAGGCTGTGCGATGCCGGCCTGGTCGCAGTCCAGGCGCAGGGGCGCCACCGCTACCATCGCCTGGCTTCGGGGCAGGTGGCCGACATGCTGGAAGGCATCATGCGCGTGGCCGGCCAGGGGCGGCCGCGACCCCGCCCCGTCCGCCGCGGTCCCCGCGACGCCGCGATGCGCAGGGCGCGGACGTGCTACCGGCACCTGGCCGGCGAACTCGCGGTGGCGATCACCGCGCACCTGCTTGCTGCCGGGTACCTCGATGCCAGGCCCGACGGCTGGCACCTCGCGCCGGCCGGCGCAGCATTCCTGGGGAGTCTCAGCCGGCCGCTGGCGGGGGCGCTGGAACGCCATGGCGAGGTTCCCGCCGCACGCTTCTGCCGCGGCTGCCTGGACTGGAGCGAACGTCGGCCGCACGTGGCCGGGGTGCTCGGCGAGGCGATGCTGCAGGGATTCCTGGAGGATCGCTGGCTGCGGCGGACGGACGGCAGCCGTGCGCTGGCGATCACCACCGAGGGGCGCCTGCGCCTGCGCGAGCACTTTTCCATCGATGCCTAGCGGCGCGTCCACTTGCGGTAGCGCAGGTGGCCTGCCGGACCGGCCTCGTCGGGCCGCGGCGTGGCCGGGGCTTGGCGCGCACCGAGAACCCGGCCGGTCGGACGGCGGCGCCTGTGGCGGCGTAGCCACAAGGGCACCGCGCGACCGGCCGACGCGCCGATGCAGCCCGCCGATGGGGCCATAATCGCGGCCATGGAACCGATCCACGCTGCCGGCCCGTTCGCGCTGGCCATCCTCGGCGGAGGTGCCGCCGGCACCCTGGCCGCGATCCAGGCCCTGCGCGCGGCCGCCGCGGGCGACACCATCGCCCTGGTCGAGCCGGACGAGCCGGGCGCCGGCATCGCCTACGCCACCCGCCGGCCGGAGCACCTGCTCAATGTCCCGGCGGCGAAGATGAGCGGCCTGCCCGATGCTCCGGAGGATTTCCTCGACTTCCTGGTCGAGGCCGGCAGCGTCCCCGGCCTGTCGCGCCAGGCGCTCGGCCGTGCCTACGTGCCGCGCCTGCACTATGCCGCCTACCTGCGCCGGCGCCTGGCGCAGGCGCAGGCGGCCTCGCCCGCCCGGTTGCTGCACCTGCGCGCGCGGGCGGTGGGCCTGCAGGTGATCGACGATCAGGTGCAGGTGCGGCTGGACGACGGGCGCACCGTGCAGGCGCCGCGCGCGGTGCTGGCGCTGGGCAACACGCCGCGGCCGCTGCCGGCGGCGATCGCCGGGGACGTGGCGGCCGCCGCCCTCGTCGCTGCCTGCCAGGACGGATGGCCGCCGCCGCCGGCCGGGGACGAGGTCGCCATCGTCGGCTCCGGCCTGAGCATGGTCGATGCCGTGCTCGCGCTGCTGGCGCAGGGCCACGCCGGCACGATCCACGTCGTCTCGCGCCACGGCCTGATGCCGCTGGCGCATGCCGACACCGCGCCGGCACCGTTCGACCCGTCCCCCTGGCCCGAGCTGCCGCTGCGGGCGCGCATGCGCGCGCTGCGCACCCAGGTGCGGCGCGCCCGCGCCGACGGCCTGCCATGGCAGGCGGTGATGGAACGCATCCGCCCGCTCGGCCAGGCGCTGTGGCAGTCGCTGAGCGAGGCCGACCAGCGCCGCTTCCTGCGCCACGTGGTGCGCTACTGGGACATCCACCGCCATCGCATCGACGCCGGCGTGCATGCCCGGCTGCAGGCCTTGTGCGACCAGGGCTTGCTGGTGCTGCATCGCGCGCGCGTGACCGGGCTGGAGGATGCGCACGGGCGCGTGCGGTTGCACGCGCGGCGCCGCGACGGCCGCACGTTGGCGCTGGAGGTGGCCTGCGTGGTCAACGCCACCGGCCTGGAGACGCGCGCGACAGCGCTGGCCGATCCGTTGCTGCGGCAGCTGCTCGACGACGGCCTGGCCGTGCCCGGCCCGCACGGCCTGGGCCTGCTCAGCGACGCCGGCGGCGCGCTGGTGGATGCCGGCGGCCATCCGCAGCCACGCCTGCGCGTGATCGGCAGCCTGCGCATCGGCACGCTGTGGGAAACCATCGCCATCCCCGAACTGCGGGTGCAGGCGCAGCAGGCCGTCGCGACGGGGTGACGCCGCCGGGCCGGTGCTGGCCGCTGCCGTAAAATGGCGCGATGGATGTCTCCCACCTGCTCGACCACCTCAACCCCGCCCAGCGCGAGGCCGTTTCCGCCCCCCCCGGGCATTACCTGGTGCTGGCCGGCGCCGGTTCCGGCAAGACCCGCGTCCTGACCCACCGCATCGCCTGGCTCAACGAGGTCCACGGCGTGCCCGCGCACGGCATCTTCGCGGTGACCTTCACCAACAAGGCCGCCGGCGAGATGCGCCACCGCGCCGACCTGCAGCTGCGCAACGGCAGCCGCGGCATGTGGATCGGCACCTTCCACGGCCTGGCGCACCGCCTGCTGCGCCTGCACTGGCACGACGCCAAGCTGCCGGAGAGCTTCCAGGTCATGGACAGCGACGACCAGCTGCGCCTGGTCAAGCGCGTGGCCCAGGCGCTGGAGCTGGACGAGGGCAAGTACCCGCCCAAGCAGATCGCCTGGTGGATCAACCAGCAGAAGGACGAGGGCAAGCGCCCGCAGCACATCCAGCCCGAGCCGCACGACCATTGGGAAGAGGCCATGCGCCAGGCCTATGCGGCCTACCAGGAGCGCTGCGACCGCGCCGGGCTGGTGGACTTCGCCGAGCTGCTGCTGCGCGCGCACGAGCTGCTGCGCGACAACCCGGCGCTGCTGGCGCACTACCGTGCCCGCTTCACCGAGATCCTGGTGGACGAGTTCCAGGACACCAACGCCATCCAGTACGCGTTCGTGCGCGTGCTCGCCGGCGACGGTACCGATGGAGGCGGCGGCCACGTGTTCGTGGTCGGCGACGACGACCAGGCGATCTACGGCTGGCGCGGCGCCAGGGTCGAGAACGTGCAGCGCTTCCTCAAGGATTTCCCCGGCGCGCAGGTGATCCGGCTGGAGCAGAACTACCGCTCCAGCGCGAATATCCTCGGCGCGGCCAACGCGGTGATCGCGCACAACCCCGACCGCATCGGCAAGCAGCTGTGGACCGACTCGGGCGACGGCGAGCCGATCGACCTGTACGCCGCCTACAACGAGGTCGACGAGGCGCGCTACGTGGTCGAGCGCGCGCGCCAGTGGGTGCGCGACGGCGGCAGCTACGGCGAGGTCGCCGTGCTGTACCGCTCCAACGCGCAGTCGCGCGCCTTCGAGGAGGCGCTGCTGGCCGAGAACGTGCCCTACCGCGTCTACGGCGGCATGCGCTTCTTCGAGCGCGCCGAGATCAAGGACGCGCTGGCCTACCTGCGGCTGCTGGCCAACCGCAGCGACGATGCCGCGTTCGAGCGCGCGGTCAACACCCCGGCGCGCGGCATCGGCGAGCGCACCCTGGACGAGGTGCGGCGGCTGGCGCGCGGCGCGGCGGTGTCGCTGTGGGAGGCGGCCATGCTCGCCACCGCCGACACCGCGCTGGCCGCGCGCGCGCGCAACGCGCTGGCCGGCTTCCTCAACCTGCTCAACCAGCTTTCCGGCGAGACCGCGCAGATGACCCTGGCCGAGCGCGTGGAGCACGTGCTGCAGCGCTCGGGCCTGCGCGACCACTGGCTCAAGGAAGGCCGCGGCGGGCTGGACTCGGAATCGCGCATCGAGAACCTGGACGAGCTGGTATCGGTGGCCTCGCGCTTCGCCCGCCCCGACGACGAGGAGGCGGCCGGCATGAGCGAGCTGGTCGCGTTCCTGTCCTACGCCTCGCTCGAGGCCGGCGAGGGCCAGGCCCAGGCCGGGCAGGACGGGGTGCAGCTGATGACCCTGCACGCGGCCAAGGGCCTGGAGTTCCCGCTGGTGTTCCTGGCCGGGCTCGAGGAAGGGCTGTTCCCGAGCATGCGTTCCATCGAGGAGAGCGGCAAGCTGGAGGAGGAGCGGCGCCTGGCCTACGTCGGCATCACCCGGGCGCGCCAGAAGCTGGTGCTCAGCTACGCCGAGTCGCGCCGCATCCACGGCAGCGACAGCTACAACATGCCTTCGCGCTTCCTGCGCGAGATCCCCGCCGGGCTGCTCAACGAGGTGCGCCCGCGGGTGCAGGTCTCGCGCCAGGCCTCGCTGGGCGCCGCGCGCGCGGCCGGCGGCCATGCCGTCGTGGAGGCGCCGCCGCTCAAGCTCGGCACCGCCGTGGTCCACCCCAAGTTCGGCAGCGGCATCGTCACCGACTACGAGGGCAGCGGCGCGCACGCGCGGGTGCAGGTCAATTTCGAGGACGCCGGCAGCAAGTGGCTGGTGCTGGCCTATGCGCACCTGGCCGTGCAGTGAGCCGGGAGACTAACGCCCGTTCAGCCGGCTGCGGCACAATCGGCTCCTGTCGTCCTGCCGGAATCCCCCCGATGCGCCTGCGCCTGCCGCTTCTCGCCGTACTCCTCGCCGCGACCGCCAGCGCCTGCACCTGGGTGCCGATCGAGCCGGCGGGCAAGTCGGTGCGCGTGCTGCCGCCCGGCGCGGCGCCCTCCGGCTGCGTGGCGCGCGGCGAGGTGGTGGTCTCGGTCAAGAGCAAGGTCGGCTTCTACAACCGCAACGCCCTGCGCGTGCAGGACGAGCTGGAGACCCTGGCGCGCAACGAGGCCCCCAGCGCCGGGGCCAACGCGGTGCAGGCGCTGGCGCCGCCGGACGACGGCGAGCAGCGCTACTCGGCCTGGCAGTGCCCGCCGCGCTGATAGTGCGGCGCAAGGTCGTTAAAGATGCGCTAAAAGCCGCCAACCACTAGAATGCGGGATTCTTTCCGGCCTTCCGCGGCACAGCGATGCTCTTCGAGAATGTCTCCATTGCGGGACTGGCGCATGTCGATGCGCCCCATGTACTGACGACCCAGGAGATCAACGAGCGTCTGCGGCCCACCCTGCAGCGGCTGCGCATCCGCAAGGACATCGTCGGCGACATCGCCGGAGTGCACGCACGGCGCCTGTGGGGCGAGGGCGTGCAGGCCTCCGACGCGGCCACCCTGGCCGGGCGCAAGGCGCTGGCGGCTGCCGGCATCGATGCCGACCGGCTCGGCCTGCTGGTCAACACCTCGGTCAGCCGCGACTACCTGGAGCCGTCCACCGCCTCCATCGTCTCGGGCAACCTCAAGGTCGCCGAGCAGTGCATGACCTTCGACCTGGCCAATGCCTGCCTGGCCTTCATCAACGGCATGGACGTGGCCGCGCGGATGATCGAGCGCGGCGACATCGACTACGCGCTGGTGGTGGACGGGGAGACCGCCGACGAGGTCTACCGGCGCACCATCGAGCGCATGCTCGACCCGGACATCACCGCCTCGGAGATGCGCGCGGAGGTGGCCTCGCTGACGCTCGGCTGCGGCGCGGTGGCGATGGTGCTGGCGCAGCGCGAGCTGGTGCCGGACGCGCCGCGCTACAAGGGCGGCGTGACCCGGTCGGCCACCCAGTGGAACCACCTGTGCCGCGGCAACATCGACCGCATGGTCACCGACACCAAGAACCTGCTGCGCGAGGGCATCAAGCTCGCCCAGCACACCTTCGTGGCCGCGCGCTCGGCGATGGGCTGGGTAGTGGACGAACTGGACCATTTCGTCATCCACCAGGTCAGCCGCGCGCATACCGAGGCCTTCGTCGAGACCTTCCGCATCGACCCGGCCCGGGTGCCGACCATCTTCGGCGAATACGGCAACATCGGCCCGGCATCGGTACCGATCGTGCTCAGCAAGCTCAGCGATGCCGGTAAGCTGAAGAAGGGCGAGCGCATCGCCCTGATGGGGATCGGCTCGGGCCTGAACTGCTCGATGGCCGAGGTGGTGTGGTGACGTGTCGGCCCGGGCAAAGCCTGCCGGGCAAACGTGTTAAATAAATTGCATTTTTAGTACACGTTTTGGCGTCATGTTCGCTCTTGGAACATGAGACAGCACGATCATGGATGACGCCTCCAGGTTCATCCCGCAACAGCCCTATAACGACCTCCCGTCGCTTCCGCCCGCGGCGGATATCGAAACCAGGGACCTGTTGAAGGCCTGCATCACGGCCCGGACGGCCCTGGCGGAGCTGAAGCAGGCGACGGCGCTGCTGCCCAATCCAACGGTGCTGATCAACACCATTCCGATCCTGGAAGCGCAGGCCAGCTCGGAGATCGAGAACATCGTCACCACCACCGACGATCTGTTCCGTTACGCCGATGATCAGGACAAGGCCCGGCACCCGGCGACCAAAGAGGCGCTGCGTTACCGCAGCGCACTTTACGAAGGCTACCAATCGCTCAGGCAACGCCCCCTGTGCACGGAGACGGCGGTTGTCGTGTGCAGTCGCATCAAGGCGGTGCAGATGCAGATCCGGCGTGTGCCCGGCACGACATTGGCGAACGACCAGACACAGCAGATCATCCATACCCCGCCGGTCGGCGAGTCATTGCTGCGCGACAAGCTCGCCAACTGGGAACGCTTCATCCATGACCACACCGAGATCGATCCGCTGATCCGCATGGCGGTGGCGCATTACCAGTTCGAGGCGATCCACCCGTTCACCGATGGCAATGGCCGCACGGGGCGCGTGCTGAACCTGTTGCTGCTGATCGAGCAAGGGCTGCTGGATCTGCCGGTGCTGTATCTGTCGCGCTACATCATCCGGCACCGCGCCGACTACTACCGCCTGTTGCTTGAGGTCACGCGCCAGGGCAATTGGTCGGACTGGATTCATTACATGCTGGCGGCCATTGCCGAAACTGCAGCCTGGACCACCGCCAAGATCCAGGCGATCCGCGGACTGGAGGTCCAGGCGCGCGATTACATTCGCGAGCAGGCGCCCAAGACCTACAGCCGGGAACTGGTGGAGGTGATCTTCAATCAGCCGTATTGCCGCATCCAGAACGTGGTGGATGGCGTCGGCGTGACCCGGCAGACCGCCGCGCGTCACCTGAAAGAGCTGATGGAGATCGGGGTGCTGGCCGAACAGCGCCTGGGCAAGGAAAAATTGTTCCTGCACCCGGCATTCCTCCGCCTGCTGTCCAGTGACGATCACGGCCTGCCCGCCTATCGGCGACAGACCTGAGCAACGGATCCCAATCATGAGCACCAAGTACGACCATCGGGAGCGCGATGCACTGATCCGCCTGCTGCAGCGGCGCGACGCCGAGCGCCAGCTCGGGCTGGTGTGGGAGCGCGACGAGATCGAGGCAGATGCCGCCGGCGCTCCAGGGGGCGCTGGATATGCAGGGTGGCTCCGCGGTGCGTCCGATTTCATCGTTGCGGCAACGGGCCACGCCCGGGGGCATTGCGCTGCTGGAGATCAAGGGCGACCAGCTCTGGGGCAAGCCCAGCGAAGTCGACAAGGCCACTGCGGTGCATTGCGATTACGGTGCCGTGTTCATGGTCGGACGCCGTCGCGGCGAACGGGATTTCCAGCACCTGCGACCATTGCAGGGACGGCTGGAGACCGATGGCGGCTTCAGTGTGGACCGGTTGCGGCACGCCTGAGACGGTATCGCGCGATGGGATCGGGCGCGTAACTTTACAAACCAGGACGGTAAGCTTCTAATCCGCCGTCGAAATTCCACAGTCTCCAATGGCCCGTCCCCTGCCTGCTGCTCTTGAAGTCGCTTTCCCGGTGTGGCCGCCAGCCGTCGGGGGACATGCCAGATGACCCGCTTTCCCGGCTATCCCTCCGCCCCACGGCGCTTCGACGTGCGCCCGGGCATCGCCATGAGCTACCTGGACGAAGGCCCGCGCGGGGGCGAGGTCGTCGTCATGGTCCACGGCAATCCGTCGTGGAGCTACTACTGGCGCACGCTGGTCGCCGGCTTGAGCGACCGGTACCGCTGCATCGTGCCCGACCACGTCGGCATGGGCCTGTCGGACAAGCCCGACGATCGGCCCACGGCCAGGCCGCGCTACGACTACACCCTGCAATCGCGGGTCGACGACCTGGAGGCGCTGCTGCACCATGCCGGCGTCGACGACGCCACGCCGGTGACGCTGGCGGTGCACGACTGGGGCGGGATGATCGGTTTCGGCTGGGCGCTGAAGCACGCTGCCCAGGTCAAGCGGCTGGTGATCCTCAACACCGCTGCGTCCCCGATGCCGGCGGCCAAGGCGATGCCGTGGCAGATCGCGCTGGGGCGCGACTACTTCGTCGGCGAGCTGGTGATCCGCGGCTTCAACGCGTTCTCCGCCGGCGCCTCGTGGCTGGGCGTGCGCCGGCGCATGCCGGCCGGGGTGCGCCGCGCCTACGTGGCGCCGTACGACTCCTGGCGCAATCGCATCTCAACGGTGCGCTTCATGCAGGACATCCCGCTGGCGCCCGGCGATGCGGCCTGGCCGCTGCTGGAGGCGGCGGGCAAGGCGCTGCCGTCGTTCGCCGACCGCCCGGCCTTCATCGGCTGGGGGCTGAAGGACTTCGTGTTCGACCACCATTTCCTCGAACGCTTCCGCACCGACCTGCCGCAGGCCGAAGTGCACGCCTTCGACGATGCCGGCCACTACGTGCTGGAGGACAAGCACGAGGTGCTGGTACCAGCGATCCGCGCATTCCTGGACGCCCACCCGCTGCCGGGAGCAGGCTGAGCGCCGCACGTCACCTGCGCGGACCGAACTATCGTGACGGTGCCACCAGGGCCGGGACAGATTGGCTACAACAAGTCCAGCAACAGCACGATCAGGGCGCAGGCGATGATCCTCGTCAAGGCAACGGTGCCAGCCCCAGCTCCACCAGAAAAGCGTTGTGCTTCGCCTTGGCTGCCGCAAGCTCGCGCTCGATCTGCACCAGATCGCCGTGCACGGCGACCAGGTCGATCTCCGGCTCGGCCTCGGCGGTACTCACGTAGCGCGAGATGTTGAGGTTGTAGTCGTTGTCGATGATTTCCCGCATCGCTACCCGGCGGGAATAGCGCTCCTGCTCCGTGCGGTTCCGGTACGTCGACACGATCCGCTCGATGTCCGCCTCGCCCAGCTGGTTCTGCCGCTTGCCCTTGGTGAAGTGCTCGGCCGCGTTGATGAACAGCACATCGTCCGGCTTCTTGCACTTCTTCAGCACCAGGATGCACACCGGGATGCCAGTGGAATAGAACAGGTTGGCCGGCAGGCCGATCACCGTGTCGATGTTGCCGTCATCCAGCAGCTTGCGGCGGATGTCGGCCTCCTTGCCGCCACGGAACAGCACGCCGTGCGGCAGGATGATGGCCATCGTGCCGTCGTCCTTCAGGTAATGCAGGCCGTGCAGCAGAAAGGCGAAATCGGCCGCGCTCTTCGGTGCCACTCCATGGTTCCTGAAGCGCGGATCCTGGCTGGTCTCGTCCTTCGGCTCCCAGCGGTAACTGAAGGGCGGGTTGGCGACCACGGCGTCGAACCTGGGCTGTTTTGCCGGATTGGTCTCGCGCAGCCAGTCCCAGTCGTTCCTCAGCGTATCGCCGTGATGGATCTCGAACTCGGTGTCCTTCACCCCGTGCAGCAGCATGTTCATGCGCGCCAGGTTGTAGGTAGTGACGTTGTATTCCTGCCCGTAGATCTTGCCGATGCTGCCGCCGGCGGCCTTCATCCGCTGGCGGATGTTGAGCAGCAGCGAGCCGGAGCCGCAGGCGAAATCGAACACGCTGTCGAGTTTGGCGCGCGGCCCGGTGGCCGGCTCCTGGCTGTCCAGGGTGACGATGGCCGAAAGGATGTTGGAAATGGGCTGCGGCGTGTAGAACTCACCGGCCTTCTTGCCGCTGCCGGCGGCGAACTGGCCGATCAGGTACTCGTAGGCATCGCCCAGCGTGTCGGTGTCGGTGGAAAACAGCGCCATGCCGCGCGCGATCTCGCTGATCACCGCGCACAGCTTGGCGTTGCGGTCTGCGTACTTGCGGCCCAGCTTGTCCGAGGTGAGGTTGATCTCCGAGAACAGGCCCTGGAACTTGCTCTCGAAAGACTCCTCCTCGATGTACCTGAAGCCTTCCTGCAAGGTGTTCAACAGGTCATCGTTCTGCGTTTTCGCCAGATGGACGATGTGGCTCCACAGGAACTGCGGCCGGATGACGTAATGCGCCTTGCGCCGCATCTGCTGCTCGAACTGGGCGATGTCGTCGATGTTGTGCTCGTACCACACCGACAGCGGCGTCCTCCCGCCGTTGCCGATGGCGGCCGGGTCGGGATAATCCGGACCCAGCTCCTTCTTCGCCGCGGCCTCGTAGTTGTCCGACAGGTAGCGCAGGAACAGGAACGACAGCATGTAGTCGCGGAAGTCGTCCGCATTCATGCTGCCGCGCAGCTGATCGGCGATGGCCCACAGGGTTTTGCCGAGTTGCTTCTGGTCGTTTTCGGTCATGGTTTCAAACGTCGTTTGATCTTGTTTTCAATGGCAGCCAGTTCGGCCGCGTCGGCAGCATCGGCGGCGCGCGCCTCCTGCTGCTTGCGTTGTTCGTCGAAGGCGAGGTACCGCTCGCTGGCCGCGGCTTCCATCTGCTCGTGACTGATGGAGCCGGCGCTCTTCAGCAGCGGGAAGCCGTTGGACGCGATGATCTGGCCCACGTTCTCCATCCAGAAGCGCATGGGAATGGCCTGCCGGTTCTTGGCCCGCAGTTCCGCGGTTTCCAGGAAGATCACCACCAGCCGGTTGAGGGTGTCGATCTCATCGATGGTGAGGTAGTTCCTGGCGATCAGGATGTCCTGCTTGCGCACCCGCCCCCCGCTCCAGGCGCGCAGGCCGAAATGCGGATCATCGGGATTGGCGCGGGCCAGGATCAGCTCCGCTGCTGTCTGCCCGGTCACCGCGTACAGCAGCAGGTTCTGCACGGTGGCGAAGAAGGTCTGGGTGGCGCGGTCGGTCTTGTCGTAGTCCACGCTCAGCGCGAACAGGTCGCGCACCTTCTGGTAGAAGCGCTTCTCCGAGGCACGGATATCGCGGATGCGCGCCAGCATCTCGTCGAAGTAATCCGGCCGTCCATCCGGGTTCTTCAGGCGCTCGTCGTCCATGACGAAGCCCTTGAGCAGGTATTCCTTCAGCGCCGTACTGGCCCAGCGGCGGAACTGCACGCCGCGCGGGGAGCGCACCCGGTAGCCCACGGCCAGGGTGGCGTCGAGGTTGTACAGCGTGACCGGCCGGCGCACGGCGCGACCGCCCTCCTGCTGAACTACCGAGGATTCCTCGGTAGTTCGTTCAGGTTCCAACTCCTTGTCTGAAAAGATGTTTTTCAGATGCAGGCTGATGTTGTCGGCGGTGACGTCGAACAGTTCCGCCATCTCCGCCTGGGTCAGCCAGACGGTCTGGCCGTCGGCGCGCAGTTGGATGCGGCTCTTGCCGTCCTCGCTGGTGTAGAGGATCAGGCCGCTCATCCGGTGGCCGCCTCCGGCGCCGGGAACAGCTGCTGCATCAGGCCCTGCTTGTGGGTCTTGAGAGCGGCGAGCTGGTTGGTTTCGGCGGTGATTTGGGTATCGAGAGAGGCGAGGCAGTCGGCGATGCGTTGTTGCTCGCGTTTGTCGGTAGGAAAGACCACAATCGTTCGCCTTGCATTATCGATGGTGTAGGTGCCGACTGTCCCGATACCTGCCATCGTTGCGATCTGGCCCTGAACATACTCCGACTCAAATAAGCGCAATAGGAAATTACCCGTGAGCTCGGCTTGATCATTCTTCAGCCAGATAATGTTTCCGTCTTTGAAGTAGAACCGGTCGCCGGACTTGACCAGATACGGAATACCGATCGATCCAACCCCGGTAACTAGCAGCTGTCCACCTTCGATTTCACCCGTGTACCCTGAAAACTCTCTGTAAAGAGTCTCGCTGATAAAAAGCGGCGTGATGGGCTCGCCTTTTGCCAGCGCAACTATCTCTCGGGCGCGATAGAAGGGAACTCCCGTCGTCGTCCAGTCTGATTCGTGCACGCGCCTCGACGAACCAATTACCATTAACTCGCCGAGCGGTCGAGCAATCCACTCCGGCGCATCCCTGAACTCGGGAAAGCGGAGGCGGGGGCGGGTTTCGCCTTCGCGGGGGAACAGCTGCTGCATCAGGCCGCGCTTGTGCGCCTTCAACGCCTCCACCTTGCGCCCCTGCGCGGCAATCACCTCGTCCAGCGAGGTCAGGCAGTCGGAAATTTTTTGTTGTTCGTCTTTATCAAGTGGATACGCGATCTCGATGTGCTGAAAGCTCTCGTACTTAAGATTCAGCGTGTCTTTGACGAGACCTTGAGAATATTTCCGGAACTGGCCGACCAGCAATCCCGTTTTGAAGTAGTAAGAGAAGAATCGACCATTGGCTTTGCCGGTTGGCGCGCAAACGGTATATGCGGGGCTGATTAGACCTTCGATCCCCACGTACGCACTTCGGCCTTCCCACATTCGCATAGTGTTGTACGCGATATCGCCAGGAACAACTCGGAGATATTTAGACTTATCTGCGTTGGAGTTGTCCTTCCGGTTTGATTCTTCCTGCGGGATGATCCCCTCTTTATCCATCAGTGAAAGAAGCGGTAGATCAATAAAGCCAGACTCCGTTCGCTCTGAAAACAATTTCCCTAGAGGCGCGCGATTCCAGTCGCCTGCCTCCCGGAACTCCGGAAACCGCAACCTAGGCACCACCACCTTCGCATCCTGCTTGCCCATCGTCATTCCTCGTACGCCTTGAGCCCGGCGATCTCGCGCCCGCCGGCGCGCCTGTGCAGCAGCGGCAGCAGGTCGCGCATCAGCGCCAGTTCCTTCTGCGCGCGGGCCTTCCAGCCCAGTTCCAGCGGGGCCGGCAATACCCGGGACGACAGAGCATCACGCATCGTCGTCCTCCCCCAACCGGGAGGGCTTGCGCAGGCTTTTCCTTTCCTCTGCCGCCAATCGACGCTCGACCTTCTTCACGTCCTCTTCCGGCAGCAGGCTTTCGGGGCGGATTCCGCGATCCAGCAAGGTCTGGCGCACGGCCTGGTTATTGCTGACGTGCTCGCGGGAAATCTGGGGCTCGGTCTGCATGCCGTGGGTACGGGCGTTGTGGATGGTGATCTCGGTGGCGAAGTCTTTGGCCTTGAGGATGATGGTCGGCGCAAAGTCCGCCAGCGGGCGGCTGTCCGGCACCCTCCATTGGGCCTTCATGGCCTGTGTGCTTTTGCCGAACAGGGCGTTGTCGCCCTTGCTGCGGATCAGGGCAAAATCCCGGTTGCCACCAGTCTGCTCGTAGATGACGGAAGACAGCTCCTTCTCCGTATCGGTGAGCTTGCGCCGGGCCTGTACCCGCTCAGTTTCCAGCAGGCGCTGCTCGATCAGTTCGGCCCGCCGCGTCTGCATGGCGAAGTAGGTCTGGGCAAAGGCGATTTCCGGCTTGCGCGGATCGCCGTTCTGGGCAACGAGGTAGCAGGCGAAGCGGGTGAGCATCAGGTCGTCGATCTCGCGCGGGGCACCGGAGCCGATCTCGACCATTTTGTTGACGTCAACAAAATGGTCGGCGATGGAATGGCCGGACACCTCGCAGGCGGTCTTGGCCTTACCCACGATCTTCAGAAAATTGCGCCACTCCGTGTAGCCCAGCAAGTGTTGCAGGTCGCGGGCCAGCCAGTACTCCACGCCGTTTTCGGTACGCTGGGCGTGACCCTCGAAGGTGGTGGTCAGGGTCTGGATCTGTTGTGGTTCCATCGTCTTTCTCCCTTTACGGCTGATCCCACGCGGACAATCCCGAAATCTCGCGCCCGCCGGCGCGCCGGTCCAGCAGCGGCAGCAGGTCGCGCATCAGCGCCAGCTCCTTCTGCGCGCGGGCCTTCCAGCCCAGTTCCAGCGGGGCAAGCAGTTCGGTCAGTGCTTCGCCGTCGAAGATGCGGCGGGCGAGGATGGCCTCGACGAAGCCCTGCAGCGTGGCCACAGGCAGACCGTGTTTTTCCGACAGGGCGGCCATTTCCTTCGCGGCCTTGTCGGCCTTGAACTTTTCGTAGCCGGTGCGGATGGCGGCCTCGTCCAGGCCTTCGCCGGCCTTCAGCCCGCGCACGTAGTCGCTGATGTCCTCGCGCTCGTCCATGAACTTGGCATCGCTGGCGATCAGGCCGATCAGCTGCTCGCGGCTCATGCTGGCCTTGCTGCCGGGTGCCTTGGCCGAGTAGTCGGCGATCAGCTTCATGATGTAGTCGTAGTCGATGGTGCTGGAGGCGAACAGCACGAACTCGAAATCGAGCTGCTCCATTTCGTTCTTGGTCGCGGCATCCAGGTCGCCCGACTGCTTGCGGTCGGCACGCAGTTCCTCGGCCTTGCGCAGGTACTGCCCGCGGAAGCTGCGCAGTTCGTCCCCGGGCAGGATGGTCTCGATCTGCGCCTGTTGCTCGGCGGTGAGGTCGGTGTACTGGTCCAGCTGGGTCTGCAGTTTCTGCACGTCCTTGAAGTGCTTGACGAAGGCGACCTTCGCGGCGGTGCCCTTGAGATTGGCGATGTCGTCCGGCTTGCCGGTGAGCCCCTGCGAGGCCATGAAGGCATCCAGGCTGGCGCGCGCATCCTTCAGCTTGTCGATGACCACCGGTGCGGTATCCACCAGCCAGATCTCGCGTGCCTGGTCGGCCCTGGCGCCGGAGAACAGCGCGATGGCGGCATCCACTTCCTTCTGCTGGCCACGGAAGTCGAGGATGTTGCCGTAGGGCTTGGTGTCGTTGAGCACGCGGTTGGTGCGGGAGAACGCCTGGATCAGCCCGTGGTGGCGCAGGTTCTTGTCCACGTACAGGGTGTTGAGGTACTTGCTGTCGAAGCCGGTGAGCAGCATGTCCACCACGATCACGATATCCAGCTTCTCGCGGCCCTTGTGCGGCAGGTCGGCATTGGGGAACTGCTGGTTCTTGATGCGCTGCTGCACGTCCTGGTAATACGCATCGAACTCCTCGATGCGGTGATTGGTGCCGAAGCGCGCGTTGTAGTCAGTAATGATGTCCTTGAGCGCGGCCTTCTTGCCTTCCGGGTCGTGCCTGTTGTCTTCCTGCTCCTGCGGCAGGTCTTCCTGCAGCTGCCTGACGTCCGCACTGACGTCGGCCGGCGGCGAGAACACGGCGGCGATGTTCAGCGGTTGCCAGCCGGGATCGGCCTGTTGCTTCTCGGCCTGCGCCTGGGCGAACAGCCGCCAGTACTCGATGGCGTCGTTGATGGAGGCGGTGGCCAGCAGCGCATTGAAGCGGCGCCCGCCGGTGGCCGCATCGTGCTTGGCTAGGATGGCATCGACCACGGCGCGCTTGGCCAGCGTCTCGCCGGGCCTGGGCACCTGCTTGCCGTCGGGCCCGCCTTTTTCAGGTTTGTAGTACTCGACATGGAAGCGCAGGACGTTGCGGTCCTCGATGGCGTGGGTGATGGTGTATTCGTGCAGGGACTGCTGGAACAGGTCCTCGGTGGTCTTGAGGGTCTGCTCGTCGCCCTCGATGCGCTTGTAGCTGGCGTTGGCCTCGAAGATTGGCGTGCCGGTGAAACCGAACAGCTGTGCCCTGGGGAAAAAGGCCTTGATGGCCTGGTGGTTTTCGCCGAACTGGCTGCGGTGGCATTCGTCGAAGATGAAGGCGATGCGCGCCTCGCGCAGCGGTTCCAGCCGCTGGCGGTAGTCGGCACGGGCCGGATCCAGCGCGCGCCCGAGCTTCTGGATGGTGGTGACGATCACCTTGTCGGCGGCATCGTCGGAGACCAGCCGGCGCACCAGCGATTCGGTGTTGGTGTTCTCCTCGACGCAGCCCTGCTGGAAGCGGTTGAACTCCTCGCGCGTCTGGCGATCCAGATCCTTGCGATCCACCACGAACAGGCATTTGCTGATGGCCGGATTGGCCTTGAGCAGGGTGGAGGCCTTGAAGCTGGTCAGCGTCTTGCCGCTGCCGGTGGTGTGCCAGACGTAGCCGTTGCCGAGGTTCCTGTCGATGCACTCGACGATGTTCCTGACCGCGTAGATCTGGTACGGCCGCATCATCAGCAGCTTCTGCTCGCTGGCCACCAGCACCATGTAGCGGCTGATCATCTCGCCCAGCGTGCACTTGGCCAGGAAAGCATCGGCAAAGGCGTCGATGCCGCCGATCTTGGTGTTATCCGGCGCGGCGTACTGGTAGATGGGCAGGAAGCGCTCGTCGGCGTTGAAGGCGAAATGGCGCGCGTTGTTGTTGGCGAAGTAGTAGGTGGAATCGCGATTGCTGACGATGAACAGCTGGATGAAGCACAGCAGCGTCCGGGCATAGCCGTTGCCCGGGTCGTTCTTGTACTCGACGATCTGCTCGATGGCGCGACGCGGGTTGATGCCCAGCGTCTTCAGCTCGATCTGCACGGCGGGCACGCCGTTGATGAGCAGCAGCACGTCGTAGCGGTGATAGCTGTAGTCCGTGTTGATGCGGAACTGGCTGGCGACCTCGAAGTCGTTCTTGCACCAGTCGTTGATATTGACCAGCGTGTAGTTGAGCGGCGTGCCGTCGTCGCGGGTGAACGCGTTGCGGTGGCGCAGCGTGTGCGCGGCGGTGAATACGTCCGGCGTGACGATGTCGTCCAGCAGGCGCTTGAACTCGGCATCGGTCAGCTTGACGCGATTGAGCGCCTCGAATTTTTCGCGGAAGTTGCGTTCCAGCGCGGCGCGGTCGCGGATGTCCGGCCGCAGCGTGTACTTGAGCTGGCCGAGCTTCTCGATCAGCTCCTGCTCGATGGTGCTTTCCCTGACGCGCATGGATCTCGTTCCGAACAATGGCCGCCCTCTCCGGAAGGGCGAATATGGCGGAGAAGTCTACCTGTCGTTCATGTGGATCGGATCCTCTTTCGACTTCCGTAGGTCATGGCGCGGTTGTTTTTCGGCCACGTCCGTTTCCCATTCGTGCCGATTAGTGCAATACCTTGGTGCTGACGCCCTCACCCCATTTGGGGCGGCATTGACAAGGGTGGAGCTGTTGTGCCGTCGCCGTCGGGATGATGGGCATTGTCGGCGTTGTGGCCGCGCCAGCCCCAGTCGGCGGCGGTGAGCACGGGCAGGCCGTGGGCGAGGCGGGCCTTGTCGCATTGCGGGCTGGGCCGGCCGGATTCCCACGCCGCCTCCACCTCGCGGCACACCGAGGGGCGGTGCGGATGGATGGTGCAGCGGCTGTGGTGGCCGATGTCGGCCTCCAGCGCCACGCAGCGGACCGGCGCGGCATAGGTGCCGTGCATGCACAGGCGGTGGTCGTCGAGCTTGCCGGCCAGGGCCGCGGGCACCCCGCCGGGCGTGGCGGCGTCCGATTCCAGCCAGTGGAAGGCCACGCGGTAGGTCGCGCAGCAGGCGCCGCAGCTCAGGCAGGGATGCATGGGAAGACCGGGCGTTGTGCGGGGCGTCACGGGGCGGGAGTGCGGATTCTGTCGCAACCGTGGCCGCGCGCAAGGGGGCTTGACCCGGCGCCCACCGTCGTCGCGCTAGGCTGCGCGCAGGCGGCCGCCGTGGCCGCTCCACAACGAGGATCGCGCATGTCCAAGAGCACCGTCCGCGCCCGCATCGGCGCCACCGATTACCTGGTCGACCTGGAGGACGATGCCGGCCATGCCTGGTCGGCCGACGAGCCCATCGAGGCGGGCGGCGGCGGCACCGCGCCGACGCCGTACCACATGGTCCTGGCCGGGCTCGGTGCCTGCACCGCGATCACCCTGCGCATGTACGCCCGGCGCAAGCAATGGCCGCTGGAGACGGTGGACGTGGAGCTGGTGCTGCAGCCGGCGGGCGAGGCCGGCGGCATGACCGCGATCACGCGGCGCATCCAGCTCGGCGGCGCGCTCGACGAAGCCCAGCGCGAGCGCCTGCTCAAGGTCGCCAACGGCTGCCCGGTGCACAACCTGCTGGTCGGGCCGGTGGAGATCGATACCGCGCTGGGGTGAGCGGCGCGCGCCGGCGGCGATAATGGGCGGATGAGCGAACCCTGCAACATCGCCGCGGTGCTGCCGCGGCTGGCGCGCGAGCGCCCCGACCAGATCGCCATCCGCTGTCCCGGCAAGCCTGGGCCCGGCGGCATGGCGCGCTACGACGTCACCCTGAGCTACCGCGAACTGGATGCGCGCAGCGACGCCATCGCCGCCGGGCTGGCCGCCCACGGCATCGGCCGCGGCACCCGCACGGTGGTGATGGTGCGGCCCTCGCCGGAGTTCTTCCTGCTGATGTTCGCGCTGTTCAAGGCCGGCGCGGTGCCGGTGCTGGTCGATCCGGGCATCGACCGCCGCGCGCTGCGGCAATGCCTGGACGAGGCGCAGCCGCAGGCGTTCGTCGGCATTCCGCTGGCGCAGCTGGCGCGCCTGCTGCTGGGCTGGGCGAAGTCGGCGCGGCGCATCGTCACCGTCGGCCGCCGCTGGGGCTGGGGCGGGACCACGCTGGCGCGCATCGAGCATGACGGCCAGGGCGCCGGCGCGCAGCTGGCGGACACGCAGCCGGACGAGACGGCCGCGATCCTGTTCACCAGCGGCTCCACCGGCGTGCCCAAGGGCGTGGTCTACCGCCATCGCCATTTCGTCGGCCAGATCGGGTTGATGCATGCCGCCTTCGGTATCCAGCCCGGCGGGGTGGACCTGCCGACCTTCCCGCCGTTCGCGCTGTTCGACCCGGCACTCGGACTGACCAGCGTGATCCCGGACATGGACCCCACGCGCCCGGCGCAGGCCGACCCGCGCAAGCTGCACGACGCCATCGCCCGCTTCGGCGTGACCCAGCTGTTCGGTTCGCCGGCACTGATGCGGGTGCTGGTCGCGCACGGCCAGCCGTTGCCGACGGTCAGGCGCGTCACCTCGGCCGGCGCGCCGGTGCCGCCGGACACGGTGGCGAAGATCCGCGCGCTGCTGCCCGACGATGCGCAGTTCTGGACGCCCTACGGCGCCACCGAATGCCTGCCGGTGGCGGTGATCGAGGGCCGCGAGCTGCAGGCCACGCGCGCGGCCACCGAGGCCGGCGCCGGCACCTGCGTGGGCCGGCCGGTGCCGCCCAATCAGGTGCGCATCATCGCCGTGGACGACGCGCCGATCGCCGACTGGTCCGGCGTGCGCGTGCTGGCGGCCGGGCAGGTGGGCGAAATCACCGTGGCCGGGCCGACCGCCACCGACAGCTACTACAACCGCCCCCAGGCCACCGCCGCGGCCAAGATCCGCGAGGTGCTGGACGAGGGCGGCGAGCGCATCGTCCACCGCATGGGCGATGTCGGCTACTTCGACGACGACGGCCGGCTGTGGTTCTGCGGGCGCAAGACCCAGCGCGTGGAGACCGCCGCCGGGCCGCTGTACACCGAGCAGGTCGAGCCGGTGTTCAACACCGTGGCCGGGGTGCGCCGCACCGCGCTGGTGGGCGTGGGCGAGCGTGGCCGCCAGAGCGCGGTGCTGTGCTACGAGCTGCTGCCCGGCGCGCCGGCCCGCGCCGCCGCGCAGGTGGAGGCGCGGCTGCGCGCGCTGGCCGCGAGCACCCCCGCGCTGGCGGGTATCGCGCGGTTCCTGTGCCACCCCGGCTTCCCGGTGGACATCCGCCACAACGCCAAGATCGGGCGCGAGAAGCTGGCGGCGTGGGCGGCGCGGCGTATGTAAAGGACGCTTGACACGCGCGGATGGCCCCGGCATGCTGCCTGTCAAGCGAACTTGACAGGTGGGCGGCAATGGCAGCAGGCGATCGCACTCCGGGATGTCCGGTTCCCCTGCATAACGGCGGATCCGTTCCGTCGATCGGACGGAACGTCTTCCGCGCGCTTGCCGGGCGGGACCAGCGGACGCGGCGCGGCCCCTGCGGGCAGGCGCGGATCGTGCCGGCGCCGGGCCAGGCCGCCACGGCGCGGTGGCCGGTCCGCGGCCAGCCCTGCCGGTGCGGCGCGCGGGGGCGGCCATGATGCCGCTCAGCAAGCGCCGGCGGGTGGTGCTCGCCGCGGCGACGGGCGCGGTGCTGCTGGCCGGTTGGGCGCTGGCCCGGCTGCTGGGCCGACCCCTGGGCGACACCGCCGGCGGCCTGGTAGGCGGTCTCGGCGTGGGCGCGCTGGTCGCCGCCGTGATGCTGGCGCTGGCCCCGGGCGAACCGGGCGCCTGCGGCACGCCGGAGGTGGCGCGCCGCTACCGCCGCGAGATGGGGGCGGTGATGGGGGTCTACGTGGGGGTGATGCTGTTCTGGCGGCGCCTGCTGGGCCTGGTCGAGCTGCCGTGGCTGCGCGTGCTGGTCGCGCTGCTGCCGGCGCTGCTGGTGCTGCTGACCATCCGCGCCATGGTCCGCTACGTGCGCGATTCGGACGAGCTGCAGCGGCGTATCGAACTGGAATCGGTGGCCATCGCCGCCTGCATCGTCGGCGGGGCCTACATGACCGCCGGGTTCCTGCAGAGCGCGCGGGTGATCGATGTGCCCTCGCCGGTGGCGATGCTGTGGGTGTTCCCGTCGCTGTGCTTCGCCTACGGCATGGTCAAGCTGGTCATCGCGCGGCGCTACGCATGAAGAACCGGTTGCGCGAGCTGCGCGAGGCACGCGCCTGGTCGCAGGGCGAACTGGCCGCGCAACTGGGCGTGTCGCGGCAGACCGTCAATGCCATCGAGACCGGCAAGTACGATCCGAGCCTGCCGCTGGCGTTCCGCCTGGCGCGCCTGTTCGGCTTGGCGATCGAGCAGTTGTTCCTGGATGAAGACCACGATTGACAGGCGGCCGTGCCGCCGGGAGGGGAAATGGACAAGCGCATGATCCGCAGGGTGGTGCTGGTGCTGGTGGCGGGAGCGTTCATCGGCTATCGCCACTGGCAGGACACGCACCCGGCCGGTAGCGGCGGCGACGGCACGCCCGCCGCGGCGGCGGCCCACGCCACCGCCCCGGCATCGGTGACGGCCGACAACCCCCGCCGCTACGGCAAGCTCGCCTTCGCCACGTGCACGCTGGCCAGCCCGGTGGTGGGCATGAGCGTGCCCGCGCGCTGTGCGCGGCTGGACGTGCCGGAGGATCCGCAGCGCCCGGGCGGGCGCCGGATCGGGCTGAAGATCGCCTGGCTGGAGGCCGAGGGCGACGGCCCGGTGGCGCCGGATCCGGTGTTCTTCATCGCCGGCGGCCCCGGCCAGTCGGCTACCGAATCGGCACCGATCGTGGCCCAGGCGCTGCGCGAGGTGCGCAAGCAGCGCGACGTGTTCCTCGTGGACCAGCGTGGCACCGGCGGCTCCAACGCGCTGGCGTGCGACGGTGCCGACGGCAAGCCGCTGGCGTTCGACGAGAACGCCACCGACCCGGCCGCCATCGCCGACTACGCCCGCCGCTGCGCCGCCGCGCTGGCCGGCCGCGCCGACCCGCGCTACTACACCACCACCGAGGCGGTGGGCGACCTGGACGCGGTGCGCGCCGCGCTGGGCGTGGAGGCCATCGACCTGGCCGGCGTGTCCTACGGCACGCGCGTGGCGCAGCAGTACGCGCGGCTCCACGGCCAGCACGTGCGCGCGATGGTGCTCGACGGCGTGGCACCCAACGACCTGGTGGTCGGCGGCGAGTTCGCCGATACCTTCGAGGACGCCATCGCGCTGCAGGCCGCGCAGTGCCAGGGCGAGCCGGCCTGCGCCAGGCGCTTCCCGGTCGATACCCGCGAACAGCTGCGCAGCGTCGTCGAGCACCTGCGCCGCGCGCCGGTCCCGGTGGAGTATCGCGATGCGGCCACCAACGCGCTGCTGCACGACACGGTCACCGCCGACACCGTCACCGGCCTGGCCTTCGCCTTCTCCTATGCGCCGCAGAGCGCGGCGCTGCTGCCGCTGATGCTCGACGAGGCCGCGCAGGGCCGCTATGGGCCGCTGATGTCGGTGGCGCAGATGGCCACGCGCGAGTTCTCCGGGTCGATGAACCGCGCGATGCAGTGGTCGGTGGTCTGTGCCGAGGATGCCGACCGCTACCGTCCGCGCCCGGGCGACGCGCACACCCTGCTCGGCCCGGAGGTGGCCTCGATGTTCTACGCCGCCTGCCCGGGCTGGCCGACCGGCACGCGCCCGGCCGGCTTCACCGAGCCGCTGCATTCGGACGTGCCGGCGCTGCTGCTGTCCGGGCAGATGGATCCGGTCACCCCGCCGCGCTATGCCGCGCGGGTGCTGGCCGGCCTGCCGCGCGGCCGCGGCATCGTCGCGCCGGGGCAGGGCCACGGCGTGATGGGCCTGGGCTGCCTGCCGCGGCTGATGGCCCAGTTCTACGAGAGCGCCGACGCGCGCGCACTGGACACGCGCTGCGTGCAGGCGCTGACGCCGGTGCCGGCATTCACTTCCTTCAACGGGTGGCAGCCGTGATCCGCCCGCCCGCAACGCTTACGGAGATGCGCCCATGATCGTGGCCGAAGACCTGCACAAGGCGTTCCGCACCGGCAAGACCGTCGTCCAGGCCGTGGATGGCGTGGGCTTCACCGCCGCCGACGGCGCCATCACCGGCCTGCTCGGCCCCAACGGCGCCGGCAAGACCACCACGCTGCGCATGCTGTACACGCTGATGACCCCCGACCGCGGCCGGGTGCTGGTGGACGGCATCGACACCGCGCGCGACCCGGTGGCGGTGCGCCGCGTGCTGGGGGTGCTGCCGGACGCGCGCGGCCTGTACAAGCGCCTGACCGCGCGCGAGAACATCGCCTACTTCGGCCGCCTGCACGGCATGGCGCCGGCGCGCATCGCCGAGCGCATCGACGCACTGGCCACGGCGCTGGACATGCGCGACATCCTCGACCGCCAGGTCGAGGGCTTCAGCCAGGGCCAGCGCACCAAGACCGCGATCGCCCGCGCGCTGGTGCACGACCCGCGCAACGTGATCCTCGACGAGCCGACCAACGGCCTGGACGTGATGACCACGCGCGCGCTGCGCGGGTTCCTGCGCACCCTGCGCGCGGAGGGCCGCTGCGTGATCTTCTCCAGCCACATCATGCAGGAGGTCGCCGCGCTGTGCGACCGCATCGTGGTCATCGCGCGCGGCACCGTGGTCGCCGCCGGCACGCCCGACGAGCTGCGCGCGCAGACCGGGCGGGAAAACCTCGAAGACGCCTTCGTGGCGGCCATCGGCTCGGAGGAGGGCCTGCACGCATGAGCATTTTCCCGACGTTGCTCACGGTGATGGGCAAGGAACTGCTGGACCTCTCGCGCGACCGCCGCACCCTGCTGCTGTCGCTGCTGCTCGGCCCGCTGCTGTACCCGGTGCTGATCCTGGGCATGGGCGTGCTCTCGCAGAGCAAGGCGCGCGCGCAGATCGACCGGCCGCTGGACGTGGCGGTGATCGGCCGCGAGCACGCGCCCAACCTGGTGGCGTTCCTGGCCGCGAAGGGGCTGGTGGCCAAGGCGCCGCCGGCGGACGTGACCGCCGCCATCCGCAACCAGGACATCGACGTGGCGCTCCGCATCGACCCGGGCTTCGGGGCCGACTGGCAGGCCGGGCGCCCGGCACTGGTGGAGATCCTGCGCGACACCACCCGGCGCGACTCGGAGATCCCGGCGCGCCGGATCGAGACGGCGCTGGCCGGCTATGCCCAGCAGGTCGGTGCGCTGCGGCTGGTGGCGCGCGGCATCGACGCCCAGGTCGCGCGGCCGCTGGCGGTGGTGACCCAGGACCAGGCCACCGCCGAGGCGCGGCGCGGCCTGCTGCTGTCGCTGTTCCTGCCGGTGATGCTGATCATCACCTCCTTCATCGGCGGCTCGGCGCTGATCCTGGACGCGACCGCCGGCGAGCGCGAGCGCCAGTCGCTGGAGCCGCTGCTGGCCACGCCGGCGCCGCGCGCGGCCATCGTCAGCGGCAAGATCGCGGCGGCCTGCCTGATCGGCTTCGTGACGCTGCTGCTGACCCTGCTGGCCTTCAAGCTCAGCGCGCAGCTGCCGCTGTCGGGCGTCGGCGGGCAGCTGGACGTGAGCTTCGCGGCGATGGCGCAGATGCTGTTCGTGCTGCTGCCGATGCTGTTCATCGGCACCGCGCTGTTGACCTTCCTGGCCGCCGGCGCCAAGAGCATGAAGGAGGCGCAGAGCCACATCACCTGGCTGATCCTGCTGCCGATGCTGCCCAGCTACGCGCTGATGGCGTACCCGCTGCGCACCCAGCTGTGGCAGTTCGCGGTGCCGTTCCTGGGGCAGAACCAGATGCTGCTCAAGCTGGTGCGCCACGAGCCGATCCCCGGGGCGGTGTGGGCGGTGTACCTGGTGGCCGGCTTCGGCCTGGCGGTGTTGCTGTGGTGGGCGGCGGTGCGCCGCTACGGACAGGAGCGGCTGGCGATCAGCGGCTGAGCCAGACCCGCCGGTCCGCGCTGCACGCGGGCGCGCGGGACGGTCGGGGGCATGCCGGTTGGTGGGCCGGCATGCCCCGCGTTGCCGGGGGGCGTGCCGCGCCAAGGGGCCGGTCCGGGGCCCAGGCCACCGTGCCGATGGGCGGTGCGACCGCGCGGTCGCCCGCGGATCGGCGGCTGCGACGCGCGGTTGCGGGGAGGGAAGTGCGCAGGAGCCAGGCGGAAGGCGCGGTCCACCGGCGCTTCGGCCGGTCCGGTCCCGGCTGTTCCGGCCCGAGTCGTGGCGATGCCGCAGGGCGGGGATTGCGCGCCGCCGGCCGGGTGCCTTTCCGCGCGGCGGCCACGGCCGGAAACGAACACGCCCGGCCAGGCCGGGCGTGTTCGTGCGGACCGCGCGGCGGATGCGAGCCGGCTCAGCCGCCCGGCTGGAACGCCAGGGTGCGGCGGGTGGTGACCGGCGCGGCGACCGGTTCGAAGCGCCAGCGCTTGACCGCGTTGATGGCCTCGCGGTCGAACACGCGGCCGGGGTTGGAGCGCAGCACGCGCGCGCTGGTGACCGAGCCGTCGGTGCCCACGGTCAGTTCCACCATCACCTCGCCGGAGGTGCCGGCGCGCAGCGCCTCGGCCGGGTAGCGCGGTGCCGGCGTGCTGATCGGGCGCAGGCTGGGCGCGGCGGCCGGGGCGGCGGGCGCCGGTGCCGGCGCGCGGGCGGCGGCCTGGGCCTGTTCGCGGCGGGCGGCGGCCTGGCGCTCGGCTTCGGCGCGGGCCGCTTCCTGCTGCGCGGCGGCCTGGCGGGCAGCCTCCTGCTGCGCGGCGATCTGGCGGGCGGCGGCGGCCTCGGTGGCCTGCTGCTGCGCCAGGCGCTGCTGCTCGGCCGCCTGCCTGGCCTTGTCCTCGCTGGCCTTGCGCGCCTTGTCGGCCTCTTCCTTGCCGCGGTTCTGCACCGCCAGCTGGCGCGCGGCCACGGTCTGCTTTAGCCGCGGCAGCGCCGGCGCGGCCGGATCGACGCGGCCGATCAGCCCGACCAGGCGCTCGGCCTCGGGGAAGTCCTCGCGGTTGATGCTCTGCTCGGCGGCGATCAGGGTGTAGGGCATCAGGTCGGTCAGCGCGCTGCGCGCGCCCGCATCGTCGGGCAGCTTCTCGCGCAGGGCCAGGTAGTACTCCACCGCGTTGTCGCCGGCCGGGGCGTACATGCGGTTCTCGCGCAGCGCGGCGGTGGCGGCATCGCGCAGCTGTTCCGGGCTCAGGCCCTGGGCCTGGGCGGCGGCGGTGGCCGCGGGCTCGGCCGCCGCCGGCGCCGGCGTATCGCCCGATGCCGGCGTGGCCGCGGGCGCGTTGTCCTGCTTGCCCGAGCAGGCGGCCAGCGCGAGCGCCAGCAGGGCCGGCGCCAGCAGGGGCCG
This sequence comes from Xanthomonas massiliensis, assembly GCF_900018785.1. Taxonomy (GTDB): domain Bacteria; phylum Pseudomonadota; class Gammaproteobacteria; order Xanthomonadales; family Xanthomonadaceae; genus Xanthomonas_B; species Xanthomonas_B massiliensis. The sequence continues at coordinate 117,150 of NZ_FCOY01000002.1, read as the reverse complement.
GCGCATGTCGTGGGTGTACAGCATGGTGGTCTTTCCCCCTTTCAGAACCCGAAATGGATGACGTCGCCGTAGTCCGGCATCTCCCCGCGCCGGAATCTAGCACCCCGCCGGAACCGCCCCGCTCCCCAGCGGTCGCGTGTCACCGGAATAGTGTGATGAAAATCACAGATGTCGTGCCGCTGCGTCAATGTGCCGGATGGCTCGGCCCGGACATCACCCGGTCGGTCCAGGCGATGCCCAGCGCCGAGAGGATGAACACGCAGTGGATCACGGTCTGCCACAGCACGCCATCGCTGGTCAGCGCCGAGCAGCTCATCTCGCCGACCTGCGCGGCGGCCTTGCTCATGTTCTCCGGCGCGCACAGCGGCAGGCCGTTGAGCGAGCCGGCGGCGATGAAGGTCTTGAGCAGGTGGATCGAGGAGATGCCGATGATCGACAGCGCCAGCTTGACCTTGAGCACGCTGGCGTTGACGTGGCTGAGCCACTCGGGCTGGTCCGGGTGGCCCTCCAGGCGCAGCCGCGAGACGAAGGTCTCGTAGCCGCCGACGATCACCATCACCAGCAGGTTGGAGATCATCACCACGTCGATCAGGCCGAGCACGATCAGCATGATCTGCTGCTCGCCCAGGCTCGGCGCCTCGTGGATCAGGTGCCACAGCTCCTTGCCGAACAGGAACACGTACACGCACTGGGCCACGATCAGGCCCAGGTACAGCGGCAGCTGCAGCCAGCGCGAGGCGAAGATCAGGGCGGCGACGGGGGTGAGGCGGACGGGAACGGAGGCGGGCGCGACGGGGTGCTCGGACATGCGGACGGGGACAACCGTGGGGGAAAAAGCGAAGCGGCAGGGTAACGGCCGCCGTGCGTGGCTGCCAAGCGCGGGCCCGCTACACTGTCGGCCCTGTTTCCGCGGAGCCGGCGATGATCGACCTGCACTACTGGCCCACCCCCAACGGGCACAAGATCACGATGATGCTGGAGGAGACCGGCCTGCCGTACCGCATCGTGGCGGTGGACATCGGCGCCGGCGACCAGTTCAAGCCGGACTTCCTGGCGATCGCGCCCAACAACAAGATGCCGGCGATCGTCGACCACGCCCCGGCCGACGGCGGCGCGCCGCTGAGCGTGTTCGAGTCCGGCGCGATCCTGCTGTACCTGGCCGAGAAGACCGGCCGCTTCCTGCCGGCCGACCTGCGCGGGCGCACCGCCACGCTGGAATGGCTGTTCTGGCAGATGGCCGGGCTGGGCCCGATGAGCGGGCAGATGGGCCACTTCAACGTCTATGCGCGCGAGAAGATCCCCTACGCGATCGAGCGCTACGGCAACGAGGTGCGGCGCCTGCACAAGGTGCTCGACGCGCAGCTGGCCCGCCATGCCTACGTCGCCGGCCAGGACTACGGCATCGCCGACATGGCCTGCTACCCGTGGATCGAGGCGTACCGCGACCTGGCGCCGGACTATGCCGCCTTCCCGCACCTCAAGCGCTGGCACGACGCCGTCGCCGCGCGCCCGGCCACCGCGCGCGCCTATGCCCTGAAGGAACAGGTCAACCCGCATGCCGGCAAGCCGCTGTCCGAGGCGGAACGCCGGCTGCTGTTCGGCCAGAAGTGACTTCCCCGTTCCCGTCGCGAGATCCCGCATGCGTTCCCTGCTCGTCGCCATTGCCCTGACCGTGTCCGCCGTGTCCACCGCCCACGCCGAGAAACTCACCCTCGAGGCCATCACCGGCCCGCTGCCGCTGTCCGGCCCCACCCTGATGAAGCCCAAGGTCGCGCCCGACGGCTCGCGCGTGACCTTCCTGCGCGGCAAGGACGGCGACCGCAACCAGCTGGACCTGTGGGAGTACGACATCGCCAGCGGCAAGACCCGCCTGCTGGTGGATTCCAAGGTGGTCCTGCCCGGCACCGAGACCCTGAGCCTGGCCGAGCGCGAGCGCCGCGAGCGCCAGCGCATCGCCGCCTACACCGGCATCGTCGACTACCAGTGGGCCCCGGACGGGCGCCGCCTGCTGTTCCCGCTGGGCGGCGAGCTGTACCTGTACGACCTGGACAAACACGGCGCCGCCGCGGTGCGCCAGCTCACCCACGGCGAGGGCTTCGCCACCGATCCCAAGCTCTCGCCCAAGGGCGGCTACGTCAGCTTCGTGCGCAACCGCGACCTGTGGGTGATCGACCTGGCCGACGGCGCCCAGGTCCGCCTCACCCGGGACGGCAGCGACACCATCGGCAACGGCGTGGCCGAGTTCGTCGCCGACGAGGAGATGGACCGCCACACCGGCTACTGGTGGGCGCCGGACGACTCGGCCATCGCCTTCGCCCGCATCGACGAGGCGCAGGTGCCGGTGCAGAAGCGCTACGAGGTCTATGCCAACCGTACCGACGTGGTCGAGCAGCGCTACCCGCAGGCCGGCCAGCCCAACGTGCGCGTGCAGCTGGGCGTGATCGCCCCGCGCCAGGGCGTGGCGCCGCAGTGGATCGACCTGGGCGCCGATCCGGACATCTACCTGGCGCGCGTGGCCTGGCGCGACCCGCAGCGGCTGACCTTCCAGCGCCAGTCGCGCGACCAGAAGAAGCTCGAGCTGGTCGAGGCCACCCTGGGCAGCGGCGCCGAGCGCACCCTCGTCACCGAGACCAGCCCGACCTGGGTGCCGCTCAACAACGACCTGCACTTCCTCAAGGACGGGCGCTTCGTCTGGGGCTCGGAGCGTTCCGGCTACGAGCACCTGTACCTGGCCTCCGAGGACGGCCGCCAGCTCGTGCCGCTGACCTCGGGCGAGTGGATCGTCGATGGCCTGGAAGCGGTGGACGAGCAGGCCGGCAAGGTCTACTTCACCGCCACCAAGGATTCGCCCACGCAGAAGCACCTGTACGTGGTGCCGCTGGCCGGCGGCGCGATCGAGCGGCTCACGCCCGAGCCGGGCATGCACGCGGTCAGCTTCGCGCGCAACGCCAGCGTGTACGTGGACAGCTGGTCCAGCACCACCACGCCGCCGCAGATCGAGCTGCACCGTGCCGACGGCCACAAGCTGGCCACCCTGGTGCGCAACGACCTGGGCGATGCCGACCATCCCTTCGCGCGCTACCGCGACGCGCTGCGCCCGGTCGAGTTCGGCACGCTCGCCGCGGCCGACGGCCACACCGTGCTGCACTACCGCCTGATCAAGCCGGACGGCTTCGACCCGGCCAAGCGCTACCCGGTGATGGTCTACGTCTACGGCGGCCCGGCCAGCCAGACCGTGACCGACAGCTGGCCCGGCCGCGCCGACGGCATGTTCGACCAGTACCTGGCCCAGCGCGGCTACGTGGTGTTCTCGCTGGACAACCGCGGCACCCCGCGTCGCGGCCGCGACTTCGGCGGCGCGCTGTACGAGAAGCAGGGCACGGTCGAGGTGGACGACCAGCTGCGCGGCATCGCCTGGCTGAAGGCGCAGCCGTGGGTGGACGCGGCGCGCATCGGCGTGCAGGGCTGGTCCAACGGCGGCTACATGACCCTGATGCTGCTGGCCAAGCACAGCGAGGCCTACGCCTGCGGCGTGGCCGGCGCGCCGGTGACCGACTGGGGCCTGTACGACACCCACTACACCGAGCGCTACATGAACCTGCCGGCGGCCAACCCGGACGGCTACCGCGAGGCGCGCATCGCCACCCACCTGGACGGGCTGAGCGCGCAGCTGCTGCTGCTGCACGGCATGGCCGACGACAACGTGCTGTTCACCAACTCGACCTCGCTGATGGCCGAGCTGCAGCAGCGCGGCAAGGTGTTCGAGCTGATGACCTACCCGGGCGCCAAGCACGGCCTGTCCGGCGCGGCCGCGCTGCACCGCTACAAGACCGCCGCGGCGTTCCTCGACCGCTGCCTCCGGCCCTGATCCACCGCCGCGGCCGGCGCATCCGCCGGCCGCGCGATGTTTGGCAAAGTGTTGCGACGGCGGGTTTTTCCCGCCCGTCGCCGGGCAAGGCCGGTAACCTCGGACACGGTTGCGAAGGACCTGTCCCGCGTCATGCCTGCCCTTGCCTCGTCCCTGCCGCGTTCGCGCGCCTTGCCCCTGCCGCCGTCGGACGCCATCGCCCGGCGGTTCTGCACCGCCTGCGACATCGGCGCGGTCTGCCTGGCGGCCGACCACGCCGCGGCGCTGCGTGCGCTGCACGCCCGCATCGAGCACACCGGCAGCTACCGCCCGGGCCACTTCCTGTTCCGCGAGGGCGACCAGCTGGCCGCCCTGGCGGTGGTGCGCACCGGCGCGGTGAAACTGTGCGTGATCGAGCCGGGCGGCGGCGAGCAGGTGGTGGGCCTGGCCCTGCCGGGCGATGCCATCGGCCTGGACGCGTTCGACGACGAGCGCCACCACTGCAGCGCCGTGGTGCTCGAAAGCACCACCCTGTGCCGGCTGCCGGTGCCGCTGCTGGAGCGGCTGTCCACGGTGCCGGCCATGCAGCGCGTGTTGCTGGCGCTGTTCTCGCGCCACCTGGCGCGCGCCGACCTGCTGGGCGGGCGGTTCGGCGCCGAACGCCGGATGGCCGCGTTCCTGGTGGCGATCTGCCGCCATGCCGCGCGCCGCGGCCTGTCCGGCATGCGGGTGCACCTGCCGATGGCGCGCATCGACATCGCCAACTACCTGGGGCTGACGCCGGAGACGGTCAGCCGGGTGCTGCGGCGCTGGCGCGAGGGCGGCGTGGTCGATATCCGTCAGCGCGAGGTCGCGATCCGCGACCCGGGCACGCTGGCCGACCTGGCGCGGCCGATCCTGCGCCGCTGATCCGTCCCGGCGGGGGGGCGGCGTACGCGGCGGCGCCTCGCTTCCGGCCCCCCCCGGCGAGTGCCGCGATCCACGCCGGCACCTGGGCGCCAGGCGCCATGGCCGGCCGTGTCCGGGGCAGGGCGCGGCTAGGGCTGGGGCTGCGCCTGGGCCTGCGGCGGCACCCAGATCGCCACCCCGTTGGCCTGCTTCTGGGTGGTCGGGATGCCGACGCCGAGCCCGCCGCCGACGTGGCCGCCGAAGCTGCCGGCACCGACCGACACGCCGCCGCCGGAGCGTTCCGAGCCCACCCCGATCAGGACCACGCCGTTGGCGCCCAGTTGCGCCGCCAGGCGCTTGAGCCGGGCCACGGCGGCGTCGGTCTGGCCCTGGGTGCCGAAGCCGGCGGCACTGGTGGCCTGGATCTGGGCGATCTGCACCGAGCCGGGGGGCACGTCCGGGTACACGCGCACCAGCGCCGGATCGATCGGCGCCCGCGCCGGGGCGAGCATGACCTTCGAGGTGCTGGCGCAACCGGCCAGGACCAGCAGCCCGGCGAATGCGGCTGTCAGACGGATGTTCATGGCGATGGCCTCCAGTCGATGGCGTTGGCCCGCGGCGCGCCGCGTCGTGGCACGTGCGGAACGCGGACAGCATCGCACGGGGCGGCGGTAGCGGCCGTGATCGGCTATGGTGCCGCTCAGGTCCGCAACGGAGTCGGCAGCGATGGGTCTGATCAGCGTGGTGTGGGGCATCCTCGCCCTGGTGTGGCTGGTGTTCGCGTTCATTCCCCTGCTGGGCTGGGGCAACTGGTTCCTGATCCCGTTCGCGGCGGTCGGCGCGATCATCGCCGCCATCGCCATCCTGTTCACCGCGCCGGCCAACCGCGGCCGCGCCAAGACCGGGCTGCTGCTCAACGCCGTCGTCATCGTGGTCGGGGTGATCCGCCTGAGCCTGGGCGGCGGCGTGGTCTGACGAGCGCGGCACAGCGCCCGGCGCCGGTCCTTCAGGCCGGGGCGCTGCCGGCGCCGTCGCGATGGCGCGGCGCGCGGCCGCCGATCTCGTCCCAGGGCGCCTTCGAGGCCACGTGGAGGTGGCGGGCGACGCGGCCGGCGACGGGCGTGTCCAGCAACCCGGCCGGGATCCAGACCCCGGTGCCGTCGCGGGTCGGATTGGGGCAGGGGCTGCCGCAGCGCGGGCAGAAGTCGACCCGGTAGCCGCTGGCGCGGACGAAGCTGCGCAGCGTGTGCGCGCCGGCCCGCCAGCGGAAGCGTCCGGCGGGCACCACCAGGGCGGTGACGGCGCCGCTGCCGCTGGCCTTGCGGCACAGCGAGCAATGGCACTGGTACAGGTCGGGCAGCGGGCCGGAGATCGCGAAGGCGACGGCCCCGCAAAGGCAGGCGCCGTGGACGTCGGGCGGGACCGTGCGCGGGCAGCGAGAGGCGGGAAGGAACGCGAAGGATAGGACGGTGCGGGGGCGTCGCGCGAGCGGTGCCGGGCCGGTGCGCCTGCCGCGGCCCGCGGCGGCGGCTTAGAATGCCCGTCCCCCACCGTCCATGGCCCGCCGCCCGCGCGGCGCGGCCCCGTTCCCGATGATCATCCGCCCGCGTCCGCAGGGATGGCAGTTGCTGTACATCCTGCGCGGCTCCATCGTGCCGGCCGTCGCCCCGCGCGTGCTGGCGATCACCGGGCTGGCGGTGCTGGTGTCGGCGTTCGCCGAGCTGGGCCACCCGCCGGGCATCGAGCGCGTGTCGGTGGCGCCGTTCACCCTGATCGGCCTGGTGCTGTCGATCTTCCTGAGCTTCCGCAATTCCGCCTGCCACGAACGCTGGTGGGAAGGACGGCGGCAGTGGGGCCAGCTGGTGCACGAGTCGCGCAGCCTGGCGCGGCTGTGCAACGCGGTGCTGGCCGACGACCCGCAGCGCCGGCTGCGGGTGTGCCGGCTCGCCGCCGGCTTCGCCCATGGCCTGTGCGCGCGCCTGCGCGGCGGCGACGTGGCCGCCGCGGTGCGGCCGTGGCTGCCGGCCGCGGCCGGCGATCCGCTGGACGGGCACCGCAACCTGCCCGAGCGGATGCTCGGGCTGATCGCCGCCGACCTGGCCGCTGCGCTGCGCGAGGGACGCCTGGACCCGTACCTGTACGGCCGCTTCGAGGCGCACCTGCATGCCATGGGCGGGGTCCAGGCCGGCTGCGAGCGCATCCTGTCCACGCCGCTGCCGTTCGCCTACACCCTGCTGCTGCACCGCTGCGCCTGGCTGTTCTGCGTGCTGCTGCCGTTCGGCCTGGTGACCGTGCTCGGCTGGGCCACGCCGGTGGTGTCCACGGTGCTGGCCTACGCCTTCTTCGGCCTGGACCAGCTGGGCGAGGAGATGGAGGAGCCGTTCGGCACCGAGCCCAACGACCTGCCGCTGGACGCGCTGGTGCGCGGCATCGAGGCCGATCTGCTCGACAGCCAGGACGTGCGCCCGCTGCCGGCGCCGCTGCAGCCGCGCGACTACGTGCTCACCTGAGGCCCGCGGGCGCCGGGCGTATCATGCCCGCCACGTTCCCAGGACCGCCGCCATGAGCTATCCCATCGACCGCCCGCGGCGCATGCGCCGCGACGCCTTCTCGCGCCGGCTGATGCGCGAGCACACGCTGACCGCCGACGACCTGATCCTGCCGGTGTTCGTGCACGAGCAGGCCGGCCGCGCGCCGGTGCCGTCGATGCCCGGCGTGGAGCGGCTGTCGATCGACGAGCTGCTCAGGGTGGGCGAGCAGGCGCTGGAGCTGGGCGTGCCGCTGATCGACCTGTTCGGCGTGCCCGACCCGGGCGCCAAGACCGCCGATGGCCGCATCGCCTGGGACGAGGACGGCATCGTCCAGCGCGCCATCCGCGCGCTGAAGTCGCGGTTCCCCGAGCTGGGGGTGATGGCCGACCAGGCGCTGGACCCGTACACCACCCACGGCCAGGACGGGCTGATCGACGAGAGCGGCTACATCCTCAACGACGCCACCGTGGCGGCGATGGTGCGCCAGTCGCTCTCGCACGCCGCCGCCGGCGTGGACGTGCTCTCGCCCAGCGACATGATGGACGGGCGCATCGGCGCGATCCGCGCCGCGCTGGAGGAGGCCGGCTTCATCCACACCAAGATCATGGCCTACAGCGCCAAGTACGCCAGCGCCTTCTACGGCCCGTTCCGGGCCGCGGTGGGCAGCGCCGCCAACCTCGGCCGCGGCAGCAAGCACACCTACCAGATGGACCCGGCCAATTCCGACGAGGCGCTGCACGAAGTGGCGCTGGACCTGGCCGAGGGCGCGGACATGGTGATGGTCAAGCCGGGCCTGCCGTACCTGGACGTGCTGTATCGGGTGAAGCAGCAGTTCCGCCGCCCGACCTACGCCTACCAGGTCAGCGGCGAGTACGCGATGATCAAGGCCGCCGCCGGCAACGGCTGGATCGACGAGCGCGCGGTGGCGATGGAATCGCTGCTGGCGTTCAAGCGCGCCGGCGCCGACGGCATCCTCACCTACTACGCGCTGGACGCGGCGCGCTGGCTGCGCGAAGGCTGAGCAGGGCCGCGCCGGCGATCCGCCACGCCGAGGCCGGCACTGCCGCCGGGGTGGCGCGGTTGCCGGCGCCGCGGGGCTAGCCGGCCGCCGCGGCGGTGTCCGCGCGATGCCTGCAGGCGATCGCCGCCTCGCCGCGGCATGCGGTGTCGATCGCCGGTCGCCCGCCTGGCGTGCGCCGGCGGGCAGGGGCGGCGCCTGTTGATCGGGACCGGCGAGCCGGCCGGGATCCTCGCCAGTGGGAGCGATGCCGATGCGCGCCGCGGCGGCGTCGGCCGCGCCCTGATCGCCGCCGCCTCGGCTGGGCGCGGACACGCGGCTGCACCATGCTCTTCCTGCGGTCCGACGGGATGCGCGGCGGGGCGCACGCCTTCCATCCCGCGCTCCGGCTTCGCGAGAAGCAAGGCCGCGCACGTCTATCGCCTGGCGCGGTGCGGCCGCTCATGGCGCGCCGCATCATCGGCTTGCGCGCCCGCGCGCCTACACTGCGCGCATCACGTGCCGTGCGCCCGCGCGCCGAAAGGAAAGAGCCATGACCCCCGCCCGCTACGCCGTATTCGGCCACCCCGTCGACCACTCGTTGTCGCCGGACATCCACGCTGCCTTCGCCCGCCAGCACGCCATCGCCCTGGACTACACCGCCATCGACGCGACGCCGGAGGCGTTCGCCGACGTGCTCGCGCGCTTTGCCGCCGGTGGCGGGCGCGGGGCCAACGTGACCCTGCCGCACAAGGAAGCGGCCTTCGCTCTGTGCAGCACGCTGACCCCGCGCGCGCGCCGCGCCGGGGCGGTCAACACCCTGGTGCTGACCGATGACGGCGGCTGGTACGGCGACAACACCGACGGTGCCGGCCTGGTGCGCGACCTCACCGCGCGCCACCACCTGGACCTGCGCGGCCGCCGCGTGCTCATGCTCGGCGCCGGCGGCGCCGCGCGCGGCGTGGCGCCGGCACTGCTCGATGCCGGCATCGCCCAGATGGTGGTGGTCAACCGCACGCCCGAACGCGCCGAGGCGCTGGCCGACGCGATGGGCGAGCCGGCCCGCGCGGTGGTGCGGCGCTGGCAGGACCTGGGCGACCTGGGCGAGTTCGGCCTGATCGTCAACGCCACCTCGGCCGCGCGCGGCACCGCCACCGGCTTCACCCTGCCGATGTCGCTGGCCGGCGAGCGCACCGGCGCGGTGGACCTGAACTACGGCGAGGCGGCGATCCCGTTCCTGGCCTGGGCGCGCGCGGCCGGCTGCCGGCATGCGGTCGATGGCCTGGGCATGCTGGTCGAGCAGGCCGCCGAGAGCTTCGCCCTGTGGCACGGCGTGCGCCCGCAGACCGACGAGGTCTACCGCCGCCTGCGCGAGCGCGACCTGCTGCTGGTCACCGCCGACTGAACGGCGCGCGCTGCGGGCGCGCGCGCCGGCATGCGAAAATGCGGGCATGAACGAAGCAGTCGCTCCGGCACCGGATGAGCGCGGCGCCGGGACCCGGCGGCTGGACGAGCCGCTCAAGGCCGCCATCCGCCAGGCCTATACGGCGCTGCAGGCCAACACCCCCGGTTTCGCCACCCGCCGCGCGCAGAGCCAGATGATCGCCATCGCCGCGCGCGCGCTGGCGCGGCCGGGCGGCGTGGCGGTGATCGAGGCGCCCACCGGCGTGGGCAAGAGCCTGGGCTACCTGACCGCCGGCGTGCCGGTGGCGCTGGCGCACGGGAAGAAGCTGGTGGTCAGCACCGGCACCGTGGCGCTGCAGTCGCAGCTGGTCGAGCGCGACATCCCGGCCTTCCTCAAGGCCACCGGCATCGAGGCCACGGTGGCCCTGGCCAAGGGCCGCACCCGCTACCTGTGCACGCGCAACGCCGAGGAACTGGAGCAGGACACCGCCCAATCCTCGATGTTCGGCGAGGTCCAGGCCGCCGTGTACGACCGCCCGCTGGCGCCGGCCGACGCCGCGACCGCGCGCACGCTGGTGCGGGCGCTGGCCGAGGGCGGCTGGAACGGCGACCTGGACGCCGCGCCCGCCCCGGTTCCTCCGGCGCTGCGCATGCGCATCACCACGCCGGCGTCCGGATGCGCCGGGCGGCGCTGCGCCTGGGCCATGCGCTGCCCGGTGCTCAAGGCGCGCGCGCAGGTGCGCGATGCGCAGATCGTGGTCACCAACCACGCCCTGCTGCTGTCGGCGCTGGGCGTGGGCGAGGCCGACAGCGGCCAGCCGCTGATCGCCGCGCCCGCGGACATGCTGGTGGTGCTCGACGAGGGCCACCACGTGCCGGCGGTGGCGGTGGACCAGGGCGCGGCCAACCTGCCGCTGGAGGCGATGGCCAAGCGCACCGCGCGCCTGCAGATCCTCATCGCCCAGGCGTTCCGCGCCATCGACCGCGAGCGCATCGGCCAGCGCCTGCCGAACGAGGTGATCGAGCTGGCCAGCACCGTGGCCAAGGGGCTCAAGGCCTTCCACGGCGAGATCGCCCGGGTGTGGACGCCCGATCCCGGCGAGCGCGAACCGATGTGGCGCGCGCCGCAGGGGCGCCTGCCGCCGGCCTGGCAGCCGGCGATCGAGGCGCTGGCCGAGGACACCCGCGCGCTGTACGACTGGATGCACGCCGCTCAGGGCCTGCTGGCCAAGGGCAAGCCCGAGGACGGCGCGCGCGAGCAGCTGCTGCGCGCGTTCGGCCCGGCGGTGGAGATGATGGAGCAGCAGTACGCGCTGTGGAGCGGCTGGCGCCACGAGGACCCGGAGGGACAGCCGCCGACCGCGCGCTGGATCACCGCCGATCGCGACGGCGAGCGCGTCTGCCACTGCTCGCCGGTGTCGGCCGCCCAGGTGCTGCGCCGGCTGCTGTGGCGCCAGGTCGATTCGGTGGTGATGACCTCGGCCACGCTGACCGGCGGCGGCGACTTCCAGGCGCTGGCCATCGATGCCGGCCTGCCCGAGGACGCCGAGACCGCCGCGCTGGCCTCGCCGTTCGACCTGGCGCGCCAGGCCGAGCTGGTGGTGCCGGCGTTCCCGGTCGGGCCGGAAGACCGCGAGGGCCACCCGCGCGAGGTCGCGCGCTGGCTGGAGCGCGAGCTGGACTGGGACAAGGGCTCGATGGTGCTGTTCACCTCGCGCTGGAAGATGGAGAAGGTCGCCGACCTGCTGCCGCTGGCGCGGCGCAACCGGGTGCTGGTGCAGGGCGAGGGCAACAAGAGCCAGCTGGTCGCCGAGCACCTGCGCCGCACCGGCGCCGGCGAAGGCTCGGTGCTGTTCGGCCTGAATTCCTTCGGCGAGGGCCTGGACCTGCCCGGCGAGGCCTGCACCACCGTGGTCATCACCCAGGTGCCGTTCGCGGTGCCCACCGACCCCCAGACCGCCACCCTGGGCGAGTGGCTGGAAGGGCGCGGCCACAATCCGTTCAACCTGATCGCCGTCCCGCACGCGCTGCGCACCCTGACCCAGTTCGCCGGGCGGCTGATCCGCAGCGCCGACGACCATGGCCGCGTGGTGATCCTCGATTCGCGCCTGCTCACCCGCCGCTACGGCCGCCGCATCATCGACGCGCTGCCGCCGTTCCGGCGGGTCATCGGCTGAGGGCGGAAGCACGACGCCGCGGCGAGGGATGCGCGGGCGGCGCGGCTACCGGCGCGGCCGGTAGCCGGTGCCCAGCAGGTGGTCCCACAGGGCGCTGGTGACGCCGAAGTTGCGGTCCGGATGGTGGTGGTGGATGTGGTGGCGCGCGGCCCAGCGCATCAGCCACGGCTGGCGGAAGCGGGTGGCGTGCATCGCGAAATGGCTCAGGCCGTAGGCCACGTAGCCCAGGCCGATGGTGCCGCCGAGCAGGCAGGCCGGGGCCGTCGGCAGCACCGCCCGGAACAGCGCCATCAGCCCGAGCAGGATCGCCGCGGGCAGGAAGAACGGCAGCGCGTCGTAGCCGTGCGGATCGAGGTGATGGGCCTGGTGGCCGCGCTGGAACGGCGAGTCCGGGCCGTGGAAGACCCAGCGGTGGAACAGGTATTCGATGAAGCTGAAGACCAGCAGGCCGGCCAGCACCACCAGCAGCGCGCCCGCCCATGGACCGCGGTAGCGCCAGAGGCCGGTCGCCAGCAGGGCCAGCGACAGGCTGGCGCTGACGGCGACTTCCAGCCAGTAGTTCAGGCGCGTGGTCGACAGCCGGACGATGGCCCGCAGCGGCGCCGAGGCATGCCGGCGCAGGGCGGATGCCCGGCCCTGCGCGTGCGACGGCGGTGGCGTGCTGCGTGGCGTGTTCAATGGACGGGGGACGAACGGGCGGGCCGGGGACCGGCCGGTGGAGCGCGTGCAGCGGCGTTCCGGAGGCATTGTGGCAAAAAACGGCGCGGCGGGACGCGGCCGCCCCGCCGCGGCCCTGCTCAGGTACAGCCTGGGCGATGCAGCGGCGGCACGCATCGCGTCCCGTGGGCGTGCCGCGGGACGCCGGCCACGCCACGCCATGCTCGCGGCGTCGCCTGTGTCACCTGCGTCCCGGCGCTCGGCCCCCGGCGGTCGCGGGACGCACTCTGCCTGCCACCGGCCGCGCGGCGGTCGGTGCGCACCGGTGCGCACCCGCAGGCGATGGTCCTCAGCCGGCGGCCAGCACCTCGCGCAGGGCGCGCTGCGCCGTCGCGTTCTCCTCGGGGCGGCCGATGGTGATGCGGGCCCAGGTGGCATAGGGCGGGAACGGCCGGCCGATCTGCACGCCGCGGGCCAGCAGGCCGGCGGCGACCTGCGGCTGCGGCCGGCCGGCGTCGAAGAACACGAAGCTGGCGGCCGGTTGCGCGTAGCGCAGCCCCAGGCCGTCCAGCACCTGCAGCCAGCGCACCCGTTCGGCCGCGACCTGGCGGCGGACGCCGGCCAGGTATCCCGGGTCTGCCAGGCTGGCCGAGGCCGCGGCGATGGACAGCTGGTTGAGCGCGTGCGCATCGCCGACCCCGCGCCGGCGCAGCGCGTCGGCCAGCGGCCGCGGCGCCAGGACGTAGCCGATCTGCAGGCCGGCCAGCGCGTGCAGCTTGCCGAAGGTGCGGAACACCGCCACGTTGGCGCCGGCGCGCAGGTGGCGCGCGGCGGTCAGCCGGGCGAAGTCGTCGCGGTAGTCGAGATAGGCCTCGTCGACGATCACCAGCGTGCGCCGCGCCGCGGCGAGCACGAAGGTGTCGAAGGCCGCGCCGTCGCTGAGCGTGCCGGACGGGTTGTGCGGATTGACCAGGTACAGGGCGCGGGTGTCGGGGCCGACCGCCGCGGCCAGCGCCGGCAGGTCGTTCCCCAGCCTGGCATCCAGCGGCACTTCCACCGCGCGCCCGCCGAACGGCGCGGCGGCATCGACCAGCGCGCCGTAGCCGGGCACCGAGTAGACGAATTCGCCGCCGCCCTGGTCGATCGCCAGGTGCTGGCCGAGCGCTTCCAGCACCTCGCCGATGATCACCTGTTCCGGCGCCACGCCTTCCAGCGCGGCGATCTGCCGCTGCAGCGCGTCGGCCTGCGCCGCGGTCACGTAGCGCGGCAGGTCGGCCAGCGCGCGCTGCACCGCCGTGGCCACCCGCGGCGAGGGACCGTAGCTGCTCTCGTTGAGGTCCAGGCGGATGGGGCCGGCGGGCGCGGCACCGCCCGGCGCCGGACTGCCGGCCCGTGCCGCGGCGGCCGCCGGCGCGAGGACCGCGGCCGCGATACCGAGGCCGCCGGCCTGCAGCCAGCGGCGGCGCGAAGGATCGAAGGCGGCGGTGTCGGTCATGCGGGGTTTCCAGGTGGCGGGCGATGGCGATGGGGATGGTGGCCGGGACTGGCGGCGTGGACGATTCGTCACGGGCCGTGGCGCTGCGTCCTCAGAACTTCGTCTCGATCCGGGCGTAATAGTAGGTGCCGCTCCAGCCGAACGGCGACAGTTCGCTGTAGGGGAACACGCCGTAGGTGTCGGCGCCGGAGACCGTGGCGGTGGTGGCGATGTTGCGGGTTGGGTAGACGTTGCCGATGTTGTCCGCGCCCAGCACCACGCGCAGGGTGTCGCTGAACCGGTAGCCCACGTCCACGTCCACCACCCATTTCGGTTCCAGGATCTGGATGACGTCGTAGTTGCCGGCGGTGCCGGCCTCGGTCGGGCGGGTGACGAAGCGGGTGCTGCCCTTGGCGAACTCGGCCACGGTGGCCGCGGTCTGGTTGGTGGCGGCCACGCCGCGGATCTGCCCGTAGCGGTGCGCGGCCAGGTGGGTGCTCCAGCGGCCCGTGTCCCAGGCCAGCGCCAGGATCGTGTTGTCCTTGGGCTGGCCCTGCTCGATGCGGGTGCGCTCGGTGATGTCCAGCAGCGGCGTGCGCACGCCCAGCGCCAGCAGCTCGGCCGGCGTGCCGCCCACGGACGTGAGCCGGGTCTGGTTGCGGTTGTAGCCGAGGGTGGCGGTCAGCCGGCCGTGTTCGCCCAGCTCCCAGCGGTAGCGCGCGGATACGTCCACGCCGGTGGTGCGCGTGTCGGCGGCGTTGGTGAAGTAGCGCACGCTGCTGACCCCGGGCGAGCCGAGCGCGGCCAGGTAGTCGCGGATCGCGGTGGAGGTGCCCGAATCGACGAAGTTGCCGGACAGGAAGATGCGGTCGTCGATGTCGATGCGGTACACATCGACCGAAGCCACCAGCCCGCGCCAGCCCCAGGTCAGCCCGGCGGTGTAGTTGCGCGCCTTCTCCGGCTTGAGCTCGCGCGCGCCGAGCGCGCGCGCCTCGTTGGAATCCACCGGCGCGGTGCGCACCAGCACGTATTCGGGCAGGCCGGTGACCGGGTCGTTGAGGGTGCGGCTGCTGGTGGAACTGAAGTACTGCTGGGCCAGCGCCGGGGCGTGGAAGCCGCTGCTGGCCGAGGCGCGCAGGGCCACCCCGCCGCCGAGCTCGTAGCGCAGCGCCAGCTTGCCGTTGGTGGTGGCGCCGAAGTCGCTGTAGTCCTCCCAGCGCAGCGCGGCCTGGGCCTGCAGGCGCTCGCTCAGGTCGGCCTCGGCCTCGGCGTAGGCGGCCACGTCGTGGCGGGCATAGTCGCCGGCATCGCCGGGCTGGATGCCGGCGAAGCCCTGCGAGCCGATGGTCGGCACCGCGCCGGCATCCGGGCCGTCGAGCACGCGGTACGGGCCCCAGGCGTAGGAGGCTTCCTCGCCGGCCCCGATGGCATAGGTGTCGCGGCGGTATTCGGTGCCCAGCGACACCCGCACCGGGGCGTGCCAGCCCCAGTCGAAGGCACGGCTGGCGTCGAGGTTGGTGGTCCACTGCGAGGCGCTGAAGCGCCCGTCGTAGAAGGAGGTCGGGCTGTCCGCGCCGAGCGTGGCGTTGAGCGTGTTGCGGGTGCGGTACTCCAGCGAGTTGCGCCCGTATACCGTGCTCAGGTCCCAGTGCCATTCGCCGGCCTGGCCCTTCACGCCCACCGCCAGCGAGGCGTTGGTGCTGGTGGTGTCCACCCACGGCAGGAAACCGTCGGGGTAGATCGCGCGCACGTTCTCGCTCTGCCCGGCACGGCGCAGCGAGGCGTTGGAGCTGCCGTCGCTGACGTTGTAGCCGCCGAAGGCGTACAGCTCCGGTCCGTCCTCGCCCAGCGGGCGGTCCAGGTTGAAGAACGCGTTCCGCTCGACGGTGTCGGCGGTATCGGCGAAGCGCCACAGGCGGGCGCGGTCGATGCCGGCCTCGCGCGGGTCGGCCACCGCGCCGGCAGCGGCGCCGCCGATCGGCACCAGGCCGGTGCCCGAGCCGTAGGCGCCGGACAGCGCCACCGGCTGGCCGTCCGTGCCGATGCCGAAGTACTGCTGGCGCGTGTCGGGCAGGGCGCGGTTGGCGCCGTCGCGGTTGCGGTAGTCCAGGGTGAAGTGGACCGCGCCGCCGGACGGGAACGCGTAGCCGCTGTCCAGCGACACGGTGCTGGTGTCGCCGCCGCCGTCGCGGGTGGTGCCGTGGCTGGCGCTGCCCTCGAAGCCGGCATCGTCGCGCAGGACGATGTTGATGACGCCGGCGATGGCATCCGAGCCGTACTGCGCCGATGCGCCGTCGCGCAGCACTTCGATGCGCTCGATGGCGCTGACCGGGATCGCGTTGAGGTCGGTGGACACCGCGCCCTTGCCGACCGTGCCGCCGGTGTTGATCCAGGCGCTGGCGTGGCGGCGCTTGCCGTTGACCAGCACCAGGGTCTGGTCCGGCGACAGGCCGCGCAGGGTGGCCGAGCGGATGTGGGTGTTGCCGTCGGGCGTGGTCGGGTGCGGGAAATTGAACGAGGGCACCAGCGCCTGCAGGATCGTGCTGACGTCGGTGTAGCCGGAGGAACGGATGTCCTGCGCGGTCAGCACGTCGATGGGCACCGGCGAGGTGAGCACGGTGCGCGGCTGCGCCCGCGCCCCGACCACGGTGACCTGGTCGAGGGTGGTCACGTCCGGGCCGCCGGACTGGGCCAGGGCCGGCGCATCGGCGGCCGACGCGGCCAGCAGCAGGGCGGCCGGCAACGCGGCTCGGCGCGGAGCGGGAACGGGCATGGGTTCCTCCGTGGGGGGATGGCGCAGGGGGGAACACGGTTTTCGGCCACATCCGCCGCCGCGTCAACGCCGGCCGGCGCCGGGGCCGGCACGACGCTGCCGGCAGCGGCCGCGATCGCGCCGCAAGTGACTGAACGCAAAGCGCGTGGCCGGCGCCGACATGAGCATGGGCGATGTCCAGATGCGATTCGCGCATGGCCCCGGCGGCGCGCGCTTTCACTTGGCGATGACGCCGGGCGGCGGGACGGCGCCTATAGTGCGCGGGCTGCGACAAAGTGTCGCAGTTCACGTTTTTCCCCCACGAACGCATGCGAAGGAGTCGAGCAATGAGCGACAGCCCCCTTCGTGGCCGGCCATGGATCACGGGGATCGTCTTCCTCCTCATCGGCCTGTCACTCGCCGCCGCCGGCGGCTATCTCGCCCGCCTGGGCGGTTCCTGGTACTACCTGATCACCGGCCTGGCCATCGCGGCCACGGCGGTCCTGCTGTTCGCCCGCCGGCGCGCGGCGCTGTGGCTGTACGCGCTGGTGCTGCTGGGCACGCTGGCCTGGGCGCTGGCCGAGGTCGGCCTGGACCTGTGGAACCTGGAGCCGCGCCTGCTGGTGCCGCTGCTGCTGGGCCTGTGGCTGCTGCTGCCGTGGGTGCGGCGCAGGCTGCTGCCGGCCACGCGCGCGCCCGGCTGGACCCTGGGCGCGGTCGCCGTGCTGGTGGTGCTGGTCACCGGCGCCGCGGCGCTGCGGCCCTACGGCGTGCGCGGCACGCTCGACACCGCCGGGCGCAGCGCCGGCACCTGGGACGACTCGGTCGCGCCCGGCGATTGGCACTTCTACGGCCGCACGCCCCACGGCGAGCGCTTCAGCCCGCTGGCGCAGATCACCCCCGACAACGTCTCGCGGCTGAAGCTGGCCTGGTCCACCCGCACCGGCGACACCCAGCAGGCCGGCGAGGACGTCGCGCTGGGCCCGGACCAGGGCCACGAGTTCAATCTCGAGGTCACCCCGATCAAGGTCGACGACACCCTGTACATGTGCACCCCGCACAGCTGGGTGATCGCGCTCGATGCCAGGACCGGCAAGGTCAAGTGGAAGTACGACCCCAAGCCGCACCAGGCCAACGTGGATGCCAACGTCTACCTGGCCTGCCGCGGCGTGTCCTACTACAAGGCGCCGGAAGGGGTGGCCACCTCGTGCCCGGAGCGGATCATCTCGCCGGTGGCCGACGTGCGCATCATCGCGGTCAACGCCAGGACCGGGCAGCCGTGCGAGGACTTCGGCGACCACGGCTCGGTGTGGCTGACCGACCACATGGGCAACGTGCCGCTGGGCTTCCACTTCATCAC
The DNA here is from genome assembly GCF_900018785.1 of Xanthomonas massiliensis. GTDB lineage: Bacteria > Pseudomonadota > Gammaproteobacteria > Xanthomonadales > Xanthomonadaceae > Xanthomonas_B > Xanthomonas_B massiliensis. The sequence goes on along the minus strand of NZ_FCOY01000002.1, from coordinate 99,063 downwards.
CTCGCCGCCGCTGGTGGTCAACGACCGCGTCGTGCTCGGCGGCTGGGTGTTCGACAACCAGGCCAACTTCGAGCCCTCCGGCGCGGTGCGCGCCTACGACCCGGTCACCGGCAAGATGGCCTGGGCCTGGGACGCCGGCCACACGCCGGAGAACTGGCTGCCGCAGGGTGACGAGACCCTGACCCGCGACACCCCCAACGCCTGGGGCGTGTACACCGCCGATCCGGCGCTGGGCCTGCTGTACATCCCCACCGGCAACGCGCCGCCGGACAACTGGGGCGGCAGCCGCCGTCCGTTCGACGACGCCACCTCCAGCGCCACCATCGCCCTGGACATCGCCACCGGCGCGCGCAAGTGGACCTTCCAGACCGTGCACCACGACCTGTGGGACATGGACATCCCGGTCGGCCCGTCGCTGGTGGACCTGCCCGACGCCAGCGGCAACCCCGTGCCGGCGCTGGTGCAATCGACCAAGCGCGGCGAGTTCTTCGTGCTCGACCGCCGCACCGGCCAGCCGCTGCCCGGCTATCCGGTCGAGGAGAGGAAGGTGCCCACCGCCGGCGTGGCCCCGGGCGACCGGGTCAGCCCGACCCAGCCGTTCGCGGTGGGACTGCCGTCGCTGACGCCGCCGGACCTGAAGGAATCGGACATGTGGGGCGCCACCCTGTTCGACCAGCTGCAGTGCCGCATCCAGTTCCGCCAGGCGGCCTACGAGGGCCAATTCACCCCGCCGCACGTGGGCAAGGAGACCATCGTCTACCCGGCCTTCTACGGCATCGTCGACTGGCAGGGCGCCACCATCGACCCGGTCAACAAGGTGCTGGTGGCCAACGCCAGCTACCTGCCGTTCCGCATCCGCCTGGAGCCGCGCGCGCCGGTGGAGTCGGCCGGGATCCTGCCGACCTGGAACGGCCAGGGCAACAAGCCGGCGGCCAAGGGCGATGCGCTGTCGATCTCGCCCAACTACGGCACGCCGTTCGTGGCCTACACCAATCCGTGGCTGAACTCGCTGGAGGTGCCGTGCAAGGGCCCGGTCTGGGGCACGCTGACCGCGATCGACCTGGTGAGCAAGAAGATCGTGTGGCAGAAGCCGCTGGGCACCACCCGCGACACCGGCCCGTTCCGCAGCCACTTCAACTTGCCGTTGCCGACCGGCATCTACAACATCGGCGGCAACATCATCACCCGCAGCGGCCTGGTGTTCATCGGCGCGACCGCCGACGACTACCTGCGCGCCTACCGCCTGGCCGACGGCAAGGAAGTCTGGCGTGCGCGGCTGCCGGCCGGCGGCCAGGCCACGCCGATGAGCTACGAGATCGACGGCAAGCAGTACGTGGTGATCGCCGCCGGTGGCCACGGCGGCCTGGGCACGCGCTCGGGCGACTACATCCAGGCCTACGCGTTGCCCGACGACGCGCGGAAGTAGGACCTGGCGCGGATCCCGTGTCCGCATCCGGCGAGGGCCGGGCCGCAGTGGCGGCCCGGCCCTCGTTTTCTTCCGGCCCGGTGCACAGGATGGGCGCCACCTGGCGGCGGGGCCGCATGCGTGCCGCTCGACCACGTAGCGCTTCATGCCCGGTCGCGGGGACGGGCGGAGCTGGTGCGGCATCCAGGCATCCCTCGATCGGGCTGGCGCCAGTGGCCGGCCCGGTGCACCGGGTGGGCGCCATCCCGTCGGCGGGGCCGCATGCGTGTCGCTCGACCACGCCGCGCTTCATGGCCGGTCGCGGGAACGCGCGGAGCCGGCGCGGTACCCCAGGCCTCCCTTGATCGGGCTGGCGAAGGTGGCCGGCCCGATGCGCCGGGTGGGCGCCACCCGGTGGCGCGGCCGCGTGCGTGTCGCTCGACCACGCCGAGCTTCATGGCCGGTCGCGGGGGACGCGGAGCCGGCGCGGTACCCCAGGCCTCCCTTGATCGGGCTGGTGACGGTAGCCGGCCCGGTGCGCCGGATGGGCGCCATCCGTCGGCGCGGCCGCGTGCGTGTCGCTCGACCACGCCGTCCGTCACGGCCGGCCGCGGGGATGGGCGAAGCCGGCGTGGCGCCCAGGTATCCCTCGACCGGGCTGGCGCCGGTGGCCGAAAGGCGGCTTGGCGGCTACCGCTGCGAGACTGCATTCCGCTGCCGCTGCCGCTGCCGATACCGATACCGATACCGGGGCCGCTTCGCCCGCGACGACGGCAAGGCGACGCATGCATCGGCGCTGCGCCGCTTGGGCACCGCACTCGCATCGATCCGGGATCGGATGCGCGGATCGTCGGCGTACCGCTGCTGGACGTCGCCGTGCAGGCGATGCGCCTCGCCAACCCGTACCCGCTTCGCGCGCGCGATCCAGTCGTGCGCGACCGCATCGCCGCGGCCTGCATGATCGGCGACGCCATCGACGCCATCGATGCCATCGACGGCGCGGCGGGCTCGTGGCGGGGCTGCGGGCCATGCCCTCGTCGGTGGGAAGGGCGTGCCAGGCGCCGGTGCGCCGCCTACGATGCCAATAGCCGGTCTGCGTTGCGCTCGAGCGATCGACGCACCGGCGCGGCATGGACGTGGCGGATCGCGGCGTCATGCCCGCGGCCACCAGGCCTGCCCGGCCGGTGCGGGCGCGCGCTTGCGGCCCGCGTGCCGCAGCGGCGGCGCCCGCCGTCGCCGCTGCGCAGGGAGCGGCGCTCAGGCGGTCGCGGGATGGGCATCCGGGGCCGGCGGCGCCGGCGTGGCCGGCTCCGGGCCGACCAGCGCGTCGGTGGCCGCACGCAGCTGCGGCAGCAGGCGCAGCACCAGCAGCAGCTGGGTGCGGATCAGGCGGTGCTTGTCGTCGGTGGCCGCGTCCATCGCCTCCAGCGCCTGGCCGAGGCCGTCCTCGGTCTCGGTGGCGCGCACCAGCACCGGATGGCGGCCGGCCAGGGCATCGGCGATCTCCTCCAGCGCCAGGCGCAGGTGCTCGCCGGCCCGGGCGATCAGTGCATCGTCGGCATGGTCGCCCAGCGGCGCGCGGTGCGCGCCGAGCGCGGACAGGTAGCCGAGCAGGGTGTTGGACAGCGCCAGGAAGCGGAAGCCGGCGTCGAGCTTGCGGCGGAAGTAGCCGGGCTCGCGCAGCATGTTCGACAGCGCCACCGACAGCGCCGCGTCGGCGTTGTGCATGTCGCGGCGGGCGATGCGGTAGCCCAGGTCGTCGCGCGGGCCCTGGCGGTCGCCGCGGTAGTGCGAGAGCACCTCGGCGAGGTAGCGCGCGCAGGCGGCGACCACGTTGGCCGCCACCTGGTTGAGCCGGCGTCCCTGCCAGTCCGGCAGGATCAGGAACGAGGCCGCCGCGGCGATGGCGCAGCCGATCAGCGTGTCCACCAGCCGCGGCACCAGCAGCACGAAGCCGTCGCCGAGCAGGTTGAAGCACAGCAGCGCCATCACCGTGATCGAGGCGGTGGCGAACACGTAGCGGTCGGCGCGGGTGATGAAGAACAGCAGCGCGGCGGCCAGCGCCAGCAGCAGCTGCATCGGCTGGCTCGGGAACAGCTGCATGAACGCCCAGGTCAATCCCAGGCCGACCAGCGTGCCGGCGATGCGCTGCACCAGCCGCAGCCGCGTGGCGCCGTAGTTGGGCCGGCACACGAAGGCGGTGGTCAGCAGGATCCAGAAGCCGCTGTGGGCATGGATCGCCAGCATCACCGCGTAGCCCACGGTCAGGGCGATGGCCATGCGCAGGCCGTGGCGGAACAGCAGGGAGGTCGGGGTCAGCTGCTGGCCGATGCGCGTGGCCATCTCGCGCAGGGTGTGCGGGTTGGAGTCGCGCAGGCGCACGTCGAAGCCGTCCAGCGTGCTGTCCTCGCCGCCGGCCACCGACAGCTGCTGCTCGATGCTCTGCAGGTTGTTGCCGAGCAGGTCCAGCGAGCCGAGCAGGCGCAGCTGCTCGGCGTCGGCGCGCTGGCGCAGGAAGCGCAGCGATTCGTGCAGGTCGGCCATCGCCTGGCGGGTACGCTCGCCGTAGGCGAACGGCCGGCGCAGGCGGATGGCCTCGCCCAGCGCGGCGCAGGCGCTGCCCTGCAGGGCCAGCAGGCGCTGGCAGCGGTACAGCACGTCGCTGTGGAAGAACGCCTCGGCCAGCGCCTCGTAGGGGTAGTGCGAGGAGCTGGCGCGCTCGTGGAAGTCCTGCGCCATGTAGTACAGGCGCAGGTACAGGCCGGACTGCACGCCGGGCCGGCCGGAGCGGCCGAAGCGGCTCAGGATCGCCGTCTTGGCGGCGTTGAGCGCGGCCACCACGCGCGCATTCTGCTCGGCCAGGGCCACGCGCTGGGCCTGCTGGTCGGCCTGGCGCACCGGCTCGAACAGCGCGGCCTTCAGCCGCAGGAACAGCCCCAGCTCCCGGAACAGCACCGCCAGGCGCTCGCGCACCGGCCGGTTGGCGAACAGCGCCGACCACAGGATCGACAGCAGCCCGTACCAGGTGGCGCCGGCCAGCAGCTGCACCGCGCCGTGCCAGGCCGGGACGTGGCTGCCGCTGGCGGCGTGCTGGTCCATGCCGATCATCATGTAGATGGCCAGCGTCACCGTGGCCTGGGCGATGGAGGCGTAGCGCTCGCCGAGCGCGCCGAGCAGGGTCAGGCCGAAGGTGGTCAGCGCCAGGCCGGCCACGAACGGCAGCGGGTAGGGGAACAGGTACAGCACCGCGAAGGCGGCGACGGCGAAGCACAGCAGCATCAGCGCCACCGACTTGCAGCGGCCCAGCCAGTTGTCGTCGGTCTCGCCGATGGCGCTGGCGATGATGCCCAGGAACACCGACGGCACCGCGGTGACCTGGCCGAGCTGCCAGCACGCGGCCATCGCCGCGGCCAGGGCGATGAACACGCGCAGGCCGTAGCTGGCCTTCTCGTGGGCCCACAGCCGGCCGAGGCGGGATTCGAGTCGGTTCATGCGTGTCGGGTGGCGGAATGGCGGCCATTATCGCCGCGGCCGCTGCATCGGGGCGATGAAGCCCGGGCATGCCGGCGGCGGGCGCCGGCGCGGCGGTGCGCCGCAAGCGGTGCGCGAGCGTGCCTGGGCGACTGCGGGCGTGCCGGCGTACCGCGGCGCGGCTGGCCGGGCATGGTCACGGTCCGATGCGCCGGGACACCGGGCGCGGCACCCCGGCGCGGCCGATGCCGCAGGACCCGGGTACGGCGGTCGTCGCGGACCCCGGCCCGGCGCCGGCATCCTTCACCCGCGGGCCGCATGGCCGTGCACGCTCGCGCTAGCGATCCGCGGCCTGCGTTTCGCGCGCGATCGCGCGCCAGCCGATGTCGTGGCGATGGAACTCGTGCGGCCAGTGGATCGCCTCGACGCCGGCGTAGGCCTGGCGCTGCGCCTCGGCCACGGTCCGGCCCAGCGCGCACACGCACAGCACGCGGCCGCCGGCGGTGACCACGTTGCCGGCCGCGTCCAGCGCGGTGCCGGCGTGGAACACCTTGGCGCTGGCCGGTACCGCGTCGAGCCCGGCGATCGGCTCGCCGACCACCGGCGCTTCCGGGTAGGGCGCCGAGGCCATCACCACGCCCAGCGACGGGCGCGGATCCCACTGTGCCTGCACCGCATCGAGGCGGCCGTCGATCGCGGCCTCGACCAGGTCCACCAGGTCGCTTTGCAGCCGCAGCATCACCGGCTGCGTCTCCGGGTCGCCGAAGCGCACGTTGAACTCGATCACCTTCGGCGCGCCGGTCTTGTCGATCATCAGCCCGGCGTAGAGGAAGCCGGTGAACGGGACGCCGTCGGCGATCATCCCGGCCACGGTCGGCTCCACAACCTCGCGCATCACCCGCGCGTGCACCTCGGGGGTGACCACCGGCGCCGGCGAGTACGCGCCCATGCCGCCGGTGTTGGGGCCGGTGTCGCCGTCGCCGACGCGCTTGTGGTCCTGGCTGGTGGCCATCGGCAGCGCGGTGGCGCCATCGACCATCGAGATGAAGCTGGCCTCCTCGCCGTCGAGGAATTCCTCGATCACCACCCGCGCGCCGGCATCGCCGAAGGCGTTGCCCGAGAGCATGTCGCGCACCGCGGCCTCGGCCTCGGCCAGCGTCATCGCCACGATCACGCCCTTGCCGGCGGCCAGGCCGTCGGCCTTGATGACGATCGGCGCGCCATGCGCGCGCAGGTAGGCCAGCGCCGGCTCGACCTCGGTGAACACGCCGTAGAACGCGGTGGGGATGCCGTGGCGGGCGAGGAAGTCCTTGGCGAAGGCCTTGCTGCCCTCCAGCTGCGCGGCGGCGGCGGTGGGCCCGAAGATGCGCAGCCCGGCGGCGCGGAAGCGGTCCACCACGCCGGCCACCAGCGGCACTTCCGGGCCGACCACGGTCAGGTCCACGCCCTCGTCCTGCGCCAGCTTCAACAGGCCATCGATGTCGGTGGCCTTCACCCCCACGTTGCGGCATTTGTCTTCCGTGGCAGTGCCGGCGTTGCCAGGCGCGACGATTACTTCGGATACGCGCGGCGACTGGGCAAGCTTCCAGGCCAGGGCGTGCTCGCGGCCGCCGGAACCGATGACGAGGATCTTCATGGCGTGCTCTTCCAGCGGGGCGCGCTCATGGCGCATGGCGGCGCAGCGACCGGTACGACCACCAGCGCGTGCCGGCGCCGATCGCGGCCAGCAACAGGGCGATCCACTTCAGCTGGGACATGTAGGCGAACGCGGCGCCGAGCAGGATGCTCAGGCTCAGCAGCTTGAGCAGCCAGGCCCGGGCGAAGCCGCGCCCGACCTGCGGCGCCAGCCCGCCGACCAGCGTGGCGTGGGCCCACAGCAGCGCCAGGAGGAAATAGGCGGCCAGGGTCGTGCCGATGTAGATCGGGGCGTCGCGGTCGGGGGACTCCAGCAGGGCGCGCACCGCGATCGGCAGCAGGGCGATGAAGGCCAGGAACGCCAGGTTCAGCGCGGTGCCGGTGCGGTCGATGCGGGCCAGCCGCGCCATCACGTGGCGATGCTCGATCCATGCCCAGCCGACCAGGACGAACGCGATCGCGTACACCAGCAGCGGCAGCGACCACGCCTGCCAGAGCGTCTGCCCGGGGATGTGATCGGGCCGGATCTCCAGCGCCGACAGGGTGATGGCGATGGCGAATACGCCGTCCGACAGCAGCACCATCCGTTCCAGGTAGCGATGGCCGAGGTCGTCGGCGTGCGGGATGATCTCGTCGTCGGGCTGCCGTGCGTCGGTCATGTGCGGGCCTTCAGTGGCGGAAATGGCGTATGCCGGTGAACACCATGGCGATGCCGTGCTCGTCGGCCGCGGCGATCACCTCGGCGTCGCGCATCGAGCCGCCGGGCTGGATCACCGCCTTGATCCCGGCCTCGGCCGCCGCGTCGATGCCGTCGCGGAACGGGAAGAACGCGTCGGAGGCCATCACCGAGCCCTCCACCTGCAGCCCGGCGTCGTGCGCCTTGATGCCGGCGATGCGCGCCGAGTAGACCCGGCTCATCTGCCCGGCGCCGACGCCGATCGTGTGGTTGTCGCGCGCATAGACGATCGCGTTGGACTTGACGAACTTGGCCACCCGCCAGGCGAACAGCAGGTCGCGCAGCTGCGCCTCGGTCGGCGCCAGCCTGGTCACCACCTTCAGTTCGTCGCGCGACACCGCGCGGTCGTCGGCGGTCTGCATCAGCAGGCCCGAGCCGACGCGCTTGGTGTCGATGAATCCCTTGGACGCCGGGGCGAACGGGATGCGCAGCACGCGCACGTTGGCCTTCTTCCTGGCGTACTCGAGCGCGCCGTCCTCGTAGTCCGGCGCGATCAGCACCTCGACGAATTGGCGCTCCAGGATGGTCCTGGCGGTGGCCGCGTCCAGCACGCGGTTGAAGGCGATGATGCCGCCGAAGGCACTGGTCGGGTCGGTGGCATAGGCCGCCTCGTAGGTGTCGCCGCAGCCGGCGCCCACCGCCACCCCGCACGGGTTGGCGTGCTTGACGATCACGCAGGCCGGGGCGTCGAACTGGCGCACGCATTCCCAGGCCGCGTCGGCGTCGGCGATGTTGTTGTAGCTGAGCTCCTTGCCCTGCAGCTGCTCGAAGGTCGCCAGCGAGCCGGGCGCCGGATGCAGGTCGCGGTAGAACGCGGCCTGCTGGTGCGGGTTCTCGCCGTAGCGCAGGTCCATCACCTTCACGAAACTGCCGTTGGCCTGCGCCGGGAACGCGCTGCGCACCGGCACGGCCTGGCTCGCGTCGGTCACCGCGGACAGGTAGTTGCTGATGGCCGCGTCGTACTGGGCCACGCGGTTGAACGCGGCCACCGACAGGCCCAGGCGCGTGGCCGCCGACAGCCGGCCGTCGTGGGCCTCGAGCTCGGCGAGCAGGCCGGCGTACTGGTCCGGCGAGGTCACCACCGCGACGCGGGCGAAGTTCTTGGCCGCGCTGCGCAGCATCGCCGGGCCGCCGATGTCGATGTTCTCCACCGCCTCGGCCAGGGTGCAGTCGGCGCGCGCGGTGACCTGCTCGAACGGGTACAGGTTGAGCACCAGCAGGTCGATCGGGGCGATGCCGTGCGCGGCCATCACCGCATCGTCGGTGCCGGCGCGGCCGAGCAGACCGCCGTGCACCACCGGGTGCAGCGTCTTGACCCGACCGTCCATCATCTCCGGGAAGCCGGTGACGTCGGAGACATCCCTGACCGCCAGCCCGGCTTCGCGGATCGCCCGGGCGGTACCGCCGGTGGAGAGCAGCTCGACGCCGCGCGCGGCCAGCGCACGGGCCAGTTCGACCAGGCCGGTCTTGTCGGAAACGGAAAGCAGGGCCCGGCGCACGGGCAGCAGGTCGGTGGACATGGGCAAGGGCGCGAGCGCGAGGGGCCTGCCATTATAGCGGTCCGCCCCGGCCGGCTCAGATCAGCCCGTACTCGCGCAGCTTCTTGCGCAGCGTGGCGCGGTGGATGCCGAGCAGCGCCGCCGCCCGGCTCTGGTTGCCCTCGCAGTGGTTGAGCACTTCCACGAACAGCGGGATCTCCATCTCGCGCAGCACGATCTCGTACACGTCGTTGGCCTCGCAGCCATCCAGGTCGTGCAGGTAATGGCGCACGGACAGCGCGACGTGTTCGCGCAGGGTCGGCTTCGGCGCGGCCCGGCCGGTTTCAGGGCGAGTGGTGGCGGCGTTCAAGGAGCATCCCCGGAAGATCGCGCCGGCGTGAGGAAGGCGGCGCGCACGACGAGTCTAGCGCGCGTGCGCCGCGGCGGCACCCCTCGGGCGTGGGTGCCGCTCACTGGAACTGGAAGTCGAAGGCCACCGTGCCGGCGGCCGGTTCGCGGATGCGGAACGCGACCTGGGCGCTCTGGCCGGGCGCCAGCGTGGCCTCGCCCGGGGTCCGGCCCAGGTATTCGGCGGGGGCGAACACGCGGCTGCCGAGCACGCGCCCGTTGGCATCGGCCAGCGACAGGTGCAGGCGCGGCCAGGCCTGCGCCCAGCGTGCGTCGTTGCGGAAGCTGGCGCGGACCTGCAGCACCCCGGGCTGGCCGGGGACCGGCCGGATCTCGCGCGCCTGCATGGCAAAGGCCTCCGGCTCGTGCCAGGGCGGCAGGCGGCAGCGCAGCACGCCGCAGGCGGCGACGGCCAGCGGTCGCCAGCGCTCGCTGGCGGCCAGGCGAGCGCGGTCGGCCAGCAGCATCTGCAGCACCAGCAGCAGCGCCAGCGCGACCGCCACGGCCGCGGCGGCCAGGCGATGCCGGCGGGCGGCGGCAGGCGGGGCGGCGAGGGCAGGCGGAGCGTTCATCGGGCGCGATCGCGGGCAGGGACGGGAGCGGACTATTCTGGCAGCGACGGCTGCGGCCGTCAGGCGCGATGTGAAGGCGTGCACACATTTCGTATCGCTATACTGCCCGGCTGCATCGGCGGCCATCGAAGTGTGCAACTGTGGTCCCGTCCGGGAATCGGTTGCGCCACGGGGCAGGGCGCCTGGTGCGACCGGCAGGGCGGGCGCCACATGCCGCCAACAATGCTGAATATCCTTCCTTATATTCTTGGGATGCCGGCCGGAAGCGCGATTCCGGCGGGTGCCCGGCTGAGCGGGCGTCGTGCCTACCCCCACCAGGAGCGACATGTTCGAAATCGTGGATCTGTCGGTGTCCGCTGACGCGGCGCCGATCATCGCCAACCTGTCGCTGCAGGCGGCCGCCCCCGGCGTGCTGGCCGTCGTCGGCCCGGGCGGGGCGGGCAAGTCCACGCTGCTGCATGCCGTGGCCGGTACCGGCCAGGGGTTGCAGGTGTCCGGGGGCATCATGCTCGATGGCGTGGCGGTGGCGACCCTGCCGGCCGGTGCGCTGGGCTGGTATCCGCAATACATCCAGGCGGTGCGTACCGGCCGCGCCGCCGGCGGCACCGAGTCCGAGCGCCAGGCCTGGAGCCGGCAGCGGCTGGATTGCCTGCGCCATTTCCTGGACCAGCCGCACCGGCTGTACCTGCTCGACGAGCCGACCGTCGGCCTGGTCGGCGACGACCTGGCCCTGGCGCGGCAATGGCTGCGCCAGGCGGCGACTGACGCGTTCGTCCTGATTGTGACGCACAACCGCGAAGACTGCCTGGCGCTGGAGGCGACGGTGGTGATCTTCGCCGCCGGCCAGGCGATCGAGCAGGGCGCCGCCGCGCAGGTGTTCGACGCGCCGGCGACCGAGGGCGGCAAGCGCTACGTGCAGACCGGCTACCTCGCCTTGCCGCGGCCGACGCGCCCGGTGACGGTCGACGGCATCTGGTGGGTGGTGCGCGGCTTCCTGTGCGGCATGAGCCGGCCCGGCCTGGTGGCCGAGACGCAGCGCCAGTACGCGCGGCTGCGCGAGGGCGGGGTGCGCCACCTGGTGTGCCTGGAGGAGCAGGTCCAGGCCGACGCCGAGGACCTGGCCGCGCACGGCATCGCCCTGCACCACTTCCCGGTGCGCGACATGACCGCCCCGGGCATGGCCCAGGCCGACGCGTTCTGCCGCGTGGTCGAGCAGGCGGTGGCCCGCGGCGAAGGCGTGGCCTTCCACTGCAAGGGCGGCCTGGGGCGCACTGGCACGGCGATTGCTTGTGCCCTGGTCTGGCTCGGCGACGACGAAGCGACCGCCATAGCCAAGGTGCGCTCGGGAAGCCCGCTGGCGATCCAGAGCGAAGAACAGATGCAGTTCATCAAGGATTTCTCCGGCCGCGTCAGCGGCCGGTTCACCCCGGCAGCTGTTGCAGCTACCCACTAAGGAGTAACACCAGTGTCTCTCGACAAGGCCATTGTTCAGGCGCAGAACGACGTCCCAGAATGTGTCGCCACCGGCTACGTGGACATGTCCACGGGCATGCTGCTGGCAGTGAAGACCGTGGATTCCCACCCGCAGGAAGTGCTGGACCTGGTCGCGGCCGCCACCGGCGACCTGTTCCAGGGCCGCAACGTGGTGGAGATCGAGAACATGTTCGACAAGGCCCGCGGCATCTCCAACCAGCACACGCACTACTTCCAGGAAATCGTGGTCTTCAGCACCAACCTGATCCACGTGTTCATCCGGTCCAAGAAGAACCCGACCAACGTCGCGGTGTTCGTGTGCCGGGGCTCGGCCAACGTGGGCATGGTGATCGTGCGTTCGCGCATGGCCATGAGTTCGATCGAAGCCGCGCTCTGAGCGCGCCGCCTGCCGCTCCGCGACGGAGCGGCAGGCCTCCGAGCCGCGGCCCCGCGTGCCGCGGCGGTCTGCCGGGCGCGGCCCGGTTCTCTCCGGCGTCCCGTCCATGCATCGTGCCATCTCGTGTCTGCTGTTCGACGATGAACAGGTCCGTTCGCTGACCTCGATCCTGTCGCTGCTCAAGGGCTACCTGGCGGACGACTGGTCGGCGGACACCGCCATCGGCAAGGATTCCGCCCTGGTGCTGGTCAACCTCGACCACGCCGAGGCCCCGGCGCTGATGGCCGCGCTGGACCACGGCCTGAACGTGGCCGGCTGCGCCAACCGTCCGCGCCAGTTCGAGACCGGCACGCTGCATCGCCCGTTCCGCGGCCACGAGATCCTGGCCCGGCTGAAGGAAGTGGAGCGCCACGCCGGCGCGGAGGCGGGCGGCGGCAGCGACGAGCAGGCCGTGCAGGCGCTGCAGGCGGACGATTCGCGCATCTTCAAGCTCTACCTGTGGCCCGAGCAGTTCACCGGCTGGTCGCGCCAGTGGTGGCGGATCCTGGCCGCATTGCGCCGGCAGTCGCTGACGATCGAGCAGATCGTCGCCCAGACCGGCGTGGAGCGGGCCGAGGTCGCGCGCTGCCTGGACACCCTGCTCGGGCTCAACGCCGTGTCGGTCAAGTTCGACCTGGCGCACATGCAGGTCGCCCCGCCGCGCGCCGAACGGCGCGGGCTGTGGTCGCGCCTGGGGGCCCGCGTGGGCGAGCTGTTGAGGCGCCGATGAACACCGCCTCGGCCACCTACAAGATCGCCCTGATCGGCGAACCGGGCGCGGGCAAGACCACCTGCATCGCCGCGGTCAGCGACATCGCCCCGGTGGTCACCGACGTGGCCTGCACCGACGAGCTGGCCCAGATCAAGGAGACCACCACCGTCGCCATGGACTACGGCGAGATGGCGCTGGGCAACGGCGAGCGGCTGCTGCTGTACGGGCTGCCCGGGCAGACCCGGTTCCGCTTCATGCTCGATGCGGTTCGCAACGGCCTGGTGGGGCTGGTCGTGCTGGTCGATGCGCGCGCGCCCGATCCGATGAAGGGCCTGGCCGAGACCGTGGACGCCTATGCCGACGCGCTGCAGGCGCTGCCGTGCGTGGTCGTGGTCAACAAGCCCGAGGGGGACGAACAGGCGCTGCTCGCCCGTGTTCAGACGGCGTTGCGGCAACGCCAGCTGGTTGCCCCCATCATTGCCGCCGACGTGAGGAACAAGGACGAAATGGCGTTGATCTTCGAACTGATCTTTTTGTGCGCGGAATACGGCGATGTCTGAGGCCGCGCAACAGCCCGACCGCGGGCGCTGCGAGGACGCGCTGCACAAGCTGCTCTACAGCGGCGAGCCGGTGGTCACCGCGATGCTGGCCTACCGCGACGGCCGGTCGTTCCTGGTCAAGTCGCACGGCCATCCCGAGCCGGGCAAGCTGGCCGCGATGACCAGCGCGCTGGCGGCGCTGTCCTCGACCGTGCTGCGCGAACTGGCCGGTGACGAATCCGACCTGACCCTGATCGAGAGCCGCACCGGCAAGCTGGTGCTGATCCCGGTGCCCGCGGCCGACCGCCTGCTGATGCTGGCCGTGCATGCCGAGGGCAGTGCCAACCTCGGGCGCCTGCTCAGCTACGCCCGCGCCTGCGCGGCGCAGGCCAACGCCGCCTTCGCCGCCTGACTTCAGGCCCGGCGCACGCCGGCGATGCGCATCCAGTCCTCGTCCTGCTCGCAGCCCAGCTGCTCGAACCAGGGCGCGTAGCGCGCCAGCAGTTCCTGTTCCTGGCCCTGCAGGATGCCCGACAGGGCGATGCGCCCGCCCGGCGCCACGCGCGCGGCCAGGACCTCGGCCAGCGCGTCCAGCGCCGAGGCCAGGATGTTGGCCACCACCACCGGATAGGTGCGTACCGGCTCGTCGGCCGGCAGGTACACCTGCAGGCGATCGGCCACGCCGTTGCGCTCGGCGTTGTCGGCGGTGGCGATCAGTGCCTGCGGGTCGTTGTCCACGCCCACCGCCTGGGCGGCGCCGAGCTTGAGCGCGGCCAGGGCGAGGATGCCCGAGCCGCAGCCGAAGTCGAGCACGGCCTGGTCGCGCAGGCCGCCGTCGGCGGCCAGCCCGTCCAGCCAGCGCAGGCACAGCGCGGTGGTGGGATGGGTGCCCGAACCGAACGCCAGGCCCGGATCGAGGCGTACCACGGCCGCATCGGCACGCTGCGCCTCGGCCGGCAGCGCGTGGTTCCACGGCACGATGAAGGTGCGCGCACCGAAGCGCATCGGCTTGAACTGGTCCAGCCACGCGCGTTCCCAGTCCTGGTCCTCCACCGCGCGGAAGCCGGCCTGGCTCCAGTCCAGCGCCGGATCGAAGGCTTCCAGCGCCGCCAGCACGGCCAGGGCGTTGGCGTCGGCCGGGAACAGCGCGGCCAGCACCAGGTTGTTCCACAGCGGCGTCTCGCCCACCCCCGGCTCGAGGATGGCGCTCTCCTGCGCGGTGCCGGCGGCGGCATCGAGCAGCGTCACCGACAGGGCGCCCACGTCTTCCAGCGCGTGCTCGTAGCGCGGCTGGGTGGTCTCGCTGCAGCGGACGGTGAGTTCTAGGAAAGGCATGAAGGAAAACTCCGCTGGGAACGGCACGGGACGGGAGGCGGCGCCGGCGCGATCGGCGCCGGCGCGGCAGGGGCGGGACCGGGCCCGCCCTGCCGTGCGCCCTCAGCCCAGGGCGATGGACTGGTTCTTGCGCTCGGCCAGGCGCTTTTCCAGGTAGTGGATGTTCTGGCCGCCGGCCTGGAAGCCCTTGTCGCGCATGATCCGCTGCTGCAGCGGGATGTTGGTCTTGATGCCCTCGACCACCATCTCGCTCAGCGCCACGCGCATGCGCGCGATCGCGGTGTCGCGGTCCGGCCCGTACACGATCAGCTTGCCGATCATCGAATCGTAGTTCGGCGGCACCCGGTAGCCGGCGTAGATGTGGGTATCCACGCGCACCCCCGGGCCGCCCGGCGGATGGAACGCGGTGATCAGGCCGGGGCTGGGGGCGAAGGTCTCCGCGTCCTCGGCGTTGATGCGGCACTCGATGGCATGGCCGCGCAGCACGATGTCGCTCTGCTTGATGCGCAGCTTGTGGCCGGCGGCGATGCGCAGCTGCTCGGCCACCAGATCGATGCCGGTGACGAACTCGGTCACCGGGTGCTCGACCTGGATGCGGGTGTTCATCTCGATGAAGTAGAAGCGCCCGTCCTCGTACAGGAACTCGAAGGTGCCGGCGCCGCGGTAGCCGATGCGCAGGCAGGCCTCCACGCACACCTTGCCGATCTCCTCGCGCTGCTCGACGGTGATGCCCGGGGCCGGCGATTCCTCCACCACCTTCTGGTGGCGGCGCTGCATGGAGCAGTCGCGCTCGCCCAGGTGGATCGCATGGCCCTGGCCGTCGGCCAGCACCTGGATCTCCACGTGGCGCGGGTTCTGCAGGAACTTCTCCATGTACACCTGGTCGTTGCCGAACGCCGCCTTGGCCTCGGCCTTGGTGGTGGCGATGGCGTTGCTCAGCGCGCTCTCGGTGTGGACCTCGCGCATGCCGCGGCCGCCGCCGCCGCCGGCGGCCTTGATGATCACCGGGTAGCCGATCTCGCGCGCCAGCTTGATGTTGGTGGCGAGGTCGTCGCCCAGCGGGCCGCCCGAGCCGGGCACGCACGGCACGCCGGCGGACTTCATCGCGCGGATCGCCTCGACCTTGTCGCCCATCAGGCGGATGGTCTCCGGGCGCGGGCCGATGAAGGTGAAGCCGGAACGCTCCACCTGCTCGGCGAAGTCGGCGTTCTCGGACAGGAAGCCGTAGCCGGGATGGATGGCCTGGGCGTCGGTGACCTCGGCCGCGGCGATGATCGCCGGGATGTTGAGGTAGCTCTCCGCCGAGGGCGCCGGGCCGATGCATACCGACTCGTCGGCCATGGCCACGTGCTTGAGGTTGCGGTCCACCGTGGAATGCACGGCGACGGTGCGGATGCCCAGGGTGTGGCACGCGCGCAGGATGCGCAGCGCGATCTCCCCGCGGTTGGCGATGACGACCTTGTCGAGCATGGCGTGGCCCATCAGGCGATGACGAACAGCGGCTGGTCGAACTCGACCGGCTGGCCGCTCTCGCCGAGCACGGCGACGACCGTGCCGGACACGTCCGCCTCGATCGGGTTGAACATCTTCATCGCCTCGATGATCGCCAGCGTGTCGCCGGCCTTGACCGCCTGGCCGACGCTGACGAACGGCGGCTTGTCCGGCGACGGCGAGGTGTAGAACGTGCCGACCATCGGCGAGCGCAGCACGTGGCCCTCGGGCAGGGCGCTGGCCGGCTTGGCGGTGCCGCCGGTGGAAGCCTCGGTGGGCGAGCTCATCGGCATCGGGGCCGGCGCCGGGGCGACGGCCACCGCGGCCGGGGCGGCGGCGGGCGCGGCGAACACGCTGCCGGCCGGCACGCGCGCCAGGCGCACGCTCTCCTCGCCCTCCTTGATCTCGATCTCGGCCAGGTTGGATTCCTCCAGCAGGTCGATCAGTTTCTTGATTTTGCGCAGATCCATGAGGGGCCTCTCGGTAAGCAACGTGCGGGGCGCGCAGGCGCCGGCCGCGTTCGGGGAAAAGGGGATTCAGGGGGCGGCGTCGAGCCGGGCCAGCGCCGCTTCCAGCGCCAGCCGGTAGCTGTCCGCGCCGAAACCGCAGATCACCCCCAGCGCCTTGTCGCTGAGGTAGCTGTGGTGGCGGAACGGCTCGCGCGCGTGCGGGTTGGACAGGTGGATCTCGATGAACGGCAGGGCGACTGCCAGCAGGGCGTCGCGCAGCGCCACCGAGGTGTGGGTGAAGGCCGCCGGGTTGATCAGGACGAAGGCGGTGCCATCCGCGCGCGCGGCCTGGATGCGCTCGACCAGCACGTGCTCGGCGTTGGACTGCAGGCTCTCCAGCGCATGCCCGGCCGCGGCGGCGCGCGCGGCCAGCGCGGCGTCGATCTGGGCCAGGGTGGCGCGGCCGTAGACCTCCGGCTCGCGGGTGCCGAGCAGGTTCAGGTTGGGGCCGTGCAGGAGCAGCAGTTTGGCCATGCCGGGGGCGGTGACGGAAAGGGCGGGAGTCTGCGCGAACCGCGCGATGCTGTCCAGATGGGCGAAGATCGCCGTGTTTCAAGCGATCGTTTGAATCCCGGCGGCCCACCGCCGCGTCGGCGGCGGGCCGCCGTGCCGGTCGGGGCGGCCGCCAGGCGGCATCGCGGCGATGTCCCGCCACGGCGATGGCACCGCTCGGGCATCGGCCACGCGCCGGGGCGGCGTCAGCCGCCGGCGCGCTGCAGCGCGTCCTCGACCACGGCCTGGGTCAGCACGGTCGGCAGCACCCGCGGCGGGGCGCCCGGGCCGTAGACCACGTACAGCGGCACGCCCACGGCGCGGTGCTCCTCGAGGAAGGCACTGATCTGCGGATCGGTATTGGTCCAGTCGCCGACCATGTACACCGCGTCCACGCGTCGCATCGCCTCGCGGAAGGGCGCGCGCGCGATGACGTTGCGCTCGTTGGCCTTGCAGGTCACGCACCAGTCGGCGGTGATGTCCACGAACACCACCCGGTTGCTGGCGCGCAGGCGGTCTAGCATCTGCGGCGAATAGGCCACGGTGTTGTCCCCGGCCGTGGCCGCGCGCGCATCGGCATGCAGGTGCGCCACGATCCCCAGCGGCGCCAGCGAGGCCAGCACCAGGACCACACCCACGGCCATGCCGGGCCGCCGCTCGCGCCAGCGGTAGCGCTCGTAGCACCACAGCCCCAGCGCCATCACCGCCAGGCCGGCCAGCACCACCGCCAGCGCGTCCACGCCGCGCTGCTTGCCCAGCACCCACAGCAGCCAGATCGCGGTCAGGTACATCGGGAACGCCAGTACCTGCTTGAGCGTGTCCATCCAGGCGCCGGGCCGCGGCAGGCGCTGCGCCAGCGCCGGTACGAAACCGATCAGCAGGAACGGCAGCGCCAGGCCCAGGCCCAGGCAGGCGAACACCAGCAGCGCCACCGGGACCGGAGCGAGGAAGGCATAGGCCAGCGCCGGCCCCATGAACGGGGCGATGCAGGGACTGGCGACCAGGCACGCCAGCGCGCCGGTGAGGAAGTCGCCGGCGGCGCCGCGGCGGGACGCGGCCAGCTGCCCCAGCCCGCCGGCGCGGCTGCCCAGGGTGAAGGTGTACACGCCCGACAGGCTCAGCCCGACCGCGAACATCAGGTAGACCAGCGCGCCCACGAACCACGGCTGCTGCAGCTGGAAGCCCCAGCCGGCGGCCTGCCCGGCCGCGCGCAGGGCCAGCACCAGCGCACCGATCGCGGTGAAGGACACCAGCACGCCCAGCGTGTACCAGAGCGCATGCGCACGGGCATGGGCGCGGCTCTCGCCGCTCTGCGCCAGGCCCAGCACCTTCAGCGACAGGATCGGCAGCACGCACGGCATCAGGTTGAGGATCAGCCCGCCGAGCAGCGCCAGGCCGAGGGCGACCAGCAGGCCGAGCGGCCTGTCCGCCGGCGGCAGGCTGCGCCCGGCGTTGTCGGCCGAGGCGTCGGCGGGATCGGCCGGGGCCGCGGTGGCGGCCGGCGCGGCGGCCTGGCCGGGGGTGGGCATCACGCCTTCGCCGGACGCCGCGGGCACGGGGGCGTCGGCCGCCGCGGCCCCGGCGACGGGCATGCGCAGCAGCGGGGCGGCGCTGACCGGCGTGCCGGTGCTGAGCGTGCCGGCCGGGATGGCCAGGCGTACCCGCCGGGTCATCGGCGGATAGCAGATGCCGTCGGTCTGGCAGCCCTGGAAGGTCGCCACCAGCGTGGCCTGCACCGCGTCGGCGCGCTTGCGCTGCAGCGGCAGGGTGACCTCGGCCTGGCCGAAGTAGACGGTGGTCTGGCCGAAGTGTTCGTCGCGGTGCGGCTGGCCGGCCGGCCATTGCGCCCGGCCGGGCCGCACCCCGCTGGCGCCTTCCAGCGCGAAGGAGGTGCGGTCGCGGTACAGGTAGTAGCCCGGTGCCGGGGTGAAGCGCAGCAGCAGGGTGTTGCCGTCGCCGACGATGGCCTCGAAGCGGAATGCCTGCTCGGGCGGCAGCGGCAGCGCTTCGCCGGCCACCGGCGCCGCGCCGGGCAGGGAGAGGCCGCCGCTGCCGCCGCTGCCGGGCAGGCCGGCCGGGGCGGCGGGCGCGGTGGCCGCCGCCGGCGCCGGCGCCGCATCGGACGCGGCCGCCCCGGCCGTGGCCGGCAGGGCGACCTGCAGCACGCGCTTCTGCGGCGGATAGCACACACCGGCGTCGGCGCAGCCCTGGTAGTGCACTTCCACGCTCACCTGGCGCAGGCCGGCCTCGGGCTGGCCGGGCAGGCGTGCGTCCAGCTGGCCGTGGTAGGTCTGCACGTCGCCGAAGAACGGATCGTGCTTCTTCGCGCCGTCGGGCATGGCCAGCTCGCCGGCGTGGAAGGCCGGGTCGGCCTTGGCCGAGGTGCGGTGCCGGTACAGGTAGTAGCCGGGGGCGATCGCCCAGTGCAGTTCGATGCGGCCGCGCTCGGGCGCGCTGGCACGCAGCTGGAAGGCCTGCTCCACCGGCAGCAGGTCGGATTCGTCGACGGCGCCGGCGAGCGGCGCGGCGGCGGCCAGCACCAGCAGCGCGACCAGGCGGGGGAGCCGGGAAAGCAGGGAACGGACCATCATCTGTATCGGGATTCCTTCAGGGGACCTCGCGGGTTTCGGCGGCCACCCATGCGAAATAGGCGGGCGAACCGACCGTGGCTTCGACCGCGACGATCTCCGGCAGTTCATAGGGATGGAGGGCCTGCAGCCGGGCAACCAGCGCCTCGACCCGTTCGCCGGAGGTCTTGATGGTCATCAACGCCTCGCGGGCGGATTCGAGTCTACCTCCCCAGCGGTAGAACGAGCGGATGCCGGGCGCCAGCTGCACGCACGCGGCGAGCCGGGCCTCGACCAGGCAGGTGGCGACGGCGGCGGCGGCCTGCTCGTCCGGGAACGTGGTGGTGACGATGTACAGGGACATGGCAGGGGCACCGGCGGCGGAAGGGGCGCAACGAAGCGGCGCCGCGACGCTCCCTGTCGCGCCCGGCCCGGCCGTCGCGTGGCCGCCAGGCGGCGCAGGCGGAGCCGGCACGGGGCGGTCACGATACCAGCCGCGAAGGCGAGCGCCAGCGGCGGACGGCGAAAAGCGGTGCGGCGGTTCGATGGGCGGCGTGCCGCGGCAAGCGCGGGACCGGCCCGCCTGCCCGGCCCTTGCCGGCGGGCGGGGCCAGCCCCACCTGGACGCTGCCGCCGGCCGTGCGCCGCAGCCGCCGTCCGGGCCTGCGGGCGCCCCCCCCCCCCTTGAAAGCCGGCGGCGCGTCCCCAGATAGGGGTGCATCCCGGATGACGGGATTTGTTGCGCGCGAGATTGGCACTCTCCCCTGTCGAGTGCTAACATCGCCGGACTTTCCAAGACCATTCAATCACTTACAGAGGTCTCACATGAGCATCAAGCCGCTTCATGACCGCGTTGTTGTCAAGCCGATCGAAGCCGACGAAATCTCCGCCGGCGGCATCGTGATTCCGGACTCGGCCAAGGAGAAGTCCACCAAGGGTGAAGTCGTGGCCGTGGGCCCCGGCAAGGCGCTGGACAACGGCAGCGTGCGCGCCCCGGCGGTCAAGGTCGGCGACAAGGTCATCTACGGCCAGTACGCCGGCAGCAGCTACAAGGCCGACGGCATCGAATACAAGGTCCTGCGCGAGGACGACATCCTAGCCGTCATCGGCTGATCGTCGCCCGCCCGAACCCATCCACGAATTCCATCCATCTTCCGAGGTAACAGCACATGGCTGCCAAAGAAATCCGTTTCGGTGAAGACGCCCGCTCGCGTGTCCTGCGCGGCGTGAACGTGCTCGCCAATGCCGTCAAGGCCACCCTGGGCCCGAAGGGCCGCAACGTCGTGCTCGAGAAGAGCTTCGGCGCCCCGACGATCACCAAGGACGGCGTGTCCGTCGCCAAGGAGATCGAGCTGGCCGACAAGTTCGAGAACATCGGCGCCCAGATCGTCAAGGAAGCCGCTTCCAAGACCAACGACATCGCCGGCGATGGCACCACCACCGCCACCGTGCTGGCCCAGGCGTTCATCCAGGAAGGCCTGAAGGCCGTGGCCGCCGGCATCAGCCCGGTGGAGATCAAGCGCGGCATCGACAAGGCCGTGGCCGCCGCCGTCACCGAGCTCAAGAGCCTGTCCAAGCCCACCGCCGACGACAAGGCCATCGCCCAGGTCGGCACGATCTCGGCCAACTCCGACGAGACCATCGGCAACATCATCGCCGAGGCCGTCAAGAAGGTCGGCAAGGAAGGCGTGATCACCGTCGAGGAAGGTTCGGGCCTGGAGAACGAGCTGGACGTGGTCGAGGGCATGCAGTTCGACCGCGGCTACCTGAGCCCGTACTTCATCAACAACCAGCAGAGCCAGCAGGTCGAGTTCGACGACCCCTACATCCTGATCCACGACAAGAAGATCGCCAACGTGCGTGACCTGCTGCCCGTCCTCGAGGGCGTGGCCAAGGCCGGCAAGCCGCTGCTGATCGTCGCCGAGGACGTCGAGGGCGAGGCGCTGGCGACCCTGGTGGTCAACACCATCCGCGGCATCGTCAAGGTCGCCGCGGTCAAGGCGCCGGGCTTCGGCGACCGCCGCAAGGCCATCCTGGAAGACATCGCCGTGCTGACCGGCGGCACCGTGATCTCCGAGGAAGTGGGCCTGTCGCTGGAGAAGGCCACCATCAAGGACCTGGGCCGCGCCAAGAAGGTGCAGGTCTCCAAGGAGAACACCACCATCATCGACGGCGCCGGCGACAGCGCGGCCATCGAGTCGCGGGTCAAGCAGATCAAGGCGCAGATCGAGGAGACCTCCTCGGATTACGACCGCGAGAAGCTGCAGGAGCGCGTGGCCAAGCTGGCCGGCGGCGTGGCCGTCATCAAGGTCGGTGCCGCCACCGAGGTCGAGATGAAGGAGAAGAAGGCGCGCGTCGAGGACGCCCTGCACGCGACCCGTGCGGCGATCGAGGAAGGCGTGGTGCCGGGCGGCGGCGTCGCCCTGATCCGTGCGCTGAAGGCGGTCGAGGGCCTGAAGGGTGCCAATGCCGACCAGAACCTGGGCATCGCCATCACCCGCCGCGCGCTGGAAGCGCCGCTGCGCGCGATCGTGGCCAATGCCGGCGACGAGCCGAGCGTGGTCGTGGCCAAGGTCAAGGAAGGCAGCGGCAGCTTCGGCTACAACGCCGCCACCGGCGAGTACGGCGACCTGGTCGAGCTGGGCATCCTGGACCCGACCAAGGTCACCCGCTCGGCGCTGCAGAACGCCGCGTCGGTCGCCGGCCTGGCGATCACCACCGAGGCGGTGATCGCCGAGGCGCCGAAGAAGGACGAGCCGGCGCCGATGCCGCCGGGCGGTGGCATGGACTTCTGAGTCCGGCCGCGGCCTGCGCCGCATCTGGCAGCAACGGAAACCCCGCCGCGAGGCGGGGTTTCTTTTTGTGTTGCGCCCACCGCTGCGGTCGAACACGGCGCAGGCCTGCTTCCCGCCGCGAGGCGGGGCTTCTTCTTGGCTTGCGCCTGCCTTCCTGCCCGTTCCGCTGTCCTTCTGGCCACGTCGGGTCCTGTCCTGCCCGGCCCTCTCCTGCCCGGGTCCCGGCGGCGCGGCCTCCGGCGACGTTTCCGCGGCCGGGCCGCCAGCGCGGCCTTATCGGCGCGCCCCCGGCCGGCTATGCTGATGTTCCATTCGCCGGCGTAGGGTGGCCCGATGGCCCTGCTTCATGTCGAGCGCACCGACGACGGCATCGCCGTGGTGCGCCTGGACCGTCCCGACAAGCGCAACGCACTGAGCTTCCCGATGATGCGCGAGCTGGTGGCCACCGCCCGCGCGCTCGGTCGCGACCGGCGCCTGCGCGCGGTCGTGCTGCACGGCGCGGGCGCCTCGTTCTGCGCCGGACTGGACCTGGCCGAGCTGGGCAGCGCGCGCAACCGCCTGACCGCGTTCTGGGAGCTGCTGCGCCCGGGACGCAGCCTGTTCCAGCGGGCGGCGCTGGCCTGGCAGGACCTGCCGGTGCCGGTGATCGCCGCCGTGCACGGCCATTGCCTGGGCGGCGGCCTGCAGTTGGCCCTGGCCGCCGACGTGCGCATCGCCACCCCCGATTGCAGGCTGTCGATCATGGAGGCGCGCTGGGGCCTGGTCGCGGACATGGGCCTGAGCCGCACCCTGCGCGGGCTGGTGGCGGCGGACGTGGCCCGCGAGCTGGTGTACAGCGCCCGCATCGTCGAGGCCGAGCAGGCCCGGGCCATCGGCCTGGTCACCCGGCTGGCCGACGACCCGCTGGCGGCGGCGCTGGAACTGGCGCGCGAGTTCGCCGCGCGCTCGCCCGATGCGGTGCTGGCGGGCAAGCGCGTGGTCGATGCGATGCTGGACGGTCCGCGCGGTTCGCTGCGCCTGGAGAAGGCCTGGCAGCGCAAGCTGCTGCTCGGGCGCAACAGTGCCATCGCGCGCCGCCGCGACAAGGCACCGGACACGCCCTGGGCGCCGCGCCAGTACCGCTGAAGGAATCGCCGGCGACCGGCAACCGGTGCCGGAGGAGGGGATCGCGGGGCCAGCGTGACCCTGCCGCACAAGGAAGCGGCCTTTGCCCTGTGCAGTGCGCTGACGCCGCGCGCGCCGCGCCGGGGCGGTCAACACCCCGGTGCTGGCCGATGACGGCGGCTGATGCGGCGACAACATCGACGGTGCCGGCCTGATGCGCGACCTCGCCGCGCGCCACCACCTGGACCTGCGCGGCCGCCGCGTGTTCATGCTCGGCGCCGGCAGTGCCGCGCGCGGCGTGGCGCCGGCGCTGCTCGATGCCGGCATCGCCCGGATGGTGGTAGTCAACCGCACGCCCGAACGCGCCGAGGCGCTGGCCGACGCGATGGGCGAGCCGGCCCGCGCGGTGGTGCGTGACGGCGACACAAGCGCACGGCACTGCAAGGGGACATGGCCGTGGGAATGCGTTGCTCGAACGGGCCGGGGCGACGGCGCCGGATATCCGCGGGCGGTTGCACGAAGCGTCCACGCAAGCGCCGGTCCTCGCGGACGGACGGATGCGGTCGCCTGCACGCCATCACGATGCTGCGGCTCGCGCGGCATCGTGACGCAGCATCGCGATGACGGTCAGCGTGCCGATCTTCGATTTCCGATTTCCGATTTCCGCTGCCCGCTGCCCGCTGCCCGCTGCCCGCTGCCAGATGCCAGATGCCAGATGCCAGATGCCCGACCCGACCCGACCCGACCCGACACTGCACTGCACTGCACTGCACTGCGCCGCGCCGCGCCGCGCCGCGCCAGCCTCGCGTTGCAATTGAAACGGTTGGCACGCGCGTTTTGCCGTGCTATCAATGCCGGCCATGAACGCGAACCGCGCCAGCTCGTACTTCTTCTGGTACTACTTTCCGAAGCCGCTGGCGGAGGAAGGATCGCGCTCACCCTGAAGGAAACTTCAAGCCGAATCCCGAAAGCCGCCAGCGCAACTGGCGGCTTTTTTCATGGCCGCCATCGCCTGGGGCACCCACTTCCCAACGGAGTTGCCACATGCCCCCGCACACCGATGACCTGCGTATCCGCAAGATCGAGCCGCTGACCCCGCCGGCCGCGCTGATCGAGCTGTTCCCCTGCGACGACGTCGCCTCGCACACCGTCCACGACGCGCGCCAGGCGCTGCACCGCATCCTGCACGGCCGCGACGACCGCCTGGCGGTGGTGATCGGCCCGTGCTCGATCCACGACCCGGTCGCGGCGATGGAGTACGCCCAGCGCCTGCGCCCGCTGCGCGAGGAGCTCGGCGACGCGCTGGAGATCGTCATGCGCGTGTATTTCGAGAAGCCGCGCACCACCATCGGCTGGAAGGGCCTGATCAACGACCCGGACCTGGACGGCAGCTTCGACATCAACAAGGGCCTGCGCATCGCCCGCGGGCTGCTGCGCGACATCAACC
The DNA here is from genome assembly GCF_900018785.1 of Xanthomonas massiliensis. Classification (GTDB taxonomy): domain Bacteria; phylum Pseudomonadota; class Gammaproteobacteria; order Xanthomonadales; family Xanthomonadaceae; genus Xanthomonas_B; species Xanthomonas_B massiliensis. The sequence continues at coordinate 74,458 of NZ_FCOY01000002.1, read as the reverse complement.
TGCTCGGCCTGCCGGCGGGCGTGGAGTTCCTGGACATCATCTCGCCGCAGTACATCGCCGACCTGGTGGCCTGGGGCGCGATCGGCGCGCGCACCACCGAGAGCCAGGTGCACCGCGAGATGGCCTCCGGGCTGTCGTGCCCGGTGGGCTTCAAGAACGGCACCGGCGGCGACGTCAAGATCGCGGTGGACGCGGTCGGCGCGGCGATGCACGAGCACCATTTCCTGGCGGTGACCAAGGATGGCCACACCGCCGTGGCCGCCACCGACGGCAACCCGGACTGCCACGTGATCCTGCGCGGCGGCCACGTGCCCAACTTCGATGCCGCCAGCGTGGAGGCGGCCAGCCAGGTGCTGCGCAAGGCCGGGCTGGAGCCGCGGCTGATGATCGACGCCAGCCACGCCAACAGCCACAAGAAGCCGGAGAACCAGCCGGCGGTGGTGGACGACATTGCCACGCAGATCGGCGGCGGCGAGCGCCGCATCGTCGGGGTGATGGTGGAGAGCCACCTGGTCGGCGGCCGCCAGGACCTGGTGCCCGGCCAGGCGCTGGCCTACGGGCAGAGCATCACCGACGGGTGCATCGACTGGGACAGCAGCGTGCAGGTGCTCGAGCGCCTGGCCGCCGCGGTGCGGCAGCGGCGCGCCCTGGCCGCTTCTGCGCAGGCCGCGGCCTGAGCCGCGCCCGCGCGGGACAGGAACGCGCGGACAAGGAAAAGCCGGGCGGTCCGAAGACCGCCCGGCAGGCGGGACAGCGCCTTGGGATGCCTACCGCTACAACGCCGAGACTGGGGAGAACGCGGGTGACGGCGTGTACCGACCGGCGCGCCATTGATCGCCCGTGGATGTTGCACGGGTTTGCCGTCGCTTGGCGTGGCGGCCACACGCGGCCGGCGGCTCAGGCCGGCAGCTGCGGCTCCAGCCCCTGCCGGCGCAGCAGGAAGCGCTGGATCTTGCCGCTGGGCGTCTTCGGCAAGGCATCGCAGAACTGGATCTCGCGCGGGTAGGCGTGCGCGGCCAGGCGCTGCTTGACCCAGGCGGCCAGCTCGTCGGCCAGCGCGTCGCTGGGACGGTGGCCGGCGCGCAGCACGACGAAGGCCTTGACGATCTCCGTGCGCTCCGCGTCCGGCTTGCCGACCACCGCCGCCTCGGCCACCGCGGCATGCTCGATCAGCGCGCTCTCCACGTCGAACGGGCCGATGCGGTAGCCGGAGGAAGTGATCACGTCGTCGCTGCGGCCGACGAAGGCGATCGAGCCGTCCTCGTTGAGTTCCACGGTGTCGCCGGTGACGTAGTACGGCCCGCGGAAGCAGGACTGTCGCTCGACCTGCCAGTAGCCGGGGAAGAAATACAGCGGCGAGCGCGGGCGGTCGATGGCCAGCTCGCCGGGCACGCGCGGCGGCAGCTCGTTGCCGGCCTCGTCGATCACTGCCACCCGGTAGCCGGGCAGGGCATAGCCGGCCGAACCGGCCTGCAGCGGATGGCGCAGCGCGTGGTGGTTGCACACGGTCATGCCGGTCTCGGTCTGGCCGTAGTGGTCGTGGATCGGCGCATGCAGCACCTGCGCGAACCAGCGGATCACCTCCGGGTTAAGCGGCTCGCCGGCGCTGCTGATCACGCGCAGACGGCCGCGCAGGCGTGCGGCGGCCTCGTCGCCGCCGGCCATCAGCATGCGGTAGGCGGTGGGCGAGCCCATCAGGTTGGTCACGCCCAGCGCCTCGATCAGCGCCCAGGTGCCTTCCACGCTGAAGCCCGATTCCTGGAAGGTGATGGCATGGCCGAGCATCAGCGGGCCGGCCACGCCGTAGTACACGCCGTAGGCCCAGCCGGGATCGGCGATGTTCCACAGCACGTCGTCCTCGCGCAGGTCCACCGCGTAGCGCATGTAGGCGCTGAAGGCGAGCAGCGCCTTCAGCGGCACCGGCACGCCCTTGGCCAGGCCGGTGGTGCCGGAGGTGAACAGCATCAGCAACAGGTCCTCGCCGGTGCGCGCCACCGGCGCGAACGTGGCCGGCTGCGCGGCCAGCGCGGCGGCGAAGTCCTCGTCCGGCACCGCCGCGTCCACCGCCAGCACCGGCGGCAGGCCGGCGATGCCGTCGAGCTTGCCGCGGTTGGCGCGGTCGGTGACCACCAGCCGTGCCTCGCTGCCGGCCAGGCGGTGCTCGATGGACTTGGGCCCGAACGCGGTGAACAGCGGCTGGTAGACCGCGCCGGCGCGCCAGGTGCCGAGGATGGTGACCAGCAGCTCGGCGGTACGCGGCAGCAGCCCGGCCACGCGCTCGCCGGGACCGATGCCGTGTGCGCGCAGCACGTTGGCGAAGCGCGCGGAGGCCGCGTCCAGTTCCTCGAAGGTGACGTCGCGGCGGCGCCCGTCGGCGCCGATCGCGCGCAGCGCCACCCGGCCCTGGCCGACGTGGCGGCCGCAGCACTCGACGTAGGCGTTGAGCGCATCCAGGGTGCCGGCCAGGCGCGCGGCCTCGCGTTCGGGCGAGAAGCCGCGCATGAAGGCGGCGTAGTCGGGGGCGTCGGCGGGCGCCGACCAGGCGGTGTTGTCGGACATGGTGGACCCTCCCAGGATCGTCCCCGATCTTGGCGGCGCGCCGCTGTCCGCACCATTGGCGGAAAGTCGCACGGTGGCGCGACAATCGCGCCATGGCCGACGACGCGTGCTGGTTCCTGTACCTCATCGAATGCCGCGACGGCAGCTACTACGCCGGCATCACCAACGACCTGGAGGCGCGCTGGCGCGCCCATGCCAGCGGCCGCGGCGCACGCTACACCCGCGCGCACCCGCCGTTGCGCCTGCTGGGCGCGCGCGCCTACCCGGACCGTGCCGCGGCCTCGCGCGCGGAGTGGCGCATCAAGCAGCTGCCGCGCGCGCGCAAGCCGGCGTTCCTCGACGGCGGCGACGGCTGAGGCCGCCACGCATGCATGCGGCGGCGCCCCGGGAAGAGGCGCCGACGCGATGCCGGTACCGGGGCGGCAGGCTCAGTTCGCCGCGCGCCGCGGGGCCGGATCCGCCGCGGCGTCGGCCGGCGGCAGCAGCGAGACCAGTTCGTCGGCGGCGAAGCGCGCCAGGCCGTCGAGGTCCTCCCGCGTGGTGCCGTCGCCGACCTCGTAGGTGGCCACCGGCGCACCGAAGCTGCGGAACGCCCAGTTCTTGAACACCGGGCTGTCCGCCGCGCTGGCCGCCGATTCGCGGATCCGGCCCGGGTAGCGCTGCTGCAGGCCGGCGATCCAGCGCTGCATCAGCCCGCCGGGCCGACGCGAGGGATCCTCCTTCACCGTGTACAGCACGTCGTGCCAGGTGGAATGGAAGTCCAGCACGAACACCATGTGCCCGCCACGCTGGCTCACCGCGCGGCCGAGCGCGTCGCGGATGGCGCGCGTCTCGGGCTGGCGGAAGGTGCCCCAGTCGCGGTTGAGGTCGGTGCCGGCGGCGTTGCCGCGCCAGTGGCCCTCGGCCACGCCGTCGGGATTGACCACCGGCACCACCACCACGCGGTAGTCCTGGCGGAAGCGGCGCGCGGCCGGGGTATCGGCGGCCAGCGCATCGACGAAGGCCATCATCGCGTGCGCGCCGGTGGTCTCGGGCGGATGCTGGCGGCCGAGCACCAGCACCACCCCGCGCGCCTGCGGATTGCCGAACTGCAGCATCGTCAGCGGCCGGCCCTGGCGCGACTGCCCGATCGTCTCGGCCTGCAGCGGCACGCGCGCGGCCAGCCGCCCGGCCCAGGCCTGCATCGCCGCCAGGGTGACCGGCGGCTGGGCGAATACCCACTGCGGCTGGCCGGTGCCCTGCAGCACCAGCTCGGGCAGGCCGTGGCCGGGCACGGTGTAGGCGGCGCCGGCATCGCGCCAGTGCTCGCCGTCGTCGCTGAGCCAGGGCGAGTAGCGCGGCTGCCCGTCGACATAGCGCAGGCGCAGGTGCAGGGCGGTCCCGGCCGGGGCCTGCACGCGGAAGCCGTACCACGGGCTCGGGTTGATCGGCACGTTCTCCGGCAGCACCCACAGCTCGTAGCGGTCGCGGCCGGTGCGCACCACGGCGTTCAGGCGCGAGCCCTCGGCGCGGTTGTCGAAGCGCACGCCGTCGCCCGGGAACTCCCAGTCGCGGTGGTCCTGGAAGGCGACCTCGGGGCCCGGCGGCGGCAGCGGCGGGGCCTGGCGCGCCGGCAGGGCGGCCGGGGCGAGCAGGCCCAGGGCCAGAACGGGTCATGGGCGGCGGCGGACGCGGGCCGGAATGCCCGGTTTCAAACCACAAGGATGCACCGCGCCCGGATTTCCGCCACTGCGGTCGCCGCGCGCCGCTCAGGCCGGCTTGCGCATCGTGCCGGTGTCGAGCCAGCGCTGGTGCCAGGACAGCGCCTCGGTCAGCAGGTGCGGGGTGTGCTTGCCCCAGCTCTCGCGGCAGGCGCGGTCGAAGTAGTCCTCGATCTGGTCGCGGTAGTCCGGGTGCACGCAGTGGTCGATCAGCTGGCGCGCGCGCCGCCGCGGCGGCAGGCCGCGCAGGTCGGCCAGACCGCGCTCGGTGACGATGATCGACACGTCGTGCTCGGTGTGGTCGACGTGGCTGACCATCGGCACCAGCGCGGAGATCGCGCCCTGCTTGGCGGTGGACGGGCTCAGGAAGATCGACAGGAAGCCGTTGCGCGCGAAGTCGCCCGAGCCGCCGATGCCGTTCTGGATGCGCGTGCCCATCACGTGGGTGGAGTTGACGTTGCCGTACAGGTCGGCCTCGATCATCCCGTTCATGCCGATGCAGCCCAGCCGGCGCACCAGCTCGGGATGGTTGGACATCTCCTGGGTGCGCATGACGATGCGCTCGCGGTAGAAGGCGATGTTGCGCTTGAACTCCTCGTTGGCCTCCGGGCTCAGCGCGAAGCCGGTGCACGAGGCCACCTTGAGCACGCCCGAGCGCAGCAGCTCGAGCATGCCGTCCTGGATCACCTCGGTGAACGCGGTCAGCTCGCGGAAGCCGCTGTCGGCCAGGCCGGCCAGCACCGCGTTGGGGATGTTGCCCACGCCGGACTGCAGCGGCAGCAGGCTCGGCGGCAGGCGCCCGGCGGCGACCTCGTGCTTGAGGAAGTCGATCAGGTGGCCGGCGATGTCGCGGCTGTTGGCGTCGGCCGGGGTGAACGGGCTGTTGCGGTCCGGGCCGTTGGTGCGCACCACCGCCACGATCTTGTCCGGGTCGCAGCGCAGCGCGGTCTCGCCGATGCGGTCGGCCACGTCCACCAGCGGGATCGGCTTGCGGTGCGGCGGCAGGGCGGTGCCGTAGTACACGTCGTGCATGCCGTCCATCTCGGCCGGCTGCCACTCGTTGACCTCGACGATGACCTTCTCGGCCAGGTCCAGCCAGGTCTTGTTGTTGCCCACCGAGGTGGACGGTACCAGCGCGCCGTCGGCGCGGATCGAGGACACCTCCACCACCGCGGTGTCGATCTTGCCGTAGAAGCCGAACCAGGCGTGCTGGGCGACGTGGCTCAGGTGCACGTCGATGTAGTCGAGCTTGCCGTCGTTGATGCGCGCGCGCGCGTCCGGGTCGGTCTGGAACGGCAGGCGCAGGGCGATGCCGTCGGCCTTGGCCAGGGCGCCGTCCAGCTCGGGCGCGGTGGAGGCGCCGGTCATCAGCCGGATCTGGAACGCCTCGCCGCGCAGGTGGGCCTGTTCGATGCGCTGCGCCAGGGCGCCCGGCACCGCCTTGGGATAGCCCGAACCGGTGAAGCCGCTCATCGCCACGGTCTCGCCGGGCTGGATCAGGGCGGCGGCGGTTTCGGCCGGGACCACGCGCTGGCGCAGGCGGGCCTCGTGGATGCGTTCGACGGACATGGTTGGCAAGGGTGACGTGGGGAACACGATTATCGGCGATGCCACCGCGGCGGGCGTTCGACCTTGGTGTAAGCCGGACGCGGCTTTCACGCCGCGAGGGAGCGCCGGCGCGCGATAGTGAGACGTTTTCCCTCACTCTCCTGCCATGATCCGTCCTGCCTTCACCTCCTGGCGTCGCTGGCCCCGGCCATGGCGGATCGCCGCATGGGCCGTGCTCGGCGTGTACGCGCTGTACCTGCTGGCCGGCAACGTGTTCCTCAACACGCCGCTGTTCGAGCAGGCGGTCAACCGCCAGCCGCGCAAGTTCACCCTCGCCACCGGGCCGGCGCTGACGCTGTGGCCCGGCCAGGTGCTGGCCTGGGACGTGCGCGTGCACGGCCACACGCGCCATACCGCGTGGACGGTGGATGCCCACCGCGCCAGCACGCGGGTGGCGCTGTGGCCGCTGCTGCGGCGCGAGGTGCGGCTGCCGTGGCTGGAGGCGCGCGCGGTCCGCGCCGACGTGCAGCAGGTGGCGGATTTCGTCGCCCCGCCGCCGGAGGGAGACAGCGGCTGGACGCTGCGCTTCGACGCGCTCGCCAGCGACAGCCTGCAGCGCGTGCGGCTCGGGCGGCTGGTGCTGGAAGGCCATGGCCGCGGCCGGGTGGGCTTCGTCAAGCAGCTCAAGGGCGGGCCGTCGGAGCTGCTGCCTTCGCAGCTGGCCTTCTCCGAGGCGCGCCTGTCCTGGGGCCATACCGTGCTGCTCGAGCAGGGCGAGCTGGACAGCACCTTCTCGTGGCCGCGCCACTACCGCAGCCAGGCACCGGGCCTGCGCAAGCTGGAGATCCTGCAGGCCAGCCTGCGCATGCACGGCCTGGGCTCGGCGCTGCGCGTGGACAGCGGCAACGGCACGGTGGACATCCGCACCGTGCCCACCGCCGCGCGCGTGTACGCCGACCTGCGCCTGGACAAGGGCGAGCTGGCGCCGGGCAGCCGCCTGGTGTGGCGCACGCCGATGCTGGCCGGGGTCGGCGCACCCGACCGCGGGGTGCTGACCCTGCAGCTCGACGCCGCCGAGGACCTGCGCGTGCAGGCGCACCTGCCGCACGACGCGCGCACCGATACCCTGGTCGACGTCGACCTGGACGTGGCCGGCCGGCGCATCCCGTTCACCGACCCGGCCGCCTTGCTGCCGCGCACCTCGGGCCAGGCGCGGGTGCGCTGGCAGTTCGAATCGCTGGCATGGATCGGCAGCCTGTTCGTGGCCAAGCCCTGGTTCGCGCTGGAGGGCACCGGCCTGGTCGATGCCGACCTGCGCCTGCAGCAGGGCCGGCTGATGCCCGGCAGCCGCCTGGACGTGCCGCAGGCCCGCGCCCGCGCCGAGGTGGCCGGCATGCGCGTGGAAGGCACCGCGCAGGCGCACGGGCGCCTGCGCGGCGACGCCACGCGCCAGCGCATGCACCTGGACGTGGACATGTCCGACTTCTCCGCGCGCACCGGCGACGGCCAGGTCCTGGTGCGCGGCAACGGCCTGGGCCTGCAGCTCGAAGGCGCCGGCGAACTGCCGCGCCTGCGCCAGGACCTGCAGGCACGGCTCGTGGTGAAGCAGGCCACGGTGCCCGACCTGCGCGTGTACAACCGCTACCTGCCGCGCGACAGCGTGCGCCTGCTGGCCGGGACCGGGCGCTTCTCCGCCGACCTGCAGCTGGACGGCAGCGGCCAGGTCGGCCGCGGCCAGGCACGGCTGCAGGCCGGCACCGCGCGGGTGCAGCTCGCCGGCCTGGCGATGGGCGGCGACCTGGACCTGCAGGCGCACCTGGCCGCGGCCGACATCGGCACCGGCCACTACGACCTGGGCGGCAGCACCCTGGCGCTGCGCAACGTGGCGCTGCAGGGGACGGATGCGCCGCCGCCGGGCTGGTGGGCCACCGTGCGCATCCCGGCCGGGCGCGTGCGCACCGGCGACGACTTCCAGGTCGATGCCCGGGCCGACATCGGCATGCGCGATGCCGGCGTGCTGCTGGCGCTGTACTCGCGGCGTAGTGAATACCCGCGCTGGATCGGGCGCGTGCTCGATGCCGGCCAGGTCCAGGCCACCGGCCAGTTGCGCTGGCGCCGCGACCACCTGTGGGTGGATCGGCTGCAGGCCGAGAACGACCGCCTGTCGCTGCGCGCGCGCCTGGACCTGTCCGGCGCCCGCAACCGCGGCGACCTGTACGCGCGCTGGGGCGTGTTCGGCGTCGGCGTGGCGATGGACGGCGAGCAGCGCCAGTGGCACCTGCTCGGCGCACGCAACTGGTACGACAGCCAGCCGGCGCTGCTGCCGGCGATGAAGGAGTGAGGCCGGCCGCGGCGCCAGGCCGAACGCAAAATGAACCGTTCGGTATCGTTTTTGCGCTGCAGCGTGCATGCCGGCGAAAACCCCTGCAACATCGGTCCCGCATCCCGACGTGGGGGAGGGAGCAGAAGCCCGCTGGCGCTAGCCGCCAGCGGGTTTTTTAATGCCTGGATACCGCCGCGCCCGCAACCCTGCCCGTGCACATGGCCGGGATTTCGCCGCTTTCACGCGCGAGCCGCGATGCCCGCGGCTCGCGGCCCGGGAAAGCGATGGCTTCGATGGCGAAGGCTGCGGCCTTCGTGCCTGCTGCGCGTTACGGGCGCAGGATCGCCGCGCCTGTGCGGCGGTATCGCTGTTGCGTCGGTGCATCGGTACGATGGCTATTCCGGTGCGGGATCCACGTCGCGCTCCGCCCGGTGCCGACCCGCGCAGCGGATCGCCCGGTGGCCGAGGAGCGATCCGGTGCGGGCGATGCGGATGCCCATCCCCGACCGCACACCACGCCTCGCGCGTCATCGTCCGAGGCACCGACAGGAAAGGGTATGTGCGTCACCGATAGCGCCGGGTGCCTGCCCAGCCGGGGTATGGCGCCCCAAGCGATATGTCGCGCCGAGGCGCCGGCATGCCTCCGGCCTTGTGCGTTCGGGGGCGACGATCGCGTCCGCCTGCGCGGCGGCGTCCCGTCGCGGTGGCAGGGGACTGGCGCGCGTCCGGGGGGCCCCGCGCGAAGGATGGCCGCGCCGGCCGGGCCGAACGCGGGGGCGCATCGATATCGCCGGCCATTTGCCCAGCCGGTGTAGGGCGGTCCAAGCGATATATCGCGCCGAGGCGCCGGCATGTCCCCCGGCCTTATGCGTTCGGGGGCGACGATCGCGTCCGCCCGCGCGACGACGTCCCGTCGCGGCGGCAGTGGGACTGGCGCGCGTCCGAGGGCCTCGCGCGAAGGCTAGCCGCGCCGGCCGGGCCGAACGCGAGGGCGCATCGATATCGCCCGGCATTTGCCCAGCCGGCGTAGGGCGGCCCAAGCGGCATATCGCGCCGAGGCGCCGGCATGCCTTCGGCCTTGTGCGTTCGGGGACGATGGTCGCGCCCGTCAGGCGGCGTGCTGGTTGACCCACTGGACGATGGCCTGCAGCGGGATCGCGCCGGAATGGCGGGCGATCTCGCGGCCGTGCAGGAACACCGCCATCGTCGGGATGCTGCGGATGTCGAAGCGCGTGGCCAGCACCGGGTTGGCCTCGGTGTCGAGCTTGCCCAGGCGCACCTTCGGTTCCAGCAGCGCAGCGGCCTGCGCGTAGGCCGGGGCCATCATCCGGCACGGCCCGCACCACGGCGCCCAGAAGTCCACCACCAGCGGCAGGTCCGCGCGGCTGGCATGCAGGTCGAAGTTGGTGGCGTCCAGGGTGATCGGCAGGCCCTCGAACAGCGGCCGGTGGCAGCGCCCGCAGTTGGGATGCTGGGCCAGGCGCGCGGCCGGGACCCGGTTGATGGCCTGGCAATGAGGGCAGGGAACCTGCAGCGTGGCGGCCGCATTGGCGTTCATGGGGGAGCCTCGGAAGCGGTGAACGGCGGGACGCTAGCACCGTGCCGGTCGTGGCGGCGTGGACATGCGGCAGAATCCCCGCCATGCCGAACGACACCCTGCCGCCCGCCCTGCAACCGATCGTCGCGCGGGCGCTGGCACGCCTGCGCCAGGCCGCCGCCGAGACCTGGCAGCCGGACTGGGAACCGGCGCTGGCGCGCCTGGCCGTGGCCAGCGACTTCGCCGTGGACACGCTGGTGCGCCAGCCGGCGCTGATCGCCGGGTTCGCCGCGCACGGGGCGGCGCCGTTGCCGCCGCCGTCGCTGCTGCCCGGGCGCGCCGAGGACTGGCCGGCGCAGCTGCGGCGCTGGCGCGCGGCCGGTTCGGCGCGCCTGGTGTGGCGCGACGTGATGGGCCTGGACGACATCGACGCCACCCTGGCCGGCGCCACCGTCCTGGCCGAGGACTGCCTGCGCCTGGCGCTGGATGCGCTGGAAGGCCAGTTCGCCGAACGCCACGGCGTGGTGCGCGATGCCGGCGGCCACGTGCAGCGGCTGGTGGTGTTCGGCCTGGGCAAGCTCGGCGGCGGCGAGCTGAACTTCTCCTCGGACGTCGACCTGGTCTATGCCTACCCGCAGGGCGGGGAATCCGACGGCGCCCGCCCGCTCGCCGCCGAGGAATACTTCGCCCGCCTCGGCCAGCGCCTGGCGCGGCTGCTGGACGAGACCACCGCCGACGGCTTCTGCCACCGCGTGGACCTGCGCCTGCGCCCGTTCGGCAGCGCCGGCCGCCTGGCCCTGTCGTTCGCGGCCATGGACGTGTACTTCCAGCAGGAAGGCCGCGACTGGGAGCGCTACGCCTGGATCAAGGCGCGGCCGGTGGCCGGCGACATCGCCGCCGGCCTGGCCTGGCTGCAGGAACTGCGCCCGTTCGTCTACCGCCGCTACCTGGACTTCACCGCGCTGGACAGCCTGCGCGACATGAAGGCGGCGATCGTGGCCGACGTGGCGCGGCGCGAGCAGGACGAGGACATCAAGCGCGGCCGCGGCGGCATCCGCGAGATCGAGTTCCTGGTGCAGTCGCTGCAGCTGATCCGCGGCGGGCGCGATGCCGCCCTGCGCCAGCCGCGCCTGCTGCCGGCCCTGGACGCGCTGGCGCGGGCCGGCCAGGTCGCCCCCGGCGATGCCGCCGCGCTGGCCTCGGCCTACCGCTTCCTGCGCCACCTGGAGAACCGGCTGCAGATGTTGCGCGACGCGCAGACCCACGTGCTGCCGCGCGACGAGGACGACCGCGCACGCCTCGCGGCGGGGCTGGGCTTCCCGACGTGGGCGGCGCTGCACGCGCACCTGGAGGCGGTGCGCGAGCGCGTGAGCGGCGAGTTCGGCGCGCTGCTGGCGCCGCACGGGCGCCAGCCGGTGCCCGGTGCGCTGGACACCTACTGGCGCGCGCTGCCCGACGGCGGCCACGCCCGGACCCTGGCCGAGGCCGGCTTCGCCCAGGCCGAGGACGCCGACCGCGCCCTGCGCGACTTCGCCCGGTCGGCCGGCGTGCACGGGCTGTCCGACGCCGCGCGCGTGCGCCTGGACCGCGTGCTGCCGGCGCTGCTGCAGGCCGCCGCGCATTCCCCGCAGCCCGACGCCGCGCTGCGCCGCGTGCTGGCGCTGCTGCAGGCGATCCTGCGCCGCGCCTCCTACCTGGCGTTGCTGGACGAACAGCCCGGCGCGCTGCAGCGGCTGGTGGACGTGTTCGCGCGCAGCGCCTTCCTGGCCGAGCGCCTGGTCGCCCACCCGCTGCTGCTGGACGAACTGCTCGACGCGCGCGTGGCCGGGCCGCTGCCCGATGCCGACGCGATGGCGAGCGCCTGCAACGCGGCGCTGGCCGGCGACGATCCGGAACTGGCGCTGCGCGGCCTCAACGAGACGCGCCAGGCGCTGAGCTTCCGCATCGGCCTGGCCACGCTGGACCGGCGCCAGCCGGCCGAGGCCAGCGCCGCGCAGCTGGCCGGCCTGGCCGAGGCCGTGCTGCGCACCGTGCTGGCGATGGCGCGCGCGGACATGGTGCAGGCGCATGGCGAACTGCCCGGCGGCAGCTTCGCCATCGTCGGCTACGGCAGCCTGGGCGGCAGCGAACTCGGCTTCGGCTCGGACCTGGACCTGGTGTTCCTGCACGACCACCCGCCCGGGGGGGCCGCCTCCGACGGGCGCCGGCCGCTGGAGCCGGGGCGCTGGTTCGCGCGCCTGGCGCAGAAGGTGATGGCACTGCTGGCCACCCAGACCGGCGCCGGGCGCCTGTACGACATCGACGTGCGCCTGCGCCCGGACGGCGGCCAGGGCACGCTGGTGTCCTCGCTGGCCAGCTATGCCGACTACCAGCGCGCCCGGGCCTGGACCTGGGAGCACCAGGCCCTGGTGCGCGCCCGCGGCGTGGCCGGCGACGCCGGGTTGCTGCGGCGCTTCGACGCGGTGCGCACGGAAGTGCTGGCGCGGCCGCGCGCGCGCGACGTGCTGGCCGCGGACGTGGCACGGATGCGCGGGCGCATGCGTGCCACGCTGGACCGCAGCGAGGGCGCGCGCTTCGACCTCAAGCAGGGCGAGGGCGGGCTGGTGGACCTGGAGTTCGTGCTGCAGTTCCTGGTGCTGGCCGGGGCCGCGCGCGCGCCGGCGCTGTGCCGGCCACGCAACAGCGCCGCACTGCTGGACGCGCTGGCCGGTGCCGGCCTGCTGGCGGCCGACCGGGCCGGCGCGCTGCACCGCGCGCATGCGGTGCTGCTCGATGCCGGCCTGCACTGCACGCTGGACCGGCGCCCGCGCATCGTCGCGGTCGACGCCGCGATCACGGCCGCGCGCGAGGCGGTGCGCGCGGCCTGGCAGGCGGCCGGCCTGCCGGCGGCCGTGGCCGGTGCGGACTGACCGCTAGCCGCGCCGCGCCGGCATCGCGTGCCACAGCCAGGCGCGGAACGGCGCCAGCAGCAGCGTGCCCATGGCCAGTTTCACCGCCAGGTCGCCGGCGGCCCAGCTGGTCCACGGCAGGCCGGAGCCGGCGAAGGCGATGGACCAGAAGATCGTGGTGTCCAGCGTGGCGCTGCACAGCGTGGACACCGCCGGTGCGCGCCACCAGTTGCCGGCGCGCAGGCGATGGAACACGGCGATGTCCAGCAGCTGCGCGGCGATGAAGGCGCTGCACGAGGCGGCGGCGATGCGCGCGCTGGCGATCCAGATCGACAGCAGCACCGCCAGCACGAAGCCGCACCACGCCACCCGCCGCGCCGCGCGCGGGCCGAAGCGCAGGTTCACCGCGTCGCTGACCAGGAACGCGGCCGGGTAGGTGAACGCGCCCCAGGTCAGCCAGTCGTTGATCGGGTACTGCACCAGCACGTTGGAGGCCAGCACCACCGCGCCCATCGCCAGCACCGCGAGCAGCAGCGCGCGGTGCTGGCGATGGGCGCGGTGGTGCTGGCCTCCAGGATTATCCCCGCTGTCCCCCGGCCGGGCCAGTTCGGGGGCGCCGGGCCACGACCAGCAGCCCGAGTGCGGCGGCGACGTCCAGCCAGCCGAACAGGCCGCCGATCCGGGTGTACAGCGTCGCCTGCCGGGCGGGCACCGGCAGGTCCGCGATCACCGCGCTGCCGGGCAGCGGCGCGCTGCGCGCCTGCACCAGCATCCGCCCGTGCGCATCGCTCACGGTGAGCATCCCCTCGCGCGCGGCACGCACCACCGCGTAGCCATTCTCGATGCCGCGGGTCGCGGTCATGCGCGAGGCCAGCCAGCCATCGCGATAGGCGAAGTCCCAGGCCGGCACCAGCATCACCGCCGCCTCGCGCTGGCCGTAGGCGCGGCCGAAGCGGGCGAAGTGCATGTCCTTGCAGATCGCCAGGCCGTAGCGCTGGCCATCGATGGCATGCAGGTTGAAGGCGTCGCTGCGCGCGTACTGCTGGGCGCGCTCGGGCGGCGCCAGGAAGTGCTTCTCGTACTGCTCCACCAGGTTGCCCTGCGGATCGAACAGCCAGGAAATGTTGTGCGGATGCGGGCCGTCCTCGGTCATGCCCATGGCCAGCCAGAGGCGATGCTGCCGCGCGATTCCGCCGAAATGCGCGCGCCACTGCTGCAGGTCCGCCGGCGCGAGCACCGCGATCTTCTCCGGCAGCAGGACCAGGTGCGCGCCGTCCGCCGCGAGCTTGGCGACCAGGGCATCGTAGCGGTCGCGGATCGGCCGCCAGTGGCCGGGCGATGCGGCAGGGCCGATGGGATCGTCGATCGAGGCCAGCCCGACGCGCAGCGGCGTGGCCGCGACCGGCGCCTGCAGGCGCCAGAACCCGAACCCCAGCACGGCGGCGAGCAGCAGCGCCACCGCCGCGGCCAGCCGCACCGGATGCGCCAGCCGATGGCCGCGCCAGAGCAGCAGCGCCAGCGTGGAGGACACCAGGCACAGGACGAACAGCACGCCGGCGGTGCCGAACAGCGAGGCGAACTGCTGCAGCGGCAGCAGGTCGGCCTGGGAATACGCCAGGCTTCCCCAGTTGCCGTCGGGCAGCAGCGCGGCCATCAGGGTATCGACCGCCACCCACAGGACCGGATAGGCGAGCACGCTCCAGCCGTTGCGCAGGCGGCGCACGACGCGGCGCGTGGCCATCACGATCGCGAACCACACCAGCGCTTGCGCGCAGGTGGCCAGCACCGCCGCCGGCCACGGCATCACCAGCAGGAAGTAGCCGCTGTAGTGGCTGGCCGCGATCAGGCTCGCGATGGCGACGGCCGCGCAGGCGCGTGCCCGCCCTGCGATCGAGTACGCCAGCACCAGCAGCGGGACCGGGGCCACCCACGCCAGCCACCCGGGCGGCGCCAGGCCGATGCCGGCGCGCAGGACCAGCCCGGCGATCAGCGTGCACAACACACCATAGGCGAGATGCTTGCGAGAGATGTCCATGCGCGATTCCGGTGGGACCGGCAGCCGATGGTGGTGGCGGCCGCGGCGCAGGGGCAGTGCCGGATGTCACCAGATGCGCGCCGGCGTGGCCGCGGCCCGGTTCAGCCGGGCAGGTGCAGCCGTGTGCGCACCTGCGCGGCAACGCGCGCGGTCTCGCGCAGCGGCACGGCCTCGAACGGCGGCAGGGCCGGATCGAACGCGCGCACCCGGCCCTGGCGCAGCAGCGCCTGCACCAAGCGGCCGATCCGCCCCCGTGCGCATTCCGGCGCGATCACATACACCGGGGCGCGCGTGGCGCAGGCCTCCGACAGCAGGTTGGCCGAATCGGGCGTGCAGACGATCGCCTCGGCCCAGCCGAGCAGGCCGGCATAGGGATTGGCGCCATCGCGCGCGTCGCGCCAGGTGCAGGCCGGCATGCCGGCGAAGGCCCGCGGCAATGCCTGCGCGAGCATCGTCGGGGTGCGCCGCGAGGCGGTGGCCAGCACGCTGCCGCCGGCCCGGCGCAGGTACGCGGCCAGGCGGGACATCGCCGCCAGCACCTGTTCCTCGCGCCACGGCACCTGCGCGGTCGGCCCGCCCAGCAGCAGGGCCACGCGCGGCGAGGGCAGGCGGCCGAGCGCGGCGAACGCGGCGCGGCCGCGTTCCAGCCAGGCATCGTCCACCGGGTTCAGGCTGCCGGCCACGGTCAACGCGTTCGCCGCCCGCAGTGCATCGTGCTCGGGTACCAGCAGCAGGTCCCAGTGGCGCGCGGCGATGCGCGGGTCGAGGACCTGCACCACGCGCGTGCCGCGGTCGCGCAGCAGGCGCGTGGCCAGGGCCGCCTGGCGCCCGCAGCCCACCGCCAGCGCAGGCGGATCGGCCAGCAGCCGGGCGAAATCGGTGCCGTAGGCATGGCCGGCCAGCGGCAACCGGCGCGGGGCCAGCCAGCGCCACGGCGCATGCGGCAGCAGGACCACGTGCGGCACGTCGTGGCCGGCCAGCGCGGCGGCCAGCGCGCTGGCCTGGCGCTGGTTGCCGGCACGGCCGTCGCTGAGCGCGACCAGGGCATTGGATCGTTGCCGTTCGTGCATCAATACGTTTCAGGCCGGCCCGGTGCCGCCGCGCGGTGCCCACTCTACACTGCGCCCCTTGTGCCGGGCGCCGCCCGCGCCGCGACCGAGGAGACCGCCGATGGCCCGTCCGCTTGCCGATGCCGACCTGGACCAGCTGTTCCGCACCGCCCGCACCCACAACGCGTTCCTGGACAGGCCGGTGGACGATGCCACCCTGCGCGAGGTGTACGCGCTGGCCAAGTGGGGGCCGACCGCGGCCAACGCCACGCCGGCGCGCTTCGTGTTCGTCAAGTCGCCCGAGGCCAAGGAGAAACTGCGCCCGGCGCTGTCGGAGGGCAACCTGGCCAAGACCCTGGCCGCGCCGGTGACGGTGATCGTCGCCTACGACCTGGACTTCCACGACAAGCTGCCCTACCTGTTCCCGCACGTCGACGCCAAGGCCTGGTTCGAGGGCCCGCGCGAGTCGCGCCGCGAGGCCGCGTTGCGCAACGGCACCCTGCAGGGCGCCTACCTGATCATGGCCGCGCGCGCGCTGGGGCTGGACGCCGGCCCGATGTCCGGTTTCGACAACGCCAAGGTGGACGAGGCGTTCTTCGCCGGCACCGCGGTGCGTTCGAATTTCCTGGTCAACCTGGGGTACGGTGACCCGGCGGGATTGTTCCCGCGGTTGCCGCGCCTGGGGTTCGACGAGGCCGCGCGCATCGTGTGATGCCGCCGCCTGCGCCACGTGCCGTGTCGTAGTCGCTGTTCCCGTCCCACCACCCGAAAACGGAGTCCCACACCATGAGCACCACCCGCAAGCTCCTGCTCCCCCTCGCCCTGGCGGCCGCCCTGTCCGCCTGCTCCAAGCCGGCCGACCAGGCCGCGCCCGCCGCCGACCAGCCGGCCCCGGCCGCCGAAGCGCCGGCGCCGGTCGCCGCCGAAGCCCCCGCCGCCGACGCGATCAAGCCGGTCTCGGGCACCTACACCCTGGATCCGTCGCACACCGATGTCCTCGCCCAGTGGACCCACTTCGGCTTCTCCAAGCCCAGCGCCCACTTCGGCATCAGCGAGGGCACCCTGACCTACGACGCCGACGACGTGACCAAGTCCAGCGTTGCGGTCACCATCCCGCTGAGCACCCTCGACACCTTCGTGCCCAAGCTGGACGAGCACCTGAAGGGCAGCGATTTCTTCGATGCGGCCAAGTTCCCCGACGCCACCTTCAAGAGCACCCAGGTGCAGGCGGCGGGCACCAACAAGCTGGCCGTCACCGGCGACCTCACCATCAAGGACGTGACCAAGCCGGTCACCCTGGAGGTCACCCTCAACGGCGCCGGCGAGCACCCGATGGCCAAGAAGCAGGCGATCGGCTTCAGCGCCACCGGCACCGTCAAGCGCACCGACTTCGGCGTGGGCGCCTACGCGCCGAACGTCAGCGACGAGGTGCAGCTGAGCATCACCACCGAAGGCCTGCTGGACGACGCCCCGGCCGCCAAGTAACCCCGGCCGCGGTGCACGACGCGACAGGGCCCGCGCAAGCGGGCCCTGTCCGTTTCGGGCGCCGGTATTCCGTTGCGGCGGTGGCGGTGGCGGTGGCGGTCGCGGTGCTGATGCTGATGCTGATGCTGATGATGGTGATGGTGATGGTGATGGTGCCGATAGGGTGGCCTGCCAGGTTGCTTGACCGGCAAGAACACGACGGGCACCCCCTGCTGGCGCGCACGTCGCGTGCACGTATCGCGTATCGCTATCGCGGCACCCGCGCTCGCCAGCCTGTTCGCGTCGCGATGTATGCATCGGCCTGCACCGGCTGCGACCGCAGGCAGGCGCGGCGACAGGCATTGCCACCGCATCGCGGGCAGGACTTGCGCCGGATGGCGGAGACGCCGACGGCACCGACGTCGCGGTACCGGCAGGCGTGCAGCTGCAGCGCAGGGCATCGCCGGCGAGCGTGGATACACGACCGCCGACGGGAGGCACCGGACGCGGCGATGCCCGCCACGTCCGGCACCGGGCCGCTCCGCAGGAACGCCGGCCTCGGTCGCCGGCGCCTGCGCCAGGCAGCGAGGAATGCCGCCGGCACGGTACCGGCAGGCGCGCAGCTGCCGGGCGGGCCTGGCCGGCGTGCATGGATACCACCGGGGGCGCCGGACGCGGCCGGCCCCCGGTCGGCCTGGGGGCGGATCGGCCTCAGTCGTCGGCGTCGGGCGCGTCCGGGTCGGCCTTCCAGTAGCCGGTGGCGCGGATCGATTCGCGCGGCACGCCCAGGCGCTGCTCCAGGTACAGGCGCATGGCGCGGGCGCGGCGCGACTCGCAGGCGATCCACCAGAACGTCGTGTCCGCCGGCAGGTCGAAATCGAAGTCGCGCAGCGCATCCTCCAGCAGCGTGCTCGAGGCCGCATCCACGCCGTTGCGTTCCAGCCAGTGCACCTGCACGCCGTCGTCGTCGGGCAGCGGCTGGCGGTCGCCGGCCTCGGCGATCTCCACGAAGGCATCGATGCCGACGTGGCCGCCGTGTTCCTCGCACCAGCGCGCGATCGCCGGCAGCGCCGTCTCGTCGCCGACCAGCACGTGGTGGGCGTAGTCGCCGGCGACCAGGTGGGAACCGCGCGGGCCGCCGACGCCGAGCACGTCGCCGGGCCGGGCCGCGGCCGCCCAGCGCGAGGCGATGCCGTCGCCGTGCATGACGAAGTCCAGCGCCAGCTCGTTGCGCCCGGCATCGAAATGGCGCGGCGTGTAGTCGCGCGACGGCGACGGCGGCACGCCCTCGGCGAAGCGCATGCCGGCCTCGGTCATCGCCGGCAGCGCGATCTCGCCGGCGGCATTGGGGAAGAACAGCTTGACGTGATCGTCCGGGCTCGGACTGAAGAACCCGGCCAGGGCATCGCCGGCGACGACGATGCGGCGCATGTGCGGGGTCAGCGCCTCGGTGCGCACCACGTGGACGGTGCGGAAGCGCAGCTCATGGCGGACGCGGCGGTTGTCATGGGGCATGGGGAGTCCTCGTGGGCGAAACGGAAGGAGAGGGCGTGGCGGGCGCATGGCCATCGCCTGCCCGGGCCGTGGCCGGTACCAGGTCCGGGCGCAGTCGCCAGTGCATGCGCCCGCGCGGAGTCGCCTGCACCTGCAGCCAGCCCAGGCGCTCGAAGTCGCGCAGCCCGCGGTAGAGCGTGGACAGGTTGGCGTGGCCGCAGCGCGCCTGCATCAGCCGGTGCAGCTGCAGCGCGTCGGCGGGCGCGGGCAGGGCGCGCAGCACCTGCAGCAGCGCATCCCGCGCCGGGGTGCGGCGCAGGCCCGCGGCCGCGAGCAGCGCGCCCGCCGCGGCATCGTCCTCAGTCGCCATCGCCGCCGCGCTCCAGGGCCTGCGCCGCCGCCTCGAGCACGGCGGCCACGCGCGTGGCCTCGGCTTCGTCCCAGCGCTCCTGGCGCGCCAGCAGCGCCGTCTTGAGCCGGTGCATGGCCTTGCGTACCGGTGCCGGCAGGCTGGCCTTGGCGCGCAGCATGCGCGCGCTGGTGGCGGTGCGCTGCTGCGCGGCCACCAGGTCCTCGCGGTGGGCCTGCACGAAGGCCTGGCCATCGGCGGTGAGGCGGTAGCACTTGCGTCCGCCCTCCTCGCTGGCGTCGGCCTCGATCAGGCCGTGCGCCTCCAGGTGGGCGAGCACCGGGTACACCGCGCCGGGGCTGGGCTGGTACAGCCCGTCGAAGGCCTCGCCGATCTTGCGGATCAGCTCGTAGCCATGGCACGGCGCCGGCTCGATCAGCGCCAGCAGCAGCAGGCGCAGGTCGCCGTGGCCGAGGCGGCGCTCGCGGCCGGGCCCGCCGCGTCCGCCGCGCCCGGCGTGTTCGTCGCGGCCACCGCGTTCGGGCCTGCGCCCGGCACGCTCGCCGCGGTGGGGATGGCCGCCATGCGGGCGGTCGTCGAAACGGGAGGAGTCGAAGGGTCGCATCGTCTTTTCCGATATATCTGAAGTGGGCGGAACGATATATCGGATTGTCGGCGCCCGCAAGCCGCGCCGGTACCGCGTTCACCTTCCATACGCCTGCGTAGCGCGGCGTGCCTGCAAACGCTTGCGATACACTTCGGCCCTTCTTGCAACAGCCGTGGATCGCGCAGGTGCGCGGCCTCGAATCCGGGAGCGCTATGAACTGGTTGACCGATGTTCTCAACGACGATCCGAACCCCGCCGAGACCCGCGAGTGGATCGAATCGCTCAAGGCCGTCATCGACGTGGAGGGTGCCGAGCGCGCCCACCAGCTGCTCGAGGGCATGGTCGAGCTGACCCGCCGCAACGGCGCCTACCTGCCGTTCTCGCCGACCACCGAGTACGTCAACACCATCGATCCCCAGCACGAGGCCAAGAGCCCGGGCGACTCGGCCATCGAGTGGAAGATCCGCTCGCTGATCCGCTGGAACGCCATGGCCACCGTGGTGCGCGCCAACCGCAAGCCCGGCGACCTGGGCGGCCACATCGCCTCCTTCGCCTCCTCGGCCACGCTCTACGACGTCGGCTTCAACCACTTCTGGCGCGCGCCCAGCGAGAACCATCCCGGCGACCTGCTGTTCATCCAGGGCCACAGCGCGCCGGGCATCTACGCCCGCGCCTTCCTGGAAGGGCGCATCAGCGAGAACCAGCTCGACAACTTCCGCATGGAGGTGGACGGCAAGGGCATCTCCTCCTACCCGCACCCGTGGCTGATGCCGGACTTCTGGCAGACCCCGACCGTGTCGATGGGCCTGGGCCCGCTGGCGGCGATCTACCAGGCGCAGTTCATGAAGTACCTGGAGCACCGCGGCCTGATCGAGCCGTCCGACCGCAAGGTGTGGTGCTTCATGGGCGACGGCGAGTCCGACGAGCCCGAGAGCCTGGGCGCGATCGCCCTGGCCGGGCGCGAGGGCCTGGACAACCTGGTGTTCGTGGTCAACTGCAACCTGCAGCGCCTGGACGGGCCGGTGCGCGGCAACGGCAAGATCATCCAGGAACTGGAAGGCGTGTTCCGCGGCGGCGGCTGGAACGTCATCAAGCTGCTGTGGGGCTCGTACTGGGATCCGCTTCTGGCCCGCGACACCAACGGCGTGCTCAAGAAGCTGATGATGGAGACCGTCGACGGCGAGTACCAGAACTGCAAGGCCTTCGGCGGCGCCTACACGCGCGAGCATTTCTTCGGCAAGTACCCGGAGACACGCGAGATGGTGGCCAGCCTGTCCGACGACGACATCTGGCGCCTGAACCGCGGCGGCCACGATCCGCACAAGGTCTACGCCGCCTACCACCAGGCCATGCAGACCAAGGGCATGCCCACCGTGATCCTGGCCAAGACGGTCAAGGGCTACGGCATGGGCTCGGCCGGCGAATCGCTCAACCCGACCCACCAGACCAAGAAGCTCGACGACGACGCGGTGCGCACCTTCCGCGACCGCTTCAACATCCCGATCAGCGACAAGCAGCTGGCCGAGGCCGAGCAGATCCCGTTCTACCACCCGGGCGAGGATTCGGAAGAGGTCCAGTACATCAAGTCGCGCCGCGCCGCGCTCGGCGGCTACCTGCCCTCGCGCCGGCGCAAGGCCAGCAAGAGCTTCGTCGTGCCCGGCCTGGACAAGTACGAGCGCCTGCTGGCCGACAGCGGCGAACGCAAGTACTCCACCACCATGGCGTTCGTGCAGACGCTCAACATCGCCCTGCGCGACAAGGCGATCGGCCCGCACTTGGTGCCGATCGTGGCCGACGAGGCCCGCACCTTCGGCATGGAGGGCATGTTCCGCCAGATCGGCATCTACGCCCCGTTCGGGCAGAAGTACAAGCCGGTCGATGCCGACCAGCTCATGTACTACCGCGAGGACCAGTCCGGCCAGGTGCTGCAGCAGGGCATCAGCGAGCCCGGCGCGATCGCCTCGTGGATGGCCGCCGGCACCAGCTACTCGGTGTCCGACGTGCCGATGCTGCCGTTCTACATCTACTACTCCATGTTCGGCTTCCAGCGCGTGGGCGACTTCGCCTGGCAGGCCGCCGACATGCGCACCCGCGGCTTCCTGCTCGGCGGCACCGCCGGGCGCACCACCCTCAACGGCGAGGGCCTGCAGCACGAGGACGGCTTCAGCCAGGTGGTGGCCGGCGGCATCCCCAACGTGCGCAGCTATGACCCGACCTTCGGCTACGAGGTCACCGTCATCCTGCAGCACGGCATGAAGGCCATGCTCGAGGACCAGGTGGACGAGTACTACTACCTGACCCTGATGAACGAGAACTACGCCCACCCGGCCATGCCCGCGGGCGCCGAGGCCGGCATCATCAAGGGCATGTACCTGCTCAAGGACGCCGGCAAGCCGAAGAAGGGCGAGCTGCGCGTGCAGCTGCTGGGCAGCGGCACCATCCTGCGCGAGGCCATCGCCGCGGCCGAACTGCTGGACAAGGACTTCGGCGTCACCGCCGACATCTGGTCCTGCCCGAGCTTCAACGAACTGCGCCGCGACGGCTTCGCCGCCGAGCGCTGGAACCGCCTGCACCCGGAGGCCAAGGACCCGCGCAAGGCCTACGTCACCGAGCTGCTGGAGGCCCGCCAGGGCCCGGCCATCGCCGCCACCGACTACGTGCGCGCCTTCGCCGACCAGATCCGCGGCTTCGTGCCGATGAGCTACACCGTGCTGGGCACCGACGGCTTCGGCCGCTCCGACACCCGCGCCAACCTGCGCCGGTTCTTCGAGGTGGACCGCTACTACATCGCCCACGCCGCCATCGCCGCGCTGGCGAAGGATGGCAAGATGAGCGGGAAGGACGTGGCTCGGGCGATCAAGCAGTACAAGATCGATCCTGAGAAGGCTAATCCTGTTGGGGTTTGAGGTTGAGTTGAATTAGTCGGGAAAAAGGCGGCCGGTGGCCGCCTTTTTTTATACACTTTGGAGTGATGTCTACAATTTACAGAATCAAGGGGGGACAATGGGTATCTTGGAGCATTACAGGGGGTTGCATAAGAACGCAGGAATTGTCCTGGAGAGTTCGTTCTCGGACGATGGACTAAGAAAGATATTTACCGCTTCGCATAACTTCATCGGAGACTTTAATCTCATGAAGTTGCCAATGGATGCGCGTCCAGAGGTGGAGCTTCTTGATCTTGCAATCAAGGAGTATCAATTTGCATTGTACGCTGTATCAGTCGGTCAGTACCGGCATGCCTACATTGGCCTTCGACTATTCTTCGAGCTAGCTCTTTCTTGTATGCACTTTTCGGTGCGTGAATTCGAACTCAGGCAGTGGCTAGGGGATCGGCGAGATATTGTCTGGGCAAGCCTAAAAGATTTGGAAAATGGTATCTTTTCAAAGAATTTCATTTCTTTATTTGACGACAGTCTCGCGGAGTTTGGTCGACAATATTGCACCATTGCTGAGGCTGTATACAGAGAGTGCTCTGAATATGTGCACGGCAATGCGAAGACTCATGAGGCCATTCCATCTTCACTAGAATTCGATAAGGCTGCGCTCTGTGACTGGCATGAGAAAGCCAAGTCTATGCGGATGGTTTTGGTTTTTGCATTTTGTTGTCGGCACCTGCCTTCAATAAAGTCGGAAGATAGGGATAAGCTGGAAGTGATGTTACTTGAAGTTCTCGGTCATCTTGCGCCGGTGCGTAAATACTTTCAACAATAATTCTTCGGAGATTTTTAATGTCTGACTTTTTCTATCGTACTGAAGATATTCGGCCGGATGAAGTTCTCAACTATTTCGTCGAGACGCAACAAGATCGAGCCGTCATTGAAGCACTTAAGAGCAGAAATCCAACTATCTTGGTTGGCAGTCGTGGGGTTGGAAAATCTTTCCTCCTTCGGGTGGCGCAGAAGGAACTTCTTGACACCTTCGACAAGCAACGGGTTTTCCCGATCTATATAAGTTTTGTACGTAGCTCGTTGCTTCAATCTTCCGATGCAGAGCAATTTAAAAATTGGATGCTTGCGAGAATCTGTGCAGGTGTGATCCGCGCTTTAAGCAAAGAGGGCCTTCTTGGCGTGGTTCCGAGGAGTGTTTCGATTCTCGCAGGCGGCAATGTGGGTGGGGACCTAACTCAGACAAAGATTGAACGGATCGCCGAAGATTATGAGGAAACGTGGAGAAAGGCCGACGTCCAAGTAGATGCGAGTAAACTGCCATCTATTGACGACTTTCGTGAGGCAATTGAAGATCTTGCCGAATCACTGAGTATTGATCGTTTTGTGCTGTTCATCGATGAGGCAGCACATATCTTCTTGCCGGAACAGCAGCGACAATTCTTTACTCTTTACAGGGACCTGCGCTCGCACTGCCTGACCTGTAATGCAGCCGTCTATCCTGGCGTGACCAGTTACGGTGAAACTTTCCAGCCAGTCCACGATGCGACCATGCTCTCGATCGAACGTGATGTTTTGTCACAATCATATGTAGATAACATGAGGGAGATTGTGGAAAAACAGGCAGATAGCAGCGTCCTCAGCGCAATCGCTCAGAATGGTAGAAATTTCTCCACTCTAGCTTATGCATCTACTGGCAATCCGCGTCTTCTTCTAAAGACTTTGGCAAAAGCGCCAAAGGTCAATTCAAGTCAAATCAATGAGGTTATCAAGAATTTTTTCAGAACCGATATATGGTCTGAGCACTCAACTCTTTCTGAAAAGTACAGTGGTCACAAGGGGCTCATTGACTGGGGGCGTGATTTTATTGAGAATTACGTTATTCCAGAAACTAGGCAGAAAAATGATCAGTATCTCGTGTCAGGCGCAAGATCCAGCTCATCTGGAACCAGTGCTTTTTTTTGGATCCATCGGGATACTCCAGAGATTGTCAAGGAGGCGCTGCGTGTCCTCGCCTACACGGGAATAGTGGTTGAGTATGGATCCGGAATTAAGGCGAGCAGGAGCGAGATCGGGAAAAGATACTTGGTCAATCTCGGCTGTCTTTTCTCGCAGGAGCAAACTCCAACTAGTACTGCCTTCGAAATTGCGAAGGCGCTCGCGCCTAAGCGGATGACCGAGTACGGCGCCAATCACCCGTCACATAAGTCACTCGTGGATCGGGAGGTAAGCGAGGCGCAGGCTAAGGTAGCTTTGGCGTTAGAGGCGCAGCTTGCCAAGCCGATCTCCGTTCTTGATATAACTTCGTGGCAGAAGGAAAAGCTGCAGGAACTTGGGCTCACGACGGTAGGTGACATCCTGGGAGCCACCGAGGAGAAACTTAAGGAGGCCAGTTATGTGGGGGATGTGCGCGCTCGACGCATGAGGAACGCAGCGGTTGCGGCGGTGCTTGAGTATCTCTCAGGTTAACTAGCATGCCGGAAATCGTAGCCGGAAAAAGGACCCGGACAAAGGAGCTAGAGTAAATATCTGCTTGAAGTGGATTTTTACTCCTGCCCTTTTGGGTCCGCCCTTTGGGATCCCGGTTCTTTTTGGTTCGCCAAGCGGTAAGAAAAGCCTGACTCCGCCGTAGGTAATACCCTGTTGACTTTGCTCGAAATCGATAGCATTCTCGGTCTTAAGGAGCGTCGAAACTCCTCTAACAGCGGTACCCACCTCCGACAAACTGGTGGGTTTTTTGTGCCTGCACGTTTGCAGCGTACAGCCGACGCGATGCCTGTGTCGGGAGGGCGGCTAATACAACACCCGCAAGGGAAATACGCCCGCCGTCTGTTAGCGGTTTCGAACCTCCCGACTTCCCGTCCGCCGTTCATGGCGGGCGGGTCCTTCATGGAACGAGGAGGCAACGATGTCGCACTACCGTTTGGACGATGAAGACATGCCGGGCTACTTCCTGCCGGAGGAAAGCCAGTTCCGGCTGGTGAGGCTGAGCGATCACGTCAGGTTCCTGGCCCGGCTGGCGCAGCCGCGCACACAGGCGGAAGAGCGCGCTGCCGAGCCCAAGGTGTGCATGGGCGAGCTGGCGTTCTGCCTAGGGCTGCTGGCCGACCAGGTGGACCTCGTGCTGGATGAGGTGTCCGGGCCGGTGCGGCGTATCGACAATGTGCGTGTCGCCCGGTCCGATGTCACCGGCGCGTTGGCACGCGACACGGAAGGCGGCGCGTTCCGGGTTACGTTGGAGCAGATGGACCGGCTCAACCTGCTGGTCGAGACCGTCTCGGTCCATGCACGGGTGGTGGCGGTCGGCGATGCGACCGAGCGCGCCGGCCAGGCGCTGCCGGAGGTGGGCGACACGATCTGCGATGCGGTGGATCAGGTGCGGGCGCTGCTGCTTACGATCGAGAGCCAACCGCTGCGCGACCCAACGCCCAAAGGCGTGCGCGATGAGCGGGCGGTCTACGCGGTGGAGCGGGGCGCGCCGCCTGCCGGAGGTGGGCGGCTGCATTGATCCCGGCATTGTCCGGGTGCGGCATGGAGCAATGGGGGCAACCTGACCCCATTTCTGAACCCCGTTACTGTGGACGTTCGACGGCAGGTACGGAAGCGGTCGTTGCCCAAGGCATGACGCTGCAGGGTGAGGCGAATCATTTCGATCTCGCTGGCATCGGTACCGCTAGGGCGAGTTCACTGTATTCCTTCCATCGATCACTATCTGTCGAGCCGAGTGTTGGGTGCCGGTGATGCGGATCAACCCGTGGATCGTATACGCCCATCGCGTTGGTTCAATAGCGGATATCAGCGTCCAATCAGTATCCGAACGGCAGGGGGAATACGATTGGCCCGCTCGAGCTCAGGCAGCCGTGTACCAGTCGCGACGGTGATTGAAGGCGATGCTCAGGTTCATGACCAGCCCGCCCAGCACCGACAGCAGGACCGCACGCGCAGGCATGACCGCCAACGCGCAGGTCAGCAATGCGAGGTCGAAAAGTAGCTGCAACCAGCCAGCGCGGAAGCCGGTGCGGTCCTGCGTGTACAGCGCCAGGATGCCCATGCCGCCGCAGCTGGCGCCGTGGCGGAACAGGGCGATCAGGCCGATCCCGGAACTGAAGCCGCCTACCACTGCTGCCACCACCGGATGCAGGCGGTCGTATGACATCCACTGGCCGGCGTGGTCAGTCAGGAATCCGACCAGCACCACCGCCATCAGGCTGCGTAGTGTGAACGCCCAGCCGCGCACATGCACGGCGAAGACGTAGAACGGCAGGTTGACCAGCAGGAACAGCAGACCGAACGACACTCCGGTGATCTGGGCACCGAGCAGCGACAGGCCGGCCAACTGACCGGTGATCAGTCCGGCGGCCTTCAGCAGTGCGTTGCCGAAGGCCAGCATGACCACGCCGAATACCAGTCCCTGCAGGTTGTCCAACCAGGAATGGCTGGCGCTGCGATGTGTCTGCGGCGACGTAGCCGATGTGGTCGAGACGGTCATTGGGGGCGGGCGCGACGGGGAAAGGGGGAGGTGCGGGTAAAGGCGTGGTTGCTCACTTGCCAGGAAGCGAGCAGTGCGCCGCGTCGCTGCCGACCTTGCGCTGCCATTGCCAAGTGGCCACGGTCTCGCCGCGCGGGGCGTAGGACACCTCCAACGGCGTGCCGTCACGCAGCAGATGCAGGGTCAGGATGCCGTCTTGTTCGCCTTGCAACTGGTCCTGGCCGACTGGCCGGGTGATCTGGTCGCCGTTGCGCACGCCGGC
The DNA here is from genome assembly GCF_900018785.1 of Xanthomonas massiliensis. Lineage (GTDB taxonomy): Bacteria > Pseudomonadota > Gammaproteobacteria > Xanthomonadales > Xanthomonadaceae > Xanthomonas_B > Xanthomonas_B massiliensis. The sequence goes on along the minus strand of NZ_FCOY01000002.1, from coordinate 47,269 downwards.
GCGCTCGGCGGCCGAGCCGGGAACCAGTCCACGCACTACGCGTGGTGACTCGGTCAGCACCTCGGGAGCAAAGCCCAGCTCGTAACGGCGCATCGGCCGCGAGACACGTTCGAAGCAGGGACCGAAGGCGTCACTGGCCGGCAGCGGCGCGGCGCCGTCGAGCATGGCGTGCAGCTGCCGCACAGCATCATCGCCCAGGTGCGCACGCAGCACTGCTTCCCAATCTGCCACCTCGATGCGGCCCTGGTGCTGCTGCCGCGCCAGCATCTCCAGCATCAGGTCGTCGAGCGACTGGCGACCGTCGCTGGCCTTTCGCATGGCATCGTCGACGGTGACGAAGTACAGGAAGCCGCGGTCGTAGGGCAGGGTGCGGATCCGGGTGTCCTTCCAGAATCCGGCTGGAACCTCGCGGTTGGGCGTACTGCCCAGCAGGTTGGTGTAGTAGCGCGCCGCGGTGTAATTGAGGTCCTTCAGGAAGGCGTCGGCATCGATCATCCCGTAGCGCAGCGGCAGCCGTGCCTGGTAGAACACCGCCATCCCTTCGTTGAACCACGACGCAGCCAGTCCGCCGCCGCCGTCGTAGTCGGCACCCAGGCGTGGCTGGAAGGTATGGAACATTTCGTGGGCCAGAGTCAGCTCCAGCTGCTGTGGGTCGTTCCCACGGGTGTCGTCGTAGGTGACGATGAAGGAGTGGTACATGCCCATACCGCCGCCGGGATTGACCTTGTTGCGGCGCAGGAACACGCCATAGGGCGTGGCCGGAGTGGCGAAGAAGGCCTGGTAATGCCGGCGCAGCTGTTGGGTCCAGGCCAGCAGCTTTTCCGCGTCGAACGGTGTCGTGCCCTGCCAGGCAGAGAAGAAGCCGCTGGCGTCGGGTGCCTGCGGATACAGGCCGATGTGGCCGGCCATGAAATAGCTGCTGTCCAGTCCGTCCATGCTCACGTCCTCGGCGTTGCCGCCCTGCAGGCTGCTCAGGGCATGGGCCTGGGGGCCCAGCGCGCCGAGATCCCAATCCAGGGCGATGTCGTGTTTCCCGCCGGGCGGATGCAGCAGGAAGGTCACCCCCGCACCGGAGAATGCCTGCTCTTCGCTGCGCAATTCGGTCGGCGGAGCGGCGCCGCGTGCGGCCAGGGCTTCGGTCATCGCAGCGCGGTAGGAAAACCTCAGGATGCCGGCGACCGGGCGCTGTGCGTACCACTGGCGCTGCCGCTCCGTTCCCTCGCCCTGGTCGCGGTAGCGCAACGACAGCGCGCCCTGGTCGTCGTGGGCCTGCAGTTCGCCCACGCTGGAGGCAATGGTGGGCACGTTGCTGCTGACGTGAGGCATGGCCAGCAGCGTCGCGTCGGCTGGCGTGTCGGGCATCGGAATGGCCTCATCCACCACCACCGCATCGACCTGGCCATCGGCGCCAGCCAGTACGTGCAGGGTGATGGCATACGGAGCATCGGTGGCCTGCGCTGGCAGGCAGGCGGCCAGGGACAGGGCGAGGCCCCAGGGGAGGCAACGGAAGCGCTTCATGGGCGTGGCTCGTTCGGGGTGCGCATCGCCGGCGCACGCATGGGAGGACAGGGTCGGGGCCAGGGGTGATGTGTTCATGCCAGGGCCTGGATCAGGCGCTCCACGTCTTCGGGTCCATTGTGGAAAGACGGTGAGACGCGCAGGTAATGGGGGTAGAGGGTGACCGCCACACCGGCGGTCTTGAGCCTTGGCTCCAGTTCGGACTGGACATTGCGACGTGCGAAGGACACCACCGCCGAAGTGGAGTCCGGTGGCGTCATGGGTGCGAAGCCCAGTGGTGGGATGGCTTCCTGGAGTCGATGCAGCAGCGGCTGGCGCCATTGCGCGATGGCTTCCACGCCGATGCCTTCGAGCCATTCCAGCGAATGCGCCAGCGCCGCAGCGGCACCATTGTTGAGCGTGCCCACCTCGATCCTGCCTGCCAGGCCGGCGATCGGGCGAGTGTCCAGCGCACGCGCGCCGGGCGGGTCGAACGGGAGGATGTGGGAGATCGTTTCACCCTCCTGGCGATAACCCCACACCACCTGTTTCAGCGCGTCCTGGTGGTCGCGCCGGGCGTACAGCACGCCCAGGCCGAAGTCGCCCATCAGCCACTTGTAGGTGGCGCTGGCGGCGAAGTCCACGCCGCTGTCGTGCAGGTCCACCGGGGTGTTGCCGGCGGCCTGGATCAGGTCGGCGTAGACCAGCGCACCGCGGCTGTGGGCCAGCTCGCACACCGCCTTGAGGTCGTGCTGGAAGCCATTGACGCTGGATACCAGGGTCAACGCCACCAGGCGCGTGCCTGGGGTGATGGCCTTGTCCAGGTCCTCCAGTTGGATGCGATTGTCGCGCGGGCGCACCACCTCCACGTCCAGGCCGAGCTTGGCCAGCTCCATGTACATGAACAGCGAGCCATTGAAGTGGTAGGCGTCGGTGACCACGCGCTGGCGGCTGTGCGGGATGCCCAGGCCGTTCAGCACCAGGTTCTCGCCGAACATGGTGCTGGGGATCCAGGCCAGCTCGTCGCGGTCGGCATGCAGCAGCCGGCTCAGTGCGGCCATGGCGCGGTCGCGGTCGCCGCCCATGTCCACCCGGTCGGCACCGGCGTTCATCAGGCGTGCGTCGAGGAAATCCTTCTGTGCCTGTACCGCGGCGCGGCTCACCGGATGCATGAAGGCGCCATCCAGGTGGGTGCCGGCAATGTCGAAGGCCGAGCGCAGGCCGTGAAGGCCGCCGCCACCGGCGTCGTTCGTCGCGGCGACCGGCGAAGGCACCAGAGAGGCTGTGGCGCCGGCCAGGGGCAATGCACCCGCCGCCGCCAGCCAACGGCGGCGCGAGGGATCGAAGCGGTCGGAGGGAGTATCCATGGCGCCTACTCGGATTGGAGAGGGATCAGGCGAGCTCGGCCTCGGCCTCGATTTCCACCGGGATGCCGAACGGCAGTTCGATCATGCCCACCGCACTGCGGGCGTGCTGGCCGTGCTCGGGACCCCACAGTGCCAGCAGCAGGTCCGAACAGCCATTGATCACATTGGGGTGGCGCTGGAAGCCGGGCGCGCAGCGCACCATGCCGAAGATGCGCACCCAGCGCTTGATCCGGTCCAGGTTGCCCAGGGTGCGTTCCAGGCTGGCCAGCATCGACAGCGCGGTGAGCCGGGCCGCGGCGTAGCCCTGGGCCTCGTCCAGGTCCTGGCCGACTCGCCCGATCAGGCCGGACTGGCTGCCATCGGGGTTCTGTGGGCCGTGGCCGGAGACCAGGACGCGATTGCCGACCACATGCACGGGCGCGAACGGCAGTGCTACCCCTTCGGGCACGCGCAACGCAGGAGGCAGGACCAGCCCCAGCTGACGCAGGCGCAGCTGGATGGAATCGGAGGGAAGGAATCGGGGAAGTTCGGTGGGCGACGGCATGGATGAGTTCACTGGAGTTTGTTCGGTGCGGGTGCGAAGGGCGTCACGCCCAGGGCCCGGTAGATGTCGGCCGGCAGATACAACCGGTCGTCCTTGATCACCAACATGGGCCGGCGGATCGCGGAGATGTCGGTAGTCGGGTCGCCGGCCAGCAGCACCAGGTCGGCCTGCATGCCCGGATGGATACGGCCAAGGCGGTCGGTGCGTCCCAGGTGTTCTTCGCTCTGCCAGGTCGCTGCGCGCAGGGCCTCTTGCGGGGTCATGCCGGCCTTGACGTACAGCTCCAGCTCGCGGTGCACGGTGAAGCCAGTGGTGTCGTCGGTGCCCGGCAGCAGCAGCGTGCCTTGGCGATGCAGGCGGCCGAGCAAGTCCAGGGTCTTGGCGAAGGCCTGGCGGTAGGCGGCGTCGGTCTGTGGGGTCAAGTCGGACACGAAGGTACGCTGGCGATAGCGCCGGTAGGCCACCGGCATGTGCGACAGGTAGGATGCGTCGGCTTCGGACACGCTGCCGGCACGGCTGAGCATCAGCCGTTCCAGGATCACTTCGGTGGTGTCCAGGGCGATATCGCGTCGGCGCATCAAGTCCAGCGTGTGCTGGACCTTGGGGGAATCCAGGTCAAGCCCGGCCGCGCGCTGCATGCCGGTCAGCCGCAGCGGGGTGCGCGTGTCCTCCTGTGGCGCCAGCAGCCAGCCCAGCATCAGTTGGTTGACGTGGGCGATCTCGTCGTAGCCGGCGGCGATCATTGCGTCGGCATTGGTGAAGGCCGGGATGTGGCCGGTGACGGTCATCCCCAATGCATGGGCGCGCGCCGCGATCGGTGCTACCCACTGCGGATTCATCGAGTTGTAGAGCTTGATTTGCCAGTAGCCGTGGTCCTTGTACCACTGCACGTCGTTCAGCGCGTCGTCCAGCTTGTCCACCACGAAGCCGTCACGTGCCGAGTACGGGCTGCGCCCTTCCAGGAAGCCATTGCGCACGATGCGCGGACCGGCGATCTCGCCGCGGTCTATGCGCGCGGTAAGGTCCAGCAGGAAAGCGTTGTCGTTGCCCATGTCCCGGGTATTGGTGACCCCTGCAGCCAGGTACCACAGGCCCGAGGACAGGGTGCTGTGCGAATGCATGTCGTGCAGTCCCGGGACCAATGTGCCGCCGGCACCGTCATAGGCACTCTCGCCAGCGACCGGATTCCACCGTACATCCATCGAGACGATGTGGCCCTGTCGCACGTGCACGTTGAGCGGCTCGCTGCGCAGGCCGGTAGCCGGGTCGAATACGTGGACGTTGCGTATCCAGACGCCCTGTCCCGCCGGATGGGCGAGCTGGGCCTGCAGGGTGCGGGCGTGGACCAGCGCCTGGGCCTTGACCGCTTCGGTCACCACCGCGACCTGCGACTGGTAGCCTGCGCGGATGGCCACGGTGCCGTCGTCCACGTCGGCCAGCAGGTTGCCGGCGGGGTCCAGCGCCAGGTAGTGAGGCTCCAGGTCCAGGCCCGAGAGCCGTACCAGGCGGCCGCGCACGGCCGGCAGGCCTGCCTCGGCCTGCAGCGTCAGCGTGCCGGCCTCTTCCAGCCGCATGCGCCCACCCGGCAGTGCCTCAAGTTCATGCGCAGGGGCCGCCAGCAGCGCATTGGCATAGGTCCACATTGCCCACGGGCTGCTGTCGTTGGTCACGTAAAGAGCCGGGTGCGGCAGTGGCTCTCGCCCGTGGTCGGCCTGGCTGTCCCATTCGGCGACGCCTTCAGTCCATTGGTAGTGCTCGTCGACCGGCCCGCCCATCAGCGTAGTGCCCTTGACCGACCAGGAAATCGGCAGCCGGTCGGCACCCAGCACGATGTGCTCGTGATGCTTGGGGCCACGCCCATTGTTGTCTACGTGGTAGTCCACGTCGAACCCTTGCGTGGTGCTGGTACCCCGTAGGTAACCGACGTTCTCGCCATTGGCGATCAGTACAAATGATTGCGTGGTCTCGACTTCGGCTGCCCGCCCCGAGGTGCTGCAGCCGAGTGGACTGGCGCAGACCAGGAAAATGGCGAGCAGGGGCTTGGATGTCATGTTGGGGGCATCTGGCAAAAAGACGGCAGGGAGTGTCTGAACGCGCGGAAGACACGGAGTACGTTCGTTGACGTTGACGTTGACGTTGATGTTGACGGCGGCGGCCGCCCGTTGGTGGACGGCCGCCGCGCGCGGTCAGTAGTCCAAGCTCAGTGTCAGGCCGACGGTACGCGGCTGGATCAGCGTGGCGCCCCACGGCGAGGTCGCTAGCGAGCCGCGACGGTTGGCGTTGAGATATCCGACCTCGTCGGTGAGATTGCGTACGTACACAGTCGCCGTCCACGACTGTCCTTGGATGCCGGCATTCAGGCCAACCGTGGTGTAGCTGGGCAGGTGGATGCGCGGGATACCGGCCGAGGTGGTGAACTCCATGTAGCGATTGCCCATGTATGCCGCATCCAGCCCGGCGAAGCCGTCCAGTGAACCGGTCACCGGGAAGTAGCGGGTGACCGAAGCCGCGGCGCTGTTGCGGGCCGAATACGGCAAGCGGTCGCCGTCGCGGCCGTAGGCGGTGGAGCCATCCACATAGCCCGGGATGTCCTCGGCCAGCTTGGCATCGGTGAAGGCATAGCTGGCAGTGAGCTTCCAGTCGGCCGAGGGTGTCCAGGTGGCGGACAGTTCCACGCCCTGGCTCCTGGCCTTGCCGGCGTTGGTGGTATAGCTGTCGCCCAGCTGCGGGTCGATCTGCGAGACCTGCAGGTCGCTCCAGTCGATGTAGAACAGCGAGCCTTCCAGGCTCAGCGCGTGGTCGAGCAGCTGCTGCTTCAGGCCCAGCTCGTAGCTCCACAGGCTGTCGGACTTGAAGGTGTGCGGGGTGCCCTCGGACAGCAGGCTGCCGTTGCTGCCGCCGGCACGATAGCCCGAAGCCACGCGCAAGTAAGCCATCAGGTCGTCGCTGAAACGGTAGCGCGGCGAGAACAGGTAGGTCGCCACGTCGTCGCTGCTGGTATCCAGCGAGGTCGATTCGTCGGAGAGCAGTCCCCCTGCGAACGAATGGTCGCGCAGGCTGTTCTGCGCATAGCGCGCGCCTAGCTGGATGTCGAACTTCGGGGTGAAGTGGTAGGTCACATCGCCGTACAGTGCGCGCTCGCGGTAGGTGCTGCTGCTGGTGGAGATCAGCAGTGGGTAGCCGTTGTAGAGCGCGCCCGAGGACTTGTCGGCGATGTAGAAGTTCTGGGTGACGTCGATGTCTTCCTTGCTGTAGAACGCACCGAGCTGCCAGTCGATGCGCTGGTCGCCCTGCGAGGCCAGACGCAGTTCCTGGGTGGTGCGGTCGATGTCGTAGCGGTTGTCGATCAATGCGCTGGGGTTGTCGCTGTCCAGGCCGAAGATGCCGGCGAAGGTCGGGGCCAGCGCGCCGATGGTTGTGTAGCCCACGTCCTGGTAGGCCTTGCTGCGGTGCTGGGCATAGCCGCTGATGCTGTCCAGCGTGGCCCAGCCCAGGTCCCAGCTGAGCTTGGTGGTGTAGAAGCGCACCTGGCCGTCGTAGGTGTCGCCCTCATGGATGCGGTCGTGCGTGTACTGGCCGTACAGCGGGTGCAGGGTGGCGTCGGTGTCCACCACCGAGCTGGCGCCGGTCTGGGTGTCCTGGAACAGTGCCGAGGCGCGCACCGTGAAGGTGTCGGTCACGTTCCACAGGGCCGCGATCCGGCCACCGCGCACCTGGCTTTCGTTGGTGTCCTTGCCGTCGGGGTTCTGGACGAAGCCCGGGTCCTTGCGCTGGAACACGCTCAGGCGAAGGGCGAAATCGTCGGAGAACGGCAGGTTGACCGAGGTGCGCGCGTTGTAGCCATCGGTGCCGTGGGCGGCGTGCGAGGCGCCCGCCTCCACGTGGCCGAAAGTCGCGCCGGTATCGGGGTCGGCCATGTCGTACTTGATCAGACCGCCCATGCTGCTGGCCCCGTACAAGGTGCCCTGGGGTCCGCGCAACACTTCGAGCTGTTGCAGGTCCGAGGGATCCAGGTCGGGGATGGAGCCTGTGTTGGTGGACGAGCCGTAGGGCACGTTGTCGATGACCACCCCGGAGGTTGGACGCGATCCCAGGCCCGAGTCGGTAGCGATGCCGCGTAGCACGATGTTGCTGCTCATCGGCGCCTGGATGTAGGACAGACCCGGCAGCTGGGCGAAGTAGTCGGCCAGCTTGAAACTGCCCTGGCTGGAGAGTTTCTCGGCGCTGAGGACCTGGACCGACATGGGTACATCCTGCAGTCGCTCGGTGCGCTTTTGCGCAGTGACGGTCACCGTGTCCAGTTGCTTGGGCGTGGTCGCGGCTTCGTCCGCGGATTGCTGGGCCAGGGCGACGGACGGCAGCAATAGCAGCGCGGAGCCTTGGCAAAGCGTGCGTGAAATGACTTGGTAAAGGCGACTGCGGACAACAGTGCTCATATTCGGGACTCGGCTGGCGAATGGCTGAGGGGGAGGGGGTGATAAGCGCGGTATCGGTGGTGAGTTCGCTGAGGGTGTGGGCGAGCCGGATCCAGTGGGCGAAAGGGCATCGTCACATGACTTCAACATTTTGTTGATATACAAAAATAAATTGTATGTCAACGGTGAGGCCACATCTTCCGCCGAGCCCTGTCCCCCCTCTGACCTGCGTCTCGACGCGGGCCGGGCATCGCCGGCAAGATGACTGGCTCATCGCGCAAGGACCTAGCCATCGCATGGCCAACGCAAAGAAGACCGTGGCACCGGGCGCTCCCGCTTCCAGCCGCCGGCGCAAGGCCGCATCGGCCGTGGGTCCACAGGTGAGTGACGTATTCGCGTTGCTCGAGCCGGTGGTAGCCCTGCTGGGCGGCATGATCGGGGAGAACATCGAGGTCGTACTGCATGACCTGACCATCCCCGACGCCTCGGTGCGGGCGATCGCCAATGGTCACGTGTCCGGTCGCGGTGTCGGCGATCCGATCCTCAGTGGTCCCAGGGAGGATGCCGGTTTCCGCGAGCTCTATCGCGACGTGGAAGGCACCGGTCAGCTCAGCTGGTCGATCGTCGACGAATACCAGACCACCAGTGCGGCCGGGCGCACGTTGCGCTCAGCGACCCTGCTGTTCCGCGATGGCGCCGGCGTGCCCGTGGCCGCGCTGTGCCTGAATGCCGATATGACCGTGTTCGAGATGGCTCACGGCTGGCTCGAACAGATCCTGCACAAGAAGGCACAGCCAGCGCAGATCGATGCAGCCGCTGGCGCCGTCGGCCTGGAGACGATGATGCAGGAAATCATCGACGAGGCGGTCAAGCGCTTCATGAAGCCGCCCGAGCTGATGAACAAGGACGAGAAGATGTACGCGGTGGAGGCGATGATGCAGCGCGGCCTGTTCCTGATCCGGAACAGCGTGGAGCAGGTGGCGGCCGCGCTCGGAGTCAGCCGGTTCACCATCTACAACTACCTGGAGCAGATCAAGCGAAAGAGCGGTGGTACGCAGCAGGCGGCCAGCCGCTCGCGTCGGTCCCGGAGCGGGTAGGTCCCAGATTGGAGCCGGTCACCGGTGTCTGGTGGTTCGCAGCCTTGGCCTGGAGAGCGGCGACGTGACGGGATCAGGTCCACCGCTCGGTTGGAATGGCAGGTTCCACGGTCGGTGTGCGCCAGATGCCGGCGAAGCGTTGTGTCCTGGCTTGCACATGGCTTGTAGGCGCGGCGGCAGCCAGAGCCCGCAAGGATCTACGAAATCGGGTCGAAACCGGGGGGCGGAGTCTGAGCTATCCCCACGTTTATCAGCTCAAGACCATCTGGCTGTAGACGTGCTCGGGCGGTGTGCGTCGTCGCGCCATCCATTGGCCGGTGGGCTCCATCGGCCAGTGCCGGAGCAGGGCTTCGCGTCCGATGCGCAGGGTTGAATAAAGCTTCCGGCTCGTCTTGCATGGCGCCAGCCAAGCCACATGGCTGGACTGCTCATCGGCCATGCCTGCCAGCCAACAAGCGAAGCTGGCCAACGTGTTGAGCATCAGCAGGATGGTCAAGCGTTGACCCCGACGGGTCAGGCCGTCCTCAAAGGACGCGCCGTGGCGATGTGATTTGAGATCACGGAAGCTGTCTTCGATCTGTATGCGCCGCGTATACAGGCTGACCAGTTGGCGTGGGCTGGCTTCGATCAGATCTGGTGAGGCAATGATCAGCCAGGGCTCACGCACGCTCGCAGCCGCCTTACGGCTGTGCGAGCTGCGTGCATCTACCGGGTCGCCACGATGAAGTCGCCGAGATCTTCGAGGCGGTGCGCCCAGAACAGCGTCAGGCGCAGGGCCTGGGCCTGCTCCAGGTTGCGGACCTTGAACACGCCCGACAGCAGTGCGGCCGGAACCACCTGCGCGTCTCCCAGTCGCTGCATCCATGCGGAGGCCTTGGCGCCGGCATCCTTGTTCACGCGCTTGACGCTGTTCAGGGCGCTGTTGGAGACCTTGCATTCGATGAGCAGCAGGCGGGCGTCGAACAGGCGCACGACGATGTCGGCCTTGCGCCCGGCCACTTCGCTTTCGCCGCAGAACTCGCCGGGAGCCGGTGCCGTATAGAGGGTCTCGATCTTGCGGAGCCGCACTTCGGTGAGGCCGACCACATTGGCCAGATAGTCCTTGGCCGCCTGCTCCTGGCCGTTCTTGCCCTGGTGCCGCCGCGAGGTGGCAACGCGCTGCGCCGCCATCAGTACGGCCGTCGCCTGGATGGCGGCGCGCCATTCGGAAGCCTGCGCGCGGGTGTTCCTGTGCACCCATGGGAACCGGATCGGATCCAGCGTCTGCAGGAGAGTGCGCAACACGTTGCGCGCCGCGTGAGGGTCGCGCCGCAGTGCCGCGGGCGCCAGGGTCGAGCCGGCCAGGGCCTTCAGGTCGTCATGGGAAATGGGAGGCGCGGCGAGGTAGCGCAACGGCTCGCCCAAGTCGTGCGCGTACAGCTGCGCGATCACCCGGGAGGGTGGGCGGACAGGCTGGCGCAATCCCGTTTCGCGAAACGACCTGCGGACCTGCGCGCGACAGCGGTGGACCGTCGTCTTCCAGTTCGCCAGCAGCTCCCCGAGCCGTTCCCGGCGGAAATCGTCCAACGCCAGCGCGACATCCTGCGCCAGTTCGTCGGTGCTCCAGCGCGGCGGCCGGGCCGGGGTCATGCCGTCAGCACCTCCAGGTCCGGGACCAGCACCCGTTCCAGTTCCCCGGGTTCGAACTTGGTCAGGCCGCCGGCATAGGTGCGGCCATCGTCGGTGACGACGTTGCCGCGAAGCCAAGCGGCCAGCGCGTCCAGCGAAGACGCCGGGAGCTCCTGGCGCGGATAGATTCCATGGGCCACGTTGATGTGCCGGGCACCGCACAGGTTGCGCACGAAGGCGGGAGCGCGACGGGCCATGTAGGTCGAGAGGATGGGGGCGGGCGTCTTGAGGCCAACCGACCACCAGGCACGCCGGTGAAGAGCGATGTAGGAACCGTCGGCGCCCTGGGTCTTGGCCCATTTCAGAAAGCGTTCCACTGATTTCCTGGCCTCGTCGTCCAACTGGTCGAGGTCCGATGGAATGTCGATGACGCGTCGCAGCAGGTCCGGGTCGTTCAATCGCTCGCCGGCCGAAAGCAGGTCACGCGCCTTGGTGATGGTGGGCAACAGCACGCTTTCGGGAAGGTCGGCGGCATGCTTGCCGGCAATCCAGACGCTGTTCCCCCCGTGACCTGGCCGCGATGCACCCGGCACAGTTCGCCCAGCTCCACATAGCCTTCCGGGACAGGGCGTGACGGGCGGAACAGGGGAGACCAGCGGGCAGCGCTGCGCACTTGCTCCCACGGCACCACGTCGCCCTTGCTCAGGCCGTTCAGGGTTTCCAGGCTTTCCACCGAACGAACCCGCAGCCCTTGCGACTGCTCGCCCACCTTGAAGCAGGTGATGGCGCCAGTGGTGGCGACACCTTCGAATGGCCGGGCACGGGCATCGAGCACATGGATGGCGACGCCGCCCAGCCGCTCGGCCAGCAGGCGGCGCAGGGTGGCGCCGTAGTTCACATCCAGCCACTCGGCGGAGGTGATGAAGGTGCCCACGTCGCCAGGTCTGGCCAGCTGCAATGCACGCAGGAAGAAGTGGATATGCAGGCCGGCCAGCTTGCTCGCCTTGACCCCATATTCCTTCGCCGACACCGCGAACCACTGCTTCCAGTCCTCGCCGATGTCGTGGTGACGCACATAGGGGGGGGTGCCCAGGTAGAGAGTCCGGCCTTGGATCCGGGGAAGCTCGGCGAGGCGGAAATCCTCCACCAGCACAGTGGCGCGCTTGTCCAGCCCATGCACCGCGATGTTCGCTCGCAGCATGAGGGCCGCGAGCGGGTCCAGCTCCACGCCGACCAGCTGCGCCCCGGGAAACCGCTTCGCGGCGGCCACGAGGTAGCGGCCCGAACCCGCGCCTGGATCCACCACGCGTTGCGGCGTGCACTGCCCGGCGGCCCAAACCAGCATGGAGTGGATGATGGGGTCGGGGGTATAGACGGCGCCCATGCCACGGCGGGCCGCGGGCGTGCGCAGGCGCAGGAAAACCTCGCCGAGCGGGTCCGCGCCGTTGTGGATGTCGTCCCGCATCCGCTCGACCAGCATCGGCTCGGCCAGGGGCCTTACTCCCCTGGCAAGCACCCGCTCCGCTGGAGAAAGCGATGGACGCGGCCCCAGCAGCGCCAGGCACAGCGCCACCAGTTCGCGTTCGTTCTCGATCGAGCGGGGCGCCTGCGACTGCCCCTCGTTCTTGGCCGGGGCACGGCGGGCAGCGGCAGGCTTCTTCTTGTCACCTGTCATGGTCTTTCATCCGTGCGATGGCCCAGCCGGTCCACGATGGACGGGCCGGGCCGCTGCGTACTTTTTACCATGCCAGTCTCACGGGCCGATATTGCCTCCGGCGTCAGCGCTTGTGCTTGTCCTGGCGCTTGAAGCCGGAGATCAGCCGCGCGAGCTCGTCGTCCTCGGCGTAGAAGTAGGCCAGCGGCAGGTCGAGGACCTCCGCCAGCCGTTGCAGGGTCTGCAGGTCGGGCTGGTGGACGCCGGTCTCGTAACGGTTGACGCGGGCGCTGGCGACGAAGTCGTCCAGCCCGGCCTTGATGCCCAGGTTGCGCTGCGAGATGCCATAGGCCTCCCGTGCCTCGCGCAGCCGGCGGCTGTAGACGGGGAGCTGTCTCTTCTCAGCCAAGTGCGTGCGCGTCCGGGACTTCCATGCAGGGAAGCTTCCGGAATAGCACTTGACTTCGATACTACGTTAAACGTAGCTTTATGTGCGTATTGGGTTAACTGTATGTCACCCAATGCGTGTTGCCCGGCAGAGGGCTCGGGCAAATCCATATCTGGATGGCGTGGCGGGGCCGGGGATGCACCGGGGCGGTGGGTAGCCAGCGCAGGAATGGGGCTGGCTACGCCGTGGGCATGGATTCGAAGGTGGGACAGGGGCGTTCTGCGGAGGTCACGTGTCCGCGTGCGGATGCGATGCGGATCCGGTCCTGCCTGTGCCCTGGTCGCGGAAGAACGCCCCGCAACGACATGCCGGAAGACCAACCAGGCGGAATCCAAAGGACCCAGCATGAAGAAACGAGCATTACGTGATGCCATTTCCATGGCTCTGTTCGCCATGGCCTCCGGCACCAGCGCGCTGACCCTGGCCCAGGAGGCCGAAGCAGGCGCCCCGGCCGTAACCAGGAATCCGGAGGAAGGCCCGCGGCCTGAAGACTCCGAACCGAGGCATTCGCCGAAGCCCGGGTCGCAAGCGGCATCGGTAGCAACGGAGCTTGAGGCGATAACGGTCACCGGCACGCGCATCCGCGGCGGCACGACGCCATCGCCGGTGATCACCATCGGCAGCGAGCGCATCCGGGAGGAGGGCTTCACCGATCTGGGCGAGGTCATCCGTAGCCTGCCGCAGAACTTCTCGGGCGGGCAGAACCCGGGCGTGACCGGCGCCGCGAGCGGCGTGGGCAACCAGGACCTCACCGGTGGCTCCTCGTTGAACCTGCGTGGGCTGGGCGCCGATGCGTCGTTGACCCTGCTCAACGGGCGGCGGCTCGCCTACGACGGGTTCTCGCAGGCGGTGGACATCAGCGCAATCCCGGTGGAGGCGGTCGAGCGCCTGGAGATCATCCCCGACGGTGCCTCGGCGATCTACGGTTCCGATGCCGTGGGCGGCGTGGCCAACGTGGTCCTGAAACGCGATTTCGACGGCGTGGCCGTGGGGGCACGCTACGGCGGCGCGACGGACGGCGGCCTGGCCACGCGCGAGTACAGCGCGACCGCCGGTACCGCGTGGTCCAGCGGTGGGCTGATCGCCACCTTCAAGGACACGTCGTCCGACCCCATCCAGGCGCGCCAGCGCCGCTATACCCGTCACCTGGTCGAGCCGTACACGATCTATGGCGGCAGCGACACGCGCAGCGGCCTGGTCAGCCTTCACCAGTCGGTGAGCGACGTGGCCGAGCTGCGGCTCGATGCGCTCAGGACCGATCGCGACATGGAACGGTACGTCAGCCAGGCGGGGTCCTATTACCGTTACACCCCGGAGACGTCGATCACGCTGGTCTCGCCCAGCATCGCGTTCTTTCTCCGCAACGATTGGTCCCTCACCCTCGGTGGGGCGCATGGCAAGGACGAGAACATCGACGAGCGCTATCTCGTGTCCGCGACGGGAAGCCGCCTGGCGACGCAGACCTGCTATTGCAACGAGAGCCTTTCCTACGAGATCGGTGCGGAAGGCCCGCTGTTCCCGCTTGGAGGAGGGGAGGCACGCTTGGCGATCGGCGTCGGTTCCCGAAAGGACGAGTTCCGCTACCGTCCCAACATTTCCGGCACGCCCTACGGCGGCAGCGAGCGCGCCCGGTCTGCGTACGCCGAACTTGGCCTCCCGTTCGTCTCGCCTTCGTCCGGCATCGCGGGCATCCACCGCCTGGAATTCAGCGCGGCGATCCGTGGCGAGGACTACGACAGCTTCGGCCGGGTCACCACGCCGAAGCTGGGCCTGATCTACGATCCCAATGCCGACCTCACGTTCAAGGCCTCCTGGGGGAAATCGTTCAAGGCGCCAACCCTGCTGCAACGCCACCAGGACAGGATGGCCTACCTGTGGAGCGCTTCCGCGGTCGGTGCGAGCGGGAGTTCCGCCGATGACACCGTGCTGATGTCCTATGGTGGCAACACCGAGCTGCAGGCCGAGCGGGCACGCACCTGGGCGGCCGCGCTGGCGTTGCATCCGGAGGCGTTGCCCGGATTCGAGGCCGAGGCGACCTGGTTCGACATCGACTACACCGATCGGGTGGTCGAGCCGGTCAACTACCTGCAGGCGTTGAGCAACCCGGCCTATGCGGAGTTCGTGGACCTTGCGCCGACGCCGGGGCAGGTGGCGGACGTGCTCGCGGTCTACGGCAGCGCCTTCTACAACCTGTCCGGCGTGGCCTTCGACCCGGCCAACGTGGTGGCGATCATCCGCGACCAGTACGTGAACGCGGCACGGCAGCGGATCAAGGGCGTAGACCTGTCGGGTTCGTACCGGTTCGATCTCGGTAGCGGCCAATTGACGATCCGTGGCTCGTCCAGCTGGCTCGACAGCACGCAGAAGACCAGCGCCGGCCAGCCCGAGTATGCGCTCGCGGGAACACTCGCCAATCCTGCGAGGTTCAACGGCCGCCTGGGTGCGGTGTGGACATCGGGCGGCTTCACGACCTCGGGCTTCGCCAACCACACCAGCGGCGTGACCAGTCATCTCGGATCGACGGCGGGAAAGACCGCTTCGTTCACCACGGTGGATGCCACGATGAGCTATGTCTTCGGCAGGCGCGGCGGTGGCATCCCGGAGATGACGCTCGGGCTGTCGGTGCAGAACCTGCTGGACCGCGCGCCGCCGCTGTATGCCCCCGCGGTCGCGACTTACGTGCCCTACGACGCCACCAACTATTCGGCGATAGGGCGGTTCGTCAGCGCCTCGCTCTCGGCGCACTGGTAGGGGGAGCGATCGTGCATAACCGTTTCCCACTGGCTCCGTGGGCGGCAGTGGCGGTACGCGTGATGGACGCGGCGGCCGGGGCGCGTCATGTGCGCTGGCTCGCCCTGTCTGTCCTGCTGGCGGGCGCCGCCATCGGCCACGATTCGCATGCGGGCACGATCTCGCCACGGCGCCTGCTGGAGGTAAGCGATCTGGGCAATCCGGCGATCTCGCCCGATGGGCGCCAGGTGGCGTTCCGGGTGGAGCAGGCGTCGGTCGAGCGCAATACCTACGACACCACGTGGTACGTACAACGCCTGGATGGGCGGACGCCTCCACGTCGTGTTGCCGATGGCGGAGAGCCGTTGCGCGAATACGTCACGGGTTTGGTGCTGCCATCGCCGGTCACCTGGTCGCCGGACGGGCGATGGATCTACTACCGTGCGCGGCTCGATGGCCGGATCTCGGTCTGGCGCGCGGCGGCGGACGGGTCCGAGGTGCGTGAGGTCACCTCCGACAGCGCGGACGTGCGCGACTTCGAGCTGGATGGCGATGGCCGGACGCTGCGCTACAGCGTCGGTGCCACGCGGGAGGAGGTCGTTGCCGCCGAGCTGTCCGAGTACGACCAGGGCGTGCGCATCGACGACTCGGTGGTGATGGCCGGTGGCTTGTTCCGTTCCAGCAGGGTCGAGGGGCGAGCGGCCACGCAACGGTTCCTGGGCGACTGGTTCTCGACCGGGCCGTTGCTGGCCAAGGTGCCGGACCGCTGGAAGGCCGTCGACCTGGCCACCCGGGCGACGCGGGAGTTGCCGTCGTCGGAGGCACCATTGCCGCCGCCGACCCCGGCCGACCTGTCCCGGAAGCTGCCCGAGCCGACGAAGCTCGCCCTTCATCCGGGCGACGGACGTATCGCCGTACTGCTGTCGGCCGGGAATGCGGAGGCCGGCATGCTGCAGCGGCCGGACGCCGAGCTGGCGGTGCTGCCGGACAGGCGGTCCTCGCGCCCGTTGCGTTGCACGGATGCACTTTGCCGGCAGCGGACCATCGCCGACATCCGCTGGCGGCCGGGAAGCGACGAGGTCGTGTTCACGACGACCGACTACGACCGGGGGCGCGCGCAGTCGATCTACCGATGGAACGTCGCCACGGGCATCGTCCATCCCATCGTGGTGTCGGACGGGCTCGTGAGCGGAAGCCAGCGCCACTGGGACGTCCCGTGCGCGTTGTCGGCCGACACGCTGGTGTGCGTTGCGGCCGAGGCCGATCGTCCGCCGCGCCTGGAAGCGATCGACATCGAGAGCGGGCAGCGCCGGATCCTGTTCGAGCCGAACAAGGGGCTGGAAGCCGACATCGCGGCCACCGCGCCGGCGAGGTTGTTGCGCTGGAAGGACGGGCAGGGCAGGGAGTTCACCGGCCAGCTGTTCGAGGCGCAGGGTGTGGGCGGGAGCGATCCGCCGCCACTGTTCGTCACGTTCTATACCTGCCAGGGTTTCCTGCGTGGTGGCCTGGGCGACGAGTGGGCTCTGGCTTCGCTGGCCGAGCAGGGCATCTCGGCGCTGTGCATCAATGCGCTGCCCGGCTTCCGCCTGGATTACGTGGAACGCCATGACCAGGGCCGTGCGGCGGTGGAAAGCGTGGTGGCGCTCCTGTCTGAGCAGGGGCGCATCGATCGCAGGCGAGTGGGCATGGGTGGGCTCAGCTACGGCAGTGAAGTGACGCTATGGACGCTCGCACACTCGGACGTGATTGCGGCCGCGTCCGTCAGCAGTATCTCCACGACGCCGAGCTACTACCTCCTCAACAGCCTGCGCGACACCTTCCGTTCCCAGCTTGGGCAGATGTGGCAGCTCGGAGCGCCCGAGGAAACGCCCGGGCGATGGAGGGAGATATCGCCGGTGTTCCAGCTCGACAGGATCCGCGCACCGATCCTGTTCCAATTGCCGGAGCAGGAGTTCCGGATGCTGCTGGACTATGCGGTGCCCTTGCTGCGCAGGCACCAGGGGGACCTATACGTGTTCCCCGAGGAGGCGCACATCAAGTTCCAGCCGCGGCACAAGCTGGCGGTGTACGAGCGCAACACCGACTGGTTCCGCTTCTGGCTGCAGGGCTACGAGGACCCGAGTCCGGACAAGGCCGGGCAGTACCGTGCTTGGCGGCGGATGAAGTCGGAGGGTGCACGGGCTGCTGTTGATCACGCGGGGGATTGAGCCTGGTGTCGCACCCAGTTCTCGGCGGCGCACAGGTCGAAGATGCGCAGGAACGACAGGTCGCGGGGCGCCAGTTCCCTGGCGAAGAAGGCCGCCAATGCGGAGCGGTCGAGCAGGCCGTGGGCGCAGAGTTCGCCCTCTTCGAGGAACTGGCGCATACCGGATTTGTTGCGTGCATAGACGGCCGCCATGTAGCCGGTGTACGAGCCTTTGCTGCGCCGATCGAGGATGCCGCGCGGCAGGAGATCGGCAAAGGCGTCCCGGGCGACTGCCCGGTTCCGGCCACCGGAGATCCACATCCAGGTGGGCACCTTCAGGCAGGCCTCCACGACGGGCTGGGCCAGCAGTGGAAAGTGCATGGTGCGCCCCTCTCCACGTGGCGCCGTGTCCCGGAACAGTTGCGTACCGATGAGGTCCTGGATCTTCTCGCGGTCGCCAGGCAATGCATCCGGTGGTGCATCCAGCCACGGGTGGTATTCCGGAGCTGTCGGAACGTGGGCCGGATCGAGGAAGCTGCCATCTGTCTTCCACGTGGTGCGCGGCATGTGTCGGAGCTTGCGGAGTGCGAGCTTCCCGGCCTTCCAGACCGTGCATTGATGCAATTCCGACAGGTCGCGGACGGCGGCGAGAGCTGCCATCGTGCCGCGTTCCCTGAAAGCATCGGCGGCCGGCGCTGCTGTCTTCAGGTAGCAGAAGACGGTATCGCCGCCACCGCCCGAGAAGAAGCTATCCACGCCGTGCCGGGCACCCGCTGCCTTCCAGGCCTCGTTGACCGCGTGCTGCAGGATGCCCATTGCGGGCGCGACGGACCAGGGCGGGGGAGGGAAGACGAAGCGCACATGGTCGAAGCCGACCTCCACGGGCACGAGCTCGCGTCCCAGGATGCCCGCTACCAGTTCGGCGTATGGGCGTTCGTCGGTGCCGGCCACGGGCATCACCAGTGTGCAGAACGTGCCGCGCGATGCCCGTTCGTGCAGGCACGCCGCGACGATGGAAGAATCAAGCCCGCCCGACAGTTCCACCATGAAGCTTTCGTCCAGTGCGGACAGCGCCGTGACCACGCTGGAGACGGCAATTCGCACTTCGTCGGCTGCCGCCAGTGCGTCAGCGTGCCGGACGCCGGGTGCCACGAAGCGCCAGGGCGACCAGGCGGATTGCGTCGAGACATCGTGTCCCCGGCAGGTCAACGTGCTGCCTGGGAGAAGTTCGCGGACATGCTTCAACGCGGTGCGATCTGTCCGGAAGTAGGGAAACGCGAGGCCGTGAGCGATGGCTCGCCAGTCGACTTCGCGGACATGAAGCCCGAGGTTGGTCGCGAGTGTGATGTCGGAGGTAATGAATCCCTCGCCCTTGTTCAGGGCGTAGACGCATGGAACGGAGCCGGAGGGATCGCGCAGCAGGACGAGGCTTCCACTCTCGTCCACGTAGAAGGCTACGTACTCGCCCCATGCGTTCTGCAGTAGGTGATTGACCAGTTCGCTTGCTGTCCCGTCGAAGTCCAGTTCCGTGATCGGCTCGCCGGCCTTGCCGAAGAGCCGGCCGATGACCAGGCCATGGCCTGGAACCGGTACCGTGGGCGTGCCTGCGGAGACGAACAACCTTGCCGAGGCCGTCCGCATCTTGCATGTCATCCCGGCTGCGCGTAGCGCCGCTTCCGGTGGCGCGCGCGCGCGGCCGGCGCCGTTGAGTTCGCTGTCGAGCAGAAGAAGGTAGCGCCGTTTCATCAGATCGTCCTGATGGGCGTATGCGCATTGGCGTCGGACAGCGTCTCGTTGAGGACGACATCGCCGGCCTGCACCCAGCAGTGGGCCGCGAATGGCGCGAGCGTTACGCCGAAGACGATCCTTGCCGGCAATCTCCGTCGCGACAGGAACCGGAGCAGCGACAAGGAGTCCAGCAGACAGCGTGGCTCGATCGGCACATAGCGCCGTGCACGCGCGAATCGCATCGCCGCGTCCAGCGGTTCGCCGCCGAGGAGGGCGGCTGCGGCGGTGTGTGCGGACGTTCGAATGCTTCTGTAGGCGATGGCGTCCTCGATGACGGCCTTGAGTGTCCGGTGCCTCAGCTTCCGCCGTACCGACCAGGTGATCGTCGCGACTTCGATCAGGGTGGCAGGGCCTGGGGCGCGACCGGTGGCTGCGGTTTGCGACTCGATTGCGCTGCGTGTCGGGCGAGGGATGTCCGGCATCCGCGCATGGCCGGGGGGGTCCATTCCAGCGACGAGTATTCCCTTGGCGACTAGGGCATCTAGCTGTTCTGGCGGCACGTCCTCCTGTGCGAGGAAGCGCCGCAAGGCCATCTCAAGAGCATCGTCCATCCTGAAGTAGCGATCCTGCGCGATGTCGAGGAAGACCAAGTGACCATCGACGTCGCAGTACGACAGGTCACTGTTGATGAGATGACACATTCTTTCCTCCCAGGCAGGACGCGCACCGTGGTGCGCGTCCTGGAACGGTCACTCTTCGGAGATTCCCGGAATCATCGGAAGGCCCGGTCCGGTCGGTTCACCGAAACCGGCACCGCCTTTTGTCTCGACGCTGGCGACGCCAAGCACGATCAGGTCTTCCGCCGTGTTGGTGCGGGTGTTCTGTTTCGTATCCATCGCTGTCTCCTACGGTTGCGTCATGGACGTCCCATGACAGGCGCAGCGTAGGAGCCAGGATTTTTTGTTTTCAAATGATTATTCCGCTGTAATTCGTTGATTCTTGCTGGACTGTGATGCCTGTCCTGCAATGCCGAATTCAGGTGTGGCGGCGCTTGCGAGGCTGCATGCGACGCGTATCGATCGCGTCGGCAGGAGAGGGCTGTGTCGCCGCGATTGCGGTGACGTACCACTAGTGCAGGTAGTCGCCGCCGTCGCTCAGCGTGGCCACGATGCATGGCACCAGTTGCTTGCGGTGCTCGTGGTAATCGCGCAGGGCGGCCTTGAGCGCCGGGATGTCGCGTTCCTGCCAGTACCGGTCCAGCGTCGAGAACTCCTCGCATGCGTGCTCGATCAGGTCCCGCTTGGCGCGCCGTACCGGTGCCAGCCGGTCGTTGGCCTGCCTCACGGCCTGGTGCAGGGAACGGTGGCCGGTGGCCTGGGCGATCGCGTCGAACAGCTGCCAGGTCCGCTTCACCACGTCGTCGCCGGTGGGAGCGGGCCGGGGCTCGGCAGCCCTGCGCGCCGGCGGCGCGAAACCGATGTCGCAGGCCATCAGCAGCAAGCGCTCCATCCAGTCGTAGAGGTCGCGCATGGCCACTTCGTTGGGCAACGGCACGTGCAGGCCGCCGCGGGCGTGGTCGGCGACCAGGCCTTCGCCGACCAGGCGGTACAGGGCGAAACGCACGGGCGTGGGGCTGGTGTGGAACTCCGCGGCCAGCGTGCCGGGATCGATCCGCTGGCCGGGAACGTAGCGCCCCGATTGCAGGGCGCGCCTGACCTGCCGGTACAGCAGTTCACTCTTGGAGTGGATCGCGTTCGAATTCGCGCTCGTACCCATCGCGGAACTCCATGTCTGCGTATGTGGCCTCCCTGGCCCGGATGTTACAGGGATCGGCTCCTGGCGACGGGAGGAGGATCACGTCTTGCGCGTGTCCCGGCCTGGTACGGATCCCGCCGCGCGTGGCCCGCTTTCCCCGGTATGGGCAGCACCCGCGATGCCGGCCGGCGGGCGCATCGAGGAAAGGCGGGACAGCTCGCTCCGCGTGCTAGGCCAACCTGTCCGTCGCTTCCGTTCTTTTGGGGGATGGCGAGACAGCCGGAATGGCCCCCGGGGCTACAGGGCTGCGCTTGCCGCTCGGCCGGACTGTCCCAGCCGGGTTTTCAGCTGCTGGATCTCGGCCTCGCTGAGGCCGATGGACTTGAGGTAGTTTTCGGCGCCGCCGTGCTGCCGGTGCAGGGCGTCCAGGAACATCTCCATGTTCTCCGGCGCGGTACCGGCCATGGCGGCCATCTTCCTGCCGATCTCCGGGTTCTGCCTGACCAGCGCCATGATCTGCGCGTTCATGGCGCTGTCGCGGGGCTGGCTCTCCAGGTAGTGCGCGGAGATCGCATAGTCGTGCACGATGTCCGCGTCGGCCACCCCGGCCAGGTCCAGCAGCATCGCGGCGATGATGCCGGTGCGGTCCTTGCCCGCGGTGCAATGGAACAGCACGGTGCCGTCGCGCTCGGCGGCCATGCGCTGGAACACCTGCTTGAACTGCGGCTGGCTGTGGTCCAGCCACTGCACGTAGGCCGCGCCCAGTGAATCCGGGAAGGTGTCCATCATCTTCTGCAGGTCCATCTTCTCGGTGCCCATCAGCGAGGTGCGCTGGTAGTCGAAGCGGGCGTCGTCGGCCAGGCGGTCCGGCGATTGCGACTGCTCGTCGGCGGTGCGCAGGTCGATGTCCAGCGTCACTCCGGTGGCGGCCAGCGTGTCGCGGTCGGCGTCGGTCAGCCGGCCCAGGTCCGAGGTGCGGACGAACGCGTTGGCCGGGATCGGCCCATGGGCGCCCTGCAGCCCGGCGAAGGTGCGGGTGTTCCATGCGCCCTGCAGCGGGATGAAACGCGATGCGTCGGCGGCGACCGGCTGCACGTTGCCGGTGCGGTGGTACGGCCTGGGCGGCCTGGGCGGCCGCGCGGGCGATGCCGCCGTCGGCCAGCAGTGGCAGGCCAAGGCCCAGTGCCAGGGCCAGTGCGATCCGGGTGCTTCGGTTCTTCATCGGGGACTCCGAGGGGGTCAGAAGTGGACGGTCACGTCCACGCCGTAGGTGCGCGGATCGTTGAAGATGCCGGTCTGGCCGAGGGCGGCGCTGTTGAGCTTGTAGAACAGGTGTTCCTCGTCCAGCAGGTTGCGGGCCCACAGCGAGAAGGCGATGGTCGAGCCGGTGCTGTTCAGCGGGACGTCGATCAGCGCCACGCGAGCATTCACCACGAACGAGCTGTCGGTGAGCGTCTGGTCGTATTCGCTGGTGTAGAAGCCGTCGGACCAGTTGCCGTCGAGATGGAACTTGAGCCCGGAGAAGTTGGCGAACGGCACCAGGTAGTCCAGCGACACGGTGCCGGCGTTCTTCGGGGCAAGCAGCGGTTGCACGGTGACCTCCACGCCCGCGCCGAACGGGTCGACGGCGGTCAGCGCATCGATCTTGGTGTAGGCGTAGTTGAGACCCAGGGTCAGGTTGTCCGCCGGCATCACGCTGAACTCCAGTTCCGCGCCGCGCGAGGTACCGGTGCTGAGGGCGTTGGTGGTGACCATCGTGGTGCGGGTCTCGCCGCTGTTCGGGTCGAACGGCAGGGTGAAGTCGATCTGCCTGTGCTTGATCTTCGAATCGAACAGCGCCAGGTTCAGGCGTGCGCGGTTGTCCCAGAACTGCGACTTGAAGCCGAGCTCGAACGCGCTCACTTCTTCCGGGCCGAAGGCGGTGTAGGTGGTGGAGCGCGAGTTGGCGCCGCCGGCCTTGAAGCCGGTGCTGTACTTGGCATACACCATTGCGCTGTCGCCCAGGTCGTAGGCGATGTTCACCATCGGGTCGAAGCGCCCCCAGGTATCGTGGAAGGCGAGGTCGGTGGCCATGCCGTTGACCGTGTAGAGGCTGCCCTTCTTGTCGTCGCGGGTGTAGCGGCCGCCGGCGGTCAGGTGCAGGCGCTCGAGCGAGGCCGGCGTCCAGGTGGCCTGGCCGAAGAGGCCCAGGCTGTCGGTCCAGGCCTTGCTGGCGCGATCGATGCGGATGTTGGCCAGGTCCAGCGGGTTGGTTTCCGGGTTCAGCGTGTAGCTGTTGCCGTCCGGTCCCCACAGCAGCATGTTCGGCGTCTGCGCGTTGTCGCCCGCGGTCTCGTGGTAGTAGAAGGCGCCGGCCAGGAACTGCACCTGCGAGGTGTTGCCGATCAGCTGGAATTCCTGGCTGTACTGGTGCTGGTAGACCTGCGCCAGGCTGTAGCGGCCGAAGGCGGTGTACGGGCCTCCATAGGCGGAAATCGCATCGACCAGGCCCATGTCGAACTGGCCCTGGGTGAGCTCGCGGTAGGAGCTGATGGACTTCAGTTCCAGGTTGTCGCCGAGCGTCCAGTCCAGGGTGAGCAGGTGGCCGCTGGTGCGGCCGATGTTGTCTTCCTGCGGGCCACCCAGGATGGAGGAATCGCGCCGGTCCGTGCTGGCGCCGGCCTGCTGCAGCGGGCTCATGTACGGGCCGGCCACCAGCACCTGCGTGTGGTACGGGGTGGTGGCGTCGTAGGAGCGGTCGAACGCGTACAGCGCGGAGAAGGTGTCGCTGGGCTGCCACAGCGCGCTCAGCCGCGCGCCGCGCTTGTCGTAGCTGTTGAAGTCGCGCTCGCCGTGCATCGGGTTGTCGGTGGTGCCGCCGCGCTTGGCCTGCACCGCGTCGATCTTGAAGCTGAAGTCGCCGACCTTGGGCAGGTCCAGGTGCAGGCCGCTGCTGTAGCCGCTGTAGTTGGACACGCCGGCGTTGACGCTGCCGCCGAACTCGCCGGTAGGCTGCCGGGTGACGATGCTGATCGCGCCGCCCTCGGTGTTGCGGCCGAACAGCGTGCCTTGCGGCCCCTTCAGCACTTCGATGCGCTCCACGTCGTAGAGCATGCTGCCCAGGCCCTGCGCGCGGCCCATGAACACGCCATCGACGTACACGCCCACGCCGGCGTCGCGCGCAGGCTGGTTGGCATCGCTGGAGGCGCCGATGCCGCGGATGCCGATGTTCAGCGCGGAACTGCGGGTGGCGAACGGGGTCACCCGCAGCGACGGGATCGAACCATCGGCCAGGCTGCCGATCGAGATCGCGCTGCGGTCCTTCAGCGCTTCGGCGTCCACGACGGAGACGGAGATCGGCGTCTCCTGCAGGTTGGTCGCGCGCTTCTGCGCGGTGACCACGACCTGGTCCAGCGCGACCACGTCGCGGGCGGCGGTGTCGGCGGAGGAGGCGTCGGCAGGAGTGTCGGCGTCGTCGGCCATGGCGAGGGCCGGCAGGGCGGTGGCGACGGCAAGGGCCAGCAGTTGGCGGTGCAGCGGGACGTGGCGCATCGGCTTGGTTCGTGGGAGTGGGGGCCGGCGCAGTCTGGTTGCCCAAAATGACGAATGAATGACCGTTCATTCATGAGATGGCTGGCGTACCATCCGCGCACCCTGGACATCCTCACGCCGCCGATGACGCCGAAGGTCCCTGCTGTCCCGTCCGTCGAAGACACCGCTGCCACCCGTGTGGAGGCCCAGCGCCAGCGCATCCTCGATGCCGCCCAGCGCTGTTTCATCGCCCGCGGGTTCCATGCCGGCTCCATCAGCGAGATCGCGGCGCAGGCGGATATCAGCCAGGGACTGATGTATCGCTACTTCGAGAACAAGCGGGCATTGATCCTGGCGCTGATCGAGCGCCAGCTCGTGCATGACAAGGGCGCGATCGGCCACATGCCGGCATCGCCGGACCTGGTCGAAGGCCTGCTGGGCTGCTACCGGCAGTGGGCACGCGGGGAGACGCTGGATACGCGCGGCAACACCATCGCCAACGTCGCCCTGTATGCGGAGATCACCGCCGAGGCGCAGCGCGACCCGGTGGTGGCCGAGGTCCTGCGCCGGTACGACAAGCAGACCGGCGCCGCCATCGCCGACTGGTTGCGCCAGTACGACCTGGCGCGGGGACGCACGGTGGACGAGGGCGACCTCGTCCGGCGCACCCTGCTGCTGCGGTTGCTGGTGGAAGGCCTGGCGATGCGCGCCGTGCGCGATCCCGACCTGGCGCCGGACACCGTTCGTCAGCTGCTGGCAAACGTGATCTCGAACGTGCTGGCCGAGTGAGGCCGGTCCGGCCGGCATGCTGTCGCCCGGCGCCGGACTCGCACATGTGCCGGTTGGATTTGCCGGAGCGTTGGCAACCGCCCTGCCACGCAACCGGGCCGAGTCGCGCAGTGCGGTAGCGCCCGGCTGGGATTCGGCAGGCATGGGGCGAAGCAGCCGGGAAAGGGGGGGCGCAGTGGGCCGGTTGCCAGGCAGGGTCACCGGTTTCCTGTGCGCCATGGCCAGCGGGCGGACGAGAGCGCCATGTGCCGGCTGACATGCCCTCCTGCAACGACGACAATTCAACCGCGACTATGCCGCTCCCATGCCCTGCCGGGCGGCGGCGAGCCCGGCCCGTGCGCGTTGGCAGCGGTGGGGAGGGCATCGGCCACGAGGCAGGCCATTTCTCCGCGTAGGCCTTTCGATCCGGCTCCGGCTCTGGCTCCGGTCGTGGGCGGGCGAAATCGCGGGTCGTGGCATTGGTCTGGCGTGGGTGGACCCGGTCGGCGCGGCAGCGGGGACTGGGCAATAATCGCCGGCATCCTTTCCGCGGTATCGCATCCCGATGCGCAGCCTGGTGCTGGCTCTTGGCCTGTTCCCGTTCGCGTCACCGGCGCTGGCGCTGGCGCAGGGCGCGCGGGTCGCGCCGGCGCCCGGGTGCCTGGACGCGCGCACCGTGAGCGAGATGCGCCAGCCCGGGCCCGGGGAGGTGGTCGTCAACACCACGGCCGGGACGAATTACCGCATCGGCCTGGCCGCCGACTGCCCGGGGCTGGAGGCCGATCCGGACGCGCAGCTGCTCGCCAGGGAGGGCTGGGTGTGCGGCGCCGGGCAGGAGTTCGTGCGCAGCGGCGAGAGGCTGTGCCCCGTGGTGCGCATCGAGCGCATCGATGCCCGCGACTATGCCGCGGCCGCGCGTCGTGCCGACAGCACGGGCGTGACGACGTTGCCGACGGTATCGGTGCGCCCGGGAGAGCCGGAGAAGCGCCGCGGCTTCGGCGGTTCATACCGCTACTGCTTCGATCCGCGCGGCATGCGCAGCTGGAGCGAGGACCCGCGCGGCCTGACCGTGGAGGTCGCGCCGCGGCGCAATGCCGGCAACCGCCGGTACCGGGTGGAACTGGCGGGCAGCTGCCCGATCCTGGGCTCCTCGCCTACGCTCGATTTCGAGTCGGGCATGGGCATCGGCGTGATCTGCGGCAACCCGGGCGACGTGATCGTGTCCACGCTGGACCGGCCGGGGCTGGACGTGCAGGCGCCCAGCCGCCTGGTCAGCGGCGCGCGCTGTGCGATCACCGCGGTCTATCCGCAGGACTGACGCGGCCGGCGCGGCGTCCCGCCTGCGGGTGGCGCCCGTGCGCGAATGTCGGGGCCGCGGATCGCTTGACGCGTTCTGCACTGCCCGGGGGCCAGGAGCCTTCGATCTCGGCCGGCGATCGCCTGCTGCGCGATCGTTGCGGCCCGGTTGCACCTGGTGATGTCCCTGGATGCAAGGCGGACCGCGCCTGCAGGAAGACGGGATGGCCCGCGACACTGCATGGCCATCGCGCGGAAGCGGGATCGCCGCGAGTACGGCCTTGGCACTGTCGTGGCATCGCCTGCTGCCGGATCGTGCCCGCGGCGGCGCAGCCCGTCCATGGCACCGCGCCTCATCGTTCCTGGCCACCGGCGGGTGCCGCCCGGGCGCGTCAGCGAGCGGTATCCACCGATTTGGCGCGTTCCAGGCCAGTGGCCATCAGCCGCCGCGTGCTGGCCAGGTACTCGCATACCGGCTTGCCCTGGCAGGCCGGGATCAGCTCGCTGTCGAGGCGCTGCAGGATCTGGCTGTACTGCATCGCCATCGTGTTGGTGAACGCGGTGCGGTAGGAGTTCTCGTCGTCGTAGGCCGCCAGCGCGTCGAGCCGGCTTTTCGCACCTGCCTGCTGCACCTGCACCGCCGGGCCCGATTCCACCGCGCCGAGCGCGCGGCCGCGCGCGATGTTGTCGTTGTGCTGGCGGACCACCTGGCGCGCGAAATCCTCGGTGGACGAGCCGATGTGCCGGTCGATGGCCTGCTGCGCCAGGGCTACCAGGTTCCGGTCGAGCACCGCCACGGTGCCCAGGATCTCCGCATCGTTGCGGGCAAGCGGCGCGCCCGCATCCATCGCCCGCGGCTCGCTGGCCACGTGCGGGGCGGTGCTCGAGGTCGGGTCGCCCGGACGGTTGCACGCGCCCAACAGGGCGAGGGCGACGAGCAGCACGCCCGGGCGAAAGGCGATGGGGCGAGGGACGATCGTGTCTGCGTTCATGGGGCGGACTCCGCGGGATCGGGGACTGCGTGGCGGCGATACGTGCCGGCGATGCATTTCGGCGAGGGTGGGCCGGTGTCCTTCGGCGCTGGTGCTGGCGTGGATGGGAGATACGGGGTGAGGTCGCCGGCCGGGCATCGGGACGACGCATCCCGGAGGCAGGGCATTCCCGTCGTCGCGCGCCCCGCAATGGCGGGTTCGCGCCGACGCGGTGATGGTCGCGGCCGGCCGGTTGCCGGGCGCTCGCGCACAGGCCTGCGGATGGGGGGCGTTCCTGTGCGGGTCGGCGTCGGACATGTCGTGGTCCTTTCCACGCGCCTTGCCGTTGCCCAGCGTGTTCGGAGCGTGCGCGTTCCCGCGGTCGCCAACCCGGCCGGGGGATGGGCGGCCTTCCATGTCACTGGCCTGGCTCCCATGGGGCGTACGAACGGCACGCGATGGCCGCCGCGCAGGCGCGTATGGCCTCATACCACCACCGCGCCGCCGGCGATGGTGAGCAACGCGCCCGAGGTGTAGCTGGCCCGGTCGCTGGCCAGCATCACGTAGGCCGAGGCCAGCTCCGCGGGTTGCCCGGGCCGGCCGAAGGGCGTGCTCGCGCCGAACGTTTCAACCTCCTCGGCTGCCATGCCCGCGGGGATCAGCGGTGTCCAGATCGGGCCGGGCAGCACTGCGTTGACGCGGATATGGCGCTCGGCCAGCAGCCCGGCCAGGCCGATCGTGAGGTTGGCCAGCGCTCCCTTGGTCGCCGCGTACGGCAGCAGGTTGGGATTGGGCCGCATGGCGTTCACCGAGGCGGTATTGATGATGGCGCCGCCGCCTTCCAGCAACGGCACGCTCAGCCGCACCAGGTTGAAGACGGCATGGACGTTGGTGTCGAAGGTCTTGTGCCACTCCTCCAGGCTGATCGCGTCGAAACTGTCGAAATAGCGCTGGTAGGCGGCGTTGTTGACCAGGATGTCGAGTCCGCCGAGTTCGTCGTCGACCTGCTCGATCAGCGCGCGTGCCTGGTCCGGGTCGCTGATGTCGCAGGCGATGCGCACGGCCTTGCTTCCGGCTTCTTCGATCAGCCTGGCGATGCGTTCGGCATCGTCGCGGTCGTCGGGCAGGAAGGCGATCGCCACGTCCGCGCCTTCGCGTGCGAAGGCGATGGCCACCGCCGCGCCGATGCCCGAATCCCCGCCGGTGACCAGCGCCTTCTTGCCGCGCAGCTGGCCGCTGCCGACATAGCTCGCCTCGCCATGGTCGGGGCGGGGAGCCATGCGGTCGGTCTTTCCGGGGAACGCCTGCTGCTGGCGCTTGAACGGCGGCGCGGGATATCGAGGAAACGACATGGTCTGCTCCTGCGATTCGGCAGTGCATTGTCGAGGGCGTGCCGTTAAAGGGGCG
This sequence comes from Xanthomonas massiliensis, assembly GCF_900018785.1. GTDB lineage: Bacteria > Pseudomonadota > Gammaproteobacteria > Xanthomonadales > Xanthomonadaceae > Xanthomonas_B > Xanthomonas_B massiliensis. The sequence continues at coordinate 18,289 of NZ_FCOY01000002.1, read as the reverse complement.
GCCACGTCGCACCCGTGCGTCCTCACGCGGCGTGTAGATACGACGAGCGCCGCTCGGCGCGCGTTGGACGAGGTGGCGGCGTGTCGAACGGCTTTACTGCCCGGCACTGCCCGCTGGATGGCTCCGGCTGGATTGCAGGCTCGACCATGGTCATCCTGCGATGCCGCGATGCCGCGATGCCGCGATGCCGCGATGCCGCGATGTCGCGACGCCGCAGGCACTTGTCCGGATGCTGCGCGCCTGGGCGGCGTGGATCGCGCGAGGTACCGCGCAAGTGGACGAGAGCGGTGGCGTGCAGGGCGCGGTTGTCTCCCGCGTCTCGTGGGTGATCGCGATGCCCGCGCGGCCACCGCCGTCGCACGTTGCGGTGCAGGAGGCCGCCGGGCGGTCCCGGGATGGCCGGCCGGCCGGTTGCTCGGTGGCACGTCCGGACGCATGCCCGCGGGCGGTTGCAGGCAACTGCGCCGCAATGCCGATACGCCCGGCACGTTCCCAGGACCGGCCTGCCGGCGTCGTCAAGCGGCGGTGACGGCGGCGGGTGCATAGTGGCGCCGTCCCCCGCCCCATCGTCCGGCTCGCGGGTGTCACGGGTCGCATCGGCACCGTGTCCCGGCACCGGCGCCCCAGGTCCGATAGCCGGGTCGTGTGCCACCCTGTCCCTGGTCGTATCCCCTCATTGGAGCCTCGTAATGAAGACCACGAAGAAGTTCGTCCGGCGCCTGGCCATCTCGCTGGCGGCCGGTCTTGCGCTGCCGGTCATGACCGCGCTGGCCGCCCTGCCGCAGGGTGCCACCGCGCCGGAGTTCAGCCTGAAGGCGGCCCTGGCCGGCAAGCCGATGACCTTCGACCTCGACCAGGCGCTCAAGCGCGGGCCGGTGGTGCTGTATTTCTTCCCGGCCGCCTTCACCGCCGGCTGTACCCTGGAAGCCCACCGCTTCGCCGAGGCGACCCCGGAGTTCGAGAAGCTGGGCGCGACCGTGGTCGGCGTCACCGCCGGCAACATCGAGCGGGTGGAGGAGTTCTCCAGCGTCGAGTGCCGCGACAAGTTCGCCGTCGCCGCCGACCCGGGCGCCAAGGTGGCGGCGAAGTTCGATGCCACCATGCAGGCCGACGGCAAGGTGCTGTCCAACCGCACCTCGTTCGTGATCGCGCCGGACCACAAGATCCTGCTCAGCTATACCGACCGCAGCCCCGAGAAGCACGTGCAGATGGCGATGGACGCGGTCAAGGCGTACCAGGCTGGCAAGAAGTAGGGCCCGGCGCCGCTGCGCCGGGCCGGGCAGGGATGCCGGTGCCGCCGGCCATCCCGCGATCGGGCCGGCCGCACCGTTTTCCGGGTGTGCGCCTCGCAGCCTGGACGCGCTACCCTGCCGCGCTCGTTCCCCGACATCGCATCGCCATGGCCATCCGCAACCCGCTCCAGGAACAACTGCTCAAGGCCGGCCTGGCCAAGAAGGGCAAAGTGGACCAGATCGCGCGCGAGCAGGCGCGGGCGCGCCACGGCAAGGGTGCGCCGGCACCGGCCGCGGCCGACAAGGTCGATGCCGCGCGCCTGCAGGCCGAGCGTGCCGAGCGCGACCGCGCCCTGGCCGCCGAGCGCAACGCCCAGGTGCGCCTGCACGAGCGCCAGGCGCAGGTCCGCCAGATCGTGCAGACGCACCAGGTCAAACGCGCTGGCGAGCTGGAATACCGCTTCGCCGACGGCAACGCCATCCGCACGTTGCTGGTGGACGCCCAGCAGCGTGCCCAGCTGGCCAGCGGCGCGCTGGTGATCGTGCGCCACGACGACGGCGTGGCACTGGTGCCGCGCGCGACGGCGGAGAAGATCCGCGAGCGCGACGCCACTGCGATCCTGGCCGATCACGGTACCGCGCCCGCTCCGGCCTCCGAGGCGGGCGACGACGGCTTCTACGACCAGGAGCGCTTCAAGGTGCCCGACGACCTGGTCTGGTGATGCACCGCCCGGGGCCTTGCCGGCGGCAAGGGCTTGGCGTGCGTCATGACGACGGCGTGGTGCTGGTACCACGCGTGACACGGGGAAGACCTCTAGCGTGACGCCAGTGCGATCCAGGTCGATCACGGGGATCCTGCACCGGCCTCCGAAGCGGGCGGCGATGGTTTCCAAGACCAGGCGCGCCTCAAGGTGCCTGGCGACCGGGTCTATTGACGCACCGTTCGTCCTGGGTCTTGCCGCCGGCAAGGACTCGGCGTGCGTCATGACGATGGCGTGGTGCTGGTACCACGCGCGACACGGGGAAGACGCCAGTGCGATCCAGGTCGATCACGGGGATCCTGCACTGGCCTCCGAAGCGGACGACGGTGGCTTCCACGACCGGGGGTGCTTCAAGGTGCCCGACGACCTGGTCTGGTGATGCACCGCCCGTCGCCTTGCCGGCGGCAAGGGCTCGGCGTGCGTCACGACGACGGCGTGGTGCGGGTGCGGCGCGGCGGCGGAGAAGATCCTGGAGCGTGACGCCGTGCGATCCAGGTTCGATCATGATGATCCCGCACCGGCCTCCGAAGCGGGCGGCGACGGTTTCCAAGACCAGGAGCGCCTCAAGGTGTCGGGCGACCTGGCCTGGCGACATTCCGCTCGTTGGGCGCCATGCAGCCGGCAAGGGCTCAGCGTGGCGAGCCGGCGTGTGGCGGAAATGGCGCCGGACGGGAGTGGTTTTGCTCTCCTGCCATGGGCTCCTGTTGCCGGGCATGTCCGCGATCCGCGGTGCGCCTGCGCCGCATCGCGCCGGCGATGCGGCCGGATGAACGGATCGCGGTACCGCACTTGCCGGTGCTTGAGGTGGCGGGACGTCGCCCTGGCTATGTGCAGCCCGTCGTTGGTAGACGCAACCGGGCAGGCGTGGCGGCGCTGATGTCGCCGGCAGTCCGTGGATATCGTGTCGGCGCACGGTGCGGATATCGATCCCGGCCCGCATCCCGGCCATGCAGCGGTGCAGGCGAGGCTGGCGTGGGAGCGAAGTCGCCGGACGGGACGTCGCTCTGGCCTGTACGTCCGGGATCCGAAGGCGCGGCCGGGTCGGCGTGGCGGTGGTGAAGTCGGCAGCGATGCGCGAATGCCTGGGTGTCGCTCGGCGCAGGGATGGCGATCCCGGCGTGCATTCCGCCCGCGCGGCCATGCGGGTGTGGCCGACGTGGGACGGCAGTCGCCGAGGCCCCCGAACGTGGACGGCAGGCCGCCGGATCCGTGCTGTTCACGCCGCACCCGTACCGGCGCCGGCAAGCTGGCCTCTGCTCCGCCGCGCATGCCGAAATGGACGACGCACGCCGAACCCCGGATGGACGTTACCTCGTGGTCCGTGGCCGCCTGTGGCGCACCGCGGATCCGCGCCTGCCGCCGGACCGGCGCGACGCGTTGGTCAAGGCGCTGATGGCGGCCCGGCGCGAGGTCGGCGCCGCTCGCCGCGCCGGCGACGTCGAGCGCCTGGCGGCGGCCCGGGCCGCGGTGGACGCGGCCAAGGTCGCGCTGGGCGAGCGCGGACCGCCGTGGTGGGACGACGGTGCGCCGGACTACAACCGCCACCTGGCCCGCAATACGCCCTATGCCGCCTGGTATGCGGCGTTGCCGGCGGCGGGCCCGGGCGCCGTTCGGGCCACCGGTACGAGGCCGGGGATCGTGCGCGGGCGCGGCGGCCACGCGGCGGGAGATGCCGGGAGGCGGGGAACCCTCCCCGCGAAGTCGTCCGGCTGACCGTGCGGCGGGGGCGTCTGGGCGCCGCTCCGCTCCCTCCCGATGCCGGTTTGCGGCGGACCTGCATTGATCCAGATCCTTGTGCCGCCCGCCAGGCCGGGCCAAGGTGCAGGTGTTCCCGTTCCACCGGTGGCCGATCGAAGGCCACCTTTCCCGCACTTGCCAGAGGAGCCGCCATGTTTCCCGAATACCGCGACCTGATCACCCGCCTGAAAGGCAGCGACGAGCGCTTCACCCGCCTGTTCGACGAGCACAACGCGCTGGACCACCAGGTCAGGAGCCTGGAGACCGGCACCGGCACGCAGGCGCAGATCGAGGCGCTGAAGAAGCAGAAGCTGGCGCTGAAGGACCAGCTCTATGCCTTCCTGCAGAAGGCGGCGGGCAACGCCTAAGCGATACGCGCCCGGCACCGACCGGGCGTGGCGCCGCAGCGGGGCGGGACGCGTCTTCCAGACCCGCTGCGATCAGGCCGCCAGCGCCATCCGCACGCGCGGGGTCAGGGCGACGTTGTCGCGCTCGCTCATCAGCTGCAGCTCGCCGTCCTGGATCATCGCGGTCAGGCGCATGCTGCGTTCGAGCAGCGCCACGGCGCGCTCGATGGCGTCGGGATCGAGGTCGATGACGGTCAGGTGCTTGAGCCGTGCCAGCGTGGCGGCATGCCGGTTCCACCAGATGTCGGCGCTGTTGCCGCTGTAGTTGACGATCGTGACCCGGCGCGCGCGCCCGCAGGCCTTGCGGATGCGGCTCTCGTCCGGCTGGCCCAGGTCGATCCAGTGCACGATGTCGCCGGTGTAGTCGCGTTGCCACAGGTCGGGTTCTTCCTCGTTGCTGAGGCCGCGTCCGAACTCCAGGCGTTCGTCGGCATGCAGCGCGAAGGCGACCAGCCGCGCCATCAGCCGTTCCGGGGTTTCGGAGGGATGCTGCGCCAGGGTCAGGCCATGCTCGGCGTAGTAGTGCCGGTCCATGTCGCTGACCTGCAGCTCCAGCCGGTAGATCGTTGCATTGGGGGCCATGGGCGCGCCTGCTCGAAAGAGACGCGATTGTAGTGGCCAGCGATGAACGGCGAGCGGCGACGCCGGGTGGGTGGGTGAGCGGTTCACTTCCGTCGCCACGTGTTTTGCGCGCGGTGCGCGGCGATGTGGGCGACGCCGGGGGGACGCAGGTGTCGCCGGCACCGCGGCCGCCGGCGCTGGTCGAGGGGGCGACGCTGCCGAAGCGACGTGCGGCCGGGACCGTCGATCATGTCGCCGCGGCCTTGGCGGGGCCAGCCATGGTGCGCCCCGTCAGCGGTGGGATGCGGCCGTGGCCGCGGAACCCGATGCCGCCCGGAAGCGCGGCGACGGGCGGCTGCCGATGCGCGCGGCGCATCCCGTGCGCTGCGTCGCCGGGGCGATTCCATGCGGCAGCGTGGTCGCCGTGCCCGGCAGAGCAGTGGTGCGATGCCCCGGAAGGGAGCAGCGCGCGGAGGCGCGGCCGATACCGCGCGCGCAGCCTGTCGCGGCCGCCAAACGATGGCAAACGGCGCAATATTTTCCATGGTCTGATACCGCGTCCTTCGCAACTTGAATGGCCACTGCCCCGGTTCCGGAAACAGCCCCGCGCTCAAGTTGCAGATAGGTTCGGAGCCTATATTTGCCCTTCGTCAGACCCTGTGCCCTGGAAGAAGCCGCTGCCATGAAAGCCGTTCTCTACGCGTCGATGCTGGCCGTCCTGTGTGCCGTGGCGACGGCGCAGGCCCACGATGGGCCGCGTGGCGATGGACCGCGCCGGGGCGCGCCGGCGGCCGGGCGCGGCGGCCCGGGGCCCGGGCCCGCGGACCATCGCCGGTTCTACGGGGACTATCGCCATTTCGGTCCGGACGACCGCGCGCTGTGGGCGCGCGGTGGCTGGCGCCACGAGTACCACGATGGCCGCTGGGGCTGGTGGTGGTTCGTGGACGGCCTGTGGTACTGGTACGACCAGCCGGTCTATCCCTATCCCACGACGGTGTCGGTGGTGACCTACGCCCCGCCGGCGCCGGCGGGGCGTAGGTCACCACCGACACCGTCGTGGGATAGGGATAGACCGGCTGGTCGTACCAGTACCACAGGCCGTCCACGAACCACCACCAGCCCCAGCGGCCATCGTGGTACTCGTGGCGCCAGCCACCGCGCGCCCACAGCGCGCGGTCGTCCGGACCGAAATGGCGATAGTCCCCGTAGAACCGGCGATGGTCCGCGGGCCCGGGCCCCGGGCCGCCGCGCCCGGCCGCCGGCGCGCCCCGGCGCGGTCCATCGCCACGCGGCCCATCGTGGGCCTGCGCCGTCGCCACGGCACACAGGACGGCCAGCATCGACGCGTAGAGAACGGCTTTCATGGCAGCGGCTTCTTCCAGGGCACAGGGTCTGACGAAGGGCAAATATAGGCTCCGAACCTATCTGCAACTTGAGCGCGGGGCTGTTTCCGGAACCGGGGCAGTGGCCATTCAAGTTGCGAAGGACGCGGTATCAGACCATGGAAAATATTGCGCCGTTTGCCATCGTTTGGCGGCCGCGACAGGCTGCGCGCGCGGTATCGGCCGCGCCTCCGCGCGCTGCTCCCTTCCGGGGCATCGCACCACTGCTCTGCCGGGCACGGCGACCACGCTGCCGCATGGAATCGCCCCGGCGACGCAGCGCACGGGATGCGCCGCGCGCATCGGCAGCCGCCCGTCGCCGCGCTTCCGGGCGGCATCGGGTTCCGCGGCCACGGCCGCATCCCACCGCTGACGGGGCGCACCATGGCTGGCCCCGCCAAGGCCGCGGCGACATGATCGACGGTCCCGGCCGCACGTCGCTTCGGCAGCGTCGCCCCCTCGACCAGCGCCGGCGGCCGCGGTGCCGGCGACACCTGCGTCCCCCCGGCGTCGCCCACATCGCCGCGCACCGCGCGCAAAACACGTGGCGACGGAAGTGAACCGCTCACCCACCCACCCGGCGTCGCCGCTCGCCGTTCATCGCTGGCCACTACAATCGCGTCTCTTTCGAGCAGGCGCGCCCATGGCCCCCAATGCAACGATCTACCGGCTGGAGCTGCAGGTCAGCGACATGGACCGGCACTACTACGCCGAGCATGGCCTGACCCTGGCGCAGCATCCCTCCGAAACCCCGGAACGGCTGATGGCGCGGCTGGTCGCCTTCGCGCTGCATGCCGACGAACGCCTGGAGTTCGGACGCGGCCTCAGCAACGAGGAAGAACCCGACCTGTGGCAACGCGACTACACCGGCGACATCGTGCACTGGATCGACCTGGGCCAGCCGGACGAGAGCCGCATCCGCAAGGCCTGCGGGCGCGCGCGCCGGGTCACGATCGTCAACTACAGCGGCAACAGCGCCGACATCTGGTGGAACCGGCATGCCGCCACGCTGGCACGGCTCAAGCACCTGACCGTCATCGACCTCGATCCCGACGCCATCGAGCGCGCCGTGGCGCTGCTCGAACGCAGCATGCGCCTGACCGCGATGATCCAGGACGGCGAGCTGCAGCTGATGAGCGAGCGCGACAACGTCGCCCTGACCCCGCGCGTGCGGATGGCGCTGGCGGCCTGATCGCAGCGGGTCTGGAAGACGCGTCCCGCCCCGCTGCGGCGCCACGCCCGGTCGGTGCCGGGCGCGTATCGCTTAGGCGTTGCCCGCCGCCTTCTGCAGGAAGGCATAGAGCTGGTCCTTCAGCGCCAGCTTCTGCTTCTTCAGCGCCTCGATCTGCGCCTGCGTGCCGGTGCCGGTCTCCAGGCTCCTGACCTGGTGGTCCAGCGCGTTGTGCTCGTCGAACAGGCGGGTGAAGCGCTCGTCGCTGCCTTTCAGGCGGGTGATCAGGTCGCGGTATTCGGGAAACATGGCGGCTCCTCTGGCAAGTGCGGGAAAGGTGGCCTTCGATCGGCCACCGGTGGAACGGGAACACCTGCACCTTGGCCCGGCCTGGCGGGCGGCACAAGGATCTGGATCAATGCAGGTCCGCCGCAAACCGGCATCGGGAGGGAGCGGAGCGGCGCCCAGACGCCCCCGCCGCACGGTCAGCCGGACGACTTCGCGGGGAGGGTTCCCCGCCTCCCGGCATCTCCCGCCGCGTGGCCGCCGCGCCCGCGCACGATCCCCGGCCTCGTACCGGTGGCCCGAACGGCGCCCGGGCCCGCCGCCGGCAACGCCGCATACCAGGCGGCATAGGGCGTATTGCGGGCCAGGTGGCGGTTGTAGTCCGGCGCACCGTCGTCCCACCACGGCGGTCCGCGCTCGCCCAGCGCGACCTTGGCCGCGTCCACCGCGGCCCGGGCCGCCGCCAGGCGCTCGACGTCGCCGGCGCGGCGAGCGGCGCCGACCTCGCGCCGGGCCGCCATCAGCGCCTTGACCAACGCGTCGCGCCGGTCCGGCGGCAGGCGCGGATCCGCGGTGCGCCACAGGCGGCCACGGACCACGAGGTAACGTCCATCCGGGGTTCGGCGTGCGTCGTCCATTTCGGCATGCGCGGCGGAGCAGAGGCCAGCTTGCCGGCGCCGGTACGGGTGCGGCGTGAACAGCACGGATCCGGCGGCCTGCCGTCCACGTTCGGGGGCCTCGGCGACTGCCGTCCCACGTCGGCCACACCCGCATGGCCGCGCGGGCGGAATGCACGCCGGGATCGCCATCCCTGCGCCGAGCGACACCCAGGCATTCGCGCATCGCTGCCGACTTCACCACCGCCACGCCGACCCGGCCGCGCCTTCGGATCCCGGACGTACAGGCCAGAGCGACGTCCCGTCCGGCGACTTCGCTCCCACGCCAGCCTCGCCTGCACCGCTGCATGGCCGGGATGCGGGCCGGGATCGATATCCGCACCGTGCGCCGACACGATATCCACGGACTGCCGGCGACATCAGCGCCGCCACGCCTGCCCGGTTGCGTCTACCAACGACGGGCTGCACATAGCCAGGGCGACGTCCCGCCACCTCAAGCACCGGCAAGTGCGGTACCGCGATCCGTTCATCCGGCCGCATCGCCGGCGCGATGCGGCGCAGGCGCACCGCGGATCGCGGACATGCCCGGCAACAGGAGCCCATGGCAGGAGAGCAAAACCACTCCCGTCCGGCGCCATTTCCGCCACACGCCGGCTCGCCACGCTGAGCCCTTGCCGGCTGCATGGCGCCCAACGAGCGGAATGTCGCCAGGCCAGGTCGCCCGACACCTTGAGGCGCTCCTGGTCTTGGAAACCGTCGCCGCCCGCTTCGGAGGCCGGTGCGGGATCATCATGATCGAACCTGGATCGCACGGCGTCACGCTCCAGGATCTTCTCCGCCGCCGCGCCGCACCCGCACCACGCCGTCGTCGTGACGCACGCCGAGCCCTTGCCGCCGGCAAGGCGACGGGCGGTGCATCACCAGACCAGGTCGTCGGGCACCTTGAAGCACCCCCGGTCGTGGAAGCCACCGTCGTCCGCTTCGGAGGCCAGTGCAGGATCCCCGTGATCGACCTGGATCGCACTGGCGTCTTCCCCGTGTCGCGCGTGGTACCAGCACCACGCCATCGTCATGACGCACGCCGAGTCCTTGCCGGCGGCAAGACCCAGGACGAACGGTGCGTCAATAGACCCGGTCGCCAGGCACCTTGAGGCGCGCCTGGTCTTGGAAACCATCGCCGCCCGCTTCGGAGGCCGGTGCAGGATCCCCGTGATCGACCTGGATCGCACTGGCGTCACGCTAGAGGTCTTCCCCGTGTCACGCGTGGTACCAGCACCACGCCGTCGTCATGACGCACGCCAAGCCCTTGCCGCCGGCAAGGCCCCGGGCGGTGCATCACCAGACCAGGTCGTCGGGCACCTTGAAGCGCTCCTGGTCGTAGAAGCCGTCGTCGCCCGCCTCGGAGGCCGGAGCGGGCGCGGTACCGTGATCGGCCAGGATCGCAGTGGCGTCGCGCTCGCGGATCTTCTCCGCCGTCGCGCGCGGCACCAGTGCCACGCCGTCGTCGTGGCGCACGATCACCAGCGCGCCGCTGGCCAGCTGGGCACGCTGCTGGGCGTCCACCAGCAACGTGCGGATGGCGTTGCCGTCGGCGAAGCGGTATTCCAGCTCGCCAGCGCGTTTGACCTGGTGCGTCTGCACGATCTGGCGGACCTGCGCCTGGCGCTCGTGCAGGCGCACCTGGGCGTTGCGCTCGGCGGCCAGGGCGCGGTCGCGCTCGGCACGCTCGGCCTGCAGGCGCGCGGCATCGACCTTGTCGGCCGCGGCCGGTGCCGGCGCACCCTTGCCGTGGCGCGCCCGCGCCTGCTCGCGCGCGATCTGGTCCACTTTGCCCTTCTTGGCCAGGCCGGCCTTGAGCAGTTGTTCCTGGAGCGGGTTGCGGATGGCCATGGCGATGCGATGTCGGGGAACGAGCGCGGCAGGGTAGCGCGTCCAGGCTGCGAGGCGCACACCCGGAAAACGGTGCGGCCGGCCCGATCGCGGGATGGCCGGCGGCACCGGCATCCCTGCCCGGCCCGGCGCAGCGGCGCCGGGCCCTACTTCTTGCCAGCCTGGTACGCCTTGACCGCGTCCATCGCCATCTGCACGTGCTTCTCGGGGCTGCGGTCGGTATAGCTGAGCAGGATCTTGTGGTCCGGCGCGATCACGAACGAGGTGCGGTTGGACAGCACCTTGCCGTCGGCCTGCATGGTGGCATCGAACTTCGCCGCCACCTTGGCGCCCGGGTCGGCGGCGACGGCGAACTTGTCGCGGCACTCGACGCTGGAGAACTCCTCCACCCGCTCGATGTTGCCGGCGGTGACGCCGACCACGGTCGCGCCCAGCTTCTCGAACTCCGGGGTCGCCTCGGCGAAGCGGTGGGCTTCCAGGGTACAGCCGGCGGTGAAGGCGGCCGGGAAGAAATACAGCACCACCGGCCCGCGCTTGAGCGCCTGGTCGAGGTCGAAGGTCATCGGCTTGCCGGCCAGGGCCGCCTTCAGGCTGAACTCCGGCGCGGTGGCACCCTGCGGCAGGGCGGCCAGCGCGGTCATGACCGGCAGCGCAAGACCGGCCGCCAGCGAGATGGCCAGGCGCCGGACGAACTTCTTCGTGGTCTTCATTACGAGGCTCCAATGAGGGGATACGACCAGGGACAGGGTGGCACACGACCCGGCTATCGGACCTGGGGCGCCGGTGCCGGGACACGGTGCCGATGCGACCCGTGACACCCGCGAGCCGGACGATGGGGCGGGGGACGGCGCCACTATGCACCCGCCGCCGTCACCCCCGCTTGACGACGCCGGCAGGCCGGTCCTGGGAACGTGCCGGGCGTATCGGCATTGCGGCGCAGTTGCCTGCAACCGCCCGCGGGCATGCGTCCGGACGTGCCACCGAGCAACCGGCCGGCCGGCCATCCCGGGACCGCCCGGCGGCCTCCTGCACCGCAACGTGCGACGGCGGTGGCCGCGCGGGCATCGCGATCACCCACGAGACGCGGGAGACAACCGCGCCCTGCACGCCACCGCTCTCGTCCACTTGCGCGGTACCTCGCGCGATCCACGCCGCCCAGGCGCGCAGCATCCGGACAAGTGCCTGCGGCGTCGCGACATCGCGGCATCGCGGCATCGCGGCATCGCGGCATCGCGGCATCGCAGGATGACCATGGTCGAGCCTGCAATCCAGCCGGAGCCATCCAGCGGGCAGTGCCGGGCAGTAAAGCCGTTCGACACGCCGCCACCTCGTCCAACGCGCGCCGAGCGGCGCTCGTCGTATCTACACGCCGCGTGAGGACGCACGGGTGCGACGTGGCCGCCCCTTTAACGGCACGCCCTCGACAATGCACTGCCGAATCGCAGGAGCAGACCATGTCGTTTCCTCGATATCCCGCGCCGCCGTTCAAGCGCCAGCAGCAGGCGTTCCCCGGAAAGACCGACCGCATGGCTCCCCGCCCCGACCATGGCGAGGCGAGCTATGTCGGCAGCGGCCAGCTGCGCGGCAAGAAGGCGCTGGTCACCGGCGGGGATTCGGGCATCGGCGCGGCGGTGGCCATCGCCTTCGCACGCGAAGGCGCGGACGTGGCGATCGCCTTCCTGCCCGACGACCGCGACGATGCCGAACGCATCGCCAGGCTGATCGAAGAAGCCGGAAGCAAGGCCGTGCGCATCGCCTGCGACATCAGCGACCCGGACCAGGCACGCGCGCTGATCGAGCAGGTCGACGACGAACTCGGCGGACTCGACATCCTGGTCAACAACGCCGCCTACCAGCGCTATTTCGACAGTTTCGACGCGATCAGCCTGGAGGAGTGGCACAAGACCTTCGACACCAACGTCCATGCCGTCTTCAACCTGGTGCGGCTGAGCGTGCCGTTGCTGGAAGGCGGCGGCGCCATCATCAATACCGCCTCGGTGAACGCCATGCGGCCCAATCCCAACCTGCTGCCGTACGCGGCGACCAAGGGAGCGCTGGCCAACCTCACGATCGGCCTGGCCGGGCTGCTGGCCGAGCGCCATATCCGCGTCAACGCAGTGCTGCCCGGCCCGATCTGGACACCGCTGATCCCCGCGGGCATGGCAGCCGAGGAGGTTGAAACGTTCGGCGCGAGCACGCCCTTCGGCCGGCCCGGGCAACCCGCGGAGCTGGCCTCGGCCTACGTGATGCTGGCCAGCGACCGGGCCAGCTACACCTCGGGCGCGTTGCTCACCATCGCCGGCGGCGCGGTGGTGGTATGAGGCCATACGCGCCTGCGCGGCGGCCATCGCGTGCCGTTCGTACGCCCCATGGGAGCCAGGCCAGTGACATGGAAGGCCGCCCATCCCCCGGCCGGGTTGGCGACCGCGGGAACGCGCACGCTCCGAACACGCTGGGCAACGGCAAGGCGCGTGGAAAGGACCACGACATGTCCGACGCCGACCCGCACAGGAACGCCCCCCATCCGCAGGCCTGTGCGCGAGCGCCCGGCAACCGGCCGGCCGCGACCATCACCGCGTCGGCGCGAACCCGCCATTGCGGGGCGCGCGACGACGGGAATGCCCTGCCTCCGGGATGCGTCGTCCCGATGCCCGGCCGGCGACCTCACCCCGTATCTCCCATCCACGCCAGCACCAGCGCCGAAGGACACCGGCCCACCCTCGCCGAAATGCATCGCCGGCACGTATCGCCGCCACGCAGTCCCCGATCCCGCGGAGTCCGCCCCATGAACGCAGACACGATCGTCCCTCGCCCCATCGCCTTTCGCCCGGGCGTGCTGCTCGTCGCCCTCGCCCTGTTGGGCGCGTGCAACCGTCCGGGCGACCCGACCTCGAGCACCGCCCCGCACGTGGCCAGCGAGCCGCGGGCGATGGATGCGGGCGCGCCGCTTGCCCGCAACGATGCGGAGATCCTGGGCACCGTGGCGGTGCTCGACCGGAACCTGGTAGCCCTGGCGCAGCAGGCCATCGACCGGCACATCGGCTCGTCCACCGAGGATTTCGCGCGCCAGGTGGTCCGCCAGCACAACGACAACATCGCGCGCGGCCGCGCGCTCGGCGCGGTGGAATCGGGCCCGGCGGTGCAGGTGCAGCAGGCAGGTGCGAAAAGCCGGCTCGACGCGCTGGCGGCCTACGACGACGAGAACTCCTACCGCACCGCGTTCACCAACACGATGGCGATGCAGTACAGCCAGATCCTGCAGCGCCTCGACAGCGAGCTGATCCCGGCCTGCCAGGGCAAGCCGGTATGCGAGTACCTGGCCAGCACGCGGCGGCTGATGGCCACTGGCCTGGAACGCGCCAAATCGGTGGATACCGCTCGCTGACGCGCCCGGGCGGCACCCGCCGGTGGCCAGGAACGATGAGGCGCGGTGCCATGGACGGGCTGCGCCGCCGCGGGCACGATCCGGCAGCAGGCGATGCCACGACAGTGCCAAGGCCGTACTCGCGGCGATCCCGCTTCCGCGCGATGGCCATGCAGTGTCGCGGGCCATCCCGTCTTCCTGCAGGCGCGGTCCGCCTTGCATCCAGGGACATCACCAGGTGCAACCGGGCCGCAACGATCGCGCAGCAGGCGATCGCCGGCCGAGATCGAAGGCTCCTGGCCCCCGGGCAGTGCAGAACGCGTCAAGCGATCCGCGGCCCCGACATTCGCGCACGGGCGCCACCCGCAGGCGGGACGCCGCGCCGGCCGCGTCAGTCCTGCGGATAGACCGCGGTGATCGCACAGCGCGCGCCGCTGACCAGGCGGCTGGGCGCCTGCACGTCCAGCCCCGGCCGGTCCAGCGTGGACACGATCACGTCGCCCGGGTTGCCGCAGATCACGCCGATGCCCATGCCCGACTCGAAATCGAGCGTAGGCGAGGAGCCCAGGATCGGGCAGCTGCCCGCCAGTTCCACCCGGTACCGGCGGTTGCCGGCATTGCGCCGCGGCGCGACCTCCACGGTCAGGCCGCGCGGGTCCTCGCTCCAGCTGCGCATGCCGCGCGGATCGAAGCAGTAGCGGTATGAACCGCCGAAGCCGCGGCGCTTCTCCGGCTCTCCCGGGCGCACCGATACCGTCGGCAACGTCGTCACGCCCGTGCTGTCGGCACGACGCGCGGCCGCGGCATAGTCGCGGGCATCGATGCGCTCGATGCGCACCACGGGGCACAGCCTCTCGCCGCTGCGCACGAACTCCTGCCCGGCGCCGCACACCCAGCCCTCCCTGGCGAGCAGCTGCGCGTCCGGATCGGCCTCCAGCCCCGGGCAGTCGGCGGCCAGGCCGATGCGGTAATTCGTCCCGGCCGTGGTGTTGACGACCACCTCCCCGGGCCCGGGCTGGCGCATCTCGCTCACGGTGCGCGCGTCCAGGCACCCGGGCGCCGGCGCGACCCGCGCGCCCTGCGCCAGCGCCAGCGCCGGTGACGCGAACGGGAACAGGCCAAGAGCCAGCACCAGGCTGCGCATCGGGATGCGATACCGCGGAAAGGATGCCGGCGATTATTGCCCAGTCCCCGCTGCCGCGCCGACCGGGTCCACCCACGCCAGACCAATGCCACGACCCGCGATTTCGCCCGCCCACGACCGGAGCCAGAGCCGGAGCCGGATCGAAAGGCCTACGCGGAGAAATGGCCTGCCTCGTGGCCGATGCCCTCCCCACCGCTGCCAACGCGCACGGGCCGGGCTCGCCGCCGCCCGGCAGGGCATGGGAGCGGCATAGTCGCGGTTGAATTGTCGTCGTTGCAGGAGGGCATGTCAGCCGGCACATGGCGCTCTCGTCCGCCCGCTGGCCATGGCGCACAGGAAACCGGTGACCCTGCCTGGCAACCGGCCCACTGCGCCCCCCCTTTCCCGGCTGCTTCGCCCCATGCCTGCCGAATCCCAGCCGGGCGCTACCGCACTGCGCGACTCGGCCCGGTTGCGTGGCAGGGCGGTTGCCAACGCTCCGGCAAATCCAACCGGCACATGTGCGAGTCCGGCGCCGGGCGACAGCATGCCGGCCGGACCGGCCTCACTCGGCCAGCACGTTCGAGATCACGTTTGCCAGCAGCTGACGAACGGTGTCCGGCGCCAGGTCGGGATCGCGCACGGCGCGCATCGCCAGGCCTTCCACCAGCAACCGCAGCAGCAGGGTGCGCCGGACGAGGTCGCCCTCGTCCACCGTGCGTCCCCGCGCCAGGTCGTACTGGCGCAACCAGTCGGCGATGGCGGCGCCGGTCTGCTTGTCGTACCGGCGCAGGACCTCGGCCACCACCGGGTCGCGCTGCGCCTCGGCGGTGATCTCCGCATACAGGGCGACGTTGGCGATGGTGTTGCCGCGCGTATCCAGCGTCTCCCCGCGTGCCCACTGCCGGTAGCAGCCCAGCAGGCCTTCGACCAGGTCCGGCGATGCCGGCATGTGGCCGATCGCGCCCTTGTCATGCACGAGCTGGCGCTCGATCAGCGCCAGGATCAATGCCCGCTTGTTCTCGAAGTAGCGATACATCAGTCCCTGGCTGATATCCGCCTGCGCCGCGATCTCGCTGATGGAGCCGGCATGGAACCCGCGGGCGATGAAACAGCGCTGGGCGGCATCGAGGATGCGCTGGCGCTGGGCCTCCACACGGGTGGCAGCGGTGTCTTCGACGGACGGGACAGCAGGGACCTTCGGCGTCATCGGCGGCGTGAGGATGTCCAGGGTGCGCGGATGGTACGCCAGCCATCTCATGAATGAACGGTCATTCATTCGTCATTTTGGGCAACCAGACTGCGCCGGCCCCCACTCCCACGAACCAAGCCGATGCGCCACGTCCCGCTGCACCGCCAACTGCTGGCCCTTGCCGTCGCCACCGCCCTGCCGGCCCTCGCCATGGCCGACGACGCCGACACTCCTGCCGACGCCTCCTCCGCCGACACCGCCGCCCGCGACGTGGTCGCGCTGGACCAGGTCGTGGTCACCGCGCAGAAGCGCGCGACCAACCTGCAGGAGACGCCGATCTCCGTCTCCGTCGTGGACGCCGAAGCGCTGAAGGACCGCAGCGCGATCTCGATCGGCAGCCTGGCCGATGGTTCGATCCCGTCGCTGCGGGTGACCCCGTTCGCCACCCGCAGTTCCGCGCTGAACATCGGCATCCGCGGCATCGGCGCCTCCAGCGATGCCAACCAGCCTGCGCGCGACGCCGGCGTGGGCGTGTACGTCGATGGCGTGTTCATGGGCCGCGCGCAGGGCCTGGGCAGCATGCTCTACGACGTGGAGCGCATCGAAGTGCTGAAGGGGCCGCAAGGCACGCTGTTCGGCCGCAACACCGAGGGCGGCGCGATCAGCATCGTCACCCGGCAGCCTACCGGCGAGTTCGGCGGCAGCGTCAACGCCGGCGTGTCCAACTACAGCGGCTACAGCAGCGGCCTGCACCTGGACCTGCCCAAGGTCGGCGACTTCAGCTTCAAGATCGACGCGGTGCAGGCCAAGCGCGGCGGCACCACCGACAACCCGATGCACGGCGAGCGCGACTTCAACAGCTACGACAAGCGCGGCGCGCGGCTGAGCGCGCTGTGGCAGCCCAGCGACA
Organism: Xanthomonas massiliensis; assembly: GCF_900018785.1. Taxonomy (GTDB): domain Bacteria; phylum Pseudomonadota; class Gammaproteobacteria; order Xanthomonadales; family Xanthomonadaceae; genus Xanthomonas_B; species Xanthomonas_B massiliensis. The sequence continues at coordinate 1,657 of NZ_FCOY01000002.1, read as the reverse complement.
CCTTCTCCGCGCTGTACGCGTTCGACCGCTCCTACGACGCCACCACCCCGTACCACACGCAGGTGCTGGTGGCCGGCCCGTACATGAGCCCGCTGCAGCAGGCCGGCGCCAGCACGGACCGGCGCGATTCCTCCATCCTGGGTGGCCCGCAGGAAGACAACATCGGCCGCACCAGCGGCCACCTGCTCACCCTGGACTGGACGCTCGGCGACAACCTGGAACTGAAGTCCATCAGCTCCTACCGCGAGCTCACCCAGGGCCAGTTCGACATGGGCCTGGTCGATGCGATTTCCGCCTATGGAGGCCCGTACACCGCCTTCGGCCGCTACAGCCTGGCGCAGGTCTACCAGCACCAGTACAGCCAGGAATTCCAGCTGATCGGCAACACCTCGCAGGTGCAGTTCCTGGCCGGCGCCTTCTACTACCACGAGACCGCGGGCGACAACGCGCAGACGCCGAACATGCTGCTGTGGGGACCGGACGGCAACAGCTACACGCTGAACCCGGAAACCAACCCGCTGGACCTGGCCAACATCCGCATCGATCGCGCCAGCAAGGCCTGGACCGACAGCCTGGGCCTCTTCGGCCAGGCCACCTGGACGCCGGCCTCGCTCGAGCGCCTGCACCTGACCGCCGGCGGCCGCTACACCCGCGACGACAAGAAGGGCAGCCTCTACACGGTCAACGGCATGGCCACCGACCTCGCCTTCCACGATACCTGGGGGCGCTTCGACCCGATGGTGAACATCGCCTACGACCTGGGCGACAGCGCAATGGTGTATGCCAAGTACAGCACCGGCTTCAAGGCCGGCGGCGCCAACTCGCGCTCCACCACCTACACCGCCTTCGGCCCGGAAGAAGTGAGCGCGTTCGAGCTCGGCTTCAAGTCGCAGTTCTGGGACAACCGCGCACGCCTGAACCTGGCGCTGTTCGATTCGAAGATCAAGCACAGGCAGATCGACTTCACCCTGCCGTTCGACCCGAACAGCGGCGAGACCCGCACCACGATGGTCACCACCAACGCCCTCAGCACCGGTACCTCGCGCGGCGCGGAACTGGAGTTCAGCGTGATGCCGGCGGACAACCTGACCCTGGGTCTCAACTACGCCTACACCAAGATCGATGCGCTGACCGCCGTCGACCCGTTCGGCGCGGGCGTGGAGGTCACCGTGCAACCGCTGCTTGCCCCGAAGAACGCCGGCACCGTGTCGCTGGACTACCTGGTGCCGTTCGCCAACTTCTCCGGGCTCAAGTTCCATCTCGACGGCAACTGGTCCGACGGCTTCTACACCAGCGAATACGACCAGACGCTCACCGACAGCTCGTTCGTGGTGAATGCTCGCGTGGCGCTGATCGACGTCCCGCTGAACAGCACCGGCTCGACCATCGCCTTCTCGCTGTGGGCCCGCAACCTGCTGGACGAGGAACACCTGTTCTACAAGCTCAACAGCGCCGCCCTCGGCCAGACCGGCATCTTCAACGATCCGCGCACCTACGGCGTGGACGTGACCGTCCACTTCTGACCCCCTCGGAGTCCCCGATGAAGAACCGAAGCACCCGGATCGCACTGGCCCTGGCACTGGGCCTTGGCCTGCCACTGCTGGCCGACGGCGGCATCGCCCGCGCGGCCGCCCAGGCCGCCCAGGCCGTACCACCG
>NZ_FCOY01000001.1 GCF_900018785.1 Xanthomonas massiliensis | reverse complement strand
GCATGGTCGTGGGCAGCCTCCTCGCCCGCCAGGCCACCGGCATTGGGCACGGCGCCACGCTGCCAATCGAACTGGATGCGCACCTGGTGGTCGCGGTTGGCGGTGACCGCCGCCTCAGGCAGTCCCACCACCCGCGCGGTCTGCAGGCCGGGTGCCGTGGGCCGGTTCACCGGTTCACTCAGCGCCCTTGAGCTGGTTCATTACCGCATCGAGTAAAGCTTAAATATTGACTCCCTCAATGACAGCTACTTACTAAGCCTCGCCCCACAGGCTCTCAATTCCTTTCGCGCATCCGGAATGGTCTCGATCCGGTTGGGATTCTTGAGACAGGTGTCGTCCTGCTCGACCTCGATCCGCCCGTTGCTCTGCTTCAGTCTGAACAGCGAAGTCATGCGTATCCAGCCGGACCCGACCTCGCTGATCTTGCTCGCTGCTTTGCGATCGATCGGAAAGTACTGGAACGTCACAAGAAGCTCGTTTTTCTTCTTGTCGTAAACCCCCATTGCGATGTCCGCATTGCAGAAAACATCGAACGGCTCATCGATTCGAATACGATAAGCTCCGGCCGGTTTGAGATTATCGTCGAGGAATATAAGATGACATGAATCCTTGTACCGCTGCCCTTCTTTGCACATGTAGGTGGGGGCACCCTTGAAATCTGCAGGCGTGCAGGCCTCACCAGGCCTATCCCGGGCCATGAAACGTACGGGTACGATGTAATATTTGATATCGTCGAAATACAACTTAAAGGATAGCCCTTTCTCAGGTCTCCCCATGACGGAATCAGCTGGCGTTATGGCACTAAGCTGCTTCGAATATGCAATTGCGGCCTCCTCCAAGCCTTCCGCCTCCCTAACGGCCGGGCTTACGCTCCGATCGGTATAGAAATTACCATCCAGACGGATATCCGAGCGGGCTGCCCCGGCAACCATCAGCAATGCGATGCCTGCAAGGCCGAAGACGTTACCTGGCATTCTTAATTTCAGCATATGCTTCCCTCATCTTTTCGTCGTACCTGTAGGCCTTATAGCCAGGACCGTTGTAGTTGAACGCTATCGCCGCCCAGTTCTTGGCCTTCACCGCCTCATGAAGGGATATCTCCTTGCCAAGCTTTTTGTTCTTGGGGTTCTTCCAAGCACGCGGTTTGCGACGAATGAACTCTGCCAGCAAGCCGATCTGCGCCGCCTCCGAGGTGCACATTTTAATAATGAACCCATCTATATCGCGTTCACCACACAACTTGAAGTTCGACCCCATGATCTGGAACTTGCCCCAGGAACATGACTTGAGCGCCGCATCCGGAGCCAGGCGATAGGCATTGACCAGACGCAGGTACGAGGATGCATAGTCGCCATACGCATCATCTGCATCCACCCGTCCATCCGACATCTTTGCATCCACCTTTCCTATCAGGCTTTTCTTTCGATACGGCACCGACCAGGAAATATCGGGATGGCCCGAGTCGAATTTCCCGCCCGTTTCGCGACTGAAATAGTGTCGTTCGTACAGAATCGCCGGGACGAGGGCTCCATCGGCCTTGTTCATCCGCCAGAAAGCCGAGCGCCCACCGCTTTCGACTTTGGCGATCGCCCTCAATACTTCCGGCTCGCATTCTATTCTTGCGGCTGTGGCCGCCCATTCCTTCTCGGAAATCTCGCCCCCCTTATAGTTGGCAAACAGATCGAGCAATCCCTGCGGGATGTCGACGCTAACCTGGATGATGGATTGACCTTGCCGGCCCTGTGTTTTCCGGGTCTTCACCGAAGGATTGTTACGGCTTGCCGTACCCGTCGCCGGAACTGGAGGAGGGACCTGCTCGCCAGTATCGGCCTGTTGGATCGGAGGTGACGGCTCCTGTGGTCGTGCCGGGGCCGATGCCGGATGTTTCTCCGTCCTGTCCTTGATGACCACGGCTCCGCTGACCAGCGTCAACAGTTTTCTGCCGTAATCGGAGGTCGTCCTGCAGATGCTCTGCCACTGGCCCTGCAGATCCTGCACCAGCACTTCGACCGCTGATGTCGCACTGCTGGTCACGATCGGCGGCATTCGACCACTGCCTGGAGTGATACCGGAGACTGTTTTCCCATCGAACTTGACCTGGTAGCGAAGATTTTCGACGGGACTGTGCAGGGCATCCAGAAACACGACCTCCAGACCGAAAGCGCTTTTTTCGGACAGATAGAGACTTTGTCCCGGATGGATCAGGTCCGGGTTCTTCAGTCCATTCCATTTCATCAGTTCCCGGACTGAACGACCGGCTCGCTTGGCGATACCTCCAAGCGTATCGCCGCGCTTCACCAGATAGGGATCCGAGATGGCGGCACCCATCACGCATTCTCCGTTTCGTCATCATTGCCGTCAGGAACTGCGACGTCGATGAATTCCTCCACTGCCCAGGACTCTTGCAAACCAACTGCATAACTCAGCTCGCTGGATTCCTCGGTTGCGAAGCTTCGCGTAAAAAAGACGTCCTGAGGCAGTGTTTCGCTTTCCAGTGCAGTCTTGTCTTGATATGCCCGCACCTGCTTCATGGAAAACGGGAGCCATTGCATTGGAAAGTCCAATAACCCGATCGACTGGCTGAACATGCCCCGCGTCAAGGTTGCCGGCAGTGCTTCCAATGCAACCGCTCCACTCTCCCCACCCAGGAACGGCTGCTGGCTGGCCTTGACCGTGAACTCCCCCGGGCAGGCGAAGGTGATGTCCCCGGCCTCCAGCGTGATCGCGCTCTGACCGGCCTGCAGCACGATCTTCTGCTGCGCCAGCACTTCGATGCGGGCGTCCGTGGCGGTGATCGTCACGTCCTGGTCGGCCAGCAGTTCCAGTTCGCCGGCGTGGGCCTGCAGGCTCACCGGGCCGGCGGCGGCGATCGCCTTGATCGGGCCGGCCTGGGCGAACAGGCTGGCGTGCCGGCCGGCCACCGCCGACAGGGTCTGGCCCGCTGCCAGGTGGGCGTCGTCCTGCACCGTCCAGTGCATTGCGCCGCCGGCATAGGCCACGCCGCTGTTGGCGCTGGCCAGGGCGATCCGGTCCGGGCTCTCGGCCAGCAACCGCGGCTGCGCCAGCGCCTCCACCGGGGCGTCGCCCGGTGCGCGGCCCGCACCCGGCTTGAACGCGCTCTGGCCGTTGACGCTGCCGCCGTACCTGCCGTCGGCCTCCGGGTCGATCGACTCGCGCAGCG